>CAWKGD010000007.1:0-21699 GCA_963849105.1 uncultured Acidimicrobiaceae bacterium | reverse complement strand
TCACCGATAAGTCGTGAGGGCCAGCGAGACTGGCGAGTCTATGCAGGTCAGATTGGCGCGGCTTCGACCGTCGCGCGTTCTAGCGGGTCCAGAGAGGGCAGATTCGTAGAGTTCCGCTGACATCCCGCTGACATGGAGGAAACGACTACGGCGACTAGTGACGAACTGGCGATGCGCGCCCCTCGGCCATCGTCACGCCCACCAAACCAGCGTGTGCGCTGCAATCCTTCTAGGACCTTCAGCGCCTTTTCGACGCCCGGCCCGATCTAGCCTTGTTGACCGCGTTCTTGCTCGGGACGCTCGTGGACACGGGGTCGAGTTTCACACAGGGCTGTACGAGCATTCGTCATCGCCCATCGAACGCCGCGGGTAGTCACCGTAAGTCCTTCTGCCCTTTCCCGCCCCGTCAGCTCGATCCTGAGAGCGCGCAATCGGGTCGAACTCGTCAGTTGCCCGAATTCTGGACTGCCAGCCTGCCTCGCTGTCAGGATGAGGCACGTTCGGGGTCCAATTTGGGGGACACATGGCGGATGTGGGGGAACAAGCTCGACACCACCACCTGCCGCACCGATGCAGCCCCCTGCTCCAACACCGCAGTCCCCAGTTGAACAACCTCCGCCCCGCCGTGGATTGGCCGCGCCCTGGGTGGTTCTCATCGCGTTGTTGGCGGCAGGCATCGCCGCGGGCATAACCGGGGTAATCGTTCACCACCTCGACAGCAAAGCGGCCGTACCGAACACACCTGGGAGCGCGTCAGTCGGCGGCCCGACACTGGCAACATTCCAACGCCAGGAGCTGAGTCTGCTCAGGGAACGGCAACCGTCGGGTTTCGGGGTGACCAACGCGCAATCGATTTCGTGCATCTTGCCCGCCAAGTGGCAGCCGGGACGGACAGGGACCTGTTACGTGTTTCACGGCGACAACCAAATCGGCACCGTCGACTTCACGGTGCTCCCCAACACGGCAAGCGGGGAGTTTTACTGGAACTCCCATTGGCTTCCGAGTCCCTAGAGACTCCCTACACCAACCGCTATCTGGATCTTGCGCGGGAAGTCACGAAGCACCGGCGCGAGCAGAGCGCCTGTCGGGGCCGGCTCCTCAGACTTCGGCTGTGCGGCGGCTAGCGCGCCTTCCTTTCGCGCATCCACTCCATAAAGGCAGCGCCGACTCCGCGCGCAGCGTCGAAGCGCGCTTCCACCACGGCATCGCCACGATCCGTCGAGCGGCCGAGTCGCGACCGAATCTCGTCTTTCGACTCGACCTGCAATTTGCCCGCGCAGGTCATCGCGTAGTGGGGAGCGATGAGATCAGCCGTCAGCTCGTCGTCTTCAGGCAAAGCGAGAGTCGCGCCATACGCCGGGTCGAGCTGCTCGCGAAGGTGCCACCATGCCGCGGCGCGAAGGTTCAGGAATTGCAACTCGCCCGATCTGTCCTTTAGATCGGTCCCGCTCGACGCGTTGAACGGCTGCGGCTTGAATCCCTCCTCCCGCAGGCGGTTGCGCCGCGGTTACGTGCCGCCTCGGAACGCGCATCGACCCGGCGTTAGCGGACAGTCTCAGCGGACTTTTGGCTTGAGCGTTGTGGGCGACCTTCGGCACCTGTCGGCCGTGCGAGAACCGTCGTTTTGGCGTCGACACCCGGTCTCTTCTCGGGGTCGATTCTGAGTCTCACGGCCAGTCACGAGCCGACAGATCTTTCCGCCGTCTGTCGATCGCAGGAGATACGTCGCGACGCCCGTGCTCGAGCCGGGCCGCGGACTGCCGAGATAGCACTGAGGATCTTCAGGCCGTCTGGTGTGGTGCCACGAGCTGGCAAAGCCCTCCCGACGATGTGCAGTCTCTAGACACTGTCGAGTGGCGAATACGAGGCAGGTGCCACCCACTTTCGTCACGTAGGGTTCGCCTTGTGAACTCGGCGCCCCGCGCCGCAACGCGTGCCGGAATCACAGTGATGGTTGGTATAGCGCTCGTTATGCCGACACTCACGGTTCTTGGCTCGCCGTCCGGCATGAAGGGAATCGCGTCGGCGCGATACTCGGGTCGCGTCATTGACACGAACCGAATAGTCGGATTCATCAAGTCCCCGGGCAAGATCCAGCACCTCCGAATCGCCCGGTTCTCCGCGACTCCGGCTCGTCTGACCGCGGCTGGGGGAACGGTGCACTTGCGCGCAGTCGTTTCCGGCGCGACGTCGTGCCGGTTCGCTTCCGCGAACGTGCGTCTTTCGAGGACTCTTCCGTGTGCGACCGGATTGGCTCGCATCGTCGTCCACATTCCGAAGAACTCATCTGCTTCGGCGCTCACCTTCCGCTTCGTGCTCGCCGCGGTCGGCGGCCGAAGGACGACGCGAAAGTCGCTTTCGGTAGTCGAGGAGGGACAGCCCCCTTCGCCAAAGCCGACTACGCCCCCAGGGTGGAGCGCCCCGGTGATCACTCTGGAGCCGTCGAGCGAAAGCGTTTTGGCTGGCGCGATCGCCACGTTGAACGCCAGTGCGACCGGCACCCCGACGGCCTCGGTCCAGTGGCAGATCTCGACCGACGGCGGCGCAACTTGGGGCCCCTTTGCTGGCGCGACGTCGGCGCCTTATTCGTTCAGAGTCGCGACCTCGAACAACGGTGATGAGTTCGAGGCTGTCTTCACGAATCCGGTCGGCTCGGCAACGAGCGCTGCGGCGACCCTCACGGTTGACGCGGCACCAGCGGTCACGACGCAGCCAGAAGAAGAGACGGCGCTGGAGAACACGACCGCCGCATTTTTTGCCGCGGCTACTGGGTCACCGACTCCAACGGTGCAGTGGGAGGTCTCCACCGATGGCGGAGTCAGTTGGCAACCTGTCGTCGGCGCGACCTCGTCGTGCTACTCCTTTGCCGCCTCCAGTTCCGCAAACGGAGACGAACTCGAAGCCGTGTTCGCGAACTCCGCCGGGTCAACGACGACGGACCCCGCCGCGCTCACGGTTGCCACCGGCCCCGAGACTTCCCAGAATTGGTCGGGTTACGTGGCGACTGACCCGTGCACAGAGTTCGATTCCGTGTCCGCGAGCTGGACCGTGCCCACGGTCTCTTGTTCATCGGGAACCCAGTACTCCGCCGTGTGGGTTGGCATCGATGGCAACACGAGCCAGACGGTCGAACAAGACGGAACCGAAGGGGACTGCTCCGACGGAACCGCTTCCTACGACGCTTGGTACGAGATGTACGGCGACCCGAACGTCTCCGGAGGTAACGAAGTAGAACTCAACCCGAGCGACTACCCGGTCTCCCCGGGGGACGTGATCGACGCTTCGGTCAGTGAAGCGGGAGGTGTTTGGACTCTCGCGCTGACAGACTCCTCTGTGCGATGGAGCTTTTCGACGACAATCGGCTTCTCGTCTGCCGCCCAGTCGTCGGCTGAATGGATCGTCGAGCGGCCCGAGCTCTGCGACTCCTCGTGCCAGCTCACAGCGCTCGCAGACTTTGGAACCGTCGCGATCTCGAACGCGCAAGCTGCGACCACTGGAAGCCCGGCTTCGATCCCCGCCTTCACCAGCTCTGAACTCAACATGGTGTCGAACTCGGGCTCGATGCTGCTCGATGAGTCCGGAGCGTTGGATCCGTCCGGCGAAAACTTCACGGTCACGTGGAAAGCCGAAGGACCGTGATCGCCGTGGAGCCGGTCGCTGGAGTGACGCCCAATGACACTGCGTCGTCTCGGCCCGACTGGCTCTGCCTTTCGTGCGTTTGTTCGGGCGCACCGAATCTGTGGACGCACGCCAGCGGTCGTCGCGTCTACGTCATCTGGCGCCTTGGCGACAAGGGGATTCGGCTTCACGAGGCAGTTGGGCCGCGACCCCGAGGCGCCACCAGTTCCTACCTCGGACGTCGAGGAGGGCAACAGAAATTGGAGGGCAACAGAAATTAGAGACAAGGAGCGGGATATGAAGCGCATCGTCATGTGCATCGCCATTGTCCTCAGTCTCGCCGGGGGTCTCCTCGCGGTCGAGCTTCCGGCCGCGGCGGCGAAGACCCACCACGCGACCGACAAGAAAACGATTGTCGTACACGGCCCGCGAGGCCCACGTGGTCCGCGCGGGGCGGCAGGTCCGCAGGGTGTGGCAGGAGCGCAGGGTGTGGCAGGTCCGCAGGGTGTGGCAGGAGCGCAGGGTGTGGCAGGTCCGCAGTCACTGACGGAGCAGATCGTCTACAGCTCCTACACGACGTCGGACACACCCGGCGAGTACTACGGCAACGCGAGCTGTCCAACCGGCTACGTCTTGACCGGGGGCGGCGCGTTACTGGATGACCCATCGGCGAACAAGTTGGAGGACAGTTACCCGGGAGACGAGGCGGGCGACCTGTCGACGACGGAGTGGACCGCGGATGTCGACATCGTCACCGCTAACAGCACCCCGGATGGGTTGGACTACGAGGTATATGCGATCTGTGCTCCCGGCACTGGCACCACTACAGCTTCGACTACGCGGATGCAGACGAACATCAATTCGGGACACCCGCTGAACGCGTCACGTTTAACCGCTAAGAACTAGAGCTGCAGTGTTGCGCGCCGCCCTAGTTGTCGCGCGTCGGTGACTTGGGCGGCGCAAAGCCACGGTATGGGACAACACGGTGACGGAGTCCCGCGTAAGAAAACCCGCGGACGCGCTTTGCCAGCGGACGTTCTGCTACATCAAGGCTGGGGAACGGTCGGCCCAACGGCTGCGGGGAGCGAGCGCCGCGTATATCTGTCCTATTAGCCAGCCGACGCGTCTCGGCCCGCGGGCTAAATCAGTTCAATTAAAACGGCGAAGGTGCGATATACAACTCGACCCCGGTGCCAAAGCACCGGGGTCGAGTTGTACGACGTGGTTCCGTTCGATCTAGCTCTGACTTAGCGTCCCAACCGCCGTCGCTGCCAGCTCGCCCCTGTTAAAGAGTTCGGTGCCGCCCGAGTCGTTGACGCACGTGAGCGTGAGCGTGGCCGGTGTCGAACCCACGGCGACGGTGTCGAACGCCGACAGGTCGGAAGTTACATTTGACCCGGCAGCGTTCACGACGTAGGGATTGTTGTCGCCTGAGACGGCGAGGCCGCCGCTGGCAGTCAGGAAGCAATCGACCTCTCCGACTACGCCTCCAGTGGACTGAACACTGTCGCTGAATGAGATGAGGTAGTTCGTATTCGCGTTGAGGCTCAGCGTTCCGATCGTCGTATCTGTGGTCGGGACGGTCTCGTTAGGAAGTGCCTTGGCCGTGGTCGTGCTCGGCCCAGGCTGACCGTTCGTACCGTTCGTGCCGTTCGTGCCGTTCGTGCCGTTCGTGCCGGGTGTTCCCTTGGGACCTCGCGGCCCACGCGGACCCCGAGGTCCGCGCACGATGACGACCTTCTTGGCGCTCGGGTGGTGTGGCGCCTTCGCGGCCGACGCTGGGAGCTCGACCGCGAGGAGCCCTCCAGCGAGACTGAGCACGAGGGCGGTGCATAGAGCGATGCGCTTCAAAATCCGACTCCTTTCACTGAGTGTGGCCGAAGCGTAGGAGGGGAACGAAAACGACGCTCACGCCTGGGCCGGGCCGTGAACCCGCGCACCCCGCGAGGGCGCGAGAGCGAGCTGCCTCGGAAGCCGGTAGAGCCGAAGCCAGCAGCGAAAGCTGTGTCGGTTAGCTACTGCGAAACTCACGTCGCCAACGCGCGTAAACGCATTTGAGTAATTGAGATCAATCAAAACGCGAACGCGAATGGCGCTAACCTGCTCGTTGTCATGACGGTCTGCCTCGCCGCCATATGCACCGACGACCAGGGGCAGCCTCGGGTAATCATTGGGTCGGATCGAATGGTTACTTATCAGGGCCTTATCGAGTTTGAGCACACGGTCCCGAAGATCACCCCGGCGTCTCCGTGTGCCGTGACTATGGTCGCGGGGGATGCACTGATCGGCACCCGGCTGGCCAACGAAACCGCGCAAGCAATGTATGGCACAAGCCCCACCATCGCCCAGATGGCTGCTCAACTCGCGGTTAATTACGAGGCGGTCAGAAATCAGTGGGTAGAAAGTCAGATTCTCAGCGCAAGAGGTCTGAGCTTTCAAAGCTTCTATCAAGGACACAGCACCTTCAACGGCCAAATCACGGCCGCGATCGATCAAGCGATGGCGCAATTCAATCTCGGCGTGGAATTGCTGGTCGCCGGAGTAGATGCGACCGGTGCTCACCTCTTCACCGTGCACAATCCCGGTCGCACGGCTCGCGAGCACGACGTGATCGCTTTTGCTGCCATTGGAACCGGCTGGATTCACGTCATGCAAGCGATGATCGGTTTCCGACACTCGCCAACCGCGCCTTTCAAAGAAACGCTCTACAGGGTCTACGCAGCCAAGCGCCGTTCCGAAGTGGCACCGGGGGTCGGGACCGACACAGATATGGGCGTAATCTCGCTCGCCGGTATTCAGCCGCTTACAAATGAGCAGCTAGGTGAACTCGCTGAGCTTTACGGGACGATCAACAATGAAAGCGTCACCATTCTGGAATCGCATCTTCAGGACCTGAGATTCGACCTTCAACCGCCGATTACACCCGAGCCGCCAATGGAAGGGGACTCGAATGAACCCGACAATCCCGGAGTTGCCACAGCCGACGGTTGACCATCAACCGACGATTGAATTCGCGGAGAAGCCGGAAGTGACGAACGTGTTTGACGCTTGGCTTCTTAGAGCACTTGACAAGGAGCAGCAGGAAACAGTGCGCGACCTTTCGCCGCTTGGAGGCGGATACCGGTAAATCGACGCGTCGGCTAAGTAATGATGAAACGGCGTCAATGGAACGCGAGGTTCCCGGTAACTCGGGCAGAACGCGACCGTGAACGGGCGGTCCTATCGGCTGAGGCGGAGCAAAGGCGAACTGAACCTGCTTACCTTCGACGAATGATCGAACAATCGAGGGAGATCGATCGTGCTTACGGGCGGTCGATAGAGGACCGAGGAATTGTCAGGTGCAACGAATGCGGTCATTTGCACTTCGATAGTGGGTCTCGGATGTTCGGTCCGTGTCCGTCACAATCCGAAGGTTGCGAGTGTCCGTTAGACGACTCTCCCGCCGGCTAATTGTGTTCGATTACGCGCGTGCGACTAGGTCCGCCGATCGTTCCAAACGTCGACGGGGTGAATCAACAACCTCCACCTCCAGACTCCCACCACAAAATGTCCGCTGGTTGTGCGAATGACGAATCCCAGCTACTCAGAGTCGACCGTGATCGCCCGTCCGGCAGATTCGCTCTACGACATGGTCTCCGACGTCACTCGAATGGGCGAATGGAGTCCAGTTTGCAAAGCCTGCTGGTGGGACGAGGGCAATGGCCCCCGAGTGGGTGCCCGGTTCACCGGTCGCAATGAGACCTCTGAACGGACGTGGGAAACACGTTCGGAAGTCGTGGCGGCAGAGCGAGGGCGCGAGTTCGCATTCGTCGTTGGTGACTCATGGGTTCGCTGGGGCTACACGTTCACCCCGGTTGACGGTGGGACGAAGGTCACTGAGTCATGGGAGTTCCTCCCTGCTGGTATCGCACGATTCGAGGAACGATTCGGTGGTGACGCTCTCGCCCAGATTGCTGATCGAACCGAGGCTGCCCATCGGGGGATTCCAGCGACCCTTGCTGCGATCAAGAGGGCGGCAGAATCGGGCGGCACTACGTGATCGTGTAGATACACGAGTTCATTTAATTCAGGACAATTAAAATTGCTTGCTTAACCTGAAGCTTTACCCGCTGGACCCGGTTTGGGCGGGGTGGGTAGCCCAGCACCTCCCGGCGAGTACTGCTTGCAGGCCGAGTTGGCCGCCTGGAACTGCGGCGAATTGGGATCGACGCCATTTCCGCCAATCCGGAGGCTGATGTTGCCGTTCCCTGCCTTCGGGTCCGGGAAGCCCGGCACGCCATGCGACCGCATGCACTCGGAGAGCTTGAGCGCCTGGGCGACAGCCTGGTCGAACTGCGCCGGGGACGGGGCTGGGAGAAAGTGCTGACAGGTCTTGTTCGCGTTGATGTACTGAGTCGAATTCTGGTCGATGGGTACGCCGTTCAGGACCCCGCGGATATCAAGGAAGCTGCCATCGCTGGTCGGGTCCGGGAAGTTCGGCACCCCGTGGGAGCGCATGCACTCGGAGTACTTAACGCCGTCCAAGAAGGCAGTCGCCTTGTTCGCGCCCGAAGACCCAGCTGCCGGTGGGGTCGTCGTGGTCGTCGACGACCCGAGGCTGGCGACACCCGGACCGCCAGCGCCGCCGCAGGCGGCAAAGAGCACCACCACGGCGGCGAGCGCCAGCCCGACCCCAGTGACGCGCAGCTTCGTTCTTTTCGCGAATCGCATCACCATCGGCTCCCGCAAGGCTCGCAATCTCGTTTCTCGCTCACGTTTTACGCGGAAAGCGGTTGCGCCGCGGTTACGTCAGCGCCGACCTGCCGTCCCTCGGGGGAAGTGTCGAAGGGTGCCGCACTTACCCGGCGATCTGGGCTACTCGGATCGAGACTCGGGGGCGCGTGACGCTCCTATCAGTTGTCAAGCCCCGTTGGCGATCTTCGGGAGTGGAAACAGCGGGCAGAACAATGAAGAGCCACTCCGCGTCGGAGGGCAAGCTCTTATGAGGCCACGCGTTTCGACGAAGTGATCGCCGGGCCGTGGGTCGGCGAGTCGCGCGAAAGTCAGCCCGTTCGGGTGACAGTTATGGGAAGAGCCAAACCCACGGCCACGGACTCAGCCGCGAGGTAGATGGCGATAGACCTCGCGGGCGACGTAGCGCTTCAAGATGCGGATGACCTCGCGCTTGGATCGACCCTCTTTCACGCGACGTTCGAAGTAAGCCGTGGTCTCGGGGTCATGGGCGATGCGAACCATGACGATGCGCCACAGCGCGCTATTCGCTTGACGATCACCACCGCTGTCGAGTCGATAGCGGCCGGTGGTCTTCCCCGACGACGCCGGGATCGGCGCCACCCCGCAGAGATGCGCGAAGGAAGCTTCTGTGTGGAGTCGTTCGGGGTTGTCGCCGGCGCACACCAATAAAGCAGCGGCCGTGTGGGGGCCGACCCCGAACAGGGCGAGCAGTTCGGGTGCGGTCGCAATGAGAAGCGCGTTGATCATCTCGTCGAGTTCGGCGAGCTCACGCTCGAGCATTTGGATCCGATGCGCAAGCGAAGAGATGGCGGCCTTCGTCCCGGCAGTGACTGGATCGGCCGATCGCGGACGGAGCTTCGCTCCCTCTTTGACCAAGGCAGCGACGCTCAGGCCCTTCATCCTGCGACGGAGCTCGTCAGGAGCGGTGATGACGAGGTGGCGCACCTGGGTGAGGGCTTTCACCCGCGCCTGGCGTGCCGAGCGCTTGGCGACGAGGAGGACCCGGATCGCCTCGACCGCGCCGTCTTTTGACTTCGGGAGGCTCTTTGCTCGACCACTGAGCGCTGATCGGGCGGCTTCCACTGCATCGAGCGGATCGGACTTTCCCGAGCGGCGGCGTTCGGCTCGGTTGGGCCGGTCGACCTCGATGACATCGACGCCGTGACGGTGAAGAAAGCGCGCCAGCCCGGCTCCATAAGAACCGGTTCCTTCGACACCGACTTTCCCAACGCGCCGAAGTTCTCGAGCCATGAGAGCAACGACTTGTAGCCGGCGGGGTTGACCTCGAACGACTTCGTGCCGAGGAGACCACCGAGTGGATCGAGTGCCGCGGCAACATGCACGTCGAGGTGGGTGTCGACACCACCCGTCACACGACGCGTATCTAGCATTGTCATCGCCATCCCTTCCTTTCTTTAAGCGGGATTGAGGGGTGGCACGGCCGTCCCGGATCGGAGTGACGGGTGGTCCGACTTGTTCACTGCAAGCCGGGTCAATCACCCTTGCTTCGGAACGGGACGTGCCGTTTTTCAATGTGCCGCTCGAAGTGCTCAGCCGACAACGACCGAGATCGTCATCACTTCGAGTCAGGCTGAACTCTCGAGTGCTCCCGAAACTATTGAGAACCAACGACGACGCGGTGGACCCTCAGGCATTGTCATTGTTCTGGGACACTCGTTCAGCAAGGTCCATCGATGAACTGACAGCACGCCGACCTGTCAATGCCTCGGCATTGTTTCCGTACGGGTAGCTCGAACCCGACCGGAATGCTCGGTCGGGGTGCTGACGACCATCAAGGGCCGGGGAACACCCGTCGCAGTTCGTCGAGGTCGGCAGGTCCGCGGGTAGGAGGCGTGTGATCTGGGTCCATGCGGCCGTATACGAGTCGGATGAGAGCTTCGGCAGGGATCTCGAGGTCCGGCTCGTCGACGGGCTCGGTGGGCTCCAGCGAGACGGCGTTGGCACCGATCGTGATCGTGAAGTCGCGCGGCGGTTCGATCGTGTGTACTGCAATGGGATGCTCGGTGCCGGTGGACTTCCCTGTGAAGCGGGTGATCATCTGCAGGTTGTCGACGACGAGTCGGGTCGCGTCGGGGGCCACGGGGGCATGAGGGTCGAAGGCCACCTCGATGTCCCAGGTGTGGAGGGCGTGTTCGTTCAGCCGCAGTCCGATGAATCCAGCGAAGTCGAAGGTCATAGGCCCCAGGGCGAACTCGAACCGGCTCCGCTCCTCCTCCGTGAGCGATCCGACGCGGTCGACGAAGGCCTGGTCGGCGATGAGGGCGTCGGTGGCCTGGGCTTTCGATGTCTTGGCGTTCCAGGCGTCCCAGATGGACGGCGCGAATTCCGACGGAGTTTCGCTCCCTGCGACGGCGTCGTCGAACCGACGCTGGAGGATAACTGCGCCGGAGCCGAGGTGGGAGAGCACGTCAGCGATGGTCCACTCGGTCGGGAAGGCTTGCTCTTCGAGCTTGCCCGGGTCGAGCCGCTCGACAATTCCGCGCAGCCGCCCGACGGATGTTTGCAGCACGGCGACATCGTCTGTCATTTCTTGTCCTTTGCTCGTGTGCTCATGGCCTGCCGACCGTAGACCGCCGTGTCATCGGCCTTGTGGTGGAAGGTACCGTCGAGCAGAGCAGGGAGTGGACGCACCGAGTCTCGAGATGACGTGGACCCGCGAAGCCTTTTTCTCCTTGAACGTTCGGCCGCGCCGGCGTATTAGAGCTGTTGCGCCGATCCGGCGATATGAGGCACCCGACTGAACCCGCACCGGCGTCGGTATGGGACAGTCCGCCAAGAGCTGTGTGGCATCGATCGTCCGCGAACTACGTCGGCGGCAGCAGCCCGGTTGACCTTTTACGCTTCTGCCCACGGAGACGCTCACCTTCCTTTTCACCGACATCGAGGGCTCGACGGAGCTGCTGCAGCATCTCGGACACGACGTCTACGTCACTGTCCTCGCCGAGCACCACTCCCTCATTCGGTCCTGTCTCGCCGCGCACGACGGCAAGGAGGTCAGCACGCAAGGAGACAGCTTCTTCGCCGTGTTCACCTCGCCGAGCGCCTGTGTATCGGCCGCCGTCGAGCTGCAGCGGGCGCTTTCATCCCACCTTTGGCCAGGAGGCGAGCAGGTGCGGGTGCGGATGGGCATCCACTCGGGCGAGGCCGAAGAGACGACGACCGGTCTCGTCGGGCTCGAGGTTCATCGCGCTGCCCGGGTGGCGGCCGTCGGTCACGGTGGCCAGATCCTTTGCTCGGCAGCCGCAGCCGCCCTACTGCGCGACACCCTTCCTTCCGGCGGGTTCCTCCGTGATCTCGGTCCTCATCGCCTTAAGGATCTCGGCCGCCCAGAGCAGATCTTCCAGTTAGAAGGCGAAGGACTCGAGGTCGATTTCCCGCCGTTGCGCTCGCTCGACAACCCGGCGCTGCCAAACAACCTGCCTGCGCAGCCGGCGAGCTTCGTCGGGCGGGATGTCGAAGTAGCCGAGGTCCGGCGTCTTGTCGAGTCCGCTCGGCTCATCACCCTCACTGGCGCCGGGGGGTCGGGCAAGACCCGGCTCGCCCTGCAGGTGGCGGCGGAACTGTTGGACGGGTCCGGCGACGGGGTCTGGCTCGTCGAGCTCGCCTCGGTCTCAGAACAAGGTGCCGTCCCGTCGGCGATCAGCGAGGTGCTCGGAATCACGACCCGAGCCGGTCGGCCGGTGCTCGATACCCTGGTCGACGCCCTCGAGCTCCAATACGTGCTGATCGTGCTCGACAACTGCGAGCACCTGATCGGGGCGTGCGCAGAAGTCGCCAACGCCATCTTGGCGAGGTGCCCAAGAGTCCACCTGATGGCGACGAGCCGTGAACCGCTTGGCATTGGTGGCGAGACCATCTACCGAGTGCCTTCGCTGTCGCTCCCCAAGCCCGACAACGACGATTCCCTCGCGACTGAGAAGTCGGACGCCGTCGCGCTGTTCGTGGATCGGGCGAGGACACAAGGCACCGAGTGCACCCTCGACGAAGAGACCGGCCCGCTCGTCGTCTCGATCTGTCGGCGACTGGACGGGATGCCGCTCGCCATCGAGCTTGCCGCCGCCCGGCTGCGGTCGATGTCACTCGAAAGCCTCAACGACCGACTCGATCAGCGCTTCCGCCTGTTGACCGGGGGGAGCCGGAGCGCAATGCCGCGCCAACAGACCCTGCGGGCAACGGTCGAGTGGTCCTATTCGCTCCTCAACGGCCCCGAGCAGTCGCTGCTTCGTCGCCTTTCGGTGTTTGCCGAGAGCTTCGACTTGGAAGCCGCCGAGGAGGTCTGTTGCCTGCAAGACATCGAGGAGATTGACGTCGACGACTTGTTGGGGTCACTCGTCGACAAAAGCCTCGTCGTCACAGAGCCGAGCGGAGGAAAGGCCCGCTACCGGCTGCTCGAAACGATCCGACAGTTCGCAGCCGAACGCCTCGTCGAATCGGACGAGGTCGAGGCCGCCGCCATCGGCGCGGCACACGCCTCGTACTACCTATCGCTTGCCGAACTCGCCGCACCGCACCTCTTCGGACCCGAACAGGGCCGGTGGTTCGCACGGCTCGACGCCGACCAGGCGAACCTCCAACGCGCGCTGGAGCACGCGACCGCCGAACGCGACGGGACCGAGCGGGTGCTCCGCTTCGGCGTGGCGCTGCAGCGCTATTGGCGGGTGCGTGAGCGAAACGAGGAAGCGGTCAGGCTGCTCACGTCCGTGCTCGAACGTCCGGAAGCCCAAGGGGACCGCAAGCTGTTCGCCGCGGCCCTGACCACCGTCGCGTTTCTCTCCAGCGATATCAGAAAGGCACTGTTGGCCGGCGAACGGGCGGTCGAGATAGCCCGCCAGCTCGATGACGACCGATTACTCATCTGGTCGCTCAGTTATCTCTGCTCGAAGTGTTACTTCGCCGGCGACCCTGAGAGAGGGTTTCCATTCGGGAAAGAGGCTGTCGAGCGCGCCAGGGTGCTCGGCGACGAGGTCTTGTTGGCCAACAGCCTGAGGATGTTCCTCCTCTGCAGCAGCAGGATCCTCGACCGAGCCCGCACCGAAGAGATGTTCACCGAGGCCATCTCGTGCGCCGATCGCTCAGGCGATCAGTTCTGCATCGCACATATAGAGAACAATGCTGGTGTCTTCGCGCTGCAGGTGGGAAACATCCCTGCTGCGCGATCACACCTTGAAGAGGCGGTTCGAGTCAGTGATGCGATCGGGTACGTAAACCACTATCAGCCGATCCTCAACCTGGGCCGAGTACTGCGTGAAGAGGGCGACCGCGACGGTGCTCGATCCAAGTTCCAGGATGGGTTGCGCATCAGTCGGCGAGCCGGAGACCGTTCCGGGATTGCCTCCGCGGACCTTTGGCTCGCCTATCTCGCAGTTGACTCGGGCGACTGGCACCGGGCCGCCCTGCTGCACGGTGTCGCGCAGGCATTCATGGACCAGCTGGGTGCAGAAGTACACGAGGCGCACAATCGAGAGATCAGCATCAACGAGGTGCGTGCACGCCTCGGTGATGCGGAGTTCGAGCGCGCCTATGCCGAGGGCAGAAGGCTCAGTGCTGAAGAGGGATTCGAGCTGGCGCTCGGCAGAGTGCGATCAAACTGACGCATTGCGGCTGTTGTCGGCGATTCTCGTCACGTGCCACATAACGCGCGACGTAACTAAGTCAAGGCGAGTGGCATAAGTGCCGTTTATGGGCACTCGATGAGCAGCAGGTACGTGTAATGCAGCAGCCGCAAACAGCGTCGACGTTGGTCATCGTCGAAGTCGCGCGCGGCCCATCGGCGACAACCCAAGCGAATCCGTAAGCTTCATGGCGCGTAGGTCCGCCCGACGAGCCTCCCCCCACAGATATCGCGGCACCGCCTCGACTCCCTGCTCCGCCGCGACTCGCATGACGTGAAGGTGGAGCAGTCTCGCCCGAGCTTCGACCCAGCAGAGCAGTTCGAGCGCCTGAATGTCGCCGTCGAGAAGCCACGGACACTCCCACACGAGCGCAGTCCGCAGTTCATTCGCTTTTTTCGAGATGATCGCCTTGCAAAAGGCACCGTGTCGAACAGCGGCCCGGTTGCCGAACTGGAACGGTGCCCACGAGTAACGGCGCGCGGGTAAGCGTTGGGTTACCGGCGTGCCGTCTCGACGTACAGCGACGACGGACGCGGTCAGCGTGGCGTCGGCGATGGAACTCACTCAGAGGCTCCACGCGCGTGGCGCACAATTTCGGCGAGTTAGCCCGCGGTCGAGCGACGGAAAAAGGAGGAATCTCCGGGCGACCGAATCGGCCTGCCGTCGCCTTTTGGGAGGCCGACGACGGTGGTCCCCCGTCCATAGGGTCCTTTGCGCTGACAAGCCGCTGACACATAGCCGTTGACCTGCACCCTTGAGCGTCCCACCTGATTCATAATCAGGCGATCGAGCCGCCTCGCGCGCGCATCGTTTTCGTATATTCCGCTGTACGCACACGAGGAGCCGGTGTCGTGACCCGACGATGCCGCCGCCGCTCTTGCCGCGGGCTCGATCATCCGCCTCGTTCCTCATCGACCAGCGCCGGGCAGTCGTGCTCGTGTTCCATTCGCGCCTCGCCAATCTCACCCGGCTCCCAAGAGACGATCTGCATGACTGCTCCGCAACTCGGGCACCGCCCGCTCACGCTCGCGGCATTACGGATGGCGAGTGCGTTCTTCACCTTCGGGTCAGTGTCATCGGTGACGGAGGGCAGCACGTAAAGGGCGCGGTGTCGACGTCTCATCGGAAGGTCACTGCCCTGCGCACGCGCACGGGGCCCTATAGGACCCCTCGTGACGCGTGTAGGTGACGCGTGTGAGCGCGTGTGGGTGACGCGTGTGGCTCGAGCAGGACGTTCCCAGGTGACACGCGTGTAGGTGGTCGAAACCGACGCGTGTGGGACGCGTGTGGGGACGCGTGTGGGTCTAGGCACCGTCGCCCCCTTGGTGGAGGAGCGAGATCGGGTAGTACCGACTCGGCTCGCGGCCCGCTGCGCCGCCTCGCATCTCACCCTCTTGGCGGTGGATCTTCTCGTCCGAGACGAGGCGTTCGAGACGGCGTCGCGCCTTTTCGACCGAGTTCCGCTCGTCGTTGCCAAAGAGGGTCGACGCGACGTCGGCTGCGGTCACGCCATCGGTCGACCTTATGACAAGCGCGTAGGCGTCCAAGTGCTCGACGACTGTTGTTCGGCCGCTCACGTGGTCGTGGACGATTTGGAACGGGCCGACCGGCTCGTCGGGCTGCTTGAGGTGGGTGAAGTCGATGACAAGGTCACCGGGCTCGCCCCACAGCATCACGACAGACCCGGCTCCGGCGGTCAGCCATCTCGAGCCGTACACGTCGGCCAGGTGACGCGGCTTGCCTTGGCCCGCTTGAGCCTTGCGCTGATGGTGCAGCGCAGCGATGTCGACACCATCGGAGACGCAGTGCTGGAAGGCGCGGTTGAGACCTTGGCCCGTCTCCTCGCGCGAGAGGTCGGCGGCGACGTCCTTCACGGCGTCGAGAACGACGGCATCGCAACCGAAACGGCGGGCAAGAGCGAGGAGTGCGTAGGGCTCGCCGCCGAGATCGAAAGGCAACGGACCGCACCAAACGACGAGCCGCTCGTCGAGCGCCGTGCGGTGATCCTCGGTGACCATTCGACGGAACGATCGGCGCGCCTGCGCGGGTCGGTCGCAAGCGAGGTACAGCACACGTCGTTCGCTGGGGACGACTCGAAACCCTAGGAGCTCCGGCGCGACGATCCCGCCGAGGGCAAGGCTGAGTTGCTGAGCGAGGGTCGTCTTACCGACCCCATCGGGCCCACACAGAATGAACGGCTCGCCGCGCGCCCAGATGCATTGGTGGCCGCTTCCCCAGACGCTCTCGACGATCTCGGGAACATCGAGGATCGAGCCTCCCGGACGAGCTCGACGGACGTTCAGTTCGATCAAACTGTCGTAGCTCGGTGGAGCCGCTTCCATCTTGCTCGGTGGACCCGAGTTGGGGATGGGGCGCAGCGCTCGGTCCACGCGGATCGGAGTCGTCATCGACTGATCGGACGCCTCGTCGGGTTCGCCCACGGGCTCCGACACGCTCCCGGTAGTTACCCAATCCTCCGCCGATGCGACGAGCGCTTTCAGATCGTCAACCGTCCCGCCGCCGTCGAACCAATCGGAAACGTCGGCGTGCTCGGGTAACCCAGGAAGCTCGACGACCTTCACCGATTTGGCGACACTCGAGAGTGAGATTGCGACGCGCACCGCATGCTCTTCGCCCGGCGCATCGAGATCGGGCAGGACGACGACCTTGGCCCCCTCGAAGTAGCGAGCCCATCCCGGTTGCCACTTACCGGCGCCACCGGCGTTGCACGTCGCAACAAGTCCCTCGCGCGCTAGACGGTCGCAGTCCTTTTCCCCTTCGGGAATCAGCACCCACCGCCCGGACTTCACAGCCTCGATCAACTCGGGCAGTCGGTACGGGACGCGGTCAACCCCCGACAGGTTCCAAGTCCACCCACCGAGGCCATCGGGCCGACGCTGGCGAAAGCTCTTCGGCGAATAGCGGACGACTTGATAGAGGAGCCCCCCGCTCTCGTCGCAGAAGTCGTAGGTCTCTGCGATCGTCCGCCTTTGGCCGTTCGTGCTCGGTTCGTCGAACAGCGCCGACATCGGAAGTCCGAGAACGGCGAGGATCTCGTCGGTAGGGCACCCCTCTCCGGCGTGACACCGCACGAGTGCCTTTCCGCCCCGCTGATCGGCCGTCGCAGACTCGTGGTCGTCACCGTGTATGGGGCACTTGAAATCGATGTGATTGCCGCGGCGTTTTGGCTCGCATCCGTACGCTGCGAGTGCCGATTCGAGGACGTCGAGGGCAGTCACGTCGAGGATTCCGCCTCGACGAGCTCGTTGTAGGCCGCTCGTAGCCTTCGCTCGACCGCATCGACGACGCGCTTCCAGGCGCGGACGCGCAGCCGGAGAACGCCAACCCTCATCCTCCAGTGGAGCTCGAGTGTTGACCTCACGTCGTCGTCACCCGTCGGAGCCGAACCGGCTCGTCATCGCCAGCGTCCGGGCGTTCGGATTCGGTGTCGACCCCGAGGATGCGGTCGCACGGTCCCATTGGGAACACAACGCGACGGCCGACGCGCACGAAGGGGAAGGGGCAGGTCCCGTCGCGGACTGAGTTGTAAATCGACCATGAGCTGACACCCGCCAACTCGGCGAGTTCCTCGGCGGTGTAGGTGACGGCGCTCACGGCTTCTCCGCGTTCGCCTTGAGCAGCGCCAAGGCGCGACCGTAAACCTGGGCACGCGCACCCGTGGGCCGCTGCGCCCCGCTGAGCCATTTGCTGACCGTCACAGGGTGCACGCCGATCGCGTGAGCCAGCTCTTGGATCTGCACGTCCCCCGACTTCAGGATGCGTCGAGCCTCGTCTGGGGAGGGCAGACGTGGGCGCTCAGCTAATTCGAGGACCTCTTCGACGCCCATCGGACTCCCTTCGTACGACAGCTCACGCTCACTTTAGGAACGCTGCCTAACCGCTGGAAGCCTGTGGGGCGCGCGGTATTTGGTGTCGCGCAAAGCTGCACGCCCTCCCACTACTTGGGTAGAAGGCATCAGCCTGCTTACCGGCAGACGTTCAAGAGAAGTCGATTTTTGGATCATCACGCGCGGCAGAATATGACTTGGCTCCGTCGCTACCCGCTCGCTATGCTTTCGTTGTGCGGTTGAGACTCGGGGATGGAGGCGAACCGGGCCCGGAGATCCGGGCCATAACCCCCGACATCTGGGACCAGCTCGCCCAGGGCGAGAAGGGAGAGCGTTGGCTCGCATTTGCGGGCGAGGGCGCGGCCGTATGGCTTCGACTGAACATCAGGGAAGGCCGCACGGTCGCGACCGGAATGCTCGTCGAGACGTTGGAGCCGCTGTCTGTCGCTCAGTTGCGCTCTATTCCCTTTGGTCGCCTACTGAACCTCGCGGCGCAATATGCCGACAACGCTCTGCGGTTCGCGCTGCCCGCCGACCAGCTCGACCGCTCACCCAGCCCCGCGCTGCCGACAGCGGCGAAAAAGTACCCGGGCCGCCGCGGGCACTCGGTCGAGGATCTCAAAAAGGTCGCTGACGCGTGCGCGCAGGCTCGTAAGACGCATCCCAGCGCGCCGATGAAGGAGACGGCCAGGTTGCTCGCCTACTCAGTTGCGCAGGCACGGCGTCTCGTTCGCCGAGCCCAGGCCGAAGGACTTATCGACTCGAAGGAGGAATGACATGAAAGGTTTCACTCGCCAGAGGCGTGATGGTGGATCGTGGACGTGCTACTGGGAGTCCCGTGACCCGAGCACCGGCAAACGGCGCCAGCACTCAAAGGGCGGGTTTAGGACTCAGCGAGCCGCGCGGGAGCACCTGAACGTCGTTCTCGGGCGCGTCGCGACCGGGGAATGGCGCAAGGACGCGCCGCTGACGCTCGCCGAGTTGCTTGAGGTTTATTGGCTCCCCGCGCAGCGGTCACGGGGCTTGCGCCCAAGCACGCTCAGCCAGTACGAGGGCGCCGCGCGCTGGTATCTGATCCCGGCTCTCGGTGCCCGCAAGGTCGCCGCGCTGACCCCCACTGACGTCTCCGCTCTCATCGAGAAGATGCGGACCGCCAAGAGTGCGACCGGGCGGAAAGGGCTCAGCGCCCGGACGGCGCAAGTCGCGGTCACGACGCTCAAGGCGGCGACCGCGTGGGCGCTCAAGAACGGGCTCCTCGGCCGCGACCCCCTCGCAGGAGTCGACCGTCCGCGCCTCGAACACAAAGCGATGAGATCGTGGTCGAGCGAGGACGCTCGTTCGTTCCTAACCCACGTCCGCGACGATCGACTTGAGGTCGCGTGGGCGTTTGCTCTCACCCGCGGCCTTCGCCGAGGCGAGATCGCCGGATTGCAATGGGACGCCGTGAACTTCGCCGAAGCCACGTTGCAGATCACGCGGACGCGCATTTCAGTCGACGGGAAGGCAACGGAGTCGACGCCGAAAACAGCGAGCGGGCGGCGGACCGTGCCGCTCGATGCGTCGCTCGTCGCGTTGCTCCGCGCACACGAGGTCGCGCAGAAAGCCGAGCGCCTGCGCGCTGGTGAGGCGTGGGAGGGCGTCGGTCACGTCTTTGCCGACGAGCTCGGGCGCGCGTACAGCCCCGACCACTTCGGCGCGCGCTTCCGGGATCTCGTCGAGACTTCGGGCCTGCCGCTCATTCCGTTGCACGGCACGCGGCACACGGCGGCGTCTCTGATGCTCGCGAGTGGCGTCAGCGTGAAGGTCGTCCAGGAAATGTTGGGCCACAGCTCCCCCGCGATCACTCTCGCCCTGTACGCGCACACTGCGCCGAGCACGGGCCACGAGGCAGGCGCGGCCCTTTCGGCGAGCCTGCTGGGGTAGGTCCCTTTTCGTGTCATCCGCGCCCTCAATACAGCCCGGCGTTACCATGCCGCTCAAGGACTGACCCGCTTCCTGTGAACGGTGTAGGCCCTTTCCCTACTCCCCGTGGCTCCTGGGCTGCGGGGAGTTAGCTTCGGAGGACGATTCCCGCCGCGGCTCTCGGTCTCAGACCGCTCACCGCCGCAACCACCGCCTCTCCAAGCTCGAGCCACATGTCTTGAGGGCAAACCCGCTCCACGTTGGTTCCAGGTCTAACGACGGAACGGAAAGCCGCATACGCAGCCAGATCGGCGAGCTGAATGAAGTAGGAGTGCTGCGACTGACGAGGAACTGGGTCGTCCACGAGCCGACGCGCAGGAGCGCGCAGCTGGCGGCGAGCGCCGAACGCGGTTCCCGCCGTAAGGTGACGTCGGGCACGTCTCGTCCAGGCACGAATCGCGAGGCTTTCACCCTCGTCGTGCACAACCATGAACGAGTTATGCCCCAGAGCGCCGGTTGCGTCACGGGTGGAGCGCTCGAGTCGCTGAAGTAGCCCCTCCCACGCGAGATCGAAGCAGTCCGTCCCGGACAGTCCACTGCGCTTGTCAGCCACGACAGCGAACACGCGGGACCCGACTTCATCGTGAGCCGCCATGTGTCCGCGAAATAGTGCCTGCCGATCCTGGGGCGAGATGCCCAGGTCCCGAATCGGGCCGCTGTTTCGGACCAAGTACTGAGCTTTGACCTCGGCCCGCATCAGCAATCCGAACTCCTCGCGCATGTCGCGACGGATCTCCAATATCAAGTCAAACGCTTCGTGCCAACGCTCGGCATCGACCACCACGCAGCCAAGCGTGTAGGTGAGCGAACCGCCAGCAGCTACCGGTCCCGTGTCGCCCGACTCGTCGACATAGGCAATCAGCACGAAAATCAAACCTACGTTCGCGCTGACATTCCGCTGACACGGACGGCTAGTTGACTATTCGGTGAGCTCGCCAGGCAACCGTTTTCCCTGTTCGGAATGGCTGGCGGGGGAGGGCTCGAACCTCCAACCTCCTGATCCAAAGTCAGGCGTTCTGCCGATTGAACTACCCGCCAAGGGGTTCGGGGGACCCGTTCGCACGTCCGGCGACCACGGACACATTCCGTCCACAAGATGGTCGCGCACCAAGCACCACGTCGTCTCGAAGAAGCGCACCGGACCGCATCCCGCCCCTATCTGACCGACCAGGCCCCCGTCATCGGTTTCCGGACTTAGTTCGGTCCATCTGGGTGCGATCCTCATCTTCTATTCGTCGATCCCGTCCGGACATTTGCACACGAGTTCATCCGTCACACCGCCGCGCGAACACGATGCGACGCGATTCATCGTTGATCATTGCCCACTACTCGCCGTGTTCGACGCACCACAAACACTACTCATCGTGTTTAGTGCATCACTAACAGTCCACGAGACTTGCAAAATCTGATTCGTTCACGCCATCGAAGCTCGACGGTCGCGTCATTACTGTTTGTCTTGTAGCAAGTGATCAAGCAACAGTTCGACGACGTGCCGGGAGGCGCCTCCAATTAAAGCAAGAGAAACAGGGCGCTTTGAACGTGTCGACAATTCGTCGGCGCGTGCTGAGCAAGTGTGGTGCGTCCCGTTGAAACCGCTTGACCATCTGGTCGCCTCGTTGAGCGGTGGAGGGAGTGGCGAAACCGACGCTTCTCGTATCCAGCAAGTGTGCGAAAGGGTCGTGTTAAGCCATGAAGGATCTCGTTCGTAGGTTCCGGAGAACGATCGTCACGTTTTCGACAGCGAGCGTGCTCGCTGTGATCGTGGTTCTCGCCGTGAACGCGGCGACATCTGGCGCTTGCTGTTCCCCTTCGATCGCGACCGCGCTATCGCCAAGTTCTCCCATCACGGTCGGAACGTCCGTCCACGACACGGCGACGCTTAGTGGGGCGAGCTCGAACGCGGG
>CAWKGD010000006.1:0-591425 GCA_963849105.1 uncultured Acidimicrobiaceae bacterium | reverse complement strand
AGACGATGACGGCACTGCGCAAGGCGCGTCCCGCCCCTGGACTGGAGCTCGACTTCGACGCCAAGGTGCCGACGATCGGACCGAACGATGTGTTGGTCGAGGTGTACTACGCAGGGATCTGCGGCACCGACCGCCACATCTACGACTGGGACGAGTGGAGCTCCTCTCGTGTCCCTTCGGGCATCATCGTCGGTCACGAGTTCATGGGGAGGGTCGCTGCGCTCGGAGACGCGGTCACGGCTGTCTCTGTGGGCGATCGGGTGAGCGGTGATGGCCACATCGGCGACCAGCGCTGCGAGTACTGCCGAACCGGGCGCACGCACATCTGCGAGAACCTGAGCATCATCGGCGTCGACCGGGATGGCTGTTTCGCGCCGTACCTCGCGATGCCCGAGCGCAACATCTGGCGGCTCGATCCGCGCATCTCCGACCACGTCGCAGCGATCATGGATCCGCTCGGCAATGCGATGCACGCGGTGAGTGCTGCTGGAGTCTCCGGAAAAGACGTCCTCGTCACCGGAGCAGGCGTGATCGGTCTCGCGAGCGTCGCGATCTCGAGGTATCTCGGCGCATCACAGATCATCGCGACCGATATCGACGAGGGGCGGCTCGTTCTCGCAGCCGAGTTCGGAGCAGACGTGACCGTGAATTCGAAAAGTCCTGATTGGGTCGAACAGGTGGTGGATTCAGCGCTCGGTTCGGGACCTGAGGTTCTCATCGAGATGAGCGGCCACCCCGATGCCGTACGAGGCGGCTTTGCCGCACTCGCGAAAGGTGGGACCGCGGCGCTTCTCGGACTGCCCGCCTCCGCGATTCCCCTCGACCTTCCGAACGACGTGATCTTCAAGGCCGCGCGCGTGCTCGGGATCAACGGTCGGCTGATCTTCGCGACGTGGTACGCGCTCGAGCGCTTCTTGACGACGAGCGGGTTCGACGCCAACCGACTCATCACCCACATCCTCCCGCTCGAGAAGTTCGAGGACGCGTTCGCGCTGCTCTCGGGACACGAAGCGTTGAAGGTGATTTTCGAGATCGGAGGTTCCCGATGAGCGCGCGCGAAGAGTTCGCACGGCGGTCAGGCGCGGCGATCGACGATCTGCGCAAGACCGGCCAGTACAAGGCGCTGCACACCGTCTCGAGTCCGATGGGACCCGTAGCAACGATCGACGGGCGCGAAGTCATCGTGTTGTGCTCGAACGACTACCTTGGGCTCGCCAGCGATCCCCGCGTCGTCGAGGCGGGTATCGACGGTCTGAAGACGCGTGGCGCCGGCACCGCCTCGGTCCGTTTCATCTGCGGGACGTTCGACGTCCACCGTGAGATCGAGCGCACCGTCGCCGAGCTGTCGGCAGCCGAGTCGGCCCTCACCTTTGTGAGCTGCTGGAACGCCAACGAAGCCCTCTTCCCGACGGTGATGGGGGCGGGCGACACCGTCATCTCCGACGCCCTCAACCACGCGAGCATCATCGACGCGATCCGTCAGTCGCGCGACGTCGAGCGCAAGATCTACCCCCACAACGACGTCGACGAGTTGGAAGCCGCCCTGAAGGGAGCCCCGAACTCGGGCATCCGCTGGGTGGCGACCGACGGCGTGTTCTCGATGGAGGGCGACCTCGCGCCGCTGCCCGAAATCCTCGAGCTCTGCCGCTCCTACGACGCGCTGTTGGTGGTCGACGACTCCCACGGCGTCGGCGTCCTCGGCGCGACCGGGCACGGTACCGCCGAGCACTACGGCGTCTCTGGGTCGGTCGACGTCACGACGGGCACACTTGGTAAAGCACTCGGCGGGGCGGCAGGAGGATACGTCGCGTCGAGCGCCGAGATGATCGAGCTGCTCATCCAGAGGGCACGCCCGAGCTTGTTCTCGAACGCGCTTCCGGCAACCGTCGCCCGATCGGCTCGGCGCGCGATCGAGATCTTGAACGAAGAACCCGAACGCGTCGGCCGCCTCCGTCAGAACGCCGCGCGCATCCGCACCGGGCTGCGCAAACTCGGCTACGAGATCGAAGACAACCCGAGCGCGATCGTTCCGATCATCCTGGGCGACGCCGTTGAGGTCGAGCGGGCGAGCGCCAAGCTCTTCGAGTTGGGCGTCCTAGTCGTCGGATTCTCCTACCCAGTCGTCCCGGTCGGAAAGGCACGGCTTCGGATCCAGGCGAGCGCCGGATTGACCGACGAGCACGTCGACCAGGTGGTGAGCGCCTTCGCGGCGCTGTAACGGGACCTTCGTCAGCGAATCGAGAATTCGTTCGATACCGCTGCCGCCGCGTCCGCCGCGTCGCCTTCGAAGGCGACGGTTCCGCGCGAGAGCACGACGGCGCGCTCGACGAGTTCGAGAGCTCGGTCCGCGTGTTGTTCGATGATCAAGAGAGCGGTCCCCCGCTCGCGCACGCGCCCGAGTTCGTTGTACACCTCGTCCACCGCGCTCGGTGCGAGTCCGAGCGACAGCTCATCGACGATCAACAGTTTCATCGGTACCGACAACACGCGCGCGACAGCGAGCATCCGCTGCTCTCCCCCAGAGAGCGTCCCGGCGAGCTGGCCGCGGCGCTCGGAAAGGCGCGGATAGGCCTCGTACGCGCGCTCGAGCGCCTCCGGTACGTCATGTCGCCCGAGCGCGGCGCGGTACGCGAGCTCGAGGTTCTCCTCGACGGTCAGCGACCCGAAGACGGAGCGACCCTCGGGGACGTGCGCGACCCCCGCGCGCGCGATCTTCCACGCTGGCCATCGCGTGACGTTCGCCGAAGCGACGTGGACGGTCCCTGAAGTCACGGGGACGAGACCCGAACAGACGCGCGCCACGGTCGACTTGCCCGACCCATTCGGCCCGATCAGGGCGACGGCAGAACGATGCGGCACGACGAACGAGACCGAGAACAACGCCCGGTACGGCCCATACGAGGCGGAGACGTTGCGCAGCTCGAGGACCGGCTCCATGCCGGCCTGCGCGCCGTTGCCGGGGGGATTCGGGTTGGCGGTCGCATGCACCCGACCGAGATACGTGTGGCGGACCGCGGGATTTGCGATGACCTCCGCGGTCGGACCATCGGCGATGAGGCGACCGGAATCGAGGACGAGAAGCCGACTCACGACCGAAGTGACCATCGCGACGTCGTGTTCGACGAGGAGGATGGCCGTGTTCCGTTCCTCGTGGACGCGCCGCAGAATTGCGACGAGTTCCCGGCGCTCATCAGCATCGAGACCGGACGAGGGTTCGTCGAGCATCAACAGGTTCGGTTCTCCGATCAGCGCCCGGCCGAGCTCGACGAGACGACCGTGGCCGAGGCTGAGAGCCTCGACCGGCACGTCCGCTTCTGCCGTGAGCCCGACGAGTTCCAACATCGACTCCACCATCTTTTTTTCGGGCCCCATCGGGTGGCCGATCGACGAGAGGCGGGTAAGCACGGGACCCCTCCTCTCTCGCATGCGTGCCGCGAGGACAAAGTGCTCACGCGGCGTCATCCCTGCGAAGAGCTCAACGCGCTGGAACGTCCGACCGATACCGAGCCGGACACGTCGATACGTCGGCTGGTGGTCGATGCGGCGCCCGCGGAACGAGATCGTCCCTGTATCGGGGTGGTCGATCCCGAGCAGACAGTTGAACAGCGTCGTCTTCCCGGCGCCGTTCTGGCCGACGAGCCCGACGAACTCTCCCTCCTCGATCGCCAAGCTGACCGGCATCAGCGCCGCGATGCCACCGAAGCGTTTCGAAATCCCGACCGCCTCGAGAAGCGTCATCTCACACCGCACCTTTTCCGCTCTGAGCGGCGAGACCCGGGCCGCTTCTCTCCGCGCGATTCAGGTAGTGCGCGAACTGCTCGGCGCGGTCGAGCACCCAACGTCGGGCGTACTCGACGATGCCTTCTGGGTGGCGTACATACGTCAGCGCCGCGACGCCGAAGATCAACGCCAGCATCTCGCCGAATCGCGACGGAAGCGAGCTGATCGCCTGATTGATCACCGTATATGCGAGGCCGGCGACGATCGCACCCGTCACCGAGTACACACCGACTGTTGCGACGACGACGACGAAGAGCAGTGAGAACTCGTAGTTGAAATCGTTCAGCGAGATCCCCTGCTCTAACGAGGCATACACGGCGCCACCGATCCCGGCGATCGCAGCAGAGAGCGCGAAAACGATCACCCGTAAGCGCCGGACGTCGACGCCGATCGATTCCGCCCCGACCTCGCTCGAGCGGAGCGCGACGAGCTCGCCCCCGAGCGTCGAACGCTGGATGAGACGGACGGCGAGCGACGCGAGGGCGAGAACGATGGCCCCGAGCACCAGGAACGAAGTGTTGCCGGTGAGGTTGACGCCGAAGACCTGAGGTCTTGGAATAACGAGCCCGGACGCGCCGTTACCGGACCAGGAGTACTGGAAAAGCACGTTGTCTCCGAGAAGACCGAAGGCGAGCGTGAACATCGCGAGCGCGATCCCGCCGAGGCGCAGTCCCGGGAGCGCGATGAGAGCGCCAACGACGGCGGCAAGTGCGCCGCCGGCGAGCGCGCCGATCAGGATCGCGACGCCGAAGTGGAGCGCGAGTTGTCCGGCGGTGAAGGCGCCGATCGCGGCGAACGCAGCCTGGCAGAGCGAGATCTGGCCGCTCAGCCCGGTGAGCAGGGTGATCGACAACAAGATCGTCGCGAGCACGACCCCCTGAGTGAGGGTGAACTCCCAGTTCCCCGGCAGCACGATGGCCGTGAGGACGAAGATCACGACGGCGACGAAGGCCATGAAGGCCCGCGAACCGAGCGCGACCTCTTCGATGCGGCCTGGGGGACGAAGCGACGCTGCCGGTGGATCGACGCCGGAGAGCGGGTCCGAGAAGATTCCCGAGGGACGGAAACGGCGCCCTGCGACGAGCAGCACGCCGAGCACGAGGAACGGGAACGAGGGCCGCAAACCCGAGGCGAGCACGCTGCCCGAGGGCAGGTATCCGCCGATCACTTCCTGCGCGATGCCGAGGACGATGCCGCCAATGAGGGTGAGCGGCAAGCTCGCGAAGCCGCCGATGGCGCCCGCCGCGATCGCCGCGACCAACAGCGCGGTGAAGTTCGATGGATCCAAGGTCGCGAAGTCCGGAGCGAGCAGGACGCCGGCGAGTCCGGCGAGAAGGCTCGATAGCACCCACGCGAACGCGCTCACGCGGTCGGCCCGGATCCCGTCGAGTTCCGTCATCCGGGCGCTCTCGACGACCGCGCGCATTTCTAGTCCGATCGGACTCGCGGAAAAGATGAGCCCGAGCACGATGACGACCCCGACAGTGACGATCGTCGTCAATTCCTCGGAACCCGTGACTGCGACACCCGCGATGCGAAACTCGACGGCATCCGGGTTGAATGCGATTGCGGGCGGCGCGAGTCGTTGTGAGATTCCGAAGATCATTTGCGTGATGCTCGGGATGGCGATGAGCAGGCCGAGCGACGGCACGAGCTTCACGAGCGGCGGCGCGCTGTGGGTCGAGCGGAACAAGGCGCGATCCAGCGCGATGCCGATCGCGGGGCTGAGGAGCACGACCGCGACGACGAACGCTGCCCATCTCGGCCAGCCGTTGCCGACGGCGACGTCGAAGACCAATGCGGCGACGTACGCCTGCGCTCCGAACGCGATGTTGAAGACGCCGGAGGCCTTGTACGTGAGGACGAGGCCCAGTGCCATCAGCGCATACGCGCATCCGTACGGGATTCCCGGTAGCGCGTAGGAGAGGAACTGGCTCACGGCGAATGCATCGGCTCGGCGTCAGCCACCCGAGAACGACCCGGGAAGCGGTGGGACGCCTTTCGGCAAGGGATGGAGCGGCAGGAGCGGCGCGTGCCTCGGGTCGGGGGTCGGAAAACAGCTGAACACGCTCGTTGGTCTGCCTGCCGTGCCGTAAACGGGGACGAAGCGAGCACCCCGGACCTGCACGAATACGCCGCAGTTGTACGGCGGCCATCCCGCCTTATGCCCGACGCGCCAATCGATCGGCGCGTCAATTCCGTCGGCGGTGTAGTCGGTGAGCCTGTTGATCGCGGCGATGAGCCGGGTGCGCGTCACGTCGCGGCCGACCTTTTTCAGGCCGGCAACGAACAGGTCAGCACTCTGCCAGCCAGAAAGGGCAGCCTCGCCCGGCTCGGTGCTCGGCTCGTAGCGCTTCAGCGCGGAGATGAACTGGCCCATGCCGGGGTACGTGCCAGGGTCGAGCGTCGCCACCTCGAAGGGGACATTGGAAAGGAAGAAGTACACCCCTTGCATCGACGAGTGGAACTGGCGAAGGGCGGACTCGTCGTAGCCGTCGAACCAGAACTGGGTGACCCCGGCCAGCCCCTGTTCCTGCATCGTGTCGGCCAGCAACACGTTTCCCGTCAGGTCGAGGCACGACACGACCATGTCGACGTGGTCCGCCTTCATCCGCGTGACGTCCGCGCTCAAGTTGAACGCGGGGACTGGGACCGAAAGGTCCACGAAGGCGACGTGCACGCCGTACTTGCGGAAGGCATAGACGACTGAATCGCACCCCTGAACGGACTGGGCGATGTTGTAGGCGATCACCGCTGCGTTCTGCACGTGGTGCTGCTCGGCGAGGTACGCCGATTGCAGCTGGGCGCCCTTGAAGTTCGTGTACGAACCGGTGTTGCCGAACATCGACGGTCCCGCCCAATCGGCGTTCGGATTGACGTTGAGCCCGAACGTCGGCACGTCGTGGGACGCGAGGAAGGGCCCGCCGGAGAACGACGGGGTCGCGACCGGCACGACCGCGAAGACGTGATCCTGCTCGACGAGGGTGCGCGCCGCGGCGGCGTCCGAGGACGGGTCCGACTGGTCGTCGATCCGGTACGCGAGATCGATCTTCCTGCCGTTCACCCCTCCGTGCGCATTGACCGTGTCGAAATACGCCTCGGCGCCGGCGATCGCCGGAGCGAAGTCGGCCGGCAGCGGCCCCGTGAGCGAGGCGAGCCCCCCGACGACGATCTTGTCGGCGCTCACCCCGGCGGCATTGCCGGCGGTCGACGTCGCAAAGGGGGCGTTCCCACAGGCGGCCAGCAACGCCCCACAGAGGAGTGGGACGGCTGCCACAAGGTGGGCCCGCAGGTAGCGCACGATCCAGATCCACCCCCCGGGCGACATCGGCCCGTTGACCAGGTGGAATCTACCGGGGGCGGGGGGTTTTGCCTGATCTATCTCCTCGCTCGGACACCACCGCGGCAGCGTCAAAGGCCCGCGAGCGCGCCTCCGCGATCCGGGGAAGGTTCTCGAGACCGGGGCCTCCCGATGAGGGGGCCTCGGCACGAACCCGCTCGCCGAGCGCCGTGGCGAGCACCGCTCCGACCGAAACTCGCAACGCCTCCAAGTCGTAGCCGCCCTCCAAGACGAACGCGAGACGCCCCGGTCCGGGTGTGTACTCGTTGACGATTCGCGCGAGCGCCGCGAAATCCCCCGACGTCAACCGCAAACTCGCGATCTGATCGGCCTCGTGCGCGTCGAAGCCGGCCGAAACGAGCACCCAGGTCGGTTCGAACGCCTCGACTTCTGGTGAGATGAGTTCCTCGAACGCCCGCCGTGCGACGTCGCCCGTCGCGTAGGGCGGCAGCGGAACGTTGACGATCGATCCGAGCGCGTCAGGTCCCCCGATCTCACCGGGGGTCCCCGTTCCCGGATACAGCGGCGACTGGTGTGTCGACACGTACAGGACGCGAGGGTCGTTCCAGAAGATCGACTGAGTGCCGTTGCCGTGGTGGACATCCCAGTCGACGATGCACACGCGTTCCCCCCGTTGACCGAGGTATGCCGCTGCGATCGCAACGTTGTTGAACAAGCAGAACCCCATTGCCTCGTCGGCCGTCGCGTGATGTCCCGGCGGGCGGGCGGCGACGAACCCCACCTCCCCGCGCCCGGACGCCAGCGCGTCGACGGCCGCCAGGGTCCCGCCCACCGCGAAGCACGCGGTCTCGAACGAACCCGGACTGACGATCGTATCGGCGTCGATCGCGCCTCCGCCCTCCGCGCAGAACATCTCGATGCGTTCGACGTAGCCGAGAGGATGCACCAAGCACAGCTCCTCGATGCTCGCGTGGCGCGGCTCGAGCGGAACCATCGCGTCCCACAGGCCCGCTCCGACCACACCATCGAGTGCCGCTTGTACGCGCGACTTCCGCTCGGGGTGTCCCTCACCCGTGTCGTGGTGATCAAGCATTGGCGCACCAGCGAGGACGAGCACTTAGCGATCGTAGGACGGTCTTCCCTCCCACCCGTCAAACCGAGATCAGCGCGTCTGCTCCGGTCGTCTCGACTGAACGAGCTGCAAATCTCCGTCGAGTCCGCTCACCTCGGCGCTGTCTCCTCGCGCTTCGATCGTCACTCGCTGGTTGCCGACCGGCACCTGCTCAATTCGGACCGCGCCGAGTGACTCGGGAATCGTCGGCTTCAGATAGATCCGACGCTCGTTGATGTCCGGATCGAAAGACAGCAGTGTCCGCAACAAGCTGAACGGCGTCGCCGCGGCCCACGACTGCGGGGAACACGACGTCGGATAACCGACCGGAACTGCGAACTCTTCGCGTCCGAACCCACAGAACAGTTCTGGCAACCGTGCGTCGAACAGCGCCGAAGTTTCGAAAATCGAAAGCGCCACCGCCTGAGCCTCTGCGGTGAATCCATAGCGCATCAGACCCGCCGCGCAGATCGCGTTGTCATGGGGCCAGACCGATCCGTTGTGGTAGCTCACCGGGTTGTACGCGCCCATGTTCGACGCGAGCGTGCGAATGCCCCAACCCGAGTACATCTCCGTCGACATGAGCTGCTTGACGATCCGCTCCGCCTTGTCGTCGTCGACGACCCCGGTCCACAGGCAGTGGCCAACGTTCGAAGTCAGCGAGTCGATCGGCCGCTTCTCCGCGTCGAGCCCGACCGCGAGATACCCGCGGTCCTCGAGGAAGTAACGCTCGTTGAACGCCTCGCGGAGAGCTGTCGCGCGATCGGCGCAGCGCGTTGCCGTCGCCTCGTCGCCGCGGGCCCTCGCGATGCGCGCCCGCGCCCGATAGGCGGCGTAGACGTAGCCCTGCACCTCGCAGAGTGCGATCGGAGCCTCGGCGATGCGCCCGCCGGCGAAGTTGATGCCATCGTAGGAGTCCTTCCAACCCTGATTCATGAGCCCGCGGTCGGTCGCGCGCTGGTACTCGACGAAGCCATCGTCGTCACGATCTCCGAATTTCTCGATCCACTCGATCGCGCGATCGGCCGCGGGCAATAGCTCGTCGATCGCGGACGCGTCGGCTCCAAAATCGTGAAGCTCACCAAGCAGCATCACGAACAGTGGCGTCACATCGATCGAGCCGTAGTAGATCGCCTCACCCCCCGCTCCGATGCCGCTCATCCCGGACCGGATCTCGTGCAGGATCTTTCCGGGCTCCTCTTCGGTGCGTGGGTCGGTGTCGCTACCTTGATAGCGCGCGAGCGTGCGCAGCGTCGAAAGCGCGAGCGTGGGATCGACGATGAGCGTCATCCACGACGAGATGACCGAGTCGCGACCGAACAGCGTCATGAACCACGGTGCTCCGGCCGCGACGACCACGTTGTTTGGCACCGCCGGATCGAAGATCCGCAGCGCACCGAGATCGAGAATCGAACGAGAGAGCGCGCGGTTCACGGATTCGTCATCGGTCTTCACATCCGGTGTCGACCGCTCCCATTTCCGCAGCCGGGTCGCCGGCGTCGAGAACTCGACGCGCTCGCCGCAGCGGTGGCGCAGCGGCGCGAGCTCGCCGTCCATCTCGAGTTCGATCTCGAAACAGCCACGCCACTCGCCGCGCGCCGGGACGACGGCGTCGAGCGTGATCTCGTTTCCGGTGACGAGTGCACCCTCGGGGGGTCGCAGGCGGATGCCGCGGCGGCGTTCGCGGTAGGTGTGATCGATGAAGACGCGGCCCCCTTCGACGTGTGTCGTCGCTTCTCCGTGCGGTGTGACGTGATTCGCCTTCACAGCGAAAAGGTGCGCGAAGTCCGCATAGAAGGCGACGCTCAGTGTGCAGGCGGTCGCTTCGCCACCCAAATTCCGCAGCACGACGTCTTCGCGCATGCCGTCGCCGACGAATCGGTCGCGGATAACGAACACCGTGCTGTCGGCACGGCCCTCCTGTGGTTGAACCCGTCCGAGGAAAGTCGCGGCGAACGGGTCCTTCGACACGACCGAGAGCGGTTCGATCGGCCGGTCGTCGATCGCGAGCCGCCACGCTGCGAGATAGCGCGTGTCCCGATAAAAGAGGCCCTGGGCGTCTCCCGGCTCGATGTCGCCGCCGGCCGATGAGATGACAAAGCTCGTTCCTTCGACGAGCGTGACGCCCGCCGCGGAGACCCCGCCAAGGCCGGGCTGCGTGCCAACCGACCAACCCGTCGCCATCAGTGAAGCGCCCTCGCCCCGATCTCCCCGCGGACGGCGCGCTCGAAGACTTCGACGTGTTGAGCGACGACGCGTTGCAGCGAAAACCGCTCTTCGACGGCGCGCCGGCACGCCCGACGATCGATCTCGCCGATGCGGCCGACGGCGGCGACGAGCTCCGGCTCGTCGGCGCAGATGAAACCGGTGATTTCGTGATCGACGATCTCGGGCGCGGCACCGTGCGGCGTGGTGACCACCGGCGTCCCGCAGGCAAGCGCTTCGATCATCACCATGCCGAAGGGTTCGGGCCACTCGATGGGGTTGAGCAGCATCGACGCGCCCCCGAGCAGCTGCACTTTCGTGTCGTGGTCGACCTCGCCGACATAGTCGATGTCCTGTCCGAGAAGCGGCTTCAGGGTCTGTTCGAAGTACTCGATCTCGATCGGTTCGGAGCGCTTCCCGGCGATGCGCAACGGAACCCCGGCTCGTCTCGCGACACGCGCCGCGATGTGCGCGCCCTTGGTCGGATTGAGCCGCCCGAGAAACAGCGCGTAGCCGCCGGCGCCGGACTGCACCGGGAAGCGCTCCGGTTCGACGCCGTGATGGATGACCGCCGCCACTTCTACGCCGTGCGCGGCCGAAGCCTGGTGATAGGAGATGGCGATCACCGGCACCTGTTTCGAGGTCACCCGGTACAGCTCGATGAGGTCGCTCTCGAACGGACCGTGGTTCGTAGTGAGCACCGGCAGGTCGGGGAAGCGGTTGCAGTACAGCGGGCCGCACAAGGTGTGGTCATGGACGACGTCGGCGTTCTTCGCGGCATCGTAAGCGTGTACGACGTGGCGGATCTCCTGTGCCGCTCCCCCAACGCCGACGCCGATCGCGTGCTCGAAGAACCAGCCGCGTTCGACCTCGCAGGTGCTGTCGCCGGTGGTGAACAACAGCACGTCGTGGCCGGCGGCTTTCAGACCCCTGGCCAATGAGTCAAGGACGGCCTCGGTTCCTCCGTACGCCGGCGGCGGGACTGGAAGCCAGGGAGGCGCCACGATCACGATCCGCATCTCCTTACCCTTCCCCATCGGTCGCGCATCTGCCAGCCTTCCCGGTCTCGGGCGCGCGCGAAGCCGCAAGCCACCGTCTATCGGTCATCAGCGAAGTCTCAGATCGTGCTCGGTCCGGCGGCAGTTTGCGCCCGCTCGGCTTCGGCGTCGAGTCGAGCGTCCTCGCGCGCCGCCGAGCGGTCTTCGGATCGCATCCATTGGAAGAAGATCGGTATCAACGCAGCGACGGTGAAGAACTCCGAAAGCACCCACAGCAAGCCCCCACCCGCGTGCGTGCTCGACAAGGTATAGATCGTCGCTGCGGGCTTCGAGTCGTTCAGCAGCGCGATTCCCAAGAACGCTTCGACGGGAACACCGAGAGCGAGGTTCAGCATCCTCGCGCCATATCCCATCTTCCAGCGCGGGATCGGGTCGAGACCGACGACTGGCCACCAGTACAGCGTCGCCCCGAAGAGGAAGGTCAGGTTGACGAGGTCCATGACTTCCATGTGCGCCATCGCGAAGCCGATGAATGGCGTGAGGAAGAAGACGTACATCAGCCCGAAGTACAAGAACCAGACGCTGATCGGATGACTCACGAGCGCGAACGCCCGCGAGTGCAGGATCTTCAGCCAGAGCTCCTTTGTCCTGCGGCTCGAGGTCTGCAGGAGCAGCGTCGACGGCGCACCGAGCGCAAGCAGCGGTGGCGCAATGACCATCAACAGCAAATGCTGCAGGACGTGGGCTTGGAAGTACGAGGCGGTGAGCGTGGAGATCGGTGAGCCGAGCGCGAGCTCGACCATGACGAGCCCCGCCATGAAGGCGCTCGTGCGCATCCCGCTCCAGCGCCGTCCCCTGCCGGCAAGCGCCCAGTCGGCCCGTAAGTACCACAGCGCCACGACACCGATGACGACGGCCATGAACAGCGGAAAGAGGCTCGCGTTCCAGTCCGTGAACAGGGCGTGGAGGCTGTAGTGAACCGGCTTCATCGAGCCCATAACAAAAGCGATCGTACTGAGTGCGGGCTCGGGCCCGCCTTCGCGCCGGGCTCACAGCCCGGCGCGGTGCCGACGGTTACAGCGGTATGCCGGAGAGTGTCACGGTCGCGGTGTGCGACGCGCCGGACGAGTTCGTGAACGTGATGGTCACCTGATCCCCTGGTTTGTGCGAGCGGATTGCGTTTTGCAGCACCTGGATCGTGTTCGTCGTCGTCCCGTCGATTGCGGTGATCGAGTCGCCGCCCTGAAGGCCCGCCGCCTGGGCCGGGCTCCCAGCGATCACGGCGGAGATGAACACACCAGCGCCGGTCGTCGTGCCGGAGGGCTCGCCGAAGAAGCTGCCCGGAACGAACCCCGACTGCTCGGTGACACCCAAGAACGCGGTGAGCCCGAGCGTGACGCGCGAACTCGCCTGGTGGTGTTCGATCTCACTCGCGATCTGCCTTGCCTCGTCGATCGGGATCGCGAATCCGAGCGACCCCGTCGTCGTGTCCGACGAAGCCGCCGCTGTGTCCATCCCGACGACCTGGCGCCGCAAGTTGACGAGCGGACCGCCCGAGTCGCCGGACTCGATCGGCGCGTCCGTCTCGAACAGGCCGTGCAGCGTCTCGGGGGTCGACGGTGTCAGTTCGTCGCCAGCGGTGATCGTGCGATTCGTCGCGGTGATCGTCCCGCTCGAGACCGACGGCTTACCACCGAGACCGAGCGCGTTGCCGATCGCGACGACCGACGTGCCGATGGCGACCTTCGAGGAATTGGCAAAACTCACCGACGGCAGTCCCGCCGGAGCAGACTCGATCTTGATCAGCGCGACGTCCTGGGTCGGGTCGACGCCGAGCACCTTCGCCTTGTACGAACCGGAGTGCCCCTCGATCGTGACCCGGAGGCTCGTCGCCGACTCCACGACGTGGTTGTTCGTAAGCACAAGGCCGGAGGGCGAAATGATCATCCCGGTTCCCGCCGCGGCTTCCGCGCCGTTTCCGACGGCGCTCGCGACGGTGGTGTCGATGTCGACGACGGCCGGGTCGATCGCGGACGCGACCTGCGCGACCTCAGTCGATTTCGGAACGACCCCGGAGGCATTCGACTTCGGCAACGTCACGACCGTTCCAGAAGGGTTCCGGGTGCCCGGCGAGGAGTTGACGGCCGCGTCGAGGCCCGCACCGAGCCCGCCCGCCAACAACGCCACGACTCCGACGAGCACCGCGATCTTGCGGCCGTTGGAACGCGGGGGCTCCTCGGCTCGGGCCGCACCCGGCGGTACCCACCAGCCACCCGGCGGCGTGCCCCCTGTGGTGAACCACGGCGACGGCGGCGGAGGCGGAAAGGACGGCGGCTGCGGCGTGACCGCTGGTGAAGCCGTGGATCCCTCGACCGGATGCGTCTCGTTTTCGAAAGAGGGGGGTGGCGACGGCGCTGGCGGTACCTCGGCGCCCTCGACCGGTTGCGTCTCGTTCTCGTCGGGTTCCATCGCCTCAGTCCTTGTTAAGGATCCGTCCGGATTCCAGCCACTTCATAACGACTCGAGTATTCCGAGCGAGGATCGGATCTGCCTGGGGTCTATCTGAGAGTTCCCTGAACGCGAAGGCCTCCCGCCCGAGGCTACCGGTGCTCGGCGGGAAGGGGACCCGCGGCCGGCGACGCCGCATGACTCAGACAGGCGTGTTCGCTGGCGCGCTGTGATCGAATCCGTCGATCTCGCGCCATCTTTCCTGCGAGCGCGGGAACGCTGCCGGCGGTTCGCGCAGCACCGCTTCTGGCGTCCGCGCAACGAGATCGCGAACCTGCCAGTCGTCATGCTCTGCCCCGTCGACGAACTGACGCCGCGCGCTGACGAGCGCCGCCGGGGCGTCGGAGAGATAACCGAGGAGTCCGTACGCCACCTCGAGATCGGCGAGCACCGGGGCACGACCGAAGATCGCCGCGCGCCGCAGCGCGATTGCGACACAGGCAGTTACGACGTCGCCGAGGTGCTCTCCCGACGCGAGCACGAGGCGGTCGACGATGCGCTCAGCGAGCAGCAACGCGTAGCCCTGGTCGGGTCCGTGCACCCCTTCACCGTGTCGGAACCGCGTCGGCTGACCGGTGTAGTCGGCCGGACGGTCCGCCACCCACCGAACCGGAGGCGCGAGGCGGTAGCCCGGACGGACCTCGTCCTCGTATTGGATTGGCGCGAAACGCGGCTGGGTCATCTCGTCGTGCAGCCGGCGCGTCTCACGGCGCGCAGGATACAAGAGGGGGAAGGCGCTTCCGAACTTGCGAGACGACGGTCAATCGACGAGTTCGAGCCACTCTTTGTACTGCGGGAGCTCGCCGCGCACGGCCTGGCGATAGGTCTCGGCGATCGCCTTTGCGACCGGACCCGGGCGGCCCTCGCCGATCGCGCGGTCGTCCACCGAGCTCACGGGTACGATCTCCGCGGCCGTCCCAGACATGAACAGCTCATCCGCGACGTACAGATCCGTCCGGCGCATCGCCTGCTCGCGCACCTCGAACCCGAGATCGGACGCGATCGTCATCACCGAATCGCGGGTGATGCCGTCGAGTGCCGACATCGTCGCCGCGGGCGGCGTCATCAGCGTGCTTCCGCGAACGGCAAAGAGGTTCTCGCCGGTGCACTCTGAGACGTAGCCGTCGGTTGTCAACATCACCGCTTCGTCGTAACCGGCACGGACGACCTCGATTTTTGCGAGAGAGCCGTTGATGTACATGCCAGTCGCCTTCACCGAGGTGGGCAATGAGCGCGGGTCGTGTCGCGCCCAGGTGCTCACCTTGAGGCGCGCACCTTTTTCCTGAGCCGCTTCACCGAGATACGAGCCCCAGCGCCACACCGCGATCGCAACGCGAACCTCGCTCGTAAGGGTGTTGATGCCCATCTCGCCGTAGCCAAGAAATGCGATCGGACGGATGTAGCACTCGTCGAGACCGCTCACACGCACGGTGTCTTTCACGGCCGTCGTGAGGTCGGCTTCGGAGAAGGGGAGTTCGAGCATCAACATGTGCGCGGAACGGTCGAATCGCCGGAGGTGCTCGGCGAGTCGGAAGACGGCCGGTCCGGCGCTCGTCGGATAGGCGCGGATCCCTTCGAACACACCGGTCCCGTAGTGCAGCGTGTGGGTGAGGACGTGGATCGTCGCGTCTTCCCAGTTGACGAGCTCGCCGTCCATCCAGATCTTGGCCGTCGGTGTCACCGGCATCGTCGGTCCCTCCCTCCTCGTCGCGCTCTCGAAACGCTAACGCGGCATGCGGGACATCCGAGTCCCGCATCCAGGCTCGTCTGGCCCCAGTATTTTGGGGACGTGACCGAGACGCACCTCTCGCCCCAGGCGCATCAGCGCCTCGTTGACGAGGTCGAGGACCTGACGACGCGTGGTCGAGTCGAGATCGCGCGCCAGATCGAAGCCGCGCGGGCACTCGGCGACCTTTCTGAGAACGGCGATTACCACGCGGCGAAGGACGCCCAAGGAAAGATGGAATCCCGCATCCGCCAGTTGCAGGCGATGCTCGCCTCGGCGGTGATCGTCGAACCGACCGCGTCGACCGGCGAAGTCGTCGCAGGGTCGGTCGTCGGGCTCCGCTACGCCGGTGATGACGACGTCGAGGCGTACCTCGTCGGCTCGATCGAGGAGCGACCCGAGAACCTGCCGGTGATCTCCGTCGGCTCTCCGCTCGGCCAAGCCCTGCTCGGCAGGGCGGCAGGCGAAACGGTGTCGTTCGAGGCGCCGAACGGCGCGCTCGAAGTCGAGATCGTTTCGGTCAGCTAGAAGCCCGGCGCCCGACGATCAAACGGCGCGCGCCGAGAAAACCCGCGTCTCCCACTCCTCGAACGCCTCCGCAGAGAGCGGCGCCGACCACAGGTAGCCCTGGCCGTATTCACAGCCGAGGCGGTGCAGCGTCACCCGCTGGTCGACGCTTTCCACCCCCTCGACGCACAGCTCGAGATCGAGCGCCTTCGCGAGACTCACGATCGTGTCCACGATCGCCTCGGACCCTTCTGACCCCATCGCATCGACGAAGGAATGGTCCACCTTCAACGACCCGACGGGGAGCCTGCTCAGGTAGCTCAACGAGGAGTGTCCCGTCCCGAAATCGTCGATCGCGACCCGGATCCCGATCGCGCGCAGGTCCGAGAGGCGTTGGATCGAGGTATCGATCTCTTTCATCACCGCCGTCTCGGTGAGCTCGATCCGCAGCGCGTCCGCGGGTGCGCCCGCCGAGGCGAGCGCCCACAGGCACGTCGATACCGGATTCGACAGCAGCAATTGTCGCGAAGAGAAGTTCACCGACACCCACAGGTTCTCGCAGAGAGGCAGCGACTTGCGCCACTCGACGACCTGACGGAGCGCCGACTCCAGCACGAAAGCACCGATCGAAGCGATGAGGCCGCTGCGTTCTGCAACGGGAATGAACTCGTCCGGGCCAAGTAGCCCGCGCGTCGGGTGCTGCCAACGGGCGAGTGCCTCGACACCGACGAGCTCCGCGGTCGCGACCTTGAGGATCGGCTGGTAGAAGACCCGAAGCTCGTCGCGCTCCAGAGCGAAGCGGATCTCGCGTTCGAGGTCGAAGCGGCGCGCCATTTCCTCGCCGATCGCGTCATCAAAGCGGGCGATCTGATCGCCGCCCTTTTCGCGCGCGTGGTACACGGCTCCGTCGACAGCGCGCATCGCGTCGTCGACGGCGTAGCGCCAATCGATGACCGATACCCCGCACGACGCAGTGATGTAGACGGGCCGATCATCGATGATGAACGGTTCGGAGAGGCTCTGCATGAGCGACTCCGCCAGGTCGTCCGCACCTGCGGAATCGCGCACGTGGTCACGCAAAACCACAAATTCGTCGCTTCCCGATCGGGCAACGAGATCCGACGGCTCGCACGCTGCGACGAGCCTTGCGGCGACATCGCGGAGCAACCGGTCACCAGCGGGATGACCAAGCGCATCGTTCACGAGCTGGAACCTGTCGAGGTCGATGCCGACGAGACCGCTCATCGACTGCTCGCGCCGGTTTCGTGCTGTGGCGAGGTCGAGGCGAGCGATCAGCATCGCCCGGTTCGCGAGGCCAGTGAGCGGATCGTGGAGGGCGTGATGTTCGAGTTCGACCTCGCTCCTTCGCTGGCCCGTGACGTCTCGGACCTGACAGAAATACGACATATCGCCGTTCTCGCCACGCACTTCGGTGATATCGACCTCCGCGTTGACGATCGATCCGTCGGGACGGACAAAGTTCCGCTCGCCTCGAAGGTGCCCCGGGTTCTCGACGCCATCAAACTCACGATCAGAGGCGACGAGATCGCCGGGATGGAGGAACTCGGTCAGACGGCGCCCCGAGAGTTCGGATTCCGAACGGCCGAGCATCTCGCACAACGACGGGTTCGCCAGCAAGAAGCGACCGGACTCGTCCAGCGTCGCCATCCCGATCGTCGCGAACTCGAACCCGAAACGGTGCCGCTCGGTCGACTGGACGGCGACCACTTCTGCCGGTGCAGCGACGCCCGATGCGCGCGCCATCGTCGATGATCCGATCAGCACACCCTCGCTGTCGAACAACGGCGAGACCGTGAGCGTGAGTTCGACATCCATGCCGTCTTTGCGGCGTCGGAGCGTCTTTTCCAAGGCAACCCGCTTGCACTGCATGATGCGCTCACGGACCTCCAGAGCGCCCTCAAGACGTTCGGCCGGGGTGATGATCAGAGCACTCGATCCGACCGCCTCGTATGCGGAATATCCGAACATCCGTTCCGCGGCGGCGTTCCAGCTCGTGATCACGCCGTCGATCGTCTCCGCATAGATGGCGTCGTCGAGCGAGTCGAGGACCGCCGAGAGCCGCATCGCCGCGTCCTCCGCACGCTTGCGCTCGGTGACGTCGCGCACGTTGACAACAACGCCGACGAGTGTCGGCTCGTCGAAACGGTTCGTGAGGGTCAGTTCGACCCAGCGAATGCCGCCCTGACGGTCGATGACGCGCGCCTGGATCCGAAGTGGTGACGCCCGGTTTTCGATGACGTCATCGACGACGCGGGCCACCGACTCACGGTCGTCGGCAGTCGAAAATTCGACGAGTCTCCGCCCGACGAGCGACTCCCGCTCCCAAATGCGTTCGACAAGGTCGCTCGATTCGACGACCGATCCGTCGGTACCGAGCAGCAAATATCCATCTCCGGAGTGCTCGAGCAGCAGCCGCTCGCGCCGCTCCGCGCCGACGATCGCCTGTTGCGCGACTTGTGCCTCGGTCACGTCGCGCAACGACGTCACGACGGCGTAGGGCCGCACTTCTCCGGCGCGCAGCAAGGGAGACGTCGTTGCCTCGATCCAGCGCAACTCCCCATCGCCGCGCAGCATCTGCAACAGCACCGGGGGTACTGGTCCCCGGCTTCGCATCGCGATCGCGTCCGGATATTCGTCGCGTTTCAACTCCCTGCCAGCCGCGGAGCGCAGCTCGATGCCAGCCTTCTCAAGGTCCGAGGCGACGAGGTCTGCCCGGGGAACGCGCAAGATCTCGAGCGCCCGGTCAGTCGCGAGTACGACGCGTCCGCTCGAAGACTGGACAAGGATGCCCTCGCCGACGGCGTCAAGGACGCGCTCGACGTGGGCCGCGCGACCTTGGATCTCGGCGCGGGGATCCGTGGCGCCCAGCAGACGACCAATCGCGCTTGCAAGTTCCGGAGCGGTCGTTTGTTGCCGGCTCCGACACTCGACGGCGCCAGCTGCCAGGATCGCCATCTTCTCGGCCTCGTCGTCGTTGTCGGCGAGAGCGAGAATTTGGATACCGGGGAAGGCGACACGAACGTCGGAGAGCACGAGCATGCGATCGGGTCCGTCAGCGGGGATACCCACGACGACAAGGTCGAATTCACCCTGATCGCCGAGGTGCAGCGCTTCCGCGACAGATCGCGTGACGACGATCTCCACGCTCGGCGGAAGCGCAGCGACGAGGCTGCCGATGCCAAGCGGGTCATTGTCGACGACGAGAATCAGGTTTTGGCCGTTTTCGGTGCGGCGGCCACCGGCCATTTGCGTCCCTTTCCGCTCGTTGTACCTTACGGCTTGCATCCCTCTTGCATGAAAGCTCACTTTCGGCGCGATCCTCATCACACCCGATGCGCACCTCGCTAACCTGGCGTTTCACGCGCCGTGGTCACGCGCGACTGCCGTGGCACGGAGAGGAGGGCCTATGAGGGAAAAAGTCCGCGCTTCGGGCCGCAAGTTGGTTCGTGGAAGCGTGATCATCGGGCTCCTCGCCGGCGCAGTGACCGCCACGGTGCGATTCGGTCCGACGCTGTGGCGAAAGCGCGCAGAACGTCGTGACCGGAAGATCGCCGCCACAACCGACGCCTTGTGGCCACCGGTCCCGTCAAAATCCAGCCAGGAGACGAGTGTCAACGCTCCCCTCGCGAAGTCCGCCCGTGACGGTGAGGCCTCTGAGGACGAGTAATCGAGATTCGTGCGCGCTCACTCGTGAATATCGGCAGTTCGAGGTCGACCTTAAGTAACGATCATCTTCTTCTAATAAACGCGTTGCGTCGGTAAACATCTGCACACGAAGAGGCATCGCCGTGCGCTCATCGTGCTGACATGCCACCGCGTCCGCGATGCGATGATGACGAAAACGGTCGCAACAACGCTCTGAACTGGCAAAACCGCTCAAATTTGCATCCGCGCAACCTATGGTGATTTTTCCGCAGTCCCGTTTCTTCCTGCACCTGATGCTTTCTGCCTTGGGCCGGGCGGCGGGTGAGGGCGCGCGGCCCTCCTCACTGCGCGCGCGCAAGCGCGATCAGAAACAGCGAGCTCTCCGACGTACTACGACGGCAACGGCGGGTCGCCATCGGCGACGCGCGCTCGCGCGGTCTGGTCGGCTCGTGCCCGCCGTAGCGGACTCGAACGGCGCGCCGCCAGCCCCTCAGGCCAGCACGACCTGGTACACGTCGAGGATCCCTTGCGCACCGCGCAGCGCCGACAGGACCGGGGAGGTGACGACGCGATCGGTGGTCAGGACCATGAGCGCCGTTCCGGCGCCGAGCGTCTGTCCGACCGCCATGTTCGCGATGCTCACACCGGCGTCGCCGAGGATCGTACCGACCGAGCCAACCACCCCCGGGCGGTCGTCGTTACGGACGACGATCATCACGTCGGCCGGAGGGATCTCGACGTCGTGCTCGTCGACTTCGACGATGCGCGCTGCGCCGGCGACGAGCGCACCGGCGACCGCGTGCTTGGTCGAAGAAACCCGCATCACGTTCACCCGGTCGGGCGACGAAGTCGTGTGCACCTCATGCACGACAAGGCCGCGCGCCTCGGCGAGCCGGGGTGCGTTCACGTACGACACCGGTTCCTCGGAGCTCGCTAGGAACACCCCTTTTAAGACGGCGAGTCCGAGCAATCCGACCTCTTCGCCCGCGAGCTCGCCGCGGTACTCGACCGTCAACTCTGAGGGAAGACCGCTCTCGAGCCCGGCGAGGAAGTGCCCGAGGAACTCGGCGATCACCACGTAGGGCCGAACGATGTCCGACACCGCTTTCGCCTCGATGTTGACCGCGAACGGCACGAAGTCGCCGGCCAACGCGAGCAGCACTTGCTCGGCGATCTGTTCTCCCGCTTTGTCCTGCGCCTCGTTCGTGCTCGCGCCGAGGTGGGGCGTCACGACGACCGAATCGAGCTCGAACAGCGGAGAAGAGGTCGTCGGTTCGACGGCGAAGACATCGAGCGCGGCACCGGCGACGATCCCTCCGCGGATCGCCTCGGCGAGCGCCTCCTCGTCGACGATGCCGCCGCGCGCCGCATTGATGATTCGCACACCGGGCTTGGCGTGCGCGAGAAGTTCCTTGTTGAACAGTCCGAGTGTCTCCTGGGTCTTCGGCAGGTGGATCGTGATGAAGTCGGAGCGCCCGACGAGATCCTCGAGCGAGGTCAGCTCGACGCCCAGACGCTTCGCCCGATCAGGGGCGAGGTACGGGTCGTAGGCAAGAAGGTGCATACCGAAGGACTTCGCGCGATCCGCGACGAGCGTGCCGATACGGCCGAGGCCCACCACGCCGAGTGTCTTGCCGTAGAGCTCGACACCGGCAAAACGCGACCGCTCCCATCGGCCCTCGACGAGGGCCGAGTGTGCCTGGGGAATGTTGCGCGAGAGGGCGAGCAGCAACGCGATCGCGTGTTCGGCGGCAGAGATGATGTTCGATTCCGGCGCGTTCACCACCATCACGCCGCGCTTTGTCGCCGCCGCGACGTCCACGTTGTCGAGCCCGACGCCGGCACGACCGACGACGACGAGGTCACGGCCCGCCGCAAACACCGCGTCGTCGACTTTTGTCGCCGATCGGACGATGAGAGCCTCGGCGCCGGGGATCGTCTCGATCAGCTCGTCTGGCGAGAGACGGAGGCGCACGTCGACCTCATGGCCGGCGGTCGTCATCACTTCGATGCCCCGGGGGCTCAACTCCTCGGTGACGAGAATCCTCGCCATCTCGCTTCTTTCTTGTCGTGGCAGAAATCCGCTCGGGATTCGTCCGCTTAGGCGGCGGACGACTCGACGAGTTTCTTGATCCGCGCCAGTCCCTCTTCGAGCTCGTCGTCCGCGAGCGCATACGAGAAGCGAGCGTAACGGGGAGCCCCGAATGCCTCGCCCGGAACGAAGGCGACTTGTACCTCGTCGAGCACCAATTCGGCGAACTCGACCGACGATGTGGGACGTCGTCCTCCGAAGTCCCTTTCGAGCACGCCGGACAGCGACGGGAAGGAGTAGAAGGCCCCCTCGGTGAGCAAATTCGAGACACCGGGTATCTCGTTCAACAACCGGTGGCTGAGAAGGCGCCGCCGGTCAAAGGCCGCGTGCATTTCTCGCGCATTTTTGGGATCCGTCCGCATCGCCTCCAGCGCGGCGAACTGCGCGACGTTGTCGACGTTCGACGTCTGATGTGACTGGATGTTCGCCGCCGCGGTGATCGCATCACGGGGTCCAATCATCCAGCCGACACGCCAGCCAGTCATCGCGAAGGTCTTCGAGACCCCGCTCACGACGATCGTGCGCTCGGCGAGTTCGGGAACGACTCCCGGCATCGAATGGTGCTTGGCGTCGCCATAGACGAGGTATTCGTAGATCTCGTCGGTGACGACCCACCATCCGCGATCGCGCGCCAACTCGCCGATCTCTGCCATCTCGTCGCGGGAATAGACCGCTCCAGTGGGGTTCGACGGCGAGACGAACAACAACGCCTTTGTCCGATCGCTCGCGTACCGCTCGAAGTCCTCGGCACGCGCACGGAAGCCGGTCGACTCGTCGGTCGGGACGATGACCGGAACGGCCTCGAAGAGCGCGATCGACTCCGGGTAGGTCGTCCAGTACGGCGATGCGAGCAGCACCTCGTCTCCGGGATCCAACAAGGCGGCAAAGGCGTTCGCGATCGCGTGCTTCGCGCCGTTCGTCACGACGACTTGGTCCGCGGTGACGTCAAGGCCGGTGTCGCGAGCATGGTTGGCGGCAACCTCGGCGCGCAGCTCAGGCAGACCGGCCGTCGGCGTGTACTTGTAGGCGCGCGGGTTCCGGCAGGCCGAGATGGCGGCTTCGACGATCTCGCTCGGGGTCGGGAAGTCGGGCTCGCCCGCGCCGAAGCTGATCACGTCGACGCCGGCATCACGCAGGGACTTCGCCTTCATTTCGATCGTCAACGTGGCCGACGGCGTCACACGGCGGGCGCGAATCGAGATCCCAGTGGAACCCAATCGTTCAGCCGTGCCGGCCGCGGATTCATGCTGCGCCGCCACGCCCGCCATGCTCTCACAGGTTTGGAGCGACGCTCACTCCTCTATCGTCAGCGCAAACCAAAGGAGACGGCGTTGACCGCTTTGGAGATCCCGAAGACCTTGCTCCCCGCCGACGGTCGTTTCGGCTCCGGCCCGTCAAAGGTGCGTCCGGGCGCCCTCGATGCCCTCGTCGCGGCCGCACCGCACTATCTCGGCACCTCGCACCGCCGCCCGACGGTGAAAAACGTCGTCGCCAATGTGCGCTCCGGTCTTCAGGCGATGTTCCAACCGCCCGAGGGCTACGAGGTCGTGCTCGGCAACGGCGGTTCCTCAGCCTTCTGGGACATCGCGATCCTCTGTCTGATCGAAAAAAAGAGCCAGCACCTGCGCTTCGGCGAGTTCTCCGAGCGCTTCTACGAGTACGTGTCGAAATCGCCCCACCTCGACGAACCCCAGGGGATCTTGTCGGAGCTCGGAACGCACCCCGAAGCCGTCGCCGACGCGACCGTCGACACGTACGCGCTCACGCACAACGAGACGTCAACCGGGGTGGCAGCGCCCCTTCAGCGGCCGCAACGTGCCGACGGATCGGCCGCCGACGGCCTCGTCCTTGTCGACGCGACGTCCGCGGCGGGAGGTATGCACGTCGATCTCTCGCAGTGCGACGCGTACTACTTCGCGCCGCAGAAGTGTTTCGGCTCGGACGGCGGACTGTTCGTCGCGTTCGTCTCTCCCGCCGCGATCGAGCGGGCAGGCAGACTGAAGTCCGGCGGACGGTGGGCGCCTGCCTTCTTGGATCTCATGACCGCGGTCGAGAACTCCCGGCTCGACCAGACGACGAACACGCCGGCGCTCGCGACGCTGTTCCTTCTGTCGGACCAGATCGATTGGATCAACGGTCAAGGCGGCCTTGCCTGGGCTGCCGAGCGCTGTGAACAGTCATCGTCCATCCTCTACAACTGGGCGGAGAAGTCGTCATTCGCAACGCCGTTCGTCACCGCAGCCGAACAACGCAGCCCGGTAGTCGCAACGATCGACTTCGGCGGCGAGATCAATGCGGACGTTGTCGCCTCCATACTCCGCGACCACGGCATCGTCGACACCGAGTCGTACCGAAAGCTTGGTCGCAATCAGCTGCGGATCGCCGTCTTCCCGGCGATCGAACCCGCCGACGTCGAGGCGCTCACTGCGTGCATCGATTGGGTCGTAGAGCGTCTCTGAGACTGAGAAGGCGCTAGCCCCCCGACACCTCGTCGAACTTCGTCGCGCCCTCAGAAAGGAACGGCATCCGCGCCCGCAGTCCAGCGCCGACCTGTTCGATCGGGTCGCGTCGTGCATTCGCGCGCAGCGACTCGAGCTCCCTGCGACCACCTTCGACATCCGCGATCCAACGTCGCGCGAACGCGCCGTTGCGCACATCCTCGAGCACCCCGAGCATCGCCTCGCGAACTGGACCGGCGATCACCCGCGAGCCGCTCGTCAGCGCACCGAACTCCGCCGTGTCGGAAATGGAAAAGTGCATACCTTCGATTCCCTGCTCGTAGATGAGGTCGACGATCAGCTTCAGCTGGTGCACGCATTCGAGGTACGCGATCTCCGGCTGATACCCGGCGTCGACGAGCGTCGAGAAGCCCGCGCGGGCCAACTCGACGAGTCCGCCGCACAGCACCGCCTGTTCGCCGAAGAGATCAGTCTCGGTCTCCTCGGCAAAGGTCGACTCGATGACCACTGCGCGAAAGGAACCGATCGCATCGGCGTAGGCGACGGCGAGGTCCCTCGCCCGTCCGGTGGCGTTCGCATCAATGGCGACGAGCGCGGCGAGTCCCGCACCGTCGAGATACGCCCGCCGCATCAAGTGGCCGGGCCCGGCCGGCGCGACGAGGAAGACGTCGACACCCCGCGGCGGGGTGATCGTGCCAAACCGGATCGCAAATCCGTGCGCAAAACCGAGCGCCTCGCCGCCGCGCAGATGCGGTTCGATTTCGTTCGCGAACACCGCCGCGTGTTCGGTGTCCGGAACGAGCACCATGACGACGTCGGCCTCTTCGGTCGCCTTGGCGACCCCGAGCACCCGGAGCCCGGCATTCTCTGCCTTGTGCCACGAGGACGAGCCGGGACGTAGTCCGACGCGCACGTCGATGCCCTCGTCGCGCAGGTTGAGCGTGTGGGCGTGACCTTGGCTGCCGTAGCCGATGATCGCTACCTTCCGATCGGCGATCGCGCTCCGCTCGACCTCCCCGGGGGCGATGAACCGCGCCATGTTCGGGTTAGCCGCGGCGGCGCGCGAACGACTCGGCGACGACCTTGCCGTTGGCCCGGCCGCGAGTCCGGCGCATCACCTGGCCGGTCAGGAACGACTCGACCTTCTCCTCACCGGCTACGAATCGCGCCCACTCATCGGGGTGCTCGGCGATCACCTCGTCGATCACCGTGTCGAGCTCGAAGGTGCCGAGCGCCTCGAAACCGAGCCGCTTCGCGATCTCCTGTGGTTGGCCACCGTCCTCGAGCATCGCCGCGAGGACGGTCTTCACCTGCGTCGAAGAGAGCGCCCCGGTGCTCTCGAGCCGGATCAAATCGGTGTACGCCGCCACGTCGAGTCGCCGCGCCGCGTCGGGGTCCGCCGCCGCCTCGTTCGCCGCCCGTGCGAGCGCCAGCCTGCGGTCCGCGCCGAGTTCGATCGCATCAACGACGAGATCGTCGAGCCCGAGGGCGACAACGGTTGCGAGTTGGTCGACAGGAGCCGCTCCGTCGTCGGTGGCAACGAGTGCACCGAGTCGTTCTCTCCGCTCGGCGGGTAACGGTGTGAGCGCAGCTCTTATCTTTTCGATGAGATCTTCGCTCGGTTCGAGCGGAACAAGGTCGGGTTCCGTGAAGTAGCGGTAGTCGAAGGCCTCCTCCTTCGACCGCAAAGAGGAGGTTGTTCCGTCGTCCTCGTTGAAGTGCCGGGTCTCCTGCGCGACCTTGCCGCCGTCTTCAATGATCCTGATCTGGCGCGCCGATTCGAATTCGATCGCGCGCCCGAGTGAGCGCAGCGAATTCAAGTTCTTCACTTCACAGCGCGTTCCATAGTTTTCGTCGCCGATTCGACGGACCGACACGTTCGCGTCGACACGCAACGATCCCTCCTCCATCCGCCCGTCCGACGCACCGGTCGCGATGAGGATCGCCCTCAGCTCGGTGACATAGGCGCGTGCCTGATCGGCGCTGCGGATGTCGGGAGCAGAAACGATCTCGACAAGCGGCACTCCCGCCCGGTTGTAATCGACGAGCGCGTAGGTCGCGGTGTGGATCCGGCCCGTGCCGCCAACATGGGTCGTCTTTCCGGTGTCCTCTTCGATGTGCGCGCGTACGATGCCGACGACGCTTCCGTCGGCAAGCGAGACGCGACCTCCGACATTGATCGGCTCGTCGTACTGGCTGATCTGGTAGTCCTTCGGCATGTCCGGGTAGAAGTAGTTCTTCCGGTGGAAGACCGACGGACGGATCTCCGATCCGAGTGCCGCCCCGACGCGGATCGCCAACTCGACGGCGTGCTCGTTCAAGACCGGCAGCGAACCCGGAAGCCCGAGACAGTTCGGGCAGATGTTCGTGTTCGGCTCGGCGCCAAACACATTCGGGCATCCGCAGAACAGCTTCGTCCTCGTCGCGAGTTCCGCGTGGACCTCGAGACCGACCACGACCTCCCACAAAGACGTCGAAGCGTTCATCGCGACGCGGCGAGATGCGGCTCGATCGGGCCGCGCGCCGACGGGTCGGCGGCGCGCTCGAGCGCCGCAGCCGCCCGGAGCATCACCGCTTCACCGAGCGCGGGAGCGAGGACCTGGACCCCGACCGGAAGCCCGTCGGCGAGCGCGTACGGCACGCTGATCGCCGGGTGCCCGGCGAGGTTCGACGGGATCGTGAACAGGTCCGACAGGTACATCGCGACTGGGTCGTCCGTCTTCGCACCGAGTGCGAACGCGACCGACGGCGTCGTCGGCGCCAATAGCACGTCGAAATGGCGGTAGGCGTTGGCGAACGCGTTGGCGACGAGCGTCCGGACGCGTTGAGCCTGCGCGTAGTACGCGTCGTAGTAGCCCGCGGACAAGACGTAGGTGCCGAGCATGATCCGGCGCTTGACTTCCGGACCGAATCCGGCGGCGCGCGTCCGCGCGTTCATCTCCGCCGAGTCGGCGGCACCGACGCGCAATCCGTACCGGACACCGTCGTAGCGGGCGAGGTTCGAGGACGCCTCGGCCGGCGCGATCAGGTAGTAGGCGGGCAGGCCGAGCATCAACTCCGGGATCGCCACTTCGTCGACGTCCGCTCCCGCCTGCGCCAGCGCTTCCGCCGCCTCGCGTACCGCAGCCACGCACGCGGGCTGTGCGTCGGGGAGGAAATCGCCGATCACCCCGACACGCAGTCCTTCTGGCGCAGCCGAAAGCGCCGAGCGGAGTTCCTGGGGAGGCTGATCGAGCGAGGTCGAGTCGAATCTGTCGTGACCCCCGATCGCCTCGAGCATCGTCGCCGCGTCCTCGACGGTTCGCGCGAGCGGTCCGATCTGGTCGAGTGAGCTCGCGAAGGCAATCAGCCCGAAGCGGGAGACGCCGCCGTACGTCGGCTTCATACCGACGACCCCGCACAGCGCGGCGGGCTGGCGGATCGATCCACCCGTGTCCGACCCGAGCGCGATCGCGGCGAGACCCGACGCGACCGCCGCCGCGCTGCCGCCCGAGGAGCCACCTGGGACGAGCCCGAGGTCCCAGGGATTGCGCGTCGGACCGAAACCGGAGTTCTCGGTCGACGACCCCATCGCGAACTCGTCGAGGTTCGTCTTGCCGACGAGCACCGCCCCCGCGGAACGAAGGAGTGTCACGACTGTCGCGTCGTACGGCGGGTGCCATCCCTCCAAGATGTGCGAGCCCGCGGTCGTCGGGATTCCTCGCGTGCAGATGTTGTCCTTCAACGCGACGGGCACACCGGCGAGCACGCCGGGCTCTTGTCCCCGTGCGACCTTGCGGTCCACTTCGTCGGCCTCGGCCAGCGCGGCCTCGGACGTCACGGCGTTGAAGCAGTGGACCTCGCCTTCGAACCTCGCGATCCGCTCGAGCGTCGATTCTGTGATCGCGCGGGCGGAGACGTTTCCGTGGCGGACTTCAGCCGCGATCGCGACGGCGGGAGACAGGGCGAGCTCCTCGGCGGCGCTCACGGCGCCTCACCGAGGATCGGGGGCACCTTGAAGCGCCCGGACTCTGCTTCGGGAGCCTGGGCGAGGACCTCTTCGCGATCGAGCGCCGGCGTGAAATCGTCGGCGCGGACAACATTGACGAGCTCCAGGGGGTGGGCCGTCGGGCTCACGTTCGAGGTGTCGAGGGCGCGCACCGCGTCCACGTGTTCGAGGATCGCGACGAGCTGCACAGTGAAACGCTCGATCTCCTCGTCTTCCAGTGCCAGTCGGGCGAGATCGGCGACGTGGACGACGTCTTCGCGGTTGAAAGCCGGGCGCGGATCAGCCATTCGCCAATTTCTCCGCGAAGGCAACCGCGCGGCGAACGAGCGCGTCGGCGTCGTAATCGAGCGTCGCGACGTGATAGCTGCGATCGAGCATCACGCGCTCGAGCGGCCCGCCATAGTCGCGCTCGACGAGGTCGGAGGATTCCGTCGGGACGACGTGGTCGGTTCTGCTCGAAAACAGCAGCGCAGGACAGGAAATCTCGGATAGGCGCGGAGCGACGGCGTCGGTCGCCTCGAAGATCGACATTAGCGGCGCGATCGGGGTCGCCTCGTAACCGCCGCCCGACTGACCGGGCTTCGCGATGTCGGAGCCGATCGAGGGGATCGTCACCGTTCCGGCGTCGAGCGCGGCGCGCAAAAGCGCCGAGAAGCTCTCTGCCGGAGGGGCAACCGCCGGATTGATGAGCACGAGGCCTGCGGTCTCCGGGTGTTGGAGCGCGAGGTCGAGCGCGAGCGTCCCGCCCATCGACAGTCCACAGACGATGACGGCTCGCCCGGGCTTTGAGAGGCGGCCGAATGCCGCGTCCGCCGCCGCGAACCATTCGGCATACCGCCGATCGACCAGGTCATCGACGCTCGTGCCGTGACCGGGAAGCAGCGGCAGCTCGACGGAGAACCCTGCATCGACGAACGCCTCCGCCAGGCCCCGCATCGAACGCGGCGAACCGGTGTAGCCGTGCAGGACGAGGACTCCTGACGCACCGTCTTCCACGGCAAAGGGTTCGGAGGCGTCGGGGGGCAAAGCGGTCACCGGTGAATCGTATAGATCGATGTCGACCGGACTTCCCGCTCAGTCGTTCCGATCGGCAAGGGACAGATACTGTCCGACTCGAGCACCGAGAGAGCACCGTGGGAGGGACGCGCGAGATGGCGAAACACGACTTTCTGAGCCAGCAATGGGTCGACGCTGCCCGTGCGATCTATGCCAAGCACCAGTCCACGGTGGAGTCGCCGATCACGGCGTTGAAGATGAACCTCGTCGTCGAGAACGTTCCCTTCGACGAGCAGCGATTCGATGCGCACCTCGACACCTCGTCCGGCGTCGCCGAGGTCGAAATCGGCCACGTCGACGACCCCGACCTCACCGTCACGCTTCCCTACGACCTCGCGAAGTCGGTCTTTATTGACGGTAACGCGCAAGCTGGCGCCGAAGGATTCATGATGGGCCTCGTGCGCGTCGACGGCGACGTGACAAAGTTGCTCGCCTTCCAGCAGCAGCCCCCGTCTCCCGAGCAAGCCGAGATCGCCGGTGAGATCCGCGCAATCACAGCGTGAGTGGACGCGCGTCCGTTAGATCTCACCGGTCTCCAACAGGCGCTCGAACCCAGCCTCGTCGAGCACGGGGACCCCGAGTTCCTCGGCTTTCGAGGTCTTCGCCGCGCCTGGTTCCGTCCCGACGACGACGGCGAAGGTTCGCTTCGAGACCGTTCCCGGCGACTTGCCGCCACGCTCGGTTATCGCCGCCTCGGCCTCTTCGCGCGTGTAGCCCGCGAGCGTCCCGGTGACAACGATCGACTTGCCGGCGAGCACACCGCTTACCGCCGATCGGCCACCTGATTGGTACGAACCGGACGCAAGGCTGACACCCAGGTGACGCAGCTTCTCGATCATCGCGAGGTTCGTGTCGATTTGAAAGAAGGCGTGCACACTTTCGGCGATCACCTCGCCGACGCCGTCGAGCGCGGCGAGATCGGCGACATCGGCCTTTGCGATCGCGTCGATGTCCGCGAACGCGAACGAGAGCGCCTGGGCGACGGTGCCGCCGACGTGGCGGATCGAGAGCCCGACGAGCACGCGTTGCAAACCGCGCGACTTCGAGGACTCGATGGCGTCGATGAGATTCTTCGCCGAGAGCTCGGCGAAACCTTCGAGCTCGGCGAGTCGGCCCGCCTCCAGCGAATAAATGTCGGCGACATCGCGCAACAAGTGCTCGTCGACGAGCTGGATGACGCGCTTTTCACCGAGCCCCTCGATGTCCATCGCGCCACGCGAAGCGAAGTGCTTGATTCGCTCGACGCGCTGGGCCCCGCACTCGGCGTTTACGCAGAAGGTGTCCGCCTCTCCTTCGAGCCGGACCAGTGGCTCGTTGCAGCTCGGACAGCGCTTCGGGAACTTCCACGGCCGGGAGGATTTCGGGCGCAGCGACAACACGGGACCGACGATCTCTGGGATCACGTCGCCCGCCTTGCGGACGATGACGGTGTCACGAGGCCGCACGTCCTTCAATCGAACCTGGTCCTCGTTGTGCAGCGTCGCGTAGGTGACCGTCGATCCCGACACGAATACCGGCGTCAACTTCGCGTACGGGGTCGCGCGTCCGGTGCGACCGACCGACACCAAGATGCCCTCGAGGAGCGTCGTACGTTCCTCGGGGGGGAACTTGAACGCAATGACCCAGCGTGGCGCGTGGCTCGTCGAGCCAAGGGCGCGTTGAAGCTCGAGGCTGTTCACCTTGGCGACGATGCCGTCGATCTCGTAGTCGAGGTCGTGTCGGTGATCTCTCCAGTGGGTCGCGAACTCGTAGACCTCGTCGAGGGTTTCGACGATCCGGTTGGCATCGTTCACCGGTAGTCCGGCGCGACGCACGAGATCGAGTGCCGAGGATTGCGTGGCGAGCGCGGATCCCTGGGGACCGGCGGCGCCACCGTCGACTTCGCCGACCTGGTACGCCCAGAACGAAAGCGGACGCGACGCCGTGACGGAGGGATCCTTTTGTCGGAGTGAACCCGCTGCGGAGTTACGCGGGTTGGCGAAGGGCCGCAGACCCGCTTCCATTTGACGCCGATTGAGCTCCTCGAACGCGGACACCGGCATGTACACCTCGCCGCGCACCTCGAGCACCCCAGGGACACCGCTTCCTTTCAGCGCGAGCCGGTGCGGAATGACCTTGATCGTGCGCACGTTCGCCGTGACGTCCTCACCCGTGGTGCCGTCCCCGCGCGTCGCCGCCTGCACGAGCACGCCGCGCTCGTAGCGCAGTGAGATCGCGAGGCCATCGATCTTCGGTTCGCAGTCGACTCCCACGCCCGAGCTGGTGCTGACGCCAGCTGCCGAAAGCAGACGCTCCACCCGTTCGCCCCAGCGCTTCAAATCCTCGAGCGAGAAGACGTTGTCGATGCTCATCATCGGGACGCGATGCCGCACCGGGGCGAACAGCGTCGAGGGAGCAGCCCCAACCTCGTTGAGTGGCGAACCCTCGCGAAGTTCGGGGTGCTGTTCTTCAATATTGCGGAGCTCGACGACGAGGGCGTCGTACTCGGCGTCGGCGATCTCCGGCTCGTCCTCTTGGAAATACCGCTCGCGGTGGTAGCGGATCAGCTTCGCGAGCTCCGCGGCGCGGGCGACGAAATCGGCCGCTGATTCGGACTGACGGTGGGCGAGCTCCTCGACTTCGGGCCGCTTGTCCTCGTCGTCGGGCGTCACGCAGCGATTCCCGCGCCGACGACCTCGTCGCCGACGTAGCAGGCGACGACCTGGCCCGGTGCCGGACGACGGGCGGGCTCTTCGAAGCGCACCCCCAACTCGGTGATGCGCGCCCGTTGGGCGTGACCGTGCGCGCTCGACTGCGCGAGGACCGGACTTCCGACGGGGAGCGGTCGGCCGATCCAACTACGCGGGGCGAGCGCCACCTCCTCGACGAGCAGGTCCTCCCGGTTGCCGACGAGGACCGTCCTCTTCGCGACGTCGATCCCGACGACGAATCGCGAAGGTCCACCCGCAATCCCGAGTCCCCGGCGCTGGCCGACCGTGACGAGCTCGACGGCCGCGACCTCACCGAGCGGCGCGCCGGTCGCGGCATCGACGACGTCGCCACGGTGGGTCGGGATCCGAGACCCGACGAAGTGTCGCCTCGCCTCGGGATCCGACCGCGAGGTGATGAAACAGACGTCCTGGCTCTCTGGTTTCGCGAAGGTCCGCAGCCCCTTTGTCTGAGCGAGCTCTCTGACGTCGGTCTTGGCGAACGATCCGATGGGCAAGACCACCCGGGCGAGCTGCGACCTCGTCAGGGTGGAAAGGACGTAGGACTGATCTTTGCGGGCGTCGACGCCGCGAAGAAGGTGCGGGACGCCGTGTTTGATCCTCAGTCGCGCGTGATGACCCGTCGCGATCGCGTCGAAGCCGAGACGGAAGGCGCGTTCGGCGAAAGCGCCGAATTTCAGCGTCGTGTTGCAGTCGACACACGGATTCGGGGTTCTCCCCGAGGCGTGCTCAGCGACGTACCGTTCGATGACCCCGGCAGAGAACTCCTCGTTGAAGTTGAAGACGCGATGGTCGATTCCGAGGTGGTCCGCGACGCGTCGCGCGTCGTCCACGTCGCCGACCGAGCAGCAGCCGGAGTCGCTCGAGCCGCCCCATAACTGCATCGTCGCCCCGACGACCTCGTGACCGTGGTCGACCAAGAGCGCGGCGGCGACGGAGGAATCGACCCCGCCCGACATTGCGACGAGCACACGCATCGCTCAGACCTTCGAGCCGGACATTCGCGAGGACAGCATCGCAGTCGCGTCTTTGATCGCGCCCAGCGCGTAGTCGATCTCGGCTTCGCTAGTCGACTCGCCGAGGGTGAATCGCACTGCCTCGCGCGCTGTCGCCGACGGAATCCCCATCGCGACCAGCACGTGGCTCGGTTCGATCGCACCGGAAGAACACGCCGAGCCCGCTGATGCGGCGACGTCCCGCTCGTCGAGCAGCACGAGCAGCTCCTCGGCGAGCACTCCCGGAAATCGGACGTGGGCGAATCCCGGCGCGGTCGTCGCTCTCGACACGGTCTCGACCGCACCCGCGAACGACGTGATTCCGTCCAGGAAGCGGTCGCGCAGCCGGCGCACACGGGCGACGCACGGGTCGCGCTGCGCGGCAGATTCGTTCGCCGCCGCCGCCATGCCGACGATCCCTGCCACGTTCTCCGTACCTGGTCGCATCGACCGCTCCTGGCCGCCACCGACGACGATCGGCAGGAGTTTCCCCCTCGCCCGCTTCCGCAAGATGAGCGCCCCGACTCCTTTCGGCCCCCCGATCTTGTGCCCGGAAATCGAAAGGAGGTCGCATGCGCCGCAAAGATCGGCCAGATCGAACCACGGAGCAGCTTGCACTGCGTCGGTGTGCACGAGAGCACCCGGAGCCCGGCGTCGCGCGAAGTCGACGACCTCCGCGATCGGCTGGATCGTGCCGAGTTCGTTGTTCACGGTCATCACGCTCACGAGCGCAACAGAGTCGTCGAGCGCGCCTTCGAGTGCTTCGAGATCGATTATCCCGCCGGCGGTCGCACCGACGAGGCGCGCCTTCGCGCGTCGCGCCGGGTTCAGGACCGCGTGGTGCTCGATCGTGGAGGTAACGACCGGTCCGGCGCCGCGGCTTGCGACGCCTTGGACCGCGAGGTTGTCGGCCTCGGTCCCTCCCGAAGTGAAGACGACCTCTCCTGGTTCGCATCCACAGAAACCCGCGATCGCGTCGCGCGCGTCGTCGATCGCCCGGCGCGCGGCACGCCCGGCGCTGTAAACCCCGGACGGGTTGGCATAGTTTTCCGCCAAGAAGGGCAACATCGCCTCGAGCGCGACGGCGCGCACCCGCGTCGTCGCGGCGTGGTCGAGGTAGCTCGACATCGCGGTGTCTTGCGAGTCCCTGAGCATTACGCCTTCAATCCTTGAGCCCCGATGTAACACACCGTGGATGACTGGGGCAGTGGCGTCATCGCCGGCGCTGAGGCGCCGCTCGTGATCTTGGCGACCTGCGGTTCGGAGCCACCGATTTTCGCCAGTTTCGCGCCGTTCGCATCGCCCGCCACCTCGATTTCAAAGAACCGAGTCGTCGTCCGGGCGACGATCGCGAGGGCGGCGGCGTTGGTGCCGATGAAGGGCGCGAGGTGGTCCGCGTCGAAGATCTCGAGGAACCATTTGTTCTGGTTCGCATCGTCGTCGTAGAGCTTCGCCGAATCCTGCGGCGGGTTGCAGGCGTCGGTCGCGCTCTGGACGACGAGCAAAGGCGGCGCTTTCGGGTGGTTCGCGTACGGATCGGGAACATTCGTCGGGATGTACCACTCGGCTCCCGACAGCACAGCGACCGCCCGGTACCTCAGACCAGGGTGGGAGTCGTACCGGCTGTCGTACGCCGCCATCGCCACCGTGTCGCCACCATCGGATTGACCGGCGAGGCCGATGCGCGAGGCATCGATGAGACCCGACAAACGCGAGCACGCTGACGAGCGCTGCTGGGAGTCGTCGATCATCGAGTGAATGACGAACGCGACGTCGCCGGGTTGTGCGACGTCATTCTCCTCGGCGTCGGGGATCTTGTTCTCTTGGACGGCTACGGCGTTCGTCTCAGGAAAGATCGGCGCAGCGACGACGAACCCAGCCCGCACCCACTGATCGAGGAGCGGTGTGTACCAGTCGGGCATCGTGCCGTAACCGTGCGCGAAAACGATGAGCGGGAACGGTTTCGTCGCTGCCGGCTTGGCGGCGCCGCCGCCTTGGGAATACGTCGGGTAGCGGATCTCGGTCTGAAGGACCCGATACGAAAGCGGCGCGCCGGTCGCCGCATCGACCGAGGGGCGCGTGTGGTCGACGAATTCGCACGTCACCTCCGCGACGTAGTACCGCTGGTGTCGCGGGCTGGGCTTCGCAGCGTGCAGGCCGTGACCGGCCCCCGACGCGACGACCGCGCCGATCACGACGAGCGCGGCGACGACCACGAGGACGAGCAGCGCCCGGGCGCGTCGGCGGGCGGCCGGGCGCGCCACATCGGCACGAGAAGGACTCCGGGGCACCTGAAAACGGTACCGGGCGCGCTGGCGCCGGTATCGGAGTCGTGGTTAGGCGGGCTGCCAGACCATGACGACGAGTGCCGCGACGAAAAGCACAGAGGTCACGGCCGACCAGCGTTCGCATGTCCTCGCCGAAAGACGGATCGCCGCGACGTCGGTGCACGCTGCGAGAGACTCCTGGATCCGCCGTTCGGCTGGGAAGACGCCGCCCGTCGCGGCACCGGCGGCGGCAAGCCAGATGCCGAGGCCGATCCACGGCCAGGCGTGGTCGGCGATGGCGGCTCCTCCCATGCCGACGAGCGTCCCGCCGAAGACCGGGACGAGGAACAGCGACCATTCGGCCCAGTTCCGCCCCGGCTTGAAGTACCGCCTCGCCGACGCGTCCGACAAAGGGTCGGCGCGCTGGCGCAGCGAAGACGAGTATCGGCCCGTCGCGGCGAGCGATCCGAACGCGACGACAGCCGAGGCAACGTGCAGGACTTCGACGATGTCGTAGGCGGGTCCGCTTACCGCCATGGTTCGATGACGGACCAGCTCAGGAGATACGAGCCCCGATTGCGGACCCGATCGCGAAATCCGGCGGTCCCACGGTGGGAGGGGGCGTGAAACTGCTCTTCGGACCTGCCGACATGAAGCCGAATGTCTGCGTGGGCCGGAGCTCGGCTGCTACCCCATGGTTCGTTTCGTACCGCGCGCTCGCTAGCGTGGTCCGGCATGTTGCACGTGCGGCGCGTCGGAGCGCGGTGAACCAACTTCGCCTCGATCCCCTCTCGGGTCGGTGGGTCGTCGTCTCGACGAGCCGGAACCCGAGCCCCGGCCTCTTCCGTCCCCGCGAAACTCACCCGCCGAGCCAACGCGCGGAATGCCCCTTCTGCCCCGGACACGAAGGTTCGACCCCGCCGGCGCTCGAAACCTACGGCGCCGAGGGTCACTGGCTCGTCAGGGTCGTCCCGAACCTCTACCCGGCGTTCTCCGGATCGCAGCAGTTCGTCGTCACGAACAAAGGCCCGGTGTTCACCGAAGCGCCGGCGAGCGGGATCCACGAGATCCTCGTCTTTTCCCCCGACCACGACCTGTCGTGGGCTCGCTTCAGCGACGAGCAGTGCGGCCTTGTCATGGCGGCGATCCGTGACCGCATCGAAGAGCACCAGGGCACCCCGGGGCTTCGCTACAGCCAAGTCCACGTGAACTACGGGGTCGAAGCGGGCGCCTCCCAGGAGCACCCGCACGGCCAGCTGCTCGGCATCCCCTTCGTCCCTCGCGAGCTCGTCGACGAGCAAGGCAGTTTCAGCCGCTTCCACGGCGGCTGTCTGATCTGCACGGCGGCCGCGTCCGAAGAACGCGTCGGCCACCGCCTCGTCGAGGTGACCGACCAGGTGGTGACGATCGCACCGTTTTGGAGCGGAACGCCCTACGAGATGCTCGTCGTCCCCCGCTCTCACGAGGCGCAGCTGCAGCTGTCGCCGCCGGACACGCTCGTCGGCTTCGGTACCGCGGTCCGCGACGCGCTGGCCGCGCTCGACAAGACGGCGGGCGGTCCCGCGTACAACCTGATCTTCCACTCGGCGCCGTATCGCTCGACGGCGCCGTTCCACTGGCACGCCCACATCCTCCCGAAACTCACGACGCACGCCGGCTTCGAGCTCGGCACGGGCATCTACGTCAACGTCGTCCCACCGGAGCTCGCCGCCGAGGAGCTCCGCTCAGCACTTCCTTCGGCTTCGAACGGACCTCACGCCGCGACGAGCGTCGCTTCGTAGTCGGCGATCCGAGCGCGGCTGAGCTCGGAGACAGCGGGCCGCAAGAGTTCGACGGGTATCAGCTCCTCCACACCAGGCGTCGAGGCGTAGCCCTCCAAGAAGGCGAGCTGGTTCCGCCGCACCCAGGCTGCGGCGAGGATTCCAGCGAGCGGACGCTCCGACACGGGGCGTTGCGCGACGGCATCTCGGGCACACTTTTCGATCGAGAACCACATGTCGGCGAGGTCCTCCGTGGGCGATCCTCGCTGCGCGAGCACCGAGGTGAACGAACTCGGGTCGACGTTCAGCGGGTCGTCGCCGAAGCCAGAGATGATCCACCCGACGTCGGCGCGCATCACGCGACGGAGGTGGAAGTCGCCGTGGATCCGGATCTCGACCCCGGCGGGCGCGTCGCCGAGCGCGCGGAGGATTTCTCCGTTGACGCTTTCGAGTCGAGCGCCGAACGCCGCCTCGACAGACGCGAGCAGCTCGTCGCAACCAAGCGGTCGCGTCCCAAACACGTGAGCCATCCCAACATGAAGGTGCGCAGCCGTTGTTCCGAGACGCCGCATCTCCGACGCGAGGTCGCCTCCCGCCGACGCGGCCACCGCGTCCGGGTCTTGGGTTGCCTCGTCTGCGCTGAACGTCGCGCGCGGATCGCTCACCGAGACGCGCGCGAGGAGATCGCGCAACGAAGTCAGCGCGAGCAGGCGCCCCTCGAGTCCAGTCGACAAGAACTCGCGCACGAGCGCGAGGTCGTTTCCGCCGGCCTCCCAGAACGCGATCGGCGAGAGCATCGCATTGAATCCGTATGCGTCGAGGCCGCGCAGGACCTCGATCTCTGGCCGGGTGCCTTCTTCGAGGACCCGGTAGCACTTCATCATCACGCGCTCGTCATAGACCAACGACGCGTGCGACGCGAGAGACGACAGCTGACGAACGCGCTTCGCGTTCACTTCGCCGTTCGTCGCGTGGCGCAGCAGTTCGATCGCGAGTTCGTCGTCGGCGAGCGCGTCGTAGACCAGCACGCCGCCATCCCCCCTGGTCGCCGAGCCGTAAATCGCGCCTTCACGGCCATGGAGGATCTCGGACACCTCGGCTGCCGGCCGCCATCCCGCGAAGCAGCTGTAGTTACGCGAGCGGCACGACAACACAAGGTGCGTGAGCGGCGCTGGCGCTTCGACGAGCTGGCGCTCCAAAACGAGCGCGATCTCGGTGGGGGCAGCACCGCCGGAGGTCATCTGGAACCACGGCTGGCGGTCGAGGTGCGCCCGGGCGAGGGTCTCAAGCGAAGCGTGGACGAGCTCGTCGACGGTCATGGACGCGCGAGCTCGAGCCAGTAGTACCCGTACGGGCCCAACGTGACCGGGTATCCCTCGGCGGTGATCGGCGGGAACGTCGAGCGCCCGACGAGCTCGACGGGACGCGAGCCGACAAAGGCCGACAGGCTCAAGTCGGTCGATTGGGCGAAGCGCGACAGGTTGTTGACGCACAACACCGGCGGATCCGCCCTTTCGCCGTCTGCTTCGCGCAAATAGGCGAGCACCGACGGATTGTCGGAGGGGAGGATCGAGATGAGCCCGGTCGCGAACAGGGGCGTCTGGTGGCGCACGGCGAGCATCCGTTGCAGCCAGCGCAAAAACGACGACCGATCGAGCAACGAGCTCTCGACGTTGACCGACGGATAGCCGTACACGGGGTCGCCCACAGTCGGCAGGTAGAGCGCGTCCGGGTCCGCATTCGAGAAGCCACCGTTGCGGTCGGTCGACCACTGCATCGGCGTGCGCACGCTGTCGCGGTCTCCGAGGCGGATGTTGTCGCCCATCATGATCTCGTCTCCGTAGTAGAGCACCGGCGCGCCGGGAAGCGACAGCAAGAACGCGTACAAGAGCTCGGAGACGCTGCGGTCGTTGTCGACGAGCGGCGCCAGCCGGCGTCGGATCCCGAGGTTCTTGCGCATCTCAGGATCGCGCGCGTATTCGTTATAGAGGTAGTCACGATCTTCGTCGGTGACCATCTCCAAAGTGAGCTCGTCGTGGTTGCGTAAGAAGATTCCCCATTGTGCGCCTTTCGGAATTGGCGGGGTCTGCGTGATGATCTCGGTGATCGGGAAGCGGTGCTCGCGACGAATCGCCATGAACATGCGCGGCATCAATGGGAAGTGAAAGCACATTTGGCACTCGTCGCCATCGCCGAAGTAGTCGACGACGTCGGCGGGCCACTGGTTCACCTCGGCGAGCAGGACACGATTCGGATAGTCACGGTCGATCTCTGAGCGCAGTCGACGCAAGAAGGCGTGCGTCTCGGGCAGATTCTCGCCGACGCCGTCACCTTGGAACAGATACGCGGCGGCATCGAGGCGGAAACCGTCGATTCCGAGGTCGAGCCAGAAACGGACGACCGACAACAGCGCCTCTTGCACCTCAGGGTTGAACAGATTGAGGTCGGGCTGGTGATGGAAGAAACGGTGCCAGTAGTACTGCTGGCGGCTCGGGTCCCAGGTCCAGTTCGACGTCTCGGTGTCGGAGAAGATGATGCGGATGTCATTCCAGGACTGACCGTCGTCAGTCCAGATATACCAGTCGGCCTTCGGGTTGTCCCTCGACGAGCGCGACTCGACGAACCACGGATGTTGATCGCTCGTGTGCTGCAAGATGAGATCGGTGATGACGCGGATCCCGCGGTCGTGCGCCTCTTTCACGAGGCGGCTGAGGTCTTCGAGGTCACCGAGTTCGGGTGCGACCGCGCGGTAGTCGGACACGTCGTACCCGCCGTCGCGCAGTGGCGAGGGGTAGAAGGGCAAGAGCCAGATGCAGTCGACACCGAGCCAGGCGAGATAGTCGAGTTTCGCGATCACCCCCGGGATGTCACCGATTCCGTCGGCGTTCGAGTCGTAAAAGCCCCGTGGCAGGATCTCGTAGAACACGGCCCGCTCGTACCACGTCGCGTCGTCGGTGAGTTCGCGGGGAGCGCCCTGATCGAGCGGTGTCGTCCGGTTCTCCGTCATCGAAATCGCTTGCAAATCAGAGGTCGTCGACGTCTTGACGTTGGATCGGCGCACCGAGGGATCGCAGCTTGTCATCCAAGTGCTCATAGCCCCGATCGATGTGTTCGATATCGGTGATCGTCGACTCCCCTTCGGCGGCGAGACCGGCAAGAACGAGCGCCGCGCCAGCTCGAATGTCGGGGGCGCGCACCGTCGTGCCTGACAGTCGCTCGACGCCGCGGACGACCGCGTGGTGACCTTCGGTCGTGATGTTCGCTCCCATCCGCCGCAGCTCGTCGATGTAACGGAAGCGCCCGGCGTAGATGTTTTCGCTGACGACCGCGACTCCGGTTCCGATCGAAAGCGCCGCCACCAAGAGCGGCTTGTAGTCGGTCGCAACGCCGGGGTACGGCAACGTGACGACGTCGACCGATTTCGGACGTTCCTTTGAGAACGCGCCGACACCCGAAGCGGTCACGTCGATCTCGACACCCATCTCGTTGAGCTTCGAGAGGTACATGTCCATCTGGTCGGCGCGCGCACCGGAGACGAACACGGATCCCTGCGCGATCGCGACCGCCGCCAAGAACGTCGCCGCTTCGACGCGGTCACCGATCACACGGTGGCGCGTCGGGTGCAGTTCATCAACGCCTTCGACCTCGATGCGTGACGTGCCGGCCCCGGAGATGCGCGCGCCCATCGCCGAGAGCATGTCCGCCAAGTCTTGGACCTCTGGCTCTCGCGCCGCGTTCTCGATCACCGTCGTCCCCTTGGCGAGCACGGCAGCGGACAAGACATTGTCGGTCGTCGTGTGGCTTGGGTATTCGAGGACGATGCGCGCACCGACGAGACCGTCACACCACCCTTCGACATAGCCGTGCTCGGTCGCGAACTCCGCGCCAAGCTCGCCAAGCGCTCGCAAATGCATATCGATCGGTCGAGGACCGAAGTCATCGCCGCCGGGAAGCGAGATCCGAGCGAAGTGATGGCGCGCGAGTAACGGGCCAAGAACGACGATCGACGCGCGCATCTTTTCGACGAGTTCGTACGGCGCGATCGGGTCGCGTTCCCGGGAGCATCGATCTCGAGAATGCCGTCGTCGCGGCATGTGACTTCGGCTCCGATCGCGCGCAGAACATCCGCCATGATCGTGACATCGGTGATCGCCGGCACGTTCTCGAGTTGCGTCGAACCGGTCGTGAGAAGCGACGCCGCCATCAGCTTCAATGCCGAGTTCTTCGCTCCCTGCAAAGAGACGGTGCCGGACAGCGCCGGCGACTGATTTACGGTGAGGACCTGCACCAACGGAACGCTACCGTCCGCGCCAGGACCGACAATCCCCGCCCCGCTAACGTCACTTCACCGATTCCCGTGTGGTCAGTCCCCTCGGCATAGGAGGATCGCGTGGAGGCTTCGCGAATTCGTCCCGACCGCAACCTCGCGATGGAGCTGGTCCGCGTCACCGAGGCGGCGGCCGTCGCCGCCAGCCGATGGATGGGACGTGGTGACAAAGAGGGAGCCGATGCCGCTGCCGTCGACGCGATGCGATTCGTGCTGTCGAACGTGGCGATGGACGGCGTCGTCGTGATCGGCGAAGGCGAAAAGGATCGGGCGCCGATGCTGTACAACGGGGAACGCATCGGCGACGGTTCGGCTCCCGAAGTCGACATTGCCGTCGACCCAATCGACGGCACCAGACCCACCGCGCTCGGGCGCGGCGGCGCGCTTTCAGTGATCGCGCTCGCAGAACGTGGCCACATGTTCGATCCAGGACCAGTCGTGTACATGTGGAAGATCGCGGTCGGCCCGGAGGCTGTCGGTCGCGTCTCTATCGAACTCTCCGTGAAGGAAAACCTCGTCGAGATCGCGAAGGCAAAACAGTCCGAGGTGAGCGACTTGACGGCGATCGTTCTCGACCGCCCCCGCCATGAAGAGCTGATCGAAGAGATCCGATCGGCGGGTGCCCGTATCCGTCTCATCACTGACGGCGACGTCGCGGCGGCGATCTCGACGGCGTGGCAAGAAAGTGGTGACGACGTCTTGTTCGGCATCGGCGGTACGCCCGAAGGTGTCATCGCCGCTGCCGCTCTGAAAGCGATGGGTGGAGAGATCCAAGGGCGGTTGTGGCCCCGCGACGACGCCGAACAGAAAGCGGCAGTCGACGCGGGCTACGACGTCGACAAGGTGCTCACCACGGACGACTTCATCACGGGCGACAACGTCTTTTTCGCCGCAACGGGGGTGACCGACGGTGAGTTGCTGCGCGGCGTGCGCTATCACGCCGGAGGCGCGACGACGCACTCGATGCTCACTCGCTCCCGAACGGGCACAATTCGATTCGTCACCGCCTACCACCGGCGCGAGAAGCTCAGCCAGTTCCGCCTGCTCGAAGACGTCTGATCGGATAACTGAGTACCGTGAGCTGTCCACTCGTGTTCCGAGTCAGGAGATCTGTCTCTCGGCGCTCTCGTTCGGCGGACGCTGCGGCACAAACCAGACGCTCGCATCGGACATCGGTGGGCGTCCGACGGCCCGAAAACCGAGGTGCGCGAGGAAGGCCGCTTGTTCTTCAACCGACGCCGCGACATACAACCGCTCGGCGCCGAGGCCGGACGCGGCCCGCTCGATCGCCCTGACAAGCAACCGGCCGATCCCTTCACCTCGGCGAGCGTCCTCGACACACCACTTCTCGATGACGAACTGTGCTCCGACCGTTGCGCCACGAGCCTCGGCGACGACCTCGCGACCCTCCCGCCCGATCACCGCGACCGGCTGACCGCCGTCGAGGCGCCGCGTCTCGTTCTCTTCGAGCACTGCATCCGGACCGGGATCGCGTGAAACGGTGAAGGCGATCGCCAGGCCACCGCGTTCTGCTTGCGTCCCCGCACCGAGTACGACGTCCGCGAGCGGGTGCCACGGATGACGCTCTTCGTTGTGGTGCTGCTCGTACAGCCTGAGCACCGACAGCACGGCCGCTTCCCTGAAGTTTCCGAAGAGCTCAATTGCGGACGCGATCTCGTGCCGTTCCATGCGGCTCGAGAGCGTGACGTGCGCAGAGAACGGGCGGCTCGGTCGACTTGTCGGTGCCTGCAGCGGCGGGGCGTCGAGGCGCCGTTGCAGCCGCGCGATGCGACCTGACGGATCGCTGACCTCGAGGTAGAGGACCGGGGATCTCGACGAGAACGAGCAGGCGGGACCGAGCTCGACCGCGATCGACGCCTCGTGTGCCACTGAGCGAAGCAACGCGAGCGCGCTCGGAAGGTCGGACTCCGCGACGTTCACCGGCGGGACGAGCGTGAGGTGAGGCGATATCCGGCCGAGAGCCGAAGAGCCGATCGCGCGGCGTAGGCCGTCGACCTCCGACGCGACCGCACCGGTGATCTCGAGGGCGACGAACAACCGGCGTCGCGCTCGAACTGGCGTCACGTCGAGGCTTCGACCCCCGACGCCTCGAGGCGCGCGCGAGCCCGGCAGAGGGCCGATTCGGCAGCGGCAATCTCGACGTCGGCGTTTTCGCCCTCCCCGCCGCCTGCATCGGCTCGGCGTTCGCCGAGGGAGGCAAGGCGTTGCTCGGCGCGTTCGGCCGCACGGCGTGCCCGCTCGACGTCGATCTCATCGGAGAGCTCGGCGACCGGGGCGAGGATCACGAGGCCCTCTTCGAAGACGTGCACCGTCCCACCATCGACGGCCGCACGCACGACCCCTGCCTCGGAATCAGATTCGGCACCGGCGATCGTGATCCGGACCGCTGTAACGCCTGACGCCCCGATGAAGTCTTCGTGGCGTGCGAGGAAGGCGATCTCGCCGATTTCGGTACGCATCGAGACCTCCTCGGCGTCACCGTCGAAAAGCGAGCGCTCGGGAGTGACGAGCGCGACGTGGAACGCGGTTGCCATCGATCAGGCGCTCTCGAACTGCTTCGCCTTCTCGCGCACGCCGTCGACGCCGCCGACGTTCAAGAACGCCTGCTCCGGTACGTCATCGAGGTCGCCGCCGACGATCGCCTCGAAGCTTTGGATCGTCTCGTCGATCGGAACGTAGATCCCGGGCAATCCGGTGAATACCTCGCCGACGAAGAACGGCTGCGACAAGAACCGTTGGATCTTGCGCGCCCGGTTCACCGTCAGCCGATCCTCCTCGGAGAGCTCCTCGAGACCCAAGATCGCGATGATGTCCTGCAGGTCGCGGTAGCGCTGCAGGATCTCGGTCACCGCGGTGGCGCACGCGTAGTGGCGATCGCCGACGATCTCGGGCGCCAAGATGTTGCTCGACGATGCGAGCGGGTCGACGGCCGGATAGATGCCGAGCGCGGCGATCTGACGCGAAAGCTCCGTCGTGGCGTCGAGGTGCGTGAACGTCGTGAACGGCGCAGGATCTGTGTAGTCGTCGGCCGGGACGTAGACCGCTTGGATCGAAGTAATCGAGCGGCCCTTCGTCGAGGTGATCCGCTCTTGGAGCTGGCCCATCTCGTCCGCCAGCGTCGGCTGGTAACCGACGGCAGAAGGCATCCGGCCGAGCAGCGTCGAGACCTCCGACCCGGCTTGGACGAAGCGGAAGATGTTGTCGATGAACAACAGCACGTCTTGGTTCTTCACGTCGCGGAAGTACTCGGCCATGGTGAGCGCCGACAATCCGACGCGCAGGCGCACACCGGGCGGCTCGTCCATCTGCCCGTAGACGAGCACGGCCTTGTCGATAACACCTGATTCCTGCATCTCGAGCCACAAGTCGGTGCCTTCACGGGTGCGCTCACCGACGCCGGCGAACACCGACACACCGCCGTGCTGCTTCGCGACGCGGTTGATCATCTCCAGGATGATCACGGTCTTGCCGACACCGGCACCGCCGAACAGGCCGATCTTTCCGCCCTGCACGTACGGTTCCAACAAGTCGATGACCTTGATCCCGGTCTCGAACATCTGCCGGCGCGGCTCGAGTTCATCGAACGGCGGCGGGTCGCGGTGGATCTCCCAGCGGTCGGCGATTTCACCGATATCGTCGGTGTCGAGAGGCTCGCCGATGACGTTGAAGACGTGGCCCAGAACGTTGTCGCCCACCGGCACCGTGATGCCGCGCCCGGTGTTGCGTACGACTGCGCCGCGCTCGAGTCCGTCGGTCGGCTTCAGACAGATGCAGCGGACACGACCCTCGCCGATCTGCTGGGCGACTTCGGCGGTGATCATGACGGCGCGACCCTCGAGCTCCAGATCGATCTCGAGCGCCGTGTTGATCTCCGGCAAGGCGTGCGGGGGGAACTCGACGTCGACGACGGGCCCGGCGATCGAGACCACCCGTCCGTTCTCGATGGCGATCTCCTCGTTGCCCGCGCGCTCCATGGTCGTCGTCATTCGTCCGGCTCCTCGTATTCGATGCCCAATGTCAGCTCATAGCGGCCGTGCGCAGTTCGCGCGGCGCGCAGCGCCTCGGCGCCGCCGACGATCTCCATGATCTCGGAGGTGATCGCGTCCTGCCGGGCGCGGTTCATCTCGCGCCGCAGCGTCTTCGCGAGCTCGTCGGCGTTGTCCGTCGCGGCCGCCATCGCACGCTGGCGGGCGGTGTGTTCCGACGCCGCCGCCTCGAGCAGTGCCGCGAAGATCTCGGCCTCGACGAGCTGGGGGACGAGCGTCGACAGAAGATCATCAGATCGCGGTTCGAAGTCATAAAAGCCGCCGCCCGACGGGGTTTCTTCATTCTCCCCGTGGCTGTCTTTTGTGGGCTCCGGCACGGGAAGCAGCCGCCGGCTCTCGACGACCTGCACACCCGCGGAGCGAAACCGCGTCGAGACGATCTCGACCGCGTCGAACTCCTCGTCGATGAACGGTCCCACCACTTGGGCGCTCACCCGGCGGGCGTCGTCGAAGCTCGGCCGCTCGCTCACTTTCTGGAAGGTCTTTTCGATCGGCACGCCGCGGAAACGAAAGTAGCTCTCCGCGCGTCGCCCGACCGTCACCAAAGTTGTCTCTGCACCTTCTCGTCCGATCTCGATGAGACGGCGTTCGGAAGCGCGCAGCACGTTCGAGTTGTAGGCGCCGGCCAATCCGCGGTCCGAGACGATGAGCAACAGCGCCACGCTCCTCGTCTCTTTCGGTTCGCCGACGAGTCGCGTCGGTTCGGTCGCGTCGTCAACCGTGATGCGGAACGCGTCCCTGAGCCCTTTGATGTACGGCCGGTTGTGGGCGATGCGACCCTGGGCGCGGACGATCTGGGACGCCGCGATGAGCTCCATCGCCCGCGTGATCTTCTTCGTCGCCTCGATGCTGCGGATCCTGCGCCGCAGGACCCGCTCGCGCCCACTCGCCATGTCGGGGTTCCCTCGACCTCAGCTCGCCTTTTCGTCCGGCTTCGCTTCTTCGCTCTCATCGGCCGCTTCGTCCTCGTCAGAGGATCCGGCGAAGGAAGCAGCGATCTGCCTGATCACCTCGTCGACCTCTTTTTCGTCTGACATCGTGCCCGTCGTGCGGATGTGCTCCAAAAGCTCCGGGTGCGCCGTCTTGAACTCGGTACGAAGCACCTGCTCGAACTGGCGAATTTCCTCGGTCGGGATCTTGTCGACGAAGCCCTTCACGCCGGCGTAGATGACGATGACCTCTTCTTCGACCGGCAACGGTTCGTTCTGCCCCTGCTTCAACAGTTCGACCAACCGGTAGCCGCGGTCGAGCTGGGCCTGCGAGGCGCGGTCAAGTTCGGAGCCGAACGTCGCGAACGCCTCGAGGTCTCGAAACTGCGCGAGGTCGATCTTCAGCGAGCCGACGACCGACTTCATCGCCTTGATCTGCGCCGCGCCGCCGACCCGGCTGACGGAGTTGCCGACGTTCATCGCCGGGCGGACGCCAGAGTTGAACAGGTCGGTCTCCAAGAAGATCTGGCCGTCGGTGATCGAGATGACGTTCGTCGGGATGTAGGCGGAGATATCGCCGCCTTTCGTCTCGATGATCGGCAACGCCGTGAGCGAGCCGCTCCCGCGCTCTTTTGAAAGCTTCGCCGCCCGCTCGAGCAGCCGGCTGTGGAGATAGAAGACATCGCCAGGGTACGCCTCGCGCCCCGGTGGCCGACGCAAGAGCAACGAGATCTGGCGGTAGGCGTCTGCCTGCTTTGACAGGTCGTCGTAGACGATCAGCGCGTGCTCACCGCGCTCCATCCAGTGCTGACCCATCGCGCAGCCGGAGTACGGGGCGAGGTACTTGAACGGCGCGGGCTCCGACGCCGGAGCCGCGACGACGACCGTGTATTCGAGCGCGCCGTGAGCCTCGAACGTGGCGACGGTCTGCGAGACGGTCGAGCCCTTCTGGCCGATCGCGACGTAGATGCACTTCACGCCGGTGCTCTTTTGATTGAGGATCGTGTCGACGGCGACGGTCGTCTTTCCGGTCTTGCGGTCACCGATGATCAGTTCGCGCTGACCCCTTCCGATCGGTGTCAACGCGTCGATGACCTTGATTCCCGTTTGGAGGGGTTCGGAGACCGGCTGGCGGTCGACGATCCCGGGAGCCTGGACTTCGACACGGCGCAGCTCGACGTCGCCGAGGGGGCCCTTGCCGTCGAGGGGCTCGCCGAGTGGGTTCACGACGCGGCCCAACAGCGCATCGCCGACAGGGACGGAGAGGATGCGGCCGGTCGCTCGCACCGTCTGACCCTCGTCGAGGCCCTCGACGTCGCCGAGGACGACGGCACCGATCTCGTCCTCGTCCAGGTTCAACGCGAGGCCGAGCGTGCCGTTCTCGAACTCCAACAACTCGTTCACCGAGGCGTGCGGCAGCCCGGCGATGTGCGCGATGCCGTCGCCGACCTCGGCGATCCGGCCGACTTGCTCCGTCGAGATCTCGGTATGCAGCTCCGAGACGTGTCGCTCTAAGACCGCGGCAATCTCTTGCGCGTCGATCGTCAGCTCAGACATCAAACCGCTCCTTTTTCCTGGTCGAACCCGTCGTCGGCGCTTTGACCCTCAGGATGCCTTGACAAGCAAGTCGCGGAGCCGCTCGACGCGCAGGCGCACCGTGCCGTCGAGAATCAGGTCTCCGACGTTGACGCGGATTCCTCCGATCACCGACGGGTCGATGATCCCGCGCACCTCGACGTTGCGGTCGGTGAGACGCGAAAGCGCTGCGCCGACGCGCTCACGCTCGACGTCGTCGAGCGGCACCGCGCTGCGAACGTCCGCGATGCGACGCCCGCGCTCTTCGGCCGCCAGTTGGACGAGCCAGTCGATCGCGCCGACGAGATCTCGCAGCCGCCCGGCTCGGATCACGTAGCGCACGAGACGCACCGTCGTTTCGTGGAAGGTTCGGGCGAACAGGTCATCGACGACCGCGGCCCGTCCCGAGTAGATGAGATTGCCATCGCTGAGGACCTCGCGCAGATCCCGGCTCGACTCGAGGACGCGCGCGACTTGGAACAGTTCGTCCTCGACGACGTCGATATCGGATCTCGATTCGAGCTCCTGCAACAGACGTTCGGCATAGCCGCTGATCCGCTCGAGGATCTCACCGCGGCTCGCCGGCGGTTCGGGTTCGATCGGGCGCGCCTTTCGACGCGGTCGATCTCTGCTTCCGCGAGCTCGACAAGTTCGGCAAGCGCCGAGGGGATCTCCGCGGCGCGCTCGCTGGCGACGGTGAAGCCGGCGAGCGAGACCGAGATCCGCTCGGCCCTCCCTTCTAAGAGCTCGATCACGATCGCGCGTCGCGTCGCGGGCGCGATCACCGCGTCCGTGAGCACGAGGCGCAAGTCGTCCGACGAATTCACCGCTCGCGCGATGCCGACCAGGTCCCCGCGCAGGGTTGCCAATGTGCCTGAGCGGTCCGCCGATTCGAAGCTCGCAGCGGCATAGCCGCGGATCGTCTCGCGCACTAGACGGCCTGCTCGGATTCGGCGGCCGCTATCGCTTCGGCGATGAGTCGGCGATGGACCGGCTCGTCAAGCTCCGCGGCGACGACTCGCGCTGCGGCGCCGACGATCGCGGACCCGATCTCTTCGAGGATTTGTTCGCGGATCTGGGCCCGCGCGAGTTCGATCGCAGAAGCGGCGCGGACCAGTGCGTGCTGGTACTCCTCTTCGGCTCGCTCCCTGCCCTGCACCAAAAGTCCCTCGGCATTGCGCCGCGCCTGTGCGACGATCGACTCCGCCTCGGCCCGTGCCCGCTCGAGCGCCGCATTCCGCGTCGTCAACAGCTGCTCCGCTTCTTCACGGATCCGCTCCCCGGCGGTCAGCTGCTCACGGATCGCGTCGGTCTGACGGTTCATCGCCCGGCGCAACGGCGGGGCGATGAACCGCCATATGAACGCGATGAACAGGACGATCGCGACCCACTCGAGCGCGTAGGAGATGCCGAAGTTCGACGAAGCAAGGATCACTGACGTCGTCCGTCCTGCTGGGCGCGCTCGTCGGCAAGGGCGAGTTCCTCGGCGATCAGCCCGCGGTGCCGGCTGGAGTCGAGGCTGCCGCCGACAATGCGCTCTGCCGCCTCGACAACAAGCGTCTCTGCACGTGCGAGCAACTCGGCACGGACCCGATCCCGCTCTGCGTCGATCCCCGCCGATGCTGCGAGAACCCGACGATCGTGTTCTTCCTGACCACGAGCGCGCGCGTCCCGCACCAGGTCGTCCCCTTGGTGCGAGGCGTCTTGGAGGATCTCCCGCGCCTGGGCGCGGGCGTCGGCGAGCGCCTTCAGCCGCTCAGCCTCGAGACGGGCGGCCTCCCGGCGTGCCGACTCGGCTGAGTCCTGTTCTTTCCGAACGCTCTCGTCCCGATCCCGCATCACCTTTTGGATCGGCGGGAGGACGAACTTCGCAACGATCCCGAGGACGATGATGAAAAGGATCAGTTCGACGAAGAACGTCGCGTTCGGAACAATGAAATTGCTGCTACTGCTGGAGCTCGCGAGCACAGCGATTCGACCTGGTTCCTACTTCTTGTAGAGAACGAAAACGAACAGGAACATGAAGACCAGGTTGATGAAGTACATCGCCTCGACGAGGCCGACGATGATGAACATGATTGTGAACAGGCGTCCCTGGGCCTCGGGCTGTCGAGCAACCCCGGCGATCGTCTGGCTGCCGGCAAGACCGTCGCCGATCGCCGCACCGATCGCGCCACCGCCGAGCGCGATGCCTCCGCCGACGAGCGCTCCTGCGAGCTGGATCGCCTGCTGGGTCGTGTCTGCCATTTCCCTCTCCTGTGGTTGGTGATGCCTACTCCCTCGGGGCGTTCGCCCGTCGGAACAATCAGTGGTCTCCCGCGACGGCGGATCCGAAGTACAGCACCGTCAGGAGCGAGAAGATAAACGCCTGCACCGGACCCACGAATAATCCGTCGAAGAGTTTCCAGATCAGATCGAGAACCGGGATCGACGGATACAGCACCGGGATCACACTGGCGATGATGACGAGCAAGAGGGCGCCGGAGAAAATATTGCCGAAGAGTCGCAAAGCCAACGTGACGGGCTTCACGAGCTCTTCGATGACGTTGATCGGAAAAAGCGCCTTGAACGGCTTGAAGTAGTGCGCGAGATAGTTGCGCAAACCGTGCTTCGCGATCCACGTCGCGTGCATCAGCAAGATGACGAACACGGCGAGCGCCGCGGTGAAGTTCACGTCCGCGGCCGGAGCGGGAAGGTATTGCGGCGTGTGACCCGTTGGGATGAGCTCGAGCCAGTTCGCGATCAGGATGAAGACGAACAGCGTGAACGCAAGAGGGATGATCGGATCTCCGGCGTCGCCCATCGAGGAGTGCACCTGGTTCTCGACGCCGCGGATGATCGTCTCGAACGCGAGCTGGAACTTGCCAGGGACCCCTGAGGTCGCCTTGGCACGGAGATAGAAGCCGAGGGCGAGCACGATCGCCCCGGCGACAACTGTCGAGAGCACGGTGTCGACGTTCACGGTGAGGCCGAACCACTTCTCCGTGATGTGCTTGCCGACGTCGTTCGAGTTCAGCCCGGCGAGCACCGGTCCGATCACAGAGTGACCCCCGTGGTTCCCTGCGCGAAGAGGCTTCGAACGAGGCTCACGAGCAAGAGGAAATAGAACAGCGCGATCCCGCCAGCGGTGCAGATGCCCAGCGTCACCGACGCGAACGCCAGCCCCACGACGACGACCGTCGTCACGCCGAGCCGGGCGAGGGTGCTCGAGGCGAGTGCCCGCCGCGGGTGCGCGTGCCCGGACGCGTTCACCTTCGCCACCGAGCGCGCGACGAGCCGGATGTTCGCGAGGCCGAGGGCGAGACCGATGCACACGCCAAGGCCGATCAACGGGCGAGAGAGCGCGAGCGAAATCCCGAACGCGACCGCCCCCACGATGAGGCCGCCGAAGACTGTCCGGCGCACGACGCGGGAGATCTCAGACAGCGGTAGCTGTTCGAACAGTTGGGAGAGTCGATCCATGCTCGTCTTCGTTGCGCGTCGGTCCGGCGCAAGCCGGACCGCAGGTTAGTGACTCAGAGATATCTCTTGATCATGAAATAGGTAGCCACCACCGCGGCGGCCACGCCGATACCGAGTCCGGCGAAGGTCACCGCCGGCCCGGCCCCGGTCGCCTCTGCGATCCAGTAGCCGACGCCGACGCCGATCGCGACGCAGGCACCGGCCGTCAGCCCGACCCCGGCGAGCTCGGCGAGCGTCGGGGACGGCCGCCTTGCCACCTGGGCGGCTTATCCTCGCATCTCACCACGCGACTCGCCAAAACGCGCGGCGTGTGCGTCAACCCCCGGGGCAGGCTGCTCGCTTGGTGGTGGAAGCCGCCGTCTCGGGATGAGCACGTGGTGCCGCCGGCGGCGGCGCCGGGGCGAGGCGAGGTCGGACTCTCCGGCGACCGCCACGCCCGCCGCCGCCGACATCACGACCGAGATCGCCGGCGTCGCCCCTTCTGGTGCCGTCGGTGCCGGCGTCGCCAGTTCCGGCGTCTCCTCGGCGGGCTCGAGGGCGGTCGAGGGCCGTCCGGCCGGGCGGAAGATCGTGTAGAGCACGGCGACCGAAAAGGCCGCCACGAAGGGGACGAAGGCGTTCACCTTCAGGACGAACGTCGGCAAGATTGCGAAGGCGGAGAGCACGGCCGTCCACGCCCACAGGATCAGTACGGACCGGCGCTGGCCGTGACCGAGGCGGATCAGCCGGTAGTGCAAGTGCCCGAGGTCGCGTTCGGCGACGCTCACCCCGCGCACGGTCCGGCGCACGATCGCGAACACCGTGTCGAGGATCGGGACTCCGAGAATGAAAATCGGGATGAAAAGGGGTGCGAACCGGAAGAAGGTGAGCCCCGAGACGTCCGTGCCGGCGACCCCGTTCACCGTCGTCCGCCCGCCGATCACCATCGTCGCTGCAGCCATCGAAAGCCCGAGGAACAGCGCCCCCGAGTCCCCCATGAACTGGCGCGCCGGATAGAAGTTGTGCGGCAGGAACCCGATACAGACTCCACAGGTGATCGCCGCGACCAAAGGCCCGAGGTTGTCCGGGGTCAGGTTGCCGAGCGTTTCGAGGCGCAGGCCATAGACGCAGAGGGCGCCGGCACCGATCGCGACGACGCCTGCCGCGAGTCCGTCGAGGCCGTCGATCAAATTGACGGCGTTCGCCATGCCGACGACCCAGACCGCGGTGACGAGTGGCAACACAGATGGCGAGAGCACGTAGATCGTCGGGAAGAAGGGGAACTTGAAGTACTCCATCGTGACGCCCAAAAAGACGAGCACCATCGCCGCGAAGACCTGGCCGGCGACCTTCGCCGGCGGCGAGATGTTCCTCACGTCGTCGATCAAGCCGACCGCATAGATGACGAGCGCAGCGAGCCCGACCCCGAGCGGCTCGGTCGAGCCGCGGAAGATCGACGACAGATCGCCGAGCTGCGACGCGACCAACAACGCGGCGCCGAAGCCGAGCAGCATCGACGTGCCGCCGATCGTCGGAACAGGGCGGGCGTGGACACGCTCGAGACCAGGCTGATCGACGGCTCCGAGGGCGGTCGCCACTTTGCGGACCGGATAACCGAGGACGAACGTCGCGACCGCGGCGATTGCGACGACGACCCCGTACTCGTCGTAAAGGTTCATCAAGTACTCCGGTCTGACTCCCGCATCGCTACGAGCGTCGCGTACGGGTCGAACTTTGCGCACAGCTCGTGCACTTCGGCCCGCACCCCGTCGAGGACCTTTTCGTCGTCGCGGTTGCGCAGCACCGACGCCAAAAGCTCGCCGATGCGACGCATCTCGGGCTCCCCCATCCCTGCCGTCGTCTCAGCGGCGCTGCCCAGGCGGAGTCCGCTCGTCACGAACGGCGAGCGCGGGTCGTTCGGGATCTGGTTGCGGTTGCAGGTGATACCGACCCGATCGAGCACGTCCTGAGCTTCCTTCCCGGTCAGTTCGGCGTCGAAGGTGCGCAGGTCGACGAGGACGGTGTGGTTCTCCGTGCCCCCAGCAACGAGACGGAAGCCCTCCGCTTTCAGCGAGTCGGCGAGCGCCGCTGCGTTGCGGATGATCTGTGCCGCATACGCCTTGAACGTTCCGGTCGCGGCCTCGCCGAAGGCGACCGCCTTCGCCGCGATGACGTGGTCGAGCGGTCCGCCCTGCAGGCCGGGGAAAACCGCTGCGTCGATCGCACGGGCGTGGGATTCTTGGGTCAGGATCGCCCCGCCCCGCGGTCCGCGCAGGGTCTTGTGGGTGGTGAAAGTGACGACGTCGGCGACGCCGACGGGATTCGGGTGCACGCCACCGGCGATCAGCCCGGCGGGGTGCGCGGCATCGAACATGAACAGCGCGCCCACTTCGTCGGCGATCTCGCGGAAGGGCTGCGGATCGATGATGCGGGTGTACGCCGTCGTTCCGGCGACGATGAGCTTCGGGCGCTCTTGGCGGGCCAAGTCGGCGACCTGGTCGAGGTCGATCCGCTCACCTGAACCGTCGTCGGCAGCCGGCGTGACGCCGTACGCGACGAATCGATACAGCTTGCCCGTCACGCTGACGGGGGAACCGTGTGTGAGGTGCCCCCCTTGGTCGAGCCGCATCGCGAGGACCGTCTCACCCGGCTCGATGAGCGCGAGATACGCGGCGAGGTTCGCCGACGCACCGGCGTGGGGCTGGACATTCGCGTGCTCCGCGCCGAACAGCGAGGTCGCCCGGTCACGGGCGAGCGACTCGATCTCGTCGGCAAAGACGTTGCCACCGTAATAACGGCGACCCGGGTAGCCCTCTGAGTACTTGTTGGTCAGAACTGACGCGGTCGCGGTGAGCACCGCGGGCGACGTGAAGTTCTCGGACGCGATGAGCTGCACCGTCGTCCGTTGGCGCCCGAGTTCGCGCTCAAGGATCGCCTTGACCTCCGGGTCACTAGCGAGCACGTCGGCGTCCACCGTCGTCACCTTTCTGCGTCGAGCGCGCTGATCTTCTCGATGCGGATCTCATGTCGACCGCCGTCAAACGATGATTCGATGAAGGCGTCGAGCGCGTCGATCGCCACAACACCGCCAATGAGCCGAGCCCCGAAGCAGACGACATTCGCATTGTTATGGTGCTTTGCAAGGCGCGCGGACGAGACGTCGTGGACAACGGCGGCGCGTACAGCGGGGATCTTGTTCGCCGCGATCGAGATGCCGATGCCCGTTCCACACACGCAAACACCGACGTCGGCGTCGCCCGCAGCGACCGCATGACCAACCGCCGCTCCGTAGTCCGGATAGTCCACCGGCGTCTCGTCGTACGTGCCGAGATCGATGACCTCGTTCTCGGACTTTTCGAGGTGTTCGCGCAAAAGCTCCTTCAGCGGGAATCCGGCGTGATCCGAGCCGACCGCGAAGCGCACAACACGCGAGTTTAGGCAGCTATGGGGGAATTTCTCGGTCGATCGCGCCGTTCTGATTGCGGAACACGACGCCGACGATCAATCGGCCGGGGCTGTTGACAGTGCCGCGGCGATTTGTTGCCAGGCGATCGGCCCTTCACGTACGCATCGCGGCTCAGAAGCGACCAGCGAAACGACGCTCGAGGGCACGCCGTCCCGAGTCCCCCGTCCAACACGACTCCGACGCGGCCGTCGAAGACCTCGTTGAACTGCGACGCGGTGGTGATCGGCGGTTCGCCGTGACGGTTGGCGCTTGTGGCCGCCAGCGGGCCGACCCGGCGGCAAAGGTCGCGCACCACGTCGTCGGCAGGGCAGCGCAACCCCACGCTCACGCCGTCACCCCCGAGGTGCGCGGACATCGGAGCATCGAGGGGGACGACGACCGTCAGCGCGCCGGGCCAGAATCGGCGCGCCAGGTGCGAAAGTTTCGGATCCGACCGTCCGATGAAGTCTTCGGCTTGCTCGAGGTCAGCGACGAGTACCGGCAGCGCGAGATCGAGCGGTCGCCCCTTCAGTTCGAAGATCTGTTCGAGCGCGTCGTCTGAGGACACGAGCGCGGCGAGCCCGTAAACGGTGTCGGTGGGGATGCCGACGACACCTCTCGAGGCAAGCGCCGAGCCGACTCGTGCAGCGTCCGAAGTCACCAACGCGCGATGAGGACCCGGTCACGCCCGGCGAGGTCGCGTCGGACTTCGACCGACCGTGCACCAGCGGCGCACGCAAGCAAGCGCGCGGCGTCCGACTGCGCCGGGGCGATCTCGACGACAACGGCACCTCCATCAACGATCACGTCGGGGACGCCCGAGATCACGGCGGCTATCGCCTCCGTCCCGAGCGGCCCAGCGACGAGCGCCGCCTGCGGGTCGAAGTCGCGGACGACAGGATCAAGTCCGACCCATTCGTGCTCCGCGACGTACGGCGGGTTCGAGACCACGACGTCGATGCGTCCCCAAAACTGTCGGGGGATTGCCTCAAACCACTCGCCGATTCGCACATCGATGCGGCAGGCAACGGGTGCGGCGAGCCGATCGCGATTCGACTTCGCCAACGCGACCGCATCCTCGGACGCGTCGACCGCGATCACGGTCGCTTGCGGGAGTTCGGTCGCGATCGAGCACGCAATCGCGCCAGATCCGGTTCCGAGATCGACGACGATCGGGAGCCCGTGCACTCGTTCCAACTCGCCGAGCGCGTACTCGACAAGCAATTCGGTCTCTGGCCGGGGAACGAGCGCGCGTCCATCGACGAGGAGGTCAACCGTGCGAAATGGCCAGTGTCCGAGCACGTGTTGCAGCGGCTCGCCGGCGAGGCGGTGTTCGACGAGGCGAAGGAACCTCGCCTTCTCGGACGCGCCTGGAACCGAGTTCTCGGCCTCGCAGTAGGGCAGGCCAGCCGACTCCGTGACGTCACCGGCGATCCAACGCGCCTCTGTCGACGTTCCGAGCAAGAAGCCAGCCTCGCGGACGAGCTCGCGCCAAGTCGGAGTGTCAGTGCGCGGCGTTGAGTTCGCGACTCTGCTCATCACGCATCAGCGCCTCGACGAGTTCGTCGAGATCGCCTTCGAGGATCTTGTCAAGACGGTGCAGTGTCAGTCCGATGCGGTGATCGGTGACGCGGTTCTCCTTGAAGTTGTAGGTGCGGATCTTGTCGGCACGACCACCCGCACCGATCTGTTCGCGCGTCTCCCGAGCGCGTTCTTCCGCGATCCGGTCGTGCTCGAGCTTCATCAGCCTCGAACGCAGGACCTGCATTGCCTTTGCCCGATTCTGGATCTGGCTCTTCTCGTCCTGCATCGCAACGACGAGGCCCGTCGGCACGTGGGTGATCCGCACCGCGGAGTCCGTAGTATTCACCGACTGCCCACCGGGGCCCGTTGAACGGTAGACGTCGACGCGCAAGTCGGCCGGGTCGATGTCGACGTCGACTTCGTCTGCCTCCGGAAGGACAGTGACGGTCGCCGAGGAAGTGTGCACCCTCCCCTGGGATTCGGTGACCGGGACGCGCTGCACGCGGTGAGTACCACCTTCGTGCTTCAGATGAGACCAGGCGTCGTCGCCCTTCACGATAAAGGTCGCCTCGTCGATCCCCCCGAGTGAGGATTCCTGCACGCTCAACACGTCGACTTTCCAGTGATGACGGTCCGCGTAACGCTGATACATGTTGAAGAGGTCGCGCGCGAACAGGTTCGCCTCCGCGCCGCCTTCGGCGCCGCGGATCGTGACGATGACGTTTCGACCGTCGTTTTCGTCGCGTGGGACCAAAAGCGCTGCCACGTGATCTTCGAGTTCCCCGACGCGGGCCTCTTGGATCTCGAGCTCGGAGCGGGCGAGCTCGCGGTCAGCCGGCGCGGCACCCTCCACGAGTTCGCGCGCCGCCGCGGCGTCGTCGAGCGCGACGCGAAGGTCGCGCACGGCGCGAATGATCGGCTCGATGGTCTTAAGACGCCGCGAGAGCTCGAGGAAGCGTTTGCGGTCGGCAGCGACGTCGGGCTGGGAAAGTTCCGCGAGAACCGCCTCGTACTCGCGTTCGAGCTCACCGAAGCGATCGGGATCGAACATCACGTGCAGCTACCAATCGTGATCGGGTGTCCCCCGGTCGGGTCGACCTTCACACCCGCACTGCGGTCAGCGCTTGCGCTTTCCCCGCTGCCCGTAACGACGCTCGAAACGCTCGACGCGACCACCGGTGTCGACGAGCTTCTGCTTGCCCGTGTAGAAGGGGTGGCACTCGTTGCACAGCTCGACATGGAGCTCCGCCTTGGTCGAGCGCGTCGTGAAGGTGTTGCCGCATGAACAGCGCACCGTCGCGACGACGTAGTTCGGGTGAATATCAGCCTTCATGGTGGCCTCGATGCTAACGGTGGAGCGACATAACGCCGCCGGAATGCTCAGGCGCCGGGCGTCGGCGCCTTCGCGATCTCGGCGAGGAACTCGTCGTTCGACGAAGTGGTCTTGATCTTGTCCATCAGCAGCTCGAGGCCCGCTGCCGCGTTCCCTTCGCTGCTCAGCGCGTTCAGCACGCGGCGGAGCTTCCAGACCTGCTGGAGCTGTGAGCGTTCGAACAACAGCTCTTCGTGGCGGGTCGAACTCGCGTTGACGTCGATCGCCGGGTAGATCCGCCGCTCGGCGAGTCGACGGTCGAGCCGGAGCTCCATGTTTCCGGTGCCCTTGAACTCCTCGAAAATGACCTCGTCCATCTTCGACCCGGTCTCGACGAGCGCGGTCGCAAGGATCGTCAGCGAGCCGCCTTCCTCGACGTTTCTCGCCGCGCCGAAAAACTTCTTCGGCGGATACAGCGCCCCGGAGTCGACACCACCGGACATAATCCGGCCGGTCGCGGGCTGCGCGAGGTTGTAGGCACGGGCGAGGCGGGTAATCCCGTCGAGCAGGATCACGACGTCGCGCCCCATCTCGACGAGGCGCTTCGCCCGCTCGATCGTGAGCTCCGAAACAGCGGTGTGCTCGTCCGCCGGGCGGTCGAACGTCGAGGCGATGACCTCGCCCTTCACGGTGCGCCGCATGTCGGTGACTTCTTCAGGACGCTCGGCGACCAGCAGCACGATCAGATGGACATCGGGATTGTTCGCCTCGATCGAGTGTGCGATCTGCTTCATCACCGTCGTCTTGCCGGCCTTCGGGGGCGAGACGATCATCCCGCGCTGGCCGCGACCGATCGGCGAGATCAGATCGACGATGCGTGCCGTGAGGTTGTTGGTGTCCCCCGGCATCTCGAGACGCAGTTGGCTGTCGGGAAACAGCGGCGTGAGATCTTCAAAACGCAGCCGCTGACGCGCTTCTTCGGGCTGCAGTCCCGACACCGAGTCGATGCGGACGAGCGCGGGGTACTTCTCGCTCGGCCCAGCCGGCCGACAGGCGCCTTCGATCGCGTCGCCGCGGCGCAGCGCGAAGCGGCGCGCCTGGCTCACCGAGACGTAGACGTCCTTCGGGCTCGGCAGGTAGCCGCCCGTGCGCAAGAACCCATAGCCCTCTTCGCGTAAATCGAGCAGCCCCTTCACCGGGACGAGCTCGCCCTGCCAGGTGGCGTCCTTGTCGGCCGGTTCGCCACGATCGCGCCCACGGCGCCGGCGTCCGCGCCGGTTCGCCGCGTCGACGTGCGCCGGACCCTGACCTTGGTGCTGGGGCCGGCGATCGGTGCGATGACGAGGGTCGTCCGTCACCGTTTCGACGACGACGCCCGCGTCCTCTTGCTCGCGCTCACCGTTTTGCTGAGCAATCTCGGCCAACTGATCGACCGAGTCGTCGGTCTCGTATTCCTCTCCGAGATCCACCACCGGCGCTGCCTCCTTCAATTCTTTTCCTTCTGAGGATTCGTCGGCGTCGAGCACAGCCGCCTGCGATGCGCTTTTGCGGGTGCCGTTCGGGGAACGGCGGCGCGTCGAGGTCGACCCGTTCTTCGACTCGGCGCCGTTGCCGACGCCGGTCGCCTCCAAGATGAGGTCGATGATGTCGCCCTTTTTCGATCGGGGCGCCGGTTCCAAGGACATCGCATTCGCGATCGCTTGGAGCTCATCTCGCTCTTTGGACTCGAGGATCGAGCGCTCGAGCTGCTCTTCGGCCATTAGATCTGCTCCTGATTGTCATGATTCGGTTGCACAGGACACCGCTTCGCCGCCTGGGGAGGTAACCCGATTCCTCTGTGTCAGTCCTTCACCGACGTTTCTGGGATCAGGTCCGCCGTGGTCACGTGAGGGGCGGAGAAAGGCGTCGAGGCGGCACCACGACGCCGTTCTGAGGGTACGGCGGTTGGAACCGAACGCGACCTCGACGGAAACGGAATGTGCCACCACCGATCGGAGGCCCTTCGCAGACGCGCGAGTTCGCCTCGGTCCGATCAGGTAGTGCTGTCAGTGTACCGGCTGGCGAGAGGACCGGCAACGCAATCGGCATTCGGAATCAGACTTCGAGCCTCAGCAGGTCTTCGGGCGTCTCCCGGCGAAGGACGACGCGGGCGTCTCCATCTTCGACAAAGACGACGGCCGGTCGCCCGAGGCGGTTGTAGTTCGAGGCCATCGACATGCCGTAGGCGCCGGTGACCGGGGTTGCCAGCACGTCGCCGACCACGACGTCGCCGGGAAGGCGCGCCTCAGAAACGAGGATGTCGCCGGACTCGCAGTGCTTTCCGACGACCCGGCATGGAAACGTTCGCGGCCGGTCGGTGGCGCGCGGCAAGAACGCCTCGTAGCCGCTGCCGTAGAGCACCGGACGCGGGTTGTCGCTCATTCCTCCGTCGACCGCAACATAGTTGCGCACCTCGGGCAGCCGCTTGATCGTTCCGACCCGGTAGCAAGTGATCGCCGAAGTGGCGACGATCGAACGTCCGGGCTCGGCGCTGGCACGGATCGATTCCGGCAGACCGGCTGTGCGGCATCCCGAGCGGACCGCGTCCGCCCACTGCGCGATCGACGGCGCGACCTCGTCGGTGAGGTACGCGACCCCGAGTCCTCCGCCGACGGACAACTCGGCGAGTTCGTACTTTTCGATCATCTCGGAGAGCGATTGCACGAGACGCTCGAAAGAGTCGAGCCGGAGGATCTGGCTGCCGATGTGCGCGTGCACTCCGACGACATCCACACTGCGCACTTGCCGCAGGGCTTCGATCGCCTGCGCGGCCTCGCCGGTCGCGAGCGGAAAGCCGAACTTCGAATCGAGGCGTCCGGTCGCGACAAAATCGTGGGTATGCGCCTCGATCCCCGGATTGACCCGGAGGAGGACCGAAATCGCGTCCCGCGGCGACGCGCCCCGAAGCCGGGCAATTCGATCGATCTCGTCGAACGAGTCGACGACGAGACGCCCGATGTGTCCGTCGAATGCCGCCGTGAGCTCCTCGTCGGACTTGTTGTTGCCGTGCATCACGATCCGCTCGCTCGGAGCACCCGCCGCGAGCGCGACAGAAAGCTCGCCACCGGTTGACACGTCGACGCTCAACCCTTCGTCGAGCACGATCTCGATGATCGCCTTGCAGATAAACGCCTTCGACGCGTACGTGACGCGACCGTCGAAGGCTTCCATCGCCTCGCGACATCGCGCACGGATGGTCGCGACGTCGTAGACGAACAATGGTGTGCCGAACAGGTCGGCAAGCCCTTCGAGCTCAACCCCTGCAACGAGAAGGTGGCCGCTTGTGGTGATCTCGGCGCTGTCGGGCAGCAGATGTCGCCCGAGCGGCGCCTCGCTCGGTGCGGGACCGGCTTCTGACTCGAGGTCCTCGGGATCGATCACATCGACTCCGGCGCGCTGACGCCGAGGATGCCGAGCCCGATCAGCAGTCCGGATCTCACGGCGTCGACGAGAACGAGGCGCGCCGCGCTCAACTCGGCGCCGATTTCGTCGCCGAGCACGCGACAGTCGTGGTAGAAGGCGTGGAAATCCGAAGCGAGCTGGCGCACCCAGTTCGTCACTTTGTTCGGGGCGCGCTCGTGCGTCGCTTCCTCAACGACTTGGGCCAGGTCAATCAGCCGTCGGATGAGCTCGATCTCGCGGGGATGGATGAGTAGCGAGAGCTGCGCCGTATCGACCGACGGCGTCTTCACGCCGCGCTCTTTCGCGACGCGGCGGATCGACTCGATACGCGCATATGCGTACTGGACGTAATAGACGGGGTTCTCCATCGACTGGCGTTGCACGGCGTCGAGGTCGATCGTCGTCGACTGGTTGATCGAACTCATCAACGTCAACAGCCGCGTCGCATCGGGTCCGACGGTGTCGATGAGCTCGTCGAGCCGGACAAAGTTGCCGGCCCGCTTCGACATCTTGCCGCTCACGAGCGAAATGACCTGTCCCAAGATGATCTCAAGACGTTCGGGATCCACTCCGAGCGCGGCGACGCCAGCGCGCAGGCTCGCCACCTGTCCGTGGTGGTCGGCGCCCCACACATCGATGACGCGATCGAAATTGCGGGTGACGAACTTGTCCCGGTGGTACGCGAGATCGCCCGCCAAGTACGTGGGCTGACCGTCCGAGCGCACGAGCACGCGGTCACGGCTGTCACCGAAGGCGGTCGAACGGAACCACGTCGCCCCATCCGCTCCGTACACCGCATTGCGGTTCGTCAAGATCTCGACCGTCTGATCGACGAGTCCCGACTCCTCGATCGACGCCTGGCTGTACCAGCGATCAAAGACGATCCCGAGCCGCTCGAGCGTCGACGCGATGTTCGCGACAATTTTCTCGGAGGCGAACTTTCCCGCGGTCATCGGGTCGTCGGGTCCTTGGTACTCCTCGGCGAGCCCAACGAGGTACTCGCCTTGGTAGCCCTCCTCCGGAGGCGCGTCACCGGCGCGACGCGCGAGCAGGCTTTCGCCGAGCAGCTTGATCTGGTTCCCCGTGTCGTTGAGGTAGTACTCGCGCTCGACGGCGAACCCACACCGTTCGAGAAGTCGACCGAGCGCGTCGCCGTACGCACCGAACCATCCGTTACCGACGTGGAGTGGCCCAGTCGGATTCGCCGAAACGAACTCGATCTGTACCCGTTCGTCGTGGCCGAGATTCGGTCGGGCATAGTTCGTTTCGCCATCGCTCGCGATCGACGCGAGCGCTTCGTGGTAGTAGCTCGGTCGAAGGTGGAAATTCACGAACCCCGGACCGGCAACCTCGACCGATTCGACGTGTGCGACGCCTGCGGATCGAAGGCGCGTTCGCGAGGTCATCGGCCACCTGCCGAGGTGGCGCGGAGGCCCGTTTCGCGACGACTAGAGCGATGTTCGTCGACAGGTCACCGTGCTCTTCTCGCTGCGGGCGCTCGAGAAGGATTTCGTCGCGCGTCACTTCGATGCCCGCCGACGACAACGCGGCCGAGATCGCCTCGACCAGGAAGTCTGTCGTCGTCATGGCAAGAAGACCGATCCCATCAGGCAAGTAGCATCGCAGCACTGCGGTGCGATGCCGACGGGTTGTATGAGACGGCTCCCGCGGCGCACAATCCGCCCTCGTAGCTCAGGGGATAGAGCGCCGGCCTCCGGAGCCGGGTGCGTGGGTTCGAATCCCGCCGAGGGCACACGTCGTTACTGATTTGATCCGCTCACGAGCGGTCGGCGATCGGGACGCGTGCGAGTTCGTCTTCGGCCAACCCGAGCAGGTTGCTCGGTCCAGCGTCCGAGGACACCGACACCGCGACGTATCCCTGATCGATGATGACGTGGGTGACATGACCCTTCCGGTAACTGATCGCCCAGTCACCGACGTCGTGCATGCGGTGAATCTTCACTCCCGTCGGATGCCGTAGGGACTTCGGTGGGAACAGCGCGTAGCTGATATCCACCGATCGGCGGGGAGATCGGTCGAGGTCGCCGTAGCTACACGAGACCGTCGGGCTCGTCCCCTCGTCGAACGATCGCTCGCTCATCGCGCTACCGGTCCGGACGGCGACGTAGAAATCGAGTTCGCTGACAGGCGGGCACAACGCCGAGACCGATGGGAGCCTCGCGCCAGCGGGGGACGGCTGCGATGAGGGTGAGGCACCGAAACAGCCGGTGGCGACGATCGCGAGCGCGACGAGACCGACTCCCGTCGCTCGTCCCGATCGCCGAGCCATTCGCTCCGCCACTCCGCAGCCCCCGCGCAACCTCCGCCGGTCATGGGAATTCGCATGACGACATCGAGCAATCATACGAACGCGACCATTTGCGTTTCGTGGGTGAAACGAGCACATGTGCAACGATTCCGCGCGTCCGCGTTGACAAAAAATTGACGCGTCAGACGCGCTGTTGACGTTTCTTTCACGTCGAACCCAGCAAGATGCAAGACATGGCTGACTTTCTCGCGGTTATCGGATTCGTCGCGTTCGTCGTCGCGATGCTCGGATTGATCTGGGGACTCGACCACGTATGACCGACGTTCAGGGAATCCTCCTCGCCATCTCCATCGTCGTCTTCATCTATCTCGGCGTCGCGCTGTTCAAGCCTGAGTTGTTCTGATGGACTTCTTCTGGACGATCGTCGTCCTGGTCGTCGTGCTCGGCCTCGCTTGGCGCTACCTCGGCTCGTACATGGAGGCCGTCTTCGACGGTCGCGTCCGGTACTTCGCCTGGGCCGAGCGACCCTTCTACCGGCTGCTCGGGACCGGCCCGGAACACGAGCAGTCGTGGAAGCGCTACGCCGGCTCGCTCGTCATCTTCTCCGGGATTTTCGTTGCCTTCGGCTATCTGCTGTTGAGGATTCAGGGTTCGCTGCCCCTCAACCCTCAGCACTTCGGGGCGGTGCCGCCGGCGCTCAGTTTCAACACGGCCGTCTCGTTCCTCACGAATACGAACTGGCAGAACTACGGCGGTGAGACCACCATGTCGTACTTCTCCCAGATCGGCGTGCTCACTGTGCAGCAATTCGTGAGCGCCGCCGTCGGGATCGCCGCGGCAATTGCCATGGTGCGCGGGTTCTCCCGGCGCAATTCCCCCACGATCGGCAACTTCTGGGTCGACATGACCCGTTGCATGCTCTACATCCTCCTACCGATCTCGTTCATCCTCGGAATCGTGATGGTGAGCCAGGGTGCCGTGCAGACGCTCGCCGGGACGATCAGCATCCACGACTCGCTGAACGGCGTCACCCAGACGATCGCCCGCGGCCCCGCCGGGTTCATGGGGCCGATCATGCAACTCGGCACCAACGGCGGTGGGTTCTTCGACGTCGACCTGGCGCACCCCTTTGAGAACCCGACGGCGCTCACCAATTTCCTCTATATCTGTCTCACCCTCTCCATCCCGTTCTCGCTCACCTACACCTTCGGCAAGATGGTGCGCAGCATCCGCCACGGCGCAGCCCTTCTCGTTGCGATGGTGCTGATCTTCGGCATCTGGGTCGGTTTCACCGCCTACGCCGAGCACCAGAACAATCCCGCGGTGGCGGCCGCCAGTGTGCACTCGACGGCGGGGAACACCGAGGGCAAGGAAGTGCGCTTCGGCGACACCACCAGCGCCCTGTTCAACGTGTCAATGACGCAGACCTCCGACGGCGCCGTCGACAGCGCCACCGACTCCTATAACCCGATCGGTGGCATGGGCCCGCTGACTGGGATGATGCTCGGGGAGGTGACGCCCGGCGGGACCGGCAGCGGGCTTTACACGATCCTCATCGAGGCAGTGATCGCCGTATTCATCGGCGGCCTCATGATCGGGCGAACGCCGGAGTACCTCGGCAAGAAGATCCAGGCCAAGGAGGTGAAGCTCGCCGGCCTCGGGATCCTCGTCATGCCCATCATCGTGCTCGTCCTCACGGCGATCGCCGTATCGATCCACGCCGGTCGGGTTGGTGCGCTCAATAGCGGTCCACATGGCTTCACCGAGATCCTCTATGCCCTGACCTCGCAGGCGAACAACAACGGGTCGGCCATGGCGGGCCTGAGCGGCAACACGACGTTCTACAACGTCATCGGCTCCGTCGACATGCTTCTTGGTCGGTTCGGCATCTTGATCCCGGCCCTCGCCCTTGGCGGCTCGCTGGCGGCGAAAAACGTCGTTCCGGCGTCGCTCGGGACCTTCCGCACCGACAACGCCATGTTCATCGGCCTGGTCATCGGCGTCATCGTGATCGTCGGCGGCCTCACCTTCTTCCCCGCCGTCGCGCTCGGCCCGATCGTCGAGCAGCTCAGCCACGGAAGGTTCTTCTGATGACCGTCTTGACCGCCCAGCCCCAGCCCCCGTCAGGCGCCGCGCCCCGCGGCGTCGCCGAGGCCCGGAGCCTCTTCGACCGTCAGATCATGGTCCGGGCGCTCATCGACGCCTTCAAGAAGCTCGACCCCCGGGTCCAGGTCAAGAACCCGGTCATGTTCGTCGTGCTGGTGGGATCCGTTGTCACCCTCATCGAGTCGATCGCCCACCCCGGCAAGTTCGACTGGTTCATCACCGTCTGGCTGTTCCTGACGGTCATCTTCGCCAACTTCGCCGAAGCCATGGCGGAAGGCCGCGGCAAGGCCCAGGCCGACACCCTACGCAGGATGCGGGCCGAGACCGAGGCGCGTCGGCTCCGTCCAGACGGCACCGAGGAGCGGGTGGCGGCAGCGGAGCTCGCCAAGGGCGACCTGGTGGTGGTCGAGGCCAACGACCTCATCCCCTCCGACGGCGAGATCGTCGAGGGCGTCGCTTCGGTCGACGAGTCGGCCATCACCGGAGAGTCGGCTCCGGTCATCCGGGAGTCGGGCGGTGACCGCTCGGCAGTGACCGGCGGCACCAAGGTTCTCTCCGACCGCATCGTCGTGCGGATCACGGCCGAGCGCGGAAAAACCTTCCTCGATCGCATGATCACCCTGGTCGAAGGGGCCAGCCGGCAGAAGACTCCCAACGAGATCGCGCTCACCATCCTGCTGGCCGTGCTCACGATCGTCTTCATCCCGGTCGTTGTGACCCTGCAGCCCTTCGGTCATTACTCCGGGGCGACGGTGTCGGTCGTCATCCTCGTTTCGCTGCTCGTCTGTCTCATCCCGACCACCATCGGCGCACTTCTGTCGGCCATCGGCATCGCCGGCATGGACCGCCTCGTCCAGCGCAACGTGCTGGCGATGAGCGGGCGGGCCGTGGAGGCAGCCGGGGACGTCCAGACGCTGCTGCTCGACAAGACGGGCACCATCACCATGGGCAACCGCATGGCCTCGGCGTTCTACCCCGCCGGCGGCGCCAGCGAGCAGGAGCTCGCCGACGCCGCCCAGCTGGCCTCGCTGGCCGACGAGACCCCTGAGGGCCGTTCGATCGTCGTGATGGCCAAGGAGCGTTTCGCCATCCGCGGGCGCGATCTCGGCAAGGAGCACACCTTCATTCCGTTCTCGGCGACGACCCGGATGTCGGGCCTCGACATGGACGGCCGACGCATCCGCAAAGGGGCAGCCGACGCCGTGCGGCGTTGGGCCGAGGAACAGGGGGGCGTCACCCCAGCGGGGCTGGACGACATCGTCGAGCGCCTGTCGAGGGCGGGATCGACGCCGCTCGTGGTGGCCGACGGCCCGCGCATCCTCGGCGTCATTGAGCTGAAGGACGTGGTGAAACAGGGCATCCGCGAGAAGTTCGACCAGATGCGCAAGATGGGCATCCGCACGATCATGGTCACCGGCGACAACCCGCTCACGGCAGCGGCCATCGCCCAAGAGGCTGGTGTCGACGATTACCTCGCCGAGGCCACCCCTGAGGCCAAGATGGCGCTCATCCGCTCCGAACAGGAGGGCGGGAAGCTCATCGCCATGACCGGCGACGGCACGAACGACGCCCCGGCGCTCGCCCAAGCGGACGTCGGTGTGGCGATGAATACCGGCACCACGGCCGCCAAAGAGGCGGGCAACATGGTCGACCTCGACTCCAACCCGACCAAGCTCATCGACGTGGTCGAGATTGGCAAGCAACTGCTCATCACCCGGGGCTCACTCACCACCTTCTCGATCGCGAACGACGTGGCGAAGTACTTCGCCATCATCCCAGCGTTGTTCGTCGCCACCTACCCCCAACTCAACACGCTCAACATCATGAAACTGCATAGCCCGGCGAGCGCGGTGCTGTCCGCCGTGATCTTCAACGCCCTCGTGATCGTGGCGCTGATCCCCCTCGCCCTGCGGGGCGTCCGGTTCCGGGCCGCCACCTCGGCCGCCATCCTGCGCCGCAACGTGTGGATCTACGGCGTCGGCGGGATCATCGTCCCGTTCATCTTCATCAAGCTCATCGACCTCATCCTCGTCGCCCTGCACGCCTACTGATCGCGAGTTCCGCAATGGTCACCCATCTCCGCCGTTCAGCCGTCTCGATCGTCGTGTTCACGATCTTCTTCGGATTCGTCTACGCCTTCGCCGGCACCGGGATAGCCCAGCTCTTCTTCAAGGGCGAAGCCGACGGGTCGATCACGGCCAAGGGATCAACCCTCATCGGGCAGAATTGGGCAGACGCCCGTTGTCCGGGGCACCCACTCGGCAGCTGCGTCTTCCATGGCCGCCCCGACGACACCGGGCCCTACGCCGCCAACCCCAAGGAGCACATTTCGGGCGGCGACAACCCGCTCGAAGCAAACGGCGTCGCGGGTGAATCGGCGGCGACCAACCTCGGCCCGCGATCGAAGGTGCTCCTGGCGGACACCAAGGCGCTCGTCACCTATTGGCATCGCTTGGGTGTGAACCCCACCCCCGACCTCGTGACGACCTCCGGCAGCGGCATCGACCCGGACATCACGGCGCAGGACGCGCTCGTCCAGATCCCGATGGTCTCCAAAGCCTCCGGCGTCGCCCCTTCCAAGTTGCGGGCCCTGATCGCGCGGGAGAACCAGGGCGCTGCACTCGGTTTCCTCGGGAGCAGCTACATCGACGTCCTCCAGCTCAACGAGGGCCTCGCCAAGTTGGAGGCGGAGGATCACACCTCGTAGCCCGAGCTAATGCGCGACGAGCTCGTAACCGATGCCGGGATGGTTGCGCAGCATCGCACCGTGCTCGTCGCCGAGCTTGCGCCGCAGGCGGTGGACGTACACGCGGACGTAGTTCTGTTCGTCGCCGTATCCGGCTCCCCAGACCTGTTTCAGGATCATCTCGTGGGTGCAGACCTTGCCCGCGTATTGCGCCAAGAACGCGAGCAGCGCGAATTCGTGTGAGGTGAGATCGAGAAGGGCGCCGTCTTGCATCACGGTCTTGCGCGCGAAATCAAGCGAGAGACTCCCGACGCGCAACTCGCTCGGTTCATCTCGCAACGCGCCAGCGTGCCGAAGCGCCGTGCGCAACCTCGCCTCGAGCTCCGCCATGGAGAACGGTTTCGTCACGTAGTCGTCGGCACCGAGGTCGAGCGCGGCCACCTTCCGCTCCTCGCTACCCGCGGCTGATAGGACGATGATCGGCACCTTCGACCAGGAACGGATCTCTCGACAGACGTCGATTCCGTCGATGTCGCCCAACCCGAGATCGAGCACGACGACGTCCGGCGACGCGAGCGCCACCTGAGCGACCCCGTCGGTTCCGTTCTGCGCTAACACGACCGAGTACCCGCGTGCTTCGAGGCCGATCCGCAGCGCCTTGCGCAACGACGGATCGTCGTCGACGACGAGCACACGGGCCATCTCAGGCACTGGCGATCGGCAACGTGAACACGAAGCGCGCACCCCCACCCGACCGCCCTTCGACGTGCACCGACTCGCCGTGGGCTGCCACGAACGCATCGACGATCGCGAGGCCAAGCCCGGCTCTGCCCCCGCCGGAAATCCGGTTGAACATCTTGAACACCCGCTCGCGCTCGCGCTCTGGGACCCCCGGTCCACGGTCCTCGACAGCAACCTCGACGCGATCAGCGACTCGGCGCGCGACGACATCGATCGTGGTTCCTTCCGGCGCGTGACGTTCGGCGTTTTCCAGCAAGTTCACCAGCACCTGGCCGATGAGGACGTGGTCGACGCGCACAGGCGGCGTGCCGGGTGGAATCGTCACAGTGACGCGCTCGATCCAGGGCGCTGTTCCGAACGCGTCGAGTGCCTCAGCGACGAGCTTGTCGACCGAGGTTGTTTCGAATCGCAACTCGAGCTCTCCGAACTCGATTCGCGTCATGTCCAAAAGATTGGCGACGAGTCGGTCGAGACGATCAGCTTGCGTCTCAATGAGTTCAAGCAATTCGGATCGATCCCGCTCGCTGAGTTCGACGACGTCGTTGCGAAGGTCCGAAACCGCGGCCTTCACCGAGGCGAGCGGCGTTCGGAGGTCATGTGAAACGGCGCCGAAGAGAGCGTTCCGCCACGCATCGATCTGGCGCAAAAGGGCAGTTTCGAGCGCCCGCTCGCGAAGGCGCGCCCGTTCGATCGCAAACGCCGCCTGATCGGCGTATGCGCGCAGAGCGCCCATCCGCTCCTCTTCGATCTCGGGACCCGAGCACACGAGCAGTCCTATCGCCTGACCCGAGGCCGCGAGGGGAACGCCAACCAGGTGCCGTCCGTCGACGGCGACGCTGCCCAGGCTGCGCGGCGAACCACCGCTCGGCGTCACCAGGCGCAGCTCATCCTCGCGGATCGGCCGGCCGGATCGGGCCGCGCTTTCAAAATCGGATCCACTCGCGAGCAACAGCGCGACGCCATCGAGAACGAAGGTGTCTCGCACCGATTGAACGAGCTCTCCGAGGAGGTTATTGAGCGGCTGGTTCGTCGCGAGCGTTCCGATCACATCGACGAGATACTGGCCTTCGCGCGCGCGACGCCGGTCTACCGCCCGGGAACGTCGGCGCGAGCTCACGAAGAGACCGGACGCGATCGCTACGACGACGTAAACCCCGAGGGGAATCGCGTTCCTCGCGCCTCCCATCGTCATCGTCACGTGCTGCGGAACGAACACGTAGTCGTAGAGGAAGAACGTTCCGACGAGGGTCAGCGCAACGACGAAAGGGCCCCCGATCGTCGCAGCGGCCCCGAGCGGGACGGCAAGCAACAGACCGATCGCGACTGCGTCATGGGCGTTGCGCAACGGCAACAGTGCGAGGCTGACGACGCCAACGAGCGCCAGGCCCGCGATCAACCTCACGAGCTGGTGCCCGGATTTATCCATGTCGCCTCGTCGCCGCCTCTCGAGCCATCGTAGCGACAGCAATCCACGCGAAGTCCGAGGTCGGACGCGCAAACGACGTCAGCTCGTCCGGCACGAGCCACCCGAAGATCGGGGAGAATGTCGCATGGCCGACATCCCTGCCGAAGCGACCGAAGACGTCGCCGACGTCGTCACGGCGACTGGGAAGTTCCGGATCTACCTCGGTGCTGCCGCTGGCGTCGGAAAGACGCTCGCAATGCTCGAGGAGGGCAAGCGCCGCCGCGACCGGGGGCGCGACGTCGTCGTCGGCTACGTCGAGACCCACGGGCGCGCCCATACCGCCGAGGCGATTGGCGAGTTGGAGGTCATTCCCCGCAAGAAGATCGAGCACCGCGGTGCGACCTTCGAGGAGATGGACCTCGACGCGCTGCTCGCACGCCACCCAGACGTCGCCCTCATCGACGAGATCGCCCATACGAACGTGCCCGGTTCGGGACGGAACGAAAAGCGATGGCAAGACGTCCTCGAGTTGCTCGACGCGGGGATCGCTGTGGTGAGCACGCTCAACGTGCAACACCTCGAATCGATCGCGGACGCGGTGGAATCGATCACGGGGATCCAAGTGCGCGAACGCGTCCCCGACTGGGTCGTCCGCCGGGCCGACCAGTTAGAGCTCATCGACTCGTCTCCAGAACAGCTCCGCCGGCGCATGCTGCACGGCAACGTCTACGCGCCGGACAAGGTGCCGAAAGCGCTCGCCGGCTTCTTCCGCACAGAGAACCTCGTGGCGCTGCGCGAGCTCGCACTGCGCTTCGTTGCGGACGAGACCGAAGAAGAACTTCTCGAATATCTCGCCCGCCGACATCCAACGACGACGTGGGAGACGAGCGAACGGATCCTGGTCGCGGTCACCCATGCACCTGGTACGACGAGCGTTGTGCGACGCGCAGCGCGCATGGCGCAGCGATTGAAGACAGATCTCGACGTCGTCTACGTCGTCGATGACCGAACGTCAGGATCGTCTGCACGCGAGGAACTCGATCAGGTGCGGAAGTGTTCCGAGAACGTCGGCGCGACCTGGCACGACCTCAGTGGGGACGACGTCGCGAAAGAGATCGTCGACTTCGCTCGCGCGCACCAGATCACCCAAATTATCCTCGCCTCGAGTCGGCGCTCGCGCTGGCAAGAGGCGTTGCGCGGATCCATCGTGTCCGAAGTACTCCGCTACGCGGCGCAGTACGAGATCGACGTTCACGTCATCGCGCGTCGCAAGCCGCACGAACTCGCCGAGGCTGAAGAAGAAGGCTGACGCCCCGCCGAGGCTCTCGCACCCCCAAACGCCCCACAGGGTCGGGCCGGTTGCACCGACCCGACACCCGTCCGTCGAACGAGAGAAGCTCAGGCTTGGAGGGTTACCTCGGCTTCGATCTCGATGCGAACCTTGTCGGCAACGATCGCGGCGCCGTCGGCCAACGCGTGACCGAAGGAAACGCCGAAGTCCTGGCGGTTGATCTCACCGGACGCCGAGAATCCGAGACGCGAACCGAAGTACGCGTCCGACACCCCTCCGTTGAACTCGAGGTTCAAGGTGACTGGCTTCGTGACGCCGCGAAGCGTCAGCTCGCCTGTCAGCTTCCAGTCGTCACCGGCGGGCTCGATTTTCGAGCTCGTGAAGGTCATCGTCGGATAATTTTCGACGTCGAAGAAATCGTTCGTCCGAAGGTGACCGTCCCGGGTTTCATCGTCGGTCGTCACGCTCGCCATGCGGATCTCGGCCGTGACCTTCGAGTCGGCCGGGTTCTCTCCCACGACGACGGTCCCGTCGAAGTCCGGGAAATGTCCCCGCACCTTCGTCACCATCAGGTGACGGGCAACGAAACTGACCTTCGTGTGGGCCTTGTCGAGGACGTACGTCCCGGGCGCCGGTACGACCCGGCCATCGACAACCCGCGTGATCGTCTGTTCGACGGCTTCCGTGCTCATCTGCTTCCTCCTGGCTCGGCAAGGTCCGTCCACCGACGGACTTGCTTATGAGAACAAATGTTGTGTACACAAGTATTCCCGAGGCAGGCGGGTAAGATGGCCCCGTGACGGATCGGCTGGCCAGAGGGTCCGAACCGGGGTCAAGCGCGGCGACTTCGCATGGAGGCTGCGATTCCGGCATCCGGATCACCCTCGTCGGACTGCTTTTCGAGATCTCCTCGTCGCTCCAGCGGACGCTGTTACCGGAAATCGAGCGAAACCTCGGTCACAGCGGCCTCGCATTCCAGGTTCTCGTTCGTCTCGCCCGCTCCCCCCGCGAGCAGCTGCGGATGACCGATCTCGCCACGCAGACCGGGCTCACCCCCGGCGGACTCACCCGGACGATCGACCGACTCGTCGAAGCAGGTTTCGTCGCTCGCCGGTCCTGCGCTGCCGACCGCCGTGTGGTCTACGCCGAGCTCACCAGCGCCGGACACGACCAATGCGCGCAGCTCTTGGAGCGCCACGAACACGACATCGCGGCGGTCCTCGACGGCGTCTTCGACGAGAAAGACGGTGCGCTCCTGCTCGCGATGCTGCAACGTCTGCGCGATCGCGTCCACCCGGGCGCGACGACGATTTCCGACATCGAGGTGCCCGCGCGCTGACGGCGACGTTCGCTCTCAGTTCCTCGCGTTAGCGTCGACCGAGAGCAAAGGACGAGGAGCGGCGATGGGCGCGAACAGCTTCGGCACCGAATCGGATCTAGTGGTCGGCGGTGCGACCTACCGCATCGATCGTCTGTCGAAGCTTCCTTCGGAGTTCGCCGTCGAACGTCTGCCCTTCTCGCTGAAGATCCTGCTCGAGAATCTGCTTCGTCACGAAAACGACATCGACGTCACCGCGGAAGACATCGCGGCGCTCGCGTCCGCAGCATCTTCGCCGATCGGTGAACGCGAGATCACCTACTCGCCGGCGCGCATCTTGCTGCAGGACTTCACCGGCGTTCCGTGCGTCGTCGACCTGGCGGCGATGCGGGACGCCGTCGGGGAGCTCGGCGGCAATGCGGAGCGCGTCAACCCCAATCTTCCCGTCGACCTCGTCATCGACCACTCGGTGATCGTCGACGTCGCCAATCGTCCGGACGCGTTTGCGATCAATGCGCAGCTCGAGTTCGACCGCAACGGCGAGCGCTACCGCGCGCTGAAGTGGGCGCAACAGTCACTTTCCAATTTTCGCGTCGTGCCGCCCGACACCGGCATCTGCCATCAGGTGAACCTCGAGCTTTTGAGCCACGTCATCTTCCGCGACCCCGAGGGCGGCGCCTACCCGGACACCGTCGTCGGCACGGATTCACACACCCCGATGGTGAATGGGCTGAGCGTGCTTGCTTGGGGCGTCGGCGGGATCGAGGCGGAGGCGGCGATGCTCGGCCAGCCGATCTCGATGCTCGTGCCAACCGTGGTCGGTCTGCGACTCGACGGGGCACTCCCCGAAGGCACGACCGCGACAGACCTCGTGCTTACGATCGCGCAGCTTCTCCGTTCGCACGGCGTCGTCGGAAAGTTCGTCGAGTGCTACGGCCCTGGACTTTCGAGCATTCCCGTCGAGAACCGGGCGACCATCGGCAACATGTCGCCGGAGTACGGCTCGACCGTGACGATCTTCCCAATCGACGAGCAGACCCTGCGCTACCTGAAAATGACCGGGCGACCCGACGACCTGATCGCGCTCGTCGAGGCGTACGCGAAGGAACAGGGTCTCTTCCACGACCCCGAGGCCGAGGCCGTGTACGACGAACAGCTCTCCCTCGATCTGTCGAGCGTCGTCCCGAGCCTCGCCGGCCCGGCGCGACCCCAGGACCGCGTGCCGCTCGACAAATCGAAGTCGATGTTCAGCGAGGCGCTCTCGGGCTCGCGACCTGTCGACGCGCCGGCGGACACCGTGGCGCGCGTCTCGGTCGGCGGCGGACCGGCATTCGAACTCCGCGACGGCAGCGTCGTGATCTCGGCCATCACGAGCTGCACGAACACCTCGAACCCACAGGTGATGGTGGCGGCGGGCCTGGTCGCGAAGCGCGCCGTCGAACGCGGGCTTTTGACAAAGCCGTGGGTGAAGACGTCGCTCGCACCGGGGTCGCGGGTCGTCGCGGATTATCTCGACCGTGCCGGCCTCACCACGTACCTTGAAAAGCTCGGCTTCGGACTCGTCGGCTTCGGCTGCACGACCTGCATCGGCAATTCCGGTCCACTCGCCTCGGAGATCTCGGCGGCGATCGACGAGAACAAGTTGTCGTGCGTCTCGGTGCTGTCGGGCAACCGCAACTTCGAGGGCCGCATCCATCCCGAAGTGCGAATGAACTACCTCGCCTCACCACCGCTCGTCGTCGCCTACGCCCTGTCCGGAACTATGGACATCGACCTCTACAACGAGCCAATCGGTGAAGGCTCCGACGGCACGCCGGTGTTCCTTCGGGATCTGTGGCCGACGACAACCGAGGTGGCAACGGTCGTCGCCGACGCGTTGGAGTCGTCGATGTTCGCGACCGACTACGCCGACGTCTTCGCGGGCGACGACAACTGGCGCTCGATCTCGGTCGGCGAGAGCTCGCGCTATCCGTGGGACGCCGAATCGACGTACATCCAAAATCCGCCTTTCTTCGACGGAATGGGCAAGGAGCCCCGACCCGTCTGCGATATCGGAGGCGCCCGCGTCCTCGCCGTGCTCGGCGATAGCGTGACGACCGACCACATCTCGCCCGCAGGCTCGATCAAGCTCGACAGTCCGGCGGGGCACTTCCTCTCGGACCACGGCGTGCAACAGACCGATTTCAACTCGTACGGAACGCGACGCGGCAACCACGAGGTGATGATCCGCGGCACGTTCGCCAACACGCGCATCCGCAACGCGCTGGCCGGCGGCAAGGAAGGCGGATTCACTGTGCACTTCCCCGATGGCGAACTGGGCACGATCTATGACATCGCGATGCGCTACGCACAAGACGATGTTCCACTCGTCGTCCTAGCCGGGAAGGAGTACGGCTCCGGGTCGTCGCGCGACTGGGCGGCAAAGGGTCCCGCGCTCTTGGGCGTGAAGGCGGTGATCGCCGAGAGTTTCGAGCGCATCCACCGCTCGAACCTGATCGGGATGGGCATCGTCCCGTTGCAGTACGCCGACGGCGAAAACGCGCAGTCTCTCGGGCTGTCGGGCGGCGAGGTGTTCTCGATCGAGGGTCTCGCCGAAGCAAACGAGGGTGAACTGTTGGGCAGGCGAGTCCAAGTCCGGGCGGACGACAAGGTGTTCTCGGCGATCGTCCGCATCGACACCCCGACCGAAGAGGCGTACTACCGAAATGGCGGCATTTTGCTCTACGTCGCGCGTCGCTTGGCGGCCGCGTAGCGGTCCGTCAGCCGAGCGTGATCAACCTGCCGAGGCCGACGTCGCGCATCCAGCTCTCGAGAACCGATGTCACCCAGCTCAGACGATTGAGGATCAAAAGAACACCGAAGAACGCGAGCAACGCCGAAGATCCAAGGGTGATCGCGCGTAAGTGCCGGCGGACCACCTTCAAAGCTCCCGCCGCAGTGCCGAGGCCGCAACCGACGATGAGGAACGGGACCCCGAGGCCGAGCGCGTAGAACGCGAGCAGCACGGCGCCGTTGCCGATCCCGCGGTCGCTCAGCGCGACGAACAGCACCGACGTGAGCACCGGACCGATGCACGGAGTCCAGCCGAACCCGAACGCCGCGCCGGCGATCGGCGCCGCGAATGGTCCATAGCGCGACGCGTTGAAGTGAAAGCGCGCCTCGCCGTAGAGCGACGGGACGTTGAGCACGACCGAGCCCGCCAGGAAGGCGGCCATTGCCAGAATGACGCCTCCGGAGATGCGCGTCAGCAGCGCCTTGTTGTGAACGACGGCCGATCCGACCGCCGTCGCGGAAATCCCCAAGAGGACGAAGACGACGCCGAAGCCGAGGATAAAAAGTCCGGTGTCGCGGGCGATTCGTGCGATCTGGCGCTTGCGCCCTCGCTCAAGCCCTCCGAGGTCAAGTCCGGTGACCATGGAGAGATAGGCAGGCACGACAGGCAAGACGCACGGCGACGCGAACGAGACAATCCCGCCACCAAAGGCCACGAGATCATTCACGTTCGTCGCCATCGCACCCATGATGACACCGCTCGCTACGAGCGGAACTCTCAGAAAGCGAGGATGCTTGCATCCGCGTGCTGTCGACGGCAATGTCGGGGTTGTGGAGTTCGCGCCGTGACGCTAAGCCCGATTGAGATTGCGGTGCTCGACCTCGAACGAAGCTGGCCGGTGATGGGCAACCGCCCGGCGAAACGCGACGTCATTCGCGAGGACATCGGTCTTTCGAGCGCGCGCTACTACGCGATCGTCGATGCTCTTTGCGACTCCGTGGAGGCCGTGGCGTACGATCCGTTGACAGTCCGTCGATTGCGGCGACGCCGTGACAAGCGTCGGGCTGCCAAGTTCTTCGCAGAACCACCCCGGAAACGCCGGCCGCGCTGACTCCTGAAGCACGCGCGGTCGAGCGCCTTGTCGCGTCCCCTCGGACTACAGGGATCGCGGTCGATTTCGACGGCACCCTTGCCGAGATCGTCGCCGATCCGGCGCAAGCGCGGCCGCTGCCCGGCGCTACGGGGGTGATCAGCAAGCTCGCGGCCCGCTTCGCGAAGGTTGCGGTCGTCTCCGGACGTCCGATCGCCTTTCTCGTCGAACACCTCGCACTCGACGACGCGTCGATCCCTATCGAGCTCTTCGGTCAATACGGGCTCGAGCACCGCCTGGTCGACGGCACGGTCGTCGGTCCTCCGGATGAGCGGCGCTACGTCGACGCGGTCAACGGTTCCCTTGCAGAGGCACGCGATCGGGTTCCGCACGGCGTGATTGTGGAAGCAAAGGGCATCGCGCTCACCTTGCACTGGCGCAACGCACCGCAAGCAAAGGCCGCATCGATCGCCCTAGCCGGCGAGCTGGCGGAGCGTTTCGGGCTGCATGCCCGGGAAGGGAAGATGGCGATCGAGCTCGTCCCGAGCGCCGCACAGGACAAGGGAACGGCGATTCGCTCGATCTTCGCCGAGCTCACGACGGGGTGCGTGCTCGGAGACGATGTCGGCGATATTCCGGCGTTCAGCGCCGCGCGTGAGCTCGAACGCGCTCGTAACTTTGCTGCGGTGCTCGTCGTCGCGACGGGTGACGAGGCGCCCCCCGAGCTGCTCGAGCTCGCCGACCTGCTCGTCGACGGCCCTCGTGGCGCGCTCGCGTTCTTGGAGGGCCTCGCCGCGGCGCCTGGCTAAACAAATCGATCGTCGGCGAGCGAGGCGCTCTCGACGACCTCGCTCATCCAGACGGCGGGGGGATGACGCGCCGCGATCGCCGCGAGGTTCTCGGATCGGGCGCGTCGTTCGTGTTCGTCAAGCTCGAGGGCGCGACGGAGCACCTGCGCTGTTCCCTCGATATCGAAGGGCTCGATCGGGAGTGAGAACGCGCCGAGCTCCTCGAACGCTCCCGCCCGCACGCTCAATCCGAGTGCTGCAGGCGTGCGTGTCAGCACGGCGCCTTCTTTCGCGACGAGGTTCATACCGTCCCGGACTGGGTTGACGAAAAGGACATCGGCGACTGTCATCGCGGCGATCGAGGCATCGAGGTCGTCGGCGATCTCGAGGTCGATCGGCTGGCGCCGTGCCGACGAGAAACGCTCGTTGATGCGTGAACACACCTGCTCGACTGCGTTGCGGTAGGCGATGTATTCCGGGAGCTCCGCTCGCGATGAATAAAGGCGTGCCGAAAAGACGACCTCCTCGACGAGCGTCTCATCCTCTTCGAGGAGGGCTTCGAACGCGAGAAAGCCGCGCACGATGTTCTTCGCGGGGTCGACGCGGTCGGACCGGAAGATGAGGCGCCGACCGTCGACAAGGCCGGCGAGCGCGCCGCGCGATCGCTCCACCCCGTCGGAATCGGCGATTCGCCGAAGTTCCTCCGCGTCGACGCCGAGGGGGATGACGGCGAGACCCGTTTCGGTCCGAAGCGTCTCCGCGACGCACTGCTCGAACGCGCCAGCCCAATGGCGGGTGTGGAACGCCGTCGTTCCGAACGAGCAGAGGCCCTGAAGGAACTCCTTGCGGATCTCGCTCGGGAGGATCTCGAGCTCATCGGGACCGCAGAACGGAGTGTGCGAGAAGTAGATCGTGCGCAGGTCGGGGCGCGCCTTTGCGAGCCGCACGCCGCAGAGCGCGAGGTGGTAGTCGTTCACGACCACCGTCGCTCCCTCGTCGGCGACGCGAGCGATCTCCTCAGCGAAGACCGCGTTGTAGGCGCGGTATCCGGCCCACGCCTCGTGCCAGCGTCGGTCGAGAGCGGGACGGTAGGTCGTGTCGAAGAGGCCGTGGACGAGTGGCCACAGGGTGCCGTTCGCAATCACCCGGTAGGCCGCGCCGAGGAGCTCTTCGGATACCTCGACGAGACGCACCTCAAGCCCACCTGGCGTCTTGACCGACACCTGCTCGCTCGCGGCGCGCCGCTCCGCGTCGTTCATGGTCGCCGCCACCCACAGCGCGTCGGCGCCCTCGAGCCCACGCGCCAGGCTCGGGGCGAGACCGCCGGCGGCGTGTCCGGCGACGATTCGGTCCCCGCGGGCCGACTGCAACGACAACGGGCCGCGGTTCGAGGCAACGACGAGCCGGACACGGCGATCAGCCATCGGGGGAGTTTTTCACCTCTGACGTGCATGACCGCGGCAGGTTCTGCGGCCATGCCGCCCCATCCCGGCTCGGTCACCTTGCGGCGCGTGCCCTGACGTGATTTGCTGTTAGCACTCAGACCGTTAGAGTGCTAGCGCTCGGGTAGGCCGAGCGATCCAATGGAGGACACCCGAGATGCCGAAGTTGATCGAGTTCGATGAGCAGGCACGACGGGCGCTCGAGCGTGGGATGAACCAGCTCGTCGACGCCGTCAAGGTCACGCTCGGACCGAAGGGACGCAACGTCGTACTGGAGAAGAAGTGGGGCGCACCGACGATCACGAACGACGGGGTCTCGATCGCGAAAGAGATCGAGCTCGAAGACCCCTTCGAGAAGGTCGGCGCCGAACTCGTGAAGGAAGTTGCGAAGAAGACCGACGACGTCGCCGGAGACGGCACGACGACCGCGACCGTGCTCGCCGGTGCGCTCGTCCGTGAGGGCTTGCGCAACGTCGCCGCCGGTGCGAACCCGATGTCGCTGAAGCGCGGCATCGAGCAGGCCGTCGAGGCCTCCGTCGTCCGGCTGAAGGAGATCTCAAGGGATACCGACTCGAAGGACCAGATCGCCCAGGTGGCCGGGATCTCCGCCGCCGACGCGGAGATCGGTTCGATGATCGCCGAGGCGATCGACAAGGTGGGCAAGGACGGCGTCATCACCGTCGAGGAGTCCCAGACCTTCGGGATGGAGATGGACCTCGTCGAAGGAATGCGCTTTGACAAGGGCTACATCTCGCCGTACTTCGTCACCGACCCCGACCGCATGGAGGCGGTGCTCGAGGACCCGTACGTGCTTTTGAGCGGCGGCAAGATCTCCGCGGTTCGCGACCTGCTCCCGGTGCTCGAAAAGGTGATGCAGACGGGCAAGCCGCTCGTCGTCATCGCTGAGGACGTCGAAGGCGAAGCGCTCGCGACCTTGGTCGTGAACAAGATCCGCGGCACCTTCCGCTCAACCGCGGTGAAGGCACCCGGCTTCGGCGAGCGACGCAAGGCGATGCTGCAGGACATGGCGATCCTCACCGGTGGCCAGGTCATCACCGAAGACGTCGGACTCAAACTCGAGAACGCGACGCTCGATCTGCTCGGAAGGGCGCGCAAGGTCGTGATCTCGAAAGACGAGACGACGGTCGTCGAGGGTGCCGGCGCGGAGGCCGACATCAAGGGCCGGATCAACCAGATCAAGACCGAGATCGAGAACACCGACTCGGACTATGACCGCGAGAAGCTGCAAGAGCGCTTGGCGAAGCTCTCCGGCGGTGTCGCGGTGATCAAGGTCGGAGCTGCCACCGAAGTTGAGTTGAAGGAGAAGAAGCACCGCATCGAAGACGCGGTGTCGACGACGAAGGCCGCCATCGAAGAGGGCGTCGTCCCCGGTGGAGGCGTCGCACTGCTGCGCACGCAGCAGACGATCCACGACCTCGCCGAGAAGCTCGAAGGCGACGAGGCGACGGGGGCGCGCATCGTCGCCCGCGCCGTCGAAGAGCCGCTCAAGCAGATCGCGGTGAACGCCGGACTCGAGGGTGGCGTCGTGATCGAGAAGGTGCGCGGATTGAAGAACCTCTCCGAGGGCCTAAACGCCGACACTGGCAAGTACGAGGACCTCTTCGCTGCCGGTGTCATCGACGCCGCGAAGGTGACGCGCTCCGCGCTGCAGAACGCGGCGTCGATCGCGGCGCTGTTCTTGACGACCGAAGCGGTCGTCGTCGACAAGCCCGAGGAGAAGGCGCCTGCCATGCCGCCCGGCGGCGGGATGGACGACTTCTAAACCGCCCGAATTCATGATCGAAGCGGGGCGCACTGCGCCCCGCTTCGTCGCGTCACGGGGGCTCGGGGCTTCGGCCTCGGTCCTACGATGACGGCGTGAGCGAGGCTCCCAACCAAGCCGGCCAGCAAGCACCCGAAGAACTCGACGGGTGGGCGGTCCTGCACTTGTTTTTCTCGGTCCCCGGCGACGTCGATGCCGAGGCAGTCGCGACCGCGATCAAGTCGAGCGAGACCGATGGCCACCAGGCGTTCGCCGCCGAGATCCTCGGCCACAAGGCCGACTTCGCAGTCGTGGGGATCGGACCGTCGTTTCGCCGCCTCCGCCAGCTCCAGACCGAGCTCGTGCAAGCTGGCCTGACGCTCAAGTGGTCGTACGTGTCGCTCACCGAGGTCTCGGAGTACGCGAGCGGCGTGCCGGACGAGATGAAACGGGCTCGCCTGCGACCCGTCCTGCCGCCCGAAGGGCTCGCGGTGTTCTGCTTCTACCCGATGTCCAAACGCCGGGGCGAGGAAGAGAACTGGTACCGCCTCGATTACGAGGACCGTCTGCAACTGATGATCGGCCACGGCAGGACCGGCCGGAACTTCCGCGGGCGGGTCCTCCAACTCGTCACCGGCTCCACCGGTCTCGATGACTGGGAGTGGGGTGTGACGCTGTTCTGCCGTAGCTTCGACGACTTGAAAGAGTGCGTTTACACGATGCGCTTCGACGATGCCTCCGCGCGCTTTGCAGAGTTCGGGCCATTCCTCACCGGAACGATCGGTGTTCCAACCGAGATCATCGCCGGACTCACCGCTCACCGATGAGATGACCACCGTCGCCGACGACTCCGCCACACCCGAACTCGAGCGCCTGCAAGTCGAGGTGAAGCGCCACGGGCGTGTCGTCGTCGCGTTCTCCGGCGGTGCGGACTCGGCACTGCTCGCCTACGTTGCCAACCGCACGCTCGGACAGGACCGGGTGCTGTGCGTCACCGCCTCGTCGCCATCGCTACCGAGCGAAGAGCTCGCCCACACGCGCGCACTCGCCGAAGAGTGGTCGCTGCGCCATCTTGTCGTCGAAACCCACGAACTCGAGAACGCGTCCTACGTCCGCAACGATCCCGATCGCTGCTGCCACTGCAAACGCGACCTGATGGATGCCCTCGAAGAGCCGGCCGAGAAGGAGTCGGCCGTCGTCGCCTTGGGGGTGAACGTCGACGACCTCTCCGACATCCGGCCCGGACAACGCGCGGCTCGCGAACGTGGCGCGGTGTTCCCCCTCGTCGACGCCGGGTTCACGAAGTCCGCGGTCCGCCATCTTTCCCTTCGACTCGGCCTGCGGACCTGGGACAAACCCGCCGCGGCATGTCTGGCGTCCCGAGTTCCGCACGGTACCCCTGTGACGATCGCGACGCTCGCGCGCGTCGAGGCCGCAGAATCCGCGCTACATGCGCTCGGATTCACCCAGGTTCGCGTGCGTCACTACGGCGATATCGCCCGCGTCGAGCTGGATCTCGACGAGCTCGGAACGGTGATCGAGCGTCGAAAGGATGTCGTCGACGCGGTCCGAGGAGCGGGGTACCGCTACGTGACCCTCGATCTTGAAGGGTTCCGCTCCGGCAACCTCTCGCGCGCCGTCCAGAGTAGGTGAGGGCCTCCCCTTCAACCTAAAAGCGTCTTTCGGTAGACGTTCGTCTCGCGCTTTTCGAATCCGAGCTTCTCGTACAACCGATTCGCCTCGATGCGCGATGGTCGCGACGTCAGGTCGACAGTACGACAGCCAAGTCGCCCGGCGCGCTGCAGCGCCTCATCGACGAGCGCCGTCGCGACGCCTCGCCCACGCGCATCGGGCGCGACGACAACATCTTCGATCCACGCGCGCGTGCCGGTGAGCAAAGAGAAAGTGACGAGCGAAAGCGTGCCGACGATCCGACCGTCGACCCGGGCGCACAAAAGCGCCGTCGCAGAAGAGCGAGCGATCGATGCGAACTGGGCTGCATCGGGCGACTTCACGCGCGAAAGGTGAGCGAGGAGATCACTCACCGCGGCGTGATCGGCGGCAGTCGGATCGGTTATCTCTTCGATGGCGATCTCCGTCGGCAACATACAAGGAGCGTACCGAGACGGTGCGCTGCACCCCTGAACCAGGCCGCCCGCCGTTAGGCTCGGGAGGGCTAAAGGAGACCGCGTGCAGTTCGATAGCGACAACCAGGACAGCCTCCATCCCTTCCGATTCCGATCGCTTCCGCGGCGCGACCGTTCACTAGGTCTGCCAGAACAACTCGGCGTCGAACGTCCCGTGCTGATCGGCGCGTTCGAGGGTTGGAACGACGCCGGTGAGGCGGCATCGTCCGCGATCGACCGGCTGGCGCGCGCCTGGAAGGCAACGGCGTTCTGCGACATCGACCCCGAGGAGTTCTTCGACTTCACCGAAGTTCGACCGGAAGTAAACGTCGTCGACGGCGAAGTGCGCTCAATCACGTGGCCGTCCACGACGTTTGCTGTTGCGCCTGGTGCCGTCGACTGCGTCATCGCGAGCGGGCCGGAGCCGCAGATGCGATGGAAGAGCTACTGCGAAGCCTTCGTCGAGCTTGCGCTCGAGCTCGAAGTGTCGCGCGCGATCTTCCTCGGTGCGTATCTCGGTGAAGTGACCCACCGCGGGCCGGTGATGCTCTCTGCGACTTCGAGCGACCCGGACGCGATCGCATCCGAGGGGCTTGCGGCCTCGTTCTACGAGGGTCCGACGGGGATCCTCGCGGTGTTGCAGAGCGCGCTCGACGAGGTCGGCATCACGACGATGTCGATCTGGGCGAGCGTACCGGTGTACTCGGTGACGATCGCCGCCAAGCCGGCGCTCGCGCTTGCTGAAACCGGCGCGCGCATCGCCGGTCGGCCCGCCGATCTCGGAGGACTTGCGCGTCGCGCCGTCGAGTACGAGCAGTTGCTCGACGATGTCGTGGCGAACGACGAGAACGTCGCGAGCTTTGTCCAGCGCGTGGAGATGGCCGATGAAACCCCAACCGCGGAGATCTCCCCCGAGCGCCTCACCGAAGAGATCGAGCGCTACCTGCGCGATCGGCCAGGTAGCTGATCGCAGCACGACACGAAGGCACGTTCTCATGGTTCGCGACGACTGCCGTCACTACATCATGCAAACCGTTCGTTCCAAAGAGCGGATCGAGCGGTGCCGCCTCGGCGCGAACCTCCAGATGCCCTTTGACTGTCCGGAGGGATGCGTCTTTTTCGAGCCGCGGCGCACGTCGTCGGCCGGTTGGAAGGTCGATCGACTCGGGGAGGACCCGCCCGGCGGCTGATCCGCGGGGTCGCGACGACAGTTAGCAAAACTAATTAGAACCGATAAGCTCTCTTCGTGGCCCTCGTCGAAAACTCCGCCGTTCGCCACACGTCGAAGGACAACTACAAGTGGGTCGCCCTTTTCAACTGCACTCTCGGCACTCTGATGGCGACCCTCGACGGCTCGATTGTGCTGATCGCGATGCCGGACATCTTCCGCGGCATCCACCTCGACCCGCTCGACCCGGGAAACACCTCGTATCTGCTCTGGATGATCCTCGGATTCCTCATCGTGACGAGCGTCCTCGTCGTGAACTTCGGGCGCCTCGGAGACCTTTTCGGGCGCGTGAAGCTGTACAACCTCGGCTTCGTCGTCTACACGACGTTCTCGCTTTTCCTCGCGATCGATTGGATGTCGGGTAGCGCCGGAGCGCTGTGGCTCGTCGTGATGCGGGTCTTCCAGGGTGTCGGCTCGGCGCTGCTCCTCGCGCAGTCGCCGGCGATCCTCACCGACGCCTTCCCCGAGCATCAGCGCGGCCTCGCGCTCGGGATCCAGAACATCGCCGGCATCTCCGGGATCTTCATCGGCCTCGTGCTCGGCGGGCTGCTCGCCCCGATCGACTGGCGGCTGATCTTTTTCATCTCCGTGCCCTTCGGAATCCTCGGAACGGTGTTGGCCTATTTGAAGCTCGAAGAGCGCGGCGTGCGGCGGCGGGCGCCGATCGACTGGGTCGGCAACCTCACCTTCGCCGTGGGGCTCGTCTTGTTGATGGTCGGCATCACCTACGGCATCGAGCCGTCCGGACGCTCGACGACCGGCTGGACGAGCGTTCCAGTGCTCACCGAGCTCTCCGCCGGTATCGCCTTCCTGGCGGCGTTCGTCGTGATCGAAAACGTCGTCGATCAGCCGATGTTCCGACTGGCGCTTTTCCGCATCCGCGCCTTCACGGCTGGGACGTTCTCGACGCTGCTCGCCGGGATCGCCCGCGGTGGGCTGATGTTCATCTTGATCATCTGGCTACAGGGAATCTGGCTGCCCGAGCACGGCTACTCGTTCTCACAGACGCCGCTGTGGGCTGGTATCTACATGCTGCCCCTGACCGGAGGGTTCCTCCTTTCCGGGCCACTGTCCGGCGCGCTCTCGGACCGCTTCGGTTCCCGGCCGTTCGCGACCGGAGGCATGCTCCTCTCGGCTCTGACCTATGTCTTGTTGATGTTCCTTCCGGTGAACTTCTCCTACGGGGCGTTCGCCGCGCTGTTGTTCATGAACGGCATCGCGATGGGGACCTTCGCGTCGCCGAACCGCGCCGGGGTGATGAACAGCCTGCCGCCACAGCACCGCGGAGCGGGAGGTGGCATGAACTCCACCTTCCAGAACGCCGCGCAGGTGCTTTCGATCGGGATCTTCTTCACGCTGCTCATCGTCGGTCTCGCCGCAAGCCTGCCTGCTTCACTCAGCCACGGATTGGTCTCAGCCGGCCTCTCCCACTCCCAGGCGGCGCGACTCGCCCATCTCCCACCGGTGTCGGTGCTGTTCGCGGCGTTCCTCGGCGTCAACCCGCTCACCCACCTGCTACGGGCAAGCACGATCGCGCACCTGCCGAACGCCCACGTCCTCACGTCGCGATCGTTCTTCCCGTCATTGATCGCCGCGCCGTTCAGGAGCGGCCTGCGTGAGGCGTTCACGTTCTCGGCGATCGCGTGCCTCGTCGCCGCGTGGGCGTCGTGGCTGCGTGGCGGCCGCTACGTCTTTACCGACGATGCCAAGCGCGCGCCGAGTCCGGCTCAGAAAGACGTGATGAGCCCCGATGTCGCCCCGGTCGAGGTCGGCGCCTGAGCGTCGAGGGATCGGCTCGACTGTTCCACCTTCAAGGGCCGGTCGTAGGCTGGCACGCAAGGGGAGCGTCAACGGCGAAGGAGCACGTTGTGGCTGATTCCGTCACGATCACCGACAACCGCACCGGGGAGTCGGCCGAGATCCCCATCATCGACGGGGGGATCGCCTCCGCCGAGTTCTCGAAGCTGCTGCCTGGGATCTGGTTCTACGACCCGGGGCTTTCTGCCACAGCGGGATGCGAGAGCGCGATCACCTACATCGACGGCGATGCGGGGATTCTCGAGTACCGGGGCTATCCGATCGACCAGCTCGCCGAGCACTCGACATATCTCGAAGTCGCCTACCTGCTCCTGCACGGTGACCTCCCGACGACCGAAGAGATGAGCCGCTGGACCGACGAGATCACCCACCACACCTTCATCCACGAGAACATGCGCAAGCGCTTCTTGGAGGGTTTCCACTACGACGCGCATCCGATGGGGATGCTCGTCTCCGCCGTCGCCGCCCTCTCGACCTTCTACCCCGAGGCGAAGGAGGTCGAAGACCCCGGAAACCGCTACCGCCAGATCGTGCGGCTGATCGCGAAGATGCCGACGCTCGCCGCCGCCGCGTACCGCTTCTCGATCGGCCAGCCCTTCGTCTATCCGGACAACGAGCTGAGCTTCCCCGAGAACTTCCTTTCGATGATGTGGAAGATCGGAGAGCCGCGGTACGCGCCGAATCCGGTGCTCGCGCGGGCGATGGACATCTTGTTCATCCTGCACGCCGACCACGAGCAGAACTGCTCGACGACGGCGATGCGGGTCGTCGGCTCGAGCCACGCCGACCCGTACTCGGCGTGCGCCGCGGCCTGCGCGGGTTTGTACGGGCCGCGCCACGGCGGTGCGAACGAGGCCGTCGTCCGCATGCTCACCGGGATCGGCACGCTCGACAACGTCGAGCCCTTCGTGCGTTCCGTGAAGGAGGGACACGGTCGCCTGCAGGGATTTGGGCACCGCGTCTACAAGAACTATGACCCCCGGGCGACGATCGTCCGCAAGACCGCGTACGACGTCTTCGAGGTGACGGGCAAGAACCCGCTTCTCGATATCGCACTGAAGCTCGAAGAGGTCGCGCTCGCCGACGAGCACTTCATCTCGCGCAAGCTCTACCCGAACGTCGACTTCTACTCCGGCCTCATCTACCAGGCGATGGGATTCCCCCTGCAGATGTTCACCGTCTTGTTCGCCATCCCGCGCACGGCGGGCTGGCTTTCGCACTGGAACGAAATGCTGCACACCGACGAAAAGCTCGTCCGGCCCCGACAGCTCTACATCGGAAGCCCGCGGCGCGACTACCTGCCTGCGGAAAAGCGGGTCTGACTCGTCAGCCGTGACGCCGCCAAATGCGCGGCGTCATCAGCTGAAGACCGCTCCCTCGGTGGGAAGGTCACGGCGGCTGGCCCGAATGAGCAATACCGCCGCGGCGACCGAGCAGGCGAGGATGACCGCCGAGTAGGTGAACCCCGTCGTGTAGCCGTGCACGGCGCCCGCCCTGGCGGCGGCCACACCGTGGACGGCGATGTAGCTCGCTGTCGCCGATGCGGCAATCGTGTTCAACAACGCCGTGCCGAGTGCTCCGCCGATCTGTTGGGTCGTGTTGACGAGCGCGCTGGCGACGCCGGCGTCGTGGGGGGCGACGCCGATCAACGCGGTGCTGCTCATCGGGACGAAGGCGAGGCCGAGTCCGAAACTGACGACGATCTCCGCCGGCAGCACGTGGAGCCCGTAGTCGGGTTGCACGCCGATCCGGGTGAACCAGACGAGCCCCAGCACACCCATCGCGAGACCGACACCCATCAGCACCCGCGGTCCGACGCGCGGGAGCAGCTGACTCGCCAGTCCTGCCGCGACGGCGATGCCGGCGGCAAAGGGCAAGAAGGCGAACCCGGTCTTCAACGCCGAGTAGTGCAGCGTCCCCTGGAAGTAGTAGGTGAGGAACAGGAAGACGCCGAATAGCCCGATGCCGAGCAGCAGCGACGAGAGGTACGCCCCGCCCCGGTTGCGATCGAGGATCACCCGCATCGGCAGCAAAGGCGCATCGGCGCGCAGTTCGATGACGACGAAGGTAGCGAGCAGGACGGCCGCCGCAACAAGCAGACCGACGGTGACCGACGCGCCCCAGCCGTCGGTCTGGGCACGGGTAAAGCCATAGACGAGGGCGAGCAGGCCACCGGTAACTGTTGCCGCGCCCCGAAGGTCGTAGTGGCTCTCACCTTCCGCCCTGCTCTCGCCGACCTCGCGCAGAGCGGCGAATGCGGTGACGATTGCGATCGGGGCGTTGATGAGCAGCGTCCACCGCCAACTCGCGTACTCGGTGAGCAGCCCGCCCAAGATGAGGCCGATCGCGGCACCGCCGCCGGAGATGCCGCCGTAGACGCCGAACGCGCGAGCGCGCTCGCGGGGTTCGGTGAAGGTGACCGTCATGATCGAGAGCGCGGCGGGCGCCATGACGGCGGCGAAGGCTCCCTGAAGGGCGCGGGCGCCGAAAAGCATCGCCTGATTGACAGCGAGTCCACCGAGCGCAGAGGAGGCGGCAAAGCCGAGCAGGCTGACGACGAAGACCCGCTTGCGCCCCAGGTAGTCGGCGATCCTCCCGCCGAGCAGCAAGAGCCCGCCGAAGGCCAGGGCGTAGGCGGTGAGGACCCACTGGCGGTTGGCGATCGAGATGTGCAACGCCCGCTGGGCGGAGGGCAGCGCGATCGTGACGACCGTCGCGTCGAGGACGATCATCAGCTGCGCGACGGCGATCACCGCCAAGGCGCGGAATCGGCGTGGGTCGAGGGCATCCGGCGCTGCCGAGGCTGGTTCGACCAGGGCGGACGGCGTCGTGGAGCTCATCGGTCACCTCCGGAGGGGCAGTAGGCCTATAATCGGAACCGTGCTTCCGCTTAGACTATACGGAATGGTTATTCCGTTTGTCAACCCTCGGTGTGGGGAGGCGTCATGAGCGCCGCGCCGAACCCTCACGGCTCCCCAACGCCGACGCACCTCGAGCCATTCCCGCCGCCCGAAGCGGAGGACGATTCCGCCGCGAGCCACAAGTTGCGCGCCGACGCCGCCCGCAACCGCGAACGTGTGATCGCCGCCGCAACCAAGGCGTTCGCCTCCGAGGGCATCGACGTCTCGATGGAGGCGATCGCGAAGCGCGCCGGCGTCGGGGTGGCGACGATCTACCGGCAGTTCCCGACGAAAGAGTCGCTCTTCGTCGCAATCGTCGAGAACGAGTTGGCCGAGATACGCGCGTTTGCCCGCCGGCTCGAGAAGGCGGAGGACGCCGGCGCGGCGCTGTACGAGTTCGTCTGCCGCGTTCTCGAGACGGTGTCATCGAAACGCGATCTCGCCGAAGCCCTCGAACGTTCCGGGGCGAAATCGAAGCAGAGTCCCGAGGTCGAGCAGATGTGGCGGGCGACGGTCGCGCCGCTCGTCGAGCGCGCGAAGTCCGAAGGTGCCGTGCGGTCCGACGTCGAGGTCGACGAGGTGCTCTATCTGGTCAGCGGCACCTGCTCGGCGGTGATGAACCACGCACCCGAACACGGCACACGCACGCGCATGGCCCGCGTGATCTGCGACGGACTTCGGCCCGACTGAGGTCGCGCCCCGCCGACGCCGTCATTTGACCGGCGGGTCGGCGTTGCGCTCGAGTTCGCCACGGCGGGCGGCAACCGAGAACGCGGCGACCGCCACCGCGACCGAGACGTTCAGCGACTCGACGGGGCCGTAGAGGGGGATTCGGCAGAGCAGGTCGCATCGGCTCCGGGCGAGTGGAGCCAAGCCACGGCCCTCGGCGCCAGCAACGAGAGCGATCGGCCGATCTGCGATTTCGAGATCCCAGATGCTCTCCTCCGCTTGTGGATCGAGGCCGACGGTCCACACTCCGCGACGCGAAAGCTCACCGACAGCCTGCGCGATCGAGGCGACGACGGAGATGGGGAGGTGCTCGGCGGCACCTGCCGCCGACTTCAGCGCAGTTGCCGTGAACGGCGCGCTCCGCCGCCGACTGATCACGACACCCGTCGCTCCAGCACCGAGCGCGCTGCGGAGGATCGCGCCAAGGTTGTGCGGATCGGTCACCTCGTCGAGGACGACGAGGAAGGCGGCCTTTCCCGCGAGCAGCTCGTCGAGACCGACCGGCACGATCCGCTCCGCGCGTGCTGTGATGCCTTGAGGTACGGCCGACGAAGTGAGCGACCCGAAGAGGGCGCGTGGAACCTCGCGCACCGGAACCGCCTTTGCTCGAGCGAGCGCGACGATTTCGTCAATCTCCGACGACCTCGCTTCGTCGGAGACGACAACCTCATAGACCTTGCGACGCCCAACGGCGAGCAGCTCGCGCACCGCGTGGAGCCCTTCGACACGGTCGCCGCCGAGCGGTTCGCGCCTCGCGCGTTCGTGCCTCGGTCCCTGTTGCCTCGCTACCGCTCGATCAGGGCGACCGCGAGGCACGCGATTCCTTCGAGACGTCCGAGCGCACCGAGGCGCTCGGGTCGGGTCCCCTTCACGTGCACTGGTCCCCCGGCGCACTCGGACAGCCTTTTGATCATCTCGGCTCGCACGTCGGACACCCGTGGCCGCTCTGCGACCAGCGAGCAATCGGCGTTCAGGAGGTGCCATCCCTCGACCGCAAGGCGAGCAGCCGTCTCCTTCAGTAGCTCGAGGCTTTCAACACCAGCGAAGCGCGCGTCGGTATCGGGATAGTGCTCTCCGATATCGCCCATCCCAGCCGCACCGAACATCGCGTCACAGAGCGCGTGGGCGACTGCATCGGCGTCCGAATGGCCGACGAGGCCGCGTTCACCCTCGAAGCGCACGCCGCCGAGCACGAGCGGTCGGTCGTCGCCCTCCTTCGCCAGGGGATGGAGGTCGATCCCGAAACCGACGCGCACTTCGTTCATGTTGAGTGCGTCGCTTCGGTGCGGACCTCGGCGAGGTGCCGCTCGAACAGAGCGACGTCGTCCTGATCGGTGATTTTCCTGTTCCGCACCTCGCCCGGAACGACGAGGACTTCCCCACCGATCGCCTCGACGAGCGCCGCGTCGTCGGTCGCATCCTCGGCGCCACCGTGGGCGCGTCGCAACATGTCCGCCTTGAAAGCTTGGGGCGTCTGCACACAGAACAGGTTTTCGCGCTCGAGCGTCGCCACGACTCGTCCGCCGTGGACGCGCTTCAAAGTGTCCGACACAGCAATCCCCGGGATCGCGCCGTCGGCTCCCGATCGCACCGCATCGATCACGGACGCAAAGAGCGCCGGACTGGCGAGTGGTCGCGCGGCGTCGTGTACGACGATCACTTCGGCTTCTGGTGGAACCATCGCGAGCCCGGATCGCACGGACTCCGCGCGGGTCGCGCCGCCTTCGGTTACGAACAGACAACCTGCGTGTAAGGAGGCTTCTTTCACTTTGGAGCCAGGTACAACCAGCACGACGTCGTCGACGGACGAACGCGCCGCGTCGACCGACCACTCGACGACGGTGCGTCCAGCGATGCGCTCGAACTGCTTCGGGCCGCCAAAGCGCCTTCCCTCGCCTGCGGCGACGACGATCGCCCAGACGCCGCCGTCCACGCCGGTGCGCCGCGCGACTACGGCAACGCGGCGTTCAGCCGCTCTTCGGCCTCTTCCTCGCTGACGCCGATCGCGAAGGTGAGCTCCGAGACGAGGATCTGGCGGGCGCGATTGAGCATCCGCTTCTCGCCCGCGGACAGACCCTTGTCCTTGTCACGAATCGAGAGATTCCGCACGACCTCGGCGACCTGGTAGATGTCGCCGGACTTCAGCTTCTCGACGTGGTTCTTGTAGCGCCGGGACCAGTTCGTCGGCATGCGCGCTTCCTTCTTGCGCAAAACCGCGAATACCTCTTCGACTTCCTCGTCGTTGATGACCTCGCGCAGCCCGACTTCTTCGGTGTTGTCCGTCGGAACCATCAAGGTGAGATCGCCGTAGGCGAGGCGGAGAACGAGGTACTCCCGTTTCTCACCGAACGCCTCGCGCATCTCACGCTTTTCGACCACGGCAGCCCCGTGGTGCGGGTAAACGACCTTGTCGCCGACGTCGAACACTCGCGACTCCTCACACCTGCAGATTGACGGTCGCCACACCCGGCACGCAGACACCGGCTTGCGCCGCGACCGCCCGCCAGATCGCGACGAAGAAGTCACCGATTCTACCGGAAAAAGGCCCGCGACCAGGCCCGAGGGGTACTCGGGGCGAGACCGCTCCTTCGAGCAGTGAGGAGTTACGAAGCAGGCTCCAACACGAGGACGGGAATCGTGCGCGTCGTCTTCTGCTCGTAGTCGGCGAACTGGGGATAGTCGCGCTTTTGCTTCTCCCAGAGCTTTGCCCGCTCTTCGGAATCCGCGACCCGCGCGACGACCGGGTACGTCGCGTCGCCGATCTCGACGCGCACCGATGGGTTCGCCCGCAGGTTGTAGAACCAACCCGGGTTCGTCGGCGCGCCGCCTTTCGAGGCGAAGATCGCGTAGCCGTGGTCGAGCCTTTGGTACATGAGCGGGTTCACGCGCTCGATGCCGGACCGCGCTCCTTTGTGATGAAGAAGCAGCAGCGGCTTGCCCTCGAAATCACCACCGACGATGCCGTGATTCGTCCGGAATTCCTCGATGACGGGCGCGTTGTAATCGTTCCGACCGCTCACCAGCCACCTCCTCGCAACGCCGCCGCCGTCGCGGGACGGATCAGTTGGATCAGGAGTCGGCCCCCGCTCCGGCGAGTTCGACCGACGGCGGCTCGACAGCAGCGATCGTGCGGAAAAGGACCTCTTCTCCCTCCGCGTCGACGATCACCGTCTCACCAACCCGGAACTCCTTCCAGAGGATCTTTTCGGAGATCGGGTCTTCGATCAACTGCTGGATCGCTCGGCGCAGCGGTCGTGCACCGAGGATCGGCTCGTAGCCGCGCTTCGCGACGAGCTCCTTCGCCGATGGCGTGAGCTCGAAACCGATGCCCTGGCTCTCGAGTTGGTCGGAGAGCCGACGCGTCATCAGGTCGACGATCTCGACAACCTCCGAGATCTCGAGCTCGTGGAAGACGATCACCTCGTCGATCCGGTTCAAGAACTCCGGGCGGAAGTGCTGCTTCAGCGCCTCTTGCACCTTTTGCTTCATCCGCTCGTAGGTAACCGCCTGGGAAGCCGAGCTGAAGCCGACCTGCGCCTTACGGAGATCCGCCGTGCCGAGGTTCGAGGTCATGATCAAAACGGTGTTCTTGAAGTCGACCGTGCGACCTTGCGCGTCGGTCAGCCGACCGTCTTCGAGAATCTGCAACAGCGTGTTGAAGACGTCGGTGTGCGCCTTTTCGATCTCGTCGAACAGAACGACGGCGAAGGGCTTGCGACGGACGGCCTCGGTGAGCTGGCCGCCCTCCTCGTAGCCGACGTAACCTGGCGGTGACCCGACGAGCCGGCTCACGGTGTGCTTCTCCATGTACTCGCTCATGTCGAGCTGGATGAGCGCGCTCTCGTCCCCGAACAGCAACTCGGCGAGGGCCTTCGCGAGCTCGGTTTTACCGACTCCTGTCGGTCCCAAGAAGATGAACGAACCCGAAGGACGCTTCGGGTCCTTCAGCCCAGCGCGCGTCCGGCGGATTGCCCGAGACAACGCGTTGATCGCGTCGTCCTGGCCGACGATCCGCTTGTGGAGTTCCTCCTCCATCCGCAGAAGCTTCGCCGTCTCTTCCTCTGTGAGTTTGTAGACGGGGATCCCCGTCCACGTCGCGAGCACCTCGGCGATGACGTCCTCATCAACGACGTCGAACAGCTCGACGCCTTCCGCGCGCCACTCCTGTTCGAGCGCCGTCTTGCGGTCGAGCTTTGACCGTTCTTGCTCGGCAAGCCGCGAGACGAGTTCTTCATTGCCGCGCTGTTGCGCTGCGGTCTTCTCCGCACGCAGCTTTTCGATCTCCGCCTCGAGCTTCGAGTACTCGGGCGGTGTCGTCATGCGGCGGATGCGCAGGCGACTGCCGGCCTCGTCGATCAGGTCGATCGCCTTGTCGGGTAGGTAGCGGTCCGAGATGTACCTGTCGGCAAGGTTCGCCGCCGCGACGAGCGCCTGGTCGGTGATCGTCACGTGGTGGTGCTCCTCGTAGCGCTCGCGCAGTCCCTTGAGGATCTCGATCGTGTGCGCGAGTGTCGGCTCTTCGACCTTGATCGGCTGGAAGCGCCGCTCGAGCGCGGCGTCCTTTTCCAAGTGCTTGCGATACTCGTCGAGGGTCGTCGCGCCGATCGTCTGCAACTCACCGCGGGCGAGCATCGGCTTCAAGATCGAAGCGGCGTCGATGGCGCCCTCTGCGGCTCCCGCGCCGACGAGCGTGTGCAGCTCATCGATGAAAAGAATCGTGTCGCCGCGGGTACGGATCTCTTTCAGCACCTTCTTCAGACGCTCCTCGAAGTCGCCTCGATAACGGCTTCCCGCAACGAGCGCGCCGAGGTCGAGCGTATAGAGCTGCTTGCCGCGCAGCGTCTCTGGGACGTCGTCGTTGACGATCTTTTGGGAGAGTCCCTCGACGATCGCCGTCTTGCCGACGCCCGGTTCGCCTATCAGCACGGGATTGTTCTTCGTGCGGCGGGAGAGAACCTGCAGCACGCGTTCGATCTCGCGCTCACGGCCAATGACCGGATCGAGCTTGTGATCGCGCGCGAGCTGCGTGAGGTTGCGCCCGAACTGATCGAGTACCGGCGAACCGGAAGGTGAGCCCTCCGAGCCCGACGGACCCGTCGACGCGCCGACCGGTTCGCGGCCTTGATAGCCGGAGAGCAGCTGGATCACTTGCTGACGGACGCGCGGCAAGTCGGCACCGAGGCTCTGCAGCACCTGGGCCGCGACGCCTTCGCCCTCGCGGACGAGTCCGAGCAGCATGTGCTCGGTTCCGATGTAGTTGTGTCCGAGTTGCAGCGCCTCGCGCAGCGAGAGCTCGAGGACCTTTTTCGCCCGCGGAGTAAAGGGGGGCGATCCGGTCGGCGCCGAGCCGGCGGGACCGATCGTTTCTTCGACCTTCTCGCGAACAGCCTCGAGCGAGATGCCGAGCGACTCGAGCGCTTTCGCCGCGAGTCCCTCCCCCTCGTGGATCAGCCCGAGGAGGATGTGCTCGGTTCCGATGAAGCTGTGATTGAGGAGGCGCGCTTCTTCCTGGGCCAGGACGAGCACCCGGCGAGCCCGATCAGTGAACCGCTCGAACAAACTTCGCTCCCTTGTGCCGCTGCTACGTGCTCGGGAGTTTATCGGTCGACCCCCTCCAACCGGCGTAGGGCGATCGCGCCAATACACGGTCACGGTGCGCGTTGACCTGCTCGCCCGCAGCGCCGAGCCCTGGATTTCATGGCGTATCGTGCTCTTCTGATGAGCGCGCCGGACACATTCGGGCTGCCCGTCTCCGCGTCCGACCTTCGGCGCCTCGAGGAGACCCTCGGCAAGGTCGTGCTGTGTGGTGACCCCTTCGTCGACGAAATCGCCACCCACCTCATCGCGGCCGGCGGCAAACGCCTGAGGCCCGTCCTGACGCTCGCCGCCGCCTCGAGGGGGGGATCCCCCGTCAGCGAGGAGGCGGTGCTCGGCGCGGTCGCCGTCGAGCTCGTCCACCTCGCCTCGTTGTACCACGACGATGTGATGGACGAGGCGACCGAACGGCGCAATGTCGTGAGCGTGAACGGCCGTTGGGGAAATCTGCTCGCCGTCGTGGTCGGCGACTTCCTGCTCGCGCGGTCTGCCGAGATCGCCGCCTCGCTCGGTACCGAGATCGCCGGCATCTTGGCGACGACGCTCGGCCGGCTGACCCAGGGCCAAGTCGCCGAGGTTCGCAGCGCCTACCGCATCGACCGTAGTGAGGACGCGTACTTCAGCGCGATCGCGGACAAGACCGGAGCGCTGATGGCCACAGCGTGCAGGATCGGCGCGATCACCGGCGGACTCGAGACGCGTGATGCCGATGCACTCACCGATTATGGCGAGAACTTGGGAATCGTTTTCCAGATCCGTGACGACATCTTCGACGTCATCGCCAGCGAAGACGAAGTCGGCAAGCCACCGGGACAGGACCTCGCCGAAGGGATCTATACGCTTCCCGTGCAACGCGCGCTCGCCGACTCAGATGTCGGTCCCGAGCTGCAAGCGATTCTCGGCAAGCCACTAGAAGCCTCAGAGGTCGACGTCGCGCGCCAGCTCGTCACCGACTGCGATGCGATCAACGCATCGCAAGCGATCGCGCGCGCGTACGCCGGTAAGGCCGCCGACGCGACGAAGCGGATCTCCGACCCCGAGCTCGCGCGGGCGCTCGCTGAGCTCGGCGGGCGCCTCGTCGACGACATCGACCGTTCGATGCGGTCGCTCGTGATCTGAAAAAGGCGCATCTCTCGCCACCGGTCGGTCCCCGATCAATAGGGAGTCGATCGTTCCCCAGGCTCCGCGTCGGTTTCGGGACGTAGCGCGGGGAAAAGCAGCACCTCTTTGATGTTCGCCTTGTCGGCGAGGAACATCACCAGACGGTCGACCCCGACGCCGATGCCCCCGGTCGGTGGCATGCCGTGTTCGAGCGCGCGCAAGAACTCCTCGTCGACCATCATCGCCTCTTCGTCGCCGGCTTCGTGCGCGATCGCTTGGGCTTCAAGGCGCGTCCGTTGCTCTTCGGGATCGGCGAGTTCGCTGAAGGCGTTGACGAGCTCGCGCCCGGCGACGACTGATTCGAAGCGCTCGACATAGCCGGGACGGCTGCGGTGGTCCCGGGCGAGCGGCGAGACCTCCTTCGGATAGTCCGTGACATGCACCGGATCCCACAGCGTCGGCTCGACGAGCGCCTCGTAGAGCGCGAAGAACACGACACCCGCGGGTGCGCCGCCGTCCACTTCGATCTCGTTGGCCTTCGCCATGCGGTGCAGCTCGATCGCGCCGAGCGACAAGTCAACGTCACGCCCGACACGTTCGGAGATGAGCTCGTCCATCGTCGCCCGGCGCCAGGGCGCCGAAACGTCCAGCCGCCGTCCCTGATAGTTGAGAACCGAACTGCCGAGCGTCTCCTCGGCGACGCCGGCGATGAGTTGTTCGGCGAGTTCCATCATGTCGGTGTAATCCGCGTACGCCTGGTACGCCTCGAGCATCGTGAACTCCGGGTTGTGGCGCGGGGAGAGCCCCTCGTTGCGGAAAATGCGACCGATCTCATAGACGCGCTCGAAGCCGCCGACGAGCAGCCGCTTCAGGTACAGCTCGGTGGCGATCCGCAGGTAGAAGTCGGCGTGTAGCGCGTTGTAGTGCGTGACGAACGGCTTCGCGTAGGCGCCGCTTTGGATCGGCGCCAGCACTGGCGTCTCGACCTCGAGGAATCCCCGATCGTCGAGCTGTCGCCGGATCGCGGCGATGATCTGGGAACGCAACACGAAGGTCTCACGCACGCCCTCGTTCGCCCACAGATCGACTTCACGCTGGCGAAAGCGCGTTTCGACGTCGTGCACACCGCGCCACTTGTCGCCGAAACCGAGACGCGCCCGGGCGAGCAGCGTCCAGTTTTTGACCTTCACCGAGAGCTCACCGCGCTTGGTGCGCATGACGATGCCCGTCGCGCCGATCCAGTCGCCGAGATTGACCCGCACGAACTCGTCAAAGTGCTCTGTCTCCTGCGCATCCGCATATAGCTGGATCGCGCCGGATTGATCACGCAGCTCGCCGAAGGCGATCTTGCCCTGCCGGCGGAGCAGCATCACCCGGCCGGCGACCGAGACGACCGTGTTGGAGGACTCGCCGGCCTCGAGAGCGCCGTGATCGCGAACGACTGACGCTGTGGGCACCGTCCCCGGAAACCGGTACGGGGGCTCGAAGCGCTCGGTCATCGGCGGCTCTTCTCGTCGGTGTTGCGCCAGTAGAGGACCCGCAGTCCGTGCAGGGTCAACCACGGCTCGATCTCGTGCACGTATTTGGTGTGCGGCGCGACCACCTCGACGAGACCGCCCGTGCCGATCACCGTGGCCTCTCCGAGCTCGGCGAGGATCCGAGCACAGATCCCGTCGACGAGACCGGCATGACCGAAAATCGCGCCGATCTGCATCGAGGCGACCGTCGAGCGACCGATCGCGACCGTCGGTGCGACGAGTTGGATGCGCGGCAGCGCGGCAGCGCGTTCGAAGAGGGCGTCCATCGACACCTCGAGACCGACCGCGATCGCACCGCCCATGTACTCACCGGCAGCCGAGACGACGTCGAAGTTCGTCGAGGTGCCGAAATCGACGACGATCGCCGGACCTCCGAACAGATCGACCGCCGCGACGCCGTTCGCGATCCGATCGGCACCGACCTCCTTCGGGTTGTCGTAAAGGATCGGCATACCGGTCCGGATCCCCGGTCCGATCACGACGAACGGCACGTCAAACCACGTCGTCGCCGTCTCGCGCAACGCGGATGTCAACGGCGGCACCGACGACGACACGACGACGCCGTGGATCTCGGCGCCATCGGCGGCGGCGATTCCCCCGCGCCAGGGGCGCACGATGCCCGCGCTGTGCAGCAGCTGGTCGACGACAAGCGCGAACTCGTCCGCGGTGCGGTCGCGCACGGTTGAGATCCGCCAGTGGTGCAGGAGCCCGGGCAGCTCCCCGGGCTTACGGTTCGCGAGCTCGGTGCCAGCCGCGTCGTCGAAGACGCCGATCACGGTCTGGGTGTTGCCGACGTCGACGGCGAGCAGCATGGTCTACTGGTCTAGTTGATGGAAAGGCCAGCTCACCGCACCGAACGCGTGGCTCTCAGTGTTCGATGTCGAGTCCGACGTCAAGGATCGGGGCGGAGTGCGTGATCGCGCCCACCGAGACGAGATCCGCGCCCGCGCCCGCGAAGGCGGCGACGTTGTCGAGCGTGACGCCGCCCGAAGCCTCGAGCAGCACGTCACCGCTGCGACCGCGGGCATGCTCACGCAAGAGCACCACCGCTTCGTGGACCTCTGTTGGCGACATGTTGTCGCACATCACAATCGTCGCGCCGGCGTCGAGCGCCCGAGAGACCTCGACGAGCGTCTCACATTCGACTTCGACGGCGCGACCCGGCCAGCGTTCGATCCCCGCCGCGACCGCATCTTCGATCGACATTCCCGCGAGGTGGTTGTCCTTGATCAACACCGCGTCGGACAGCGATGAACGGTGATTCCAGCCCCCACCCGCTCGGACCGCTGCCTTCTCGAGGGCGCGCAACCCGGGTGTCGTCTTCCTCGTGTCGAGGATGCGCGTCTTTGGATTCGCCTGTGTCGCTTGATCGACGAAGCGTCGGGTGAGGGTAGCGATTCCCGAAAGGTGGCAGAGGAAGTTGAGCGCCGTGCGTTCGGCGATCAGCATCGAACGCAACGGCCCGCTCACATGCGCGATGACGTCCCCTGTGCTCACGCCCTTGCCGTCCTCGCGTTCGATCATCACCTCGAGCCGCGGATCGACGAGCGCGCACGTCACGTCGACACAAGTCGTGCCGGCGGCAACGCCGCTGGCACGGGCAACGAAGGCACCGCGGGCAACGGTGCCCTCGGGAAGGAGGGATCCGGTCAGGTCACCGAGCGCGCCGAGGTCCTCGGACAGCGCGTGAGCGACGGCTCGACGGACATCTGCTGGTGGCGGCGCGAGATCGTCACGCAACGGCATCGCCTCCGACCGGAACCTCGACGAACAATCGGACGCGGAAGTTGTCGTCGTCGCGATGCGGCATGTCGGCGCGCGCGTGGGCTCCGCGCGTCTCTTCGCGCGCAAGGGCGGCCGACGCGAGCGACGAGGCGACGGTCGCGAGGTTCGCGAGCGCGTCCGATTCAGGGGAGCTGCGCGTTGACGCTGCAATCATCGCGGTGCCGATCCGCTCCTGAAGCGCCTTCAGACCCGCGGCGTCGCGCAGCACGCCGGCGTGGCGCGTCATCGCCTGCTGCAACCCCGCTCGCGCGGACGCGAGATCCGTTGGGACGGCCGCGCTCGCCGTCGTCGACCCGATCGAACGCGGGACGCTATGGATCGGGATCGTGGCGCTGCGGGGAGAAAGGACGCCGGAGAGCGCTCCCGAGGCCTCTGGCCCGTCTGCACCTTTCGCGATTGCCTCGGCGGCGCGCCGGCCGAAGACGAGCCCTTCGAGTAGGGAGTTCGACGCCAGTCGATTGGCGCCCTCGGCACCGGTGCAAGCGGCTTCGCCGACGGCACAGAGCCCCGGAAGTGCGCTGCGGCCGAAAAGATCGGTGATGACGCCACCGCAGACGTAGTGCGCGGCGGGCGCGACCGGCAAGAGGTCGACTGCGGGATCAAATCCGGCATCAGCGAGAATTGCAGCGAGGGTCGGGAAGCGCTCAGCGAAATTGCCGATCGGCCGAGCGTCCAAAAAAACGTGCTCCGCGCCGTTCTCGTCCATCTTCTGCACGATCGCCCGGCTCACGACGTCACGCGGCGCGAGCTCGTCGACGAAGCGTTGACGGTCGACTCCGACGAGCAGCGCGCCGTAGCCACGTAATCCTTCGGAAAGCAGCGGTCGCGGGCGACGTTCGATCGCGAGCGCGGTCGGATGGAACTGCACGAACTCGAGATCCGCGACGGGGATTCCCGCCCGGATCGCCGACGCGATGCCGTCTCCGGTGGCGCCCGGCGGGTTCGTCGTCACCGAATAGAGCTGACCGATGCCACCGGTCGCGAGCACGATCGTGCGTGCGGTGAGCGCGCGCTCGATGCCGTCCGGTCCGACACAAAGGATCCCGGAACAGCGTCCGCCCTCGATGACGAGCTCTGAAAGGCGTGAGTCCTCGATGACGACGATCCGGCTCTTCTCGATCTCTGCCACGAGGGCACGGATGACCTCTGCTCCCGTCGCCATCCCGCCCGCGTGGACGACGCGCGGGACGGAATGACCACCCTCTCGCGAGCGCGCGAACCCTCCGCGCTCGTCGCGGTCGAGCACCGCGCCGCGCGAGACGAGCGCGCGAATCGCGTCGGGACCCTCGCCGACAAGGACGCGGGTCGCGTCGACGTCGCACAGCCCACCGCCGGCGGCGAGCGTGTCCTCGAAATGGAGCTCGATCGAGTCGTCCTCGGCGTTCAGCGCCGCGGCGATGCCGCCTTGTGCCCAGTCGGTCGTCGACACCCCGAGATCACCCTTCGTGACGAGGCCGATGCGGGCAACCCCGCGCTCGACGAGCTCGAGCGCGGTCGTGCACCCCGCGACGCCGCTACCGACGACGATCGCGTCAAAGGTCACGTCGGCGCCTTTCGTCATGGCGTCCCCGCCTCGACGAGCAGGTTGTCGATCAACCGCATGGGGCCGACGCGCGCCGCGATCAGGAGCCGCACGTCGCCGTCGATGTCGGACACGTCATCGAGCGTGCCTTCGCGCACGACGTGCGCGTAGTCGAGCGAAACGAGGGATGACTCGGCGACGACGTCCCACATGGTTTGGACGATCTTGTTCGCGTCGTTCTCGCCGCGTCCGATTTCGGTCTTCGCTCGACAAAGCGCCCGGTACAGCGACGCCGCGCTCTTGCGTTCTTCGGCTCCGAGGAAGGCGTTTCGACTCGACATCGCGAGCCCGTCGTCTTCGCGGACCGTTGGGCAGGAGACAACCGTGACCGCGAACGACAAGTCCTTCACGAGCTGGCGCACGATGACGAGCTGCTGATAGTCCTTCTCACCGAAGTACGCCGCGTTCGGCCGCACGATCGCCAGCAACTTCGTGACGACGGTCGCGACCCCCTGAAAGTGGCCCGGTCGTGCAGCGCCCTCGAGCACCAGGCTCTTTGGTCCAGGATCGACGACGACTTCGGGTGCCCCAGCCGGGTACATCACCTCGACGGATGGCGCGAGGACGACATCTGCTCCCGCTTGCACGGCGACGCGCGCATCCGTGACGAAATCGCCTGGATAGCGCGCCAGGTCCTTTCGATCGTTGAACTGCAGCGGATTCAAGAAGATCGAGACGACGACGACGTCGCACTCTGCGTCCGCTTGCGCAATGTCCGCGACGTGGCCGCCGTGCAACGCGCCAAGGGTCGGCACCAGTCCGATGCGCAGGCGCTCTCGCCGCGCACCGTCAAGTGCACCGTCTAAGTCGTCGAACGTCCTCGCAACAAGCTCGCTGTCGGTCGTGCTCATCGAGCAGAGGTGCCGGCTACGTGAGCCTCGACGTACGGCGGGACGAGGTACCCGACCTTGCGGACCTCGCCGATCTGCTCAGCGAGCTGACCACGCCATCCCACCGGCACCGCCGAAGGTTCCACGTCTTCGAGCGGCGCGAGGACAAAGGCCCGCTCCGCCATCCGCGGGTGAGGAACCACGAGGTCCGCGTCGTCGACGCGCACGCCTTCGATCACGACGATGTCGATGTCGAGTGTGCGTGCTCCCCACCGCTCGCGTCGCACGCGTCCCGCGTCATTCTCGATCCTCTGGACGAGCTCGCGAAGCGCATGCGGCGAAAGGCCAGTGTCGACACGGACGATGGCGTTCAGGTACGGCCGCTGGCCGGCGGGACCGCCGACGGGGGCGGTCTCGTACACCGGCGAAGCGGCGAGGTCCGGATCGAGTTCGACGAGCGCACCTAGTGCGGATCGCAGGTGTGCCCACCGGTCTCCGAGGTTCGAGCCGATCGACAGGTAGGCGCGCACGTCGAATCGGCTCTAGCGCTCTGCGGTCAACTGTTCGCCGCGTCGTCTCGAGATGCGGACACCGACGGTCGCCACGTCGGCGGCGAGCGGCGGACGAAGCTTGCGAATTTTTACCATGACCGCATCGACGCGCGGATCGTCAAGCACGGCATCGGCGATGGCCGAGGCGAGCGATTCCAAAAGCGCGAGATGCGAACTCTCGACGAGTTTGCACACCGTCTCGACGATCGGGCCGTAGTCGACCGTCTGAACGAGATCGTCTGACGCGCCCGCCCCGACGAGTCGAGTCTCGACATCGAGGTCGATCTCGAATGGTTGCGGACGGGCGATCTCCTCGACAAGCACGCCGTGGGTGCCGAGCACTCGCAACCCACGGATCTCGATCGCGTCACTCACGCGGTCCCCGCCTGTTTGCGACGCGTCGTCGAGGTGCGTCGCGACGATGACGCCGCTTTCGTGACAGATGTTCCGCTGCGCGCCGGGGACGCGGACCGCCGCGCCGAGCGCTTCGCTGCGGACGAAGCGTCGACCGGCGTCCGGGCGCGCGTCGTCGCGCCCCGGTTGGATGACCCGCGACCGGTGCGCGACTTCGCCATGGTCTTCGCTGAGCTCGTCACGCTCCCACTGGCGCTCCGTCGCGCTCGAGTCTTCGTCGCCGCCGGCTTGGCCGCCGTGCGCTGCGTTTTTGAGACCCTCGCCGCTTTCTTCGGCGGCGAGACCTTCGCTCTCCTTGCGTCCGTGCTCTTGGCACGCGCCGTCGCCTTGCGGTTCGCCGGTTGCGACGCCCGCGCCCTTGGGCGTTCGACCGTGGTCGGCTTTTCCGGCGGCACCGGCTCGGCCACCGGTGGCGGCTCCGCAGGTTCCTCGGGCTCGATCGAAACGGCGCGAGGCACCTCGACGACCGGACCGAGGCGGCCCTCTGCGATCGCGACGAGCACCGCCTCCGAGGGGCGGTCGGGGCGGCGCCGGTCCTTCTCTGATGGCGGGGTGATCTCGACGGAGAGGGTGGCGATCGTCCGCCCGGTCGACCCGAGCTGGCGGCGCAACAGGTTCTCGATCGCCGAGATCGCGAGCGGCAGCTCGGGAACCATGCCGCTCCAGTACAGGAAGCCGCCCAGCACGCCGGCAAGGCGCTCGTCGAGCTGATCCTGATGGATGAGGACCCGTTCGCCGCCATACATCCAGCGCAACAACGCCGGGTAGAGCTCGATGAGCGTTGGCATCGGGTCGTCGTGGATCGCCATCGGGACGTGCTCGTGGGCGACGCCGAGCTCGTCGTAGGCGTGCAGGTTGTGCGGCGAGGGGAGCAACGAGACAATCTTGGTGAAGCCCTGGCCGCGCAGCCAGAGGATCTCTTCTTGGCGGCGGACCCGGCGATGGACGGGCGCAGAGCCGCCCGGCCGCTCGCTGACCGCAAGATGACCTTTGATGATCCAGGCGAAGTTGCGGGGCACGATCCCCGCCGCCCACCGCCCCCTCATCGCCGCGCCCCTGCGAATACGGGATCGACATCGCCGACCAGCCGCGCCGCCTGGGCGGTCTCTTTCACGTCGTGGGCCCGCACCACCGCGCAGCCGCAGGCCATCGCCCACACCGCCGTGGCGAGAGACCCTTCGCGGCGTTCGTCGATTGGGCGCGGCGGCTCTCCCGGGCCGGTGATCACCCGGCCGAGGAACGATTTCCGGCTCGCCCCGACGAGCACCGGCTCGCCGCGTCCGACGAGCTCTGGCAGCGCCGCGAGGAGCTGAAGGTTGTGCTCGACGGTCTTGCCGAAACCGATCCCCGGATCGACGTAGACCTCTCGGATCCCGGCGGACCTGGCCCTCTTCGCGCCGAAATCGAGCGCCGCGATCACCTCGGAGACGACGTCGTCGTAGTGCGGATCGCGCTGCATCGTCGCCGGCTGGCCCTGCATGTGCATGATGACGATCCCCGCGCCAGCCCCGGCCGCGACCTCAACGCAGAGCCCGGCGACGTCGTTGACGAGCGTCGCACCGGCTCGGCAGGCGGCTTCGGCGACCTCGGGTTTCATCGTGTCGATCGAGACCCTCCCCAACCGCGCGAGGGCGCCGACCACCGGCAGCACCCGGCAAAGCTCCTGGTCGAGTCCGACGGGCGTCGCGCCCGGCCGACTCGATTCCCCGCCGACGTCGATGATGTCTGCACCCTGGTCGAGCATCTCGCGTCCCCGGGCGATCGCCGCGTCGTGGGTCACGTACTGCCCGCCATCGAAAAAGGAGTCGGGCGTGACGTTCAAGACGCCCATGACGAGGGGGACCACGACGTCAGACTACCGGCGAAACCTGCGCCGTTTTCCCCGATCTCGGCCCCGACCAGGGACAACGCGTCGATTACTGCAGAGAATGGACGAAGGCCATCGCTTCTGAGCGCGTGGCGGGGTCATTGCGGAAAAGGCCGCGCACGGCCGAGGTGATCGTCTTCGCGCCGGGTTTTTTCACCCCGCGAATCGTCATGCAGAGGTGCTCTGCCTCCAAGACGACGAATGTGCCCCGCGGCGCGAGCTCCGCCTCGATCGTTTCGGCGATCTCGGTGGTCAGGCGCTCTTGCACCTGCAGACGGTGGGCATGTGCGTCGACGAGGCGCGCGAGCTTCGAGAGACCGGTAATCCGTCCGTCCTCGTTCGGGATGTAGGCGACGTGTGCCTTGCCGATGAAGGGGACGAGGTGGTGCTCGCAGAGGGACGCAAAGGGGATGTCCTTCACCATCACCATTTCGTCGTGCTCCGCGGAGAAGGTCACCTCCAGGTGTTTCCCGGCGTCGCCGACCATCCCCGAAAGAAGCTCGGCGTACATCTCGGCGACGCGCACCGGAGTGCCGACGAGACCCGGCCGGTCTGGGTCCTCACCCACCGCCGCGAGCAGCTCGCGGACCGCGGCCGCGGCGCGTTTCACGTCCCCGCCGAAGGTTTGGTCGCCGTTCCTGCTCATTCGATCGGCGCTCCCTTCATGAGTCGGACGTCGGGGAGGTTGCGGTAACGCTCCGCGACGTCGAGGCCGTAGCCGACGACGAAGTCCGGCGGGATTTCGAAGCCGACGTAGGCGATTTTCAGATCAACGCGCTGCAGACCCGTCTTTAGAAGCAAGGCGCACACTTCGAGACTCGCTGGTCCCTGCGCGAAGAGTCCTCGCTTCAAATACGAGAGCGTGAGGCCGCTGTCGACGATGTCTTCGACGATGAGCACGTGGCGGTCGACGAGATCGACGTCCAAGTCCTTCACGATGCGGACGATGCCGCTCGTCTTCGTCGCCGTCCCGTAGGACGAGACGGCCATGAAGTCCATTTCGACGGGAAGGGCGATCGCGCGGGCGAGATCCGCCATGAAGACGAAGGCGCCCTTCAGCACTCCGATGAGCAGCGGCGGGCGACCCTCGTAGTCCAGGGTGATCTCGGCACCGAGCTCACCGACGCGCTTCGCGATCTCATCCTTCGAGATGAGGACCCGCCCGAGCTCGACCCCGTGCGGCACGGCGCTGTCGGCGTTCAGATCCCCTGGCATCGGTTCGACCCTAATAGGTCGACGTCAACGTTCGATTTCCGACTCGCCTCGGCCACGGGCGACGCGCGCCGACACCTATCCGCTCGCAACAAGTCGACCCTGATGGCGACGGATGCGCACTCCGCCCGAGATCTCACACGCCAGCGCGTCGCCACGCGCTACGGAAAGAACCCGCTCGACCGTCGCCGAGTCGGGTGGCAACGCGGAGTCGCCGAGAACCTTCAGCCAAGTGCGCACGGAGCGCCGCGCCAGCGCGACGGGAGCGGCGGCGAGCTGCTTCACATCTGTCGCGTCGATCGCCGACGCGAGCGAGTCGAGTAACGCGACTTCGTCGGCGAGGAGCTCGCACTGGCGCGAGATGACCGCGACGACGTCGCGGGAGCCAATCTCGGACAGAAGCGGCAGGACCTCAATGCGGATGCGGTTTCTCCGCAAGGCGCGGTCGCGATTCGACGGGTCGCGGACGACTTCGAGCCGCAACGATCCGACGAGTCGCTCGGTCTCTTCGCGGCGCAACCGCAGGATCGGATGGCGGGGTCCGAGTCGCATGCCGACAAGGCCGTCCGCTCCCGCACCGCGCACGAGGTTGAGCAACACGGTCTCGACCTGGTCATCAGCGGTGTGACCGGTTGCGACCTCAGGGGGCAGTGCGGAAAATCGGGCCGTGCGGGCGCGCGCTTCCAAGTTCGCGCCCGGCGCGACTTCGACGCGCAGCGCGACGAACGCGGCGCCGACCGCGTCGGCGTTGCGGCGCACGACGTCGGCTTCCGCCGCAGATCCGGAGCGCAGACCGTGGTCGACGTGGTACGCGGTCACCCGACAGCCGGCGGCAACTGCGAGGATCATCAGGGCAAGCGAGTCCGGGCCGCCCGAGACGGCGCAGGCGAGTTCGCTTCCCGGCGACGGGAACGCGCAGCGTTCGAGCAGCGCCGCGGCCTGATCCGAAAGCAACCCGCTATCCGCTCGTGCTCGAGACGCCCGTCGCCCGCGCGATCCAGCGGTCTGGCGCGCGAATCTCTTCGAGACTCGGCAGCATCTCCGACGACTCCCACACCCGTGCGAATAGGTCCTGTCCGCCCGCCGTCTCGACGGCGGAGATGAACCGGCTGCCGTCGGCGTATTGGCGGAGCTTCGCCTCGATGCCGAGCGCCTGTTGCGCGAGCTTCACGATGCCCTTCGCACTCGCCCGACGCTCGGCGAGCACCTGCGCGAAGCGCTGTGCGTCGGGGACGGCATCCGGTCCGGCCTTCGACATCACGACTTCGGCATGGCCCTCGAGCAAGCTCATCAGTGCCTGAGCGTCGCGCAAGGTGGCGAGCTGCTCGGACGACGCGATCAGTCCGACGACGCCGCCGTCGGCCAACGGGTTCATCCCTTCCCAAAATTCGGAAAAAGCGCGCCGCAAGCCGGCGATCACCTCGCCGACGTCCGGCAGTCCGCTCGAGGTTCCGCGCTCGACGAGCCCGGTGAAGTGCCCGCGCATCCAATCGACGCCCGTGAACTGGAGGCGGTGCGTCACTTCGTGCAGTGCGAGCCACAACCGGAACTGACGGGGGTCGAATCCAAAACGACGCTCAAGTGAGACGACGTTGGGGCCGACGAAGTAGACGAGCCCACCGGTGAGGTCGGCGTCATTCGGCATCAAGTCGTACTGACCGAGGACCCGCGAGGACATCCACCCCAACAGCGCGCCAATCTCGACACCGGCTGCCACCCTCGCCGCCGGCGAGAGCGCGCGGCGCTGTGCCATATCCGACTCGGCGAGCTTGCGCCCGACGGGGGCGAGGAGGCGCCTCAGCGACCCGACGTTCGCTTCCGCCCACCCGGCGCGGTCGATCACGACCGAGCGGGTGGGACCGAACGCCGAATGCAAACCGGTCGCTTCTTCGACCAGTCCTTCGGCAAGCGCCGTCGCTTCCTGGAAGTCCTGATCGAGGGCGCGCTCCGTGCTGAGGTCGAGCGGTGTCTGGAACCGGCCGATCTCATTGACGATGCGCAATGCCACGTCCCAGGCGACGGGGTCCGCCGCGTGTTCGGAGTCGGATGATTCCACGAGGCGGCGCGCGCTCAGCTCGTCGGGTTCAGCCGTTCGTGGTCGATCGCCTCGGCGATCCGATGTCGCAGCTGGTCGGGGACACGGTCTTTGCAGCGGTCAGCGATCACCCTGCGCAGCTCGGCTTGGAACTCGAACACTTCCTCGCAGGGGCCGCAATGGTCGAGATGAATGCGGATCTTCTGGCGGCGCTCCTCGGTCAGCTCACCGTCAAGGAAGTCGTAGAGCCGTCGGACCGTCTCGGTGCAATCGAGCTCAGCGGTCGCGCTCGCGTCGCTCACCTGATCAGTCATTCCTCCCCCACCTTCCTCACCGCATCGCCCCCCGGTGATTCTTCTTAGACCGGGGCACGCCCCCATCCCGACTATCAGTCATACCCGCTCTGCTTCCACAAACCCGCGTCTCGCCCCGTATTCATGCAACGCCTTTTGGAGCGCTCCTCTTCCGCGGTGTAGCCGGCTCATCACCGTGCCGATCGGGACGTCGGTGATCTCGGCGATCTCCTTGTACGAGAAGCCTTCGACATCGGCCAAGAGCACCGTCATGCGGAACGCTTCGGGAAGCGACTCGATCGCAGCTTTCACCTCGTCGTCGGTGAACTGTTCGAGCGCGACGTCCTCAGCGGATCGCCCAGACGACGACACGCCATCTCCTATGAGGCGGTGGTAGAGGTAGAGCTCCTCAACGTCCGCTACGTCGGATTCCGCGGGGCGGCGCGACTTCGAGCGGTACGAATTAATGAAGGTGTTCGTGAGGATCCGGTACAGCCACGCCTTCAGGTTCGTGCCCGCTTGGAAGGATCCGTAGCCGCGATACGCCTTCAAATACGTCTCTTGGACCAGGTCTTCGGCGTCGGCGGGGTTGCGGGTCATGCGCATCGCCGCGCTGTACAGCGACGGCATGAACTCCATCGCGTCATCGACGAATCGCGCCTGGTCGGCCACGCGCGAAGACTACCCCGGTGTGCTTGCGGCACTTCCTCGGCTGAGGGACCGAGCGGCGCCGCTCACGATGACGACCCGTAAATGATCGGGACCGCGATCGTTTGGAATTGCGACCAATGTGAAGTGCTGAGGTCGAGTCGCCATGCGTTGAAGGTCGAGAGACGTCCGCCGAGCGCCTCGATCGCCCCCGACAAACCCTGTGGGAAAGCGAGCGTCCACGCCGTGCCGGGCAATTCCGGCAAGCTCGACCAGTGGCCATTTGGCGAGGAAATCGCCGCGAAGAGTCCGTTCTTTCGCCAGACCACGTACGCCCCAGTGCCACTGATCGTGCCAGCCGACACGATGAAAACAGACGGAGGAAGCCGAAGCGAGGTCGTCGCCCATGAGGCGCCGTTCGACGAAGACCGCGCGAAGACCAATCGCGTCGTGGAATCCGAGGTCGTCGCGATCATCGCTACGAGCGATCGAGGAGAAGAGGAAAGGGTGAGCACCCTGCGCGACGCGCCGTGACCGAGTGCTCCGAGATTCGGTCCGACGTCGCGCCATGAAGAGCCGGAGAACTCGAAGATGCCGGCGCGGTTTCCTTCCGAGCAGCTCGTCCCGGCATACAGGGTCGGCCCCGCATCCGTCGCGAGCGCGCGCACGCCGCGCACCTGACAGCTGCCGGCGGCAACATAAGTCAACGATGCTCCAGAGGCGATCCTCGTCCAGTTGGACCCGCCGTCTTTCGATCGCAGCACCGCACCGTCGCTCGTGTCCACCGCCGCGAATTCGACGGCACTCGTACCGACGAAGGCATTCGGCGCGCCGATCACCGCGCCCGGGATGAGTCCGCCGTTCGTCCAGCTCGACCGCGCGCCGCTAACGGCGATCGGCGTGAAGGTGAGGAGATCGCTCGGCCGGATCGCGACCGCCAACGCTGACGGCGATCCACCTTCGATCACGAGACCGCCGTTGTCGGCGATCCCGGTCGGCGTGTCGAGCGTCCAGCGCGTCGCCCCAGCCGGCAATCGAAACAATTGCCAGAACGTGTTCAGGTCATCGCCGAGGTCGCCCATCGGGATCGCGGAATAGGTCGACCCATCGATCGAGACCGAAGTCGCGAACGAAGGTACCGGGGGGTTCTCTGACGCCGGCGAGGCGCCCGGCGCAGACATGACGATGACGAGCACCGCTAAGAGGCAAGCGGCGAGCGCGCACGGCACGCGAAACAGAGAGTTCTCCGCGAACACGCGCTCGTACTCAGCTCGACGACGCGAGCGTGCGCACCTCGCTCGACAGCAGGAACGCGAAAGACGATTGTGACGACGAGTTGCCGGGTCCGGGATCGGCCGGCAACACATAGCGAGTGTGTCCGGACGGATCGATCACGTAGAACAGCTCGGAGTGGCCGATCATCGCCCCAGCGGGCTCAACCAACGCTTGGATGCCGTAGTCGTTCCACACCGCCGTCAACTGCGAGACCGATCCCGTGAGAAAGAGCCAGTTCGTGAGGTGCGTGAGCGATTCCTGACGATCGAACGCCTGGACGTCGGCGACGGAGTGAAAGACAGGGTTCGCGACGACAGAGATGAACTCTGCCTTCAGCGCGGTTTTGCCGAGCATCTGATCCGCCGCTCGCATTTCTTGGGCGATGAGCGGGCAATCTGAGGTGCAAACCGGGTCGAGGAAGGTCAAAACGACCACACGACCGCGGAACGAAGCGAGCGAGACAGAACGACCAAACTGATCGGTAAGTCGGAACACCGACGCGGGTGTGTCGACGAAATCCGGCGAGCCCGCTACTGCCTTGGCGATGATCGGGTCAGCCTGCGAGTTCGTTGACGCCACCGCCATCGGCGCCGCTCCGAGCAAGACGACGCCGAACGCGCCGAGCGCGCACAAAGAACGCATCGCATACGACGGGCTGAGTCGTTCCCGCCAAGAAAGGGACGGCGTCGTCGGCGCGGGCACGATCGCTTCGGCTTCTTGGGGAACATGGGTCAGCGCGACATAGCCTCCGACGACGAGCAGCACCGTCGGGATCATGCTGTTCGGATCGGTTCCCACTCCACCGAAGAACCCGAGATCCTGTACGAGAACCCACGCCGCGGCGGCGAGGACACTGAACGCGATGACAGCAGGCAACAACAGCGGCCGGTAACCGCTCAGAAAGACGACGCCAACCGCGGCGAGTGCGACGACGACAAACAAGTTCACGGCAAAGGCGTTGTGCACGTCGAATTGCCCGAAGTCGGCGACAAGTCGAGAGAACACACCGGGCTGCGGCGTCGCCTTCATCTGACTCGCCATCGACGCGATCTGGCCGGTGCTGTGGCGCGCCGACGCTGCGCCGACCCAGAAGCCGCGACCGGGCCACGCCTGGAGGAGCGCCATGCCGAGGAGGTAGACGCCGCTCAGGCGGATCCAACCGCGCGAGAGCAGGCGACTAGAAAAGGCGCGCTCGGGCAACGCGATCAATACGCCCGCGACCACATAGATGAGGACAGCACCGGGTGCACCGAATAGCCACGACGCCCCGGGGGCGAAGATCTGCCCGAACGCCTCTCCGAATACCCACACGACGAGTCCCCAAGCAACGCTCGCAACACCGGCGAAGCGTGACCACCTGCCGCGAGGCGCCGCGAGCAGCAAGGCACCAATGCCGAGTTGGATCCACACCGCCGAGGTCGCGGCCTGGATCGGGTGGTTGTTCCAAATCGTGACACCGACGTTGACGAGATGGCGGACCCAAAGTGGCGACGTCGACGCGGCTGGCGTGATGACGTTGGACGGCATCCCGAGCGGCATGTTCGGCTGCAGTTGCAAAAAGCCGTCGAGGAGCCACAACAGCGCGAATCCATAACGCAACACCCGCCGCGCGGCCGGTTCTGGATCGAGGTCGTCCGCGTAGCGGCTGGCGGATCCGTCTGCACTCTTGAGGCGCGCCTCACGCAGAAAGCGCCAAGCGACCGCGAGTAGAACGAGGATCAGCGCGACGACGAGCGCCTGACGCAGAAGCGCCGATTCAAACGCCGAGATGATGGTCGGATTGCTGGCCCGAAGGCCGTTCCCCATCCCAGGCATCAGGCGGTCTCGCTTCGTTCCCTGACAGCGCTCTCGAAGCGGCGCGCGCCAGGCACGCTCACGGACCTGGGCACGGTCGCCGAGACGGCAGCATAGTGAACACGCAGATGGGGAGGCTGTGCGGGGCGAGAGCCGGTCAGCGCTTTGCCCGTTCTCTTCGCACCGATTCGATGAGCGCCGGGAGGACGTCGCTGATGTCGGCGACGATTCCGAGATCAGCGAGTCCGAAGATCGGCGCGCTCGCATCCTTATTCACCGCGACGATGTGTTTCGCGCCTTTCATACCGACGAGGTGCTGCATCGCTCCTGAGATCCCAAAAGCGAGGTAGACCTCGGGTTTCACGGTTTTGCCCGTCTGTCCGACCTGATAGGCGTACGGCACCCAACCGGCGTCGACGATCGCGCGCGACGCGGCGGGCGCGGCGCCGAGAAGCTGCGCGAGCTCTTCGATCAGCCGGTAACGGTCAGGCCCTCCGAGGCCGCGCCCACCCGAGACGACGACAGTCGCTTCGTCCAAGCGCGGCCCGCTGCGCTCCTCGACGTGGTGCGCGAGCACTTCGACGCGATCCGCTTCTGCGGGTTGCGGCACCTCGAGCGCCATCACCTCGGGCGGAGCCGACGCGCCTTCGGTCGCCGCGAACGACTTCGCGCGTACGAGGAAGATCCCCAAGCCCCCGTCGGTGATGCGCGCCCGCGCGATCTCGGTACCACCGAGAATCTCGTGGAGAGATTGCAACGCTCCGTCGACAAGGTTGAGACCGACGACGTTCGAGATCACGGGGCGGTCGAGCATCACCGAGAGGTGGGCGCAGATGTCTCGACCGTCGTAGCTCATCGGCGCGAGTACCGCGTCAGGCGATTCTGCGCTCCGCGCGTGGTCTGCGATAACGACCGAGATTTGCCGAGGCGTGGGCTCTGTACTGCTCCCTCCAATCACACCGACCCGCGTCGCGCCGAGCGAGCCAAGTTCGGTCGCGCTGTCCTGAGCTCCCGCACCCCAGACGAACACGCTCACCGATCGCGCGCGCCGCGATGCCTCCGACACGATCTCTCGCGACGCGCTCTCGACGCGGCCGTCGCGTTGTTCCACGATCGCCCAGATCTCGCTCAGCTCCTCAGGCACCTCAAAGCACCTTCCACGTCTTCAGTCTCTGGACGATCTCTGCACTCGGATCGGCGGCATTCTCGAGAATTTCCCCCCGTGCGCGACTCGGAGCGGCCTCGATCGAAACGACTTCTTGGCGTCCCCCCTTGCGACCAACCAAGGACGCATCGATCTCGAGGTCGGCGAGCGACAAGGTCTCGACGGGCTTGCTCCGTGCACCCATGATTCCTTTGAACGTCGGATATCGCACCTCGACGACGCCGGCGGTCACGGAAATCACAGCGGGCAAGGCGCACGCCACCTCATCGAAGCCTTCGGCCGTCTGACGCTCCGCTTTCAAACTTTCCGCGTCCAGCTCGACCTTGCGCACGTAGCTCAGCGCCGGAAACCCGAGAATCTCCGCAATTTGGACCGGCACCGTCCCCGTGTAGCCGTCTGTCGACTCGGTCGCCGCCACAACGAGCGCGGCACCAAGACGCGAGATCGCCGCGGCGAGGACGCGAGCAGTGCACAGCGCGTCGGACTCGGCGAGAGCGGGGTCCGATATCAAGACCGCGTTTGCGGCCCCCATTGCGAGCGCGCTGCGAAGGCCAGAGGTCGAACCGTTCGGCGCCATCGAGACGGCGGTCACTTCGGCATCGCCGGCCTGCGCGGCGAGCCGGAGAGCCATCTCGACGCCGTACGAGTCCGAGTCATCAAAGGTGAGCTCGCCGCCGCGCACCAAGGTGTGCGACGTCGCGTCGTACGCCATCGGAGTTTCCGGATCGGGGATCTGCTTCACGCAGACGGCAATTTTCATTCAGTGTCCTCGAACAACGACCCGCCTTTACTCTCCCGTGAACTTCGCGTGACCAGGACCCTGTTCCAAAAAGGTGCTGATCCCCTGTCGCGCATCATTCGAGCGCAGAGCCCGGGTGAAGAGTTCGCGCTCGAACGCAAGGCCCTCAGTGAGACTCATCTCGGCCGCAGCATCGATCGCGCGCTTGGCAAGGCTTTGAGCCAACAGCGCACCGGAGGAGAGTACGCGGCCGAATTCGACGGCAGAAGTCAGTAGCGCGTCCGGCTCGACGACCCGGTCGACGAGTCCGACGCGGTACGCCTCTTCCGCCTCGACGTGGCGCCCGGTAAAGATGAGATCCTTCGCGCGCGCCGGCCCGACGAGACGCGCCAGCCGCTGGGTTCCGCCCGCGCCAGGAATGAGGCCCAAGAGGATTTCTGGCTGACCGAGCTTCGCCGTCGTCGCGGCGAAACGAAAATCGCAAGCTAAGGCGAGCTCGCACCCGCCGCCGAGCGCGTACCCGCTGATCGCGGCGATTGTCGCGCGCGGCAGCGCGGCGAGCCCATCGAACGCGCGCGCGAAGGCCCGGGTTAGCGCGTCACGGCTCTGTTGTTCGAGGAACTCGCGGACGTCCGCACCAGCGGCAAAGATTCGTTCGCCGCCCCAGATCACGACCGCTCCAGGCGGCTCGTCGGAAAGTTGGCCGAAGACGACGGCGAGCTCGTCGAGGAGGTCGACCGAAAGCGCGTTCACCTTCGGTCGGTCAAGACGAACGATGGCCACGTCACCGTCGCGATCGAGGTGCACGAGCCTGGGAGCGGACGCGTTCGGGATCGCAGTCACCGCGAGCAAACTAGCGAAGCACGTGCGCATGGGCACATCGAGACGCTCGTCTTTTGCGGTGTGCCGAAGCGATTGCCGTGAGCCAGCCGCGAACGATGTCGCTCGTGTCGGCCGAGCTTCGTCAACCCTTCGTCGTCAATGCGCCCTCTGGCTCGAAATCGCCCACGGCGATCCGCAAATTGCGCAGCAGTTCGAAAAGGTTGTCGAGGTCTCCGCGGCTGAGCCCGGGGTCCTCGAAGACCGCGCTGTTGAGCGCCGCCGTAGCGGACTTCGCAAGGGCGCGGCCTTCGGGGAGGAGCTCGGCCATCGTCATCCGGCGGTCCGATTCGTGCGGACGCCGCCGGATGAGGCCCTGGCCTTCCAGCCGGTCCACGGCGTTCGTAACACTCGTCGGATGAACCTGCAGGCGGTCGCCGAGTTTGGAGAGCGGCATCGCGCCATCTCGGCTGAACGAGAGCACCATCAGCAGCTCGTAACGGGCAAAGGTCAAGGAGAACGGGCGGAGTACCTCGTCCACGCGCGCCTGGAAGACCTGCTGGGCACGCATGATCGACGTCACGGCGGCGACCCCCGGTGCGGCGTCCGTCCAGCCGTGCGCCTCCCACTGCCGACGCGCTTCGGCGATTGGATCGAATCGGAGCTTCGGCGACTCCCGGCTCACCACCATCGTCGGTATCCCTTCGCACCCAGCGGGTTCATTTAGTAGGTTGTACGACTATATTGCGTCCTATGAAATCGGCGTCGACCTCCCCTGGCGCCGGACTGCACCGCCCGGCATACCCCGTCCGTTTTGTCACCGCGGCCAGCCTGTTCGACGGGCACGACGCAGCGATCAACATCATCCGGCGCATCCTCCAGGACCAAGGAGCGGAGGTTATCCACCTCGGTCACAACCGCTCGGTCGACGAGGTCGTGACGGCGGCGGTCGCGGAGGACGTCCAGGGCGTCGCCGTCAGTGCGTACCAGGGGGGTCACGTCGAGTACTTCGAGTACCTCGTCGACCGCCTACGCGACGTCGGCCGAGCCGACGTGCGGGTGTACGGCGGGGGCGGCGGCGTCATTGTCGAACCCGAGGTAAAGCGGCTCGAGTCCTACGGGGTCGCGCGCATCTTCTCGCCCTCAGACGGCCAGCGCCTCGGTTTGCCTCAGATGGTCAACGAGCTGATCCGCGAGTGCGATCGCGATCTCGCCGCGGACTTGCCCTGCTCGCTCGACGGTCTGTTCGCCGGCGAGTCGAAAAGCCTCGCCCGGGTGCTCACCGCCCTCGAGGCAGGCAGGACGCCGGCTGCGACTCTCAAAGAACTCCGCCACGCGGCCGGAAAGCGGCACGTCCCGGTCCTCGGCATCACGGGAACCGGAGGTTCCGGCAAATCGTCGCTCACCGACGAGCTCATTCAAAGATTCCGCCACGACCTCTCCGACAAGTTGCGGATCTGTGTCTTGGCGATCGACCCGACACGTCGGCGTGGCGGCGGTGCGCTGCTCGGCGATCGCATCCGGATGAACGCCATTGACTCTGAACAGATCTTCTTCCGATCGTTCGCGACCCGCGAGGCGAACGCGGTGTTGCCTCGCGCCTTTTCCGACATCATTGCCGCCTGTCGTGCGGCTGACTTCGACCTCATCGTCGTCGAGACACCGGGAATCGGCCAGGGCGAGTCCGTGATCGTCGATGTTGCCGACGTCTCGTTGTACGTCATGACGCCCGAGTACGGCGCCGCGTCGCAGCTCGACAAAATCAACATGGTCGATCTCGCCGAACTGATCGCGATCAACAAATTCGACCGGAGAGGTGGCGAGGACGCGCTCAGAGACGTCAGCCGACAGTGGGCGCGCGCCCACCGCGGGACGGCGTCCGCCGCCGACGAGGCGCCGGTGTTCGGAACAATCGCCGCCCACTTCAACGACGACGGGGTGAGCGGCCTCTATTTCGCGGTGAAGTCCGCTCTCGAAAGCCATGGCCTTTCCCACCTCGACGGTGCCCTCGCGCCGATCGCGACGAAGCGCCCGAGCCGTTCCGCGCCGATCCTGCCCACGAACCGGCAGGGTTACCTTGCAGAGATCTCGGCCGCCGTCCGCGAATACCACGCACGCACGACCGAGTTCGCCGAGGTCTCCCGCACCCGCCAGCATGTCCGAGCAACCGAGCAGCTCGCCAAGGAACGAGGCGTCGATCTCTCCGGTTTCGATCAGTTGCGCGACGGTCTCGAACTCGACGAGGCCTCGCGACGGCTCCTCGAGGATTGGCCGAAAACCAAGGCGCGCTACCTCGCTGACGAGTTCACCGTCGAATCACGCGCCGGATCGCGGAGCGCGCCGACGCGACGAAGGTCGCTGTCGGGGACCGAAGTCCCCCGCGTCGCCCTGCCCCGCTACTCAGACGATGGCGATCTGCTGAGCTTTTTGCGGGAGGAGAACCTGCCCGGGCATTTCCCGTACACGGCCGGCGTCTTCGAGTTCAAACGGGACGGTGAGGACCCGACGCGGATGTTCGCCGGCGAAGGCGATCCGGCCCGCACGAACCGCCGCTTCCATCTGCTCGCCGACGGACAGCCGGCGACGAGGCTCTCGACCGCCTTCGACCCAGTGACGCTTTACGGCTTCGACCCAGACGAGCGCCCCGACATCTGGGGCAAGATCGGCACGTCGGGCGTTTCGATCGCCACCTTGGACGACATGAAGGATCTCTATCAAGGCTTCGACCTGTGCGATCCGAATACCTCGGTGTCGATGACGATCAACGGTCCAGCGCCGACGATCCTCGCCATGTTCTTCAACGCCGCGATCGATCAACAACTCGAAAAGCGCGAAAGGGAACTCGCGCGTCCGCTCAGCGAGGACGAGCAGCGGAAGCTCAAAGAACAGACGCTGCACCGGGTGCGAGGCACGGTCCAGGCGGACATCTTGAAAGAGGACCAGGGCCAGAACACCTGCATCTTTTCGACGGAGTTCTCGCTCGGCGTCATGGCCGACATCCAGCAGTATTTCATCGACCACAAGGCGAGGAACTTCTATTCGGTCTCGATTTCCGGCTACCACATCGCGGAAGCTGGCGCGAACCCGATCACCCAGCTCGCGTTCACGCTTGCGAACGGGTTCACGTACGTCGAGTCGTACCTCGCGCGCGGCATGGCGATCGACGACTTCGCCCCCAACCTGTCGTTCTTCTTCTCGAACGGGATGGATCCCGAGTATTCGGTGATCGGACGTGTGGCCCGCCGGATCTGGGCGGTCGCGATGCGCGACCGCTACGGCGCGAACGCGCGAGCCCAGAAGCTCAAGTACCACATCCAGACGTCGGGCCGCTCCCTGCACGCGCAGGAGATCTCCTTCAACGACATCCGCACAACCCTCCAAGCGTTGTGCGCCGTCTACGACAACGCGAACAGTCTGCACACAAACGCGTACGACGAAGCAATCACGACGCCGACCGACGAGTCGGTCCGCCGCGCGCTCGCAATCCAGATGATCATCAACAAAGAGTGGGGCCTCGCGATGAACGAGAACCCTCTGCAGGGAAGCTTCATCATCGAGGAGCTCACCGACCTCGTCGAAGAAGCAGTCCTCACCGAACTCGAGCGACTGAGCGAGCGCGGTGGCGTCCTCGGTGCGATGGAGACGGGATACCAGCGGGGACGCATCCAGGACGACTCACTCGACTACGAGAATCGAAAGCACGATGGCTCTCTGCCGATCATCGGTGTCAACACCTTCGTATCCGATACGCCGGACGACTCAGTGAAAGAGCTCCGCCTCGCGCGCGGCACCGAGGAGGAACGTCAGAATCAGCTCCGACGGCTCACCGAATTCAAGCGACGCCACGAGGCCGATCGTCCGGCATCGCTCGCGAAGCTCCAGGACGTGGCGCGATCGGGGGGCAATGTCTTCGCAGAGTTGATGGAAACCGTCCGCCACGCAACCCTGGGCGAGATCTCTGCCGCGCTCTTCGAAATCGGCGGCGCGTACCGGAGGAGCATGTAGTGACAGACACGAGCAAGACCCGCCTCGACAGCTCCCCGTATCGGGCTCCGGTTTCCGAGGTCTCTCTCGCGCTCGACACGGCCGGGCTCGAGCAGCTGCTGTCCCTGAAGCCGTTCTCCGAGATCGACCGGCGGGCCGTCGACGACGCGCTCGCCGAGTTCGGCCGCCTCGCGTCGGAGGTCATCGCGCCGACGGACCGGGGCGGAGATCTCGAAGGCAGCCGCCTCGATCCCGAGACGGGTGCGGTCGTCACTCCGGCCGGATTTGTCGACGTCTATCGGCGCTTCGCCGAGGGGGGCTGGGGTGCGCTGCAGTTTCCGGCCGAGTTCGGCGGCGCGGGACTTCCGGCTGTGGTCGGGCTGGCAATCGCCGAAATGTTCGCGTCAGCCAACCTTTCGCTCTCGCTCGCGCCCGTCCTCACCCAGAGCGGGATCGAGCTGATGTTGTCATGGGCAAACGACGAACAGCGCAAGAAGTACTTGTCGGAGCTGCTGAGCGGAAACTGGACGGCGACGATGAACCTCACCGAGCCGGAGGCTGGCTCCGATCTCGCCGAGGTCCGCACCCTCGCGAAGCCGGACGAAGGCGGCCGGTGGCGGCTGTACGGGACGAAAATCTTCATCACCTGGGGAGAGCACGACCTGGCGGAGAACATCATCCACCTCGTGCTCGCGCGCACCCCGCACGCTCCTGCCGGCACGAAGGGGCTGTCGCTCTTCATCGTGCCGAAATTCCTCCTCGATGAAAACGGCGAACCCGGTGAGAAAAACGCGCTGCGCTGCGAGCGACTCGAGGAGAAACTCGGCCTGCATGGAAGCCCCACCTGCGTGATGAATTACGACGGTGCGTTCGGCGAACTCGTCGGTACGGAGAACTCCGGGCTCGCCGCGATGTTCACGATGATGAACGTCGCCCGAATCGGGATCGGCATCGAGGGTCCCGCAGTCGCCGAACGCGCGTACCAACACGCGCACATATACGCCCGAGAGCGGTTGCAGGGTCGCGCGCTCGGCGACAACCCGGCGGAGCGGTCGGCGATCATCGAGCACCCAGATGTCCGCCGCATGCTGTTGTCAATGCGGACGCTCGCCCTCGCCGGGAGACTCCTCTCCTACGACGCGATGGCCCAGCGCGACTTTGCCCGGCACAGTGATGAATCTGCTGAACGCGAGCGCGCGCAGTCTCTGTGCGACTTCCTCACGCCGATTGCCAAGGCGTGGAGCTCCGACGCCGGGGTTGTCGCAGCGTCGCTCGGAATCCAGGTCTTGGGTGGCGCGGGATACATCGACGAATCCGGCATGGCCCAGCGGCTGCGCGACGCCCGGATCGCACCGATCTACGAAGGAACGAACGGGATCCAAGCGATCGATCTCGTCGTTCGAAAACTCGGGCGTGACAGGGGCGAGACCGCTGAAGCAATGATCGCGTCGTTGCGCTCGCTCGTCGACCAGAAACCTTCGAGTCCCGCAGCGCTCGCCCTCTCCTTCGACGTGCTCTCCTCGGCAACCGAGGCGTTCGCGTCGACGACACGGTGGATGCTCGAGCATCTCGGCGAGGACGTGGACGACGCGCTCGCCGGAGCGACGAATTACCTCGAACTCGCCGGTCTTACGCTCGCCGGCGCGGCGATGATCCGGCGCGCCCGCCAGGCGCAGGACACTGATCTCGCCGATAGGGCCATCGACGATTCGAACTTCTTCGCGACCGAGCACGTGTCCCGGACCGCGGGCCTCATCCTCCCGGCGACTTCAGGCGCCGACAGGCTGACGCTCAAATAGTGCCGGTCCTCGACGCGATGCCCGAGGACAATTCCGCAGAGAGCAGCGAGGTCGCCCGGCTACATATTTCCCTGAGGCGTTCGCGACGCGCTGGTACTTTGCACCGAACTGAGGGGGGCCGCTAGGTGCTAACGAGGTATCCGATCGCGATGTCGGTGCTCGGTGTCGCAATACTCGTCTCGTCTTTGCGGCTTCTGCGCCTGCGTCGGCTGATCACGAGTGGAGTTAGCGCACCGGGCAGAACGGGTCACTGGTTCCGCCGTGCCGAGACCGAAGCGACCGAGGTTATCGGCCAGCGTCGGCTGCTGCGCTGGACGATTCCCGGCCTCGCGCATGCCTTCACCTTCTGGGGATTCATCGTCCTTATCTTCACGATCATCGAGGCGATCGGCGATCTCTTCAGTCGCCGCTTCGCGATCCCGGGCATCGGGCACTCGGCTGCGCTCGGATTCCTCGAGGACGCTTTCGCCGTCGCGGTCCTCGTCGCGCTCGTGACTTTCACCCTGATCCGCCTGCGCGAAAGCCCGCAACGCCTCGATCGCCGCTCACGTTTCTACGGCTCGCATACGCGGGCCGCCTGGATCACGTTGTTCATGATCTTTCTCGTCATCGCGACCTTGCTCTTATACCGGGCCGCGCAGACCAGCACCGGCGACTTCCCGTACGGATGGTGGGCGTTCGCGTCCCACGGCATCGGACGCGCGCTGCATCCCCTCGGGACAGCGACGAATCGCGCCCTCGAAACCGTCTTCGTCGACTTGAACGTCTGTGTCATCGCGGCGTTCTTGGTGTTCGTCGTCTACTCGAAGCACCTGCACATCGCGCTCGCACCGATCAACGTCGCCTACTCGAGAAAACCACGCGCGCTCGGAGCGCTCGACACGACGCCGGACCTCGACCCGGAGAAGATGAGCGACGAGACGACATTCGGCGCCGGCCTGATCACCGAGTTCTCCTGGAAGCAGCTGCTCGACTTCGCAACCTGCACCGAGTGTGGACGGTGTCAGAGTCAGTGCCCGGCCTGGGCGACGGGCAAGCCGCTGTCGCCGAAGCTCGTCGTCATGGACCTGCGCGACGAGCTGTTGCGCTCGGCGGAGAGCACACATGCAAACGGTGGCCCGGCGGCGGATGCCTCGCTCGTCCCGCGGGTGATCGAGCCCGACGTGCTCTGGTCCTGCACGACCTGTGGCGCGTGCGTCGAACAGTGCCCCGTCGACATCGAGCACGTCGACGCGATCATCGACATGCGCCGCCATGAGGTCCTTATGGAGTCGCGCTTTCCGAGCGAGGCCGGGACGATGCTCCGCAACCTCGAACGGAGCGGCGACCCGTGGGGTCTCGGTTCACAGCACCGCCTCGACTGGACGCAGGGGCTCGGCTTCGAGGTCGCAGTCGTCGTCGACCAGGTCCCAGACGACGTCGAGTACCTGTTCTGGGTGGGGTGCGCAGGCGCGTTCGACGATCGCGCGCGCTCGACAACCCAGGCGATCGCCCGGCTGTTGCGCAGATCCGGAATCTCCTTCGCAGTACTCGGCCTCGCCGAGTCGTGCACCGGAGACCCGGCGAGGCGGCTCGGCAACGAGTACCTCTTCCAGGAACGGGCGAAGGCGAACATCGAACGCCTCAGACAGGCGAAGGTCCGCAAGGTGCTCGCTTCTTGCCCCCACTGTTTCAACACGATCGCGAACGAATATCCGGCGCTCGGTGGTGCCTTCGAGGTCGTCCACCACGCGCAGCTCTTCGACGACCTTGTCTCGTCGGGACGCCTGTCGCCGCACGCTATCGACCAAACCGTGACCTACCACGACCCGTGCTACCTCGGCCGGCACAACCGCGTCTTCGACGAGCCCCGCACGGTTGTGCGCGCTTCGACCAGCCGACCGCCGATAGAGATGCATCGCTGTCGCGAGCGAGGCTTTTGTTGCGGAGCGGGTGGCGCGCGGATGTGGATGGAGGAGTCGATCGGTACTCGGATCAATCTCGACAGGACCGACGAGGCGCTGTCGACCGGTGCCGACGTCGTCTCGACGGCATGTCCTTACTGCAAGATCATGATCGACGATGCGGTGCGGGCGCGTGGCAAACAGGACGACGTGCGAGTCGTCGACATCGCCCAGCTGCTCGAGGACGCGACGCGCGGCGAGGAGGTCGCGATCAGCGACTGAATCCGAGCGCGCGGGCGATGATCATCCGCTGCACCTCCGAGGTGCCTTCGCCGATCTCGAGGATCTTCGCGTCACGGTAGAAGCGTCCGACGGCGCTCTCGTTCATGAACCCGTAGCCTCCGAAGATCTGTGTTGCCTCACGCGCGTTCACCATCGCGGCATCCGAGGCGACGAGCTTCGCGATCGCAGCCTGCTCCTTGAAGGGCGCGCCCTTCGCCATCCGCCGCGCAGCGTCGAAGTAGGCGAGCCGAGCCGTGTGCGTTCGTGCCTGCATGTCGGCGAGTTTGAACTGGATCACCTGGTAGTGCCCGATCGTCTTTCCGAATGCCTGACGCTCGTTCACGTACCGCACGCACTCGTCGATGCAACCCTGCGCCAGGCCGACCGACAGCGCCGCGATCGCGATCCGACCCTCGTCGAGGGTCTCGAGGAACTGCGCGTAACCCTTTCCGCGCCGACCGAGGAGATTCTCTGCAGGGACGCGGCAGTCGGTGAAGAAGAGTTCACGCGTATCCGAGGCGGACCAACCGACCTTCGAATAGCGCTGACCGACTGTGAATCCCGCCGTACCGGAGGGAACGATGATCGCCGAGATCTCGCGTTGGTCACTCGGCAGCGAGGTGATCGCCGTGATCGTGACGAAAGACGTGATATCGGTGCCTGCGTTCGTGATGAACGCCTTCGACCCATTGATGACCCATTCGTCGCCTTGGAGGACCGCTGTCGTCCGCGTTGCTCCGGCGTCGGTTCCGCCGCCAGGTTCAGTGAGTCCGAACGCCGCCAGGCGCTCACCACTGCACAACGACGGTAAAAGGCGCCTTTTCTGCTCGTCGTTGCCGAATTTGAAGATCGGCATCGCACCGAGACCGACCGCGGCTTCGAGGGTGATCGAGACCGACGAATCGACCCGGGCGAGCTCTTCGAGTGCGAGGCAGAGAGCGAAGAAGTCGCCGCCCATGCCGCCGTACTCTTCAGGGAAGGGCAACCCGAACAGACCGAGCGCGGACATCTTTTCGACGACTTGGTACGGGAACTCGTCCTTTTCGTAGTACTCACCGATCACCGGTGCGACCTCTTGACGGGCGAAGCGCTCGACCGTGCGCCGCAACTCGTCGTGATCCGGATCGAGGTCGTAGTCGAACGTCAACGTCATTGGGACGCCGTCCTCTCTGATGGCGTTTTGCCATCGTCTGTCGAGTCACCCTCACTCGCGCCCGCGTCGATACCGTCTTGCTCGATCGCCACGACCTCCTCGTCCATCCCGACGCGGTCACCGACCGCGACGCGTACTTCTGCGATCTGTCCGGAAATCGGTGCGACGACGGTGTGCTCCATCTTCATCGCCTCGACGACGACGAGGACATCGCCGGCCTCGACGCGCTCGCCCGGTTGTGCTTCGACTGCGACAACGGAGCCCGGCATCGGGCTTCGCACCGTGCCGTCGGTCGCACCGAGAGCGCGATCAGCCGAGCCTGCATACGGGGCAACCACTCGAAAGCTCCACCAGCTCGGGCCGCATCCGAGGAAGCTCTCGCCTCCCGCGCGTGCGTGCAGATACGTGTCGCGCTCGTCACCAAAGGAGACGACGAGTGTCCCTGTGCCAAGGATCGCGCTCGCCGGTTTCGGTTGCGCGCCACCGATCGCGATCTCGGCGGATCGCGCCCGCCCACGGAAGCGAACGTCATATCGCTCGCCCGAACCGAACTCGATCGTGCGCGTCGACCACGCCGGACCGGTAATCCGCCATCCGCCGGGGACCGACCACGAGTCGACGACCGGTCCGCGGGGTTCGTCCTCGATCATGAGCGAGAGCGCAGCGGCAGCGACGAGGCCGTCATCGACCGATGCGTCACGAAAGTCCGACAGGATGCGCTCGGCAAGGCCAGTGTCGAGCGCCCCGGCGCGGACTGCGGGATCCTCGAGAAGGTAGGCGAGGTACGCGAGATTGGTCCGAACACCAAGCACCGAGGTCTCCTCGAGCGCGTGGACGAGTCCACTGCGCGCCGACTCCCGCTCGGGTCCCCAGGCGATGACTTTCGCGAGCATCGGGTCGTAGAGAGCGGTGACGACGCTGCCGGACTCGATGCCGGAGTCGACGCGCACGTTCTCGTCGGTTGGCTCGCGATATTGAAGGACCGTCCCTCCGGTCGGCAGGAAACCGCGCTTTGGATCCTCTGCGTAGACGCGCGCTTCGATCGCGTGTCCGTGCGCGACGACTCCGGTTTGATCGAAGGACAGTGGCTCCCCCGCCGCAATCCGCAGCTGCCACTCGACGAGATCGAGGCCGAGGACCATCTCGGTCACCGGGTGCTCGACCTGCAGCCGGGTGTTCATCTCCAAAAAGAAGTGCTCGTCGGGTGCGGTGGAGGGAACCACGAATTCAACGGTCCCGGCACCGACATATCCGCACGCCTTCGCGACCGTGATCGCGTGATCACCGAGAGCCGCCCGCGTCGCCGCGTTGATGACGGGCGAAGGAGTCTCCTCGACGATCTTCTGGTGGCGGCGCTGCAGGCTGCACTCACGTTCGAACAGTTGCGCCGTGTTCCCCTCGTTGTCGGCGAGCACCTGCACCTCGATGTGACGGGGACGTTCGATGTACCGTTCGACGAACAACGTGTCGTCACCGAAGGAGGCGAGCGACTCGCGGCGAGCTCCGTGCAGGGCCTGTCCGAGCTCCGACGCCGCGTGCACGAGCCGCATGCCCTTGCCACCCCCACCCGCGGAGGGTTTGAGGAGCACCGGGAAACCGATCTCTTGGGCCGCGGCAACGAGATCGTCGTCGGTCATCGCCGGGTCGTCGCGACCGGGGACGACCGGCACACCTGCTTCGCTGGCGAGCTTCCTCGCGGGATCTTGTCGCCCATCGCCGCAATCGCGGCAACCGGCGGGCCAACGAATACCAGCCCGGCGTCTTGACAGGCCGCCGCGAAGTCTGGGTTCTCGGAGAGGAACCCGTATCCCGGATGGACTGCCTCCGCTCCCGTCGCCCGGGCCGCGGCAACGATTGCCCCGATCGCGAGGTAGCTGTCCCGGGCCGCGGGCGGCCCGACCCGCACCGATCGATCCGCTTGCCTCACGTGCAGTGCGTCCCGGTCAGCGTCGCTGAAGATGGCGATCGACTCGATGTCGAGGCGTCGCAGCGTGCGCATGATCCGTACCGCGATCTCGCCGCGGTTCGCGACGAGGACGGAGCCGAACACCTGGTTACATCCTGAAGACGCCGTGAGCGATTTCGCCCAACGGCGCGTTCGCCGCGGCCGAGAGACCGAGCCCGAGAACCATCCGCGTGTCCGCTGGGTCGATGACGCCGTCGTCCCACAGTCGTGCCGTCGCGTAGTACGGGTTCCCTTGTGCTTCGTACTGCTCGCGTATCGGTGCCTTGAACCGCTCCTCTTCCTCTGCGGCCCAGGTGCCGCCCTGCGCTTCGATCTGATCTCGCCTGACTGTCGCGAGCACCGACGCCGCCTGTTCTCCACCCATCACCGAGATCCGCGCGTTCGGCCACGTCCAAAGAAACCGCGGCGAGTACGCGCGGCCGCACATCGAGTAATTCCCCGCTCCGAAGGAGCCGCCGATCACCACGGTGAACTTCGGAACCCGAGTGCACGCGACCGCGGTCACCATTTTCGCCCCGTGCTTCGCAATCCCGCCCTGCTCGTATTCCTTACCGACCATGAAGCCGCTGATGTTCTGGAGGAATACCAGAGGAATCGCGCGCTGATCGCAGAGTTCGATGAAATGGGCGCCTTTCAGCGCGGATTCGCTGAACAGCACGCCGTTATTCGCCACAATACCGGTGAGATGTCCACAGATGCGCGCGAATCCGGTCACAAGGGTCGTTCCGTACTCCGGCTTGAACTCCAGGAATCGACTCGCATCGACGATGCGGGCGATCACTTCGCGCACGTCGTATGGGGTCCGCACGTCCACTGGGACGACGCCGGTCAGCTCGGACGGGTCGTGCGCCGGTACCTCGGTCGGAGCGACATCCCATGGGGGCGCCGGCTTCGGTCCGAGCGTCGCCACGATCTCACGCGCGACCCCGAGGGCGTGGAGGTCGTTCTCGGCGAGGTGATCAACTACTCCTGAGATGCGCGCGTGCACATCTCCGCCTCCCAGGTCCTCAGCCGTGACGATCTCACCCGTCGCCGCCTTCACGAGCGGCGGTCCACCGAGAAAGATCGTGCCCTGATTCCGAACGATGATCGCCTCGTCGCTCATCGCCGGGATGTACGCGCCACCTGCCGTACACGAACCGAGAACGGCCGCAATCTGAGGGATTCTTCCCGCAGACATCTTCGCTTGGTTGAAAAAGATTCGACCGAAATGGTCGCGATCGGGAAACACTTCGTCCTGCAGCGGCAAGAACGCTCCACCGGAGTCGACCAAGTAGATGCACGGCAGACGGTTGTCGAGCGCGACCTCCTGCGCGCGCAGATGCTTTTTTACCGTGATCGGGTAGTAGGTCCCGCCCTTCACGGTCGCGTCGTTGGCGACGACGACGCACTCTCGACCGCTGATGCGACCGACTCCCGTGATGATCCCGGCGGCCGGTGCGTCGTCGTCGTACATGCCGTTGGCCGCGAGCGGGGAAAGCTCGAGGAACGGCGAGCCCGGATCGACCAGGCGGTCGACCCGGTCGCGAGGCAAGAGCTTGCCCCGAGAGACGTGACGGGCACGTGCCTCCTCCGCGCCGCCAAGCCGGGCGCGCCCCAATGCCTCGTGCAGTTCAGCGACGATAGGGGCGTGTGCCTTCTCGTTTGCACGGAAGGCGTCGGAACCCGGCGTCGCGGTGACCGCCAGGACCGGGAACTCGGAAGTCGCCTCCATCTGCGCCGGACCTCTCTCGCCGTCGTCCACGGCCACGGCCACCCTGTATCGTTAACGATCGTTAACGATACAGGGTACGATAGCGGCTACCAGCGGCTTCGTCGAGGAGAGCGATGACCGACAGCACCGAACAGCCGAGCGCGCCTGCCGCGGCCCGCCGCCAGCAGATCCTCGATGTCGCCGCGCACATGTTCGTCGAACGGGGATTCCGGGGGACGTCGATCGACGATCTCGGTGCGGCCGTCGGAGTCACCGGTCCTGCGCTGTACCGGCACTTCCCGGCAAAAGAGGCGATGCTCGCCGAGATCCTGATCGGAGTGAGCGAGGATCTGCTCAGCGGGGCGCTGGTCCGCATGAACAGTCCTGCTCACGGCTCCGCGCTTTCGTCACTTGTCGAGTTCCACGCCGACTTCGCGCTCGACCATCCTGAACTGATCACCGTGCAGAGTCGGGACCTCGACTGTCTGTCCGAGTCCGAACAACAGCGAGTGCGAGATCTGCAACGCGCGTACGTCGATTTGTGGGTCGATGCAGTCACGCGGACGAATCCTCGCGTTCCTCCTCCGCGAGCTCGAGCCGGGGTGCACGCGGTCTTCGGCCTCATGAACTCCACGCCTTTCAGCGCGCGCCTCGCGCGAGAGGAAATGCACCGGCTGCTCACCAATATGGCGCTGGCCGCCTTCGCGAGCCTCGCTGAACGAAACGCCACCTCAGTTTGACCGAGAAACGGTCGTGCGAACGAGCGCGACCATGGCGCGACCATGGCCCCTCGATTCGGTGCGTGCCAGCCGACGAGTCGGCGAGACTGATCGGCCGGTACGGATGAGAAGGGGGACGGTGGGTCCCGGGTCGGTCATTCGCGAGGCTGAGACTGAAACGGCGCAGTCCGAAGATGACGCTGGGTCGCCTCTCCACGGTTCCCTCGGTACGAGGGCCGCAGAAGGAGCACTGAGCCTCGCGAGGTGGATCGGCACACACCGACCGACCCTCGGGCTGAGCGTCTTTGCCGCCTACGCCGTCGTCGGTCTCGTCGCGAACTTTCCAACGTATCCCTGGGACCCCAATCGAATCGCGACCTGCGCTTGTGGCGGCAATAAGGATCCCGCTCAGACGGTCTGGTTCCTCGCGTGGACGCCCTTCGCGCTTCTGCACGGACACAACTTCTACGTGACGACGTGGATGAATTTCCCGGTCGGCGTCAACCTCGCGCAGAACACGATCATGCCGTTGCTCGGTTTACTCACAACTCCCATCACCCTCGCGTCGAACGCCGTAGCGAGCGAGAACGTCTTGCGATGGCTCGCCTTCCCACTTTCTGCGAGTGCGATGTACTACGTCGTCGCCCGTATATCGCACTACCGGCCGGCGGCGTTTGTTGCGGGCGCCTTCTACGCCTTCTCCCCGTACATGGTTGCCGAATCCTCGACACACCTCAATCTCGCGTTCGAGCCGCTACCCCCGCTGATCTTCCTGTGTGTGTACGAAATCGCCGCGAGGTCGGTGCGCTCGGTCGTGGTCTGGGGCGTCCTGCTCGGACTGTTTGCGACGGCGCAGTTCTATGCGAGCCCCGAGGTCCTCGCGACGACGACGATCTCGGGCGCGATCACGCTCATCATCGTCGCCGCGTTTCATCCGAAACGAATCGTCCCCCGCCTCCCGTACACGCTCGTCGGACTGGCGATCGGCGGTGCCATCACGGCAGCGTGCTGCATGCGCGCCATCCACGTGATGGAGCACGGCGGTCTGCATTACATCGGTCCGCCGTATCCGCCAGGTGCACGCTTCGACGCGAACCTGCTCGGACCGATCAGTCCGACGAGCTGGCAGCTGCTGACGCCGTCGTCGCTTGCCAGCTTCGGGTCGAAACTCGTCGGGGGTTCGGGGAACCGCGACGAGAACGGAAGCTATCTCGGCATCCCGTTGCTCGTCTTGCTCGGCTTTTTCGCAGTTCGCTATCGGCGATCGCGCTGGCTGCAGCTTTCGCTCGTGCTCGCAGTCGTGGACTTTGTCCTGTCGCTCGGGCGCAAGCTCCACGTGGGCTCGACGATCTACGACGTCCACTTACCGTTTTCCTGGCTGACCCATTGGCCGGTGATGCGCGACCTCGTACCAGCACGCATCTCCCTGCTTGTCGCATTCTTCGTCGCGTGTGCGCTCGCCGCAGGGCTCACCGCTCGTCACGACGAGCTCGTACGCGAAAGAACGACGGGCGCGACGGCCGCGCGCCGTGACCGGCGACCGATTCGATTTGTTCCGATCGCCGGATGGGTTCTCGGCGTCCTCGTCGTGTTGAGCCTGCTCCCGGACTGGCCGTACTCGTCCCAGCCGGCACTCGCGTCCGAGGCGCTCTCGCCGTCGTCACTTTCAGCGATTTCCAAGGGAAGCGTCGTAGTTACCTATCCATATGTCGAACCGGCGACTGACGAAGCGATGGTCTGGCAAGCGGTCGACGACATGGGATTCAAGCTCATCGGAAGCTACGCCCTGCGCCGCGGACTCGATCTACGGGCGACGCCTTTGCCGAGCGGCCTCGAGCCGTACGACGTGCAGGGGATTCTCGCCAACGCCCTCTCGCCGTATCCCGTTCTCATCCCGTTCGTCCCGTACCTCTCGCCCGCCGTCGAGTCGGTGGCCGCCAGCCTCGTCGTCGTCGAGGGAGGCTCGCCGGCGGGTGCCGCGGCGTCAGGCGTGGTGCAGAATGTCAATCGCCCCGACGGTTCGTTCCTCGTCGTCACGAAGGCGAACGATTTCGTTCAAGTCGGCTTCACGGCGCTGACACAGTTTCGGAACGGAACGCGCGCCTCGAGTTGGTTCGACACTCCGAGAAGAGGCGAACACGTCGTTGTCTACGGTCACGTCGGTCCCGCCACGATCCGACGCCGTCGCGTCGCCCACCTGCGGCAATTCCTCTTCCAGAACCAAGTGAACGCCGTCATCATCGAGATGGGACTTCCCGGTTCGCGCACCGTCGCCTCGTGGGTGCGCCAGGCGATCGGACCTCCCGAAAGCGCTCGCTCCGGAGCGGAGATTTGGACGGACGCCCAACATCGACTCCGCGAACCGCGCTATGGCGGCTACAAGGGACGCCGCCGATGAAGCCGACGACACCCCGTACGATTTGGCGCATGGCGCAGGTTTCCGAGGCTCAGCTCACGCGCCAAGGCACCGAGGCGGCAAGCGACGTCGTCGCTCGCCCGGAAGTCGCGCCTTCGGTCGAGCGGACTCCAGCCGTCGAACCAGTGCCCCGCCGAGCTCGCCTCGCCGAGGTCGCGAAGCGGCTGCGCTTCCCGCTCGGCGTCTACCTCGGTACGCGGCTTTTGCTGATCGTCGTCGGCGTCACCGACAGCGCAATTTTCCATCGGTCGCTCGCGAGGGAGCTGTCGAACTGGGACGGCGTGTGGTACCTACGCGTCGCGACCCGGTGGTATCCGACCGCGGCGCTGCACGGGAAGTCGACTCTCGGCTTCTTTCCCCTGTACCCGATTGTGATGTGGGCACTCAGCCACGCTCTGTTCATTCCCCTCACGCTGTCGGGGCTGCTCATCGCTGGGATCGGCGGATTCATCGCCGTCGTGCTCGTCGAAAGGCTGGCGGCGCTGTGGTGGGGAGACGCCGTCGCGAGGAAGGCGATCCTTTGGTTCTGCCTCTTCCCTGGCTCCGTCGTCTTCTCGATGGTGTACAGCGAGGGGCTGCTGATCCCCTTGGCCGCCGGTTGCCTGCTCGCCCTGCACTACAGGAAATGGGTGCTCGCCGGGATCCTCGCCGGGATCGCGACCGCCGCCGGACCGAACGGTCTCGTCCTCATCCTCGTTTGCGCGGTTGCGGTGATCCGCGTCGCGAAGCACCATGGGCCAGCTTCGCTGGAGACCCGCAAGAGCCTGCCGGCGCTCGTCATCTCGCCTGCAGGCTTCGTCGGTTTCTGCGCGTACCTGTGGGCCCAGACCCGAACGCCACTTGCGTTCTTCTGGGCGCAGCGCAACGGCTGGGGCGAACAGACCGAGCCCTTGGCCCTCTGGCACCAAGCGCAGTACCTCGCGCGAGAGGTCTCCTTCACCCATTTCAACTATCACCTCATCGACTGGAACCTCGTCTCGGGATTGTTCGGCGCGGCTTTCCTCGCCGTCGCCATCGTTCTGCTGTTCCGCCATCCCTCCGAGATCGCGCCCGAAGCGTTCGCGTGGGTGATCGGCATCGCCTTCTTGACGGTGACGTCCGAGCACGTCCCTCCGAATCCCCGCATGCTCATCACGGCATTCCCGGCGATGTTCGTATACGTGCGCTACCTACGCGAACGCGGGTACCAGATCCTGCTCGGAGCGGGAACGGTGCTGCTCTGCCTGATGAGCGCGCTGACCTTTGTCGGTTACGCCTTGCGCCCCTGAACGAAACTCGCCGGGCTGAAGAGTTCGACGCGCACGGGATCCGCCCAACCGAAGCGCGCGGTGTGAACCGGAACGAATGCCGTGGAGAGCCGCGACAACAGCTGCTCATACCGCCGGTAGTGGGTCCTCGAGCTGGAGGTGCCCGAGGACGAGCCCACGTGGCTCGAGACGAGCCACAGGCGCGCGCACGTCCGTTCCACCGCGCCGATCTGTGTCGGCGTCAGGGTCGTGTACACCTCGTCGTACGGCCGGACGACGTTGAAGGCAAGAGGTGGCAGGACCGGCCGAGGCGCCAACCCGAGGTCGTCAGCGGTATGAAGGACGTAATAGTCAAAGGCTTGCCGTCCATCCGATGGATAGAAGGCGACGCAGTCGAGGGGCCGTGCGCGCGTAATCACGTACGCGGTCGCTGCTCGCCAGTTCTCCGGCGATTCTTGATAGGACGGAACGAGCTGTGCGATCCGCAGCCCGGTGACTGCTGCGAGCGCGCCGAGTCCGACTGTGCGAGGAATATGGCGCTCGACGACGGCGAGACTCGCAAGGAGGGCGACGGGCGGCACGCACATCAGCAGGTTTCGCGACAAAAATACCGGCTGTGCGATGTACGACTCCGCGAAGGCGACAGCGATCGGAGCAACGATCCAGCAGGAAAGGAGGGCGATCTGACGGCGCTGCTCTCGCTCGCGGGTGAACACGATCTCGAGCGCGACAACGCCGAGGATTACGGCGGCCGTTAGCGCTTCGAGCGCATTGCTTGTTGGCGTCTGATGGATGTTCGGCTGTTGCGAAGCCGATGCGACCGTCGCGACAACAACAGCGACCGCATCCAACCCCGGTCGGGGCACCCAGTTGAGTTGACCGGTCCCCCGGTTCACCGCCAAAACCATCAGCGGAACCCAGCACACGACTGAGAACGCGAGTGCGCGGAGGGATTCGCGTAACGGGCCGCGGGCGACGACGAGCCAGACGATCTGCGCGACGACCCCCAACAAAGCGACATAGCTCATGTACGCGGCGAGCGTGGTCGTGACGAAGTAGCCGATCCATGCCGAACGGGTTGATTCGCTCTTCGCGACGCGGCAGTCGAGCTCGACGAGGCAGTAGAAGGACGCGGTGACGAACGTCACCATCAGCGCGTAACCCCGCGCATCCTGACCCCAGAACACGAGTGGCAGGCTGACGGCGCTCAACAACCCGGCCATCAGCGCGGCGAGGTTGGTGAACAGGCGGTTTGCGATCAGCGAGACGAAAAGGACAGACACCCCCGTGGCGACGGCGGAAGGTATTCGCACCACGATGAGGCCGTCGCCGAACGCCGCGATGAGCAGGTGGAGCAACAAGTAGTAGCCCGACATGTTGCCGCCGTCGCGCGCGATCGCATGCCAGAGCGCGTGTCCGCTCTGACTCGCAATCGACATCGACGCTGATTCGTCGAGCCAGATGCTTCTCGCGGTGAGATCGATGCAGCTGAGCGCGAATGCGACTACTGCGGGGAGAACGAGAGTGAACGAGCGCAACCAACCGCGACCCACACCTCTGTCCTCGAACTCCTCGACGTTCTCGCTCGATGACCCACCGCTGCCAGACAGCGGTTGCAACTCAGAAGACGACTCGGTCTTCGTCACCGCGTCTCGCCCGCGACCGCGAACACCTCGTTCTTCTTTTCGCGACGATCTGAGTCGCCGCGAACCTTCCGAGACCGGACGATCAGCACCCCGGCGAGCACGAGATAAGCCGCGAGAGCGATTGGCGACGCGCCGACGGGCACGGCGAGGATTCCATCCGGCTTGATGAGGAACACCGAAACGACGATCAACCCCGCGAGGGGCGTCGACGCCTGCGCGCGAGCGTCGCACGCGAGAAGCGCGAGACCCCAGATGAAGTACCACGGCCAGGCAGCAGGGCCGAAGAGTGCGATGAACACGAAGAACACACCGAGCTGGACGACGACATTGGTCTTCGTCGTCCGATAGAGCAGCAGTGCGCCGAGGATGAGAAGACCGACATCCGCGGCGACGCCGAATCCGGACGCGACGCCACGATCGCTCACGTGTGCCCCGAGCGCGCGCAGCACGGGACCGATCGTCCAGCCGAGCTGAGTCACCGGTGTGATCGCGAGGTGCACCTTGCCGGGAACGGTGAGAACCGCAGACGACAGCCAGCCAAGCCCGACGCCGGTCGCGGCACTGATGCCGCCGATCACGAGCACTGTAAGCGCCGCCGATTCTACGAAGGTCCGTACCCGTCGAGCGTTGCTCGGCTCCGATCGCATCCAAGCGACCGTGAGGAAGACGAGGGCCACGAGTGCCGGTAGCTTCACGACGGACGCCACGGCACACAGGACGATGCCAGTGCGATAACGGCCCTCGATAGCGAGCGTCACTCCGGCGACCATCAATCCCGCCATCAGCGCGTCATTGTGACCAGCGAGCACCAGCTCGAGCATGACAAGCGGGCTCATCGCAGCGAGCCAAAGCGAACGAATCGGATCTGCGCCGAGCAGGCGCGCGAGACGGGGTGCGAACACCGCAACGAGCGCCATTCCGAGGACCGCGAGGAGGCGGACGACGAGCACCCCGGCGACAAGCTTCGACCCCGTCACCGAGACGATCACGCTGACGATGCCGAGGAACAGTGGCCCGTAGGGAGCGGGTGTGCGCCACCAGAAGGGCGATACCGCATCGACGAGTTGTCGGTACCCGAGGTGTTGCAGAACGATCGGCCCGTGGTGGTACGGATCCAAACCGACGTGAAGGATCGCGCCCTGAGCGAGATAGCTGTACATGTCACGGCTGAACACCGCGGGCGCTATCACGAGCGGAACGACCCAAGCGATGGCGACCGCCCACATCTGCTTGCGCGTCCCGACACCACCGTTCCTCATCGCGTAACCGAGCACGAGCCACGCCGCGCTCAACAACGCCATTCCCAGGTACTCGGCCGCGCGATTCCCGTTCACGCCGAAGGGAAATGACACCGAGTACCACCAAGAGATGACTCCTCCGTCGACGAGGCGAGGAGCGGCCAACGCGACGAGGAGCGACCCGACGAACCCGATCGAGGCTGACCCCAGGATCACCAGGCGCGCGCGCGACCGATTGGTGTCGTCGTCGACGCGCCGCCATCTCGACGCGAAAAGCCGCACTCTGTTATCCGCCGCCGATACGTGTCCGCTCATCACGCCGCCTCGCCGGCGAATCTCGGTCGTCGAGCGTTCGTCCTCGGAACGGCGTCGGCGCCCCGACCGATCGTGCAGACAGAGTCTACGAGGTCTTTCGCTGCCAAACCCCGACGACGTCTCCACCAAAGCCCACTGTCATTGCGCGTTCAGACTGGAGATCGCTTATCTCGCGGGGACGCGCTCCAGCGTGTTATTTGGGAGGAAGTCGGATGCCGCCGTCGAGCCGGATGACTTCACCGTTCAGGTAGTCGTTCTCAGCGATCGAGCGCACAAGCCTGCCGAAATCGTCTGGGCTGCCGAGTCGCTTTGGGAAGAGCACTGACGCACCGAGCTCTGCTTTCGCTTCCCCCAGCAGCCCGGCGAGCAGCGGGGTCTCAAAAACACCCGGAGCGATCGTCATCACGCGGATGCCAACGACGGACAGATCACGCGCCGCGGGTAGGGTCATTCCCACGATCGCTCCCTTGCTCGCGGAGTAGGCGATCTGGCCCGTTTGCCCTTCGTACGCCGCGACAGACGCGGTGTTTATAAGGAGGCCACGCACGTTGTCGTCGAGGGGCGACGTTTTCGCAATCTCGGCTGCGGCGATCGTCATAACGTTGAAGGTGCCGAACACGTTCACGCGTAGCACCGACTCGAACGTTTCAGGATCGTGCGGGACTCCTTCGCGGTTGATGACTCGGCGAGCACGCGCGATGCCCGCGCAGCTCACCGCGAGACGTAGCACCCCGTGCAGAGTCGCTTCCTGGACGGCACGGCGGACGGAATCGGGTTCTGTGACGTCCCCTTTGACGAAGGAGACCATCGAACCGAAACCCTCCTCGATCGACGCACCGGCCCCTTCGTCGACATCGAGAATTGTGCAGTGGACGCCGGCCGCCGCAAGATGCCGAACCGATCCAGCGCCGAGTCCAGAGGCGCCGCCGCTCACGACCGCACTGCAACCGTCGAGATCCATCGCATCTCCTCCTGCTCACCGACCGTGCCGCCCGAGTGAGGTGGACTCTTTGTCAGCGTCGACTACGAGCGTCGCAGCACACGAACGAGAGTGTCAATCCGCGACGGGTCGTGCATCATCTCCGACGGGGAACTCGTATTCGAAGAGCGAGGGAGTCGATCGCGCCCGACGAAATCCAACCTTCGCGAGCACCCGCCAACTCGCGACATTGTCCGGAGCGGTCGTCGCGAGCACCCTCTTCACTCCGGGCCGGCCAGCCAACGACTCTGTTAGCGCGGCCACCGCCTCCGTGGCCAAGCCACGTCCGCGATACGGCGCCGCCAGCCCGTAGCCGATCTCGACGCTTCCGCTTTCATCAGCGGGTCCATGGGTACCGCAATCGCCGATCGTCCGCCCCGCGAACCGGATGAGCCATACCTCTGCGGGTGCGGTTTTGAGCACGCCCGAGACTCCCACCGAGGTGTCCGCGTGCGGCCATCCGTCGCCAGGATGAAGTTTCTCGATGTCGCCCGAAAGGATCGCGTGGGCGAGAGAAACTGAGACCGGAACAAGCTGGCAGCGTCGCGTGCGTAGTCCCGCGGATTCCGCCTCGTCACCTTCGAATGGACCCATGGTTGCTGCTCACCACCGCTCTCGGTGAACGAGTTGGTCCGTCGGCCGCCGCCGGTCCCGAAGATCTCTGCGCGGTGCAGTCGGGTCCGGGTGCCCAATCGCGACGCATCCGACAAAATCAATGATGTCAGGCACACCAAACGCCCGGCGGAACGTCGGTATGTCCTCTGCTCGCATCCCGAACAAAAGGGCCCCAAGTCCCTCGTCGATCGCCGAGAGCAGCAGCAGCATCGCGACGCACCCCGCGTCGACGTACCAATAGGGAACAGGCCACTCTGCGTCTTGAAGGCCCGATCGAGCCTTGTCCGATTCGGCATATCGATCCAGGTAGGCGTCTTTCGAAGTGAGGACGACGATGAAAAGAGGTGCATTGAAGACTCCCGCGACAACTGACGGCGACCAACCGCCATCCGTGCCGGAGTACGTCGCCCGCAGCCGTTGCCGCGCCTCATCCGATCGAAGCACGAGCAGAGAAGACCCTTGGCTGTAACCCGCCGAAGGCGCGTGCAGTCCCGAGCTGACAATCCGCTCGACGACGTCGTCTTCGAGGCGGTCGTTGGTGAAATGTCGGACCATGCGTCGCGAATGAAGAATCTCTCGGAAGTCCATCTCTCAACGATTCCATGCGCGGCGCCCACCCGCGTATGGGTGACCTCAACGGATGATGCCCATGGGAGTGCGTACGGGAACGATTTCCACCCAGGTACGACCCGGTGAAAGCGGCACGAGTTCGTGTTTGCCGTGGAAGAACGAGAACGGGTCAACGAGATCCTTTCGGTACCAGAAGATCTTGATGGCCCGACCGTTCCGCAAGACGTAGCCGACGCCCCCACCGACGGTCTGGCTCTCGACGTCGCCGGACCCACCAAGGCTCTCGATGTACGGCCCGAATCGGTAGTCGACGACGAGGACGACGACGTTGCGCGCCGTCACGGGCCCCCCGGTGAGCGCGTCGATGTCGGGGACCCCGCTGTAGGTGTGCAGCCACATATGGAGCTGGGTGTCCCATTTCCAGATCACGTCAGTTCCGTATGAGAAATCGATCCAGTATCCATGAATCGGCTCTGAGCCCGCGGGAACGTTCGTCGAGAAACGGAACACCGGCTTCGGCGGAGTTCTGCGTTTGGGAAACATCCGGTACAAGACAGCGCTACTCGTGTAAAGGTTGTCCGGAGGCACACGGCTGGAGATGCGCACACCCGCGCCGGCGGCGTTCTCGAGCAAGTCCGCCGCGCTCAACCAGGTGAACGATTCGACACGATCGACGTTGGGGTTGATCCCACCCGCGAAGGCAAGGATCGCGTGGTGGAACTCACGGACGAGGTGCCAGTCGAGCCAGCGCACGGATCTCGTCGGCCCGATGCTCGCCGCGTTGTTGCACTGATAGACGGCGATGTAGCGCATGATGAATCCCTCGGCCGGCGTGTCAAAGACGATGTCGGCCTCATTCAGCCCGCTCTGTGGGCGAGCGCCGTCAGGCTCATTGCCGATCTTGATTGCCAGCGCGGGGCGACGCGGCACGCCGTGCGGTGCCGGAAGATCGGTGAGGGGACATCGGTCCGCGGCGACGGCCGGAGGAGCAGTAGTCGTCGTCGGGGGACTCGTCGAGGTGGTCGGGGCCGGTGTCGTCGTCGTCGGTGCAGCAGATGGCGCATGCTCGCCTCCCGCGAGCCCCACCGCGAGAGCCGCCCCAATCGCGGTCACCAAGACGGCGGCCAACACGGCAATGTTTTTGCGCTCGCGTGGCAAGAAGCCGAGTGGCATCTGATATTTAAGGTCGGGCTTGCGCTCGCCGGGTGCGCGGGCCGCACCGCGACTCAAGAGAGCAGGGAGAACGCGCCGCGGACCACGGCGAGAGCGCGCGGCGCCAGCGTGCTCTCGGCGAGTGCGGCACGGGGATCGGAGAGTTCGAGTACGACGACGGCAACCCGGCCATCAGATCGCCGCGCGAGATAGCCGAGGGTCAGAACACCCGTCTCGGATCCGCCCTTAAACCAGACAGTGTTCCAGCGGTCGTCCGGGAGTCGAAGGCCGCCGTCGTTCAACGACAACGCATCGCCGAGAGGTGCGAGAACCTTCAACCTCGAGAACGAGTACAAGCCGGCGAATGCGCGGCAAATGTCGGACGGTGACGCAAACCACTCGATCGAGTCGATCGCCCTCGGTGATGCGAGCGCGGAATTCGTCACGGAGACTTGAGAGATCGGCATGTTATCGATGACGTTGTCGAGGTACTCGAGACGCGCGCCGGGGTCGAGCGACAGGTAGTGGTTCGCAAGTGCCGGGAACCGGTCGAACTTGAGCACGAAGAACTCACGTGGCGTGAGGAACGGGAAGTCGGACGCAGAATCCTCCATCCACTGGTGCGTTTGCGACTCGACCGCTTGCCGCCCAGCCAACGCCAACAGCATGTCGGCTGCGGTGTTGTCACTGCTCGCAATCATCTGCTGCGCAACTTCGTCGACCGAGTAGCGAGTCCCGATCGGATCGACTTGGAAAAGACCGCTCGGGAGGCTGCGTTCTGAGCTCGTCAAAGGCACCGACTCGCTCCAATTGATCTTTCCAGCCTTGACGCCGTTCGCAATGGCGCCGAGGACGAACAACTTGAACATCGAGCCGAGGGGGCGTTGCGTGTCGGGAGCGATCGCGTTGACGGAACCGCATTGGCCGCTGCGGTCAATCGTCGCCGCTTCGAAGCCGACGTCTGGCGCGAGGGAACTCGCCTCGCGATCGACAGCGGTCCAGGTCGAAGGGGACCTGGGCAGGGCCGTTGCTGGCTGGAAATACAGCAGTTCGATCAGCCCAGAATGATCGACGCCGATCTCGACTCCGATCCGAACGCTACCGGAAACGACGTCGGCCGCCAGGAAATCCGGTGACGTGCTCGCGTCGAGGGCGACGATGCGCCACCTTCCCGCGGCATGTACGGATGGGATCGCGCGGTTGAGCGTCGCTGGGCTAACCGCGTCAAGAAACTTCGCGTCGAAGTGGCGGCGGACGGCAGCGGCAGGAATTGGGGGGTGATCTGCGGCAGTCACGAGCCAACTGAGCTGTCGCCCGACTGCGGACTGTGGGAGGGCCCACTCGAGCGATTCGGATCCGGTGCCCTTGCCTCCGCCAAAGCGCGCGGACAACACAGGGGGCACACGAAGCGCGATCACTGATATAGCGGAAGACACGAGCACGAACGACCCCAAACCCGCGCAGGTGCGAAGACGCCGTCTCATCGGCGCGCCTCGCGAGGTGGACGATGAGATCTTCGACGCGCTCTTAGGGTCGATTGTCCGAAGCGAGCGATCAGCACTCGAAGTCGGCACGTCCGACAGTGTCGCACCGCCTCGAACCTTCGAGCGCGCTAAAGGCATCAATGCGAGGCAGAGTCGCGCGATGTCGCGCTCTGGCCGTGGGTCAGCCGCCTTTTAACAGGCTGAGACTTTCGGCATTGAGTCGGCACCACTGCGCTTGTTGAAGGCGAGTACTCGGGCGCCAATGGACTTCGAGCAACTCTCCACTAAATCTACTTATATAGTAGACATAGTTCTGGTGTGGGTCCTGGTCCGCCGTTCGCACAGGAGGAAAAGTGTTCCGTCGTCGTCGTCTCGTCGCATCCGCCGTGGTCGCTGTCCTCGCGTCGTCGCTCGTGTTTGCCATTTCCGTCGGTGCAGCTGGGGTACGAACCGACCGTAGACCTGTAGGGGGCGTTCTCTCCGTCAAGACCGACACGGTGACGAAGGCCGCCGTGACGCTTGACGGCGCCGGTGCGAACTCAATCGAGCCCTTCTTCTCACCTGTTTTCTACGACTACCAGCACAAGAACCCGAAGACGACGATCAACTACAACCCAGCAGGGAGCAGCGTCGGCGTCAGCGACATCCAGCAAGAGACCGTGAACTTCGGCGACTCCGAGATTCCGATGAACGAGCTCCAGCTGGGCCAAGCGCACGATCCGGCCATCCTGCAGGTGCCAGTTGACCTCGGAGGGGTAGCGATCAGTTTCAACCTGCCCGGGGTAACGAAGCGCCTGGACCTCGACGGCCCCACCCTCGCCGGCATCTTCGACGGATCGATCACGAACTGGGACAGTCCGCAGATCGCGGCCGTCACGGGCATCTCGGATCTGCCGAACCTGCGGATCATCCCCGTCCATCGGGCGGATTCTTCGGGTCCGAGCTACGACCTCGGCGAGTATCTCTTCAAGACCGCACCGGCGTGGGCGGCTGCGCTCAATACGACGACCCCTTCACGGTCGTGGCCGCTACCAAAGGTGGGCATCGGTGAGCAATTGAACACGGGTGTCGCGACGTACATCAGACAAACGCCGGGGGCGATCGGGTACCTGGAGTACTCCTACGCCATCGAATCGGGATTCACGTGCGCGGCAATCAAGAATCGCGCCGGTGACTTCGTCACCCCGTCCGAGGTTTCGATCGCCGCGGCTGGCGCACACAACGACAAGCTCAGCCCCTTCAACGCGTCGATCATTTACGAGCCGGGAGCGGCGACGTACCCGATCGCGAACTTCAGCTGGACCCTCATCCTCCGCGTGCAGCCGAACGCCGCCACCGGAATCGCGCTCGGCAAGCTCTTCTATTACATCGTGACCCAAGGCCAAAAACTCGCCGGCAAGCTCGGCTACGCGCCGTTGCCCAGCAACGTCGCGACAATTGCGATCCGGACTCTCGAGCGGCTTGATGGCCCCTCGGGAACACCGCTCTTTGCGAGCTGAGCGGGCAGCTCCTTGACCTCGCGGAATCCGGACGCAACCTCGCGGTGACGTTGCCCTCGGTCTCGACTCGCGACGAGACGCGTCGCGCCCTCGCCCGCCGCAGGTGGTCGATCGGCAACGGCTACACAGCGGCTATCCGAGGATCGGTCGGGCTCTTCGCGGCCTTATTCATCGCTCTCGTTCTCAGCCTCGTCCTCAGTTCTCGCCAGGCGTTCGCTCACTCAGGGATCGGCTTTCTCTGGTCGGGCACGTGGAACCCAGCTGCCAACTCATACGGTGCGGGTCTCCTCGTCGTCGGAACAGTTGTGACCACCGCTCTGTCGTTGGCGATCGTTATTCCGATCGGACTCGGCGCGGCGATCTCTCTTGCTGAGATCGCGCCACGTTGGATCGCCGCACCGCTTTCTGCGGCAATTGAACTTCTCGCCGCTGTGCCGAGCATCGTCGTCGGACTCTGGGGATTGCTCGTGCTCTCACCGGTGTTTGCACGTGACGTTGAGCCATCTCTTCGTTCAATTCCGGCGATCGGATGGTTCTTCCGCGGTGTCGCGTACGGCCCGAGCGTTCTCCTCGCCTCAGTCGTCCTTGCGGTGATGACGTTGCCGACCATGGTCGCCCTCAGTCGAACCGCAATCGCGAGTGTTCCGACCGCCGACCGAGAGGCGGCGCTCGCGCTCGGAGCGACGCGGTGGCAAGTCACGAGGAGGGCGGTCCTGCCAGGAGCGCGCGCCGGTATCCAGACTGCGATCACGCTTGCAACTGGAAGAGCGCTCGGCGAGAGCATCGCCGTGGCGATGGTGATCGGGAACAATCCGTCGATTCCCCACTCGCTCATCGCGCCCGGCGCGACGCTCGGTTCGGCGATCATCAATGAATTCGCCGAGTCCAGTCCCGGACTCGGAACGAGCTCGGTCATAGCGCTAGCTCTCGTGCTCCTGATTCTGACGCTGGTCGTCAATCTCGGAGGTCGTGCGCTCATTCGCGCGCGCAGCGCTGCCCGAAGTCCGCGCGCTCTCGACGCTGTGTCCTGATGGCTTCGATTCCCGTCTTACACGACCCGACTATCGGGGCGCGCCCGATGGCGACTGCGCCGCTTCGTCAGGTCGTTCGCTCGTCTGCCGAAAGATCGCTCAGACGACGACGGGTCCTAGGACAACTTGGGCGGACGACGTGCCTCGGTTTCCTATTGCTCGGGCTCGCGCCGCTTGCCGCCGAACTCGGTTACACCGCCTATCGAGGAATCTCCGGTCTCTCGCTCGGATTCCTCACGCACCCGCCGACGCCCCCCGAAGTCCCAGGCGGCGGCATTTCGACCGCGATCATCGGCTCGGCCGAGATCACCGGACTGGCGCTCGTCATCGCCGTACCGATAAGTCTTCTCGCGGCCCTCTACCTCCGAGAGCACCCCGGTCGATTCTCAACCCTCGTCAGTTTCGGAGCGGACCTTCTCACCGGAATCCCATCGATCGTCGTTGGCATTTTCGCGTACGCCGTTATCGTTCGGCCGAGCCACCACTTTTCCGACCTCGCAGCCAGCTTCGCGATCGCCGTCCTCATGACACCGATCATGATCCGAGCCAACGAAGCCGCAATCGGAACCGTGCCTACAGACCTGTGGGAAGCGGGCGTCGCCCTCGGAGCGCGCCGCTCGAGCGTGTCACGTAGGGTGATTCTGCGCAGCGCGCTTCCAAGCCTGGTTGTTGGCAATTTGCTCGCCGTCGCGCGTGGCGTCGGTGAGACAGCACCTCTCCTATTCACCGTCGCTGCACCAACGGCGGTGATGACGCTGCTCATCTACTCCGATAGCACACAGGCATTTGCCTCTGCACAACAAACCGCTTGGTCGACAGCACTTGTTCTGCTCGCGTTTGTCGTCGCTTTGAGTGTCGCCGCACGCGTCATCGCCGCCGTACTCTCGCGAAACACGAGGCAAGGACGATGACGAATAAGGCACTTCGACCGGAACTTGCGCCGCCGGCGATTGAGCGTGATCTGCATGTCGGTCTCGCCGAGCCCCCCTCAATCCTTGGTGCCCTCGCATTCGCGTCTCATGAAAATCACCTCAGTCACCAAGTCTCCGAAGAGGACAGCGCCGATTCTCCAACGCTCATGCTCAAAGACGTGAGCGTCTCTTTTGGCGACGTCCTCGCGGTGCACAACGTGACACTGGAGATTCCGCCACGACGGGTCACTGCGATCGTTGGTCCGTCCGGATGCGGAAAGACGACTCTCTTGCGAGCAGTCAATCGTCTTCACGATCACACGAGCGGTGTTGTCCGCGGATCGATCCGGCTCGGCGATATCGATGTCTACGGACCCGGCACGGCTCCTGAGTTGATCCGTGGACGAGTCGGAATGGTGTTCCAACGGCCAAATCCATTTCCAACGATGAACGTCTTCGACAACGTCGTTGCGGGACTACGGCTGAACGGTGTTCGCAACAAAGCGCTTCTTCGCGACGTGGGCGAACTCGCTCTGCGTCGTGCAGCCCTTTGGGACATCGTGAAGGACCGTTTACGGGAACCGGCACTCCGGCTATCGGGTGGCCAGCAGCAGCGCTTGTGTATCGCACGAGCCTTAGCTGTTGAACCGGATGTCCTCTTGATGGACGAGCCATGTTCGGCCCTCGACCCTGTCGCGACCGCCAAGATTGAAAATCTGATGCGAGAACTGGCTTCCGAAATCACAATCGTGCTCGTCACGCACAACATGTTTCAGGCCGCTCGCGTTGCTGACTTCGCGGCAGTCTTTCTGATGGATGATGATCGAGTCGGCGAGCTCGTCGAGACAGGAACCGCTCGCAGAATCTTCGATCAACCCTCCGATCCGAGAACCAAGGCGTACGTCGAGGGCCGGATCGGTTGACGCCGAAGCGAACAAGTGCGACCTGTGGTGCTCAATTCTCTGCTGTCTGTGCGTGATCAACGCGTGACAGTCGCGGACAGCTGTGCCGCGAGTCCACGGAGGTCGCCGTCAATATCTCGCCAGGTGGCTGCCGGGCCGAACCCGTGGGCATCGAGTGTCGGAGCAAGCTTCCGGTCCTGATCACCTCCGACCTCAATAAGGAGCCACCCGCCAAGCCGCAGGAGACCGGCAGCCGAGGCGACCACCCGCCGCAGAAGATCGAGCCCGTCGCTCCCCCCGTCGAGCGCGCCGCGAGGTTCGTAACGCTGGACGTCCGCTGGCAGAAATGGCAGATCCGGGGTGGGAACGTAGGGCGCCACGGCGGTGACGACGTCGAACACGCGGTGGGACAACGGATCACCGAGATTGCCCGTGATGACACGCACGCCATTGCGTCGAGCGCAGAACGCAGCCCTGACGTCCGAATCGACCGCGACAACCACTGCGACCGGGACGGCAGCGATGAGATGGATCGCAACAGCGCCCGAGCCGGTGCAGAGATCGACTGCCCTTCCTTTATCTCCTCGGACAACAAGGAGCGCTGCCGCTTGGCGAGCCAGCTCCTCGGTTTGCATCCGAGGGACATAGACACCGGGGTCGACCAGCACGGAGTGTCCGCAAAACCGCGTTCTTCCGATGATCCATGCCAGAGGTTCACCCTGTGTCCGTCGGCTGATGAATGACTCGAGGGTGGCGACGTCGAGCGCGGCCGCGATCAGCTCTTGAGCCTCCTCGTCGGCCGCGACACAGCCGGCTGCCATCAGCCGTTCGATCACGGTCTCAGTGCTCAGCGGTAAAGACGTCACGGTCCCTGTACGGGCACCGCTGGAGGAGCAAGACGCAGTGGCGGCTTTCGCTTGTCACGAACGCGAAGTTTCACTTCATCGGTCCCCCAGATAGTCGGGTCAATTTGCTCCGGACCGTGGAACGCGCGCTCGTCATGCCATACTCGAAATGATGACCGGCACGGTACGCCGCGCTCCGCCCGAGTTTGAGCGGGTAATCACGAGTCCGCTCCTCCTGGTCGCTGCACTCGTCGCGTCCTCGATCGTCGCGCCGGCGGCGAGCGCCACGACGAGTCATTCGCGTGCCCGTGCGACGATCTTCCCCGGGACTCACTGTCCGGTCTTCCCAGCCAACAACGTGTGGAACACCAAGATCACTGATCTCCCGGTCGCGCACCAAAGTGCCCAATGGGTTGCTGCGATCGACGCTGGAGATCCTGCCATCCATCTTCATCCGGATTTCGGTCCCGGAGGCGGTCTGACGACGCCGTACGGCATTCCGTTCACGATCGTCACTCCCGGACAACCTTTCGTCCATGTCTCGTTCGAGTACGCGAGCGGAAGCGATCGCGGCCCGTACCCTTTCGGCCCAACCACGCCGATCGAAGGGGGTGAGAACTCGACCGGAGACCGCCATGCCTTGATGCTCGATCCGAAGACGTGCACCCTGTACGAGCTTTTCGACGCTCACTATCTGCCCGACGCAAAATCGACCGCGGGTTCAGGCGCGATCTGGCATCTTCGCTCGAATCGACTACGACCCACTGGTTGGACGTCGGCGGACGCGGCGGGACTGCCGATTCTGCCCGGGCTCGTCACCTACGCGGAGGTCGCTTCAGGTCACATCGATCACGCGATCCGGTTCACCGCACCTGAGACAGACGATCGCTACATCTGGCCCGCGCGTCACGAAGCGAGCGGTCTCTCCAGCTCGAATCTGCCTCCGATGGGCGCGCGATTCCGCCTCAACGCCAAATTCAACTTGCCTTCGTCGTTGTGCTCGCGCATGTGCCAAACCGTCGTGACCGCGATGAAGCAGTACGGCCTGATCCTCGCTGACAACGGGAGCAGTTGGTATTTCCAGGGCGCATCCGATCCGAGATGGACCTATGCGTTCGTCGATCAGCTCAAGCAGATCCCCGCGAGCGCGTTCGTCGCCGTCAATGAGGCGTCGCTCATGTGCTCGCCAAACTCCGGCCAGGCTCGACAGACAGGTCTGCCGAATGGTGGTTGCCCAGCCTGATTAATTCCTCTTTCCCGGCGAGGTCGCGGGCGTTCGTAACAGCGGCAGCATCGTTTCAGTCGAGATGGGACAGCAGCCAGTCGTGAACGTCGGGAACCCGTCCGAAGAGCGTCAGGTGACCATCGCTGTCTGAAAGATGGGCTTCGACTCCTCGGATCCTGTCCGCCAGCCACTTTCCATGTCCGAAGGGAACGAACTGATCATTACGCCCCTGCCAGAGCAGCACCGGCACCGCTGTGTCCGCCGGGTCGAAACCCCAGGGTCGTAAGAATGCAAAACCGTCGTCTATGTAGCCGTCGGCGCCCGAGTCGAGTCCAATGTGCGCGCTGTCCGCGAGGAACGTCGCCAGTTCGCCGCTGAACGCGTCGAGGTCCACCTCGGAGAGCAAGCTCTCCAACTGCTCGATCATCTCTTCGACGGTCGCTTGCCGCATTTCTTCAGCATCGGCGGTCGCCTTTTTCTCATACGCCTCCGGGTCGCGGAGTGCCAACTTGATGTCTTCGACGTTGAGCTCTCCCATACCTTCGAAATAGTCGAGGCCTTGCGCGCCATACGGCGCCGGCGCGGCGAGCGAGGCGGCCGCCGCGATGAGGTCTGGCGCGAGCGCGGCGCACGCCAAGGCATGGGGTCCGCCGCCCGAGATGCCCCACGTCAAGACGCGCTCTGTGCCGAGGTCAGCGGCGATTGCCCGAACATCGGCGACTACATCTGCGACAGAGCGGCCCTGATGTCTCGACGACCCCCCATAGCCTGGCCGGTCGTAACCGACGAGGCACGCGCCTTTCGTCTCGACGTCGGCTACGTGCGCGCTGAAGAGAAGCCGCGACATCGGAGTGCCGTGGTGGTAAACGATCACGGGCCCGTCCGGATCGCCCGCGACCTCGAGGCAAAGGACGCGTCCGTCAGCTGTTGTGATCGTCTTTTCCATCGGTGCCTCCGTGTTGCCCTCGGAAATCATGCGAGATCGCACGGTATCCCCAAGCACCAGAGGCCGCTCACCGTCCCGGTGGGTTGGTACGCGTCCGAGCTGACTTGGGGTTGTAACGAGCGTGTCGGGTGGGGTCCTCGTGGAGCGGAATTCGCGGAGGTTTCCGAGTCAACCGTCGAGTCGTCCGCGCAACAGTTCCGCCGAGGGAGGCACGGGATCATCGGGTGCGAGGAAGCCGAGCGCTACCGCATCTTCGATCAACAGTTCCGCGCTCTTAGGCCACCAACTCGGAGAGACGGAACCGCGAATGCTCGAGGGGTCGACCCGTCGCGTTTCATTTGAAGATTGATAGACCGCGAATGCCAATTGAAGCGACTTGACCCCCGTCGACGGCGCGAGATCGGCGGGTACTCCGTCGAGGATTCCGTCGATAAAGGCAGCGGCTGAACGCTCAAATCCGGCCTCGTATCGGTCGTCAATCTCGAGGACATCGATTTTCGTCTTCCCGCTTCTCACGACGAGGGCAGGAAGATCGTGTAATCGACCGGATAGACGCGTGACCCACACGAAACCATCATCTCCTTGAATCTCGAAGAATTCGTCGGCGCCATACCAGTCGCTTTCGATGAACATTCCTGGCGCGTGCGACACCTCGATAATTCCAAGGAGGTCATCGCGCGCGTACTCAAGGAGCGCAACCGTGGGTGCTTCGAAGAACAACCTTCCGTTGCGAACAACCGCTTGAACCGCAGAAACATCCTCGTCGACGAGCCATAGGGCCATCGCGTACTTGTGCATGATGTCATCGAACAGATGCCCCCCGGGGCTTCGCGAATCGAGTCGCCATACATAGCCCTCGGGATCTTGATGTGCCTGGAACGGCGAATCGGTGTCGCCGACGACAGTCTTGATCCGAACGACTGTCGGCGTACCGATGACACCACCAGCGACTAACTGTCTTGCTTTAGCTAGCGGTGGGTAGTAACAGCAGTTCTCTGCGATCCGAAACTGCACTTGAGACTGGGCGCAAACGTCGATCATTCTCAGCGCGTCCTCAACAGAAACCGCCATCGGTTTCTGGCATGAAACATGCTTGCCAGCCAAGGCAGCTTTCGTTACGTGCTCTGCATGGAGATACGTCGGCGTGAGGATCTCTACAGCATCGATCGCATCCACCGCTAATAGATCGTCGACAGACCCATACACCTGCGGAACTCCCCACTCGACCGCACGTGCTCTTGCCCGCTCGAGATTGGAGTCACAGAGGGCAACTACTTCGCACCGGGCATGTCCGAGGTATCCGGGAACGTTCAGGGCACCGACATTGCCAACGCCGATTATTCCGATTCGCACCTTCTCCAAGGGAGCCCCCCAGGCCACCAAATGGCTTGCCAATCGTAAGCGGGCAATGAAACTCGTTGCGCTAACGAGCGGCTGCTGGCGAAGTTGGGGCCGACAGCCGATCCGGTGGAGGCGGCTCGGGGGTCGCTTCTTCGCCAAGCCGTCGCGGGAACAGGCTTCGGTGTGCTTCATCGATGCCCAGCTAACTCGAAGCCCCTTCTTGCGGGTCCCAAGTTGCTTGAGTAGATCCAAGAGATCAGTGCAGCAACAACATGGGCTTTTGTGAGAGCCCGAGGTGGGATTCGAACCCACGACCTGCGCATTACGAGTGCGCTGCAGATTGTCCAACGCGTCCATGCAGTCCGCTGACGTCGTCATCTGTCAGGGCAGCGGTCTCCTCGTCCGCGCGACCCTCTCCTGCACTTTTGGTGCGCCTGTGTGCGCGATTCCCAGATGCTGCGACACCGTCGACCATCGAAAACGACGGCGGCGCTGCTCAGACATAACTAGCAGCGAGCAGTAACGCTGCTGTGATACTCAGCAGGACCGGACAGATCTTGAAGAAGATGACGGCGGTGCGAGCACCGCTGACGGCCGTCAGCAAGGCGACGGCGAGGAGCATGGCGGCGGCGGCTCGATACAACCAATCAATCAAGGACTTCTGGGAGCCACCGACGGCAGTGGCGATAAGAACGACGGCAGCGATAAACCACATGGTCATCGCTTCAGCGATCCACTCCTGGGTGATGACCAGCCGGTTCTCATGCGACGTGTCGTTGAAACTCCTGACGACTCGCGCTGTGGGCAGGATGTGAGCGACACCCCACAGCGCGACCACTCCAGCAGCAACGTAGGCGAGAACGGCGCTCATGCCATCAGTCTCCGTTGCTGAGTATTACGCCGCCGTCCTCAAGTCGATCGCAGGCGCTAACTCAGTAGGGACGAAAGCTGCGCGTCGTCAGCAGCACGACGTGGTGTCTGCTGGGACCTCATGCGATGCCACTGCCGCGGAGTCCACTTCGAACGGCTTGGTCGCCTTGACGATGGCAGAGTGCATACCGGCGAGGTACTCGGCTGTCGGCGAAATGCTGACATTCTCAAATCCTGCAGCTCGAAGTCCTGCCGCGTACTCGGCGAACGAGAGGGCGCCCGCGACGCAGCCGACAAAGGATCCCCGCTCGGCTCGCTGCTCTTTTGTCAGGCTGTCATCGGCAACGACGTCGCTGATTCCGATGCGTCCACCCGGCCGGAGCACGCGATGCATCTCGGCGAACACCCTCGGCTTGTCGGTTGAAAGGTTGATGACGCAGTTGGAGATGACGGCGTCAACGGTGTTCGCCGGTAGGGGGACGCTCTCGATGAACCCCTTCAGGAACTCGACGTTCGTGAACCCGGCTGCGTCGCGGTTCTTGATCGCGAGGGCAAGCATCTCTTCGGTCATGTCGAGCCCGTAGACCTTGCCGGTCGCTCCGACGCGCTTGGCCGAGAGCAGAACGTCGATGCCCCCACCGGATCCGAGGTCGAGCACGACCTCGCCGGGATTGAGATCGGCAACGGCTGTCGGGTTGCCGCATCCGAGACTTGCGAGGATCGCAGCTTCGGGCAGTCCTTCGTCCGCGAGCGTGTCGTAGAAGGCCGGTCCGGTCGCATGACCCTCCTCGGCACATGTCGTCCCTGGGTGGCAGCAATCGGACGCCGCTCCTGTGCCCGAGCTCACCGTGTTTGCCGCCTCGGCGTAGCGGCGCCGCACTTCGCCACGAAGCTCTGTGTCATCAGTCACGTCATAACCCCCTGTGCGTCGAATACCGAGGCCAGCCGTCCGAGACCCTCGCGCTCGAGCGAGTAGTAGGCCCACGTTCCACGTTCCTGTCGGTCGAGCAGCCCGACGGCGAGCAGCTTCTTGAGATGGAAGCTCACGGTCCCCTGAGATAGCCCGAGATGGGACATGAGCTCACAGACACACAACGGCTCTGCGGCGTTTGCGAGCAGGTTCACGATCCGTATCCGGTTTGGATCCGCCAGCGCTTTGAAGATCGAGGCCAGCGTCTGGGCCTGGTCGCCGGTGATCTCGGGGGCGACAACGGGGGTGCAGCAGGCAACGGGCGCCAGCGCGGTCTCACCGATTGGCGTTCCGAGTTCATTGACATTCATCAATATAGAACGATAGAGACCTTATCGAGATCTGTCAATGAAGAAGTCGGCACATGACGGGCCGCGGGTGATTCTGGGGGACGGCGACCGGCACGTTCGCCGTGCCGCCGCGCAAATACGCCCCCTATGAACCGCCAAGCGCTCGACGCACCGCGCCGAGGCGTTCAGAGTCGATCCGCCACCAAGTCCATCGGCCGCGTTTTTCCGCGGTGATCAGCCCCGCTTCGGAAAGGATCCTCGTGTGGTGCGAGATGGTGGGCTGACTGCGTTCCAGCGGTCGCTCGAGATCGCAGCTGCACACTTCCTCTTTGCTCGCGACGATCGAAAGCAGGCGAAGTCGGACGGGGTCGGAGATCGCGGCTAAGACCGCCGCTAGGTCGTTCGCATCCGGCTCAGAAAGTGGCGCTTCCGTGAGCGACGCGCGGCAAATGTCTTCGCCGGATACGGACAGCCCGGCGCTGGCTGCAGCCTTTACCATATCTTCACGCATTGACAGAGGTCGATGTATAGGAAAAGCTTATTGATGTCGGTAAATCTACCGGGGTGTTCGGATGCTTCATGTGCGAATCGCTCGACTCGACGAACTCGGAGTCCCCAACCCTCGTTGCCGTGAACTCGATGACTAAAGACCTGGGACGCCGGCTTTTCGCGGAGTTTCTCGGGTCGGCGTTTCTCGCGATCGTGGTGATCGGGTCGGGCATCGCGGCGCAGCGTCTCTCGCCCAGCGATATCGGGCTCGAGCTCTTCGAGAATGCTGCTGCGACCGCCGTCGGACTGTTTGCCATCATCGTGATGTTCGGTCCGGTGTCAGGAGGCCACTTCAATCCGGTCGTGTCCTTCGTCGACGCCGCCTTCGGTGGATTGAGCTGGCGTGACGTCTCGTCGTACGTTCCCGCTCAGGTAGGCGGATGCACAGTCGGCGCAATCATTGCCAACCTCATGTTCGCTCTACCCGCAGTGAGTCTGTCGAGCAAACACCGCGCCTCCGGCGCACACTTCCTGGCAGAGGTTGTCGCGACCGTCGGCCTTCTGCTCGTCATTTTTGCTCTCGCGAGGACAAACCGCGGATCGGCCGCACCGGCGGCGGTTGGCGCGTACATCGGTGGCGCGTACTTCTTCACGAGTTCGACGAGCTTTGCGAATCCCGCCATCGCGGTGGGACGGATGTTCTCGAACACCTTCGCTGGCATTGCACCGTCATCGGTTCCGGCCTACGTCGGTGCCGAGATCTTGGGCGGCATCGTTGCCGTCGTGATCATCAAGATCCTCTACCCGCACGTCACATCAGCTGAAGCAGAAAAGGTGGTCGTGCCGCACGGCGCTCGTCGGTGGCCCTCGGCGCCCTCGCCGGACGGGAACGGCGCCGCGACGTCAGAGCGAGGCGCGAGTAGCGAACCGAGGCCAAGCGCGCCATGACTCGAGCTTCTTTGGTTCCCGACGATCCCGACAGCCGCCCGAGCTAAGGCGAGCGGTGCACCTCGTCGTCATCGGTGGGAGTGATGCGGGAATCAGTGCCGCGCTGCGTGCCAGGGAACTCGATCAGACGTGCGATGTCACCGTCGCAGTCGCCGATGCATATCCGAATTTCTCGATTTGCGGCATTCCTTACTACGTCTCGGGAGAAGTCCCGCGGTGGCAGAACCTCGCCCACCGGACCATCGCTGACCTCGAGGCATCAGGAATGAAACTTCGGCTCAATACAACCGCCCGACAGATCGATGCCGCGAGCCACAAAGTCATGCTCGCCGGGCCGGACGGCGAGAGCGAACTGATCTCTTACGAGTCGCTCATCATCGGCACCGGAGCCGTGTCGATTCGGCCCCCCATCGACGGACTCGTCGGCTCCAACGCGCTCGGGATCGCCGACGGCGTGCACCTCCTTCATTCGATGGGAGACACGTTCGAGTTGATGCAGACCCTCGAATCCGGTCCGAATACGGCGATCATCGTTGGAGGCGGGTACATCGGACTGGAGATGGCCGAAGGACTGACGACTCGCGGTATCGCGGTCACGCAAATGGAGCAGCTACCGGATGTCCTGCCGACCGTCGATGCCGAACTCGGAGCGATCGTTCACGACGCGCTTGAGCGCCACGGTGTTGAGGTCCTCTGTAATACGGCTGTGCGGTCGGTGAGCCGCGCGGACCCGGGTTCCTCCGGTCGGCTCCGCGTTAACGCGACGGGTCCCGGGGGTCCGATGACTCGCTCTGCCGACGTCATTCTCGTCGTGGTCGGAGTCCGACCGGACACGACAGTGGCGCAGACAGCTGGAATCGGTCTTGGAGCAAAGAATGCCATCGCCGTCGATCGGCAGATGAGAACCGACGCTCCAGACGTCTTCGCAGCCGGCGACTGCGCGATCACCTACCACCGCCTGCTCGGCGATACGTACCTGCCGCTCGGGACGACCGCGCACAAGCAAGGACGAGTCGCCGGAGAGAACGCCCTCGGCGGCGAACGCGAGTTCGCCGGGAGCCTTGGAACTCAAGTCGTCAAGGTCTTCGACATCGTCGCGGCACGAACCGGCCTTCGTGACCATGAGGCCCTCGCTGCCGGTTTCGAACCCCTCACGGTGCGGTCCGAAGCGGATGACCACAAGGCCTACTACCCAGGGAGCCATCGCATTGCGATGCGGTACACAGGCGATCGCATGTCCGGTCGTCTCTTGGGTCTCCAGTTGGTCGGACATCTCGGTTCGGAGATAGCGAAGCGAATCGACATCGCCGCGACAGCGATATTCAATGCAATGACGATCGACGCGCTGAGCGATCTCGACTTGTCCTATACGCCACCTCTCGGTTCGCCATGGGATGTCGTGCAAATCGGCGCGCAGGCTTGGACTCGCGAACTGAGGCCCCGCTTCTGAATCTCGGGTAGGCCCGGAAATGAACAACTAGCCGCGCGCCGCACCCGTCGAGGGCCGCGTGTCCAGGTGCCACGGAGCACGTCGCCGCGTTGACATTGATGTTCATCGATGTCAGGATGCATCGAGCAGCGTCAATATGCGGGGGTGAGCATGCGAGTCCACCGTCTCCTTATCGGACCAAGCCCGGCAAGACTTGCTCACACCGCCGTCTGTGGAGCGCTCGCTTCGCTCGTGCTTTCGGTCGGCGTCGCTTCGGCGTCGCCACGCACGGAAGCACGACCAATGAAGTCGCCCGCGTCACACCTGGCGATTCAACTCATCGGTGCCGGTTCGACGTTCGACGCGCCGTTCTTCGACGCCGCGTTCGCCGCGTACCACAAGCTGAATCCGAACGTCACGATCCGCTACGACGCGGTCGGAAGTGGGCTCGGCATCTCCCGATTCTCGTCGGGCACGGTGAACTTCGGCGCCTCAGATGTGCCGATGACAACCGCGCAGCAGGCGAGCGCCAATGGCGGACGGGTACTCCAGATTCCGGTCGACCTCGGTGCCGTCGTGATCAGTTACAACCTCAATGTCGGCCCACTCTCGCAACCGCTGCGACTGAGCGGTCCGGTGCTCGCCGAGATCTTCCTCGGTCAGATCACGTATTGGGACAACTCCGCGATCGCAGTCCTCAACCCGGGTCTCTTGCTCCCACACGAGCCGATCATCGTCGTGCATCGCTCGGACAGCAGCGGAACGACGTACATCTTCACGAACTACCTCTCGTCTGTTTCGTCCGCGTGGAGCAACGGACCAGGCACCAACAAGGTTGTGAAATGGCCGGTGGGGATCGGCGCGAAGCGGAGCTCGGGCGTCGCCGCCGACGTCACGCACGCCCCTGGTGCGATCGGTTACTTCGAGCTCTCGTACGCGGAGTCACACAATCTCCCCTACTTCGCGATCGAGAACCTGGCCGGCGCGTTTGTTGCCCCATTCGCGGCGAGCGTTGCGGCAGACGCGTCGAAGAATCCGGACGTGTCGGCGTCGAACTTCTCGATCGTCAATGAGCCGGGTACGGGGAGTTACCCGATCTCCGGTTACAGCTGGCTGTTGCTCTACCAGCACCAGACCAATCGAGCGACGGGCAGTGCGCTCGCGAATCTCGTCGACTGGATGATCAATCAAGGCCAGTCGTTCGCCGGGGCAAACTATTACGTGCCGCTTCCCGTGTCTATTCGATTGCTGGGGAAATACACCGTGGCGAGACTCGTCGGTCCTTCTGGGGCGCACCTGGGTCCTTGATGTTGAACACCGACGCGGACACGAACCTCATCGGATCCGACACATTGAGGAATGCGGCGTGGTGAATCGGGGCAAGAACCGTAATGTCAGTCGTGCTGCTCGCAGACCGTCAGACCAAGGCCGTATACCGAGCCATTGCCCGCAGCCTGGGCACTGGTATACGGGGCCACTAACCATGTGAGCGCGCGCTACCAGCCAGGTTTACGAGCCCGAGGTGGGATTCGAACCCACGACCTGCGCATTACGAGTGCGCTGCTCTACCTCTGAGCTACCCGGGCGGCCGCACTACCGGGGCAATCGCGGACCGATGCCCCCGGCACGTGGGCACGCATCGTACCAATGGGTGTCCGCGGTGAGACTTGTCCGCTCGGCGGACGCAAGGCGAGCGCGCTATCCGCGCCGGCCGAAGCCGTCGTCGCCGTCAACTTCCACCTTGATGGGCGCCAGAGCGCGGAAGTATTCGATCAGCTCGGACTGTGAGTGCACTCCGCATTTTCGGAAGATCGTGGCGAGGTGATTGCGCACCGTACTGCGAGATACCTCGAGCTTCGCGGAGATGGCGGGAACTCTCGCGCCCTCCAGGAGCAGTTGCAGTACTTCCCATTGGCGCGGAGTGAGCGCGATCGTCCTTCGTTTTACTTTCTCTGTCACAACTCTTCCTGTCTCAGATGCCATCCAGATGCGAAACTGCGCGCCGGCGTCTCGCAACGAGGCAATGCCTCGTGTGTCAACCTTCTGCAATGCTCGGCCGACCGAACAGATAACCCTGGCCGTACTTGCATCCCATCTCGAGGAGCGCTTCGTGCTGGTCGCGCGTTTCAATGCCCTCGGCGACCGTCAGCAGTCCGAGATCGTTTGACATCTCCGTAATAGAGCGGACGATGCGCGAGGCACGCGGATCACACTTCATCGCGCAGGTGAATGAGATGTCGATCTTGATGAAGTCAATCGGAAGGGAACTGAGGTAGCTCAAGCTCGATTGACCGACGCCGAAATCATCAATGCCCACGAGACACCCGAGTGCACGCAAAGCACGGATCGTCCCTTCCGCGCGTCGCCCGTCTACGGCGAGAGACTCGGTAATCTCGAATGCGATCAAACGCGACGGAAGATGGTAAGTCGTTAGCGCCTGATCGATCTTCTTGATCAACTCGGGGTCGGTAAATTGTCTTGGCGATAGGTTTACCGACACCGTCAGGCGACGTTGTCCCGGAGCCGGCGATTTCAACGTGGAAGCGATACGAATCGCCTCGTCGATCGCCCACTGACCGATCGGCCCCATAACGCCGTTCCTCTCCGCCAAAGGGATGAAGTCTGCGGGCGAGATCTCCCTTCCGTCCTGCCTCTCCCACCGCAACAGCGCCTCGAGCCCAACCTGGCGGCGGTCGCGCAGATCGACGATCGGTTGACATGCGATACGGAGACCATTACCGGCGAGCGCGTCAAACAGTTCTCGTCCGATCAAAGCTTGCAGGTCGATCGCCGAGCGCTGTTGTGTATCGCAGGGAATCAACGCAGTCACGTTGTGACGTTTTGCTCGGCGGAGCGCTTCCGAGGCGTAGCGCAGCGTGGCATCTGCATCGTCGCTTCCCTCATCAACGCTCATCCCGGCGCGGGCGGACACGGTGATGGAGTGACCCTCGACTTCGATCGGCGCGGCGATTGCGACAACGAGCGCGTTCGCGAGTTCGACACCTTCGTCTTCGGATCCCACCCTGGCGGCGATGGCGAACTCATCGCCATCGAGACGACCGACGAGCGTTCCGCTCGGCACGGAACGCAGAATTCGCCACCCGACCTCGTCGAGGACTTGATCCCCGGCGAGGTCTCCGAAGGCGTCATTCACCCACTGGAAGTGGACCAAGTCGATGCGTATAAGGACGGCGGGGTCACTGCTCGCAGTCGACGACCGCGATTCGAACTCGCTGAGGAACTCCGATCGCGACAGGATGCTTCCAACCGAACCGTTCAGTTCGACGCGGAGATGCGCTGGCTCAAACCTTGAGCGACTCGAGACCGTCGGTTGGAACCTCGTCGCCCGACCTTCGGTGGGACGCACAGCGACAACCCGCGCGACATCCACCATGACAACGAGGATGGATCAATTGGCAAGGGGATTCCATAGACACGGTGTCACTTCGCCATAGACAGAATGTCTATGCGAGACGCGCCAGTTCAGCGGGGCGCAAACGCCCTTATCCGGAATCCCCGCTCGTTCCAAGAACTGGCAAGACCTGGCGCGGCCCAAGCGGTTGCGCGTGACCCGATATCCCGATCCTGCAAACAACATTTGGCCCGGTGCGGGCGGCGGCTACCCGCCTTTTCGACACTGATCTCCCGAGTGCGGAGGGAGTGGGATTCGAACCCACGAGGCTCATCACCCAACGGTTTTCAAGACCGTCGCATTCGTCCGCTCTGCCACCCCTCCTCCTGGGCGACGCTAATTGACCCAGGAGTAGTGGCCCGGTTTCGACCTTTCCGTGCATTCGGCTTTACGTCGGCAGCTCCTCAAAGCAGTTTCACGCCCCCTCCCACCGAGGGACCGACGCTTTCGCAACCGAGAAAGTAATTAGCGGCTGTGTCGACTCCGAATTGGGCCACGACCCAACGTGTGCGTGTCCACAGGTGGCTGGCAGGATAGGGCTGGAATGCTTCCCTTCGACCTGGACAATCTGCTTCAAGGCGTGCGGAACGGATCGGTGTCGCCCGAGGACGCCGAGGAACGCCTGCGGTCGCTACCCTTCGCGGATCTCGGGTTCGCGCGCGTCGATCACCACCGTAATTTGCGTCAGGGCATGCCTGAGGCGGTGTTCGCGAGGGGAAAAACTCCTGATCAATGCGTGGCGATCCTCTCGGAGCTCCTTGCGCACGGGACCGGGCCCGTCCTCCTGACGCGAGCGAGCAAACGACAGCGCGACATCGCTCTGCGCGCCGTGCCGGGCGGGCGCGTAGTACCGGAAACCGAAGATCCGGAAGATGCGTACTTCATCTCCTGGCGTCACGCCGCCCGAAAGGACGGTCAGATCGCCGTGGTGACCGCCGGAACCTCGGATCTCCCCGTCGCTCGCGAGTGCCTCACGACTCTGCATGCGTTCGGCTATGCCCCGTCGACTTATGTCGATTGTGGGGTTGCCGGCATCCACCGACTGTTGGTACACGAATCCGAGCTCAGGAAATGCGACGCCGTGGTGGCAGTTGCGGGCATGGAAGGAGCGCTTGCGAGCGTCATCGGCGGCCTCGTGGCCGCCCCCGTGGTCGCAGTTCCGACGAGCGTCGGATACGGGTCTTCGCTTGAGGGTGTAACCGCACTCCTTGCAATGCTCTCAAGTTGCGCGCCGGGCGTGGTCGTCGTCGGGATCGACAACGGGTACGGAGCGGCCTGCGCGGTTGCGCGCCTGCTGCGATGAGCCGACATCCGTCGCGTGCACGCATCGCGACCGACGCCAGCTCTCGCTTGGAACGGGTGGCCTGGTTCCACTGCTTCGCTGGCATTGCGGGAGACATGGCGCTCGGCAGCTTGATCGACGCGGGTGCCGACCTCGACGAACTGCGCAAGATGCTCGACCGGTTGCCGATCGGATCGTGGATGTTCGACGCGAAGTCGGTGTTGCGGGGCGGAATCGCCTCGACCCAAGTCGAGGTCCGCGTAAGCGAGACGGGAGTCGTACGAACGTTCCCGCACATCGTCGCGATCCTCGAAGAAGCGAAACTTCCGCCGCGCGTCCATGAGCGGTCGATGGCGGCGTTCTCGGTGCTCGCGAGCGTCGAAGGACGGCTGCATCGTCGACCGACGACGCAGGTCCACTTTCACGAGTTGGGGGGGCACGACACGATCGTGGACGTGGTCGGCACCGCCGCCGCGCTCGAGATCCTCGAAGTCGGCACGGTGACCTCGAGCCCCGTCGCACTCGGCCACGGCGCGGTGCGCACGCGCCACGGGATGCTCCCGAACCCCGCTCCGGCGGTGCTTGCCCTCCTCGCCGGGGCACCGGTCTGGGGTCGAGAGCTAAACGTCGAACTCACGACGCCGACTGGCGCCGCGATCCTCTCTTCGATGGCGACGTCGTTCGGCGTGCTGCCGCCGATGACGGTGGAGGTGACGGGATACGGGGCGGGGTCCCGCGAGATCGACGGGCTGCCGAACTGCACCCAGGTGGTCGTCGGCCGCCCCGTCGCGGCTGGCGACGGGGCCGCCTTTGGTCAGCCTCTCGTCGTCATCGAGGCGAACCTCGACGACGCCACGGGAGAGCAGCTCGCCGACGCGCTCAGCTCGCTCCTTGAGGCGGGCGCGAACGATGCCTGGGTCACCCCGGTCGTGATGAAAAAGGGCCGACCCGGTCACGTGATTTCCGCCCTCTGCGACGAAGCGCTCGTCGAACAGCTGGCACGCGTCCTGATGGCCGAGACGGGAACACTCGGCGTGCGCGCGATCTCGGTTGGCCGAACGACGGTGGCGCGTTCCATGAGCAGTGTCGAACTCGACGGTGTCCCGTTGCGGGTGAAGGTGAGCCCGGGACGAGTGAAGGTGGAGCACGACGACGCTGTTTCACTTGCGAGAACGACTCGTCGGCCGGTCCGAGAGGTCGTCGACCGTGCTGAACGCGAATGGTGGCGGCGCACCGGGGAACCGATCGACGATCAGGACGAGGACGCCTGAGCGAAGCGCGTCCCTCGTTAGCCCGAGAAGTCGATCGTCACCGATCGGCGGACGGACTGTCCCGACCGTAGCCGCGCCGTTACGAGCAGCACATACGTTGCCGGCCGGGGCACGTGAATTCCGCGCAGCGCGAGGTAGGCCGACGCACCCGGCGCGAGCGTCGGAACGTTGGCCGCTGCCTCGCTCGAGCGTGCCGCGCGATTCGTCGCCGGGACGACGAGAGCCGAGATCACCGCGCCGCTGATCCATGTGTTGCCGACGTCTCGCACGACGACGATCACGCGGATCTTCTTCGTGGCCGCGATCACGGCTGTCGCCCCTGCCGGCGGGATCTGAAGCGTTGTCGTCGGTGCCGGCAGCGTCGTCGTTGTGGTCGTGGTCGTAGTGGTCGACGTCGTTGTCGACGTTGTTGACGATCCAGGAAGCGTCGAAGTGGTGGTGGTGGTGGTGGTGGTGGTGGTGGTGGACAGCTTCGGGAGCGTGGTCGTGGTGGGAGCCGGGAGGCCGGTCATTCGCAAGGGCGGCGGCTTGATCGACACGTCGACGATCCCGATCGAAGGCGCCGCGGCGAGGCTTCTCGCGTGGGTGAGTGTCCTCGCATACGACGACACCGCGGCGTCCGACCAATTCCCGACCGTGACGATCCAGCGCGACCGCGGCATCGCCACATCGTGACCGTGGTGTCGGACAAGTCGGGTCAGCTCGTGGTACGCGGCGTCCGCAGATTCAAAGCTGCGCGCGGCCGATGAAAGGTCTAGAGCCGCCCGGGCGGCGTCGGGCGGCGAGTCAATCGCCAGATTGATCCCCGACGCGAGCAGTGCGATTCCGGCTGATCGCTCTTTGAGGACGGAGTTCATCAGGGAACCAATCTTGGGGCCCGGCGCCGCCAAGCCCAACTGCGCGTAGGTCGCTTGCGTACCCTTCGCTTCGCGCTCGAGTTCCGTGAGGACGACCTCGAGGGTCACCCGGTCGAACGAGGCCGGCGACGTCGAGTGGGAGCGGATGACGCGCAGTTCACCCGCCTCGAGATTCGACTGGTCGATGACTGCGGATGCGGCCGCCACCCAGGTCGCGTTGGCGCGGCGCTGAACGCCCGGTCCGGACTTGACGATGTCGTCGATCACCTCACCGAGGATGAGGGCGACGACCGCCACGATGACGACGGTGACGATGATCCGTCGCCGGTCACGGCGGCTCTGGTTCGGAGTGCGCCGGGCGCGCGGTCCGAGCACGGCCGAGACGCTACAGGGCGGTTCGGGGCAAAAGTCCAAGCCGCGGCGTTACCGCCGCCGCTCGTGCTTACTCGCCGACCGCACCTCCGCTGACGCTGACCTCTGACTTCGTCGAGCGCCAGTTGACGGTCGGCCGGATCGCCTCGGGGTTGACGCGCTCCTTGAAGCGCAGGGCGAGCTCGACGAGCGAAGCGACGTGCTCGTCAGAGAGCAAGTGCGGCTTCAGACCGAGCTCGGGGAGCTTCGTCGTCACGGCGTGGTAGTAGTGCTCCTCCTTTTCCACACGCGGATCGGGAATCGACTCGATGGTCACGGGGACGTTCGCGACCCGCTTCACCCACTCGGCGAGCTGGCCGACGGAGAACTCTTCGGTGAACTGATTGAAGACGCGGAACTCGCCGGCCCCCGGCGGGTTAAGACAGGCGAGTTCGACGCACGCCAATGTGTCGCGTATGTCAAGCATGGCGCGCGTCTGGCCGCCCTTGCCGTACACGGTGAGCGGATAGCCGACCGCTGCTTGCACCGCGAAGCGGTTCAGCACGGTGCCGAACACCGCGTCGTAATCGAAGCGAGTCTCCAAGTCCGGGTGGAGCGCGGTCTCCGGCGTCTGTTGGCCGTAGACGATGCCTTGGTTGAGGTCCGTCGAACGCAGTCCCCAGATTCGACAGGCGAACGTGATGTTGTGACTGTCGTGCACCTTCGACAGGTGGTAGAAGGAGCCGGGCTGCTTCGGGAAAGGCAGGACGTCGGTCCGGCCCTTGTGGGTGATCTCGATGAAGCCCTCTTCGATGTCGATGTTCGGCGTTCCGTACTCACCCATCGTCCCGAGCTTGACGAGGTGGATCGCCGGGTTGAGCTCGGACATTGCGTAGAGCAGGTTCAGGGTGCCGACGACGTTGTTCACCTGCGTGTACACCGCGTGCTCGCGGTCGATCATCGAGTAGGGCGCGCTGCGCTGCTCTCCAAAGTGGACGACCGCGTCGGGTTCGAAGCTGCGCAAGATTTCGTGAACGAAGGGGAATTCGCAAAGGTCGCCGATGAAGGGCTCGATCGTGTGCCCGCTCACTTCCTTCCAGGTGGTGACGCGGCGCTGCAGCTGCCGGATCGGTACAAGAGAGTCGACGCCCATCTCGTCGTCGTAGTGGCGACGGATGAGGTTGTCGACGACACCGACGTCGTGGCCCCGACTAGAGAGGTGCAGCGCTGTCGGCCACCCGAGGTAGCCGTCACCTCCAAGAACAAGGATCCGCATCGGGCTTTCCTTCCTGTCGCTCAAACCGCGTGCTCTATCCACCGTGCCACTTCAGGCGTCGCCCGCCAAGGAGTCGTCGGGGCGGACCCATCGGGATGCCGCGAAAGAACCAGAGTCCCGGTCGAATGGCGATTTAATTCTAGTCGGACGGACGGTCTTGACGGCGTCTGCCAATTGTTTGCCGCACCGCCCAGGGGCGGGATGGCCTCGACGCCCGCGTCGACGTGGGACACTCAAAGCGACCGCCGGTGTGGCGCAGCTGGTAGCGCAGACGACTTGTAATCGTCAGGTCGTGGGTTCGAGTCCCACCACCGGCTCTTGCCCGTGTCGCTGATCTACCGGTACTCGCGCGGGACCCGGTAGATGCCCTCTGAAGTCGACGGCTCCCCCGCCAGCGAGGCGAGAACGTCGACTTCGTCGACTGGGATCGGCTCGAGCTCCGGCGCGACGTAGCCGGGGTACTCGGCGGCGGGGATCGCCCCGTACCCGCCCTCCTCCGAACGGACGACGATGTTCGGTCGCTTGCGCCGCCAGGCGCCCGGGGTGTCCCGCAACTCGACGCAGATCTTGTAGGCGATCGGGTACGTGACGATCGGAACGACGATCGTCAGGATCCGGAACCCCCACAGCACCTCGTTCAAGGTGAGGTGGAGGTAGTTCGCCAATACGTCCGTCGCGCTCGCGCCGAAGAGCATGAAGTAAAAGGCGAATACCGCACAGCCGAGCGCGGTGCGCTTCGGTCGGTCACGTGGTCGATCGAGCAGATGGTGCTCTTGGTCGTCCCCGGTGAGCTTTGCTTCGAGCAGCGGCCACAGGTAGATCAACGTGAAGGTGATCCCCGGCATGAGCACACCGGGGAAGAACGCATTCGGGATCATGTGGCCGGGGAGGTGGATCTCCCATGCGGGCCAGACCCGCAACGCGCCATCGAGCCATCCCATGTACCAGTCCGGCTGCACGGCGTAGCTCACGAGGTACGGCTTGTACGGACCGTAGATCCAGATCGGGTTGATCTGGATCGCCGCACCCATCAGTGCGGTGACGCCGGTGATCAAGAAAAGAAACCCTGTCGTCTTAGCGGCGAACGTCGGCCACAAAGGGGAGCCGACGACGTTGTCTTCGCGCGCCACCTTCGACTTGAACTGAGTGTGCTTTTGGTGGACGAGCAACCCGAGGTGCGCTGCCAAGAGCCCGAGGATGACGAGCGGCAGGATCAACACGTGGATGACATAAAAGCGCGGGATGATCAAGCCGTTGCCGGGATAGTTGCCGCCGAACAAGAAAAAGGCAAGGTACTGGCCGACGAGCGGGATTGACTCGGTGATCGAGAACGCGATTCGGATTCCCGTGCCCGAGATGAGGTCGTCGGGCAGCGAGTAGCCGAGGAAGCCATTGAAGATCGCGAGGATGAGAAGCGTCGCGCCCAGCATCCAGTTGATCTCGCGGGGGCGACGGAACGCACCGGTGAAGAAGATCCGCAGCATGTGAACGACGATCGCCCCAACGAAGATGTTCGCCGCCCAGTGGTGCATCTGCCGCATCAACAGCCCGCCGCGTACCGCGAACGAGAGGTTCACCGTCGACTCGTACGCCTCGGAGACCTTCACGCCCCGAAGAGGCACGTACGGACCCGAATAGACGACCTCATGACCGGAGGGCACGAAGTACAGCGTCAGGAAGACGCCCGTTGCCAACAAGATGATGAACGAATAGAGCGCGATCTCACCGAGCAGGAACGACCAGTGGTCGGGGAAGATCTTGTTGAGGACCGATCTTCCCCCACGCGAGAACGCGAGACGGTTGTCAATCCAGTCGTAGAGCTTGTCGATCACGCCGTCCCGCCCCGCGACCAGAACCCGGGACCGACCGGTTCGTCGTAGCCCTTCTGTGCGCGCAGGTGCCCGGAAGAGTCGATGTAGAGCGGCAGCTGCGCCAATGGACGCGGCGCCGGACCAAAAGTCGGCTCAGCACCATCACGTACGTCGAACGTCGACTGATGGCACGGACACAGCAGGTCCTCGGTGAGCTCCTCATAGAGCGCGACGGGACACCCGGCGTGGGTGCAGACCTTTGAGTAGGCGACGTAGCCGTTCGGTCCCCAGGTCTCGCGCCCCGGCCTTGTCACGATGTTGCCGGACTGCTGGAGTCGGATGAGCACCGTTTGGCTGAGCGCACCGCCAATGTCGTCTTCAGGAAAGACCGTCAGGATCCCGCCGACGTCGACGGAGTCGACGTGGACTTGCGCACCGGCGAGCGTCGTCAGATACGAGCCCTTGCGCCACGCCGTCGTGTACAGCTGCTTCTTCGGTAGCGGGCCGAGTGACCGGACCAACGGGAAGGCAGCGACAATCCCGAAGATGGCTGCCGCGGCCCCCATCGCCTTCGCCAAGAAGCTGCGGCGGTCGATGGCAACCTTGCCGCGCGAGACGAAGTCGCCGACGACAAGGTCCCGTTGGTTCTTCGTGACCGCCATCAGCTTCCGCGGCTCTTCGAAGGGACCCCGGGGCATGAGGTATTTACCCCACGAGGTCAGCGCGATGCCGAATGCCGCTGCGCCGACGCCGAGCGACACCCCAAGCCAGCGGCTCGGCGCCGCCTGCCAAAACGCCGCACCGAACCCGGCGAAGGCGAGCACCGAGAGGAGGAAGAAGCCCCCGGCGATCCGCTCAACGCGCAGCGGGTGGCGTGCCGCGACCTGCAGTTGCGGCGCATCGAGGGGAACGAGAGTCTCGCCGTTGCGTTCCACACCGCTCGGCGCGTGACTGTCAGGCACCGTGCGGCACCTCGCTGCCTGAAGGTGCGTGCGAGTCGTCGTCATCGTCGGCGCGTGAGCGGTCGCCGATCCAAAGTGCGATGAGCACGATCAGCCCGACGCCGAGGAACAGCCCGATGAAACCCTCGGCGACGGGGCCGACACCGCCGAGGCCGAGACCGCCGGGATCTGCGGGGTGTTCGACGTCCTTCGTCACGTAGGCGACGATGTCGTCGACCTGTCGAGGGGTGAACTCCGCGATAAGCCGCGGCATGTTCCCCGGCCCGGTCTCGATCGCTTCCGCAACCTGGGTCTTGGTGAGACCGTGCAGCGGTGGCGCTGTGATCCCGTTCGACAGTGCGTCACCGGCGCCGGTGATCGTGTGACATGGCGCGCAATTCAACGCGAACAGGCTGAACCCGGCGCTCGTGCTCGCGCCTTTGAGATTCACGTTCGGAATCGAAGGACCCCCAGGAGAAAGTGACGCGACGTAATACGCGATGTCCTTGGTCTGCTGCCGCGTGAAAAGGGCTGGCTTGCGCAGCGGCTGCGAGGTCGGGTTTGCGAGCGGCATCCATCCGCTCGAGACCCACAGATCCACCGTCGCCGACCCGACCCCCTCGATGTTCGGAGCGAGCGCGCTGCCCGTGGCGAACGTTCCGTGACACGTCGAACAGTTCGCATCGAACAGCGTCCGTCCCTCCTGCAGATCGGCGTTCGAGACCTGCTTTGCCGCTTCGGCGAGCGAAACCCGCGTCGAGGCGCGCGGCGCGCGCACGTGCGGCGGCGCGAAGACGAGGACGCCAATCACGGTAGCGAGGCCGATGATGATGGTGGGCAAGACCGCCGCGCGCGCAGCGGCCGCACCCCGCCTAGGAGAGGAGGAAGAGCGCACTAAACAGACCGATCCAGACGATGTCGACAAAGTGCCAGTAGTAGCTCACCGCTTGATAGACCGAAGTCTCGCCCATGTCGCCGCGTGGACCGGACATGCGGATCAACAACGCGATCATCGCCACGAGTCCGAGAGCGACGTGCAGTCCGTGCAGGCCCGACATGATGTAGAAGAGCGAGCCGTACGCGTTCGTTCGGGGACGGAACGGCAGCGTCTTCCACTCGTACATCTGGTTGGCGAGGAACGCTGCGCCGAGCAGGAAGCTCGTGATGATCCAAGCGCGCGCTTTGTTCCGTTCGCCGCGTTCTTGCGCCCACACGCCCAGCTGCATCGTGGGGCTCGAGGCGAGCAGCACGAAAGTGAAAACGGCAGCCTGGATCGTGTCGAGCTTCGTCCCCGGCGGCGGCCAGACCGTGGCGTGTGCCCGGATGGTGAAGAAGGCCGCGAAGAGGCCCGAAAAGAACATGAACTCAGAACCGAGCCAGATCATCACCCCGACGGCAAGCAACTGGGGCCGACGAGGGTGGACCGGGGCTGCCGACGGCGGGGTGTCGATCGCCGTCACCTCCGTCACGGCGTCTTTCTTAGTCGAGAGCCCCCCTATCGCACCAAACGCCCCGACACGAAAGGTGGCGATGAAATCGCCGCTCTCAATGCGGCTATAGCGTCGACTCGATGCCCGCTCCAAGCGCCGATTTCCTTGCCGCGTGCCGGCGCGAGCCGGTCAAGCGCACCCCGGTTTGGTTCATGCGGCAGGCGGGTCGGTCGCTTCCCGAGTACCGCTCGTTGAGGGGTTCGGGAAGCATCCTGCACGCAGTCCGAGACGTCCCGCTCGCGATCGAGGCAACCAGCCAGCCCGTCCGTCGCTACGGCGTCGACGCCGCGATTGTCTTCTCCGACATCATGGTTCCCCTCCAAGCGGCCGGTGTCGACCTCGAGATCGTCGCCGGGACGGGCCCGGTCGTCGCCCGGCCAGTGCACGACCGCGCCGACGTCGACCGGATCGGCCGGTTCGACCCTGACGCCACCGCCTTCGTCGCCGAAACCGTGCGGGGTGCGACAAAGGAACTCGACGTACCCGTGATCGGCTTCGCGGGAGCACCGTTCACCCTCGCGAGCTACCTCGTCGAGGGCGGCCCGTCCCGCGACCACGCCCGCACGAGGGCCCTCATGCACGCCGACCCGCAGACCTGGTTCGCCCTTACCGATCGCCTGGCGGAGATCTCCCTCGGCTCGCTCGTCCAGCAGATCGACGCCGGGGCCGCCGCTGTCCAGCTCTTCGACAGCTGGGCCGGCAGCCTTTCGCGCGCCGACTACGAGCGGTTCGCGCTCCCCTCCACGAGCCGCATCCTCGAGTCGCTCGCGTCGCTCGGGGTACCGCGCATTCTGTTCGGAGTCGGGACCGGCGAGTTCCTCGATCACATGGCGCACTCCGGTGCCGATGTGGTCGGCGTCGACTGGCGAATTCCCCTCGACGTCGCCGCAGCGCGCACCGGCGCCGGCGTCGCGTTGCAAGGCAACCTCGATCCGGCGATCTGCCTCGCCGGGTTAGAAGTGACTGCCGAAGCGGCGCGCCTCGTCCTCGCGAAGGGACGCTTCGCTGCGGGCCACATCTTCAATCTCGGCCATGGCGTGCTCCCTGAGACCGACCCCGGCATTTTGAAATCGCTCGTCGACCTCGTCCATGAGGAGGGACAGCGGTGACGACCGGGGTGGTCGTGATGGCATACGGCACGCCGGCGACGCCCGGAGATGTCGAGGCCTTCTACACCGACATCCGCCGCGGGCGTCCGCCGAGCGCTGAGCAGCTCGCGGACCTCCAAGCTCGCTACGCGGCGATCGGCGGGGTCTCGCCGCTCGCCGCGCGCACCACTGCCCAAGTTCATGCGTTGCGGCGCGCCCTCGACGCGACGTCACCGGGTCATTACCGCGTCGCCTACGGCGCGAAGCACTCGCATCCAAAGATCGAACAGACGGTGGACTCGCTCGCGGAGCAAGGCGTCGGCGCAATCGTCGGGATCGTCCTCGCGCCGCACTACTCGGCGATGAGCGTCGGCCAGTACATCGAGCGCGCCCGCGAACAGGCGGAATCTCGCGGACTGAAAACCGGCTTCGTCGAGCGATGGGGGGCGAATCCCACCCTCGTACGCGTGCTCGCTGAGCGCACGCTCGACGCCATCGCCAGTCTCGGGCGTGTACCCGACGAGGTCGAGGTCGTGATCACGGCCCACAGTCTCCCGGTCCGCATCTTGGACTCCGGTGACCCGTATCGCGCCGAACTCGAGGAGACCGCGGCGCTCGTTGCCGAGGCGGCCAACCTCCCCCGCTGGAGGACCGGCTGGCAGAGCGCGGGACGAACAAGCGAGGAATGGCTCGGACCCGACATATTGGACGAACTCAACACCCTCGCCGCCAAAGGGGCACGCGCCGTCGTGGTGTGTCCCGCGGGCTTTACCTCCGACCACCTCGAGGTCTGCTACGACCTCGACATCGCGGCGAAGGGACGCGCGAAAGAGCTCGGTCTCGGGTTCGCGAGAACCGCTTCCTTGAACGACGACCCGCTCGTCGCGGCGGCGCTCGCGGCACTCGTCGTCGCGGCAGATCCAGGTCCGTGACGAACGCCGACGGGCCGTCCCGGCGCCGGGTCGTTGTCGTCGGTGGTGGCATTTCCGGTCTTGCCGCCGCTCACTCCCTCGCTGACTCTTTCGACGTCACCCTCTTCGAGGCGAGCGCCGCGACCGGCGGGCTGATCCGCACCGCCGAATTCCGCGGAAAACCGCTCGACGCGGCAGCGGACGTCTTCATCACGCGTACCCCCGACGCCGAAAAGCTCGCCTGGGCGATCGGCTTGGGAGCCGAACTCGTCGCACCGGCGACCAGTTCGGCGTCGGTATTCGCACGGGGGGCGGTGCGGTCGTTCCCTCCGGGCGTGGTCCTTGGGGTGCCGACGGATCTCCGAGCACTGTGGAATACCGGAATCGTCTCGCGAAGGTCGGTCATCCGAGCGTTCGGCGATCTCGTCGACGTCACGCCGATCTGGGTGGGAGCGTCAGATTCGTCTCGGGCCGACCCGACGATCGCCGAGGTTGTCGAGCGGCGCCTCGGGCATGAAATCTTCGCCAACCTCATCGACCCGCTGCTCGGCGGGATCAACGCCGGCGACGCCCGCGCGTTGTCGTTCGCCGCGACGGCGCCGACGCTCGCCGAGGCGACCGCGGGCAGGACGAGTCTCATCCGAGCCCTTCGTCCGCTCGCGCAACGACGCAAAGCGGATGACGCGTCGCCGATGTTTCTCGGCCTCGCTCATGGGATGTCGACATTGACCGAACGACTGACGAACGAGTGTGTCCGCAAAGGAGTAACGATCCGATCGTCCGTCAGCGTGCGCAGCCTTACCACGATCGAAGGCGGCGCGATCAGGGTCGAGACTTCGAGCGAGACGGTCACCGCCGACGGCGTGCTTGTCGCGCTTCCCGCGTGGGCAATTGCGCGGTTAATCCGTCCGTTGTCATCGACACTCGCCCGCGAACTGGAAGCGATTCCCTACTCCTCGGTCGCCACGGTCGCGTTCGCCTTTGCGTTGGATTACGCCACGACGCGGTCGCGACCGACCGGTTCCGGCGTGTTGATCCCGCGGGGCGACGCATTCAGCACCGCGCTGACCTTCGTATCGACAAAGTGGCCCCGTTCTTCGGACGATCACGAGTTTGTCATCCGAGCATCTGTCGGACGTCATGGAGACGAGCGGCCACTCGAGCTCGATGACGACACGCTCATCCGGCGTGTCGGCGCCGAGATCGCGACGATTCTCGGGATCGACGCAGAGCCGATCGCTGCGCATATCGAGCGCTTCGTCAATGCGTTCCCGCAGTACGTCAGCGGTCACCTCGCGCGACGCGATCGCGTTGCGCGGTTGACCGACGGCCTCGGACCGATCGCGCTCACGGGCTCGTGGTCCGGCGGAATCGGCATCCCTGCGTGCATCGCGTCCGCCAGACAAGCCGCACTGCAACTCAGCGATCGTTTGCAGTGAAGGCTCGGTCTCCCGGCGCTCTGAGACGCGGCACGGCGATCGGCGCGGCGTCGGTGCTGTCGGGTGTGGCGATCGCGTTCTCGATGCCGCCGGAACGACTCTGGTTCCTCGCCCCGCTCGGGCTCGGCGGACTCGCGGCGATCAGCACGCGCCGCCCGGCGCGATGGCGATTCGTGTCAGGACTGTTCGCCGGCGTCGGACAGTTCTCGCTCGCGTCCATTTGGGCGTTCCAGTTCACGGGCTGGGGATACCTCGTTCTCGTTCTGTTCGAGTCGATCCTCGTCGGGATCGCCTGCCTCGTTGTTGGACCGAGACGAGGTCGGCTCATCGGATTCGCTGCCGCGATGACGTTGCTCGAGGCGCTGCGTGACGCGTTCCCCTTCGGTGGCCTGCCGCTCGGCGGGGTGGCCCTCACCCAGGCCGATGGTCCCCTCCTCGGACTCGCGCGAATCGGCGGTCCTTATCTCGTCGTCGCTTCGGCCGCGCTGGCGGGATCGGGTCTCGCCGCCTTCGGCGTTGCAATCGCCGACTCCGCCCGACGGCAGTCGTTCAGCGCAGTCTCGATGTCCTCCGGCCTCGGCGCGGTCGTGCTCGTCGTTATCGCCGCATCGCTGGCGAGCCTCGCACCCGACGGCGGCCCGGCGAGCCGGCGTGAACTCGTCGCCGCCGTCCAAGGCGGCGGCCGCCGGGGCGTGACCTCAATCGAGGTCTCCCCAACAACCGCCTACCCGGCGACGTTGTCGGTGTTGAGGCGCATACGCCGTGCGCCACGTCTCGTCGTGACACCGGAAAACGCACTCGCGTTGCTGGGTCCACCAAACCGTTCACGACGTGTCGAGAGCTTCGCGGCAATTGCGGTCCAGCTGCACGCGACCTTGCTCGTCGGCGTCACGTGGCCAGTCGGGCGCACGCGGTTTCGCAACGAACTCGTCGCGTTCGGACCCACCGGTGCGCTCATCGCCTCGATCGAAAAGGAGCACCCCGTGCCGTTCGGCGAGTACGTCCCTTTTCGATCGTTCATCGCAAAGATCGTCAACCTCGACGCGGTCCCTCGCGACGTGATCGTGGGAACATCCGACAGAACCGTCGTGACACCGGCCGGGCGACTCGTGCTTTTGAACTCCTTCGAGACGTTCTTCCCGAAGATCGGACGCCGCGGCGTCGACTCCGGCGGACAGCTACTCGTCGTCGAGACGAACACCTCCTCGTATGGGACGTCGCAGGTCCCCGCGATGGAACTCGCCGCGTCACAGTTTCAGGCGGTCGCCGAGGGTCGAGCGCTCGTGCAGTCCGCGACCACCGGCTATTCGGCGACGATTTCGCCCAACGGTTCCGTCACGCACCAGAGCGCCCTCGGCAAGCCGGACCTCATCCATGCCCTGATCGGATTGCGCGACGGGCGCACCTGGTACGACGACAACGGAGATCTTCCTGTCGTGATCGGCGCGGCGGTGTTGCTCGTCGGTTGCTGGTTGTCCGATCCGCGCGGCCTGCGACGGGCGATCGCGATGATCAGGCGAGTTCGACCTCGCTGAGGCGCTCCTGGTGTTCTGCGGCAGACGCGGTCAGCGCGCCGTCGGTGGCAAGTACTGAGGTCGCCGCGGCGACCGGTGCCGGTGTCTGCTCGACACCGGAGGCACTCATGGTCATCGTGCTCTCGCCGGTGTCCTCTGTCTTCACCTTGAAAAGGAAACGGTTGAAGAACGAGAACTTCGCGAACCACAGCACGCCGTAGGTGAAGAAGTTTGCGAACTCAACCGCGAGCGTCTCTCCGTCCTTGGAGAGGTGGTGGCTCTTCGCCTCGACGGCCGCGATATGGACCGCACCGGTCGACAGCAGCACACCGATGATCGTGATAATCCAGAACGGAACGACCTCACGAAACACGTGCGAACGTCCGCTCTTTCCCCAGGCCCACGTGCGGTTCAAATAGTACGCGGGAACCGACGCGATCGCGGTCGCCAACAAATTCGAGTCGGTCGCGGTGCCGATGTGCAGCACGCGGAAGAACAAGTAGAGCCCACTGAGCGAGACGGTTGTCGAGACGACCGAGACCGAGGAGTAGCGCAGGAACCGACGGAAGTGCGCTGTATGGACGTATTCCCGCGCGAACGCGACAGGGTGCTTCATCGCTTTGCGCATGATGCCCGAGTGTACCGTCTGAGGATGGACAGCCAGAAGGCACACCTCGTCGATTTGCTCGACTTGGAGCAGGTCGAGGTGAACATATTCCGCGGCGTCAGCCTCGATGAGGAACGCCGGAGGGTCTTCGGCGGCCAAGTCGCGGCGCAGGCCCTCGTCGCCGCGGGGCGGACGGTCGAGCGCCGCCGAGTCCACTCACTCCACGCCTATTTCCTCCGGCCCGGCGACCCGCACCGACCGATCCTCTACGAGGTCGAGCGGCTGCGCGACGGCCATTCGTTCTCTGCACGCAACGTGGCAGGAATCCAGCACGGCGAGACGATCCTCCAGATGGCTTGCTCCTTCCACAAGGACGAGGACGGTCTCACCCACGGCGAGTCGATACCTGACGTCCCCGCTCCCGAAGCGCTCACACCGGTCGCCGAGCTCGTCGGCACGGACGACAAGTCGCTCCCGAACTTCGCGAACACCTACGGACTCGACCTCCGCTTCGTGAGCGAGTACCCGTGGCTCCGAAACGGAGCAGCTTCCGCGAGCGAACAGCTTTGGTTCCGCGCTACCGGGCCGATTTCGAAGGACCCGCTGATCCACGCCGCGATCGTGACCTTCGCCGCCGACCTCACCTTGGTCGACACGATCCTGCAGCGCCACGGGATGATGCCCTACGACGGCCGTTTCATGGGTGCGAGCCTCGACCACTGCGTGTGGTTCCACCGACCGATCGAAGCTGATAACTGGCTCTTCTACGATCAGTCGAGCCCGATCGCTTACGGCGCTCGTGGACTTGCGCGCGGACTTCTGTTCGCCCAATCAGGTGAGCTCGTCGCGAGCGTCGCCCAAGAGGGGCTCGTCCGGCAGCGCCGCGAGAAATGAACGTCACCGCCGCCGCGATTGTCTTCGGCATATTCGCCGTGCTGCTTATCGTGCTCGTCTTTTTCGTGATCCGGTTCGCTCGTTCTCTCAATCGGCGCGCGCCAAAGGAGTAGTCAGTCGCGCCCGAGCGCGCAGACACATCAGTGGACGATCTTTGACAGGGCGAGCTCGAGGATGTCCGTTGCGCCGGCCTCTTTGAGCGCCGGAAGCAACACGTTGATCTCGTTCTTCTTGACGACCGTCTCGATGGCATATCCGCTGTCCCCCGAGAGCTGAGAGACGGTTGGTGCCTTCATCGAAGGAAGAAGCTTGATGACGGCATCGAGATCCGACGTGGACACGTTCAATTTGACGAGCACGTTGCCGCGGGCGTCGAGCGCGCCTTGCAAGAGCGTCAGGATCTGAGCCATCGCACGCGCTTTGTCGGGATCGGCTGCGGAATCGCGATTCGCGATGAGCTCCGGGTATGACTCGAGCACGACCTCAAGGACGCGCAAGCTCGCCGCTTCGAGCGCACGACCCGTCTCGGTGATCTCGACAACGGCGTCCGCGATCTCGGGGACCTTCGCCTCCGTCGCGCCATAGGACAACAACACCTCAGCTTCGACGCCCCTCGCCACCAGGAAACGCTTCGTGATGCCCGGATACTCGGTCGCGACGCGCGCGCCGCGCCGGAGGTCTTCGACCTTGCGCACCGGCGTGGAATCGTGCACGGCGATCACGATCTGGACCGGCCGATCCGTGGTCTTGGAGTACCGGAGCTCGCCGAGCGACACAACGTCGGCTTGCGTCTCGGCGATCCAGTCGCGTCCCGTGATGCCGAAGTCGAACAGTCCGCTGCTCACATAGAGCGGGATCTCCTGGGGCCGCAGCACGCGGACGTCCTCGATGCGTTCGTCATCGATCGAACCTCGGTAGTCGACGTCGGAACTGCGGAGGATCGCGAGATCAGCGGCCTCGAATAGCTCGAAGGTCTGCCGCTCGAGACTGCCCTTCGGTACGACGAGTCGGAGCACGTCGACGCCTTTCTCTTGCTCTTCGGATGGCCAACCGGCATGCACCGCTCGCCGCGCGAGCGACGACATATTCCCATTTATCCTGGCGGTTCACGCCAGAAAGGCGGAGTTCGGTGCTGCGGCTGATCGACCTACGAGGACAAGCCCCCGAGGGGCCGTTCGATCTGCCGCGTCCGCGGCTGTCGGACGAAAAACCGATCGCGCGCGTCCGGGAGATCCTCCGACTCGTCCGCGACCAGGGCGACCAAGCACTACGGATGCTCACCACGGAACTCGACGGTGTCGAAGTCAAGAATTTTCTCGTCGACGAGGACGAGATCGACGAAGCGGTCGCGAACGCGACGGCCGATCTCGTGGCAGCGCTTCAGTCGGCTGCGGATGCGATCGAGCGATTCCATCGCCACGAAAACAAAACGCCGCCCGACTACGTCCACCGCGGGGTGACGGTCAAACACCTCGACCTGCCCGTCGCACGCGCCGGGATCTATGCCCCCTCCGGCACGGCGACGTACCCCTCGAGCGTGCTGATGTCGGCGATCCCCGCCAAGGTGGCGGGCGTCGCGTCGGTCGTGTGCTGCACCCCGCCGAGCCCGACCGGTGCCGTCGCGCCCGACATCCTTCTCGCGGCGAGGATCGCCGGCGTCGACGCGGTCTACCGGGTCGGCGGAGCACAGGCGATCGGCGCGATGGCGTACGGCACCGAGTCGATTCCGAACGTCGATGTGATCGCAGGACCCGGATCGAAGTGGGTCGCTCTCGCAAAGCGCGAGGTGTCCGGGTCCGTCGGCGTCGCGTCGAGCTTCGCCGGGCCGTCCGAAGTCGTCGTCGTCGCCGACGAGTTGGCGCCCGTCGAATGGGTGGCGATCGATCTCGTCGTCCAAGCCGAGCACGGCCCCGACGGGTTCGCATGGCTCGTCACGTGGTCAGAGGGCGTCGCGCAGCGCGTCACCAGCGCCGTCGCAAGACTCGCCGAGCGTTCGCCCCGCCACGACGAGACGCTCACCTCTCTTCGTGCCGGCGGATTCGTCGCGCTCGTCGACGGTCCCGAACAGGCGATGAACGTCGTCAACGCGATCGCCCCCGAGCACCTCGAATTGATGACCGCCGACGCGGACAGGCTCTTGGCACGCGTGAAGAACGCGGGGGCGATCTTCCTCGGTCCGTTCTCATCAGCAGCCATCGGGGACTACGTCGCAGGCCCGAGCCACGTCCTGCCGACCTTCGGATCGGCGCGCTTTGCGAGCGCGCTCGGCGTCGCGGACTTTCTCCGTCGGACACACGCCATCGCAGTGAGCGAAGAGGGACTGAAGACGGTCGGAAACGACGTCGTCGCGATCGCGGAGTCCGAACAACTGCCCGCGCATGCGGAGGCGATCCGGACACGACTCGGCGCGGCGACCTGGAGCGTGTGATGGGTGCCCCGGACGAGAACCTCACGGCAGTTGCGAGCCGACTGCCGAGCGGTTACCACTCGCCGCAACTCGACGTGGCGGTCCGTCTCAACACGAACGAGACCCCCGAGCCTCCCCCCGAGGAGTTCCTCGCCGAGCTCGCTGAGATCGTCGACGACCTCAACTTGAACCGATACCCCGATCGCGAGGCGAAGCAGCTGCGCTCAGCCATCGCCGCCCTGGACGGGGTGAGCTCGGATCTCGTTTTCGGCGCGAACGGATCGAACGAGGTCTTGCAGTGCATCCTCCTCGCGTTCGGTGGTCCCGGGAGGACCTTGGTGCTCTTTGAGCCGACGTACGCCTTGCACTCGCACATCGCCCATCTCACCCGGACCGAAGTCGCGGTGGGAGAACGGGACAGCGATTTCCTCATCCCGGAAGATGAACTCGACCGCCTCATGCCGTCTGCGGCGAGGGATCGCGACCCGGACGTCGTCTTTCTCTGCTCTCCGAACAACCCGACCGGCAGGCTCGAGCCGGAAGCCACGGTGCGCTCGATCCTCGAACGCAGCCGCGGACTCGTCATCGTCGACGAGGCGTACGCGCTGTTCGCCGGCACAAGCGTCCTCCCGATGCTCGCCGACCACGAGAACCTGATCGTCGTCCGGACACTGTCAAAGGCGTGGGCGCTGGCGGGACTCCGCCTCGGCTATGCGATCGCTTCCCCACCGATCATCCGCGCACTCTTCGATGCGACGTTGCCCTATCACCTCGATGCGTTCAAGCAGGCTGCGGCGGTGGCGGCGTTGGGATATGAGAGCTCGCAACGAGATCGCGTCTCGCGCCTCATCAGCGAGCGAACGCGCGTCGCAAACGCGCTCAGGTCAATCGGTGTCGAGCCGGTGCCCTCCGACGCGAACTTCCTCCTTGTTCGCCTCGGTAACCGGGACGCGACGACGATCTGGAAGCGTCTCGTCGACCGGTCCGTCCTTGTGCGCGACGTCTCGTCCTGGCGGGGACTTTCGGGTTGTCTCAGGGTGACGATCGGATTGCCCGAGGAGAACGACGCCTTCTTATCGGCGCTCGAAGAATCGCTCGAACCGACGGTCGCCGAAACCGCGAAGGAGAGCTCGACATGAAGAACGACGACGCACGAACAGACCTGCCGCGGCGTTTTGCCGAGCGGCAACGCAAGACGAACGAGAGCGACATCACCGTCGCCGTCGATGTCGACGGATCAGGTGAGGTCAATGTCTTGACCGGTCTCCCATTCTTCGACCACATGCTCTCCCAGCTCGGCAAGCACGGACAACTCGATCTCGCCATCGCGGCGCGCGGCGACCTCGACGTCGACGCCCACCACAGTGTCGAGGACACAGGGATCGTCTTTGGTCAGGCACTGAACGACGCCTTCGGTGACAAGGCGGGGATCCGCCGATTCGCCTCGATCTCGCTGCCGCTCGACGAAGCGCTCGCCGACGTGGCGCTCGACATCTCCGGACGGTCATTCCTCCACTACGACGTCGAATTCGCGCCAGAAACACCGGGGCTCGGCCAGCCGCCCTTCGACCCGCAGCTCGCCGAGGAGTTCTTTCGCGCCTTCGTCACCGCGGCGGAGGTCACCCTGCACATCTCCTGCCGCTACGGGAAGAACACCCACCACATCCTCGAGTCCTGCTTCAAAGGGGTCGGTCGGGCGTTTCGCGACGCGAAGCGCGTCGAGGGAACGGAGATCCCCTCGACAAAGGGCGTGCTCTAGTCGTGATTGCCGTCCTCGATTATGGGATCGGCAATCTCGCCTCCGCGCAGCGGGCCTTGCGCCACGTCGGCGCTGACGCGCGCCTCGTGACAGAACCCGAACAGGCGCAGGGTGCCTCGGGCGTCGTCCTCCCGGGCGTCGGGAACTTCGGCGCGTGCGCAACGGCGCTGCACGAGAGCGGCCTCGACGACATCGTCCGCGACGCGGTGCGCGATCGCGTCCCGTTGCTCGGGATCTGCGTCGGTCTGCAGCTGCTCTATGAAGAGTCCGAAGAGAGCCCACGCGTGGCCGGACTCGGCGTCTTGGAGGGATCGGTCCGTCGACTCACGAGCGAGATGAAGCTCCCACAGATGCAGTGGAACACCCTCGATCGCGTCTCGGGTCGCGACTCCGCGCTCTTGCAGCAGAACGCCGAACACCCGTGGTTCTACTTCGTCCACTCCTACGCCCCCGTTCCGTCACCGGCAGTCGCCACGTCAGTCGTCGCGACCTGTGATTACGGGAGCGAAGTCGTCGCCGTCGTCGAAACCGGTGCGTGTTACGGCACGCAGTTCCATCCCGAGAAGTCCGCCGACGAAGGGCTCACGCTCCTCACAAGCTTCGCCGCGCTGTGCGACGGCGCGGCAAAGAACTGAGCGCGCCCGATGGAGTGCATTCCGGCGATCGACCTCCACGAGGGCCGGGCCGTACGCCTCGTCCAGGGCGACTTCGCCCAAGCGACGAGCTACGGGGATCCGGTCGAGCTCGCGGCGAGCTACGTCGAAGACGGCGCGCGCCGACTGCACGTCGTCGATCTCGACGCGACGCGCGCCGGGGCTCCCGTCCACCAAGCGGTCGTCGCCGATCTCGTTGCAAGTGTGCCGGTACCCATTCAGTTCGGTGGCGGAGTCCGGGCGCTCACGACGATCGAATCGCTCCTCGGTATCGGGGTCGATCGCGTGATCCTCGGCACGGCGGCAATCGAGGACGATCGGTTCGCCCGCGACGCTGGGGACCGGTTCGCACAGCACGTGCTGATCGGCCTCGACTACCGCGCCGATGACTCCTCGGGGACCTACACGCTCGCGGTACGCGGCTGGGAACATTCCGGAGGCCTTGACCTCTCGCAGATGTTGGAGCGACTCGCCGACCTGCCCGTTGGCGGCGTCGTCGTGACCAGCATCGGACGAGACGGGACGCTCGCAGGTCCCGACATCGCCGGACTGTGGTTCACGCTCGAGCGAACCGCACACGACGTCTACGCCTCGGGAGGCGTCTCCAGCGCGGACGACCTCGAGCAGTTGGCGATGCTGGAGCTAGGCGGTCGGCACCTTTCGGGCGTCATCGTCGGCAAGGCGCTCGTGTCCGGCGCGCTCTCGATGAAGGAGGCAATCGCGGCGTGCGAACGGTAAGGGTCATCCCCTGCCTCGACGTCACCCACGGGCGCGTCGTGAAAGGGGTGCAATTCGAGGACCTGCGCGACGCGGGAGATCCTGCCGAACTCGCCCGCCGTTACGGCGAGGAGGGCGCGGACGAGGTGGTCCTTCTCGACATCACCGCGTCGAGCGACGAGCGCGACGTGATCGTCGAGGTCGTGGCGCGCGCCGCGGAGCAGCTGTTCATCCCGCTCACCGTCGGCGGCGGCGTCCGCTCGGAGGACGACGCGCGACGGCTGTTGTCGGCGGGCGCCGACAAGGTGACGGTGAACACCGCTGCGCTCGCCCGACCCGCACTCGTCTCAGAGCTCGCCGCGACCTTCGGGTCGCAGTGCGTCGTCGTCGCGATCGACGCCTCGCGCCGCAACGAGCACTACGAGGTGTACAGCCATGGCGGGCGTCATCCAACCGGGATCGACGCGATGAGCTGGGCGATCCTTTCCGAGCGACTCGGTGCGGGTGAGTTGCTCGTCACCTCGATGGATCGTGACGGCACCGAGCTCGGCTACGACCTCGACCTCGTGTCGGCTGTGTCGCAAGCAGCGACGATCCCGATCGTCGCTTCAGGAGGCGTCGGACGTCTCGAGCATCTCGTCGAAGGTGCCCGGGCAGGCGCCGACGCGCTGCTCGCTGCGTCGCTGTTCCACTTCGGTCATGCCACGGTCGCACAGGCCAAGGCGTTCCTCGCGAGCGTCGGCGTCACGGTTCGACCCATCGAAGAGAGCGAGAAGCGATGAGCGAGCAGGCCGCGCGTCCCGATGACCTCACAATCCTCGGCGACGTGCGTTTCGACACGAAAGGACTCGTGCCGGCGATCGTCCAGGAAGCAACGAGCAAGGACGTCCTGATGCTCGGATACATGAACCGCGAGGCGCTCCAACTCACCTTGACGACGGGGCGCACCTGGTTCTTCTCCCGCAGCCGCCAGCAGCTCTGGGCGAAGGGCGAGACGTCGGGCAATCGCCAGCGCGTGCGCCGGGTGCTGCTCGACTGCGACGGCGACGCGATCGTCGTCGAGGTCGACCAACAAGGAACCGGCGCGTGTCACACCGGCGCGTGGTCGTGTTTCGCCGAGCGCTTTGCTGCTCCGACGAGGAGCTCAGAAAAGGATTAGACGGTCCCGCCTCTTCGGCTCTCGCTGATCACACCAGCGACCGCCGTCGCGAGCACGGCGCCGCCGAAAACACCGGTCCAAATGCCGAAGACGAACGCGAGCGCGATCATCGCGAAGCCGAAACCGAGCACGAAGGGCCAGATGCTCGAGCTCGGGAACGACCCGACAACGCCCGCCCCGTCTGACTGCAGTGCGTTCGGGTTGTCCTCGGCGCGCGGCGTCATGCGGCGCGACCACCAGAAGTAGTACGAGCCGGGAACGAGGCCAAGCAGGCCGACGGCGACGAGCATGATCGTGCCGCCGCCGGTCATATCGCGATAGACGTCGGCGAGCCCGATCGCCCAGAAAATGACCGCGACGACGACCCCGAAGATCGCGATCACCAACAAGAAGACCGCTTCGGCCCTCACGGCGCCGCTCCTTGACCGTTGCCGTGCGGCGCGGCGGCGTCGACCATCGCCGAAGCCTCGGCGAGCACCGGGTCGCGGCGCGCTCGGCGTCCGTGCTGCGGGATCGTCCGGTGCTCTGGATGGTTGTAGTCCCAAACGGGGCGTTCCGAACGAATCGGCGGGATGAACTCAAAGTTGTGGTGCGGCGGCGGAGACGAGCACGCCCACTCCAACGTCTGGCCGTCCCAGGGGTTGCCCGACGCTCGCACCGGTCGTCGCCACGAGACATAGAAGTTGACGAGCATGACCGCGACGGAAATGAACAGCAGGTACGCGCCGCCCGTTGAGATCCGATTGAGGGCCTCCCACCCGCGGTCCGGCGAGTACTCGGCGATCCGTCGCGGCATGCCGTGGAGGCCGAGCAGGTACTGCGGCATGAAGGTCACCCAGAACCCGATGAACATGAACCAGAAGCTCACCTTGCCGAGCCGGTCGTTCATCATCCGCCCAGTGATCTTCGGATACCAGTAGTAGATCCCGGCGAATCCGCCGAAGACCGCCGAGCCGAAGAGCACCTCGTGGAAGTGCGCCACGACGAAGTAGGTGTCGTGTGTCGCGAAGTCGATCGGCGGTGACGCGAGGAAGATGCCCGTCACACCGCCGAACAAGAACACGATCAAAAAGCCGACCGCGAACAGCATCGGAGCTTCGAAGGTCAACTTGCCCCGCCACATCGTGCCGATCCAGTTGAAGAACTTCACCCCCGTCGGCACGGCGATGAGATACGACATCAGCGAGAAGAACGGCAGCAGCACGACGCCGGTCGTGAACATGTGGTGCGCCCACACGCTCGTGGACAGCGCCCCGATGGAGATCGTCGCGAAGATCATCCCCCGGTAGCCGAAGACCGGCTTGCGGGAGAACGTCGCCAGCACGTCGGTGACGATCCCGAAGTAGGGCAAGGCGAGGATGTACACCTCCGGGTGTCCGAAGAACCAGAAGAGGTTCTGCCACAACACCGGTACCCCACCGCCCTGCACCGAATAGATATGCGCGCCGATGTTGCGGTCGCACCACAACATGATGAGCGCCGCGGTCAAAACCGGGAACGCGATCAGGATCAGGATCGCGGTGACGACCATGTTCCAGGTGAAGATCGGCAGCCGGAACATGGTGAGTCCCGGCGCTCGTAAATAGAAGACCGTCGTGATGATGTTCACGCCGGTGAAGATCGCCGAAAAACCAGTGAGCACGAGCGCGACGATCCACATGTCGGGTCCGGCGCCCGGCGAGTTCACCGAGTCCGACAACGGCGCGTACGCCACCCACCCGAAGTCCGCCGCACCGCCGACGGTCAAGAACCCGCCGATCATCGTCAGACCACCGGCTAGGTACAGCCAGTAGCTCAGCGCGTTGAGGCGCGGGAAAGCCATGTCCGGTGCGCCGACTTGCAGCGGCACGATGAAGTTCGCCAGCCCACCAAACGCGAACGGTCCGGCGAACAGGTAGAGCATCAGCGAGCCGTGCATCGTGAACAGCTCGTTGTAGGTGTGCTGACTGACGATCGTGCTGTCCGGCGACGTCAGCTGGGTGCGCATGATCATCGCGAACGCGCCCGCCATCAAGAAGAACAGGAACGAGGTGATGAGGTAGCTCTTGCCGATCACTTTGTGGTCGGTCGAAGTGATCCACTTCATGAAGCCCGACGGTCCGTGCTCGGGCTCGTGGGGCTGCGGCGCGGCGACCTGGGGTCGCTCGGCGACGAGCGTCATGACGCCGCTCCTTGCACGGCTTGGGTTGACTGTTCATGGCTGATCCAGCTCGCGAAGGCCGACTTCGTCACGACGCGCACGCTGAACAGCATCTCGGAGTGGTACAGGCCGCAATACGTGTTGCACTGTCCGTCATAGACGCCGAGTCGTGTAGGCGTGAACTCGAAACGGTTCGTGAATCCGGGAAGCGCCATCCGACTGAAGTTGAACTGTGGCACGTAGAAGCTGTGCACGACGTCGTTGGAGGTCAGAACGATCTTCGTCCGCTCACCGAGCGGCAGCACCAACTGCGGGTACTGGCTCGACTTCGGATTCTGGGCGAGCAACTTCGGCTCGGCGGCGGTGCGGATGACGACGCGCTGGGGGACGTTTTGGCCGTTCGCATACGTGAACTGCCATCCCCAGCGGTACGCGAGCACGTGAACCGTCTCAGAAGCAGGCGGAACGGCGTCGATCTCGTTCTCGGTGATCACCGTGAAATAAAAGATCACACCGACGATGACGATCGGGATCGCTGTGTAGGTGATCTCGAGCGGCACGTGCTCGTTGAACTGCTTCGGCGGCGCGTTGTCGCCCTTTTTCTTCCGGTAGAAGGCGACCGACCAGAAGATCAACAGCCACACGATGATCGCTACGACGAGCCCGGCGATCACCATCCCGAACCACAGTTTGAACTCGTCGTGACCCTGGACCGTGACGCCGCGGAAGGCGCCGAAGGTCGGGACCTTGCATCCGCCGAGGACGAGCGCCCCGATGAGCAGCCCGAACGGGACCAGCGCTCGCCGGTAAATGCTCCGTTTTCCCGCCACAAAAGGGCGCGACGGGCTCGATTCCGGCGGTGCTACGGAGGGCACGGCGCGACACTAGTGAGGACCGAAAGACCGAGGCCAACCAGGAGAACGGCGGTCGTTGCCGCTCGCTGACGCGCGTCGGCTTAGTTGCGCGGCACGTTCTGCTCGTCTCGGTGCTCGCGCATGACGCGACGGGTGACGCCGGCAAAAAGTCCGATCCGGTGCGCCGCGACCTTCGCCACCCTCGCCGCTTCCGGCGGCAACGCCGCAGCCGCCGCCCCCACCGCCTGGGCCGTCGACGGCTCCGTGCTCGCTCCGTCGTCGCCCCCGCGGCGGCGTGGCGGTGACGCGGCGTAGCTTGTCGAGCGCTCCATCCAGATGATCAGGGCCGCGACGGCTTCGCTGATCGCAATACCGACCGCATGGAGATGGGAATAAAAGACGATCGGTAACGCGATCAACGCCGTCGCGACGACGAGGTCACCGGCGTGGTGCGCCCGTCGGCTGAGCCAGCCGAGCGCGCCGAGCGGCCCCGAGGTGACGAGGTTCAGCACGGCGAGCAAGATCCCCGAAGTGACGAGCGAGATCTCCGCGCCGCCGCTCGCGTGGAACCCGACAGCGATCAGCGCCAGCGCGACGACGTACTCCGCGACTTGGTGGGCGAGGAACGAGACGCGACGACGCGGCGCCGGGGTCTGTTCGTTCTCGACCGCGTCCTTGCTCCGGCTCATCGCCGTTTCACACGGGAGCGGTCAGCTCAAGCCCCAGACTCCTTCGACGACTCGGTCGGGGTTGGCTCGTCCGCCTTCGAAGTGGCATCGCCTTCGGCGAGGCCCTTTTTGAATTCGTGCGAAGCAGAGCCGAGGCCGCGAGCGAGCTTCGGGAGCTGGCTTCCGCCGAACAGCAGCACGACCACGATGACCGCGATGATGATGAGACCGTCGGGGCCGAAGATGTCAGCGAGCACGGGCCCTCCTTCTTCCTGCGACCATGCTACGCGGCGGCGACGCCCCTGAATACCGCCGATCGGCCCCCAGAGCCACAAACAGCCTCGATAAGGTTTCCGGCGGTCGCGTAAGGCCGCCAGGACGGCAGATCGTTCGGTGCTTCGGCGGGAGGATGGCGAATCGATGACGATGTCGATGCGGCACGGCAGGGATCCTGGTGTCGACGAGGTCCTCACGGATGCATTGAGCTCGATCGTCGCGCCAGGCGCGCCGGCGACGTGGAGGGGCGTTCCCTCCCAAGAAGCGCTCGCCGACTACCGGATGGCCTGTCTTTCCCGCGCTACCGACGAACGGCAGCTCATTTTGCACAAGCAGGGGCGGACGTACTTCCACATCTCCGGCGAGGGCCACGAAATCCTGCTCATCGGCATCGCCCGTTCGCTGCGGCCCGGCTACGACTGGTTCTTCCCGTACTACCGCGACCTCGCCCTCGTCCTCGCCCTCGGCGTCCATCCCCGCGACGTCCTGTACCAGGCGGTGGGGGCGGCTGACGACCCCGCCTCCGGTGGGCGCCAGATGCCCTCGCACTGGGGCGACAAGCGTCTCAACATCGCCACCCAGTCGAGCCCGACGGGCAGCCAGTGCCTCCCGGCGATCGGCTGTGCCGAGGGGGGGCGCTACATCGCCCGCCGGGGTCTCGAGGGCATCGGGGCACACGCCGACGAGGTCGTCTATGTCTCGCTCGGCGACGGCGCCACCTCCGAGGGCGAGTTCTGGGAAAGTCTGAACACGGCGTGCCGACTCCGACTTCCGGTCGTCTACGTCGTCGAGGACAACGGCTACGCGATCTCGGTCCCCGTCGCCGATCAATCCCCTGCCCCGATCTCCGAGCTCGTCTCGGCGTTCCCGGGCCTGGAGATCGTCCGGACCGACGGCTGCGATTACTTCGAGACCCGCCAAAAGGCCGCCCCCGCCGTCGCCCGCGCCCGCGCCGGTGAGGGTCCGGCGCTGATCCACGGTCGGGTGATCCGGCTCGGACCGCATTCGTCCTCGGATAACCAGAAGAAGTACCGCGACCCGCACGCGATCGAGCTCGATCTGGCGGGCGACCCGATCCGGCGCCTGCGCGACGAATTGCTGCGCGCCGGCATCCTCTCAGAGGCGCTCGACGAACAGATCCGCGCAGAGGTGCACGCGCTCGTCGCCGAGGCGGGCCAGGAAGCGGTCTCGGCGGACAAGCCGGATCCGAAGTCGGTGATGGAGCACCTCGTCGTGCTGCCCGAGATCCCCGACCCCCCGGCGCCTTCGCAAGATGGCGATCCGGTGATGTTCGGCGAGGCGATCCGCCGCACCCTGCATGAGGTGATGGCGGCCGACGAACGTGTTCGCGTCTTCGGCGAAGACGTCGCCGACGCGTCACAAAACGACTTGGAGGGCCTCGGAGGCGTGTTCGGCCTCACCGCCGGTCTGCAACGCTCCTTTGGAAGCGATCGCTGCTACAACACACCGCTCGCCGAAGCGAACATCATCGGCCGCGCCGTCGGACAGGCGCTGCGCGGTCTGCATCCGGCGCCAGAGATCCAGTTCTTCGACTACATCTGGACGGCGATGCAGCAGCTGCGATCGGAGGTCGCGACGACGCGCTGGCGCTCGAATGGGTCGTTCAACTTACCGATGGTCATCCGCACCGCGATCGGCGGCTACCTGCACGGCGGCGCGATCTGGCACTCCCAAAGCGGCGAGTCGATCTTCACCCATATCCCCGGCCTGATCATCATCTACCCCTCGCGCGCCAGCGACGTCGCGGGGCTTTTGCGCGCCGCGTTCCGGTGTGAGGACCCAGTGATGTTCCTCGAACACAAGCACCTGTTCCGCCAGCGCTACACGACCGATCCGTTCCCGCCTCCCGACTACGTCATACCGATCGGCAAGGCGGCGACGCGGCGCGCGGGTGACGACCTGACGATCATCACCTGGGGCGCGACGGTGCAGCGCTCCCTCGTCGCCGCCGAAAGGCTCGCCGAACAGGGCGTCGAGATCGAGGTGATCGACCTTCGCACCCTTTCTCCCTACGACCACGAAGCGATCGCCGAATCGGTGAAAAAAACCGGGCGCTGCCTCGTCGTCCACGAAGACGTCATCACCTCGGGCTTCGGTGCCGAGGTTGCGGCGTTCGTCGCAAGCGACTGCTTCGAGGACCTCGACGCGCCGGTCCGCCGCCATGCCGCGCCCGACACCTGGGTCGGCTACGAGCCGGGCCTCGAACGTGCGGTGCTGCCCCAACCGGACGGCATCGCCGCCGCGGCGCGCGAACTCGCCGCGTACTGAGCTTCAGCCGCTTGGCGGCCCGTGCGGTCGGGAGTCCGAGATTGCAGCCTGGGCGATGATCTGCGCGGCGCCGCTCTCGTCCCTGCGAACCCGGAAGCGGCCTGGCTTCGCCGCCTTGCTCGCCAAAAGTGCACGGTTCGGTGAGTACCTCTGTGTCGCGCGCACGATGAGGCGCGAGCCCAGGAGGATCACAATGACGAGCACGACGAGGAGCATCGCCGCGTCGTAGGAGAGCAGGTGCTGACCGGGAAACGAACTGGAGTAGTACGTGTAGACGATCTCGGTGAGGTACGGCACCGGTGAGTGGATGAGCGCGCCGGTCGGGTAGAACTCGCTCGACCCCGCCGTATAGAGCAGCGGCGCCGTCTCACCGACGGAGATCGCGATCGCGACAACGAAACCGGTAAGCATCCCGGGAATCGCGGCCTTCATCACGATCTTGCGCAGCTGGTACGACTTCGCCATTCCGAGGCTGTCGGCACCCTCGCGCCATTCGGTCGGCACCTGGCCGAGGGCGATCTCGGTTGCCTTCGCGATGTACGGAACGACGAGCATCGACAGCACAATGAGTGCGGCGAGCAACGAGAACTGCCAGTGCAGCCCGACGTCGAGCGCCACGTAGCCCACGTAACCGAAAACGATCGAGGGGATACCAGAGAGGACCTCGTACGCGGAGCGCAGAATCGTCCGCCGCACCCCCGGTCTCAGAAACTCCGACAGGTAGAGACCGCAGCCAACGCCGACGACCCCAGCGAAGATCGCGACCCCAAAGGTGATGAGCGCCGTGCCGACGATGTCGTTCGCGAGACCGCCGCCGACGCCGCGTTGGGCGGTCCATAGCACGCTCCAGTGCCACGACCGCACGCCGTTGTCGAACACCCCCCCGAGGATCCAGACAACGGGAATGACCACGCAGATCATTCCGAGGCTGCACAGCGACCACCAGGCACGGTTGCGATACTTGCGCGAGCGGGAGATCTCTGTGGGCGGCATCCCGACCTTGCTAGGTACTGGCGGCGCGGCTCCGGCGACGGCCATCTAGAAGCCGGCTCCGACGGGCAATGCCGCGCCCTTCGCGGACTTGTTGACGATGATCCGGGCGACGACATTCGCGAACAACGTGATGATCATGAGGACGAGCGCAAGCTCGGCGATCGCGCGCACCGCCAGTCCGCTCGGATCGCCCTGCGCGGCGTCGAGGTTCGTGACGATGAACGCCGCGATCGTGTCCATCGCGCCGTACACGTTGTGCGCGATCGCGTCCTGTCCCCCAGAGACGAACGCGACGGCGATCGTCTCCCCGAGGGCACGTCCGAGGCCGAGCACCGCCGCGCCGATCACCCCGGAGCGGATCCAGCGCAGCTGGACGCGCATGAAGACCTCGACTTCGGTGAGGCCGAGTGCCTCGGCCCCTTCTTTGGTCTGCGAGGGGACCTGGCGCAACAGGTCCCGTGTTGTCGCCGCGATGATCGGGATGATCATCGCGGCGAGGACGAGTCCGCTCGTGAGCAGCCCCTCGCCGTCGCCGACCGAGCCGCGAAAGATGTCGAACGGCGGCACGTTTGGAAGGTGGGTGAACGCGGGATAGATGTTCTTCGCGATCCAAGGACCGAAGGTGAGCGCGCCCCACACCCCGATCACGACGCTCGGGATGCCGGCGAGGATTTCCAGGCAGGTCCCTAATCCGCCGGCGATTCGCGGCGGAAGCTTTTCGACGACGAGCACCGCCGCCCCGATCGCGACCGGGAGCGCGATGACAAGCGCGATCGCGGACGTCTCGAGTGTGCCGATGATGAGGGGGAACGCACCGAACTCCGCTCCCGGGAGGTGCTTCACCCCGTGGGTCGTCTCGACGGTGCCGTAGAGGTTGCCGATCCCCCAGGCGCTCGAGGTGATGAAGTGCCAAAACCCGTTGTACTTGATCGAGGGGATCGCGTAGATCCCCAAGACGACGAGCATCCCGATCAGTGCGGCGAACGGCACGAGCGCGGTGATGAAGCTGACTCCGGCGAGCGTCTTTTCGATGAGGTCGCGACGCCACTGCGGTGTCGTCGAAGCGGTGAGCCTCGGCAGCCCGCGTCGGTTCGTGAAGCCAGGTGGCCGGGGCGCTGCCCCGGCCACCTCTCCACCTTCAGGAATCGATGCGTTGATTCCTTCGGTCACGAAGTACTCGGCTCACCTCGAGCCCGCCAACGGATCGGCACGCCCGAGCGCTCACATCGCAACGTCGCAACCATTGATGTGTTCGCTTGCTCGCTTACAGCGATTTCAGCAACTTGATCGCGCCAGCGAGCGCGCTGGCGGGCAGCGGCTTGAAGTCGATCGGGCCGAGGTACGTTGACGACGCACCATCTGCCGGGTCCATGCCCCAGGCGAGCAACGCCTTCACGCCCGAAAGCTGGGCTGAGCTGAGAGCAGACGGGTTAACGATCGCGTATTCGAAGTTGACGATCGGGTAGCCGAAGCGTGCCGACTTCGCCTTCGAATAGACGAGGTTCAAGGCGCCGTCCGTCGGGAACTTGCCGTAGCTCGAGATCTCCGCCGCGATCGTCGCGCCATCGGGAAGCTCGTAGTTGCCGGAGCCGTTCTGGATCCTCGCCTGGCCGAGATGGTCGTTGTTGATCTGGTCGAGGTAACTGACGCCGACGTAGGCGATGCCGCCGACGTTGTTGTTCAGCGTCGTCACCATCGCACCGTTGCCGTTCTCGGCGAGCTCACCGGACACCGACGGCCACGACGAGTAGATCAGCTGTGGGCCGTAGTACGGCGCCGCGTGGTTCCAGCTCGTCTTGTCGCCGTACCACATGTACGAAGTGAAGATGAATGTGTCGCCGCTGCTGTCGATACGGCGGATCGGGATGATCGTCTGGTTCGGGAGCGTCACGCCGGAGTTGACTTTGGCGATCAGCTTGTTGTCCCAGTTCGTGATGGCGCCGTCGTAGATGTCGTTGAGGATTGTCGGCGTCAACTTCAAGTGGACGTTTGCCCCTAGGGACGGCAGGTTGTAGCAGATCGCCTGCGCCGAGACGACGACAGGAACGTTCACGAGAGCCGGTGGACCGGTTCGCTGCGCGCTCGCCAAGAACGCGTCCGAGGCACCGATCTGCACGGTTCCGGCTGCCGCCTCCGAGATGCCCTTACCTGAACCGCCAGCAGCGGGGTTCAGCTTGACGGGGAGGCCCGAAGCGCCCGACCACTCTTGGAAGAGGGGGTAGAAGAGCGACGAGCCAGCCTCGTTCAGCGACGCGCCGCCGGAGTTGGCCGAGATGATGCCGCTCAACTCGGACTCGAGCTTCGAAAGCGATGGCGTCGAGCTCGAACTCTTGGTCTTGTGGGCCTTTGCCGCCGCACCGCTCGGAGCAGCGACCGCGGCTGCGAGGCCGATCGAGCCGACAAGGGCGAAGGCCGCCACGGCACCGCTCACGACGCGGCTCCGCGGGCGACGCCCCGGCCTCGGGAAGTTCATGGTCTCGTTATTCATCGTTCTGGTACTGCTCCTTTCGGTCGTCCGCCGCCCGAAGGCGAGCGGGGCAGTTGCGTCCGAGGATCCCGGCTCCGCCGCCGACACCCCGGAACCCCAGCGAACCCGCCTACCGCGTCGTTGCGGGCTCGAGCTCCGTCCCGATGTAGCTGGCCGTCTCCGGCCGTTCGGGACGGGAGAACAAATCTGAAGTCGGGCCGGTTTCGATCATCCGGCCCTCATAGAAAAAGATCGTGTGGTCCGACAGCCGCTTCGCCTGGGCGAGGTTGTGCGTGACGATGATCACCGTCAGCTCGGGCGTGAGGCGCCGCACGAGTTCTTCGACCGCTTCGGTCGAGCGCGGGTCGAGCGACGAGGTCGGCTCGTCAAGCAAAAGGACCTCTGGTTGCACAGCGAGCGCTCTCGCAAGACAGAGCATCTGCTGCTGGCCCCCAGACAGACGAAACGGTGAGTCGTGCAGGCGGTCAGAGACGTGGCTCCACAGCCCGACCTCGGCGAGGTGGGTCTCCGCGATGTCGCGCATCTCCGAACGCTTCGCCATCTTGTGGGCGCGCACTCCCGACACGATGTTGTCGAGGATCGACATCGGAAACGGATTGGGCCGCTGGAAGACCATCCCGACGCGCCGGCGAAGGACGAGCGGGTCCATCGTCTTGGCGTAAATCTCGTGACCGTCGAGTGCGATCTCGCCTTTGTGCCAGAAGTCGCGCACCTTGTCGTTCATCCGATTGAGCGAGCGCAAGAAGGTCGACTTGCCGGATCCCGACGGTCCGATCAAGGCGTTGATCGATCCCTTGTGGAACCCCACGGTGATGTCGCTCATCACAGTCGTCTGACCGAACCCGACCGACACGTCGGTGGCCGTCATGATGTGGGTGTCTTCAAGAAGGGCCGTCCCCGGAGACCGCCCCGAGGTGGACGCGGAGCCGACGGGAGTTGCGCCGGGCTCGAGATCCATCGCGCGGAGAACGTACCGATAGGATCTGAACCGCAGGGAAACTCCAAGTGACCGGACCGTGACGTTCGTGTGAATCCTTCCCGACACCATCCGTGGATTCGCCGCAGTTGACCTGGGCGGACGCACCCAGAGTCAGGTCACGCGCAGTGCAGCCCGCAAACCCGTCGAACGGCGCTCGCGAACCGCGTCGCGGGGCCGGTTCGGCGCGTCCGGCGGCGCGTTCGACGCAGAACGACACGCGCCGGTGGCAGCCGTCCGTAAAGCAGGATCGCCGCGCCCATCGCCAAGGTGCGGAGGTCCGCTGCCGAAGCGAGACGGCGCTCGCTCTCGGCGCGTGTCGCAGAGACGAGTCCGGATGCGTCGGTGGTCACACTCCCAGTCTCGATCGACCCGTCTCCGATCAGCCTCGAGAACTGCTCGAGGGTCTCGGGGTCACAGACCCCAGGAAGAACGAGCTTCGCCCTGTGGTTGTTGACGACCGTCGCGGCTCTCGACCCGTATCGGGTGGCAATCTGCGCGAAGTCCTGCCAAACGGTGACGAGCTGGATGCCGTGAGACGCAGCGGTTGACGCCAGCGCGTCGAGGTTCGACACGGGGGCGATGTTCGCTGCCTCATCCAGCACGACGAGCATCGGCGGGTCGAGCCGACCTTTGCGCGACGCGAGCGTCAACGCCTCGTCGAGGATCTCGCGCAAGAGCGCGACGAAGACCGGTCGGAGTCGGTCTTGTTCATGCGTCGGCGCGACGAGGTAGCAGGTGTCGGCGCCCCCGGAGCTGAGCGCCCGCGCATCGATCGGGCATTCGCCACGGGTCGTTTCGACGAGCGGATCGCCGAACGCGGCGATCGTCGCTTCGGCGGTCGCGTACACAGAAGCGAGCTGGCGCTCCTCGCGTGCAAAGCTCGCCCGAGCACACCGAAGTGCGTCGGCATCGCCGGCGCGCTCGAGAGCGTCGAGGACCTCGCCAACCTCGCCGGCATCGATCCACGAGACGACGTCCCGCATCGATCGTTCGCTCTGCGCCGCGGCAAAGAGCATTGGCGCGAGGAGTTTTTCAGCGAGCGACCCCCAGAACGCGGCATCCTCGGGCGATCGACCACTTTCGCGTTGCACCGAGCAGAGCGACGCCGCGACCCTCCGCGCACCCAACCAGGTCGTCGCGCCAATGAGCGGCGACCAGCTCGCCCTCCGTCCGCCCGATACAGCAAGCGGGTCGTAAACCGAGACGGCGCCGACACGCGCGCGCTCGGCCGCGGTTGAAGCGACAAGGTCGGTCTTCACGCTCGTCGCGACGACCGGCCCATCCCAGTCGAGGATCGCCGGGATCGCGAGACCCGTCGTCTTTCCTGACTGCGTCGGACCGACGACGAGCAGCGAGTGACCAGCCTCGGTCGCGATGAGGGATCGCCCAAATCGACCGACGACAAGGCGCCCGCGCGATGGTCGCGTAACGAGAAGGGGCGCGAGATCCCGCGCGCCCGCCCATCCCGGATTCGGCAGGGCTCCGCGCTTTCTTGGATGAGTTCGCCGCACCACGTGCAAGCTCCCGAACCCGACCAATAGCGCGACGAGCACTACCCCCACGACGACGAGCCAGAACGCCGCCGCCGCAGGAACGTCCACTCGCAGCCGCTCGGGGAAGGCTGACGAAGGATCGGCCGGATGAACAGCGACGGCGAACAACAGACGGACCGCCTCGGAAAACCGGACGTCGTGAAGGCCATGTCCGCAAAGAACGGAGGCGATGCCAGACGACAGCCAGATGACCGCGGCGGCGACGATGACGACTCCCCCGACCAACAGGACGCGCCGCTCAACGCGGAGGTCGAGCGGAGATGCGCTCGCCTTCGTCGTCCGACGCCGTCGGTCGACGCCGATCACGGGCTAACCGTTGACGAGCGCGGCATCGGTATCGACGATGGCGCGCTCGATCGGAGAGAGCCGGTGCTCGACGAGGAACGGCCGACCCGCGACGTGCCAGAGCGCGACCCCTTTGCGTAGGCGGGAGACGAGTTTGGTCTCCGAGTCCGAGAGGTCGAAGAGCCGCTTCGCGCCCGCAAGTTCGGAATCCGCTTGCGCGAAACAGACGACAGTCTCACAGTCGGCGAGCAGTCCCTCCGCGATCCGAGCGGTGACACTGCCTTCCGAACCCGACGCCGCAAAGTCCGAAGGGCGGTGAACGACGATGAGGTTGGCGACACCGCGGGCGCGAGCGAGCTTCAACGAAGCCTGTAGGAAGCGCGTCGCGCCCGTATTCTGCAGGATCGCCCAGGCCTCGTCGACGACGAAGAAGGTTTTCGACGTCGATGATGCCGTCCGCGATGCTCTCTGCATCGCCGCGCTCACACACGTCAGCACGGCACCGAGCGCGGCGGAGTGGTAGACCGCGGACAGATCGAGGACGACAATCTGCGCGTGGAGGTTGATCCCGGCGGACGATTCGCCGTCGAACATTCCCGCGAACTCTCCGGCGATGAATCGCCGGAGCCCGAGCGCGATCTCCCGCCCGTCGGCGCGTAAGTCCTCGGCTGCGCAACCGATCTCGCTAGCAGAGGACCGCTCCGGCTCGAGCAACGCGGAAACAACCGATCGAAGCGTCGGGCGACCTCCCTCCTGCGTCGCGCGCAAGAGCGCGAGCTCGATGGCCGTGTGCTCCGCCGGTGCGAGTGACCGGCTGAGGCAGGCAGCGGCGAGCTCCGATACGAGGGAAATCGACTCGAGCCGGGCCTCGACCGGCCCGGAATCGACGACGCCGTCGAGGGGGTTCAGCCGGAGTCCGCCACCTGGTCGCAACGCGATGGTGGGCGCACCGAGAAATTGTGCGAACGGTCCGTACTCGCCTTTCGGGTCGAGGACGACGACGCGCCTTCCGAAAGCAGCCTGGCGAAACAGGTAGCTCTTCACAAAGGCGCTCTTACCGCGACCGATCTGGCCGAGGACGACCATGTTCGGATTCGTGAGCGCGCCGGCCGCGTACAACAAGAACGGATCGTGAGCGAACAGCCCGCCGAACACGTCTCGGCCGACGAACACCGCGTCAGCCGGCAACGTCCGGGTCGCCACACACGGGTACACCGCTCCGAGTTGGGCGGTCGTCGCCTCGTGCGCGGGGATCTTCACGAGCAGCCCCTGCCAGCGGGGAGCGCGAAGCACAGCGCCGCCGCCTGGTCGCCGTACAGGCGTCGCAGGTCCATGCCGCACAGCGCCGCGGCGTGCACGACCTCGCGGCACGCCCGCTCGAGCGCGTCGCGTTCGGGCGCTGACACAGTGACGTACGACGAGAAGCGGAATGCGGCGTGTCCTGCTGCGAGTTCGGCCTCCCGACGAAGGACCGTCTCGTCTTCGCTGCGCGCCCGGGCAGTGTGCGCGAAGCCATGGCGTCGCCGCAACTCGGCGTCGGCAACCCGGGAAGTACGAGCATGCTCGGCGCGCTTGATCGCGCGTAGCGGTGGCTCGGGATCCATGACGAGCGAGATCGTGCGCCGACCTCGCACCCCGACGAGCAGCGGCAGTAAGAAGTCGCTTCCGACCTCGTGGCGCGGCCACTCGGCGACCCAGAAGGTCGCGTGCCACAAACCGTCGGTGCGAACCGCCGCCCACACGACCTCCACAGCGACCGGCCACGGCGACGAGGGAAGCGCCGGTGTCGCGACCGCGTCGAAGCCGCGACGGACGAGCGTCTCGACGCCGGCTCTTGAGAGAAGTCCGCGGACCGGAATACCCGCGTGGTGGCATCGATCGGCGACAAGGTTGACCTCGTCGGCAAGGTGCATCACCCACGGTGCTGGCGCCGCCCGATCTTCGATCGACAGCGCGCGACCCTTCGGAGTCCGCACCGTGATTGCGGCGTAGCACTCGTGGATGAACGTGTGCCGCATCTCGTCGGCGAGTAGTTCCTTGTACGAGCGGAGCGCGATCGGTGGAGGATTGGACGCGTCGAGCGATCGTTCGAGGTGGGTGCGCATTGCCTCTGCCACGTCGGGCACGGTGCGCTCGATCCACTGCAAACGGTGGATCGAGCCGGCATCTCGCGCGACGCTCGCGAGCACGCCTGCCCAGCCCTCGACGCGCCTCATCCGCTCTGCCTCGCTCAACAAGGCGTACGACTCGCCGCCAAGTTCGACGAGCGCGCTCGCACTCGAAGACTTCCGGTCGACAAGAACACCGAACGCGGGCCCGCTGTCCGGAGTCACTTCGCCGATCTCAAAACCGTCGAAGATCGGGAGCTTTCGCGCCTGACGCGTGCTCATTGCGACGCCCACCACCGAGCGATTCGCCCGCACGAGCGTCTTTGTCGAAAAGCCGAAGACGACCGGGACCCACTCCTCGACGGTCCGACCTCCGACAGGCCAGGTCACTGCCGCGATCGATGCAACGACGAACCCGATCGCGACGGGTGCGCGGGCTGGCCCGTGTACGGCGTGCAAGGCGGCGATGCCGAGGACGAGCCCCGATGCGACGATGACGAGCTGGCCCGTCCTCGCCCCGGCGATGAGGCCGCGCCGGTCGCGTGGGCCGAACACGAAGCGCTCTCGAGTCTCACTCATCGCGCCCCTCGGCATCTGATGCGAGACAGGTGCGATCGGCCGACGCCGACGTACCGCTTGTCCCCCCGCTGTAATGCGTCTGGATCGCCGCCACGTCCGCGTCGAGCGAAGGGTCGGAGACGTTGATGCCGTGGGCGAAGGGGATCGCATCATGAGCGATCGTCGTGACCGACTCCTCGGGGCCGTCGAAGAGCCCGATCGACGCCGCCACGGCGTCGTTCGCGCTGCGACGCACCCCGCGAGACATCCCTTCGAAGTGGGCGATCGCTCCTGCTTCGACGATCGGCACAAGACGCAGCAGCGAGAACGGAGCCAGGCAGGCGAGTAACAAGAGCGCGATCCCTTGAATCGTCCCCGACAGCCCGCTTCCTGGCAGAACTGAGACCGCCGCGAGTGCAAGCACGCCCGCGATCACAAGCTTCGACACGATGAGCGCGGCGAGCGTCTCGCCGACGCGCCGCGCCCAGTGAGAAGTCGCCGACCACACAAGACCCGCTAAAGCGATCGGGATGAACAGCGTCGCCACGGCGATCGCCGCGGAGCGGATCACGAGTTCGATCCACAACACGAAGGCGACGACCGCCGCCATCAGCGCGAGCAGAAACCCGAGGAATCCCGCGTATTGGATCCCGGCTGGACCGAAGGCACTGACAAGGAACCCGAGTTCCGCGCGAGCTGAACTCCCGGCGACGTCCAATATCGCAGCGCTCAGCGAGTCGGTGATCGAAAGCGCTTGTCCAACGAGGACTAGGGCGATCCCACCGAAGACGAGCGCAAGCGGAAGTCGCACGAACACGGCCCGCAGCAAGATGCTCAGGTCCTGACGGACGATCGCGTGCAGGACTGCCAACAAGAGGAACGGACCGGAGAGCAGGGCACCGACTTTCACGACGACGTCGAACTCGGTGAGAAAACCCGCTCCGAGCGACACCTCCGTCGTCGCCGTGAGCGCATGGCCGAAGGCGGCGATGAGCGCCGAGGTGCCCGATTCAACCCAGCTCGACAGGCCGCCGAAGAGCGCGTTGACGAGCGCCGAGAGGCCGAAGCCGAATAATCCCGATGCGGGATGGGCGACCCCGTCTCCAGAGGGTCCGATGAGCATCTCGAGCATGTTCAGTGAAGGCTCTGTCCGGCGCTGTACAGGAAATTGAGCAGCGTCGGCGCGGCACCGATGACGAGCGCAGCTGCCGCGCAAACGAGCACGGCGCGCCGGCCGGTCGACGCATTTTGGTAGTTGTTCGTGTGGGCGCCGAGCGCCCAGGTCGCGGCGCCGATGATCAATCCGGCCAACGCAGCGAGCAGCGCCCAAAAAGCGATGCCGTTCACGAGGTCCTGCAGCGTTCCGCTTCCCGGCAACGCGCGCGAACTCGGATTCAAAGAGACGCCCGACCCAAGGATCCGGTGGATAACAGACAAGCGCACGGCCACCACGGCGACCTCCCCCGTTTTCGGCGATCGCGGATCGCGATCGCGATGGACAGGTCGGGCCACCCCGACTACGGGCCTCGAGCGAATCGTTGTCGTCGAGGCCGAGCTGACCGTACAAAACGGCACGCCAGCTCCACCTACTGCTCCAGCGCGGCGGACGGCGCAGCCCCCGTCACCTGCCATGCTTGACACGTGCTGGTCGGAGCGTCGTGCACGTGATCGCTGCCTTGAAGGCGTCGCCGCTCGACATCGGAATCGCTGCCGCGGTCGTTGTCGTGCTGGTCGTCCTCGCTTATGCCGTCGGAAGTCGCCGGGGGGTCCGCTCGCTGAAGCAGCGCCTCGTGGCGCTCGGCGACCGGCTCGGCGCCGACCCGCTGCCCGACGATCCCGGTCGCGTCGAGGACACCCTCGTCTATGTCGAGCGGGCCACCGACCGTGCCGCCGAGGCCGTCGCGGAGTCGAGCGCTGATGCGATCCGCTTGCGGCGCGCCCTCGACGCGCTCCCTCAGGCGGTGATCGTCTGCGATGAACGCGGTGAGCCGGTTTTCCGCAACGCGCGCGCCTTGACGCTGATGGGCAGTCGGCACACCGACGCCCTCGCCGCCCAAGCGGTCGACGAACTCCTGGCGGCGACGGGACCCGGGGCATCAGAAGAGCGAACCCTCGAGCTGTATGGCCCGCCGCGAAGGACGCTGTCGGTGCGAACCGAGAGCATCGACAATGGCCAACGCGTACTCGGAGTGATGGCGGTGATCGATGACGTCTCGGAGCGTCGGCGCCTCGAAGACGTGCGCCGCGACTTCGTCGCGAACGTCAGCCACGAGCTGAAGACGCCGATGGGCGCGCTCGGACTGTTGGCCGAGACCCTTTTGAGCGAGAGCGAGCCGGAAGTATCTCGACGCCTCGCTCAGCGCATCCACGACGAAGCGTTCCGTATCTCGCGCATTATCGACGACCTGCTCGACCTCTCCCGCATCGAATCAGAAGAGTCACGGCCGAGGGAGCCTGTCCTCGTCAATCTCGTCATGGCCGAAGCGGCCGAACGGATCCGCGCCACCGCCGAGCATCGGTCGATCGAGATCAAGCTCGACGAGCCAACGCCGCCGGTGGCGGTGATCGGCGACCGGCGACAGCTCACCTCGGCGCTGTACAACCTGCTCGAGAATGCAGTGAAGTTCTCCTACGACGGGGGGATCGTCGAGTTCTCAGGAAGAAGCGAGGACAACGAAGCCGTCATCGTCGTTGCCGACAAGGGTCTGGGCATCCCGACGCGCGACCTCGAGCGGATCTTCGAGCGCTTCTACCGAGTCGATCACGGACGCAGTCGCCAGACCGGGGGGACCGGACTCGGACTTTCGATCGTCCGTCACGTGGCCCAGAATCACCACGGTACGGTGCGGGTGGATTCCCGCGAGGGAGAGGGTTCGACGTTCACATTGCGACTTCCGGTCCAGGTTCGAGGTGAGACATGACGAACGCTGATCTCGCGACAACGGAGGCAGCCACGACCGAGGTCGTACGTGTCCTGCTCGCCGAGGACGAGGAGTCCTTCGTCGAAGCGCTCGTCATCGGTCTGGAACGCGAGGGATTCGCGATCACCGTCGCGCGCGACGGCTCGGAGGCGATCCAGAGTTTCGACGAAGGCGAGTTCGATCTCGTGTTGCTCGACATCATGCTGCCGCGGATCTCGGGCCTCGATGTCTGCCGCGTCATCCGAGCCAAATCGACGGTGCCGATCATCATGGTGACGGCGAAGACGACCGAAATCGACACCGTCGTCGGTCTCGAAGTCGGTGCTGATGACTACGTCGCCAAGCCGTACCGCCTGCGCGAGCTCGTTTCGCGCATGCATGCCGTGCTGCGGAGGTCGCCGCGTTCGCACCGTCAGACCCGCTCAGCGGCGAATCACGGCACCCAGCCCGCGGCACCGAGTGGAACGAATTCCCATGTCGCCGCGCAGGTCCTCGAAGTCGGAGAGGTCTCGCTCGATCTCGACCGGCACGAATGCACTGTGCGCGGCGAGGAAGTGGCTCTTCCTTTGAAGGAGTTCGAACTGCTCGAGCAGCTGCTCGCGAACTCCGGGCGTGTCGTGCCGCGGGATTCGTTGATTTCGCGGGTGTGGGGCGACGACTACGTCGGTGACACCAAAACCCTTGACGTCCACATCAAGCGGCTGCGTTCGCACATCGAAGTCGACCCTTCACAGCCTCGACTCATCACGACGATCCGCGGCGTCGGGTACCGATTCGAGGCACCTCGGCACCGGTGAGGATCTGGTGACGACCGCCGACCTGCACGCGACCCCGCGCGTCGGCGACTCGTTGTTGCGGCGCAGCATCGCGCACCTCGGCGATCCAAGGACGGTCCGCGCGCTCGCGCTTGCTTCTGTCGTTTGCTACGCGCTCCTGATTCTCACGGGTGGCGCGGTGCGGCTCACCGGTTCTGGTCTCGGTTGTGCGGACTGGCCCGAGTGCTTCCAGGGCCATCTCGTCGCGCCGGCATCGTTCCACCCGCTGGTCGAGTTCACGAACCGAGTCGTAACGATCGCCGTGTCTGTCGTTACCGTCGTGGCGTTTCTCTCGACGGTGGCACTGAAGCCACGAAGGCGAGACCTGATCGGGACCGGAGCCGGCCTCGTTGGCGGCCTCGTCGCGCAGATCATCCTCGGCGGTCTCGTCGTCCTCACGAAGCTCAACCCGTACCTCGTCGCGCTGCATTTCGTGCTCACCCTCGTGGTGCTCGCCGTCGCGCTCGTGATGTTCCACCTCGCGCGCACGCACGAGACGCGTCGAGAACCACTCGTTCGCAATGAGATCGTCTGGCTCGCTCGACTGCTCATCGCAACGCTGTGCGTCGTCATCGTCGCTGGGACGATGGTGACCGGTTCCGGTCCGCATGCAGGTGGGAAGGGCGCTAAACGCATACCGATCGCGTTCCGGGACATCGCGGAATTGCATTCGACGATCGCCCTGTTCCTGATCGGTTGCACGCTTGCATCGCTTTTCGCGCTCCACGTGGCAAGGGCGCCAGGGAGAACCCAGCGCGCCGCACAAACGATGCTCGAGGTGCTGTTCGTCCAGGGAGCGCTCGGCTTCACCCAATACTTCCTCCACGACAACGCCGGCGTCATCGAGTTCCACCTCGCCGGTGCCACCGCGATATGGATAGCGGCGATCACCTTCTATCTATCCCTGCACCAGCACCCCGAACCGACCGCCGTCGAGCACATCTCCGCGGTGAGCGTCGCAGCTGCCGCCGGAGCCAGTCCGTAATGGATCGGAAGAGCCGCGATTAGGTCCGCTTCGGTGCGCGCCTCGACGGCTCCGAGCGTGATCGAAGAGGCAGCGACACGTGAGGACGTCGTCCTGGAACGGCCGTGGCTCGTCGTCGTTTGGAACGATCCGGTCAATTTGATGAGTTACGTCACGTACGTTTTCCAAAAGCTCTTCGGCTATTCATTCGAGAAGGCAACGCGTCTGATGCTCGACGTCCATCAAAAAGGGCGCGCCGTCGTCTCTTCCGGCGCTCGAGAGCGAGCGGAGTTCGACGTCGGAAGGCTCCATCGTCACGGGCTCTGGGCGACGCTCGAACAATCGCAATGACCGAGTTCTCGCGCCCGCCGGTCATCATCCGCACGAACGACGGTTTCGCGCTCAGGCTGACGCCAGACGAACGTTCGCTGCTCCGCTCGATCGCCACACAGCTGCGCGACGTGCTCCACGCGATCGAAGACGCGTCGGTGCCGATTCCCGACGAGCTCCGGCGCCTGCTCCCCGTCGCCTACCCCACCGACGCCGTCGCCCAAGCGAAGTTCGACGATTCCCAACGACAACGGACGCTCGAACAGCACACCCGAGCGCTCGAAGTCCTCGAGGAAACCTTCGGCGCAGAGAACTTGAGCGAGGAAGAGGCAGGTGCGTGGCTCGACGCGCTGGTCGAATTACGCCTCGTTTACGGCACGACACTCGGCGTCGAAGAGAACTGGGAGGAACCTGATTCGACCGACCCGCGCTACGGCGAGTGGCTCGCGTACGCCTACCTCACTTACCTCGCCTCCGAGCTCGTCGATGCGCTCTCTTTGTCATTGCCTCCGTACAACGGAAGCGCCGACGAAGGCGCGCCCGAGGACCCATGGGGCGAACCGCCGGGAGACCTGCGATGGGACGGAACGCCTGTGCCGCCAGACGTTGTGGAGTGATGGCACGCCGAACGTGACCGGCGTTCGGGCCGGCCCGGGAAAACAATTCGTCACCACGGGTAACCTCCGCCTGCTTCGTTCTGCAGAGCCCCCATCGTCCAGCGGCCGAGGACATCGCCCTTTCAAGGCGGAAACACGGGTTCGAATCCCGTTGGGGGTGCAAGGTGTTTTCGCACTTCAGAGCGACTTTCTCCCGTACGGCGGCGGGTGCTCGCGGAGACCTCGCGCGCGCCACGCGCGCGAACTCATCTCATTTGCCTCCCGGAGCTCAGACGCAGGAAATCCGACAAGAAGGAACCCGAACGGGATCCCTAAGGATAAGGAAAGAATGATGGTCGCAACCCGCTCACCCGGGGCACGCGTCTCTGCGGTCGGTGTCGGAGCACTGTTGCGCGATCAGGACGACCTCACGTTTTGTGTCGGCCGCGGATCTCGGTCGGATACTCGGGAAAGTAGCGGCCGATCGCGTCCAAGCTGAAACGACTGAGTATTGAGGTCGGGGGCTCACGCTCGAGAAGAAAAGCAAACGATTCGCGTACCAGCTCCGCCTCGGCCGCATCGCCCCAGCCCAACTCATCCGCCATGCCCGCAGGCACTTCCACAGTGTGGGTGGTACTCCCGCGAGGGCCTTTGACCTCTACCCGAAAGCTGCCCTCGCTCTGAGGGGTTACCAAGACCTCGGTGCCGCTGGTCACGAAGCGTGCGCCTCGACGCAACGTACGCCCGAGGGCCCGACTGTCGCCGAGTGCTCGACACCGCGCTCCAACTCCATCTGGCCCCCGGTCGACAACGTGACGTCCCGGTCGGGAAGGTGGAAGACGATCGAGCCCTCCAGGCATCGCAAGATCTTCTTGTAAGGGTGGGAGTGAGCCGCGTACTTGTAACCCGGACCGTTCGACCACTCCGAAACGGGGTGGCCGGCAGATCGCATCTCCTCCTCGAAGGATTCAGCGCTCACCGGAGCCGAACGTACTGCCGCTCGCAGGTGCTCGCAGCGTGCGCTTCCTAGGCCATTCGCCGGGAAATCACGATGTCGATCGGCGACGCAAAGTTGATTCGTGAGAGCGACGGAGAATGCTTACGTGCTTCTCGGAAAAGGTCAGATCAGTAACTCGGCGAGGTTTGTCGGCCACGACGGCGTTGTCACCAGGCCGGGGATCAAGGACGGCCCGGGTGTGACGAAGGTCGGCGCGGACCACGCTGGGCTCGAACTACTGATTGTCATCCACCCTCGTCTTGACAGCCTGCGTCATCATCGGCTTCGCGGTTACGTTCGTGAACGAACGTGGCTCTCGTCTTCCACGACCGCTGCGGGGCCCTCTGGAGAGCATCCAGGAACCGTCAGCACTGCTGGATTGATCGCCTGGTCATTCCGAGTGCAGGACGAGGGCCGTGGGCGTGCGGGCCGCGATGCGTCCGGGAACGGCGGCCACGACATTCGCGAAGCACAACGCGCCGAGCGCGATGAGGACCATGGACAGCGCGGGCACCGTGGGATCGGGCACGGCTGAGATTCCGTCGGCGAACAATGTCCAGAGCCATCGCCCGAGGGCGATGCCGCTCGGCATGCCGATCGCGACCCCGAAGGCGACCGACACCGAGGACTGCCACGCCACTGAGGCCCACAGCTGGCGGCCTGTGAGCCCGAGCGCCTTCAATATGGCGAGCTCCCGGCGACGGCGCCGGACCGACGAGACGAGGGTGAACCCGAGGGCCCCGAGCGCTCCTCCGGCCAGGACGGAGGCGAGCACGGTCGGGGTCGACCCGACCGCGCCGTAGTTGGCGATCTCGGCCGGGCGCAGCACGGACACCACGCCCCCGACCGGACCGTCCGGGGATCCGTTCAGGACCTGGTCGACGCGTTGGAGCGAACGCCGCGCCGTCGACGAGCTCACTCCCGGCCGGATGGTGATCAGGAACGCGTCCGGACCCGGCACCGGGCTCCCCTGCGTATTGAGGTATCCGGCCGGGAACAGGGTCGACGCCATGACGGCGCCGCTGCCCATCTGGAGATCCGGACTGCCCGAGCCCCCGATGGTCGGCAATGTCGCTGTCCCTACGATGCGCAGGTGTACCCGCCGACGCCCTCCGGTGTCGGCGACGACGGTGTCGCCGAGCTGCTTGTGGAGCGCGGCCAAGGTCGCAGGTCCGAGGACCACCTGGTCCGCCGACTGCAGTGGGTGCCCAGTGAGCGGCGTCGGGATGACGGCTGCGTTCGGGCTGACCGCGAGGACGGCCACCTGCTTCCCGTCGATCTCCGCGTCCTCGAAGTACACACCGGCCCAGTGCTCCACGTCGGGGTCGTGGTCGAGCAAGTTGGCGGTCTGCGCGGCGGGCAGGTCCTCGGCCCCGGAGAAGCCGGACAACAGCACGTAATTCCAGTTCCACCCGTAGCGCGGGGGATGGGAGACCAGGGCGGTGAGGCTGGCGCCGAAGATGATCGAGGTCACGACGACGACGACGGCAAGAACCGAGCCGAGGATGGCCGAGCGCGCTGCCGCCACGTCGCGTCCGGCACCTGAGCCGAGCGCCGAGCGGATGCCGGTTGTGGCCGAGGGTCCCAAGCCGGACGCTGCTGCGACGCGCGACAGGGTCGGAGCTCGCTCGGCGCGTCCACGTCTCGCCAGGTCGCCACGGTGCGGGGCGGCCCGGTACGCCAGGAGGACCGATGCCACGCCCAGCACCACAACCAGGACTGCGAACCCGAGGCCGAGGACGGTCCGGTCGAAGGCGACACCGAGGTCCGGGTAGAGGGGTCGCACGGCGCCGAAGGGGGCCAAAGGGGAAAGGCCAATGGCCACGACGACCGCCAGGCCGGCCCCGAGCACGACCGCGCCGAGGACGCCGACTAGCCCATCGGCCGTCGTCATGACGGGCCCGGCCCCGAGCGCTCGGAGCACCTCACCGTCGTCCGCGTTGGCGCGCACCAGGCGGCCGACGACCTGACCGCCGATCAAGAGGGCGGCCAGGGCGGCGATGAGACCGAATGCCCCGAAGGCGATCGATTCAGGCCGGATGGACCGCTCCACCAGGGCCACGGTGGAGGCGTAGGTCTGGCCTCCGCCGACGGAGCCGATCGCCGGCACGAGCCGCTCGATCGCCCGAAAGACGCTGTCCGTGTGCCGGGTGCCACCGTCTAGCTTCAAGGCGACGTAGGAGTAGCCGGCACAGCACGGCGTCAGCCGCCGTGTCAGGGCTGGGGTGAGGACGGCAAACTGCGACCCGAGGGCAGCGTCGTCGTCCTCCACGACCTGGGAGCTCGACTCGACGATGCCGACCAGCTTCAAGCTGATCGACACGTGGGGTCGGTCGGGGAATACCCCGGTGGCTACGGCCGAGCTCACCTGGGCGTCGGAGTAGACGCCTATGGCGAGGGTCGAACCGACGTGAAGTCCGTACTCGGCGGCGCCACTCGCCGACATCACGAATTGGTTTTGGGCGTTCGGGTCGAACATCCGACCCTGGACGACGGTCGCACGATCGACGGTCGTGTACTCACCGTTGAGGCTGCCCTCGAAGGCGGGCGGGGTCTCGCCCGCGACGGCGTCCATGGGCATTTTGGTCCTCTGGGTGAGAGTGGGATCGAACCCGATCACGTAGGTGGCTCGCTCGACGTACGGCAGCCGAGCGATGGCGCGGTCGACTCGCGCCGAGTACCCCGTACCTGTGATCGAGATGTACTCGTCGAAGACCTGCACGTCTGAGGGGTTGGTGCTGGCCAGGTAGACGGGAAAGGCACCCTGGGTGCGCCGAGCGCCGGCCACCGCCCCCATGGCCACTCCACCCAGGATGCCTACGACCAGGATGACCACGAGGTACCCGCGCCAACGGTGAGCGAACGTGGAGCGGAACCGCCACCAGGAGAGCCGCGCCGCCCCCCGCACCTCAGCGTCCCTCGGTCGCGCCCGCCGGCCTGGGAGGGCTCGGCGCGTTGGTCGGTAAGTCGACGGGCAAGGGGTCGATCGTGGGCTCGGTTCCGCCCAGTGCGCAGCCCATCGCTTTAGTTGTCCAACATCGGCCGGGCCGTGGCAAGGGTGTCAGCCCGCGCCATCGCGGTAGTGGTAGTCCCCGAACGAAGGTCGCAAGCCCTCAGCTGGGCTTGTGTCACCTCCGTCCCGATGTCACAGGGTTCGACAGACTTGACGAAACGGTTCTGCGATAGCTCCTGGGGTCGATGGACAGGGGCGGGCTCCAACCACCACCACCCCCTTGACGCCGCCGGCGATGCAGCACGGTGTCGTTCGCTGAGTGCGTCAGGTTTATCCCGAGTGCGCCTGACCCCTACGCGGGTTTGCCTCCGAGCCGTGTCGCAAGGTATCGGCGGGTTACCGCAGTGGAATCAGTTGCAAGATGCTCTCGTCAAAGTAGGTGAGCCGCGAGTCGGGAAGCAGGAACACGCGCTCGGGCGCGAGCTGTGCGACGAAATCAGAGTCGTGACTTACGAGGATCACCGTGCCCTCGTAGTGCTGAAGCGCAGCCAAAAGCGCCTCCACTGACTGGGGATCGAGGTTGTTGGTCGGCTCGTCGAGCAACAGCAGATTGGCTCCCGACATCATCAGCCGGGTTAGGGCGAGTTTGGTCTTCTCGCCTCCCGACAATGTGCCCGCCTTCTGATCGGCGACGTCACCGCTCAAGCCGAAGTGCCCGAGGGTCGCCCGCAGCTGTCCTTCACTCGCTTCTGGGGCCATGGGCCGCAGATTGTCGAGCACAGGTAGCGACGCCTTTATGTCCTCGTGCTCCTGCGCGTAAAAGCCGAGTGTGACCTTCGCGCCGAGCTTGACCACACCGCTGTCTGGGGATTCGCGACCCGCCAAGCACCGCAACAGTGTGGTCTTGCCGGCGCCGTTGACGCCCACCAGCAACAAGACGTCGCCGCGTTGCACCAGGAACCCGACGTCCGCAAACACGTGATTGTCTCCAAACGACTTAGACAAACCGTGCACTTCGACCACCTTGTCGCCGGCGCGCACCGGCTCGGGCAATCGAATCTTCAGCTCGCGTCGCTTGACGGTTGGGGCATGATCCTTGAGACGTTCGTTCAGGATGTCGATGCGTCGCTGTAGGGCACGACGCTTGGCCGCATGGGTGGCGTTTCCCTTCGCAAACATCTTCTTGGTCTCGGTGAGACGCGAAGCCTCTTTGCTGATCGTTTTCGCGACGTGTGCTCTTTGCGCCTCCGCCTCCGCACGTTGCCGGAGATAGTCGGAGTACGTGCCGCGATACGCATCGACCTGGGCGTTCTCGAGCGCAATGACTCGATCGATCGCGCTGTCCATGAGCTTGACGTCGTGGCTCACCACGACCACGGTCGACGGAGTTTCTCGCAAGAACTTCATCACCCACCTCTTGCCCGCCGCGTCGAGGTGGTTGGTGGGCTCGTCGAGGATAAGCAGATCGCCTCCTGCGAGAAGCATGCTGGCGAGATCGAGCTTGCGACGTTGCCCTCCCGATAGCTCCTCTACCGCGGTAAGGAGCGCGTGATCATCGAGACCGACGCCCGTCGCGATGCGCTCGGCGTTTGTCTCGACCTCGTAGCCGCCGTCGTGAACAAAACGGTCGTGCACGTCGCTGAAGCGCCGAATCGCTCCTTCGCGCTCGCGACCGGTGGTTCTGGTCATCAGCGCCGTGAGCCGCTCCATTTCGTGCCGCAACTGGGTTAACGGACTTGCTTCAAGTAAGTACTCCAACGCCATTTGCCCGCCATTGGCGTGGTCGCCACGCGATAGCGAAGCGGTCTCCTGGCTCAGATATGCGGTTTTCGCAGGAACCCGCACCGATCCGCTCGTGAGCGCCCGGTCACCGACGATCGCCCTCAGCAGTGTGGTTTTCCCCGCGCCATTCGGCCCGACCAAGGCGACCTTCTCACCGCGCCCGATGCGAACGGTGGCGCTGCGCACCAGGACTCGATCACCAATCTCGATATGAACGTCGAAAAGCGAAAGCATGCGCGAACAGTGTCCCCGATTTGCGGCGCTGTCCGAGCCGCCTGGGCATGGGCGGCTACCTGGGAGTCGGCGGCTTCCTCGACAGGCGAGCAACCGCACAACGTCACGTAGGATCAGGCGTCGTCAATCGCGGCTCGTCGAACCACTCGGCGAGGCGTGATCGGCGGACGCGCGGGGACCTGTGGTGCAGCTCGGAGTGCACGCCGGCCTGTCAAGCCGGAGGTCGCGGGTTCAAATCCCGTCAGGTCCGCGAACCGGTCTCGTTCGAGATCCGACGCGGACAAGCAGCGATCGGATGTCAGAGGGACTGGCGGCGCCGGCGATGTCGGCGCGGTCGGGTAGCTCAGTTGGCAGAGCGCGCGCCTGAAAAGCGCGAGGTCACCGGATCGACGCCGGTCCCGACCACGAGACAGACCTACCGGACCAGAGACAGAGCCCTTCGACTCCCCGCCCGAGCAGCTCAGCAGGAGAATGGCAGGAGGGAACGCTCGTCGGTGAACAAACCCATCCGCGTCCTCGTTGCCATCACCGCGGGGATCTTTATCGGCGCGCTCGTCTCGGCGGCCGTCGATACGTCGGCCGCCGGCGCGCCTCACGCACCAGCAGCGGCACCACTCCGGATCCTCGAGGAACCCGAGGCTGGGATGTCTCGGATCGACAAGCTTTTGAGCTCCGCCAACAAGAGCGTGGACCTCGAGATGTACGAACTCTCGGACCCAGTGATCGAGGCGATCCTCGCCCATGACGCGCACCGCGGCGTCGACGTGCGGGTGATCCTGAACGCGCACTACACCCAGTCCGAGAACGAACCGGCCTACTCGTACTTCACGAGCCACGGCGTCCACGTGCACTGGGCGTCTTCGAGGTTCGACATCACCCACGAGAAGGCGGCGGCGATCGACGGGGCGACGGCACTCGTGATGACGATGAATTTTACCGCCGAGTACTACTCAACCACCCGCGACGTCGTCGTGATCGATACGCAGCCCGGCGACGTGCTCGCTATCACCCGCACCTTCAACCGGGACTGGAACGGCGGAGGCTACGCGTCCATCCCGAGCGGTGACCTGTTGTGGAGCCCGGGGAGCGAGAACGCGCTCGTCAACCTCATCTCGTCCGCACGCCACTCGATCTGGATCGAGAACGAGGAGATGGACGAGCCGTACGTCGAGGCCGCCCTCGAAGCAACGGCGCGCCGAGGAGTGAAGGTGACCGTCGTGATGACGGCGGATTCGGAGTGGAACGCAGCCTTCTCAGAACTCACGGGGGCGGGCGTCGACATTCGCACCTACCCCGACTCGTACGGCGCTCTCTACATCCACGCGAAGGTGGTCGACGTTGACCCGGGCCATGCCGACGAGCGTGTTTTCGTCGGCTCGGAGAACTTCTCTGTGGCCTCGCTTCTCTACAACCGAGAGCTCGGGATCCTCACGTCGAACCCATCGGTTGTGGCGACGCTGGCGGACATGGTGGAACACGACGCCGCGGGCGCAACGGCATGGCGTTGAGCTCGCCGGCTTGCGCTCGCTCAGCAGGTGCTACTCGTCGATAGGTCCATATCCGGCGTTGTTCAGCATCCTTCGAAGGTCGACCACTTCCTGCGCGTCCACATCCTTACCTCGGGGTCGTTCGAAGACTTCGATTTCGGGTTCGAGCGTGACAACGATCTTCCCGTCGGGCCGCTGTTCAACCGTCCCGATGGCTTCGAGCAGCGAGAGAACGGGCTCCCACTCGATGTTGTGGCCGAGCGGATGTCGAAAGATGCTCTCCAAAGTGTCGCGGTGACGGCTTGCGAGATGCACAGGCCGGCGTCCCGATGCCATTGGGGCTCCTTCTTGGATTGTGAGTGGACTGGTCAGCGCGATCCCACGGGTACGCGCGCGCTTGCCTTCAGTGGGACCGACGTCGGGTACTCGCCGGTCAGGCACGCGGAACACAACTCGTCGCCCGAAACCCCGATCGCCGAGAACATTCCCTCGAGCGACAGGTAGGCAACCGAGTCTGCGCCGAGATGACCGGCGATGCCCTCAGTACCGAACATCGCCGCAAGCAGCTCTTCACGCCGCGGGGTATCGATCCCGTAAAAACACGGCCACCGAAACGGCGGCGACGAAATGCGGAGGTGCACCTCGCGCGCTCCCGCCGAACGCAGAATTGTCACAATTTGGCGAGTCGTCGTGCCGCGCACGATCGAGTCGTCGATGACGACGAGTCGCTTGCCTTCGACGCTCTCGCGCAATGGATTGAGCTTGCGCCGCACCGCGTCTTCCCGAGCGGCTGCCGTCGGGGTAATGAAGGTGCGGCCGATGTACCTGTTCTTCACGAGCCCGTGGCCAAAGGGAATGCCGCTGCGTCGAGCAAAGCCTTCAGCGGCCGGCACACCCGAATCGGGAACACCGATCACGACATCGACTTCAGCCGGGGCTTCGAGGAAAAGCTGCTCGCCCATCCGCCGGCGCGCCGAATGCACCTCCTTGCCGTGGAGGATCGCGTCGGGGCGAGCGAAGTAGACGAACTCGAAGACGCAGAGGCGAGGCTCGACGAGCCGCTCGTCGAAAGGTCGGATCGAACGCACTCCGTCCGCGTCGATGACGACCAGTTCGCCGGGATCGATCTCGCGCTCGAAGACCGCTCCGACTGTCGCCAGCCCCGGACTCTCGGAGGACACCACCCATCCCGTCGTTGCGCCGGCGTCGTCGACGAGCTTGCCAAGGCACAGGGGTCGGAACCCGTTCGGGTCTCGCGCCGCGTACAGGCGCGAAACATCCAGGCACCCGATAGAAAAAGCGCCCTCGAGCCGCGGAAGCACCTTTGTCAACGCGTCCTCGAGGCGGCCGGGCTCTTCCAAGGGATCGTCTGCGGGGAATTCCTGAGCGATCAGTTCGCTCATCAAGTCGCTGTCGGACGGCGCGAGACCGGGGATCATCCCGGCCTGTTCCTCGAGCTCAGCGACGTTGGTCAGGTTGCCGTTGTGTCCGAGCGCGAAACCCGCCGTCCCGAGCGAGCGAAAGATCGGCTGCGCGTTGCGCCAGTCGCTCTTGCCCATAGTCGAATAGCGGACGTGGCCAAGACCAATCGAGCCCTGCAAGGAGGCAATGGCACGCGCCGAGAACACCGACGTGACGAGTCCCATGTCCTTGACGACGGTCACGGTCTCGCCGTCGCTCACCGCCATGCCGGCGGACTCTTGGCCGCGGTGCTGCAGCGAGAACAGCCCGTCGTAGACGAGCGGAGCCACTTGGCGCCCCGGCGCGAAGACGCCGAAGACGCCACAGGCTTCCCGCATCGGGCTCATTCTGTCATCGAGGCGTATCACCTCGTTGGAGGCGTCGCCCGTCAGTAACGTGCTGCCGGCATGATCGATCTCCACACCCATTCGACCTGCTCGGACGGGAGCGCGTCGCCAGAACGCGTCGTCGACCTGGCAAAGGATGCTGGCTGCAGCGCGCTCGCACTCACCGACCATGACGGCTGTTTCGGTCTCGCCCGAGCGAGGGCGCGGGCAGACAAAGTCGGATTGCGCTTGGTTCCCGGCTGCGAGGTCTCGTGCACGTACGAGGGGCGCCCGTTGCACTTGCTCTGTTACTTCATCGACGAGCAGTCAGCCGCGCTCGGCGCCCTGCTCGGCAGGGTGCGAGAAGATCGGGCGGAGCGCAACCAGGTGATGGCAGAGCGCCTCCAAGCACTCGGATTTCCGGTTTCGCTCGACGACGCTTTGCTCGAAGCTAAGGGCGAGGTCGTTGGCCGTCCGCATTTCGCCGCGGTCCTCGTTCGTCTTGGAGCGGCGCGCTCGATCGATGACGCGTTCGATCGCTGGCTCGGCGATGGTCGCCCGGCATATGTCGCGCGCGCGCCGCTGCCGCCTCAGCGCGTGACCGGCGCCGCACACGAAGACGGCGGCGTGGTTGGACTCGCGCACCCCCTCACGACCCAGTCGACGATCGCGCACCTCAGCGAACTTGTCGGCGAACTCGCGTCGATCGGACTCGACGGACTCGAGGCGTACTACGCGAGCTACGACCCATCGACTCGTGTCGAGCTCGCCGAGCTCGCCCGCTCACACCACCTGGTGGCGACTGGGGGCTCCGACTTCCACGGCGCCTACCGACCAGGAGTCCGCGTCGGCGTCGGCAGCGGCGACCTCGACGTCGCGGACCACGTTCTTGACGACCTGGAAGCGCGCCGGGGCTGAACCGAGAGACGCCGCGGCGTTGGCGAGATTCGCGCGGCGACCGCGCTCGCAGCTAGGTAGCCGACGTGATCGAGACGGCGCGGCCGAGGCCGAGCGGGTTCGGGAGATTCTCCGCGAGACGCGCCGAACCGAACGCGCGGATCGCGCCGTCTTTCCCGAGCAACCAGTACCCGGCGCCGTCGGGCGCGCCGGCGATGGCGACGACTTCGCCGTGGATCACGCTCCCGCCGGTCGGCGGCTCGCCCCATGCCGCGCCGAAAGGGAACACCCGTCCGCTCGCCGCCACGACCCAGTAGCCGGGTCCGTCCGCAGTCGCAGCAATCGCTGTGAAGCGGTGGCCGGCAGGGCCCACGGACCCGAAGACCGGCGCGTCTCCGTACGCGTCGACCTCACCATCGGACCACAGGATCCAATAGCCGCCCCCCTCCGATGCCGCGGCGAAACCGACCGCCTTGGCAGACCTCGGCTCGCTCGCGTGACGGCTCTCGATTGGATACCGGCGGGCGTGTCCGAACGCGAAGACCTGACCTTCGTTCGTCAGCACCCAGTACCCGGTCGCCGTGGGGTCTGCCGCGAGCGCGACCGGGCGGACACCGCGGCGGAGTCTCGGGAGCGAACCGAACGATCGCAGTCCCCCGACCCCGCGCACACGCCCCATGCGGGTGAGCGCCCAGAAGCCCTTTCCGCCTGGTCCGGCCGCAAGCGCAACGACGCCGCCTTGCGGTGACCGGACATGCAGCAACGGATCGCCGAGTGGCGGGTTTCCGACCGGGACCACACCGTCCGCGATCGCGATCGCGTATTCCTCCGGGATCGGCTCGATCGTTATCGGCACGGTCGCCGACGCCGTCACCCCCGCCGCGTCCGTGGCTTGGAGGTTGAGCATCGAGGTTCCGGGGGTCCCCGGACGTCCCGAGAGAACGCCCGCCGAGCTCACAACGAGTCCTCCCGGAAGGCCGCCCGACGGTCCGACGCTCCACGAGTACGGCGCAACACCTCCTGTGGCTGCGAGCTTCGCCGAGTAGTCGAAACCGACGGTTCCGTCCGGCAGCGATGAGACGGTGATCGTTGGCGGTGCCTCGATCGTGATCGTGAAGGTCGCCGACGCCGTCGCTCCGTATTTGTCCATCACCTGAGCCGTGAGAGTCGCCGGAGCGCTCGATTGCGGGGAGCCTTGGAACACGCCGTTCGACGCGAGAGTCACGCCAGCCGGTGGCGCGCCCGCGATAACCGACCACGAATACGGACCGACACCTCCAGCCGCCGTGATCCGCGCCGAATACTGAATCCCGTAACCAGCGGCAGGCAGCGACGTCGACGTGACTCTCAGCGCGTTGACCACCTGCAGAACCCCGCTGAACGCGCAACTCGCCGAGTTCGTCCCGTCCGACATATCGACGTTCGCGTTTCCCGCGGACAGGGCTGGTACTTCGAACACGACGTTCGTGCCGTTGTTCGACACGATCGTCGCCGATACCGGCGCGCCACCTGCCACGCTCGTCAGCGTGACGTCGCTGACACAGAAGACCGAGCTCGACGCGGTCGCCGTGATCCTCGTGCCTGGAGCACCCTTGTTCGGCGAGAAGCTGAGCGTCGTCGAGCTCGCCGCAACGGTTGCTGCTGGAAAGCAGGCCGCGAGGACAACGGCGACCACGGCGGAGGCGATCCCGATGCAGCGCACGACGCATGGCCGCGCCCGTCGTCCAAAACCAGCCGGAGACGAGTACACCGGCGCCGACAGTACCGACTCAGCGCGTAGGAACTACCGCGCGCGGCGCGGGGCTCGCTCGGCTGTGATTCTCAGATTGGGGATCGTCTGCCCGGCACGCTTCATCGCCGTCTCGCTCCGGGCGATCACCGTCTCGAGCACCGCGACCCGCGCGTAGTGCTTACTTTCGGCTGCGACGATCTCCCACGGAGCGACCTTCGAGTCGGTGCGCTCGAACATCTCCTCTGCCGCGTCGAGATACGCCGGACGCTTCTCGCGATTCCGCCAATCGTCGTCAGTCAGCTTCCAACGGCGCAGCGGATCGTTGCGGCGCGCCTCGAACCGGCGTTCCTGTTCATCAGACGAGATGTGCAGCCAGACCTTGACGAGGGTCACACCTTCTTCGACGAGCATCTCCTCGAAGTTGTTGATCTCCGCATAGGCGCGTTTCCACTCGCGATTGTTCGCGAATCCCTCGACCCGTTCGACGAGAACTCTCCCGTACCACGAGCGGTCGAACACGCTCATCTCGCCCCACCCCGGGAGGCACGGGACGAAGCGCCACAAGAACTGGTGGCGCTTTTCTTCCTCGGTCGGAACTCCGAACTCGGCGACGACCACGTGCCGAGGGTCGAGGGAGGCGACGAGCCGCTTGATCGAGCCGCCTTTTCCCGACGCGTCCCAACCTTCGAAGAGCACGCAGAGCGGTGGTCCGAGAGAGCCGTTCCCGATCAGACCGGCGCTGACGAGTCGCAGTTCGAGGAGACGCTGCTGAAGCGCCGGAAGGCGTTCCTCGGACGCTTCCCGGCTCATCGACTCGGTGAGGTCGACCGCGTCCAGCCGGCCACTCATCGGGGCGTTCTCGGTCGCCGTCCCCGCCGACGGGCGCTTTCCACGGGACCAGCCAATCACAGCGTCACTGTGGTGTCCGCGTTCGGGGCGGTTGGTATCGGTCTGGTCCGGAGAGGCCCTGTCCGCCGAACCGATCGGAATCGTTCCAAGGATCCTGTCACCTCGAACGATTCCGACTGCGATGCCTCAGTACGCTGCACCGGTGGTCAACGAGGTCGCCGCCGACGAGCGCACCCATCGCGACGTCGCGTTCCGCCTCGCCCGCTCCGAGCAGCGCTACACGCGGCAACGTCGGATGATGGTCGACGCCTTGTCGTCGTTCAGGCGTCCGGCGACGATCGCCGATCTCCTTGACGCCGTGCCCGACCTCCCGGTGAGCACTGCCTACCGCAACCTCGCCGTGCTCGCCGACGCTGGTGTCGTCCGAAGGGTCAGCGGATCAGACGAGTTCGGACGCTTCGAACTTGCGGAGGAAGTGAGCGGCCACCACCACCACCACGCCGTTTGCTCACGGTGCGGTCTCGTCATCGATGCGACGAGCTCACCCCGTCTCGAAGCCGCCCTCGCCGAGACGGCGAGAGCGATCGCCGAGGAGAACGGATTCGACGTCAGCGACCACCGCCTCGAACTCGTCGGTCGGTGTTCGAGGTGCGCCGCGCATTCGACTTCTTAAACGTTCTCCATCGTCGTCTGATCAATCAGCTGCCAAACGGACTCACGGTGACACCGAAGGCGTCGATGATGCGACGAAGATCGCTCTCGCGCAACAGACCCTCTTGTGAACCGAGGCGAGCAGCCACGCTCGAGTAATTCGGGGGTCCCCACGTCAGGGCGTCTTTCAAGGGCAATCCCCGCACGACCGCGGCGAGCACGCCGGCGGTGAACGCGTCAGCGGCTCCGGTTCGGTCGATCGCTCCGCCCAATGCGGTGCCGTCATGTGCGTGCAATCGATCGACGTCATCGAGCGCGTATGCGCCGCCCTCTTCATTCACGACGACAACCATCTTCGGACCGAGCGCTCTCAGCGCCTTCAGCTGGTGTTCGGGCTCGTCGGAGCGAGCATCCACAAACGCGGCCGCTTGGCTCGAATCGCAGATGAGCAATTCGGCTCGCCGACACAATCGTTCGAGACGCCTTACGCCGGCTGCGATCTGCATCGTTCCGGGGCGCACGGCGAGCTTCACGTCGGGGTTCTCGTCGAGCCAGTCGGCGATCTGGACTTCGTATTCAAGGGCGCTCGCTCCGAGCGAGGTCAAAAGGAGCCACGCCGGAACTTCACTCGGCCGCAGGTACGGCCAGTGGTACTCGAAGTCCTCATGCCAGACGAAGATCGTCCGCTCCCCGCCGTAAGACAAAACGATGTTGCGGTTGGTGTGAGCTGGCGAGTCGATGCGGACGAGCCGCGTGTCGACGTGTTCCGCATGGAGCGCTGCGAGGAGATCCCGACCGACCTCATCGTGCGCGAGGAAGCTTGCGAGGCCGACGCGCACTCCGAGTCTCGAGAGTCCGACCGCGATGTTCGCGGCACTTCCTCCTGCCGCGACGGTCGCCTCCTCGTGGTACGCGACCTTCACGCCGAGAGGGACTTCGAGGTAACGCCCGTCTGCGTCCTTGCGCGAGGCAACCTGGCCCTCGGGTAGGCCGATGATGACGTCGGTCGCGACGTCGCCGACGCTCACGACGTCGTATCGCTGCGCTGGAGTCACGAAACCCATGACCGCCTCCACGGCGAACACGTCCGGCCGCTTCCGCGCGGCCAAATGTCGCCTCACCTCCAGCCAATCGCTCGCCGACCACGAGATGAAGGGCCATTTGTCCTGTCGAACGACTGCGCGCGAGGACGGCGAACCGCAAGGAGGCCAGCGAGTTTCACGCCAAGGGTCGCCCAGGCAAAGCGAGCGTCGCTCGACGAAGCGGAGCTGGCGGCGTAGCGGACCGCTCCGCCCGCGCATCCACCGACGAAAACGAGCGCCAGATCAACGGGTCGACCGACAATCCGTCGGGTCAGAAACACGCGTTCTCGCGGCCGTGCCGACGCTCGCTCCTCGGCCTGACATACCGACCGGGGACCGTTGGTCGCTCACACAGCGGCATTTGGCGGCGAGCCCCACCACCGCGACGCAGCGCCGATCGCACCGAGAATCAGGAGAACGTCGCTCGCAGCCAAACCGACGACACCAGCCCACCGATCCCCCGAGGCACCGCGCGGTACGCGCCGCGCCGGCGACGCGTACCGAATTACTGCTGGTAGCGCTCGACGACGCTGATCGGCCGTTCCTTCGCCTCGTCGGGATTTTGACCCGCCGTTCGGCGCGCCCGCCGCTGGCGCAAGAGATCCCAGCACTGGTCGAGATGCTCTTCGATCTGCTTCAGCCTGTCGCGTTCCTCCGCCGAGAGCGGTCGTTCGCCGTGGGACTGCTCGAGGTGGTGCTCCTCGTCGACCAGTTCGTCGATGCGACGGACGATCGAGACGTCATCCATTGTCGGAATCCTTTCGCTTGTCCGCTCCAGACCAAAGCGAAGGTACCCGAGATCGGCGACGCGCACGCCGTCGCACGCGACACCGGCATCGACATGGGCAAATACGATCGCACCCAGTGCCTGACCTCCCTGCAGAGCGGTCCGATGCCCTCGCGCGCGCGAGGTGCCCTAGGCGGGTGAGCTTTCTCGCGCTCGGCGTCGGCGTCGTTGCGCTCGGCGCGGCCTTCGGAGTGATTGTCGTTCACGGCGGGCCGTCTCCGGGCGCTGATCGTCCGTCGACTGCCCATTCGGGAACCTTCCTCGGTCCGAACGGTGTCGAGTCGACGGTGATGATCGCCGAGAACAAGCTCCCGGGCACGACGGCATGGGAAATCTCCGGACACGAAGCGCCCGGCTTCATCGAAGGATTCGCGGGTTTGAACTATGTCGAAAGCGGCGAACACGTCGGGTTGTATGTCTCGACGTCGGCGACCTCGTTCCGCGTCACCGCGTACCGCATGGGCTACTACAGCGGCGACGGCGGGCACGAAGTGTGGCGCTCCGGCGTCAACAGGGGACACCTCCAGCCGAAATGTGGGTTCACTTCGGGCGTCAACATGGTGTCGTGCGCAAACTGGCACCGTTCCCTCGTCGTACCGATCACTCGCGCGTTCTACCAGGGCGACTATCTGTTGAAACTCGTCGGCAACGGCAATCAGCAGGCGTACGTGCTGCTCACCGTGTGGAACCCCTCGAGCAAGGCGGCGTATCTGTTCATGAGCCGCAGCCTCACCGAGCAGGGATGGAACACCTTCGGCGGCTACTCCTTCTATCAAGGTGCGGGGGCCTGCGCGCCGGACATTCCCACCTACCCCGTGTGCAATCGCGCCCGCGTCGTCTCATTTGATCGGCCGTACGCGGAGGGCAACGGCGCATCCGACTTTCTGGCGAACGAGTACCCGCTGATCTACCTGATGGAAAAGGACGGACTCGACGTCGCGTACAGCACCGACATCACGGTCGACGAGCACCCGCAGATCCTGCTCAACCACAAGGCGCTGCTGTCGCTCGGTCACGACGAGACGTGGACCTACCCCGAGCTCCAGGGCGCCGAAACAGCGCTTGCGCACGGGGTGAACATCGCCTTCCTCTCGGCGGCGGCGATCGTCCGGCACGCCCGCTTACAGCCCTCGCCGCTCGGTCCTGACCGCGATGAGGTCGACTACCGCGACGCCGATGAAGACCCGCTGAACGGACACGGCAACCCGAACGAGGTCACTGGCAACACCTGGGCGTCACCCCCTACCGATTGGAACTCGACGCCATTCATCGGCGAGATCTACAGCGGCTACCTCGACCTGGGAGCGGCCCCAACGCCATTCGTCGTCCACGACGCCAAGGCGTGGATCTTCAAGGGCACGGGGCTGCACAACGGTTCGGTCGTGCCCCGAGTGATCGATTCCGACATCGATCACATCGACCTCGCTTACGGCACCCCCGCGAACATCGAGGTGCTTGGACACTCCCCGGTCCCGCTCAACGTCTCGTACACGACTCAGGGCGAGTGGAACGGTGACACGTACTCCGACATGACCTACTACACGAACCCGACGAGCAGGGCTGGCGTGTTCGACAGCGGAAACGTGAATTGGATCGACGCGATGCTGCCCTGCCCGAAAGGGGTGCCCGTCTGTCCCGCGCACACCGTGCAGAAGATCACGGAGAACTTGTTGTGGCTCTTCGGCCAGGGTCCGGCTGGGAGAATCATTCCGTCGCGCCCGAACTGGAAGTCGGTGACCCCGGCGGGGTCATGAGCGACCCTCTGCGAACCCGTTCTCTCCATCCACCCTGTCGTGAGAGGGAGAGCGAGAGCCAGAAAAGGAGATAGAGGTTCGCCCAGAGCACCTCGCCGTTCACGTGCTCCGTCGCCCGCAGCATGTGGTGGTGGTTGTTCCAGTAGATGCCGAGGACGCTGCGGCTCAAGACGTAGGTGAGTCCGATCGGCACCAGCGGTCGCAACGCGTGTATTCCTGTGCCGTGCGGGAACCTGAGCTCGAGCACCATCACGATCGTCGAGATCGCGATCACCGCCTCGCTGAATGCCTCGAGGCGGCCGTCCCCACGGCTGCTTCCTGCTCCGCTCGGCGAGATTGGGTTCGAAAGCGCGGCGGATCCATCAAGGCGATCCCAGGTTGCACGGTGCCTCCCCGATTGCCGTTGCGACGACCGACTGATCTAATTCGCGCGAACCGAGACGACAGGAGTCGCCGATGCCGAAGTACCTCGTCACGTACCACGGCGGACCCGGAATGCCTACGGATCCGGAAGCCGCTCGCCAGATGCTGGAGGCGTTCCAGGGCTGGGCAGGCGGTCTAGGAAGACTCCTCGTCGATCCCGGAGCGCCCCTCGGCGCGGCGAAGACCGTGACTTCATCTGGCGCGACCGATGGCCAACAAGAAGCTGCGATCGGCGGGTACTCGATCCTTGAGGCCGAAGACCTGGAGGGCGCGGTGGCGCTCGTCGAGAGCCACCCCTTCTTGCAGCGCGGCGGAACCCTGCAGATCAGCGAGAGCGTGGCCGTCGGGGGCTGATCAAAGCAGCAGCCCAACCTACGCGGTTGACGAGGCCGCGGTCGCGGTCGTCGTCAGCTCAAAAAGGCGATTTGCCGCATCGGCGACGTCCTCGTCGTGGGAGACGGCGATGACCGCTGCCCCCACGTCGCGCGCGTTCAGCATCAACGACAACACGAGCTCGCGGTTCGCCGCGTCGATTTCAGCGGTGGGCTCGTCGAAGATGAGCGCACTCGACTGCGTCGCGAACGTCCGGGCGATCGACACCCGCTGTCGTTGACCACCGGAAAGATCTGCGACGGGCCGATCGGTGCACGCGGCGAGTCCGAGCGCGCCAAGCCAATGACCAACGCGTTGGTCGATCTCAGAAGGTGCAAGGCCGCGCAGCTGCAGTGGCAGTCCGACGGACTCCGCGGCGGTCAGCTCAGGGACGAGCGCCCCGTCCTGCGGCGCGAACGACGGTCGCTCGCCACGTTGGCCCACGTCGGGCATCTTCTTCCCCTCGAAGCTCACGACGCCCCGAGCAGGTGCCATCACACCACCGAGGATCGCTGCGAGCACCGACTTGCCGGACCCGGCGGCGCCGCTGATCACGAGCAGTTCTCCTGCGTCGGCTGAAAGGCTGACACCGTCGAACAACGGCCCTCGATCGCCGTCGAAGCCAACCCCCAGCGCTTCGATGACCGGAATGGTCACTCCAGTTCCTCATCGTTGTCGGCGACGCGCATTTCGAGACCGGATTCGGTCCGCACGAACCGCACGAAGCTGCCAGGAGGTATGGACTCCAGCAGTTCGTTCGGAAGGCGAACGCTCCCGTCCTGCCCGATCACCGCATACTCGGTCCCCTTGCGCCCTTCAGCGCCGACACGCCCGTCGAGGATCGTGATCGTCCTCGCGAAATGTTGCGCGACGGCAGCATCGTGGGTGACGACCACAACGGTCATACCGAGCTCGTCGTGAATGTGAAACAGCGTCTCTATGACGACGTCGCGATCAGCCACAGAAAGCTGGCTCGTCGGCTCGTCGACGAGCAGCAGGCGGGGCGCAACCGCCACGCCCGTGACGAGGGCGAGTCGCTGTCGGTCGCCCGTCGAACAGTGCTCGACGGGAACGTTCGCGATCCGGCTGAGTCCAAACAGCTGCAGGAGCTCGCTCGCGCCGTGCTCAATCTCTTTGCCGCGCCGTCGGGCGCCTCGCTGCGCGAACCACACGTTCTCCTCCGCCGTCGCGTACGGCAGGAGATTCGCCGACGCGCCTTGCACGACGAGGGAGATCTCTCGCGCGCGCAATGCGGCGAGCGCCTCTTCCCCCATCTTGGCGAGGTTGTGACCCGCGACTCGAACGAGTCCCGCAGACGCTGCGAACTCTCCGGCGAGCAGAGACAAGACCGTCGACTTGCCCGCACCCGACGGACCGAGCAGTGCGACTGCTTCGCTCGCGGCGATGTCGAGATCGACGCCGCGCAGCGCGACAACGTCCCCCTCGGGAGATGGGTAGAGATGGACGACGCCGGAGAGCTGCGCTTGGACGCCACGCGCCGGAGCGACGACGAGCGTCACCTCCGCTCCCGGCGATCTCTGGCGCGGGAGCGGCGCGCGCGCCCCCTCAAGGAGCAGGACCCAAAAGGACCGGGCACGGATGGCACCGTATATCGCTGAGCATCGAGATGACGCTCAGGACGGGAGCGTGAGCCCCACGAGTCAACAGCAGACGCTTCGACCCCGATACAGGTGCTGTTCGTCTGTGTCCACAACGCGGGGCGCTCCCAGATGGCCGCTGCGCTTTTGCAGCGTTACGCGGGGAACCGGGTCGCCGTGCGCAGCGCCGGGACGATGCCAGCCGACGAGATCAACCCGACTGTCGTCGCGGCGATGTCGGAGATCGGCATCGACATCAAAAATGAGGTGCCAAAAGCGCTCGGCAACGACGCGTTCGACGCCTCCGACGTCGTCATCACGATGGGTTGTGGTGACACGTGCCCCATTTACCCGGGAAAGCGCTACCTCGACTGGGAACTCGAAGACCCCGCGGGGAGGGCGCTCGACGAAGTGCGCTCCATCCGCGACGAGATCGACGGAAAGGTTCGCTCACTCCTACGCGACCTTTTCTCGACGTCTCAGTAGTCGTCGATCACAACGCTCAGCGAAGCGCGCCTCACTCGATCGGCTGGTGGGCGATCGCGGGTGGCTCGCGTCCCGCCAATAACCACCCGGCGAGCGCGGCAACAATCGGCATCGCGATGAGGATCTCCAGCAAATTGGCGGTCGGCACATTTCCGAGCGCCGAGATTCCGCCGTTCAAGGAGTTCGAACGGATGAACCCGATCATCCCAACGTATCCCGCTGCCGTCCCCAGCAACGCGCCGAGGAACCCGAGCGACCCTGCGGTCGCGGCCGTGATCGTACGCCTCGTCGTGCTGCTCGCCCCGGTCGCGGTGAGCGTTCTCAGCTCGCTCGCCGTCTCGCTTCGGATGAGACCGACGCTCATCGCGAGAATCGCCAGCGAGAGCACGATCCCAAACAGCGTCGCCAAGTCGAGGACCTCCATGCCAGACGGGAGGCTGTTCCTCGTCTCAAGCGACATTCCGGAAAACGTTGACGCGAGGAGTCGTGCGTTCCTGATCTGTGCCGCCGTCGGCGGATGCACCGTTGTAATCAACCAGCTGGCGAGGGACGTCTGGAGTCCCAGTGTGTGGATCGCGTGTTCGGTGAAGACGGTGTTCGGCGCAGATGTTCCTGAAGGCAAGGCGCCGATTTCTTGGATGACCGGATTCCAACGGCACGAGCTCCTGGGACAGGCGTAGGGGTTTGAGTTGTTGTTGTTCGGGGGTCCCCCCTTACCACCGCTCCATGTCAGTTGCATTTTCGAGATGCCGGACAGACCGGGGCGCATCGTGAGAACGTCGGCGTTCGGATTGATCGTCGAGGGCTTGATGCCGAATGCCTTCAGCAGTTGCGGCGTCGCCACGTAGATAGGGCCGTCCCAGTTCCGTCCAGCCGCCGCGTGCTGCAGGGTCGCGTTCGTCTGCTCGAGCTCGATCACCGATTTCGCCCCGAGGGCCTCGGCGATCTTATACACGAGCTTGTCCTGCGAAGCGATCGAGGGCGGTGTCGGAGCCGTGCTGCAACCGGTCGGCGAGCAGAGCTGCGAGCCGCCCGCCGGCGGCGCGTACACGAGGGCTTGATCCGAGGCGAGGTTCGGTCCCGCGTAGTCAAGGACCTGGCCGTACCGGGCAGCGGCGGCGACAGCAATGATCACCGTGATCAGGACGCCGATGCTGATCGCGGAGAGCGCCGATCCCGACCGGGCGCGATAGCGGGCGAGATCACGCAGCGCGAGCCGGGTGCCAATCGGGGCGCGCCCCCGATTCTCCCTGCGAGAGAGAGAAAGAAGGGCGCAAGCAGGATCACCCCGGGGATCAGCGCAACCACCCCTCCGACGAGGAAGGGAACCTGGGGCGATGCGCTGTTCTTGGTCGACGCGTAGCCGAGCAACACGAAGGCCGCGACAAGGAACAGGACTCCGGGAAGCGCCGAGCGGTGAACCTGCCTCGGAGGAAGGGGCCGGCCAGAAAGCGCGGTGACGATCGGCACCTTCGCGATCGCCCGAGCCGGGCGGCGCGCCGACAGGTACGTCGCGACGACAGCGAGTCCCATCGCCGGTCCGATTACCACCCACGGCAGCGAGAACGATCCGATGACGTGGTGGGCGCTCGTCTCGAGAGTGGGGCGGTAGATGAGCCAGACGATGAGACCGACAAGCGCGCCGAGCAGCGTGCCAACGACGCCAACGACCGCTCCGTTTGTTCGGACGACGACGCGAACCTGCTTTTCGGTCGCGCCGATCGAAGCAAGCATGCCGAGAGAGCGGAGCCGGCGCTGCGCCAAAACGGTGAATCCTCCGACCGAGATGAGCGCGACCAAGAGCATGCCGAGCACCGCGACCAAAAGGATGATCGTCTCAGGGTTCGCCGTGCCGAGCGCGTATCCGCCGACCCTTGCGACGTTCCAATTCGGACCGATCGATGGCGTCCCGCGCGCGTTGAAGAGAAGGTCGACCTCGCTCGGCGTGCGAATCTGCCCGGGAACAACCAGGGCGATTTGCTCGAGGGTGTCGAGCGGATCCTCGACGATGCCCACGACCCTTCGCGTCGTCCCATCTTCGGTCCAGCTCTGGCCGACGTGCACGTTGAACGCCGACGCGACTCCCTGAGTGAGCGCGACTTGGCTAGGGCTCGTCGGGTACTTCCCCGAGACGAGCGAAAGCATCGGGCCACTGAAGGGCGCGTGCGCGCTCTCGGCGCGCAGCTGATACGTGTCGACGGACCCGGGAATCGCGAGGGTCTCATCCTCGATGACTTCGACGCGTCCGAAGCGATGCTCGAGCGTCGCGACCTTCGCCGCGAGATTCGGTACTGCGCCCTCGTGGATGGCGAGGTCGCTTGCCGTCCCGAAACCGAGATTTTTCGGCGTCGGGTTGTTCGTTGCCACCGCTGCGGCGACGAAGATCGCGCCGACGGCGGCGACGATCAGCGCGAGCACGAGGAGCTGCTGGCGCCATTCGCGCCGGAAGAGTCGCCACGCCCACCTCATCACCGCGCGCCGTGCGACGAGCGCGCCCGAGCCGGCGCCCTCGAGGCTGGGCGCGGCCTCGTAGATGGTCGTCATGACTGCGGCGCGGGCTGCAGTAGTGCTTCAGCGCTCGGCGGAGGAACGGTCTGGTCGACTATGCGACCGTCGCGGAGGAACACCACGCGGTCCGCCCACGAGGCGAGCTGAGCGTCATGGGTCACGACCACGGCAGCGACGCCTCTCTTGCAAGCGCCGAGAAGCATCCTCATTACGGCCTCACCGTTCGCTTGGTCAAGTGCGCCAGAGGGTTCGTCCGCGAGGAGCAGATGGCGGCCGCCGATCACCGCACGAGCGATCGCGACACGCTGACGCTCTCCACCGGAGAGCTCGTCGGGATAGCGCGTCGCTCGGTCGGCAAGGCCGAGCGCTTCGAGATCCGACATAGCGGCCGAGCGCGCCTTCCTCGCGCTGACCCCGTCGAGCTCCAGCGGAAGCGAGACGTTCTCGACGGCGGTGAGGCCAGCGAGAAGGTTGAACTCCTGGAATACGTAGCCAACGGTCCTCCGGCGAAGCCGCGCTTTGTCATTGTGCGACATCTTTTGCAGCGATTCGCCGTCGATGAACACCTCGCCACTCGTCGGCTCTTCGAGGCTGCCGGCGATCGTAAGCAGCGTCGACTTGCCAGACCCGCTCGGACCCATGATCGCGATCAGCGATCCGCGGTCGACTTTGAGGTCGATGTCGGCGACCGCGTTCACCTCAGTCGGGCCCGAGCCATAGGTCTTCGACACGTCGTGAAGTTCGAGCAAACTCATTTCCGTGCCGCCAATCTCCTTCTCAGGATCGGGATCTCCGCGCTGGCACGGGGTTCTGACGCCATGCGCTTCAACCTGCCGTCGACCGAATCAAGCCATCGGATCACGGAGTCGAGCCGAAAGAGTTCGGCGTCGACGACGAGCGCAAGTGCGAAGTCGTATTGACCTTCGTCTTCCTTGAGCCGCGTCCACTGCTGCATCAGCTCGACGAGGTAGCGCCGGTGAACCTGCAGAACCTCCCGCACATCGACGCCGGGGAGATCGAGCGCGACGAGCACTTTGATGACCAGTTCGTCGCGAGGCGGCACGGTGAGGTCGATCGGACTGGTGAGCCATTCGGCGAGTTCCTGCTCGCCCACGGTGGTGATTCGGAACCGCTTCTGCGGCCCCTCGGAGTCCCAGGCGTCAGACTCGACGAGCCCATCCCGCTCAAGGCGTTGAAGGGTCGTGTACACCTGGCCGACGTTGAGGGGCCAGACGTCACCGGTCTTCTCCTCGAACTCTTGCCGGAGCTGGTGGCCATACTTCGGTTGCTCGCTTAGCAGCCCGAGCAGGGCGTGCTTGACGCTCATCGGTCGGAACCTAGGAGGTGCATACCCAGTATGCTACGAAGTTGGATACTCCCGGTCAAGACCTGGGTCACACTCAAGTGGTCGGCGAGGTCAACCGCCTAGACGCTCGAGGGCCAAACGCTCGCTCAGTTCGCGAAGCACCGCGGCGAGAGCCTGGCTTTACTCCTCGCCTCCGCTCTTCTCGCTGATCTGCTCAAAAGGAACTGGCCGCGGCCCCTCGGGAACCGCTGGCGTGCGGCGGCGGCGCTCGCAGGCGTCGGCATTGGGCCCGAAGACCCCGGCCGGTCGCCGCCCCAAACTTCGAAGCAAACTAGGGAGGGCGCCGCGACACGGACGAAATAGCGGGCGGTCGAAGTCAGGCCGTCGCGCAGGCGAAAGGAAGCGAGCCCCGAGTCGGTTGGGCCCGCACTATGCACCGAATGCTGAAGCTGCAAACCGGAGTCGACCACCTTTGCCGTGTAGTTGATCCACCCATGAGAGCAAGGCAGCGAGCGGCAACCTGCGTCGCCACTCGCAAGCGTCGCCGATCGGCTCCCGAACCATCGGCTTAGATTGCCCCCAATGGGCTCGCCTCGACTATCTGTTCGAGAGATGTCGCTTTCGGAGGTGCCCGTTCGCATCGACTACTTCCTTGATGCGTCTGACGAATATCTCCTCACGCTCGGCGTCGATCGCAACGCTCTCCCCTCGCGTGCCGATTGGATCTCCTTTTATGAGGAGGATTACCGCCGACCGATTCGAGAGCGCGCGAACCACTCGTTGGTTTGGGAACTCGATGATGCGATCGTGGGGTTCAGCACGACCGACCGCATCGAATTCGGCAAGGACGCGTACATGCACCTCCACATCGTTGATCCATCGCTACGGCGAATCGGGCTCGGTGTCAAATTCGTTACTATGTCCGTGCACCAATACTTCGAAGTGCTCGAATTGCAGCGTCTCTACCGTGAGCCCAGCGCGTTCAACATCGCTCCAAACCGGACACTGCAACGCGCCGGATTCCGGTATCTCTTCACCCACGAGGCCCAACCGACCCCCATTAACTACCCACAGATCACGACTGTTTGGGTCTTCGAACGTGAGGACCTGCTCCCCTTTGGACCTGAGTCTTAGCGCGACGTCAATCGCCGCCCGAAACGTTTCCAAATGGCCGTCGTGAACTTTGCTCGAGCTGCCGACGGATGAGTTCCTCGTATCGAGGATCGCTCCGTGGCGCTACAAAGGACGGCGTTCCGCGCACGGGGCGCAAACCGGCCGCATCCCAGCGACACCGGGAAGGGCTCGAGCTGGAGCGGCCTGAGCAGCCATAAATGAGGACAGGTACCATGCGAGTCGACCGCGGTATTTGAACTCGGGGGGTAGCGAAGATGCCAGCCCAGCAAGGTATGTACAGCTCGATCGTCGTCGGAACCGACGGTTCGGATCGGGCGGAGATCGCCTTTCGAGATGCCCTTTCATTGGCAAGGCTGTCTGGTGCGAAGTTACACGTGGTCTACGTGGTTCACTCTGCTGTTCCAGCGGGGTTCTCCAACTCCTACCAGTCACAAATCGCACTAGACAGCGCGCGCGACGAAGCGGAACGCGTCCGTGAGAAGGTGCTCGCTGAAGCCGAAAGCGAAGGAGTTTCCGCCGAAGTGCACAACCCCGGCGGCGACCCAGCGAACGGAATCCTCGATGTTGCTGAGGCTGTGGCCGCCGATCTCATCGTCGTTGGAAACCGGGGAATGACCGGGGCGAAGCGCTTTGTGCTCGGGAGCGTGCCGAATGCGGTCGCCCACCACAGTCCGTGCAGCGTCCTGATCGTGAACACCGATCGCGGTGAGTGAGATCGTTCGCTCGCTAACAACTTCAAAAGCGCGCCGACGCTTGCGTTGAACTGATCGCGCAGGACTTCGATCAGGTGAGATCGAAGCGATCGAGGTTCATGACCTTGTCCCACGCGGCCACGAAGTCACGCACGAACTTCTCCTTCGAGTCGTCACACGCGTAGACCTCCGAGATCGCTCGGAGCTGGGAGTTCGAACCGAAGACCAGGTCGACGGCGGTTCCGGTCCACTTGACCTCACCCGTGGCGCGATCGCGGCCCTCGAACGCACCGTCAGATGAGGCGGACGCTTTCCACTCCGTGTTCATGTTGAGCAGATTCACGAAGAAGTCGTTGGTCAATGTCTCGGGGCGGTCGGTGAAGACGCCGAGTTCGGTCCGCCCGAAGTTCGCATTCAGGGCACGCAGACCACCGATGAGAACCGTCGTCTCGGGAGCTGTCAGCGTCAACAGGTTCGCCCGCTCCACGAGCAGGTGCTCCGCTGGCAGCTTCTCTCCGGCTCGGAGGTAATTGCGGAACCCGTCTGCAGTCGGTTCGAGCACCGCGAACGCCTCGACGTCGGTTTGTTCCTGGGAAGCGTCCGTGCGGCCCGGCGCGAACGGAACGGTTACGTCATACCCGGCGTTCTTCGCAGCCTGTTCGACGGCAGCGCACCCGCCGAGAACGATCAGGTCAGCGAGCGACACCTTCTTTCCGCTGGACTGTGAGCTGTCGAAATCCTCCTGAATCCTCTTCAGGGTCTGCAGCACGCTGGCCAGTTCGGCCGGGTTGTTGACCTCCCAATCCTTTTGCGGCGCGAGGCGAATCCGCGCCCCGTTCGCGCCGCCCCGCTTGTCGGTGCCGCGGAAAGTCGCCGCGGACGCCCACGCGATGGAAATCAGCTGGGAGATGGACAACCCCGACGCGAGGATTTTGCCCTTGAGCCCCGCGACGTCCTCGTCCCGAATCAGTTCGTGGTCGACCTCGGGAACGGGGTCCTGCCACAGCTGTGGCTCAGACGGAACCAGCGGGCCGAGGTAACGCGAGATCGGTCCCATGTCGCGGTGCGTCAGTTTGAACCACGCCTTGGCGAAGGCGTCCGCGAGCTGATCTGGGTGCTCGTGGAAGCGCTTGGCGATCGGCGCGTAGATCGGATCCACCTTCAAGGCGATGTCGGTCGTCAGCATCGTCGGGGCGTGCCTGCGCGACGGATCGTGCGCGTCCGGCACCGTGCCTTGCGCCGATGAGTCCTTGGGCGTCCATTGCTTCGCGCCAGCCGGGCTCGTCGTCAGCTCCCAGTCGTAGTTGAAGAGGTTGGCAAAGAAGCCGTCGTCCCATTTGATCGGATCATTGGTCCATGCGCCCTCCAACCCGCTCGTGAACGCGTCGCCTCCCTTGCCGGTGCCGAAGGTGCTCCTCCAGCCGAGGCCTTGCTCCTCGAGGTTGGCGCCCTCGGGTTCGGGGCCGACGTACGGAAGTTGCGGACTCGCACCATGGGTCTTGCCGAAGGTGTGGCCGCCGGCGATGAGGGCGACCGTCTCCTCGTCGTCCATCGCCATGCGACGAAACGTCTCGCGAATGTCCTTCGCTGCGGCAAGCGGATCCGGGTTGCCGCTCGGCCCCTCCGGGTTCACGTAGATCAGCCCCATTTGCACGGCGCCGAGAGGATTCTCCAGTTCCCGGTTGCCGCTGTAGCGCTCGTCTCCGAGCCATGTGTCCTCTGGCCCCCAGAAAATGTCGTCGTCCGGCTCCCAGATGTCCTCACGCCCACCGCCGAAGCCGAAGGTCTTGAAACCCATCGATTCCAGGGCACAGTTGCCAGCGAAGACCATCAGGTCGGCCCAGGAGATCTTCCGGCCGTACTTCTGCTTGACGGGCCAGAGCAATCGGCGCGCCTTGTCGAGGTTCGCGTTGTCCGGCCAACTGTTGAGCGGGGCAAAGCGCTGGGCGCCCGTGCCGGCGCCTCCCCGGCCATCCGCTATGCGGTACGTGCCGGCGGCGTGCCACGCCATCCGGATCAAAAGCGGCCCGTAGTGGCCGTAGTCGGCCGGCCACCAATCTTGCGATGCCGTCATGACCTCGAAGAGGTCTCGCTTCAGCGCATCGAGATCGATGGTTTTGAACTCTTCGGCGTAGTTGAAGTTCTTGCCCATCGGGTTGGACAAGGGAGAGTGCTTGTGGAGAACCTTCAGATCCAGCTGGTTCGGCCACCAGTCCTCGTTCGTCCTGATCCGACCCACGGTGTGTTGCACGGGGCACTTACTCTCGTTATCAGACACGTCTTTTCTCCACTCCTCGCTCTTCAATTCTTCTGATGGTCGGTTGTTCTCGCCTATTCCGCTGACGTCGATGACGTGTTGTCTGTTGGTCTCGGGTCAGTCGACGATCTCAGCAGAAAGCGCCGCGACGCACTCCGGGCATCGGCCCCAGTAGATGACTTCGGCTTGTTCGATCTCGAAACCCGAGTCATCGGCCACCGTGAGGCGCGGCGTGTCGTCGACCGCGCCGTCGACGTCGACCACCCGGCCGCAGTTTCGGCAGATCAGATGGTGGTGGTTGTCGCCAACCCGGACTTCGTAGCGCGCCGGCGACCCAGCAGGCTGAATCCGCCGCAGGAGGCCCTTGTCCGTGAAGGTCCCGAGGGCGTCGTACACCGCCTGACGTGAGATCGCACCGATCTCGGCGCGTACGTCGTTCGCGATGTCGTCGGCCGTGCTGTGTGGCCGGTCGGAAACCGCCCGCAGCACTGCCAGGCGCTGAGCCGACACTTGCACGCCGTGGCGACGAAGAAGTGCAGCCTGCTCAGGAGCAACTTCCGTGGACACGATCGTAGACTAAACCCAATACTGGACTGTGTCCAGAGTTCGGCTCGGCTCACGACTCAGGCGGGCGGTTCGCGCGCCCGGCCGATGCCTGGCCCGACAACTGCAGACGACGGCTATCGACTTCCCGCTCCTCGGCGACACTCGGAGCAACTTCCGATGAGATCGATTCGGTGATCCGAGATCTCGTATCCCTGGTCGGCGCGAACAGATCGGGAGATCTCACCAAGAGCTCGCTCGAGCTTGCGAGACGAAGGCAGATCATCCACCCGACCACACTGTGCACAGATGAGGTGGTGATGGTGATGACCCGACAGCGTCTCAGCGAGCTCGAATCGGGCGTGTTCGTCTGCCCCGACGAGGCGATCGATCACGCCAAGGTCGGCCATGGCCATGAGATTCCGATACGTGCTGCTCTGTGCCAGCCGTGGCATCGCCTCGAGGATCTCGGGGACCGTCAGCGGTCGACCCGCCTGCTCGAGGGTCTCGATGATCGCCCGACGCTGCCTCGTGTAGCGCTGATCCGTGCCGGCGAGACGGAGCCCGATCGCCTCATGGAGTGACAAGTCGAGAACCATTTTCAAGACCTGCGCAGTTCTCTAGTGCTCGTCCCAGTGGCCCGCATGCGCCGCATGGCGGTGGTCGCCGTCGAGATAGTCGATGTGATCGCCGTGGCGGACTGCTTCATGGCCGCATTCGCTCGTGTGCTGATGATCGTGGCCCTCGTGGATCACGTGGATGTCCGGCGCACACTCGTCCCAGTGGCCATCGTGTTGGTGGTGAGCATGGCCGTCGTGGAGATAGTCGGTGTGGTTATGGTGGCCGACCGCAACGTGATCACAGCCCGCGCCATGGACATGCTCATGTGCTTGATGCGGCTCGTGTTCGATATCGATCATTTATCGATCCTCCTTGGTGTTTTGTCCGTTCGGTCCCTCGCAGCTTGCGAGGGACGTTCCATCGTCTCGTGACCGTGAGCGAGGGCGTCCCGGGCGATGTGCGCGACGTGTTCGTCCGCGAGCGAGTAGACGATTTCCTTTCCGCGTCGTGTTCCGACGACGAGGCCACTCGTGCGAAGAACGCGCAGGTGCTGCGAGGCGAGCGCCTGGGATATGCCCATCTGGTTGACAAGCTCGTGCACGCAACGCGCGCCGCGTTCCAACTCCAACACGATGGCCAGCCGGTGTGGGGTGCCGAGTGCCCGGAAGAGCTCACACGCCGCCGCCACGTTCTCTTGCAACGCAGACGGCGTCGTCTCTTCTTGCACCATCACATAAACATATTAACAAGTACTTGTGTAACGCACGCGAACCGCAGCTGCCAGAGTGCCGTTTTCGGCATCCCGGCGATTAGCTCGTTGGTGCACCGCGACACCCAGCGCTACACCGCAGCTAGATCCCCCGGCAACGGTCCAAGGAAGTGGCGCTGCCGCCAGAACGAGAATCCCCGCCCGACGCCATAACAAAAGGCGCTGTACGCACCGACGAAGAAACCGACGGGCCAGTTCGTCCAAAACGAGGACGCGATCGCGAGCCACACGGTCAACAGCGCGAGAGCGACCGAGAAACCGATCGCGACAAGCGGTCTGTCGGTGATGGAGCGGGCGGCAGCGGGCGGGCCGATCATCAAACTGAAGATGAGAAGCGCCCCAACTACCGGAACCGTCATCGCCGTGGCGAGGGCGAGGACGACGAGGAAGCCCATCTCCAGACGGTGGGCGCGTACACCTCTTGCCTCGGCGATCTCGGGGACGACCGAGGAGAAAATGAGCGGTCGATAGAGGAAGACCACAGCGGCGATGCAGGCGACCGCGAGGAACGCGACGGGGAGAATCTCGGTCGTGCTGACGCCGAGGACCTCACCAAAGAGCAGAGAGAAGATCTCTGGCTCGTATTCGGTGCTTCTCGAGAGGAAGAGCGCCCCAAGGGCGAGCATCATCACGAGCGCGAGCGCCGTGACGACGTCGTGGCGACCCCGACGACTCATCTGTCCGATGCCGAGCGCGGCAACGAGCGAGAACGCTGCCAGCCCGAGGAGTGGATTCAGGCCGAGGAGGTTCGCCCCCGCCGCGCCGGCGAACGCGCCGTTTGGGATCGCGTGTGCGGCGAACGCCGAACCGCGAAGTACCACGAAGAATCCGACGATGCCCGCAACGATGGCGACAATCGTCGAGATCGTCCACGCGTTCATCATGAAGCCGCTACTGAACACCCAACCCGCTCCCTTCGAGCGGTCGCGCCGCTTCACTTGTCGGGCGCTCGCCGCGGACAGCCTGCCGTGGAACCTGTGCATTTCGGCGGTCGGCCGCCGAGCGAGCACCCCGGAGCCCCGACGCGAGGTAGCTCACGAAGATGACGGCGACGATGAAGAAGCTCACCGGCCAGCCGTTGTGCGCGGACCCCCAGTAGTAACTGTCGTACGCGAGGAGGATGCCGAGCCATGTGACGCCGACGCCGATCGCCGCGGCCATCACCAACGCGTAACTCATTCGCTTCGTGAGCCGAAGCGATATGGCGGGCGGTCCGATGAGCAGCGCCGTCGAGAGGATCGTTCCGATCGCGAGCGAAGAGAGCCCGACTGCTAGAGCCAACGCGAGCATGTAGAGGACCCCGACGAGCCGCACCGGAACGCCGCGCGCCCTGGCGATGTCTTCGCTGACCGAGCTCAAAATCAGTGGCCGAAACAAGATCACGGTCAGTACGAGGGCGAGACCGCCAAAAGCGATCACGTAGGGCACCGTCGAGTTCTGAATGACGAAGATCGATCCGAAGAGGATCTGCTGACTTGCGCCAGTGGTCGCGCCCGTCGTTGTGTCGAGGTAGAGAAACAGGGCCGCAGCTCCCGTTGCCGCGCCCAACACGATGCCGGTCGAGAGGTCACGTCCGCGCGCCCGTCGGATGCCGATCGCTTCCATCACGCCCGACCCGAGTACGCCGCCCGCCACAAATCCGGTGAGCGGGCTCAGGCCGATCAAGAGCGCTCCCGAGCCGCCGGCTGTCGAGACGTCGGTGAGCGCGTGCCCGGCGAAGGACTGACCTCTGATGACGGTGAACACGCCGACCAACGCGGAAACGACCGCGATCAGCCCTCCGACCAGGAGCGCGACGTGAACGGGTTGGCTCGAAAAGAACCCTGGCCCGAAAATCCAGTGATAGATCCGCCGCACGGCTAGCCGCGCAGAAGCGTCGGGCTCTCGGCGAGCATCGCCTCGTCCCCGCTGCCATGTCCGGCGACAACGAGAATGCGGCCGTGCACCCGCAGAACGTCGACGTGATGTCCGTAGAGCTCGCTCAAAACGTCGGGACGGACGACCTCTTCCACGGTCCCGGTCGCCGCGCGTCCGCCGGCCAGGTAGACGATCCGATCCATGACTGGAAGCAGTGGGTTCATCTCGTGTGCCGAGAGCAGCACCGCGACCTGCTGTTCATCCGCGATGTGCTTCAACAGTTCGACGATCTCCTGGCCACTCCTGATGTCGAGATTGGCCAGTGGCTCGTCCAACAGCAACAGCCGCGGACGGCTGATGAGCGCATGGGCGATGAGCACCCGCTGCTGCTCACCTCCAGAGAGCTGGCCGACGCGGGCATCGGAAAAATCTTGCGCGTCGACCGCGTCGAGCATCTCTTCGACCAGCGCGGACCGTTTCGCTGAACGAAATGGCATCCCGAATCGGTGCCCATCGATCCCGAGTGAGACGAGGTCCCGCGCGCGTAGCGGGAAATCGGAATCGATCAGCGCCTTTTGGGGGACGTAACCGATCGAGCGGTTGTGGCTGGGCCGTGGCTTCCCCTCGACGACGACTTCACCCGCGCTTTGCCTTTGGAGCCCGAGAATCACCCGGAGGAGTGTCGTCTTGCCGGCGCCGTTCGATCCGATCAGGCCGGTGAACTCGCCCGCTTGGATTGCAAAAGAGACGTTGTCGAGAACCCGACGGCCCGACAGCCGAAGGTCGATCCGCTCGAGACGGAGGACCTCGGGAGTCGCGAGGTGGGCGGAGTGCTGGCTCGTCACAGGTGTTCGGTCGAGACCTTGTCGACGACGGCTTTTTGGATCGCCTGGACTTCAGCGAGCATCCAGGACTGGTAGTCGTAGCCGGGGGTGGGCATCGTCTCGTAGACGCCGACGACCGGGATGCCCGCCTTCTGCGCCGCCATGCGGAACGACGTGGTGAGCGAATCGACGACCTGTTGGTTGTACACGAACACCTTCACCTTGTGATGTGTGAAGAAGCTCTCTTCGAGGGAGATGTCCTGGGGCGAAGGATCGACGCCGTTCATGATGTCCGCCTGCATGCCGAAGGGAGTCAGGTTGTCGGCACCGATTGCTTGGAGCATGTAATCGGAGACCGGTTCGGTGGTCGCGACGCGGGTGCCGGAGTACTTCGAACTGAAGGCCACGATCGCGTTCAACCAAGGGTCGAGCGACGTGTCGAAGGACTTCAGGTTCGATTGGAAATACGACGTCGCGGAGGGAATGAGATCCGACAGGTCGGTCGCGATGGCCAAGGCGACGATCGGCATCGTCTCGGGGTTGTACCAAAGGTGCGGATTCGGGGTGCTGTTGGGCAGCCCGAGCAGGGTCTGAACGTCGATGATCTTGCGCCTGGGGTTCGGCGACGCCGATTCGATCTTGTTCATGAACGTGTCGTAGCCGACGCCGTTCTGCACGACGAGCTCCGCAGCACTGACGACATTTGCAACACTCGGGCTCGACTCGAACGTGTGCGGGTCGGTGTTCGGGTTGTTCAAGATCGACGACACCGTTACGTACTTGCCACCGATCTGCCCGATGACGTTCGCATACTCATTCTCGGCTCCGACGGCGACGATCTTCGAGGAGCGGTGGCTCGCTGCTCCGGTCGCCGACGCACCGATCGCCGACCCGAGCAAAAGGACGGCGATCGGAATCACCGCTCCCATTAGGACTTTGCTGTGAAATCGGCTCGCTAAGGGCCCCATCTCAAAGTGCTCCCTTTCATCCGTCGAAGCAACGCCGAGAACCACTTAGAATAATAATCACTCCCAACGAACCGGGCCAAAATCTCCCGAATAGCGGAGCGGAGAACACACGCGAGGCGACCGGGCCGCGGAGCTGATAATGGACTTCAGCAGACGCGAAAGAGCGTGGCGCGGGTGGCGCTGACGATCACGCCTCGTCGAGCGGCCGAGTGCACCACCGAGACTTCGGCCGGAATCTCCGGCGCGGTCTAGCGTTCCTCACCATGTGGACGAGAAGGTTTGCAGCAGCCGCGTTGCCGCTAGGACTCTGGACTTTCGCAACGATCCCTCCGGCAGTTGCGGTTGTGCCGCAAAGCGTGCTCCTGGGGTGGCACGTATTACGCATACTCACGTCAGACCGGAAGCCGACAAGTCGCGTTCAATTGGGGCGTCGATTACACGTACTGATGGAGCCGAGCTGAGTTCATTTTCACCAACACAGCAGGCGATCGTTAAGCAACGTGTTAATTTTGAACAGAACTTAGGTGTGCCGGGAAGCCTGGTCGGCAAAAGAGGTCCGACCGGTGACTGTGACTAGGTATCACCTACGAGCACGCAGCGCTATCGCGCTCGGCGTCTCATCAATCTCGTACGCACCGTCGCGTTTATCACAGGCGATGGTCGCGATTCCGCGTGATGGATCGGTGGAATCGTCGGAATGACGTCGAGCGCGATCGTATGAAGGACCCTGCAACACCCCGGTATCGCGCCGACGAGACCGCGATTTCTCAGCTGCCTCATCTGAACGAGCCCTATGACCGAGCCTGAGCACTTGAACGCGACGTCCGCCGAGGTACTTGAAACGAACAGGCGGCAGCGGCTGCCGAGCTGGCGGTGGGAAGCACTGCGCACCACCTTCTGGCTCGTGCCGACCCTCCTCGTTCTTGCCGCCGTCCTCCTTTTCCTTCTCACGTTCGAGATCGACTGGGCCGTCTATCACAAGCACTTGACCCTTCCGTTCTGGATCGTGGCAGGAAGTGCCGACGCCGGTCGCGAGGTGCTCATCGGCATCGCCGCGGCTGTCATTACCGTCGTCGGCGTCGTGTTTTCAGTCACAATTGTGGCGCTTACGCTTGCGTCGCAGCAGTTCGGCCCGCGCATGATGCGGAATTTCGTCCGGGACGTTGGCAATCAAGTCACCCTTGGCGTTTTTGTTGCGACGTTCGTTTATTCGATCCTGACCCTTGTCGCGATAACGTGTGCTTCCGACGGCACCTTCGTTCCGCATCTCTCGATCACCGTCTCCGAGGCGCTCGTTCTGGTCGACCTCGCGGTGCTCATCTACTTCATTCACCACATCGCGAAGTCCATTCAGCTACCAGAAGTCATCGCCGGCATCGCCCGGGATTTATTTCGAGCGATCGATGCCGAGTTCCCCAAGATCGCTGTGGACGAGAGACGCGCATTGCAAGGAAGCGGGAAGTCGTTGTCTGAGCTCCTTAGCCTGATCGACGAGCGCGGCGGACCCGTTGCGTCCAGCGTGAGTGGCTACTTGCAGTTCGTTGGCTACGCGCAGCTCGTCGAGATCGCGGCAAAGACCGATTCAGTGATACGCCTCGAACACCGTCCCGGTCACTTTCTCGTGGCGGGCCGACCACTGGCGATGGTCTGGCCCCGTGGGGCCGCGAACCAAGTTGCGATCGCTCTCGCCAAGGCACACGTCACCGGACCGCACCGAACGCTGATGCAGGACCCGGTCTTCGCCATCGACCAGCTCGTCGAGATCGCGATCCGCGCGCTGTCGCCCGCCGTTAATGACACTTTCACCGCGCTCACCTGCATCGACTGGCTCTCTGCAGGGCTCAGCCGCGTCTCGAGCCGGACGCTCGCCGAAGGCGTCTACCGAGATCGTGAGGGGCGCATCCGACTCATCGAGACCGATCCGTCCTATGACCGGATGGTGAACCGGGCTTTCGACAAGGTCCGCCAAGCAGCGCGGGGTATGCCCGCAGTGATCATCCGCATGATCGACGCGCTCTCCACGATCGCTGACGAGACAAACTCGCCCGAGCGGCGTCGCTTCCTCCTGAGTCAAGGAGAGGCAATCCTCCGCAGCGCGGAGGAGTCGGTGTCGGAACCAAACGACCGCAACGTCATCGAGGCCCGCTACCGGCGACTGGTCTCTAAGGTCGCGCGAAGCGACGAGTCCTCGCCCTAGTGCTGCTACAGCTCGTCGAACGACTCGTGGTCGCTCCTGCATCGCGATAGGCCAGGCGTGGTAGATGATCGGCGCCCGCACCCCCGCGTGGTGGCGATGGTCGGAGACCTCTTACGGGAACGAAGCACCACGGCCGGCGTCCCTGATGCTGTCAAAGACGCTGACGTCGACGTGAGCCAGAACGCCGGCTAGGTGCGCGTCCCGCGGCGGCACCTATTCCTCGCGACCCGGTTGACATACGCAGTGAGCTTCCCCCGGTTTGACGGACACCTACCCTGAGGCGGGCGATGCCCTCCTCAGAAAGGAGTCCGGATGCCACGTCCGCATCCACCGGAGTTCCGCAGTCGCGCCATCGAGCTCGCCCGTGAAGGAGCGAAGCCGATCGCGAAGATCGCCGAGGATCTCGGGATCTCCGAGTCGTGCCTTCGCAACTGGCTCAACCAGGCCGACATCGACGAGGGCAAGCGTGAAGGGCTTTCGACCGAAGAGCGCAACGAGCTCTCCCGTCTCCGTCGTGAGAACCGCGTCTTGAAGATGGAAAAGGAGATCCTGGGAAAAGCCGCGGCCTTCTTCGCCAACGAGAGCAACTACCGCTCGCGCTGACCTTCGCCTTCATCGAGGCGGAGAAGGCGAACTACCCGGTGGTCGTCTTGTGTCGAACCCTCCAGGTGTCGACGTCGGGCTTTTATGACTGGCGGGCACGTCTTGTGCACCCCTCTCGCCGTCAGATGACCGACGAGTTCTTGACCGAGCTCATCAAACAGATCCACGACGCCTCCCGGCGAACCTATGGCTCGCCGCGCGTCCATGCCGAGCTGCGATTAGGCGAGGGCATCCACGTCGGTGAAAAGCGCGTCGCCCGCTTGATGCGCACGGCCGGCATCGAGGGGATCTATCGCCGCCGACACAGAAAGGGAACGACGAGGCGCGATCCTCGTCACCAGTCACAAGATGACCTCGTCTGCCGACAGTTCAGCGTCGAGCGTCCCGATGCCCTCTGGGTGGGCGACGTCACCGAGCATCCGACGGTGGAGGGCAAGGTCTATCTGGCGACGGTGCTCGACGCGTACTCCAGACGAGTGATCGGCTGGTCGATCGCCGATCATCTGCGCACCGAGCTCGTCGTCGACGCATTGCAGATGGCGATCTGGCGACGGAACGACCGGTCAGATCAGACGGTGATGCACACCGACCACGGATCCCAAGGTGAAATCAATTGGTCGTCGCAACACCTCGATGCGGAGGTGTGCGGATGGGACGACGACCAGGATGGGCTGAGGTTGCAACTGGGAGGCCGCCAATGCGATCGCCCGGTCGCCCGTCTGTCGCCCGGCGAGAGGATCGCCAGCGCTTCTGGGCGGCGATCGCACGCGGACTGTCGAGCGAGGACGCCGCTTCGGAAGTCGGTGCGTCGCGGCCGGTCGGCACTCGTTGGTTTCGCGAGGGTGGCGGCATGCCCACGGTCACCCAGGCTCCGCTTTCGGGACGCTACCTGTCGTTCGCTGATCGGGAAGAGATCGCGATCTTGAACGCCCGCGCGCTCGGCGTCCGGCAGATTGCTCGACAGCTCGGCCGTTCACCGTCGACGATCTCGCGAGAACTGCGCCGCAACGCCGCGACGCGCGGCGGCCACCTCGACTACCGGGCGACGAACGCACAGTGGCACGCCGACTTGCGCACCAGACGCCCGAAGCCGTCGAAGCTCGCAACGAACGCCGAGCTCCGTCGCTACGTCGAGGATCGCCTCGCCGGCGTGATCACGAAGCCGGACGGCAGTGGCCTGCCCGGCCCGGGCTTTCGTTGGATCGGACGGCGCCACGGACCGAGAAAGGACCGGCGCTGGGCGAGGTCATGGAGCCCGGAGCAGATCGCGAACCGGCTCCTAGTCGATTTCCCCGATGATGGGACGATGCGGATCTCGCATGAGGCGATCTATCAGGCGCTCTACGTGCAAGGCCGCGGAGCGCTGCGGCGTGAGCTCTCCGCATGCCTTCGCACCGGACGGGCGCTACGCGTCCCGAGGGAACGGACCCGCGGCCACGGCAAGAAGTTCGTTACCGACGAGATCATGATCAGCGAGCGACCCGCGGAAGCCGACGATCGAGCTGTCCCCGGCCACTGGGAGGGCGACCTCATCTTGGGTCTCCGCAGTTCTGCGATCGGCACGCTCGTCGAGCGCACCACTCGCTTCACGATGCTCTTGCACTTGCCGCCGATGCAGGACCACGGCGTGCCGAGGAAGAAGAACGGCCCTCCGCTCGCCGGTCATGGGGCAGAGGCCGTGCGTGACGCGATCGCTGCTGCCATCACGACATTGCCCTCCGAGTTGCGTCGGTCCCTCACTTGGGACCAGGGCGCCGAGATGTCCCAGCACGCGAAGCTCACGATCGACACCGGCATCGATGTTTACTTTTGCGATCCGCAAAGTCCCTGGCAACGCGGGACCAACGAGAACACAAACGGTCTGCTGCGTCAGTACTTCCCGAAGGGGACCGACCTCTCCCGCCACAACGCCGAGGATCTCGCGGCGGTTGCTGCTGCACTGAATGGTCGACCGCGAAAGACGCTCGGTTGGAAGACCCCCGCTGAGGCGCTGAACACGTTCCTATGCTCAGTTCAACAAGACAGCGTTGCGACGACTCCTTGAACCTGGGCAATACACGTCCTGGGCATTTGGAAGACGCCTTCGTTCGGCGGGCATTCTCGGGTCGATGGGCACGATCGGCGACGCGTTCGACAACGCGATGGCGGAGAGCTTCTTCGGCACACTCCAGCTCGAGCTGCTCGACCGCCACACCTGGGCGACGCGCCGTGAGCTCGCGAATGCGATCTTCGAGTACATCGAGGCCTTCTACAACCCGCGCAGACGACACTCCTCGATCGGCGATCTCAGTCCCGTCGAATTCGAATCCCGCTACACCGACGCCGCAATCGCGGCATGATCACCACAGCCAACCTGTCCGGAGAAGCGGGGGAAGCTCACAGCGCGTTTGGGGACGGTCGGTCCGCCAAGTCGATCGGAGATTGTTCAGATCGCCGCTCAGGACTTACCGGCCTCGTAGGTCTCGGTGAAGATGTCGCCCTGCGCGGCCCCCGAACCAGATTTTCCTCCACCTGGGCCGCGTAGCACGAAGGCAATGGCGACAGCGAGCACTGCTCCAACAAAGGGTCCCGCCACGTAGACCCAGTAGTCGGTGAAGGTCTTGCCGACCAGGTCGGGCCCGAAGGTGCGTGCCGGGTTCATCGAGGCCCCCGAGATCGGGCTCCCCCACAATCCGGCCAGGGCGATATAGGCCCCGACCCCGAAGGCACCGAACAGACCGATGTTCTGGGCTCCCGACGCCGTGCCCAGGATCACGCTGACCAGACCAACGGTCAATATCAGTTCCATCCAGAATGCCGCCATGTCGGAGTAGGCATGGGCCGGATAGTTCGAGCCGTAGATGGCCGAGACGTGGACGACCGAACGTAGGAAGAGAGCGGCGAGTGTGGCGCCGATGAGTTGCACGACGACATAGCCGGGGACTCGCTGCCAAGGAAAATCCCGGCGAAGTGCGAAGGCGATGCTGACAACCGGGTTCAGGTGGGCACCGGACACCTTGCCCATGAACAGGATGATCGCGACGACCGTCAGCGCGGGCGCCACCACCGCGGCCGTGTGACTGATCACGCCAGGGAATGCGTGCCCCATCATTCCCCCACCGGCAGCCGCAAGGACAAGGAAGAACGTACCGAGGAGCTCGGAGAAGAGGCGTCGCCATTCCTGCCGGGGGTCGTTGAAGTCGTTGATGCGCTCGATGATGTTCTGCTCGTAGCGGGCCAATGGGCCGAGCGTGGGGAGTTCTCGTGTCGCTCGCATCGTGGACCTCACCTTCTTGAACTTGGGATATCGGGGGGCGTCGGCGCGCTTGGCCGGTCGGTGGAGGTGGAGGGCTGCAAGCCCTGTACCGAAAAGTGGGCCCGGCCCACGATGACCACTGACCGAACCGAACGTACGCCATCGACACATCGTGGTGGTCATGCCCGAGAATTGTTCACTGGACCGTGTCCGAAGATCCCAAGGCGCGACGTTGCGTTAGCGACACATCTTCCGGCCTCGGCGAAGATGGAAGCGCAGCAGAGCCCGGGGCTACGCCACGTGGGCCGAATACGTCCCAACCAGGGAAAGCGGAGGACAGATGGCCAAAGACGATGCAAAGCAGACAAAGGGGGGCACGAGCCCGGCGGGCAGCGAATCACTCGGCTTGCAGTGGCTCGACGACGTCGTGGCGCACGACTTCGACGCCGCACTGGCGTATCTGTCCATGAAATTCGATGAGAAACACGCGGCGGCTGCCGTCGGACGCCTTCGCAAGGCCGAGGTCACCAGTCGCCGGGCCAACGACATCTTGCGTGCCTGCAACCTTGTGCCATTGCCTCTGGATGATCCCGGCGTGCGGCGTGACCTGCTCCATGCCGTCTCTGGTAAACGGCTGAGCCCCGTGCTCGTCGTCTCTTCCGGCGACGGTGGCGAAATCGCCGACGGCTACCATCGGGTCTCCCTGGCGTACCACCTCGACCCCTTCGGTGACGTCCCGTTGCGCATCGGCGCCGCTCCCGCCTGATCCTCGAGATGGATTCCGCAAGTGGCCAGGATGTGTGCCTGTGAGGGGAGGCCCAAGATACGGACGGCGCATCCTCGAAAGTTCAGAACGCCGGTTCGCCCCTGCCCGCTAACGCCGGTTCGGTCGCGTCGGCAGACCGGGGGCGGGAGGCACTGCAAAACGACGCGTCGCCACCGGATCCCGCGTTTAATTGACCTCAACTATCACGCTGACGTCTGTGGAGTCCCTCGTCTCGAGATGATGGAGAGACCGGTGTCCGATCAGTCGACGTCGGTCCAGAAGTCACAAGCAGTCACTTCAATGGAGGCTCCGGGGACGGATAGAGGGGGCGGGAACGGCATTGGTAAGGGGCACATGCTTACCCCACCGAGATACGCGCAGTCAGTCCGTGCGCGTTCGGAGAGCAGGGCGGTTCAGTTTTGGAGAACGCCCTTGGCCGTCCGCTTAGCTTCGTACATGGCGTCATCGGCCTCCCTCACCAGCCGCTCGACCTCGCAGTCGGGTGGGAAGGCGACCGCTGTCCCGATGCTGGCCGTCACCGTCATGACCCGGCTGTGGACATCGAACGGACGCTCGAGTTCACCGGCGACGCGTCGCGCCATGATCTCGGCCCAGACCGCGTTGGGCACCGACTCGCACATCACCACGAACTCGTCGCCGCCCAGCCGAGCGACTGTGTCCTCGGACCGGACGACGGTAGTCAACCGGCGGGCCGCCTCCTGAAGTACGAGGTCACCGGCGGAGTGGCCGTGATCGTCGTTCACCAGCTTGAAGTCGTCCAGGTCGATGAAGATCACCCCCAGGCCGCCCCGGTCGGGATGGCGGAGGAGCCGTTCGCAGGCCTGGTCGAGCCGGTCGAACAGGAGGAGGCGGTTCGCGAGGCCCGTCAGCGGGTCGTGCAGGGCCTGGTACACGAGCTCGGACTCCTTTTGCGCCAGGGCCTCCTCGCCCTCAAGTGCCCGCCGGTCGTACAGCTTGGCGGTGACCATCAGGTTGCGACGGACGCCGGCGTCAATCCTGGCGGCGAGTGCCCATAAGAGCTCGTCGGAGCCCCCGGCTCGACGGACCTCCTCGTAGAGGATCCGCTTGCAGCCGTCTCCGAAGGCGAGGTTGGAACGGATCATGCGGATGATCCTCCCGGTCACGCCGGCCGGGAGGAAGCCGTCCAAGTGGTCCATGCGGTGGCGCTGGTAGTCGTGCCGGTTCGACGCCGCGCCGGTGCGGATCCACTCGGCGGTGAGGAGGGTGCCCTCTCTGGTGTACTCGGCGAGCCCGTCGAGCACTCGCCGAGCACCGGGGGTGACCGATTCGTAGTCCTCCCCCTCCTCGGCGACGGCGGCAAGGACCTCGACGACGACTTCGTCGACCCGGCGCGTCAAGGTGTCGGCCACCTCGGCCCGGACGGCCTCGGTACCCGGTCCGAACCCGTGCCGGTGGATCCACGCCCTGCTGGCGAACGTCTGCACATCGGTGTACTCGTCGTGGCTGAGGTCCATGGCTACTCCCGGTTCGGCGGGTCGCCCCGCCCACCCGCCGTTGCGCCGGTGCCGAAGGCGGACCTGCCCGCCGTTCCGCGTGGCATCTGGACCACCGTCGTCACAGCGGTCTCCGTTACCTCAAACGACCGGTGGCGCGCGTATCTAAAGCGTCTGGCGCACCTTTTCGTAGCCCTCACGTCCTCTATCGGCGACGCCTGAATCTCGGGCCAACGCGATCCAGACGGAATCACTTGGATAAGTGATCAGCAGGTCCTCAAACAAATCCTTCGATGCCGTGAGCGTGCATGACCACGGCTATTCGTCGTCAGGTGACTTTCGACCCTGGCAACCCGCTGTGTCTTTGGGGGAGTTTGGTCGGAACGAGCTGCGAGCGTGCGTGGAAGGACGGACACAAGGCGGACGCTTAGCAGGAGAGAGGAGAGGTGCGCCATGTTTCGGGAACCGCGAATTGTGAGATCGGCAGCGTTCCGCAAAGAGCACGGATCGAACACGGTGCGGATCTTCTCGGTTCTCCTAGCGGCGTTGACCATCGGCGTCTGCGCCGGTCCAGCCTCTGCAATCACGACGAAGAGCGTCTCATTCAGCGGGCACTACGCCGGCAGAGCGTCGCTCATCATCGACAACGGCTCAGTAACCATCACCTCTCTTTCGGGTCAGGGAACGAGTACGCCCTCGATCATGGGCGCGAGCAAGATCACCGGTCACGGCACCGCCGCCGCCTCATCGCAGTGCGATCCGTTCCAAGGCACCGGCACGATGGTCGGAGCGAAGAGCAAGATCACGTTTTCGGTCAGCAACTCGACTGCGACGGGGTGTTCGAGTGGGGAGAGCGGCCCGATCACCGTCACCTTTCACGGCACCGCCAAGGCCATTGCTGGCACCGGCAAGGCGAGTGGAGCGAAAGGGTCGCTTCACTTCAGTGGGTCCCTGAAGCTCGGTAACACGTCCGGGTCTCAAAGCGGTTCGTTCACCGTGACGTTGAGCGGAACGTTGACGATCAAGTGAGTTCCACGGTGCGCGTCGATACGACGCGCACCGAAAGGCAACAACGAGAAATGAAAGAGGAGGTTCGGTGAAGAAGCTCCTAATGACTTTGATCATCGGGCTGCTGTTCGTATCAGGACTCGGCGCGTTTGCGTTCGTGGCCAGCGGCGTCGGAACGGTCAGGCTGCCGCACACAGGCACGACGGGGTTCGCTCCTCCGTACGCGGCAGCGAACAAGCACCGACTCTTCGTCGACGTGGACACCGTTCAGGGTACGGGTGGTATCCCGAAGCCTTCGGCACCCTGCTCGATGACGAACTTGTTCGTCCAGGGCCAGCAGGTCGTATTCCGCATGTGGGGTGTCGACGTCACGACCGGCGGGAACGCGCTCACCAATAAGAACGTTGCCGAAGTGTACGTGACGATCCCAGGTGTCTCGAGCCCCATCCCGATGGCGTATGGGACACACGGAACGAGTTCGTATTGGACTGGGGCGTGGATGACGACCGGATATCCGGTCGGCGCCGTGAACTTCACGGTCACGGTGATCACCAAGCCGGTGCCGAAGACGAAGCATCACGCAAAGATCCCGAAGCAAGAGGTCGTTTACTCACAGGTCGGTCTGCCGGCTTCGTCGGATCTCACGATCACGTAGGAATCCGAGTGCTCGTCCGAATCGCCGAGTGGGCCTCACTCCCCCGGGAGTCCCGCGCCGGGACGCCAGCTTTGCCGTGCGCTCTCCGGAGCTGACACGGGCGCAGCTCAGAGAACTGAAAGGAAATCCATGGCGAAGCACGTGAAAGCAAAGGGTTTCGGGATCGCACTGACCGCGATGCTGCTCCTCGGCGCGCTTGTCTTGCCCGCGTCCGCGATCACGCACGCGGCCACGGCGAGTACCGACGGCGTCACGCTGACCTCACCGAGCATCCCCGGAGTCGCGCCGCTCCCAGGACCGATCGCCGCCCAGGCCGCCGTCAGTCCGAACATGGGGATCCTCACAGTGACGCCTCAACAGGCAGTGATCGGAACCCCGATCACGATTTCGGGCTCGAATCTCCCTCCCAACCAGAGCGTCGAGCTCACTTGGTCGACTGCGGACGTCACCTGGGTCGTTGACCCTCAGCCCGATACGGTCAACTACCTCGGGCGGTCCTCGACGCCCATGACGGTCGTGCTGCGAACGACGACCACGAATGCGAATGGCTCGTTCAGCATCAGTTTGAAGGCGCCCAACGACTTCGGCGGCATCCACAACATCTACGCCGTCGTCAACGGGGTTGAAGATGCTCATGGCGGGTTCATCATCCTGAGAAAGCTCACCGTCACCCCGAGGAGCGGCCCGGTCGGGACGCCGATCACGGTCACCTACACCGGAATCGGCGCATCGTTGTACGAGGGTGGTGCTTCTCTTCTCTATGACAACCACTACGTCGGTGAGATGATGGCGAACTGGACGCGCGGCACGGCGCAGGTCATGATTCGTGCCGCTGGTGCCGTCGGCCCGCACACCATCCAGGTCGGCGACGCGATCAGCTTCCTCTATTTGAACTACCAACAGTCGCCACTGCCGTACATCAACGGCGGCGCGATCACCTTCACGGTGACGAAGGACGACGGCCCGCTGCCACCGCCCTCCATCGACTGGCCCGTGGATGTTGCTCCGACGGTCAGCACCAAGACGACGCTCGTCGAGGGCGGTCTTTCGACGTCCGGAGACGCACAGGCAAAGTTGGCGCCCACCCGCGGCCCCGTCGACACCCGTGTCGAGCTCACGGCGTCAGGATTCTCGTCAACGAGTCCCGTTCAGCTCGAGTGGTCCACCGTCGTCGGCAATCGCGTCAACTGCGCAAGCGTGTGTTGGAGCTTCGTTTCGACACCGCTCGGCACCGCGACGCCCTCGGGGGGTTCGGTTCAGCAGATGATCAAGATTCCCGATGGACTCGGCGGATGGCACGTCGTCCAGCTCGTTCAGAAAGGTGAGACGGTGGCACAGGTGCCTTTCTACGTCGAGGAGAGCATCGTCGGGCGCGGGGTGAGTTCTTTCGTCGTGAAGGAAGGTCAGCCGTTCACCATCCACCTCAAAGGTGTCGGCTGGACACAGGTCGACAACACCATCGCGGTTGACTACGACAACAGCTACGTCGGCTATGCGTGTGGCTTCAATTCAAACGGGGATGTCCGACTGCACCTTCGTGCAACCGGTGGTCCGGGCACACACCTGATCGACATCTATCCGATGCTGTATACGGAGTCGCCGTCGTTCGCCAACACACCATACGGCATGGTGCCCGTGTTGACCTATGCGAAAGACGAACCCGCTCTGGCGCTCGGTTACCACCTTCCAGCGATCCGGCTCGCGATCACCGTCGTGAAATAGCAGCTACCTAGGCACGCGTCGAGTCGACTCGCCGTGGCGATCGCCTATCGGCGAGGACTCGATGCGTGCCAGGTTGGCGACGGGTTGGGGGAGCCACCAGCTCCAGGGGCCGAGAAGCGTCATCAGGCCCGGCAACAACAGTCCGCGCACGACGGTCGCGTCGATGAGGACGCCGAGCGCGAGTCCGACGCCAAGCTCCTGAAGGTCGACGACGCGACCGGCGACGAGCCCAGAAAGCGCGCCGACCATGATGAGCGCCGCGACGCTGACGATGCGTCCCGTCCTGGCGAGTCCCTCGATGACGGCGCCGGCGGCGTCGAATCCGCGGTCCCACGCCTCACGCATGCGTCTCACGAGAAAGAACTCGTAGTCCATCGAGAGGCCGAAGAGAACCGCAAAGAGGAAGACAGGGACCCATCCCTCGATTTGAGAGACGCGGTCGAGGCCGAGCACGTCCGCGCCGACGCCGAAACGGAAGATTACGACAAGCAATCCATAGGTCGCTGCGATCGAGATCGAATCGAGGAAGATGGCCATCAATGGCAGCAGGAGCGAGCGGAAGGCACGCAACATCACGAGGTAGGAGAGCACCAGCACGATAAGGATGATCCAGGGGAATACCCCGTAGACGCGCGCCAGAAAGTCGACGCCTTCGGCAGGAGCGCCGCCGACTAAGACGCGGGTCGACGAAGGAAAGTGGGCGTCCGGAACGAATCGGAGGCGTAAGTCGCTGACAAGTTGGCGGGACGCAATGTCGCCAAAGTCGTGGCGTCCGATGACAACGATGTGACCGTACTGCCCCGAGGTATCGATATAGGGCGGTTTCGAACCGATCTCAACGATGTAGACCTCGGGATCTTTGACGAGTTCCCGAGCGAGTCGAAGTGTCGCCGCGGACACGGCGGGTGTGCGAGCTCTCCCAGGCGCGCCAGCGTCGAAGACCACTTCAAGCGGGGTGATCGCCCCTGCCCCTGCTCGATCGCTGAGGAGCGCCAGACCGCGGGCGGATCCGGTGTCTTGCGGGATGGCTGTGATCGACCCTGGTGTGAGCTGGAGCCAAGCAATCGGGATGACGGCGGCGAGCAGCGCTGCGGTCGAGCCAGCCACCACGGCGACCGGGCGACGCGTGATGATTTGAGCGATGCGGGACCAGAGGCCGTGCTCGAGGTCACGCGCCGTTCCGAACCGTCGAAGAGAAAGACCATGGATTCCACGGCGCCCGAGCAATGAGAGCAGCGTCGGCTGCAGCGTCAGCGTCAGGACAATGGCGATGAGCGGAACGAGACATCCCGCGATTCCGAGCGAGCGGACGAACGGAACCGGAATGACCAGCATCACCGAAAGCCCGATCGCCACAGCAAGCCCGGAAAAGAGCACGGTCCGTCCAGCCGTCGACATCGTTCTCACGATTGCGTCGTCGACGCCTCGGTTGTTTGCGCCGAGTTCCTCTTTGAATCGGTGCACGATGAGGAGCGAATAGTCAACCGCGAGACCGAGCCCGATAAATAGAACGAGATTCGGAACGTAGAGCGCGATCAGCATCTCGTGCGCGACCACGTAAACGATTGCGAGCGCTGCCATCGATGTGCAGGCGGCGATGATGAGCGGCGTTATCACCGCCGCAGAGAATCCGAGAACGACGATGAGCAATATCAACGCAACGGGGACGGCGATGATCTCACCGCGACGCAGGTCAGATGCGAGTATCGGGACGACGTCGTGCTGGATCGCGGGTTCTCCAGTCACGTAGGTGACCGGGAACCGCTGCGCTGTCAAGGCGCGGCGCAGCGCGCCCGTGTACGTCGCTGCTTCTTGCAGGTCAAGAGAAGTGTTGATGTTGGCGTAGAGGATGCCAGGTGCGGACATGAGTTTCGTCGAGCGGCCGGTGCGCACAGAGCGAGCCGCGAGGGCAAGGCGTAGATCCAAGACATCGATTGTGCGAACCGACAGGTGGTGCGGGACGCGATAGACAACGGTGAACGAGCCTTCGGTGTTTTCGCCAAAATGCCGCGCCAAGATCGCGTCTGCGCGTCCGGAAGGAGTTCCTGGAACGGCTAGAGAGGTGGAGAGAAGGCCTGGGAGCCGGACCGCCGAGATCGACCCAATGACGACGACGGCGATCCAGAAACCAATCACGACGAAACGCCAGCGAATTACAGCGCGCGTCCAGCGCTCAAGCATCGGCGCAGCGTAACGAGGCTCTGGAACGGCTCGCCGGGCCGAGGTTCCAACGGCTCAGGCGACCGAGCACTCCGAACCTGTTCGGGCCCGCGTAGAGTTGCCGCCCTTCATCCCGGTTCGGCCAGACCGCTGACTTCCACAACGAAGCAACGCTCGCAGCTTGCTCGGGACCTTCCCAGAAGTGTGAGCAGTGAGAGGAAACCGTGCAGCTCCCGGGATCTCGGTGGCCCGTCGGGTCCGATTGCCTCGCTCCCGCCCAGGTTTCCGGCTTCCGCGGCGCTTTCGTCCCGCATTCCCGCTGTTGCCAGTCGCTCCCGGGTTTGTGGTGGAGCTGATGGGACTCGAACCCACGACCTACTGGTTGCAAACCAGTCGCTCTAGCCAGCTGAGCTACAGCCCCGCCCGACAAAGCCTACGCGGGACTCATTTGGGCGAAGCGAAGCGGATCAGTGCGTGCCGACCGCGGCGCGGACCGACTGGCGCCACGAAGACGTCGTCGCAGCAACCGCGGATGGCTCGTAGCCGCAGTGCGCCATGCAGTTGTCACAGCGGGGATCGCGGCCGCGGCCGTACTTGTCCCAGTCGGTCGTCTCGACGAGCTCCTTGTAGGTCGCGGTATAGCCGTCGGCCATCAGGTAGCACGGGCGCTGCCAGCCAAAGATCGAGTAACTCGGCACGCCCCACGGCGTGCACTGGTAATCGACCTTGCCTTCCAAGAAGTCGAGGAAAAGCGGCGTGTGGTTAAGCCGCCATTTCTTCCGGTGTCCGTCGGAGAACGCCTCCTGGAACACCTGCCGCGCCTGGTCGACTGGAAGGAAATGTTCCTGGTCGGGGGCTTTTTCGTACGCGTAAGCGGGTGAGATCATCATCGAGTCGACTTTCAACTCGTCGTTCAGGAAGTTGAGCACCTCTCGAATCGTTTTCGGAGAGTCGTGGGTGAAGAACGTCGAGTTCGTCGTCACCCGGAAGCCCTTCCGCTTCGCCAGCTTGATCGCCTCGATCGCCGTCTCGAAAACGCCTTCCTTGTCGACCGCCGCGTCGTGGCGATCTTTCAGCCCGTCGAGGTGGATCACCCACGCGAAGCGCGAAGAGGGCTTGAAGCGATCGATCTTCCTCTTCATCAATACAGCGTTCGTGCACAGATAGACGAAGCGCTTGCGCGCGATCAGGCCGTTGACGATCTCTTCGATCTGGGGATGCAGAAGCGGCTCACCGCCCGCGATCGAGACCATCGGCGCGCCGGACTCTTCGATCGCGGCGAAGGCGTCCTCGGGGGTGAGGCGCTTGCGCAGGATCTCCGTCGGGTACTGGATCTTGCCGCAACCCGGGCACGCCAAGTTGCAGACAAAGAGCGGCTCGAGTTCAACGATCAAGGGGTACCTTTCTCGCCCGGCGAGCCTTTGGCGCGTGAGGTACGCCGCCATGCGCAGATTCTGTCGGATCGGAATCGCCATCAGTTCTCTCCGAACTGTTCATTGCTGATTGGAACTTCGAAAAGCGTTGTCGATTGCTGCATTACGCGCGCTGCGCGTCCGAGTGCTACTGCCGCACGCATCGCCGCGAGCGGTGTCGACGCCGATCGCACTTCACGACCTGGCACGTCGACGATTGCCCGGATCACGGTGAAGTGCCGATCACGAGCCAACGACGCGAACGACCACGACTCCATGTCCACCGCCACGGCACCGCGGGCAGCGGCCTTGGCTCTCGCCTCGTCGCCGACGACGAGCCTACGGGAGGTGACGACGGGAGCGGGCACGACACGGAGGCCCCGGCTTTCGAGCCGTTTTGCGATCTCCTTCGCGTTTGGCAGCGCCACGGTCTCGTCGAGACCGACAAAGCCGAGCTCGGTCGCCACAACGAGGTCTCCTGGGCGCAGCGAGTGGTCGAGCGAGCCGGAGAACCCGAAGAGGACGACCGGACCGGCCGGCACCTGCAAAAGCCGCGCCGCCGCGGCTTCGGCTTTCCGTTCCCCCATACCGAAGGAGATGACGCGCGCGCTCGGCGCGCCGAGGCGCAGCGCGAGCGCTTCGATCCGCAGGGCTGCGAGATAGGTCGTCGCGCGCGTCACGCGACTTCCTCACCGACGGCGACTTCGTCCTCGCTATCACAAACGACGATCTCTTCAGCTGGCATCTCCTGCGCTACCGCCGCGCACCATCGTCCGAGCGCGGAGAGCGGGAACACCAACCGATAGAGGTGGTAATTGAGGTAGAAGTCGCCGGGAAACCCCGTCCCGGTGTACCACGGCTCGTCCCAGTTGCCGTCGTCACGTTGGGTCGTGACCAAGAACCCGACGCCGCGGCGCGCGGACTCGCTGTCGTGACGTCCGGCCGCGACGAGCGCGAGCAGCGCCCAGGCCGTCTGCGACGCCGTCGACTCGCCGATACCGCGCAACAAAGGGTTGTCGTAGGAGCGGATGTCCTCGCCCCAGCCGCCGTCTGGATTCTGGTGCTGTTCTAAGAACTCGACGGCACGCAGGATCGCCGGGTCGTTGATCGCGATGCCCGCCGCGACGAGCGCGGGAACCGCGGCACCGGTGCCGTAGACGTAGTTCACGCCCCAGCGGCCGAACCACGCCCCGTCGTCTTCTTGTTGGCGCAACAACCAGTCGACGCCGCCACGCAGGATCGCGGGCGTCGCCGTCTTCTCGTGCGCCAGCATCTCGACGATGTGCGCCGTGACGTCGGCGCTCGGCGGGTCGATCACCGCGCCGAAATCGCAGAAGGGGAGCTGATAGAGGATCTCGCGGATGTTGTCGGCGTCAAAGGCGCCCCAGGCGCCGTCTTTGGACGCCATGCCTTCGACCCAGGCGATGCCCCGTTCGACCGCGTCGTCGGCCGCGTCGTCGGCCGCGTCGTCGGCGACGCGTCGCAGCGCGAGCACGACTTCTGCGGTGTCGTCGATGTCGGGGTAGTTGTCATTCGCGAATTCGAACGCCCACCCGCCGGTTGGGACGCTCGGCCGGCGCAGCGCCCAGTCGCCGCGCATCGTCACTTCCTCGTCGAGGAGCCACCTTGCCGCGCGGCGCAGCGCCCCGTCGTCGCTTTCCACTCCCGCGTCGGCGAGCGCGATCACCGCGAGCGCGGTGTCCCAGACCGGAGACTGGCACGCCTCGAGTCGCCGGACGTCACCTTCGCGAATCAAGAACCCTTCGAGACCGTCGAAGGCGGCGGTGATCACCGGGTGGTTGACGGGATAGCCGCGCAGGTGCAAAGCGAGAATCGAGTACACCCACGGCGGTTGGATCCCGCCCCAGCTGCCGTCGGCCTCCTGGCGGCGAACGATCCAGGTCTCGGCGCGACGAAGCGCCCACTCACGCACCGTTCGGCGCAAGAGCGGCGCCCGCAAGAGGAGCTCTTCGTAGCGGTGGAGCGCCCGGTCCAGTAATGCGAAACGCTCCGCCCAAGTCGCGAACCCAGGCTTCGCGCGACGAGGGGCTTGCCCGGAAAAGAGCTCGTCGACGCCGAACGCGATCGGGTGGTGCGGGCGGTAGGCGCCGACGACGGTGACCGCGACGGCCGTCTGGCGCGCCCAGCACCCGAAGTCGTAGATGTTGCCGGGGAACCACGGCGGTAGCGCGACGAACTCCGGGGGCATCGCCGGGAGGTCGTCCCAGGACCACAGATCGAAGAGTGCCAGCCAGATGCGCGTGAAGACGCGCGACCCCTCGATGCCTCCTGCGCCGCGAACAAACGCGGCGGCCTTTTCCATGTGCGGAGCCGCCGGGTCCTCTCCGGCGAGCCGGAGGGCAACGTACGCCTCGATCGTCGTCGAAAGTTCGCCCGGCCCGCCGTAGAAGTTCGCCCACGTCCCGTCGTCGCGCTGTTGGGACCTGATCCAGTTCGCCGCGGTACGGGTGTCGTCCTCTGTCCGGACGCCGAGGAACTCCCGCAACAACAGGTCCTCCGCGTCCATTGTGACGTTCGTCTCGAGCTCGCCCTTCCACCAGCCGTCTTCGTTTTGGAGGTCGAGCAACAGGGCGCGGGCGCGATCCCGCGTCGCGCTCGCCGCGTCGAGCAGTGAAGGTGCGGGGCGACGCGCCATCTCAGAACTCCCGTTCGATTACGAAACGGGCGAGCTCGGCAAGCTCCTCGCGCGCATGCTCGGTGATCGCGTCGAGCGAAATCGCCGCAAGGGCGGCGTCAAGCCGGTGGGCAGCTTCGTCGAGCGCGAGCTGGCGGCCGCCCGACTTCTCGACCAGCTGCGCCGCGCGGCCGGTCGCGTCGTCGTCGAGGTGTTCGCGTCGCAACAGCACGCGCAATTCGTCGGATTCCGGGCCGCCACGCTCGAGCGCCGCGACAATCGGCAGGCTCATCTTCCCGGCGCGCAGATCGCTCCCTGCCGGCTTGCCGGTGCGCGCCGGGTCCCCCCAAATCCCGAGGATGTCGTCGATCGCCTGGAAGGCGAGGCCGAGCTCGAGGCCGAAGCGCGCCAGTGCCGCGACGGGTTCGGAATCGGCCCCGGCGAACTCGGCACCGACGGCCGAGGCGCAGCTCAACAGGGCACCGGTCTTGCCAGCCTCCATCTCGCGACAGGCGTCGAAGCCGACGGCGTCGGTGTGCTCGAACGCCATGTCGAGGGCTTGCCCAGCGATCATCCTCGCCGTCGCGTCGGCGATCCGGCGCGCCGCGCGGGCGACCGCCGTTTCCTTCGCGTCGGCCCCGACGCCGAGAATGCGCGCCGACTCGAGGAGGCTTTGCTCGGCGAGCGCCAACAGGGCGTCACCGACGATCACCGCCTTGCCGATGCCGAACAAGGCCCACACCGAGGGGCGGTGACGGCGTTCCGCGTCGTGATCGACGACGTCGTCATGGATCAGCGAGAAGTTGTGGACGAGCTCGACCGCCACGGCACCCGGGATCCCGAACTCCGGCGACACGCCGACCGCCTCGGCGGACAGCACAGCGAGCGCTGGACGTACCCCTTTGCCGCCGTCGTGCGCGACGACGCGGCCCTCAGCATCACGCCAGCCGAAGTGGTACTCAGCGACCGGACGGACCTCGGCCGACAGCGTCGCCACAGCACGGTGGAGCGCCGGCGCGACGACCTCCCGCGAGCCCTCGAGGATCTCCTGCGCGCTCCTCGGCGTCGTCACGCGAAGACCTCCGTGGTGCGCGTCGTCGCTCCGATCGGCGCCAAAGAGAGATAGGAGAGCGCGGAGCTGGCCGCGGCGTTGCCGCTGCGCACGGCGCCTTCCATCGTCGCTGGCCAGCCGGTGTCGGTCCAGGCGCCGGCGAGGAAGCATCCGCCGATACCGATCTCGGTCGGGGCGCGCAGGCGCCGCGTTCCCGGCGTACCGCGGAAGGTCGCATCATGTTCCCGGCTGACGACGGCGTCGACCACCTTTGCTTCGCGCGCCTTGGGAAACAGCTCTTCGAGTGCGCGACAGAAGCGCTCGGTCAGCACCTCGGGCCGTTCTCCGTGCTCGTCATCTGCCCCAGAGACCGAAACGGCAAGCACCTGGCCACTCGCAGGGTCGAGTCCTGCCGGGACCGTCTTGTCGAAGACGAACTGCACCGGCGAATCCACCGCGGCCGCAAAGTTGAGATCGGTGACCTTGCGGTCATAAACGACGTGGACGTCGATGATCGGCGACGACCCGAGTCGAGAAAGCGCCGCTGGGTCAAAGCGCGCCGTCTTCGGCACGAGCTCCGCTGCCTGGCGGTGGGGCACGGCGACGATGACTGCGTCGGCGCCGACGCGTCCTGACTCGGTGGCGACGGCGGTCACGCGCCGCGAAGTGCCGTCGCCGACCGTCTCGATCGCTTTCACCCTCATCCGCTGATGGATCGTGCCGCCGAGCTTTTCGATGAGCGCGGCTGCGGGACGGACATGAATGTCGTCCAGCGGCACGTGTGCCCATCCGATATCCGCGGCGTCGGTCTCGTCGAATAGGCCTGTTTTGAACACCTTCGCCGCCAAGGCGAACGACGCCTCATCGGCGTGGACGTTCACGGTCGGCAACGTGAAGAGATCCCAAAAGCGCGAAATCGCGATTTGAGATTGACCGTGTTCTGAGAGGAACGATGCGAACGTCTGGTCGTCGAGCCTCGCGTCATCGAGGTCAACGCGCTTGATGGCGAGCGCCGCCTGGATCGCGCGCAGACGGTCACGGACCGGAAGATGCCGGTAGCGAAGCAGCGATCCGGCGAAGTTGACGGGGGCTGGCAGCGAGTTCCGGCGGATCTCAGCCACATCGACGCGTCCCGTCGATTCGTCACGCCGCAACACCGGAACCGAAAGCCGATCCTGCAGCGCCGCGGACTCGGAAGTGCCGAGCCGATCGAGCAGCGCGCGATAGGCGGTGCAGCAGCGCAAGAAGACGTGCTGGCCGTTGTCGAAGCGGAGCCCGTTGCGCTCGAAGGACCACGTCGCCCCGCCGAGGCGCGGGCGCGCCTCGAAAAGGCTCACGCGAGCCCCTTTGTCGGCACAGGAGATCGCCGCGGCGAGCCCGGCGAGGCCGCCGCCGACGATGACGACGTGGCGAGACGAAGCGCTCATACGACCGACGACCCAGCGAGGCTTACCGCCGCCACCCAGGCCTTTTCCCAGTTCGGGAGGGACACCCTGTGGTGCAAGACGGCGATCGGGTTCTTCTCGATCCGCTCCAGCAGCCGCGCGTAGATCCCCGCCATCGCCGAGACGCACGCCCTCGAGCGCCGGTCCAAAAGCGCGAGAAGACGGAGCCCTTCGCGGTAGTGGGCACGCGCCCGGTCTGCTTCGAAATGCACCAGATCGACGAGCGCGTCGAGTGGACCGGTTGCATCGGGGGCGCATCCGAAACGCGCGAGGTCCTCGCCTGGCAGGTAGATGCGGCCCATCCGCTCGCGATCCTCGACGATGTCGCGCAGGATGTTCGTCATCTGCAGCGCAATGCCGAGCGTGTCGGCGAACCCCGGCGCCACCTTGTCGTCGCTCGAGCCGAAGATCGACACCGACAACCTCCCGATCGATCCGGCGACGCAGCGGCAGTAGACGGCGAGATCGTCGAAGGTCTCGTAACGCTTCTGTCGGCAGTCCATCTCGCATCCGGTGACCAGCTCACCCAACGCGGCCGTCGGCATCGAGTAACGCTCGATCGCGTCGGCGAGCGCGATGAGCACCGGGTCGCCTGCTGGTGGGTTCCCTGATGCGATCTTTTCGATCTCTTGGCGGGTCTTTGCGAGCGCGATGAGCTTGTCCTCGGCGGCTCCGATACCGTCACCGATGTCGTCCACCCGTCGCGCGAACGCGTACAGGGCGGACATCGCGTCGCGCTTGTCGTGCGGGAGGAGGCGGATCCCGTAGGAGAAGTTGCGCGCCTCGGCGCGGGTGATCTCCTCGCAGTGCTGGTAGGCATCGACGAGATCGCTCATCGTCGTCGCCTCGTCGCGCCCCACCAGACGCCGAGTGCGCCGCGCACGACCGAAGTCCGGGGTGCCTTCGCGATTCCCGAGAGCACGTCGAAGCGTCGTTGTTCGATCGCGTCGAGCTGTGCGAAGCCGCCCCCGACGAACCCGCTAATGGCAACCCGCGCCCAACCGTGCAGCTCCGCGACGAGATCGTCACCGGATCGCAAAAGGCGCCTGGCGCGGGCGCATTCGAACGCCATCAACCGGCGGAACGCCGTCGTCGCCTCGCCTTTCGCGATCGTGTCTTCGTCGACACCGAATTCACACCGATCCTCGGTCGGCAAGTACACCCTTCCGGCGCCGAAGTCCTCCGCGACGTCTTGCCAATGTTCGACGAGCTGTAGCCCGGTACAGACGTCGTCGGAGAGTCGCAGGAGCTCGGGGTCATCGAATCCGAATATCGCGAGCACGAGCCGACCGACGGGGTTCGCGGAGAGCGTGCAGTACTCCTCGAGATCCGAATACGTCTGATAGCGAGTGAGGCGCTGGTCACGCCGGTTCGCCTCGATCAGGTCGATGAACGGCGCGCGCCCGATCTGCAAGCGCAGCGCGAGAGCCCCGGCACGGCCGATGATCGGATCGGACGCCCTGTTCACTAGGGCGCGCTCGAACTCTGCCTCGACCCAGTCGAGCTCGGCGAGGCGGTCGCCCTGTGACAGATCACCGATGTCATCGACGAGGCGCGCATAGCCGTACACCGTCGTGAGGTCGTCGCGCAGAGCCTGCGGGAGGAACCGCAACGCGACGGGAAAGTTCTCCGTGCGCGCCTTCGCGTAGACCGCGTCAGGGTGAAGGTCGACGGGCCCCGCCGCAGCGGTGCCGTCGACGCGCACTGCGTTCATCGAGCGACCATCCCCCCGCCGCCGAGCATCCGGCCGGTGCGCTGATGCAAGGTCGACCTATTCCTCTTCACACCGAATTCGGTGCTGAGCCGTGCGAGCGCGTGGCTGGTGCTCTTCGCAATACCCTCGGCGTCGAGCCCAAGCTGGCTCAAGATCGCGTCCGGCGCGGCGTGGGGGATGAAACGCGTCGGCACGCCGAGGCAAACGACGCTCGGTGCGGCGACGCCAGCCGCGTCCGCCGCCTCCTCGATGGCCGCACGCAGATACTGGCCAGCACCGCCGTGAACGAGCCCGTCCTCGGCGGTAACGACGAGGCGCGCCGCGAGGCAGGCCTTGAGAAGGTCGGGACAGATCGGCCGTACGAGACGCGGATCGATGACGGTCGCGTCGACGCCTTCGTTCGCGAGGAGATCCGCCGCCGACACGCTCGCCGCGGCGAGTTTGCCGAATCCAATGAAGACGACGTCATCCGACCCTTCCCGCAGCACGCGCGAACGCATTCCCGTGCCTCGTCGCCCGAGCGGTGAGCCCGGGCCGGGGGTCTTCGGGTATCGGATCAGCGAGGGAGTCTTGAGGCCGAGCGCCGCATCGAGCATCGGCGCGATCTCCGCCGGCTCTGAGGGGGCGAAGATCGCGAGGTCGGGAATCGCCAACCCGAGCACCATGTCCAAGATGCCGTGGTGGCTCGGGCCGTCATCGCCGGTAATCCCGGCGCGATCGGCGCAGATGACGACGGGCGCGCTGTGCAGCCCGACGTCCAGGTTCTCCTGGTCGAAACAGCGCGAAAGGAACGTCGAGTAGATCGCGACGACGGGCTTCAAGCCACCGAGGGCGATTCCTGCCGCCGCGGTCATCGCGTGGCTCTCGGCGATGCCGACGTCGACGAAGCGGTTCGGATAGCGCGCCTCGAACGTGAGCAGACCCGTCGGTCCAGGCATCGCCGCCGTCATCGCGATCACCCGTTCGTCTTTCGCCGCGACGTCGAGCAAAGCCTGGGCGAACGCCTCGGTGTAGTTCTTGTCGGGGCTGCGCGGACCGATCGAGATCGCCCCCTGATCGGTCGCCGTGCCCGGCGACGCGAGCTGGCCCGCCGCCTTGTAGTCGTGCAGACACTGCACCGTGTCTTCCTCAGCCGGTCCGTAGCCGCGGCCCTTGCGGGTCAGCACGTGGAGGACGATCGGGCCGTTCCACACGGCGGCACGCTTCAGCGCCTGTTCGATGGCGCCGATGTCGTGGCCGTCGATCGGCCCCGTGTAACGAACACCCAGAGCCTCGAAAAAGACGTGCGGCTCGACGAGTTCGCGCACGGCTGCGGTCACGCTGCGAAGCGAGTGCCCGGCGAGATGACCGACGCCAGGAAGATCCTCGAGCGCTTTGGTCACCTTTGACTGCAGTGACGAGAAACTCGGGTTGAGGCGCAGCTGAGTGAGCGACTCCGAGAGCCGCGAGATCGTCGGGGCGTAGCTCCGTCCGTTGTCGTTCAAGATGATGCAGACGCGCGCGTTCGCGTGACCGAGATTGTTCAACGCTTCGTACGCCATGCCACCGGTCAGCGCGCCGTCGCCGACGAGCGCCACGACCCGACGCGTCGCGTCCTCTCCGGTCGACTTGAATGCCGTTGCGAGTCCGTGCGCGTAACTGAGCGCCGTTGAAGCGTGAGAGTTCTCGATCCAGTCGTGTTCGGACTCGGCACGGTTCGGATATCCCGAGAGCCCGCCTTCTTTACGCAGACGCGCGAATCCCTCGCGCCGTCCCGTGACGAGCTTGTGGACGTAGGCCTGATGCCCGGTGTCGAACAGCAACACGTCGCGGGGTGAGGAAAAGACGCGGTGCATCGCCAGCGTCACCTCGACGATCCCGAGATTCGAGCCGAGGTGTCCCGTCCCTCCGACCGTCACGGCGTCGACGATGAACGCGCGGATCTCATCGGCAAGCAACCGGCACTCTTCGAGCGAGAGCGCCTTCACGTCGTCAGGCGAGTTGATCGATTCCAACAGCGGGTACGCGGATTTGTCGACTTCGCTCACGACGCTCCTCGATCTCGCCGACCGAATCCGGCGATGCTCCGGCGGCTCACTTGCTCGGCTCGCACCCGGTCCGCCCGTGCCGACCACCACGCACAATAGCGATGACCACATGGTCACCGAAGTTGCTTATTGCCATCCTCCCAAAGGTCGCTCGGGCGGTCAAGGAGGCGGCCGGCACCTCACTCCCGACCTTCGTCCGCTTCATCCGAGGGGTGGGGCTGTCCGGCGGCGGCATGGCGGACCGCCTGGAGGACGGCCTGTCCGATCGCGCCCTCGAGGAGCTCCTGCGGCCCAGCCGAGAGCTTCCGCGCCGCTTCGGAAAAAACGTCGCCGACGCTGGCAAGGACCGTCCCGTATCCCGGGCGACGCTGCGCGGCCAACGACGCGACATCCAGGAAGACGACGAGGTAAGGCTCGACAGCGTTCTCGATCCGCTTCAACAACTCGGTCGCTTCAAGCGGCGATTCCGGAGGCTCGGCGACGAGGTCCACGGCGGCGCGACGGACAGACTCCTCCGCGGTCGCGAAGAAAAGCTCCTCTTTTGATGCGAAATGCCGGTAGAACGACCCCTTCGCGATCCCAGCCATCCGGCAGACGTCGTCAATCGATACATCCGCGTACCCGCGCTTGCAGAACAGCGCGACGCCGGCGTCGATCAGGCGCTCAGGAACCGACCGGACGCCCGCGATATGTGACGCGGCGTCAATCAGTTCGTCCCACATTTCGGGATTGAACACCCCGCTGGAGGGTTTGTCGTACAAGTCGGGCAACAGCTCAGGCAGCACCTTGCTGATGGCCTCGATTGAGAGCCCGCGCCGCTCCCGCACAACACGGATCAGCCGCAACAGTTCCGCGTGCCGCTCGTCGTACAAAAAGCGGTTCGCCGTGACGCGCACCGGCTCGGGGAGCAGACCGAGGCCGAGGTAGTAGCGGATCGTTGCCGCCGGCACCCCGGTGCGCTCGAGGAGTTCCGCCATCGAGAACAGCCGCTGCGTCGGCGGGCTATACGTCGACATCGACAGGGCCCCTTCGGTCAGACCCAGGAACGGTTTGTCTCGGCCCTCGCGGATCGCGGGACAGTAAGGTCACCGTCGTGGGGCGGGTGGGCGTGATCACCGACTCCAGCGCGTGCGTTCCCGAAGAGCTCGTCGCGAAACTCGGCATTTGCGTGCTTCCGATCAGCGTGTACCTCACCGACGCAGGCGCCGGCGACGTCGAAGCGCTCGCCGACGCGGCGGAACTCCCTGAGCACCTCGCGAAAGAAGAACTCGCGGGAGCGAATCACCCGTTCGTCACAGAGTATCTGGACGCGATTGAGACCCCGGGCTTCGACGCCGCGGTCCTCGTCACCCCGGCGATCGAGTTCGCCACGATGTACCGCAATGCCGGGCTCGCCGCGACGCTGTCGAAGCGCCCCGCACGCTCGGTCGACGCCCGCACCGCCGCGGCAGGCCAAGCGCTCGTCGTGCTCGCCGGCGCGGAAGCGGCGGCGGCGGGCGCCGATCTCGATGAGGTCGTGGCGGTCATCGAGAACGCGGCTCGCCGCGTCGAGCTCGTCGCATCGCTCGCATCACTGGAGCCGATCCGCCGAAGTGGCCCACTGCCCGAAGGAGTCCTCGACGCGCCGGGCCTTGAGGGCTCGCGCAGCGTCTTTCGGATGCGCAACGGCGTCGTCGAACCGATAGGCACCGCCGCCACGTCTGGTGAGGCGCTATCGATGATGCAAAAAGCGTTCGACGAAAGTGCCCCTGGCGGCGTCGAACGGGCGACGGTATTCCATTCCCAAGCCCCCGATCTTGCCGACCAGCTCGTCGAAATGCTCAGTGGCGTCGACTTCGTCAGCGGGTTCAGCGTCGCGATGCAGCTCCACACCGGCGGAGGAGTCGTCGGTGCAGCGTGGATCCCGCGTCACCGGGTGGAATGATTGGTGGTCGCGAGGTGGTCTGCGCGATAGCTTCTGCCAAGCCGGGAAGAGTCCGGGTAGTTGTTGTGGAGCCCCGTTGACGAGCGGAACGGAAGTCGGTGCCGCCGGGGAACCCACCCGCGCGACGGGTCCAACCAAAACACGTACCCAGCCGGAGTCGATCGTCGACACTGCAGAGATCCAGCCCGTCGCTCCCTCGCGACCACGCAGGATTCCGACCCCTTACGAGCACGCCCACGAAGAACTCGATCGACGCCTGCCGGCGCCGATGGGGCTGCAGATCGCCGTGTGGTTGCTCTTCGTCGTGTTCGTCGTCGGGCTCGTCGGTCTCGCGGTCGAGCACTTCCACCCGAGCTGGGTTTCCTTCTTTCGCAATACTGCCACGACGCCTTCGAACGGGCACCGCCACGGCACGGCATCGAACTCGACGACGTCGACTCCTTCGTCGACACACTCGAGTGCCCTCACCGCACAGAGTTCGACCACCAGGGGAGCGACGTATTTGGTTCCGTCACCGTCGACGTACACGCTCGTCATCTCGGTGCCTGATCGCTGCTACATCGACGTGACGTCGCCGCCGAATTCGAAGAACTACGTGTTCGCTTCGACGATCGACGCGAGCCAGAGTCCGAAGTCCATTACGGTCCGCGGCCCGTCTTCGCTTGAACTCGGAGCGCAGACGACCTCGATCACCGTCGACGTCTCAGGTAAGCAGGTAGGCGTCATCTCAACACCGAAGGCCGGATACATCTACACCTTCATCCCCTCGACGAGTTGACGAACGGCGAACACGCGCGACGCCGCACCAAAGAACCACACACGCGCGCGCTGAGCAGCGGCACAGAAGCGAACATCGGACGGCAGCGGCGCTTTTGGGGCAAGCGAGCGGCGGCCTGGGATCACCACGCGCAACACAATCCTGGACTCGTTCGCGTTGCCGACCGCGTCATCGCTGACGCAGGCGCGAAATCCTCCGATCGCGTCGTTGACCTCGGCTGTGGGTCGGGACAACTCGCGATCCGTCTCGCGCCAGATGTCGCTTCTGTTCTCGGTGTCGACGTCAGTGAGGAAATGATCGCGTTGCTCGAGGAGAACGCTCATAAAGCACACGTGATGAACGTGAAGGGGCTCGCGAGCCCGATCGAACACCTCAAGCTCAAAGACGAGTCGGTCGACGTCGTCGTGTCGAACTACGCGCTGCACCACTTGCGCGATCCAGACAAGAAAATCGTCGTCGACCGCGCGGCGAGATGGCTGAGTCCGGGGGGTCGGTTGGTCGTCGGCGACATGATGTTTGGCATCGGCGGCGGCGCCGAAGACCGCCGGATCATCACATCAAAACTCGCGCTCTTCGCGAAGAAAGGGCCGGCGGGTTGGTGGCGGATCGCCAAGAATGCCGCTCGTTATTTCTTTCGTCTCCAGGAACGGCCGATCACCCTCGATCGCTGGGTGGCGCTGTTTGAAGATGCTGGACTGACGGAGGTCGAGGGCAGTCGCGTCGTCAACGAGGCCGCGGTCGTGCGGGGCAACAAGCCGAAGGCGCCCAACGCGGCCTCGGGCGGGCCGACCTGAGGCGTTTCTCCGGGAAAGTGGCAGGCGCCTGCAATCATCCGGCGGAGGCGCGTGTGGAGGGCCGGACCGGGCGTCAAGATGGTGAAATGCGGATCTCTGCAAAGGGTGACTACGCGGTACGCGCCATCGTCGAACTCGCCACCTTGCAGGAAGAGTGGCCGGTGAAGGCCGAGACAATCGCCGCCGCACAGCGGATCCCCCCGAAATTCCTGCTCAACATCTTGTTCGAGCTGAAGCACGCCGGGATCGTCGCCAGCCAGCGCGGGAACGAAGGGGGATTCCGACTCGGTCGGCTGCCGGAGGAGATCAGCCTCGCCGACATCATCCGCGCCGTCGAGGGTCCCCTCGCTCAAGTCGGCGACTCGCGGCCCGACCAGCTCGACTTCATCGGCTCGGCTGAGCCTTTGGTCGAGGTCTGGATTGCCGTTCGCGAACACATCCGATCGATCCTCGAGTCAGTCTCGGTCGCCGACGTCGCGAACCACAAGCTGCCGGCGCTTGTCACCGATATCACCGCGATCCCTGAGGCGTGGATGCCTCACACGCCGGGTACTGTTCCCGGTCCACACGCGCGACGGGCGACCGCCGAGCACGACGGCACGACCGTGCCGCCGGTAGCACGCTAGGCGTGAACGCCGCGCCGGATCGCGAGCGCAACGCGCGACCTGAGCCTCCCGTGATCGACGCGACCGTCGACGAGGTCATCGACAGGGTACGCGCACTTGGTGGACGCGCCACCGTGGCACGCCGATTGATTCTCACCCTGTTGTTCTCAGAACCGAAGCACCACACTGCCGAAGAGATCTCCGCCGCCGTCCAAGCGGAAGCGCCCGATGTTCATCTCTCGACGATCTACCGCAACTTGGACGAGTTGGAGCGACTCGGCGTTGTCGAGCACGTCCACTTCGGCCACGGACCAGCGACGTACCACGTCGCTCCGTCGACCCACGGACATCTCGTCTGCCAGCAGTGCGGCGCGGTGACGGAGATCGATGACGCGCGCTTCGGGCCCTTCATCGCGTCGATTCGCGAGAGCTACGGCTTTCAGGTCGACGTCCACCACTTCGCGATGCTCGGACGCTGCGCAAATTGTGTACAGCTCGAAGCGGAGAACTGACCTAGTTCCGCGCGAGCTCCAACTCGTCGAGTAGGCGCGGCGGATAGAGCGGAACAGCGGGATCGGGATGGTCGAGATCGCGCCACACGCCGAATTTCGGCTCTTCCTCGATTCCTTCGAAGGTTTCCCGTTCGTACAAGGTCTCGTCGGCGAACTCGGTTTCGTAAACGAGCATCACCTCGTGGCCCGGATATCCCTGGAAGACAAAGAGGTTCTCGACCACTCCGGCAAGTCGCGCCGCGCCGAGCTCGACTCCGAGCTCCTCTCGGAGCTCGCGGCGAAGCGCCCCCTCACCGCGCTCGCCGAACTCCACGCCGCCCCCGAAGAGCCGCTGGAAGCGCACTCCGATCACCTCGTCGCGACTGTTGGAGACGAGGATCTCGTTCGCCCCCGGGCGGCGAATCCACGCCAGGGCGACGACGCGAGGCTTGCGCTGTGCCACGGATCCATCTTTGCCCCCGGCCGGGGCCGAGCACGGTCATTTCGGCGACCGGGAACCCCGCATGGGGAAAAGGTTCACCCCGACCTCGATTCGCGCCCGCGACGCGCGGTAATTGGTGGCCGGCCGCGCACGGGACCGGCGGCGATCGAGATGAGGTCAGCGCCGTTCCGACACCTCTCACCTGCGATTTTTCTCAGGAAATGGCAATCTGCGCCAACTAGGCTTGCCCGCAATGGATGCCAACGTCGGCATCGGGCCCCCGGTCGGCTCGTTCGGAAATCAGCTCACGCGCCGTCTCTCGGCCTACGTCGCGCTCACCAAGATCCGGATCATCGAGCTCCTGCTCGTGACGACGGTGCCGGTGATGTTCGTCGCGTCGAAAACGGTTCCGTCGGCTGGTCTTGTTGTCGCGACCCTCGTCGCCGGCACGCTGGCAGCAGCTGGGGCGAACGTCGCCAACATGGTCTACGACCGCGACATCGACGCCGTGATGGACAGGACGAAATCGCGGCCACTCGTCACCGGCGAGATCCGCGTGCGATCCGCGGTCGTGTTCGCGATCGCCCTCGAGATCGGCGCCTTCGCGATCTTCGCCACGACGGTCAATATCCTGTCTGGTCTGCTCGCGCTGGGCGCCGCCACGTTCTACCTTGGCGTTTACACGATGTGGCTGAAGCGCCGCTACCCCTCCAACATTGTGATCGGTGGCGCGGCGGGGGCGATGCCGCCCGTGATCGCCTGGACGGCGGTGACGGGACACGTCTCGTGGGCTGCGGTGTTGTGCTTTGCGCTCGTGTTCATGTGGACACCGCCGCACTTCTGGGCGCTGGCGGTCAAGTACCGCGACGACTACGCCTCCGTCTCTGTACCGATGCTCCCCGTCGTCGCCGACTTGAACAAGGTCACGCGGCAGATCTTCGTCTACAGCCTCGTCGTCCTGGTGATCGGCTTCGCTCTGATTCCCGTTGCCCACCTCGGTCCGCTCTACATCGTCGCCGCGACGGGCGCCGGAGCCTGGTTCTTGCAACGCGTGGCGATCCTGCGGCGCGATCGCGACCCGAAGTGCGCAATGCGCGTCTTTTCGGCGTCGATCGCCTATCTGACGATCGTTTTCGTCGCCATGGGGCTCGACGCGGTGATCCGGCACCCCTGACCGACACCCCGCGACGTGCAAGAACTGAACCTGAATCGCTTCATCAAACCAGCGACGATCGTCGCTGCAGCCGTCCTCGTCGGCTTCGTGGCCTACGCAGTCGTCTCGGCCGCGACCGCAAAGCCACGCACCTTCCCCGCCGTCGCGCCACCTTTCGCGCCTCAGTGCCGGGCGACATGCCCCCCCGTTCACCTTGCACGCGCTCGACAACGCGCGCACGGTCGCCTTCCAGGGTCGAGCTGGAACGCCAGTCATCGTGAACTTCTTCGCGTCGTGGTGCGACAACTGCGTCGCCGAGCTCAACGCGTTCGGAAAGGTCTCGAACGAGTCGACGGGAGTACGTTTCATCGGCGTCGACTCGCTCGACTCGAACACCAGTCTCGCGAGACGCCTCCTCGACCACGCACGGATCTCGTATCCCATCGGAGTCGATCAGAATGGAACCGTCGCCAATCGCTACCTCATCTCGGCGCTGCCGGTGACCTTCTTCGTCTCGAGGTCGGGTGTCGTCGAGGGCGAGCTTTTCGGCGCGGCAACGGCGCATGAGCTCACCGAGTGGGTCCATCGACTCGGCGGATCGATCCACAAATGAGCGACGTTTCCGAACTCGACGGCGGCAGCCGCTCCATATTGAGCGCGGAAGAGCGCTCCGCGCAGTTCAAACGGGGGCCGCCTCCGCTTCCCCGCAAATTGATCTGGATCGCGATCGCGATTCTGGCGGTCCTTGGCGTCGGCGGCGCCTTCGCCGACTCGTCATTCAACGTCCTCCCGTCCTCGCCACCAAAAACCAATGTGCACGACGCGAAGAAGGTCCCACGCACGCTCGCGCAATTCGTGGACGTGCATGTCCTCGCGCGGCGACCGGCCCCGCCAGTCGAGCTCGTCGACGAGTCGGGACGGACGTTCGCGCTCGGAGCACTGAGGGGAAAGGCGGTTGCGATCAGTTTTCTCGATCCGAGATGTCGCGACATCTGCCCGGTCGAGTCGGTGGAATTTCGCGACGCCGCGGGTGACCTCGGCGCGGCGCGCTCCAAGGTGGCGTTCGTGATCATTGACGCCAACCCGCGCGATCTCGGCGTGGCCGCGGCGCGCAGCGGGTTTTCGAGGGCCGGCTTATCCTCGCTGCCCGATGCGTACTTCCTCGCGGGGACACTCTCACAACTCGACGGGATCTGGAAGGCGTACGGGGTCACCGTCGAGTACGCGCCGTCGACCGGTCAGCTCGGCCACACGAATGTGATCGATGTCGTCGATCCAGCTGGCCGCCTCGAATATGCACTCGAGCCCTTCGGGAACGAGTCGCCGTCGGGGACTTTCACCTTGGCGGCGGCGCAGATGCGGCGCTTCGGGTCAGGGATTGCCCACTATCTCGAGGAAGCGTTGCGGTGACCGAGAAACTTGAGATGGACGCCTTCGCTGCGTCGCTGTACGGGGACCGAGTCGCGCCGACACGTCGTGATCGATGGCTGAGGTTTCGGCGGGTCGGACTTCCGCTCCTCGCGGTCGTCCTGATCATCGTCGCGGTGGCGGTCGCCACCGACCTGCCGCACAACGAATCTCTCGCGGGCGAGCGCTCGTCTGCCTCGTACTTGATCACTCTTGTCAACGGTTACATCGAACCGTGCGCCTACGCGATGCACGAATCCGACGAGATCTTCGGTCAATGGTGGCGCGGCCAGCTCAGCGCGACCGACCGATCGAAGGTGCCGACGCTACTCAACCAAGACGCCGACGCCTGCTCATTCACATCAGACGGCATCAACAATCTCTCCCAGCTCGAAGAGCCCGGTACGGGAGCGGGAAAGTACCTCGCGCTCATGATCGGCGATCTGCTCAGCTGGACGACGTCCGACGCGCTCGGAGCGATTGAAGACTTCGTGCAACTCACCGCCAATCCGAAGAACTCTCGAGCAGTCGCCGATCTGCGCGGCCGGGCGAAAGACCTCGCGATCGATCGAAGTGAAACGCTGCGAGCCGTCTCGGACGCGGCGCATTACCTAAAGGGTTCGCTCCCGACGTTGGCGATCCAAAATTCGATTGCCAGTCGCGTCATCACATCGATCATGGGGACTTCACGTCCTCAGCAATAATCCGCGCGACTTCGTCTTGCACCTCGTCGTCACCTCGGAGGAAGCGCGCGAGATTCGTGAAAATCACCGGGAGGAACGTGGCGGCAGCCGCGATCCACAGCACGCCGCTCGAGAGCTCCTGGTCGGCGATGACGCCGAGGCCGCCTCGATTTGCGTGCACCGACGGGAACCAAGCGGTGTGCGAAAACCCGACAAAGTAGGCGAGGATCCAGATCATCCACATCGCAATGGCCGTCGGCACGATGCGCTGCCCCGCGGTCACGATCGGCGGGATCGGAGGCGTCGGGACGAGCTCGATCCAGAATGCGACCCCCACGACGGCGAACGTCGCGATCTCGGCGACAACAAGACCTGGGGTTGTCGCTAGCGCGTCGACGCTCGCCGGGTTACGCCAGACGATGAAGGCTCCGAGGTACGGCACGAGCCTTACGACCAAGCGAACAAGACCCCGGCGAGAACTCCGGGTGCCGTCGCGTCGGGCAACGAGGCGCGCGAGCCGTTCGGGTGCCCAGCGCGCCGCGGCCCTCGAGAGCGGAGCTGACAGCGCGACGAGCACCGGCATCGCCAGCGCAATGAGGCAGAACCGGATCGCTTCCGCGAAGACATACCTCCGCGCGTCAGTCGAAAGCGGAGGCACGACGGAAACGACAACAACGGCAACTGCGAGGCCGGCTAGGATGTCTCTGCTCCGGCGCGCGTGCGGCCCTAGCGCCGCCGCCGCCGTGGCGATCACCGCACCGGTCGGCGCTGGAAGTACCCCCAGAGGACTACGACGGCTAAGACGCCGACTGGGATTGCGAAAGTGAGCGACTGCGGCCCGAGGAAATATGTCGCAAAGACCACCTGTCTTACCCCCTCGCTCTTATCGTTAGCCGTTCACACGATGTAGAACAGCACCCAGAAGAGCACACTGACAAGGGCAAGGTAGCCCCAGAAGTACGCGCACGACTCGAGATTCGCCCGCAAGAGCCGGCCAGCCGGAAGGCCCGAGCGCGCCGCTCCGCCGTCTTCAGCAAGTGCCCGCCGTAGCCGCGTCGCGCGGGCGACCACCGTCTCGAGCCAGTACGTCGCGCCGAGGAGCATCGTCGTGTTGAGGACGCCCCATCCGACAAAGCACGACGCGTAGGCGCTCGAGCCGGGGAAGAACGGGAGTTGTGTGAACTCGAAGATCTGCAACCCGACGGCGAGGAGCCCCCCGCCGACGGCGGTCCACGAGGCGACGAGCCAGTCGGTCGTCGATCCCTTCTTCAGCCGTTGGGTGCCGTACAAATTCACGAGTGCAGATGCGGCGACCACAACGAAGATCGCCGCACCGATCGAAGTCGGCGCCGTGATCCGGTGCGGGCGCCAAAGGTCCTCGTTGTTCGCGGACCGCAAATAGAAATAGGCGAACGCGAGGGACGCGTAGGCGAAGCTGACGATGCCGATGAAAAGGCGCGAACCGATGAAGATCGCGTTCTCGTCCGCCCGGAGCTCGTACGCCGCCTCTTCGGGCGTGTTGACGATGCCCGCCGGGATGAACTCGTCGGCCACTGGGTCAGCCACTGACGTCACCACCCCCGGATCCACCGGCGACCGCCAGTGCCGCTCCCACTCCGGCGAGGTCCGCAACCGGTGGCGGGCTCGACTCCCCGTAGTGATACGGGTCGGCGAGGATCACCGGAATCCGCTGGAAGTTGTACTCAGGAACGGGCGTCGCGACTTGCCACTCGAGTCCCCGTGACTCCCAGGGGTTCTGCACTTCCCGCTTCGGGTCGATGAAGATCGACCAGACGAAGTTGGCGATGAACACGAGGAACGAGGCACCGAGCACGTACGCACTCGCTGACGCGAAATCATTCAGGACCTGCAAATTCGCGGCGTATTCGAAAACCCGCCTCGGCATGCCGAGGAAGCCGACGATGAAGAGCGGGAAGAACGTGAAGTTGAAGAAGATGAACATGAACCAGAAGTGAATCTGGCCGAGCCGCTTGTTCAACTTGTACCCCGTGATCTTCGGCAGCCAGTAGTACAGACCGCCGAAGAAGGCGAAAATGAGGCCGCCCATGATCGTGTAGTGGAAGTGGGCCATCACGAAGAAACTGCCGTGGACGGTCACGTTTACCGGGACGTCGGAGAGGAACACACCCGTCACTCCGCCGATGAAGAAGTTGAAATAGACGGCGAGCACGAACAGCATCGGGACTTCGGGTCGTATTCGTGCTCGCCAGAGGGTCCCGAGGCCGACGAGGAAGATGAACCCAGTCGGGATCGAGATCAACTCGGTGGTCAGCATGAACAGTGGTCGCATGTCCGGGTTGATCCCCGAGTTGAACAGGTGGTGTTGCCACACAAAGAACGACAGCAGCGCCACCCCGACCATTCCCGCCGCGCCGACACGGTAGGCGAACAGCGGTTTACGTGTGAACACCGGCAAGAGTTCCCCGACGATGCCGAAGCCGGGCAACGCCATGATGTAGACCTCGGGGTGGCCGAAGAACCAGAAGAGGTTTTCCCACAAGAAGCTGCTACCACCGTGCTCGGTGACGTAGAACGCCGTCTGCGCGGTCCGGTCGAGCAGCCCGAAGAGACCGGCCATGACGAGCACCGGGGTTGCGAGCGTCATCAGCGACGCCACCGAGATCATCCCCCAGCAGAACATCGGCAGCCTGCTCCAGGTCATTCCCGGCGCGCGGTGCGTGATGATCGTCACGGCGATGTTGAAGCCCGCCGCGATCATGCCGATTCCGATGATGGCGAAGCCTGCGAGGTAGGCGTCCATCCCTTGGGTCGCCTGCGTCTGCAATGGCGCGTACCCGGTCCAACCGGTCGGGAAGCCGCCCATGGGCAACGCCGACAGGATCACCAAGTACCCAGCGGCGAACGTCCAGAACGAGAAGGCCTCGATGCGTGGGAAGGCCATCCGCCGCGACCCGATCATGAGCGGCACGAGGTAGTTGCCGAGCGGTCCGACGATGACGGACGTCGCCATCATCATCATGATCGTCCCGTGCTCGCTGACGACGGCGATGTAGGTGCCGGGTCCGAGCAGCCGGTTCGACGGCTCCAGGAGCTGGCTGCGGATGGCCATCGCGAGCAGCCCGCCCGTGAAAAAGAACATTAAGACGCCGATCACGTACTGCTTGCCGACGGTCTTGTGGTTCAAGCTGAAACGGAAGTACTTCGTCCAGTCCTGTCGGTCCGTCTCCGGGGCCGATTCACGGCCGACGAGTTTTGCGAGCGGATGGTTGAGCGCGCCGATTCCGCCCATCCATCCGACGAAACCGAGCGCGAAGCCCAGCACGATTGCGGTGTCGTTCTGTCCGTTCGCGTTGTAAATGTCTGTGTAGTGCGCGGCGATCATGTTGCCGAATAAGTGGCCGAGCGCGTATCCACCGACGGCGCCGATGATCGCCGTACCGAGGTGCTGACCGAACCACGCCGGTCGTTGGCCGCGTCTGCCTTGCATCGGAGGTGCTTGACGCGGCTCACCGACTCCGACTGAAGGGGTGGTGTCAATCGCCACGGATGAACTCCTCCTCGCTCAATCGTCTGCGCGCGCTCATGCCTTCGGATTCTCTGCTTGCTTCGGGGTCACGGTCGTCGCCCCATAGACCTCGACCTTCGAATACGGAACAACATTGTCCGGGTAGTAGCCGCCGTCGGCGCTATTCGCGTCCGGGGTGTAAGTCCACGAGAACGGAGGCAACAACTTTGTGTTCGCGGCGAGTGCGGTCTCCTCGTGCGTCGCCCAGGCCATGAAGGCCGACTTCGTCACGATGTGGCCGTAGTTGAACATCGCCCCGTGCCAGATGCCGCAGAGTTCGTTGCAGCGGACCCAGAAGGTCCCGAGTTGCTGGGTCGTCGTGAACGCCACGTTGTCCTGATCCGGGTTTGCATCGGCCTTCACCCCGATCTGGTACGCCCAGAAGCTGTGGATCACGTCAAGCGACGTGACGTGGAAGGCGACCGTCGTGTTGTCGGGAATGTAGAGCTGGTCCGTCTCGAACCCGCCGAACGTCGGATAGCGGTAGGTGAACTTCCACTGTTGGGCGATGACTTGGACAGGAAGCACCGTCTTCGACGTCGGTGTCCAAATCGGCGACGGCCCTTCGCCGCCCCCGGATCCCTGGTCGGTGATCAGTTCGACGGTGCCGAAAATGAACAGGCCGGTGACGATGAGCGTCGAGACGGCGATCCACGCCGCCTGAATCTTGACATTCGAGCGCGCCGACGGTCCGGCGACGGGATCCGGGGTCCCCGGCTTCGCCCGCCACATGAGAACGGCGTAGAAGAGGTACAAGTTGATGGCGATCGCAACCGGGATCGCCAGGATAAAGATCACGTTCGCGTCGAACTGGTCGCCCGAGGCAGCCGACCCCATCGCTCCCGGCGGCAGGTGCGGGCCGACGAGCAGATAGAAGAGCGGGTCAATGACCGCTGACGCCACCGCCCACACGAGGACCAGCCGCCAAATATGCGGCGCGTTCTCCCCGCCTTTGGTGCCGGGGAATCTCGCCATCTACTGGACCTCCAAGAAGCCGCCCATGTAGCCGATCGTCTGCATCGGTCCGCCGTTGCCGTTGAGGTAGCCAAGTCCGCACGGCACGAAGCACTGCCAGCGATAGTTCCCGGGTCCCGGCGTCGTGAAATGGAACTTGATCGTGTTGTGCGCGTCGAGCAATGGACACGGAGCGGCGCCACAGAAGTTCTTCGCGCTCGGGTTGTTCCCCGGAAGCGGGACGTTGATGCCGAGCTGCGGGACGCTGAAGGTGTGACCGACGCCGAAGCCGGAGTACGAATTGAACAGCGTGTAGGTCTTGCCGTTCAACGTCGCGCCGAGAGCCCCCGTCACGACGCCGAGTTCCTGATTGCGCAGCGGGCTTCCGGAGTCGTACTGATAGATCGTCACGTCGATCCTGCGGTGCGCTGGCAACTGCCACAACGTCGTGTGCACCCATTTCCCTTCCGGCGTCTCGACGAGGTACGACACCCAAGACGGATGTATCCCGAAACCGATCGTGCCAACGGTCTGAATCGTGAGGTTCACCGGCTGGGATGATGGGCTGCTGACGGCGAAATCGACGGTCTCCGGGTTGGAGCGGATGAACGCCATTGCCGTAAAAACGATGAGGCCGACGGCTACGGCGAAGAGTGCGAGCACCGTAGCGAGCCGCTGTGTCTTCGACAAATCAGCCCCCCTTACGACTTGCTTCCCGTCACCGACTCCGGGCGCTCACGCCAAACAGGCCAAGGCCCGTCGTCGAAATATGACAGGAAATTTAGAGACAAGATCTTCCTGGATGCAAGCAACTTGCAGAAGTTGCACTCTCCCTCCCTTTAGTTGCACAACCATGCCACTTTGCAGGAATCGACGCATTGCCGCAGCGCAGCAACCTCCTGGCGCGTGGTTTCCGATCGTTTACTCCGACCGACCGATGAACCCCGCCGCCGCGTTCGACCCGGCGTGGTGGAAGACCCGATCGACGAGGTCCGACAGCGACCCCTCCCGCTCAACTCCGCGGCGGATCACGTATATGAGTGCCGGGATCGCCCAAAAGTCGCCGCAAACCCACAAGATGGCCGCACCGATCTGCTGGTCGGCGAACGGCGGCAGGGTCACGCCGGGCAGGTGGTTGTACACCGGATACCAGGAATGGCTCGTGAAGATGCTGAGCGACATCGCGAGGATGAACATCACGATGTTCGTCCCGACGATCGCCCCCATCTGCAGCGGCACGGACGTCCGCACTCGGAAGGGGTGGGAGTCGATGATCTGGAGCCAAAACAGCACCCCGAAGACGAAGAAACTCGTGTGCATGCCCCAGATATGAACGATCTGGTTTTCCTCGGCGGTGTCGAACAGATACGGGACGTGCCAGATCACCATCACGATGTTGAACGACACGATCGCGACGATCGGTCGGGCAAAGAAGCGACCAATGGCGCGAAACGGACGGAAGAAGGCCCTCAAGACGACGGTCCGAATCACCCGACGTCGTATCCGAACCGGCAGTGCGTGCAAAAGCGGTGTCCAGGGCGCTCCGATGACGATCAGGATCGGGGCGAAGAACATGATCAGGATGTGCTCGATCATGTGGACAAAGAAGTAGTAATCGGCCCAGTAGTCGATTGGAGAATCGACTGCGATGAGCAACATGGCGAGCCCGCCATAGAAGACGAACGAGCGTCTCCGGCGAACACGGGTCTCCGAAGGCCGAGACCTCCTCGAGAGCCGGTACAAGCCGACCTCGTGCGCGACAACGATGACCGCGACGACGATGATGAACGGGTCGAACGACCAGTTATCCAGGACGTAGTTCATCGAGTGACCCCGGCGCGTGCCTGATCCGAGAAGCTACATCGGGGCAGGGTCGACCGCACCATCGGCGGGCTCCAGTCTCGATCACCGCGAGAACGGCGTGGTCGCGGAGGTGGGCGTCGGTATGCAAGCCTTTGATCATGCGTCCGTGCAGAACGGGCCCGGGGCTGAGGCGAACGACCCCGCCTTGGGTCCCGAAGGAGGCGTGAGTGGCCGCTGAGGGGGAACAGCCGACGCGCCCTCGTTCGTGGCGTTCGGTTTTCGGGGTCTCCGAAACGACCGCGATGCTCGAGCATGCGCAGGACGTGCTGGCGTTGTTGGTCGGGGTGGTGCTCATCGTCCTCGCCGTGACGCTTCTCGTCACCGCCTCGGTGGACTTCCTCCGAGACGTTCAGCATCACTCAATAGCGATCGCCGGCGAGAATCTTCTCGACCGGGTGCTCCTCGTGCTCATCCTCGCCGAGATCGTGCACACCGTCGTCTTGTCGTTGCGCGCGCACAGTCTGGTGGCGCAACCCTTCGTCGTCGTCGGACTCGTCGCGGTGATCAGGAGGATCTTGTACATTCTCTCGAACGCGATTGCCGTGAGCACTGCGCAGTTTGCGCTGTTGATCGCATTGGTAGTCGTGTTCATCGCTGGACTCGTCGTCGTCAATCGATTCGAGCGCGAAATTTGAGCGCACGCGTCGTCGTAGATCTCGCGCCTCAAGTCGGGCGCGCCGTGCTGCGGATCTCATCGCGCGCGTCTTCTGCGTCTCGATTCAGAGGGGGTGATACCCGGGAACGTCTCCGATCGCTGAATCAAGGTAAATCTTCGCCTCCGGAGGCTGACCAAAACGGCCATGACTCCAACGAATCTCGACGTGACCGCGCACATTAGCGGCGGAACCGCTATCGAGTTCCGTGTAATGAGCTAACCAACTGACTATCGCTTGGCCGCCTGGTTGCGGACGGATCTCGAACTCTCCGAGTGAGAACTTTTGGCGCCAGTCCCAGGGGGTATCGACCCGAAGCCGGACAACTCCCGTCGGACCCGTACCGAGAATGAAGTACGGGGTCGAGCCGATTCGGAGAAGTCGCCAAAGCATCAATTCGGCATTCGACCTGTCCACCCGACTTCTCCATTCCTCGGCTGTCTTCGAAGCGACAGAAGCGCACATTTCTGCGTATTTCTCAGCCGCGCCTTCCGGCCAGCCGCTGTGGAGTACCCGGGCAAGACGTCGTCTCTGCGGACCCGATAACTCTTCCGCCTCCTTTGGTAATGACAAATCCCCGATTATCTCCCTGCAGACTTCATAAAGGGCCTGGTATTCGCGCGGCGCCGTTCGATGAAACCAATCTGTACGGTCGTCAACCGCGAGTTGGCTTAGGAGGCCCATCGCGAGGCGAGCCGGACTGGGATTGTGCAGTATTCGACTTAAGTACTTGCAGCTGACCAGATAGACGTGGTCGATCCGAAGATCAGACGGAACTACCTCATCGCCCGGTGCCCGTCGACCACCGGTCCATTCGATGAGTCGAGGAGCTCTTCCCCGCAGAGCATCCTCGGCGCAGAGAAAAGACTGTCCGTTGAGGAAACTTCCGAGGAACTCTGGAGAGAGATCGCCACGAGTGCGAATTTCGGCGAGCCGTTCCCAATCGTCCCTCGCAAGATTGACAAATTCCGCCGGTCGCGCGGCAATCACGTCATCAAGATCGGTGGCTTCGGTCATCCCGAGGCCGGTCGCTACCTCGGTGACGAACGTCCTGTCCGATGGCACGACTCGAACCGACGCCTAGCGGTCGCTCAAGCCTTGTGCGTAATTTCGCAAGCGATCCTGACCGGCCGGGTCCAGGAGTTCGATTGAGTCGTAGACGGTTTTGGAAGGGCCCTTCATCGAGTTGAGCGCGGCATAGCCCACGCTTCCCCTCTCAGGGGCATCGGTGGTCAGCAAGACGACCGCGAGATCGGACCTGTGCTCACGGACAACGGCGGCTTTGCCGAGCGCTTTCCAAAGAGTGTCGGTTCTTCGCAGTCCCGCTCGAGAGGACGTGAACGCGCCTGAGACATCGAACGCCCACAAATTTTCAGCCGCATCTGTCGCGAGAAAATTGAGTTCGACTCCCAAACCTTGCAGCTTCACATCTTGTTGCATGTTCTGAAAGCCGCACTCACGCAGAATCAAACCTGCGAGCTCTTTCGCTTGTCGACCTTCGCGCACGGCCCGAGCTTGGAAGTCCTCCTTCACTTGTTCGTTCCTCGGTTTTGCGAGGGCGGGAAGATGGACACGGAAAACGCGCTCGTCAGCGGCGTTGCGCTGCCGTCGCCTCTCAGCCGCGATACGGCGCTTCGCTTTCGAGATGTACATCTTGTCGGTGTCAAAGCCGAGGTAATGGCGGTTCGTCCGCAGTGCGGCTATTGCGGTCGAGCCCGACCCGACAAACGGGTCAAGGACCAGGTCTTCCTCGTACGTGTACAACTCAATTAGTCGTCTCGGCAGAGCGAGAGGGAACGGCGCCGGGTGGCCCACACGAGTGGCACTCTCGGGGGGAATCTCCCAAAGATCAGTAGTCGCTTCCAGGAATTCATCGCGGGAAATCGTTGCGGCGGATGGGAATCCGTTGTGTTCACGCTCTCCCGGTTTCATCGCTCGGTCAAAACGCCCCTTTGACGCGATCACAATTCGTTCTGTGACGTCACGCAGCACCGGGTTACTCGGACGCTGAAAGGTCCCCCAGGCGCATGAGCCGCCCGCGGCGCGGCCTTTCCACCAGACGACCTCGCCGCGTAGAAGAAGGCCGAGGTCCTGGAAGATCTGAGTGACGTCGCCTGCGAGTGAACGGAACGGCCGGCGACCGAGGTTTGCAACGTTGACGGCGATTCGACCGCCCGGTTCGAGAACGCGTTTGCATTCCGAGAAGACAGTGCGGAGAAGGTCCAAATAGTCGAAGTAGCTCGCTGGGACACCGTTTTCGCCGAGACTCTCCTCGTATTCCTTTCCTGCGAAGTAGGGCGGCGACGTGACTACGAGAGCGACCGAATTCTCGCGCACTTGTTCCATGCGTCGCGCGTCGGCGACAAATAGCCGGTCACGGATCGATGGCCGGTTGACTGTGTTGTCGCGAGTCAGCTCCGGAGGATTGAAACGGTCATAGAAATAGGACGCGTCGTGACTCTCTCTGCGAGAAGATCCAAAGCGGGCGGTCGATGTCGAACGACGAAGGCGCTGCGGACTTGACTCCGCGACTGGGATAGATGTCACGTTCGCCCTTTGTCTTCTCGGCTCGAAACAAGCACCCCTTCCCAGGCAAGGGAGGCACGCGACCCCCAGGCTGCCACCTTGACCAGGAGTCTGTCCGAATCTTCGGATATCCCGGCGCTCATGCGCGGTCGGTGGCGACAGCGCTCGGATGGGCGCATCGTCAACGCGACTCGAGGACCGAGATGCCGGAGCGGTCTGCCATGCCGCCACCGTAGCTATTCGGTGTCTCAGAGTGAAAGATGCCGCGCGCCCCGCGCCGAGACCGATGGAGCAGGCGGTTTCGCTATCACGTGAGGACTTGACTCGGAGTGTGACGCCTCTCCAATGACGAAAAGCTCCTCGGAATTATCAAACGTCTCCACTCCAACAGCGCGATCCTTCAGAGCCGCGCACGCCTGATCCGCATTCATCCGTGGTCTGATTCGTCGTATCCGCGACGCGCGCAATCCGAGTTCTTGCTGTCGAAGAAGTAGCGCGCGCGACTCTTCAACCTCTCCGCGACGAGCGCAGTGAAGTCGCTGCGAACGCGAGTGTGTCGTCGTTCAGGGGGAGCACGAGCTCTGGTTCGATGAGCTGGTGCTTTTCCGCCACAAGCCGCACCGCCGTGCCCCAACAGATGAATGCGAGGGTGTGCCGGGCGTGCGTGAGCGGTCCGTCGAGGATCGAGACGTCGACAACGCCTGCAACCCCCGGCGCGGACGCGGCGCGCTGCATGCGTTCCATGGCGAGCTCGCGTGCATCCTGAAGTGCCTGTGTGAGGTTCGTGAGCTCGATGTTCTGCGCCGTCTGGGCGACCACTTGCCGCAGCCGTTGATACGGCGCGGCAACAAAGCTCGCTCCGTAGGCGAGATCGACCGGCTCCCACCCTGCGCGTTCAAGCAGTACGAAATCTTTCGTCGACAGATCGGTGACAAAGGCGCGGCCGGGGCGCGGGTGACTGTCCTCGATTCTTCGGACCGCGGTCCCGTTGAACGCCACTTTGACGCTCGTCGACCCGATATCGACCTCCACCCCGACACCGACGACGCCGACACCCGCCGATCGATGACAGTCCTCTCGCAGGCGCTCACCTGCCGCGCGGAACGCTTCGAGCGTCGCCTGCGAAGCGCCACCCAGCTCGACCGGATCGTTCTGGCCGTAGGGAAGGAAGAACGTCCCGTACGGCATCGACCACACAGCCACTCCGGTGGCGAGGTCGACCGGTTCCCAACCCGCAGCGTGCAGCAACAGCGCCTCGTCGATCGAGAGATCCGAGGTCACGGCGCGTGCGGATGGGTCGGGCGCCGCCCCGAGCGCCTCGAGCGCCTCGAGCGCTTCCCTCGGCATCAGTCGACGAGCCGGACGACGGGGCGAGGCGGCGGGAGCGGGTCGTACGCCTTGAAGCGGCGAACCCGATTGCCCTTCAGCATCGCGTCGATCTGCGGTCCCGATCCCATGAGCTCCCGCTCGCGGACCTCGAGATTGGCGGCGTGGAGAACATCAGATCCGAGTCGCCCGCGGACGCGCTCGCGCGCCACGTGACGAGCAGCGTCGTGCGCTCGTGACACCTGGTCGATCTCGCCGCCGACCGGCGCACCCCATCCGACCGCCCCACGGCCCGCCAAGAGATACTCGGTGATGCAGGACGAGTACACCTGGATCGAGATGAACTCCGCGACAATCGAGACCGGCGCGAAGCCCGCCTCGAGCAGCTTGTTCAGCTTCTGGCCGGCGAGGAATGTCGTGAAGAGCGCCTTCGAATCGGGCGCTCCCGCGACTCGGACCGCGGTTCCCTCGATGGTGAAGCGATACGTCGCCGTGTCGGGATCGTGCACGACCTGATCGACGATTGCGATCACTCCGTGCGCTGAAAGCCGCGCGGCTTCATCAATGAGACGTTGGTATGCGGAGGAGAACCCGAGCCGCCACGCGTCCTCGACCCAGTCCTGTTCGTAATTGAGTCCATACATCCGATGGCCGGCGCCGACGAACCCGTGGGGACAGCCGAATTGCTCGCTATAACCCCGCGTCGCGGCGGATCCGCTCGGGGAGTAACCAAGACCGAGCGGCGTCGTCATCGACGATCCCCAACCCCACGAGATAACCGAACAGCCCTGAACGAAACCGAGCGGCACGTAGCCCGCCTCGACGCACGCGGCGAAATCGTTCGTCGACAACGACGAGGACCAGGCGCGTCCCTCGTTCGTCGTCGTCAAGGTGAGCTCAGTGGTCGAGCGAAATGATCGTCTGGGGCGAAGGAAGTCCGGATGCGCCTTCAGCGACACTGACCGCGGTGCCGAGCGCGAGGAACTCGATCGTGTGGCTGCCCCACATGTGGGATTTCTCGACGAGCTTCACCTCGACGATGCCGGTCGCGTTCAGTCTCGTCGCCTCGTCCTGCATCCGCGTCATCGCGAGCTCACGAGCGTCGTACAGCGCTTGGGTGTAGTTCGGAAGCTCGGTGTTCCGACCGAGCTGACCGAGCGAGCTCGTGATCCCACGATGCGCGATGTGGTACACGCACGTCCCCATCACGAGTCCGAGCGGTACATGACCGACTCGGCGCAACGTCCAGAATGCCTGTCCGGAAAGGTCAGACGTAAATGGCTTTCCCTCCACGTTCCGATAGTTCTTGCCATCCTCCGCCTTGATCGCAGTGCCCATGGCTATGAACTCGGCGGTGTCCGAGCCGAACTCGTAGTAGTTCACATCGAGCCGGACACCGACGACCCCGTCTGCGCCGAGCACCGTCGCTTCTTCTTCCATACGGGTCATCGCGAGTTCGCGCGCCTCGTACATCGCGGAGGTGAGTTTCGTCAGTTCCTGGCTTTGCCCCCACTTCCGCGTCTGCAGACCCAAGTGATAGATCGACGACCCCATCACGAAACCAAGCGGATGGAAACCGGCGTCTTTGACGAGCAAGAATTCGTTCACCGACAAATCCGAGGTGAACAGACCGGCCTCGAGCTCTCTCAGTCGCTTGCCGGCGTCAGAAGGAAGATCCGCGGGAACCTCGGCGTCAGTAGTCACTGTTGTCCGATCATGATCGATTCGAGAGCCTGGCGGGCGCTCGCGCTGTGGGTCGCTTCTGCCTGCAGTTCCTCGAGAAGCCGCCGCGTCCAGCTCGGGGCGTCGACGCGCTCGGTGCGGATCCGGATGCCGCCCGACATCTGACCGATCACGAACTCCGCAGACGCACCGGAAAGCCGGGCTTCGAGATCGCAGCCGCGCAAGCGGACCTCGACCTTTTCGATGACGTTTGAGCGTTTCAGCAGTCCCCCGGCCCGGATGACCTGCAATCGATCGCCGAGCACGCCGGCGAGCTTTTCCGTGAGCAGACGCAGCATCAACTGCACGTCAGAACCGTCGGCGTTGAGCGAGGAGATCGCAAGGTCGAGGTCGAAGGCGTCATCATCCATCGCCACGGATCGTAGACCCGACCTGCGAAATCGCAATCCGAAGCTCGTCCGAGCTACACGACGAACAGCGCGCGCTCCCGTTCTGGCATTCGACCGCGCGCAACCCTTGCGAACGGAATGGACGAGCCATCCTGGCCAGACAGTCACGCGCCGGCAGGGCAAAATAGTGGCCAGTGGGGGGCCGACGAGCTGCAGTGCTTCTCGTCCTCGGGGCCCTCGTCCTCGGTGATTCCACCGCAAGCCTCGGCGCTGGAGCCGCACCTCGGCTGGCCGCGACCGCGCCGTCGAGGGCGACAGGTGGCTCTCGTCTTCCCTATCCGCTCCCTGCTCCGCCCGTTGAACCGCCTCCGTGCATTCCGTTGCCACCGCCTACGAGTCCGCCACCGGCACTGCCTCCTCCAGCCGTGTCCGACTCCGCGATCCCGAATGTGGTGGCCCCGGGACCGCGCCACATCTCGCTCGAGGCGTTGAGAGGCAAAGGCATCTGGATCACCGTGTTTCCTGGGGATCGACTCAACGTGTCCCATGTTGTTGCCATTGCCCGGAGAGCGGGGATTGATGCGCTGTACGTGCGCACCGGGAGCTCCTTTGACGGCTTCTACGGCGGTCCGATGCTCGCAAAGCTCGTGCCGTTGGCGCACCGCGACGGGATCGCCGTCATCGCCTGGGACTTCCCGACGCTCTCAAACCCTGCGGTCGACGCCAGCCGGGCCGCGGACGCGTTCCGTTACGGGGTGGACGGCTTCAGCCCGGACGTCGAGGAGGAACCCGAGGGCACCTACATCTCGGCCCGCCGTGTCGCCTATTACCTCGCCCTCGTACGAACCGACGCTGGGTCGAAGCCGGTCGTCGCGACCGTGCCCCGACCGACGAGCCTCAGCCTTGCCTCCTACCCGTACGCGGCGGAGGCACCTTTCGTCGACGCTTTTGCCCCGATGGTCTACTGGTCCTGCAACGAGCCGGGAGCAGCCGTGGCGACGGCCATTGCGGCGCTCCGGCCGTTACGTCCTGTCGTGCCGATCGGCCAGGACTACAACATGGCAAGCGAGGGAGGCCCCGCCGGACTTCCCTCCGGACTCGAAGTCTGGCGTTTTGTCGACGTCGCCCGGAGAGATGGCGCACTCGGGGTGAGCCTCTACGACCTTGAGTCCGGTGGCTCGATTCAGCTCGCTGCGCTCGCCGCTTACCCCTGGCAGCAGATCGCCGTGACCCGGAGCTAGCAAACGGCTCCGAAGTGGGTGCTTCACTCTTCGCGGACCATTCGCGCCGTCAGGTCGAACCTACGTCCGTCGCTTCTGAACGCCCCGCGAGCAAGCATCTCCACCACCTGACACTGCCGTTCGTTGTCCGGTCGGACGTTCGGCGTTCCAGGGGCGGAGCCGTCATGAAATCCCCTGCGAGGTCGGACTTGTTCATCTCCACATCACGATTTCCTGTCAAATACATCGCGATCAGATGACGGAACCGTAACAGAGGCTCCCCAATTTGCACACAACTGGCTGTCAGATTTACCGGCGAGCCCAGGCGGACTGGGTGCTACTAAAGGGGACTTCGTATGATCGCTAAGCGCTTACTTCAAGTGGCACTCGCCACTGTGACGCTCGTGGGCGGCTCCTTCTTCGCCTTCGCTGGCATCGCTTCGGCGGCGCCGTCACAGGGTTTCCTCAATGCGCAGAAGAAGCTTGAACAGCAACTCGCCAACCGCGTGACCCAACTGGGCCGTCTGTCGACGGATGTCACGGCGGCAAAGTCTCTGACCACTTCGCACGCGACGATTCTGTCGAAGAACGTTGGGACCGCCACGGGGAACATAAACAACCTGGTCCTCAAGGTCCCAAACGACACAACTTGGGCCGATTTGCACGCCGACCAGGAGTCGATGTACAGGGACAACCGGGTATACGCGGTCCTCACGCCCCAGGTCTTCCAGACGATTGAGGCGGACGCAATCGCAGCCCAGGTAACGACCTTTGAGGCGAACGAGTCGGCTTTGCAGTCTTCAGTGAGTGCCCTCGTCGGCCAGCCGGGCTACAAGAATGCACTGCTGCACTTTGCGGCATTCGTGAAGTTGGTCAACAACGCGGCGGAAGACTCGAGCAACGTCGACGCAGCTGTGCTTGCCCAAGTCCCCGCCGACTACCCGGGCGACACGCACGTCTTTATCCGCGCGAACCATGAACTGTTGAACGCCGACATCGCGCTCGGCACACGCGGCTTACGACGAGACGATCATCGGCCTCGCATCGGGCGGCTACACCGGTTCGTAGTCGGACGAAATGTCCGCCGAGCGATCTCGGGCAGCCATCGATAGCGACAAGGGCCGTTCCCGACGGGAACGGCCCTTGTCGCGAACTACGGATCTCGACGACGCGCCGATTCTTCCGCAGGGCTTCAGAACGTCAACCAAGTTCGCCAAGCACATCGTCTCTGCGGGCAAGGCGTTCACGGACTCGACGCTGCCGGCCGCGACGCTGAACCTGGTGGAGATCCGCGCCAGTCAGATCCCAGGCCGGGAAAACCTCGACGCGCCTCAACCTGATCGCGGCCTGCCAGCGAGGCCACGGTGTTCACCGATGCCGAGCGCGCTGCCCTAGAGCAGACAGTGCAGGGCACCCGCATCGCCGACGCGGCTGGCGGCGTCACGGACGAGGCCCGGGCAGATGCCGCCAAGCACTACGACGAGGAGTGTCTGGCCGATCCCGAACCAAGGCGTCCAGATCGCGAGCCGTGGACGTCGTGTTCGCGCTCCGACTCAGTCCGCAGAACCGTCGCGCATCTCGGCGACGCTCAAACCACCGAACGCTGCTCCCGCCAGCCGTTTCCAGCCGGAGGCCATCCGGATTGGTACGCGAGCACGACCGCTCCGAGCTGCGTACTGACACCAAGTTTCGAAATGATCGAGCGGATCTGACTCCTGACCGTGGGCAGCGAGACGTAATCCTCAGCGCAGATCTGCCGGGCGGTCGCGCCACTCATCAACTTGATCAGCACGTTCTGCTCGCGCGGACTCAGCTTCTCGAAAGCCTCCAAGCTCATCGTGCCTATGCCCCCTCGGTTTTTCTCTTCAAAAAGGCGGCAGCAATGTATCGACATACTGGACGCGTTGGTATAGGCCAAATGAACCAATTCCAGCGATGTTGTCTCGCTCTGTAGGAAGTGCGCCACTCAGAGTGTGCGTCAAGTTCAGCTATACGACAATACGTGCACAGGAGATTCTGAAATATCGGAACCGCTAGTCGGGCGTTCAAGCAAAAATCCGCTCGGATAGCCAGCAGCTCAGCAGCGAGACATGAGGCCTCAAGCCGAAACCATAGAGGGCTATTCTCTTTAGATTGCTCGCTTTCCGACGTGCTCAGTCGATCTCAATATTCGGTTTGTTAGGTCTCGTGTACGTGCGAATTGCCGGTCGGAATGCTCGGTTTCTCGCCTATCGCATTGAACACTGAGCGTGAGCAATTGACCGCGCCCCGTCCAGCTAAATGTCCGCTGACATCACAATGGCGAACCTGGTTTGGAGCCTGACCTGGGCTGCGCGGGGCAGAGGTAGCCGTTCTGAGCGTCGACACCGAAGAGCAGGGCGACTCTGACTCGGCCTCTCGGTCCATGTGGGCTGCCTCCCGCCGGCGAATCGCCTGGATTCGAGCAGCCCTAACCGTCGCCCTCCGCTCGCGCCGCCCGGCTCGCCTCGAAAATCGCGCGACCCAGCCAGCCGAGCAGCCACGCAGAGCCGATCCGGGACAGAACCACCTGAGCGCGGGAGGCAGGCCTCGTCAACGTCATGATCGCCGCAACCGCGATTGGGCCGATGCCTGAAACCGTTAGCGCCGAAGCGGCGGCGAGATGCCCGGCGCGCCATGCCTCGTCGCTGCGCAATGTTGACGGGATGCGAATGCCGGCGAACAGGTTTCTCGGCAATCGGCCCGCCGCGGCCACGCGTCCGAGTGCGACCATGACGACGCCGCTCAACCCCAATTTCACGGCTCCGGACACGCACGTCACGCTACAACGCGAGGTTTCAAGGAACTCACACTCGCGTTGCCTCGCCGCTCAGCCACCGAAGGGGCCGCCGAACGATGCGCACGCCATCTGCACGGCCTGGAACTGGGGCGAATTCAGACCGACCCTACGCAGCTCGACTCCGAATCTTTACGCGCACGGATCGCGCACGGATCGCGCACGGATCGCGCACGGATCGCGCACGGATCGCGCACGGATCGCGCACGGATCGCGCACGGATCGCGCACGGATCGCGCACGGATCGCGCACGGATCGCGTCGCGCTCAACGCGCATTATGGGGCATTGCCCGAGCGCCCGACCCGTCGACTTGTGCTCGAACCGCGTGAAGGTTCGGTTCTCAATCAACTCATCAAGCGCCAATTGCCCGCAGATCGGCAAGGCTTGCGACATCGATTCGATCAAGAACTTCTACGGCTCGAGCGTTCTCGGCGACCTGCTCGGCGGTTGTCGCGCCGAATAGCACCGTGGCCACGCGTTCATTCGCCAAGGCGAACGCGATCGCTAGCGCGGCAGGCGTCGAGTCAAGTTTGGCGGCGAGTGTGCGCAGATCATCGGCGGCACGCAGGTACGGCTGCACCGCTGGATCAGCGAGCTCGTCGGCCATGCGGCCAGACGCCAGACGATTTGCGTATTTGCCGGTGAGCACACCTCCGTGAAGGACAAAGGAGGCGACAACAGCCGCACCCGAGTTGTCGAGAGCATGAACCGCAGCGGGGGACTCGACTTGGTCGCGGACGCAGAGGTTGTAAGGCAGCTGTGCCGCGCACGGCGGCGGTATTCCCTGTTCCACGGCGAGTCCGGCTGCCCGTTCGTGATCCTCCGGCGGCCAGTTGCCGGTGCCCCAGGCGCGCAGTTTCCCGGATGTGATCAACGCTCCCATGGCGGTGACGATCGTCTCGATCGGTGGCCCTCCTCGCGCCGTCCAGGAATACGCGAGATCGATGTAGTCAAAGCCCATTCGACCCAAGGACGAGTCGAGCTCCTCGGCAGCAGACTGATCCGGCCAGAACTCCCACCAGAGCTTGTTGGCGACGACGACCTCGTCGCGCCTCCATCCTGCGGCACGAAACAGCTCACCGAACAGGACCTCTGAATATCCGCTCCGGATCGACGCTCCTCCGCTTTCGTCGTTGTAGCGGGCGTCGTCGAGAAAGGTGATCCCGCGTTCTCGCGCCGCCCGCATGACGCCGATGCCCTGCTCTCGAGAAATCCGCTCGTACGTGCGCCACGATCCGAGTGCAAGCGTCGAAACGTCGATCCCGGAGGCGCCGAGCGGACGTCGTCGCAAGTCCTGCACAGCCCGGAGGTTACGGCACCAACAACCGCGCAGTTAGCGACCCGCTTCCGGCGTTATGGGACCCGGTAGTTAGGTCGGACGATGGAGTTGGTCTTCGCCAGAAGCGATGGAGGGCCACGAGACACCGGGCATCGCGCACCGCGATCCTCTTTCGACGGCGCGCAAACTCCGTCGAGGTCCAGTCGAGACAGGTGATAGATAAAGCGATTAAGAGGCCGCTCGCCAACTCAGAGGTGTCGCGACGTCATCGTCTGCACTGAGATCGTGGCGGCGAACCCGCCTCGGAGAAGGGAGAGGAAGTTGCCGTACTTCACTACATCCGACGGAACCGCGCTCTACTACACCGAACAGGGAAGTGGGCAGCCGGTCGTCCTCAGTCACGGATGGCCGTTGAGCTCGGACGCGTGGCAGCTCGAGTTGAAGCTGTTCGCGGACGCTGGCTTTCGGGCGATCGCCCATGATCGACGCGGTCACGGGAGGTCGGCGAAGACTTACAAGGGCAACGACATGGAAACCTACGCGAGGGACCTCGCCGAGCTCATCGAATCCCTCGACCTGCGCGATGTCGTTGTCATCGGGCACTCTACGGGCGGAGGCGAGGTCGTCAAATACGCCGCGAACCACGGCAAGGACCGAATTGTAAAGGTCATCACCGCCGGTGCCGTTCCACCGATCATGGTCAAGTCCGACAGCAACCCCGAAGGCACGCCGATCGAAGTCTTCGACGGGATTCGTCAAGGCGTGTTAAAGGACAGGTCCCAGTTCTGGAAGGATCTCTCCGAACCTTTCTTCGGCGCCAACCGTGAGGGATCGAACGTGTCGCAGGGAGCGAAAGACGACTTCTGGCGCCAAGGCATGCTCGTCAACCTGGCTGCCGCCTACGACTGCGTGAAGGCGTTTTCGGAGACCGATCAGACCGAGGACTTGAAGGCGATCGACGTTCCGATTCTGATCGCGCAGGGCGACGACGACCAGATTGTGCCGATCGCTGCAGCAGCCATGAAGTCGATCAAACTCGTCAAAGACGGGACTCTGAAGGTGTATCCCGGAGCACCTCATGGCATCTACGGCGCGTATCAAGAGGCGCTCGACAACGACATACTGAAGTTCATCGCCACATAGGCGGCCCGGGGATCGGCAGCACAAAGTGCGGCCGTGTGGCGTCTCGTTCCCGAGTGGTCAGCACACGACGGGTAGCGCCCTCCTTTTGGGATCCCCGCGACGGGTCGTCTTCGTGTCTCGTCCGCGTCACGCGGGATGGACGCTGAATCGAGGCAATTGCCATGGTTACCTTCGATGCACGCCGACGTATTTACGTGCCCATTGGACAGTGATGACAGAAGGATTGGAACTGGTGACCGCAGCACTTTGCGTGCCGCGACTCGCGGTGGGCACAGAACCGCTCTAGCAGGAGTTTTGTGGGGCTAACTGGACTTGAACCAGTGACCTCAGCATTATCAGTGCTGCGCTCTAACCAACTGAGCTATAGCCCCCGAGGGTCCCGAAGCTACCTGACCGGGTTCACTCGTCCTCTGCCGCCCCCATCAGCGCGACGGCCGTAACACGCTGGCCGTCTTCAAGGTTCATCACCCGCACACCCGTCGCGTCGCGGCCTTGCGCGGTGATTTCGCGAACCGCCATGCGGATGACGATGCCCGCTGACGACACCACCAAGAGTTCGTCATCGATCGACGCCATCAGGGCGTCAATCACCACGCCGCGGCGTTCGGTGATCTTGATCCCACGCACGCCCTGTCCTCCGCGACCTTGGCGCCCGAAGCGTTCAAGCTTCGTGCGCTTGCCGAATCCGGCGTCGGTGACAATGACGAGGTCAACGTCAGAGCGGGACACGTCGCAGGCGACGAGCCTGTCGCCCGCCTTCAGTCGCATGCCGCGCACACCCGCGGCAGCGCGGCCCATCGAACGCACGTCAGATTCGTGGAAGCGGATCACCATCCCCTGCTCGCTCGACATGAAGACGTCGTCATCCCCGCTCGTCGGCAGCACGCGGACGAGCTCGTCGTCATCGTTGAGCGTGATCGCGATGAAGCCTTCGCGCCGCGACTTGTCGTACTCGCTGAAGGCCGTCTTTTTCACCTGCCCAGTGCGCGTCGCGAATAGCAGGTACTGATCCGGATCGAATTCCTTCGTCGGGACGATCGCCTGGATCCGCTCACCCGGACTGAGCGAGATGAGATTGACAAGAGCCGTTCCCCTGGCGGTCCGCTCTTTCACGGGTATCTCGTGCGCGCGCAGCCGGTAGACCTTGCCGCGGTTTGAGAACAACAACAAGTGGGAGAGCGACGTCGCGTAGACCGCCTCACGAATGAGGTCTTCTTCTTTCAGCCGCGCTCCTTGCACCCCGCGTCCACCGCGCGACTGCGTGCGGAACGCGTCGGTCGGCACCGCTTTCACGTATCCGGCGCGCGAAAGCGTCACGACGATCTCGTCGTCTTCGATCAGGTCTTCGGCCGAAAGGTCACCCGGGTCGTGGACAACCCTGGTGCGACGCTCCTCGGCGAATTTCTCCCGCACCGCACCGAGTTCCTCGGAGATCACCCGCAAAAGCTTCGGCCGGTGCCCGAGGATCGACTCGAGCTCAGCGATCGTCTTTGTGAGCTCGGCCATCTCCTGTTCGAGCTCCGATCGCCCAAGGCGCGTGAGGCGTCCGAGCGTCATATCCAGTATGTGGTTCGCCTGGTCCTCGGAGAACAAGAACGGCTCCGTCATGAGGTTCGTTCTTGCCTCGGCGCGGTCCTCGGAGCCGCGGATCGTGGCGATCACCTGGTCCAGCATGTCGAGTGCCCGCAACAACCCCTCGACGATGTGGGCACGCTCGCGCGCCTTGCGCAGGCGGAATTCCGAGCGTCTAGTAACAACTTCGACCTGGTGTGCGACGTACGCAGAGAGCGCCTGGGCGAGGTTCACGAGGCGTGGCACGCCGTCGACGAGGGCGAGCATGTGGACGCCGAAGCTCACTTGCAGCTGGGTGTGTTTGAACAAATTGTTCAGGGCGACGTTCGCATTCGCGTCGCGCCGCAGTGTGATGACAAGGCGCGGCCGGCCACCCGCCGAGAGGTTGTCGATCGCCGAGATCCCGTACACCTCGCCCGCCTCGACCGCCTCGGCAATCTGCTTCTCGATCACTTCCACTGCGGTCTGGTAGGGAATCTCGGTGGCCACGATCTGCGGCGCGCCGTTGCGGGCCTCGGTGACTTCGGTGACGGCGCGGATCTTCACCGAGCCGCGCCCGGTGCGATAAGCGTCGATGATCCCGGACCGTCCGAGAATCAACCCTCCGGTCGGAAAGTCCGGGCCCTTCACGAACTTCATGAGGTCGTCGGGCGTCGCATCCGGATGGTCGATGAGGTGCCGCGTCGCGTCGATCACTTCGCCCAGGTTGTGTGGCGGGATGTTCGTCGCCATGCCGACGGCGATCCCCTGGGACCCGTTGACGAGGAGGTTCGGAAAGCGCGACGGCAGGACGACGGGCTGCTCGTATCGACCGTCGTAGTTCGGGACAAAGTCGACGGTGTCCTCGTCGATACCTTCGAGAAGCGACATCGCGAGCGGCGCGAGGCGCGCTTCCGTGTATCGCATCGCCGCGGGGAGCGCATCGGGCCCGGGGGCGCCGAAGTCACCGTGGCCGTCGATGAGCGGGTGGCGCAAGCTGAAGTCCTGCACCATGCGCGCCAGCGCGTCGTAGATCGCGGCGTCACCGTGGGGGTGGTACCGCCCCATGACGTCACCGACGACACTCGCGCACTTCACGTGCGGGCGATCTGGACGCAGTCCGCTATCCCACATCGAATAGAGGATCCGACGATGGACGGGCTTCAATCCGTCCCGCACGTCCGGGAGCGCGCGCGAGACGATCACGGACATGGAGTACTCAAGGTACGAGCGCTCCATCTCTTCTTGAAATTCGATCGGCTCGATAATCGGCTCGGGCGGCGTTTCTGCGTCCGGCCGAGCGGTCGGCCTTCTCGAACGAGGCGGCATCGCCTCCTACCTTTCTTTCAAACTCGGCTTCGGCACGCCGGATCGCTGCCGGACGACGTACCGATCAAATGTCGAGGAAGCGGACATCCTTCGCGTTCGTCTGGATGAAGTGACGACGTACCTCGACGTCGTCGCCCATCAGCACCGAGCACACCTGATCGGCGGTAGCTGCCTCCTCGATCGTGATCTGCAACAGCGACCGCTTCTCGGGGTCGATCGTTGTGTCGCGCAACTCGGCGAAGTCCATCTCCCCGAGGCCCTTCAGCCGCTGGAAGTCCTTCGAGTGATTCGGGTGCTCCTCCAAGAACTGAAGGCGCGCCGCGTCGTCTTTCAGATACGCCTTCGTCGTCCCAACGAGCGTCGAGTACAGCGGCGGCTGCGCGACGTAGACGTGGCCCGCCTCGATGAGCGGCCACATCTGGCGCAAGAAGAACGTCAACAACAGCGTCCGGATGTGCGAACCGTCAACATCCGCGTCGGCGAGGATGATCACCTTGTCGTAGCGGATCTTTTCAAGATCGAAGTCGTCGGCGACGCCGGCACCGATCGCCATGATCAGCGCCTGGATCTCGGCGTTCTTCAGCATCTTGTCGAGCCGGGCCTTTTCGACGTTCAGGATCTTTCCCCGGATCGGCAGGATCGCCTGGGTGTGCGGGTCGCGCGCGTTCTTCGCTGAGCCCGCCGCGGAATTGCCCTCGACGATGAACAGTTCCGAATCGCGGGGATCACGCGAAGCACAGTCGATGAGCTTGCCGGGAAGGCCGGCGCCGTCGAGCGCGGACTTGCGTCGCGTCAGATCGCGTGCCTGGCGCGCGGCAACACGCGCCCGCTGCGCGGTGAGGGACTTGTGCAGGATCTGGTTCGTCTCGCGGGGATTCTCCTCGAGCCACTCCGCGAGCTTCTCGTTCGTCGCACGTTCGACGAGCGATCGGATCGTGACGTTGCCGAGCTTCGCTTTCGTCTGCCCCTCGAACTGCGGGTTCGTCAGCCGTACAGAAATAATCGCAGTGAGACCTTCGCGGATGTCCTCACCTTGCAAATTGCCGTCGGAGTCTTTCAGCGAGCCCTTATTGCGCGCGACTCGGTTCACGACGTTCGTGAGTGCCTTTTTGAACCCTTCCTCGTGCATGCCGCCTTCGACGGTCGCAATCGAGTTTGCGAAGGAGTAGATGCTCTCGTAGTAGCCGGTGTTCCACTGCAGCGCGATCTCGATCTCCTGGTCGTTCTCGGACTGTGAGTAGTACGCGACCTTGCGGAACAGCGACTCTTTGGTCTGGTTCAGATGGCGCACGAGGTCTTCGATCCCGCCCGTGTAGCGAAACGTCTGTGATTGTTCGTGTTCGGGTCGCTCGTCCTTAAATCGGATCTCCAATCCGCGCTGCAAGAACGCGTTCATCTGCAGGCGTTCGATGATCGTCTGGGCTCGGAAGTCGACCTCGTCAAAGATCTTCGGATCCGGCCAGAACGTGACCGTCGTTCCGGTGCGGTCGCGCGGTGACGGACCGACCTTCTTTAGCTTGCCGGTCGGTTTCCCGCCGTCGACGAACGCGATTTCGTACCGGCTGCCGCCGCGGTCGACTTGCAACTCGAGGCGCGTCGAGAGCGCGTTGACGATCGACACACCGACACCGTGCAGCCCGCCGGAAACCTTGTAGCTCCTGCCGCCGAACTTGCCCCCGGCGTGGAGCGTCGTGAGCACAATCTCCGCAGCAGATTTCGACGGATCGTCAGGGTGGGGATCGATCGGAATCCCTCGACCGTTGTCGGTGACCCGGCAACCGCCGTCTTTCAAAATGGTGACGTCGATCCGGGTCCCGAAACCCTGCATCGCCTCGTCCACCGAGTTGTCGACGACTTCCCAAATGAGGTGGTGCAAGCCCGAAGACGAGGTCGAGCCGATGAACATCGCCGGGCGCATCCGGACGGGCTCCAAGCCCTTCAAGACGGTGATGTCCGCCGCCTCGTAGGACCCGGCGGGGGCGCGGCGGGACCTCTCTTTCACCTTCGTCACCACGGGCGCGGCTCCTCAACGGCGTCGATACCAATGCCGGCTTGCCTGCCGTGAGCGCAAGCCAGAGAACGCCCTTCAGTCTAGGCGGAAATGACCGTCCACTTGGCCTTTCACGCGCTCGACGACGCGCCGTCCGAGCAGCTCGGCGAGGCGGTCACAGATCGCCGGAGCAAGGAAGACGAGTTCGGTCACCCGAGCCGGTGTGTCGACGACGACGACGAGCTCGGACCCGTTCACCGCCCGCGGAAAGCTGTGTTGCGCCGCCGCCTCGCCGACCAGCTCGGGCCAGGATCGGGCGATCGTGTCAAGGACGCGGAGTCCGCTGAGACCCTCGGTCGCCAGGTACGCGTCCAGCACCTTGTCGATCGAATAGGGCTCACGACGCGACTCACCCGGGCTACCGACGTCATCTCTGTGGGTCGCGTGCTTTGATCGTGACCGACGGCCGTCGTCGCGGCGCGTGCTCATCGCAGCAGCCTTCCATTTGCAACGCGGATGACGATCGCTGGATCCGCTCCCGGCGGCAACGGTCCGGCCGTCGTGAGCAGCGCCTGACCCGGGGGGAGTTCGTGAAACAGCGCTTCGGCCGTCTGTTCGTCGAGTTCGGAAAAAGCGTCGTCCAATAACAACACGGGCGACGTCTTTGCCGAAGCGGTGACTGCGCCGTGCGCCGCGAGACGGAGCGCAAGCGTCGCGCAACGTTGACGGCCCTGCGAGACCCGTGTCCTCGCGTCGAGCGTTCCCACCCTCACTTCGACGTCGTCGCGGTGCGGACCGATCGTCGTTACTTGGCGCCGGACGTCCTCGTCGCGCGAGGTTTTCAATGCGTCGGCGAGTTCACCACCGAACGATCGCAGATAGGCGAGAACGAGCGGGTCGTCCGCACGCGTCAGGTCGCGAAATGCCTTATCGGCGAGTGGGACGATCTCTTGGAGGAGCGACTCGCGGGCGCGGATAAGTTCTTCGCCCGCGGCCGCCAGTTGCGCATCCCACACGTCGAGGCTCGACGCGATGTCCCGGCCAAGGAATCCCCCTGCTTGGCGGAGCAGTGACGCGCGTTGGCGCAAAATCCGTTCGACGTTCTGGCGCAGCTCCAAGCGCCGCGGATGCGCCGCGACGAGGGCGTTGTCGAGGTACTCGCGCCGGTACTGGGGTCCGCCTTTCACGAGCGCGAGGTCATCAGGAGTGAACACCGTCACGCGCAGCGTCTCGAGCAACTCGGCGTTCCGCCGTGGACGGTGATGATTCCGCAGTACCCGGTCCCTGCGGTCGCGATCGATCTCAATTTCGACTAGTTCGGTCCGGTCGTCGGTCGCGGTTTCCACGCGGATGACCGCCTGTGACGAGCCGTTGCGGATAAGCGCTTCGCGCGGCATACCTCGAAACGAGCCGAGCGTCGACGCGTACGCGATCGCCTCCAGCAGGCTCGTCTTGCCGGCGCCGTTTTCTCCCGCTACGACCGTGAGTCCCGAAGAGCTTGGGACAAAGCGGGCCTGCTCGAAGTTCCGAAAGTCTCGGAGCTCGAGCCAGTGAACCTCGCTCAGGAGACCCGCACCGGCATCAGCAGGTACCGGTAGTCCCCGTCGCCCTCGGCCCGCACGGTCGCCGGCTTCGACGAGTCGATCACCTCGATGATGACCGTGTCTGATCGCAGTGCCTCGACGCCGTCGAGGAGGTAGTTCGGGTTGAACGCGACGACGAGCTCTTCGCCCTGGTACTCACCGGAAATCTGCTCGGCGGCCCGTCCGCTTTCGGTCGTGAGCACCGTCAAATCCGCCCCGTCGGGACGGAACGCCACACGTACCGGGGTTGCGGCGTCCTTCGCGTCCCGCACCATCAGTCGCACCCGCCGCAACGCGTTCGCAAGCTCGTCCCGCGGCGTGTGGAGCGCGTTCGGGTACGAAGCGGGCAAGAGCCGCTGATAGTCGGGGAAAGGGCCCTTCAAAAGTCGTGTCGTAAGCCGCGTGTCGTCGAGTTCGAAAACCGCATCGAGGTCACTGTGCCGGAAAACGAGCTTCGCGTCGCCCTCTTTCTCTTTTTCCGCCACCAGGCGTTGAATCTCACCGAGCGCCCGAGCAGGAATCAGTACCTCGGAGCCCGGCGCGAGTGCGGAGAGGCCAGCGAGATCCTTGAAAGCGAGGCGATAGGAGTCCGTCGCGACGAGCCGCAAACCATTATCGACCGCAACCATCAACACGCCTGTGAGCTGCGGGGCTCTCGTGTCGTCCGCGAGCGCGGCCGGCACAACTTGGCGCAATCCTTCAGCGAAAGGACTGGCGGGGAGCGTGATTCCGTCCGCATCGACGTTGGTCAGCCGCATGACATCCGCGCCGACCGGCACCCGAACGTCGAACTCCGCCTTGCCAGAGGTGATCTTCACCTCCTGGTCGTCTGATTCGACCCGAACCGCCCCCGGGTCGAACGCCCGCACGATGTCAACAGCGAGGCGCGACGGGATCTGGGTCGAACCGTCCTCGCTCCCCGCCACCGTTTGCGACACCTCGATCGAAAGATCGGCATCCGAGCCGACGACCTCTAACTGATTGCCGCGCAAGGTGAGTCGCACGTTCTGCGTACCGAGGCTGACACTTGCACGCGCGGAAGCCGCGCGCGCTGTCGTACTCAACGCTTCGAGAAGAGCGTCCCGTTCAGTCCGGAACTTCACGAATCTCGCGCCCCCTTCTTCTCAATGATCTAAAGAAAGCAGAGCAGTAGTAGTAGGTGTTGTGAATTGTGGATCACCAACGGTAGGTGCAGCGTGAGGGCATCGTGGTTGCTCGGCGCTCGTCCACCGTTTTCACAGAGGTGGCGAGGCCACCAACCCAATCGTGTGAACGAATGCCGCACGATCCCCAGCTTGGCAGGTCGCGATCCCGTTGCTTTCCACGTCTTGTTCCCTTGCGCGCTGGCTCAATGTCCGCTACGGATCCGCAGCGTCAGCTCGTTCACCTGGTCGTAGACCTGGCGGCGCTCTTTCATCAATTTGGAGATCTTGTCGACGGCGTGGATCACCGTGGTGTGATCACGCCCCCCGAATTCGCGCGCGATCGCGGGGTATGAGTATTCGGTGAGCTCGCGGAAGAGATACATCGAGATCTGCCTCGCCATAACGAGCGGACGTCTTCTGCTCGGGCTGGTGAGTTCGTCGACAGTAAAGCCAAAGTGCTCCGCGCTCATCTCGAGGATCTGGCGCGCGGTGATTCGACGCGGTTGATGGTCAGAGACGAGATCGGACAGCACGTGTTCGGCCAAGTCGGCGGTGAGTGCTTGTTTGGTCAAGCTCGCATAGGCGGTGACACGGATCAACGCCCCTTCGAGTTCGCGGATGTTTTCCGAGACGAGGCTCGCGATGAACTCGAGCACTTGATCATCGACGCTCAGCCGTTCGTGCTGCGCCTTTGTTCGCAGGATCGCGATCCGTGTTTCGAGTTCTGGCGGGCTGATCTCGGTGACGAGTCCGGACATGAACCGGCTTTTTAGCCTGTCTTCCAGGGTTTTTATCGATCCGGGCGGGCGGTCGGAACTCAGCACCAACTGGCGCATGTTGTCGTGCAGCGCGTTGAACGTGTGGAAGAACTCTTCTTGCAGGGCCTCTTTTCCTTCGATCTGCTGGATGTCGTCGATCAAGAGCACGTCGCATTCGCGATAGCGACGCTTGAACGCGGACATCGTGTTGTTCTGTATCGAGGCCAAGAACTCGTTCAGCATCGATTCCGTAGGCACGTACTGCACGTTGTGCCGCGGGAAGTTTTCTGTGACGTAGTTGCGGATCGCTTGGAGCAGGTGCGTTTTTCCAAGGCCGGCCGCGCCGAAAATGAACAGCGGGTTGTACGCGCGACCCGGTGCTTCCGCGACCGTCAGCGCCGCAGCGTGCGCGAATCGATTCGACGGACCGATGACGAAACCGTCGAACGTGTACCGACGCGTCATCGAGGTCTCGCCACGTCGATTCTCCGGTTGCGCAACGGGTGTTTCGATGAGCTCCTCTGAGACCTCGGCGTCGTCGAGCAGACCGGTTGCCGCCGGGTCTACGTCGAAGCGAATCGGGAACTCTGTGCCGACCGAATCGATGACTGCGGCACGGACCAACGCCTCAAAGCGTGTCTCGAGGCGCTCTCTGACGTGGGCATTTGGCACGGTGAGTACGAGGGTGCCGTTCTGGAACCCCGACGGATGGACGCCGGAAAACCAGGCGTGCCACACGGCTTCTGAGACCTGGGAGTGGATGGCGCCCGCACAGCCATCCCAGAGTTCTTTTGCATCGAGCAAGTTAGCGCCGCCTTCGTGAGCAGGTTGTCCACAAGGGGGTCCACAAGTGTGGATTCGCAGCGCGCGGGCGTCGGCTGTGCCCCTCGGGCGAGCATCGTATAGCGGACCCGTCGCGAACGCTCTGGGCAATTTTCATTTTTGGCGAGGAGAACCCCTCGACAGTCGCGCTAACATCCACGTTCCTCCGATCGGGGTGCGATGAAGCGAACCTTTCAGCCGAACAACCGTAAACGCGCGAAAAGACACGGATTTCGGCACCGCATGTCGACACGCGCCGGTCGGGCGATCCTGAAGGCGCGACGTCGGCGCGGCCGGGTACGCCTTTCGGCTTGAGCGGGCGTCCCCCGAGAGTGCGGGGCCATGAACGCTTTCGCGAGCTCGCTGCGAGTCCTCGTCGGGCCCGTGACGGGGCCGTCACGGTACACTTCCTGCCGCTGGAGGACGGTGGAGGTGTCGTGTCCGTCGCCTACGCCGTCGGTCGGCATGTCGGAGGAGCCGTCGTCCGGAACCGCTGCCGCCGCCGCCTACGGGTGATCGCGGCGGAGGCATCACCTGATCTCGCCCCCGGGGCGTACCTGATCGGTGTCGGCCGCGGGGTTGTCAACCTTCGCTTTGGCGAACTGAGGGAACAGGTGATCGAGACGATGCGGCGGGCGAGCGGGGAGACCCGATGAACCGAGCGACGAGGGCGGGCCGATCGGCCTGCGCCGCCTTCATTCGCCTCTATCAAGCGGCACGTCTGGGAAAGCCTTCGCCGTGCCGATTCGTCCCGTCGTGCTCGGCGTACGCCGTCGAAGCGATCGAGACCCACGGCGTCTTCCGTGGCGGATTGCTCGCGCTGCGCCGGATCGGCCGGTGTCGTCCCGCCGGCGGACGGGGCTTCGACCCCGTGCCCAGTTGAGGGGCGTGGCGTGATCTTCGCCTCATCTATCGGAGAGATAGCTCACCCGTTCTTCATCGCGTTCGCCTGGCTGATCGCCGCGTTCTACACGCTCGTTCCGAACTATGCGTTCGCGATCGCGCTGTTGACGATTGTCACGATGATCGTCGTCTTTCCGATCACGCGGCGCGCGACGCGTTCGATGATGAAGATGCAACTCCTCGCTCCGGAGCTGAAGAAGATCCAAGCCCGCTACAAGACGAATCCGTCGATGACGGCGGCAGAGAAGCAAGAGGCCCGCCAGCACCTCAACGAAGAAATGATGGCGCTGTATCGGGAGAACGGCGTTAGCCCGACCGGGGGCTGCCTTCCGATGCTCTTGCAGTTGCCGATCTTCTGGATCCTTTACGGGACGATCCGGGGCCTCATCCACACGAAGAACTTCGCGAACGCGGCGGCGGCGCATGCGTACTGCCACGCACTGAGCTACGGGAGAGTCTGCCCGCAGCCGCTTTACATCAACCGCGGCTCGAAGCTGTTCCGCGCCGTCGAGCACGCGCACGGCCATCTGAACGCGCTCGGGATCAATCTCGCCGACTCGGTTCGCTCCTCGGGACTGTCGTGGGGATCCAAGGTTCCGCTCATCGCGCTGATCCTCGTCGCGATCGCATTGCAGTACATCCAGATCAAGCAGGTGAGCGGTCGTAACGCCGCCGCAGCGGCCGCCAACCCGCAGATGCAACAGATGCAACGCATCATGCCGATCATCTTCGCGGTCATCTACATCGCCATCCCCGCCGGCGTGAACATTTACTTCATCGTCTCGAGCCTCTTCCGCATCAGCCAGCAGGAGTTCATGTACCGGCGTGATCCGCACATCAGGGAGTCGTTGGCCCAGATGCACGCGCGGATGAAATCCGACGCAAAGGTCGTCGACACCAAAGCCACCGAGACTCGACAAAAGGGCTTTCTCCAGCGGTTGTTGCCGCCAGCGCCAGCGCTTGAACCGGCCGACAAGCCGGCGAATGCATCTCGCGCCGAACAGGCCCCGCCACCTCCGCGTCCCACGCCGTCTCCGTCCGGCAACGGCCGCGGGGCGATCCCGCCTGGAGGACGCGGCCCCGGCGGCTCGCCGGCGCGCGGGCAAACCCGCTCGCGCTCCAAGCGTCCCCGTCGTCCTCGATAGTCATGGAGTGGGTCGAGACCACAGGGAGAACGGTCGCCGAAGCCCTAGACGCCGCCCTTGACCAACTCGGGGTCGACGAGCAGGATGCCGAGGTCGTCGTCGTCTCTGAGCCGCGCGCCGGCCTGTTTGGCATCGGCCGTGGGGAGGCCCGGGTTCGCGCCCGGGTGCGGCCGACGATCGTTCGGCCGAAGCGGCCCCAGCGTGACCGCGCGTCACGAGCGTCCCGCTCGTCCGGCGCGACGCGCGCTTCATCGGCGTCCGGGCGCGCGGCGACGGCTGGTACGAAGCGGAGGACGGTCACCGCGGCGGCGGTGGAGACCGAAGCCGACGCGACGGCGTCGACGCGGACACGCCCGCGGCGGCGGCGTGCAGGACGCGGAAGGAAGTCGCCGAGCGGGCGGCCGAGCGAAACCAGCCGAATGGACAAGGAGTCAGAGATGAGCGTTGAGGAACAGATCGATCTCGCGTCTTCGTTTGTTCGCGGCGTCATCGAGCGCTTCGGGTACGAGGCGACGACGGCGGCGCACGCCGACGACGAGCACATTTTCGTTGACGTCGACGGGGAGGATCTTGGGTTGCTGATCGGCCCCCGGGGCACGACGCTCGACGCCTTGCAAGAGCTGGCGCGCACCGTCGTCCACCGCCACGGCGAGGACCAGGTCCTTCGCGTCGTCGTCGACGTCGCGGGTTTCCGCAAGCGCCGGGCCGAGGCGCTGGCCACGTTCGCCCGCCGCCGGGCCGAAGAGGTCGTCGCCTCAGGTGTTGCCGAGGCACTGGAACCGATGGGAGCCGCGGATCGAAAGATCGTCCACGACACGATCGCTGAGTTCGCGGAGCTCGGAACCACCTCCGAAGGCTTCGAGCCGCGTCGCTACGTCGTGATTCGCCCGGCAGAGGAAGCGACCGACGACGGCGGCGAAGACGCCGAATAACTCTGCTGTCCCGGGGCGAATCGTCACCGAGCTCGCCCCGATCTTCGAACGTGCCCAACAGACAGGGAGCCTCGGCCCCGGCAATGTCCGCAGCCACATCGCCCATGCCCGCGCGTACCTGGACGCGTTCCCGGAACTCGCCCTCGCGAAGTGCGTCCTCGACCTCGGCAGTGGTGCCGGAGTTCCCGGTCTCGTCCTGGCTCTGAGTTTGCCGAAGACGACGTTCGTCCTGCTCGACGGCAGAATCGAACGGGCGAACGACCTCGCTGCAGCAGTCGCCGCGCTTGGCCTCCCCGAGCGGGTTTCGGTGGTTGGCGAGCGCGCCGAGGTCGCCGCACGCCGTCCGGAGCTGCGCTCGGCGTTTGACGCGGTCGTAGCACGGGCGTTCGGACGTCCGGCCGTCACCGCAGAGTGCGGCGTCGGCTTCCTCGTCCCGGGCGGGGTTCTCGTCGTCTCTGAGCCGCCAGAAGGATCGAACGGCGAGCGCTGGCCGGAGGGGGGACTCTCCAAGCTCGGTCTTGTTCTCGAGTCGGAGGTCTCGACGCCGCTCCACTTTGCCGTGCTCCGCTCGGTTGCACCACCGGATCTGCGTTATCCGCGTCGAATCGGTATCCCGGCGAAACGCCCACTGTTCTAAGAAGGGCGCCCGAATGGCGCGAATCCGAGCTCGGCGATCCGGGCGCGCGTCCGGGCGCCGAACCAGTCCCACATCTTCTCGGCTGCGGTGACCGCACGTCGGCCGTTGAGGTTGCAGCGGAACGAGGGACGGCGTGCTACCCCGCTTGCCGTCGGCGGCCCGGCGTACGGTCCGAGAACCCGCACCCCGACGATCACCGCATAACGCTCGGCGACATCCGGTTCGGTGAGATGGAGCGCCAGGCGGAGGTCGCGCCCGTTGTTCAGTGTGGTGACGGCACCGAACCCCTCGAAGATCGCGGCCGCCCAAGCCCACTCTTCCGCCGTGGCCACAATATTGCGTACCACAGTGGAACTTGTTTCCCGTGGAACATGGTCGCGACGTCGGGGAGTGTGGAGCGGAAACACGCCGACAAATCCGCTTGACCAGCACGGGAGCGGCGTGCAGGATATGTGGCCACGCCCGCCCGACGTCGATGCGCCGCGGTGGACCACCGCCACCGCGCGGCAGGAATCCGAAGGAGCAGGGCATCTCAGTTTTACGACGGAAGAGCGCGGAGGCGACGAACCAGGATCACCCGACGCGCAGGATCTTCGCGGTCGCGAACCAAAAGGGCGGAGTCGGCAAGACGACGACGACCGTCAACCTGGGCGCGTCGCTCGCCGAGCTCGATTGGCGAGTCCTCGTCCTCGATCTCGACCCTCAAGGTAACGCGACGACCGGCCTCGGCATCGAGGCCCGCAGCTTCGACAATTCGATCTATGACGTGCTGCTCCACGACTTTCCGATCGAAGACTGCATCGAGCCGACGAGTCTGAAGAACCTCTTCATCGTGCCGGCGACGCTCGACCTCGCCGGCGCGGAGATCGAGCTCGTTCCGGCGATGAGCCGTGAGCTGCGCCTCCGCCGGGCGGTGGAGACGCTGGACGACGGCTTCGACTTCGTCCTCATCGACTGTCCCCCGTCGCTCGGCCTGATCACCGTCAACGGGCTCGCCGCCGCCTCGGAGGTGCTCGTACCGATCCAGTGCGAGTACTACGCCTTGGAGGGCCTCGGTCAGCTGCTCCGCAGCGTCGAGCTCGTCCGGGCGAACCTCAACCCGGACCTTGATCTGTCGACGATCGTGCTCACGATGTACGACTCCCGGACGCGGCTCTCGGACCAGGTGGCGAACGAGGTTCGGAGCCACTTCGGCGACAAGGTCTGCAAGACGGTCATCCCACGCTCAGTGCGCCTCTCGGAGGCGCCGTCGTTCGGTGAACCGGTCATCGTCCACGATCCGAGCTCCTCGGGGGCCGTCGCCTACCGCGAGCTCGCCAAGGAGGTCAGTGGTGGCGCGCCGTAGTGGGCTTGGACGAGGACTAGGCGCTCTCATCCCGTCGGAAGGCGCGAAACCCTCCTCTTCTGGGATGCGAGAAATTGCGCTGGCGAAGATCCGGCCGAACAAGCTGCAGCCCCGCACGACCTTCGACGAAGCGGCACTCGCCTCGCTCGTCGACTCGATCCGTGCCGTCGGGATCCTGCAGCCTGTGCTCGTCCGAGAAGTCGGTGACGACGATTACGAACTGATCGCCGGCGAGCGGCGCTGGCGGGCGGCCCGCCGTGCCGGGATGATCGCGATCCCCGCACTCGTCCAGATCGCTGACGACGAGGCGAGCCTGGAACAGGCGCTCGTCGAGAACATCCACCGGGAGGGACTGAACCCGCTCGACGAAGCCGCCGGCTACCAGCAGCTCATCGAGGACTTCCACCTCACCCACGACGCCGTCGCCCACCGGGTCGGCAAGAGCCGCGCCGCGGTGACGAACGCGCTCCGCCTTTTCCAGCTGCCACCGGCGGTGCAGCGGTTTTTGCGCGACGGGCAGCTCTCTGCCGGTCATGCCCGCGCGCTGCTCATGACCCCAGACCGCAACCTGCAAGAACGCCTCGCCCGCAAGAGCGTCGAAGAGGAGCTTTCGGTTCGTGGCCTCGAACAGCTCGTTCACGCCTCCGAACCCGTCGCGCCCGTCGCCGCCCCTGCGGCTGCCACCGTGGCGCCGTCACCTGCTCCCGTGTTGCGGCCGCCGGGCGTCCTTGAGCTTGAGGAGTTGCTCGCCGCACACCTCAACACGCGGGTGCGCGTCGAGATGAATCGCAACCGCGGCAAGGTGACGATCGAGTTCGCCGGCCTCGAGGACCTCGAGCGGATCTACCGCCTGATGATCGGGGAACCTTCGATCAACGCGTGAGGGCGTCCCAGCGCAGCTCGCATGCAAGGCTGCCGTACCTTGGCATTTGAGTGCAAACACCTAGATCTATCAGGGAAGATACTGCGGCGCGACCACCCGGCAACAGGGAGATGACACCGGGTCGACCTGACTCGATTAACGCGGCGGTGGAAGTTGATCCACAGCGTCGTGCACAGCATGTGGATCGTGGATGATCAGGTCCCGTCCGCCTCGAACCAGGACTTCAAGGCGCCGACGATGCTGTCGGAGAGCTGGGCGAGGTGCGTGACGACGACCTCGGGGGAACCGAGTTCGATCAGCACCGCCGGCATCCGGGTCTCGCGCAGAATCGGCAGGGCGAGACCGACGACACCGTCGTCGTCGAGTCCGACGGCCTTCGGCAACTGCTCGCCGATGAACTCGGCGAGACGGCGACTCATTTCGGACTCGTAGCGAAAACCGTGGTAGTAGGCAACCCGGCAACCCGTCGACCCCGGTACGAGGGAGAACGCGACGACGACGTCGACCCCGGCATCGTTGGCGGCGTGGGCGCTGCGCGAGGGATCGCGGTGGGCGAAGGGGAACGCCGTCGCCGCCCCCGCGGCGCGCAGTGCTCGGCAGACCGCCGCCGCCCCGGCGGAGAAGCCGCCCGGCTCGACGACGGCGACGCGGCGGCCCTCCACGCCGAGGTGCGTCCCAGCGCGCACGATCGCGAGTCGTTCGCGCACCGGCGTGACAAGTCCGCTGGCGCCCTCGCGCACTGACATCCGCTCGAGTTCCTGGAGGCTGCGCCGTCCGAAGATGCCGTCGGCGGGGAGGCCGACGTTGCGCTGGAACTCGGTGACGGCTTGCACGGTGTCGTCGCCGAAGATGCCATCGATCGGGCCGCAGTCGAAGCCGAGGCGGCTCAGTCGCCTCTGCATCTCGGCGATGTCGTCGCCGCGCAGCATCGGCCGGCGTCGGTACAAAAGGCGCGAGCCGAGCGGGAAGCCGGCTTCGACGACCGCCGACCACGTCTGCAGGTCGCAGAGGCCGTTTTGGGGGAGGCCGCGGTCGGATTGGAACACGGCGAGCGCGCCGGCTGTCCCATGGCCGAACTCACCCGAGGGGTCGGCGATCTCATAGCCGAGCGCGACGAGCCGCGCCTGCAGGTCGGCGACCTCGATGCCGCGATCGCCGCGACGCAGCGGCAGCGTGTGCGAAGAGAGTTCAGCGGGTGCGTCGGGCACCCGGGAATGCTACGGCCGGTACGCGGCTCGCCTACGTGGGAGTGGGCGACGATGTGATTACAGGTGGCCCTCGAGGTCTGCGAGCAATGCCGACTTCGGCTTTGCGCCGACGATGCGGACTTGCGCCTCACCGTCTTTGAACAGGATCAATGTCGGGATCGAGAGCACCTCGAAACGCCGGGCCGTCTCGATGTTGTCGTCGACGTTCAGCTTCACGACGCGGATCGCGCCCTTCTTCTCTTCCGCGATTTCTTCGAGGATCGGTGCGATCATCCGGCACGGACCGCACCACTCGGCCCAGAAGTCAACAAGTACCGGCGTGGCCGAATGGGTGACTTCCTCATCGAATGTGCTGTCGCTCACCGCGAGTGCAGCCGACACCGTTTCTGCTCCTTGTCTCGCTTCAACACCTCCACCTGCAACGCAAGTCGCCGCTGGTGCATTCCCGACGTCGTCAAGATCTCCCCTCATTGGCGAGGAATCGGTCGACGTCGAGCGCTGCCATGCTCCCCGAGCCGGCGGAAGTGATCGCCTGGCGGTAGACGTGATCCTGCACGTCACCTGCGGCGAATACGCCCGCAACGCTCGTCGCGGTGCCGTCGTGCGTGCCGACGTAGCCCGCGGCGTCCATTTCGAGCTGGCCTTTGAAGAGTTCGGTGTTCGGGGTATGTCCGATTGCGACGAACACACCGTCGACCGGCAGTTCGCGCACTTCACCGGTCACGGTGTCTTTGATCTCGACGGCCGTCACTTTCGCATCACCGATGATGCGCGTGACAACGGTGTCGAACACAAACGTAATTGTTTCGTTGGCAAACGCTCGGTCTTGCATGATCTTCGAAGCGCGCAACTCCTTGCGCCGGTGGATGATCTTCACGGAATCGCCGAAGCGCGTGAGGAAGAGCGCTTCTTCGAGCGCCGAGTCGCCACCTCCGACGACCGCGATGGTCTTGTCGCGGAAAAAGAAACCGTCGCAGGTCGCGCACGTCGAGACGCCGTGGCCGAGCAGTTCGGATTCACCGGGCACGCCGAGCGAGAGTGCGCGCGCCCCGGTCGCGATGATGAGCGTTCGCGCGACCACATCGGGCTGCGATATGTCATCGTTGCCGGTCCAGATCGCGAACGGCCGCCGCGACAAGTCGACGCGCGTCGCCTTTTTCGTGACGATCTCCGCGCCGAAGCGCTCCGCCTGTTCGCGCATCAAGACCATGAGATCCGGCCCCATGACGCCTTTCGGGAAGCCCGGGAAGTTCTCGACGTCAGTCGTCGTCATCAGCTGGCCACCGGGCTGGTCGCTCGTCGAAGAGGGCTCTCCCTCCAGGACGAGCGGTCGGAGGTCGGCACGCGCCGCATAGACCGCCGCGGTCAATCCGGCGGGGCCAGAACCCAAGATGACGAGGTCCCTCGGCACACGGGCCCCGGGCGAGGGTTCCAAGAGTTCGTTAGTCAGCGCTCTCACCTCGATTCCTTCTGGCGCTGAGCACCCACAGCAACGCTCCGGAGCCGCAGAAGATTCCCGCCACAACGAAGTACGTCGCCCAGACCTCGCGGGCAAAGACGTCGGCATCGAAGAGACGGACGAGGCCGATCACGACGGCCGCGAGGGCGAAAACGGTCAGCGCCGCAACGACCGCGCCGAGGATCGTCCAGCGGACGACGGCGAAGATCGGCCGCGTCACCTTTTCGACTGCGGCGGCAGAGAGTGACTCGACGACGCCCTGCAGCTTCGCTCCGAGCTCCCGTGCCGTTGACGTCGATTCCTCGCCCATCGCGTCGAGATTACGGCACGATCGCGTGAGATGACGGCTTGGCTAGGCGCGCTGGAACGCGACGCCGACGGTGCCTGGTCCGGTGTGCGCGCCGACGATCGGACCGATGTAGGAGACGATCGTCTCATCGGCCGGGAAGATCGGCGCGAGCAGCTTCTCCATCTCGCTGACGTCGGCTGCCGCGGCGTGCGCGACGGCGAGGCGCTTCAGGGGTCCGGCTCGGCGCACCTTTTCGGCGAGGTACTCGAACGATCGAGCGCGCGTCCTTTGCCGTGATTCCGGAACGACGACGCCGTCGCGTACCTCGATCACCGGCTTGATCGAAAGCAGTGACCCGAGAAGGGCTTGTGCAGCGCCGATCCGGCCACCTCGACGCAGCCACTCGAGGGTGTCCAACGTTCCGAACACTTCGACCTTTTTCCAAGTCGTCGCGAGCGCGTTACCGATCGCCTCAACACTCTCGCCCGCCGCGGCGCGGTCCGTGGCTTCCAAGACGACGAGGCCCTCGCCGACCGTCGCGAGCTTCGAGTCGATCACGACGACGGGGAACCCCTCCGGCGCCGATGCCGCACCAGCGACCGCCGACTGGTAGGTCGCGGAGAGACCCGACGACAGCGTCACGCAGACCGCCCCTGAGCAACCCTCACGGGCGGCGTCCGAGAATGCCGAAGCGAACGCCCCGGGAGCGGGCGCCGATGTCTCGGCGATCGCCTGTTCGCTCGTCGCGAGTTCCCAGAACCGTTCCGACGAAACGCCGCGCATCTCGTCGGCTGACCGCGGTCCGAGTCGCACGTCGATCGGCACGACGACGATCCCAAACTTCTCGATGAGCGCGTCGGGGAGGTCGCAGCCATTGTCAGTGACGATACGGACGCCTGCCAATTTCCCCCCTTGGCCCCCGGACGCGCGGTGGCGTCTGCCGCCGGGCAGTCTGCCAGGATGCGAACGTCGCCGCGAGACCCGCCGCGCCGAGATACGCGACGCCTCCGGCCGCAACGGCGACGAAGAGCCGCAACCACCCGAACGCGCCGAGTCCGGTACCAACGAGCGTGACGACGACCGCCACCGCAAAGGCCATGATCCCCGACAACACGACGTATCTCGCGGTGGCGTTCACGAGTGCGCGCCCGCCGATTGTCCCGAGGCGCTCGCGCAACACGATGACGGTAATCACCGCCGCGACGCTGTACGCGATCGAGTACGACAGTGCGAGGCCGCGCACACCGAGTGGCTTGTAAAGGAGAAAAGCGACGAGCACGTTGAGGCCGTTCTCGATGACGTACATGACGAACGCCGATCGGGTGTCCTGCAGCGCCTGGAACGTCCTTGTCGCGAGGAAGAACACGCAGTAGCCGGGAAGTCCCACGGCGAACAGCACCAACACCGACGAGGTGACGTCTGCCGCGTGTGCACTCTCGTGGCCGTGTTCGATCAGCAGACCGACGGCTTGGCGCGCGAGCAACAGGTAGCCGACCATCGCCGGGAGGATGAGCGCGAGCACCTGCCGGGTCGCGCGGCCGAATCGCTGTCCGACCGGCCGCCACTCTCGACGCGTCGCCAGGCGCGCGAGGTCGGGGGAGGCGACGTTGATGATCGAGGTCGCGACGACGGCGAAGGGGAACTGGAAGAAGACGTACGCATAGGTGTAGGCGGTCACCGCCCCCGGGCCGACGTGGAACTCGAGGGCAAGGACGATGAAAAGTGCGAGCTGATTCGCGATCACGAATCCGAAGGTCCAGCCCGAGAGTGAGATGATCGTTCGAATCGCCGGATCTCTCGGTCGCCAGATGAAGCGCAGGCGGGTTCGCGCCCTGCGCATCGACGGCACAAGGCAGGCAGCCTGGGCCGCGACACCGAGTGTCGTCCCGACGCCGAGCAGGTAGACGAGCGACTGGTGGTGCTCGACATAGTCGACCGACGCGTGACGCGCCATGTCTGCGAACAGCGCGAAGACGACGATCCCGATCACGTTGTTCACGACAGGAACCACTCCGACCGCGCCGAATCGGTCCTTGGTCGCGAGCACGGCGGCCATCAGGCTGATCGCGCCGTAAAAGAGGAGCTGCGGGGCGAACATGCGCAACAGTTCGACGGCGATCGAACGTTCTTGCGGTGTCGCCTTTCCGAAGGTGAACAGCGTGATCAGAGCCGGCGCCAGGAGGACGAAGGCGACGGTCGCGACGCCGAGAACGACGATCGCCAGGCTCACGACGGCAGAAATCGACTCGTTCGCCTCGCGCTCGGGCCGTGTCGACAAGCGTTCGACGAAGACCGGGACGAACGTCGCGGCGAGGACCCCGCCGAGGACGAGGTCATGGATCATGTTCGGGGTGTTGTTCGCCAGGTTGAAGGCGTCAGCGAGTCGAAGACCCCCGAGCGCGTAGGCGAGGACGATCAGTCGCGCGAGGCCGGTGAGTCGCGACGCGACCGTTCCGAGTCCCGTGCCGAACGACGCGCGCTGGAGGCGGGCAGAACGGCTGGTTGTCGATGCCGCGCCGGCTGGGGCCGACGGGGGCATCGGATCCGTCACGTCGACGCCGGGCCCGACGCGCTGAGGAGTTCGCGTTGTTGCGCGTGACGGCGCCGGCGGCGGAGCATCGTGCGAACCCACCAGGCGAGCAAGATGAGGAGCGCGATCGCCGAGATGATCACGGCGACGATCGAATAGGCGGTCGATCGGATCGTGATACCGCCTTGCAGCAGAACAACCTTGCCAACGGGGGAGACGAGTTCGACGTCGAGAGTCGACACGCCGGAGGTCCTTGTCGTCACGGAGACCACGTGCTCGGTGTTCTTGCGGGCGAGCACGATTGGCTGGCTGACTTGACTCGGCGAGAGCGCGAACTCACCGCTCGAAAGGCGAAGATCCGCGTGAATGACGTTCGGGAAGCTCGAGTCGAAGGTGACGGGGACGCGAGCATTGTGCTGACCGATCGTGACGGTACGCGATCCCGTGAGCGCGAGCGACTCGCGCACGATCTTGAATTCCAAGTTCGGTACGCCGAGATATCGCGACTCGGCAGAATTTGCGATGCCGGCGGTTTCTGCGAGCAGGATCGCGTCGCGGGCACGGTTCAAAAGCGAGGCGTCGGTCGGGATGACCGATTGGAGATCGGACAGCATCGAGCGCGCCGAGGTGATCTTCTGACCGAGGTGGCCGCTCGGCCCGTGAACTCCGGTGAGTCCGGCCGATCGCGGTTCGGCGTTCGAGCCGACCGGGACCGCCGCGTAGAGATCGTCGAGGGTTATCGAGTGGAGGATTGGAGTCGAGTTCAGACCGTGCAGAACGGTGGATACGAGGCGCGACGAACTCGGTAGGAGCAACGGGGCGACGACGACGCCGCGGGGTCCAGTCGAGAATGGTTCTTCGAAGAAGGTCTGCGCCAAGTCAGCGAGGAAATTGTGCGCGGCGAGTACCGGGTCTGAACTCGATTGAAGCTGTGACGCGAGTCCGGAATCGGCGACGAAGGCCACCGGGGCAGACGAGCCCGACAATCCTGTCTGCAGCTTGAACGGAGCGGTCGGCGTCGTCGCCTGTGCCGGCGTGACGTTCGACTCAGGAACAACTAGTCGCGTAATGCCCGCTGAGGCAAGCGTCGCGACGCCCGTCGCGTCGAGGTTGCTCGCCGCGAGGTAGGGGGTCACGGTCTCGGTTGCGCCGACGAGGCGGTGCGCGATCGCGTGTCCCGTTGCGAACTGGCGTGTGAAGTCACTGGTCAGTCCGGCGCGCGCAAGCTGTTCTGGGCTGATCTCGGCGAAGGGTGCGTCGAGCATCTCGAGCTTTCCGGTGACTGCGCCATTCGCGACGAGAGATCGCAAGGAGGTGAGCGTCGCCTTCGCGAGCTTGTCCTGTGAGCGCTCGAGAGCCAACAGGATCTGGGAGTACGCGTTGATGGTGACCGCAGTGTGCGACTGGGCGGCGACCGCCCGGACAAACTCATCGAGTGCGACGAGGCGCGGCAGCGAGACCATCGAGTCGCCGTCCGGTGCGAGTCCGAGTCCGGTCCCGAGCGAGAAGACGAGCGCGACGTTCAGTGGATAGGTCCCTGCCGACCCGGTGAGGTAGATGACGTCGGTCGTGAAGGAGGCGAGCGGTTTGTCCGTCGACCGATCGACGATCACCACTTCCAGGGGGTACACGCCGTCGCAACTGCCCGGAACGCAGTCGAGCGCGAGCACCGGCGAGGAGAGCTGCGGCGAGCGTGCTGTCGGGGCCGTTACAACGCGCACCTTCAAGGAGGCCGACGCGTTCGGCGCGAACCCATGGAGCAACTGTGAGAGCGGGATGATTGGTGTCGCACCGAGCACGATCTCGCTCGACGGCTCCTTACCCGTCTCGGAGAGTCCGAACGCGTAGCGGCTTGTGAGCCGCGAGTACAGCGTCAGCTTCACGCCGAGGTCGGTCGTCGGAAACGTCGAGCTCACGTCGAATGACAGGTGCATTTTCGAGTGCGCCCCGACCCAGTTCGTCTCGGCGGTCAAATTGACCGACGTCTTCTCCGATGCAGAAGAGAAAGCCGGTGACGCGAGGGACGCGAACCCGGCCGTGGCGAGCGCGAGCGATGTCGCGGCGAAAAGGAGCGGCGCACGTCGCATGCGCGCGAAAGGTCGGTCACGACGCGTCGGCGAGCAGGCCAAGGGTGAGACGTCCTCCGTTCGGTCCCCGCTCGCACGGAGCCTACTTTCGGGGCAAATCCAGGTTATGAAGCCTGATCGCCCCATCGGGCCGCGAAGGTCAACCGCTACCGTCGCGCCCGTGATTCCTGAGCGCATCCGGCCGATCGTCGGCGAGACGAACGAACTCGCGCGCCGTTTCGTCGACGCCGGCTACCGCGTTTACCTCGTCGGCGGACCGGTGAGAGACGCGATCGCCGGTGCGCCAGGGGGCAAGGAGCCTTTCGGCCCGGACACCGATCTCGATCTCACGACGGACGCTAGACCCGAAGAGATCGAGCGCCTCGTCGATGGGTGGGCCGACAGGGTGTGGCTACAGGGGAAGCGCTTTGGGACGATCGGCGCATCCCACCGCGGTCGGCGCTTCGAGATCACGACCCATCGCGCCGAGGTCTACGTCCCCGAGTCTCGCAAGCCCGAGGTCCGCTTCGGCGACGATGTCGTTACGGACCTTTCTCGCCGCGATTTCACGGTGAACGCGATGGCCCTATCGCTGCCCGATCTCGAACTCATCGACCCGTTCGACGGTCTCGCCGACCTTGCGTCGCGCACACTGCGAACGCCGCTCGACCCACAGACGTCGTTCAGCGACGACGCGCTGCGCACGTTGCGGGCAGCACGATTCATCGCGGGGTATGAGCTCACTCCGACCGAAGAGCTGACCGAAGCGGCGCGCCGTCTTGCGGGTCGGCTCTCGGTCGTCTCGGCGGAGCGGATCCGTGACGAGCTCAACCGGCTCATCGTGCTCCCTGATCCCGAGGCGGGACTGTGGTTCGTCGTCACGACGGGACTTGCCGACCAGTTCCTACCTGAGATTCCCGCTCTCGCGCTCGAACAAGACTCGGTCCACCGACACAAAGACGTCCTCGCCCACACGATCGCCGTCGTCGGAAAGACGCGTCCCGACGAGGTATTGCGCCTGGCGGCGCTGCTGCACGACATCGGAAAACCCCAGACGCGCGCCTACGGACCCGACGGTGTGAGCTTTTACCACCACGACATCGTCGGCGCGCGCATGGCGCGACGCCGGCTCGAAGCGCTGCGCTATCCCCAGAACGAGATCGACGCGGTCAGTCGTCTCATCGAGCTGCACTTGAGATTCCATACCTACAAGATGGGCTGGACCGACTCTGCGCTCAGGCGGTACGCGCGCGACGCTGGTCCGCTCCTCGAGCATCTCAACGAGCTCACGCGCGCCGATTGCACGACGCGCAACGTGGAGCGCGCGCGCGAACTCGAAGCTCGGATGGACGATCTCGAAGCGCGGCTCGCGGAACTCTCAGCGCGCGAGGCGCTCGACGCGATCCGACCCGAACTCGACGGCAACGAAGTGATGGATCACCTCGGTGTCGAGCCCGGCCCGCTCGTCGGACGCGCCCTCGCGTATCTCTTGGAGGTCCGCCTCGACGAAGGCTTGCTCGGCAAGGAGGAGATCACCCGTCGACTCGACGCGTGGTGGGCCGAGGAGGGACCGGCGCTCCGTTAAGCGTCCTCGGTCCCTGCCGCGAAGCGCTCGACGAGCACGCGCGCTTCCTCGTCGTGGTACTGGACCGGCGGAGACTTCATGAAATAGGCGGACGGACCGACGAGCGGCCCGGCGATGCCGCGATCGAGAGCGATTCGCGCGCACCTCAGCGCGTCGATGATCACGCCGGCCGAGTTCGGTGAGTCCCACACCTCGAGCTTCAATTCGAGATTGAGCGGCACGTCGCCGAAATTGCGGCCCTCCAACCGGATGTACGCCCACTTGCGATCCTCGAGCCACGGGACGTGGTCGGACGGACCGATGTGGACCGACTCCGGAGCGATCCCGCCTTCGATCTGGCTCGTCACCGCCTGGGTCTTCGAGAGCTTCTTCGACTCGAGCCGCTCTCGCTCCAACATGTTCTTGAAGTCCATGTTGCCGCCGACGTTCAACTGGTAGGTGCGATCGAGCGTCGTGCCGCGGTCTTCGAAGAGCCGAGCGAGCATCCGGTGGACGATCGTGGCGCCGACCTGGCTCTTGATGTCGTCGCCGACGATCGGAACCCCGGCCGCGGCGAACTTCTCCGCCCAGACCGGGTCACTCGCGATGAAGACGGGGATCGCGTTCACGAAGGCGACTCCGGCGTCGATCGCGGCCTGCGCGTAGTACTTCTGGGCTTGCTCGGAGCCGACGGGCAAGTACGCGACGAGGACTTCCGCGCCCGAATCGCGCAGCACCCGCGCTACGTCGACCGGCGGCTCCGCAGACTCCTCGACGACCTGGCGGTAGTACTTGCCGAGCCCGTCGAGCGTCGGTCCGCGCTGGACGGTGACCTCGCTCGAGGGGACGTCGGAGAAGCGGATCGTATTGTTGTGGCCGGCGAAGACCGCCTTGTCGAGTTCGAGGCCGACCTTTTCCGCGTCGACGTCGAACGCGGCGACGAATTCGACGTCACCAACGTGGTAGCCGCCGAGCGAAACGTGCATCAGCCCCGGCACCGCCTCGTTCGCGTCGGCGTCGCGGTAGTACTCGACGCCCTGCACGAGCGAGCAGGCGCAGTTCCCGACGCCGGCGATTGCGACTTTGATCTTCCCCTTCGGCTGGTTCATCGGGGTGGCCGTTCTCCTTGTTTGGCGCCTGCACCGCTCGCGGCGGCGACGGGCGATTGTTCGTTGTGGTTACCTCGAGTGCCGCGACGCGGACGCTTCGTTGACGTCGGTGTTTCGAGTCGTTCGAGCAAGTGACGCTCGCGCTCGAGCAGGCGCTCGACCCAGGACAGGTCGGCGGCAATCGTGTCCTTGGCGTGCTCGGCGATCGAGCGCTCGTAGTCGTCCATCGGTCGCTTCGGTCGCCCGAGAGCGCGCTCGGAGTGCTGAAGGCGTTCGACCAGTTGGCTGCGGCGCCGCTCGAGCAGTCGTACCCGTGACTGGGGGCTCAAGTACTTCGCGAACGCGAGTCGCAACGAGAATCCCTTCGGGTCTTCTGCGGGGCCATCGTTCGACTCCAAGAGCTCTTCGAAGAGCTCTTCGCCGCGCGGCGTGATGACGTAAACCTTGCGCGACCGAGTCGAACGCGCCCCCAAGACCGCCGCCGCTTCGCCGAGGGAGCGACGCGCAACGACCGCGGCGCGCTCACCGGCGAGCGACCCGGTCAGCGGGAGCGTCTCTTCGCGGCGACGCGCACGGCGCGGTGTGTCCGCAGGCTCCAGTGTGCTGAGTGCCCCAGCCGCCTCGAGGCGGGCAAGAGCCGGATAGAGCGAGCCGAACGAAAGGTTCGACAGCACCCCGAAGTCCTCCCGCAGGGACTTGCGGATCTCATAGCCGTGCATCGGCCGTTCTTTCACCAGACCGAGGATCGCGAGTTCGAGCACGGTGCCATATTAGTGGCCGATGTATCGATTCGATATGTCGATTTGATGACAACCGCCGGGACCCGTTCCGGCAGCGTGACACTGAAAAAGCCGCCTTCGCCGTACCAGCGGCCAGGTAGCCTGCCGACGTGCAATCCGGACAGGAATCCGAGGCCGAACGCCCCGAAGTGCGCGGGCTCGGTCAGATCGAGTACCGCCTCGCCCGCGATTCGGTCGTCCGGGAATACCGCAAGGGCCGCCTCTCCCGCGTCGACGTCTGCGACGCCCATCCCGAGCTGTTGCGAGTGGCGCGCAACCTGGGTCATGTCACCGAGATGGAGTGCCCGATCTGTGGGGAGGCGAAGCTCGTCCACGTCGCCTTTGCGTTCGGTTCCCGCCTTCCTCCCGGGGGGAGGGCGCTTCCGATGGGCGGGGGGATCCGTGACCTCGCGAGCCACCGTGACGATGTCGCGTTCTACGTCGTCGAAGTGTGCGTCGAGTGCTCGTGGAACCATGTGTTGCGGATGTTCACCGGCTCCGTCGCGCGGAGGCGCTCGGCGCTCTAACCGCTCGTCGAGTTGCTTTCATCGCGGATAGCGTGGGAGTGCCGCCGGTAGCCGGGTGCACTGGACGGCAGGAGGTCGAGGTGACCGAATCCGTGACCGTTCCTTCGATCGCGCAGCACAAACGGGCGCGCGGGGACAAGCCGATCGTGATGGTGACGGCCTACGACGAGCCCTTCGCCCGTTTCGCCGACCAGGCGGGCGTCGACGTGATCCTTGTCGGGGACTCTGTCGCCGACAACGTCCTCGGATACGAGAACACCCTGAGCGTCGACGTCGACCAGATCGCACACCATGTCGGCGCGGTCGCCCGCGCCCGGCCCCGCGCGCTCGTTGTTGCCGACCTGCCCTGGATGAGCTACCACCTCGATCCGCTCGACGCGGTGCGCAACGCCGCGACGCTGATCCGCGCCGGCGCGAAAGCCGTGAAGCTCGAAGGAGGGCGTCGACGCCTGCCGGTGATCCACGCCATCTTGGAAGCCGAGATCCCGGTGATGGGACACCTCGGGCTGACGCCCCAGTCCCTGCTCGTCTTCGGGGGGTTCAGGATCCAAGGTCGTGCGCCCGAGGCGGCACACGCGCTGGAACTCGACGCGAAGGCGCTCGACGCGGCGGGCTGCTTCGCGATCGTCCTCGAGGGCATGCCTGACCTGCTCGCTAGGCGGATCACCGAATCCGTCGGGATCCCGACGATCGGCATCGGCGCCGGACGGCACACCGACGGCCAGGTGCTGGTGATCCACGATGTTTTGGGGATGTCGGCGCGGCCGCCGGCGAAGTTCGTGCGCCGCTACGCCGACCTCGGACAGGTCGTGACGGGCGCCATCGAGCGCTTCGCGTCTGACGTGCGAACGGGCGCCTATCCCTCGGAGGACGAGAGCTACCACGCCGCCGGCGAACTCGCCGAGCCGCTACGCGAGGAGCAGCCAGAGGATCCGCGTTAGGCAGCGCGTCAAGGCCAATCGCGACGATCGCGCGGTGGGCGACCGATCGAGCCGAGAGCGCGCTCGACTACGATGCCTGCGTCCTGAACACCCCTGCTCCGGGAGAGACCGGAGCCCCGGGCGCTCGTGCGCCGGGTCCTGAGGAGGTGAGCCGCCCTGCGGCCCTACGAAATCGCCGTCATCTTTGATGCCGGCCTCGAAGAGATCGACATCAAGGCGACGACCGATCGCGTCGGCGAGATCGTCCAGTCCGCCGGTGGATCGGTGAACGGTATCGAACGCTGGGGTCGACGCACCTTCGCGTACGAGCTCAAGCATCGCAGCGAAGGCATCTATCTGTTCGTCGAGGTCGTGGCGACGCCTGAGGCGGTCGCGGAAGCGGACAGGGTCCTCTCGCTGGCTGACGATGTCTTGCGCCACCGGATCATCCGCAAACCGGAGAAGATCGCCGGCCAGGCGCCCGCACCGGCGGTCGAGGCGTTGCCGGCGAGCTAGCGAAAAAAAGAGGCAGATATGGCGAACGGAAACAATGTGGTGCTGGTCGGCAACGTGACGCGCGACCCCGAGTTGCGGTTCACCCCGTCGGGGCAGGCGACCGCGAGCTTCGGCTTGGCGGTGAACCGACGCTGGCAGAACCGCCAGACCCAGGAGTGGGAGGAGGCGACGTCGTTCTTCGACGTCGTCTGTTGGCGTGAAATGGCAGAGAACGTCTCCGAATCGGTGACGAAAGGTGCCCGCATCATCGTGACGGGGCGTCTCGAGCAGCGGTCGTGGGAAACCCCCGATGGGGACAAGCGATCGAAGATCGAAGTCGTCGCTGACGAGCTCGGGCCGAGCCTGAGGTGGGCGACCGCACAGGTGATGAAAAACGAGCGCCGCGGCCCGGGTGAAGGTCGCCCAGCTGCGGCGAGCCCGCCTCGCGGAACATCAGCGGCGGCCGCGGCGGCCGACGACGAGGAGCCGTTCTGATGGCGAGGAGCAACGACCGCGACCGCACGAGTCGGCGGGCGCCGAAGGACAACGGCCGGCGGCAGAAAAAGAAGGTGTGCGTCTTTTGTCGCGATGGCATCGACTACGTCGACTACAAGGACGTGAATCTGCTCCGGAAGTTCATGTCCGACCGCGGCAAGATCCGGGCGCGCCGGGTCTCCGGCAATTGCGCCCAGCACCAGCGCGCAGTCGCTCGGGCGATCAAGACGACGCGGGAACTCGCCCTCTTGCCGTACACCCAGCGCACGACCAACGAACGACCGGGAGGACGTGGCGGCCGCGGCGGGCGGGGCGGCCCGCGCTTCGAGACGCGCCCGGCACCGGAAGAGGTCGAGATCGCGATCCCCGTTGACGACGGCGCGGAATCCGAAGCCGAGGAAGTGGAACAGACCGAGGTCGACCCGGCGGTCGGCGCCGGCGGACAGGCGGAGGAACCCGCCGAATGAGGGTCGTGCTGCGCAGCGATCTCGAGGGTATCGGGAAGCGCGGAGATGTCGTCGACGTCGCCGACGGTCACGCGCGCAACTTCCTGCTGCCCGGTGGTCATGCGTTCCCGGCGACCGACAAAGTGCTCGAGCAGGCGGGTCGGATGCGCCGCGCGCGCGACGTTGCCGACGAACGCGCTCGTCAAGCTGCGGAGTCCGTTGCGCAACGACTCGTGCCCGTCACGGTGGTGATTACCGCGCGCGTCGGACGGAACGGGCGGCTCTTCGGGTCAGTCACCCCAGCCGAAATTGTCGCGGCGGTGGAAGCCCAGTCCGGCGTGGCGCTCGATCGTCACAAGCTCATCGTCCGTGAGCCGATCCGTTCGGTCGGAACGCATGAGGTCGGCGTGCGTCTGCATCCCGATGTCGAATTCGCACTCACGATCGAGGTGTCCGGCTAGCCGATTCCGCGCGCTCATCGCAATTCGGAACGCAGAAAACAGCTCTGAACAGGGGATTCGTATACCCGCCGATATAGCCGTCGTCTAGGTTGCACGGCGATGGAACGCTCACGACCACGCGCCTTTCAATCCGCGCGAACGCAATTCACAGGCCCGGATGCATTCTGCACCGCCAACTCACAGGGTGGGAACGGTTATCCCGAGGGCAATCCGGAACATACGGAGGTATCGCTCCCCAACCCGGGGCGGGCAGTGTGAGCGGCACCATGCTCCAGCCGCTCGAGGAGACCGTACGACGCCCGCGTCGGTCTGCTGTAACGCAGAGTTCGGGGCGCGTCCCGCCGCACAACCTCGAGGCGGAGGAATCGTTGCTTGGCGCGATGCTGTTGTCTCACGACGCGATCGCGATCGGCATCGAGAAATGCACGCGCGCGGATTTCTACAAGCCATCGCACGCGCTCGTCTTCGACGCGATTGAGACGCTCTTCGGGCGCGCCGAGCCCGCTGACGCCGTCAGCGTCGCCGAGGAGCTCCGCCGCCGTGGGGTGCTCGAAGAGATCGGTGGAGCGGCGGTGCTCGCCACTCTGCAATCGAAGACGGCGGCGATCTCGAGCACCCCACGGTACGCCCGGATCGTCGTTGAAAATGCCCTGCTCAGGCGCTTGATCGGCGTGGCGAACGAAATCGCCGAGATCGGCTACGGCCTCCCCGAGGACGTCGCCGACGCGATCGACCACGCCGAACAGATGGTCTATGACGTCGCCCGTCACCAGGCGACTGACACCATCGAGCCGATCAACACCCTTCTCGGCCGGACGCTTGACGAACTCGAGACGCTCTACGAGCGCGGGGAGTCGATCACCGGCGTGCCGACGGGATATCACGACTTGGACGAGAAGCTGTCGGGTTTGCAGCCGTCGAATCTCGTCATCGTCGGCGCGCGTCCCTCGATGGGAAAGACCGCGTTCGCGCTCGGTCTCGCCGCACATGCGGCGATGCAGGGGACGCCCGTGCTGTTCTTTTCTTTGGAGATGGGCCACCTCGAGATCGCGCAGCGCGTGCTGTGCGCGGAAGCGAAGGTTGACCAATCGAATTTGCGAACTGGAAAGCTGCGCGAGGCGGACTGGCGGAAGATTTCGAACGCGATCGGGCGAATCGGTGCATCGAAGCTCTTCATCGATGACAACCCGAACGCGACGGTGATGGACATGCGCGCGAAGGCCCGACGGATGCGCAGTCGAGAGGGACTCGGTCTCGTCGTCGTCGACTACCTGCAGCTGATGCGCAATCCTTCGAACGCTGAGAATCGACAAGTCGAGATCTCCGAGATCAGTCGCGGCCTGAAGATCTTGGCCCGGGAGCTGAAGATCCCTGTCGTCGCGTTGAGCCAGCTCTCCCGGGCGCTCGAGACCCGGTCGGACAAGCGGCCGGTTCTCGCCGACCTGCGCGAATCGGGCGCCATCGAACAGGACGCCGACGTCGTGCTGTTCATCAACCGCGACGAGGTCTACAACCCCGACACCCCCGAAAAGGGCACGGCGCACATCCAGATCGCCAAGCACCGCAACGGCCCGGTCGGCCAGGTCACGCTGTCGTTCATCCCTGAGCACGCCCGCTTCGGCAACCTCGCGAGGGTCTGACCCGCCTCGCAGGGTCCCCACAGCCATCTCAGGGTCCGCACAGCGAACTCTCAGCAATGGGGACGAAAATGTGCGCGTGGGAACGGGCGCCGCTCGAGTGCTCGTCGTCGACGACGAGATGAACATCACCGATCTCGTCGCGACCGCGCTCCGCTACGAGGGCTTCGAGGTCGCGACGGCGTCGACTGGACGCGGCGCGCTCGACGGGGTGGAGAGCGTCCGGCCGGACCTGCTCGTGCTCGACATCATGCTCCCCGACATCGACGGGTTCGAGATCGCCCGCCGGCTGCGACAGGACGGCCGTCGCGTGCCGATCCTCTTCCTGACCGCGAAAGACGCCACCGAGGACAAGGTGCGGGGGCTCACGCTCGGAGGCGACGATTACGTCACGAAGCCGTTCAGTCTGGAAGAACTCGTCGCGCGCGTGCGAGCCGTGCTGCGTCGAACGGTGGACGGCGCAAGCGGTGGGGCGCGGCTGTCCTTCGCCGACCTCGAACTCGATGAGGAGACGCACGAGGTCTTCCGCGGCAACACCCCGATCGATCTGACGCCGACGGAGTTCAAGTTGTTGCGCTACTTCCTGTTGAATCCGCGCCGCGTGCTGTCGAAGCCCCAAATCCTCGACTACGTGTGGGAGTACGACTTCGGCGGCGACGCGAACGTCGTCGAGACGTACGTGAGCTATCTCCGCAAGAAGATCGACACCCTCGGTCCGCCCCTCATTCACACGCTCAGGGGAGTCGGTTACAGCCTGCGTTTGCCGCAGGGCGGGTGAGCGCTCCCGTCGCGATGAAGACGTTCAGGCGGATGAGGTCGGCGATCTCCCGCCCGTTTGGCAGGCTGTCGCTCCGGGCGCGCTTGAGTCTCGGCATCGTCCTTGTCACCGCGGTCGGGCTCGTCGTCGCCGACGTCATTATCTACGGTGAGATCGAGTCCTACCTTTCCGGCCAGGTCGACTCGGAACTGCAGACGACACTCAACACCGTCGTCGACGAGATGAATTCCGGGCCGCTCCGCCAGTTCCAGTTCAGCAATACCACCCCGGCCGGAACCTACGGCGCGTTCGTCTCCTCGTCGGGGGTCCTTCGACAGACCGACCCGAGTCAACTCGCTTCCGCAGCTCCGGTACTGCCGTCGTGGGTTGACTCCCCATCACCTGCGAGCGGCACGCGATACATCACGACGTCGGCGAAGGGGGACTCCTCGTTCCACTATCGAGTGCTCGTGCGCTCCGCGACGCTCTCGAGTTTCGGCCAGCCTGACGTACCGGGCTATGCGGTCGTCGCGATCCCGATTCAGTCGCTTGACGCGACGTTGTCACGTCTCACCGCCGTCGACCTCCTTGTCTCCGCGATCGTTCTCGCCGTGTTGGCGCTCGTCGGGTACTTCGTCGTCCGGCTCGGCATGCGACCGCTCGGAGAGATCGAACGCACCGCCGGTGCGATCGCGACCGGTGACCTATCCAGACGGGTCGAGCGTGAGGACGACAAAACTGAGGTCGGCCGCCTCGGCGCGTCATTGAACGAGATGCTGCAGCAAATCGACCGTGCCTTCGCAGAACAACGCGCCTCTGAGGACCGGCTCCGTCAGTTCCTCGCCGATGCCTCGCATGAACTGAGGACGCCAATCACTTCGATCCGTGGCTACTCAGAACTCTTCCGACGCGGCGCCGCCTCACGGCCGGATGACCTCGCGTCGTCGATGCGGAAGATCGAGGACGAAGCGACACGGATGGGGGTGCTCGTCGACGACCTGTTGTTGCTCGCCCGTCTGGATCAGGGACGACCGCTCGAGCAACACCCGGTCGATCTTGCTGCGATCGCAAAGGAAGCGGCGGAGCAGGCCGAGATCGTCGCGCCGCAAGTCAGGATTGCCTTCGACGACGCGACGGCACCGGTCGTCGTAATCGGAGACGAGGAGCGACTGCGACAAGTCGTTTCGAACCTCGTCCGCAATGCGAGCGAACATACGCCGCAAGGAACCGCGATCGAGGTTTCTGTCGAAGCGTCCGATGACCGCGCGCGGCTCGTCGTTCACGACGAAGGTATCGGTGTTCCCGAGCCGCATCGTGAGCGGATCTTCGAGCGCTTCTATCGGGCGGACGCCTCGCGCGCTCGCGCAAGTGGCGGTGCGGGCCTCGGCCTCTCGATAGTCGCGTCGATCGCGACCGCGCATGGAGGCCGTGCCTTTCTCGAAGCCGACGGACGACGGGGCGCGACATTCGTCGTTGAGATCCCGCTTGCGCCGATTCCCGAAGCGAAAGATGTCGTCGTCGCGCCCGTCAGTGACGTGCACGAACTTAACGGCGAGACGTCAGCGCTTTTCGGCGAAGGTGACGCCGTCACCGATCGGAAGTAACACCGAGCGCACGCGCTCGTCTGACACGACGCGGTCGTTGAATATCCGCATCGCGACTGTGGCCTCGTCGTTCACCGCGGATTCGGCGACGCGGCCCGACTGCAGCGTGTTGTCGGCGAGCAGGATCCCGCCTGGGCGAAGGAGCGGGACGAGGGCCTCGTAGTACGCGGGATAGCTCACCTTGTCCGCGTCGAGGAAAGCGAGGTCAAAGACGAGGCTGTCCAAGGTCGCGAGCGTCTCGAGCGCCGGGCCGAGGCGGAGGTCGATGCGGTCCGCGACCCCCGCCCGCGCCCAGAACTCCCGGGCGATGGAGGTCCACTCCTCGTTCACGTCCAGGCAGATGAGGCGCGTTCCCGGTCCCATTCCTCGGGTGATCGAGAGCGCCGACCGACCGGTGAAGGTCCCGATCTCGATCGCAAGCTCGGCGCGTGTCGATCGGGCGAGCATCTCGACCAGCAGCGCCTGGTCGTCGCCGATCGACATTCCGGCCCGGTCCCCAGTGAGCGACGCCGTCGCCCGGCGCAGGTCGAGGGCCACCTCGTCGGGAGGGGAGAAGTGGGCGGCGCAGTAGTCGGACAGCGTCGCATCGATGAATTCATTGCGAGTGACAACGTCGCGCACGGTTACCTCGCTCGATTCAGAGCCACGCGTCCGTCCGCGCGGGCACTTGGAGTCGCCTCGGTACGATCGCCGACGGGTCCCTTGAGTGCAAGCGCGCGTGACCCGCTGAACGCTCGACGTCAAACCTGAGGAGGCAGCGATGGAGTACCGCCCGCTCGGCTGCACCGGGGTCCAAGTCAGTGCATTGTGCCTCGGGGCGATGATGTTCGGCGGCTGGGGCAACCCGGATCACGACGACAGCATCAGGATCATCCACCGCGCCTTCGACGCGGGGATCAACTTCATCGATACCGCTGACGTGTACTCCCAAGGCGAGTCCGAAGAGATCGTCGGCAAGGCGCTCGCGAGCTATCCCCGCGACCAGATCGTGCTCGCGACGAAGGTCCATGGGCAGATGGGCGAGGGGAGGAACCGCTCCGGCAACTCGCGGCGGTGGATCCTCTCCGAGTGCGAGGCGAGCCTCCACCGTCTCGGCACCGACTACATCGACTTGTACCAGGTCCACCGACCGGATCCCTCGGTCGACGTCGTCGAGACGCTGTCCGCCCTCACCGACCTCGTTCGCCAGGGGAAGATCCGCTATTTCGGAAGCTCGACGTTCCCGGCGTACGAGATCGTCGAGGCGCAGTGGGCGGCGGAACGCCGTGGCAGTGAGCGCTTTCTCACCGAACAGCCGCCGTACTCCATCCTCGTGCGGGGGATCGAAGCCGACGTGCTGCCGGTCTGTGAGAGCTACGGGATGGGCGTGATCCCCTGGAGCCCGCTCGCCGGGGGCTGGCTGTCGGGCCGCTTCGGTGCCGGAAAGGACAACTCCAGCCGGCGCGCCGAGCGCATCCCGGGCCGCTACGACCTTTCGATGCCCGAGAACCAGCACAAGCTCGAGATCGTCGACCTCCTCGTCGAGTTGGCGAACGAGTCGGGACTGAACCTGATCGAACTCGCGATCGGCTTCGTACTCGCCCATCGGGCGGTGACCTCACCGATCATCGGGCCGCGGACGATGGACCACCTCGAGCCGCTCCTGAAAGCAGCCGATGTCAAGTTGTCTTCGGATGTCCTTGATCGCATCGATGCGATCGTTCCACCCGGAATGAATGTGAACCGCGTCGATGGCGGTTACACACCCCCGTCACTTGCGGAGCCGTCGCTGCGTCGGAGATAACACTGCGTACGAAGTGTGCTCCGCGCTTTTCGACGACCTGCGCGATGCGCGTGGCGCCGCGTTCGTCTTCGACGGGGGTTGGACCGCTCACTGAGGGCCGCTACGACGCCGGGCACGCCCTCGGGTCATAGGGCTCCAGCGTCGACGTCGCGGAGGTCGGTGCCGAGAAGCTCGGGTTCGTCGTTGTCGTCGGGCTGCCGCCACCCCCCTGGGCAGCGGGAACCGACGGCGAAGCGTTGGGGAGCTTTGTGCCGGTCACGAGCGCTTTTGTGTTCACGTGATCGACAGAGAGATCCGACCCGGCGATCACGCTGATCTCCGCTCCGGCGACGGGTTGGGCCTCGGCCATCACCGCCGTACCCGAAAGCGACGAAAGGACGCGCTCGGCCTGGTCGAGATGTCCCTTCGCGTAGACGACCGTCGTCTCAGACACCGGCCCGACGTAGTTCGACGCCGTCGTCGGCACGATCCGGTAGCCAAGTGCATGGAGTTGCGAGGCGACCGAAGTGGTGTTCGCCGGCGAATTCGTCCCGTCGATCACCGAGACGCTGATCGACGAGGGGCTGATCGAATCCCATGTCGGCTTGATGCCGAGGAATTCGTCGACGGTCGCCTGGTCTTGTGGCGCCGACGGGAAGATGACGTCGCCGTAGCCATAACCCTTGTAGGTGTACGGCACCGCGTCGACGACGATCGGCAAGGTGTATTGCGGCGACTTGCTGAAGTCGGAGTCTTTCACCGCGAGGGCGAGGTCGATCATCTCGCGGTCACCGAGCGCGCTGTCGACCGTGAGGTCGGGGGCGATCGACCCGATGATCGCATTGTCGGTCAGTGGATTGCCGAGTCCCCGCTTTTGAATTGCACTCGCCACGACGCGCAGAAATTCGTGAACGCGGATGATGCGCCCGAGGTCACCGCTGCCGTCGTACGAACCGCCGGAATCAGGTGTGTAGTCGTAACCCAATTGCGTTGCTTTGTTGATTGCTGCGTAGTTGATCTTCTGGCCCTTCGTGAAGTAATAGAGGTGACGAGAGCGCACGAGCGCGAGCGCCTCGGTTCCTTTCAAGATTTGACAACCGGTGTGGGTGATGCTCAGGGGCGGGTTCTCGGCGTCGTAGAGGCGGTCGGGAAAGTACATCTTCACGCCACCGAGGATGTTCACGATGTTCGTGAAGGTCCCGAAATTGAGATCGACGAAGTGATTGATCTGGATGCCGAAGTCCTGGTTGATCGCTTGGATGAGCTGACCAGGTCCGTCGACAAGCCCGGCGTCGATCTTGTTGTAGAGACCGCCGGCGCGGGCGTTCGGGACGAAGGTGTCGCGCGGGATCGAGAGCAGCGTGAGCTGGTGCGTTTTCGGCACGATGTGGACGATCATCACGACGTCACTGTTGATGCCGTTGACGCCCGCAGCACACTCCTGTTTGAACACCGGGATGCTCGTCGCCGCGCAACGGTCAGTCGACCCGATCAACAAGATGTTCTCGGGTTGGTGGAGGACGCCGCGAACCTCGCCCGGCACCTTGATGCGGTTGATCTGTGAGAATCGGTAGATCGCGTAACCGGTCACCGCGCCGACGATGACGATGATCAAGGCGAGAATCGAAAGGCCGGTCCTCGTCAGCCTGCGGCGCAGCACGCTGCGTCGGGCTTTTTGGGCGCGCCGTCGGACGCGGTAGTTGTGCAGACCCGACCGGACGGTGCCGCCGCGCGAGCTGCTGGGGGTTTGCTGTGAGGCGTCATTTGCCGCCGCATCGGCCTCGTCAGGCAATTCGGGGGACGAGTCCGGCGTCACGGGCGCGTCGGTTGGAGGGAGACTTTCCGGCATTGACAGACGAGGCTACGCGCTCAGCGGGCAAAGCGGGTGCGCATGCCGCGGAGGCGCGCCCGCGCGACGCACCGTCACTTCAAATGTGGATATGCCAGTTCGAATCGACGGTCTCGACGATGTAGTGGCCGAGGAGCGCCGTCCCCGCCGGCGGATCGATGTGCACTCCGTCCGGGTCGCGTACCTGAACGACGCTTCCGCCGACCACCAAGGACTCGGCGTACGCGCCGGATGGTGTCGAAAAGAGTTTCCATGTCGGCGCGAAGAAACTCCGCGGTGGACGCGAGCCTGCGCGAGGTAGATGGCGTTCAGGATCGCCATATCAGCACTGAAGCTCGGATCGCCCATGATCGGAAGTCCGACCCACAGCACGCTCACGTCCTTCGAAGTTGCCGCGCTCATCAGCTCGGCGACGCGTTCGTTGTAGTTCTTGACCCAAATCGCGGTGCCCGGCTGCACCGGCCCGCTCGAGGTGTCCATTCCCTGCCAGTCGTTTCCGCCGAGCATTACGACGAGAAGCTTCGGGTGGTCGGTGACGATCTCGCGGCTCAGATTTACCGGCCAGTCGTAGTACGACGCGTTCGTCAAACCGGTGTCGCCCACAGCGGCCTGGATGAGATGACAGAGCGGGTCGGCACCGAGCGTCTGTGAGAGACCGTATTGCAGGTCCAAGCCGAGCGAATCGCCGATGACAAGGATCGAAAGCGGGCGCGCTCGCGTCGGTTGGGGTATTCGGAACGTGTGGGACGTCGGTGTCTTTTTTTCGGGATGACGGACACGCAGCGCCGAGGCGTTTGCGGAGCCGAGAAGTTGCGGACCTCCGGCAAGCAGCGAGAGCGCGACGAGGAGGACGGACACCCCGAGCGCGACGACCGCGGCCCGCGTGCGCTGTCCAGGTTGGTGTTCCAGCACCGGGTCCACGCTTCCGGTCTCTCCCTTACGCCGCTTGTCGTTCAAGTCGAGCGGCGCGAGGTGACTCCATCAAGGGCTCCGCGCGGGAAACCTAGTGGCAGCGTGCGTGTCGTGACTGGCGCGCGGAGCCCAGATTGGGAGCGGTGATCAGACGCTGTCGAGAGCCTGTCGCAGATCCTCGACGAGGTCGTCGCTCGACTCGAGTCCGACGCTGATCCGGACGAGTTCCGTCGGCACTTCGTTCGATGTCCCCGCGGTGCTCGCGTGCGTCATCCTCGCCGGGTGCTCGATCAGGCTCTCAACGGCACCGAGACTTTCGGCGAGCGTGAAGATCTCAGTCCGTTCGCACACCTGCGTCGCAGCCTTTTCCCCTGCTAGAAGGGTGAAACTCACCATTGCGCCGAACGCTCGCATTTGGCGCTGCGCGATGCCATGGCCGGGGTGCTCGGCCAACGAAGGGTGCATGACCCGTGCGACTGCTGGGTGTTCGCGCAGCATCGCGACAACCGCGAGGGCGTTCGCACAGTGCCGGTCCATGCGCACGGCGAGAGTCTTTGCACCGCGCTGCACCAGATAACAGTCGAACGGTGAAGGCACGGCTCCTGCCGCGTTCTGGAGGAAGTGGAGTCGATCGGCGATCGCCGGATCGTTCGTCGCGACGAAACCGCCGACGACGTCGGAGTGTCCGCCGAGGTACTTCGTCGTTGAGTGAACGACGATGTCTGCGCCGAGGGAAAGGGGTTGCTGGAGGTACGGGGTCGCGAACGTGTTGTCGACCACGACGACAGCGTCAACCTGGTGCGCCGCTTCGGCGACGGCGGCAATATCGACGATGTCAAGCAAGGGGTTCGTCGGTGTCTCGATCCAAACCATGCTCGTGTGTTCTTCGAGAAGTTCGGGATTCGACACGTCGCCGGTGGCGACGACGAGGCCGGATCTTTCGTGGACGGCCGTCGCGAGTCGGTACGTTCCGCCGTAGCCGTCGGTCTGCATGACGAGCCGGTCGCCGGGATCGAGCAACCGCATCACCGCGTCTTCGGCAGCGAGCCCGCTCGCGAACGCAACGCCGAATGACGCCCGCTCCAACAATGCGAGGTGTGACTCGAGACTTCGACGCGACGGGTTATCCGTTCGTGCGTACTCATAGCCGCGATCGGATCCGACAGCGTCCTGCTCGAAGGTCGAGGTGAGGTAGACGGGAGTGGTGACGGCACCGGTTGCCGGATCTGATGGCCACGCGCCGTGAACGGCGTCGGTCTCGAACCCTCGACGTCTCTCGTTGTCGTCCGTCACTTCGACCTCACCTCTGACCGCTCGCCAGCACCGTCAGGACGTCTGATCGGGTGATCACTCCCACAGGATGACCCCGATCGAGAACGAGGAGCGCCGGGGCCTTCTCAAGGCGGTCGACGGCTAGCTGCACCTGCTCACCGATGCCGATCGTCGGCAGCGGTTCGCGCATCACGTCACCGACCGCGCGCTCAAGCGTCGAGGAGTCGGAGAAGACCTCGTCCATGAGGTCGCGCTCGGTCACCGCGCCGACGACTTCGGCGAGGACGACCGGCGGCTCGTGTTTCACGACCGGCAATTGGCTGACGTCGTACTCGCGTAAAATCTCGATCGCCTGGCGGACCGTTTCTTCCGGGTGGGTGTGGACGAGCGACGGAAGCGCCGGATCGCGCGCCGCGAGCACCTCTCCGATCGTGCGCCCCACGCCGGTCGTGAATCCGTAATCGGCCATCCACGAATCGTTGTAGAGCTTGGAGAGATAGCCGCGTCCCGAGTCGGGGATGAGCACGACGACGAGCGCGTCGGCGGGAAGATCGCGGGCGACGCTCAGCGCGGCGGCGACTGCCGTGCCGCCTGAGCCGCCGAGCAGCAACCCCTCTTGCCTCGTCACTCGGCGGGCGGTCGCGAAGCTTTCGGCGTCCGACACCGCGATGACCTGGTCGACGACGGAGGGATCGTAGGTCGATGGCCAGAAGTCCTCGCCGATCCCCTCGACGAGGTACGGCCGTCCCGAGCCGCCCGAATAGACGGACCCCTCCGGGTCTGCGCCGACGATCACGACCGAGGGGTTCTTCTCTTTGAGGTAGCGACCGATTCCTGTCACGGTCCCGCCCGTGCCGATTCCGGCGACGAAATGCGTGATGCGCCCGCGCGTCTGTTCCCAGATCTCTCGTCCCGCTGTTTCGTACTGCGCGCGCGGATTGTTCGGATTGTGGTACTGGTCCGGCTTCCAAGCGAGCGGGATCTCCCGAGCTAGGCGGTCCGAGACCGAGTAGTACGAGTCAGGGTGTTCCGGCGGAATTGACGTCGGGCAGACGACGACTTCCGCGCCGTAGGCACGCAGGAGCGCGATCTTGTCCTGCGCGACCTTGTCCGGACAGACGAAGACGCACTTGTAGTGACGCCTCGCTGCGACGATCGCGAGACCGACACCGGTGTTTCCGCTCGTCGGCTCGACGATCGTGGAACCGGGAACGAGGAGACCGTCACGTTCTGCAGCTTCGATCATCGCCACCGCGATGCGATCTTTCGAGGAGCCACCGGGATTGAACAGCTCGAGTTTGCCGAGCAGCGTGCACTCGACATCGCGCGCGGTCCGGTCGAGTCGGACCATCGGAGTGTTCCCGATCAGATCGACGAGCGAGTTGACGGCGTCGATCGGCGGACCGGGATCGGAGATTCTCCGGATATCCACACCAGAGAGCGCGCGGGCGTATTCCTTTGGTAGGGCGTCGTCGCTGAACAGTTCCGTCGGCAAACCGGCGTGCTGGATGGCGGCGGCCACGCGCGCCGCTTCGTCGATGGGTCCGCAGACCCCGACGCGACGCGGGATGCGTGCCCTCAACACGCCGATTAATGCGTCGAGCGAGTCTCCCTCCACGAAGCGGTGGACGAGGCGAGCGCGGTCTTCGAGGTGCGTCGGCGCCTGTTCGCGACCGACCACTACAAGGACGTCCATATTTCTCACCCGCCGCTCTGCTTATTAGAAAACGCTAGCTGTGGGCGACCGAGACCGGCCCAATTGGTCACTCTGAAAGGGTCCCGATCAGCTCCCCGGGGATAGGAATGGGCGACGCTTCGCATCGGGCTGATGCACAACGACTACTGACGCGCTGAATCTCGCGGTCGAAATTGGCGTAAGGATGGCATGCCCCTCACAACGGTGGAGTACGCGCAGTGCTCGGCCGACGACGCTTTTTTCCTCATGGACGTTCCCCTGGAGACGCTGGGCAACCCGCCGCACGTCGGCTTCCTGTTCTGTCTCGACGAGGACGGGAAGCACTGGACGGTTGCCACCGGCGATCAGGACATCGTGCAGAAGATCAAGACGGCCCAGAAGCTCGGGAACAACACGGCGCTCGCGCGGCAACTGGGTCTTGCGCTCGACGAGTCGCGGTTCCCGGTCATGCGCGGAGGCTGGCCCGATGAATGGCCTCCCTCCACAGGCTTGACAGAGCGGCACGAGTGCCCGACGGGTCAGGCGTCCCGGCGTTTTGGAAACGTGCGCCAATTAACCAAGCGACCGTAGATCCCTTGTGCGCGCTTGCGCCGGGTTCCTCCCGCATCGCGGCGACCTTTGGGTACGCGCGGGTTATTGACGGTCGCGCTCCTTCCTAAAGTCTTTCCGGCTGTCCTGGCGACCTTGTTCGCAGCCTCGCAAGACGAACACGGCGACTTCAATCGTGGCGCCGCAAGAACGTGTCGACCGCGGCCATGTACTCCTCGCGTTGCTCCCAAAACGGCATGTGAGACGAGTTTTCGAAGATGATCTGTTCCGTGTCGGGGATCCCCGCGACGAGCTCTTGCTGGATCTCCGGCGTCGCTTCGTCGTGACGCCCAGAGAGCAGGAGGACCGGCGTCCGGATCTGCGCCAGCTTGTCGAGGACCGACCAGCTTTTGAACGAACCGATTGTGTGGAATTCGGTCGGTCCGTTTGTCGTGACGTAGACGGTCGGGTCCTCGTCTAAGTACGCAAAGCTCCGATCGATTGGTTCTGGCCAGGGAACCACACGGCAGACGTGGCGGTCGTAAAAGACGCGGGCGGCGGCGAGGTACTCGGGGTCATTCGTGGTTCCGGCGTTCTCGTGTCGCCGGAGCGTCGCATCGATGTCCGCGGGGAGGCCGGCGCGAAGCCCGTTCACCGCCCTCGTGAACGATGGGTACGCCGCCGCGGTGTTCGAGAGCACGGCGGAGCGCAGCCCACTCGGAGCGGTTAGCAAGTGCTCGAGCGCGAGCATGCCGCCCCAGGACTGGCCGAGTATGTGGTAGCGATCGCCGATTTCGAGGTGATCGACCAGACGCGCAAGTTCAGCAACGAAGAGTCCCACGGTGAAGAACTCTGCGCCCCGGTCACGAAAGTGCGCCGAGCGACCGTTTCCGATCTGGTCGTAAAAGATCACCGCACGGCCGTCGCGGGCTAGGTCAACCATCGAAAGCAGGTAGTCGTGGGTCGCACCCGGGCCGCCGTGGATGGTGACGAGCGGAGCGGGTGCGCCGGGAGATCGCGCCGCCTCCAGGTCCCCGACGACCTCGTACCAAGTGCGAAGTTCGCCACTTTCGACGACGCCCTCGGTGGTCACCTCGGTGCTCGGTTCGTCAATCTCATCCATTTGTCGATTCCCCTAACCGCCATCGTCGTCACGAGCTACCGGTCACTGGTGCCCTCGCGGCCTTGTGGTGGGAGCGGCTCGATCCACCATCCCTGCTCGATCCGGCTCCGGTCCTGACAGGACAGGGTCGCCCAAACCGACGGCTCCCATGAATAAATAGCGTCTTGGTCGAAACGGCAAGCCACGTCAATCGCTTCGTCCTCGTCAAGGCCGTGAAGCGCCACCCCCTCTTCGAAGTAGTCCGAGTCCGTGTCGCGTCCGATCGCCTTCCATCTCGAGACGTTCATCGAGTCGAGCTCCGCTTCGAGCGAACGCTGACGTTCCCGATTGACCTCAAGCGGCAAGGGATCAGCGCCAGGGTTCCACGCGGTCAACACGTACACCGGTGATGGGAGCGAATTCGGCCATGCGCCGACGTCATGAGGCCGTGCGGGGTGGATTCGCAGTGTCTTTCCGGAACGGAGCTCGACATCGACGATCGTTCGCAGGTACAGCGCCCAAGCCGGTGTCGCCACGAGGTTCGGAGGCTATGCGCGTCTGTCGAGATCGCCAAGCTTGTTGAAGATCGAGATTCGACTCAGTTTTGTCGCCGGGCCGATCAGCCGCCCGGCGGTCGTTTGTTTACGACGAGAGACCGCTCGCAACGTCGGGCTTGGGCTCGTCCTCGACGACGCGCAGTAAGGGTCGAATTTGCTTTCGGGCGCGGGTTCCCTTTCGTTGCGTTGCCCGTTTCGGGCCGTTCCACTGAGTGAAATCGAGGCGCTCGGCAGGCACTGGCAAGCCGATGAGGTTGCCTTGCACGAAGTCGCAGCCGATGCTTCGCAGGAGCTCAAGGGTTTGTGCGTCTTCGATCCCTTCAGCGACGACCCGGAGGTTGAGCGCGTGTCCGAGCTCGATTGTCGATTGGACGAGCTTCAGGCTTTGGTCGCGATCGGCGGCGGCCAAGGGGATGATGAAGGTGCGATCGAGCTTCATCTCAGCGACGGCGAGTTTGCCGAGATAGGCGAGCGAAGTGAACCCGGCCCCGAAGTCATCGATCGACGTTTCGACCCCTTCCGAACGGAGCTCCGAGACGATCTGCATCGAGCGCGCGAAGTTGCCGATGATGCTTGTCTCGGTGATCTCAAGAACGAGCGCTTCCGGCGGGAGTTCGTAGCGAACGAGTCGGCCTTTGACGACGTCGGCGAACCCGTCTTCGAGCAGGTTCGAGGCAGAAACGTTCACGGAAACGCGGATTGGATGACCCGCAGATCGCCACGCCGCGCACTGCAGCAGTGCTCCGTCAAGCACCAACAAGGTCAAGGACGGCATCAGCACCGCCCCCTCCGCGAGGGCGAGGAACTGCAGCGGCGGGACGTAGCCAAGGCGCGGGTGCCGCCAGCGGATGAGTGCCTCGACCGAGGTCACCGAGCCGTCGATCAAATTGAGCTGTGGCTGGTAATGGAGCTCGAAGAGGTTGTTTTCGACAGCTTCGCTGAGCTCTCCGATGAAGCGGAGACGATCGCCGTCTTCATCGAGGTTGGAGTTGTAAACGACAAAGGGGACGCGTTTCTGTTTTGCTCGATACATCGCGATGTCTGCGCAACGCATCAGGCTCGAACTGTCTTTCGCGTGCGTGGGTGCGAGCGCGATCCCGATACTCGCGCTCACGTTTGCCTTGACCCGCTCAAAGCCGAATGGAGCTTCCAGGCTCGCAACGATCCGACCTGCGATTGCCTTCGCGTAAGTCGCGTCCGCTCCTTGCAAGACGGCAGCGAACTCGTCGCCACCGAGTCGAACGAGCAGGTCGGAATCGCCGAGGCACGGAGTAAGACGAGGCCCCACCTCTCCGAGCAGCCGGTCGCCCACGGGGTGGCCGAAGGAGTCGTTGATCTCCTTGAAGCGGTCGAGGTCGATGAACAAGAACGCAATCCGGGAGTGCGGTGTCCCAACACCCTCGTTGTGGAAGTACGCGTCGAGAACCTGGCTCAGGTAGCGGCGGTTACCGAGGCCGGTGAGCTCATCGATCAACAGCTGCGCGTCGTCTTCGAGGGAGAGCGCTCGCGCCCATCGAACGGCGAACGCGAAGCGAACGCAGCAAGTGACGAAAGCCGCCGTCGCGAACGCGAGAGCAAGCGGGGCGATCGAACGCGCGGCTCCGACGAGGAGCACGGCGAGTGTCCCGACGGCTGCCAATTCGGGCAGCGCGAGCTCGGGAGCGAGAAGCGCGTAGTGCTGCGACGACGATGGTGCTTCGACCCACAGCGCAAGGGACAAGAGAATGAAAACGATGGGCCAGGCGATCGCGTCAATGACGGCTGTCGCGGGGAGGTGCCCGAAGTAGGTGTAGAGGAGATTCGAGGGGCTCCCAAGGGGCGTGATGAGGGCAGCGAGCGCGATCAGCAGCCAAGCCGGCTCGCGCCATCGTCGAGAAATCGCCGCGAGGGACACGACAAATGCGAAGAACGCGAGATTGCCGATCGGAGAGATGTACGTCGTAAGCGATGCGACAGTGACCGGCCCGAGGTGAACCACCGCGTGGAGGCCGTACAACGCGAAGACGGCTGCTGCACCGAAGCCTGCGATTGCGCCGTCGAGCATCGAAGACGAGTGCAGTTCGATTGAGCGGTCCTTTGCGAAGACAATGACCGCGGCCAGAATCAGCGGATAAAAGGCAAGGTGAACGGACGAGACGTCGGCTAGCGATGACGAGGAGGCGCCTCGGAGAGCGAGAATCGTGTGGAGACCGTCACTCACACTCCACAACAGGATCGACAGTCCGACGAGCGTTGCCGTCCACCGTCCTGAGTGCGACGCGCGTGCCCGCGCGACGCAGAGCACCCCCGCGAGGAACTCGACTCCATCGGTGATCCCGCTCGCTTCGGTCATTGAGATGCCGAAGTGTCGCTTGACCACCGTTTCCACGGCGTAGGCGATCAGCAGTACTCCGAGCGCCCCTTCGGCCATCCACACGCGGCGGGCGACGTGTCGGAATCGCGCAGCGTCCTCTCGATTCCGAATGGCGATGGCGACCGAGGACATTGGCGGCTTTTCCGTTCGACTCGCGTTCGATCCGGCACGACGAAGGGCAATCCGGCTCGGCCGCTTGCGGCCGTCGCCGATTGCCCTCTATCCCCTTCACAAACGGCGTTTCCGCCCAACAAGTTGAGAAAGGCCTGAGCACGGCGGGTAAGTCGCTGCAGGGGTCATGTAATGGGCAGATTGCGCAACCCCGGCCGGTTCTTGCGATCAGGCGTACGCGGCGGCGTCCGATCCTTCCCCGTCGAGGCAACCGCATTGCACGGCGACCGCCGTCGCGTTTGTCGGCTCCAGCTGCCGTCGCGTACCTGTCGGCAGCCTTCGGATTGCCTCCTCCGCTCGGGCGTCATCACCACCGTTTCCTGGGAGGGCGAGAAAGCGGGGGCAGTCGGGGACGGAGCTGCTGCGCGCGCTGTTCCGGGCGTCGGCCATTTCGGCAGAGTGTTCGAGCCGCCGCTCGAGGTCGTGCTGTATCGCCTGGGCGAGCTCGTAGCGGGGAATCGAGACCATGACAACCTCCAGAAAGCTTGTCCACAAGTAGCTGTAACTCAAGTTACTTGTTAAAAAGCTGGTTGTCAAGTATCTCGTGTTGGAGGAAGTTTCGAGATAGACTTCCAAACGTGGGCGAACACCCGAGCCAAGACCGTGGAGTTATGAGCTCACCCGACCGCGACGACCTCGACAAGCACGCGGCGCGGGCCGTTGAGCAGTGGCCTGAGATCGATTTCGACGTCGAGACGATCGTCAACCGGATCTCGAAAGTCGACCGATACGTGGAACGAGCCGCGGTCGACACGCTCGAGGAGCTCGGACTCGCGCAAGGCGAGGTAAAGGTGCTCCTTTGTCTCGGCTGGGGCGAGACGCGCAGCCCCGGGGAGATCGCCCAACATCTTTTGGTGTCAACGGGGACGATGACGAATCGGCTCGACAAACTCGAGGCAGCGGGCCTCGTGAAGCGGCACCCGGATCCGAAAGACCGTCGTGGGGTGCTCGTCGAGCTGACCGCTGAGGGCCGGGGGGCGCTCGATCGGTACGTCGCGGTTCAAGCGAAACGGGAACGCGAGCTGATGAGCACGATGTCCGAAAAGGAGCGCGGCCAGCTCACCGCGCTTCTTCGCAAGCTGCTTGCGTCGGTCGAGGAGAAATCGGGCTTCTCGATTCACTAATCCCGTCGGCTGGAATGTAGAGACACGCGTTCGCCTTGTTTACCGAGGCGGACCAGTCGGTACTGTCTCGGTCGCACGCGCAATCGGATTTTGCGAGGAGGATCATGGCAGACAATCAACCACCTCTTCCCTACGAGTTCCTCCCGTCGGTCCCGAGCTTCACGGTCACGAGCTCCGACGTCGCGGACGGAGCGGCCCTCAAGCGCGACCAGGTGAGCGCAATGATGGGTGCGGGTGGAGAAGACGTTTCACCCGAGCTCAGTTGGTCCGGTTTTCCTGAAGCGACTCGAAGCTTCGCCGTCACCGTCTATGACCCCGACGCGCCGACGGGCAGCGGGTTCTGGCATTGGGCCGTGTGCAACATTCCGGAGTCTGTGACAGCGCTGCCGCGTGGTGCGGGAGCGCCGGACGGCGGTGACCTCCCCAGCTCGGCGGTAACCCTTCGAAATGACGCCGGAGTGCGCGGGTATATGGGCGCCGCGCCTCCAGAGGGACACGGTCCGCATCGTTACGTCTTCACAGTGCACGCGGTCGACGTGGAGTCGCTCGATGTCGGTCCGGACGCCACCCCGGCGATCCTCGGGTTCAACTTGGCGTTCCACTCCTTGGCGCGGGCCGTCCTCGTCGCGACGCACCAACGCTGATCTGGTTCGGTCTGTCCGATAGGCGTAGTGAGGCGGCTGTGGATCTTGCGGCGAAGACGATGGTCCAGGCTGCGGGCATTCCGTTGAGCTTCGTGGAAGCCGCGAGCGTGGCGCTCGCGGCTATGGCTATCTGATGCCTAGAAGTGGCCCGTGAGCTGCGAGTTGATTCGTAATGTGAGTTGATTCGTAAGTCCTGGAGCGGGCGACGGGAATCGAACCCGCGTTCTCAGCTTGGGAAGCTGATGTTCTGCCTCTGAACTACGCCCGCAGTTGGGTTCGACCGGTGCGCGAGCTACGTTTCCAGGGACCCGACCGCTTTGCCCACAGTACTGTTCGCTCCGATCATGATCCTTTCTGACCGGAGCATTCGCGACGAGATCGCTGCAGGACGAATCGTGGTCGATCCGTTCGATGAAGCGTCGCTGCAGCCCTCATCGATCGACTTGCGTGTCGACCGGTACTTTCGTGTTTTTCGCAACCACTCCGAGCGGGTGATCGACGTCAAGGTGAACCAGGAGCATCTGACTGAGCTTGTCGAAATCGTCGAGGACCAACCGCTGATTCTTCACCCAGGTGAGTTCGTCCTCGGCGCGACGTTGGAGCGGGTCGCGCTCGCCGACGACTTGGTCGGCAGGCTTGAAGGCAAGTCGAGCCTCGGACGCCTCGGCCTTCTGATCCACACGACCGCCGGCTTCGTCGACCCGGGATTCAACGGATTCCTCACGCTCGAGCTATCGAATGTCGCGAATCTGCCAATCACCGTCTATCCCGGTATGAAGATTGGACAGATCAGCTTCTTGCGGATGACCTCTCCAGCAGATCACCCCTACGGCTCGTCGGTGCTCGGCTCGAAGTACCAGAACCAGCGCGGACCAACACCGAGCCGCTATTTTGAGAATTTCCGCGAGTAAGGACGCACGGTTAGCTCGGTCTTCTGAGTGGGAGCCGTCAACCCGCCTGACGCGCGACGGCCTCTGCCGCGGCACGGATGGCTTCTGGATCCCCGAGATATCGCGCCGAGCGAACGTGGAGCTTCTCGTCGAGGTCGTAGATCCGCGGCACGCCTGTCGGGATGTCGAGATCAATGATGTCGTCGTCGGAGATGTGCTCCAGGTACTTCACCATCGCCCTCAGGCTGTTGCCGTGCGCAACGACGAGGACAGCCTTTCCTTCGAGAAGATCCCTTGCGATGCGGTCCTCGTAGTACGGCACCATGCGTTCGACCACGTCGGCCAGACACTCCGCAGCTGGAAGCGCGTCGGGGGGGACGTCGGCATAGCGCGGGTCGTTCACCGGGTGGTACGGACTGTCGAGGCTGACCGGCGCCGGCGGGGTTCGGTAACCGCGGCGCCAGGCCTTCACCTGGTCGGCGCCGTAGCGTTCGGCGGCCTCCTTCTTGTTCGTGCCCTGGAGCGCTCCGTAGTGGCGTTCGTTCAGTCGCCAGTGTCGGTGCACCGGCAGATAGGTCTTGCCCGCAACGGAAAGTGCAAGGTCAGCTGTCCGGACCGCCCGGGTGAGCACCGATGTGTAGACGACGTCGAAGTTGAGACCGGGCTCCTCGCCAAGCAGGCGACCCGCCTCTACGGCTTCTGCTTCACCCCGTTCGGAAAGATCGACGTCGACCCAGCCGGTAAAGAGGTTGGTCGCATTCCACTCGCTCTCACCGTGGCGGAGCAGGACGAGCGTCGGCACGGGGAAAGGGTATCCAGTCGAAGGGGGCGCTGACATGGCCGTTTGACCGCGAAATGGGATCAGGCGCCCCGGCTGTGGGGAAGATGTCCCGGGTGCCCGGCCCAGATACCAGATGCCAGATGCGGCAACTTGACAATGACACGCTCAACTTTGTTACACTGTGTGCTGACAAGTAGGTCGTCGGGGCTCCGTCAGCGGGTTGCTGCGGGCATGGGAACGAGAGTATGGAGGCGGCAGCGATGCCAAAGGCGGTCGGAATTGACCTCGGGACGACGAACTCTGTGGTGAGCGTTCTCGAAGGGGGCGAACCCACGGTCATCCCGAATGCGGAAGGGAACCGGACGACGCCGTCCGTCGTCGGCTTCGCGAAGTCCGGCGAGGTTCTCGTTGGAGAGGTCGCGAAGCGTCAGGCGATCACGAACCCCGACCGTACCGTGCGCTCGGTGAAGCGCCAGATGGGGACGAGCTGGACGATCGACATCGACGGGAAGAAGTACAACGCTCAGGAGATCTCGGCGCGGATCCTGCAGAAGCTGAAGCGGGACGCCGAGGCTTTCTTGGGTGACTCGGTGAATCAGGCCGTGATCACCGTTCCCGCGTACTTCGACGACGCGCAGCGGACCGCCACCAAGGAGGCCGGCCAGATCGCTGGGCTCGAGGTGCTCCGCATCATCAACGAACCGACCGCGGCCGCGCTCGCGTATGGCCTCGACAAGGAAGGCGCGGAGCAGACGATCCTCGTCTTCGACCTCGGCGGGGGCACGTTCGACGTGTCGATTCTCGAGATCGGCGAGGGGGTATTCGAGGTGAAGTCGACCTCGGGCAACACTCACCTCGGCGGTGACGACTGGGATCAGCGCGTCATCGACTGGCTTGTGAAGACGTTCAAGGACACCGAGGGCGTCGATCTCTCGAACGACAAAATGGCGTTGCAGCGACTTAAGGAAGCCGCCGAGAAGGCGAAGATCGAGCTCTCCGCCGTTCAGGAGACGACGATCAACCTCCCGTTCATCACCGCGACATCGGAGGGGCCGAAGCACCTTGACCTGAAATTGACGCGCGCGAAGTTCCAGGAACTGACCGAAGATCTCGTCCAGGCCTGCCGCGGTCCTTTTGAGCAGGCGATCAAAGACGCCGCCGGCCTTTCGAAGTCTGACCTCGATCACGTGATTCTCGTGGGCGGCGCGACGCGCATGCCCGCGATCCAAGAGCTCGTCGTCGAGCTCACCGGCAAGGAGCCGCACAAGGGCGTCAACCCCGACGAGGTCGTCGCGGTCGGCGCCGCCATTCAAGCGGGCGTGCTGAAGGGCGAGGTGAAAGACGTCCTTCTGCTCGACGTGACACCGCTCAGTTTGGGTATCGAGACGAAGGGCGGCATCATGCACCGCCTGATCGAGCGCAATTCGACGATCCCGACAAAGCGCTCGGAGGTTTTCACCACCGCCGAGGACAACCAGCCGTCTGTCGAAATCCATGTGCTCCAAGGCGAGCGCGAGATGGCGATGTACAACAAGACGCTCGGCAAGTTCCAACTCGTCGATCTGCCGCCGGCGCCGCAGGGCGTTCCGCAGATTGAGGTCACCTTCGACATCGACGCGAACGGCATCGTTCATGTCTCGGCGAAGGATCGTGCGACGGGCAAGGAGCAGTCGATGACTATCACAGGTCAGACGTCGTTGCCCCGTGACGAGATCGAGCGCATGATCCGTGACGCGGAATCGCACGCAGAGGATGACCGCCGTCGTCGCGACGAAGCAGAGACTCGCAACAACGCCGACACCCTCGTGCACCGGACGGAGAAGCTCCTCAAGGATGAGGGCTCGAAATTCACCGGCGACGAGAAGGATCGCGTCGAGGCCGCATTGAAGACGTTAAAGGACGCGCTCGCGGGCACCGACGTCGAGGCGATCAAGTCAGCTTCCGATGCGCTTCTGTCTGCATCCCAAGCGTTCGCGCAACGTCTGTATGAGCAGGCGTCGCAGTCCGCCCCGACACCGGGATCCGAGGGCTCGAGCGGCTCGTCGGGATCCGATGAGGATGTCGTCGACGCTGAGGTCGTCGACGACGCCGGCTCCGCTGGGGCATGAGTCCGAACCGACGCCTCGCCGACCGACCAGACGAGCCGAACCCTGAGAGCGAGGGACACGAAACTCTCGGCGAACCCGTTGAGGACGAGGCCGTACAGGCAAAGACGAGCGCGTCGACCGCGCGCGAAGAGGCGCCAGCCGACCCGGTCGCCAAGCAGCGCGACGAGTACCTCGAGATGTTGCAGCGTCTGCAGGCCGAGTTCGAGAACTACCGCAAGCGGACGATCCGCCAACAGACAGATCTCTTGCGGCGCGCCTCGGAAGGACTCATCGAACAGCTGCTCCCCGTGCTCGACGCGCTCGACCTCGCGCTCGCGCACACCGAGAACGACGAAGCGAGCAGTGAACAGTTGAGGGCAGCGCTCGCGCAGATTGACGCCTTGTTGCGCAAGATCCTCGAAAAGGAAGGTCTCAAGCGAATCGACGAGTCTGGTGTCGCATTTGACCCGGAGATCCACGACGCCGTGGCGCATGTGCCAGCGAAGCACGCCGAAGTCGACGACGCAGACGTTATAGAAAAAACCGATCACGAAAGTGTGAGCGAGGTGATGCGCGCCGGGTACCGGCTGCACGGCCGCGTCCTGCGTCCGGCGATGGTGAAGGTGGAGGGCTGAGGCCCACATGACCGCGCAGCGCGAGTGGTTCGAAACCGACTACTACAAAGCGCTTGGCGTCCGACCTGAGGCGACCGAGAAGGAGATCACGCGCGCCTATCGCAAACTTGCGAAGCAATATCATCCGGACGCGCATCCGGGATCCGAGGACCGTTTTAAGGAGATCTCCGCCGCGTACGATGTGCTCGGCGACGCGGAAAAGCGGAAGGAATACGACGAGGTTCGCCGACTCGGCGCCGCAGGTCCGGGCTTTTCGCGTGCGGGTGGATTCGACTTCAACATCGGCGACCTCTCCGACCTGTTCGGTGGCATCTTCCGTTCGGGCAGCACGAACCGACGCTCCTCGACCGTCTTCGGTCCGCGGCGTGGCGACGATGTCGAGGCCGAGCTGCACCTGTCGTTCGACGACGCGATCCAAGGCGTCGTGACCACGGTGAACGTGACGACACGGGTCGCCTGCCACACCTGCGGCGGGAGCGGATCGCGACCCGGCACGAGCCCGATCGTCTGCCCGCGTTGTGGCGGGACAGGAGTGATCAACGACAACCAGGGGATGTTCTCGCTCTCGACCACCTGCCCCGAGTGCGGAGGGCGCGGGACGAAGATCGTCGACCCCTGCCCGACGTGCTTTGGCACCGGCTATGAGCGTCGTGAGCGCAGGGTGAAGGTCCGGGTTCCCGCCGGCGTCGACGACGGCAAGCGGATCCGGGTGAAAGGGCGCGGCGAACCGGGCCAAGAAGGCGGCCCGCCGGGCGACCTCTACGTCACCCTGCACGTCGCGCCGCACCGCCTCTTCGGTCGGCGCGGACGCAATCTCACTTTGACCGTTCCGGTCACCTACCCCGAAGCCGCGCTCGGAGCGACGATCACCGTGCCGACGCTCGACAAACCGGTGTCGTTGAAAATCCCGCCCGGCACGAAGAACGGCCAGACGTTGCGTGTGCGCGGCAAAGGGATCCACCAGGGTTCACAGGTCGGCGACCTGCTCGTCAGCGTCGAGGTCGCGGTGCCGAACGAACTCTCCGAACAAGAGCGCAAGGCGCTCGAGGCGTTGCAAAAAGCGACGGTCGCATCGCCGCGCACGTACCTCGGAGTCTGACGATGGCACGACGCGCAACGCCTCAAGACGGTCCTCGGGCGCTCTACGTCATCTCGATCGCCGCGGAGCTCGCCGGCGTGCACCCTCAGACCCTTCGGATCTACGAGCGCAAGGGCCTGCTCGATCCCGAGCGCACCGGTGGCGGGAGCCGCAGATACTCCGACGAGGACATCGCGCAGCTGCAGCGGATCAACGCGCTGACTGCTGCGGGGGTGAACCTCGAAGGCGTCAGACGGATCCTCGCACTCGAGGCGGAGGTCGCCGGGTTGCGAGCACAGCTCGAAGCATTGCGCGTGGCAGCGGACGAGGCGCTGCAGCGCGCGCACCGCCAGTACCGGCGCGAGATTGTGCCGGTACGGCCCGCCCAGCCTCCGGTCGCCGTCGTGACCCGTCTGCGGAGGCCGTGATATGGCGATCGACCCGAACCGCTGGACGCTGAAGACCCGCGACGCGATCGAACAGGCGCAATCGCTCGCGACCGGGCGGCACCACGCGCAGATCACCCCGGCGCACGTGCTGCTCGCCGCGCTCGACCAACCAGACGGGATCGCCCCGTCTCTTTTGGAGCAGATGGGCGCTGACCGTCTCTCGGCCCGCAATCGCCTGTTGAACGAGCTCGATCGCTTGCCCCGCGCGATCGGCGGAAGTGCCTCCGAGCTCGCCCCAGAGACGCGCGAGGGTCTTGACCGCGCTGACGCGACCCGGTCTGAGATGGGTGACGACTTCTTGTCGATCGAACACGTCCTGCTCGCGTTCGCGAACGAGCTCGGCGTCGATCGAGCCGCGCTCTTGGACGCGATGCGGCAGGTCCGCGGCTCGCACCGGGTGTCGAGCGTCAATCCTGAGGAGACCTTTCGCGCCCTCGAGCGGTACGGCCGCGACCTGACGGCGGCGGCGCGTCAGGGAAAGCTCGACCCTGTCATCGGCCGCGACGAGGAGATCCGCCGTGTTATCCAGGTGCTGTCGCGGCGAACGAAAAACAACCCGGTCTTGATCGGTGAGCCGGGGGTGGGAAAGACGGCAATCGTCGAGGGTCTCGCCAACCGCATCGTCGAGGGCGACGTCCCCGAATCGCTGCGCAACAAGCGGATCGTCGCGCTCGATCTTTCGGCGATGGTGGCCGGCGCGAAGTACCGCGGCGAGTTCGAAGAACGATTGCGCGCGGTACTGCGCGAGATCGTCGACTCCGAGGGCGACGTGATCAGCTTTGTCGACGAGCTGCACACGATCGTCGGTGCCGGTGCCGCGGAAGGCGCGATGGACGCCGGGAACATCGTGAAACCGATGCTCGCCCGTGGCGAGCTGCACCTCATCGGTGCGACAACGCTCGATGAGTACACGAAGCACATCGAAAAGGACGCGGCGCTCGAGCGGCGGTTCCAGCCGATTTATGTCGGTCCGCCCTCGGTCGAAGACACGATCGCGATCCTGCGCGGATTGAAGGAACGCTACGAAGTCCATCACGGTGTGCGCATCCAGGACGCGGCGCTCGTCGCAGCGGCGGTGCTCTCAGACCGTTACGTGACGGGTCGCTTCCTTCCCGACAAGGCGATCGATCTGATCGACGAGGCGGCGAGCCGTCTCCGCATCGAGATCGACTCGATGCCGACCGAGATCGACGTCATCTCGCGCCGGATCCGCCAACTCGAAATCGAACGGGTCGCGCTGCAGAAAGAGACCGACGCCGCGTCGAAAGAGCGACTGGGACGGATCGAGTCCGAGCTCGCCGATCTGCGTGAGCAGGAATCGGCGATGATCGCCCATTGGCAGGCGGAAAAGGACGCCATCGCCTCGATCCGCGGGCTGAAGACCAAGCTCGAGGAACGACGCGGTGGGGCCGAACGCAAAGAGCGCGACGGTGATTTGGACGCGGCGGCCGCGATTCGCTATGGCGAACTCCCCTCACTCGAACGCGAGGTCTCCGAGGCGACGGAGAAGCTGGCCCTATTGCAAGAGCGCCAGAAAATGCTGAAGGAAGAGGTTGACGCCGAAGACGTCGCGGAAGTCGTCGCACGCTGGACGGGGATCCCGGTCTCGCGGCTCTTGGAGGGTGAGGTCGACAAGCTCGTCCGCATGGAGGACGTGTTGCGCGAACGCGTGATCGGTCAGAACCACGCGGTGTCCGTCGTTTCGAACGCGATCCGGCGCAGCCGTGCCGGGCTGTCGGACCCGAATCGGCCGATCGGCTCGTTCCTTTTCCTCGGCCCCACTGGCGTCGGCAAAACCGAGCTCGCCCGGGCGCTCGCGGCCTTTCTGTTCGATGACGAGCGGGCGATGGTGCGCATCGACATGGGCGAGTACCAGGAAAAGCACACCGTCGCGCGGCTCATCGGCGCCCCGCCGGGGTACGTGGGTTACGAAGAGGGCGGTCAACTCACCGAGGCGGTGCGCCGACGCCCGTACGCGGTGATCCTCCTCGACGAGATCGAAAAGGCCCACCCTGACGTCTTCAATGTTCTGTTGCAGGTGCTTGACGACGGCCGGATGACCGATGGACAGGGCAGAACGGTCGACTTCACGAACACGGTGTTGGTGATGACCTCGAATCTGCGCGGCGAACCGATCGATTTCTTCAAACCCGAGTTCGTGAACCGCATCGACGAGATCGTGCGGTTCCGGGCGCTCGATAAATCCGACGTCGTCGCGATCGTCGACATCCAGCTGAAAGTCCTCGAGACAAGGCTCGCGGAGCGCGACATCGGCCTCGACGTTCCGCCGGAAGCAGTGTTGCTGCTCGCCGAGCGTGGCTTCGATCCCCAGTTCGGGGCGAGGCCGATCCGTCGCGTCATCCAGCGCGACATCGGTGACCCGCTCGCGCTCGCACTCTTGGAAGGCAAGTTCACCGACGGCGCGACCGTGCATGTCGGGGTGGAGAACGGCGAGTTCGTCTTCTCGTAGGGGCCGAAAAGGGGAATTCGCCACTTTCGCAGCGCGCGACCGGCGGCGAGGATCTCGGCAGGGCTCGATCGATCGATCGGAGGTGGCGGAGATGGCGGGGCCGTTGCGACGTTCCGCAATATTCCTCTACGAAGTGGTGAGCGCAGCCACGATGCCGATCGGCGCGCGCCCCTTTGCCGAGTCCGCGGTTGAGGCGGCGAAGATCGTCGGTTCCGACAGCGTCGTCGATCTTGGATGCGGACCGGGGACGGCGTCGCGCGCCGCGGCGCGCAAGGGAGCCACGGTGGCCGGCGTCGACCCGACCCCGGTCATGCTGAGTTTCGCCCGTTGGCTCACGCACGGACCCGAGCGCGTTCGGATCCGCTGGCTCAAGGGTCTCGCCGAGGCGATTCCGCTCGACGATGGTGAAGCCTCGGTCGCTTTCGCGATCCGCTCCGCCCACCATTTCGACGACCCCACCGCGGCGTTCAAAGAGATCCGACGTGTGCTCGCGCCGGGTGGCCGGGTCGTGATCGTCGAAAGGTCGCTCCGCCAAAAGGCGCGGGGTCATCGCGGGCACGGGTTCACCGCCGGGTTCGCGAAAGAGATGGCGGATGAACTCGAAGCGAGCGGGTTCGATCAGGTGAGGGTCGACACCCGGGGCCGGGGCCGCCGCGGGGTCGTCCTCCTCAGCGCCTTACGGACGTAGCCGACGTGACCAAACGTTCAGACGCGGACTTTCACGCGCCCGAACTTCTTCCATCGCCCCATTGCCCAGCGCTTGCGGGCGACGGCGGTCACCGCAGGCACGATCGCAAGCCAGATGGCGATCGTGCAGATCATCGATGTCACGTAGCCGAACGGCCGGATCCCCACGTTGGTCGCCACGACGCCGGCGAACAGCATCAAGAACCACGCGCTGACGAAAAAGAGCAGACCAGCCGCGGGGAGCCTCAAGAATGCGAACATCGTCGCCTCCATACCCAGATTCGCCTCTTGGCGCCGTCATTTATCGCCACGTGACCAAATCGAAACATGATCACACACGATCCGCCAGATCGTCCGGAAGCCGCCCACGATCGTGCAGCCCGAGGTCCCCAAGACCTCATAAGTAGGATCGGGCTCGTCGAGCGAAGGGAGTCGGGTGCCCGCGACCGTCGTGGTCGGGACGCAGTGGGGCGACGAGGGGAAGGGAAAACTCACCGATCTCCTCGCGAAGGATATGCGGCTCGTCGTGCGCTACCAGGGCGGGCACAACGCCGGACACACCATCGTCATCGGCGACGAGACCTTCGCGTTGCAGCTCGTGCCGAGCGGCGTCTTCTACCCCGACACCGTCCCGGTGATCGGTAACGGCGTCGTCGTCGATCCTGCCGTCCTGTTGGAGGAGTGCGCCGCTCTCGAAGCCCGCGACGTCGATACGTCGCGGCTCGTCGTGTCGGGCAACGCTCACCTGATCATGCCGTACCACTACGAGATCGACCGGGCGACCGAGCGTTCCCTCGGCAAGAACAAACTCGGCACCACGAAACGGGGCATCGGTCCCGCCTACGCAGACAAGGCCGCCCGCATCGGGCTCCGAGTGCAGGACCTGTTGGACGAGAAGATCTTCCGCCAGAAGCTCGATGTCGTTTTGCGCGAGAAGAACGCCATCCTCACCAAGGTGTTCAACCGGCTGCCGATCGATGAGCGTGACATCACGATGCGCTATCTCGGCGAGATCGCTCCGCGCCTGGCGCCGATGATCGGCGACACCGTGGGGCTCGTGCACGAGGCGCTCGAAGCTGGCGACAACATCATGCTCGAGGGCGCGCAAGCAACCTTCTTGGACCTCGACCACGGCACCTACCCCTTCGTGACGTCATCGAACCCAACGGCGGGAGGAGCGTGCGTCGGATCCGGCGTCGGGCCGCGCGACATCAACCGCGTCGTCGGCATCGCGAAGGCGTATATCACGAGGGTCGGCTCGGGGCCATTCCCGACAGAAGTCGACGGTGAGGTCGCGGACGTGCTCGTCGACCGCGGCCGTGAGTACGGGACGAATACCGGCCGGCGCAGACGACCGGGCTGGCTCGATCTCGTGATGTTGCGTCATGCGGTGCGCCTCAACTCGATCTCGGAAATCGCCCTCACGAAGCTTGACGTGTTGTCGGAGCTCGAACAGGTGAAGCTGTGCGTCGCCTACGAGTACGACAACGAACGGCTGACCCGCGTCCCATACCACCAGTCGATCTTCCACCGGGTGCGCCCGGTGTATGCCGAGCTTTCCGGCTGGCAGTCGGACCTCTCTGTGGTCACGAACGCTGACGATCTCCCGGATCAGGCGCGCGCGTATGTCGAGATGATCTCGGCGCACGCCGGTGTGCCCGTCACATACGTCGGCGTCGGTCCTAAACGCGACCAGTACGTCCGCATCGCCGAATGAAAGTCGTAGTCGTCGGGTCTGGCGCGAGAGAGCACGCTCTCGCGTTGGTGTGCGCGCGTAGCGCCGAGGTCGTTGTCTCCCCCGGGCGCGCCACGATGAGAAAGCGCGCCGACGGCCTTTGCGCGATCAAGACCTCCGCGACGCCGCCTGAGGAGATCGACGCGGATCTCTTCGTGATCGGACCCGAAGCTCCACTCGTCGGCGGGCTTGCCGACCGTCTGCGCGCACAAGGACGCGTCGTCCTCGGACCGGGGCAGGACGGCGCGCGCCTCGAGGGATCGAAGGCATACATGAAGGAGCTCTGCGCGGCGGCGAACATTCCGACTGCTTCGTTCGCGATCTTCGATCGTCTAGACGAGGCGATCGATCACCTCCGGAGCTCGAAGGGGCCGTACGTGATCAAGACCGACGGTCTTGCGGGTGGAAAGGGCGTACTCGTCACCGGCAACCGTTCCGAGGCCGAACGCGACGTGCAGGACAAGCTCTTCGGGGTCGCTTTCGGTGGCGCGGGCCGGCGGGTTGTGATCGAAGAGGCAATGGACGGCATGGAGATCTCGTTGCTCGCGCTTTGCGACGGCCGCAGGGCGGTGCCCCTGCCGGTGTCGCGCGACTACAAGCGCGTCGGAGACGGGGACAAAGGACCGAACACCGGCGGGATGGGGGCGTTTTCCCCGGTACCCGGTGTGCCCGACGTCGTGGTTTCCGAGGCGATGGACCGAATCGTCGAGCCCGCGCTCGCGGAACTTGCGCGACGCGGGATCCAGTACCGCGGTGTCCTGTATGCGGGGTTGATGCTCACCGATGACGGTGTGAAGCTCGTCGAGTTCAACGTGCGCCTCGGGGATCCAGAGGCAGAGGTCGTCCTGCCGCGCGTCGTCGGCGACGTCGCCGAACTCTTCCTGGCTGCGGCGAGTGGGCAGGTGCCCGACTCGATTGCGACCTCTGACGACGCCGCGGTCTGTGTCGTGATCGCGGCGCCCGGCTATCCGCTGTCACCTCGCACGGGGGATGCGGTCGAAGGACTCAAGGCAGCGGCGAGGGTAGACGGCGTCACGATTTTCCACGCCGGGACCGAGCGCCAATCCGGTGGGGTCGTCCGGAGCGCCGGCGGACGGGTCCTCGCCATCACCGGCCGTGCGCCGACGCTCGAGTCCGCCCGCGAGCGCGCTTATGTCGCGGTCGAGAAGGTCGAACTCACAGGTGCGACGTACCGGCGCGACATCGCGAGCGACGCCGTGACGACCGGGGCCGCGCCTCGATGATCGACCGCTACGCGATGCCCGAGATGGCGGAGCTGTTCACCGAAGAGGCGCGCCTCGCAGGCTGGCTGGAAGTCGAGCTCTTGGCGGTCGAGGCGTTGGCGAAGCTCGGTGCCGCTCCCGCCGACGCGCCCGCTGCGACGAGGCGCCGCGCCCCCGTCGTCGACGCGGCCTTCGTCAGGCAAGTCGCCGAGCGCGAGAAGATGACGGACCACGACGTTGCGGCGTTCGTCGATGTGGTCCAGGCGGCGATCGGCCCGCCAGAGTCGTCGTGGATCCACTACGGCCTCACCTCGTCAGACGTCGTCGACACTGCTCTGTCCGCGACGCTCCGTCGTGCGGGCGAACTGTTATTGCGACAGAGCGGCGAATTCGTCGCCGTTCTCGCACGCCGCGGAGAGGAGTTTTCGGCGACGCCGATCACCGGGCGAACCCACGGGATGGCCGCCGAGCCGACGACGTTCGGCGCGAAGCTCGCGCTCTTCGGTCTGCAAGCGCTGCGGGATCATCGGCGCCTCGAAGACGCCATCGAGGGAATCTCGGTCGGCAAGCTCTCTGGCGCGGTCGGCACCTTCTCGAACATCGACCCAGCCGTCGAGACCTACGTCTGCGCGGCGCTCGGCCTCATTCCGACACCGTCGAGCCAGGTCATAGCGCGCGATCGGCATGCACAACTGCTCTATGCGATCGCCGCGACGGGAACGACGCTCGAATCTCTCGGAACTGAGATCCGCCACCTGCAGCGGAGTGAAGTCGGTGAAGTCGAGGAGCCGTTCGCCGCAGGTCAGAAGGGCTCCTCAGCGATGCCGCATAAGCGCAATCCGATCGTCTCTGAGCGACTGGTCGGGATCGCGCGCGTGCTACGCGGCTACCTCCTCACCGCCCTCGAGAACGTCGCGTTGTGGCACGAACGCGACATCTCGCACAGCTCCGCGGAACGGGTGATTCTCCCCGACTCCATCCAGCTCTGCTACTACGCGCTCGTGCGGGCGACGCGCCTTGTCGACGGGCTCGTCGTCCACGAGGACAAGATGCGCGAGAACTTGACCGAGCTCACGCGCGGTCTCGTGTTCTCCCAATCGGTGCTCCTCGCGCTCGTCACCGCGGGGATCGAACGCGACGACGCCTACCGCATCGTTCAGTCGGCGGCGCGGCATTCGACCGAGTCGGGTCGATCGTTCCGTTCCGTGCTCGAGGATGATCGTGCGCTCGCCGACGCGATCGGTCCCGAGGGGGTTCAAAAGCTGATCGACGAAGCGTTCGATCTGGAGCGCACCCTCACGAACTCGCGTCGAGGGATCGACACATTGAAGGAGGCGCTGAGGTGACCCTGCCGCTCGTATACACCGGCAAGGTCCGCGACGTGTACGACGCCGGATCCGACCAGTTGCTGATGGTCGCGTCCGACCGTGTTTCGGCATTCGACCACGTCTTTTCGACCCCGATCCCCGACAAGGGTCGCGTGCTCACGGCGATGACGAACTTTTGGAGCGAGCGGCTCGCGCCGATCGCCGGCACGCACCTCGTCTCGACCGACCCCGACGACTTCCCTGAGGGCGCTTTGACGATCGCCGATGTCGCGGGAAGGGCGATGCTCGCGCGGCGTGCCGAGATGCTGCCGATCGAATGCATCGTGCGCGGCTACCTCGCGGGTTCGGCCTGGAAGGAGTACCGCGCCCACCAGACGATGCACGGCATCCCCCTCCCGCCCGGACTCGCCGAGGCGTCGCTCCTCGCAGAGCCAGTCTTTACGCCGTCGACGAAGGCGACAACGGGCCACGACGAGAACATCTCGTTCGGAGCCGCCGTCGATCTCGTCGGAAAACAGGTCGCGGAGCAGGCGAGGTCGATCTCGCTCGCGGCCTACGAAACCGCGAGAGACCTTGCCGCGACACGTGGCGTCATCGTCGCCGACACGAAATTCGAGCTTGGCTTCATCGACGGCGAGCTCGTGATCTGCGATGAGATTGTCACGCCCGATTCGTCGCGGTTTTGGTCGGTCGAGACGTGGCACGAAGGCGCGACTCCCCCGTCGTTCGACAAACAACCGCTGCGCGACTGGGCGGCTTCGACGGGATGGGACATGGAGTCGCCGCCACCGGAGATCCCCGACCAGGTCGTGAAAGAGACGAGTGAGCGCTACGTCGCCGCGTACGAGATGGTCACCGGGCGGAGATTCGCCGACTGGTGGGGAGTTGGGTCGTCGTCGTGATCTTTCCCGTCTCGGTCGAGATCCGCGGCCTCGAGGGTCTCGCCGATCCCGAGGGCCTCGCGATCGAACGGGCACTGCCCGCGCTCGGTTTCGACGCGGTCCACAACGTGCGCGTCGGGCGTGTCATCCGCTTCGAGATCGAAGCAAATGACGAGTCCTCGGCGCGCGATCGCGCCGAGGAGCTCTGTGCGCGCCTATTGGCGAATCCGGTCACCGAGCGAGCCGAGGTCCACTTCGGGGCGCTCTCCATCGGGACTCCATGAGCGCCCTCGTCGCCGTTGTTCGCTTCCCCGGCACGAACTGCGAATATGACGTCGCGCAGGTGGTGACATCGCTCGGTGCGACGGCGCGGATCCTCTGGCACCAGGAACGTTCGCTAGACGGCGTCGACGCCGTCGTGATTCCCGGAGGCTTCGCCCACGGCGACTACCTGAGGCCGGGCGCCATCGCGCGTTTCTCACCGGTGATGGGAGCGATCCGGGAGTTCGCCGATTCGGGCGGGCCGGTCGTCGGGATCTGCAACGGGTTCCAGGTCCTGACGGAGGCGGGCCTCCTCCCGGGGGCCCTCGTCCGCAACAGCGGATTGCGCTTTCTCTGTCGTGTCGTCGAGTGCGCCGTCGTATCGACCGCATCGGTGCTGACCGCTTCGGCGGATGAGGGAGCGGTGCTCTCGTTGCCGATCAACCACTACGAGGGCCGATTCGTCTGTGACGACGCGACCCTCGCGGATCTCGAGGAATCGGGCCGCGTCGTTCTCCGTTACCTCGACAACCTGAACGGATCGCTGAATGCGATCGCCGGCGTGGCCAACAAGGCGGGCAACGTCGTCGGGCTGATGCCCCATCCCGAGCGTGCGTCCGATCCGTTCGGCGTCGGCACCGACGGTCAGGTCCTGTTCGCCTCCCTCATCGCGGCGGCGACGTCGCGGCGAGCGGCGTTCGCAGCTGTCGGTTAGTCGCTGCTTCCGCGGTGAATGCCCGCTCGGCGCAGGACGTCAGCAGGAACGCCCGCCTCTCGCCAGGTCGCGTAGTGGATTCCCTTGCGCCGTCCGTATTCGGAGGCCGCGGCGACAAAGCCGCGCTCCAAATCTGAGATGTCCTCGCCGTGGTTGTTGGCGTTGAGCCGCGCTTCGATCGACTTGCGCTTTTGGATGAGGTGCAGCCGCTGCAGCGCGTCGGAGTCCTTGAGTCGCGTCTCGACGTCGGCGAGCTGTTTGCGCAGCGACTCGGCGCTCGGACGCCGCCCGCGCCGGGGCCGGCTCCGCTCGATCGCCTCGAGGTATCGCCGGACGGCGAGGCCTTGGGCCCTGCCCGCCGCGAGGGCGGCCTTGTGCTCGGAGGTCATTTTCGTGCGCTGCCGCTCGGGTGCCATGTGAACACTATGGTCCCGATTTTCTCTGGTTGCAATCGCGCAATGAGTGCTGACCGATTTTCGTTATTTCGCGGCGGACGGGAGTTACCGAACAATGGCCGCTGACACGTCGTTAACAGGCGAATCCATCCGTCCCAGCGAGCACCGCATCCTCGGGCTCACCGACGATGAGTACGCCCGTATTGTCGAAATTCTCGGTCGAGCCCCGAATCAGACTGAGCTCGCGATGTATGCGGTGATGTGGAGCGAGCACTGCTCGTACAAGTCATCCCGGGTCCATCTCGGCCGTCTGCCGAGCGAAGGCGCCCAGGTCATCGTCGGTCCTGGGGAGAACGCCGGGGTCGTCGACGTCGGCGATGGAATCGCCATTGCGCTGCGAATTGAAAGCCACAACCACCCGTCATTCATCGAGCCATATCAAGGTGCAGCGACGGGAGTCGGTGGGATCTTGCGCGACATCTTCACCGTCGGCGCCCGACCTATTGCGCTCATGGACGCGATTTTCTTTGGACCGCTTGAAGACGACCACAGCCGGTACATCGCGGATGGAGCCGTGCGGGGCATCGCCGGATACGGCAATGCCGTTGGCGTGCCCACAGTCGGCGGACAGGTCACTTTCGATTCGACCTATCGGACGAATCCGCTCGTCAACGTTTTCTGCCTCGGTGTCCTGCCAATCTCCCGCCTCGTCCTTGCCAAGGCCTCCGGGACGGGCAACAAGGCGGTGCTGCTCGGCGCGCGCACGGGGCGCGACGGGATCGGCGGCGTGAGCGTTCTCGCCTCGGCGGGCTTTGGTGGCGGCGACGGGTCGGCGACGTCGGCGAAGCGGCCGAATGTGCAGATCGCCGACCCGTTCGAGGAGAAGCGGCTCATCGAAGCGTGCCTCGAGCTGCTCGAATCCGGCCTCGTCATCGGCATTCAAGACCTCGGTGGCGCCGGCCTTTCCTGCGCGACGGCTGAAACCGCCGCCCGGGGAGGTGTCGGCATCGACGTCGACGTGGCGCGCGTCCCGCGTCGCGAACCGCGGATGACGCCCGCTGAGGTGATGACGAGCGAGAGCCAAGAACGGATGCTGGCGATCGTCGCGCCGGAGGCCTTGGCGAAGGTCTTCGAGGTCTGTGCCCGCTGGGAGGTCGAGGCGGAAGAGATCGGCACGGTGACCGACCCGGATGCGAACGGCTCGGGCCGGGTGCGCGTCCTCGACGGAGAGCGCGGCGAAGTGTTCGCCGACTTGCCGGCGGCGTCGCTCGCGGACGACGCCCCCCGTTACCGCCGGCCGCTCGCGCGTCCGGATATGGAGGCGTTGCGCGCCGATGACCCCGACGCGCTCGACGCACCGGTGGACGCCGGCGCCGATCTGTTGGCACTCCTACAAGACCCGGCACCGATCTACACCCAGTATGACCACCGGCTCTTCCTCAACACCGTCCTCGGTCCTGGTGAGGCAGACGCCACCGTCTTGAAGCTCGCAGCCCCAGACGTGCCCTTCGCCGGCAAGGGGCTCGCACTCTCGGTCGACGCCAACGCGAACTGGTGTCGTGTGGATCCGAGGATCGGGGCCGCGGCGACGGTGGCGGAGTCCGCACTTAACGTCGCGTGCGCCGGCGCTCGTCCGATCGCGCTCGTCGACTGCTTGAACTTCGGCAATCCGGAGCATCCCGAGGTGATGTGGCAGCTGAGCGAGGCGATCGACGGCATCACCGAAGCCTGTCGGGCGCTTTCGATCCCCGTCGTCGGCGGCAACGTCTCGTTGTACAACGAGACGTCGGGTATCGACATCGAGCCGACTCCGGTCGTCGCGATCGTGGGTTTGATCGACGAACTCGGCAGGAAACCCCCATCGCTGGTGTGGGAAGAAGGAGACACGATCGTTCTTCTCGGTGATCCGGCGCTGTCGCTCGCTGGCTCCCGATGGGCCGGCGAGCGTCGTCGCCGCGGGGGACGTCTGTTACCGATCGACTGGAACGCGCACCTCGCGCTGATGGGCTTCGTTCGCGGGTTCGTCGCCGCGGAGAGCGCGCCCGGGACAGCGAGTGGGTTGGTGTCGGCGATCCATGACGTCTCCTCCGGCGGCATCGCCGTCGCCCTCGCAGAGTGTGCACTCGCCTCCGGCGTCGGGGCGCGCATCGAGGGGACATTCAATCCCCTGCAGCTGTTCTCAGAGACGCCGTCTCGAGTCCTGGTCGCGACAAGACGCCCACAATCGGTCCTTGATGCCGCGAACGGCGCCGGCGTGCCGGCGAGAGCGCTCGGCGCCGTCGACGGCAGTCGATTAGTCGTCAGCCCGGCGATCGATCTCGAGATCGGCGAGCTTGTGCGGGCGGCAGGACGGATCGCCCTTTCCTTCAGCCACGAGGCAGCGATCTAGGACGGCCTTAGGCGCAGCGTGCCGCCGCGGATCCTTATCCCCAGGCTTCTCCGGGAACCGTTCAATTACCGCACGCCAAAACGTTATCCACAGGGATATCCCCAGCTGGGGAGAATTACAAGTGTGTGGTATTCCGGTGACTGCCAGTGGTCACCGACCCAATGTGAGCACCACACGGGAGGCGCCAGCCTTTTCTCTCCTCGCCGCGCCGATCCCCTTCAGCGGTAGCGGGTCGATAGCAGCGCCGCCGACAGGATGCAGATCAGGCCGCCGAGCGTGTACCAGTTCGTCGGACTCCTCGGCAGCGCGTCGATGTAGTTGAGGACGATGAACAGCACCCCGAGGAGCAGCAACGTGAGCAGCATCCACGGGTACCACCTCGGGCTGCGCCGCACCTGGCGGGGGATCGGCGGCGTGTAGCGGCCGCTCGCAGCGCGCGGCCTCTCCGTCACGCGCCCGGTTCGCGTCGCAGTCTTTCTTGGCACCGCCGAAGGATACCGGGGCGGCGAGTGTCGCCCGAATCTAAGTGGTCGAGGGGCCGCCGGTGCTCCCGGGGAGCGTCGTCGACGTGGTTGCTGTCGTCCCCGTCGTGCCCGTCGTCCCCGTCGTCGGCGATGCGCCTTCGAACAGGGTGATGGTGCGGCCCGGCCGGACGAGGGCGCCGGAAATCGGCGCCTGCCGGATCACCGTGCCGACCTGTCCGGGATTCGACGTCGGCTCGGGGACGACGGTCGAACTGAATCCATCGGCTTTGACGTTCGCTTCGGCGACTCCGATCGGCTCTCCAAGGAAGCTCTGCAGCGAAACGAGGCTGCCCCCCGAGACGACGAGGTTGACCGGAGTATTCGCCGGCACCGAGGCGCCGGGACCGGGCGAGGCCGAAAGCACCGTTCCTTGCTGGGAGCTGGTTGGCGTGTAAGCGGTTCTGATCTTGCCGACTGTCAAGCCCGCATTCTGCAGGTCGGATTCAGCCTGGGTTTCGCTCTCGCCGACGATCGAGGGCACCTTCACCTTGCCGTAGCCCTTGGCGACGTCGATCGTCACCTTCGATCCGCGCTTCGCCGGGAATCCGGCGTTGGGTGACTGGTTGATCACGATGCCTTGCGTCTCACCGCCGGCGGTCACCGGCACGAAGTTGACGAACCATTTGAGATCGTCGTGCTTGAGGGTCGCCTCTGCCGCGCTCTTTGTGAGACCGGAGACCGAAGGCACCTCAGTTGTCGGCGCGGCGCCCGCCACGGTGAGCGTGATCGTGCTGCCACGCCGCACAGTTCCAGAGGACGGACTCTCGCGAAGCACGGTGCCGGCGTTCGAAACGCTCGCCTTCACCTGGTGGCGGGCGGGGATGAGACCTTTCGCGGTCAGCTCGGCGGCGGCGGCTCCCTGTTTCATCCCGACGACGTTCGGCACGCGGATGAACGGCGCACCGCCGAAATAGCCGAGCGATCGCCCGCCGAAAAAGATGATCAGCGCGATTGCGACCGCGAAGACCCCACCGCTCGCGATCCAGTACGGAGTACTCCGTCTCGGACCTCCCTCCGCGTCGCTGGCGAATGTCTCGGCGCCAGCGGGGGCGAACTCCGCTGCGGAGGGCACCGCGGCGGTGGTCAGCTCGTCCGGGGCGGGCGGCGCGAGGACCGGCTGGCCGTGGGCGAACCGATCGAGGTCGGCGCGCATCGCGTCGGCACTTTGGTACCGATCTGCGGGGGATTTCGCCATCGCCTGCAGGATCACCGCCTCGAGCGACGCCGGAATCTCCGGGTTGACGAGGCTCGGTGGCTGTGGTCGTTCGCGCACGTGCTGATAGGCGATGGAGACGGGAGATTCGCCGCTGAACGGCGGCTTGCCCGTCACCATCTCGTACAGCACGACCCCGAGCGAGTAGATGTCGCTTCGTCCATCGACCGCGAAACCCTGTGCCTGTTCGGGAGAGAAGTACGTCGCCGTGCCCATCACAAGCCCGGTCTGGGTGACCTGCTCGTCTGCACCCATCGCCCGGGCGATGCCGAAGTCGGTCACTTTCACCTGACCATCGGCGGTGATGAGGACGTTGCCCGGTTTCACATCGCGGTGGACGACGCCGTGGCGGTGCGCGTAGGCGAGCGCCTTGGCGATGTCGGACGCGATCGACGCGGCTTGAGCGGCAGGGATCGGAGATTGCGTGCGGATGATCGACGACAGCGCCTCGCCGTCGACGTACTCCATGACGATGAAATACGTCGACTCCGCTTCGCCCCAGTCAAAGATCGGGACGATGTTCGGGTGAGAGAGATTTGCCGCCGCTTGAGCCTCGCGACGAAAGCGCGCGACGAACGCCGAGTCACTCGAGAGCTCGGAGATCAGGACTTTCAGGGCGACGGGGCGGCCGAGCAACAGATCGCGGGCGACGAAGACCTGCGCAGTGCCGCCTCGCGCGACCTGCTCGCCGAGCTCGTAGCGGCCGCCGAAGACTTGGTGCGTGCCTTCGGTCATCGGTCCGTGAGCCTAGGCAGGCAAACACCGCTCGCTGCGTGCAGGTTCTCGTCCGTCACGAGTAACCGAGCGCCGCGTCGAGGACGGTCTTGATGACGGGGCCGGCGACCGCCGCACCCGTTCCGTCACAGATCCCCGGGGGTTGCACGACGACGACGGCCACGGCGACCTTCGGGGTCTGGCCGGCTCCAGCCGGCGCCGTCGCGATCAGCCAGTCGTCGGTGCAGTCGTTACCGCCGGTCTCTGCTGTGCCGGTCTTTGCGGCGACGTTCAGGCTCGGCGGGAAGATGCCGGCGGCAGTTCCGTGGCTGGCCACGCCCAGCATAAAAGTGCGGACCGCGCTCGCCGTCGCCTGCGAGGTGGCCTGCAACCAAGCGTGCGGCTTGTAGGTCGCGACAACGGAGCCCTGAGAGTCGATGACCCGCGACATCAGATGCGGCGTCATGATCGTGCCGTTGTCGGCGATCCCGGCTGCCACGAGCGCGTCTTGCAACGCGGTCGCCGCGACGTCTTCCTGTCCGATCGCCGAGTACGCGACGCCCGGCAGGTTCTGTTTGAACGACGACGGAGGCGGGAACTCCGAAGCGACCGTCTCGCCCGCTGGCAGGTCGATCGGCGGCACCTTGTTAAAACCGAACGAGGTCGCCTCGTCGTAGAGATTGCGCGCGCCGAGCAAGAGTCCAATGCGCGCGTAGGCGGTGTCGCACGAAACGGCGAGGTCGTTCGCTATATCGCCGCCACATGACTCGTCGTCGAAGTTGTGGAACAACAGATTCGTATCCGGCAGCGAGATATCGGACGCGTAGCGGATTTTGATCGATTCAAGCGATGGATCGTGATCCCAGATCGCTGAGGTCGTGATGACCTTGAACGTCGAACCGGGCGGGTATCGTGCGCCGATCGCGCCGTTGATGAGTGGCGAGGTCCCGCTCGACGGACTGAGGGAGTTGTAGTACGCGTTCGCCGCCTTCGCGTTCGGTTGAGAGAGTTCGTTCGGGTTGTACGTCGGGTTGGAGTACATCGCGAGGATGTTCCCGTTTTGCGGGTCGATGGCGACGACCGCCCCGTCGTAGGAGCCGAGTGCCTCTTGCGCGACCTTCTGCAGGCTGACGGAGATCGTCGTCACGAGCGAGTCCGTGCCGCTTCGTTGGGTGAGGATGCTCTGCAGGTTCGTGATCGAAGGCGTGTGCGCGATGAGGAAGTGGTTGTACTGACCCGTGATCGAGTCGAGCCCGTACGGGGCTGCGGACGCGGTGACGTCCCAGTATCCGGTGATGCCGGCGAAGAGCGATCCTTCGGGGTAGTGACGCAGATAGCCGTAACCGTCCTTGGTCCGATACGAGTCGGCGAGCACGACGCCGTCGGAACTCAAGATGTCGCCGCGGTCCTGCTCGAATGGGTCGCCGTTGGACGAGAGAGCTTTGTTCTCGTAGGTGTTCCTCAGCGCGGGCGCTTCGCGGACCTGGAGGTTCGCGAGCTGCAGACCCAACAGGGCGAAGCACGCCAGCGCCACGAACGCAACGATGCGGATGCGGCGGTTCACCTCATCCGCTCCCCGTCGTCGGTGTCGCGGACGGGACGGTGCCGAAGGACCCCTTCACGTGCTCGATCGCCTCGACCGCCTTTTGCGCCGCCTTGTAAGACGGCTCCAAGAGTCCCTCGCGCAGTACCGGGCGGTCCGGGGGGTAGACGGAGGCTTCAGGAAAGGACGTGTTCTGTTTCACGGTCGGTCTGAACCACAGGAATCCTCCGGGACGGCCCTCGAAGATCGCGACGCTCCCGTTGTTGAAGCCGACGTAGTACGACGCCTTGGCGTACCAGTCGATGAACCCCGCCGCGGTGACAAGGGTCGCAAAAAACGCCATCACGAATAACACAGAGAACGGTGTGACGAGATGTTCGCGCCGAATCCGCGTGAGCGGGGTCGCGGGTGGCGCCGTGGCCGCCCGCGCACCAGTCGACATGCCCCCGGCGCCGTTGGTGACGATGACGTTCGAGACGACGACGGTGACGTTGTCGCTTCCGCCGTTGCGCAGCGCTCGGTCGACGAGCGCGTGGACGGCCTGTTCGGGATCGGCGTGATCGCGCAGCAACTGGGCGATCTCGGGGTCCTTGCACTCATTGGTGAGCCCGTCGCTGCACAACAGCAAGCGGTCGCCGTCGCGGACTTCGATCGTCCATGCGTCGACGTCGATGTCGGGTTCGACGCCGATCACCCTGGTGAGGATGTGGCGATGGGGATGGGTCAGCGCGTCGTCCTCGGAGAGCTCGCCGCGGCGCACCATCTCCTCTACGAGGCTGTGATCCTCGGTGAGGCGGGTGAGCCGTCCCCCGCTGTAGAGGTACGCGCGGGAATCGCCGACATTGATGAGCGCCACTTTCGGATCCGCAGATGCGTTGACGAGCGCCGCCGCGGTCAGCGTCGTCCCCATGCCACGCAGCGCGCGCTCCTTGACGCCGCGGCGGTAGACGACGGTGTTGGCGCGTTTTGCGGCGTGGATGAGGCCCTCGGCCGATCGGTCGGAGTCGAAAGCGTGCTTGACGCTCTCGACGGCGAGCTCGGCAGCGACCTCTCCGCCGACGTGGCCGCCCATGCCGTCGGCGACCGCGACGAAGCCGTCGGCGACGATCGCCCGGTCCTCGTTGACCGTCCGGACCCGACCGGCGTCGGTCGCCATCGCCGACTTGAGCTCGGTCACCGGTGCACCTCGAAAATCGAGTGCCCGATCGTGAAGCGGTCGCCGCGGCGCAAACGGGCCGGCCCGGAGATCGGTGCGGCGTTGAGCAGGGTGCCGTTCGTTGATCCGAGGTCCTCCAGATACACCCCGTCCTCCAGGTGGATGATGCGGGCGTGCACCGCGGACGCGAATTCGTCGTCGGGGAGGCTGATCGTGCACTCCGGCGAGCGTCCGATCGTCGCCTCATCGTCGACGCTGAAGCGCTCGCCCTGGTGATCGGGTGACTCGATGACGCGGATGTGGATCTTGCGACGGACTGGAGGGCGTTCGAGGCTCGTGATCTCCTCTTTTCCACCGACCGCGGCGCGTTCGAGCTGTCCCCGGCGGATCTCGACGATCACCATCCGTGCCGCGTAGAGCAGGAACAGCCACAGCAAGATGAGAAGGAAGTACCGGAGAACCTCGAGAAGCCCGTGATCCATAGAAAGTGGCGGCGGGCTAGGAGCCTTCGAACCGAAGTGCCGTCCGCCCGACGGTGATGACGTCGCCGTCGCTCAGCTGCCGGTGGTGGACCGGGGAGCCGTTCACCCTGGTGCCGTTCGTCGAGCCCAGGTCGGTGACGATCACCTCGCCGCCCTCGCGGCGCACTTCAGCGTGGTGACGGGAGACGTTCGGGTCCGAGAGCGCGATTACGCAGTCGGGCATGCGCCCTATCGAGACCGGTTCGGAGGTCACGCCGATCCGGCGACCGTCGGGGAGGAGGAGGAATCCGGCGACGGCCTCGGCGTTCTCGTCAACCTCGGCGGCGATCTCGAAGGTGCTGGGGACGATGTTCGGGTCCGCCCCAAGCCCCACGCTGATCGGACCGAGCAGCGTGTATCCCTCGTTCCGGGCGTGCTCGCGCGCGAGCTCAGTGAGCTCCTTGAGCAGTGCGTCCTGGAAAGTGGAGAAGCGCTCGTAGTCCTCGTCAGACAGTACGACGACAAAGGCGTTCGGGGCGACGATGCCGCGAACCGATACCGAGCGTCGCAGGTCCATTTCGCGGGTGAGTCGCCGTCCGATCTCGATCGGCTGGAGCTCTCCGCGGAACGCCTTCGCGAACGCGCCCTCGACCATGCGCTCGAGCCGACGCTCGAACTGCTGGAGTCCCATGGCGTCCGAAACACTACCTGGCAAGGGAAATCGCTCTGGTGGCCCCGGATTAACATCGCGCCTTCATCGCGGGCGAGTGGCGGAATAGGCAGACGCGCAGGATTCAGGTTCCTGTGTCCGCAAGGACGTGGGGGTTCAACTCCCCCCTCGCCCACGATCGACAAGGCATTCGGTTGCAGCGGCCGACCTTTCGCGTGTCGTCAGATGACCCCGGGAGTAGAATTCGTCTTCACTCATCGCCGCACTTCAACAGGGCAATCGTGGCGCTCTCTGACCGTTTGTGATCAAACAGTTTGACCATGGCATAATGCGTTAACGTGTGCTGATGCCGACCGTCCAGCGGGCCCCGATTGGCGTGCTGCTGACCTCCGCGGCCCGTGCCGTTGAGCGAGCGTTCGAGGCCGTCCTCGCTGAGAGCGGCGGTTCGATCCCCGTCTGGCTTGTGCTGCTCAACCTCAAGTTGCACCACAACTCGAGCCAACGCGAACTCGCTGAAGCCGTTGGGGTGCAGGCCTCGACGCTCAGCATCCACTTGTCCCAAATGGAGCGCGAAGGACTCGTCGCGCGTCGGCGGGATCCCGACAACCGGAGAACCCAGGTCGTCGAATTGACCGCGCTGGGCGAGGCAGCTTTCGCCCGGATCCGCAGCGCCGCCGGCGCCTTCGACTCGATGCTGCGGCGGGGGCTTTCCGACGAAGAAGCGCGGCGCCTCGAACTGGTGCTCAGGGTGCTCGTCGCCAACGCGACGGGCAGGCCCGACCCCGGCGTCGAGGAGCGAGTCGACATACTGGGCACGTACCCCGCGGAAGGCGCCACGTAATAGCCGTCTCCACCGCGTGAACGCAAGGAGCCCGTCGTCGGTGAAGGAGTCGAGCGTCCGCGGCATCCTCGAATCGGCCCGCATCGACTTCGCGCCGACGAACAGCCAGCCGGCCCCGTGGCGCTTCGCACTGGCGGCCGGCCTGGCGATTGGCCTGTCGCTCGCAGCCGACGTCGGCCTCGTGCACGCGGGGGTTGCGCTCTTCCCCTCGACACGAGGATTCAGCCACTTCCGATTCTCCGACTACGCCACGCTCACTTGCATCGGGGTGGTCGTCGCGTCCGCTGGGTGGCCGCTCGTCATCCGGGTCAGTTCCGCGCCGAGGTGGCTCTACCTGCACGCGGCGATGGTCGTGATGGTCATTGCGTGGATACCCGACATCTGGCTCGCCGCGAAGGGGGAAACCGGAAGAGGCGTCGCCGTGCTCGCGGTAATGCACCTCGCAGTCGCGCTCGTTACCTACAACGCATTCGTCCGTGTCGCGCCACCTCGCGATCTCGCTGAGCGAGATATTCCTCCGAACAACGAAGAGCTTCAGACTCCACGAGCGCTCCACGAGCGATTGCGCGCTTGGTGGATCGCGATGGTCGCCGTTATCTCGCTCGAGTTCCTACTCGGCATCATCGCGATCGTTGAGGTGCCGGTCTCGAGGCCCACTGGGTGGACCCCTTCTAAAGGAAGGCTCGTCTTCGCGCTGCACGGCGTCGTCGGTGCCGCGGCCTTGCTCGGAGCGTGCACGCTCGTCGTGTTCGCGCATCGTGCTGGACGGATCGCGCGCATCGCATCATTCGGTGGTCTCATCGGCGTGATGCTCGGCGGTGCTGGTGGCCTCCTCGCGGTCGATCATGGCTTGCGTCTCGCGGGAATGGGCGTGATGTTCGTCGCGAGCGGGATCGCGTTTTTCGCATATCTCGTACCGCTTATCGAACCGGCGACCGGGGCGACACGTGACGAGGAGCGGTCCCCAGGGGAGGTTTCGGACACGGGCGACGAACCCTTACTCACCTGAGGCGACGCGCGACACGACCACCCGCGGCTTGCCGGTCGTCGCCGGCTGGGGCAAGTATGGATCCCCAATCCGTCGCCCTTCGGGGTCGGACCGCGCCCTGGTTCGAGCCGCGTAGGAGCAGATGATCGAGATGAGGAAAGGGATGGCCTGGTGAGCACGGTACCAACGAGCAACCACGGGCTTCTTGAATGGGTGGATGTCGTCGCGCAGATGACGACGCCCGAACGCGTCGTCTGGTGTGACGGTTCACGTGCGGAGTACGAGCAGCTCTGTGCCGAGCTCATCGATGCCGGCTCGATGATCGCCCTCAACCAAGAATTGCGGCCCGGCAGTTTCCTGCAGAGGTCGGACCCTCGCGACACCGCCCGCGTCGAGGCGCGCACACTCATCTGTTCCAAGCGCGAGATCGACGCCGGGCCCAACAACAACTGGGTCGACCCGAAGGAAATGCGCGACAAACTCATCGGTCTGTTCAGCGGGTCGATGCGCGGTCGGACGATGTACGTCGTCCCGTTCATCATGGGGCCGATCGGTTCACCTCACGCAAAGGCCGGTGTCGAGATCACCGACTCGGCATCGGTTGTCGTCAACATGTCCGTGATGACGCGCATGGGAACCGCCGCGCTCGAGGCGATCGGCAGCGAAGGCGGCTTCATCCCGTGTCTTCACTCGGTCGGCGCGCCTCTTGAGCCCGGCGCGAATGACGTCCCCTGGCCGTGCGACCCGGACAACACCTACATCGTCCATTTCCCAGAGACGCGTGAGATCTGGTCGTACGGGTCGGGTTATGGCGGCAACGCGCTCTTGGGAAAGAAGTGCCTTGCGCTGCGAATCGCCTCCGCGCTGGCGCGCGACGAAGGGTGGCTCGCCGAGCACATGTTGATCATGAAAGTGACCGCCCCAGACGGTGAGGCGCGCTACATCGCCGGGGCATTCCCGTCGGCGTGCGGGAAGACGAACCTCGCGATGATGGTTCCGACGCTGCCCGGCTGGAAGATCGAGACGATCGGCGACGACATCTGCTGGATGCAGATCGGCAGCGACGGACGGCTGTGGGCGGTCAACCCGGAATCGGGGTTCTTCGGTGTCGCACCCGGTACCGGGAAAAAGACGAACCCGAACGCGCTCGCGATGCTGTCGCACAACTCGATCTTCACGAACGCCGCCCTAACCGACGGTGGCGACATCTGGTGGGAGGGCCTCACCCCCGAGGCGCCGGCGCACCTCATCGACTGGAAGGGCGAGGACTGGACGCCGAAGTCGGACACGCCCGCCGCGCATCCGAATGCCCGCTTCACCGTCCCGATCGCCCAGGACCCCGCCATCGCACCCGAGTGGGACGACCCCTCCGGCGTGCCGATCTCGGCGGTGCTGTTTGGCGGGCGCCGCTCTTCGGTCGTGCCCCTCGTCCACGAAAGCCTCACCTGGGAACACGGCGTCTTTCTCGGATCGATCATGACCTCGGAAACGACCGCCGCGGCGACTGGAGAGGTCGGCAGGCTCCGCCACGACCCGTTCGCGATGTTGCCGTTCTGCGGCTACAACATGGCGAACTACTGGGAGCACTGGCTGTCGTTCGCGGCGCGCGGCGACGAGTCGGCCTTGCCGAAGGTCTTCTACGTCAACTGGTTCCGCAAGAACACCGAGGGCCGGTTCTTGTGGCCCGGCTTCGGCGAGAACTCCCGCGTGATCGCTTGGATCTTCGAGCGTTGCCGGGGACGCGCCGAGGCGGTCGCCTCACCGGTCGGCTGGTTGCCCGCCCCGGGGGCGATCGATACGCGCGGGCTCGATCTCGCGCCGGGCGTTCTCGACGAGTTGTTCGCAATCGACGCCGGAGACTGGCGCTCCGAGGTGAAGCACATCCGCGACTACTTCGGCACCTATGGCGATCGCGTCCCACAAGCGCTGTACGACGCACTCGACGCGCTCGAGGCGCGTCTCGAGACGACGTGATCGCGTCCGCCAACCGTCGGCGGACGCTGTAGTGATTCTGAGCAAAGCGAACTTGCGTTCGCGCGTCGCCGACCCGGGTCGGCGCGTGGGCCGTTCCCGGGTCGGTGAGTTGCGCGTTGACTACGGGTTCGTTTCCGCGATGCCGAATGCGGCGCCGACCGGGTCGAGCGCGCTCGCGATGCGGCCGCCCTGCGGCATGTCCGTCGTCATGTTGATCGAGCCGTCGCGCTCTGTAATCAGTTTTGACGCCGCGTCGAGATCCGGGACGACGAAATAGACCTCCCAGTACGACGGCACCTCGGCCGGCACCTCGTCTGGCATTTGCATGCCCCCGGCCACGGCGCGCCCGTTCACCTTGAAGCTCTTCGAATTCATCTCGGTGTCCTCTTCGGTTTCCCAGCCAAAGACAGAGGTGTAGAAGGGCACGACCTTGTCGAAGTCACGCGACAACAGGTGGCTCCAGGTGTACGCACCGGGTTCGTTGACGAGCAACGCGCCTTTGTGCATGCCGGGCTGCCACGCGCCGAATGCCGCACCGGCGGGGTCGATCGCGATGACCATGTAGCCCTGGCCCATCACATCCATCGGGCCCATCACCACTGTCCCGCCTTCTTTGGAAATCCGCGCCGCGACGTCTTCGGCGTCGTCGACGTTGACGTACGTCGTCCAGCGTGCGTGCCCGCTACCGTCCATCAGCGGTCCGATCCCTGCGACGGGGAGTCCCTTCAAAGTGCAGATGTGGTAGTGCCCCGCCTGCTCACCCTGGTCCTGAGCATCCCAACCGAACAGTTCCGTATAGAAGGCAACCGACTTGTCGAGATCTGTCGTTCCGTGGTCCACCCAGGACGGCACTCCGTTTTCGTATCCGTCGACCTGCATTGGGCGCTCCTTTGGCTGGCCGCCTATCGGCCGCGCGCGCACCGTAGCGGAGGGTTGTCGCGCCCAAAAGCGCGCGCAGATGGCGATTCGGTTACGAAGCCGCCCAGCGATCAGCGGTCGCGCCATCTGAGCCGACGACGCCGTCGACAAGGGTGATCGATTTTCCTGCCGCGGTCGCGACACGCGGCACGCCGAGGATGAGACCGGTCAGGTTGAGTGGGTCGGCGGCCGAGATGCGTATTGCCGACCCGTCGGGCTCTCGCCGCGCCACGCGGTGCAGCGCGTCGGCGGCCTCTGGGAGCGCGAACTGCTCCCCGGAGAATCCGGTGACGAAGCGTCCGCCGCGCGCGATGCCGCGAGCTTCAAGGCGCCGCAGCCCGTAGAGGACTTCACGCCAGTTCGAACAGACCGGCTCGCGCACGACGAGGTCCCGGAAGACGATTCCCCAGCGCTCGAGGAGCTGGGTCGCGACCGCGTCCCACAACTCGTCGGGATCGAACTCGGACGCGTCGGCGCTTTCGAGCAGCGACCATCGCCCTCCAGAGAGCGCCGGTGGGACGCGTCGACGCTCGGCTGAGTGCCGCGGGCCGATCCTGCGCGGGGAACGCGAACTCGTCGAGCGGTAACGACCGGCGAGCAGGGCCCGAACCGCGGCGAACCCGTCGGAGGTCAACAATCCGTGCGCGACCCCGTCCCACAGCGCGTCAGCGACGTCGGTCGGCAACCGTCCGATCGCATCGACGAGGTCGGAAAAGAACAGCGCGCCACGAGTGCGCAGAGTCTCGATGATCTCGCCGGTCGGCCCCGGGCCGGGCGGTGCGATCGGCCGGTCGCCCCGAGCGGCGGCGAGGAGCCATGCGAGGTCGTCGCGCCGCACGAGCGCGACCGGGGTTGCTCGAGACGGAACGGCACCTTGTCGCCTCGGCTCGGCGCCTTCTTGGACGGCGTCGAGCCGTCCCCAGGCGACCTCGCCATGTGCGCACAACTCGTCGAGCAGCTGCGGGCTGTAGGCGTGCACCCGCGCGGCGAGGACCTCCTGTTCCCAGGCACCGACCGGTGCCTCGACTCCTTGCAACTGACCGAGCACCTCGGCGAGCCCGATGACGCCACGCAGCTGCGTTCCGGGCGCGACATGGTGCCACTCGAGCAAAAAGCGCATCAGGTGGGCCGCGCTGACGGCGGTCACGTGTCGGCGTGAACGGTCACGCGCTCGGGCGTGGGCGCGGGCGACGAGGCGCTTGGACCACCAACGACCATCGGCGAGGCGCATCGCAGCGCCTCGCGCCTCGATACGAGCGAGCGCGCTCGCGACCGAGCCGGTGGTGACGCCGCCGACGGCGCCGGCGAGTTGAGATTCGCTCGCCGGTCCGTCGATTTCGAGGTGACCTTCGACGGCCAGGGTGATCGCGTCATCCGGGCTCGGCGCCGGACTCGAAGCGATCGATTCCGGAATCTGAGCGTCCGGTACGAATCGCGACGGTCCGAGCAACGCTTGGACTTCCCGTTTCCTTTCCGTCGCGCACCAATAGCGCTCGGTCTGTCCCACGCGTTCGGGATACGCCTCGATCGCGCGACCGTCTGTCGTGAGCTTTTCGAACAACGCCCGCCACGCCGCGTCCGGCGGGAGGATGATGGCCGCGTCGAGGAGATCATGGAGCTCCTCTGGGTCACGCGGATCGGCGGCGATCTCGGCACGGACTTCGTCGATCACCGACGCATCGATCGATGAGAGGTCGCGTGCCTCAAGCGGAACGCCGCGGCTCAGCGCTACGGCGCGCGTGCGGCGCTCCTCCAAAGGAGCGTCGTCCAAGAAAGTGTACGGGCGTCCGTTCAAGATCTCGTGGGTGAGGATCGACGGTTCCGTTGTGTCGCGGGTCACACCGGTCACCGACTCGTCGCGCAAGCGCGCGAGCAACGCCGTCAGCCCCTCGAGATCCATCGCTTCGTTCATGCAATCGTCGATCGTTTGGCGAACAACCGGGTGGTCCGGGATTTCGATCGGGCCTGAGACGTTTTCTTGGCAGGCGGCGAGCATCGGGAAGATCGCCGCCATCAGATCGTCTGCTTCCATGCGCTGGATCGCCGGTGGGAGATGCCGCGCCCCGCGAAAACGCGGCGAGACGAGTGAGCGACCGAGGTTCCATCGCCACCTCGAGGTGAATATCGGTGTCGGCAGCACCGCCTGGATGAGCGTTTCCCGAACATTCTCTGGAGAGAGGAAGCGCAGCACGCTCTCCAACGCGAAGGAGTGCTGCGCGCCCAGCGAAAGCACGACCGCGTCGTCATTCGCTGCCGCCTGTAGCTCGAAATCGAACGTGCGGCAGAAGCGCTTCCGCAGGGCGAGGCCGAGCCCGCGGTTGATGCGAGCACCGTAGGGAGAGTGCACGACGAGCTGCGCCCCCCCGGCGTCGTCGAAGAAGCGTTCGACGACGAGGGTGTGTCGTTTCGGCAGCGTGCCGAGCTGGGCAAGCGCGACCGCGAGGTAGGCGACGCACTCCGAAGCGACCCGCCGATCGACGCCGGCGGCCGCTTCAACCCTCTCAGAGGCGAGCGTCGTCCCACCCGAGGCGATGGCGTCCTCGACGAGCTGGCGAAGGTCAGACACGGCGCCCGACAGCTCGTCGGTCCTCGCCGGCGCTTCGCCGAGCCAGAACGGAATCGTCGGTGCCGCGCCCAGCGCGTCGGTGACGCGCACGATCCCTTGTTCGACGCGTCGTACCCGCCAGGAATGCGACCCCAACAAGAAGACGTCGCCCGTCATCGCCTCGACCGCGAAGTCCTCGTGGACACTTCCGACGAGGGACTCGTCGGGTTCGACGACAACGCGGTAGTCGGCAAGCTCGGGAATGGCGCCACCCGAGGTAACCGCGGCCAGCTGCGCGCCGCGCCGTCCACGAAGGATGCGGTTGACGCGGTCACGGTGGACGTATGCCCCTCGCACGCCCCTGCCGGTGCGGACACCTTCGGAAACCAGGGAGACGACGGCTTCGAAGTCGTCGTCGGACAGGGTGTCGTACGGCGCAGCATGGCGGACGAGGCTCGCGAGTTCGCGCTCGTCGATGCCGTCGTCGCCCGATGAGGCGACCTCGGCGACGATCTGCTGGGCGAGGATGTCGAGCGGCGCGACCGGCGGGTGCACGGCGTCGAGCGCACCCGATCGCGTCGCGTGAAATAACGCGACGCACTCAACGAGCTCGTCGCGGGTCATCGGGTAGATGCGGCCTTTCGGCACACCATCGCGGCGGTGATCGGCCCGCCCGACGCGCTGCAAGAAGGTGGCGATCGCCCGCGGAGAGCCGAGCTGGCAGACAAGGTCGACGGGGCCGACGTCAATCCCGAGCTCGAGCGACGCCGTCGCGACGACGGCGCGCAAGCTCCCCTCGCGAAGACGCGCCTCGACGGATAAGCGCCTTTCCATGGAGAGACTGCCGTGATGAGCGGCGACGGAATCGTCGCCGACCACGGCCCGCAAGAGATGGGCGACGCGTTCTGCCATCTTGCGGGTGTTGACGAACACGAGCGTTGTGCGGTGTGAATCGATCTGCTCTGCGAGCGAGGCGACGATCTCGTCGAGCTGCTCGGTGGTCATCACCGCTCCGAGCTCGTCGGTCGGCAGGACAATCGCGATGTCGAGGTCGCGGCGGTGGCCGACATCGACGATCGCGCAGCGTGCCGTGCCATCTTGGGCGACCCGGTCCTTGCCGGTGCCGACGAGAAGTCGCGCGATCTCTGCGATCGGTCGTTGCGTTGCCGAACAACCGATTCGCGTCGGTCGGGGACGACCCGACGACGTCACGATGCGATCGAGGCGCTCCAGCGTCAGCGCGAGATGGCTGCCACGTTTGTCGCGGGCGAGCGCGTGGATCTCGTCGACGATCACCGTCTCGACCGTCGATAGCACGGCGCGTCCGTGCCGCGACGTCGCAAGCAGATACAGCGATTCCGGCGTCGTGACGATGATGTCCGGCGGTTCGCGCACCATCGCCTGGCGTTCGGATTGCGGGGTGTCGCCGTTTCGCACCGCGACCCGAAGCGGACGGACGGGAGCACCGATCTCGTCGCCGAGAACGGCGATCTTCTCCAACGGTTCGTCGAGGTTCTCGGCGACGTCGACGGTGAGCGCCCGCAGTGGCGAAACGTAGACGACGGACGTCTTCGGACCGTCGTCGATCTCGCGTCGAAGGCACCGGTCGATCGCGACGAGGAACGCCGCGAGGGTTTTCCCCGAACCCGTCGGCGCGGCGATGAGTGTGTTATCGCCGCGGCTGATCGCCGGCCACCCGAGGTCCTGTGCTGGCGTCGGTCCCTGCGGGAAAGTGCGCGCGAACCATTCGGCGACCGCCGGGTGGAACGAGGAGAGCGCGTCCGTCCGTGTCACAGGGGGCGAGCCTACGAGGGGGCTGTCTGAATCCGATCGGGTGCTCGGAAAACCGCTAACGAGGCCGCGGGAGCGATCAGCCAGGCCTTGCGCGACGCAGTTGGATCGGCGTTGCCCAGGACCGGCTGGCGAATCGCCACGAACGACGCCCGCCTTTCGGCCACCCCGACGAGGGGATGCTTTCCCCCTCGCCCTTCGGCCAGGCTCTTTCGACCGCGATTTCGATCGCCCGCCGGATCTCTTCTGAGGGTTGCAGTGGCGGCGTGAGACGCGGCTCGCTCACAGCGGCACGTTGCCGTGCTTGCGCTTGGGGAGGTCCTCGCGTTTCGTGGCAAGCATCTGCAAGCTCCGCGCGAGCACCTTGCGCGTTTCGGCGGGGTCGATAACGTCGTCGACGTAGCCGCGCTCTGCGGCGATGTAAGGATTCGTGAAGCGCTCGGCGTACTGGGCGACGAGTTCGGCGCGCCGTTGCACCGGGTCGGCCGCTTCGAGCAGCTCGCGACGGTGCACGATCTCGACCGCGCCCTCGGGCCCCATCACGGCGAGCTCGGCTGACGGCCAGGCGTACGAGAGGTCAGCTCCGATCGACTTCGAGTCCATGACCAAGTAAGCGCCCCCGTAAGCCTTGCGGACGAGGACCTGCACGCGCGGCACTGTCGCTTCGCAGTACGCGTAAAGCAACTGCGCGCCATGGCGGATGATTCCGCCGAACTCCTGGTCGGTGCCGGGCATAAAGCCCGGCACGTCGACGAAGGTGATAAGGGGGATGTTGAAAGCGTCGCAAGTGCGGACGAAGCGTCCGCCTTTTTCTGACGAGTCGATGTCCAACACGCCGGCGAGCACTTCAGGTTGGTTGGCGACGATACCGACGACGCGCCCGCCCACGCGACCGAAACCACACGTGAGATTGCGCGCCCAGTACGGGAAGTATTCGAGATACTCGCCGTCGTCGACTACCGCTTCGATCAATCGCTTCATGTCGTAGGGCTGGTTCGGCCGGTCGGGGACGAGATCACGCAGCTCTGGGATCGACCGCTCGGTGTCGTCGGCGCTCTCATACGAAGGCGGCTCTTCCAAGTTGTTCGACGGCAGGAACGACAACAGATAGCGCACGTCGTCGAGGCAGGACTTTTCGTCGGCGGCAACGAACGCCGCAACACCAGAGCGCGTCGCGTGCGTCATCGCTCCGCCGAGCTGTTCGGTGCTCACGTCCTCGCCAGTCACCGTGCGCACGACGTCCGGTCCGGTGATGAACATGTGACTCGTGCCCTGGACCATGAAGACGAAGTCGGTGAGTGCCGGCGAGTAGACGGCTCCGCCAGCGGATGGTCCGAGCACGATGCTGATCTGCGGCACGACTCCTGACGCTCGCGCGTTGCGAAAGAAGATCCCACCGAAGCCGTTCAGCGCGGCAACGCCTTCTTGGATGCGCGCGCCACCGCCATCGGTCATCCCGATCAGCGGCACGCCGGTGTCGATTGCGAGATCTTGGATCTTGTGGATCTTCTCGGCGTGTGCCTCGCCGAGCGAGCCGCCAAAGACGGTGAAGTCCTGGCTGTACAGACAGACCCGGCGTCCCATGATCGTTCCGAAACCGGTGATGACGCCGTCGGTGTACGGGCGGAGGTCGTCGAGACCGACCCCGTGCGCGCGGTGTCGAACGAGGGCGTCGACCTCTTGGAACGAGTCGGGATCAAGGAGGTACTCGACGCGTTCGCGCGCCGTCATCTTGCCCTTTTGCAGCTGGGCTTCGATCGCCCGTTCGGTGCCGGGCCGGCCTGCTTCCTGCTTACGGCGCGAGAGATCCTCGAGTCGTTTGGCGCGCAGGCTGCCAGAGGCCTCTGACATGGGTGAAGAGGCTACTTGGCGGAGGGCTTCGCCTTGTTGGTGGCTACGAGTCGAGGGTCCGACGTCCGTCGAGCGCTCGCCCAAGGGTCTGCTCGTCGGCGTACTCGAGGTCGGCGCCGACGGGGATCCCGCTCGCCAGTCGGGTGACCTTCGCACCGAACGGCTTCAGGGCTTTCGCCAAGTACAAGGCGGTCGTGTCGCCCTCCAGGTTCGGGTTCGTGCAGATGATCACCTCTTGGACCTGGTCGTTCTCGACCCGCTGAAGCAGTTCCTTGATGTGCAGCTGCTCGGCGCCGACGCCCTCGATCGGACTGAGCGCACCACCGAGCACGTGGTAGCGGCCGCGAAACGAACTCGCCCGTTCGACGGCGACGACGTCGCGGGGATCCTCGACGACGCAGAGCAACGACGCATCCCGTGCCGGGTCGGCGCAGATCGCGCACTGATCGCCGACGGCGATGTTGAAGCAGATCGGGCACGTCGTGACCTTCTCTTTCACTTCGACGATCGCCCGAGCGAGCCGCAACGCGTCCTCGTTCGCCACGCGCAGCAGATAGAACGCGATCCGTTGGGCGGACTTCGGTCCGATGCCCGGCATGCGACCGAGTTCGTCGACGAGGTCCTGGATCGGCGCGTCGAAAAGCGGCATCGTTTAGCTCAAGGCTTTTCGTCCGCCACCGGGACGAAGAAATCGTCGATCAACGCCCGGATCGCGGCGGTGATCCGCTCTGTGCGGCGCGCACAGAGACGCGTGGATGCGTCCTGGACGGCCGCGGCAACGAGTCGCTCCAACTGCGCGACGCGTCGGGGATCGACGATTTCCGGGTCGATCTCGACGGTCGTGGATTTGCCGTCGTCGCGAACTCGAACGCGGACAGCGTCGCCGTCAGCCACACCGACCACGTCCTCGCCCGTCGCGTGCCACGCCGGGCCGTCGATCTGTCGCTGGATGTCGGCGATCTTTTGGACGAGGTTCTCCGTGAACGGGGACGTCAACTAGACTTCCTCGGCGCCTGGGAAGGCTTCGAGCAATCGATCCTCCGCGAGATCAAGACCGCTCAACCTCTCGTTCGTAGCGGTCGACGGGCTCTCCTCGCGCTCGGCGGAGCGTGCCTCGGCGACGAGCGCATCCTCCTCGCCCCGATCAGATTCGGTGTGCTCGGCGTCGTGTCCGCCTCGCGGCGCTTCGGGAACCCGTTGCGCTTCCGGCGCGGCCTCGGTGACGAGGCGAACGCCGACAGGACGGCCGAAGTGCCGGCTCAACGCGTCGGCGATCTCCCCGCGCAGCGGCTCGGCGTGATCGAGGTGGGCCTGGTTCGGGAGCGCCAACACCGCGCCGGCGTCGTCGGCGGATACGAACCTGCCGACCTGGTAGATGGCACGCAATTTCGGGCGCAGCCTCGGGAGGATCTCGTCTCCCCACGCTGCGACGAGGTCGTCACGACTCGGGGCGGGTCCAACCCATTCGCCGACCGAAGAGGTGCTGACGGTCGCCACCTCCGGTCGGCGCTGCACGACGGCGGCTCCGGACTCGCCGCGATCGGGTGCGGGTTGAGCCGCTTCGCCCGTGGCGGTCGCGCCCGGCACCGTCGTGCGTGGCCGAGATCGTGCCGGCGGAGCCTCGGGGCTTTGGCGCTGCGGGACCCCGGCTCGCAACGCTTCCACCTCTCGTTCGAGCCGTTCGAGCCGGTCGAAGACCGCATCGGCCATCGTGTCGGCGTCGGGGCGTGCGGCGCGCAGCAACGCGATTTCCAGCGAGACGCGGGGGTCGGGCGCATCGCGCATCGCGGCGACGGCGGCACCGATGAGATCCATCGCGCGCACACACCGCGCGGCGCCGAGTTCCGCCAAGACTTCCTCGGATTCGGCAGGAGCGACGCCGACCGAGTTCGCGCCAACGAGCGCGAGGAAATCCGCTCGCAACCGCTCGATGAGGTCGACGGCGAGCTGCGCGGGATCACGCCCCAACCGCACCGCCTGGTCGAGCGCGGATATGGTCCCGCCGACGTCACTTTTTGCGAGACAAGCGACGACACCGGCGAGGGCGATCTGGTCGTCGGTCGTTTCCGCTCCCGTCGCGATCTGATCCAGTACCGAGAGCGCGTCCCGCGCCGAACCGCGTGCCCGACGGACAACGGATGCAACTCCAGCCGTGTCAACCTCGAGTCCTTCGGTTTTCGCGACTTCGAGGACGAGCGAAGAGAGCTCGTCCTCGTCGATGAGATGGAACTCGAAGTGCTGTGTGCGGCTGCGTATGGTCGGCAGGACGCGTTGCGGATCGGTCGTTGCGAGCACGAAGACGACGTGGTCGGGCGGTTCCTCGAGCGTCTTCAACAACGCGTTCGAAGCGGCATTCGAGAGCATGTGAACTTCGTCGACGATGTAGACCTTCCATCGTCCGGGAGTCGACAGTGACGCTCGCGCGACGAGGTCGCGCATCGCGTCGACGCCGTTGTTCGAGGCCGCGTCCAGCTCGTGGACGTCGAAGGACGCGCCTTGCGCGATCGCGACGCAGGACTCGCAAACGCCGCACGGCTCACCGTCGACCAGCGTCGCGCAATTCAGCGCCTTGGCAAGTATCCGCGCGGTGGAGGTCTTTCCAGTGCCACGAGCTCCCGAGAACAAATACGCATGCGTCGTGTGACCGTCGCGGACCGCATTGCGCAACGCCCGGGTTACGTGGTCCTGGCCGCGTACCTCGGCGAACGTCTGGGGCCGGAAGCGCCGGTAAAGCGACTGGTAGGGCCGGTCCTCGGTGACGGGTTCAGCAGATCGCGAGGTTTGGCGTGGCACGGCGACAATCTAGGGGGAGGCAGCTGTGAGGCGACCGGAGCAGCTGCGCTCGCGGGCGCAACGGCCAGGTCGCCTGCGGCACCCGAGACGATCCGCTGAGAGCTGCTGTCTTCCGACTCTGACTCGGTTCACGGGGTCCCGTCGCGCAGAACCCGGCCGTTGCGCTCGCGAGCGCAACAGGGGGCAGAGGATAGCGTTTCGGCCTGCTCGGAGGGGTGCGAGAGCGGCCGAATCGGCACGACTGGAAATCGTGTGTCGGGCAACCGACCGTGGGTTCGAATCCCACCTCCTCCGCCACTTGAGCTCGGAAAGGCTGCGCGTGATGGCGAGCGGAACGATCGCTGACGAGGACGCGATGCGTGTTGCGCTCGAAGAAGCCCGGCGCGCCGCCGTCCACGGCGATGTGCCGATCGGTGCGGTCGTCATCCGCGAGGGATCGGTGATTGCGACAGCGCACAACGAGCGTGAGCACGCAAAGGACCCGACCGCCCACGCCGAGATCCTCGCGTTGCGAGCGGCGGCCGCGGAGTTGTCGAGTTGGCGATTGGAGGACTGCTCCGTCGTCGTGACCCTCGAACCGTGCGCGATGTGCGCAGGCGCGCTCGTGCTCGCCCGGGTGGCTCGACTCGTTTTCGGCGCAGCCGACGAGAAGGCGGGCGCGTGCGGATCGCTGTACAACCTGCTTTCCGACCCCCGTCTCAACCACGAGGTGCCGATCACAAGGGGAGTGCTCGCAGGCGAATGTGCGCGCGTGCTCACCGAATTCTTTGCGGATCGCCGATAGAAATCAACGTACGAGCTGATCCCGGAGGGTGTGGCGGTCGGATAGCCTCGCCGCCCGGAGGGATGCGAGAGCGGCCGAATCGGGCGGTCTCGAAAACCGTTGTGCGTCATGCGTACCGTGGGTTCGAATCCCACTCCCTCCGCAAGGCGTTATTGACAACTTCGATTTACAACTTCGAGCCACGCCGTTTCTGTGTGCCCTTCAGCGAAGACTCGCGCTCGACCGGTAAGCGTCGAGCCGTTTGAGGTCCATCAGCAAAGGGCCGTCGCCTGACGTCTCTGGCTTCGAGTCGGCGTCCCTGGGCGGCGATATCAGCGAAGGAACGAATCGACGACTGGTACGAACGATTGCGCGTCTTGAAAGAGAAACGCGTGACCGGCGTCGGGGTAGAGCACGAGTCGTGCTCTACGGATCCCGCTTTCGGAGTGCGATCGAATAATTGCGAGGATCACCATCAGATCATCGAATCCGTTCGGGCGGACGACCGGTCACCCAGATGAGTCGGTCACCGGGCACGCGGACATCGAGGTCGCGAAGAACTCCAACTGTGCGGCAGGGTCGCCCTGACGCGGCGCGGTTCGTTCGGGCGACGGACCAGGATCGAGTTTTCGCGGCGCGTCGCCGAACGCTCGGGCGACCGTCGACTCGATGTGGCGTTGCACAGCCGTTGGCTGATAGGAGCCGCTTGGGAATCGGCGCCGATAGAGCGCGAGCAGATCGGGTCGTCGCTCGGCGAGGAAGCCGAGATAGTGCTCGCGAACCTTCGGCCGCAGATGGAGAGCTATTGGATGAACCGACATTGCGCCGGCGTCCTTGCACGCCCTGGTGATCGCTTCCAGGTGTTCGTCGTCGTCTGAGAGTCCGGGGACGACGGGAGCGATGAGGACACCGCAGGGGATGCCCGCCTCGCGCAACCGCCGCACCGCCTCGAGGCGTCCTGTCGGTGGCGGGGTGCCGGGTTCGAGGAGTCGCCAGACGTCGGTGTCGAGCGTGCCGATCGAGAGGTTGAGCCTGACATCCGTGCGTTCGGCGGCTGCGCGCAAAAGATGGATGTCGCGCAAGACGAGCGTCGATTTCGTGAGGATGCTGAAGGGGTTGGCTGCCTCCGCGAGCACTTGGATCAGCCCCCGCGTGAGGTGATACCGAGCTTCCGCCTTCTGGTACGGATCGGTGTTCGTGCCCATCGCGATCCAGTCACCGCGCCAGTGACGGGAGCCGAGCTCAGCTCGAGCTCGCGCGACCGCGTTCACCTTGACCACGATGCGCGAGTCGAAGTCCTCGGCGATGTTGAACCCGAGGTAGTCGTGCGTCGGCCGGGCGAAGCAGTACCGGCAGCCGTGCGAGCAACCGCGGTAGGCGTTGATCGTGTATCGGAACGGCATGCGGCTCTGGTCCGGGACCTTGTTGATGATCCGATTCGCGTTGACTTCGTAGGACGTGAGGCCGCGGTACTCGCCCACGCCGACGCGGCGCTCGATGTCGGAATCGGGATCAAAGAGGGCCGGGGTGGCCCGTTCCTCTTCGGCCAGGCGCCAGCGCAGCGGACCCGTCACGTCGGACGACGATAATCGAACGTACGTTCGTAACCAAGGGGACGCAGCGTCGGGCTTTCGGGTCAGGAAATCGGGACGGCGAAGTCACAATCGGGCCGGCTTCCCTCGACGACCGGGCCCTCCGCCAGGAACGTCACGCGGGCTCCGAGCTCGTTCGGGTGCACGCCGTGTTCGGCGGCCCAGGCACGGAGCGACTCCGCCACCAGCTGCCATTGAGCCGCGCTGAGCTGGTCCCCCCAAGGCCCAAGGTGGACGACGGCCTCTTGATGGGCTGGCTCGCTCCGCAGCCTCAGCTCGGGGATCTCGCCGGCGAGTGATGCGGCGAGGCCGTCTGGAACGGGCCGGCACCACTCGATTGGCCCGTCGCTGTCGTCGTTCACTTCGCCCCAGTAGATGCAGAAAGTCGCTCCCGTCCGTCCCGCCATTGAAGGAAGGTCATGCTTGCGCAAAAGGGCGATGAACTCCTTTCCGAACGCCCACGCGCCGGCTTCCCCGACAACGGTGCGCTTCACACAAAGCAGCGAGCGTCGCGGCATCGCCCGCGTCGAGACCTCGTACATGATTGAACTCCTCCCGCTCAGGCGCTCAACGAGATAACGGGCAAGCTCCCGCCGATCCGCATGCTGCGCCTCGACGGTGGCCCAGTACCGATCGATCCGTACGGCTGCCTGTTTCAGTGGAAGCGAGAGGAGCTCGCGGATCTCAGAAAGCGGGAACTGCAGTTGACGCAGGGCGGCCACGAGGCGCGCCGATTCGAGCTGTGTCCCGTCGTAGTAGCGATATCCCGAGCTCGTGTCCACTCGCGCCGGCGGAAGCAGCCCCAACTCGTCGTAGAGACGGAGCGCTCTTGGAGACAAGCGTGATTGTCGAGCGAACTCGCCGATGCTCATTTCAGCCACGGCTCTGCTCTCCCGTCGACAAGGTGTTCGCCCTGGACCATCACCATGGACTCTCCCGCAACGTCAAAGTCAAGGTCTAGGACATCGTCGGCCAATCCGATCCTCACGGCGCGCCGTAGTTCTCTCCGAAAGCGAACAACCTGTCTCGAATCGAGGTGCAAATGACGCAGTCATCTGATCGGAGATTCCCTGGTCGGGTCGCGACGGCGCGGTTTCGTGTGTCCACTGCCGCCGTGCTCGTCACGCTTGCCGGATTCGGCGTCGCGTTCGTCGGCGTGACGACGTCTGGCGCCCGCGTGCGGCACGTGAAAACCGAGGTTCACGTGGCGAGCGTGAGCGGCGTCGGCAGCGTGCTCGTCGATTCGGCAGGAAGGACGCTCTACGTCTTCTCGTTGGACAAGCGCTCGCGGGTGAGTTGCTCCAGCACGTGCGAGAAGTACTGGCCCCAGGTCGTGGCGGACGGATCGGTGGTCGCGGGTTCCGGTATCAAGAAGTCGCTGCTTGGAACGATCAAGGCCCCGAATGGCAAGGAGCAAGTGACCTACAACAAGTGGCCGCTGTACACCTACGTCGGCGACACCAAGGCCGGTGTCGCGACCGGCGAGGGCGCCACCGGATTCGGCGGGACTTGGCACGGCATCCACCCGAGCGGATCCATCGCGACGAAGCAGTCCTCTGGTGGTGGGGGCGGCGGCTACGGCTACTGATCGCAATCTGCTCTCCTTTTTGAGCCGTATCTTTCTGCGTGCCTCGTGACCGGCTGCCTGTCGGTGAGCTCACGGACGAAGCCCTGCTTGCGGGATTCGGAGCGAGCGATGAAGAAAGCACGCTCGCCTTCGTGCGCCGCTTCCAGGCAAAGGTCTTCGGTGTGGCCGTCGCCGTCTTGGGCGACGGCCACACCGCGGAGGACGTGGCGCAGCTCACATTCGAACGGGCTTGGCGCCACGCCAGGACATACGACTCGCGTCGGGGTTCCGTGTCCTCGTGGCTGACTTCCATCGCGCGCAACGCGGCCATCGACGCCTCACGGGTTCGCGTCGCGATCCCGACCGATGCGGTCGAGCTCCTCGAGCGCGCCAGCGGCGGGGGCGACACGCCCGAACGGGCGGCCCTGGCCAGCGAATCTGTCCACGAGCTGCGCTCCGCGCTCACGACGTTGCCGCACGAACAAGCCCGGGCGATCGTGCTGGCTGGCATCGGTGGCCTCTCGGCCAGCCAGATCGCGAGCGTCGAGGGAATTCCGCTTGGCACGGCGAAGACGCGGATCCGCACCGCGATGCTCCGACTTCGTGCCGCGCTCGAAAGACCAGGTGTCGAACGTGAGTGAAATGACGTGTGCGGAGTTCCGCGCGCTGAGTGTCGAGTTCGCGCTCGGCGTGCTCGAAGCGCGCGACCGCGCGCTCGCCGTCGCGCACCTCGAGCGTTGCGCCGAATGCCGGGAAGAAATGAGCGAACTCGCCGGCGTCGCGGACCGACTCGCTGCGCTTGCACCGCTCGTCGAACCGCCGAACGGATTCGAGTCCCGCGTCCTCGAACATCTGCAGACGATCCGGCGCGAGCCGGAGAGGAATCCTTGGCGTCGGCGAGCAACGTTCATCGCGATCGCCGCCGCGGTCCTTCTTCTGGCCGGGTTCGGCGGGTGGATGTTGCGGGGAGGCGGCAACGCCGGTCAACCGGTCGCTCACGCACAGCTCACTGCAGCCGAACTGGTGGCCTCGCATCGGGTGGTGGGCGAGGTCGTGATCAGTCGCGCCGGTTCGTGGGTCTCGATGGCTGTCGATCTAAATCAGAAGAACGTGTGGGCGACGTGCGAAGTCATCACCAAGGGGGGCCGGGCGGTCGTCGTCGGCTCGTTCCGCATCGTCCACGGTTACGGCTACTGGGCGGCGCCTCTTCATGGGGCGATGACCATCGATGGCGCTCGTCTCGTCGCCTACAACGGGAGCACGCTCGCTTCCTCGACGTTTACCTCGGTGCGCGTCAGCAGGACCAACTAGCCGCGGAAAGCGCGCAAGAGGCCCCAACGACGAACGAGGTGGGCGTGCAGGACGAGCGCCTGCCGCTCGCGTCAAGACGCGAGCGGCAGGAAACCTCAGTCGATTTCTGCGTTCCCGGCGAGCGCGACGGCGAGCACGTCCTCGATCGTCTCGGCAAGGGTGAAGCCCATCTTCGTACGCACGTCCTCTGGGACGTCTTCGAGATCGCCGCCATTTCTCGACGGCAGGATCACGTGACTCAATCCGGCCCGGTGCGCCGCGAGGACCTTCTGCTTGACGCCCCCGATCGGAAGCACGCGACCTTGCAAGGTCACCTCTCCGGTCATGCCGACTTTCGGGTTCACCGGCTTGTCCAACAACAGGCTCGAAAGCGCGGCGACCATCGTCACGCCTGCTGACGGTCCGTCCTTCGGGACGGCGCCCGCCGGAACGTGCAGGTGGAAGCGATTGCCCTCGAAGGTGCCCGCGTCGATGCCGAGCTCCGCGGCGTGCGACCGCACGTGTGAGAGCGCGATCTCCGCGGACTCCTTCATGACGTCGCCAAGTTGTCCAGTGAGCGTGAGCCCTTCTGGTCCGCGCATCTTCGTCGCTTCGATGAAGAGCACGTCACCACCGGCGCCGGTGACGGCGAGTCCCGTCGCGACACCGGGCACACTCGTGCGGTCCGCGGCCTCGAGGAAGTAGCGCGGACGCCCGAGCCAACCCTTCACGTCGTCCTTGCCGACAACGACCGGCGCGACGAGCTGTCGCGAGGCGATCTTCGTCGCGACCTTGCGCAAAAGGCGCCCGAGCTCGCGCTCGAGATTGCGGACGCCCGCCTCTCTCGTGAAGTCGGACGAGATTTCTCGGATCGCGTCGTCATCGACGTCGACCTCCTCGGTGCGCAGCCCTGAGCGCTCGAGTTGGCGCTTCAAGAGGTGGTGACGTGCGATCGCGACCTTTTCCTCTTCGGTGTAACCGTCGATTCGGATGACCTCCATCCGGTCGAGCAACGGTGAAGGGATCGTCTCGATGATGTTGGCCGTCGCGATGAACAGCACGTTCGACAGGTCGAGTTCGACTTCGAGGTAGTGGTCGCGGAACGTGTGGTTCTGCGCCGGATCGAGCACCTCGAGCAGCGCCGACGAGGGGTCACCGCGGAAGTCCGCCCCGATCTTGTCGACCTCGTCCAAGACGATGACTGGGTTCATCGTCCCCGCCTCGCGCAGCGCCCGCACCAAGCGGCCGGGCTGCGCGCCGACGTAGGTGCGCCGGTGCCCGCGGATCTCCGCTTCGTCGTGAACGCCACCGAGCGCGACCCGGACGAAGCGGCGTCCGAGCGCGCGCGCGACCGACTCACCGAGCGAGGTCTTGCCGACGCCCGGGGGCCCGACGAGCGCGAGGATCGCGCCGGCGCCGCGACCCTGTGTCGGGGCGACGCCCCTTTCGGCCCGCAGCGCGCGCACCGCGAGCTGCTCGACGATGCGCTGTTTCACATCGGCCAGACCCTCGTGGTCCTCGTCGAGGACTCGCGCCGCCGTGTTGACGTCGGTCGAGTCTTCGGATGTGACCCCCCAGGGGAGCTCCAAGACGGTGTCGAGCCATGTGCGCACCCAGCCGAACTCGGGGCTCTGCTCGCTCGTGCGCTCGAGCTTGTCGATCTCGCGTTCGACCGCCTTGCGGACCATCTCGGGCAGGTCGCGCTCTGCGATCTTGGCGCGGTAGGACTCGGGGGAACCGTCGTCGGTTTCGCCGTCGAGCTCACCGAGCTCCTTACGGATCGCGTCGAGCTGACGGCGCAAGAGGAACTCGCGCTGGGTTTTCTCCATGCCCTCCTCGACGCTCGTCTTGATCTGCTCGCGCAGCGTCAGGTCGGCGAGGATTTCACGTGCCCAGCGCAGAACGAGGCGCAGCCGCGCCTCGACGTCGAGCGTCTCGAGCACTTCGACCTTCTGGGCGAGGGTGAGGTCGGGTGAGTATCCCGACAGGTCGGCGATCTCGTCCGGCTCGGTCACGTCGCGCAGCCGCTCGGCGATCCGGCGTGCGCCGCGGGTGAGGAGGATGTTCTCGAGCACCGCCCGGTACTCGCGGGCGAGCTCGGCGATCGCCGGAGAGTCGGCCCGCTCCTCAACGGAGTCCACCTGCACCCAGAGCGCCTGTCCCGTACCGGGTACCGCTGTGCCGATCGAGACGCGCGAGATGCCGTGGATGACCATCGCCCGGTGTCCTCCGGCCAGTTCGCCGATCTCGAGGATCTCAGAGACGACGCCGATCGTCGAGTAGCGACCGTCGATGTGGGGTACCAGCACCAACTTCCCGCCGACGGAGCCAGCGGCGTCCAAGGCGGCCTTCGCCTCGTCGGTCTCGAGCGCCATCGTGAAGACCATTCCGGGCAGCACGACGCCCGAGGTCAGGGGCAGGAGCGGCAGCGTTTCGGTCGTCACCAGCTGGGCCATCGGGTCCTCCATTCAGGGCGACTCCTGCCGCCCACTTCTTTGCGCGTACAACAATTTACGGCGAACCCGTGTTCCCCAGCGCGTCGCAAAGATGCGGAGCAGGGGCCGCGGAGCCGGGAGGACCTGCTCAGCGGGGCGGGATGGGCAGCGCAGTCCGGGCGATCTCGACGTTGAAGGGCTCATCGTCCGTGGACGGCCACACCGGCGCCTCGGCGTCGGAGATCTCGTCAGCGACGAGGAGCGGCTCGGTCGCAAGGTGATACGGGCGCAGAGCGGAAGGGCGCCACCGCGACGGTGATGCGGTCTTCGCGTTCAGCCCGCGGTGCGCAAGGAGGATCGCGGCGATCGCCGCCGCGGCGACGACGAAGACCGACGCCCGGTCGAGGCCCACTGACTCTCCTGAGGTCACCCCAGTGCCGATGATCGCCGCCGTTACCGCGACGCCGATCGCCGCGCCGACCTGGCGGCTCATGTTGATGAGGCCGCCGGCGAGACCCTGCTCGGAGTCGGTGATCCCCTGAGTGGCGGCGACCGTCGCACCGAAGGCCCCTGACGCCGTGCCGTAGCCGGCGAACATGAAGCCGATGACGAGGAGCGGGTAGCTGCGGAAGGCGATGAATCCCGCCAACATGCCGAGGCCAATGGCCGCCGCGGTCCCCGACAGCATCAGGTAGCGGCGCGTCCCGATCCGGCGCACGATGCGCGCGCCGCGCGAGGCGCCGACGAAGCCGAGCACGCCCTGGGGTGCCATCGCGAACCCGGTGACGAGCGGCGAGTAACGGAGGACGAGCTGCAGATAAAGGGGCATGACGAGCAGTTCGCCCGCGCTCCAAGCCCCGAGCATGATCGTGAAGATGTTGGCCGCCGCGAGATGGCGGATCTTCAGGATCTCGAGACGGACGAGCGGGCTGTGGTGGCGTTGTTCGACGGCAACGAATCCGACGAGCAAGACGAAGGCGAGAACGAACAACAGCGCCGCCCTGCCGGAGACCCAGCCGTTGAGCGGGCCCTCGGAGACGGCGTAGACGATCGCCGCGATCGCGCCGGTGATGAGCACCGCGCCGACGACATCGAGACGACGGCGCTGCTGCGCGCGCTCGGCAGCGGGGACGAGCGATGGCGCGAGCGCTACGGCAATCAAACCGATCGGCACGTTCACCCACAGCACGGCGCGCCAGTCAAAGAACTCGACGAGGATGCCGCCGAGTACGAGTCCGGCGACGAAGCCGATCGAAGCGGTTGCGCCGTAGAAGCCGAGGGCGCGGGTGCGCTTTTGGCCTTCGGGAAGGCTCGTCGTGATGAGTGACAGCGATGCCGGTGCGACGAGCGCCGCTCCGACGCCTTGCACGGCGCGGGCGGCGACGAGGACGGCGATGCTTCGCGCAAGCCCGCCGGCGAGTGATGCGCCAGCGAAAATCACGAGCCCGACGACGAACATCCGCCGCCGTCCGAAAAGGTCGCCGATGCGTCCTCCGAGGACGAGGAGACCGCCGAAGGTGATCGCATAGGCGGTGATCACCCACTGCACGGCCGTCGCGCCCACGTGCAGCTCGCGTTCGATCGAGGCGAGCGCGACGTTCACGATGCTGAAGTCCAAGACGACCATGAACGCCACGGATAAGAGGAGCGCGAGCGCCGCCACAGGGTGCGCTGCTCCGCCGTCGGTGTGACTCGGCACGCGGCTCCGTATCTGCTTGGCGGACGATCCGACGCGCTTCAGGGACGCGACCAGCTGGCGAAGGCCGAAGCCCCGCCGCGAAATCGTGTCCTCCGTCGCTGTCGCCTCTCGCATCCGCCCTCCGTCAGCTGGGCCTTCTTGCCGGGCCCGAACCACTATTATAAACGATACGTTCCGTTTCGGAAATCGCTTACTAGGGTCAACGCATGGGGGTGATCGGTATTCCCGAGCTCTTGGTTGGGGCCCCGGTGGCGCGGGGCCGGGGCCGGCCGATGAGCCCGCACACGGAGCGGGCGATCCTCGACGCGACAACCGCGCTCCTCGCCGAGCGGCCACTCGCCCAGATCACGATCGAAGAGGTCGCAGAGCGGGCGCGGGTGAGCAAGGCGTCCGTCTATCGGCGGTGGCCTTCGAAAGGCACCCTCGCCTTCGACGCCTTCGTCGGGGAATTCCTCACCCGTCTTCCCTATCCCGACACCGGGAGCCTCGAGGAGGACCTGCGCATCTCGCTGCGCGGCTGGGTGCGCGTTGTGCGCGAGACGACGACGGGCAGGACGCTGCGAGGCCTCATCGCCGAGGTCCAGCGCGACCCCGAACTTGCCGAGGCGTGGCGTGACCGCTTTATTAACCCGATGCGCGCCTCGCGCGCCGCGATCGTGAAGCGCGCGATCGATCGCGGTGAGCTCGGCCGCAACGCAAACGTCGACGTGTTGCTCGACCTTGTGTTCGGACCCGCCTACCACCGCTTCTTGCAAGGCCACCGACCCCTCGACGACGCGTTCGTGAAGGCGGTCGTCAAAGCGGTGGTCGGGGCGGTGCGCGAAGGCGCGATCTGAAAAGCGCGAGCTACGGCAGGATGAAGTGGCTGTCGCCGAACTCGTGGAATAGATAGCCCTCGCGAATCGCCTCGCCGTAGGCGCGCTCGAGCAGGTCGCGACCGGTGATCGCTTCCAACAGCAAAAGGTGCGTCGCCTCGGGTTCGTGCCAGCCGGTGACGATTCCGTCGACGACGCGCACGGAGCGCTCCGGTGTGACGACGAGGTTCGTCCAGTCGGCGTACTGCTCGACGCACCCGAACGCGCCGACCGCTGACTCGAGCGCGCGCACGACCGTCGTGCCGATCGCGATCACCTTCGCGCCTTCAAGCCGCGCCGCATTGGCCCGGTTCGCTGTGGCGCGCGGGACGAAGACGCGTTCTGGGTACGGAAGCTCGTCGGCTTCGAGAGATGCGACGCCGGTGTGCAGCACGACCGGCGAAATCCCGACCCCCTTCGCGACGAGACGGGTGATCGTCTCGGGTATTTCTACGTCAGAATCGGTCGCGAGCGTTCGCTCGGCCTCCTATCGCCGATCCGCGGTCGCAGTGATGTTGGGAGCGAGATCAGCTTCCGCGACCTCGGCGGTCATCATCCCCGTGTCGCAGGTGCAACACCGGGTGGTGCTGGCGCGGCCGATGTTTGACGCGGCGCCGGACGTCGACGAGCGCTCCTTCGAGGCGCTCCTTGCGCGTCATACCCTGGGCCCATTCGGCGTCGTGCGACAGGTTGACCGCCGTGTCGATGAGCTCGACGTGGGAGAACGCCTGGGGGAAATTGCCGACGAGGCGCTTCGCGACCGGGTCGTACTCCTCAGACAGCAGTCCGAGGTCGTTTCGGAGCGACAACAGCCGATTGAACAGGTCGACCGCATCGCCGTGCCGGCCCATCAATTCGTAGCTGTCGGCGAGCCAGAACGAGCACGGCAAGAAGGCGCCTTCACGCGACGAGAGCCCGTCAATGCCGACCTGATCCGTGCTCGTCGAGTAGCGCAGCACGAAGCCGCCCGAAATCAACTCGCGCTCGATCGCCTCGACGGTGCCGACGAAGCGTTCGTCGCTCGCCGGGAGGAAGCCGGTGAGCGCGACCATCAGGACGCTCGCGTCGAGCTCTTTTGATCCGTAGAACTGGGTGAACGTCTTGCGTTCGGCGTCGTAACCCTTTTCGCACACCTCGTCGAAAATGTCCTGGCGCAGCGCCTTCCACTTGTCGAGCGGCCCCTCGAATCCGAAGTCCTCGATGTCTTTGATCGCGCGGTCGACCGCCGCCCAGGCGAGCACCTTTGAATGGGTGAAATGGCGCCGCGGTCCGCGCACTTCCCAGATCCCGTCGTCCGGTTCGCGCCAGCCCGTCTCCACGAAATCGAGCAATTGAAGTTCCAAGTCCCAGGCGGGGCCGGCGCGATCTCCGATACGCCGTGATTCGTGCAGGACCGACATCACCTCGCCGTAGACGTCGAGTTGGAACTGGCCGGCGGCCGCGTTGCCGGTACGCACCGGTTTCGAACCTTCGTATCCCGAGAGCCATTCCAGCTCGCGCTCGAACAGATCGCGTTCGCCGGCCACGCCGTACAGGATCTGGAGCTTCGAGACATCGCCGGCGACGGCGCGCAAGAGCCAGTCGCGCCAGGCGAGAGCCTCGTCGTGATAGCCCGCAGCCAAAAGCGAGCTCAACGTCAAAGTGGCGTCGCGCAGCCAGCAGTAGCGGTAGTCCCAGTTGCGCCCGTCGCCGATCGCTTCGGGGAGCGAGGTCGTCGGGGCGGCGACTATCCCTCCCGTCGGCGCGTACGTCAGCGCCTTCAGCGTGATCGCTGAGCGCATCACCGCCCCGGACCACGCATCGTCGCCTGTCATCGCGAGCGACGACCAATCGTTCCACCATCTTTTTGTCTGACGAGCCGCGTAGATCGCGTCGGTCGGTCGTGGCGGGAAGAGATGCGAGGGATGCCATGCCAGCACGAAGGGGACTGAGTGCCCCTTGCTCACGGCGAACTCGGCGACCGTTGTCATCCCCCTGCCTTCGGTCGGTACCGGCGTCCAAAATGCCAGCGCGTCGGGGCCGGCGATCGCGGAAAGCACCGCGCCGTCGCGCCGGACCCACGGCGTCACGCTCCCGGTGTAGAAGCGGAACGCGAGGTCCATCCGCATTTCCACGGTTCCGGACATGCCCTCGACGAGCCGCACGATTTCGGGGAACTGCTCGCGAAGCGGCATGAAGTCCGTGATGCGAACGGTGCCATTCTTGGTGTCGAACTCCGTCTCGAGCACGAGTGTGTTGTCGACGTATTTCCGTCGCTGGGCGAGCATCGGTTCTCCCTGACCGGGCGGCGGGCTCTCTTTCGGAGCGATCCGCCAAAAGCCGTTCTCCTCGTCACCGACGAGACGGGCGAAGCACGCCCCGGAGTCAAAGCGCGGCACGCAGAGCCAGTCGATCGATCCGTCGCGCCCGACGATCGCGGCGGTGTGGGTGTCCCCGATCAGGCCGTAGTCCTCGATCCTCAGCGCCACGGCGTCCTCCCGGATCGCTCGGATGGTGGCGTCATATCCTCGTCGCTCCGTTCAGTCGATGCACTGACCCGTAGCGACCGCGGTGTTGTTCTGTCGGGCCTTCTCGATCCGCGTCTGCACCCCCGGTGATGTGAGCGCATAACCGATGTCGCTCGTCGTCGTCGAGCGGGAGAAGACGACCCCGAGCACCTGCCCCGAGGGCGAGACGAGCGGGCCGCCGGAATTGCCGGGTCTGACGAGGCCGTGGATCTCGTAGACCTGGCGGATTGTGAGCGACCCGTCGTAGATGTCGCGCCCCTCGGCGGTGAAGCTCGAGACGACGCCGGCTGGCAGTTCACGGAGTGGCCCGTCTTCGGGGTAGCCGAGGAACACGACCCGGGTGCCGCTCGGGACGTAGCCGTCGTTGACGCTGAGGGCGGGGATGCTGAGGTTCTGTGTCCGCAACACGGCGAGGTCGAAATACGGATCGAAATAGACCGGGACCGCGCGCGATGTGCGATCGTTTGGCGCAAAGACCGTGATCGAGTGCGAGCCGGCGATGACGTGCGCGTTCGTCACGATTAGCCCACCGGCGACCTCGAAGCCGGATCCTTCGGTCTCCTCGCCACAGCCGATGGAGATCACCTTCACCGTCGACGCCGCGGCGGCGCGGGTCGCTTCATCGACCTGTTTCTTTGTGGCGAGGGGAATCTTTCCTGACGGACCGGGAACGAGGCCGACGACGACTTGGGGAAAGCCGCTTTCGGCGAGGTAGGCGTCGATGCGCGCGAAGGCGTCGGGCACCGGTGGCATCACCTCGTCGATCCCTTGCAGGATCGCCGAGTTCTGGATCTCGTTCGCGAGCAGCGTCGACGGTGCGTTATAAAACACCGAAGCGAAGAGCCACAGGAGGACACCCACGCCGGCGACGGCGAACACCAGCCCGACGACCGAGTCGAGGGGACCGAACCGGACGCGCCGGATCGCGTGCCACAAGCGGACTCCGCCTAGGCGGCCGACGCCGCCGAGGACCGCGGCGGGAACGACGAGGAAGATGATCGCGGCGATCGCCTTCGCAGCTGTCCCCGACAGGTGCGGGTCGACGTTGACGATCAGCACGACGCCGAGGGTCACGCCGGCGAGGACTCCGATGATCGTCGCGATCTGCACCGCCGCACCGACGCGCAGCCCGTGTGCCGCCGCGCCGACGAGGAGGACGATCAGGATCGCGTCGAGGAGATCCACCTGCTCCTGGCGTCAGTTCGACGCGCCGGCGACGACGATCGGCTCGATCCCGAGGTCGCGATAGGAAAGGACGCTCGAATAGCTGACGCCGAGCCTGGAGAACGCGGCAGCGGTTTCGTCGCCCCGGTCGAGCAACGCGCACGCGTGCACGACCGCGACGCCGGCCGCGTGGAGGACTTCGTAGGCGGAAAGGATCGAACCGCCCGTCGACGCGGTGTCCTCGATCAGCACGACGCGCGCAGCCGAGAGGTCCGCCCCTTCGATGCGTCGTTTCGATCCGTGGGATTTCTCGGCCTTACGCACGGAGAACCAGGTCGCGGGCCGCAGCAACGCGACGGCGTGCGCGAAGGGATCCGCGCCCATCGTCATCCCACCGATCGCGTCGAAGCCGACGCCCAATTCATCGAGGTGCTCTATGAGGGCGCGCGCTGCGATTGCAAGATCGGGACCGTTCGCCACCGCCCGGCGCAGGTCGATGTAGTCGTAGCTCGTCTGGCCCGACGACAGCAGGAAGGGCTCCGCGGACCTCGCGTACCCGTGCCGCCGCACGAGGTCGCAGAACGCCTCCCAGATCGCCGTGCGCGGCCGCTGGCACTCCGGCGAATCTCCGCGCCAGATCGGATCGTCGCGTGCCATCTGACCCGCGATCCTAATGGAGGGTGTTCATTTTCCCAGGTTGGGGGTCGGAAAACTCCCTGGTCGCTCAGAGCCGGTCGTTCAGTCGGTAACCGACGCCGCGGATCGTGACGATGTAGGTCGGGCGGTCGGGGTCGCGCTCGACGCGGGCGCGCAACCTGCCGATGAGGGTAGCGACGATGCGCGGGTCGCCCTCGTACTCGAGCCCCCACACCCGCTCCAACAGTTCGTCACGCGTGACGACGCGCCCGGCGTTCGCCAACAGCTCGCGCAACACCTGGAATTCGCGCAAAGGGAGGTCGATCTCCGAACCGCGTACGGTTACTTCGTGACGAGCCGGGTCCATGATGATCCCACTCGCGCTGAGCGTTGTGACCGGCGGTTGTAAAGCGTCGGCATTCCCATTGCCGTCCAGCTGACGCAACTGGGCGCGGCGAAGCTGCGCGCCGATGCGCGCGGCGAGTTCGCGGATGCGCAAAGGCTTTGTCAGGTAGTCGTCCGCGCCAACTTCGATGCCGACGACGACGTCCACTTCGTCGTCGCGCGAGCTCACGATGATGATCGGGGTCTCAATGCCCCGGTCACGGAGCTGACGGCACAGGTCCACGCCAGATGACCCCGAGGGCGTCGCCTCGAGCAGGATCACGTCCGGGTGGACGGCGTCGTAGGCGCCGAAGGCGTCTCGCGCGTCACGGATCGTCGTGACCGCGAGACCCTCGCGCTCCAGTCCGACGGTGAGCGCGAGGGTCTGGTTGTCGTCGTCGCCCACGAGCAGGACACGGGGCCACTCGGTCCGGTCTCGCTCGGGCGCGATCGCACTTGTCACATGCGCTCTTTTCGGTTGCCTCCGTCGGCACGATCGTTGCCGCGCGCGGTGACAACCGCGCGTTGTTGGGGTGAACAGTTCGTGACGCCGCGGCGAAATTTCGGCGTCGAGAGCGTGAACCGACCGAAAATCGCCTCCGATAAGGGCGGTAACGTGACTCGATGGGGCCGACCGCAGCCGCGCCGCGTCGCGTTCGCCGCGTCACGACCTTCGGACGTCACCACCGCTGGCGAATCCAGGGGGCGCCGGAATATTCGGGCCACCACGACGCGCACCGCGACGTGCGAGGCGGGGGACTGCGAGCCGCGGTCTTCGGAATCAGCGACGGACTCGTTTCGAATGTGTCGCTCGTGCTCGGGACTGCCGGCGCGCACCCGGGAGCCGGCGTCGTCCGGCTGGCGGGACTGGCGGGCCTGCTCGGAGGGTCGTTCTCGATGGCCGCGGGCGAGTACATCTCGATGCGTTCCCAACGCGAGGTGTTCGAATATGAGCTCGGCGTCGAGCGGGACGAGATCGCGAGGAACCCCGCCGCCGAGCGTCGCGAACTCGAAGGGATCTATCGGTCGCGGGGGATCGACGCCGACACGGCGCGCGAGCTCTCGGAGAAAATGATGGTCGATCCGGCAACGGCGCTCGAGGTGCACGCCCGGGAAGAACTCGGCATCGACCCCGATGAGCTCGGATCGCCAGTCCAAGCTGGCGGGGCGTCGTTCGTCACGTTCGCGGTTGGCGCGCTCATCCCGCTGATCGCCTTTTTGGGTGGCAGCTCAGGTGATTCGGCGGTCGAGCTGTCGATCGCGCTCACCGGCGCCGCGGCGCTCGTCGTTGGGGCAACGTTGTCGTTCCTCACGCGACGCAACATCGTGTACTCGGCGTTGCGGCAATTGGCCATCTGCGCGATCGCCGGCGCGATTACCTATGGGATCGGTTCAGCGATCGGCATCGCGACGGGCTGACGACGTGGTGAAGAAGAAGCTCCCCGAGCAGCGTCGTCGCGTTCTCCTCGTTCGTCACGCGCACGCGCAATCGCGCTCGGCCTGGGAGCGTGACGATTTCGAGCGTCCGCTCTCCGAACAAGGCCGTCGCCACGCAAGCGAGATCGCCGAGCGGTTCTCTTCCGAGCGGATCGCGAAGGTGGTGTCGAGTCCCGCCGAGCGATGCGTCGCGACGGTCGCACCTTTGGCCGAAAAGCTCGGCCGTGACGTCGACCTCGTCGATTACCTCGCAGAAGGCTTCGACGGGATCGAGTCGCTCGAAATGCTGATCGGGGTCGCGGGTGGGCTCGACGAGATGGCGACGCTCGTCGCGTGCTCACACGGTGACATCTGTTCGGAGATCGTTTCGGGACTCGCCGACGCGGGGCTTTTGAGCGCCAAGCCGTCCGAGGTGAAAAAGGGCGGCGCGATCGAAATGACAATCGCAGACGGTGAGGTCGCAGAAGGGGTGGTGCTCAGCCCGGACTCGCTCGTCGGCTGAGCTTCAGTCGGCGGATTCCTCGATCGTCACCGATTCGATCGCGACACGTTCTTTCGGCTCCCCCGAGGATGAGCCGGTCGCCTCCATGGCGGTAATCACGTCGAGGCCGAAGACCGCCTTGCCGAACAACGAGTACAGCGGCGGCAACGCGACCCCGTCAGGTCCCGAGATGATGAAGAACTGGCTTCCGTTCGTGTTGGGGCCGGCGTTCGCCATCGCGAGCGAGCCGACCTCGTAGCGTCCCGGTTTCGGCAGTTCGTCGTCGAAGCGGTAGCCGGGGCCACCTGTGCCAGTCCCGGTCGGATCGCCGCCCTGGACGACGAATCCCGGGATGATGCGATGGAAGACGACCCCGTCGAAGTAGTGGTAGCGGGCGAGGAAGACGAAGCTGTTCACGGTCAGCGGCGCGCCGATGGGGTCGAGCGCGAAGCGCAGCGTCCCTTTCGAAGTCGCCATCTCCGCTGTGTAGCGATGCTCGGGGTCGATGCACATCGGCGGTGGCCCGTCGAAGCGGATCGTCCGTTCGGCGGATCCGTCGACGGGCGGACACGGGATGGTCATGGCGTTCTCCTTGGGATCATCAGCCGGCGACCGAGATCGTCACCGAGATCATGCGGTGCGTCACCTTCGGCACGCCGCTCGTCGAGCCGTCGGCGGCGATCTTGTTCACGACTGAGTATCCCGAGATCACCCTGCCGAACGGGGTGTAGGCGGGCGAGAGCTCCTTCTGACCGCCGGGGAGGACGATAAAGAACTCGCTGCCGTTCGTCGTCGGTGACCCGGTGTTCGCGTAGGCGACGTCGTAGGGCGCGTAGCAGTCATTCGCCGTCTTGCAGGACGCCGGCGGCACGTTACCGGTCCATGCGTACCCCGGCCCGCCAGCGCCCGTATTGGTCGGGTCGCCGCCCTGGATGACGAAGCCGGTCTGAACGCGATGGAAGGTCTCGCTGTTGAAGAAGTGGTAGCGGGCGAGGAAGACGAAGTTGTTGATGGCGCGAAGCTGCGCGGTCGGGAGCAATTGGATGACGAATGTTCCGACGTCGGTCGTCACGGTGGCGTCGTAGGTCACGCCTTTCGAGATGCAGATCGGCGGTTGGTGTGTGAAGGCGATGACGCGCTTCGCAGAGCCGGCCGCGGTCGTCGGCGGGCACGTCGGCGCCACGGCGGCTGCCTGGGTGGTGGTCGTCGAGGAGGTGGTCGTCGAGGAGGCTGTCTTTTTCGGCTTCGGCGAAGGCTGACTGACGAGCACGATCACCAAGACGACGAGCCCCGCGACGACGAGGGCCGAGGCAGCCTGGCGCAGCCGGCGGACGCGCTGGCGGTGTCGCTGCACCTCGGAGAGCTTCGCCTCGCGCTGGGCGCGTTGGCGAGCCCGCTTTTCACTCGGCATGGCGCAACAAGGTAGTTGTCGTGCGGGGGGCTGACGAGTCAACGACAATGCGACGTGACCGATTCCGAGGCGAGCTTCCGCCGCTTCGAGCCAAGCGAGCTCGCTGGGCGCCTTTCGACACTCCGCAGCGGCTATCTCGCGGAGCTCGTGCGGTCCGGGATGTCACCCAAGGAGGCGGAGGAAAACGCCGATCGCAACCTGGCACGCACGTTCCCCGATGGCATCCCCGTTGAAGGTCAGCACATCGGTCACGTCGTGGTCGACGGCCAGGACGTCGGCGTGTTGTGGCTCGGGTTGGCCGGCGATGAGCCGGATCGCTGGTACGTCTATGACGTCGAGATTGACGAGGACAAGCGGGGCCGTGGGTTTGGGCGTCAGGCGATGTTGCTCGCTGAATCGTTCGCGCGCGAACACGGAGCGGTGACGCTCGGTCTCAACGTGTTCGGGTTCAATTCGATCGCCCGCTCGCTGTACCGCTCGCTCGGCTACGAAGAGTCCGCTGTCCAGATGCGCAAGAAGCTCTGAATCGCCCGCGCGCAAGCGCGGTCGCATTCGTCATCGAGTGACCCAAGTAACTTGTATCCGTGCCGCTGGTCGTCCAAAAGTTCGGTGGAACCTCTATCGCGGATGCGGACCGAATTCGCGAGGTCGCGCAGCACATCGCTTGGACAAAGAGCCAGGGAGACGTCCCCATCGTCGTGGTTTCTGCGATGGGGAAAACGACCGATGACTTGATCCGGCTCGCAGAGGAGGTCTCCGCCGTTCAACCCGGGCGCGAGCTCGACATGTTGTTGACCGCGGGGGAACGCATCTCGATGTCGCTCTTATGCATGGCGCTCGCCAATTTGGGAGTCGAGGCGGCGTCGTTCACCGGAAGTCAGGCGGGCATCATTACCGACGCATCGCACACGAACGCGAAGATCGTCGAGGTCCGAGCGGAACGGATCCGGGACGCGCTGAAGCGCGGAATGGTGCCGGTCGTCGCCGGATTCCAGGGTGTGTCGATGGAGCGCGACGTGACGACGCTCGGTCGCGGCGGTTCTGACACGACCGCCGTCGCGCTCGCCGCTGCTCTTGGTGCCGATCGCTGTGAGATCTACACCGACGTCTCCGGCGTCTTCACCGCGGACCCGCGTTACGTGCCGACAGCCAGGCGGCTTTCGCGGGTTTCGTTCGAAGAAATGCTCGAGATCTCAGCAACGGGTGCGCGTGTGCTTTCGCACCGCTCCGTCGAGTTTGCTCGGAACCACCACGTGGTCGTCCACGTGCGTTCATCGTTCACCTGGGAACCCGGGACCTGGATCACCGAGGAGGACCCGTCCATGGAACAGCCGATCGTTTCCGCGGTCACGAGCGACTCGACAGAGGCGCGCATCACCGTCAGTCGCATTCCCGACCGGCCGGGAATCGCCGCCTCCCTCTTCCGGGCACTCGCGAACGCTTCGGTGAACGTCGACATGATCGTGCAGAGCAGCTCGATCGGCCAGTTGAGCGACATCTCGCTGACTGTCCCGCGAACCGAGCTCGAAAGAGCGCGCGAGATCGCGCAGTCTTTGCTCTCCGATCTCGGAGGCAGCGAGGTCAGCATCGACGACAAGATCGCCCAGGTCTCCGTCGTCGGTGCCGGGATGAAGACCCATCCTGGCGTGTCGGCGGCGATGTTCGAGGCGCTTGCGGCCAACGACGTCAATATCGAGATGATTTCCACATCGCCGATCCGCATCTCCTGCACGGTGCGGGAGGATGCTGCGATCGTGGCGGTGCGGGCGCTGCACGAGACGTTCGGGCTCTCAGGGGTTCAAGGCAACTAATCGGCGCCGGTAGGGTCACGAACGTGCGTGTCGCCGTCTTCGGAGCTACCGGCCAAGTCGGCGCATTGATGCGCCAGCTCCTCGACGAACGCGGCTTTCCCGTCGACTCCATCCGGTTCTTCGCGTCCGAGCGTTCGGCGGGTTCGACGCTTTCCTGGCGTGGCGAGACAATCGTCGTGGAGGACGCCGGTCGCGCGGACTTCGAGGGGATCGACGTCGCGTTCTTCTCGTGTGGGCGCGTCGCTTCGAGGGAGCTCGCGCCGAAGGTCGCAGCGGTCGGCGCGGTTGTCATCGACAACTCCGCCGCCTGGCGCATGGACCCTGACGTTCCGCTCGTCGTATCCGAGGTCAATCCGGAAGCGCTCAAGAACATCCCGAAGGGCATTGTCGCCAACCCGAACTGCACGACGATGGTGGCGATGCCGGCGCTGAAGCCGCTCGACGACGCGGCGCATATCCGGCGAGTCGTCGCCTCCACCTACCAGGCGGTCTCCGGAGCCGGCGTCAAAGGAACGGCGTCACTCGATGCCGAGGTGCGCGCCGTCGCGCAGCGCGCTGTCGCGCTCGCGTTCGACGGCGAGGCGGTGGACGTGCCGACCACCAGCGTGTTCCCGGCGCCAGTCGCGTTCAACGTCGTGCCCCTCGCTGGCGCGCTTGTCGACGGTGACAGCGGCGAGAGCGAAGAAGAAGTGAAGTTTCGCAACGAAACCCGCAAGATTCTCGGCCACCCCGACCTTGCCGTGACGGCGACCTGTGTACGCGTGCCCGTCTTCACGGGGCACTCGCTCTCGCTCAACGTCGAGTTCGACGAGCCGATCTCGCCTAACCAGGCGCGAGCGCTTCTCGAGCACGCACCCGGTGTGCAACTCACCGAGCTGCCGACGCCGCTGCTCGCAGCCGGAAAGGACCCGGTCTTCGTCGGGCGGGTCCGCCAAGACGAGACGGTGCGGTCCGGTCTTTCGCTCTTCGTTGTCGGCGACAACCTGAGAAAGGGCGCGGCGGGCAACGCCGTCGAGATCGCGGAGCTGCTCGAGCGGGCGACCTCCCGCGCTCAGTAGGCGCGGGCGAAAACGATCCGCTTCCCGTAGGCGGAGGGCTTCTCGCAGATCGGGCAGATGCCCTCGGCGTCAGGCTCATCGCGGGGGATGCAGCGGGGTGTGGCGCCGGTCTGTTCCTGGAACCGACGCTCGCACCCCTCGTCACCGCAGTGGAAGGAGTACGCGAAGCCGTCCTGGACCGCGGCGACGAGCTCCTCGAAGGAGTCGACCCGCTTTGTGTGGTCGTCCCGGAACGCGACCGCGCGCTGAAAAAGTGCATCCTGGATCGTGTCGAGGCGTTCGACGATCTCTTCGACAAAGAGCAAAGTCGCCTCGTTCTGTTTGCTCGCTTCCAGCCGATCGACGACGACGACGGAGTCCGATGCCAAGTCTCGTGGACCGAGCTCGACGCGAATTGGTACGCCGCGCAGTTCCCAGTCGTTGAACTTGAACCCCGGGCTCACGTGCGAGCGCTCGTCGACGTGCACGCGCACGCCCTTCGCGACAAGTGATCCGGCGAGCTGTCGCGCCGCCTGCACTGTCTTTTCGAACTCGTCGTCCTTGCCGATCGGGACGACGACGACCTGGAACGGCGCAACCCGTGGCGGCAGGATCAACCCGCGGTCGTCGCCGTGGACCATCACGATCCCGCCGAGCAGGCGCGTGCTCATCCCCCACGAGGTCGTGTGACAGTGCGTGCGTGCCCCGTCGGGTCCGGTGTAGGTGATGTCGAATGCTTCGGCGAAGTTCGTGCCGAGGTAGTGGGACGTGGCGGCTTGCAGCGCGCGGCCGTCGCGCATCATCGCCTCCAACGTGACGGTGCGCACCGCGCCGGGGAAGCGCTCGGTCGGCGTCTTGTCGCCGACGATGACGGGGATCGCGCAGAGGTCCTGGGAGACCTCTTCGTAGAAGCCGGTGGCCACCGTCACTTCTCTCGTCGCGTCCGTCTCGTCGACGTGCGCGGTGTGGCCCTCTTGCCACAAGAACTCCGTCGTGCGGAGAAGAAGCCGCGGTCGCAACTCCCAGCGGACGATGTTCGACCACTGATTGATGAGCAGCGGCAGGTCCCGGTAGGAGTCGATCCAGCGCGCGTACGTCTCACCGATCACCGTTTCCGATGTCGGCCTGACGACTAGCGGTTCCTCGAGGTCCTCACCCCCGGCGTGGGTGACAACAGCCAGTTCGGGCGCGAACCCTTCGACGTGGTCCGCCTCTTTTTTCAGATGCGCCTCGGGGATGAGGAGCGGGAAGTACGCGTTGTGGTGACCGGTCTGCTTGATCTTTGCGTCGAGCTCGGCGACGAGCAGTTCCCAGATCCGGTAGCCGTAGGGGCGGATCACCATCGTGCCGCGCACCGGCCCGCGGTCGACGAGCTCGGCTTTCAAGACGAGCTCGTTGTACCAAGCAGAGAAATCTTCGCTCTGGGGGGTGACCCCCCGGCGCTCGGCCCTCGCCATGTGGTGTCCGGTCTCCTTTTGACGCCGTCGGCGTGTCGAGACGGTAGCTGCTTGCAGCCTTCGAGCTGGGCGAACGTCGCCGACATTGAATCGTCACACAATCGACCTTGCGGCACCGGCGTGCCATTTCCTACAGTCCCGGGTCACTTGAGCGGGCACGGCTCGCGACCTCGCAGGCGTTTCACCGACGAGGTCGCGGCCGTTTTGGTTTTGGAGGGGTCGGTGGGGAGAGGGCGTCGTCGCGCGCTCGCGTACGTTGTCATCGCGGCCGCGAGCGGTCTCGGGGCTGCCGCGCTCATCGCGCCCGCCGCGGTCGCCTCCGCGCAACCGATGCCCGGCACGACCGCCGCCTGGTGCACTTCGAACGGCGCGCAAGTTGTCGGATGGACGGGCACATCGCCGAACATCCCGATCTGCGGTCCCGCGCCGAACGACGGTGGCACGTGGCAGTACGTCACCTTGCCCGGGCCATACGGATCGTTGGGCTACTTCTTCAACGCGACGACCGGCTTCCAGTGTGTCGAGCTCGCCGAGCGTTTTCTCGCCGTAGCCGACGGGCTCGCGCCGGTGCTCGCGAACGGCCAGCAGGTCGCGGAGAACTACCACTCGGCCTACATGAACACCCAGTTGTACGTGAACGGCAGTGCGCAGGCGGTCGGTCACGCACCGGTCGATGGTGACGTGATCAGCTTCTCAAACGCGCCGGACTTCGAGGCGTTCAGCGACGGTCACGTCGCAGTTGTCTCGTCGAGCTCGGTCAACGACAGGACCGGGGATGGGACGGTGACGATCGCCGAGGAGAACGTGAGTCCGGGTTATCAGCTCTACACGATCATGTTGGAGCACTGGCGTCTCGTCGATCCGAGTTCGCCGCCCGACGCGCTCTTCGGTTTTCAATATGCGGAGTGGCTCCACGTGACGCCGTATCGCGCCGCCGTCGGCGCCGCACAGACGAGCATCGTCAGCGCGCCGAACGTCGCGGGCGCGATCGAACCCGTCCAAGGCATCATCGGCAGCCTGTCTGCCGGCCTCGGTCACCTCTCGCACGCCCGGGGTCGTGCGCTCCGTTCGCGGCGCTGACGTCTACGCCCCCTCGAGGACGTCCTCGAGCCGAGCGGCCTGCCAGCTGAGCTCGGCCGCCTGCGCCTCGTCGCCGCCGCGGTCGTGCGCGGCCTCCCGCGCCCGCATCGCCGCGTCGCGCGCCGCCGTCCACGCCGCCACGTACGGCGACTGGTGTTCGGCACCGAATGCGATCGGTCCCCATGGGGTGATGACGAGCGGAGTCGACCTCGGCGGCTCATCGTCCGGATGCTCGTCGACCGCCTCTTCTCTCGAACGTACATAACGCGGCAGCGCGACGTTGCGCACCGCTTCGAGCGCCGCGAGCACACCTTCTTGGCTCGCGGCGAGAGTCGCCCACTTCGGATCGTCGACGGTGTCCAAGTCGTCGCCCAAATCGGCGGCCGTCGAGGCGAGCACCGCGTCCGAGAGTGAGTCGCGCATCTTGCGCAGCCGGCGAACCGCTGCGAGCCGAGCGAGGAATCCGAGCCTCTCGTCCGACCCGCGTTCGTCGCTCTCGAGCACGAGGCGCGCGCTGGCGAGGATCGGCGCGAGCTCGTTACCGTCGGGGAGCGACACCTTCTCTGAGCCTTCGAGCGCGTGCTCGGCGCAGTCGATCGCAAAGCGTGCCGCAAGACCGGTATCCCAGCGCGCCCTCGAGACCAGTCGAGCGCTCGTCGTCTCGATCCGGTCGCCGAGGTCCTTCGAACCGCCAAGCGCCTCTGCCCGGAAGACGTACTCGTCGAGTGCGTCGAGCAGCGTCGTCGAGCGCCGCAGCACGATCGGAACCCGAGCGGTCGTCTCCTCTCCGGGTTTCCCGCTCGCTTCGTCGGGCAGCTTCCAGGCGATCTCACCAGAAGATGAACGTTCAATGCCATCCGCGCCGGTTGCCACGTAGAGATGATCGTTCATCGCTCTCCTCGGTCGGGCACGGGCGGCTTCGGGTGAATCGTTGAGTCGAGAAGCCGGGATTCGAACCGCGACCTCAGCGTCTCGAAGTCAGCCAACCCGGACGAAGGTAAATCCGCCTGAACCATTATGCCAGGTCAGGGGATCAAACATACGTTTCCGGATCGGGCTGGATTGGCTCGCCCACGCGATGGACGCCGTAGAAGCCGGCGAAGCACTCGAGGTTCTCGGCCACGCTCAGGGGAGGCAGAGCCCCCCGGCGATTCAGACACGACCGAGATGCGCTGACAGATCTCGACCCCGTTTGCCGGGCCGCGGGCCAAGCCCGCCACGGTGGCCGAGCCTGAAGTTGGGGAGATGAGGGTGCCGAACATCCCGACGGTCGTCGTCTTGCCAGCGCCGTTCGGCCCGAGGAATCCGAACACCTCCCCGTTCAGGTCGCTCACACAAAGGTCTTGACCGTTGTGCGATCCCCGAAGCGTTTCGTCAACTACTCGGTCACGAGGGCGATCTGGGACGAATTCGTCGTGATCAGTCGTGGCTTCTTTTATGAGTGAGGCTCACCGAAATGTGCTGGTCATGAACGGTCGCCTTAGGCGAGGGGGTGGGCCGACGACAAATATGATATCATTATGATATTCACGGTGGTATCGAATCCGTCAACCGAGGAGCGCAACATGATCACGTCCGAACGGAACGTCGGCCCGACGATCGGCTCAGTACAAGTCGCGGAGAGTACGGCGTGGTCTGCGCCAGGGATCGGCGCGCTGTTTCTCGGCTTGGCCGTGCTCGCCGCCGCCGGCGTGCTGATCGGCTTCGGCGATGCCGAAGGCGGCTTCGTCGGCCCTGGACCCGGTGCACGCCTTTCCGTCGGCATTGCGTTTTTGGTCGTCGCCTTCTTCGTCTTCAGGGGGCTCACGGCCGTCGTCCCGGGCGAGGCTCGAGTGGTCCAGCTCTTCGGCCGATACCACGGAACGATCCGCTCGCAGGGCCTGCACTGGGTCAACCCGTTCGCGGAGCGGCGACGGGTGTCGACGCGTGTCCGCAACCACGAGACCCCCATCGCGAAGGTCAACGACTCCGATGGCAACCCGGTCGAGATCGCGGCGGTGGTTGTCTGGCAGGTCGAGGACACTGCGGAGGCCATCTACGCAGTCGACGACTTCACGCACTTCGTCGCCACCCAAACCGAGACGGCGGTTCGGCACACCGCCTCGAGCTACCCCTACGACAGCCGCGGCAGTGAAGCGCTGTCTCTCCGTGACAACGCCGAGGAGATCACGCAGCGATTGTCGGACGAGATCTCCGAACGGGTGCGGCGGGCTGGTGTCGCGATCATCGAATCGCGCCTCACCCGTCTCTCCTATGCGCCGGAGATCGCCCAGGCGATGCTGCGCCAGCAGCAGGCGAGCGCCGTCGTCGCCGCCCGACAGCGGATCGTCGAGGGCGCAGTCGGCATGGTCGAGCTGGCCCTGCAGCGGCTCGAGGAGCGCGGCGTCGTCGAGCTCGATGAGGAGCGCAAGGCGGCGATGGTCTCGAACCTGCTCGTGGTGCTCTGCAGCGAGCAAGCCACCCAGCAGGTCGTGAACACCGGCTCGCTCTACCAGTAGTCCGTTCGGCGCCGAGCGATGAGCGAACGCAAGAGCATCCTCCTTCGTCTCGACCCCGCCGTCCACGATGCGCTCGCCCGCTGGGCCGGGGACGAGCTGCGCAGCACCAACGCCCAGATCGAGTTCCTCTTGCGCCGGGCGCTCTCGGACGCGGGTCGGCTCCCAAGACAGGTGGCGGAGATGCGAAAGCCGGGTCGGCCGCGATCAGAACGCTTGACCTGACCGTCTCGCTCGCCATCCGGCGACTCGGACTTCATTCCACGATCTACGTCGCACCAACGCGACGGCGCTCGCGCAAGGGGGCATCGACATCGAGACCGCGCAGGAGCGCCTCGGTCACTCCGATCCGCGGCTCACAATCGGGCTCTACGCGCCGGTGACCAAAGCGGGTGAGCGTGACGCAGCCGACCGTCTTGGCGACCGCTTTCCTCCAGTCAAGCCGCACGTGTTCGGGATGCACGCGCGATGGACGCGCGATCGCACGGCAGACAACGGACCGAGCGGGCGCGGCAGAACCCCACTACCGGGAGAACTTTGGTCGGGAAGGCGGGATTCGAACCCGCGACCTCAGCGTCCCGAACGCTGCGCGCTAACCAAGCTGCGCTACTTCCCGGTCTATCTGCCAGGTCTTTTGTAGCACCTGGGCTATGTCTGCGACCCCAAAACCTACCGAGCGTGTGTTCCCAGTGTGTTAGACGATCTCCTGACGGCCTCTGAGAGCCTTCTGGCGGCGTCCTCGTCACCTTCACTCGTAGCTTGAGCGTAGACCGCCAGCGTGAGGCGTGGGTCCGAGTGACCGAGCCTTGCCTGGGCGGTCTTGACATCGACCCCGAGGCGCACCAGCAGAGTCGCGGCCATGCGACGGAGGTCGTGGAACGTGACGCCCTCGAGCCCCGCTGCTCGGACCGCCTGCGGCCATACCCTCGTCCGCCAATTGGAGTAGCCGATCGGACCCCCCCGTGGGGACGAGAACACCAACGCGTCGGGATCGGTCAGACCGAGGGTGTCGAGATGAGCACGTAAAGCGTCGGTGAGCTCGGCGGGCATAGCGAGGGTGCGCGTGCCGGCGCCGGACTTGGGGGGACCGAACGAGCCGTCGCGGTTGAGCTGTTGGGAGACGGTGACAAGCGACCGAGCGAGATTGATCGAGGCGACCCGTAGTCCGGCTACCTCTGCCCAGCGGAGTCCAAGCCATGCCCCGAGGTAGACCATCGGGCGGTACTCATCGGGGAGTGCCCGAGCGATGGCCTCAACGTCGTCAACCGTGAGCCGTGGCCGTGTGTTAGCGGGTGTTTCCGGTTCCCTGATGCCTCGGCAGGGCGAACGCTCGATCAGTTCGTTGTCGACCGCGAAAGCGAACACTGCTCGCAGTACGTCGTACTGACGCTGCACCGTGCGAGGAGACTGCCGACTCGCCCAGTCGTTGACAAGGTTTTGGATCTTCGCCTTGGTAACGGCCCGGACTTGGGTTTTGCCGAGCACGGGGTCGATGTGAAGCCGAAGGATCGCCTCATCGCGTTCGCGGGTGCTGCGCCGTTTGCTCGGATTGGACTTGAGCCACTGGCGCCCGAGATCCCCCACGGTGATGCGACCAGCCTCAGGACTCGACCAGGTTCCCTTGTCGATCTTCGCCCGCGTATCCGCGAGGTATGCCTCCGCGGAGCGCCGATCGCCGAGGGTTCGCGAGTGTGAGCGGCCGTTGTGCCAATACGTCGCGCGCCAGCGTTTCGATGGGAGCCGCACTACCGACCCGAACGTCCTGGTGCGTTTGCGCGGCTTTCGCTCGCGCGTCGGATCGTGCAGCCAGCAGTACGTCGAGCCGTTTGACGCCCTGCGCCCACAACGCTCGCCGGACTCGATCAGCCCCTCACAGGTCGGCACACGCGGCATCGTATGGGGCGTGTGCCCGATCCCCACGGTTTCGTCGATTCTCGCCGACACTGGCTCGCCCATTGCATTCGGATTCGCCTATTCGTTGCAGGGAGCAGCGGTTGTATGCACCGTCGTCGGCCTGTACCAACTGAGCGGACACCGAGCAGCTGACCTGCGCGACTACCTCGAAACCCGACCCGACGCGGTGATCGAGGTGTTCCGCCACATGTGGTCCGTGGCCGCGAGGTTCAAAAGTTGGGTCCTCCGGTCAGCACGGCGGGCGATGGCAGCGCTGCATTTAGTACGTCCTCGAACGACCGTTAAGGGGTTGGCTTCCGACGTGATCACGGTGGGTGGCCTGGCTAGCGCCAGAGTTCAGGTTCCCGCACCCGGACCGTTCGATGCGAACAGGGGTCTCAATGACCAGTACAACGCCCTTCGCGCATTTGCGGTGGATGTCGAACGTCGAATGACAGAGTCGGCCGAACGACTGGAAAAGACGATCAAGGACCTGTCTGCCACCCATTCGGCTGCATTGGATCGAGTGTCGAGCGAGATCCGCGATGTGAGGTTCAGGGGATTCGGGTTAGCAAGCCTTGGCGTGACCCTTCTCTTGATCAGCGTCGCCCTGGAATTGACGGGCACTTTTATCTAGGCGCGTCCTCCCTCCGCACCGAACAGCCGTCGCTGATGCTTGGTGTGCGCCAATCCGCCTGGCGATCAGCGTTCCGGTTGCGGTTGGGTTGCGGTTCGGCAGCGCCGCGACAGGCGATCTCCGCTCTCACCTACGCTGATTGGTGCAGCAACACGATGGGGAGGTCCTTTGAAGCGAGGACTCTTGGCCGTCCCGCTGCTTTTTGCGGTGCTCGTCTCCGTTTCGGCGAGCGCCTCTGCGTCGGTTCCTCGAGCCAATGCCCCAACTGCGACCCTGCACGCCTCGATCGACCGAGTCGGTTGGACGGGGGGGTCGCTGTCGCTCACGGCCGTCGTGCGGAACGGCAAGTCGTGTCAGTTCTTCTCGGTCCCAGCCGTTTCGGGCATCGACGGAACGGTCGCGTGCGGTCATGCCAAAGTGACGCGCAAAGGCAAAGTCCCTCCGTTCGCAAACGGGCGACCCGTCCAGTTCGAGCTCGTGGTCTCGGGACCGAACGGAATGAACGCGACCGAACTCACGGTCCACCAGATCGCCAGGCCCACACCCTCCGCGAAGAGCAATGTGGTCTTCCGGCAGTCCGGCAGCGGGTCGGCGACGACGTCGGCGTTCGCTGTCCCGGGCAACGCGGCATGGAGCGTCGACTGGTCCTACGGCAACTGCACCCTCGGAGGCGGCTTCAACTTCGACGTCTACAGCGGCAACCTGCCCGATTTCAACGACGTAGGGCCGCTCGACCTCAACGCCAGCGGCTCGGGAGGTGAGGCGTATTTCGACAGCGGGGTCTTCTACTTCCAGGTCATCACGTCATGCTCGTGGTCGATCGAAGTGACCGATCTCGTCGTGACATTGCCGCCGACGAGCACCACCTCGAACGTCAGCGCGACTCTGTCGTTCTCGGTCCCCGGAGTCGATCAGAACGGCGGCCCGATCACTCTGACCGCCAACGTCCACCACGGATTGGTCTGCACGTTCCTGTCGGACCCACCGATCGCCGGCCTCGACGGAAAGTCTCGGTGCGGCAATGGCGCGGTGACGCGACAGGGAGATGTGCCAGCGGACAGTACAACGCGCACCATTTACTTCGAGGTTGTCGTCGCCGGAGCGACAGGGCTGAAAGCCGCGGGCACTTCGATCCTTCAGCGCGCTCCTCAGACGTTGCTCAACACGAGTGGATCAGGAACGTCGACGTCGGCCATGTTCGTGATCCCGACGACTGACACTCAGTGGTCGGTCACATGGTCGGCGGACTGTACGAGCCAGTTCGACGGAATCGGCTATTTCGACTACACGGTCACCAACTCGACCAATGGAGACTCCAACTTCGAAGACGTGACCAACACCGCGTCGGGCACCAACACGTTCGACGACACCGGGACGTTCTCGTTAAGCATCGACACCTCCTGCAACTGGACCGTGAGCGTGTCCGGCTGAGACGTGGCGTCAAACAGGATCCGCGTCCGCTTCTGTCCCCTCCGGTTCCCAACTGTCGGAAATATCGGGTCGAATAAGGTTCGGATCGCTCGGGTCAAGAGTCATCGGCGAGACAACCTGGATCATCCCGAGCGCGAGCAAGTGTTGCGCCTGTTCCGTCATGCGAGCGATCCGCGGACACGCTGCCGAGTCGAGGACTTCTTGCGTTACCAATACCGGTCGATAAAGCAATGCCGCCGCGTGGCCAGTCCATTCGTCTGAGCTGTCGTCGTTGTGCGGCCAGGGCACGTACAAAACACCGTGTTCGCGTCCTTGGTCCCGCACGGTCCGCAGCGTGGTTGCCTTCCAGCCAATTTCTTGCAAGCGGCGCAAAGGCAGGATCGGCGCCATGAGTCGGTACTCGTGTGCGTACCCCGCGGTGCCAGGGGGTTGAGCGAGAAAGCCGCAAGTGTAATGACACACCACGCCGACGTGGAGAGTCACGGGAGACTCGACAATGAACGACGGCCGATCGTCGGGTCGTTTCCTTCGGCCACGGGCCTCTCGAACGGCAACCTCGAAGACGCGCGGAAATGGAACGCCATCGTGGACGTCCCCGAGCTGGCAGTGACTTACGGAGCGTTCTTCGTAATACTCTCCGGCGCCCAGACGCACGCCGTCAGGCTAGAAGTCGGGGTACACCGTCCGAGGAGATTCGCTGTGCGCGACCTTCGGCGAAGCGTTCACATTGCTCGGAGCGAATGAGGTCGGCGAGGCGAACATCTCGCGCTCGATTCTCTCCACTTCGCTTAGTGGAATCCGACGCGCACCCGTGGGAAGGCGCCAGCCGCCCAGGACGTGACGGTCCACCCAGCTCCGCACAGTCGACTCAGAGACATGAAGCCGCTCAGCCGTGGCGCGCACCGTAATCAAGGCCATGCCGGTCATGTCTTGGCTCCTTTCCCGACGTCAACCAGGTTACCCCTCCGACCCCAGGTTCACAAGGTCTCGCAGGGGTTGGAGGTTTCCTAGGATATAAGGGATCTGGAGCTGTCCATGGCGAACGTCTGTTCGGTACGCTCCGCCCGTGGCCGAGCTGCTGCCCCACGAGGTCGAGCTGCTTCGCCGATCCGTGGCACTCGCCACCCCTGGCCAGCCGAGCGGCCTGAATCGGGAGACCACCTTGCAAGTCCTCGGTCAGTTGCAAACCGTGACCGTCGAGCGGGACCGGCTCGCCACGGAACTAGCGGAGTGCATCGCCAGGCACCCGAGTAACGCGGCCCCGATTTAGGGCGATTCGGACGCGGGCAGGTGTTTGGCGATCGCTGGGGCAGGTGGCTTCGGCACACCTAGCGCCTCCTCAAATGCATCCCACCCGGAGGTATCGGCCGGCAAGTCTCCCGCGGCACCAAGCTCGGTTCTCATCTGCTTAACGAGGGCGTTGCCGATGTCGATTGCCTTAAGCGCATCCTTTTCGAGGTTCGCGACCGCATCCTTCATCGTCTGAACCAGTTGCGCATTTGAAGTGGGATCGTTGGCGAGGAGATTTTGAAACTGGTTTAGGGTACCGAGTGAGACGCTGTATCGACCGATTGCTCCGTTGAAATCCCGAACTAGCGCCCCCACCTTTCCACTGGCGACAAGTGAGGCGCGAGCCTCTTCGCCAGGACTTAGCGGATCAATCTCGGGAGCCTTTTGGGGCGGGTCAGTCTTCACTTTCATATCCCGTAGCTTCCACTCGATCGTTCGAGAGTTAAAGAGGACCGAACGCATGACGACCGTGTACGCATCGACGATTCGGCTTTGCCGACGCTCCTCATCTGCCATCGCCTTTTCGTGCGCCCGGTACTTCTCCGCGACTGCCTCGCTGCTGGTGACCTGTCGCTCGGTGACCCTGTAAGTGATCCAGCCACCGAGCCCCGCACCTCCCAGCGCACCGACTGCTGCGGCGCAGGTCGTCCAGATCGCCGTTACCTGATCGCCACTGAGCACAGCGGCACCGTACGCCGTAGCGGCCGGACCGATCTCAGGTGCGCGTTCGATGCGTCGTGTACGTCCTGCTCACACCACATCCCGCGCTCGCCTCCCCACCGCGGGCACAATCACCCGCGGTGGACTCCCTGGTCAGCGGACTCATAGGCGCATTCATTGGCGCCGTCGCCGGAGGCACCGGGACGGTCGTTGGATCCCGGTTCTTTCACGAATCGGATCAGCGGCGCACCTATCGGGCTGAATTGCTCGCTGATCGACTCCCGCCGCTGGAGGGCTCAAAAGCCGAGATCTATTCGTCAGGCTCTTACCACGCGGTGCTTATTGAGAACCTACAGAAGCTTGAGGCATACACGAAGCTGCTGAGCCGTGGCGAGGAACAGCGAGCCGCAGTACTAGCAAAGGCTTGGCGGGACACGGTTCCGAGTGTCGCACCACCCAGCTATCGAACTGAACCCATCGTCCCCGGGTCGGCTGTTGCGGCCATCGACGCGGCGTATCTCTCCCTCCAATCACATGTACTTCGCAAGCTGCGCCCGTTGTCGCGCTTCCGAGATCGCTTCATTGACTGGCCCGTACTCGGGTTCGTAGATCCGATGGCAGATCCGTTGGATTACGGAGACGACAGCGCCGCACCTCGTGAATGACGAACACTCGATGGTGACGCCAGCAGCAGTTGACGCCTCCCACCAGGCAATCGTGAACGCGGTCAAGTACGCCGATGACAATCGGCTGATGGCGAATGAAGACCCTGCGCCTAAGTCGATTGCTTGGCGAGAGAGGTTCGTTGCTGCCCAGGAGGAACGGGCCCCGACCGGTCCGTGGACTTCGGATGCGGCGAGATCGCCGCTAGCGGTGGCGACTTTCGCAGTCATGCCGGCCACTCAAACGCTTTTCGCCATGAGTCAGCTAATCCGTCCCGACCAGCAGATCGCGTCCTTCGCTTTTGAAATCCTTGCCCGGGCCGTTATCGAAGCGTCGGCACGCGCTTGGTGGTTATACGACCCCAATATCGGCGTAAGGGAGCGCGTCGCTCGAGGCAAGACGGTCGAACTCCACTCCGTTAACGAGGCCGTCAAGGTCGAGCGCATTGCAGAGACCGACACCTCCCATTACGAGCAACACAGGAACCGAATACTCGCTGAAGCTGACAAGTTGGGCCTCATTCCCGATCACTCGTCCAAAACTGAGGAACTGCTTGGCTTCGAGGGGCAGAGAAGGCTCAACGCCACACCGATCATCGAAGAGATGTTGGTCGCGCTGTTAGGGGACCGGCCCGCGAGCAGAGCGTCGTACCGCCTTTACTCGGCCGTTCACCACTCCACGCTCTACGCAATGATGCGAAGCCTCGAAATCTTGGGAACGACAAAGTCGAACGCAACGCTTTCACCCAAGCCGACGGACGAAGAGATTGCGAACTCGACCGTGTTCTCAATCACCGCCTACCTGGGCGTGTTGGCGCGCCGGGCACTTCTCTATGGCCACGATTACAAAGCGATTGATGCGCAGCGGTTCTCGCTCTGCGGTTCGGTGATGCAGTCTGTCTAGGGCGATTACCGCCTTATCGTAATCACGCGGTCTCGAAGACACCCGAGATGTTGAGCGCGTCGCCGGTTCCCCACGACACGGGAGCGGCGGAGCCGAGCACGGCGTTGAATTGGCCCACCGCCGATCGATGTGCTCGAGAGCCACGGAATGGCAGAGTGCGTCGGCATCCGAGCGGCGCGCAGGAAAATCGCTCGCACTAGGTGACTTCCTGCTTCTCAACTACTTGCGGCGAGCGTCCGTTAGTCGGACAAGATGCGAAGGTGTCCCTCCTTTGCGCGGGCATCGGCGTTCGCCGGCTGATTGCGCGACATCAGGGTTGACCCAGCAGTCGTGCCTTCTGTGCAGAGAACTCTTCTTCGGTTAGCACTCCAGAATCGCGTAGCGCGGCGAGCTTGGTGAGTTCATCGGCTACCGAGACGGGTGCTGTAGAGGTCGATCCCGGCTTTAGCGGTGGTGGCATCGGGGGCGGAGACATTCGCAGCTGTGCGATGCGATCGATCGGACCGGAGAGATGCATCCGGAGCTCGTTTGGTTCCTCGGTGTTGCAAGAGAAAAAGAACTCAGCCGTAGGCATCTGGAGTCTCACGTACGTCTTGATGTTCTTCAGCGTCAGCGCCCAAAGGCCGACCATGAGGAAGTTGGCGACAGTGAGAGCCGACTGTTCTCCAGGACCACTCACCTCTAAAGCCGCGATCTCCTCGTACGGCACGCGGAGGAGCGTCTGATCGCCCAGGCCATCCGGTAACCGGGCCCAAAGCCCTTCGTTCGTGAAGTACAAGGTGCATGGCGTGTCCGGTTTCACCAACGGATCGCTCCATCCCCGACCCCCGAGAAACGTGCAGCCCTCAACCACCGCGTGCTTGGTGAGTCGGGACAGCTCCCATCGTTCTCCCCCTACCCGCTCAGCGACCTTCGCCGCGAGGCTCGGATATTCCTTCACCATCGTCTGCCACGTTTGCACCCATCCCGCCTCTGTGAACGGGAACGAATGCAACGTGCGCGTCCGTGCGATGCTTTCCCGTGTGATTTGGAACCCCTTCTTGTCCCAGGAGAACGTCACCTTGTCTCCGGACGCGAAGTTGTAGAAGGTGGATGTCGTAGGTGGCCAGAGATCTGGAATCGCCGTGCTCATCACACCACCCGCCGTTTCGCTGCGCGGTACTCGCGCGATCTGAGCGGATCGTAGGTCTTCCAACGAGCGCCCGATCTATTGGCCTCTGCCGCGAGGCATTATTTGGGGCCGCAGAGTTCCGCGCTTAATCCTGCACGATTAAGCGACCGTCCCCGACCGGCATGTCTGAAGGAGCGGGGCCGTGTCAATCCTCGCGACAGGCCTTTCTTCCTGTTCAACGCTCTGCAATCCGATTGCACAGCCTGAGTGAAGGCGCGCGCCGTCGAGGCGTCGGAGTCAAGGTGGAGCGCCCGCAGCGAATCGAGGACGAACGACCTTGACGCCGGCGCCGAGTGGCGCAGGATGTCTCAGGTTGTGGTCGGCGCATCTAGCCGCCTGAGTTCACACCAAGTTCTCTCGCGTCAGAGATCGTGAGAGGGGCAAGCTCGGTTGCCGAGGCATGTCTTCGCTGAGTCGCTCAGCATGGTGTGTTCCGGCCGCGAACGGGCGGGCTCAATCACTTAGCCGGCCGCGCCACTCCTCCGAGTGGGAGCCCTGCCGATCGTCGAGCTCGCGCCCGTCCGCGCCCGAGCGTCACGCCGCTCTCGGGCTTTTGAGACAGCGGATCTCTTTGTCTCTGAGCCCGTAGTAGACGAGCGTGAGCACTTTGCGGGCGATGGCGACGGTGGCCTTTTTCTTGCCGCGCCGTTCGGCGATCGCCTGGAAGGCGGCTTCGAAGATGCCGGCGTGATATCGAGCGACGGTCTCGATCGCTGCCCAGCGCACAAGGCGCGAGCCCTGTTTCGTGATCTGTCCGCGGTAGACCTTGGTGTCGGACTCGCGATGGATCGGCGTGAGCCCAGCCCACGAACAGAGCGCTTCTGGTGAGTGGAAGCGCGTCACGTCTCCGATCTCTGCGACAAAGATCGCCGCCATCACCTCTCCGACGCCGTAGATCGCTTGCACCGCCTTGTAACCGGGATCGTCGCGTAACCACAGGTGTGTCTGGCGGTCGATCTCGAGGATCTCGCGGTTGAAGAAACAGACGAGGTCTCTCAGCACCTCGATGCGGTGCGAATAGGCACGAGGGATCTCCAAGGCATCGAACTGTGCGGCACCGCCGATTCCCCACATGTCGTTGCGCACCGGCAAGATGCCGTTCTTTGCGAGCACGGCGTGCGCCTGAGCCTTCACCCCCGTGCGCATCGAGGAGAGCTTGTTGCGAAAGCGGACGAGCTCTCTTAGCTCACGAAGCTCCGGCGGTGCGATCCACGCTTCGGCGAGACGGCCGAGGCGCAAGAGGTCGGCGAGGTCGTGCGCGTCGCGCTCGTCGTTCTTCACCCGGCGGTGCCCCCAGTCGTTGCCGTGTGGGTTGGCGAGGTGGACGACGTAGCCGAGGTCGGAGAGAAGGTCCGCTGCCCAGTACCAGCCGTAGGTGGCTTCGATGATCACGTCGCTGCCGGCCGGTGCCGCCAACACCGCGGCGGCGAACTCGCCCGGGTCGTTGTCGATGCGCACACTCGAGCGCTGCTTTCCGTCCGCGCCCATGCGCACGATCACCGAGCGGCGACGGTGCAGGTCGATGCCGACGTACTCTCGCTCCATAGGGGCCTCCCTTGTCGTGGGACTGCTGTGAGAAGCCCAGTTTCGAGGTTTGGAAACTGAAACCCTCACGGGGAGCGGAGGCCCCGCTCCTTCATCGCATCACTTATGCCCGCGCCCCGGCTCCCGCCTTTGGCCGTTATGGGGCGGATCAGCCGTGGACGCCGAAACGCAGCCATGCCGTCGATGCTGGCGATCTCGTTGGGGAACTCGCTCGCACGCTCGACGACTCTCGCAGTTCGTAGAGGGGCGCGACTCAACTTGCTGCGACGCGAAGCGGCCCGATTCCTCCGAGAAGGAAGCGGTCCGTCGACGTCTCAGCGTTCCCGGATAGACGCTCCGAATCGTGCATTCCGCGGTTCGGTCTTTACTGTGGTGGTCCGCTTGCGAGCGTCACGGCCGCGCTGTGGCTGGTGCCGTACTGGTCGACCCAGCTGAGTCCCACCTTGGCGCCGGGCGACGCGGCGAGCACTGCCTTCGTGAGCGCGGTCGCCGAAGTGATCGACTTGCCATTCAGCTTGGTGATGACGTCGCCAAAAACGAGTCCGGCTTTTTCTGCCGGGGAGGCAGGCACGACACCGCTGATGAGCGCTCCCGCGATAAAGGCGGGTCCCCGGAAGTAACCCATGCTCTCCACGTCGACGCCGAGGAAGGCGGTGGCGCCGGGGTGGACGTTGGCTGAGAAGTGACCGCTCTCGATCTGATTCGCAATCGAGATTGCCGTGTTGATCGGGATCGCGAACCCCTCGTTCACACCGGTTTGGAACTGAAAACCGCTCGATGCGGCGGTGTCGATGCCGATTACCTTGCCAGCGCTATTCACGAGCGGCCCCCCTGAATCACCAGGCTCGATCGAAGCGTTCATTTCAATGAGCCCGGTCAGCTGCTCAAACGTCTCAGACAGCTCGTCGCCGGCGGTGATCGACTGGTCGAGTGCCGTCACGGTTCCCGTCGCCAGGCTCGGTGTTCCACCGGTCCCGCCGGCGTTACCGATCGCGGTTACCGCTGCCCTGACCTTCACCGACGACGAGTTGCCCATTGGCACGGTTTTGAGTTCGGAAGCGCCCTTCAGCTGCAGGACGGCGATGTCGGCGGTGATGTCGTAGCCGACGACGGTTGCCGAATAGGTCTTGTCGTTCCCCACGTCTCTCACCTTGATCGTCGTCGCGCCGTCGATGACGTGGTTGTTCGTCAGCACCTCGCCGCTCGACGCGATCACCACCCCAGTTGCCGCGGCGGCGGCGTTCTCGTAGGCGAGGTTCGTATTCACGTCGACAACGCCAGAGTCGACCTCTCCCGTCACGCTCGTTGACGCCACCGCAGTCACGTCAGGCACAAGGCCGATCGCCACTAGGCCTCCGACGACCAGGACCAACGCCATTGACTTCCGTCGAGAGTTCATCGCTTTATGTCTTTCGGGGCGGCTACGCGCCCGCTGTTCGCAGATCATCGACGATCGCCCCGTCGCGCAGTCGCACCCGGCGGCCGACCCGTTTCGCGATCTCATCGTCGTGGGTCGCGAGGATCACTGCGCCACCCGAGTCTCGGTGCAGCTCGGCAATGAGGTCGATCACCTCTGCGGCGGTTTCGGAGTCGAGATTGCCCGTCGGCTCGTCGGCGATGACGACGCGCGGGGAGTTGGCGAGCGCCCGGGCGATCGCCACGCGCTGTTGTTCGCCTCCCGACATCCGCGAGGGAAGGTGGTCGAGGCGATGTCCGAGTCCGACCCGGGTGAGGAGCTCGTGGGCACGCGCCAGGCGCGCGTCGTGGCGCACCTTGTTCGGCACCATGGCGATGGCGACGTTCTCCGACGCCGACAGCGTCGGGATGAGGTTGAACTGCTGGAAGACGAAGCCGATGTCCTCGCTGCGGATAGCGGTGAGCTCTCGGTCGGAGAGGTTTCCGAGCTCGCGGCCGAAGAAGCTGATCCGACCGGACGTCGGGACCTCGAGGCAGCCGAGAAGCTGCAGGAGGGTCGACTTACCCGATCCGGACGGCCCCTCGATCGCGACCATCTCGCCCGCGGCGATGTCGAGATCGAATGCGCGCACGGCTCGCACGAGTGTCCCGCCGCGGCTGTAGTCCCGCTCCACCTGGCGGAATTCGTAGGCGGCACCGGTGTCGGTCTTTGCGCCCCCTCCTTTCTCACCCGCGGCCGGAGAGCCAGCCGCGGGTGATCGGGTCATTGCGGTGGTGTCGTCGATGGTGGTCATCGTGTTCCTATCCGATGTCTCGAAGGGCGACGGCCGGGGCGAGCCGGGAAGCGCGCCAGCCGCCGATGAGCCCGGCAAGGAGGCCGCCGACGATGGCGCCAGCCATCCCGAGGAAGATTGTCACGGGCTGGATCGGGGCGGTCAGGTGGATGATGCTCGTGATCGACGCGGTCGTCGTCTGGCTGAGCGACGAGGCGCCGACAGCGAGTCCGGTCGAGGTAACCGACAGACCCGGACCGACGGCGCCGATGACCGCCGCGATTCCGAAGCCAAGACCGACCCCGGCGACAGCACCGAGGATTCCGATGCCGAGCGTCTCGGCGACGATCTGGCCGACGACTCGCGGGCGCGACCAGCCGATCGCCCGCAGGGTGCCAATCTCACGGGTCCGCTTGGCGACCGATGAGAGGGTCAACAGGGCGGCGATGAGGAACGCCGCCAATAAGACGACGATCGCCAGCGCGCCACCGAGGTCGTTCGCCAACTTCTTCGCGTTGGCGAGGCTGCCGGTGACGTGGTCGGCGAGGCTCTTCGAAGTGAGCACCGTCGCGCCGGGGAGGTCTTTTTTGATCTGGGCAGCGACAGCATTGACATCGGAGGCGCTCTTCACCGTGACGATCACCTCGTCGACTTCGCCCTTCTCGCTGGCGAGCGACTGGGCAGTCGTGAGGCTGAAGTAGACGTCGGAGATGTCGCCCGTCAGCGTCGGCTCGACGACGCCGACGATCTTGTATGAGGTGCCGTTGATCGTGAGCTTGTCGCCAACTTTAAGGTGGTTCGCCGACGCGTAGGAGGAGTTGACGAGCACCTCGCCATTGGCGCCTGTCGTGAACCAGCTGCCAGACGTCACTTGCGACGCCGTCACCAAGCCCGAGGTGGTGTTCGTCGGATTCACCCCACCGACCGTGTAGGTCTTCTCTTCGGTGTTCGTCGACGGTGGGTTGATCGTCTCTTGGATCGTTTGTTCAGGCACGACGACGTCTTGTTCGTAGGCCTTCTGGGAGGGCGTCATGCACTTTTCGAATGCCGAGCTAGTGCCGGTGAAACGAACCCCGCCGCTGCTACTCGGCGCCCCGCTCGCTCCCTTTGGATAAGACGACGACGTTCGAGAAGGAGCCGATGAGGCGAATAGTTTTTGGATGCAAGCCCGTTCAGCCGTCTCCTGAGCGGCCGTGAGCGTCGGCGGCTTCGTAGTGACCTTCAGCGTCTGACCGCCGGACTTGAAGGATGCAGTGATCGTCGGGACGGTGCCGGTCTCGTGAGTCGCTTTCAGAGAGAGTGCCCCGACCGACGAGGTGACGTTCTTGATCGACGAGATGACCGAAACCGCCTGGGTGGGGAACGGGACAAGGGTGTTCGGGAAGAAGAAGTCATGAGTGAAGGTCGTGCCTGGCTTGCCGAGCTTGGCGAGGTCGGTGAGGACCGTCCCATTGTTCGCGTCGTAGTCGGCTGAGTCTTTGCTGGCGGTGCTGTTGAGCGCTGCCGCGCCGACGCCGCCAGCTCCGACGGCGAAGAAGCCGCCGTGTGACGCGGTCGACCTCGTGTTCGAGGTGGTTTTCTGAGATGTCGTCGGGGCGATCGTCTGCGTAACGATGATGTTCGTTCCGACCGAGCCGAGCGGCGAAAGCACCTTATTCTGGGCGGCGCTCAGGCCGTCGGAGACGCCGATGATGCCGATGACGAGGGCGGCGGCGACTGCTAGGCCAATGGCGGTGACGAGCGTCCGGCCGAATCGGCGGTGGAGCTCGCTCCACAGGTAGCTAAGCGAGAACACGGCAACCTCCTTTGGAGGTTCGTGCACGGCACGGGCACTGCGTGCCATCTGCATTGCACGGTACGCCGGTGAGTTGTGACCGTCCTGGGGAGCAGCGGTGTGGTTGCTGACAGTGCGCCGCAGATGGCTCCGCCAACGCGAGCGGAACCAACCTTCCTCGCTCGTCCAGGCGCGCGTGTGGCCAGAGAGGATGTCATTTGTCGGAAAACGCTCTGCCTTGGGCGCTGGATTCGCTACCGCCGCGAAGACAAGGACGAGAATTAATCGTGGGAAGGCGAGGCCGGAATCCATCCGGCGTTCGTCAGAGTGCTGGGCGGTGGCCCGCCTGGGGTCCACCCGGCCGGGGCCGAGCGGGGGGTGGATCTTGCGAGATGCCGAGCGCGCTCACTGTGGAAGAGCTAGGCGCCGTCGAGAAAACCGACGATCGCTTCGGCCGTGTGCGTGAACGTGTCCCAGAGCACGACGTGTCCCCCCGGTACTTCGGCGACCCGCAAGCGGTCGGAAAGAACGTGCCGGAGATGTTCGACTTGTCGCGGCCCGACGATGCTCTCTTGTGAGGGGCGGACAAGGAGTACTTCCGCACGAATTTCCTCGGGAGGCGGTCCCCAGCCGGCGAGCTCGCCGAGGATCGACACCACCGCGCTCGCGCAATAGCGCCACCGAAAACCACCGGCGATCGGTTCGAGGTGCTGACGGCGCTCCTCTTCGAGCAGCGCCTTTGGCGTGGCGAAGAGTTGCCCGGCAAACGGCGGCGGTACCGCCTCTTCCGTTCTGTGAAAGACGCGCTCGACCATCGCCGCGTCGGAGAGCGCTAGAGCGATACTGGGAGGGATGCGGATTGCTGGATCGAGGAGCACGATGCGTTCGGCGAGATCCGGCTCGCGCGCCGCGATCTCGAGCACGAGCCGACCACCGAAACCGTGACCGACCCACACCGCGGGTTCGATGCCAACCGAGTCCACCGTGACGAGGACGTCGTCAACATGTGTCCGGATTCCCCAGGGGGGATCCCAGTTCGAATGGCCGTGACCACGCAGGTCGGGAGCGAAAACCCGAAAACCTGTAAGCCGCGTCGCGAGTTGGGCGAAATGCCCGCCGTGGGACGTGATGTCATGCAGGCAGATGATGGCCGGCGATTCGGCGTCGCCCCACTCTTGAACGTGCAGTATCACGGACGAAACAGCGCGTGCTCGTGGACGCGGTCGCGCAGACGTTCGGGCAGGCGTTCGACGATCGCACGACGCCTGGAATCGCGGACGACGAGATAGCGCATTTTCGAGCGTCGCGCCGTCAGCGCGTGTTCGACGGCTTTCGCCACTGCATCAGCCGGCTCGCCGCGCCGATTGAGCCATGAGGTGTCGCTCCGCCGCCACCACCACGCGAGTGACACGGAGAGCGTCGCATAGGCGATCGGCCAGAAGTAGGCACCGCCCGGCGGGTTCCAGCCGCGTGACGCTCCCGGCTGGGCGGATCCGACCCGGAACCCATCAAGGATGGTCACAAACGTGACCGAGTGAACCGTCACCACCGCCCCTGCCACGGCGGCCAATAACAGCCAGTTGACTCGGGTCTGTCGAGAGCCCCCGGCTTCCGCGGCAGCGAGCGAAACCCCGGCGAGCAGCGCGAACCAGTAGCGGCCCTGACCGAGGAGTCCTTGGCGACCAGCTTCGAACGCGACCAGGACAATGGGAAAGACCACGGAAAAGACCAACAATGCGAGGACGATACGCCGCTGGCGTCTCGGCGCGCGCAACAGGCCGAGCAAGAGCAGTCCGCCCATCACGCCGAGACCGAGGACCGTGATCCAGAGCGGCGGAGAGCGGTTCGCCCAGCCGAGGGCTCCCACGAGCTGTTCCACGTCCACCAAGTAGCGGCCGGCGGAGAGCTCAACAAGTCTCAGTAACCCCGCTCCCTTCTGCACCGTGGCACCGGGGAGGAAGTTGAGGTTCGCTATGAACAGCACCCAGCCCGCGGTGAAGGCCGCGCACAAACCGACGCCGAGGGCGATGAGCCTCGCCGCTTTATGACGAAGCAAGTGCCAACTCTCCCGCGGGCCGTACCAACAAGCGAGGGTGACCGCGATCACCGTCGCGAAGATCGGACCGAAGTCCCGTACCTGGGTGAGCACCACCAAGCCCAACACGAAACGAACGAGGATCCGTCGGCGGTATCGGCGCTCCGGCCCGTCGGCAAGCGCCACCCCGGAGCTCCAGGCACAGAGGGCTGCTGCCATCTCCATGCCGCTTGGGTTCACCGAGCCGACGTAGGCGAAGACGTACGGTGTCGACAGTGCCGCCGTCGCCGGCAGCAGCAGGGTCCGCCCGGGTGCCTCCGCCGCGGACAGGAAGGCGCCGGTCAGCAGGGCGGCCCCGAGCAGGGCGGCAACAACCCGCATCGCGTAGACGGCGGCTGCCCCTCCGAAGAGCAGCGACGGCCACCCAACGACGAGGTAGTAGAAGGGTGGGTAGTAGCCGACCCAGGTCTTCTCGGGGACGGTCGAAGCGTCGTGGCCCAGCGGCGCCTCGCAACCGGCACTGATATCGGGCCTGAACGCGAAGCAGGGAAAACGGTTGGTCCCGATGAGGTTCCCCGGGATCTCGACCACGGTGCGTCCGGCGCCTGCCGGCTTGCCCACCAGCTGGCCCCTTGCAACGGCCGCCGCCTTTATGACGTGGGCGGACTCGTCCGAGATCCCGAACAAAGGGGTGGCGAACGTCCAGCAGACCGCCAGCCCGGCCAACAGGAAGAGCAGTAAGAACGGAGCCATCCGGTCGCGACGGCGGGTGCTCTTCACGGTGTCGCCTGTATCCGTCCCACCTCGACCTCGGGCGCCATAGCGCCGCAGTCTGTGCGGGAGAACTGGGCGAAAGCTGAGAGAAGGTGGTGCTACCCCTCGCGCTCCCAAATGGCCCCCCAGTGCCTGCAGCACGCACGCCGTCCCGAAAGTGCCGGATCAGACGGTCTCGCAACGCGGGGTTTTCATTCCACCCTCCACGGGGGGTCGGACCGAACTCGCCGCAGTTCCAAAAGGCGATGCTGGCGTGCCAGTCGCTTGCTTCTGGCGGCCCGTGAGCAGTCCCCTTCGTGCCAAATCCGGACAGAGAAATTGTGAAGTTGAGACATCAAAGCCGCACGCGTCCCATAATGCGCGTCGAGATGAGCCGGGCTGTGACTGTCCCCGACCGCCGGGAGCGAGGCGCATCGACGGGCGCACGTCGGGCGCAATCGGATTGAACGCTTGCTGGGCTTCCTAGGCAATGATTTCCCCGAGAGAGGTGGATGTCGAGAAGGGGAGGTGATGCCATGCCGATGCCGAAGAGAACGAACGTCGACGATTACTTCGCGAAGCTGAGCGACGCGCAGCGGCCGCATCTCGAGACCCTGAGGGAGCTGAGCCGAAAGGCCGACTCGAAGGCGCGGGAGGAACTCAAGTGGAACCTACCCATGTACGTTCGGGGGGAAAAGGCGAACCTCTGGATGCTGCAGAATTTTAAGAACCACTGTTCGTTGCGGTTCTCTCCATCGTTCTTCGCCACTCAAAAGTCCGCAGTCGAAGCCGCCGGCTACGAGGCCGGTGAAGGCTTCGTCAAGCTTCCCTATGACCGACCGCTACCGATCAAGCTCCTCAGGCAGTTGATGCGGGCACGGGTCAAGTACTACGAGACGACAGGCGACTAGTTAGTTCGCTGCGTTTGACCTGTTGGCGCGGGGGCCGCGCGCAGTCTCACAGGGTCGCGTTGGACGGAGCGCGCCCGAAGCGTCCCTAATCACCGGGACCTGGCGCTCCTATGGTTAGCGCCAAAGTGGCCGAAGTTCGATTTCACCTCACAGCTGATATCAGCACGGACAGCCCGGACAAGATCGGCCCGATGCTGGGTCGGCTCGTCGGTGGCACGATTACGCGAACTCCCGAAGGCTTCCGCGTCGAGGCTTCGACGCGAGGTACGGATCCCCGTGAGCTCAACCGCGAATTGTTGTCAGCGATGCGTCGGCTTGAGCGTCGTACCCGCCTGCGAGCCGAGTGGACCGGCAACGGCATGACTCACCGGTTCTTCGACTACGTCCCCAAGGGAACCCGGCCAGCCCCGAACCAGGGCGCGCCGCCAATCGAGTCGTGAGCGTCGAGGAGACCTGGGTGACCCCGAACGCCGGGCGTGTCGCACTATCTATATGCTGCCGTACGGCACTTGAGGGCGAGGCGCTTGGCGCGCTGCCGCGCGTTATGGGACAGCCGTCAGCATTCGGAGCGCTGAGTCGGCGCTGCCAAGCGACGCGTCAACGACACGGAACCAGACAGAGCGCCTCATTCGGGGAGCGACGATTGCGCGACCAGCGCCTGTCAGGTGACGACGGCGAGCTCGTCTGCAAGCTCCTCGGCGCGACGGATGAGCGGCGGCCACCGTAACCGTGTGCCGATCGTCTTTGCGAGGGCGTCAGCAACGTGCTCCGCAAAAAACGCCAGTCGACGAGTGCGGTTGATAACGATGCGGAGCGGACGTTCCGGCATCTCATCGAGCTGAATCGTCTCAGCCGTGGAATGCGTCACACCGAGTGCCGGCAGCGCGACCGCACCGATCGCAGGTTCACCCTTGAGCACGAGCGCCACGTGAACTGCGAAGTCGCGTCGACCCTGCGCGAACTCGCGTGCTCCGTCGAGCGGGTCGATGATCCACACGGCGCGCTGAGCAAGGCGCGCACGGTTATCGGGCAAATCCTTCGAGAGCACCGATTGCTGTGGTCGTGCGGCTGCGAGAGCCCGGACGAGCGCTCTCGCGTGCCTCGACGAGAAGGCGACCCGCCCAAGTCGCGAGCTCACGCGCGAGCGCGTCGTCGCTCATTTGGCGCCGCTTGTTCACCTTGAACCCCTTCCGCTTAGGGAACAGTCGATCCGGGGTCTGTTCGGTCGATGTCGAGCCCACGACGCAAGAGCTTTTCGGTGTAGATGCTGCTGTAGCTGACCCGTCTTGACAGCGCCGTCGCGATGCCGACGGTGAGCATGACGGCGAGCGTCAGGGTGTAGTTGTTCGTCATCTCGACGACGCTCGCGATCGCGGTGAGCGGGGCCTGGGTAGCCCCGCCGAACACGCCACCCATCGCCAAGACGGCGAAGATCGCCGGCGTGCTCTCGATGTGGCCGAAAAGGTGGCCCACGATCACCCCGAACGCCATTCCCGCCATTGCCCCCGCATAGAGCGAGGGGGCGAACACTCCCCCTGACCCCCCGATCGCAAGCGTCAGACTGGCCGCAGCGACTTTGCCCACGATCAAGATGAGGAGGAGCCACAGCACGATGCGACCGGAGGCCGCCTTGTCGATCACCGGGTAGCCGACCCCGTAGAGCTCGGGGAGGACGAGGAGGAGAGCGCCGAGCAGGATTCCGCCGACGGCGGGACGCGCCCACTCGGGGCGCCCTCTCCAGAGGGTGTTGGCGACGTCCTCGAACTTGTAGAGCACGACCTTGAAGCCGACTCCGAGGAACCCCGTCGCAACTCCGAGGACCGCAATCAATAGATACGTGTAGTCGTGGCTCACGACGAGGTCGTGGGGCACCCCGGAGAAGATGGGCGCGGCGCCGAAAAAGGCGCGGCTCACGAGGTCCGCCGTCACCGCCGAGAGGATCGTGGCGAACAGCGCGTCGATCGAGAACGCCCGCAAGATGATCTCGGCCCCGAAGAAAAGGCCAGTGATCGGGGCGTTGAACGTCGCGGCGATCCCCCCGGCCGCTCCGCAGGCGACGATGACGCGCAGCCGGCTTTCTGACATCCGAGCGACCTGGCCGACGGTCGAGGCCCAGGCCGATCCGACCTGGACGATCGGTCCTTCCCGCCCGACCGACCCGCCAGCGCCGATGCACAGCGCCGACGCGAGCGCCTTCACGACGGTTACCTGTGGGCGGATCCTGCCCTTTTCGAGCGCCACGGCCTCCATCACTTCTGGGACGCCGTGGCCACGCGCCTCTTTCGCGTGCCGCTCGATCAGCGGTCCGTAAATGAGCCCGCCGACGACCGGGACGAGAAAGACGAACCAGATCCCAAGGAACTCGAGGTGCGAGCTTGCGATCCGTCCTTGCTGTCCGAACTGCTCGTGGCCCGTCGCGAGCCAGGTGAACCCGAAGATCAACCACCGGAAGCCGACCGCACCCAGCCCCGCGCCCGCCCCGACGAAGAGGGCAGTGACCGGCAGCCCGAGCCGAGAGCTTCCGAGCCGGGCGGCTGCGGTGCGAAATCGATCGAGGCTGACCCGCGCACCCACTCGGGCCGACTCGGCCGCTCGAGCTACGAGGTGAGACCCAGCATGCGTTTCATCTGTCTCCCCATGCGCCGGTGGGTTGTTCTCCTCGGGCTTGGCGTCCTCGGACTCGGTCACTTCCCTAGAGCTCCCAGCTGCGCGGCCACTCGTCGTCCGGAACTTCGCCGGCCGCCTTGCCAAACACCTGGAGCGCGTGAATGAGGTTCTCGCGGTCGGAAGTTGACAGCGCGGCAACGATGCGCCGAATCTCCTCGCGTCGTCGATCGGTCACGCTTTCGACGAGCCGCCGGCCGCGCACGGCGAGCTCGAGGCGCACCTCTCGCCGATCGTCACCCTGGCGTCGACGCGAAATGAGCCGCTTACCGACGAGCCGGTCGCACAGCCGCGTGGCCGTCGACGGATCGACTCCGAGTGCATCTGCAAGATCAACCGGGCGCTGGGCACCCCGGGATGCGAGGACAACCAAGGCGCGGTACTGCTGCAGCGACACTTCGCCTTCGTGCTCGCTGAGTGACCTCGCCGCCACAGCGATGAGGACCCGGCTAGCGGTCAATACGGCGTTTGTCAGATCCTCGGCGCTTTCGAGGCGCTTTCTGGCAGCAATACAGTCATTGTATCAATGCAACTTGCTCTACACACTCCGATCGGTTGCATGTCAGGGTGTTGATGCAGGCCACATGATGGTGCTTTGTTTCCCAGGGCGCGCACTAAGACGCCTCGGAGCAACATGGTCAGTCAGCCTGGAGTGTGCGTCTTGCTTCCTCGATCTCCGCACGAGCCTCACCCTGCACCTCGGGGAGACGGAGGTCGAGCTGCTCGATGGCTTGCGTCAAGATGCCGCCGACAAGTGCCCTTGCCGCGTATTTGTGATCGGCCGGCACGACGTACCAAGGCGCCCAGGGAGTCGACGTCGCAGTGATCATCGCTTCATACGCGTGCTGGTAGTCGTCGAAGTACGCGCGTTCTGCGAGGTCCGCCGCCGAGAACTTCCAGTATTTCGTCGGGTCGTCGAGCCGTTCCAGGAGTCGCCTTCTTTGCTCGTCCTTCGACAGGTGCAAGAAGAATTTGATGACGCGCGTGCCGTTCCGCTCGAGATGGTGCTCGAAGGCATTGATGTCCTCGTAGCGCTGGTGCCACAGCTTTTCACCCGTCGCCGTGCCGGGCGGAAGGTGCTGCTCGGTGAGGATGTCGGGATGGACCCGGACAACGAGCACTTCCTCGTAGTAGGAGCGGTTGAAGATCCCGATCCGTCCACATTCGGGGAGCGCTTTCGCGCACCGCCAGAGGAAGTCGTGGTTGAGCTCTTCGGCAGAGGGAGCCTTAAATGCGACGACCTCGCAACCTTGGGGGTTGACTCCAGACATGACGTGCTTGATCGTTCCGTCCTTGCCGGCCGCGTCGAGCGCCTGCAAGATCACCAGCAGCGCGTAGGTGTCGCTCGCGTAGAGCAACTCCTGTGCGGTAGTGAGCTCCTCTTTGAATGCCTCGAGGTCCTCCTCGGCGAGGTCCTTCGAGCTCGATTTGCCGGTCGATTCCCGCCAGCCGGCCTTCGTCGCGCTCGTGCTCCGGTGTCCGAGGTCCGCCGCATCGCCGGGGGCAACCATGAGCTCTTCGATGACTCCCTTGTCGAGCTTCACGTACCCACCTCCCTATTGGTCTCCCGGCCATCGAGTTCACGCCTCATTCATTTCCTTGCTGATCGCATTGGACGATGACTGCGTGACATTGCCACGCGTCGTGCGGAGTCCCACGCGCTCGGGTGAGATTTTCAAGCTCGCGAGCGTGTGAGGGCGGAAACCGTGCCCTTCGCCGGAGCACACCGTCTCCTCGATCCGCAACAATCCTGACGGCCGAGCGGATGCGCCGTTCACGATTTCGGCGCTCTCACGCTCAGAGGTTCCGGACGACCCGCATGATGGGCGCACCAATCGCACCGACGCCTGCCGTCCTTGCCAGGCTGGCTGTTGCCGTCGCGCACGATCTCTTGGCCGTAGGGGCAATTGCTGTTGTCGTGGTAGACGGGGTCCTCGGGATCGGTGTCGGTGTGGAAGGGGGGCACCGACGCGTCAGCGCCAACCTCTGGCGGAAGCGCAGCGTCTGAACCGAGCGCGTTGCGTGCAGCCGCAGAGCTAGCGCTGCCGCTTGTCGCCGGTGAGACCTCCACGGGATCAAGGATCCGGTACCCGAGGAGCTTCACGCGATCGGTCACGAGGAACCACACCGAGCGCGTAGCCCCACACGAACGCAACCCATTCCAAGCTAAGGCGCGGCATGAGTATCCCGAATGCCGCGAGCATCGTCGCGATCGCCTCGGCGCCGAGCACCGCCAACAAGAGAATCCGCTTCGGCCGGATGGACCAGAACGGGCCGCGCGTGCGGGTGAGGAAGATTGTCAACGACCCCGCCACCGACAGCATCAGGTACATGAGCGTCTGCAGATGGGCATGGTTGAGATGGAAGACACGGTCACCCAGGTAGAAGAGGCCGAACGCCGCGATGGGGCCGACGAGGCCGAGCACCGTCGCCATTCCGATCACAAGACGCATGTTCCAGGCTTCTGGCTGTTCCTTGTAGTGCACGTTGTCGTAGGCGATGGAGAGGATCGAACCGTCGTTCAACAGCGCCAGCATCACGATCATCACCGCTGTCACGGGGAAGAAGTTGAAGATCAGGATCGCCAGTGTCACGAACACGAGCACTCGAAGCGTCTCGGAGATACGGTAGATCGCGTAGCTGTTCATCCGCTGGACGATCTTCCGGCTCTCTTTGATCGCGTCGATGATCACCGAAAGTCCCGGGCTCATGAGAACGATCGACGCTGCGGCGCGCGCGGCGTCGGTCGCGTCCGAGACGGCGATGCCGCAGTCAGCCTTCTTGAGGGCGGGGGCATCGTTCACCCCGTCGCCCGTCATCGCGACGATGTGGCCCCGCTTTTGCAAAACGTCGACGATGTGGAACTTGTGCTCGGGGAACACCTGGGCAAAGCCGTCGGCCTGCTCGATCGACTCGGCCGTCGCAGCGGTCTCTTTGCGCTTTGTGTCCCCAAGGCTCGAAGCATCGAGAATGGCCGTGCCCATCCCGAGCGTTCTCGCGGTCTCCTGGGCGATAGCGATCGCGTCGCCGGTCACCATCTTCACCTCGACGCCCATCTGCTCCGCGGTCGCGATGGTTGCCTTGGCATCTTTTCGTGGTGGGTCGAAGAGCGGCAGCACGCCGAGGAACTGCCAGGGCGCCTCACCCTTAGCCCGGGCCACGCCAAGTGAGCGAAAGCCGCGTGCCGCGAACTCGCCGACCGCCTCGTCGACCGCGATCTCGACGCGCCTCGTGTCGCCGGACAGCTCGAGGATCACCTGCGGTGCTCCCTTGGTCACCTTGAACGTCGTCCCGTCCTCCGCTGCCGTGACGGTCGCCTCGGTCCGTTTGCCGACGGGGTCGAAGGGCTGGAAGTGGACCACCTTGTATCCGGTCAGCGCCTTCTTGTCGCTCAAGCCTCCGATGACGGCGAGATCGATGGTGTCGTTGTCGTCCGCGCGCGACGCGAGGGCCGCGTTGAGAATGACCTCTTCCGCCGTGACACCGTCGACGGCGAAGGGATCGCCGAGGGTCAGCTTGTTCTCGGTCAAGGTGCCGGTCTTGTCCGTGCACAGCACGTCCACGCCGGCCAGCTCCTCGATGGCGACCAACCGGGTCACGACGGCCTTTTTCTGGGCGAGTAGGCGCGCTCCAACCGCCATCGTCACTGACAAGACCGTCGGCATCGCGACGGGGATCGCCGCCACGGTGAGCACGAGCACGAACTGCAGCGTCGTGAGGATCGACTCGCCACGAATGATCGAGACGACGGTGATGATCACGACCAGCACGAGCGCGAGGAGAATCAAGAACTTGCCGATCCGAAGCACCGCGCGCTGGAAGTGGCTGACCGTCTCGGCTTCCTGCACCAGCTCGGCGGTCTTGCCGAAGTAGGTGTTCGTGCCCGTGGCGTACACGAGCGCGCTGGTCTCACCCTGTCGGATGATCGAACCGGAGAACACCGCCTCGCCGGGTTGGCGCGTGGCGGGCAGGGATTCCCCGGTGAGCGCCGATTCGTCCACCTCGACCGGGTCACCCTCCAACAGACGTGCGTCTGCCGGAACGATGTCGCCGAGGCGCATTCGGATGACGTCGCCTGGCACCAGTTCGCGCGCGGCGGGGGTGACCCATGTCCCGTCACGTTGCACGCGGGCCGTCACCGCGAGCTGAGCTTTCAGGGCGTCGATGGCCTTGCCGGCGGAGTGCTCCTCGGTGAAGCCGACGACGGCGTTCGCGATGAGCAGAACGAGGATGATCGCAAAGTCCGGCCAGTGCCGGAGCACGCCCGACAAGATCACCGCGATCTCGATCATCCAGGGGATCGGCCCCCAGAAGTAGCTGAGCAATTTGAGGAGCTGATTGACCTTCTCCTCCTCGATCTCGTTCGGCCCATACTGGGCGAGTCGCTTCGTCGCTTCGGCCTGAGTGAGGCCGTCCGGCGAGGACCCGAGCCGCTTCTCGACCTCCGCCAGGGGGAGGGTCTTCAGGTCGTCCTTCGCAGCTGGCTTTGATTCGGGCGCCACCCCCTTTGGTTCCTTGGAGAGAACGTCCTTGCGGTGAGGACGCCCAGGACTGCTTAACTTGGGGGCTACGCGCTTCATGCTCGTTGCCTCTTTCATCGCTGCACTTTGCTCACGATCGTAAGCAGCTTGATCACGCTTCGCGAGTGGCGGCCGAGACCTAATTCGTGGTGGGAGCGAGACGCTCCCACTATCGAACGTCCTTGACGATTGTTGCGACGGCGACCTCATGTGAATCGAACAGTTCGCTCGCCGTTACCGGATGGGCGTCGAGGAGAGGTGCCGTTGGGTACGCCACCTCGCTGACCTTGCTAAGCGATGCGTCGTGGCTTTGCTCACCGCCACGACGCATCGAAAGATCGGCGAAGCGGCCGCGACGGCTCATTTGGTGCGACCGTGAGAACGGATCGCCTTCTCGGCTTGCCCACGAACGTGCGGGCGTGTCTGTTCGACCTCGACGGCGTTCTCACCGAGACGGCCAAGGTTCATGCCGCGGCGTGGAAGGAGATGTTCGACGCCTACTTGAAGACGCGAGCAGACAACAGCGGCGAGCCTTTCGTCGCTCAAGAGCCACAGAATCCGTGATCTGGAGCGTCAATGCAGTCGACAAAGATTGCGACGGTGAATACTGATCGACGGCTCTGGGGAGCGGCAGGTGTCCCAATAACACGGGTCCGTCAACCGGCTGAGGGTGCCCCCGACCGCCGGGTCGGCGACGCGTCAGAACGGGCCGCCAATCAACCCCTAGTCGCGAGACTTCGCGTTTAATAGAACTCAATTAAACGCACATGACTCAGTGCGCACCGCTAGTACAACCGGTTACGAACCACCGTATTCGCCGCCATTCACTGGTTGACGGGCGTATCTCCCATGACGTGCGCGTGGACTTCTCCTGTCAGCTTCGTCATGAGCTCGGAGAGCATATGAATCTTCTTTGTGATGTCAGTGTTCTGGTCGACCAACTCGACGATTTTGTCGAGTAGGGCATGTTGCCGGTCGGCGACGTCCTCACGGTGTTCGGCGTCCGCATTGGCCCGCAGCGCATCCCGCTCGCCTTGTCGGTTGCTCGCGACGAGGATCAGCGGCGCCGCGTAGGCGGCCTGGAAACTGAGCATGAGATTCAAAAGGATGAACGGGTACACATCCCACACGTCATGCCCGTGCAGGATGACACCGTTGAGCAGGATCCACACGATAAGCGCCAGTGTCTGGCCAATCAGGAACTGCGGGGTGCCCAGTGAACGGGCGACCTTTTCGGCGAATCTTCCGTAGAAACCTGTGCCAAAGGGATGCGCGGCGCTCTCTTGGTGCTTCTCGTGAAATCGAAGGTGATGCTTCCGATCGTCCATGGCGCTCCTTGCATCGGTGCCGATGGTGGCGTTTATACCCGCGAAGGGAAGGAAGCAGCCCTCCAGCTCATGCCCTCCCGCGTCTTTTGGAAGCGATATATCTGCACAATTACGAAGTTCGATTACGCACCGGGATTCGGTGGCAATCTTTCTCGACAAACTACGGGCTGGAGATGAGGAGATCGACAGTGACCGAAGAACAAGAGCCGGCCAAGTGGAGCGTCGCAGAATGGCACGGCAAGATGCTCATCGATTCCAACGGCGAGAAGATCGGCAAGCTGCAAGACGTCTACGTTGACGTCGAGACCGATGAGCCCCAGTTCGCGACGGTCAAGGAAGGATTTATCGGTCGCCACCTGACCTTCGTCCCGTTGGGGGGAATTCAGATCGGCCCCGACGAGTTGCAGGTAGCAGTCACAAAGGAGCAGGTGCGCTCCGCGCCGGACATCGAGATGCACGGTGAAGAGCTCTCACAGGCCGATGAGTCGACGCTCTATCACCACTTCGAGATGAACTACACGCCGATCAACACGGAGAGCGGCCGTCGTTTGGCTCGCCGTTGAAGTTTCGAAATTTGAGTTGATTGGGCTTCCGTGGAGTTTGGCTTCCCCCTCGGGGGGTGCGATGTCGCGGGGAAGCCGATGCCGGCACCCTCTTGTTCCGTGTCGTACGACCAGGTGGCAACATGAGCCGCAAAGGAATCGAGAAGGAGAAGAAGAGCGGAGATGAGCATGTCAAGCTGGGAATACGAGGTTTTCGACTGGGCCGAGGACAGCAACTTTCAGGGGATCAGCGAAACCCCTGGGCTGAAAGCAAAACTGAATGATCTAGGCAACGAACGCTGGGAAGTCGTCGCCGTTGAGCACATTTGGTCGCAGGGCACTAGCTCATTCATCCTGAAGAGGGCGATCCTGAGCTCCTAAAACCTCCAACTGGGTCCGCCAACGGTCACAGCGGCGGATAGACAGCCGCCGGAACAGCGCTTAATTGAACCCTATTAAGCGAATCCCAGTTCATTTCGGCGACGCGCCATCTCGGCCTTAGATGCTTCACCAAGTGGCGAGACCGTCCCACGCCAACAACAAAGAGTCCGGCCGAGATCGTGGTCGAGCTTGACGAGCCCCGATCGTTCCCGCCGTCGTCTTCCACCGTGACCGTGTCGCTTGCCATCGCGTTCACGATTGCGACAACGGCCCCCGTGGGGGCGGGTAGGTGGGCAACGTCCCTGTCGCCGTAGTACTCACGGTTACGAGTTCGTTGGCTCCGCAGCCCGCTGCTCGCTGACACGGCGCGCGGCCGAAGCAATCCCTGTTATTGATTGGCACCGACCCCAAGATTTCCTCCGAGGCTCATAATCGTGTTGACACCTGTATACTAGCATCCTGTGTTGACAGGTGTCTACAATGGGAGCATGTCCCCGAGGATTGAGACGGAGGATCTGATCGACGCGATTGAGGTCGCCCAGATACTCGGCCTCAAGCAGCGAACATCGGTCAGCGTTTACCAGGCCCGCTATCGGGACATGCCTCGTCCGGTAGTCGACCTCGGAACAGGACGGCCGAAACTCTGGTCGAGGAGGGCGATCGCTCGGTGGGCGCATCGAAACACGGCGCGTTGAAGCTCTCTCGGGATGAGTTTTGGATCGTATAGAGATACAGGAGCAGGAGTGATGAGGCGAGCCTGCGTCGCACCGACGTTGCTCCTGGTCGCGAGCCTCGCGCTCATTAGCGCACCCACGGCGTCCGCATCTTCGACTCATCGCAACTACCCGCTCGGCCACGCGAAGTCATGCAGACCGGGCTATCACAAGGTGAACCGCGAGCACTGGGTGACGGTGCGCGGCAAGCACAAGAAGGTGCATTACGTCGAGTGCGAGTACCGACCACAGGTCCCGCGGTCGGCGACACCGGCACCAACGCCCGCGGCCGCGCCCGCCTACGCCTACGCAGTCGAGCTCGATCCGACCTTCACTCAAGGCGCGTCGCCACTTGACGTGACGTACTCGTTCAGCGCATCAGCGACCGTGAACGGGCAGCCCGATCCATCGCTGCCACAGGGAATCCTCGATCTGTACTCGGATGGTCTGCTCGCCTGTTCGCTGAACGTCGGCGGTTCGGTCGATGGCGGTACTTGCTCCGTGGATTACGCGGCGCTTGGCGACCATCAGGTCATCACCGAGTACATCCCGAACGGTGTTAACTCGGTCACAGAGACCTATAGCGAGAACATCGAAGCATTCCCAACCACCCTGGACCTTGGCGCGGCATCGGTCGGGGCAGAGACCATCGAGTCGGATCACAACTGGGCGGTGACGTTGTCGATCCCAGTTTCCATCGACAGCCAAGGGTCCAATCCTGGTGGCACGGTGACGATGGTCGGCGGCGCCTGCACTGCGATTGTGAGCGGCTCGTCTACATGTTCGGTAACTGAGGAACAGTCCACCAGCGGAGCGACGTCGTTCGACGCGCAGGTGAGCTATTCGGGAAACACCGAGTATTCGGGGTCGAGTGCAAGCGGCTCGGTGACCGTGCCAGAGGCACCAGCACCAGAGGAGATCGACGACCCGACGACTACTGGCGTGTCGTTCACCGAAAGCGGCATTCCTGATGGCTACACAGAACTCATCGCAACGGTAAGCCCGTATCCGAGTGACGGTTCAGTGCTCGGTTCGGTCGTCTTCTCGTGGACCGCGCAGGACGGGGCCGAGACGTGCGACGCGACCGGCACCGGCAACGGCGGCTTCGAGTGCGTTGCTCAGAACGAAACGCTGTATCAAAGCGCGGGGGGCGACACGACGGTCACTGCCACCTACACGGGTGGCTCGCAGGCACAGGGCGACGCGGTGGTGACGACCTATGAGGACTCATCTGGTCAGGGATCGTTCACCTAGAGGATGGAGCGAACTACTAAGGCGGTTTGGAGGGTTAGCGCACGTGTTCCCTGCTAGTACCCAGAATGAGGGAAAAATACGGCTGCACGTAAGCGGGCTAGTTACTTAAATAGCAAACCCGTCTAGGCACATACCGGGTTGCAAATAATCTCCAAACAGAGTTTTTGCGAGCCGTACTTCGTAGGTGTCAACAAGTCGCCTATCTGCGAAACGTAGTTGTCAACGGTAGGTGTCAGTCGTTGGCCAAGTCCCACGATTGCTTGGGTAGTTCCGTAACGGTGTGACACCACCTCGCGGTGCAGCAGTGCGAACGCTCCACGCAGTGCGCACGCTGCGCGCAGTGCGCACGCTGCGCGCGGTCGGGTCATCGCAACTGGGCCGCATATGCCGTTCGCCACCGTTTGACGAAACCTCTTGACAGCTACCTACCTGCTGTGTTACGTTACCTTTAGGTTCCGTTACGGAGCCAGACAGAAAGTGACCGGGGCACTGCGCAAACAGCCCCCGGTCTGGCCGAAACCTTTAGGGAGGTTCCGACATGACCAAGGCTACCGGGCGCGACGAAACCCTCGAAGTGCTCGAGCAGGGAATCCGCGACCTGACCAGCTCCGAGCGCTGGACCGCATGGCTCGAATCTGCGGCCAGGTTCCACCACTACTCGTTCGGAAACCAAATGCTGATCGCACTACAGCGACCGGACGCGTCACGCGTGGCGGGTTTCAAGACCTGGCAGACAATGAACCGTCAGGTCCGCAAAGGCGAGCACGGAATCCGCATCCTCGCCCCGATGATGTGCAACCGGCGTGACGACGATGGCAACGAGACGGGCGAGACGTTCGTTCGATTCCGCTCGGTCGCAGTGTTCGACGTCGCGCAGACTGACGGGCCGGATCTGCCGGAGATCACGTCGCAGCTCGCGGGCAACGGTCCGAACGGCGCATGGGCCGCTCTCGAATCGTTCGCCCGGTCGATCGACTACACAGTCACGACCGAGCCGACCGGCGAGGCGAACGGCTGGTGCCGGCACTCGGACAAGGTCATCGCCGTGAAGGACACGAACGACGAGGCCATGCAGGTCAAGACATTGGCCCACGAACTCGGGCACGCGCTCATGCACGAGGGCGGAGTCGCAGAGCTGGCCGGGCGAGCACTCAAGGAGCTCGAGGCTGAGTCGGTGGCGTTCGTCGTATGTCGTGCGCTCGGTCTCGACTCGGGCGACTACTCGTTCGGCTACGTCGCGGGATGGGCACGCGATGGCGACAACGCCATCAAGACGCTCAAGGCGTGCGCTGGTCGTATCCACGACGCAGCGGGTCGCATTCTCTCGTGGTTCGAGAACAGCACCACGCCAGCGGAGCTAGTCGCAGCTTGAATTACCGCCCGGAGCGCGAGGAGCGCTCGCCGGTTCGTCACCGGATCCGGGCACGCAAGAGAGTCGAACAACGAAAGCAGGAACGATGGCAAAGGTAAAGGCAGTCGGATACGTGAGAGTCAGCACGTCCGAGCAGGTCGATGGGTTCGGTCTCGAGGTCCAGCGTGCGGCCATCAAGCGTTACGCGACAGAGAACGATCTACGCCTGGTCCGCACGTTCTCGGACGAGGGCCTGTCGGGATCAAACGGACTCGACACGCGTGTCGGTCTTGCCGGCGTACGAGAGATGGCCCTAGCGGGTGAGGTTAAAGCGGTCATCATCTACCGCCTCGACCGGTTGGCTCGGGACCTCGGATTGCAAGAGATGTTCATGGCCGACATGCACCGGGCCGGCGTCGAGGTGCTGAGCGTCACCGAACCAGACATCGACAGCGAGGACGGGACTCGCGTCCTCGTGCGTCAAATGCTGGGCGCGATCGCTCAGTATGAGCGCTGGACCATCCGCACGAGGATGATGGCAGGCAAGGTCGCGAAGCAGGCGGCCGGAGGTTACGTCGGTGGGCGGCCGCGGTTCGGCTACGTCGCCAAGGATGGCGAGCTCGTGCCCGACGAACGAGAACAAGAAGCGGTAGCACTCGCCAGGCGTCTGCACAACGAGGGTGCGTCACTGCGTCAGATCGCGACACAGCTCACGGATGCCGGCTACGCGCCAAAGGTGGGTGAGCGCTGGCTACCGACCCAGGTGGCTCGGGTTCTCGAGCGGCAAGATTGACCGCGTGACTCAACACACTTTCGGGGCGCCTCCCGGTGAGCCCGCCAAGTGCAGCTTTTGCGGCAAGCCCCAGGAGCAGGTCAGCAAGATCATCGCTGGACCGGGGTCGGTCTTCATCTGCGACGAGTGCATCGAGCTGTGCAACGACATCCTCGAAGAGGAGCTCCCGAGGAAGGACGCCGCTCGCTTGGCGATGGCCGAACTGCTGGACGAGATCGGTGCGACGGCCAGGGGCGAGATGCCGTTGCCTGATCGCAAGCAGCTGGGCGAATGGCTCGTGCTACTCAACCGGGTCACCGGATCGGACGCACCGAACGACTAGGGCGTCCGATCAGCTACCGCATGACAGTTCCCACGAAAGCGGATAAGCGCTGTTCTGCTCGATGCATGCCACCGCCGAGTCAACCTGCGACAGCATCGTTTGCAGCTGACTGATTTCACCAGTGTTGCCGGTGTAGCCGGTGTTATCGGTGGACGAAAGCGCGTTCACCTCTTTCCCAATGTTCGACATTTCCTGAGCGTCGATTGCGATGAGCGCTCGGTCCAGCGCGACCTGGTGAGTGAGGGTCTTGACGCGTGATTTGTCGGCGGAAACGCTCGAGCTCTGCGCAGAAAGACGCCGGTTGACGGTCGACACCTCAGATCGCAGCGAGAGGACTTGCCAAACGCCGAGCACAACGGCAACGGCGAGGATGAATGCAACCACGTAGCCGAGAACGGCTCGCTGGTTCACGGTGAGTCCCATGATCGCGGCGCAGGTCAGTGCAGTCGCGGATGGTGCGACCCCAACCCTCGGTCCGGCCGAGTTTGCAACGGGTTTGGAGGGTTTTATGGGGGTCCGCGTAGTGGATTCGCGAAAAGGCAGGTGAATTCGCGCCGGTTTGGGTTGAAATTATGCGTAGAAAACTTTTGGCACAGGCTTCCCCTTAGGCATTTGGCATCCTCGAAGTGAGTCACCACTCACTTGGGTCTCCAAAGCCGGCGCTAAACCGTCGTCCACCAGGGGATTCTCGTGTCTCGTGAGGCCTCGTGAGGCCTCGTCCGTAAAGTCCTCGCGTGTGTGTGTATGTAGAAAGTTACGGCTGAGGGGTCACGAGGGGTCACGAGAACTTCGCTACCAGGGCATTCGTGATTTCGCACACTCGTGCCGCGGTCGGTTAATGGCACGCCGTCGTCGGCGTAGTTCACGGGCGATCGGCCCGTACCGTTCACGTGCCCCCGCGAGTCGAAGAGCTTTTTCTGTGCCCAGCCTGTCCAAAACTTCTCACCCGGTCCCTCCGCCTGCGTCTCTCCTTGTCCCGCATCTCGCGCCTGACGGTTCTGACGTGCCGCTCAATCCGCTTGCGCTCCTTGACTCTTGAGCGTTTCCGGGTGCGTCGCGCGCGACGTCGGTCGATTCGGTCCTGGTGTTCCGGCTTCGCCTCGGGAGCGAGGGCAGGTCCTGCCAGCTCGACTAGGCGCGCGCGAATCTCCTCGGGGGTCTCGTCTAGCCATTCCGCGAGGACAACGCAGATTCGGAGGAGCGTCGAGGCGCGCGTGCGTCGTACGCCGTGGACGATGTTTCTGAGCTGCGCCGCGGAGATTTCCGCTTGGTCGCCAAGCAGCGAGTAGGTGAATCCTGCCTGCTTGCGGAGCCTGCCGAGTTCGTCACCGAGACTTTCGAGGTAAGGGACCTCCTCCTCGGTGATCGGCCGGCGACTGTGGGCTCGAACTCTGGCCTTGTCGAACGACATCAGCCGTCGAGGATGGCCTCGAGCCGGTCGATCTCCTGGACGTGGACATAGCCCGAGGTGATGCCCGTTCCAGGCGGGATTCTGTTGCGCGCTCGGATGGCGTTGGTGATCTCCGCAACCTGGAGTCGTTTCGGCGAGTCTTGAGGTAGCTGCTTCACTCGGCGAGCAACGGCGGTGAAGCGGTCCTCAAGCGACAAAACCCCTGCTAGGGATACCGGTTTAATAGGAGTCAAGTATTCCGCCTCGGTGGCATTCTCGACCGGCTCGTTGCCAACTTCGTTCGAGAGTGCCCATCCCCATCCGTTCGGACCGATCCGAACGGACCTGACCCCAGCCTCCGCTTTGGCTCTCACGAGCGTGCGGTGCTTGATGCCTCGCCGGGCGGCTTCGGCCATCACAATGGGCTGGGGGATCGCGTCTTCGCCGAGGAAGTCACGCAGGAATGTCACGGCCCCATCTCGCGCGCCCGTCACATCGTCTCTTCTCGGTCGGAGCGAAGCACGAGACCGCGCACGAATTTCGCGCCCTGGTAGTCCTCGCGCTCGTAACCGTGCGCCTCTAGCCACTCGGTGAATTCCTGGTCACGACCAGGCCTGATGTGCTGATCGTCGGCCCACGACTTCCACTCGTCCCGGAGTTTCTTCTGAGGGGTGCGCTTCCCCTCGGCCGGAACTGTGCAATCGGCGAGAAACTGAGCGAACACGTCTTCGGCCGCCCGGTACTTGTCCGTTGCGATGCGAACCCGGCTCGGCTCGGTGAGGCCGTCCTCGTACCATTCGACGGCTCCTCGAACGATCCAGGCGAGGATCGCTTCGCTGTGCTGCTGGACGAGGTGCTTCCCGTAGTCAGGTATCCGTTCGTCGGGAGGGATGGTGACCGAGAACGGCACGACTCTGAGACGTCGCCAAATCGCCTCGTCGGTGCCACGCACCCTCGGGAGCTTGTTCGTGACAATGACGATTGTGTGAGTCGGATCGAACTCGAACCTCTGGCCGTACATTTGGCGGGTCGAGATCCGATCGCCACCCGTGAGGAGCTTCACCAGACCTTCGGAAAGCACGTCCCGGCTTTCGAGCTCGCTGCTCACGACAAGTCGCCGGCCGCGAAGCGCGGCAAGGCGTTCGGGGTGTTGTTCGTGGTGTCTCTCGACCAGTAACCCCTCGGGTGCTGTCGCGGTGTGCTCGCCCAGGACCGACATCAGCACGGTTATGAACGTGGACTTGCCGTTTGCTCCGGTGCCGTAGAGGTCCGGGAGCAGGTGCTCGTACGTCTCACCCGTGGCGAAGTATCCGGCCAGCCTCTGGACGTAGTCGGTCATCTCCTCGTCGTTGTCGAAGATGCAAGCGAGGAACTCGTTCCACTCCGGGGCCGTTGCAGTCGGGTCGAACTCGAAGTCGACGCCACGAGTGATGAGGTCTTCTCGGTGCGCCGGCCTGAGTTCTCCGGTTCTCAACTCCACTGTCCCATTCCGACAGGCAAGTAAGTCCGGGTGAGTGTCGAGCTGGTCCACACTCACGATCAGCTCGTGGTGGGTCTTCGCGACGTCGAGCAGCCCTCGCAGCCTTGTGGCCCGAGAGGAGTCTGTGTAGTGCTTGACACGGGTTCGGAAATCGTCCGTTCCACGCGCCGCGTCCATGACCCACTGGCGCAACTCTTCGATGGTCTGACGAGCGAGGTCGTCAATCCTGTTGAGACGATCCTCTTCCCACCAGGCACCGTTCCAGATGAACCAGCGCCCCAACTCGGGGCTGTAGCGAACGTCGTTCCCAAACCGTTCGAGGAAACGGTTGGCGTTAAAGAGATCACCCGAGACCTCTACATCCAGCACGAGCGGTATCACGTTCGACTTGACAGTCCCGCTGGGTGCTGTGCCGTTGCTCGCGGGAGAGTGTCCGTCTAGCGACGTCGATGGGGCTACGCGCAACCGTGCGGCGACTGCGTCCAGCTCGTCCATCACGCGATCCTCCGAGGTTGTTTCGCCCCGGCTTCGAGACCGCTGGCGATTGTTTGACGCGCCTCCTCTTTGTCAAGGCCAGCACGTGTAGCAGCGAGCATCAACGCGGCAATCACCTCGTCGACGGTGAGCACCCCACTAGCGACAAGCTGACCGAGAGCGAACGCCGCTTGATTCAGCGCGTGGTTGCGTTGCCCCTCTGGTGCGAGTGCCACTCGTCCGCATTCCGACTCGAGCGCGCGTCGTGCGTATGCGCTCGCGTTTGCTCGCCGTACCGGTTGGCTCGGTAGGTCGACCGTGGACGCTCTCGCGTTGAGAAGATCCATGAGCCACGACGGCGGAGCGACAAGTGGCGCGTGGACTCCGTATTCGGGATTGTCCGATCCGAACTGGAACTTGTAGACCTCACCGCTCGGGTGAACCGATGGCGCAGCGACGACGTAGCCGCCCTTGCCCCGCCAATCGACGCCGGGCAGCACGCCAGCTCGGTTACCAACCCCCGTTGGCGCGAAGTAACAATGCGCGCCCTTGCCGGTCGTAATCGTTGGGCCTGACGGCCACCAGTCGTCATCGGGTTGCGTGACGGGAACAGACGCGAATCCCAGTGACTCGAAGCCTTGCGACCCATCGATGTCGAGAACGTCGAACGCGACTCCGGTGGCGATGGCAACGTTCGCGTCCGGGGTGCGTTCCCACCACTCTCGGATTTGCGTGGGGTCGGTGCTCGCGTCCTTCAATCCGTGTTCGGTGATCGGCGTCTTGCCTTGCGGCTTGCACGGAAAGACGGGCCAGCCTTTGGCTGCGTAGATCAACGCCACCCTGAGCAGCCGTCCCGGCGTCGCGTCGGCGGTCATCGCTGACCACCCCCAGAAACCCCCACGAGGTCCCGTTTTTGGGCCGTTTTTGGGGTGGGTGCTACGTCACCTGGCCGAGACCGAAAAACGGCACTTTCTGGTGCCCCTGACCTGCGGTTATTACGACGGTTTTCGGCTTGCCTGGTGCGCCGAAAGTCCCGATCCCGGCACCTGGTCGAGCAGTAGCGCGCGTTCGGGCGGCGAGCGTCCAGCCTGACCTCGCATCCGGCCCGTGCGCAGATCCGCTCGCCATGCTCGTCGATGGTCTCTCGGAGGGCCGTTGCGTTCACGCTCACGGATGGGAAGTAGTGAGACCCGGCGACTTGGATAAGTCCGAGACGCTTCGCTTCTTTAAGCGCGCGACGAAGACGCGCCACGGAGTGGCGACCGTCGAAGGCCAGCGGACCCGACATCTCGAAGCAGACACCGATGTCCTCTTCGCTTATGCCGTAGTTGTTCCAGTTCTCGTTGTCCCGCACGACCCAGGTGACGTAACGGACTTGAGCTTCGGATGAGTCGAGCTGAACATCCTTGTCAACGCTGGTCATCGGTCATCACCGCGACGCGTGCGCGTTATCTGCGCTGTGGCGAACCGAAGGTCGATGCCGACGGACTCGGCGACGATCTTCTCTCCCTCGTGGACCTTGCCGCCCTTGTCTTCCCAGTCGTCACGCTCAAGCTGACCTGTGACGATGATGCGGTCGCCCTTGGTTGCGGACGCGCAAAGATTCTCGGAGGTCGATCCGAACGCGATGACGTTGAGAAAGCGCGCGATCAGGTCGCTCTTCCAGTTGCCCGGTTCGGATGGAGTCTTCTCCACGATCCGTGCGCGGACGTAGGGAACGTCACGCTTGGACCGCCTGAGTTCGGGAGTCTCAAGCAATTGCCCGACGACAGTCGTGGGCGCGTTCATTGGTTGCCGCCACGCGTCTGCGTCCAACCCACGACCGCGTCGCGGGCGAACCCTCGAGACCAGCCCGCTCGGCGCAGCGCCCTGTAGTGGAAGCGCGCGTTCGTGACGTTGACCTCGAGGAGGTTTCGCTTACAATGACAAGCGAGGTTTTGGTTTTCTGAAGAGGGCCGGTCGTTCGATGGGGTCGAACTGGCCGGCTCTTTTCGCGCGCTACAGCGCGCTTCGGCGACGGTGGTCATGCATCCACCGCTTCGATTCGGCGGGATTCGAGGTACGCGTCAAGGTCCTCGGTGCTGAACCGCGGAAACCGCCCTACGAGATGGCCCGCGATGCGGCGTTCAGCCCAAAGGCGCTTGATGTGATACTCGGATGTGCCGAGGTATTCCGCAGCTCCAGCCCAGTCGAGAAGACGAGGAAGCGTGGAGGGGATGATTTCGGGATGCCGACGCTGTTCCCGGTTTCGGGGCTCGGCGATATCGGTTGACGACAACGACGCCTCTTTCTTTCGTCGCGTCGAAACGCGACGAATTACTCAAAGCACCGGTGGCGTTGTACCCGGAGCATCGCTGCGCGCTCTTGCATCGGCGCTCGAACCCTCCGGGACCGTCCCTAGGGGAGCAATACCGAACACTGGGCCGATGCCTGACGATGAGCGTCGGACCTTGACGACCAGTGTGCCGCAGCTGCCGCTCGAGCCTCCAAGCGCACGGATCGCCCGAATTGCTGATCCCCGACGAGTCGGGGGCTCCGCTTGGTTTACCCCGATTGTTGACCCCGGTTGCCCGGGCGCGGCTATTCGCCTACACAAAGCATAACAACATCGGTGTGATTCCGCAAGCGCCTAGCCGGATTCGGCCGCACCAACTAGCGCCGAAGCAGGACCGTGTGTTCCAACGTGTGTTAGTGGCCGGTCTCCGAGGCTGTCGAACGCTGTCGGGTGTGGGTATCGTTGACGGGGGAATTGCTGGTCGGCGGCTAAATCTACGGAAAACCGCTGCTAGGGCGAGTACAGCGGATTGGGCCGCATCAGCGTCCCGAACGCTGCGCGCTAACCAAGCTGCGCTACTTCCCGTCCGAAGCCGATTGATCGGCGCCGTTCGCCGAAAGCGTAGCGGAAGGCACCTCGACCACGACTTTCGCAATTCGTCGGCGGTCCATGCGGGTGATGCGGTAGGTCGTGCCGTCGAGGCTCACGCTCTCGGATTCTTGGGGAATGTGGCCGAGCGCATCGAGCAGATAGCCGCCCAACGTGACGTATTCGCCGGGCGGGATCGCTGTCCCTATCTCGTCGTTCAACTCGTCGATGTCAGACGCCCCATCGACGAGGAAGCGATTGGCGTCGATGCGCATCACGGCCGGGCTCGTAGTGCGGTCGAATTCGTCGTGGATGTCGCCGACGAGCTCGGAGACCAGGTCGTTGATGGTGAGAACCCCGGCGAATCCGCCGTACTCGTCCACGACGACCGCGAAGCCGCGCCGTCGTCGCCGCATGTCCGAGAGGATGGCGAGCGCCGCCCCGGACTCGGGAACGATGAACGGCTCGCGCAGGCGGTCGGTCTTGTTCTCGTCGGCAACGATCGCGGTTTCGCGCCCTGAATCGGCGGCGGATGACTCTCGGCTGACGAGGTCCTTCACGAACAGCACGCCCAAGAGATGATCGAAATCGTGCTTGTAGACAGGAAAGTGGCTGTGCCCTGAGCGTCGGACGGCGCGGGCGACGTCCGTCAAGGCGACAGGCGACGCGAGTCCGACGACGTCGACGCGCGGCGTCATCACTTCCTTCGCTGTCGACTCCCGCAAGCTGCGCAGGCCGTTCGTGATCTGGATCTCTTGTTCCGAGGGCGCCTGCTCGACGGCGGGAGCCTGGCTTCGGAGACGTCGACGCAACCGCACGGTCGGGACCTCAGGTCCAGGCGACCGTTGGCGGCGCGAAGGATTCGTCGATGAACCGGCCGCCTTTCAACAGGGCCTCTTTCGCTTTGCGCAGTCGGATCGGATCGAGCGGCTTTACCAGATAACCCTCGACACCCGCCCGCTTCGCGAGGAAGACATCAGCGCGCCGGTCGACCAGCAAAAGAAACGGGATGTGAGGCAGGCGCCCGCCGGTCTCTTCGTGGACGAGATCGAACGCGAGCGCGACCCCTCCTCGCGACTGGATCTGACTGTCGGCGATGACGAGATCCGGTTCGTACGTCGCGGCGAACTCGAGGGCCTCCTCGCTCGTAAGCGATTCGAGGAGTTCGGTGTCATCGTCGTCGATGCCGGCGCTGACTTCGTTCAGCAGGCCGTGTTCGTCGGCGACGATCAAAATCAATGACATAAGAAAAAGGTACTGATCACGGCTCGAGGTGGCGAACGAGCTGCAAGAGCCCCTCTACGTCGTGGACATCGTGTTCGAGGAATGGCACATGCACGACGGGCGCTGGCTCAACCGCTTCGGCGAGACCGGCGAAGGACTCCTGCTCGCCTCGTCGCAGCTCGGCGAGCTCGGCGAGGTTCATGACGAGCGCGCCCCAGGCGTCGTCGCCGAGGGACAGGTCGGCGGGCGCAGGTCCGAAGTCAGGCAGGACGCGATTGACGACGAGCGCGTCGACGCGCAGCGAGCGCTCCTTGAGGGCACGCGCGAAAAAGCTGGCATCGGCGATCGCGTCGACGCGCGGCGCGGCGATGAGGACGAAACCGGTCTCTTCTTCTCCGAGTAGCTTCTCGACGCGCGCCGCGCGCTCTCGGAACCCCTCTTCCATGCCCTGGAACGCCTGGAAGAAGGCGACGGTGTCGTCGACGATCTCGGCTCCTGTCGCCTTCGCGATCGACCGCACGAGCACCTGGCTAGCGACGTTCGCCGCTCGCAAATACGAGCCCTTCGGCGCGACGAGGGCGCGGAAGATGCGATTCGACAAGAACCCCTCGAGCCGCTTCGGCGCGTCGAGGAAGTCGAGCGCGTGGCGCGTCGGGGGTGTGTCGACGACGACGAGGTCGTAGTTGCCGGAGTGGTGGAGCTCGAAGAGCTTTTCGGTCGCCATGTACTCCTGGGTGCCCGAGAGGACCGACGCCAGGTTGACGTAGACGCGATTTTCCAAGATGCGCCGCGCCTGATCAGCGTCGGTCGCGTAATGCTCGATCAACGCGTCGAACGTCGTCTTCGCGTCGAGCATCACGGCGTGTAGTTCGCCCGTCCACGGTCCTAAGACCTCGGTCGGTTCGGTCGTCTTGCCGTGACCGCCGAGGGCATCGGCGAGCCGACGGGCCGGGTCGACGGTGACGACGCAGGTACGCCGGCCGGCGAGTGCCGACGCCACGCCGAGCGCGGCGGCTGTCGTCGTCTTGCCGACGCCGCCCGAACCGCAACAGGCGAGGACGGCGCGCTCGCGGACGAGCACTTCGATGGGGCCGCCGCTCATAGTGCGGCGACTGCTTGTCCGAACGCCTCGACGAGCGTTGTGAGCTCGTGCGGACCGTGCAATCCCCCGAACAGATATGGCAACTCGAGATGGGCCAAAGGGAGGCGACGGGCAAGCCGGGCGATCTCATCGCCTTGGGCGCGTTGGCGGGCCGCACGGAAGGCCGCCGCCTTCTTGAGGCGTGCCGCGAGCTCGGGTGCCGGTGTGGCGGCCCCGGCAGCGCGGGCGGCTTCGTCCGGATCGTTGTCGAGATGGTCGAGCACCGGATAGCAGGCGTTGACGACGACCGGTCCGAGGGCGACGCCCAGTCGGTCCTCGAGCTCGAACGCGGTTTCGACGGCCTCGTTGACGGGGAGCTCTTCGGGGATCGTGACGACGATCGCCTCGAAGCGCCTCGGGTCGCTGAGCATCTCGGCGACCCAGGCGGCCTGCGCGTGCAGCGGTCCGGAACGGGCGGCGTCGGCGAGGCCACCGGCGCTCGAGAGGAATGAGAGCGCATGGCCGGTCGCCGGGGCGTCGACGATGATGAGGTCGTACTCGCCCGCCTGTTCGAGCTGGCGGATCTTGCCGAGCACGAGCACCGTCGGCAGCCCCGGCACCGCGGTCGCCACGACCTCGAGCGCGCCGGAGGCGGAAAGCCGCGTCGTCAGCCGCTTCAGGCCGTGGGTGGAGAGGTAGTCCAACAGCGCAGCGTCCGAGGTGATCATCCGCCCGCGGATGCGGCCCAGAGGGGCCCCGTCGCCCTTCCCGACAAGGACGGCGTCGTCGTAGCTGAGTCGGTCTGGGTAGCCGAAGAGCTCCTGTGGTCCGTTTGCGTTTTCGAGGACGACGAGGCCGACTTCGAGTCCCTGGCGGCGGGCGAGCTCCGCGAATGTGGCTGCGACGGCGGTCTTGCCCACACCGCCCTTGCCGAGGACGACGACGACGTGGGCTCGCCGGCAGAAGTCGCCAAGGTCCATGGCTCGCCGACCTTATCGACCGTGGACTGTTTTGGCCCGTGCGACCAGGGAAGTTGTGGCAAGGCCCCTTGTCAGGGCAAAGAGCCGGCGGTAGCCTCCGCGCAGTCGCCGGCCTGATCGGCCAACCGCAGGAGCGGTGCCGCCCGCCGACCCGGCGAGACCCGCCAGTGCGCGGGGCAAGGAGGAGCCGTGTCGGCCGCGGTGCGAACCGAGGAGACCTGGCAGCTCAAGGCGTTGTGCCGCGGGCCGCAGGCTGTTGTTTTCTTCGCGCCCGCCCATGCGGAGACCAAGGACGAAAAGACCGAACGCGAGCAGGTCGCGAAGTCGATGTGCGCGTGTTGCCCGGTGAAACGGCCGTGCCTCGACTACGCGTTGCGGATCCGGGAACCGCACGGCATCTGGGGCGGCCTGAACGAGGTCGAGCGGAAGCAGCTGACCGAGCGTGTGAGCTGATCGTTCAGCTTGCAGGGCGCGAGAGCCGTTCTTCGACGCGCTCCAAAAGACGCGCACTACATCCCGACATCTCGACGATCGGGGCGACGTCGTTCGCAAGCCGCGTGGCGATTTCGTCGAAGGCTTGCCCGGCGGGACTCTCCGGGTCGAGCTCGGCGAATGCCCCCGCGTCCCCGGCAGCGGAGAGCGCGGGGTCGATGGGCAGCGAACCGAGAAGCTCGACGCCGATGGCTCGGGCGAGCTCGGCACCTCCTCCTTCACCGAAGAGCGCGTGTCGGTGGCCTTGCTCGCATTCGAAGGCCGACATGTTCTCGATCACCCCGGCGACGCGCACGTGGCCCTTGCGCGCCATGTCCGCGGCGCGCTGGGCGACCTTGGCGGCGGCCGACGACGGCGTCGTGACGACGAGGAACTCCGCACGGGGCAACATCCGCGAAAGCGCCATCTGCACGTCGCCGGTGCCCGGCGGCATGTCGACGAGCAGGTAGTCGAGGTTTCCCCAATCGACATCCTCTAAAAAATGCTGGACGGCGCGGGCGAGCACGAGACCGCGCCACATGATCGCTTCTTCTTCGTTCGATAAAAACCCCATCGATACGATCTTCAAGTCGGAATTCCCGACCGTCACGCCCGCCGGCACCATTTTCTTGTTGCGCACAGAGAGCGGCCCCTGCACTCCCATGAGGCGCGGTATCGAGAATCCCCAGATATCCGCGTCGAGCAGTCCGACGTTGAAACCCTTGCGGCTGAGCGCCACCGCGAGCGCCGCAGTGACCGACGACTTGCCGACGCCGCCTTTTCCGGAGACGATGGCGAGCACGCGCGTCGATGAGGGAAACCCCGTTGCGACCGCCTTGCGCTGCGCGAGTCGACGCGCCGTCGACATCAGCTTTGCCCGATCTTCCTTTTCCATCTCGACGGTCGTCACCTCGACCTCGTCGACGCCTTCGAACGCGATCAGGTGGCGCCTGACGTCGTCGCGCAGCTGGGTGCGCAGCGGGCAGCCGGCGATCGTGAGCGCGATCTCGACGTAGGCCCGGCCCAGTTCGAGGGTCACCGAGCGCACCATACCGAGGCTGACTAGGTCTTCTCCGAGCTCGGGATCGACGACGCCGTGCAACGCGGCGAGCAGTTCCTCGTCCGTCGGCCCGTTCCGCGGTTCGCGGTCGGTGGGCACCCACCCGATGCTAACGAGGAACGATTCGCCGACCCTGGGCCGGTGACGTGCATGATTCGACCGGGTGGTTGGTACGATCGGGGTGGTTCGCACAGAGGAGATGGCAATTGAGCATCGTCACTGACGTGAAGATCGGCCAGCGACCGAGCCCGGTTACCCTCACCGACTCCGCCGTCGACAAGGTCACCGAACTGCTCGCGCAAGAAGCGGACGCCGACGGGCTTTCGCTGCGCGTCGCCGTCCGGGCCGGCGGATGCTCGGGATACAGCTACGACATGTTCTTTGACGCCGAAGTCGCCGATGACGACATCGTGCGCACCTTCGGCAACGTGAAGGTCGTCGTCGACCCGGAGAGCGCGCAAATCATCAAGGGATCGACGCTTGACTACCGCGACGGCCTGCAAGGCGCCGGATTCCATATCACGAATCCCTCCGCGACCCGCACCTGCGGCTGCGGGTCGTCCTTCTCCTGAGCGAGCCCGCCCCGGCTGCTCCGCTCCCGTACACGCCGGTCGTTCGCGCCGGCGACCTCCTGATCTGTTCGGGACAGCTCGGGGTGCGTGAGGGCAAGCTCGTCGACGGGGGCCTCGCCGCGGAACTCTCCCAGGCGCTTGCCAACCTGGCGAAGCTTCTCGAAAAGCACGGTCACAGCCTCGCCGACGTCGTAAAGACGACGGTGTTCATGCTCGACATGGGCGAGTACGCGGCGATGAACACCGCCTATGCCGCCTGTTTTGGCGATCACCGTCCCGCGCGCTCGGCAATCGGGGTCAAGGCGTTGCCCCTTGGCGCGAACATCGAGATCGAAGCGTGGGTGTACGCGCCGGAGCAATGACGACGCGGCGCGCTCACCGACTCCGCCTAGCCGCCCTCCTCGCGATCTGCGCCGCTCCTTTGCTACTCGCCGGCTGCGGGTCGGGCCCTGCCGCGCACTCGACGACGACGACACTCCCACCGCTACCGCCTGAGGTCGACGGCCTCGTGACGGTGATCGGTCGCGGCGCCGCCGTTGGGACCGGAGATCGTGTCGAACGCGTCCAGTTGTCGAGCGTGCCGCCCGAGGTTTTGCCTCCCGTCCATGTCGGCGAGTTCCCCGACGCCGTCACCGTCGCGCCCGACGGCAAGACGGCGTACGTGACGAGTTACACCGCGAACACCGTGACGCCGATCGATCTGAAGACCGGCAAGGCCGGCCGTCCGATTTCAGCGGGAAACGGTCCGGCGGGGATCGCGATCACCCCGGACGGCAAAACCGCCTACGTGACCGATGCCGGCACGTCGCCGATCGGTGACACCGTCACCCCGATCGACCTCGTGACCAACAAAGCCGAGTCGCCGATCACCGTCGGCGACGGTCCGCAGGCGATCGCGATCACCGCCGACGGGAAAATGGCGTACGTGACCGACGCCGGCGCGATCGTGTCTGGTCAGTCCGGCCCGATCGGTGACTCAGTAACTCCGATCAATCTCATGACAGGTCACGCGTTGCCACCGATCACCGTGGGCAACGCGCCGATCGCAATCGCGATCTCAGGCGGAACCGCGTACGTCGCGAACTCGGGATCAGAAAGCGTCTCGACGATCAGCCTTGCGACTCGCACTGCCGGAGCGGCGATCCCCGTTGGCGGCGCACCGGAGTCGATCGCGTTCTCGAACGACGACGCCTGGGTCGCGGTCTCAAAGACTTCGTTGCCGTCGGCGAACTCGCTGACGCCGATCAGCCTCGTCTCACAGACGGCCGGCACGCCGGTCCCGGTCGGGAGCGGCCCGACATCGGTCGCGATCGAGAACGGGTCGGCTTGGGTGGTCTGCTCGGGGTCGTCTTCGATCGTCCCAGTCGATGTCTCGGCCAAGCATCCCCACGCCCAAACAGCCGTGGCCGTGCCGGGCGGTCCGTACGCGATCGCGGTCTACGTCGAGAGCGGGCGCTGAAAGAGGGCGCCGTTAAGGCGACCAGCGAGAGGTACCGAAGCGGTAGCCGACGCTGCGCACCGTCTCGATCAGGTGCGCGTTCTCTTCGCCGAGTTTCGCGCGCAGACGGCGTACATGGACGTCGACCGTGCGCGCGCCTCCGAAGTAGTCGTATCCCCAAACCGCCGACAGCAACGCTTCGCGGGTGAAGACTTTGCCAGGGTGCGCCGCAAGGTAGCGGAGCAGTTCGTACTCCATGTAGGTGAGGTCAAGCGGACGGCCATCGACCACGGCTTGGTAGGTTTCCAGATTCAACGCCAACGGGCCGTAAACGATGACGTCGGCGTTTTTCGTCTTGCCTGAGCGCCACAACAGATGAGAGAGCCGCGCGTCGAGTTCTTCTTCGAGGGACGACCCGAGGGTGAAATCGTCGAAGAGCTCGCGGCTGCGATCAAGGACGCCGAGCGAGTCTGCTTCGACGACGAGCAAGATCGGGAACGAGCTCATCTCGCGATCGCGCAGTGCACGGACGAACAAGAACGCACGATCTGGCGATTCGACTGCGGACACGATTGCGCAGGAGAACCCGTCAGACGGTTCGGCGCGCGCGGCGAGCGCGACGTCGGAGGCCGCCGACCACGGATAACCCGAGATCGCGAGCGCCTTTTGCAGCTCGGCGGACGGCGGGTCAGGGAAGCAGAGGATCGGTTCCATCGACTCGTGTCATCATCGAATTAGTTGTGCGAACCATTGCTCACAGCGCTGGCAGATAGCGGACGAGCTCGAACGGGGTGATCTGACGCGTGTAGTCGTCCCACTCGCTGCGCTTGTTGCGCACGAACCACTCAAAGACATGCTCGCCGAGCGTTTGTGCGACAAGTTCGGAATGTTCCATCACGCTCAGCGCCTCGTCCAAGGTGCGCGGAAGAGGCGGGATTCCGGCCTTCGCCAGGTCCTCGGCTGTCGCTTGGAACAGGTTCGTGTCGGCTTCGGGCGGGAGTTCGTAGGACTTCTCGATCCCACGCAATCCTGCCGCCAAGATGACCGCGAACGCGAGGTATGGGTTGCACGCCGGATCCGGGGAGCGGTACTCGACGCGTGCGGAATCGGTCTTTCCTTGTTTCACGATCGGAACGCGGACGAGCGCGGAACGGTTGTTGTACGCCCACGAGACCGCGAACGGCGCTTCGTAACCCGAGACGAGCCGCTTGTAGGAGTTCACCCACTGGTTCGTGACGGCGGTGATCTCGCGCGCGTGCTCGAGGAGCCCGGCGATGAACTTGCGCGCGGTATCCGAAAGTCCGCGCTCGCCGTTTTCATCGAAGAAAGCGTTCTTGTCGCCTGAAAAGAGCGACACGTGGGTGTGCATTCCGGATCCCTGGACCCCAGCGAGCGGCTTCGGCATGAAAGAGGCGAAGACGTTGTGCTCCTGTGCGATTTCTTTGATTACCAAGCGGACCGTCATGATCGTGTCCGCCATCGTCAGCGCGTCGGTGTAACGGAGATCGATCTCGTGCTGGCTCGGCGCGTCTTCGTGCTGCGCGTACTCGACGGGGATCCCCATGTCCTCCAAGGTGAGCACGGTGCGTTTGCGCAAGTCGGTCGCGAGGTCCGCCACGGTGAGTTCGAAGTACGAGCCCGAGTCCAACGGCTGCGGGGGCACATCTGCGTTCGCGAAGTAGAAGTACTCGAGCTCGGGCGCGGCGAAGAATTCGTAACCGCGGCCATGGGCGCGCCCGAGGGTTCGGCGGAGCACCTGGCGAGGGTCGCCCTCAAAGGGGCTCCCGTCGAGGTTCGTGATGTCGCAAAAGACCCGCGCGATCGTCGAATCGGCACCGCTCTTGAAGGGCAGGATCTGGAACGTCACGGGGTCCGGTCGCGCGAGCACGTCGCTTTCTTGGATGCGGCTGAACCCGTCGATCGATGAGCCATCAAAGGTCATACCCTCGTCGATCGCGTTCTCGAACTCGGCCGGAGGGATCGAGAAGGTCTTCGGTGTCCCCAAGACGTCGGTGAACCAGAGCTGGATGAAGCGCACGCCGCGTTCTTCGACCGTCTTCAACACGTAGTCGCGCTGACTTTCCATCGATCGTCCTTCCGGCTCGCGGCGTCCTCGTGCGGCTCTTCTCATTCTCGCAGGTCCCGCGGAGGTCCTCCTTCGGTCGTCGGCGGTGACCAGGCAATCGATGAAAGCCGCCTCGATACCATGAAACGGTGAGTTCGCTTCGCGTCGCACTGTGTCAAGTCGACGCGGTAGTGGGAGACTTCGACCACAACGCCCGGCTTGTCCTCGAGCAACTCGAAACGGCGGACGGTCTCGACGCCGACCTCGCCATCTTCCCGGAGCTATGCCTCACGGGGTACCCGCCCGAGGACCTCATCTTGGAGCCGACCTTTGTCCGCGCCAGCGAACGTGCTCTTCGGCGCGTCGCGTCGCGGTCGAAACGGTGCGCGGCGATCGTCGGATGCGTGCTCGAAGACGGCGGCTTGCGCAACGCGGTGGGGGTGGTCGCGCAGGGGGAGGTGCGTGGCCGCGCCTACAAGCAATGCCTCCCGAATTACGGCGTGTTCGACGAGGCGCGCTGGTTCGTCCCGGGACGTGGCGACTCGCCGCTTTTCGTGATCGGTGGCGTCCCCGTCGGCGTCGTGATCTGTGAGGACGCCTGGGAACCCGGCCCGATCGGCGGACTCGCCCGTCGTGGAGCGGCGCTCATCACCGTCTCGAACGCCTCGCCGTATCGCGTGAACGCCCGAGCCGACCGGCTCGAGGTGTTGCGGGCGAGGACTGCGAAGGCGCACCGTCCGATTGCGTACGTCAATCTCGTCGGGGGACAAGACGAGCTCGTCTTCGACGGTGGCTCGGTGATCGTCGATCAGGCGGGGGCGATCGTCGCGACCGCCCCGCAGTTTCGCGAGGGGATCGTCGTCGTCGACTTGGAGCTCGAAGAAGAGCTCATCGCCGGCACCGAGAGCGTCCTTGTCACCGAGACCGCGAGTGCCCGCCGTCTGATCGCAGCACCGTCTCTCCACGAGCCGCTCGATGCGGACGCAGAGGTCTACGCGGCGCTCGTACTCGCGACGCGCGACTACGTCGAAAAGAACAGCTTTCGTGACGTCGTCGTGGCACTTTCGGGAGGCATCGACTCGTCACTTGTCGCGACGATCGCAGTCGACGCGATCGGGGCAGACCATGTTCACGGGGTTTCGATGCCGTCGCGATTCTCGTCCGATGGCTCGCAAAGCGATGCACGCACGCTCGCCTCGAACCTCGGTATCGACTACCGCGTTATCGCGATCGAGCCTGTCCACGCCGCCTACCTTGAATTACTCGCGCCGAGCTTCGCAGGAATCGCCGAGGATTTAACCGAGGAGAACCTGCAGGCTCGCATCCGCGGGACGTTGATGATGGCTCTGTCGAACAAGTTCGGGTGGCTCGTACTCACGACCGGTAACAAGTCCGAGACCGCCGTCGGGTACTCGACGCTGTATGGCGACACAGCCGGCGGATTCGCGGTGATCCGCGACGTCCCGAAGATGCTCGTTTACGCCCTCGCGAACCGACGGAACAAGGTCGCCGGCGAAACCCTGATCCCCGATTCGGTGTTTTCGAAGCCGCCCTCCGCGGAGCTGCGGGCGAACCAGCGCGACGACGACTCGTTGCCGCCCTACGAAGTGCTCGACCCGATCCTCAAGGCATACATCGAGGACCACCGCTCCGTCGCCGACCTCGTCGCGGCGGGGTACGACCCGGCGCTCGTCGAGCGGGTATTCCGACTCGTCGATCAGTCGGAGTACAAGCGGCGACAGGCACCTCCGGGGCCGCGGGTGACAACTCGCGGTTTTGGGCGTGATCGGCGGATGCCGATCACGAATCGCTTTGTCGAACACCGCGAACTGGCGAAATCCTGAACTCCGTGTTCTCCCTCCACGGACTCGCCGACGTCGTCGATCGCGCGCGAGGCATCGAGCTGACGGGCTTTCGCGCACTCGGCACGCGACCGACTGGTAGTGACGCGCCGAGCGCCGCCTTCCTGTCCGGCGCGAGCCGCGCTCACGGCTTCCGAGCCGGGTTGCTCGAATCGTGCCTTCCGGTCGCCTCGGGATTCGCTGCCCAGGATCCGTTGTCGGAGTGGCACGAGATCGATGAGGTGTTCGAGGCGATCTGCGCTGACGGCGACGATCGGGACGTCGTCGGGGCGCTTGTCGAGGTCTTCTACCCGGCGCTTCGCGACGCCTACGACGAACTTTTCCTGCTGGCGAGCGGTCCCGGGGACACCTTCGTGCGCCGGACGTTCCGACGCTGTCGCGATGACGTCGTCGGAATCTTAGAAGACGCGCGTGCACTCGGTGCGCCGCGTGCCGACGGCGTGCGCTCGCGACAGGTACGCGCGTTGCTCGATAAAGGCGGTGGACCTTTCGGATCACTCAGCGAGATAGCGCGACGCACAATCGCTCTATCGCCTGGTCAGACCACCGGAGGGGCCGCTTGACGGCATCGTTACACTGAACGCCAGAGCCGAACGGGTCGTACGGATAGCGGGGGTGCGGTGGCCCGGCCGGCTATCGCCGCTGACGAGGCCGCTTCGCTCACGAAGGACGCGAAGGGCTCGCTCGAGGCGGCCCGGACATGAGCACGGAGGAACCGGACCGCATTGGCAAAAGAGCGCGTTGAACGCGACGAGGAAGACCTCGTTCGGTTGTATCTGACCGATATCGGTCAGTACCCCCTGCTCACCAAAGACGACGAGGTTCGGCTCGCGCAGGCGATCGAACGCCGCGGCGAGGCCGAACAGGAAGTTGTCACAGGCGGTAAGAAGCTCACCCCGGCGCGCCGACGCGAGCTGAGGCGGATGATGCGACAAGGCGACGAGGCGCAACGCACCTTTGTCCAGTCGAACCTCCGACTCGTCGTCTCGATCGCGAAGAAGTATCAAGCCTCCGGTCTGCCGCTCCTTGACCTGATCCAAGAGGGCAACCTCGGTCTGATGCACGCCGTCGAGAAGTTCGACTGGCGTAAGGGCTTCAAGTTCTCGACCTACGCCACGTGGTGGATCCGACAGGCAATCACCCGCGGCATCGCGAACACGGGGCGGACGATCCGCCTCCCCGTGCACGCCGGCGACACGCTCGCTCGCGTGCAGAAAGCCCAGGCGCGTCTCGAGTTGAAGTTCGGCCGCCCAGCCACGCTCGCCGAACTCGGCGCGGAAGTCGAGCTCCCCGAGGACAAGCTGATCGAGGCGCTGCGCTTCCGCTCGGAGCCACTCTCATTGTCAGAGCCATTGCGTGAAGACGGAGATGCCGAACTTGGCGATGTGGTCGAAGACCGGTCAGCCGAGTCGCCGTTCGAGATGGCGGCGACGGCGCTGTTGCCCGTCGAGATTAATCGCCTGCTCGCGCCACTCGACGAACGCGAGCGAGAGATTCTGCGACTGCGCTTCGGTCTCGACCGAGGAGAGCCGCGCACCCTGGAAGAGGTCGGCGAGCACTTCAACTTGACTCGTGAGCGGATCCGCCAGATCGAGGCGCGGGCGATGTCGAAGCTCCGCCACCCCTCGAGCGACACCGGCGCGCGCGACCTTCTGACGGTCTGATCCGGCATCCGATCGTTACGATGAGGCGGCCATGAAAAAACTCATCATTTTGTTGCTGCTCGTCGGCTGCGTCGCGATTGCGGCTCGCCGACTGATGCCCCGATAGCCGTTTAAAGCGCACGCAGGGGCGGTTCGTCGCCGCGCTCCGAGCGGCGGGCGCGGATCCACCAACCGATCGCGCCGACAACGAGTCCGAGGACGATTGTGCCGGTTCCGAGCGCGATCGCCGGTCTCGGTGGAACCGCGCGGACGCGATCGCGCACCCGGTCGCGCAGTCGGACCGGCCGGATGAACGTGCTGGTCTCCCACCCGCGCTCGGTGGCGACGCGCGCGAGCGCGCGATCGGGGTTCACGGCGACAGGATGGCCGACGAGTTCGAGGAGCGGCACGTCGGTGAACGCGTCGCTGTAGGCGAAGGACCGATCGAGATCGATCTGCTCGCGCTGCGCGAAGAGCCGCACCGCGTCGGCTTTCTCCCGACCGGTGCAGAAGAACGCGAGCTCACCCGTGTAGCGGCCGTTGTCGTCGATCGCCGCTTCGCTCGCGATGACGTCGTCGACACCGAGGTGGAGCCCGAGCGGGCGCACGAGCTCCGAGGGCGACGCCGAGACGATCACGACCCTGCGACCCGCCTGGTGGTGCTCGTCGATGAGATCCATCGCCTCGTCGTAGATGATCGGCTCGACGACGGACTCGAGTGCGCCGGCGACGATCGCGTCGACGTCGGCGCGCGACCATCCCCTCGTCATCTTCAGTGCGACCTGGCGGATCCGTTCGAGGCGCTGCTCGGTCGAGCCCAGGATCAGATAGATGACCTGGGCGAACCCGAGTTCGACGAGCGATCGCCTGCGGATCAGCCCGCCGCGGCGCATCGGACCGCCGAAGGCCGCCATCGCGTCCTTGGCGATCACGGTCCGATCGAGGTCGAAAAACGCCGCCTCACCCATGGCGTCGAGCGCAGGGTCCTCGGTGTCTTCGGCTAGCGCCGTGCTCATCGCCTCTCATCTTCGTCGCGCGCCAGCGTGCTCGCGGTCATCGCTGGTGCGTCGTGCACGGTCGCATTGGGCGCCGATCGCCGTTTTCCACGAAAGAGATAACGGCCATGAACAGGTCGTTTTCCAATAATGGTTGGTAGGCGCGGGAGTGCCCCGTTAACCTCCCCCACCGATCTGCAAGGACGCTTTGATGCCAAAACCCCTAGTCATTGTGGAATCGCCGGCGAAGGCGAAGACGATCGCGCGTTTTTTGGGCGATAACTACATCGTCGAGTCGTCGATCGGTCATATCCGCGACCTGCCGCGCTCGGCCGCGGAAGTGCCCGCCGCTTACAAGTCTGAGAGCTGGTCGCGCCTCGGCGTCGACGTCGACAACGGTTTCAAGCCCCTCTACGTCGTCGCCTCCGAAAAGAAACCCCAGGTCTCTAAGTTGCGCTCGTTGCTGAAGAACGCAAGTGAGCTGTATCTCGCGACCGACGAGGACCGGGAGGGTGAGTCGATCGCTTGGCACCTTTTGGAGGTCCTCTCGCCCCAGATCCCGGTGAAAAGGATGGTCTTTCACGAGATTACGAAGCCCGCGATCGACGACGCGATCGCGCACCCTCGTGATCTCGACCGGCGGCTCGTGGACGCGCAAGAAGCGCGTCGCATCCTCGATCGCCTCTATGGCTACGAGCTCTCGCCGGTGCTGTGGAAAAAGGTGATGCAAGGCCTGTCCGCCGGACGAGTGCAAAGCGTTGCTACGCGCATCGTCGTCGAGCGCGAGCGGGAGCGGATGCGTTTCCACTCGGCGACGTGGTGGAGCCTCACCGGACGGTTCAAGACCGAAGGCAACGAGTCGTTCACCGCCGACCTCGACGCGATCGGTGGGCGACGCGTCGCCACCGGCACAGATTTCACGTCCGACGGCGTTCTCGGCGATCCGTCGGGACCGGTCTTGTTGGATCAGGCAGGGGCGAACGCGCTCGCGTCGGCGCTTGTGCCGTCGAGTTATCGCGTCTCGTCCGTCGACACGAAGCCGTACCGGCGATCGCCAGCTGCGCCCTTCATCACCTCGACGCTCCAGCAGGAGGCGGCGCGGAAGCTCCGTTTCTCCGCGTCGCGCACGATGCAGGTCGCGCAGCGGCTGTACGAGCAGGGTTTCATCACCTACATGCGGACCGACTCGACGACGCTGTCGGACACTGCGCTGACCGCGGCTCGCGCGCTGGCGCAGTCCCTCTACGGAAAGGAATCGGTGCCGAGTCGTCCGCGCACCTACGACCGCCGTGTGAAGAACGCCCAGGAAGCACACGAAGCGATCCGGCCCGCGGGCGACACGTTCCGTGCACCCGCGCAGGTTGCCGCGGCGCTGGGAGGCGACGGACAACGCCTCTACGAGCTGATCTGGCAGCGCACGGTTGCTTCCCAGATGATCGACGCGACAGGCGTCACGGCGCGCGTCCGCATCACCGGAGCGCTCGCGGTCGACACCCCGGTCGCGCGGAAGGGGACCGTCGCAGAGTTCGGTGCGGCGGGGACTGTGATCACGAACCCGGGCTTCCTCGTCGTGTACCGCGAGGGAGACGACGAGGAGGACGAGCGCGGCGAGGAAGACCGGCTTCCGCAGGTGAGCGCGGACGACGCACTGACACTCGAGGGATTCGGGCCCGAGGAGCACGCGACGCGCCCTCCGGCTCGCTTCACCGAGGCGTCACTCGTGAAAAGACTCGAGGAGCTCGGAGTCGGTCGACCCTCGACCTACGCGAACATCCTGCAGACGATCGTGGATCGCGGCTATGTCTGGAAGAAGGGGACCGCACTCGTCCCGTCGTTCCTCGCTTTCGCCGTCGTGGGATTGCTCGAGCGCTACTTCCCTTCGCTCGTCGACTACAACTTCACCGCCTCGATGGAAGACGATCTCGACGAGATCGCGCGCGGCGACGAGGAAGCGCTCCCGTGGCTGGAACGCTTCTACTTCGGGATGGATGGCCAGGACGGAAACGTGTCGGGTGACCGCGTCGCTACGGTGGAAAACGGCCACGGATTGAAGCGTGCGGTGCTTGATCACCTCGGCGAGATCGACGCCCGAGAGGTGAACTCGATTCCGATCGGGGCCGACGAGAACGGCGAGATCATCGTCGTGCGCGTCGGGCGCTACGGCCCGTATCTCCAGCGTGGAGAAGAACGCGCCTCGATTCCGAATGACGTCGCGCCCGACGAGCTGACGATCGACCGTGCCACCGAGCTGCTCGCCGCGCCGTCGTCAGACCGGGAGCTCGGCACCGATCCGGGGTCCGGGCTCGTCGTCTCGGTGCGGACCGGCCGCTTCGGCCCCTATGTCCAGCTCGGCGAGCAGGAAGACCCCAAGGCGAAGCCGCCACGCGCGTCGCTGTTCAAGTCGATGTCAACTGAGACGATCACCCTGGACCAGGCGCTCAAACTCCTCCATTTGCCGAGGACCGTCGGTGTCGATCCGAACACGGGCGAGGAAATCGTCGCGAGAAACGGCCGGTACGGGCCGTACCTGCAGCGCGGCACCGACACGCGAAGCCTCGAAAGTGAAGAGCAGATCCTCGAGATCGGACTCGACGAGGCGGTCGCGTTGTTCGCGCAACCGAAGCAGCGGCATTTTGGGCGTCAAGCGGCGTCACCGGCACGCGAGATCGGGGTCGACCCCGAAACGAACACGAAGATCGTGCTCCGCGAGGGTCGCTTCGGACCTTACGTCACCGACGGCACCGTCAACGCGTCCCTGCGACGCGGTGACGATATGGATTCGATCACCCTCGAACGGGCAGCCGAGCTGCTCGCCGAGCGACGCGCCGCCGGACCGGCGAAGCGCCGTCCGGCGCGTGCTGCTAAAAAGCCCGCAAAAAAGGCGGCGAAAAAGCGCGCCGTGGCGAAGAAGTCGTCAGCGAGGAAAGTCGCCGGGAAAAAGAGAGCAGCGTCACCCGCGCGTACCGCCGAAGTCGCCGACGACGACGTGACGCAGTGATACTGCTCGTCGCGAGATGAGCTGATGCGGGATGCCTCGGCGTGGGCGGTTCATCGTTCTTGAAGGCGGCGAAGGCAGCGGAAAGTCGACGCAGGCAAAGCTCCTCGCCGATCAGCTGGGCGCGGTCTTGACGCGTGAGCCGGGTGGGACGGCGCTCGGCGAGTTGTTGCGTGAAGTCCTCCTCGATCGTCGAGCCGGGCGTGTCGACGCCAGTGCGGAGTTGTTGCTGATGCTCGCGGCGCGGGCCCAACACGTTTCTGAGTTCATCCTTCCGATGCTGGAGCAAGGTCGCGACGTCGTCTGCGATCGGTTCACGCCGTCGACACTCGCGTACCAAGGCTTCGGTCGGGGTCTCGACCTGCCCGCGATTCGCGCGGCCGACGAGCTCGCCCGGTCCGGGCTCGAACCCGACGTCATCGTCCTCCTCGATCTCGCGCCCGAGACCGCCACGACGCGGCGTACCCGCGCACTCGACCGCATCGAAGGCGAGGACGCCGAGTTCTTCGCTCGTGTCCGCGACGGCTATCTCACGCTCGCGCAGTCCGACCCGCGGCGCTATGTCGTGGTCGACGCCGACGGTTCGATCGCCGAGGTCCGCGACCGGGTGCGAATGGCGCTCAGCGCGCATGCACTGGACGCGGAACAACAGGCCGTCGATTCGTGAGCGCTCGCACCGACACCGCGGATGTCCTTTCTGCACATCCTGTGCTTCGCGGCATTGTTGGTCAGCCTCGCGCGCGGGTGATGCTCGCGGGTTTTGTTGACTCTCCGGTCCACGCGTACCTCTTCGTCGGTCCCGCAGGAACCGGAAAACGCGCCGCAGCACGCGCGTTTTCCGCGGCGCTCATCTGCCCGAACGGTGGTTGCGGCGAGTGTGCAGTGTGCAAGGCAGTGCTCGCGGGCAAGCACCCGGATGTCGCCGTCGTCGAGCGACAAGGCGCGTCCATCTCGATCGAAGAGGCGCGCGACATCGTTCAACAAGCACAGTTGACGCCCCGTGTCGCCGAACGACTGGTGCTCATGCTCACCGAGTTCCATCTTGTCGATGTGGCGGGGCCGGCGCTGCTGAAGACGATCGAGGAGCCTCCCGACACGACCGTGATCATCGTCCTGGCGGACGTCAGGTCCCGAGAACTGGAAACGATCGCGAGCCGTTGCGTCGAGGTCGAGTTCGTGCCCATCGACTCTGAGGCGATCGCCGCGGCGCTTCTTGAAGAAGGGGTCGTCCGCGACGTCGCTTTGGCTGCGGCGACCGGAGCGAGAGGCAGTCTCGACCGGGCACGACTTTTGGTCGCGGATCCGGGATTTGTTGAGCGCGAGGCACGATGGCGCTCGATCCCTGATCGCCTCGACGGAACCGGCGCCGCGATCGCGGAACTCGCCGGCGAGATCGTCGACGCCGGCGAGAGCTTGGTCGAGGTGCTACGCGCCCAGCAAGAAGCCGAACTCGTGGCGGCTGACAAGTCGGCAAAGGATGTCGGCCTGAAGCGGACGCCGAATCGTAAGGCGATCGAGGATCGTCACCGCCGCGAGTTGCGTCGCGTACGGACTGACGAGCTGCGCGCCGGTCTTGCGTTGCTGGCCGCGATGTTTCGTGCGCGCCTCGGCTCGGATCGCGCGGCACCTTCGAGAATCGCTCAACTCACCGAGATCAACCGAGAGATCGAGGATGCGTCCTCGCGGTTGCGGCGCAACGTGAACGAGCGATTGCTCCTCGAGGCCCTGTTCCTCAAGATCGAACGAGCGGCCTAAAGGACGCGCCCGTTCATCCTGCGGGCCGGTCGCGCAGGTCGTTGAGGCGCGTCTTGATCAGCGGCCACTCGGCTTGGACGATCGAGTAGTACGCCGTGTCGCGGGTTCCGCCGTCGACCGCTGGCGAATGCACTCTCCGGACTCCTTCGAACACGGCACCGATCCGTTCGATGGCGCGACGTGACCGCTCATTCCGGGAGTCGGTTTTCAAAGTGACCCGCAAGACCCCCCAAAGCTCGAAGGCGTGGCTCAGCAAAAGGAGCTTGCACTCGGTGTTCACCACTGTGCGTTGGGCGGACGCCGAGTACCACGTCCCTCCGATCTCGGCGACGCTCGGCGGGCGATCGTCGCTCGGCGCCGGGCCTTGCGTCACCCCCGGCGGCCACGGAGGCGGCCAGCAGAAGACCTCCAAGTCCATGAACCGCGTCGAACCGACGATTCGATTGTCGGCGAGGCGGCGCACGGCGAAAGGGACCTGGCGACCGCTATCGGCGAGTTCGATGTTGTGCATCACGTAATCGGCGAACGCGGCCTCGCCCTCGGGGACCGAGCTGAACGCGAAGCTCGATCGATCTTCCGCGGCCGCCTCCATGAGGCCGTGGGTGTGCTCGGCAGAGAGCGGCTCGAGGCGAACGAAGAGCCCTGTAAGAGTCGGCGACGTCAGCACCTCACCATTTTGGGGCTCGGCGGGAGCTTTGGTCGCACCCGCTCGGATCGACCACCGGGCCCGTACCGTGGTGGGGTCAGCCCAGGCGCGACGCGGACGGTGGCGCGCGGGATCGGCGAGGCAAAGGAAGCGGCGGTTCTACTGCGATGTCGAGACGCGCGTGGTTCTCCTTCGTCGCCGTCGGGGTGATCTGGGGGCTTCCGTATTTCTTCATTCGGATCGCGCTGCGCGAGCTCGATCCGGGGGCGCTGATCTTCCTGCGCACAGCGCTCGCTGGCTTGATCCTGCTGCCGGTTGCGCTCTACCGGCGAAAATGGGCGAGCCTTCGCGGCCACCTGTTGGCGCTTGTTGCATTCACTGCAACAGAAATCGCGATCCCGTGGTTGCTGCTCTGCAACGCTGAGGAGAAGGTGACGAGCTCTTTTTCGGGTCTCGTCATCGCGATCGTCCCGTTGATCGGTGCCGGGATCGCCGTCACGCTCGGCAGCGAGCGGCTCGGGCCCCGCCGGACAGCGGGGTTGGTTGTCGGCTTCGCCGGCGTCGCCATCCTCGTCGGAGTCGACATCACCGGCACGAGCCTCGCCGCGGTTTTCGAGCTCATTGCCTGTGCGCTCGGCTACGCGACGGCTCCGGCAATCGTCGGTCGGAAGCTGAAAGATGTTCCTTCGTTCGAGATCCTGACGTTCGCAGTGGTGTTGACGGCGGTTGCGTACTTACCCTTCGGGGTGACCCATCTCCCTGCGCACCTGCACGCGGAGATCGCTTGGTCGGTCGTGGCGCTCTCTTGTGCCTGCACGATCGTCGGATTCATGTTCTTCTTCTTGCTCATCAAAGAGATCGGGCCCTCGCGTGCCGTCGTCATCACGTACATCAATCCCGCCGTTGCGCTGCTGCTCGGCGTTCTCGCCCTCAACGAGCCGTTCACGCTCGGACTGGCGGTCGGCTTTCCGATCATCCTGCTCGGGTCCGTGCTCGGCACCTGGAAACCGAAGACTGTGCCCGAAAGCGGAGTCGTACCGCCAGGGATTCCGGACGTCGCGTTGGCCGAGGCGCGTTCGGCCGGGCCATCAACTGACGAAAAATCCTCCTTCTCGTAGCGGTTTTTCCTCGATGACCTCGATCGCGTCAACGCGCGCCAGCGGTGGTCCGTTGCGGCTCCACCGCAACGCCGCGTCGACCTGAGCGGGCTCGCCTTCGAACACCGCCTCGACGCGACCGTCGGGTTGGTTCTTCACCCAGCCGTCGATGCCGAGATCCCGCGCGACATCGGCGAGCGAGGCGCGGAAGAACACGTTCTGCACCCTGCCGGAGATCACGACGTGAACGCGCCGGCGTTCCGGCGCCGCGTCCGCCATCGGTGAACGCTTGCTCAGCTCGCCTTGACGAGCAGCTCCTCGTGGTAGGAGTCGTCAAAGCGCGCGAAAAAATCCGTGAGCACCTCTTCGAGTTCGGCCGGGGACGAAAAGCCATATAGGAGCGGCTGGTAGTGGGTGATGTCGTAATCGACCGTCCCCATCTCGACGAGGTCGACCGGTCGGACCGTCGCTGACCGGAACGTCTCGGTCTCGCCGACCGACGACAAGATCCCCGCCCCGTACGCCGCGCAGCTCGCCTTTTTCCTTGACGACGCCGAACTCCATCGTGAACCAGAACACCTGGGACAAGAACTTCAGCGCGTCCTCGTTGTTCGTCCGGAGGACGGCCTCTCCGACGAGTCGGTAGATGTGCGCAAACTCCGGATCGGCAATCTGGTTTGCGTGGCCGATCACCTCGTGGATGATGTCCGGCTCCGGTGTGTACAGCGGGACCGAGGGGTGACGCAGGTACTGCGTCGACCAGAACACGCCATCGGAGAACGACCCGTAGAAGTCCCGTACCGGCGCCAGGCCAGCGATCGGTTGGTAGCGGAAACTCACGAGCGGCTCGAGCCCGGCGGTCACCTCCCCAAGGCCCGGGATGTACTCCGTCGTCAGCTTGAGCTCGGCCTTGCCGCGCTGGAACGACTCGGTCGCGTACTTCTCGTGGAGGTCCGCCAACGCATCCGAGACGATCCGCCACACCTCGTGTTCCTGGTCGGTGTAGTCGGGGTTCGGGATCGGCTCGCCGGAATGCCAGCCCGCGGCGATCGAGGCGAGCTCGTCGCGGCGTTGCCGGTAAAGAGGGTCGGAGACGCCGGGGTGGTCCTCGGAGAGCTCGACGTGGGTCGAGCCGTCGTCGTCGACGGTGACCGGTGAGTACGCGGAGTAACCCATCGTTCGCTCCTTTCGGCTGAAATTCTGCCGGACTTGTTGCGATGCGTCGATGGTATGGCCGCCTGACAAGACAAAATGTCCTAAGATCCCGAAATGTCATCAGATCGTCCAGAAACGGGGGTGGAACGACGGGCCGGGCGAGACGAACCGCTCGATGCCGTCGACGAAAGGATCGTCGAGAGCCTCGTTGCCGACGGCAGACAGTCGGTGAACGAGCTTGCGCGATCGGCGAACGTCTCGCGGGCGACCGCCTACCAGCGGCTGGCGCGACTACGGGAGCGTGGCGTGATCGTCGGTTTCAGCGCCCGGGTCGATCCGATCAAGCTCGGAAAGGCGCTCTCAGCGCTCGTCTTGATCCGCGTCGAGCAACCGCGCTGGCGTGAGGTCGTTCCAGAGCTGCTTGGCCTGCCGGGCGTCGAGTGGCTCGGCGTCACCGCTGGCGAATTCGACTTCGCCCTCTTCGTCCGGGCGCGCGACGTCGAGGACCTCCGGGACGTCGTCCTCGAGCGACTGCAGGCGATGGCGGCCGTCCGCTCGTCCGAGACGGTTCTGCTGCTCGAAGATCACCGGGTCTTGAGCTAGGCAAGGCCCTCGCTCGCCGGCCCGATTTCGTCGGCCTCGTGCGTGACGAGGTGGAGGGTGCGCGGCGCGATCGGCATCGACAACAAAAGCGACGTCGTCGTGCGCGTCACACCGGGGACCTCGAGGAACTCCGCGATTATGCGACCCAAATGGTCGTTGTCGCGTGCCACCACGCGGCAGAGGAGGTCCGACGAGCCGGTCGTCATCCAGGCTTCGACGATCTCGGGGATCGCCGCCAGGTGTTCATCGATCGCGCCGCGCCGGCCCTGGGCGATCTCCAACGAGACGATCGCCGAAACCGCGTACCCGACCCGGCCGAGATCGATCTCTGGCCCGAAGCCGACGATGACGCCCGACGCGATCATCCGGTCGAGATGGGCTTGGGCGGTATTGCGGGCGATGCCGGCACGGCGCGCGACCTGGACGAGCCCGGCGCGCGGCAACTCGGCGAGCGCGTCGAGCAGGCGGCGATCGATGCTGTCGAGCGCGCTTTGCTGACTCATGTGCTCAGTAATCTAGCGACAGCTTAATCAATATGCGCAGCTATGGCCCAAGGTATTGACCTCGGTCGCGGATGCCGGTTCGATGGCGGCATGACGGACACGACGACGAAGGACGACACCTCGACTGTTGCCTCGCAGATCCTCGGGTGGGACCACCTCGAGTTCTGGGTCGGAAACGCGAGGGCTGCGACGGCGTGGCTCTCCTCTGGGTTCGGCTTTGACGTCACGGCCTACTGCGGCCCAGAGACCGGCGTGCGTGACCGCGCCTCGTACCTGCTCGAGCACGGCGACATCCGCTTGATGGTCACCGCTGGACTCTCGAGCGACTCCGAGGTCGGCAAGCACGTCCTCGAACACGGCGACGGCGTGCGCAACCTCGCCTGGCGGGTTCCGGACCCGTCGGCGGCGCTCGAGTCCGCCACGCGCCGCGGCGCCCGGGAAATCCAAGCGCCGCACACGGTCGAACGCGACGAGGGCGCGGTGACGACCGCCGCCATCGAGGCCTACGGCCGGACGCGCCACGTGTTTGTCGACCGGTCGCAGTGGAGCGGCACCTGGGGTCCCGGGTTCAGCTCCGAGCGCTTGCCGGTACGGCCCGTCGGACGGCCCGCCGGCCTCGAATACATCGACCACGTCGTCGGCAACGTCGAAGAGGGTCGCCTCGACGAGTGGGTCGAGTGGTATTCGAATGTCCTGGGCTTCGAACAGATGAAGCACTTCGACGCGGAGCAGATCTCGACGAAGTACTCGGCGTTGCGCTCGACGGTGATGTACAACCGCAAGGGCATCACGATGCCGATCAACGAGCCCGCGCCTGGGCTGCGCAAGAGCCAGATCACCGAATACCTCGAGGCGTATGGGTGCCCCGGTGTGCAGCACATCGCGATGGGTACGAGCAACATCCTCGGCGCGATCGACTCGTTGCGCGATCGCGGCGTGCGCTTCTTGGACATGCCGTCGACGTACTACGAGGACGCGAAGGTGCGCTGTGGTGAGTTCGACCTGCCCTGGGGCGACCTGCAACGGCTCGGCATCGAGGTCGACAAGGACACCGGCGGCTACCTCTTGCAGATCTTCTCCGAGAACTTCGCCGAGCGGCCGACGCTGTTCATGGAGGTCATCCAGCGCGAAGGCGCGACTGGGTTCGGTGAAGGCAACTTCAGAGCCCTCTTCGAGGCGATCGAGCGGGAACAGGCGCGCCGCGGCAACTTGTGACCGAGAACGACAGACGCGCGCCGCGGGCGCGGCCCTCGGTCGCGTCGCTGCCCCCGTACCGGCCGGGCCGATCGGCCGAACAGGCCGAGGTGGACTACGGGATCAGTGGCGCGATCAAACTCGCGTCGAACGAGTTGCCGTTCGCGCCGCTTCCGAGTGTCGCGAAAGCGATCGCGTCGGCGATCGCGTCGGTGAACCGCTATCCCGACCACCTGGCGAGGCGGCTTCGGGAGCAGATCGCGCAGACCCACGGTCTGAGCCCGGGCCACGTCGCGGTCGGTTGCGGCACGGTTGGTCTGTTGCAGCAGCTCGCGCTGGCGTTCGTGTCCGAGGGCGACGAAGTTGTCTTCGCTGCCCCGAGTTTCGAGGCGTACGAAATCTTCGCCCAGCTTTCGGCCGGAACCCCAAAGCGTGTCCCGCTCAAGCGATTGACGCACGACGCGTTCGGTCTCGCTGCCGCGTTGAGCGAACGAACCCGCCTGGTGCTCGTAGCGCAGCCGAATAATCCGACGGGTACGGCGATGTCTGATGCGGATCTCAGCCTGCTCATCGACGCGGTCCCGAAGGACGCTGTCGTCGTGGTCGACGAGGCGTATTCGCACTTTGCGACCGGCAGGCATCTTCCCGACGCGACGGCGTTGCTCTCGGAACAGCCGAATCTCGTCGTTTTGCGGACCTTCTCGAAGGCGCACGGACTTGCAGCCCTGCGGATCGGGTACGCGCTAGCTGACGAGTTGATCGTCGTCGAGCTCGACAAGGTGCTTACGCCGTTCGCGGTGAACGGTCTCGGTCAAGTCGCAGCGATCGCTTCTCTCGAGGCCGTCGAAGAACTGAACCGCCGCGTCGACGCCGTGCTCGAAGAGCGGACGCGCCTTGCGCGCGAGCTGCGCCACCGCGGGTGGTCGATCCCGGATACCGAGGGGAATTTCGTCTACCTCCCTGCCGCCGAGATGAGCGTCGACCTCGCGCGCGAGCTCGAACGACACGGCGTCGTGACCCGGCCATTTGCTGGTTTCGGGGTACGCGTGACGGTCGGCGAGGCGAACGAGGTCGACCGTTTCCTTTCGGCGTTCGACGAAATCGCATCGGGCGGATTGGGCGAACGGATCCACGCGAACTGGAAGCTCCCGACGGGTGTGGAAGGGCGCGCCGTCGCGGAATGGCTTGACCGACTCGACGCCGTCGAAGAGCGCCTTGCCGCGCTCGCGGGCGGGAACCCGAGACACGGCCTCACCGACCCCGATCCCGGAGGTGAAGAGCGTTGGAACGAGGGGCAGGTCTGGGCGCACATCGCCGAGTTCGGCACGTACTGGATTGCGGAACTGAAGAAGATCGTCGACGGTCCCGGTGAGGCACCGGCGGCATTCGGGCGGACGAAATCCGATGCAGGCCGGGTCTCCGCCATTGCGCTGCACCGCGCGCTTTCGCCTGGTTCACAACTCGCGACCGCTCAGATAGCGATGGCCGAGCTGCGTGCGCTGCTCTCGACGATGGACTCGCGCGATTGGGCGAGGATCGGCGAGCACCCGACGCTGAAGGAGATGGACATCGGTCGTTTCTTGGAGGAGTTCCTCGTCGGCCATTACGAGCAGCACGCCGATCAGCTCTCAAAGCTCGATGTCTGAGGGATTCGGTCCCGACAACTTGCCTTACGGCGTCGATGAACGCGGTCACGTCGTCGTTGCCTTCGAGTCCGAGGCGATTGACGTTTCGTCGATCAGCGGGCTGAGCATCTCGCGCGACGTCTTCGAGTCGGGTTCCTTGAACGCGTTCATGGCCCTCGGGCGTGACGCCTGGGAGCGCACGCGAACTGAAATCGCTGCTCGCCTCGCCGACGCACCCGGATCCGCGCGCATCCCGATCGACGAGGTCACGCTGGTGCTTCCCTTCGAGGTCGCCGACTATGTCGACTTCTACGCGTCGGAGGAGCACGCATCGGCGATGGGTCGGATGCTGCGTCCGGGCACCGATCCGTTGCCCCCCGCCTGGAAGCATCTGCCGATCGGTTACCACGGCCGCTCCGCGACCATTGTCGTCTCCGGTTCGCCGATCTATCGCCCGTCGGGCATCGTGAAGACCGAGGCTGGTCCGACGTTTCTGCCGAGCGCGCGAATGGACGTCGAGGTCGAGCTCGGCTTCGTCGTCGGTCTCGGTTCACAGCGCGGTACGCCTATCGCGCCCGATCGAGCGAGGGATCACGTCTTCGGGGTGGTGTTGGTGAACGACTGGAGCGCCCGCGACATCCAGGCGTTCGAGTACCAGCCCTTGGGGCCGTTCCTCGGCAAGTCCTTCGCGACTTCGATCTCGCCCTGGGTGGTTCCGCTCGCCGCCCTCGAGCGGTACGCGGTGGACGGCCCTCATCAAGATCCGCCACCGGCGCCGTATCTCGTGACCGACGAGCCGCGGAACTTCGATGCTCACTTCGAGCTCACGCTGAACCGCACCCCGATCTCTTCGATGAGAGCCGGTGGCCTGTACTGGTCGATGGCCCAGCAGATCGCGCACCTGACAGCGAATGGCGCGGCGACGAGGACGGGCGACCTGTTCGCGTCCGGGACGATCTCGGGAAAAGAGCCCCACAGCGCGGGAAGCTTGATGGAGCTCACGAAGTTGGGGCGCGAGCCGATCAAACTTGAAGACGGGTCGGTGAGGACCTGGATCGAAGACGGTGACGAGGTCGTCATCCGGGGTTGGTGTGGCGACCGCAACCGCGCGCACCTCGATCTCGGTGAAGTTCGTGGTCGCGTCGTCGCCTCGAAGGAGGGAGGACCGTGACGTACTACCTGCGGATCGGCGATGTGCCAAGAAAGCGGCACACGTTGCACCTCGGACCCGAAGGCAACCGACTCGCCGAGGAGCTGATGGGCGAGGAAGGCTTTTCGGGCGCCTCCTCGCTCCTTTATCATCGCTATTCACCGAGCGCGATCGTCGGCATCGAGTCGATCGAGATGAAGCGCTCCGAACTGACGCCGAATGTTCCGGTGCGTCCGATGCACCTGCGGTCGTTCAACCTGACCGAAGGCGGCGACCTCGTGACCGGCCGGCGGAACCTCGCAGCGTCCTCGACTGTGACGCTGTGCGTCGCAGCCGCCGACCAGTCAAGCGAGCTCTACCGAAACAGCGAGGGCGACGAGCTCGTCTTCATCCACACGGGTCGTGCGCAGCTCGAAACCGTCTTCGGGCGGATTGCCGCCGAAGCCGGCGACTACGTCGTCATCCCGCGCGCGACGACGCACCGCTGGATCCTGAGCGAAAAGGACACGCCGGTGCGCGCGTTCATCTTGGAGTCGACCGGCCACATCGGGCCGCCGAACAGATACCTGACGCCGACCGGTCAGCTGCACGAAGGCGCGCCGTACTCCGAACGCGACCTGCGCCCGCCAGAGGGCCCTTTCGTCATCGAAGGTGAAGGCGTGCGCGTGCTCGTGCGGACGCGCGGCGGGTGGAGCGTGCACGTGCACGAGCACCACCCCTTCGACGTCGTCGGGTGGGACGGTTGCGTCTATCCGTTCGCCTTTGCGATCAAGGACTTCGAACCGATCGTCGGCCGGATCCACCAGCCGCCGCCGGTCCACCAGGCCTTCGCCGGCGCCGGCTTCGTCGTCTGCAGCTTCGTCCCGCGTCTGTACGACTTCGACCCGAACGCGATCAAGATCCCGTATCACCACGCGAACGTCGACTCGGACGAGGTCATCTACTACGTCGACGGCGACTTCATGAGTCGCGCGGGCGCGGGTATCGGCAAGGGGTCGCTGACGGTCCACCCTTCCGGATTCGTCCACGGCCCCCAGCCGGGCAGCGTCGAGGCGTCGATGAGCCTCGACCGGACCGACGAGACCGCCGTGATGGTCGATACCTTCGAGCCGCTGTTGATCAGTGACGACGCCCGTTCGGTCGCCGATGCCGCCTACGAAACGAGCTGGGCGACACGAAAGCAATGAGAGCTTGGGGTGACGCCCCGTCGTGCACCTTTTGGTGCACGTGCTCTGAGAATTCCTAATCGACGCCCAACGAATTCACAGATTCAATCGCCACGATTGACGGTGAAGTCAAGGAGCACCTGAAGATGGAAGACGAACCGACTGCGCCGATTTCTCCGGCCACGCCAAAGGGCGCGGAGCCGACTGCACCGCCCGGTGTCTGGGTTCCACCGCCAGCGCCAGCGCAGCCCCCGCCTTCGTCGCCGCAGCCCGGCGCCGGCAGGCCGAGCCGGGCCACCCAGATCCTCGGCCGTCGGGCGACGGGATGGTTCGTCGCCGCCCTGCTGGTCGGTGCGGTGGTCGGGCTCTCCGTCGCGCTCGCCAACGCGCCGGGCGCTTCGCGAGCGATTGTCGGGTTCCAAGGTCCGGTCACCGTGCGGCCACCGGCCACCTTCCAGGTTCCCGCCCCCGCTTCGGGCGCGACGCCGTTCCGTGTCGGCGGCTTCATCGCCGGGAAGGTGACCTCGGTTTCGGCTTCAAGCTTCACCGTCTCGACGGCGTCGGGGTCGGCGCTGACAGTCGACGAGCAGTCGTCGACGATCTACCGCAGCGCTGGCGCCTCGGTGACGAAGGCGTCGGTGAAAAAGGGCGACACGGTCCTCGTCGTCGGCGCGACGAGCGGCTCGACGGTGAAGGCCGACGAAGTGTTGATCGGCTCGCTCGGACGTCGGCTGTTCTACCTGCCCTAGGGCGGATCGGGCGCCAGCTGAACAACCTGGCGCGCCTCAGGTGGTGAGGTCGAGCTCGAAGTAAAGCGCTCCTTCGACCGGGTTATAGCGGTAGCCGCCGGTTTCTTTGAATCCGAGCGACCGGTAAAGGCCGATAGCCCGTGTCATCGAAGGAACGGTGTCGAGCTTCATCTTCGTGTACCCGTCATCCTTCGCGAAACGAATGACGGATTCGGCTAGCGCGCGTCCGAGCTCCCGCCCTCGCGCGCTGGGTCGGACGTAGAGGCGCTTCATCTCGCAGGTTTGCTCGTCGATGCGCCGGAGTGCCACGCACCCGCTGTCTGAAAGCCAGATCGCCGCGTAGATCGCGAAGGGATCTTCTAGCTCGTCGTCAAAACCTTGGAAGCAGAGATCGAAGTCGAGGCTTTCCCCGTACTCGCGAAACAGCGCGCGGACGGCATCGGCTTCCTCTGTCGTTGCACGATGGATCGCGTTAGTGTCGTTCATTCGACGGTCGACGTCCAGGTCCGGTCGAAATCGGCGACCTACGCTAACGGCGAGCCGCCCAGCAGGAGATGGCCCAAGCCGGCTGGGATCGGTCAGCAGGGGGTGGCTGTTGTATGACGCGTCTATTGATCCTCGGCGCGGGGGGCGTGGGGTCAGCGGCGGCGCGCACCATCGAGCGCTGGGGATTGTTCGAACACGTCGTCGTGGCCGATTACAGCCCCGAGCGCGCCGCCAGTGCGACGAGCGGGCTGTCCGATCGCTTTGCAAGCGTGGCGATCGACGCGACCGATGAAACGTCGATAGTCGAACTCGTCGAAAAGGAGCATCTCAGCGCGATCTTGAACGCGGTCGACCCTCGCTTCGTGATGCCGATTTTTCGCGCGGCGCTTCGATGCAGGATCACGTACCTCGACATGGCGATGTCGCTTTCGAAACCCGATCCGGCTGATCCGTATCACAACACCGGCGTCAAGCTCGGTGACGAACAGTTCGCGCTCGCTTCGGAGTGGGAGAACAAGGGCGCGCTGGCGCTCTGTGGAATGGGCGTCGAGCCGGGGATGTCCGACGTATTCGCGAGGTATGCGGCCGACGAACTGTTCTCGTCGATCGACGAGATCGGCGTACGCGATGGCGCGAACCTCAAGGTCGCCGGCTACGACTTCGCTCCGACTTTTTCGATCTGGACAACGATCGAGGAGTGCCTCAATCCCCCGGTGATCTGGGACCGGGAACGTGGCTGGTACACAACGGCGCCGTTCAGTCAGCCGGAGGTCTTCGATTTTCCTGGTGGCATCGGCCCGCTCGAATGCGTGAACGTCGAACACGAGGAGGTGATCCTCATCCCGCGCTGGATCGACGTCGACCGGGTCACTTTCAAATACGGGCTCGGCGAGGAGTTCATCGACGTCTTGAAGGCGCTGCACAAGCTCGGACTCGACTCGACAAAGCCGATCCGCGTCGGAGCAGTCGAGGTCGCTCCCCGTGACGTGATCGCCGCGAACCTGCCCGATCCCGCCACGCTCGGCGCACAGATGTCCGGTGTGACGTGCGCCGGAACCTGGGTGCGCGGCAAGGGCAAGGACGGCCACCCGCGCTCGATGTACCTCTACCACCTCGTCGACAACGCCTGGTCGATGAAGGAGTTCGCCAGCCAGGCAGTCGTCTGGCAGACCGCCCTCAACCCGATCGTCGCCCTCGAGCTGCTCGAGTCGGGGGTGTGGTCCGGAGTCGGCGTTCTCGGACCGGAGGCCTTCCCGCCCAAGCCTTTTCTGGAGCGCCTCGTCGAACACCGCGCGCCGTGGGCGTTCGACGAACGCGCCTACCTCGCGATGAACTGATCCTTTGTCGCGTCGGGTCGATTGCGACGTGGGCGCGAGCGGGTCATGATCCCGTTATGGAGCACGCCACCGTCGACGATGTGCGTTCTTCGGGCGCCCACCGCTGTGTCGTGATCGGTGGTGGTTTCGCCGGCATCAACGTCGTGAAGGCGCTCGACGGAGCGGATGTCGATGTGACGCTCGTCGACCGGCACAACTATCATCTCTTCCAACCGCTGAATTACCAAGTCGCGACCGGATCGCTTTCTCCTGCTGAAATCGCCACGCCGCTGCGCAAAATTTTTCGGAACAACAAGCACGTGCACGTGCTCCTCGGAGAAGTCACCGATTTCGATGTCGCGCAGCGACGGGTCCACGTCGAATCACAACTACCAAATGTCGATCCCCTTGAGGTGCCCTACGACTCCCTCGTAGTTGCCGGCGGATCGAGCTATTCGTACTTCGGCCACGAGGACTGGCAGTCCCTCGCCATCGAGGTGAAGTCGCTCGACAGCGCGCTCGAAGTGCGTGGCCGGATCCTGCAGGCGTTCGAGGCGGCGGAGTTCGAGTCGGTTCCCGAAAAGCGCACCGCCTGGCTGACCTTCGTCGTCGTCGGCGGCGGACCGACAGGCGTCGAGATGGCCGGCCAGATCGCCGAACTCGCAAGGGACACCCTTCCCGCCGAGTTCCGAGTGGCGAATCCGGCTGCCGGACAGGTGATGCTCGTCGAGACGGCGGATCGCGTCCTGCCCGCGTTCGTGCCGTCTTTGTCGCGGCGTGCCGGCCGGTCGCTCGAGCGACTCGGAGTGACGTTGCTCACCTCGCGCACCGTCGTCGAGGTACGCGACGATCAGGTCGGCATTTCGGCCAAGGACGGCGCGACGACGTCGATCCCGACGCGCACGGTCGTCTGGGCGGCGGGGGTCACCGCGTCGCCGCTCGCCGCTCTACTCGGGCAAGCAGCCGGTGCAGAAGTCGACCGTGCCGGACGGGTCGTCGTCGAGGCCGACCTCACGCTTCCGGGCCACCCCGAGCTGTTCGCCCTCGGTGACATGGTGAGCGTGCGTGACGCGCACACAGGCGAGGCTCGCGTCCTTCCCGGACTGGCACCGGTCGCCATCCAACAGGGCAGGTACGCGGGACGCCTCATCTGTGCCCGGCTCGAGGGAGGATCGTCGGAGCCCTTCCGCTATCACGACAAGGGGACGCTCGCGACGATCGGTCGGGCACGCGCCGTCGCCGACATTCGCGGAATCCATATCAGTGGGTTCGTCGCGTGGATGACGTGGCTCCTCGTCCACATCTTCTATCTGATCGGCTTCGAGAACCGCATCATCGTCATCTCGCGCTGGTCGTACAGCTTCCTGTCACGAGGCCGCAGCACCCGTTTGATCACCGAGGTCGCGTCATATCCCAGAGCGACGACGCGACCTCCGAGCACGTGAGGAAGCGGGCGAGTAGCCGGCGGCCTCGAATGAGCGCAGAATCCGTTTGGTGGTCCATACTTCACCTTGTGGCCTTCGCTCGGTGATACGGCGCTTCGCCTCGGCGACGAAGCGGTCACGTACGGCGAGCTCGTTGTCATCGGGTCGTTAACCGGACTTCTCGATGACGCGAGAGCTGGCACGACCAAAGCGACGCGGGTGCTGAAGGCGAATCTCGACGCGATCGGAGACGACGACCTGCGACGCGAGGCCGAGGCGTTCCGCCGCCAGCGCCGGCTGCACAGCAGCGACGATCTCAGATCCTGGCTCGAGCGCCGCGCTCTCGACGACGCGGAGTGGAGGGCTCACCTTCGCCGTTCGGTCGCTCTGCAGTCACAACTCGAACCTTTTACCGGCTCGATCGTCGACGACGAGTTGGAGCGGGCGATCGTCGTTGACCTCGCCTGCGCCGGGTGGTGGAGCCGCGTCGCCGATGAAGCTGTGCGACTCTGGTCGGCCGAGCGCGCGCCGAGGCGTCGAAGCTCTCACTCGCCCGAGAAAGCCCGCTCGCAAGAGACCGACGTCGGTGAAGAAAGTGACGCCTTTTTCGAGGCGAACGCGAAACGCATCTCCGAATGCCTTCCAATGCTGGGCGCGCTCGACGTCGACTGGTGCGCCGCTCGTTTACGAGCGAACGAATCGCGCCGTCAAGATCTCGCCGACGTCAGGGACGCTTGCAGCGAGCCGGACGCTGTCGCACGGCGGATCAAAGAACGAACGGTCGATTGGACGGTATTCGTCTACGACGAGATCGTTCTACCGAATCGCACGTTCGCAAGCGAAGCGCTCATGTGCGCCCGCGACGACGGGTTACCGCCCGGCGACGTCGCTGCACGCGCCCGAGTCCCGCTGGAGCGCCGCGAGCTGCGCCGCGATCAGATCTCGACGGGCTTGGCCGCGATGCTCACGGGGGCGGTCGCCGGTGACGCGCTCGGACCGTTCGACGAAGACGACGGCGTGCACGTTGTCTGGCTACACGATCGGTGCGCACCGTCATCCGACGCGCCAAAGATGCGCGAGGCGGCGATCGCCGAGCTGCTCAGCGAGCAACTCGACCGTGCGGCGGCGGGAAAAGCGCTGGTGGTGGGGCTGCTGTGAGCGTCGCGCCAAGCGAACAGGAGATTCTCCTTCGCCTGCCGCTGTTCGCACGCTTGCAGCCGACGCTTGCAGATCTCGTTGTCCGCTTGTTCCAGCCTCGCGATTTCGACTTTGGCGAGACGATCTTCTCCGAAGGAGATGCCCCGGACGGCATGTATGTCGTTGCCGAGGGCTCTGTACGGGTGCTCGTCAATCACGATGGGAACGAAACCACCCTCGCTCGTTTCGGCGTTGGCGACTGGTTCGGCGAGACCGCTTTCCTTGACGGTTCGACAAGGACGGCGTCGGTTCGAGCATCCGAGCACGTGCGCGTTCTCTGGCTCGACGCCTTCGTATTCGTCTCCTTGCTCGAACTCCATCCTGAGATTCGCGCAGCCTTCGGCGACCAGACGAGGATCCAGACGTTGCACCGTTTCCTGCGCACGCACGCCGCGTTCGAAAATCTTTCGCTGGAGGCGGCCACGGCGATGTTCCCGGTCCTTGAGCCGATCGACTCCACGCCAGGAACTGTCGTCGTTCGAGAAGGCGAATCGGGCGGGGCAATGTATTTCGTCGAAGAAGGCAGGCTCGAGGTCTCGGTCGTGTCGGATTCGGAGCCTCGGATAATGGGATTTCTTCGCACCGGTGACATCTTCGGTGAGCGTTCACTCGTTACCGGCGAGCCGAGGTCGGCGACGGTGCGCGCCCTCAGCGAGGTTCGACTCCTAAAGCTTGATCAGAAGGACTTCGCCGACCTCTCGGCCCGCTTCGACGGGCTCGCCAGCCGCGTTGAGGAGCTGGTGACGGTGCGCGACCGCCAAGGTGACGCTCGTGTCCCGCTCGACATCCATCGCGAAATTCTGCCCGGAGGAATCTCAGACTCGCCCGCCACCGAGCCAGAGGCGGCGAGAGCGCTTCCACAGTTCGAGATCGAGACGCCGCGCGCGCCGCGCCACCGGAGACGGTTTCCCTTCGTGCAGCAGCTCGACGAAATGGACTGTGGTGTCGCGTGCTTGTCGATGGTGGCGAAGTGGTATCGGATCGATGTCTCGATTTCGTGGTTGCGCGACATCGCAAAGGCCGGTCCTTCGGGCACCACGCTGCGGGGAATCTCAGAGGCAGGAGCGCGGGTCGGGCTCGACGTCGTCCCCTACAAGGTGTCGCGTGATCGGCTGGCAGAGCTCGGCACACCCGCCATTGTCCACTGGGACAAGAACCATTGGATCGTTCTCGTGGGCGTCGACGGACGCGGCGTCGAGGTCGCTGATCCCGCGTCCGGCATCTACCGGATGAGCGAAGAGGAACTCGCCGCGCACTGGGACGGTTACGTCGCTCAGATTACGCCGGCTGCCGTGAGGCCGGAGGTGCCCGGCAGCGCGCCGAACGTGCACTGGCTGCGGCCGTTCCTCACGAAACATCGCCGTGCGATCATCACCGCGGCGGTGCTCGCTCTCGGTGCCGCGGGAGCTGAGGTCGCGTTGCCGCTCATTGTTGAAGCTGTCGTGAACGGCGTCGTGAATCGCACGTCGGACACGACGATCGACCTGTTCGGACTCGGGATCCTCGGCCTTGCGGTCGCGGGAACGGCGGCAGGGCTAGCCCAGAAGATGGTGCTTTCCAAGACGAGCTCGGTCTTCGATGTCGAGACGCTCGGATTCATCACGGAGCGACTTCTCGGCTTGCCCATGGCGTACTTCGAATCCCGACGGATCGGCGATATCGAACGCCGCCTGTCCGGCGCGCGCGAGATCCGCCGCATCATCGTCCAAGAGGGAATCGAGACGTTGTCTTCGGCCATCCAGGTGGTCGTCGGGCTCGGGATCATGTTCGTCATTTCGTGGAAGCTCGCCCTTGTGTTCCTCGTGGTCTCGCCTGCGTACCTGCTTGCGATGCGGTTTTCGACGAGCCGCCTGCGGCCGCTCTACGCCGGTATTGAGGAGAGTCTTGGCCGCTACGCGTCCGAGCAGATCGATCTTTTGAAGGGGATCGAAACGGTGAAGTCGACGGGCACGGAGGACGGCCTTCGCCGCCGGCTCCAGTCCGGATTCGCCGCCCTGATGAGTCGCACGTCGGAGTCCCGACGGGTGATCGCGCGCTTCGGTTCCGCGGTCCAGCTCATCTCGCTCATCTCCTACGGGTTATTCGTTTTTTTGGGCGGGCTGCTGGCGAGATCGGGGGGAGTCTCCCTCGGCGGGTATGTCGCTTTTACCTCACTCGTGCTTTTGGTCACGGGTCCGCTCGTCTCGGTCGTCGACGCCTGGGACGACGTTCAGATCTCTGCTGTGCTGTTGAACCGAATCGCAGACGTCTTGGAACACGAACCCGAGCAAGGCTTCGAAACCTCGGAGTTGTTGCCTGTGCCGACGCTCGAGGGCCGCGTGCAGCTTCGTCACGTCTCGTACCAGCCGCCCGGCACCGACGAACCGATCCTTTCTGACATCGATCTCGATATCGCGCCAGGGACGACGGTCGCGATCGTCGGACGGAGCGGTTCGGGGAAGACGACGCTGCTTCGGCTGCTTGCGGGATTGATCGAGCCCACTTCGGGACTCATCCTCTACGACCGGGTCGAGTCGAAGACGCTGCGTTACCAAGACCTCAGGCGGCAGGTCGGCTTCGTCCTGCAGGATCCGTATGTGTTTGCCGCGCCGATTGCGGACAACATCGCCCTCGGCGAGGACCGGATTGATTTCGATGCCTTGAACGCGGCCGCCCAGATCGCCGACCTTGCCGAGCTCGTCGAGCGCTTGCCGCTCGGATTCGATACCCCGGTCGGCGATCGCGGCCTGCCACTTTCTGGCGGGCAGGCGCAGCGTCTCGCGATCGCCCGGGCGCTGTATCACCAGCCGCCCGTCCTCTTGTTTGACGAAGCGACAAGCGCACTCGACACGGAATCGGAAGCGATCGTCAAGCGGAACATCGACCGGCTGCTCGAGGGGCGCACGGCCTTCGTCGTCGCGCACCGACTGAGCACGATTCGCAACGCCGACGAGATCGTTGTGCTCGAGCGGGGTCGACTCGTCGAGCAGGGGACGCATGAGGAACTTCTCGAACGTCGGGGCGTCTACTTCTATCTCTACAGCCAGCAACTCTCTTCGTCGGAAGGGAACTGACCCGTCATCGCCAATGTGATGCGCAGAACGCGCAACGCCTGCGTGGGGGCGATATGTCGAGGTCAGACCGAAGGGTGGTACTCGTACTCAGTGTTGGGGGCTTCGCAGGGCGATTCCTCGCACTTACTATGTGCTCAACGGGTCCATACAAGTGCCCAGAGGCGGGAGGTAAACCCGATGGCCGAAGAGCGTGACGAGAAAGAGCTCACCGGCGATTTAGCGATCGACGATGAGAGCGCAAGCGAAGTGACCGGCGGGGCCGCAGCAGAGACAGCGTCGGAGTCGTTGGCGGAATTTGCGACTTCAGCACTCGCCCCGAGGAGAACGAGCAGATTGCACACGCGTTTGCATGCGCGTCTGCACTCGCACAAGACATTCAAGGATCGATAGCCACGACCGCTGGTCGGCACTATCGGACCCGAGGGAGATTCCCTCCGCCGGCGACCGAAGAGGAACAATGATCCTCATAGGTGCGTCGTCGGCGGGGGAAGATCCAAAAGGTGAATCCAGGTCCTGTCGCACTTGACAAATGAAGAGCGAGGAAAACGCCACTGAGGAGTCAGAGGCGTTTTTCTTTTGCCGCCTCGTCTTGACGCTCACCCCTTCGAACCTCTTCGCTGCACGGATCAACAACCGCGCCGAAGCGAGGTATTAGCTGATCAAGATCGCGCACACGTTGCGCGATCCCTGTCCCCTCAAGGCTCTTCGTAGCAGCGCCGGGCTGCAGACGTTTCACGATTCGAGCACCCCGTGTATCGTGACCCCTTCGCCGAGGATACTAACCAATACGGTCGTCGCATCGAGATGGCGCGACCGTTCGGCGTGCGTTCCAACCTCGCGCGAGTAGATCGTGAGGCGAGATGACCGAATCGATGACGGCTGAGGATCATGACTTCCTTCGCCGACTCACCAACGAGGAGCAAGCGGCGTTCGCCGAACACAGTCATCGGAAAAAGTTCGAGCGCGGCTCGGCGCTATTCCGCCAGGGCGATAGTGGTGACGAGGTGTTCATTGTTCGTTCGGGCCGGGTGAAGGTCACCGTCAGGCGGGGCGGGCGGGAGGTGATCCTGGCGGTGTATGACTCCGGCGCGCTCCTCGGTGAGCTCGGCGCGGTCGACGGGAACGTGCGATCCGCGACAGTAAGTGCCCTCGAGGATGTCGAGATTGACGTCATTTCTCACGACGAGTTCATGGCCCTTCTCGAGCACCATCCACGCGTTGCGACCGAGTTGCTTCGCCTGGTCGCCGCACGTCTCCGGAGCACTTCGTTGCGGCAGCTCGAGTTCGGCACGATGGACGCGCTTGCGCGTCTCTGCGCGAGTCTGTCGGAGCTCGCGAACCGCTACGGCACCGCACGCGGTGACGAGATCGAGATCGAAACGCCATTCCACCAAGGCGAGCTCGCGTCGTGGTCCGGGATTTCCCGCGAAGCGGTCGTGAAGGGGTTTCGCCAACTGCGCGGACTCGGCTGGCTCGAAGTGGAAGGGCGCACATTGATCCTGCGCAACCCGGAGGCGATCAGGCGGCGTGCGATGGGCCTGTGAGATGCGCCGAATGAATCGTCGCTCGAATGACGGGAGCGCCCTCACTGTCTGAACCCGCTGCGCCCTGTCTCGTCTGCCGCGAACTGCGCGGAGACGTCGCGGTCCCGGGCGCGCTCCTCGAGTCCAACGAGTTGGTCGCGGTCTTTCACATGCCGCCAACACCTGCAGGGACCGCGTTTCTTGGTCACTTGCTCGTCACTCCCCGCCCACACGTCTCCGATTTCGCCGCGCTGGACGCTTCAGAAGCCGCCGAAGTGGGCATTCAAATCCATCTGTATTCCGCAGCGCTGAAGGCGCTCGGAGCTCCGCGGGTCTATATCGCGACGATCGGTCGCGAGGTTGATCGCCTTCATGTTCATCTGCTACCTAGCTGGCCGGAGACCCCGGACGAGGTGGCATGGCATGCCGTTGACGAGTGGCCGGGGGCGCGACGAGGAGATTTCAACGAAGCGGCAGCGGTCGCCGAGCACCTTCGATCGTTGGTGAATTGAGGCGGGCCGAAGAGGCGACGCGGATTCGTCTGCTACCAAGCTGAGAATCGCACCATGAACGTTTTCGAGCGCAGCGTTCGGCGGATCGACGCATTTCACAGCCACCGCGCCGCAGGGTTCGTCTTCTGGTGTACGGCGACGAGAACGGAGGGGGACGACGGCCACGAAGTGTGGGCAGGCTCACAAGGAAAGGGCGAGTCACCCGTGGCGTGAGATCGGGTGGCGATCACATCGGAGTGTTCTAACGGCGCCATTGATCGTGATCACGAGTTCGCGGGCAGATAAACGTCTGCTCGCCACTTCTCGATACGGGCCGGGAGGCTGAGGGCGCGCAAGGCGTGTAGCGCCCAATCGAGCACGCGCTCGTGGGGCTCAGAGTCGGGGACAGACAGCACCAGCCCCCGTTGCGGATGGTCTTGTTTGATGCCCCAGTTCTCAGGGATGGCGACCGGTGGAAGTAGCGCACTGAATCGACGTCCGGTCTCGTGCGAGATTCCGAGGCTCACCTCGCGTCGGCCGCTCTCTTCTGCACGTTCCGGCTTCCATGTGCACATCGTCACTCCGGTACTTCCCCCTCCAAATAACGCCATGAATCCGAGCGTCGTGGAGCGCTCGTCGTCACCCAGCTCGGCGATGAGGTTGATCCACCCGTCTCGAGCGTCGGCGATCAGGTTCATGTAGCCGACGATTTCTGCAGGTTCTTCGGCGTCGAACTCGACCCGCTTGATGATTCGAGCAGTCTTGGCCACGAGTGCAGTCTCGCAGCCGGTCGAGAACTCATGAGCGTCTTAGCGTGCCGCGTTAGGACTCAGACAACCGTAAGCCTCCGGTCTCAGGATCCCTTGAAGTCGTCGGCACGAACGTGGCGCGCGAGCAAGGCACGACCACGCTCGCGTTTGGGACTCCGCAACCAGTCGGGGCGTTCCGCCGCTTTGATGGTTCCTCGTAGCCCTTCACCGGTTGCGCCGGGAGTATCACAGTGTTGCCCCCGCGGTTACTTCGTGATCGGCGTAATCTCGGTCGTGACAGACGAAGCGCTCGCGCATTTCGAAAAGGCCATGGTCCCGTGTCTCGTCGTCGTGTCCCCGTCCTCATCACGATTGTCGCTACGGCGTTCCTCGCCTCGGCATGTGGCGGGACTGGCTCGCCCGGGGTGGCAAGCCTCGGCGCGTCGACGACCTCGACGGCTGCCCCCGTTGCGAACGCGAATAGCGAGTCGTCGAAAATCGCGGCGGATGTCCTCGCGTTTGCGCAATGCATGCAAACAAGCGGCGTGCCGAACTTTCCAAGCCCGGTCATCTCGGGCAGCCGAATCTCTATCCATATCGGCAAGGCCCTTGGCGTCGATCCCAATTCGCGCCAGTACGAGTCGGCACTGTCCGCTTGCAAGCACCTCTTGCCGAACGGTGGCGCGGGGCCGACGATCACGCCTGCCGACCAGGCCGACTACCTCAAGGGCGTTGCCTGTTTGCGTGCACACGGCTTTCCACAGTTTCCCGACCCGACGTTCACGCAGAACAATGTCAGCTTCGACATTCCTCCGAGCTTCAAGTTGAGAATGAAAACTCCGCAGTTCGAACACGCGCTGACCATCTGCGACAAGCTGATCCCAGCGGGTCTGCCCTACAGCGGCTTATGAGGAAGATGAGGACTGGGCCGAAGAGTGGGTCGAGTTGGTGGTGAGCGAGAGCCACGAGGCTCCGGCGTGGACCTCTGACGGTCGAAGTGCAGCCTGGCGCTGAACGCGCACTCTCGTGGGCCCTGGTCGCAGCCTTGTAGCGCCCGAGGCGTTTAGTGGGCCGCCCGGGTCTCGATCCCGGCACCTTGGGATTAAAAGTCCAGCTCAGAGTGTCTGCACAGACACACGACGAGCGTGGCTACCGCGGAGCGGGCGAGAGATTCGGCGTCTCCGAGCGAAGCCGTGGGTATCGGGAGGAAGCACGTGCAAGGCCATCGTGTCCCTTCCCGAGATGCTCCGCCGTTCGGTCACCTGGGATCAGGGATCAGAGATGTCGCGACATCAACACTTCACCGTCGACACCGGGATCTAGGTCTGCGACCTCGGCCGGACGCTCGGAGATCAGGGTCACTCACCGAAGACGCTCGTGAGACCGGGATCCGCGCGGACCAACTGCGGCTGCGCAGTCCGCACAAAACGACGAAGACGCCCGGCACGCCGTGCAGCGGGCACCGCGACCGAGTCGCCGATAGCGCGTACCCCATGGGTGATCCCTGAACGATCCGGCACCGCATCGAACGCTCCGTGCGGCCGGTGACGTTCTGTCGGGCGATCGGTGCTGGGACGGCGCTGGCCCTCGAAGAAACCGGGTCGGGCTAAATGGCCTAGGCGTCGTCGACGTACTGGACCAGGCGGTCGACGACGTCGAACAGCAGAGTTTTGGCGAGGCCAGGTACGTCGTCCATGAGTTGGTCGAGGCCCATCCGGGTGAGGACGAGCACGTCGAGGTCCGTGGCCGCGACGACGGTGGCCCGCCGACGGTAATCGGTGAGCAGGGCCAGCTCGCCGACGAAGTGGCCCGGGCCGATGGTCTTAACCTCCCCGCCGTCGCGGCGGACCTCGACCGTGCCGTCGAGGATCACGAACATGTCCAAGCCGATGTCGCCCTCCCGCGCGTACACGTGCCCGGCCGGCAGGCTGATCTCGGTGGCGATGCGGACCACCTCGTCCAGCTGCTTGTTGCTCAGCTTGGCGAACAGCGGCACCGCCCGCAGGTGTTCCCGGTAGTCCGACTTGGCCATGCTGCTGACCCCCCAATCACGAGAGCTGCTCTCGGAGCCCGCTCAGGATACGTAAGCCCACGCCGACGCCGCGGCGCCGCCCCGCTCGGCCGCCCCGCCCGAGCGGCCGAAGCACTTGACACGGCCCCGCCGCTTCATGAACCGCGATAGGTGATAGGCGGCCCCGAGACGGTCCCGAGATATTGGGACACTTTCGGGAGCTTCAAAGATCAAAGATCGCGCGGCGAAGAGGCGTCGCTCGACACAATGCCCTGCTGTCGGCAGGAGAACCTCGAGCCCACCGGATCGCGTCGAGGGGATCGGACTTTCCCGAGCGGCGTCTCTCGGCTTGGTTCGGCCGGCCACGTGGACTGACGACGTCACTTTCGCTCCCACCGACCCGGGCATACTCACCGCGATCGATGCCGCTTACCACGCCAAGTACGACAGATATGGCGCCTCAATCGTCGGCCACGTCACCGGCCCCGACGCCTAGACCGTCACCATCCGACTCTTGCCGAAGGACCACGACTATGGCCATCAGCGAGGCAGCGCGCAATAACCACGACGAACTGTTTCCGAAGCACTAGCCCAAAACGCGCGACCGCATGAACAAACGGAGCGTGGCAGAAGTGCCGTTACGCCACGGTTTGGTGCCGGGCTGTCGCGCCGTTGGGTTCTCCAATCAGCCCCGTCAGCGTCAGGTCGGTGTGTCACGCCTTTCGGGATGAAAGACGGCAACCAATGGGCGCGTCCCCTGCCTAATCCGGTTCAAATCGTCTGCTCGGTGAGGTGTTGTCCGCATAGGCGTCTCTACTCGGGGAATTGGTCTCCTGCGTCCGACTCGTCTCAAGCGTCGCCCGTGGTTCAGTAGCCGTTCAGTAGCGAGCCTGGCTCAGACTTGAGCGAAATTCGCGCGAATCGTCGCGTCTAGCAGGTACTTCTTGTGGGCCGCCCGGGTCTCGATCCCGGCACCTTGGGATTAAAAGTCCCCTGCTCTGCCCGATGAGCTAGCGGCCCAAAAGCGTATTGACAGTGTGCAACTTATTTCAGTCGCTGCATAACGCCCTCGGCCGCGAAGGTTCAAGAATCCGAATCGCTGCGCGCCGCCCAGAGAGCGACAGGGATTGGCTGCTTTTATTGGTCTTCGTAATCGAAGACGCTAAGTCCTCCAGGGGAAGCTGAGCCTGCTTGCGCTCGGCTTCGGGGCGCACTGGCATGGGGTGAGACGGAAATCCTCTGTCGATGCGCGCGCACCAGTCGAGCCGTTTCGATTCCACGTTGGTCACCTGCGTCCAACGTGACTGAGCCGAGCAGCGAGTCGATTCCGTCAAGTTCTCGCGCAGCGAACAGGTGCGGATCGTCATCGGTCTCCAAAGCGCGGATTGGTAGTCGCCCGGGACCGGGATCCATCCGCGGAGCGGGCCTCTCCGCGTCAGGCGCGGGAGCCTGCGGCGAGGATCCGCGCGGGCGGAGATCGGCGGACACTTCGGCAATCGTCGAGTCGATGACCTCACGGATCCTGAGGAGCTCCGAGACGGCATTTTTTCGTTGCTCGTGAAGGTAGGTGAGCTGGCTGGCGGCGTGCGATCGGTCCTCGTCGAGGCGCTCGAGCTCTTCGCGTCGACGACGCGCGGTCTCAAGCTCGGTCTCTTCTGCCTTCTTGCGGGCGCCAGCGACGATCGAACGGGCTTCGGTGATCGTCTTTTGTCGCAGCTCTGCGAGCTCGGCTTCGGCGCCGTGGCGCATTGCCTCGGCGCCCTCACGGGCTTCCTCGAATATGCGCTGAATGTGGTCGCCGACGCCATCGAGCCGAATGGCGTGGCTCGGACGCTGCTGGTTCTGCTCGAGAACGCCGACCCGGCGATGGAGTTCGCGGAGCTGGCCGACTGCGGCGGCAAGCTTTCGCTCGGCCTCGGAGGCCCGAAGTTGCGCCTCATCGAGTCGGCGCTGCTGGTCAGCTACGTACCGATCGACCTGCTCTGGGTCGTAGCCGCGTCGATACGCACCGAAGATCGGGGTCGGCTCGGCGATCTGCGATGACCGCGATTGCTGCATCGTCATCGTCATCCTCCTAGCGCCTCCCGGCGCGTGGTCCATTTGGGTTCGCGTGTCTGTTTTCGGCAGCGCCCCCCTGTCCGGCCGATCGTACCGAGGGGGTGTGGCGAGGACGCGGATATCGCGTCACCACGCGACCGCGGCATTAGGACGTCGATCGCTCAAAGAAAGCGGAAAAGGGCGTCGCACGCCGGGCGTTTTCGAGCAACGGGAGCCCGAACGCGTCCTCGATCGTCGCGAGCAGCGAGTAGTGGTTGTAGGCGATTCCCACTCGAAGGCCGGGGCGAAGGTTCGGCGCGATGACGAACGTTGCGATCTGTCCGCCGCCGCAGCAGGAGACGATTCTGTTCGGCGCCACGACCGTCGCGTCGGAACTCACGGACTCGTCCCACGTCACGAAGAGGACACCGTGATCTCGCCACGCCGCGCTCTTCGTGACCATGTTCACGAAGGCATCGAGCCACGCCGCGGCAGTCGCTGGCGGACAGTCGTGACCGTCGTGACAGAGGTCAGGTGTTACCCAGACGAAGCGCGGGACGGTGTTCGAGGGTCCGGCGAGCAGGCCTGGCAATTCTGACTCTGGACGGATCGCGTCGCACAATTGCTTGCTCGCTCTCACGTCGTCGTAGTAGCGGAAAGGGTTGTGCTTCGCGGCGTAGTCGTTGCCGCCGTAGTCAGCGAGAAAGCATGGGGTGGGTGCGCCTTCCATGTACGCGGCGAACGAGATGCGCGCCGCATACAGCTGCTCGACGAGGTTCGGCGCGTTGACAAAGCACTCCACGCAGTCGCTCGTGATCCCCCACGTCGAACCGCTCGTTAGCGCGAGGTAGTTCGGCAAGCTCGGGTGGGCAACGGAGTAGTAGTTCGTTGCGAGCGCGTAACGATTCGCGAGGATCGCGAAGCCTGGTGTCGCGAGTGCTGTTTGGTAATCGAGATTCTCCATGACGACGACGAAGACATGGCGAAACGCCGGAATGTCATCGCGTTCTGTGGAGTGTCGAACCATCTGGTCGCGGGGCGGTCGCGCCGGGTGCGCTTCGTTCGCGCCTCCGCCTGGGGGCAGTGAGAGGGCGAACACGATCGCGATCGCCAGCGCGACGAACGTCGATGATCGGTGAATCTGAGTCAACCTCGGTCAGAGCGGTCTCGTCCCGGGTTGCCGATCGAGGTGGCTCGTTCAGCCATCATCGCCACGATAAGCGGGTCGGTCCTCGAATCGCGAGCGGCGGGCGATCGGGCTCACCTTCATGTTCGCGGGCGCGTGCACCGAGCGTGGCAGGGCCGATTTCTATTTCGTCGCCGCGGCGTCCGTCTTCTTCGCAGGCGCGGGGGAGGGCGTGGCACTAGATGAGGAATCAGGGGTGCTCGACTTCGACTTCGACTTTGACTCCGAGCTCGAGGTTGCGTCGTGTCCGTTCGAAGACGTGGCCGCGTCGGCCGTCGGCTTCGTCGACGATCCCGACGAGCGATTGTCGGTCTTGTAAAAACCGGAACCTTTGAAGACGATTCCGACCGCTCCGTAGAGCTTCTTCAGTGCGCCGCCGCAGACGTCGCAGGTCGTCAACGGGGAATCCGAGAACGCCTGCACGGCTTCGAACGCGTGCCCGCAGCTCTTGCACTGGTACTCGTATGTCGGCAAAGGGCTCCTCCGCGGGTGCGCGCGTCGCTAGCACTCGCTGTATGAGAGTGCCAGTATACTGGATCGACCCCCTCAGAGCCGACGTCGTCGGTGTCACCCATCCGCAGTCGACGAACCCCCGCGTAGACTTCGGTGGTGACCGATCGGAGCCTCGCCCGGTTGGACCCCCTCGGGCCTGCGAGGATGGGCGATGTCGCCCCGAGGGATGCGACCCACCGTCGAGCCCGGGCAGGCTGCCGCGTTTCGATGCTTCCCGAGACCACAGCGAAGGTGGCGTCGAACGCGATCACGAAGGGGGACGTGCTCGGAGCGGCGCGTGTCGCTGGAATCCTCGCCGCGAAGCGGACGTCGGAGCTCATCCCGTACTGCAACTCCGTACTCATCTCGAGTGTTTCGATCAACTTCACGATCGGTGACGACGCGGTCGAGGTCGAAGCGACGGTCGAAGCGTTTGACCGGACGGGCGTCGAGATGGAAGCGATGACGGCATGCGCGGTAGCCGCGCTGACGGTGTACGACATGTGCAAATCGTCGGACCGCACAATGTCAATCGGTGAACTCCAACTCTGGGAGAAAAGTGGCGGGAGATCGGGCACATGGCGCCGCGCCGGAGCCGTAGGCGGTGCCTTGCCTTTCTGACATTCGATTGCTGAACAGACCCCGTAACTCACAGCATTAAGCACCACAAATCCACACCGTAAATCCACGAGCGCATTCGCGCCCCCGAGTACCCTTGTTCTGCAGACGCGTGCGTGCACTCGCCGGCAAATTGAAAGGTAACGAGTGGTCGTTCTTGTAATTGTTCTTGTGTGGCTCGTTGCCTTGATCCCCGTCGCACTTCGTCGACATTCTGCGTATCAAGTGAATGCGTCCGTGGCTCGCTTTCGACGTCAGCGCCGTCTGCTCGAGCGCGCCTATAGGTCGAGAATCGGGAACGATGACGTCACGCTTCCCGTCATACGCGGTGCAGAAGACCACGCGAAAAAGAATGGCCCGCGCCATTCGCCACTTGCGTCCTCCTCAGACCTGCGTCTGAGGAGGAGAAGAGTCCTCTCCGCATTCGGCGGGGCACTGGCGGTCTCTCTCATTCTCGGTGCAGTGCCAGGTTTGGGCGCATTCTGGACGATCTCGGTTGTGCTCGCTGTGTCGCTCACCGCGTACGTCGTGTTGCTCGCACGGTTTACGGCAGCCGAGGCGGCCTCATCGCCCGGACGCCATCCCGCGGACGGCAGAGACGAACTCCGCGTCCCGGGGGATTGGGTGATCCGGCAGTACGGCGAGACGGGTGACGTGCACGATCGCGACATGCCGCGCGAGCCGTGGGTTCGCTTGTTTGTCGAAAAGCGGAGCGCGTAGCACCGGTCTCATCGTGGAGGTTCCTCGTCCTTCCGGACGAAGCGAGACGCGGCACTAATCTCGACGTGATCCCGCTGCTCTTTATTCGGTCTCGGGGGTGTAGCTCAGCTGGTAGAGCGCCACGTTCGCAACGTGGAAGTCGGCGGTTCGAGTCCGCTCACCTCCACTGAGGAATCCAAAATCCGACAGGATGGGGGTGTGACAACCTGGGAGTACTTGATCATCTCGCTTCCCCGGTTCGAGCCGCCTACGCATGCACCTGGCGCGTCCGCCGCAGTTCGTACGTTGAACGAGGAAGGTGAACGGGGCTGGGAAGCGGTTGGAATGACCACCCTGGACGACGGAAGCCTCGCCGTACTTTTCAAGAGGCCAACAGCAGCGTAGATGCGCCGCTGCGCTTGCAGAAAGCGTGGAGGATCCTCAACAAGAGCGGCTCCCTTCAGCGGAAGCCGCTCTTGTTCGACTAGGACCTCACACGGAGGTCAATACCGGGGCGACGGGCTTTGCCGCGACCTTTGCATCAACGATCTTGACCTTGCGAGGCTTCGCCTGCGCGATCACAGGGATCGTGACGGTGAGCACGCCATCTCCGTAGGCGGCCGTCATCTTGTTGCGATCGAGGCTCTCCGCGAGGAACAGCTGGCGACTGAATTCGCCCTTCGGCCGCTCCGTAATCGCGATCTGGTCGTCATCGAAGCGGAGCCACGTGCGCGTACCCCGCACGGTGAGGACATCGTTGTCGACGGTCACCTCGATCGAGTCCGGATCGGTGCCCGGCAGGTCGAACAGCACCTTGAACTCATCGTCCCGTCGGTATGCGTCGACGGGGATCTGCCAAGCACGGCGTTCGCTCTTCAACTGCTCAGTGATCCGGTCGAACTCACTGAATGGTTCGAATCGCATCAACATGGCTGCATCCTTTCGCTGACTCTCGAGCAACTCGGTGTCGACGACAGGAGGGCCTGGGGGTCTGCGACTCACTCTACTCTAGATCCATATAACTAGCAATCCACTTCTAGAAATGTACTGCTATATTGTGTCTGATGGCGGAGTGGAGCTTTCTCACCAACCATGCCCGAGCGCTCGTCTGCATCGCCCACGACCCCGGGGTGCGTTTGCGCGACATCGCCGCGTCGGTCGGCATCACCGAGCGCAGCGCCTACGGCATCGTTACCGACCTCATTTCATCCGGCTACGTCGTGAAGGACAAGAACGGCCGTCGCAACCGCTACTCCATCCAGACCGATTTGCCCCTCGGAGAAGCCATCGGTCGAGAACGAACGATCGGTGAGGTGCTGGAACTTTTGGTCAACACGAACACCCCCAACGGACCTGGAGGAAACGGCCGATGACGAAACATGTGCACAAGCCCGCAGGCTGGTGGCAGGACAACAAGGGCCGGATGCAACCGCCAGGTTCGTTCCAGAATCCATCGCTTCGCGTCCCTTCCGAATCGCCTCGAGATCAATCCGCCGCTCTCTCGCGCGGTGCAGCGTCACTCGTTTTCCCAGGCGAACCCCGGCAACACGCGGTAAAGGGACTGCGGACCCCGCTGAAAAGTCCGACCGTGGAGTGACACGTCGTGGACCTCGCGGAGCCCTTAGGTTTCCTCACCACCCTCCTTCATGAAAGGCAAGAAATGATGACGACTCGATCAACCGGCCGCGGCTTCACCGCGGAGAACCTCGTCGATGCATCGACTGGTCCCGGCGTCTACGTACTGCTGCGGCGAGAACATGTAGTCATGATCGGAGGATCGCCGAACCTCCGTGACGAGCTCGCAGCACATCAGCGCGGTGAGAGGGGCGCTTGGACCGGCTGCTCGACGCACTACCGGATGGAGGAGACGAGCCTGTCCGGTGTCACGATCCGTCACGACGAGCTCATGGATGAGTACCGGAGGTCGCACAACAGCAACGTTCCCGCGGGCAACCGTCGAGCCCGGACGTCAGCGCGCGGGCTCGAAGCCGCCCGCGAATACCAGGAGTTGTGATGGCGGACGCACCCCCAGCCCCGGAGGACACCCCGCCACACGCGACCCCGAGCGAAGTATCGCCCAGCCTCGCCGAGACTGCCCCACCACATCCGACTCGGGGGACTCGAATCTCAGGAACGTGGGTGGGAGTCATCATCGCGACCGTGGTGCTCGCGCTGTTGCTGGTGTTCATCCTCCAGAACACGAAGCAGGTAAAGATCTCGTACTTCGCAGCTCACGGAGCGATCCCACTTGGTGTGAGTCTCCTACTCGCCGCTATCGGCGGTGTGCTGTTCGCAGGTGTGGTTGGCTCACTGCGGATCTGGCAGCTACGTCACCGTCTGGGCGATGCGGTGCGGCCAGGCGGCCACAGCTTGAGAAGCCGATACCGCAAGCGATCAAAGGCGGCTTGACGCGGTTGTCGTGATCGCGAAATGGACGCGCGCTTAACCTCGATCCACCGATTGACACCGGCTCATGTTCGTTCGGTCACGCCGGCGATCGGCATCGATGTCGAGACGCGCGCGGATGCCGCGCGGGGATGACGAAGTAGGGGTTCGCGTGGTTCTTTGCTTGTCAGCGCATCGGTGAACGTCTGCGGCTGCGCCCGACCGCACGTGTGGTGCTCAGGTCACAAGCGGCAGCGAGCGGATGGCGTCGAGCGCGTTGAGAAAGCTGAATGCCCAGGGCCAGCGACTTGGGAGTCGGAGGGTCTGCCGACCGCTGCGGTTGACGAGGCGACCGGGCAAGGCGAGCACACGCATGCGCACTGTGCGGGCGACGGTGAGCTCTGATTGAGGGTGGATCTTGCCCAACCGTGCGGTCCAGCGGACGAGGTCGTGGGCGAGGACCGCGCAACCGAGCCAGGCGGCGTTGGCGAAGAACTTTCCCGACGGGCAGTGTTCGAGCCCGGATCCTTCTTTCAAGTCCCTGATCGCAAGCTCGACTGTCGCATGATCGCGGTGGAAGGCGTCGGCATCGACCGTTCCGAGGTCGACGTTGGTGACAAAGCAGTGGTAGCGCCAGGCGGGCCACAGCTGTTGTTGGCGGGGGTCGGAAAGGCGCGTCCGGCGGACGACGAGCCGCATTCTTCGCGCCCCTCCGCGGCGTTGGGCGACGTAGGTCGTCTCGGCAACTTGCGCCTCGCCAGAATCTGGATAGCTGATCGGCTCGAAGGCCGCTTCTTCGATCGCATCGATAAAGCGCTGCACACGGGGGGTGATCTGGAGCGTGATCGAGTAGCGGACCTTCAGCCGATCGAGGGTGTCGATCAATGCGTAGGAGAAGAACCCGGCGTCGGCGCGCAGGGTGAGTGCTCCTTTGGCCCCGCAGCGGCGGACGCGGGCGACGAGTTCTTCGATGAAACGCTTTGTGCCGCGCTGGGACGAGCCTTTTCGCAGCCGCGCGTGCAGCACCTCGCCGGTGTCGGCGCGCGTTGCGAGCAACGGGTGATAACCGAGCACCTTCGTGTAGCCGTAGGCGGCGCCTTGCTTGTGGTCGCCGTGGACCTCGCAGATCGTCGAGTCCACGTCGAGCGTCACCGGCGCGCTGCCAGGACCCGCCCCGAAGTGCCAGGCGCGCCGGATCGCTTCGGCGATCACCGAGTCGAGCTGGCGGATGTGTCCGAAGGTGAAGGCGCGAAGGAAGGTGCCGAGCGTGGAAGGCGCCATCACCTTGAACGGCAAGATCTTCTGCGTCGCGCCGGCGCGCAGCTTGTCGGCGTGGTCGATATGGTTCGCACCGGCAAGGATCGCCGCAACGAGGGTCAGCACCTTGCGTCCAGGACGCGATCCGCCGACGCGACCTTGAAGCCGGAGCATGCGGTTCACGATCGCTTCGAGACCGAGCCGCACCATGAGCGTCGCCGGCACGATGAGGCCGGCATCGGCGACGAGGCTCGGCTCGTCGAAGATCACACCGACACGGTCGAGCGCGCGCGAAGATGACGACACAGAAAGTGCCTCCCCGTTGTTGGGTTATGACGTCTTAAGCAACCGTCATTCTCCCAGCTGGGGAGGCCTTTTTGGTGGATCAAACCGGCGCGTCAGCCCGTGTCAATCGGTGGATCGAGGCTTAATCCACAGAGGCGGTGAAATCTCGGCCGGGGATGCAGCTACCTGACACCTGCTCAGCATGAAGGCCGGGAGGATTGACCGGGTGAGTTTCACTCTACTCGTTAGCCCCTGCGACGAACCTGCCGGGCTGCGAAGGCACCCAGGTCACGAGAGACTGCGCGAACGATGTTGGGAGCCGTATTGCCTGGAAGGACCGGCTCCTTCAATTGCTTAATCCTTGACTACCGAGATGACTTCTTGGCCGCTTTCACAGGCGCGGGAGCCTTCTTCGCCGAAGAGACCTTCGCCTTGCCGATGACAGTCATTGATCCGGATGCAGGCACAATCGTCGACTCAGCGCCCGTCGACCACCTGACGCGTGAAGGAGCTGTCCAATGACGTGGGTCACTACGCCTTCGCGCGGGGCCTCGCGTTCGCGCAGATGAGCGAGGACGACCGCGCCGTTCAGCAGGACCGGATGCTGCTCGTTCTGTCGGTGCCCGAGCTTCGTGCGGGGATGTTCGACCAGTTCGCCCACGATGGGTTTGCTCGCGGAGATCATCGCGGAGCGGACCGGGCACTCCGCCGGTGTGCCCGAACGGACAACGCTGTCATCGTAAGTGGGGTCATCGCCGACGGAGGCATCGCGAACAGGTTGTGGTCTTTCGCTAGCTGCGACCGCGACCTGTCATACCTCGGTAATCCGCCGTGCTGAGACGCCCGACAAACGCGGGCATCACTGGCACTGTCGAGGTCGTCGACCCCGTTTCAAGGGCGCGCAGAAGGAGCTGCATGCTCCGTCGCCCGAGCTCTTCGAAGTCTTGTCGGATCGTGGTGAGTGGCGGATCGAAGAATTCCGCTTCGGGCATGTCGTCGAATCCGACGACGCTGACATCCTCAGGCACGCGTCGCCCCGCTTGCTTTACCGCCAGCATCAGCCCGAGAGCCATCTGATCGTTCGCCGCGAACACGGCAGTGACCTCGGGGTTGCGGGCGAGCTCGACCCCGGCCCGCCATCCTGATGCCGCGCTCCAGTCGCCCTGCAGCACCTTCGGTTCGGCGGCGCCGGCGTCGGCGAGGGCGGACTGCCATCCGATGAGGCGGTCGCGAGCGTCGTCCCAGTCGTCGACCGGCCCAGCGACGTGCCAGACGGTCGGGTGGCCCCGGGAGAGCAGATGCCGTGTGGCGCTCCGACCCCCTTCTACCTGGTTGAACGACGCCGTCGGCAGCCCGCTATTCGGCGAACCACCCGCAACGACCATCGGCACGTCGACCGCCTGTTCGCGCAGCGCCCTTAGGACCGAGCCCCGCGGCGTGATGACGACGAGGCCGTCGACCGACTGGGCGATGAGCGAGTCGGAGGCCTCGCGGATCGACCGCTCGTTGACCGTCTTCAGGGTCGCGATGCTCACGAAGTAGCCGGCAGCCCGCGCCGCGTGCTCGATGCCGCGCACGCACGCTGCCTGACCGTAAAAGATCATGTCGAGGGCGACGACCCCGATCGTCTCGGAGCGGTGTGTTGCGAGCGCCCTCGCCGCCGAGTTGCGGCGGTAGTCGAGCATCGCCACTGTGGCGAGCACCTTCTTGCGCGTCTCCGGCTTGACGGCGGGATGGTCGTTCAAGACCCGCGACACCGTCATCGGCGAGACGCCAGCGGCACGCGCCACGTCTTCCATGACGAGCGCGCCCTTTGCCGCGTGCGAACCCGCGCCCCGCCTTCCGACGACCTTCGCCGGCTCTGCGGTGTCGGGGGATTCGCGGTCGTCCGGCACGATCAGGCCTCCGGGACCGTTTGTGATACCGCAATCACCGTATCAGCGCGCTCACATCCTCGGAGGCGCAGACGCGAATCACTCATCCAAAGGCGAACCGAATCGGATCAGGTTGCAATCGGGGTCGACTCGATCGTCGCACGCCGGTGTCGAGCATCGTGGGACTGCTCGGGTCGCGATGAGTCACGACGGCGGGGAAAATCGAGGAGAAAATACGGCGCTCCGTGCGGCATCGCATTTGACCGGCTCCGCTACGTTGCGGAGGTGCCATCGAAGACGAGATCTCGCACGCTCAAGACTGCCCACCTCGGCAACGGCCTCCGACTCGTGATCGCGCCCGACAATTCCACGCCACTCGTCGGCGTCGCCGTTGCGTACGACGTTGGATGGAGATCCGAGCCTGAAGGGCGGACCGGTTTCGCGCACCTTTTCGAACACATGATGTTTCAGGGTTCGAGCAACGTCGGAAAGGTCGAGCACATCCGGCTCGTCGAGTCCTCGGGCGGAGTGTTCAACGGGCACACCCTCGCCGACCTGACGGCCTACTACGAGACGTTGCCGTCGGCGGCGCTTGAGCTCGCGCTGTTTCTCGAGGCGGATCGGATGGCAGCGCCCGCGATCACCGAGGAGAACCTGCGCAACCAGATCGCCGTTGTCGAAGAAGAGATCAAGGTCAACGTCTTGAACCAGCCGTACGGCGGATTCCCGTGGATCATGCTCCCGGAGCTCGCGTTCGACACGTACCCGAACTCGCACAACGGCTATGGCGACTTCTCGCACCTCGAGGAAGCGACCGTCGAGGACGCGATCGAGTTCCATAAGAGCTACTACTCCCCGGAGAACGCGGTCCTCGTCGTCGCGGGGGACTGCGAACCGGACGCGGTCATGGTTCTTGTCGAGCGCCACTTCGGCGCGATTCCGCGGGTCGCGACGCCACCACACGGGCCGTGGCCTGAACCTCCGCTCGCAACATCGCGCCGCAAGGTGGTCAACGACCCGCTCGCCCCGCAGCCGGCGTTCGCGATCGGGCTTCGCACGCCCGATCCGATCGCCGAATTCGATCACAGCCTCGCTTACTCGATCGTGGCGAGTGTCCTCGCAAGCGGCGACGCAAGTCGCTTGCGCAAGCGACTCGTGCACAAGGACCGCATTGTCACCGACGTCAGTTGTCTGCTCGGCGAATTCGGCGAGGACGCGGTCATGATGCGCGATCCGGTTCTGTTTCAGATCGTCGTTCATCACCCGGGTCTGAAAAAGACCGAACAGATCGTCCGCGCGATCGACGAAGAGGTCACCCGGCTCGCCGAGGAGGGCCCGACACAAGATGAGCTCGATCGGGTGGCGATCGGCTGGCGATCGGGGTTTTGGCGGGCCCTCGATTCACTCTTGCAACGCTCAGTGACGCTCGCGAGCATCGAGGTGATTCACGGACGCGGCGCATTGATCGACGAGATCCCCGAACGAATCGCTGAGATCACCGCGACAGGTGTCGCCGCGGCGGCGGCGGATCTCGCCGCGCAGCAACAAGCGATCGTGGAGATCCACCCTTCTGGTGGACGCGGCCGATGACGACGATCGAGCGCCCGCCAATTCGCGATCTTGCGCCACCGAAGGCGCCGGCCGTCGCGTCGACCGACGTATCGGGTGAGCTGCACCTCGTGTCGGTACGCCGACCGAGCGTCCCGCTCGTCGAGGTGCGGATCGTCTTGCCGCTCGGATCCGCGCAGGTCTCGAATCCCGCCGAGCCGCTGATGCTTTCGGAGTCCTTGCTCGCTGGCACCGAGGATCGCGACCGAGACGAGATCGCGTCGGCGGTCGAACGACTCGGCGGCACGCTCGGCGCGCACCTCGATCGCGATGTCTTCATCATCGGGGGATCGTCAATCTCGTCGAACTTCGTCGAACTCCTGGAATTGATCGCCGGGGCCCTTACCGGCGCGACGTACCCGGCGTCAGAGGTGGGCGCCGATCGTGCTCGTACCGCGGACGAGATCGCGATCGTGCTCAGCCGTCCGGAGGCGATCGCCGGCGAAATCTTCGACGAGGCGGTCTATCCGGGTCATCCGTATTCGGCTCGTATCCCGCGACCAGCCGCGATCCGTCGCGTCACGAGCCCCGCACTTCGCGATCTGCACCACAAGGTTCTCTCGGCCCGTGGCGCGAGCCTCGTCGTCGTCGGGGACGTCGACACGAAGAAGGTTCCCAATATCGTCGAGGACGCGCTCGGTGAGTGGATCGTCCACTCGCGTCGCAAGGCGACGAAGCTCCCCCGAGTCCGGCCCGTCGTACCCGGGCCGCCTCGTCTTAGGAACCGACCGGGCGCCGTCCAGAGCAATCTGCGCATCGGCGGGACCGCCCCGGACCGGACGTCGCCCGATTGGCCAGCGATGGTGCTGGCGACGCTGGCGACGGGGGGGATGTTCACCTCTCGACTCGTCGAGAATCTCCGCGAGCGGAACGGCTACACGTACTCCCCGCGTCTTCGGGTGCATCACGGGCGCGCCGGTTCCGTGTCGACGTTTTCCGCCGAGGTGGCGACTGATGTCACCGCGGCCGCGATCGTCGAGACGCGCTACGAATTGGGACGCGTCGCGACCGTCGGGATCGGACAGGACGAACTCGATGCGGCGCGGCGCTACGCGATCGGATCCTTCCTGTACTCGACCGCGACCCAGGCCGGCCTCGCCTCGACGCTCGCGCGGGCTGCTCGCCGACGACGTCGAACCGGATTACCTCGGCGCGTATCCGGCACGTTTGAGCCGCGTCACGTTGGCCGAAGTGAACGAAGCCGCCCGCCAGTATCTCGCGCCCTCACGACTCGCGACGGTCGTCGTCGGTGACGCGGAACAGGTGATGCCTCAGCTCGATTTGGTCGAGGAGTCGATCAAAGCTGTCTAGCGCCGGTCGCGTCCCGTGCGTCTCGAGCGGGGCACGATCGCGAGACCCCTGTGCGGCGCCATCGGCTTGCGGGGCGAGCCCGCACACCGAAATGGAACGATGCTCGGGTGGGTTCCTGCGACCGCATCCCGCGGCACATCCGCGTCCTTTTGGCGGCGAACTTCGTGTCGGTGCTCGGCAGCGGTCTCACTCTGCCGTTTCTGTTGATCTACCTGCACCAAGTTCGCGGGATCTCCCTCGGCGTCTCGGGCCTTCTGATCGGGGGCACTGCCGTGATCAGCATCCCCATCGGGCCAGCGACTGGGATGCTCGTCGACCGCGTCGGACCGCGCATCGTTTCGGCCACGGCGCTCGCCTTCGAGGCGGTCGGGACAATGGGCCTGATCCTTGTCCACAGTCCGCTGTCGGCGCTGCCGGTGATGGTCATCTACGGCGTCGCGAACGGTGCGACCTGGCCGTCTTGGAACGCGCTGTTCGCCGTCCTCGTGCACGACGAAGGTCTTCGGCCGCGAGTCTTCGCGCGCAACTTCCAGCTGTTGAATCTCGGCCTCGGCACCGGTTCGGTGATCGCGGGTTTCATCGTGCACGTCTCAGACCCGCGATCCTTCGTGCTCATCTACCTCGTCGATGGGATCACGTATGCGGCGATCATCGGCGCGCTCGTTGTCATGCCGTCGTCGTATTTCACACGCCCGGCACCGAGCGCTCACGCCGCCCCCGAACATCCGAAGGGCGGATACCGCGCGGTGTTCGCGGACAATCGCTTCGTGCGGTATCTGGTGGCGATGGCGTTGATGATGTTCGCGGGCTACGCGGCGGTTCTGACGGGATTCGTCGGCTACGCGACCTCCGTCGTCCACGTGGGGCCTCGGGTGATCGCATGGGCCTTCGGCGTGAACACCGGCATGATCGTTCTGCTGCAACCGCAGGCCCTGCGACTCGTTGGCTGCTTGCGCCGTTCGACCGCGTTGTCGATATGCGCAGCGCTGTTCGGGATCTCGTGGATCGTGCTCGCGATCGGTGGGCTCTTTCCGCGCATGTTCGCCGGCAGTGCGCTAGTCGTCGCGATGTTCGGAGTCTTCTCGTTGGGTGAAGTGCTGCTGGCACCGGTCGGAGCTCCGATCGTGATGATGATGGCGCGGCCCGAGCTGCAAGGGCGCTACACCGCCACCGCGTCGAGTGTCATCACCGTGATGAACATGCTCTGTTCGCCGATTGCCGGTGCTTTGCTCGGGGCCGGCCTCGGCGACATTTTCCTCGGGGTGCTCATCGGTTGTAGCGCGGCCGCGATTGCGGCGTTTGCTTGGATGCGGCAGTCGCTCTCTCCCGAGATCGACAATGTTCGGCCGCTGCGGGCCGCGGCCTCGCTCGAGGCGTGACGGGATGGTGTCGGTTTCGTACGGTGCGTACTGTCATCGATACGGAACTGACTTCGCATCTTCGACCCAACGGTCCTAACGGAGCCGTCGGCGCTGCACCCGACGCGCGCGCTGGAACAGAGACCGAGCGCCTCAGCGCGTCCGATGAGGCGAGGAACTGATGGCGAATCTGTGCCTCTGCACCATCGCCACCAGGCGGCAGCTCGCGAACGTGCGGGTCCTCGCGCGCACGCTGCGCGAACAAGCGCCACACGAGCGCCTCCAGGTGCTGCTCCTCGACGACCCCTTCGACATTGGGCAACTCGATCCCGGCGAGTTCGATCGTGTCCGCGCGATCGACATCGGGATCACCGAAGAGGAATTCCACGTCGAGGCGGCTCACCTGTCCGCGGATGAGCTCGCGCTCTGGTTGCGGCCGAAGTTGATGCTCACCCTGCTCGATTCGGCCAGCAACGAGAAGGTGCTCTATCTCAGCCCCGATTCGGTCGTGCTTGGTCCCCTCGACGTCGTCGGAGAGCTTTTCGAGGAGCACGCGGTCCTGCGTGTACCGCTCGCGGCTGCGTCTGCACCGGCTGCGAGCGCCAGGCGGCATGCCGAGTCTCCGGGCGCCCTGCGCGTGTGGGTTCCGGGATTCCTCGGCGCGAATGGCGAGGGGCGTGAGTGGCTCAGCGCGGTGCACGAACGCACCCGCGTCGGCGCGCACCCACAAGTCATCGTCGGCGACGGCCTCGATGCTGATTGGGACGCGCTCGGGATCGGGGAGGTGGATCTCGGTGTCATCGAGCGACCCGGTGTGGCCGCGGGTCATTGGCACTTGGGCGCGCGCAGGCTGGCGCTGCGCGGCGGGCGGTACGTCGTCGATGAAGACCCGCTCGTCGTCTTCCACTTCGCGGGATTCGATCCTGCGCGTCCGTGGGCACTCGCGCCCGAATCAAGCGGCGCCGACGGGCCGCTCCTCGCGAACGACGAGGCGACGAGATCATTGAGTCGTTGGTACGCCGCGGCGTTGATCGAAGCGGGGCTCGAGGAGAACACGACCACCCAATATCGATGGGCGACCTTGCCGGACGGCTTTGCGATGAACCGACGGATCCGCCAGGCGGTGCGCGACGCGATCGTCGGGGACGTCGAGGGATTGAAGTACGAACCTCCCCCTGATCCGTTCAATGCCCAGACCCTCCCCGCGTTCTATCGCTGGCTCTCATCTCCAGAGCCGGCGAACGACCGCGCGCCGAGCACGGCGCGCCTGTACTTCGGGATCTACCAAGCACGGGAGGATTTGCGCGCCGAGTTCCCCGAGCTCTCCCTGGCGGACGCGCCGGCATTCCGACAGTGGGCGGAGCGTCAGGCGCACAACGAGTACCGGATCCCGTCCGAGGTCATCGAGGAGGCGTTCGAGCGCGACGCATGGCCGCAATTCGATCTGCCGTTGTGGGCACCGCCCGATGCGTTGCGCGACGGTTTCCTCGTCGCGGGGTATCTCCGCGCCGAGCTCGGGATCGGCGACGCGGCGCGGCGCATCCTGGCCGCGATGCGAAGAGCGCGGATCACGAGCAGCGGGTTCTCCTTTTCGCTGACGAAGAGCCGCCAGCACGACGTCTCGGTCAGCGACGACGCCGTCGCGACGAACCTCGCCGCGAATGTCGTCTGTGTGAACTCTGACCAGTTCGTCTACTTCGCGCGTTTCGTGGGCCCGGGCTTCTTCGACGGGCGCTACACGGTGGGGAGCTGGGCGTGGGAGACGGAGAACCCGCCCGAGCAGATGGGTGGAGCGGCGCGCTTTTTCGACGAGCTCTGGGTGCCGAGCGCCTTCTGCGCGGACGCGATCCGGACGATCACCGACGTCCCCCTGCTCGTCTTCGGGTATCCCGTCGAAGCGCCGAAGGTTGATCCGTCGATCGATACGCGGCGACTCGGCATGCCGGAGGGATTCGTCTTTTTCTTCATGTTCGACTTTCTGAGCACCATCTCGCGCAAGAACCCGATCGGCCTCGTCGAGGCCTTCAGCCGCGCCTTCGGCGCGGCTGAAGGGCCGACGCTCGTGTTGAAGTCGATCAACGCCGACGAACGTCCGGTCGAGGTGGCGGGACTGCGTGAGGCGATCGGTGATCGAAGCGACATCGTCTTCGTCGATGCCTATTACACCCAGGCGGAGTGCGCGGCGATGCTCGCCCGCGCGGACTGCTACGTGTCATTGCACCGGGCCGAGGGTTTCGGGCTCACACTCGCCGAGTCGATGGCGCTCGGCGTCCCGGTGATCGCCACCGCCTACTCGGGCAACCTGGACTTCATGGACGACGAGTGCGCGTTCCTCGTTCCCGCGGGGAGGTCGCGCGTCGGGCGCGGCTCCCCGCCGTACCCGCCCGACAGCATCTGGGGAGAACCTGACCTGGAGGCGGCGGCGGAAGAGATGCGGCGCGTCTTCGAGTCCCGGGGTGAGGCGTCCCGGCGCGCGGCGAATGGACGCAAGCGCGTGCTTCGCGAACATGGTTACAAGACAGCAGAGAAGTTTCTGCGGGATCGCGCGAAGGACATCAAGCGTCGTCGCCGGGCGGGGATGACCGGTACGACGGCCCGGCTGTTGCACGAGGGCCAGGTGATCCCGGACTGGGTCGGACTCGTCCACCAGATGATCGACTATCCCGACCCGTAAGGCTCCGGACTCGGGGGCCGAGGGACGCTCAGTCTCCTTGATCGCTGAAACGGAGGATTACGTGTTCTCCGATCGCTTTGAAGCCGATCGACTGGTAGATGGCATTCGAAGTCGGATTGGCGAAGTCGGTGAACAGAACGACTCCCGATGCGCCGCTCGCCAGCGCATCTCGCGTGCACGCGTAGGTCACCGCCGACGCGTATCCACGGCGGCGTGATCGCGCCGGGGTGTAGACGGGCCCGATTCTCGCCACGCCGGCCGCGTCGGGCGTCCGGCTTGCGAGCGAAACGACCGCGCCGCCCACCTCCCACAGTGAGACGAGCCCTCCGGAGATCCGTCGCCGAACGAGGTCGCTCTGATCACCGAGGATCCCGCCGACTTCGGACCGCATCTCGTTGAAGAAGTCGAGGCACACTTCGAAGTCCCCATCCTGGGCGAGGCGAACGGATCCTTCGGCGGCGATCGGGGGTTCGACGAGTTCTTCGAGGCGGTAGAGCAGCATGTGCGTTCCGAGCTCGATCGACGCGTCGGAGTCGTCGAGGTATCTCGCGCAGAACGCCCGAGCGACGTCCGGTTCGGCGCTGATGCCGGGGACGGCGGAGCCGTCGAGGCGGAGCTGGCGACCGAGCTGCGAGGCGCCGTCGGGGCTCGCCGTGACGATCAGCTCGTGCGGCGGTGTGATGAGGAAGGCGCCGTCGACCGACGACCCGCTGATTTGCCAACCGAACATCGGCGGGGGGTCGCGGAAGCGCCCCGAGAGGACGGCTTCGAGGACGGTGATCGCAAGCGTGTTCCGCTCGGGATTGGACTCCAAGAAACTGCGCGCGACCGACGCGAACTCATCCCAGTCCCTGTCGATCTGCCAGGCCGTTGCGCGTTCGATGTTCGGTTTCAACTCGCGCCAGCTCCTCGCCCTTGCTGTGTGCTCAACGGTCGGCGAGGAAGGGAAAACGTCGTCGGATCTGCTTCACGTGGGCGGGATCGATCTCGGCCGAAAGGACCACCTCTTCGGATCCCGCTTGGGCGACGACCTCGCCGAACGGGCCATACACCACGCTGCCGCCGACGTATTCGAGACCGTCGCCGACACCGACACGATTCACCCCGATGACGTAGGCCTGGTTCTCGATGGCCCGCGCCCGCAAGAGGTCATCCCAGTGCGGCTGACGCGGGCGCGGCCAGTTGGCGACGACGGCGTAGCAGTCGGTCGATTCGGCCACGTCCCAGAACCAGTCGGCAAATCGCAGGTCGTAACAGACGAATGGGGTGAAGCGGACCCCGTCGATCTCGAACGACGCTGAGCGGTCACCCGACGCATAGTGCTCGGACTCGCCGCCATAGCTGAAGGGGTGGATCTTGTCGTAGATCACCTCCTCGTCGTCCGGGCCGGCAAGCAGGAAGCGGTTCGTCGGTTTCGCGGACCCGGGCACTCGACAGGCGAACGATCCGCCGACGAACGCGCCGGTCTTTTTCGCCGTCTCGTGGAGGAAGCGGGCGCTCTCCCCGCCGGCGACCTCGGCGACCCGGTCGGTGTGCATCGAGAACCCCGTCGGGAACATCTCTGGGAGAAGGACGAGCCGGGCACCCCCGCTGACCGCGTCCTCGATGAGCGGGCCGAGACGCTTGAGGTTCGCGTCCTGGTCCTCCCAGATGAGATCGCACTGCACTCCAGCGACCTTCACCGGCTCGCCTCCTCGCCTCGTCTTTCGCAAAGCGTACGAAAGCCAGCTTGTCGGCACCTCGCCGGATCCGCGCATCCTGTCCGTGCGACGATGATCCCGTGAACGGGGTGCGCGTCGACCGGTACCTGTGGGCGATTCGGCTGTTTCCTTCCCGGACCGAATCGACCGAGACCTGCCGATCGGGCCACGTGCGGGTGAACGGGGCGCGGGCGAAGCCGGCGACCGAGGTTCGAAGCGGGGACCGCATCGAGGTACGAGCACCAGGGCGCTCGCGCATTGTCGAGGTTGTCGACCCGATCCCGGCGCGGGTATCTGCCAGCCTCGCGGTGCTCGCCTACCGGGATCTCACGCCTCCGCCTCCGCCGACGCGCCGCGAGCTGCCCCAGGCGGTACGGGAGCGCGCGAGCGGCCGGCCGACAAAACGCGACCGTCGCCTCCTTGATCGCGCGCGCGGGCGTTGAGGCGTCCTGGTCGGCCGAGCTGGGCCGCCTCGCGACAACGCCTCGGAACCGACGTTCTTGAACACGAAGGTGTTGCGCGATGACGAATCGCTTCGGAAGGGAACAGAACTCAGCAGTCGCGAGCACAGTCGTCGACGAGGTGATCGCGCAGATGAGTCGGCACGTCCTTTCCGAGAAGGCGGTGCTCGAGCGGTATCGCAACCTCGCCCGGGCGACGACCCGTGACGACGTGCGCTACCTGTTGACGATGATCGCTGAGGAAGAGGAACGTCACCATGCCCGCATGGCGCAAATCGTGAACGCGATCCGGCGCGACTTTCATGGCGAGATCTTCGAGCCCGCCGTCCCAGATTTCAGTGCCCTGCCGCTGCCGTTCGACCTCGGTGAGGAGACGCGCACGATGCTCGAAATAGAGCAGCGCGACGAAGAGGAGATGCGCGTTCTCGCGCATGTTGTCGGGGATCGACAACGGCGAAGTGTGGGCGATGCTCGTCGACACCTTGATCGCCGACACGAAAAAGCACCAGACGATCCTCGAGTTCATCCTCGAGCATTCAAAAGGCGCCGTCCCGAAGGTCGCGGATGACGAGTGACGTAAAGCGCGCCGGTTCGTAATCGCCCTCGCGTCCGGCAAAAATCTCCCTCGTGCCCGAAAACGTTGCCGCCGGCGTCCTCGAAATCGACACGTTGCTTGGCGGTTGGCAGCAGACGACCGCCGGCTTTCTCCTTCCCGGGCCTAACCCGGTCCTCGTCGAAACCGGCAGCCAAAGCTCCGTCCCGGTGATCCTCGAAGCCCTCGCCGGGCTCGATATCGGCCCGAACGACCTCGCCGCGGTGTTGGTCACGCACATCCACCTCGATCACGCCGGCGGCGTCGGAGACGTCGCGGCCGCGTTTCCGTCAGCGGTGGTCTACGTCCACGAGCGCGGTGCGCGACACCTCGTCGACCCGGAACGGCTGATCGCGTCGGCCGCCCAGGTTTACGGCGGCCTGATCGACAGCCTCTACGGACGATTGGCGCCGACCCCAGAGGACCGGGTCCACGTCCTCTACGACGGAGACACAGTCGATCTCGGTGACGGTCGGACGCTCACGGCGATCGACTCTCCCGGCCACGCGAAGCATCACCTCGGCTTCGTCGACTCACAGAGCGGGATTTTGTTCGCGGGCGACGCGGTCGGGGTGAAGCTGCCGGGCGGCGGCGCGCTCCGTCCGGCGACGCCGCCACCGGACTTCGACCTCGAGCAGGCGCTGAACTCGCTCCGACGTTTCGCGGCGGCCTCGCCGACGCGCATCGCCCTCGCGCACTACGGGATTGTCCCGACCGATCCCGAGGTACTCCTTGACGAGGCCGCCGAGACCCTCACCCACTGGGCCGAAGAGGCGGAGCGCGCCTTTGTCGCCGGCGAGGACATCGCCGATGCGTTGACGAGGCGTTTCGCCGAGGACCTATCGGGAGTCGAGGCGGCCCAGCGTGTGCGGCTCGAGACCTTGAACGGGATCCACTCGAACGCGGCGGGCCTGCAACGGTGGCTGACGAAGCGAGCGGAACAGCAGCCGAGCGATCGTGCCTGAATTCGGCGCCAGCTCCCACCGGGCTGATCCTTTGAAACGTTGCCGTGCTATGAATATCCGGTTTCGATTTCATGGAGGTAAACGTGCGGTTCCCTACACGCCGTCCACTCGTCGCATTGGGCTCGGCGTTCGTCGCCGCCGCGTGCGTCGGTGCTCTGTTCGTCGCACCGGCGGGTGCGAGCCAGATCCCTGTGGCACCGAAGAACGCGAAGCTCGCTGCCGAGGTTCCGGCGGGGCTGCGTTCGAAGACGCTCGTGGTCGCCGCCGATGCGACGTACGCCCCGGACGAGTACGTCGAGAACGGCAAGATCGTGGGCATGGACGTCGATCTCGCGAACGCGATCGCGCAGGTGCTCGGCCTGAAGATCAAGATCGTCAACGCCACCTTCGACCTGATCATCCCCGGGATCCTTTCTGGCAAGTACGACATCGGCATGTCGTCGTTCACCGATACGAAGGCGCGAGAAAAGCAGGTGACCTTCGTCGACTACTTCAGCGCCGGTGAGGCCTTCTACGTCCTGCACAACTCCAAGATCGCCGTGAACGGCCTGCCTGGACTGTGCGGTCACACCGTGGCCGTCGAAAGCGGCACGACCGAGCAGTCGGACGCGATGAGCCAGGCGAAGAAGTGCAAGGTGACCGTCGACCCGTTCAGCACCCAGAGCGAGGCGAACGTCGCCGTCTCGAGCGGCCGCGCCCAGATCGGCTTCGCCGACTCGCAGGTCGCGGCGTACATCGTCGCCCAGTCGAACGGCGTCTTCAAGCTCTCGGGCCAGGCGATCGAGGTCGCACCGTACGGGATTGCGCTTCCGAAAAACCTCGGGCTCGTCCAGCCCGTTCTCGGCGCGGTGAACGCGCTGATTAGCGACGGCATCTACTTAAAGGTCCTCGACAAATGGGGCATCGCGCCAGGAGCGATCAAAAAGGCGGTCGTCAACGGCGCGACGAGTTAGCGGCAACGGCTTCGCGCGGGCCTGAATCGGCGGGCGCTGGACAAAGGCCGCGCGAATGATGGGGGGAGCACCGGCGGGCGCCGATGATCGGCGCCCGGCCGGTGGTTCGATCACCGCCGTCCCCGTCCGGCACCCGGGCCGCTGGGTGGCGTCGGTCATCATCGCGGTGCTGGCCGCGATGCTCATCCACTCACTGGCGTTCTCGTACACCTATCGCGGTGGTGTCCACGAGAGACGCTTTCGCTGGTCGATCATCTGGCGCTACTTCTCGTCGCGATACATCATCGAAGGCGTCGTCGTCACCCTCGAGCTCACCGTGCTCGCGATGGCGATCGGCATGATCCTTGGCGTCATCGGCGCGACGATGCGACTCTCTCCGAACCCGATCCTTTCGGGTACGAGCTGGGCCTACATCTGGTTCTTCCGGGGCACGCCGGTGCTCGTGCAGCTGTTGTTTTGGTACACCTTTGCCTACCTCTACCCGCAGCTCACCTTCGGGATTCCCTTCGGCCCGGCGTTCGTACACGTCAGTGCCAACTCGATCACGGCGTTCACGGCCGCAGTCGTCGGCCTCGGCTTGAACGAGGGCGCCTACATGTCGGAGATCGTCCGCGCCGGGATCATCTCCATCGATGAGGGACAGACCGAAGCCGCGCAGTCCCTCGGGATGAGGCGACCGCAGGTCCTGCGCAAGATCGTCCTTCCCCAGGCGATGCGGGTCATCGTCCCCGTGACGGGCAACGAGACGATCTCGATGCTGAAGACGTCGTCGCTCGCGAGCGTCATCACCGTCTACGAGCTCACCGGCAGGGCCGAGCTCATCTATTCGAGCAACTACGACATTCCCGAGCTTTTGATCGTGGCGAGCCTGTGGTACCTGATCGTGACGACCGTGCTCACGATGGGACAGTTCTACGTAGAACGGCACTACGCGAAGGGTTCACTGCGCGAGCTGCCACCGACTCCCAGGCAGAAGTTGTTGGCGATCGCGCGGTACGGGATACGCCAGCGCGCGAGGGTGATCGAGAGCGAGCCCATGCTCGAGTCCCTCCACCGATGAGCTTGGAGGCGCGACGCGTCGTCGTCAAAGCCGAAGGTGTGCGCAAGCACTTCGGCCGCATCGAGGCGCTGCGGGGCATCGACCTCGAAGTGAATGAGGGGGAAGTGATGTGCCTCATCGGCCCGTCGGGCTCGGGCAAGAGCACGTTCCTCCGTTGCATCAACCACCTCGAGAAGATCGACGGCGGCCGGCTCTCAGTCGACGGAGAGCTCGTCGGGTACCGGCCGCACGGCGGCAAGCTCTACGAGCTGCGCGAAAGGGAGGTCAGCGCAAAGCGGGCAAAGATCGGCATGGTCTTCCAGCACTTCAACCTGTTCCCGCACATGACCGTGCTCGAGAACCTGACGCTCGCGCCCATATTGGTGAAGGGTGAGCCGAAGGCAGCGGTTGCCCAACGCGCCCGAACGCTGCTCGAACGGGTTGGCCTCGGCGACAAGATGTTCGCCTATCCGAACCAGCTCTCCGGTGGGCAACAGCAGCGCGTCGCGATCGCCCGAGCGCTGTGCATGCAACCGAGGCTGATGCTGTTCGACGAGCCGACGTCCGCCCTCGATCCCGAACTCGTCGGCGATGTGCTCGATGTCATGCGGGGACTCGCCGAGGAGGGGATGACGATGGTGGTCGTCACCCACGAGATGGGGTTCGCCCGTGAAGTCGGCGACGCACTCGTCTTCATGGATTCCGGCGCGGTCGTGGAAAGCGGCTCACCGCGTGAGGTATTGGCGAATCCGCAACACGAACGCACCCGCGCCTTTCTCGCGAAGGTCCTGTAGGCGCGTCGCGACGTTCAGCCGCTGGGCGGGTCCTCGAGGATCGCTCGCGACGGTACCGGTTGATCTTTCATGACCACCGACACGGCGCGACCGGCGCGCCTCGGCCGAATGCGGATCCCTTGCACGAGGGCAACGCCGGCCAGTACGACGATCGCTCCGACCGGTTCGTACCAGGCGAGCGCTTCAGAAAGGATCGCCGCGCCGAAGATCGTCGAGAAGATCGGAATCAAAAACGTTACGAGTGACGTGCTCGTCGCCCCCGCGGCGCGGACGATCGCGTAGCTGAGCAGATAGGCGACACCGGTGCACAGGACACCGAGGGCGGCGACGCTCGCCCAGCTGTCGCCGCTCACGTGGTGGGGGACGCGGACAAAGACGGGCGCGAACGCCGCCATCTCGACGGTCGCGCAGACGAGCTGGCCCGCGGCGAGCGCTGTGACGCTTTCTTTGTCGGTCGTGACGAAGCGCCGGGTGTAGGGGAGCCCGATCCCGTAGGAAAGCGCCCCGGCGAGACTGGCGAGGTATCCCGCGATCTTCCCGTTCGGCAGCCCGTGCCAGGCGCCGAGGACGACGACGACCCCCACGATTCCGAGGAAGAGCCCGGCGAGGCGCGACTTCGTCAAGCGCTCGCTCGGCACGAGCACGAAAGCGGTCATCAAGGTGAAAAGCGGTGTCGTCGCGTTCAAGATGCCCGCCGCGATCGACGAGATCCGCACCTCGGCCCAGGCGATCAGGGTGAAGGGGAGCGCGTTCATGAAGAATCCCGCCACCGCCAGGTGCGCCCAGCGGGCACGGCCCCGCGGCAGGTGACCCCCGGTCGCGAAGAGCACGGCGAGGAGCGTGACGGCCGCGAGGGCGATGCGGCCGCCGGCGATGTCGAAGGGGGCGAAGGAGCGGTCGCCGACCTTGATGAACAAAAAGCTGCTTCCCCAGATCGCCCCGAGGAGGAGGAGCTGGGCCTGCCACGGCCAGCCGGTCGGCGAGATCTGCGCCCGTGCCCGCGCGTTTTTTGGCGTTCTCACGAGGTCGACTGCCACGAGGGCACCTTTCATCGTAGGTGTTCCGAGAAAAGAACCCCTTACGACGATCCGGCGTTGCGCGGCTCGAGGGCACCCGAATCTCGCTACAACAAAAAGACGACGACGCGACCGGGATGCGCCGTGGTGGCGCGGTCGGATCGATCGCACGACAAGGAGACAGGAGGCCGCGTGCTCGAAGACGAGGTGGTGAAGCTCGCCAACGGGAAGAACTTCGCCGCGTTCACGACGATGCTCACAGACGGCATGCCGATGACCCAGCTGATGTGGGTCGACGCGTCGAAGGACCACGTTTTTTTGAACACCGAGGTTCACCGGCGGAAGTACAAGAACGTCGTCGCGGATCCACGGGTCGTCGTGACGGTGATCGACGCGACGAACCCGTATCACTACGTGGAGGTGCGAGGACGGGTGGTCGAAGAAGTGCGCGGCCCAGAGGCACGCGCGCACATCGATCGCCTCTCCGAGAAGTACACCGGTGGGCCGTACGAGTCCGAGATCCGCAGTGAGCGCGTGATCCTGAAGATCGAACCGGAGCGCCAGCTCGTCCATTGAGGGCCCCACGGTTCGCTCCGCTCTCGGCGCGGTTGCCAGCGGGTTCGTGGCCACCAACGGCACGATCGTTACGCTGCTGAAGATGGACATCACCGAGGCAACGACCTTCATCGCCGCCAATCACCGGGCGGTCCTGGTGACGTTGCGGAACGACGGCAAGCCACAGCTTTCGCCGATCACCGCTGGCGTCGACGACGCGGGTCATGTCGTCATCAGTTCGCGAGAGACGGCGATGAAGACACGCAATCTCCGGAAGCGTCCCTTCGCCTCGCTGTGCGCGTTCAGTGAACGCTTCTTCGGCGAATGGGTGCAGGTCGAAGGGACCGCCGAGATCGTCTCGCTGCCCGAGTCGATGGACGGCCTCGTCGAGTACTACCGACGGATCTCCGGCGAGCACCCGGATTGGGACGAATACCGCGCCGTGATGGTGCGCGAAAAGCGGGTGCTGATCGTGCTCACCCTCGAGCACGCCGGTCCGAATCGGTCCGGGTAGCAACAGGCGCGCCCATGGGCCGCGGGGATCCGAAGGAGGCGACGCTCGCGACGGAGCGCAGCGAGCTCGATCACGCCGATCCCGAGCTCGCCCGACGTCTCGGAGTATTCCTGCGCGCCTGGCTCGGCGCGTGGCCGCCGTCCTCTCGCCTCGATGTCGCCTCCTCGCCCACGCGCTCTGAACCGGGGTGGGACGGCGTCACGCGCCCGGTCTGCGGCGTCGCCACACCGATGGGCGCGGTGGTCTCGGTGCCGGCCGCGGTGCTCGATGACGCCCGGCGTCTCGCGGAGAAAGGTGAGCAGGTCTTCGCGGCGAATGTCGGAGCTCTCGTCGGCTTCGAAGGTGCGCAGATCGTCCGCGCCGTCTTCCGCTACTCCGAACACCGCATCGACCTTCCCGACGCCGGGACGTGGATGCCTCGCGAGGATCCCCGGGTCCCGAGCTGGTTGCAACCGTTCAACGGCGATGTCCTCATCGCCTTCGCCGAGGACGGTTCGTACGCCGCCGGCGTCGGATTGAAAAAGCACAACGCGTTCGGTATCGAGCTCGCGGTCGGGACCGAACCGGAGCATCGCAACAAGGGACTCGCAAAGCGCCTCGTCGCGCAAGCCGCGCGAACGGTGATCGACTCCGGCGCCGTGGCCATCTACCTCCACGCGCCCTCGAACGTCGCGTCGGCGGCGGTGGCGGAGGTGACCGGCTTCCCCGACCGCGGATGGCAGGTGCTTGGGCTGTTCTATGACGAGCACGCGGCGTCGGATCGCCGGCCCGGTTCGCCGTAGGGTCTGTTCAGAGCAATCGAGGCCAAAGGAGGCGATATGGCGACGCTTCCGACGAAATCTTTTGGCACGACGAAGTGGGAGACCACGAGGGTCGGTTTCGGGGCGTGGGCCGTCGGCGGCGGCGGCTGGAGCTTCGGGTGGGGACCGCAGGACGACGAGGCGTCGATCGCTGCCATCCGCCACGCGGTCGAGCACGGCGTGAATTGGATCGACACCGCCGCGGCGTACGGGCTCGGCCACAGCGAGGAAGTCGTCGCGAAGGCGCTCGAGGTCTTCGACGAGCGCGACCGCCCGTACGTGTTCACGAAGGGTGGCCTCGTTTCTGATCCGGAGAATCCGATGATTCGGCCCGCGCGAGTCGGAGATCCGAAGAGTCTGCGCAACGGGTTCGAGGAGAGCTTGCGGCGCTTGCGCGTCGATCACATCGACGCCTACCAGATGCACTGGCCCCCGAACGACGGCACCGATGTCGAGACGTACTGGGGGGCGTTCCTCGCGTTGAAAGATGAAGGTCTCGCTGGCGCGGTCGGGCTTTCGAACCACGGCATCGATCTGTTGGAACGCGCAGAGAAGCTCGGACACGTCGATGTCGCGCAGCCGCCGTACTCGCTCATCCGACGCGACGCGGGTACCGAAATCATCCCGTGGTGCCGCGATCACGGCACCGCGGTCATCGTCTACAGCCCGATGCAGTCAGGCCTCTTATCGGGAAGCTTCACAAAAGCCCGCGTTGCTTCGCTCGCGGAGGACGACTGGCGACGAAAGAGCCCCGACTTCACCGGGGCTGACCTCGACGCCAACCTCGCGCTCGCGAAGGCGCTCGAGCCGATCGCCCGTCGTCACGGCGTCGAGACTGGTGCCGTCGCGATCGCTTGGACACTCGCCAATCCCGGTGTCACCGGCGCGATCATCGGCGCGCGCAACCCCGACCAGGTCGATGGCTGGCTGCCCGCTGCTGGGCTGGAACTCTCCACCGACGATCTCACCGAGATCGCGGCGGCAATTGGACGAACGGAAGCGGGATCGGGGCCTGTCACGGCCGCGAGATGACCGTCGCGTCGCTCGTTCTCGCTCGCTCCACGTTGACATGAGGGTGGAACTTCGCGCAGACAACCTACTCTGGAGTCTCGATGCGCCGGCGCGTCACAAAGTCGGTCATTCGGCGTTCTCGCTCTGGGTCGCTGTACGCGACAACGCTCGCGAGACGCTCCAAACTGAAGCCCGCTTGGCTGAGGGGGTTCGCCGCGAAGCGAAGTACCTCGCGCGCGAGCCGAACCGCGAGCCTCCCATTTTCGGAGATCGCAGCCAGTAACCGAAACGCGACGTCAAGTACTTCGCCTGGCGGACAGACTCGAGTAACGAGCCCGATCCTGAGCGCCTCCTCCGCAGGGATGGACTGACCGGTGACGATCATTTCAAGGGCCCGCCCGTAACCGACGAGCCTCGTCAGGCGCTGGGTCCCGCCAGCTCCAGGAATTATTCCCAACTTGACTTCGGGTTGGCCTAACAGCGCGTCTTCACTTGCGACACGAAAATCGCACGCCAGCGCGATCTCCAGGCCACCCCCGAGGGCATGCCCGTTAATCGCGGCGACAGTCGGGACCGACATATTTTCCATGCGGGTGGCGACCCGTTGACTCCGCCCCGCGAGGCTCTCCTGTGGTTCACGCCTCGCTAGTTCTTCGACGTCCGAACCCGCAATAAAGACGTGATCGCCTGTGCCGGTCAACACGACGCCGATGATTTGCTGGTTTGCGTCGAGCTCTTCTAGTGCCACTTCGATCGCCATCCATGTCGCGGTGTCGAGGGCGTTCGCCTTCTCCTCGCGGTCAACTTGGATGATTCCGATTCTGTCCTTGATGTCCACTCGAAGCATTGGCACTCACTCAGAACGCGCGGGCACGCAGCGTCGCAGCGGTCGATGCTCCGCAGCGTCTTGCTGACCTGTGTCGGGCGCCAACGGATGGATCACGAAGCGGCGAGGATCCGCACTTCGATGCAGGTTCTGGTGTGAGCACGAAAAGTCTCCGAAAGGGAAAGCAAGGCGAAGCAAATCGGCGAACTCCAAGGGTCCCGCGGGGTGACAGAGACAAAGAACGATCTTGTCGAACTCACGACGGACGCTACTCCCATTCTCCCCGTCCGGGCAGGGTGGCATTCAGCGGACATCAGCAAATCGGATGCGTGTCCTAGCGGCAGCTAGCAGTTGCAACGCACGACGAAGTCATGCTCGCGCCCCCGCAATGATCCTCCGAGCCGCGCGTGTTCACGAATGTGCTGCGCGACGGTCCCGCGGATCTCTCTGTCGAGGCGGTACAAATTGTCGACGTCTGCTTCCCAGCCGCGGTCGCCATTCTCTGACCAGGTTTGCGGCAGCCGCCGAAGCTGCCATTCCGGCGACGCACTTGCTGCCAGCCGGAGTGCGTGCTGAAGGATCTCGCGCTGCTGTTCGGGTCGACCCGGGCGGCCGCAGGGACATCCGAGCGGGAAGTCAAGGAACATTGCCCGGGGCGGCTTGAGCGCAAGAAGGTGGCTGTGGAGGGTGCCGATGGTCGTCGTCGGAAGGCCCCTGGCTTCGATTGCGCGAGCGAGCACGCCGGCCGCGATATGGCACTGGGGACAAAAGGGAAGGACGAGCACGAGGTCGACGCGCATCGAGGTGAGGTCTGTGACGATGGACGGCGCGACCTCGAGCGCGAGCTCTTCGTCAGCGCGTGATCGAACCGACCATGGAGACGGCGGCCGCGGCAACTCCGCCAACCGTGCCGACTTCCTCCAGTTCGAGAAGACGTTCGATGGGATAGGCAACGTTGGGATCGGCTTCTGGGAAGACTCGGATCGGCGTTCGGTGTGCAATCAGCAGATCCTGGCTTGGACGCTCACGCGACAGCAGGCGGTAGCTCGTGTCCTCGGCCTCACCGAGTCTGTCCTGATCGGGAAAATAGGCGCCGCAAGTTGTCACGATCCCGATAGTCGCTTCCTCGAGCGGCGTCGTGAACGAAGTGAGCGACGGCGGATCGAAGCGAGGTAGCGGCGTAGGAGGGACGTGCAGGATCTCGGCTCGCACGCGCTCGAAGTCGTAGACCTGTTCAACGGTCACCGTCGCGAGCGTACTGATCGCGATCTCGCGCTCGCGGCGCCGATCGGCGGCTGATCTTTTCTTGCTCGCGCCCCGGGAGCGCACGTATACGCTCGGTCGAAGGTCAACAGGAGCGGCGAAGGAGCGCTGATGAGTGAGTTGTTCCCGGCGAAGTCGATCGCTGTCGAGGTCATCGCCTGCACTGATCCCGCGCGTGAAGGCGAGTTCAACTACTGGCACGACAAGACGAGGGTTCCTTACCTAAGACAGGCTCCGGGGATCGTGGATGTCTATCGCTATCGCGACGTACAACCCGACCTTGGTGACGAGTTCAAGCGCTTTGCGGCGGCATCCGGCGAGTTCACTCGCTATCTCACGATGTACCGCATCAACGACTCGGATCCCTGGGGTGTGATGCAGAGGCTCAGGGAGGCCGAAGCCCGCGACGAGCCGCTGATCGACTGCGCCACAGTTCAGGATCTGACCGTGTGGGATTTCGTCGCAAGCCGCCGAACGATCCAGATGATCGTTCGGCCTGAGACTCATCTCCCCGATGGCATGCCAGAGGCAGTGCTTCTGTACTACTCGAACCACGATCCGGCTCGGAAGATCGAGCACGACGACTGGTGGCTCTACACCCACGCCCACGACCTGCTCGAAACGCCGGGACTCGTCCAGTGCTCCAGGTATCACACGCTCAATCCGGAGCCGGCGGAGAAAGAGGCGAAGATCCTGAACGTCTACGAGATCGACGCGGACGATCCGGGGGCCGTGTTGCTCCGCGTGCTCCACGACGACCGCGACGTCCGACGTCCTCAGGGTCGCTTCAGCAGCTTCAGCCGCGAAGGCGACTGGCATGGCACCGGCCTCTACCGCCACTGGGATCCGATGTAGGCAGGCGGCTCGCGTTCCCGCCCTCGCGGGACCGAGATCCCGGCACGACCACGCGCTTTCCGTGCCGACGTGCGCCGGTAGTAGCCAATCGTCGCGGCGAAACGCGCTCGCGTGCCCTGCTTGCACCCCCCTGCGCCTACGTCTATCGTGTCCCGCATCTCGGTCCAAGCTGTCCCGAAAGCGGATAAGCCGACGGGGCGCCTGGAATTATCTGGACTGGAGGGGGACATGTCTTTGTCACATCGAGCGGGACGTTGGGCGTTGACGGCCGCGGTTGCCGTAGGCATGGTTGTCGCCGGCTCGACGGCGGCCTCGGCGTCGTCGAATTCGTCGGCGAACACGCGTAGCAGATCCGCGAGCAGCTCGAAGCTCGTCGAAGCCGTCATCACGGCGTTCACCGGCCCGGAATCCTTCATCGGCGGCGTGCTTTCGGCGGGGGCCTATCCGGCGGTCTACGAGATCAACAAAGCCGGCGGTGTCCTCGGGCACGACTTCTCGGTGACGACCGTCGACACGCGCGGCGACCCTGCCGATGCGCTGCCTCTGGTCGAGCGGTTCCTCGGCTCCGCGAGCAATGTCGTCGGCGTCTGCGGTACCGACGGCGCGACCGCCAACCAGTTGCTACCGCTGATCAACGAGCACAAGCTCACGATGATTTCTGATGTGGGGTCTGACAACTTCGACCACACACACCTCAAGTACTTCTGGAGGCTGGTCTCACCCGATCCGGCGAACGGACTCGCCATGGCGGAGTGGGCGAAGCAAAAGGGTTACAAGCGGGTGGCGTTGGTGTTCGGCACGGACACCACCGCGCAGGGCGACCTGCCGGGCATCGAGTACGGCGTCAAGCATCTGGGCTTGGATGTCGTCGCGAACATCAGCCTGACCCCTGACCAACCCTCCTATCAGTCCGATGCGGCGACCCTGCTTGCGGGACACCCGCAGGCGATCTTCACCGAAGAGGACGCCACGACGGCGGGCACGTTCTTCGGCGACGTGGCGCAGCTGGGGACGGTCCCGCCGATCATCGGCGACTCGGGAACAATCGAGAACACGTGGTTGAGCGCCGTCTCCGCGGCGATGGGGGCGTCGACGTTCTCCGCCGACTACACGGGCCTCACTCCTGCGCCAGCAAAGACGACGCCCGCACACGCGGCGTGGGTGAGTGCCGTCAAGGGTGCCGCCTCACACGTCCTACACCCAGCGAATCAGTGGTTCAACGAGCCCTACGCGGAGGCGGAGTACGACGGCTTGATCATGCAGGCGCTCGCGATGATCGCCTCGAAGAGCACCGTCCCTTCCGTCTTCAACAACTACATCGAGTCGGTGAGCGAACCCGGCCCGGGCAAAGTGACGGTGTACAACTTCGCAGCCGGCAAGGCAGCGTTGCTCGCCGGCAAGAAGATCCGGTACGTCGGCGTCTCGGGGCCGATCGCGTTCAACCAGTGGCACAACTACTACGGCAATCAAGCGGCTGTCCGCTTCCCGCAGGCCCAGTTGAGTAGCGAGAAGATCGTCGGGACCGTTCTGGCAAAGGTGATCGAGGCGGCGGGGTAGGCGATCTGCTCGACGCTCGCTCTGCAGGAGACCAGTTTGACGACATCCGATAGCGCTCACCTCGCCCGACCCGACCCACTCCTCCGGGCGGACGAGGTGAGCTTCGGCTACGGATCGCTCACGATCGTCGACGGGGTCAGCGTCGAGGTCGGGCCGGGCGAGATCGTCGCGTTGCTCGGTCCGAACGGGGCGGGCAAGAGCACGCTCGTCAAAGGCTTGATCGGCCATCTTCCTCTGCTCAGCGGTGCTGTCTGGCTCAACGGGTTCGACATCAGCACGACACCGGCGCCGATGCGTGTGCGGATGGGCGTGGGCTACGTACCTCAGATCAGGGACGTTTTCGCGCCCCTCACCGTCTGGGAAAACCTCAGTATGGGTGGCTATCCGCTAGCGCGCAGCGCCGTTCGAGAGCGAGCGGAGGCTGTCCTCGCCCTCTTCCCGGCGCTCGAAAAGAAGCACCGCCGTCGCGCCGGTACGCTGAGCGGCGGCGAACGGAAGATGCTGGCGATCGGTCGCGCACTGATGACGAGCCCAAGCCTGCTCATCCTCGACGAGCCGACTTCGAACCTCGCGCCGAGCGTCGTGCGCGGGGTGCTCGAAGAGATCGTCGGTCGCCTCGCGGAGGCAGGCCAATCGGTGCTGATGGTCGAGCAGCGCGTGCAGATGACGCTCGAAGTCGCGACCTTCGGTTACGTGCTGGTGCAGGGCAAGGTGCGTCTCGCCCGCTCCGCCCGCGAGCTTCAGGGCTCGGAGGCCGAACTCGCGGAGCTGTTCTTCAACGCCGGGGTTGCCGCGTCGACGCCCGCCTCGCGATGAGAGCGGCGCGCGACCCGAGGGAGCGTGAATGAACCTTTACTGGGAGGCCGTCGGGTTTGGCGTCATCGCTGCGTCAAGCATCGCCATTGGCGCGATGGGTTTCACGCTCCAGTTCGGACTGACGAACGTGCTCAACATCGGCTACGGGGCGATCATGAGCCTTGGCGGTATCGTTGCCTACGTCTGCCACACGGCGGGAATCACGATCTGGCTCGGTCTGCTCCTCGGCGGCTTGAGCGCCAGCGTCGCCACGCTGATCGTCGCCAAGACTGTCCTTTCGGTTTACGCGCGTCGCGGCGCGGCACTTTTCGAGATGGCGATGATCACTTTCGGGGTTGCCCTGATCGTCGAGTACGCAGTCGCCGCCGTGACCCAGAACAACACCTACCCGCTGAACATCGCGATCGAGCACGCGATCGCGCTCGGTCCGCTGCGCTTCACGAGGGCTCAGCTGGCCCTCGTGATTCTCGCGGCGGTCGTGTTCGTGATCCTCGATCTCTTCCTGCGCCTCACGAGGCTCGGCGTCGCGCTGCGCTGCGACGGCGGTCGATCCTGACCTCGCCCGCGCTTCCGGTATCGCGACGAATCAGATCGTTACGGCTGCCTGGTTGATGAGTGGTTTTCTGTGTGGGCTCGCGGGCGGAGTCTTCATGGTCAACATCTTGACGATCAGCGCGTTCACCGGCGACAGCTTGCTCTCGCTTGTGATCGTGGCCGCCCTGATGGGTACGGCGGGCTCGGTGCGCGGCGCAGTGCTCGCCGCGCTCGTGATCGGTATTGCGACGCAGGTCGTGAGCGTCGCCGGAGCGTCGAGTTACGACACCGCCGTCGCGTACGGCTTTCTCGCACTCGTTCTGCTCGCACGGCCGAGGACGCTGCAAGGGGGTCTCGTAACCGAGCGGGTGCAGATCACCGTCTAGTTCCGACCATGGACGAATAGGGGAAGCGTGCAGGACTTCATCTCGATCTCGCTCGTGTACTTGGGCATCTACGCGCTGTCGACCCTGTCGTTGAACCTGCAGTACGGCTATGCGGGGATCATCAACTTCGGCTGGATCGTCTTTCAGTCGATCGGCGCATACGTCGCCGCCGTCACCTCTCTCGGTCCCTCCTCGCCCAGCTCGTTTCAGCACTACATCTTCGGTGCGCGGCTGCCCTTTCCGCTGCCCCTGCTCATGGGAACCCTCGCCGGCGCCGCACTCGCCCTCGTACTCGGCGCGCTGATCCTCACCCGGCGGATCCGCAGAGACTTTCAGGCGATCATCCTGCTCGTCGTCGCGATCATCGCCGCGCAGGTCGTGATCGCGACGGTTGGCATCTTCGACGGCGCCAACGGACTCTCCGGGGTCCCGAAGCCGTTCAATGGCGTGTTCCACCTCTCGTATCACGGGTACCAGTGGTTCTACGTCGGCTGGATGGCGGTTCTCTGTCTGGTCGTCTACGTCGGTCTGCAGTGGTTGTGTCGGACCTCGTGGGGCCGAGCGCTGCGGGCCGTACGCGAGGACGACGTGCTGTCGGCGTATGCCGGCATCAACATCCAGACGTTACGCGTCGTCGTGTTCGTGGTCGGCGGTGCAATCGCCGGCTTCAGCGGAGCGCTTCTCGTCGAATTCCTCGGCACCTGGTCGCCCGATGCCTGGAACTTCGTCGAGAGCTTTGTCATCTTCGTTGCCGTGTACGTGGGCGGTCGCGGAAACAACTTGGGGGCGGTTCTTGGGGCCTTGCTCGTGCCGGTCGTGTTCGGCACGATGCCCTCGTTCCTGCCGGAGTTCGGCTACCCGGGCTTGAGCGCGAACCTCCAGTGGATTCTGATCGCCGTGTTGTGGCTGATCACCTTCTACCTGCGTCCCGCGGGGATCCTGCCTGAGCGGCGCCACATCGCAAAGCGGCCCGAGGCACCTCTTCGAGCGAACGTGCCAGCAGCATGAGCAGGCGCGCGCCGGGTAGCACCGATCGGGCGGGAGGCGGTGCCGCCGACACGGCGGTGTCCGCGACCCCCGTGCCGCAGCAGCAAATCGGGCCGCGGCGACACATTCCTGGACCGTCTTTGCTCGAGGTGAGTGCCCTTCGCGTCACTTACGGCGGCGCCCCCGCGGTCGACGGCTTCTCACTGACCATCGCGCCCGGCGAGATCGTCGGCCTCATCGGACCGAACGGTGCCGGCAAGTCCTCGGTGCTGAACGCGGTATCGGGTGACGTGCGCCCGACCGCCGGCTCGATCCGTCTGGCGGGCCGAGATGTGACGAGGCTCCCGGCCCACCGCAGGGCGCGGCTTGGGATGGCCCGGACCTCCCAGACGGCTCGCGTGTTCGAGGGTCTCACCGTTTTCGAGGGCCTCGTCACGTTCGCGCGCGGCGCCGAGGGAGCGTCGCTCACCCGGACACTGCTCCGCCGCGGACAACGTTCGGAGGAGGCGGAGGCCTCGGAGCTCGTCTGGCGGCTGCTCGATCACCACGGCTTCGCACACATCGCCGACCTGTACGGGCGTGAACTGAGCGGCGGTCAGCGCCGTTTCGTCGACCTCGCAATGGCGCTGATCCGGTCGCCACAGCTGCTGCTGCTCGACGAGCCGTTGGTCGGGGTCGCGTCGGCGATCCTCCCGGGCTTGATGAGCGCGCTGCGCGAGGCGGCAGAGCGCGCTGTTGGCGTCCTCATGGTCGAGCACGCGCTGGATTTGGTCGCCGAGCTTTGCGATCGCGTGGTCGTCATGGCATCTGGAAGCATCATCGCGTCGGGGACCTACGAAGAGATTGCTGAAGATGTCGAGGTGCGACGCGCCTATCTGAGCTGACGACGAGAGGACGAGATGCGGATCGAATTCGGCCGGCAGCCGTTCCATTACCTGTTTGTCCCGACGGTGCTGCCGTTCGCGGACGGCGGATACGACATCGATGAGGCAGCGCTCAGGCGCTACATCGAACGTTTGAGTGCGAACGAGTTCGCCGCGCGTGGCGTCGGCATCGTCATCAACTCAGAGGCGGGCGAGCTCGTCTATCTCTGCCGGCAAGAGGCGCGTCGCACCGTGGAGATCGCGGTCGAGGCGTGTGCGGGCCGCGTGCCGGTGGTGGCGGGCGTGGCCGCCCTCCGCCCCGAGACGATGATCGAGATCGCGCAAGATGCCACGGAGGTCGGCGCCGACGCACTCATGCTCCTACCGCCGATGGGGGCGGTCGATGTGTCGGTCGGCTGGAACACCGCGCGCTATCCCGAAGTTTGGATCGACGTCGCGGCCGCCGTCGACGCGGCCGTGGACGTGCCGCTCGTCATGCACCCAGTCACGAACTTCACGCCCGAGTTCGGGCCGGGGTTTCCGGTCGGCGGGGTGTTGAAGATGGTGGAGGAGATCGAGAACGTCGTCGCCTGGAAGATGACATACAACTGGCAGGGCTGGCGGACGGTGGCCGCCGCGCTCCGTCAGTTCAGGCGCCACATCGCCCTGCTCGGCTCCGGTGCTCGTTACTTCCACGAGGCGATCGCTTCCGGCATCCTCGACGGCGCGCTGTCGGCGGCGTTCAACTACTCGCTCGAGGCGCACCTGGCACACATCGAGGCGTTCCAAAGCGAGGGCCTCGACAAGGCGCTCACGATCTGGGACGGCGGGCTCCGCCAGCTGCAGGAGTTCGTGTTCGCCGAGCCGTCGCGCCTCCACGTCCGCACCAAGATCGGTGCCTGGATCGCTGGCAACGTCGCGCACCCGCTGATGCGCCCTCCGATGCCGAAGCCGCTGTCGGGCGAGTGTGAGCAGGTTCGCGCCCTGATGATCGCGGCGGGATGCCAGGTGATCGACGAAGACCGGTTCCGATCAGGCCTCGAAGCGGTGCGATTCGCCGCCGCGCCCGCTGCCCCCGTCCTCAGCCGACGTCGATGAAGAGTTCCGCGAGGGGCGGCTCCGCCGTGATGCGCCCCTGCTCGCGCGTGTAGCGCAGGATCGTCTCGAGGTTGCGACGGTTGGCGTCGCCCAGTCCGTACTCCCACGGATCGGACCCGAGGAGATCGCGTTGTTCCTCCCACGCCGCCTCGAAGAAGGCGAGCGGGGTCAGGCGCGGGTCCGAGGCGCGCTGATAGCCGATGCGCTTCGCGTCTTCGAAGGCGCAGAAAATGCTCTCTGCGGCCCACGGCTCGCGTTCGAGGATCTCCTCGCGGATCGTGAGCACATGCATTATTGGGAAGATCCCGGTCTGGCGGTAATAGGCAATCGACCGGTCGACATGGTCGGGGAACAGCCGTGCGATCCGTGGGTCGCGCCGGTCGAACGAGGGCGGGATCCTGGGCGCGAGCAGGACGTCGACCTCACCGCTCAGCAGTGTGTCCTCGGTCACCGTGCCGGGCTCGGGGATCGCGTCCGTGTTGTCCATCGGTTCGAGTGGGTTCTCGCGCCAGTCGACGGCATCGAGCGGCACGCCGTGCTGATCCTGGAGGATGCCGCGCATCCAGACGCCGGCTGCCGGCGTCGTCCCCGAGATCCCGCCCCGTCGTCCGATCAGGTCGGTCGCCTCGCGGATGCAGCTGGCGGTATTCACGAAGTAGTAGCCGTGCCGGAATCGCCGATGCGGATAGATCGGCAACGCGGTCAGGCGATGGCCGTGTTCGCGGGCGCGGAAGTACTCGGTCACGTTGAACTCGCCGACGTCGACCTCGTTTCGGCGTCGGAGGCTGTAAATGCGAAACCGGTCGTCGCTGAGCACCGTCAACTCGATGCCCTTCGCTTCGACTTCTCCGTCGACGAGGGCGCGGGTGAGTTCGTAGCGGCCGCAGGAAAGGGTGAGCTTGAGCTTTTGGGTCACGCCCCGACCATGCTGTGGCCGCCGTCACAAAGCAGGAACGCGCCGGTGATGTGACGCGAGTCGTCGGAGGCGAGGAAGAGGACCGGCGGGACGATGTCTTCTGGAGTCGGGATGCGAGCGAGAGGGGTGCGCGCGAGCACGGCTTCGCGTCGCCCGGTCTTCCAGTCCTGTCGCTCACGGAGCGTCTCCGTCTCGACGAAGCCGGGACCAAGGGTGTTCACGCGAACGTGCGGCGCGAGCGCGTGCGCGTATGACTTCGAGATACCGAGGATCGCGTATTTAGCCGCCGCGTATTCGGGCGCGCGGGGGCTGCCCTCGACGACGACCCGGGAGCCGATGTTGACGATCACGCCCGATTGCTGGTCGTCGAGCATCCGCCGACCAAACTCGTGCGTCATCAAAAGCGTCCCTTTGATGTCGAGCTTGATCGTGTGGTCGAGGGACTCCGGAGTCAGTTCGCGCCACGACATCTGCTGGGCTGCCATGTCCCCAACGTTGTTCACGAGCACGTCGATCCTGCCGAATCCCGCCACGACCTCGGCGGCCATTCGCGAGACGTCGTCCGGCTCGGCGATGTCTCCTCGCACGAGGATCGCCTCGCGCCCGAGCGCGCGGATCCGTGTGGCGGTCTCCTCGGCGCCGGACAACGAGGTGCGGTAGTGGACGGCGACGTTGGCGCCCTCGCGGGCGAGTCCCTCGGCGATCGCGACGCCGAGCCCCTTCCCGGCGCCGGTGACGAGGGCGAAGCGGCCTTCGAGCCGCCCACTCACGTCACGCCTTATCGGTGGTCGCGGCCAGCTGGACAAGCTCGCGCAGCTCGTCGTCGCTCACGAGACCCCTCTTTGCGGTCGCGCGCTGTTTGACTGCGGCGAGCAGGTCCGGCCGACCCTCTTCTGGGACCTTTAGTCCGAGCTCCTCGAGCTTGATCCGGATCGAGTCGGCACCGCTTTTCTTTCCGAGCACGATCGCGCGCTTCGCCCCGACGAGCTCGGAGGCGTACGGCTCCACGGCAGGCGGGTCGTGGAACTGGGCAGCGACCGCTCCTGTTTCGCGGCGAAAGAGATTCTCGCCGACGAGCGGCTTCCACGGCTCGATTGGGTAGCCGCAAATCGTCGCCACCCGCCGGGAGACGCGCACGCAGTGTTCGAGCCGCAGCGACGTTTCGTAGCCGTAGAGCGCCTCGAGCGCCAGCGCGATCTCACAGAGGCTCGAATTTCCCGCGCGCTCTCCCATGCCGTTGACCGTCGCGTGGATCCACGACGCTCCGGCCTTCACCGCGGCGATCGCGCCCGCCGTCGCGAGCCCGAAGTCGTCGTGACCGTGGTAGTGCAACGGCACCTCCGGCCCGACCGCCCCGCGGATCCGATTTATGAAGTAGGCGACGGCCTCGGGCGCGGCGATCCCGAGCGTGTCGACGACGACCACCTCTTCCGCCCCGGCATCGATCGCCCGGCGATAGGCCTCGGAGGCAAAGTCGAGATCGGCGCGCGAGCCGTCGACGCCGAAGAAGGCAACCTGGACGCCGGCTGCGGTGGCGGCGGAGACGGCCTCTTCGATCCGGCGGAGCACGGTCTCACGCGAGATGCCGAGCGCATCGAGCTTCAGGTCGGAGATGGGCGCTTCGATCACCGAGTGATGGAGACCGAGTTCGATGATCGCCTCGACATCGGCGGGTACGGCACGCGAGAAACCCCACAGCTCGGCGTCGAGACCCGCGTCGATGACTAGCTCGATCGCCCGCCGATCCTCGTCGGTGACCCGAGGGAAACCGACCTCGATCCGGTCGACGCCGAGCAGGTCGAGCAGCTGTGCGATCTCGAGCTTTTGCTCGGCAGTCATGACGACGCCGACGCTCTGCTCGCCGTCGCGAAGCGTCGTGTCGTAAAGCCCGACCTTCGTCCCGCTCGCCGCGAACGTGCCCGCCTGCGCGTTGAGCGACCCCGTCCACACCTTCGTCCGCTCGATCACACCTCAACCTCCTCGATCCACCGCACCTTCTCCGGCGCGGGCTCGCCGTGCGCCTCCTGCCAGGAGACGACCGGGTTGCGCAGCACGCCGATCCGCTCGATCTCGGCCTCGATCACATCTCCCGGCTTCAGGTACCAGGCCTTGGGGTCCTCGCTGAAACCGGCGACGCCCGAAACGGTGCCGAGCGAGAGAACGTCGCCGGCGGAGTAGCCGAGCGGGGAGTAGTGGGAGAGCACATCGGGGATGGTGGTCGACATATGGCTCATGTTCGAGACCTGGCGACGCTCACCGTTCACGCGCAGTTCCACCGCCAGTTGGTGTGGGTCGCCGACCTCGTCGGGGGTCACGATCCACGGCCCGAGCGGGCAGAACGTGTCGATCGCCTTGCAGAACGAGAACACACCCGAACGCATTTCGCGCCGCTGGATGTCGCGGGCCGTGATGTCGTTGAAAATCAGGTAGCCGCCAACGTGGCTCATCGCCTCCTCAGGCTCGAACCACTTGCCGGCCTTGCCGATGACGACCGCGAGCTCGAGCTCGTAGTCGAGCTCATCGGTGAGATGCTCCGGATACACGACGGGATCCTCGGGACCGATGATCGCGTCAACGTTCTGGAAGAACATGATCCATGGCGCGACCGGGTGTGACCAACCCGCTCTCTGTGACTCGTTGTGGTGCTCGCGGAAGTTCCCCGCCGTGTGGAAGAACTTTTTCGGCACGATCGGAGCCCGCAGGCGCACATCGCGTCGCGCAAACTCACGCCCGGTGGGCTCTGCCTTCGCACCGCGTTCGAAGTAGTCGCGCATCGAGGGAGCGTCGAGCTCGACGATGGTGTCGCCCCGCAGCTCTCCGATCCGTTGCTCCTGCTCATGCTCGAACGTCACAAGCTTCATCCGGCCTCCTCTCGTTTCGGCGTGCGCATTCCGGCGACGCGCGGCTTCGACTTCGTCGTCACGGAGTTGCCGGCTCGCGTGCGGCTGGGAGCACGCCCGCCTGTTCGAACAGGGTCACGGCGTTCCCACCTTTGATCAGCGCGGCCTCGGCGGCACCGACATTCCTTGCCTGGTCGACGAACGCGACAGGATCGATCCCGCCCATCGGCCAGTCGCTGCCCAGCACGATCTGCCCGGGGCCGACGAGGTCGACGAGCTCCTCGAGGACGTGCGGTACGTAGACGCAGGTGTCGTAGTAGAAGCGCGCGAGATAGTCGCTCGGCTTGCCGGTGATGTTGCGCGCCGTCTCTGGTCGGTTGGCGACGTTTCGGTCGTGGCGTCCGTAGTAGTGCGGCAGGTAGCCGCCCCCGTGCGCCATCACGATCCGGAGGTCGGGCCAGCGGTCGAATGCACCCTCGTAGATGAGCGAGGACATCACCTTTGCTTCTTCGATCGGCTGTCCGACCGAGTTCCAAAGCGCGTACTGCTGGAACCACGGATCGGTGACACCGTCGGGGTGGATGAAGGAGATCAACCGCCGCGCCGCGACGTGCTCCCAGAGCGGGAAGTAGCTCGGATTGCCGAGGTAGACACCCCGAGCGGCTGCAGGCAGGTTGAGAACGCCGAGGCGGAGTTCTTCGACGCAGCGCTCGAACTCGGTGAGGGACAGCTCGACGTCTTGAAGTGGAAGCGAGAAGCTGCCGACGAAGCGGTCGGGATGCGCTCGGACGAGCTCTGCGATGTGGTCGTTCGCGCGCTGGTTCAGCTCGAGGTCGGTGTTCGCGTCGGCCCACTGCCCGCCGGAGACGACCGTGGACTGCGAGAGAACCGAGACGTCGATTCCGAGGCGGTCCATGTCCTCGAGGTGGCGGTCCGGGTCGAGGAGTGCGCGGTGCAGCTGGTCCTGCCGGCTTCCCGGTTTTGCCGGCCCGTGCGCCCCGAAGCCCGAGGCGACGTTGTGCATCCACGAGCGCTCGAATACCCCGCGTTCCAGCACGTGCGCGTGAAAGTCAACGACGAAGCTCTTCACTGCTCCTCCTCATGAGAGAAGCTCCGGGCTGCCTGCCCGTATCGCGGTACAGCGCTGCTTGTATCGTGGGACACTATGGACGATCCCCACTGCTGTCAAGGAGCGCCGTCAGCCGAGCGAGATCCGTCGCGAGGGAGGCCTCCCGCAACGGCTGCAGTGGCTCGGGACGCGCCTGCCACTTTGCGTCGATCGTCTTTGGGTCGTTCCCCTGCGGCGGATCACCGGTCGCGTCGATGACGGTCTCTGACAGCCCGGACATCTCGACGCGCGCCGGCCATCGAGAGGGGTAAAGGCTGGAGAGCGCTGGGTCTGAAAAGATCTCGACGCTCGCGGCGATGCGCGCGAACTCCGGCTCGCCCGGCGATAGGGAACGCTCGATGTCGTGTAGCTCCTGCGGTTGGCACAGCGCCAAGGCGACGTTCCAGCGGGCGCTCGACAGACGGCTCAGGCGACTTTCTCGGAGGGGCGCGGCCCCGATCATCTCCGCGTACGCATCGGGAACGTGGACCCGGACTGGTCCCAGTTTGGCGCGGTCCCGCAGCAACAGCGCCGCTTCGACGGCTGCGAGGCTTTGTTTGGCGGTCGGAAACGGCTTGACGCTCACCTCTTCGATCGCCGCTGGGGCATCCCCTGTCAGCGCATTTTCGTCGAATGCGGTGCCCGCTCCGGCAGCGATCCGGTAGAGGTCGACCTCGGCGACGAAGCCGTTTCGGGCGGCGAATGCGGCTGCACATCCCGCGCGGGCTGCGTCACCGCAGGTGAGCCACCGGCCAAGCGGCGTGCCGACGATTCCAGAGGTCAGTCCGGTCGCGCGGGTGAGCGCAATCCCGAGAGCGTTCTCGAGGCGTGGGGCGTCGAGATCGAGCAGTGTCCCAACGACGGCGGCGGCGGCAAAGGGTGCGCAGAAATACGTCGGCCAGGCGCCGCCATAGACGATCCGTGCGCCGCCGATCGCGGCCCCGAGTCGAGTCATCGCTTCGTAGCCGACCTCGACCGCGCGCCGGTAGAGGGCCGCTTCGACGCCGAGCGACGCCCCGAGTGTGACGGCGGTGGGGATGGCGACAGCCCCCGGAGTCGTGCAGCTCGGCATGTGAACGTCATCGAGCTCGGTCATGCGCACGGTCGCCACCCTGCGCACGATGATTGCGGGAAGGCCGTCGTCCCAGCCGCCAAGCGACGTCGAGATTTTGCGCCCCTCGCCCGTCGCTGAGCCGGCGACAAGCGCACCGAGCGTGTCGAAGGTCCGCAGACCGACGACATCGCTGGAGGCGTCCCAGGTAGCGAGCCTGTGAGCTAAGTCGTGCAGCGCGCTCACTTCACCCGGTCGATCCGTGGGTTTACGACGCAGATGCTCTGCGAAGCAGGCGCACCCGGCGGCTCGCGGACGGGCTCACCTTGTCTGACCGCACCTTTTAGAACCGCATCGCCCTTCATTTCGCGCCCAGTGTCACCCGCCCGTCGGGGCCGAACAAGTTCGCGCACCTGTCGATCGAGCGAGAACGGGTGGCGGTCACGGGCGCGTTCAGTTCGAGGTGTGCGCGGCCGCCGCCGGCTGAGCGCGTAGACGTGCGGTCGCCTCGTCGTCGACACGACCGCCCGCGATCACGACGCCGTACTCTCTTTCGGCCGCCTCCGTGGAGACGAGTCCCTCCAGCACGTCGTGCAGGACAGCCTGTGGATCGCGCTCGATTGGGTTGCCCCAACCGCCACCGCCGGAGGTACGAACGATTGCGATCGAGTCGGCGGGAACGTCGTACAGGACGACATCGACGCTTCGGAAGTCCTCGTCCTGTGGCGTTTTGAGAAGATCGTCAGGCGGCTCGCCGGGCTTGCCAGCCCAGAGCCCCCAGGGCGGGCACGCGCGTCGTCGCGGCTGCCAGAGGTTCCACTTGCCCCGCACGAGGTTTCGGACGACGATCTCGACTCCGAATCCGCCGCGGTGCTTGCCGGCTCCGGCGGAGTCCCTGCGTAGCTTGCGCTGCTCGATGACGACCGGGCAGCGGAGCTCGATGGTCTCGATTGGCGCGTTACGGACATCGCCCTGACAGACCGACAGCGAGGCGGAGGGTCCGTCCTCGTGTGGCCGGCCGCCCCAGCCGCCGCCCTCGAGACTCTGCACGACGAAGCGCTGCCCCGTCTTTGGGTCCAGACCCGTGAAGATCACCGCCCCGCCGAGAAAACCGAAGTGTGCGGCGGGAACCCGATCCGGCATCGCCGACGCGAGCGCCGTCACGATCGTGTCGACGACCGTCGGCAGAGGCTGGCTCCAATCGGCCATCGGCGCCGGGTGACTCGCCATCATGAAGCTTCCCTCGGGGATGACGACCTCAAGTGCACGGAACGAGCCCGCGTTCACCGGCTCCTCGGGCGTCGTCAACGCCTTGTAGGCGACCATCGCGCCGGCCTTCGTGCGGGAATTGATCGCACCGTCGCGCTGTCCGGAGCAGCCGGAAAGGTCGATCGTCATGTCGCTGCCGGAAACGGTCACCCGGGCCCGAATATCGATTCGTTCGCCGAGTGCATGACCATCGTCGTCGAGAAACGCCGACGCCTCGTACACCCCGTCCGGGATCTGATCGACCACGTTGCGACAGCGTCGCTCCGACTCCCGGTAGATCTGCTCCGTGGCCGCAACGACGACATCTGCGCCGTACCTCGCGTACAGCTCTTGGATCCGGCGCGCGCCGAGCCCACAGGAGGCGATTTGCGATCTGAGGTCACCGAGCGATGCTTCTGGAAATCTGACGTTCGCGCGCAGGACGCGTAAGAGGGTGTCGTTCGGTCGGCCTGCTTCGTGGATCTTCAGCTGGTCGAGTTGGAGACCTTCCATCCACGGATCGCTGACCGCACCGGCCGCACCGAATCCCGTCGAGAGGCCGCCGATGTCGACCCAGTGCGCGCGCACCATCGAGAAGCAGACCAGCCGGCCATCGACGAAGACCGGCATCGAGACGACGACATTGTTGAGGTGTTGTCCAGCGACACGCTGATGGTTCGTGATCAGCACGTCGCCCGGCACGAAGCCGTCGATTCCCCACTGCTCGATCGCGTCGACGACGACTACGCCGAGATCCGAGACGAAATGGGAAACGCCGCCGCCGTTCTGCGCGACGAGGTCGCCGTTCGGTGCGACGAGCGCACAGCAGTAGTCGCCAACCTCGAAGATCATCATGTTGTATGAGGCGCGACGCAGGTCGGCAGACATTTCGTCGGAGATCGCTGGGAGCGCGTTACGGATCACCTCGAGCGTGATCGGGTCGAGTTGCGTCGACGTGCTCACCAAACCCTCGTCGGTCATCTGGTCTTGGTCCGCACGTCGATGACGAGTTCGAGGTCATCTGCGATGGTGACGACGTCGCCGGCGAAGACGATGGTTGTCGACGCGTATTCTTCAATCATCGCCGGCCCCGACACCCGCTCGCCGGCGACGAGATCGTCGCGCGCGTAAATCGGAGCGTCGATCGGTTCATCTCCTCGCTCGAAGTGGACACGCGCGCGCTCCGATGGCCCCGAACCGCCCCTGGTGTTCGCGACGCCGGCCAGACGCGGCTTGTCGCGCTTGCCGAACCCGGTGAGGCGCAGGTTGACGACCTCAGTCCGCTCGTCGGCTGCGTGGTGTCCGTAACGCCGCTCGTGAACCTCGTCGAAGCGCCGCCGTATCGTCGCGAGGCCTTCGGGCGTGAACTCTTGCTCGTCGACGCGGACCGGCAGCGTGAAGTCCTGCCCGGCATACCGCATGTCGAGGAACGCCTCCACGCGGAGTCGATCGGCGCCGATCAGCAGCGCGAGGTTGTCGGCCATCTCTCGATAGGCCGCACGAAGGCGCGAAGGGTCGAGTTTGTCGAGCCGCGCGTAGATCGTCTGCACGAGATCGTGGCGCTCGTCGGTCAGGAGCATTCCGACCGCCGAGAAGTGACCCGGGTACCGCGGCACGATGACGCGCGGGATGTCGAGTTCGCGCGCGATCTCCACCGCGTGTAGGGGCCCCGCACCGCCAGACGCGAGCAGCACGAAATCACGCGGGTCATGACCTTTTGCAACCGACACCTCGCGTACCGCGAGTGCCATCTTGGCGTTCGCAACCTCGATGATTCCGTGCGCGGCTGCGAGCGACTCGAAGCCGAGCGGTTCTGCGACCCGCTTGGCGATCCCCGCCAGCGCGCCCTCGACATCAAGATCCATTTCACCGCCCATGAAGGCGGTCGGACGGATCCGTCCGAGGACAACATTCGCGTCGGTGATCGTCGGTTCGACGCCGCCGCGCCGGTAGCAAATTGGGCCGGGTTCCGCACCGGCGCTACGCGGACCGACCTTGAGCGCGCCAATCTCGTCGATCCAGGCGACGCTGCCGCCACCGGTGCCGACCTCAACGACGTCGACGACGGGCCCGAGCACGGGGTGGCCTTCGGCGTAGCCACCGATGTAATAGCCGTCGGTAATCGTCGGTGTGCTGTCGCGAATCAAGCTCACCTTTGCGGTCGTGCCCCCCATGTCGAAGGCGATGACGTTCGTATGGCCGAGTTCGCGTCCGAATTCCGTGGCCGCGACGATGCCGCCGACGGGCCCCGACTCCATCATCGCGACCGGTTGGCGCCCAGCAGTCGCCGGCGCCATGACTCCGCCGCCCGACTGCATGATCCACAGTTCGCCGTCGAAACCACGCTCGCGTAGTCGGCGCTCGAGCGCCCCGACGTAGCGGCTGACGACGGGACCGATGTACGCGTTGACGACGGTGGTCGAGGTCCGTTCGTATTCGCGATACTGGCGCAGGATCTCGTGCGAGAGCGAGACGTACGCATGGGGCAGCTCTGCGCGGATAATCGCTCCAGCGCGGCGCTCGTGTTCCGGGTTTGCGTAGGAGTGGAGGAAGCACACCGCCACCGCCTCGACGTCCGCGTCGCGCAGCGCGGAGGACGCGGCGACGACGGCATCCTCGTCGAGGGGCGTCATTACTTCGCCCGACGCGAGTACCCGCTCGGGCACCTCGAATGTCAGTGAGCGCGGCACGAGCGGCCGCGGCCGGCGGAAGAACAGGTTGTACGCATCCGGCCGGTTTCCGCGGCCGATCGAGTAGACGTCACGCGTTCCGAGCGTTACGACGAGACCGGTTCTCGCGCCCTTCTCTTCGAGCACGGTATTGATTGCGATCGTCGAGCCGTGGACGATATCGGTCGCCTCGTCGACCCCCGCGCCGCTCTTGTCGATGCAGGCGAGTACGCCCTCGACGAGGTCCTTCGGCGTCGTCAGGCTCTTGGCGTGCAGGAATCGCCGCGTGCGCGCCTCGTAGCCGATGAGGTCGGTGAATGTGCCTCCGATGTCGACGGCGACCGTGAAGTCGTTGCTCATGCCGACTACGTGCGGCGCTCGGTCCCTGTCGGCGCCGTCTCGGAGATCGGCCAGTGCAGGTCGGCGATCGGACCCGATACCTGCTTGATCTCTGGTGCGTCGGGGATCACCGGCAGCAACAGATGCGAGGGGTGTCGGTCGTCATGGAAGATCGTCGCCTTCCCCGGGACCGGGAGCAGCTCCGCCGTGTAGATGGTGTGCAGCATCATGTGGTACACGTTGTCGTCGCTAGAGATCTGGACCCAGATCCGGTGCCCCTTTTGGAACGTCCAGAACTTCGGCGGCAGCTCGATCTGGTACTCGTGGATCTCGCCCGGTTCGGGACGGCTCGGGCTCCGGTAGGGATGGAACGGCAGCCCCGGGGTCGAGCGACTCTCGTCCACCTCCCGGTAAGAGGCCTTGAGCACGTGCTCGGAGATCACCTGGCGCTTCCCGTCGGGGTCGACGTCGGCCAGCTTGACAAAAAAGGCCATGTCGAGGGTGTCGAGCGCTGCCCAGATCGAGACGCTCATCGGTCCCCAGACCCGCACGTCTGCCGAGAGCGGCTCCGAACAAAAGGCGATTTGCGGCTCACCGGCGATCAGCCGCGTGGTGTCGGACGGTGTCCGCGGGTCACGGCTCATGTCCGCGGTGAACGGCAGCCGCGAGCCTGTCGGATATGAATCCGGTGGCTCAGCTGCCGGGGCTTCCAGGCTGAGCAGGCCGTACGGCGGCACCGTCGCCGGCTGTTGCGAGCCAGAGCGGAAGAAGTACCTCGACCACTGCGTGCGCGCCAGCGGGTATTCGGTCTCGTAGCGCCACTCCTGGGACACCGAGTCGCAGATCAGCACCTCGGGTTCGTCCATGATCCCGTTCTCGACGCCTTTGCACCAGTGGTCGAACCAGCGCAGGACGTACTCGTTGAGAGGGATGCTCTCGAGGAAGATCACGTGTGACTGGACGTACCACGGCAGCACGACGAGCTTCTTCGGGCTCGTGATCTTCGGATAACCCCAGAGCTGGCCGCGCGAGTGGTTCCAACTCGGCTGCGGGACGATGCTCAGCACCGGCAGCTTTAGCTCGTGCATCCTCGTCCAAGACGAGATGTTCCACCAGAACTCGCCGTCTTCGGGATGGGACAAGAACGCGTTGAAGAGATCCGCGGGCGGCAGCTTGCCCTCCACCTCGCCGGGCCAATAGCACTGCGCCATCGTGTCCGGGCCCCACATGCCGAAGAAACTCGTGTTGAACAATCCACCCTTCCATGCGTAGTCGCGGTAGAAGTCCGTCGAACCGTCGGCTGGCGCGATGCACTTGAGGTGCGGCGGCTGTTGCAGCGCGACCAGCCACTGCATGACCGCGAAGTACGAGTCGCCGAGCATCGTGACGCTCCCGTTGCACCACGGCTGCTGCGCGATCCACTCGACCATGTCGTATCCGTCCTGCTGCTGCGCGAGCTCGAACGGCGACCACTGACCCTGAGAGAGGCCAGAACCTCGCGACGACACGATCACGTGCACGTATCCCTTCGGGACGAAAAAGGCCGTGTTCCCTGCCTCGATCGAATGCGAGATTGCCGGGGGCCATTGTTGAATCTCTTTGATGTACGGCGACATCGACAGGATCCCGGGAAACTGCCCCTCCCTTTCCGGGCGGTAGATGTCCGCCGCGAGGCGGACACCGTCGCGCATCGTGATGTAGACGTTCTCTTCGAGTACGACCCCGTCGGGGAGCGGGGGCCGGAGGGTGTGCAATGTCATCGCGGACCTTTCGTTGGGGATTGAGCGCGCTGAGTCAATCGTCGGCAGTCGGGCCGTCTCCTCGGGTCGTCTCGCCGAGCCTTCCGAGCTCGCGTTCGAGGCGTGAGCGCGCGCGCAGCAACGCCGCAGCGAGTCCTTCCTCATTTCCGTAGAACCGTTGGGACGGCAACGGAATGCTGATAGCGGCGACCGGCGCGTTCAGCGGCGCGATTGCCACGCCGACGGCGCAGATGCCCTCCGTGTGCTCCTGGAGGTCGTAGCCGATCCCGTCGCTCCGCACGGTCGCCAGTTCTTCGAGCAGCTTTGTCCGCGAGGTGATCGTGTGTGGTGTCAGCCGCTCGAGCTGCTCGGGAAGCAGACGCTCGATCTCGGCATTTGACAGCCCCGCCAGCAGCGCCTTGCCGTTTGCCGTGCAATGCGCTGGAAAGACGGCGCCGACGGCGGAGACTGCTCGAAGCCGCTGGGTATCGGCGGCAACCTGATCGACGAAGAGCACCTTGTCGTGTTCGAGCACGGCGAGATCGACCGTCTCGTTCAACTCGCGTGACAGTGAAGCGATGTAGGGGTGCATGGCGAGCGTGAAGTGGCGGGACGCCGCCACCGCGAGGCTCGCGAAGACCGGTCCGAGCCGGAAGCCTCCATTCGGGGAGGCGGAGGCGACCAACCGCTCGCGCTCGAGCGCGCTGATGAGGCGGTGGACCGTCGAGCGCGCCAGCCCGACCCGGGCAGCGATCTCCGAGAGACTGAGGCCGTCCGGCTCTCCGCGCAACGCGAGAAGGATGTCGGCCACGCGTCCGACGACCTGAACCGGGCTGCGGACGGAGTCGGAGTTCGTGCCCGCGGCGATTGACATACGAACGGATTTCATCATAGGGTGTCCCGTATTGCAAGACAATCTGTCTCGACAAATGGATATCTCATCGGAGTAAGACCGCGGAGGCGGGCATAGCTGCGACCGTAAGACGGATCGTCACGGGCCACGATGGCGACGGACGGGCGATCGTACAGATCGATCGCACGGAAGAGCTGGTGCCAAGGCGCGAGCACGTGGCGTCGCGGGTTCTTTGGACGAGCACGTCGGTTCCCGCCGACAACGCCGGCGACCAGGACGCCGCCCTGCAAGACATCGGCTTGAAACTTGCGACCGGCACGGTGTTTCGCGTCGTTCAGTTCGAACCTGGCAACCCCGAGTTCTTGCACCGCACCACGTCGGTTGATTATGCGGTCGTGATTGAGGGCGAGATCGACATGGAACTTGACGAAGGCGAGACCGTCCATCTACGCGCCGGTGATCTGCTCATCCAGCGAGGAACGATCCACGGTTTTGTGAACCGCGGCCGCGCCCCGTGTCGGATCGCTTTCGTTCTCGTCTCGGCCACACCCGTTGAGGTTGCGGGGCGGGTGCTTGGAGACCTGATTCCAGAGTGACCGAGGTCGCGCATCGCCCGATCGCGGCCGAAGCTCAATCCGAATCGCTGTCTGGTTGCGGCTGCTGTCGGATAGCCGAGAGAACGCTTTCGAGGGCGTCGCTCCCCGTTGGCTGACGTGGGGAACGTCGAAAGATCTCGGCCGCGGCGCGGTGGAAACCGTCGGGCAGACCTGCGGCCGCGAAAGTGTCGGCGATCTCGTTCATCTCCGCATCCCAACGCCACCCGTAGCGCTGAGCGGAACGTGCCGCGGATTCGGACCGTTCGCGCAGATCGGGTAGAGACTTCGTCCATTCGCGGAGCAGGGGCTGCTCGATCCCTTCGGCGCGCGCGAGCGATCGGATTGTGAGCACCAGCGCGGCGGTTCCTTTCGTCCACGCGGAGTACGCCATTTTTAAGGCCGAAGCCGAGCCCGGAGCATCTGAGACCACGAGCGGTTCGATGATCGTTGCGGCAAAGAGTGCGCCGACCGTGTCGGCCTCTCTTCCCGATAAGTAGATCCGTGTTGAGCCGCGTTCGGTGGGAGGAGGGCCGATGATCGCACCATCGACGTAGCGGGGGACACACCGCTCGATCGAGCGCGACGTCGCTGGCGAGATCGCGTTCGCGTCGACGTAGATGCCAGCAAATCTGGATACTTGGCGAGCGACCTCGACGGCTACCGCCGGAGGGCAAAGGCAGAAGATCACGTCGCATTGTTGGGCGAGTTCCCGGGTGCTGACACAATCTTCGAGACCAGCCGATTTCGCGCGCCGGACCGTCGCTTCGCTTCTGTCTGCAGACGCCCACAGCACCGTATGGCCGACCATGCGCAGGGCGGTCGCCACCTTTGCTCCCATCTCGCCCGGATGAAGCAGCCCTACTCTCACCCCCACAACCTCTCTCGGAAACTCGCGATCACCTTGAGAGGCGGGACGGAATTGCGCGCCGGCTCCCAAGTGGGTTTGGGCGAGTTCAGTTCACTCGCCGCTTTCGCTCGAGTGTGCGAACGAATCCATTTCGGAGTCTGAAAGCGCGTAGCGGGACTCCGCGGCCTTGAACTCTGGAAGCTCGACGAGTTCCGCGAGTTCGTCGAACGAGGCAAGCGGCGGCGACTGCGTCATGTCGTCTTTCGCAAGAGCGACAAAGGCCGCGCGCACCGCATGAATGGTGGCCGTCAGCGCGATGTTGTAGGTCACGACTTTAAAACCCATCTCCGCGAGACCGCTACGGCTGACGAGCGGCGTTTTGGGCATCATGTTCGCCCACGTCGGCGCCGTGATCGACTCGGCGAACATTCGCAGCTCTTCCTTCGTCTTGAGCGCCTCAATGAAGACGATGTCGGCTCCTTCTTTCTCAAAGCTCTTCGCACGGCGCAGCGCTTCGTCGAGATCGATGGCGGATCGCGCGTCGGTTCGTGCGACGATGATGATGTCGACGCCGGCTTCGCGCCGGGCGTCGACGGCGGCACGAATCTTCGTCCGTGCCTCTTCGGCGGACACGACGGCGTGACGCCCTGAGTAGTGACCGCATTGTTTCGGCCAAAGTTGATCCTCGAGCAGAATCCCGGCGGCGCCCGCCCGCGCGTATTCGAATACGGTCCGCCGCACGTTCAACGCATTTCCGTAGCCGGTGTCTCCGTCGGCGATGACCGGGAATCCCGGGACGGCCGCACAAGTGTTGCGCAGCTGATCGAGCATGTCCGAGAACGTGATCAATCCCAGATCGGGTAGCGCGAACCGTTCCGCGGCGACGCCCAAGCCGCCCAAGAGCACGGTCGAAAAGCCGACGTCCTGCGCCAATCGCGCCGAAAGCGGACCGTTGACAACGGGACAGACGACGAGGCCCGGCTGTTCGATGAGCCTTCGGAGGCGTTGTCCGGCGGTACTCATGTCACCGCATCGTATTCCATGAATCGAGACAGGTCGTCTTGCCTTTCGGGACACCTTGCGCTCGACCGTCGAAGCTGTCGGACCACCGATGCCGGGCAAGGCGAGCACAAACCGACGGTGCGATGGCCGACGCCTTTCCCGCCCGTCCACGCAGATCTTCGACTGCGTCTTTCGGGCCGTCGAAGTCCCGTCAGTCCTGTAGGACGGTGTCCCCTGGTGAGTGGGCGCCGGCGGACGGCGCCATGGCGAGGATCGGGGATGCCTGTTCGCGCCCGACTTCGAGGCGACGGGTTGCGCCGGCGCGTCCCCAGACGAACACCGCCGCGACGAGCGCCGCGGCGAGCGACGCCAGGCCGCCGATGTAGAGGCCCGCCCGCGCGCCGAGCTCCTGGCATGCCCACCCGATAACCGGCGCGCCGATCGGCGTCGATCCCAAGAAGACGAGCATGTAGACGCCCATCACCCGCCCGCGGATACCCGGGTCCGAGGCGAGCTGGACGGTCGAATTCGCCATCGTCGACATCGTCAAGGCGAAGAAGCCCGTCGGAACGAGGACCACCGCGAAGATCGCGTAATTCGGAATCACGCTCGCCACGCTTTCCGCGACCCCGAAAGCGAGCGCGGCGAGAACGAGCGCTCCGGTCGAAAGCCGCTTTCTCCTCGCCGCGGCGAGCGCGCCCGTCAGCGAGCCGACGGCGAGGATCGAGGTGAGGAGTCCGTAACCCGAGGCCGAGCGGTGGAAGACCGTCTTGTCCATCAGCGCCAAGGTGACTGGGAAGTTCAACCCCAGCATGCCGACGACGCCGACGAGTGCGATCGCGAGCACGAGCTCGCGACGCTGCGCGACGTAGCGGAATCCCTCGCGGATCTGCCCCTTCGCGCGCGTGAGACGGGGAGCGGGAAAAAGCTCAGCGTTGCGCATTATTGCGAGACTTGCGAGCACCGCGATGAACGAGATCGCGTTCACGATGAACACCCATCCGGTGCCGACGGCGTCGATCATCACGCCGGCGACGGCCGGCCCGACGAGGCGCGCACCGTTGAAGGTCGCGCTGTTGAGACCGACGGCGTTCGTGAGGTGCTCGTGGCCGACGAGCTCGCCGACGAAGGACTGACGCGTGGGATTGTCGATCGCCGTCGCGCAACCGAGCGCGAACGCGAACGCATAGACCTCGTACAGAGTCGCCGCGCCGGACAGCACGAGAAGACCGAGCGCCGCCGCGAGCAGCATCATCGATGTCTGGGTGGCGATGAGCGTCCGTCGCTTCGGGAAGCGATCGGCGAGGACGCCGCCGAAGGGGGCGAACATCAAAAGCGGCAGGAACTGCAGCCCGAGTGTGATGCCGGCCGCCGAACCGCTGTTGTGTGAGAGGCGCAGAACGAGCCAGTCCTGACCCGTGCGCTGCATCCAGCTTCCGACGAGGGAAATGAGCTGTCCGGAGGCGAACAACCGGTAATTGCGGACCCGCAGCGAAGAGAACGTGGAGCTCGTCGAGCTCACCCTCCGACGAGGCGCTCGATGATGGGAAGCACAGAAGAGATCGCCGCGCGATCTTCATCGCTCAGTTCCGCGAGGCGCTGGGCGAGCCAGGCGTCCTTGCGTCGCCGCTCGTCGGCGACCGTGGCGTTGCCCGCTTCGGTGAGGGCGACGATGTGTTGGCGCTTGTCCGTCGTGTCGGCGTTACGCGACACGAGGCCGGACTCCTCCAGGTGGCCGAGGATGCGGGTCATCGAAGGCGGCTGGACGCGTTCGTGCTCGGCGAGCGTGCTCGGGCTCATCGGACCATGGGAGTCGAGCGTCGTCAGGGCCGAGAACTGGCTCGGGGTGAGCGCTCCAACGGCACGCTCGCGCCGCAGCCGGCGGGAAAGGCGCGTGACGGCGAGGCGGAAGTCGCTCGCCAGCTTGCTCACCGAGTCGGTCGTGGCGTCGGTCGTGGCCGTTGCCATGAGGTTAGCTTAGCAAATTAGCTGAACTAACTGTTCAGCCTCCCGCTAACCCGCTCTGCGGGCGACGAGCGCGGCGAGGACTTCGGCGATCGACGCCGTAAGCGCCTTCACGGCGGGGATGTGCAGACTCTCGTCGATCCCGTGCGCGTTCGAGTCGGCGCCGAGCGTCCCAGTCGAGAAGAACTGGGCGTTCGGGTACTTGGTGCCGAGCGCCGCCATGAACGGGATCGATCCGCCGACGCCGTATCCGAACGGGGGGTGCGCGTAGTACGCCTCGGACGCTTCGGCGGCCGCTGTGGCGAGCCACGGCGCGAGCGGCGGCGCGTTCCATCCCTGTGACGAATGGCCGGGAGTGAACGTCACCCGCGCCCCTTGCGGCGGGTCGGTCGTGAGCGTGCGGGCGAGCGCGTCACCGACCGCCGCGGCGTCCGCGGTGGGTGGGATGCGCAGCGACAGCTTGACGGCCGTGTGCGCGCGGTACAGGTTGCCGGCGTCGACGACGTGCGGCAGGCCCTCGGCGCCGGTCACTTCCAGCCCGGCGCGCCACGTTCCGCGCTCGATGAGCGCGGCGGAGGTCATCGGCTTCGAGCTGCAGGCCGTCGACGATCGGGAGGGACTGCACCTCGCTCAACCCGGATTCGGCGAGCGCACCCATCTCGTTTGCGCGCTCGGGCGGAATATCGACCCAGCACTCGGGAAGACGAACGTCCCCTGTGGTCGAGTCGTCGATGCGGTCAAGGAGTTCGCGCAGGACTCGAAACGACGACGGAACGACCCCTGATCCGATTCCGGAGTGGATCGAGTCGGTGAGCACGTCGACGCGCAACACGCCGTCGACGAGTCCGCGCAGCGACGTTGTCGTCCATAGGCGGTCGTAGGTCGGCCCTCCCGAATCGAGACAGGTGATCAGCGCGAGGTCACCGAAGCGCCCCTTCAACGCCTCGAGGTATGCGTCGAGATGCTCGCTCGCCGATTCCTCGCTCGCCTCGATGAGCACGAGGACGCGGCCGTGCGGGAGCTCGGCTCGGGCGATCGTCTCGAGCGCTCCGACCGCTGCGAAGAACGCGTAGCCGTCGTCGACCGATCCCCTTCCGTACAGCCGGTCACCCTCGCGCACGGGCGTGTACGGGCCGAGTCCCGCACGCCAATCGCCGAGAGGGGGTTGCTTATCGAGATGGCCGTAGATGAGTGCCGTCTGGTCGTCGTGACCGGGGCTCGCCTCGATCTCGAGGAGGAGGCACGGCGTAAGCCCGGCAAGCGTCATGATCTCGACCGACTGTTTCCCCAACGGGCGCGAGCGAGCCCAGTCGGCGAAGAGTCCGGCGGCTTTCATGATCTGCCCGTTCGATTCCCAATCGGGATCGAAGTCAGGCGAGAGGCACGGGATCGTCACGTACTCGCTCAAGACCTCGAGCGCGCCGCGTTCCCAGTACTCGTCAGCTACGGATCTCGCAGATGCCGGGTCCAGCTGGGTCATCGAGTCGTCCCCGCCTCTCCTCAGCGCCCGGTTCGCCGAGCGATCGTCCAGCACGCCTCTCCCGAAGTCCCCGAGACGGTAGCGAAGCGCGCGTCACCGTGGGCGACGAGCGCGTCTGCCACGTTTGCCGGGGAAAGGTAGATGGGTGTCGCCCTGCCACTCGTCGAAACGTGGGCGATCACGCCGTCGTCTTTGAGCACGCGCGTGAACTCGCCCGGGAAGAGGAACATGTTCACGCACACAATGAGGTCGGCGCTCTCGTCGCGGATCGGCAGCGATGCAGCGTCGGCACGCACGAGCCCGGCGCCGCTCCGTTCGGCGAGCCGCAGCATTTCGGCGGAGAGGTCGACCGCGACGACGTGGTCGAAGCGGGAAAGCAGCGTTCCCTCGTGCAGCGAGGTGCCAGAACCGATGTCGAGACTCAGGCCCCCGTGCGTTCCGGCCGCGTCGATCGCGTCGGCGAGCGGCCGCAAGTACTCCGGCGATCGGTGGGTCCACCACGTCTCCGCACGTCCGTCGAAGATCGATGCGACCTCGCGGGCAAGCCCCGCGTCCCATGCCCGAGGTTCGAACGCGACCCTGTGCGCAACCTGTTGCATCTTCGCGAGGAAGGCTCGGCGCTCATCGCTTTCGAGCCATGGGTCGGCCGGTGCCGTACCGGCGGGCTCGCTGTTCACACGACGGTTTTTATCGCGCCGTCACCCATCGTCGGCGCGGGCATGATGGGGACGTGCCTCGTCGGCCCCTCTCCGCGATCGTCCTCGCCGCGGGCGAGGGGACGAGGATGCGTTCCGCGACCCCGAAACCGCTCCACCGGATCTGTGGACGGCCGATGCTCCTCCACGTCCTCGATGCCCTCGCCGAGCTGCCGATCGACCGTGTGGTCGTCGTCGTCGGCTTCCGGGCTGCCGACGTCATCAAGGCGGTGCAGGCGGAGGTTCCCTCCGACCTCCGGATCGAGTTCGTCGAGCAGATTGAGCCGCTCGGGACCGGCGACGCCGCTGCGGTGGCGCTCACCGGCTTCGAGTCCGGTGCCGATCTCTTGGAGGGGGACCTCGTCGTCCTGCCGGGCGACACCCCGCTCGTGCGTCCGGCGACCCTCGCCGCACTCGTGCGGATCCACCGCGCGACCGACGCGGCGGCGACGCTGCTTACGACGGTGCTCGAGAGTCCGACTGGTTACGGGCGCATCGTGCGGTCGAAATCCGGCGACGTCGCCTGCATCGTCGAGGAGGCGGACGCGAACGACGAAGAACGCGAGATCACCGAAGTCGCGACATCGATCTACTGCTTCCGCCACAGCGTCCTCGCGCCGACACTGCGGCGTATCGCCCCCTCGAGCTCGAGCGGTGAGTATTACCTCACCGACGCGATCGCCGTCTTGCAGCAGGCGGGATACACGGTCGCGACGATGCAGGCGCCCCAACCCATCGAAGCGGCGGGCGTCAACGACCGCGCGCAGCTCGCGGCCGCAGAAGCGGTCGTGCGCGAGCGGATCAACGAACGCTGGATGCGAAGGGGTGTGACGATGGTGAACCCCGAGGACACCTACATCGACACCTCGGTCGTGCTCGCACAAGAGGTTGTCCTTCGCCCGGGGGTGTCCCTCGAAGGCTCGACGAGGGTCGAATCGGGAGCAGTGATCGGACCGAACTGCCACCTCGTCGACTGCTCTGTCGGAGCCGGCGCGCGGATCGAACAGAGCGTCGCGACGCAGTCAGTGATCGGCGAAGATGCGGTTGTCGGACCGTTCGCCTACCTCGAGATGGGCACCCGTGTCCCGTCTGGAGCGCGCGTCGGAGCCTCGCCCCTGGAGGCGCGAGAAGAAAGGTGAGGACGTGACCGGAGACGGAAAGACGATGGAGCTTGTTCCGCACCGACGGCTGTCGCTGTACTCCGGCCGGGCACATAGGGATCTCGCCGTTGAGGTCGCGCAGCACCTCGGCGTCGAGCTCGGCGAAGCGAATTTGCGGGAGTTCGCCGACGGTCAGATCCACTGCCGCTACGACACGTCGATTCGCGGCTCCGACGTCTTCATCATGCAGACGCACGCCCACCCGGTGAACGACTCGATCATGGAGCAGCTGATCATGATCGACGCGGCAAAGCGCGCCTCGGCAAACCGCATCACCGCGGTATGTCCGTACTACGGCTACGCGCGCCAAGACCGGAAGTCGATCGGGCGCGAGCCGATCACCGCCAAGCTGGTCGCCGATCTCCTCACCGCGGCCGGCGCGACCCGGGTCGTCAGCGTCGACCTGCACTCCGGTCAGATTCAGGGCTTTTTCGACTTCCCCGTCGACCACCTGACGGCGATGCCGATCCTCTGCGGGTACCTGCAGGAAAACGATCCTTCCAACCTCGTGATCGTTTCGCCCGATGCCGGGAGGGTGAAAGTCGCCGAACGTTTCGCGCAGCAACTTGGCGCGGACCTCGCCTTCGTCCACAAGCGGCGCGAGGCCTCACGCGTGAATACCGTCGAGGCACGCGAAGTGATCGGTGTCGTCGAGGGACGTCGTTGCGTGATCATCGACGACATGATCGACACCGCGGGCACGGTCGCCGCCGCGGCGGAGCGACTGATGAACGCAGGCGCGACCGATGTCTGGGCGATGGCGACCCATGCCGTGCTCTCGGATCCGGCACTCGACCGCCTCAAGGCGGCGCCGATCAGCCGGGTAGTCGTGACGAATACCTTGCCGCTGCCGGTGGAACGGCTGATCGACAAGATCGAGGTGCTCTCCGCGGCATCCGTCATCGCTGCGGCGGTCGACGCCGTGTTCGAGGACACCTCCGTCTCGCACATCTTTGGCGGCCAGAACCTCGTCTGAACGTCGGCGACAGCGCGTCAGTCGGTTCGGTGCGCGTCGACGAGGTGCGCGATTGCCGAACCGACGGCGTCGGGGTCCGGAAGACGCTGCGACAGCTCGGTTCCGAAATGCCGCGTCCATGCGCGCAGGAACGACGAGCCGATGAGCAACGTCGCGACGGCGTCCGCATCGAAATCGTCAGCGACCCGTCCTGACCGCTGCATCGCATCGAAGAGGGCGGCGAGCAGGCGGACGCCGCGGTGCGGACCGAGGTCACGCTCGACGAGTCCTTGTGCGAACTCTTGACGGAGTTCGTTGTCCCCCTGCACCGCCTCGGTGATCGGCAACGCCTGATCGAAGAACTCCTCGAAAGCCCGAGCGACATCAGCGAAGATCCGTTCCAAGGGTTCAGAGGCATCGTCGGACAGGTGCGACGCGTCAAAGCGCTCGAGCGGCGAGAGACCGGCGAGCACGACGGCACGCAGCAGGCTGACCTTGTCCCCGAAGTGGTAGAAGACGCTCGCCTCTGAGACCCCAGCACGACGCGCTACTTCTTTTGTCGTCAGGTGGGAGAGCCCCTCGCCCTTCACGATCCCCAACGCCGCGGCGATGATTGCGTCATCCGCGCCGCTCGGCGGCCTGCCTCGTTTCGCCGCGGCGCGCCGAGGAGGGGGGTCGTCTTTGACGTCCATCGTTCCTTACCGGCCCTTTCGGCTGATCGCAGCCCATCGCAAGACGCCGCGGCGAATCGTGCTCATTCGGGAAGCGATCAGCGTCAGCTCGTGTTGAACCATCGGCGTCGTACCTTTCGTCTTGACACCCAATCTGGCGCCGCGTTCGGGAGCCTTGAGTGTTCACTCAGGAACCGCGATATTCTGAGCGTACACTCAGAATCCCTAGAGACCGAGACTAGGAGCCGAGGATGAACCAGAAGTGGTGGGCGCTCGTGGCGGTCTGCACCGGGGTGTTCATGCTCCTGCTGGACATCACGATCGTGAACGTCGCCCTGCCTTCGATCGAACGGGCCTTCCATGCGTCTTTGTCCGACCTCGAATGGGTTGTTAGCGCCTACGCGCTGACTCTTGCCGTCTTCTTGCTCACCGCGGGGTCGCTCGCCGACCGCTTCGGACGCCGGCTGCTCTACGGGATCGGCATCGTCTGGTTCACGGTGTTCTCGATCCTCTGCGGGATATCGACGAACCCGCTGTTTTTGAACCTTTCGCGCGCTGCACAGGGTGTCGGCGGGGCGATCATGTTCGCGACCTCGCTCGCGATTCTCGCCGACGCGTTCCGGGGCGGCCGTGATCGTGGAATCGCTTTCGGCATCTATGGCGCGATCACGGGAGGTGCGGTGGCTGTCGGACCGGTAATCGGTGGCGCGCTCACCTCGGGGCTGTCGTGGCGGTGGATCTTCTTTCTGAACGTCCCAATCGGGGTGTTTGCGCTCGCCGCGACCGTGCGGCGCGTCCAGGAGTCGCGCAATCCCCATGCGCGCCGAATCGACTTCCCCGGATTCGTGACGTTCTCGCTCGCGCTGGCCGCTCTTGTCTACGGACTGATCGTCTCGGTCTCCGACGGCTGGTCCGATGCGCTCGTCGATACGTCCCTCGTCGTCGCCGGAGTGCTGCTCGTTGCGTTCGTCGTCATCGAACGGTTCAGCAAGGAGCCGATGCTCGACCTTTCCCTGTTGCGGGTGCCGACATTCAACGGGGGCCTCATCGCGGCGTTCGCGATCTCGGCTGGGTTGTTCGCGCTGATCACGTACATCACGATCTACTTCCAGGACATTTTGAATCTGTCGGCGATCGCCACTGGTGTCCGGTTTCTACCGCTCACGGGTGCAATGTTTCTCACGGCCGGCGCCGCGGGACGGCTGACGAGCCACGTTCCGCGCAAGTGGCTGATCGCTCCCGGGTTCGTTCTCATCGGCGTGGCGTTGATGCTGATGCGCGGCCTCACGCCCGCCTCGACCTGGACGCACCTGCTCGCGGGGATGATCCTTGCCGGCGTCGGCACGGGCTTTGTCAACGTGCCTTTGGTTTCGACGGCGGTGGGCGTCGTCGCCCCGCAACGGGCCGGCATGGCGTCGGGGATCAATTCGACCTTGCGACAGGCCGGGATCGCGACCGGTGTCGCGGCGTTGGGCACGATTTTTGCTTCCGAGGTTCGTTCGGGCATCTCGTCACGCCTCGCCGGGAGCGCGATCGCCTCGAAGTCCGCCGCAATCTCGCACGCGATCACAAACGGCACGATCACGAATGCGGTCACGCTCGTGCCGCAAGCGGCACGCGGTGCCGTTCTCGCCGCGACCAAGGCGAGCTTCGTCGGCGGCTTGAACACGCTCATGCTCGTCGCGGCGATCGTCTCTTTTGTCGGCGCGGTGCTGTCTTTTGTTTTGGTGCGGGAGGAGGACTTCGTCGTCGTCCCCCACGAGGTCGCCGAGCCGTCAGAGCCCGCGGCGGCGATGGCGTAGACGAGAGCCGCCTCTCTGCCAGCCGCCTACAATTGCGGGGCTGGGTGCGGCCGGTATTCGACGTGGCCGCCGCCTTGTCATTGTGAAACTTCGCCGAGGAGCGCGCGCAGATGCCAGAGATCAACCTCGCCGCCGAGCGGCGCGCGGACGCCGGATCGGCGGGCAGCCGGCGCTTGCGCGCGGCAGGACGGGTACCGGCGGTCGTCTACGGACGCGGGGTCGAACCGATCGCCGTCTCGGTCAGCGAGCGTGACCTCCGCTCGGCGTTGTCGACCGACGCTGGCACGAACGCACTGATCGACCTCCGCATCGGCAGCGAGCGCCACCTGGCGCTCGCCCGTGAGCTGCAGCGCCACCCGGTTCGCCAGAACGTCTCCCACGTCGACTTCGTCGTCGTCCGCCGCGACGAGGTCGTCGCGGCGGATGTCCCAGTCGTGTTGATCGGCGAAGCGATCGCCGTCCACCGCGCCGGTGGAACAGTCGAACAGCTCGAGTTCAACCTGCGGGTCCACGCCAAGCCGGCCGACATCCCGCACTCGGTCGAATTCGACATCTCTGCGCTCGAGATCGGCGAGACGATCCGACTTGCCACCGCGGTCGTTCCCGAAGGGGTCAGCTTCGACGCTGACGAGGACACGCCGATCGTGGCCGCCCACGCGGCGCGCGTCGAAGTGGAAGTGGAAGAGGAAGCCGCCGAGGGCGAGGAAGCCGCCGAGGGCGAGGCTGCCCCGGCCGGCGGAGGCGAAGCCGGGGCCGCCGAGGCGTCCGCCGACGAATCTTCGGGGAGCTGACGACGCGGCTTCGTGCCCGACGCGACGAGCGCACGGGAGCCGCGGCCGAGCTGCTCGTCGTCGGCTTGGGGAACCCCGGAGCCGAGTTCGCGCACACGCGCCACAACGCCGGTGCCGACGCGGTGGCGGCGGTCGCCGAACGCAACGGTCTCGCCTTACGTCCCGAGCGTGGGCTGTCAGCGATCGCCGCAGCGAGATCTTTCGGGGGGAAGCTGCTGGCGCTCGCCATCCCGGTGACCTACATGAACGACTCGGGGATCGCCCTTGTGGAGCTCACCCGGCGGTACTCGGTCGCCGACGCCGAGCACCTCGTCGTCGTGCACGACGAGCTCGACCTGCCGGTCGGCTCGGTGCGCGTGAAGACCGGCGGCGGAACGGCGGGGCACAACGGTCTCCGCTCGATCGCCGAGCGCCTCGGCACCTTGGATTTCATCCGTATCCGCATCGGGATCGGTAAGCCGCCCGGTCGCATGCCTGGGGCCGACTACGTGCTGCGACGGCCGACGCTCGCCGAGGCGCCGTTGCTCCAATCGGCGATCGAGCTAGCCGCCGATGCCGCGGAACTGATCTTCGATCGGGGGATCGCCGCCGCGATGGACAAGGTGAACGCCTCGTGACGAGCCCGCCACTCGCGCCGCTTTTGCCGGCTGTCGCCTCCGAGCCGGCGCTTTCTGCGCTCCTCTCGTCCGAGGACGCGACGGTCGCCGTCGCCGACGCGGCTCGCGCCTACGTGCTCGGCGGTGTGGCCTCGCTCTCGTCGTCGTCGGTGATCGTTGTTGCGACACCGACGGCCGCCGAGGCTGAGCGTCTCTTCCACGATCTGCAGTGCTTCCTCGACGAGGAGCATCTCGGTTACTTCCCGTCGTGGGAGACGCTGCCGTTCGAGCGGGTCTCGCCGTCGGTGGAGACTATGGGGCGCCGACTGGAAGCGCTGTGGCGCGTCGCCCAGTCCCGGGCGAGTCCCGGCGCGACGCTCCTTGTTTCCCCGGTGAAAGCGCTCGTGCAACGGCTCGCCGCCCGCCCTCAAGAGGCCGCGCCGATCGTCGTCCACGCCAAGGGCGCCATCGATCCGTACGAGCTCGTCGCGGCGCTCGTCGCGGCCGGCTATCGCCGCGAGTACCAGGTCGAACACCGCGGAGAGGTGGCGGTGCGCGGCGGGATCGTCGACGTCTTCCCGTCGACGGGCGACATCGGCATCCGCATCGACTGCAACGGCGACGAAGTCGAACGGTTGTGCAGCTTCGACGTCGCCGATCAGCGCAGCGTCGTCAATATTGATTCCGTCGAGATCTTCGCCTGCCGGGAGCTCTTGCCGAACGACCGGCGTCGCGCCCGCGCGCTCGATCTCTCGTCGTCGGCGCCGTTCGCGCGCGACCAGTTCAGCCGGATCGCTGACGGGGAGCTTTTCGACGGCATGGAGTCGTTCGCACCGTTCCTCGACGACGAGATGCTGCTGTGCGATCTGCTCACGAAGAACGACCGCGTCGTACTGTTGGAGCCGCGGCGCACGCGCGACCGCGTCGTCGAGCTGTTGGACGAGGAGGCCGCGCTCGCCACCTCGCTCGCCGAGACCTGGCGCGAGGACACCGAGCGACCGATCGACCCAGTCGGTATTCCGCGCCTGCACGCGCCGTTCGAGCGTCTGTTAGCGCACACCGACGCGCGGGTCGCGTCGGTGCTCGCCGTCACCGAGAGTCCGGGACAAGAAACCGTCCGTGTGAGTGGTTGGCCGGCTGCGCTCGGCGACGCGGCGCCGATCGCGCACCGTGTCGGCGAAGTCGTCCGCCGTGGGTCCTCGGTCGTCGTCGCGGCGTCGGGTGTCGGCGCAGCCGTGCGCCTTGCCGAAGTGCTCGAAGCCTCCGGCGTCGAGGTCAGCCGCGAGTTCGACGCACCTGAGGCGGCCGCTTCCGAGTCGTTGCGGCGCAATGGTGTGCATGTCGTCGTCGCGGCGTTGGACCGCGGCTTTGTGATGGAAGAGATCCCAGTCGCCGTATTGGCGGAGGGCGACCTCACCGGACGGCACCGGCCACACCGCGTTCCCAAGGCGCGCAGCCGTCCGGTCGAAGGTTTCTTCGATGACCTTGTACCGGGGGACTTCGTCGTCCACTACGTGCACGGCGTGGCGCGGTACGGCGGCATGGTCACCCGCGGCGATGCGGGTCAGGCGCGCGACTACCTGCTGCTCGAATACCGGGGCGGCGACCGGGTGTACGTCCCGTCGGACCAGATCGATTTCATCACCCCGTACACGGGCGGGGAGAACCCGACGCTCAGCCGTCTGTCGGGCAACGACTGGCAGAAACAGCGCGCCCGGGCGCGGCGCGCGGTGCGCGCCGTCGCCGAGGAGCTGATCGAGCTCTACCGCCGTCGCCTCGCCTCAGAAGGGCACGCCTACCCGACTGACACGCCGTGGCAGTCCGAACTCGAGCAGGCCTTCCCGTACCCAGAGACCCCCGACCAGCTGCGGGCGATCGTCGAGGTGAAAGGGGACATGGAACGCCCCGTCCCGATGGACCGCCTCGTCTGCGGCGACGTCGGTTTCGGAAAGACGGAGGTCGCGCTGCGTGCCGCTTTCAAGGCCGTGCAGGACGGCCGCCAGGTGGCGGTGCTGGTGCCGACGACGATCCTTGCCCGCCAGCACTTCGAGACCTTCGCCGAGCGCTTCGCGCCCTACCCGGTCGCCGTGGCGATGCTCTCGCGCTTTTTGACCCCGAAAGAACAGTCCCAGGTCATCGCCGACATCGGCGACGGCGCTGTCGACGTCGTCATCGGCACGCACCGGTTGTTGGGTGACGACGTCTCCTTTAAGCGTCTCGGTCTGTTGGTCGTCGACGAAGAACAGCGCTTCGGCGTGCAGCACAAAGAGGTGGTGAAGAAGCTCTCGATCGGTGTCGACGTCCTCACGTTGACGGCGAGCCCGATCCCACGAACCTTGGAGATGGCACTCACCGGTATCCGCGACTTGTCTCTCATCGACACGCCGCCTGCGGAGCGCCAGCCGATCCTCACCTACGTCGGCGAGGAGGACGACCGCGCGATCGCAGAGGCGATCCGCCGCGAGCTGTTGCGTGAAGGACAGGTCTTTTTCGTCCACAACCGCGTGCACGACATCGAACGCGTCGCTGCCCACGTGCGCGAGCTTGTCCCCGCGGCGCGGGTCGCGGTCGCGCACGGTCAGATGGACGAGGGGACACTCGAAAAGACGGTCCTCGATTTCTCCGAAGGGGAGTACGACGTCTTGGTGTGCACGACGATCATCGAATCGGGTATCGACATGCCGCAGGTGAACACGCTCGTTGTCGACCGCGCCGACCTGCTCGGGCTCGGACAGCTCCACCAGCTGCGCGGCCGCGTCGGACGATCGGCACAGCGCGCCTACGCGTACCTGTTCCATCCCCGTGACCGCACGCTTACCGAGCAGGCGTACGAGCGACTGCGCACGATCGGTGAGCACACCGAGTTGGGTTCGGGCTTCAAGATCGCGATGCGCGACCTCGAGATCCGCGGCGCGGGCAGCCTCGTCGGCACCGACCAGTCCGGCCACATCGCGGCCGTCGGCTATGACCTCTACGTGCGGATGGTCGCCGAGGCCGTCGCCGAGGCGAAGGGCGAGGTCGTCGCCGAGCCGGTCGAAGTCCGCCTCGACTTGCCGATCGAGGCGAACCTGCCGACGGGCTACGTCGAGCGCGAGGACCTCCGCCTGGAGGCGTACCGCCGCCTCGGCGCGGTGCGCGACGACGCCGAGGTCGACGACATCGCGGCGGAATGGCTCGACCGGTACGGCCCGCTGCCGAAAGAAGCCGGTGCCCTCATCGACGTCGCGCGTCTGCGCGCCGAGTGCGTCCGGATCGCCATCCGCGAGGTCGTCGTCGTCGCCCACCGCGTCGGCGCGCCGGGACCGTCCCGACCCGGAGAGGTCATCGCGCGGCTTTCGCCCGTGCACCTCGCCGCCTCGGCGAAGATCCGCCTGCAGCGTCTCGCTCCGCGCGTGGTCGTCCGTGACGACCCGGCGCGCCTCGTCGTGCCGTTGAAAGCCGGCCAATCGGTGCCGCGCGAGCTCGCCGCCTTGTTGCGGGGACTCATCCCCCACGACGAGAAGATCGCCGCCTCCGGTTAGCTGAGGTGGCCCCGATCGTCGATCGCCCATATCCTCGCCTCGTCGTGCGTTCGCTCCTCCCCGCTCTCGCGCTCGTCGTCGCCGGCGCCGTCGTGCTGTCGGCATGTGACGCGCAGTTCCTGCCAGAAGCGGCGCGCGTCAACGGCGCCATTGTCTCCCAGTCGACGCTGAACTCGGCGCTCGACTCCGTCGCCTCCGACGCCGGGTATCGCTGCCTGCTCGAGTCGGCGGCCGGCAGCGCCCACGCGGTCACCGGAGTATCGAACGGCACGTACAACACCTCATTCGCCGCCGGTGCGCTCTCGCTGCTCATCGAAGCAAAGGCGGCCGATGTCGCCGTCGCCCGCGAGCATCTCGTCGTCGCCCCGCTCGCCCGACAGGTCGCCCGCGCCGAGCTCGCGACGTCGTTCACGCCGAGCTCAGGCTCTTCGTGCACCGAACCGGGAGCAGAGGTGCTCTCGACGCTCGGCGGCGGCTTTGCGGGCGCGCTCGTCAGCTTGCAAGTGGATGAGGACGTGCTCGCTGCGCACGCGGTCGGCTACACGATCACCACCTCAGGTGTGCGCGCCTACGTCCAGCACCACGCGAGCGCGACCGCGCTCGACTGCACCGAGGCGATCGAGGTCGCTTCACGCGCCAAGGCCGAGCAACTCGCGATCGCGATTATCCACGGCGCGAGCTTCGCGACTGTGGCGGAGAAGAACTCGCTCGACGCCTCGGCGTCGCGCGGCGGCGCGCTCGGTTGCATCACGCCGTCGGCGCTGACGAGCCCACTCGGCGGCATCGTCTCGTCGCTTCCGGTCGGGCTGCTCTCACCGCCAGTGAAGTTTGCCGGCGAGTGGATCCTTTTCGAAGTGACCGCCCGACGCGCACCGACGCTTTCGGAGGCGGCTTCCGCGCTCGTCCACGCGGGGACGAGCGCCGCTTCGAAGGCACTCGCGAGCTTCGTCGCCAAGGCGCATGTCGAGGTCGATCCGCGCTACGGCACCTGGGAGAAGGTCGGCAGCTCCTATGAGGTGAAGGCGCCGACCGGCCCGCCGCTCGACCTGTTGCCGAATCCGACCGCAGTCGGCGCGTAGCCATCGCCGTGACCGCGCCCACGGCATCATCGGGGCGCGCCGGGTCGCTGACGATTGTCGGCCTCGGCCCGGCGGGGCCGGAGCTGCTCACCGGGCAGGCAAAGGCGGCGCTCGAAGGCGCATCGACGATCTACCTGCGCACGGCTCGCCATCCCGCCGCTGCAGCGGTCCTCGAGATGGGCGCGATCGCGCTCGACCGCCACTACGAAACCGCCGCGGACTTTCCGGCGGCGTACCGGGCGATCGTCGCCGAGGTCACCGATGCCGCCGCACGCGAAGGCGGCGTCGTCTACGCCGTGCCCGGCTCGCCGAGCGTGCTCGAGACGACCGTCGAGATGCTGATTGCCGATGACCACGTCGAGTTGGCGCTCATCGAGGGGCTCTCGTTCCTCGACCTCGCCTGGCCACGACTCGGCATCGACCCCTTCGTCCGCGCCGTGCGCCTCATCGACGGCGAGCGGTTCGGGATCGACGCCGCGAGGGACGCCGGACCGGTGTTGCTCGCGCACATCTGGAATGCGCAAACGCTTTCGGAGATCAAGCTGGCGCTCGACGACGACGGTGGCGAATCGGCCGAGGCGGTTGTCCTCCATCACCTGGGACTCGAAGACGAACGCGTCGAACATCTCCGCGTACAGGAGCTCGATCGCGTCGTCCCGGACCATTTGACCTGCGTCTATCTGCCGGCGCTTCGGGCACCGGTCGGTCGGGAGCTCGCCGCGCTCGAATCGGTCGTCGCCGAGCTGCGCGAACGCTGCCCGTGGGACCGCAAGCAGACGCACCACTCGCTCACGCGTCATCTCATCGAGGAGTGCTACGAGACGATCGAGGCGATCGATCACCTCGGCGACCCGCCGGACCCGGGCGCATCGGCGGCGCTCGAAGAGGAACTCGGCGACGTCTTGTGCCAGGTGATGTTCCACGCGCAGCTTGCCAAGGAAGAAGGTCTCTTCGAACTTGCCGACGTCGCCCGCACGGTGCGCGAAAAGCTCGTCCATCGCCACCCGCACGTTTTTGGTGGGCGAGAGGGCGTGACGACCGTCGAGGCGGTGTTGTCGCAGTGGGAGGAGCTGAAGCGTCAGGAAAAAGGCCGGACGAGTTTGATGGACGGAATCCCCGCCGCGCTGCCGGCGCTCTTGCTGGCGACGAAGCTCGAACGCAAGGCCACGGGCGTCGGGCTCGGCGCGGCGGTCACGGGCGGCGCCACCGGTCTTCCTCCCGAGGTCGAGTCGGCTCTCGTCGGCGATGCCGACACCCTCGGCGAGGCGCTCTGTTCCCTCGCCCGCGCGGCGGCCGACGCCGGCGTCGACGCCGAAGCCGCCTGCCGGGTGGCGGCCGAGCGCTTCCGGGAGCGCTTCCAGGAGGCCGAGCGTTTGGCGGTCGACGACGGTTCGACGTTGGCGGCTGCCTCCGCGGCGGACCGACTGCGCTACTTCGCCGGGGCCGTGCGCGAAGCGCCTGGTCAGGGGGACTCCTCCCTCGTTTGATAACTTTGTTCACACCTGCCACTCCAGTTACAGGCCGCCGACAAGGGGAGACGTGATGAGCGACGTCGTCGCGCTCGACGCACTCGAGGTCCTCGACTCACGTGGCAACCCGACCGTCGAGGTGACCTGCCTGCTCGAGTCGGGTGCGTCCGGTCGCGCGATCGCCCCGTCTGGAGCGTCGACCGGTGAGCACGAGGCGACCGAGCTGCGCGACGGTGGCAGCCGCTATCAGGGAAAGGGCGTTCGGCAGGCGGTCGACAACGTGCGGGGGGAGATCGCCGGGGCCGTCATCGGACAAGACGCAACCGACCAACGCGAAATCGATCTCTCGCTCTGCGACCTCGACGGCACGCCGACCAAGGCGCGCCTCGGCGCGAACGCGATCGTCGCGACCTCGCTCGCCATCGCGAAGGCGGCGGCCGACGACGCCGGGCTGCCGTTCTTTCGCTACCTGGGCGGCGTCGACGGGCACGAGTTGCCGGTGCCGATGATGAACGTGCTGAACGGCGGCGTGCACGCCGACAACAACGTCGACTTCCAAGAGTTCATGATCGTGCCGCACGGTGCGGTCGCCTTCGAAGAGGCGCTGCGCTGGGGCGCAGAGACGTACCACGCGCTGAAAGGTGTCCTCCACGAGCGCGGTCTTTCGGGCGGCGTCGGCGACGAGGGGGGCTTCGCGCCGAATCTCGAGTCGAACGCCGCGCCCTTGGAGGTGCTGCTCGCCGCCATCGAACGCGCCGGCCGCAAGCCCGGCGAGGAGATCTCGATCGCGCTCGACCCGGCGGCGTCGGAGTTCTTCCGCGACGGGCGCTACGAGCTCAAAGCCGAAGGGCGGTCGCTGTCGCCGCAGGAGTTCGCGAGCTACTGGGAGGCGATCGTTGCGGATTACCCGATCATCTCGCTCGAAGACCCGATGGCTGAGGACGACTGGACGGGCTGGGAGGCGCTCAACGCCGCGATCGGTGACCGCTTGCAGCTCGTCGGCGACGACATCTTCGTGACGAACGTCGAGTTCGTCGGGCGCGGCATACGTGAGAAAGCGGCAAACGCCGTGTTGATCAAGGTCAATCAGATCGGCACCTTGACCGAAACCTTCGACACGATGTCGCTCGCGAGGAGCGCCGGGTGGCGTTGTGTCGTCTCGCACCGATCGGGCGAGACCGAGGACACGTCGATCGCGCACCTCGCTGTCGCGACGAACTGCGGACAGATCAAAACCGGGGCACCGGCGCGATCGGACCGCGTCGCGAAGTACAACGAGCTGTTGCGCATCGAGGCAATGCTCGGCGAGGGAGCGCGCTATCCCGGCCGGTCAGCGTTCGCGCGCGCGTCGTCATGAAGAAATACCGCAGGGCGCGTGCCGCAGCGATCGTCGCCGGCATCTTCGCCGTGCTCACCGTGGCAACGGGATTCCCTTTGGCAACGTTGTTGCACCAGCGCACAGAGATCGCCGGTGCGGTGCGCGAGCTCGAACGTGTCAACGCGCACAACGCGGCGCTGGCGCGCGAGGTGAAGAGCCTGTCGACGCGCTCGACGATCGTCGGGATCGCGCGGCTGGACTACGGGCTCGTGCAAAAGGGCGAGCGTGCCGTCGTCATCCTGCCGGGCAAGAACGAACGAAGCGCTCAGGCGCCAAGCCTCACGCCGACGCGGCTGCCGGCGTCGGACTTCGTTCCGACAGCCGCGACGACCTGGGAGACCCCATCGGCGTCCGGCTCTGCGGGGTCGGGATTTTGGGAACGGGTCCTGCACCACCTCGAGTTCTGGCGGGGCGTCCTCTAGGAGCGCTCAGAGTCCGAGGATCGCCGAACACGCCGGCCAAGGCGCCCAGCCGTTCTGGCGGTAAAGGGTGTAGGCGGCGGCGTCTTGGACGTCGGGCAGCGCCTGCGACGGAAGTCCGGTCTCGCCGAGACCCTCCCAGGTGGAAAGCGAGAACTGGTAGGCGCCGTAGTAGCCGTTGCCGGTGTCGTCCTTGTAGTTGCCGCTCGACTCGCAGTTGCGCAACGCCGCGAAGTCCGAGGCGAGCGAGCCCGGCGCGACGAACCCGACGGTGGTGGTGCTCGGAGCGGGAGGGCCGGCGGGGCTGCGCTGGGGGGCCGTGGCGGCGGCAGCCGCCGCGGCGGCGCGTTGCGCGGCGAGCTTTGCGGCCACCTGTTGGGCGACGAGCTGGGCGATCTCGCCGTCGATCGACTTTTCGAGCTGCTGTTCGGACGCCAGCGTCGACAGCGCCGCGGCGCGCTCGTTGTTCGCCATGACGAGCGCCGCCTGCGCGGCGGCGACGTCTTGTTGTTCGCGTCCGAGCGCTGCCTTCCAGTTCGCCTGGGCACGGGCGTAGTCGGCCTCCGCGGTTTTGAGGATCGAGAGCGCCGAGTTCAGGTAGGCCTCGCTCGTCACGAGCTCGTTCGGCTTTTGTTCGAGGTAAACGCCGATGTCGGTTGAAGCGCCCGCCTCGACGTAGGCGGCGGCAGCGGCGACCGACGCGGCGCGGCGGTCCGTCGCGACGAGACCCCCGAGCCGTCGGACGGCGGCCGCGGAGACCTTGGCCGCAGCGCCCTCTTTCTGCAGCTCGGCGCGATCGGCGAGGTAGGTCACGCCGAGGGAGTTCAGGTCCGCGTCGTCCTGCGCGATCTTCGCCGAGATCGCGGCCGCCTTCGCGCGCAACGTGGCGGTCGAAGTCGACGCCGAAGCCGGCACCGACGAAGCGAGGAGGGCCGCGAACAGCGCGCCCGCCATCGCGCAGGCGGAGATCCGGCGGCGGGAGTTCGGCGCTGTTTCGGCCCTACGCGGGCGAGCCGCCTCCTGGCGGGCGTCAGGCACGCGAAGACGTTACTTGCAGGACGAATCCCCTACCCAGGAAAAGTTGGCACCGCCACCGCTGCCGGCAGTGCGACCCCGATAACCTGCGCAAATGGCGGATGTGGCGGTGCTGATCGCGCCCCGATCGGGCGCGCGCACGCCGTGGGCGGCGATCGAGCGGGCCGCCGGGGCGGCGAAGGCAGCTGGGTTCTTCGAGGTCATCCTGGTCCTCGCCGAGGGGCACCCGGTCGACCGCGCCCCGGCCGGCGTGATCGTCGTACTCGACGGTGCCGAGCCCTCCGACGACGCGACCGCGCTGCAGGTCGCCGTGGACGTCGCCAATCGGATCCGGTCGGCGTCGGTCGGCGTCGCGCTGGCGAGCGCGTTCAGCGACGAAGACACCGTGACCGACGCGAAGGCGTGGTCCCGTCTGCTCGCGCCGTCGCCGCGGCCGGTCGTCGTCGGCACCGTCGGCGGCAACGAGTCCGGGCTCGTCCGGATCGAGGCGGTGGCGTGGCCGCTCTTGCCGCTCCGAGGTGGCGTCGAGCGGTTGTGGACGGGTCGCAGCGAATCCGCCGAACGTCGCGATCTCGCCCCCGTGCGGGCGGAGGGGGAGGACGCCACGGGGTCGACGGAGGACCGCGCCCTAATCACGGCGGCGCTCGGCCGCCCGCCCGCCTCCGGGTTCGAAGTCGTCGTGCGGGACCCCTCCGGTGAGCCGGTCGTGATCAAAAACGCGCCGTTCCTGGATGACGGCACGCCGATGCCGACCAGCTACTGGCTCGTCGGACGCAAGGCCCGGTCGCTCGTCGGCCGGCTCGAGTCCGCTGGCGGCGTGCGCCGCGCCGAAGCGGCGATCCCGCCAGCAGAGGTCGCCGCCGCGCACGAGCGGTACGCGAAGGCCCGAGACGCGGAGATTCCCTCCGGCCACAAAGGCCCGCGACCTTCCGGGGGCGTCGGAGGTACGGCGCAGGGCGTGAAATGCCTCCACGCCCACCTCGCCTGGTACCTCGCCGGCGGGGGCGATCCTGTCGGGCGCTGGGTGGCACAGCAGCTTTCCGGCGAACTTTCCGGTCCGGTGGCGGCGGTCGACTGCGGGACGAACTCGACGCGGCTCCTCGTCTTGTCGCCGACCCGCGAGATCCTGCGCCGCGAGATGATCATCACCCGCCTCGGTCAGGGGGTCGACAAGGCGGGCACCCTTTCGGACGAGGCGATCGGCCGTACGTTCGCGGCGCTCCGGCGGTACCGGGAGGAGATGGACCGCCTCGGCGTCGTGCGGGTGCGCGCCGCGGCGACCTCGGCGACGCGCGACGCCTCGAACGCCGATGCGTTCTTCGACCCGGCGGAGGCGATCCTCGGCGTCCGGCCGGAGCTGCTGGACGGGGCCGAGGAGGGCCGCTTGGCGTTCCGCGGCGCGACCGGCGCGCTCGACCCCTCGGGGGGGCCCGACCTCGTCGTCGACCTCGGCGGCGGATCGACGGAACTCGTCGCCGGTGGGGACGATCCCGACGCGGCGCCGACCGCCGTGGTCTCGCTCGACATCGGCTGCGTGCGGGTGACGGAGCGATTTCTCGCCCACGACCCGCCCGAAGCCGCCGAGCTCGCATCGGCGCGCACCTACGTGCGCGGCGTCGTCGACGACGCGCTCGACAAGATCCCGGCGCTCAAGGAGCCGCGCCGCATGGTCGGCGTCGCGGGGACGATTTCCACGCTGGCGGCGCTGGCGCTCGGTCTCGACGGCTACGACCCCGAGAAGGTGCACCTCGCGCGGCTCTCGCGCGACGCCGTCGAAAGCTGGCTCGCCACGTTGGCCGCAGAGACCGCCGCGCAGCGACGGGTCCGGGGGGCGATCGAGCCCGGTCGGGCAGACGTCATCGTCGGCGGCGCGGCGGTGCTCGCCGAGGTGATGGCGGCGCTCGGTTTCGACGAGCTCGTCCATTCCGAACACGACATCTTGGACGGGATCGCCGAGGAACTCCTCGCCTCGACCGTCCCCTGATTCACCGGCGGGACGGGCTCGATCGGACCTCAGCGCGGCGCGGCGACCTGGGTACCCAAAACGAGCTCGGCGGTGCGGGCGACGAACGTGTCGATGTCGCCGTGTTTCGCGAGCGCGTAGCGCTGGGCGCGACGGGCGAGAATGCGGCCGAGCGGCGTGTGGACGATGACGCGTGCGCCGTCGAACAACTCGCCGACGTCGCGGTACCAAAGACCTCCGTTTGCCGCGGCGACGTGTGCTTTCGCCGCCGTGTCATCGGGGACCAGCACCGGCACCCCGTACAGCATCGACTCGATCGCCAGGCGGCCGACGGGTCCTTGCGGACGGACGTCGACGGTCAATGTGGCGTGCGCGACGAGCCGGGAGAAGTTCACGCGGTTGTAGTTGACCTGCAGCGGCAGTGCGTCTCTTTTGTTGGAAGCCCACCACCGCACGCCGTCGACCTCGACGACGGTGATCCTGCCGAGCACCTCGCGCAGGACCTCACGTGTCACCGGTCGCGGCGCGCGCGGGGTACGGGGCGGCCAGTCGCGCACCAAAAGCACGTAGCGGCCGAAGCGGCCGAGGCCCGCCAGAGGTCCGGAACGGGCGTGGATGTTCGACGAAAAGGCGAGCTCGATCGGCACCACGTCGCTCACTCGCGATGGGTCGATGCGCGTGATCGCGTCCGGCTCGTCGGGATGGATGGTGCCGATCGCGTCGGCGACGTCGATCAGGCGCGCGAGATCTCCGGGCACCAGATCCCCGTCCGAACAGAACGGGATGGCGACGACCCGTGGCCGTCCCGGACCGCCCCGTCGTCCGAGCGCATCAAGGTCCCACGGTTGATAGGAACCGACGAGCATCACCGCCTTCGGCGCGATCTCACGGAGGACCTCGGCGACGCCCGGCGCCTCCCCGTCGTACTCATGCAACAACGTGAGCGCCGCGCCCGACACCTCGGTGGTCGGATGGTTCCCACCGATCGCGGAACGCAACAGCGCGGCGCGAGTCGGCTGCGCGCCCAACAGCGTGACGGGCCGCACGTCAAAGACGCTGTCGGCGTGGCGGCCGAAGACTTCGTCGGTGAGATGGATCACGGTGACGTCGGCGTGGCGGGCAAGGGCGCCGGCGAGCAGACGGGTGACGCCGACGACTTCGATCGGCCGTTCGCCCCAGTACGGCGTGACGATCGCGACGGCCGGTCGGCGTCGCCGCGGCCGTTGCGCGATGCCGGTGACCGTCTCTCGATCAGGCGTGCTCTTGGCGCTCATCGATGCGATCTTCTAAGTGACGGGCGAGGTCCAATAAGTCGGCGCGGACGGCTTCGAGCAGGTCGCGCTCGTCGCGAAACGACACGTCGTCCAACCGCCGGGCGATGTAGTCGATCGACTGCGCGAGCGTGGCGCGGTACGCGTGCTCCTTGCCGAGGTAGTCGCTCAAGGCGACGTTGACGATCTTGTACATTATTCGGTGAATGAGCGTCTTCGGACCCCAACCACGACCGCGGAAGTTGAGCGCGTCGGACATGTCCCAGTGCGCGTGCAGGTGGTCGATGCTCTCGATGAGGAACGCCGGCTCACGGTTCTGGTGACCGGGGAGGCTCTCCACGCTCGCCTGCGGGACCCACGTCCGCGGGTAGCGCTCGCGCCCCTCGGCGACGACCGCCCTTATGCGGTCGACGATTTGGGCGGAGTCAACACCGTTGTCGTGAGGTACGTCTCCCACCTCGCGTCCTCCTGTGCGTTTGAAATCGGGCACCAATCCCTCCATTTGCTCAACAGCGCGTTGTGGTACGGATCGCCTGTCGCTATCACCTCGCCCCAGCGGTCGAGGATCATCCGCACGGCGATCGCCTCTTCGACATGGCCGCGCGTGCGTGATTCATGGTGGACGAGCTCGCAAAGCGGTGTGTACACGACGAGGTAGCCCTCGGCGCGCAGGCTCAAGCAGTAGTGCACGTCGTTAAAGCTCGCCGGCAGCGTCTCGTCGAAGCCACCCAGTGATTCGAAGCGCTCTCGCGGCGTCATCATGCAGGCTCCGGTCACCGCGGTCGCGTTGCGCGTCGTGACCGCCATGCCGAGGTATCCGGGCTTGTCTTCGGGAAGGCCGCGCATCACATGCGCCGCGAGCCCGCCAAGGCCGACGACGACTCCGGCGTGTTGGATCGAACCGTCGGGGTACAAAAGCCGCGCCCCGACGGCGCCGACTTCGGGGCGGGTGGCGTGGCCGACGAGCGCGTCGAGCCAGCGGGGCTTCCTCGCCTCGATGTCGTTGTTCAAAAAGAGCAGCATCTCGCCGGCGCACTCGCGCACCGCCTGGTTGTTGATCGCCGACCAGTTGAATGGCCCGGGCGCACGGATGAGCCGGACGGCGGGCTGTTCCAAGAGCCGGTCGATGAGGGCGAAGGTCTCGGGAAGTTCGCTGTCGTTGTCGACGAGGATCAGCTCGAATCGGCCGTATCCGGGGTTGGCGCGGATCGAGGTACAGCACGTGGCGAGCAAGCCCGGCTCGTCGCGAAACGGGATCACGATGCTGACGAGTGGAGATTTCGTGACCGGGTGGCGGACGTTTCGAAAACCGCGCACCGGGCCCTCCTCGATGATCGCCGAAGGTTCGCCGCGGCGTTTCAGCGCGTCGGCGACGGCCCGCGCGGAACCCGGCTCGGCGGAGAAGCGGTGAGGGCTTCCGTCGCTGCGGCGGTGGTATGCGATCTTCGCGACGTGCACGATGCGGCGCGCGTGCTCGGTGACGCGCAATGCGAGGTCGTGCTCCGCGGCGATTCCGAAACCGGGCCGGAAGCCACCGAGTTCCTGGACGAGCGCGCGGCGGTAGGCGACCGAGCGGCCGAGGTAGTCGGTGCTCAATAACAGATCTGGTGACCAGTCTGGCTTGAGGATCGGCGAGGATCGCTCGCCCTCTTGGTCGATGCGGTCCTCGTCCGCGTAGACGACGTCGACGTCGTCACCGGCGATGAGCTCTTCCTCGAGCACGGCGAGGCAGTCGGACGCGAGCGCGTCCCGCACGCCGAGCAGCACGACGAACTCGCCTTCGGCGATCCCGATTGCCTCGTTGAGCGCCGCCTCGCGCGTATCTCCCGCGCTGACGTTGCGCACGCGCCGGTCCGTTTGAATCAGCGAGGTGAGCACGGCCGCCCGCACGACGTCGCGCCCGTGATCGGCGACGATCAGCTCCCAATTCGGCATCGTCTGGTCGAAGACCGACCCGGCACTCAGCGCCAGCGAGGCGTCGGACCCCTCGGGCGCGTAGGTGATCGCCGAGACGAGCGGGATGCGAAAGCGCGGCCGGCGCGTACGGGGGGTACGGCGCGGCGGCGGTAGCAAGATCGGTTCGCCGCGCCGGCGAAGCCAGTGGTGATAGGCGAGCGTGTCCTCGGCGGCGTCTAGCGGATAGCGACCGTTGTTGAGGCCGTTGCCGATCGGGTTCGACGCCTCGGTGCCAGACGCGGCGTCGGACGACGGGATCCGCGAAAGCTCGAGTTCGGCCCACTCGACCGCCGAGGCGATACGGGCGCGCTCTTGCGGATTTGAATGTGTGCGATCTTCCGTCATGACCTCGAGAGCCGCCCGTCACGTGTCGGCACGAGCGGGCCGCAGGAAGTGTACGCGGCGATCTGCGAGCATGGACAGGTGAGGAGAGCCCTGTGACCTGGTACGCAGGCGATCGATGAGGGCGTCGGAGTCGTGGCGGAACTGAGCGTCGCGGAGATTGGGCCAGAACTCGTCGGGCGCCGTCTCGTTTTGCGGCCGCTCCGGACAGACGACTACCGGGAATGGCACGCGGTGCGGACGCGCTCGCGGGAGTGGTTGATCCATTGGGAGCCGCGACCGGCGGGCACGTCGTTTCCACCGGAGGACCGCGCCACCTTCACCGCCCGTTGTGCGATGCGCGAGCGCGACCGGCAGCTCGGCACGGCGTACGGCTTCGGCATCTTTGTTGACGGCGAGTTCGCCGGCGAGATCAACCTCTCGGGGATCTCCAGGGGAGCCTCACAGTCGGCGACCCTCGGCTACTGGATCGACCAAAAGCAGGCGGGTCACGGCTACATGCCCGAGTCGTGCGTTCTGGTGCTCGGCCTCGCGTTCGAAGAGCTCGGCTTGCATCGCGTGCAGGTCTCGATCATCCCCCGCAACATCAAGAGCCGACGCGTTGTCGAAAAGCTCGGACTGCGAGAGGAAGGAATCGCGAAGGGGTACCTCGAGATCGACGGCGTCTGGGAAGACCACATGTGCTACGCCATCACGGCCGAAGAGTGGCGCCAACGACGCGCCCGCTATCTCACCGAGTGGATCGACTGAGTTGAGGTCGCCCTCGATTTACGGCCTGCCCGCTCCGACGAAGCCGTAGTAGTACATCGGCGAATACGAGACGGCTTCGCCGGTCTCGGGCGCCTGAATGATCGTCTCGGACCCGTACTTTCCCGACCCGACGTACATCGCGACGTGGGTCACGGGATCGGGGCCGTCGTTCGGGAACGAATAGAAGAGCAGATCCCCGGGCTCGATCTGTGAGAGCGGCACCGGCTGCGATTCCCGGTACTGGTACCAGGCGCTGTGGGTGAGGCTCACCCCCGCCGCCGACCAGGCGACCATCGTCAAGCCCGAGCAATCGAATCCGAGCGGCCCGGCGCCGCCCCACACGTACGGGATCCCGACGAACTTCTCCGCGGTCGCGACGGCGAGGTCGCCCTGCGGCGTCGAACCGGCGGGTTCGAGTGGCACGTGGCCGGCTTCGCTTGCGACGGCTGCCTGTGCTTGCGCCGCCTCGGCGGCCGCTGCTGCCGCCGGGTCGAAATTGCCGAACAGACCAGCGACCGCCGCATCGTTGGAGGCAGCGAGCGCGCTGGCGTTGCGTGCGGCGGCGGAGCGTGCCGCCGCGGCGGCTTCTGCGGCGGCGAGGGCGGCCGCAGCCTCCTGCTCGGCGACGAGGCGGGCGATGCGGCCCTTCACCGCCCTGAGCGTCGATCGTGCATTTGCTGCGTCGGCCGCTGCGGTCGCTTGCGCGCTGGCGGCTTGTGATTGCGCGGCGTTGGCGATCGAGATTTGCTGGCGGGCGTTCGCTTGGTCGGTCTCGAGCTTTGTCTCTGCGGCGCTGAGCTTCACGACCGCGTCGTGGAGGTTGCGGGTCGCAATACCGGCGTAGGTCGTGAGGGCGCCTTCGTTCGGAACAGAGGAGGTGATCGCGGCGCCGAACTGTGCGGCGGCCGAGGCGCCGAAGACGTACTCCTCGTCCGCCGCCGACAGCACGCGTTGTTTCTCTTGCGCGACGGCGACCTTCTCGCGTTGCACGTGGATGCGGATCACGACGAATCGCGCCTTCGCTTGGGTCTCGACGACGCGGGCCTGGTCGTAGTGTTCGCCAGCAATCTGTTCCTGTTCGATCTCGTTAGAGATGAACCGTGAGAGGTTCGCGGCGCGTTGCTTTGCGGCGCGGATCTGGGCGTTCGTCGGCGCGGTCGGACTCCCAGCCGCCCCCGACTCGCTCGCGACGCCAAGGAGCACGCTCATGCCGACCAGTAGCACCGAAAAGCACCTGGGCATCACAAGAACCACTTATTCACTTTGACCACATTGAGCCCAAGTGTAAAGCCAGCACAACGAACCTCCTGGTGAGCCGTGTGGGGGTGATTGCTAGCGTCCACCAACGTTCTGCCGGGGGGACGTCGGAGGCGCTGTGGAGAAGCAGACGGTCGTCACGACGTCGGGCCCGGTACGAGGGCGGGAGGACGACGGCGTCCTTCAGTTCCTCGGCATCCCGTACGCCGCGGCGCCCGCTGGCGACCTGCGGTTCCGCCGCCCGGTACCGCGAGAGTCCTGGTCCGGCGTGCGCGACGCCACCGAGTTCGGACCGATCGCCCCCCAGGTGGCGGCCGCGCTCGGCGCCTATGTCCCCGGCGATCCCCTCGAGCAGGGCGAGGACTGCCTCGTCCTCAACGTCTTCGCGCCGACGGGCGTTGCCCTTCCGGCGCCGGTGATGGTCTTTGTCCATGGGGGAGCGTTCTGCAACGGCGCCGCGTCGAGCCGTTTGTACCGCCCCCATGCGCTCGTCCGTCGCGGCGTTGTCGTCGTGACGTTCAACTACCGCCTCGGCGCGCTCGGTTTCCTCGCCCACCCGATCCTCGCGGCGCCCGGCGAGCCGGGATTCGGCAACTGGGGATTGCTGGACCAGATCGCCGCGTTCGGATGGGTTCAAGAGAACATCGCGGCGTTCGGCGGCGATCCGCACTCCGTGACCGCGTTCGGCGAATCGGCGGGCGCGATGTCGATCTGCGACCTCATGACCGTCCCTGGGGCCCGCGGTCTCTTCCATCGCGCGATCGCTGAGAGCGGTCCCGCGCTCGCGGTGCCCGCGCGCGCGGCCATCGACGTCGCCGAGCGGCTCTTCGCGTTGCTCGGGTTCCCGGTACCGAGCCGCGAGCGGCTCTGCGCGGTCCCGACCGAAGACCTCATCGCCGCGCAGGGGGAGGTGAACCTCGCGATCGATGCTGGCATCGGAGTCCCTTTCCCCCCGGTCGTCGACGGTGGAGTGCTGGCGATTGCGCCGGAGGACGCGATCTCGAACGGAGCTTCTGCGGGTATCGATCTGCTCGCCGGATGGAACCGCGACGAGTTCAAGCTGTTCTCATTTGCCGCCCTCGCCGGGCGAGAGTTCTCGCGGGCGGACCTCGAGGCGTACGTCGGACGCTACCTGCGCGGCGGCGGGGTCGAAGATTCGTTTGCCGACGAGCTCATCGCTACTTACGAGAACGCGCGTCACGCGAAGGGCGATCACGTCACCGATCGCGACCTGTTCGACGCGATCATCACCGACTGGGTCTTCCGCATCCCGATCACGCGGCTAGCCGAGGCACACAGCAGGAGTTCTTCGCGCACGTACCTGTACGAGTTCGATTGGCCATCACCGTTCGCTGGCGGCGCGCTCGGCGCGTGTCACGGGATCGACCTTCCTTTCGTCTTCGGGACGGTCAACGATCCGATCATCGGACTGTTTGCCGGCGCCGGTGAAGAGGCTTACGCGCTAGCTGAGGACGTGCAGTCCGCGTGGGTCGGCTTCGCCGCTAATGGCAACCCGTCAGGTGAGCGAGTCGGCGCATGGCCGGCGTACACATCGGGCGAACGGCGTGTGATGCGCCTCGGTCTCGAGCGGGCTGTGGTCGTCGATCCGCACGGTGCAGAACGAGTCGCGTGGGAAAGGCGTCTTGGAAAATATGGTGTGGGCGGCCCCATTGAAGGGGCCGTGCGCCCGAGTGTGGACCTGCTCGCGCCGGAGACGGGGGGACGCCAGGGGACGTAGCCCAATTGGCAGAGGCAGAGCGCTTAAAACGCTTCCAGTGAGGGTTCGAGCCCCTCCGTCCCCACTCCTAGGAACGACACATGTCTCGGCCTCTACATCCCGCCGAACGCTGGGATTGTGGAAAAGGTCGTCGGTTATTTGTGGACAGGCCTCTACCGAGGCAGTGACGGTCCAGCCAGCGCCTCACGAATCCGGTTCTGAGTATCCGCCACGCACGCACGGTCCGGCCCTTCGACGACGCTTCGGCGGCCTTGGGTGTCCCGGTAGGGTTGACGAAGAGCACTGTGTCTGAACTTTCGATTTCCCCGCGACGAGTCGACTTGCGAGTTGCGCAGCTCTTCGCCATGGTCACGGAGGCGCTCGCCGCCGCGACCGACTCCTTGTTATCGGTCGAACCGGCAAAGGCGGAGGCGATCATCGAAGCTGACCGCGAGATCGACGATCTCACAGCGGAGGTCGAACGGATCGTCTGGCAAGAGATTGAAAAGGCGCGCGTTTCTGGCGATGAGCTTCGCGACCTCGTATCGGTGCTCTTGATCCTGCCCGAGCTCGAACGGAGCGCCGATCTCGCAGAGCATGTTGCGCAACGCGCCGCGCGCAGTCTCGGGGCAGAGATGAGTCCTGCGAGCAGAGGGCTCGTCCAACGGATGAGCGAGGTCGCCCTGGATATGTGGCAGGCGGCGGCTGACGCCTTTGCGGAGCGAAGGGCGGTCGCGTTCGCCCTGAATGAGGCCGACGAAGAGATGGATTTTCTACATGCCAAGATCACCGACGAGATTGTGCACGGAGGGATGTCGAGTTCGGTCACGACCGAGGTGACGTTGTTGGCGCGCTTTTACGAGCGGCTCGGAGACCACGCCGTCAACCTCGCGCGCCGGGTAGCGAGATTGACGGAGAGCACCGACGCGTCCGCCCAGTCCTTCTGAGCCGCGGGACTACAAGGTTGTCTTCGGAGTACCGCGGCGCACAGCGAGTCCCGCCAACACTTCGAGCACGACGCGATGGGCATTGTTCACGGTGACGTCCGCCCAGTCGTAGGGCGGCGAAACTTCGACGACGTCGAGCGCGACGAGGGGTGTGTCGGTCGCGAGCCGGCGGACCGCTCGGAGCAAGTCGACCGGCGCGATCCCCCCCGGTTCGGGGGTTCCCGTACCCGGCGCGAAAGCCGGATCGAGCACGTCGATATCGACGGACAGGTAGATCGCGTCGCAGCCCTCGAGCGCTTCTTGTACTGCGTCTCCGATCACGGCGTCGAGGCCGCGCTCCCAGATTTCCTGCATGAAGTGGTACCGCATGCCCTGTTCGCGCATCCACGCGAACGTCGCCGCGTCGGGCCAATACCCACGGAGACCGATTTGAACGAAGTTCTTTCCCAAGACGGCGCCGGACTCGATAAGTCTTCGCATCGGCGTTCCGTGACTGGCGAGATTGCCGTCGATCGAGTCGGCCGTGTCGGCGTGCGCGTCGAAGTGGACGATGCCGATCCGGCCCCAGCCGTGGGTTTGTGCGACCGCGCTCGCCGATGGCCAGGTGATCGAGTGGTCCCCTCCCAAGACAATCGGGAAGATGCGTCGCGACGCGACCGCGCTGACGCGCTCGCGAATCGCCGCGTGTGACGCTTCGACGAGGCCGTGATGGCAGTGCGCATCACCGAAATCGACGACCTCGAGCGCATCGAAGATCTCGATTCCGAAGTCGAGGTGGAAGGTGCCCGGCCCATACGCAAGCGCGCGAAGCGCTCGCGGACCAAAGCGCGCCCCCGGTCGGTTCGTCGTCGAGTCGTCCCATGGTGCTCCGACGATTGCGACGTCCGGTGCCCAGCGATCGAGTTCCTCAGGCTCGGTGAGCAGCGGCCGTTGGGCGAAGGTGGCGATCCCCTCGTAGGAGGGGCCAGAGAGCTGGGCGCGGTAACCGGGAGAAAGGTATCTGTCGGAGTCGCTCATGGCTATGACATTGAATCGAGCACGATGTCGATGTCCTCCTCGGTTGTCAAGGGATTGACAATCGCAAGCCGCGCAATCGTCTCTCCGAGATGCGTAGACGGAGTGACAAAGGCGACGCCGTCATTGCGGAGCCGGTCGGACCATGCGTCGTACTCCCCACGCGACCATCCTTCGCGCCTGAAGCACACGATCGAGAGCTCGGGCTCGCGAAGGAGGGAAAGGTAGGTTCGCTCGCGCACGGCCCGCGACGCGTAGTGCGCGGTCGCGAGCGTGCGCTCGATCGCCTGCGAGTAGCGATCGGTGCCGTAGGCGGCGAGGGAGAACCAGAAGGGGAGCCCCCTCGCGCGCCTCGTCAACTGGATCGCATAGTCGGCAGGGTTCCACCCGCCAGCCTCTTCGAGCGGCTCCAGGTAGCTCGCGTGCTGGGTATGCATCGCGCGGGCAAGCTCGGGCTGGCGGTAGAGGAGAGCCGCGCAATCAAATGGTGCGAACAACCACTTGTGTGGGTCGACGATGAAAGAGTCCGCCTGTTCGATCCCCTCGAACAGGCGTCTCGCGCTCGGTGCCGCGAGTGCCGCGAGTCCGTATGCACCGTCCACGTGGAACCAAACGGCGCGCGACCGGCATACTTCGGCGATCGAGCCGAGGTCGTCGATGACGCCGAGATTTGTGGTGCCGGCGGTCGCCGCAACGGCAAGGACGCGGTAGCGGCCTTCGGACTCGATCCGATCAAGCAGGTCGGCAATATCCCCTCCCCTGAGCTTCCGGTCGTTTTCGATGTTCGCGACGACCAGATCGACATCCATGACACGTGCCGCGTGCGAAAGGGAGGAGTGTGCATCGGGGCTGACGGCGATCGCCCACCTTCGCGAATCGGTTCGATCGCGATCCTTTGACGCCATCGCGTGTCGAGCGGTCGAGAGCGCCGACAAGTTCCCTATCGTGCCGCCTTGGACGAAGACTCCTCCGGCTGTTTTGGGGAACCCCGCGAGATCCGCGATCCATCGCAGCGCCTGGTTCTCCGCGAATACTGCTCCCGCGGCTTCGAGCCAAGTGCTCCCGTACATACACGAAGCGCCGACGACGAGATCGAACAGCATCGCCGCTTGTGTCGGGGCACAGGGAATGAATGCGAGATATCGAGGATGGTTCGCCGTGATGCACCCTGGAGCGAGGTGATCGGCGAATACCTGCAGCGCCCGTGAGCCACCGATGCCCTTCTCAGTGATCGTTTGGCCGACGGCGGCCTCGAGGGCGCTGAGGCTGACCGTGTTGTCGAGAGGCAACGGATCGAGCGTGAGACGCTCCTTTGCGTACGCGAAAACGTCGTTCGCGAGCTGATCAACTTCGTCGGACCACCGGTGCACGATTGGCGAATATAGGACCGATCGTCAAAACACTGCACCTATTGTCGGAAAGCATCACAGCGAGCAAATCCAACCGTCGGAAATGGTCGGTTTCCTGACGCGACGACTTGTGGGGTCCACCGATTTGAGCGACGCATCGACGATTATGTTGCGTGGCCCTCTCGTCACGGTCGTGTATCGCACCGCACAGTGGTTCTGAAGAGGGACGTCCCCTTGCCTGACGAGCAGTTCGTGCTCGCAACCGAGAATCCGAGCGGAAGCCCGATCGCCGCCCCCGACGCATCGGTCGTTGAACGGCGCACCGATGTGGTCAGTTCGCATGCAAGCCACGAGGGCCGGTGGTCCTTTTCTCGCCTCGGACCGATCTCGCTCGTGCTCGCGCCGATCGTCTTCAATGCTGTCGAGCTGCGGTCGGAGTCCCGCTACGTCCCGTACACGAACGATTCGGCTTTCCACTCGGAGATGGTCCGCTATGCCACCCAGCAGTTCCGGTTGGGCCATTTCCCGCTCGATGGATGGTTCCCGTATCTGAACCTCGGCTCACCCTTATTCATGCACTATCAGAGCCTCGGGGCGATGATCGCTGGCGCCCTCGGCCTCGCCATCGGTGCAAACCAGTCATTCAGTCTCTGCCTCTATCTGTTACTTGTCACTTGGCCGCTGAGCGTCTATCTCGGCGCTCGGCTGTTCGGGTTCTCCCGCTGGGCCTGCGGATTCGCGGCGCTTGCTTCCGCATTCGTGGCGAGCGCGCCAAGCGTGGGATTCGAACAGGGTGCGTACATCTGGATCGGCTTCGGGCTGTGGTCGCAGCTCTGGGCGATGTGGACGTTGCCGCTCGCGTGGGGTTTTAGCTGGCGCGCGATCAACGATGGACGGAACTTTCTGTGGGCCTGTGTGTTTATTGCGCTGACCGCAGCATTCCATTTCGAGATGGGATACCTTGCACTCTTAGCGATCCCCTTGTGGACAATCGTCCGGCCGAAGAACATCGTTGCGCGATTGAAGCGTGCGCTGATCGTGGCAGTCGGAAGTCTTTTCCTTTCGGCTTGGGTCATTGTTCCTTTGCTCGTTTACAAACCTTGGACCTCGATTAACGAGTTCCTGCAACAGACTTCAGACGTCAATTCGTATGGCGCCCGTCAAATCTTGACGTGGCTGTTCACCGGGAAGCTTTTCGACTTCGGACGCCTTCCGGTGATCAGTCCGTTCGCTGGTGTTGGATTCGTCGCCTGTCTTGTGCGGTGGCGGCGTGACGCGCGGGCTCGGGCGCTTGTCGTCGTTTTCGTTGCAAGCCTGGTCCTATTCTTCGGTCGCACGACGTGGGGTGCGGCGATCAACCTGTTGCCCGGGAGCAAGGAACTCTTCCTCCGGCGCTTCCTTGCTGCCGTGCAGATGAGCGCCATCCTGCTCGCCGGCGTCGGTGCGGTTGCGGTGGCAGAAGTCATCCGATCCGCTGCGCACCGATGGCGCGGTGCCTATTTCGAACGGTGGTTCTCCCGAGCGCCAAAGCTTCTTGTTTCGCGAATCGTGCTTGCTGGAGTAATCATCGCTGTCAGTGCTCCGATGTGGGTCGAGCTCGCCCACACCGATACCTCGAATGCCGCGTTCGTCGCCCTGCAGCGTTCGTCGTCCGCTGCCCAGACGCAGATCAATCGCCTGGTCGCGAAGATCAAGCACATCGGCGGAGGGCGTACCTACGCCGGGCTGCTTTTTTCCGGCTGGGGATCGGGCTTCGACGTCGGCGATGTTCATGTCGTCGAGGACCTTTCTGCCGATCAGGTCGATGAGATTGGTTTCACGAACCGAACATCGTCGCTGATGAGTGATCCTGAAGCTGACATCGACGACGCAAACCCCGCTGACTACGCGCTCTTTGGCATCCGATTTGTGATCACTCCGGCCTCCCGGCGACCGCCGGGGGGCGCAAGGCTTATCGATCGCGCAGGTCCTTACTTGTTGTGGTTCCTGCCCAATAACGGCTATGTCCAGGTCGTCGACACGATTGGGCCCCCACTTGTCGAAAACCGCGCACACATGGGCGCGGACAGCTTGCCGTTCCTCAAATCTCCCCTTGCCAGCGAGAGTCTTTATCCTGTGGTTGCCTTCGGAGGACGTCCTGCGGCAAGTCCTACGCTCACGACGCGAAATCGGCCGTCCGGATCGCCCGGGTCGGTTCTCACACAGCGAAACAATCTTCAAGAAGGTGAATTCTCTACAACGATCCGTGCGAACCGAACGGCAGTCGTCCTCTTGAAGGTCTCGTACGACCCAGGTTGGACCGTGACAGTCGATGGGAAGCCCGCGAAGACGGAGATGATTGCTCCGGCGTACGTGGGCGTCCGCGTGAGCCGGGGGATACACGTCGTGAAGTTCCGTTATCAGGCGTTCCAGTACTACCCGGAGTTGTTCGGACTTGCGGGGCTCGCGCTCCTCATACTGGCCTTCGGCTCGCGAAGGCTGCCCGGTTCGCGGCGTGATCGCGAATAGACCGCGTCTGCAGCGGACGCTACAGGACTCGCGGTTCGTACGTTCGGGCAATTGTGCGTCTGACGAGGCACATCAACCACCGATGGCGGTATTTTCATCTCGGCGACGGTGCGAGTATCTCTTCACCTTGGATCGCGAAGCGCTCAGCTTTCTTTCAAGCACTGCCGTTATTCGCCATTCTCGCTGTCGAGCCACCCTCCCCCATGCGTCGTCGATGAAACGCGATAGCGGCGTCGAGATTTGGTTCCGCATGGCGAACGTTTATCTCCAGAGGACCTTTAGCCTTCCTCAGCGAGAAACGATGCAAAAACCGTGTTAGTCGCGCTGATCGTCGGTCTCGCAATGTTCGGTCTCGTCATCGGTTCTTTTCTTAACGTCGTTATATACCGCTACCCGCGCGGTCTTTCGATTGTCGGCCCGAGATCCTTCTGCCCGAACTGCCACCAAACCGTCGCGGCGAGGGACAATGTCCCGCTCGTCTCTTATTTCGTGTTACGAGGGCGTTGTCGCAGTTGCGGTGCTGACATATCTCGCCGGTACGTGGTCGTCGAAGTTGTGACGAGCGCGCTCTTTGCCGCGACCGCGGCCAAATTCCGGTTCTCCCTCGCGCTCCCCGCCTACGAGGTGCTCGCCGCCGGGCTGATCGTTCTCGGGTCGATCGATCTCGAACTCCGCGTGTTGCCAAAACGGATCGTTGCAGTCGTCGGAGGTGGGGTGCTGGCGTTGTTGCTCGCCGCGAGCTGGGAGGACGGAAGCTGGCACCGTTTCGTCGTCGCGTGCGCGAGCGCGGCGGGTTGGTTTCTCCTTTATGCCCTCATCCATCGGATTGACTCGCGCTTGCTGGGATTCGGAGATGTCCGACTCGTCGCGGTTCTCGGATTCGCGCTTGGATGGCTCGGGGTCGGATACGTGATCGCTGGTTTTTTGATCGCGAACTTGATCGGTGCCGTGGTCGGATTGGGGCTAATCGCCTCTGGACGGGCAACGAGGAAAACCCAAGTGCCCTTTGGTCCCTTCCTTGTTTCCGGTTGCGAGGCGGCGGTCCTCGCGGGGGCCTTCCTGCTCTCGCCCTTTCACGGGTTGTGATGGTTCGGAGGATCAAGGAGCATTTGACCGCCGACCGGCTACGGGATGCCGAGAAACGACCGGCGTCGGCTGATCGCTGGCGGCCTACCCCCTGGAGCGGGCGAGTTCTTTGGGGTAGATCGTGACCTCGAGCGCGGATTCGTACGAGATCGTGCCGGATTCGAGAAGCTCGATGAGGCTCATCTCGAGGGTTCGCATTCCCTCGCCGACTGAGGTCGTCATGACGTTGCGGAGCTGGTGCGTTTTCCCATCGCGGATCAACGCCCGGCAGGCAAAATTTGCGAGCAGCATCTCGATCGCCGCGACCCTGCCGCCGTCGACGCGATTGACGAGGCGCTGGGCGACAACCGCGGCGAGCGAACCGGAAAGCTGCATTCTCACGAGGTCCTTCTTGTCCGCCGGGAAGACGTCGATGATTCGGTCGATCGCCTGCGGCGCGTCGTGAGTGTGCAAGGTGGCGAACACCAGGTGACCGGTTTCCGCCAGAGTGAGGGCGATCTGGATCGACTCAAGGTCACGCATTTCACCGATCAGGATGACGTCCGGATCTTCTCGGAGAGACGCTCGAAGGGCATGCGCGAACGATGGCGTGTCGACTCCGACCTCGCGCTGGTCGATCACCGCGAGATTGTGCTCGTGGAGATATTCGATCGGATCCTCGATCGTGACGACGTGAACAGGGCGCGTATGGGCGATGTGATCGATGAGGGCCGCGAGGGTTGTCGACTTGCCCGAGCCCGTCGGACCGGTGACGAGCACGAATCCGCGAGGAAGATTTGCGAGATCGAGGAGACTTTTTGGCAGGCCGAGCTCTTCGACGCTCGGGATCCGCATCGGGATCATTCGCATCGCCAAGGCTGCACTGCCGCGTTGGTTGAACGCGTTCGCCCGCATGCGCGCCCTGTGGCCCCACGAGAACGAGAAGTCGACGTCCTTGCGGTGCTCGTAGATCCCCTGGAGTTCGGGATTGAGCAGCGAATGGATGACCTGCTCGATCTGTTCGGCTGCGAGCGGGCCCTCGCCGGGAACCTCGACGAGAGCCCCGTCCACCCGAAGCCTCGCCGGCGAACCCGCGCTGAGCAGCACGTCGGAGCCGCCCTTGTCCCAAAGCGACTCCAGCCAAGCATCAACTTTCGAAGTGTCGGTGCTCACTTAGACTCCTTTTCTTTGACGCAGTTGCTCGTTCGCAACGAACACGAGCTCCAGGCCCGGCGGGCGGCCGGACCTGGAGGCTCGGTGAGTTTGAGCAGAAGCCGTTCTGCTAGGCGCCTGCGCAAACGTTGAGGGTGCCTGGGTTGGTGTACGCGGTTCCAGTCACAGTCGGCCCACCGCTGGCGGCGGTGAGTCCCCAGTTCCAGGTGTCGTAGTCCACGCCAGCGCTAAATGGCGGGGTGGTGGTCTTGTAGTTCGACGCCGACGCGTCGTGGACGTTCAGCTGAATGTCAACGACGGCGGCTCCATTGACCGTTGCGATGGAGATCGTGTAATAGGCCTTGTTGCCAGGCCAGTTGTGCAGGTACGGACCACCGTTCGTGGCGGACGTCAGGTTGCCACTTGTGGGGACCACGCCCCCGGTGTTCGTTGCCTGGTACGCAGCGACCGCGCTCTCGACGGTCTTCGCATCCGTGTTGCACGCAGCGACGGCGCTCGTGCTCGTGAATGCTCCGACCGCGAACGCGACGATCGCGGCGAGGATGCCCAAGATCAGGACGACGATGAGAAGTTCGATAAGGGTGAAGCCACCCTCCTCCTCGCCATCTTCGGCTTTTGTTCGGTGACGCTTGATGAAGGATTTCAAGGCGGTTTCCCCCTTTTATGGAAGTGTGATCCGTCGTAGACCTAACGGCACGCGCCGCGCCGATCATTAGGGCTAGGGCTGTAAATTTGGGATCCAATCACTGGGCGCAGCAATGGGCGAATCCGGCGTCACCGAGAGCGGTGAACACGCACGCTGCAGGGCCAGACCAGGTGGAACTCGGCAGCAGCTAAACGCCCGATTGAACCGAGTCCCGACTGTTTTTCGAGCGAATTCGACCGGACGCGCGCGGTTCTCACGTGGTTGTAGAAGAGCTTGCATTGTTCTGCAACTTCAGCGCCGTCGCCTCGACGGGGAGCAGGCGTTCGCTGCGAGCTACGAGGTGACGTGCACCTGGTTGTAGATGCCGTACATCGCTGAGATGAGGGCGATCGCTACGAAACCGACGATGACGCCCATGGCGACGATGATGATCGGCTCGAAAAGGGCCGTGAACTTTTTCAGCTTGAAGTCGAGCTCACGTTGGTAGTAATCCGCGGCCACCTGCAGCTGGTCCTCGAGTGTGCCTGTTACCTCGCCAACGCGGATCATCTGGCGGGCCGCGAGCGGGAAGATACCGGACGTTTCCACCGGCTCGGCGAGGCCGCGGCCTTCGATCATTTCGGTTCGGACGTGGTCGAGGCCCTTCTTGAAGACGTCATTCGAGACGGATTCCGAGGTGACTGCCATCGCGTCTGGGAGGGGAACGCCGGTCTCGGACATCGAGGCGAGGATGCGACAGATGCGTTCAATGAGGATGTGAACGACGAGGTCGCCGAGGACCGGGATCTTCAATACAACCGAGTCGAGCCAGGCTCGTCCCCTTTTCGACTTCAACGTCGCGATGAAGCCGATGATGACAGCTGCGATTGCGCCCAACAGGATCAGGTAATGACCCGAGATGAAATTTGTGATTGCCAGGAGCATTCGTGTCACTAAAGGCAGCTTCGCATTGAGCTGGGAGAAAAAGGTTTTGAACTTCGGCAGGACGAACGTGGCGAGCACGATGACGACGATGATCGCCATCACGAGAACGATCATCGGGTAGATGAGCGCGGCCGTGATCTTCTTCCTCGCCTCCTGGTCGCGCTCCATGTACTCGGCAAGCTGGATCAACACCGAATCGAGATTGCCGGCGAGTTCGGCAGACTCGAGCATGCCGATGAAGTAAAAGGGAAATGCCTCGGGATGTGCCCGAGCAGCGCTAGCGAATGATTCACCTGCTTGGAGCGACGCACTCATCTCTGAGAGCGTTCGCTTGAAGAGCTTGTCCGAAGTGTCGCTTTCGATGATCTCGAGTGCATCGATGATCGGGATGCCCGAACGGATGAATACCCCGAGCTGGCGCGAGAAGGACATCACTAACGCCGGCTTGACCTTCTTTCGCGTGATCTCGAATTCAAGAAGCGTTTTCCGCTGTTCGATTGCGACGGGTTGAAGACCGAGACCCGACACCTCGAGTCGGGCGATGCCTGCGCTCGACGCAGAGAGCATCCCCGAAACGGGGTTTCCGAGCTTGTCGATCGCCGTGTACTTGTACTTGTGCGCCATCGTCAGTCCTTACAGCGTGTAGATGCTTCGCATGACTTCGCCGACAGTTGTCACGTCTTGCGCGACGAGCTCGATCGCCTGCTGGCGAAGCGACCGCACCCCTTCTTGCTGGGCCACCTTGCGGAACTCGTCGTCGGTGCCGTTCGAGATGATCAGCCGCTTGATCGCCGGCGTTACCCGGAGCAGCTCGTAGACGCCGATGCGCTCCAGGTACCCGGTTTGCGCGCAGAAGTTGCAGCCTGATCCGCGCAAGAAGACGGTCTTTTCGGGTCCCTCGGACTCTTCGTAGAACGCGAGCTCCTCGGGTGTTGGCCGGTATGGCGTCTTGCAGGACGGGCAGGTCCGGCGGACGAGGCGCTGGCTGACGACGGCGATCATCGACGCCGCGACGAGGAAGGGCTCGACACCCATGTCGTAGAAGCGGAGCAGTGCGGTGATGGCATCGGTCGCGTGCAGTGACGAAGTCACGAGGTGACCGGTCATCGCCGATTGCACGGCGATGCGCGCCGTCTCGACGTCTCGGATCTCGCCGACGAGGATGATGTCGGGATCCTGTCGAAGGATCGACTTCAGGCCGGTCGCGAACGTGAGGCCGGCCTGCTCATTCGTCTGGATCTGGTTCATCGAGGAGAAGACATATTCGACCGGGTCCTCGATGGTCATGATGTTGCGGGACGACTCGTTGAGCTCGTTCAAAGTGGCATAAAGCGTCGTCGTCTTGCCGCTCCCAGTCGGACCGGCACAGACGATCATGCCGAACGGCACCCGGATGACTTCCGAGTACGAGTGGAGGAGGTCATTCGGCATGCCGAGGCGAGACAAACTGAGGATCGATCTTGTCTTATCGAGAATGCGCAGGACGCACGTCTCGCCGAAGATCGTCGAGATCGTCGAGACGCGGACGTCGACCGAGCGGTTGTCGATGTTCGTCGTGATCTGGCCGTCTTGAGGCCTGCGCTTTTCGACGATGTTCATGTCGGCCATGATCTTGATGCGATTGACGAGCCCGACGCCCATTGCGGGCGGCAGCGCCAGCATGTCCTTCATGACGCCATCGATGCGGTAGCGGACGCGCATCCCATCTTCTTGTGGCTCGAGGTGGACATCCGAAGCGCGATCGCGGAGGGCCTGGGTAAGGATGCGGTTCACGACCCTCACGACCGGCGCGTCGTCGGCGATCGTCTCGACTTCAGGCGCCTCGGGGCCGCGACGGCGTCCCGTTTCGATCGTTTCGTAGACCTCGACGAGCGACGAGACGTCTCCGAGCGCGACATAGCTGGCGTCGATCGCCTGGCGGACATCGCTCAATGGCACGAGCATCATGTGGATGCGTTTGTGCGTCGTCTCGGCGAGCAACCGCTGGAGATCGTCACTCGGTTCGGCGACGGCGACGAAAAGATCGTCGCCGCTCAGGCTGACGGGCAACGCGAGCTGCTCGCGAGCGATCGCATCGGGTACGAGCGCGAGCGCCTCTGGATGGGGAGCCTGGGTGCGCAGGTCGCACTCCGGCATGTCGAACTTCCAGGCGAGAACTTCGGCGAGCGAGCGCTCCCCGACGACCCCCATGTCGACGAGGATCTCTCCAAGCCGTCCGCCGGCCTCCCGCTGACGGGCCAGGGCTTGGTCGATCTGCGCCTCGTTCGCGAGCCCACGCTCCAAGAGGAGCTCGCCGATGCGGACCGTCGTCTTTTCGACCGTTTCGTTCAGTGTCAAGGTCGAGGTCGCGCCCGCAAACGCAGCTGTGGAGGCGCCGTTCGAGCCTGGTCCCGAATCGCCGAGCGTTCCCTCAGCGGTCGCGACAGCGCCGGGATTGTCCCTGGGGCGCTTTTGGTCGTGCTCGTTCGCCTCTTGCACCACGTGCTTGGCGCGGCGGAGCTTCATGGCGATCCTCTCAAGCGATAAACGTCCCCGGCGCACCACAGCGCTGCCGTGCGCCGGGAAAGCTATTGCGCTTTCCCTTTTCTGCAATACGACCCATTCGTGGTACCGATTCAGTCTTTTTTCGGCACGAATCGGTGTCTTTGGCCTATGGGTGATCGAACCCGTGCCACCGAAATTGGCGTACCGCGCCGTCTGTGCGCGATCGAGATCCCAGGCGCGAACGACGCCCGTCGAGCAGCACGTGCTCCTGAGACCGCGATCAATGCGGCAGCCCGACATGGGCTCCGCTCGACGCCAACCCGGTCCTGCCATGAGCGACCAGGTGACTGCTTCGCGCAGTGGCGGCGATCATCGAGCCCCGAGCCGCTCGTCAGATGTGCGAGGGAAACAATTGGCACGAACGTGAAATCGCTTTTCCCTGCTGTTCGCTTTTCCCTATTCGCCGGCGAGGTCGGTTGTCGCGGTTTCCGCGACGCTGCTGTCGAGATCAGATTCCGTCCGCGGCGGCGGACGGGAATTGCCTTCGGAATGTTCGGGATCCGGAGAGACGTCGCCCGGTACGGCGGAGAGATCGGTGCCCTTTGTCTCGGGCACGAACCACCAGAGCACCGGCACCGCGATCGGGAGCAGGAACGCGAGCGTGCTCACCGTGCCGCCGACGCTCCCGATCAGCCCACCGCGTTCGCCGAGCAAACCGACGAGCGCCGGCCCGCTGAGTTCGCCGGTGTTCGCGAAGCCGTTCCCGACTATTGCCGAGGCCTGGGCACGGATGCGGGTCGGGAACGATTCCGCCGAAAGAGCCGACAGCGCCGGGCCGACCCCCAGGCCGAAGAAGACGGCCGTGAGCAAAAGGGCGAAGTTCGCCGGCTTCGAACCGGTCTGGAAGAGGCTGAAGCCCGCCCCGAAGGCACAGACGAGAAAGATCGAGGCGATCGGGCGGCGGCCGAAGCGGTCGATGAGCCAGCCACAGACGTAGTAGCCGCTCGTCCCGAGCCCGAACGCGACGCCGAGAAAAAGGGCGACGAGCCCGGTCGAAAAGTGCCGCTCGTGCTCGGCGTAGTAGACCCACCACCCTGCTCCCGCGGTGACCGGGATCTTCACGAGCAAAGAGACGACGCCGAGACCAAGCACGCGCCGTCGCCAGGGTGGTTCGAACACGGCCCTCACCGGTTCGCGCTTCGGCAGGTGCCCCCGCGCGGCGGTGAAGGTGGCGGTCTCTTTCATGTACCGGCGGGCGACGCCGATCACGAGGGCCGGGACGATGCCGATCAGGTAGAAGGAGCGCCAGCCGAGCGGGGTGTGCAGCAATCCGGCGCCGAGGAGCCCCGCCGCCGCCACGACACTGATCGCCTGGGCGACGAGCAGGCCGCCGAGGGCGCGGCCGCGTCTTGCTGCCGGGAACTCCTCGAGGACGACGATGACCGCCAGCGCGTACTCCGTGCCGGCGAACATCTGGCTGAAGAACTGAAAAAGGGCGAACATCCAGACGCTCTGCGAGGCCGCGGTGCAGCCGGTGAACGCCGCGTAACCGAAGAGCGAGACGAGCAGTAGCGGTCGCCTGCCGATGCGGTCGGCGAGGCGGATGGCGAAGAAGGCGACGAACTGGCCAGCGCCGATCGGGATGTTCGCCAGCCCGATCGTCGCCAGGCGCACGTGGAAGGTGTGCTGGAGCTGGGGGAGCAGGAGGGACCGTAGCTCACCGTCGAAGCCATTGAAGAACGCGGCCGGGACGAGCAGGACGAGCAGGATGCGGAGATACCGCTGCGTGCGCTCTCCGTCGTCCACCGCGCCCAGACGCTACTTATTACGTGGACAGAAACGATGGTTGAACCAGGCCCAGACGCGGCATGGTCCCGGGTAGCCGTTCGGCCGGAGCCGTCCGTACTTCCCGGGACCACTGCCTGGCGACAGGCGCCTTGCTGTTCACCTTGCGGCTCCCAGCCGGCAGGCCGCCTCTCGACGGCCCCGCGACGTCGGCGCCCTCCCGAAGGGGGTCCGTGCCCCGCGTCCTGCCTACCTCCTCGGCTCCGTTGTCCCCCGTTTTCGGGCCGCTCGTCCACCCTTGCGGGAGGGCCGTTCAACCCGTCCGTATGAGCCATCTCGGCCTTGGTGACGTGCACTTTGCTCCGGTCGCGCGAAGAGGTCAAGAGATTTCGCGAGATCCACGATTTATCTACAGGGAAATTTTTCCGTACCCAATTGATCCCCATTCCGTCCCCAAAATGCGAACAGGGTCATCCACAGAGGCGGGCGCGTGAGGCGATTTTCGTGCGCCGCGACGTGCCCGCCGCAGAATTTGGTGCTTGCCGAAACGGCGATCAGATTCGCTCGGTTGGCGGCTTCGAATCAGGCGCGAGGTGCTCGATGGCGCGGGCACCGATCCGGGAGAGGCAGTCCAGCTCGTCGGGGCTCGGCAGGTCGACGAAGTGCTCGCGCACGGAGCGGGCGTGGAACGGCGCCGATTGTTCGAGCACCGACCGCCCGCGCCCGGTGAGCGTCACCGTCGCGCCGCGCCCGTAGTCAGCGGCTGGCTCGCGCGCGACGAGGCCGCGGGCTCCCATCCGGCCGAGATGGTGCGCGAGCCGGCTCGTCGACCACAACAGCCGCGCCGCGAGGTCGCCGATGCGCCAGCGCGTGTCCTCGCGTTCGGTGAGGGTCCACAACACGTCGTAGTCGGGTTCGGACAATCCGGAGTGCCGGTCAAGATCGCGGGCGAGTTGGAGATCGAGGAGCTGTCGCATCCTGCGGTAGTTCCGTCACGCCCGCTGCTCGTCGGTGCTGAGCCATCTCATCGGGGAACTTGTTGACGTGTCAGGTACCGTGCGTAATCCGCGAGGTCGCCTGTGCCGGATACTCGATCTTCCCCGTTGCGAACCGCGTGGAGCGGACATTGAATACACGTTCCATGCCCGCTAGGACAGAGCGGTGTCGGAAAAGCCGAGGTTCGCCTCAATGAGAGGAGCAGAACATGTCGGGTTTTATACAGATCATCGAGTTTTCGACGGCGAGGATCGACGAGGTCGACGCGCTCGTCGGGGAACTGATGACCGAGATGGAAGGGACGATGCTCGCAAGACGGAGCATTGAAACAGCGGATCGTGACAACCCGGGTCGCTATATGACGATCGTCGAATTCGATTCGTACGAGGAGGCGATGGAGAACTCACGCAATCCCACCGTGACGCAGTTCGCCGAGCGATTCGCGAGCCTCGCTGAGAGCCCGGTGATCTTCCGCAACCTCGACGTCCGCGGCACGTACGAGAGCGCCAGCTGATGTCGTCGTCGTAACAGCAGCGACGCCTCCGCTCCTCGGCGGGCCGCAAACCTCGCTATCTCGTCGGCCAAGCGTCGCCCGCCCGGTCCTCTTCACAGCATCAAATCCCGGCCCGGTAGTTTTTGCCGATGGAGATCCGACGCGTCGGCGCGCTACCCCCTTACGTCTTTGCTGAGGTCGAAGCCTTAAAGCTCGCCTCTCGACGTGTTGGGGTCGACGTAGTCGACCTCGGTTTCGGCAACCCCGACCTGGCCTCGCCGGAAATCGCGGTGGACAAGCTTGTGGAAGCGGTGCGCAACCCGCGCAATCACCGGTACTCCTCGTCGCGGGGGATCCCGAACCTGCGGCGCGCCGTCTCGGATTTGTACCTGCGGCGCTTCGGCGTGACGATCGATCCGGACCGCCAGGTCGTGACGACGATCGGTGCGAAAGAGGGCCTCGCTCACTTGATGTGGGTTCTCGTCACGACCGGGGACGTCGTTTTGGTCCCTGGCCCCTCGTACCCGATCCATGCCTTTGCCCCAGCGTTCGCCGGGGCCGCAGTGCGGGCGATCGGATTCGGAGACGATCGAACGAACGAGGACACGACCGACTCGACATACCCCGACCGCCTTCGCGACGCATGGCAGTCGGCGTCCCCGAAGCCAAAAGTGATCGTGCTCTCTTTTCCGCACAACCCGACGACGAGATGCGTCAGCTTGGAGACCATGGCGACATTCGTCGACTTTGCTCGTGAACACGAGGTCGTTCTCGTCCACGACTTCGCGTACGCTGACATCGCCTTCGACGGCTACCGTCCGCCGTCGATCCTCGAGGTGCCGGCGGCGTCTGACGTCGCGGTCGAGCTCTATTCGATGTCGAAGTCGTTCTCGATGGCGGGGTGGCGGGTCGCGTTCGTCGTCGGAAACACAGAGATCGTCCAGGCGCTGACGAAGCTGAAGAGCTACCTCGACTATGGCACCTTCCAGCCCGTTCAGATCGCGGCGATCGTTGCCATGAACGAGGATCCGGAGTTCCCAAGCGCCGTCAGCGCGGTCTACGAACGGCGACGCGACGCACTGTGTGCGGGACTCGATTCGATCGGTTGGGCGGCACGCAAACCGAAGGGGACGATGTTCGTCTGGGCGAGGATTCCCGAGCCGTACGCGGAGATGGATTCGCTCAGGTTCTCGAAGTGGCTCGTCGAAGAGGCGGGCGTCGCGACCTCACCGGGCATCGGATTCGGTCCAGACGGGGAACACTACGTACGGTTTGCGCTCATCGAAAACGAACAGCGCATCGCCCAAGCGGTGCGTGCGCTGCGCCGAACTCTCTCGAAGCTGTGAATGCTGTTTGTGACCGCATGACGTCGACATCGAGTCGACGGTCGGAAAGGGATCCGGCGTGAGGTCGATTCCCGCGACGATGGCGACGCAGCATCCCGACAACGCCAGCGCGCCGGCATGGAACGGGACGGGTTCGCCGTTCATCGGCTATCACGAGGAACTCGCCGAGGTTGCCTTCTGCTTCCGAGAGCTCGGCGTTAGCGAGTACATGTGGGACTGGGAAGGAAAACACGCCGACGCGGCCGTCATCGACCGCTTGTTTGCTGAGCACTTCGACTACTTCTCGAGGAAGCATCTCGGTCGGGAGAAGTTTCTCACCTTCCGTGTTCCCAACATCTGGGCGGAGAAGGGTTACAGCCTGCTCCAGGCGATGACGGTGGTCCTCAGCAGCGAGGACCTCGCGCGGGACCTCGATCTGCACGAGCGGCCGCTGTTCGAAGTCATCCTGCCTCTGACCGAGCGCGCGAATCAGTTGATCCACATGCAACTGCTCTTTCAAAAGCTCTCCCGATTCAAATCGAAAGAGTTCACGTCTGGTCAGCGGGCAAACTCCGATTACCTCGAATTGATCCCGCTCCTCGAGAGCGTCGAGACGCAACACCGCGCGGCGGAGATCCTGACCGAGTACGTCGCGATGCACGAGAAACATTTCGCGCGTCGCCCGGAGTACATTCGCCCGTTTTTGGCGTGCTCTGACCCGGCGCTCACGTCGGGGCTACTTGCCACCGTGATCGCGAACAAGGTCGCGATCGCTCGGCTCTACGAGTTCGCGGACAAGAACCGGATACCCGTCTTCCCGATCGCCGGACCGGGGGGTCTTCCTTTTCGTGGCGGCCTCACCCCGTCGACGGTCGATCGGTTCCTGTGCGAGTTCGGGGGAGTCCGGACTGTGACGATCCAGTCAGCATTCCGATACGACCATCCGCCGACGAAGGTGCGATCGGCGATCGCGAAGCTCGAGCGCGCACTCCCCACCGCGCCACCCGTCTCGATCGAATCAGCTACCCAGACGGAACTTGTCGAGATCGCGCGTCGATCCGGGAAGCTGTACGCACAGACCGTGCGAGCGGTGACCGACGACCTGCAGGCCTTCTTCGTGTCGATACCGAAGCGGCGCGACCGCAAACAGCACATCGGCCTGGCGGCCTACGCCCGCGGCAGTGAGGACCATGTCCTCCCCCGGGCGATCACGTTCACCGCCGGCTTCTATTCGATCGGCGTGCCGCCGGAGTTGATCGGGGTCGGACGAACGCTGCGCGAACTGAGCTCCGCTCAGCTGGGAATGCTCCGCGAGATCTATCCGAGCTTGGACGCCGACCTCGAGCGGGCGGGGCGCTTTCTCAACGTCGCGAACATTTCCTTGCTGGCGAAGAAGAACGACGCCTGGGGCGACGTTCGTGCGGATATCGACGCCATCGAGGAGATCCTCGGTCTGCGCCTCCGGCCGCGGACGATCGAGCAGCTCGCACACCACGAGCTGTCATCTGACGCGTTGTTGATCAAACACAACCCGAGGATCCTTTCTGACTTGATCGCTGAGATGGCGAAGATTCGCCGGAGTGTCGGTTGACGTCGGGCTGACGGGTCACCTCAGGTTCACCTAACCGGCGTTTGAGCGTCATCGACTGCGGGTGAACCGGGTTTCCGACGGAAGGGGAGCGCCCGCTCGCAGCCCTAACGCAAATCGGCCGTTCATCTGAGCCAATTGACTCAATTTCGGTACTGAGAGTGACGTTTCTTACCAGGAGAGCCGTTTGACAAACGCGCCGTGTGGCGTCCGGACGAGGACGACGGGCGGCGCGATGGAGGCAGCGCATGGCATCCGTGACGGTTTCCGCCGAGCCGAAGGCGAACTCCGCGCGCGGCGAGGCATTCGTCAGGCGACTCGTCATGACCGATACCACGCTCGCCGCACTGATCGCGGCGTACACGGTGTCAATTGTCCTCCGTTCGACGCTGAGTTACGTTCCGGCTGTCGACGGATGGATGGTTGATGGTTTTGAGCTGTTGACCGCGGGATGGTGCCTTTCGCGGGTGTTCGTCCACCGACCGGGCCGGCTTGTCGCGCTGCTTTTTGGGATCGCCCTGCTTTTGTGGTGCGCAGGCGACATCGTGCTCACGGTCGAGTCGCTCGGCGGAGCGACACCTCCCGCGGTGTCGCTGAAGGACGTTTTCTATGTCGGCTTCTATCCGTTCGCGTACGCGGCGATCGTTGTGTTCATGCGCCGTCAGATGCGCGGCTTGTCCTTTGCGAGCTGGATCGACGGTTTGGTCGCCGGGCTGGGCGCCGCGGCGCTGTGCGCTGCATTCGCATTTCACGGCGTCGAGCGACTCAGCCGACTCGGTTCGACGTCGGCGGTGACGAACCTCATCTATCCGGTCGGTGACCTCGTCCTGTTCGGTCTCGTGATCGGCGCCACGGCGTTGATGCGTGATCGGCGTCGGCTTCCCTGGGTCTTGATCGCCGCTGCTTGCTCGGTGAATGCCGCAGGCGACACGTTCAACCTGTTTCAGTCGTCGTCATTTGGCGCGACCCGGCTGGCGGTCGTCGCGAACTCGATCGCCTGGCCGATTGCCTTCGTGCTGATCGCCAATGCCGTTTGGGTGCGGCAGCCACCTTCCGACCCGAAGTATTTGGATAAGCCGACGGGCTTCGTCTTGCCTGGGATCGCGGCGATCAGCGGGCTCGCGATTCTGTTTATCGCCACCTCAGATCATGTCGGTCGGCCAGCGATCGCGCTTGCGACCGCGACCCTTGTCGTTGCCGGAGTGCGCCTCAGCTTCTCGGTGAGGCAGATGCGCACACTCACTGCTCAACGGCAGCTGCAATCGATCACCGACGAGCTCACCGGCCTCGGCAACCGGCGACGACTGACACAGGTTCTCGACAGCTTCTTCGCGGATCCCGACGATCATTCAGGCGGAAAACTGCAGCTGGCCTTCCTGTTCATCGACCTCGACCATTTCAAGGAGATCAACGACTCGTTTGGCCACGCGGCCGGCGACGAGCTGCTCGGCCAACTTGGGCCGCGCCTCACGCGATCGCTGCGCAGCACCGACCTGCTCGTCCGTCTCGGTGGCGACGAGTTCGCGGCGGTGTTGTTCGGCGCCGACGGCGACTACGCGCGCGTGATTGCCCGACGCGTCGCGGCGAGCCTCAAAGAGCCGTTCATGCTCAACGCCGTCGAATCGCACATCAGCGCGAGCATCGGGATCGCGCTCGCTCCTGCCCACGCCACCGACGGTGTCGGACTTTTGCGTTGCGCCGACAGCGCGATGTACCGAGCGAAACTACGCAGCGAGCCGTTCGAGATGTATGACGCCGCACTCGACCACGACGGCAACTTGCTGCAACTCGTCGAGGAACTGCGTGAGGCAGTCGACAAGAAGCAGTTTGCGCTCCACTTCCAGCCCCAACTCGACCTGCGCGACCACAAGGTGAAAGCGGTGGAGGCGTTGGTGCGCTGGCAGCACCCGCGGCTCGGCGATCTGCCACCGGTCCAATTCCTGCCGCTCGTCGAAGACGCCGGGTTGATGCCTGCCTTGACGCGCCTCGTGCTCGACGGCGCACTCACCCAGTGCGCGAAGTGGCGCGCCTCGGGGGAAAATCTCGTCGTATCCGTCAACGTCTCGGCGAGCAATCTGCTCGAGGACGGATTCGGCGAATCGGTGAAGAACGCCCTCGAGCGACACAACCTTCCGCCCGAGTGCCTCGTTCTTGAGATCACCGAAACTTGCGTGATCTCGGATTACGACCGATCGAAGCGAGTGATCGAGGACCTTCGCAGTATCGGTGTCGTGATGTCGATCGACGACTTTGGCGCCGGTTTCACTTCGCTCGCGTACTTGAGCAACCTCGCGGTCGGAGAGCTGAAACTCGACCGCAGCCTCATCCTGAAGCTCGGTGGGGGCGATGGTCGCGACGACAACCTCGTGCGATCGACAATCGAGCTTGGCCATGCCTTGGGGATGCGCGTGGTCGCAGAAGGCATCGAAGACGCCGCGACGCTTGAGGAATTGGCGGGATTCGGTTGCGACTTCGCGCAGGGGTTTCTGATCAGTCGGCCAAAGCCGGCTGATGAACTCGACCTGTCGGACAGAGATCCCCTTGCTGCGCCCGCCGCCACCTGGTCCACTTCCCCGCAAGAGCCCGATCCCGTGGTGAGCGGATAGGTGCCGCAGGCATCGCCTTCTCGGCACTCAGATCTGACGGTTGACGTGGCACCCCCCGGTTCGCAATCATTCGGACCCGTGTCGAGGAGGCGTCTGCATTTCACGCGCGCCGGGGCGGTTGGACGCCTGAGCGCCGTTGTTGCAATCGGTGCTCTTGCTCACCCGGTTTTCGCGGTCCACCCCGCAACCGGCGCAGCGCGCCAACAATCGGCGGCGGCGAGCGTAAGTGGAGTGGTTTTCCATCGCATCAATGCCATTCGGTCTTCGTTCGGACTTCCACCAGCGCAACGCACGACGGCGTACAACGCGCTGGTGACCCGAGCGCTCGAGCTCAACCAGGACCCGTCGTTCGCCCCTGCACCTGGAGTCGTCACGGAATACAGCGTTTGGGGAGTTGTCGCGAGCTCGTCGCAAATCAGCGCGGCGATGGCAGTCGTGAACGCATGGGTCTTCCAAGACGGGTGGGGGGGTTCGGTGCAAGCGACCTGGAATCGCGACTGCACGTCGCCGAGCGCACCAGGTTGTAATGGTCACCGGCGCGCGATTTTGAGTTCCCCGCCCGTGCCGGGGGCGCGTCTTTTCATCGATGTTTCCGATGGTGACGTCGACATCAACGGCTACCGCGCCACAGGAGTCGCCGCGCTGCTGATTTGGAAACTGCCGACCGGCGCGCAGGTTGATTGACGAACTCGACGATGTAGCACTTGGCGAACAGACGCCAGGCACCAAGCTGCGGCGACGCCGAAACTCAGACACCCGGCGCGGCGGCGGAGCCAATGCTGGTTGTGACACCACCGGGTGCCCTGGGATGATCCGCGGATGAGAGATCGACTGGAGACTTACACGGCCTACAGCGTCGGTTGTGCAATCGTCTGGGCCATCATCTTGCTCGGCCTAATCGTTGCGGGTAAGTCCGACAAGTTACGCACCGTGCTGCCGGTTTGCGGAGGCTGGTGGATCGGGTGGACCTCGGCGACGATCGCTCGGTATGGGTACCCGCCACCGAAGTCTCGACCTCCGTGGGCTCGTGAAGGAAGATCTGTTGTCTCTGAGGGTGCGACCTTGGCAAGCGCCACTCAAGCCGTGAGCCGGAGCGGTTAGCACCTTTCAGCCGCTGAGGTTTGTCGAGGGACGAGCAGCGAGCGCTGGACTTGCGACGACTAAGCGACCGAAGATCGCTCGGTACCGCGCCGTGTGATGCCGAGCGAGCAGATCCTGGCCATCCTGCGGGAGACGCTGGGCCGGCTCTCAGGGTGCACGGCCGGGGTAAGCCCGGCTCGGCTACCGAACGCCGGGAGACCCATCTCCGGCGTCCTTCCGATGTCGTAGAGCGCCGCGGCAGTTTGCAGGCTCGACAACTTGAGATGCGAGGTGGCGAGTCCAATGAAGGCGGTGTTGCACGACTCAGTAAACGCCTGAGCGAGGTTCGCGACTGGCGCCTCGCCTGCAGCGTTGTGGAACACCTCGCCTCCGACGGTGATCGTCGTCGGACACGTTGCCGCCGAAGTGGGTGAGAAACCATCGTCGATGAGCGCCGTGCTGGTGATGGTCTTGAAGGTCGAACCTGGGGGGAAAGCCCCGTCGATGGCCTGATCGAAGCCGTACGAGATCGGGTCGCTCACCGATGCGAGCAGCTGTCCCGTCGAAGTGCGGACGGCGACGAGCGCGGCATTCTTCGGTTCTCCGGCCAGCGCCGCCTCCGCGGCTCCCTGCACCGCCGGGTCGATGCTCGTTTCGAATGCGTTGCCCGGCCGTGGAGCGGTGGCGGCGAGCGTCCTTGACGCGCCGTCTGCATCGACGACAGTGATCGCGACGCCGGGCGTTCCGGCGAGCTGGCTCTGGAAGACCTGTTCGAGGCCGGTCTGGCCGACGACGCTGCTCGCGTTGTATGGCTCGCCGAGTTCGCTGAGCTCCTGGGCGGTGATCGGACCGACACTTCCGACTATGTGTGCCTCGAGACCAGGGGTGATCGCCGTTCGAGCGGAGGTGGCCTGGAACACCGTTCCCGGCAATGGATAAAGCGTCGGTTTGAGTTGGAGATACCGCGCCCAGCTGACGGTGAAGACCGGTTCGAAGTAGGTCGGGTTTTTCTTCGCCGCGACCAGGGCAGCGCTGACTTCACTGCTCGTTGCGCCGGCGGCGATGAGCGCGGTCGAAAGCGAAGCGGGCGCTTTCACGAAGCGGCCCTCGACACCGATGTCCACGACCTTCTTTTCGATCGTGAGTGGCACGCCGCCGGCGCCGAGAATCGGTTCCCGAGGTGACCACGTCGTCGTCAGAGCGAAATGAGCGCCGGGAGCGAGCGCGGGATCGATCGTTCGGGGAGACCACTCGACGGCCCATCGACCGGAGCGTTCCTTGAGGTGCAGTGACGAGTGGACGGTCCAGGTCCCAAATGCCGGGATCTTGAGGAGTTCGGTGACCGGAACCTTCGCGCTCGTCCCCGATTCAACGGGAGTACCGGCGAGAAAGGTCCGCCTTTGTCACTTGGAGGTCGGCAAGCGCCGCCGCGTTGACCTGGCGAAAATCCGGGGGAGCGTCATCGACGAAGCGCTGCATCGACGACCAGTTGCGTCTGGCCCAACTTGCGAGAAACGACTTCACCGTCGACCGAGGGCCACCCGCACCGCTACCGCATGCCGCGAGGATGGCACCCAGCAGGAGGATGGCGACGAAACCCTGCAGCGTCCGATGCCTTCCATCGTTGAGCCTCACCGGCGGCATGATATGAGCGACGAAGAGACGATCCCGATCGCTGTGTTCCCGCTCTGCAGTGATGGAGGATCAATGTGAGGTGCTCGATATGGCGACGCGAGCGATGGTCATGCCGCCCGAGGAAGAAGGCGCTCCCGGCCGATCCGTACGCGGATCGAACCTCGTAATCTCGCATCCGTCTGTGTATCGGAAATACCAATCCGAACTCGCGGAGTGAAGCGAAGCGAAGACGCGAGCGGAAGCGCGGTGCAGCGTCGTGCTCGAATCCGACATATCTGACCCCGGAATCGACTCGGGCGTTCGGGGTCAACGCCGAATCGCGTAATCGGGAGATGGCGGCGTCCACAGAGGCGCCTGTGATATCGAGCAGAATCGAGCACGTCGTGTGGTGGCACAATCACTTGGAGCGTGAAGCGGACGACGAAAGACCCGAATTGAGCGGTCTACAACCGATCTCACTATTCCTTTCGCGTCGGATCAGCGCAACGCTAGTGAGTTGAGTCCACCTCACAAGAGGCTGGACATACCGCTGGGGTGGAAGAACCTGATGAGTGAGATCAATCGCGTCACTATCTTGCTAATGGTTGTTGCGCTCGTCGTTTTTGGGGCAGCGCTGATTACGTTGCTTGTCGTTGTCGGGGCGCAGCAAAGTCACATCGATGCCCTCTACGATCACGTCAACTTCTTACGTTCGTACGACAATGCGCTCTTGACTGAGCTTCACTCTCTTCTCGTACACGCGGGGATCGCTGGCACTGCGTGATGACACGAGTCGGCGCATGATCCTGCAGTTCTCTCAGTACTGATCGCCCGCGCTTGGGTATCACCTTGACCGGACGTCAAGCTAGGCGCCGACGCACGAGCGGTGTCCTTGCGAAGAGACTCCAACACTGCGCGCGTGTAACACACCAGGCGTTCAGACCGAAACGCTCGGTGGATGAATTGATGTGGATGATGTCGCCCGTTCACGTGTGAGGGCGAGCCCAACTTCTCGATTCATTAGTTGACGGGTCGGAACTCTGCAGGTTGTGGGTGATCCGCGAAGTCGCAATTCATCGCAAGAAGGCTGCGGCAGTTGCGTTCCGCGGTCCGTAACACTGCACGTTCCTGCGGTCTCTGCCGCGTTCGACCGCGGGATGGCCAGGCGGCGTCCTAGCCCACCGAGGGGCTTGCTTTAGGTCGCGGGGCAGCTCGACGCTGTCGTGCCTAGCTTGACGTTGGAACTGCTGTAGACGCTCACCGTTCCCGTGCCGTCATTGGAGACCGAGAGCCAGTAGTGCCCCGAGCTGACGGGAAGCACTTGCAGCCATGGTCCTGACGTGGCGGCTGACGCAACGGTGTTCGGGGAGGTGTCGCCCTTTGCCAGTAGCTCCGATCCGGGCCCGGTGGTGGCGCCGGCGGTGTTCTGGGTAGACGGGTCGGAGTCGGTCGCGGGGAGGGCGCTGTTGCCGCCGTCGGACGGGGTCGCGTTCGGGTAGCCGCCCATCTGCGCTTTGTAGGCCTCGATCGCGCCCTGTACGGAGCGGAAGGCCTCCTGGCAACCCGATTGTGAGGTGGTGCCGCCGAGGTTTCCAAACGCGAGTACTGCGATCGCGGAGAGGACGCCGAGGATGGCCACGACGATGACAATCTCGATGAGCGTGAAGCCATCCTCGCCCGAGTCAGCTCGGCGCAACCGGTACGGGGAGCGTGGTCGGATCATTGGGGGACGGTCCTTTTGGACGCGATGCTCGGCATCACGACGACGCGGTGAAGACCGGGAAGTAGCTGCTCTGGCCCGTTATGCCGGGGGTGGACACCGTCACGAAATAGGTATCGGAGCTGCTTCCGCTCGGTAGCGACGACGGAGGAACGGCGGTGATCAGCACGGAGGAGGTGTAGTTGACACTGCTCGCGTTGTAGGTAGTCGCGTTCGCCGTCCCGTTGGTCTCTGAGGTGAACGTCACCACCGCGTCCTGCTGGAACCCAGTTCCGTAGATGGAAATGGTCGTGGAAGAGTTGCCGCTCGTCGGGCTGATGAGGTTGACGGTCGGGACGACCGTCTGGTATGTGAACACGGAGCTGGTGTCAGTTGCGGTCCCGTTGTTCGGTGAGCTCACCTGCACGAAGTAGGTGCTCCCGATGGCGATGGGAGGAGAAAGAGCGGTTATCTCCACGGTGTTGGCGCCGGTTAGCGACACGGTGACGCCGGTGGCGCCCACGACTGCACCACCTGACACTGGCGTGCCCCCCGACTCCTCAACGAAGTTGACGGTGTCGCCGACGACGAAGTTGTTGCCCGAGATCGTTATCGCGGTCCCCCCGGTGCTCGCGCAGCCGGCCGCACTGCACGCGGGGGTGGTCGTCCAACCGGTGACTACCGGGGTCCCGGAGCTGAAGGTGTACACCGGGCCGTAGGCGCTGGTGCCTTCTGGGGTCGAAACCGTGACGTAGTAGGTACTGCCTTCGACGATCGAAGGGACGGTGGCTTGCACCTCGGACCCGCTTACGTCGGTGGAAGAAACTGGGATCACGACGTTGTCGGTGGTGGGCGTGCCGCCAGACTCCTCAACGAAGTTGACGGTCGAATTCTGGGCGAACCCAGACCCGGAAATCGTGATCGTGTTCCCAGCAGTGACCGACCCGCCGGATGGGGAGATCCCCTTCACGGCCGGAACGGTGGGGTAAAGCAGCCAGCTGTTGACCGTCTGGCCCGTGCCGCAGTAGACGACACACTGCCCGTACGACCAGGCCGGCTCGCCCACCCCGGCGGGATAGTCATCGAAGGTCACGACGGACTGGAGAACCGGGTTTTGGGCACAGGCCGCGTTCGATATCCCCTTCTGGCAGGCCGAGATCGTGACCACCCGGGTGTTGGCCGAGGTCGGGAACCAAGCGGTGCTGCACCACACGGCGATGTCGTTCCCGTCCGGTGTGACGTTGTACGAAGGATCGGTCACCCCGTAGGTGCCGCCCGTGGGGGTCCAGCACGGCATCGGCGGACTGGCGTTGAGGGTCTGCCCGGGGGCGATCAGGGGGGTGTAGCGGATTGACTGGATCGCCAGGTTGACCGCCGTGGAGGCGTCATATTCGAGCGATCGGGCCGAGGCGAAGTTGTCGGAGCTCGACAGGTCGGCCCGCTCGGCCGTGAGCAGGCCGCCGACGGTCAAGCTGGCGACGAGGGTGAAAACGAGGACCAGGATCAAGGTGGCGCCCTCTTCGTCTCTCCGGACGCGGCGGTGGTATGCGGTCACGTGCACTTCTCGACCCCTAAGTGACATCGATCGTCGAGCTCGGCAAGCTGACGATCGTGCCGTCGGTCGCGGTCAAGGTGTAGTCGCCCTTAGTGATGGAGCTCGGGAAGTAACAGCCGCTGAAGGCGGCAATACCGGTCGAGGCGTTGAGGGCGAGAGGATTGCCCGACGAGCTGCAAGTAAGCGTGGCACCCGAAGAGGTGATCTTGAGTGTGACCTGCGAGGAGTTTCCCGTCACCGTGTTTCCGTAAGCGTCTTCGAGCGTGACGTACGTGGAGAACGTGTGACTGCTCCCCTTAGCGATCGATGAGGGAGGTTCGCCGGCGGTGGTGAAGACGAGTTGGCTCGCCGACCCAGCTGCGACGGTGAAGGTGGGGCTGCTCGTGGCGTTCACTGAACCGTCGGTCGCGGTCAGGGTGTAGCCGCTACCCGCCGTGGTGGCTTTGCATCCGGAGAACGCGGCGACACCGCTTGAGTTCGTGTTGACCGTGTTCGAGGTGCAAGTAAGCGTGGCACCCGACGTGATCGAAAGGGTTACCGGCGAGTTCGGCACCAGGTTGCCTTCGGCGTCTTCGACCGTGACGGCGGGTTGGGTGGAGAACGCCGTCCCAGCGGTGTTCGACCCACTGGGCTCGGCGGTGAAGGCGAGTTGGGCCGGGGGCCCGGCGCTGACCGTGAAGGCTGGTGAACTGGTCGCGGTGGCGCTGCCATCAGTTGCCTTGAGGGTGAAGCTGCCTGTCTTGTTGATGCTGCAGTTGCTGAAGCTGGCCACACCACTCGACGAGGTTGCCACCGTGTTGTTTGAACAGGTGAGGGTCCCCGAGCCCGAGTTGATGGTCAGGGCTACCGGCGAGTTCGGCACCGGGTTGCCTTCGGCGTCTTCAACCGTGACGACCGGTTGGCTGGAGAACGCACTTCCCGCGGTTGCCCCGCCGGGCTCTGTGGTGAAGGCGAGTTGAGCCGGCGGCCCGGCGCTGACCGTGAAGGCTGGTGAACTGGTCGTCGCCGGGAGGCTGTCGCCGTTCGCCTTGAGGGTGAAGCTGCCTGTCTTGTTGATGCTGCAGTTGCCGAAGCCGGCCACACCCCCCGTCGCTGTCACCGTGTTGTTGGAGCACGTGAGCGTCCCCGTGCCCGAATTGATCGCAACGGTTATCGCCGCGTTGCTCCCGGCGCCGGTAGTCACCGTGTTGCCACCGGCGTCCTCGACTGCTACGACCGGTTGGGTGGGGAATGGCGACCCCGCGGTGAGCGGCGACCCGCCGGGCTCCGTGGTGAAGGCAAGCTGGGCTGCTGGCCCGACGCTGACGTTGAAAGCGGGGGCGCTGATGCCCGAAGTGAGGCTGGGGTCCTGGGCGGTGAGGGTGTAACCGCTGCCGGACAAGTTGATATAGCAGCCGGAGAACGTAGCGACACCAGAAGACGCCGTCACCGTGTTGTTGGTGCAGCTGAGACCGGCGCCGGACGTTCCGGTGTTCGAGGTAATTGAGAGGGTTACCGCCGAGTTATTCGAGGTCACCGTGTTGCCTGCGGCGTCTTCGATCGTGACGACGGGTTGGGTGGGGAACGCCGACCCACCGGTGATCGTGCCGTTGTACCCCGGGGCTGACCCGGCGCTTCCCTTCGGCTCGGTGGTGAAGACGAGTTTGATCGGCGACCCGGGACCGATGTTGAAAGATTGGGTGACGGCGGAGGCGAGGCTGCCACTGCCATCGGTGGCGGTAAGGGTGTAGCTGGACGCGGCTTTGTCGATGTTGCAGCCCTGGAAGGCTGCGACACCATTCGACGTCGTCAGCGAGGTGGAGGTGCAGCTGAGGGTGGCGCCGGACGCCCCGGTGCCCGACGTGATTGCAAGATCGATCGTCGCGGTGGTCGTGGTGGCGGTATTCCCGTAGGCGTCGCGCAAGGTCACCGTCGGCTGCTCGCCAAATGGTTGTTGACTCGTTCCGGCTACTGGCGGGCTGCCCTGATTGACGGGCCAACTGGTGAAGAGGAAGTTCGTGGCGGGTCCGGGGTTGACCGTGAAGGCACGGCTGATCGCGGTCGGTTGGGGGAGGCCGGAATCGGTGGCGGTGAGGGTGTAGCCGCTGCCGGCCGTATCGATTTCGCAGCCTTTGAAGTTGACCACTCCGTAGAACTCGCTGCCGGTGCAATTGGCGAGTAGCGCCCCGGGCGTCCCACTGCCCGAGGTGATCGAGAGCGTGACGGGGGACAGGTCAGTGGTGACGATCTTGGGCGGATTTGAGTTGTCCTCGATCGCCACGAGCGGCTGCTGCGGGATCGCCGAGCCGGCCGTGGCGTTGCTCGGTCCGCCTGTCGACAAGAAGACGAGTCGATAAGCACTCCCGTAGCTTTGAACGGGAGGCGCGTCCGGGTCGTCGACGAGAAAGGTTGCACTGTTCGTCGCCGTCGACGTACCCGAGGAGTAGGTGATCGTGAGGCTGATCAGCTGGGGTGCGTCGGCGCTGCAGCCCGCTTGCTCGGTTCCGTTGACCCAGTAGTTCACTTGCGTGACCTGCGAGGTGTACCCGGTCGGAAGGCCGGTCACGACATACACCGAAGGGGGTGACGCGACGCTCCAGGCAGGGCTGCAGCCGAACGCAGTCGCCGGGGCCTGCTGCATCTGGGTGGTGACGCTGTCTACCGCCGTGCGGAGAACGGTGTCGGAGTTGGCGACCGACTCGTAGACGGCTGAGGTCGAGATGGAAGTGAGGAATCCGCCGATCAGCGCGGCACTAACGATGCCGAGGATGGCGACCGCGATAAGGATCTCGATGAGGGTGTCTCCGGCGTCCCGGTTCCGCCCGGCTACTGGCGCCTGGGTTTCAGGTGCGCTCATGACAGCAGCAACCCGACGAAGACGGCTTCGAGGCCGGCACCTTGCATGTAGACCGTCAGGGTCGACGGCCCGGGCGCCGAAACCATGACGGTCCCGGTCTTGTCCGAATCGACCGTCGCGAAGCACTCAACGGTGTTGGTGTTGGTCCCCGATGTGGCCTGGGTGAGGATGTTGGTCCACTGCGTACCGGAAAAGTCGAAGTTGTTCCAGGAAGGCGGAGCGTGGCAGGCGTTGCCGAAGTCCGAGGAATTGCTGTTGGGGAGCAACGTGAACGGCGGTGCCGAGGCCGACGTGCACGCCGAGTAGCCCGAGTCGTAGCTGGTATTGGGTATCGAAGGACAGGTCGTCCAGATCATGCCTTCGCCGCTGTCGGTGGACTCGGCGTCACCGGTTACGAGCGACCATCCCGACGCTGGGTTGTTGTTCGAGCCGAGGACCTCGATGTTGGTGAAGTTGACGGTATCTTTCGCACCTTCGGAGTTCTGGTAGAGCGCCGGTTCACCTGGGATGCCGCCGTAGAAACCGTTGTTGCCTAAAAACGCCTCGCTGGTGTCGCCGTTGCCGTAATTGGTGTACGTGTAAGTCGGTATGGCACTCGGAACGACGGTCGACCCTGCCGTATCCTCCGTCACCTTCACGCAGAACTTCAGCGTAAAGGGACTGTCTTCCACCGCGGCGTCGATCTCGTTGTTCCCCTGGCCCGGGCAGTAGGTGGTACCGGGAGCGTTCATCGAAAAGCCGGTGAAGTCGACAAAGCACAGCGTCGACGCGTAAGTGCCCGTACCCGGACTGGCGAAATTGCAAGTCGAGTTGTCGGGGGCGGGTTGGGTACCAATCGGGTTGTCAGTGGCGTTGACCGCTGGGTCGGCGAGGAGGCTGTAGGCGTAGTCGCTGCCCGGAGGAGTGATGGACAGCTTGACGCTCGTGACGCCCTGTGCGGGGATCCAGGTAGTCGCGGCGTTTGTGCAGGAGCTGGTGCACGAGAGCACCGGCGGACCCTGATTGGATGGGATGTCGCCCGCGACTTCGTTCGAGGTTGCGGGGCTTGCCAATCCGCTTGATCCGCCCACGCAGTAGTTGCGCGCCAGGTAGTAGGTGCCGTTGTGCTGGACCACGTACGAGACGGTCGTCTGGTAGTTGCCCGCGGAGTCCAAGTTCCACCGCAGGCTGAGGATGGGAGTGCCAGATCCGCACTGGTTGGCAGTGCTGGTGGTGATCTCGGTTGCGCTGTGTACGTCGGCCTCGAAGTTGCTCGAGACGACCTGGGCGTCGGTCGAATTGAGGATCCGGTTCGCGACCTTGTTGTGCTCCGAAAGGACCAGGACCAAGGCGAAGGTGATCGCCCCGGCGACAATCGGAATAAGGAGGCACACGACGACGAGCTCGATCAGAGTGAAGCCCCCGTCGGACTGCCTTCCTTCGAAGCCGGCGGCAGACCGCGGCCGACGACGCCGGTGCAACGCCGGCACAGTTCGCAGTTGCACTGCCTCCACCTTTGGCCCGCTCTTTGAGGGGTTGGCCCGAGGGCCTTCTTTTCCTCTTCACTTACGGCAGTCAATTCGCCAGGATTTAGGGCAACGGCGGGTCGAATGAGCTGGTCACGCTAGGTGAGACATACGCCACTCAGAGTGGTATGGGTGGGAAGGCTGAAGATCGCGTTCAGAAATATGGGACGCGGGTCGGGCGCTCAGCGAACAGGGCTCGTGAAATCCGCAGTTCAGTGGTGGTGTTCGAACCCACCGGACGAGACCCTCGGAGAGAGTTCGCTTCTCCCGATCAGTCGCGTTTCGGCGTGCTCAGCGAGCTCGGTATTTGATTTCTTCGGAGCTGTGTGCAGGCGAATGCCACGTCGAAATGCTGGCTGAGTTTCTCGCTCTTCTTTTTGAACGCCGAACGTGAGCAATCGATCGCGCTTTGTCCAGCCCCAAGAGCGCAATGCCCGTAAGTGTTCAAAGCACTGAGCCGATGCCCAGCTCACGACTCTTTGGCTCTAGTTGGTCCCGCTTCTGGTCCCTCACGAGTTGGTGCTTGCCCAACACCAACGGCGAACAGAGTCGGACACCGCTAGTGAGTCGAGCAAATCACACGCAGCCTGAGGTGCGCAGGTTCTTGGGCACTCAAGTCCGTCGGTGACGCTTGCCTATTACGCGCACTCCTTTGACCGAGCGGGGGTTCGGACCGTGCGGACGGTTGCCGATGCGATCGCTGGGACGCCATCTCGATGCCGACGGATGCGATCGAAAGATCTGGCCTACCCCTTACCCACGCTGATTAGTGAGGAGCGTGCCATGACCGATCAGAGCCGTCTCCCACAGGATTTCGACGCCCCATGGAGGAGGAGATCGCTGCCGTCGACCTTACGATTTAGGCGGAGGTGCAATGCCCGGCTCGGCTCTCCCATCGGGTCGCGGCGATCAATCTCAGACGACTCGTCAACCTTGACCTCGACCACCAAGGCGGTTGGGTCTTGGCGACATAACGACCGAGGATCATCCCGGGGGAGAAAACCGGCGCATTCTTGAGTCCGCGCACTTCCCGCTATTTCATAGACGCCTTGGACCTCGTCGAACGTCGAATTGTTCAACGGGCTTCTAACAGACCGACAGCTGCGGCCATCGAGAACGGAACCAAGATCATTCCGGTTCGACTCGCATGAGCAATTGACGGCAGCCCCCGCGGTTCGTGCCGTGCGGAGCCGCAGCAACCAAGCAAGCGACCCGGTTACAAACAGATTGAGTACGAGATCGAGGCCGATGAGTAGCGGGAATGGGTGAGCAGGGGCATGGGCAGCCGAGAGATGAAGCAGTCGAGCCGGCGAAAACTGACAGCCGGGCTGAGTCTCGTTTTGGAAGCGACCCGTCGCTATCGCCTGATGACCCCACACTAAAGATCCGGAAAAGTGACGCCGTTAGTGACGGAATGCAGTCCGGATGGGAAGCGGGGTTGCGGGTGGATATCGCAGACGAACTCGCGCGCGACTCCGCAGGGTTGGGTCGTTGTCATCACGGGGCGCTTCAGGTGAAATCAACCCAGACGGAACGGGTGACAACAATGCGCAGACTTATGACCGTCGTTGCTGCGGTGCTCGCGTTAGGTATCGCCTCCTCCGGCATCGCTGGCGCGGCTACGAGCAGCGTCTCGTTATCGTCGAAGCGCGTCGTGATCAAACCGTCCAAGCGCGTCGTGATCAAACCGTCCAAGCGCGTCGTGATCAAACCGGGGGCCGTGAAAGCCTGCAACGCGCGCGCAATCGCGGTGGCGAGTGCCGCCAAGTCGTACACAGCAGGGAATTCCGGAAGACCGCCGGGGTCTGACGCGGATCTCGCACTCCTACCATCCGTCGCGCCATATCTGAAAAGCACGCCGTACTACACGATCACCATCGGAAAGCACGGTGTCGTTTACGTGACTCCGGCGCGTGGCACGCCCGGCTACAGCCTCGGTACGCGTGACTACGAAACGTACAGAGCGCCCAGTGGCGGGAACATCTGCTCGACGGTCTGAGGGTCGCGTTGCAGGTCGGAAGGAGTTAGGGCCGTGGACGTCAAGCGAGCATTTCGCGCCGCTCGACGCCTTGTGAACTCGGCGGCGGAAGCCGGCATGACAGGCGAGTTGCTCCATCAGGTCATCGGCGACCTTTGAACGGCTCAGCGAAAGATTCGCGTTCGACGCCGAGAAGCGCTCGTTCGATCTGATTCGCTCGTCTTCGAGGGGGAGCGCGTCGGCGTAGTTGCGTAACGTCGTCGAGGCGTCGCGGTGGCCGCTCCAGGTGTCGGCCGAGCAAGTCACCGCACTGATTGCCACCAGCAAGGCCCTCGTCGAGAAAGCGGAGGCAAATCTCGACGGGTCGCTTCGCGCGGTGCTCGCGCTCCACGCGGCCGACCAGATCCGCCTCCTCGTGCGCCTCGCCACAGACTCCGGCGCTCGTCGTGGCGAGCTTGCCGCGCTCCGATTTGCTCGGCGAACTCTGCGGCAAGCTCGCTCCGCCGGGCCTCGGCCTCGTCTCTCGTCCCATGGAAGGAGAATGAGCGCTGCAACGTCCGACCCGAGAGCGGGTCGACGCCGACCGCCACCCGGATCTCGAAGACTCCGGTGTGGCGCTCTCTGATCGACCCGCTGCCCTGTGCGCCCATGCGAGCAAAATAGGGACATTTGTAGGGACGGGGCTATCCCTAAAACGTGAGTTCTGAACTGGCGTTCTGTTCAGCGCGCTCGGAGGGACTCGAACCCCCAACCTTCTGATCCGTAGTCAGATGCTCTCTCCAAATTGAGCTACGAGCGCGTGCCGACCCGTCCGAACGCCGTCGCGAGCAACGGGGCGAGAGATGGCATGTTACTTGGACGGCCGCGTTCGGTTGCTCGTGGCTCGCGTCGCGGCGCGACTCTCGCCGGAACCGTTTCGCCTGCACTGGAACAGAGGAGATCACCGTTGTTTTCGTCGGAGAGGGGGGTATCGGCGGAGAGGAGGGTATCGGAGTTCATGACGATGTCCCGAGAGAAGTGTCCGGGATGTCGCGCGACAGCGCAATCGGCGGAGAGGGGGGTTTGTGAGTTCATGAGATAGCGGTGTGCAACTGACAGTGATCGATTACTTCGAGGTCAGTGTCTTTTGCCGTAGCCGTTCGTAAGGAGTCTGCCCGCCCAGGGCTCCGTGCGGGCGATCGTAGTTATAGAAGTTCTCCCACTCCTGCAGCCGTTCGTTGAAGAGCTCGGTCGTGTCGATGACGATTCCGTCGAGCCGGCGATAGAACTCTTCGCCGTCGATGCGGTGGGATCTCTCCACCTTTCCGTTCAGACGAGGGGTGAGCGGGCGGATGTAGACGTGGCGAATGCCGCGGTCAAGGACGTGCCAGTGGAACTGCGCTTGGAACTCGGATCCGTTGTCGGTTTGGATCGACTCGACGTGGAAGGGGAGCTTCTCCAACACGTAGTCGATGAACTGGATCGCGGTCTTTTGGTTGAGCCGGTCGTAGATGCGCAGCACCCGAAGTCGGGTGCAGTCGTCGATGGCGGTGAACTGGTAATAGCGACGCTTCTTGCCCCCGATCGGGGCGATGAACTTCACGTCGACCTGGATCTGGTGACCGGGCTGGGGCTTCTCGTAGCGCTTCCAGCGCTCGGCGTGCCGCTTGTGTCTTTGTGAGCTCGGGAGACGGTTCATGTCGAGGCGCTTCAAGATCCGCCACACCCCGGAGCTCGAGATCTCGATGTCGTGGTAGCGCTTCAAGTACATCGAGATCTTCAACGGGCCGAAGTGGTAGTTCTGTCGCAGGTAGATGATCTTCCCGACGATTTCGACCTTGGTCGCCCGGGGACTGTTGAGCGGACGCTTCGACCGGTCCCTGAGTCCGCCTTCCCCCTCTGCGTCGTAGCGGGCCTTCCACTTGTAAAAGACCGGCCGGCTGATCCCGTAGTAACGGCAGGTCTTTGCGACGCTGCCGGTGACCTCTTCGGCGTGACGGATGATCGCCAACCGTCGGGCCGCGTTCCTCGTTAGCTCTCGTTCCGTCACCAGGTCTTCCCCCCATCTCGGAAGACCTCAGGTGTAAACGATCTCGGTCAGTTTTAGAATCGGCGGAGAGGGGGGGATTTGAACCCCCGGACCCGGTTTCCCGAGTCAACTCATTAGCAGTGAGCCCGATTCGGCCGCTCTCGCACCTCTCCTTGGGTCGCCAGGTTAGCTACGGCACCCGTCCACGATCTTCTTTGCTTGCGCAACCGCGCCAAATGGATTCGCGCCGGCCTGGCTTCTAGGAGGTGAACTTCTCGCGGAAGGAGAAGTTTGGTC
>CAWKGD010000005.1:0-456853 GCA_963849105.1 uncultured Acidimicrobiaceae bacterium | reverse complement strand
CACATAGGAGTACGAAGCGCCCTCTGAGCACCAGGTATTGAGAGGCGGCGTGGCAGGTGGCGTGCCCGAGGGGCACGCGAGCACCGGTACTGCGGTGCTTCCGGGGGGACCGATCGTCACCGAGGCGGGCTGGCACGTCGGTGGGCTCGTCGACGCGTACGGCACGCAGTAGGTGAGATCCCCCCAGTTGATGTTGAGGGTCGCCGTGTACGTCGACGACCCTTCGGTCTCGAACGTCACGGACGATTCACTCCCGGCCGATCCAGCCGTCGTGAAGCCGGTGAAGCTCTTGCTTCCCGAGTTCACCTGCAGCGATGCCGTGACGTTGTCAGAGGATCCATTCGTTGCCGTGAGTGGTTCGCTCGGTGAGGTGATGACGAGCGTGAAGTCCTGCGTCGCTGCCGTGCCCACCCCGTTCGAGGCGGTGATGCACACCTGCCACGTGCCGCCGTCACCCGAACCAGGCGTGCCGCTGATCGTCGCCGTGCCGTCGCCGTTGTCCGCGAAGCTCACCGTCATGTCGGAGGGCAGGTCCGTCGGGCATCCGCTGAAACCGCCGTCGCTCAGCGACGGCGCTGGATAACCCGTCGTCGTCACGGTGAAGCTGAAGGCCTGGCTCACCGGGACGATGAGGTTGTTCACGCTCGTGATGGCCGGAGGTTGGTCGATCGTCAGCGTGAACGTCTGCGTGGCGGAGCCCAACGTGTTCGTTGCGTTGAGGCACAAGGTGTAGCTGCCGTCGGTGTCGTCGGCTGCGGTGTAGTCGATCGTCGCCGTGCCGTTGCCGTTGTCCGTGAAGGTCACATCGTCGGGCAGCGTCGTCGGCGTGCAGGTGTAGGTCGACGCGCCCGCTGGGAAGGCGGCGTTCGTGACCCCAGGGGTTGGGTTGCCCGTGGTCGTCACGGTGAACGTGCCGGGCGTACCGGCCGTCATGAGGGCCGCGCTGCCGCTCGTGAAGTTCGCGGCGGCCATGCTCGTGATGGCTGGCGCCTGGTCGACTGTGAGCGTGAACGCCTGGGTCACCGGGTTCGGCGTTCCACCGATCGTGTTCGAGGCAGAGATGCACACGGGGTAGCTGTAGGTGCCGTTCGTGCTCGCCGCAGGTGTGCCGGCGATCGTCGCCGTGCCGTCGTGGTTATCGGTGAAGGTCACGCCACTCGGCAACGGCGATCCACAGGTGTCGGCGAGCGACGGGGTCGGGTTGCCGGTCGTCGTGACGGTGAAGGTCCCGTTGCTACCGGCGGTAAACGTCGTCGCGTTCGCGCTCGTGATCGCCGGCACCTGGTCGATGGTGAGCGTGAACGTCTGCACAGCTGTGCCCGCGTCGTTCGAGGCGTTGATGCAGATCGTGTCGGTGTACGAGCCGCCGGTGCCGATCGTCGGCGTCGGCGAGCCGGCGATCGTCGCGGTGCCGTTGCCGTTGTCCGTGAAGGTCAAACCGCTCGGCAGCGTCGACGGCATGCAGGTGTAGGGCGGGCTCGCTGGGAAGGCGGCGTTGGTGAGGGATGGAGTCGGGTAGCCGGTGGCGGTCACCGTAAAACTTTGGGAGGTTCCGGCGACAAACGTCGCGCTGTTCCCGCTCGTGATCGCCGGGGTCGAATCCAAGTAGAAGGTCGGTACCGCCTGGTCGTCTTTGTCGTTGTCGTTGTCGCAGTTCGGGCCCACGACAGAGGCTGATCCCGAGTTGACTTGGATCTCGAGCTGGTCGAACTGGTCGGCCGCCGGCACGACGCCGGTGCTGATCACTGGGCAGTCGTTCGTGTCGCCCGGAGATTCCTGGCCCCCGGGCGGAAGCTTGAAGGACACCGGTGGGCCGACGGTCGTCTCCACGCCGCCCGACATCCGCCGAAGGATCAAGGTGCCGGAAGTGGACGCAGCGAACGAGTTGTTCTTCAGCGGGATCGTTGCCTCGCTGAAGAGTCGTCCTGATGTCAACGAGTTCGATTGACCGACGCTGAAGATCAAGCCCTCGTCGGGCACGATCGTTTCACCCGTCGATGTTCTGGGGTTGAAACAGACTCCGGTCTCCGCCACCCCACCCGTCACTTCACTGCCGACCGACGCTGACTCCTCCGAGCTGGTTGAGCCGTAGCCCTTCGGGTAGTAGGCGGCGCTAAGCGGGAGCAGAGGTGATGATGTCGGATTCGAGAGGCTCGAACTCTCGCAAGCGCCCCTGCCGACCGCGAGGGACTGCGTCTGATCGGTACCGGTCGCCCCTTCGTACTCGACGTACGGAGCGACGTTCCCGTGATTGCTCGTCTGGACGAAGACGATCTTGTCCTGGGTGGCCCCCGAGGACGCGGTAGCAGTGGTGATCGCGATGACGGGCACGGCGATGCTCGCGCCGACGATCAGAGCGCCCAGTGCCGCGAAACGCCGCCGCTTCGGGGCTGGCTTCATCTGACGCGACCCGCAGTCGGCTCCTGTTTGGTGCAGGTGCGCGGGAATCGCCCTTTTCGTGAACGCTTTCATCTGTCCCCCCCTCGCCGCTGGCCACCCACGGCACAGGTGCGGCGGATGCTACCGGTCGGCCTCTTTGCGGTAAATGGGCGTCTGCTGTTTCGCTGAATTGCTGGGCCACAAACACGGCTTTGTGACGCTGCGCGCTTGCGTGCTCACGCGTTGTGAAGGAACGAGCGTTGCCGGCACCTCGTGGTGCGACACGATGAGTTCACCGCGGGGCGAAATAGGTGACGCTCAGATATCGAGAACTCTCCCGACTGCGGCGCCCTCGACGAGTGAAGGGGCGCTGCGGTAGCGCTCGACGATCGCATCGATCTCGTCGTCGGTGCGCTCGGGATGATGATGGGTGAGCAGGACGCGTTCGACCTCGGCCACCTCCGCGAGCGCGACCGCATAGCTGGCCGACGAATGATGCACATTCGATCGGCTCGCCAGTTCTTCGTCGGTGTACTGCGCGTCGTGGAAGACGGCGGCACAACCCCGGGTCAGCGCGAGCGCATCGGCGTGGTACGGACCGAGCCCGGACGGTCCTGGCCCGAGGCGCACAGGGGCGTGGTCGGCGAGGTAGGCGACATTCGCACCACCGTCTGAGATCCGGAAGCCGAAGGTCGTGCCGTCGCCGTGGGGAATCTCCCGGACGGACATCGAGAATCCCTCGACCTTGATCTCACCCGCCTCGAGCCGTTGGAACTGCCAGGACCCCGAGAGCTGGCTAGGGGTGATCGGGAAGAACGGCGGCGAGAGGAACCGCTCGATGCTCGCTTCGACGTCCTGAGACGGCGCGAACAGATCGACCCGTGATCGCGCGTGGTTTCCTGCGCCAAAAAAGGGGATGCCCTGGGTGTGAGCGAAGTGCAGGTGGCTGAGCAGGATCGCGCCCGCGAACGGCTCGGACCCAAAGATCGTCGACTGCGGTTGGAAGAAATCGCCGACGATGCGAATGCCCGATCCGGCGTCGAGGATGAGGCTCGGACGTTCCCCGTCGTGGGCGAGCGCGACGCACGACGTGTGTCCGCCGTACCGAAAGAAGGCCGCTCCGGGTGCCGGGGTCGATCCCCGGACCCCACACACCCAGATCCGCACCGAGGCAGTCTTTCATGACGAGCGCCGCGCCAGGCACGGCGGCGGATCACGGGTACCGACGCGGCGCCGCAACGCGTCTCGTCTCGCGATCAGTCCTTGAAGTAATGCCGCGGGGTCGAACCGGTCTCGCGTCGGAACGCGGCGATGAACGCGCTCGTCGTCGTGTAGCCGACACGCGCCGCGACCCGACTGACCGGGGTTCCTGCCGCGAGGTCAGGAGCTGCTGCCTGCAGCCGGGCGAGGGTACGCCACCGCCCGAAGCTGGCCCCGGTCTCGGCAAAGGCGCGAGCGAGCGTGCGCGCGCTCGCGCCCACGAGCTCGCCCCATGCGGCGAGGTTTCGCGCATCGGCCGGGTCGGCGACGATCGCCCGCGCGACGTCGAGGGCGCGTTCATCGGTCGGCATCCGCAACTCGATCGCCGAGGTCGGCAGGGGAGAGATGACGTCGAGCAGGACCATTTCAGCGCGGGTTGTCGCCGCCGGATCCAGCGGCGCGTCGGCGAGATAGCTGATCAGCTCCGCGAGCAAACGATCTGCGCCGATCGGTGTCGGGCGGCTGAAGTTGAACGGTGATCGGTCCGGGTTGATGTACGCCGTGCGCATGATCGCTGGCCCCGACGATTTCGTCTCGTGGCGAACGCCCGCCGGGATCCACAGCGCCCGCGTCGGCGGCAGCACCCAGGTTTCCTTCGCGCATTCGACGGTGAGCACCCCCTCGGACGCCCACGCGAGTTGATGATCGGCGTGAACGTGCGCGTCGAAGCAGGCACCGGCCTCCATCACGAACACGACGACGTCGAGCACGCGCCCGGCGGCCACCCGCGAACCTTGTCCGTCTTGCGACATTGTTTGGCAGCGTACGTTCTTGGCGCGCGTCCCGCCGATCCGTACCGTGAGTTTTGTGAACGACGAACACGCCAAACTCTGTGCGAGCCGGGAGTGGAGCGAGTGGGTTTGCGCCGAGGTGGTCTCCCCGCTGACTTCGCGCATCGACCTCGGTGCCGACGTCCTCGAGCTCGGCCCAGGACCCGGCGCCGTGACCGGATGGCTTGCCGACCACGTTCGGCACCTCATCTGCCTCGAGTCTGATTCGCAAGCGGCATCGGCGCTTTCCGAGCGCTTCGCCGGTCGCAACGTCGAGGTCGTCGAAGGCGACGCGGCAGCGATGCAGTTCGCCGACGTGTCGTTCGACGCGGTCTGCTGCTTCACGATGCTCCACCACGTTCGAACAGCGCGCGAACAGAACGCGCTGTTGTCCGAGACGCTTCGCGTGGTGCGTCCGGGAGGGGTATTCGTGGGTGCCGACAGCCTCGCGAGTGACGATCTCCACCACTTCCACGTCGGGGACACGTACAACCCGGTCGAACCGTCGGCGTTCCTCACGCGACTCCAGACGATCGGATTTCGTCGGATCACCTTGATCGTCGACGATGACCTTCGCTTCATCGCGCACAAGCCCGAATTGGACTCCGAAGATGAGGGGCAGTGCGCCGACCGCTGAGCCTGATACGACCGATCGCGACTGCCGAAAGGAGCAGAGCCGATGACGCTTCCCTATGAAGAGCCGCTCGTTGTTCGCGCGCCGGGCGAGCGCGTGATTCCCGAGCCGCCGCGAAGGGGCGAACAAGGAGGTGAACCCTGTCGCATCTGCGCCGGAGAGACAACGAAGCCCGTCTGGTCCGACAAGAACTGGACGCTCCACCCTCCGGTCGGCGGGAGCCTCCCGGGTGCGGTCTGGCTCGCGAGCCGCGTGCACGTCGACTCGTTCTCCGAACTGCCGCCTGCGCTCGCCTCCGATTTCGGCAAGGTCGCGGCGCGCATCGAGCGCGCCATCCTCTCGCTCGGCGAGATCGCCCGTGTCCATCTCAATCGATGGGGAGATGGCGGAGCGCACTTCCACGTCTGGTTCATCCCAAGACCCCTTGGGATGCTCGAAGCGCGCGGAATGATGCTGCCGATCTGGGAGGACGTGCTTCCGAACGTGTCCGACGAAGAGCTGCGCAAGGCGGCCGAGAAGATCGCGGCCGCGATGTCTCGGTGACAGAGAACGGAGGTCGCAGTGATCAGTCCATTCCTCTTTGGAAGGAACATCGAACGACGTACACGGGACCTCTGTGGGTTACCCGAGCTGCAACTGGTCGAACGGGAGACGAATCCAGGTCAGCGGCGCTCGCGAGGGCTGCTGCGTGTTGCGGTCGGGGCGCGGCTCATTGCCTGGGGTGAGTCGCTTACGTGCGGGCTCTCCGAAGCCGGGATCAGACGAGTCGGACGACAGCCTTGCTGAGCCGCCCAGTCGCGAGGCGTTCGACGGCCCGTGTCCCGGTGTCGGCTCGGGGGTGGGCACCGTCCCGAAGGAGTCTCCCGTTTTAACTCGCGGAGGGCCTCTGATAGCGCGCGACCGAGAACGCGAGTAACAAAGGAATATTGACCGCGAACACGAGCAGGGACAGCGTGATGACGACGAGTGTCGCGCCGCGCGTGTGGTCGAAGACGAAGATGAACTCGAGCATCCCGCCGATAACGAGGTACGCGAGACCCGTCCAGCGTCCGACTAAGAAGAAAGACTTCCACGAGAACGGACGCAGCCTCGAGACGATGAGCAAGTTCGTGACCAGCAGAGCGCCGGCGGCGATCAGCAGGCCGAGCGACGGCGCGATCGACACATGCCTCGGCAGGTATGCAGCGAGGTAGATGCCGCCTGCTATCACCAACGCCATCGACAAGACACAGAGTTGAGCGACCGGCGGAAGTTTTTGCTCTGGAGTCGTCGAATGCTCGACGAGGTGGGATGTGACGTCAGTGGTCATGACGAGGCGAGCTTCGTCATGATGATCAGCGTCGCGACCTGCATCGCACCGGTGATACCTGCGGTGTAGATGAATCGCTTCATGAGACGGCCGATGAGCTCGCCGTTGGGCTGCGGCTTGCGCAACTCGAAGAGCACGGCGAGGTTTGCCGGCTCGAGAAGTCCGATCGCGATCACCGCCATCACGCCGACGACGATCATCGAAGCGACGATCCATGGGTGTTGCGGGTAGGTACTGAGGATCGTCCCTTCATGGCGCGCGAGCTGCCACCCGGCCGCGAGCGTCGCGATGACGAGCGTCGGCATCAAGAGGACCATCTTTGGCATGAACCGTTTCGAGAATTCGACTCGTGCCGGGATCGACATGCGTCCGAGCGTTGGACCGATGACGAATCCGAGGAAAAGGTCGATGCCTGTCCAGAGTCCGCCGCTTACGACATGGAAGAAATCGAGCGCCCACAGCCGGTTGCTGGCGATGGCGGCAACGAGGCCCGCGAGCGCGATGACGACGAGCGGGATCGCGCGTACCGGGACAATCTGGAAGTCGGCGCTCGCAGGAACCTTCGCCGCCACGGTCTCGGGAAGGGTGCCGACATCGATCAACGCTTCCGCCATGTTCCCCCCTAGGCAGATCGAGGACGGGACGCAATCTACCGATTAGCTCCGCAGGATTGCGATTGGCTCCGCAGGATTGGTCGAACTTCACGGGCGCGCTGGAAGGTCGTGTCACGTCGCCCAGTGGCGGCGTGGCCTAGCTACCAGGCCACTGCCGCCCGTGGCGAGGTCCCTCGGATTCCCGTAGACTTCCCACGCCCGCTGGCGCGCGCCGGTGGGGATCCCGTGGTCTTTCGGAAGGAAACGCGTGCCCACAATCGCCCAGCTCGTACGCGCCGGTCGCGAGTCGAAGCGATCGAAGACGAAGACGCCCGCCCTGAAGGGCGCCCCGCAACGGCGCGGGGTGTGCACGCGCGTCTACACGACGACGCCGAAGAAGCCGAACTCCGCCCTGCGCAAGGTCGCCCGGGTTCGCCTGACAAGTGGCGTCGAGGTCACGGCGTACATTCCCGGCGTCGGCCACAACCTGCAGGAGCACTCGATCGTGCTCGTACGCGGTGGTCGGGTGAAGGATCTGCCGGGCGTGCGGTACAAGATCGTGCGCGGCGCGCTCGACACCGTCGGTGTGCGCGACCGGGCCCAGGCCCGCAGCCGCTACGGCGCGAAGAAGAGCGCCTGATGCCTCGCAGCGGCCCCGCCCCGCGGCGTGACCTCCAGCCGGACCCCGTCTACCGGTCCGTCCTCGTCACGCAGCTGATCAACAAGGTGCTTTCGCGCGGCAAGCGCAGCCTCGCCGAGAGGATCGTGTACGACGCACTGACGGTCGTGGCGGAGAAGACCGGGGGCGATGCCCTCGCGACTCTGAAGCGCGCCCTCGACAACGCTCGTCCCGAGCTCGAGGTCCGCTCGCGCCGGGTCGGCGGCACGACCTACCAGGTCCCGGTCGAGTTGCGCCCGAAGCGCGCGACGACGCTTTCGATCCGCTGGGTCGTCAACTACGCGAAGGAGCGCCGCGAGCGCACGATGGCGCTCCGGCTCGCGAACGAGATCCTCGATGCGGCGAACGGCCTCGGCGCAGCGGTGAAGCGCCGTGAGGACGTCCACAAAATGGCGGAATCGAACAAGGCGTTCGCGCACTACCGCTGGTAGACGCCCGATTCGGGCGTCGGCATCGCACCGGCTTCGCCTGCAGACCCGTACGCTGTAAGTAGCCGCCCGCGCTACTCCGAACCAGGAACCCACCACGATGGCAACCCCTCAAAACCGCACGACCCCCCTCGCCAAGATCCGCAACATCGGGATCATGGCTCACATCGACGCGGGAAAAACCACGACGACGGAGCGGATCCTCTACTACACCGGCCGCAACTACAAGATCGGTGAGGTCCACGAGGGTGCGGCGACGATGGACTGGATGGTCCAGGAACAAGAACGCGGGATCACCATTACCTCCGCGGCGACGACGGCCGCGTGGCACGACTGCTCGATCAACATCATTGACACGCCCGGCCACGTCGACTTCACCGTCGAGGTCGAGCGCTCGCTGCGCGTCCTCGACGGGGCGGTGGCGATTTTCGATGCGGTTGCCGGCGTGGAGCCCCAGACCGAGACGGTCTGGCGCCAGGCGGACAAGTACAACGTCCCGCGGATCTGTTTCGTGAACAAGATGGACCGGACCGGCGCGAACTTCGAACGGACGGTCGAGATGATCCGTGACCGGCTCGACGCGATCCCCGCTGTGACCCAGCTGCCCCTCGGTACCGAGGCGAACTTCCGCGGCGTCGTCGACGTCATCGCGATGAAGGGGCTCGTCTGGGATGAAGCGAGCATCGGCGAGAAGTGGACCGAAGAGGAGGTCCCCGCCGGCCTGCGCCAGGCGGCGGAGGATGCCCGCCACGAGCTCGTCGACCTCACGTCGCACTACGACGACACGGTGATGGAAAAGTACGTGTCAGAAGAGGAGATCACCGACGACGACCTCCGGCGGGCGCTGCGCGTCGGCACGATATCGGGGCACCTCGTCCCCGTCCTCTGCGGTTCGGCGTTCAAGAACAAAGGGGTCCAGCCGCTCCTCGATGCGGTCGTCGACTACCTGCCGAGCCCCGTCGACCTGCCGCCGACGATCGGCCACTCGATCCGCGGCGACGAGGTCCTCGAGCGCAAGGCCGCCGATTCGGAGCCGTTCGCGGCGCTGGCCTTCAAGATCCAGACCGACCCCTTCGTCGGCAAGCTCACCTACCTGCGCGTCTACTCGGGCACTCTCGAAAAGGGTTCGACGATCCTCAATTCGACGAAGGACAAGCGCGAGCGGGTCGGACGCGTGCTCGAGATGCACGCCAACCACCGTGAGGACAAGGACGCGATCTTCGCCGGTGACATCGTCGCCGTCGTCGGTTTGAAGACGACGACGACCGGCGACACCTTGTGCGACCCGACGCATCCGATCGTTCTGGAATCGCTCGTCTTCCCCGAGCCCGTGATCCACGTCGCCGTCGAGCCGAAGTCGAAGGCCGACCAGGACAAGTTGGGCAGGGCGCTCTTCGCTCTCTCCGAAGAGGACCCGACCTTCCGCGTCCGCACCGACGAGGAGACCGGACAGACGGTGATTTCGGGCATGGGCGAGCTGCACCTCGAAGTGCTCGTCGACCGGATGCTGCGCGAGTTCAAGGTCGACGCCCACGTCGGCAAGCCGCAGGTCGCGTACCGCGAGACGATTCGCGACGCGGTGCACAAGGTCGAGGAGCGCTACATCCGCCAGACCGGCGGTCGCGGCCAGTACGGCCACGTCGTCATCGACTTGGAGCCCACCGGCCCGGCCGGCGGCTACGAGTTCGTCGACAAGATCACCGGGGGCGTCATCCCGAAGGAGTACATCCCAGCCGTCAACCACGGCATCCGAGAGGCGATGGAGTCCGGCGTGCTCGCCGGCTTCCCAGCCGTCGACCAGCGCGTCGTTCTCACCTACGGCTCGTACCACGACGTCGACTCGTCGGAGATGGCGTTCAAGATCGCCGGCTCGCTGGCGTGGAAGAAAGCGGCACGCCTCGCACACCCCGTTCTCTTGGAGCCGGTGATGGCGGTCGAGGTCGTCACGCCCGAGGAGTTCTTGGGCGACGTGATCGGTGACCTCTCCTCGCGGCGCGGCCGCGTTGAGGGGATGGAGAGTCGCGGCACGAGCCAAGTGATCCGTTCGCAGGTACCCCTCGCGGAGATGTTCGGCTACGCTACCGACCTGCGTTCTCGCACCCAAGGACGCGCCACGTTCTCGATGCAGTTCAACTCCTACCAGGAGGTCCCCGAGTCGATTGGCCGGGAGATCGTCGCCCGGGCGACAGGGGAGTAGGGGCCGCATCGGGACAAGCGCCCGCTTCTCCGAAAGAGACCGGCCGCCAGGGGCGCGACCCGAAGTGGGTGCGAGACCCGAGAAAATCGCAGTAATCAACAAATAGGCAGAGCGAAGGGCCCTGCCCAGGACAGACGGAGCTGTCGGCACCAATGGCGAAGCAGAAGTTCGAGCGGAACAAGCCACATATCAATGTCGGGACGATGGGACACATCGACCACGGCAAGACGACGCTGACCGCGGCGATCACCAAGGTCCTCCATGACAAGAACCCGAACGTCGGGTTCCGGTCGTTCGACTCGATCGACGCCGCGCCGGAAGAAAAGGCCCGCGGCATCACGATCCAGATCGCCCACATCGAGTACGAGACCGACAAGCGGCACTACGCGCACGTCGACATGCCCGGGCACGCCGACTACATCAAGAACATGATCACCGGGGCTGCCCAGGTGGACGGCGCGATCCTGGTCGTCTCGGCGACCGACGGCCCGATGCCCCAGACCCGTGAGCACGTGCTGTTGGCCCGCCAAGTCGGCGTGCCGGCGATTGTCGTCGCGCTGAACAAGGTCGACATGGTCGACGACGAAGAGCTTCTCGACTTGGTCGAGGTCGAGGTGCGCGACCTGCTCAACCAGTACGAGTTCCCGGGCGACGACGCCCCGGTCATCCGCGTCTCAGCGCTGAAGGCGCTCGAGGGAGATGCGGAAGCCGAACAGGGGATCTTGAAGTTGATGGACGCCGTCGACGACTACATCCCCGAACCGAAGCGCGAGGTCGACAAGCCCTTCTTATTGTCTGTCGAGGACGTGATGACGATCACCGGTCGCGGCACTGTCGTCACCGGACGGATCGAGCAGGGTCAGGTGAAAGTCGGCGAGGAGGTCGAGATCGTCGGGTTGCGCCCAACCCAGAAGACGACGGTCACCGGCGTCGAGATGTTCCGCAAGCTCCTCGATGCCGGCCAGGCGGGCGACAACGTCGGCCTGTTGCTGCGCGGCACGAAGAAGGAGGAGGTCGAGCGTGGTCAAGTCATCGCCAAACCGGGCTCGATCACCCCGCACACGAACTTCGAAGCAGCGGTTTACGTGCTCACGAAGGAAGAGGGCGGGCGGCACAAGCCGTTCTTCACGAACTACCGGCCGCAGTTCTACTTCCGTACGACCGACGTCACCGGCTCGATCTCGCTCCCCGAGGGCACCGAGATGGTCATGCCGGGCGACAACACCCAGATGACCATCGAGCTGCAAAAGCCGATCGCGATGGACGAGGGGCTGCGCTTCGCGATCCGCGAGGGCGGCCGCACCGTCGGTGCTGGCCGGGTCACGAAGATCCTCAAGTAGCGACGGGACTTCGGCAGTGGCGCAGCGGATCCGCATCCGCCTGAAGGCGTACGACCACGAGGTTGTCGACCAGTCGACGAAGAAAATCGTCGAGACGGTGCTGCGCACCCAGGCGAAGGTACGTGGTCCGGTGCCGCTGCCGACCGAGCGCCACCGCTACACGGTGATTCGCTCGCCGCACAAGTACAAGGACAGTCGCGAGCACTTCGAGATGCGGATCCACAAGCGCTTGGTCGACATCGTCGAGCACGGCCCAAAAACGGTGGATTCGCTGCAACGCCTTGATCTACCGGCCGGCGTCGACATCGAGATCAAGATTCAGCAGGTCTAGAGCCAAAAACCCAGTGTTATAGTGACGCGAGTCGCCGGGGCGGCGCCCGGCGGCGACAAGACGACGTCTGAGCGTGCCCCGGTGCGCCGGGGGACCGCTCGGCACAAGCCATTCCGCTCCGCTCGGCGACGCCGGGCGGAGCGTCCGCGTGAGAAAGGGCCGTTCACGCCCTGGCCGACTTCGGTCGGAGTGCTGCGCGGGCAAGCGGACAGAACGAGGACGAGGCACGACGATGACGATCAGTGCGGTCGTCGGCGAGAAGATCGGCATGACCCAGATCTTCGACGCTGAGAACCGGGCGGTCCCTGTGACCGTCGTCAAGGTCGCGCCCTTTCGCGTCGTCCAGGTGAAGACGCCTCAGAATGAGGGCTACTCCGCCCTCCAGCTGACCTACGGGTTCCGGCGGGCTTCGGCGATGAACAAGCCCGAAGCCGGCCACTTCACCCGCGCCGGCGTCGACCCAGGTCGTCGGCTCGTCGAAGTCCACGTCGACGACACCGACGGATACGCGGTGGGTGACGTGCTCGACGTCTCGGTACTCGCGGCGGGGGAAAAGGTCGACGTCACGGCGATCTCTAAGGGCAAGGGCTTCACCGGCACGATGAAGCGGCACAACTTCAAAGGCCAGGGGGCGGCGCACGGCAACCACAAGAAGCACCGCGCGCCCGGTTCGATCGGCGCCTGCGCGACGCCGGCGCGCGTCTTCAAGGGCACGCGGATGGCAGGCCGCACCGGGGCAGAGCGGGTGACGACGCTCAACCTAGAAGTCGTCGAGGCCGATCCCGAGCGCGAGATCATCCTCGTGAAGGGCGCTGTTCCGGGTCCGCGCGGCGGACTCGTCGTGATCCGCAAGGCCGTGAAGGGTGAGGCGAAATGACCGACCTCGCGACAACACCGCGTGCGAAGACCCGTCAGCTTGGCGAACCCGTCGAACTCGCGCGTACCAGCGATTCCGGTGAGGAACTTTCGACGGTGACACTCGACCCCGAGTACTTCTCGGTGCCAGAGAACGTCGCGCTCGTCCATCAAGTCGTCACGGCGCAGCTCGCCGCGCGCCGCAGCGGTACACAGAGCACAAAGACGCGTGCCGAAGCGCGCGGTGGCGGTGCGAAGCCGTACCGCCAGAAAGGCACGGGCAACGCACGCCAAGGTTCGATCCGCTCCCCGCTCTATGCGGGCGGTGGCGTCGCGCTCGGGCCGAAGCCACGCAGCTACGCGCAGAAGACGCCGCGTAAGATGGTGCAGCACGCTCTGCGCTGCGCACTCTCGGATCGGGCGCGGTCGGGCGGCGTCCGCCTCATCGACCGCTGGATCTTCGAGGAGCCGAAGACGAGGCGCGCGCTCGACGCGCTCGACGCGCTCGACTGTCAGGGGCGCGTGCTCGTCGTCACCGAACGCGAAGCCGACCTCGTCGAAAAGTCGATGCGGAACATCCCCGGTGTCGATGCCCTGCCGGTCGACCAGCTGAACGCGTACGAGGTGATGCGCTCAGACGTCGTCGTCTTCACCGACGCGACGATGCCGGGCGACGTGACGACGAGCAAAGTCGCGACACCGCGTGCTGCTGGCGGGGCGGGAGCAAAGAAGGCGGCCGTCAAGAAGAGGCCGGTGAAGAAGGTGGTGGCAAAAAAGGCCGCACCGACAAAGGCTGCGGCGGCGAAGCCCACCGAAAAGGACGAGGAACCCGAAGGCGGTGACGAGTCGTGACGCGCAGCATGCTGATCCGTCCGGTCATATCGGAGAAGTCCTACGCGCTGATGGACGACGGCGCGTATGTCTTTGTCGTCGATCCGCGTGCCTCGAAGCGGGAGATTCGCGACGCGGTCGAGGAGAGCTTCTCGGTGCGCGTGCGCAGCGTGAACACGCTCAACCGCAAGGGCAAGCAAAAGCGCGACCGACGGAGCAACAAGGTCGGCAGGCGGTCGGACACGAAGCGGGCGATCGTCCGCCTCGTCGGCGAAGACCGCATCGAGCTGTTCGAGAGCTGAGGAACGCGTCATGGCTGTGAGAAAACGCAAGCCGACGAGCCCAGGGCGGCGGTTCCAGTCCTCGTCCGACTTCAAAGAGATCACAAAGAAGCGCCCCGAGCGCGCCCTCAGTGAAGCGCTGCCGTCGACCGGCGGGCGGAACAGTTACGGGCGCAAGACGGCACGCCATCGCGGCGGCGGCCACAAGCGGCGCTACCGGATCATCGACTTCTGGCGCGACAAGGACGGGATTCCCGCACGTGTCGCGGCGATCGAATACGACCCGAACCGCAACTCGCGCATCGCGCTGTTGAACTACGCGGACGGCGAGAAGCGCTACATCATCGCCCCCGAAGGTGTCGGCGTCGGTGACGTCCTGCAATCGGGCCACGGCGCCGAGATCCGCCCTGGCAACGCGCTGCAGCTGCGCTACGTGCCCGTCGGCTCGACGGTACACAACGTCGAGCTGCGCCCCGGTGGTGGTGGCAAGATCGCCCGCGGCGCCGGCTCGAGCGTGCAGCTCGTCGCGAAGGAGGGGGCTTACGCGACATTGCGCCTGCCGTCGACAGAGATGCGCCGCGTGCCGATCGACTGCCGAGCGACGATCGGCGTCGTCGGCAACGCCGAGGCCGAACTGTTGTCGATCGGAAAAGCGGGCCGCAACCGCTGGCGCGGCGTCCGGCCGCAAACCCGCGGCGTCGCGATGAATCCCGTTGATCACCCGCTCGGGGGCGGCGAGGGCAAGTCGTCGGGCGGCCGCCACCCTGTCTCGCCGTGGGGCAAGCCCGAAGGGCGTAGCCGCCGCAAGCACAAGCCGTCCGACCGGCTCATTGTCCGTCGCCGCCGCGGTCGCGGCGCCCGTCGCTGATCGCTGAGGTTGTCATGCCGCGCAGTCTGAAAAAAGGTCCGTTCGTGGACGACCACTTGTTGAAGAAGGTCGACGACCTCAACGCGCGGAACGAGAAGCGCGTCGTGAAGACGTGGTCGCGCCGTTCGACGATCATCCCCGACATGGTCGGTCACACGATCGCCGTGCACGACGGGCGCAAGCACGTCCCCGTCTACATCACCGAGGCGATGGTCGGTCACAAGCTCGGTGAGTTCGCACCTACGCGCACTTTCCGCTACCACGCGGGCCAAGAACGACAGGCGAGGCGCTGAGATGGCGGTGAAGACGAACGAGCGTCCGGGCACCAAGGCGATGCTGCGCTACTGCCGGCTGTCGAGCTACAAGGCGCGCGAGGTCCTCGATCTCATCCGGGGACTGGACTACACGCGCGCCGTCGAGCTTCTTGACCACACCGACCGCGCCGGCGCGCCGATCGTCGCCAAGTTGCTGCGATCGGCGGCGTCGAACGCCGAGCACAACGACCAACAGTTCCCAGAAGAGCTCTACGTCGCGACGGCGTACGCCGACGAGGGTGCGACGTTGAAGCGCTGGCGTCCCCGGGCGCGCGGCCGCGCGACGCGGGTCCGCAAGCGCACGTGCCACATCACGATCGTGCTCGCCCGCATGCCGGAGAGCCAGGTCGCCCGCCTGAGGGCGCGTGCCTCCGCTCAGCAGGCGGACCGCCGGGCGCGCCGCGTTGCGGGATCGCGTCGTCGAGCCCAGCAGCTTGAAGAGCCCACCGAGGAGGCGCCGGAGTTGCTGCCGGCGGAATCCGACGAGGTGGCCGAACTGACCGCCGGCGATGACGCCGGCGAGGGGCCCGCCGGGTCGGAGTCGGCATCGGATACCGCGAGCGAGGAAGTCGCTGAGCCGACCGTCGCGCCGGAGCCGGCGAAGAAGGCGCCCGCCAAGAAGGCGGCGGCGAAGACGACGGCCGCCAAGAAGGCGCCGGCCAGGAAGTCGGCGGCGAAAAAGACCGTGAAGGCGATCTCGAAGATCGCCTCGAAGTCGGGGCGCAAGCCCAAGGCAAAGGACGAGGGCTGATGGGCCAGAAGGTCAACCCGTACGGGTTCCGCCTCGGAATCACCACGGACTGGAAGTCGCGCTGGTTCGAAGACCGCGGGTATCAGAACGCGGTCGTCGAGGACTGGAAGATTCGCAACTACCTGATGACCCAGCTCGAGTCGGCGGCGGTGAGCCGTATCGAGATCGAGCGCACCCGCGACCGTCTGCGCGTCGATATCCATACCGCGCGACCCGGCATCGTCATCGGTCGCCGCGGTGCCGAAGCGGACCGCCTGCGTCGTTACTTGGGCCGGATGACGAAGAACGCGAACATCCAACTGAACATCCAAGAGATCAAGCAGCCTGAGCTCGACGCGGCGTTGATCGCGCAGGGCATCGCGGACCAGCTCGCGCGGCGTATCAGCTTCCGCCGCGCTATGAAGCGCGCCATCCAAACCGTGCAAAAGGCCGGTGCGCTCGGCGTGCGCGTGCAGTGCGCGGGCCGACTCGGCGGATCCGAGATGTCGCGCAAGGAGTCATACCGCGAGGGCCGCGTGCCGCTGCACACGTTGCGCGCCGACATCGACTACGGCATGCGTGAGGCGCGCACGTCGACCGGTCGCGTCGGTGTGAAGGTCTGGATCTACAAGGGCGACATCCTGCCGTACCGGACCTCGCCCGAAGACAAGATCTCGCGCGAGGCCGCGATGGCAGTCGGCGAGACCTCCGGCCAGGCGCGCCCGCGTCGCATCGTCAGCGCCGGCGGCGGACGTCGCCGCCCCGACATGGCCGAGCCGGGCGCCGTCCCCGAAGAGGTCGCGGAAGCAGAAGAAGTCGCCGAACCGGGCGTCGAGCCCGTGGCGGTGACCGAACCTGCGCCCGACGACGCGCTCGAACGACTGCTCGCCGAAGAAGAAGAGATCGAGCGCCGCACCCGCGACGAGCATCACGAGGCGCCGCACTTCCGCAAAGAGACGGACTGACCATGTTGATGCCGAAGAAGGTGAAGCACCGCAAGCAGCATCGTGGCCGCACGACCGGCCTCGCCAAGGGCGCGACGACGGTCGACTTCGGGGACTACGGGATCAAGGCGCTCGAACCGGGCTGGCTGACGGCCCGCCAGATCGAAGCCGCCCGAATCGCGATGACCCGGCACGTGCGCCGCGGCGGAAAGATCTGGATCCGCGTCTTCCCGCACAAGCCGGTCACCCAAAAGCCTGCCGAGACCCGCATGGGGTCGGGCAAGGGGAATCCGGAGCACTGGGTTGCGGTCGTGAAGCCGGGCGCGATCCTCTTCGAACTCGCCGGTGTCGACGAGGCGCTCGCGAAGTCGGCGATGGAGCGTGCCATCCAGAAGCTGCCCATCAAGGCCGAGTTCGTCGTGCGCTCGGGTCTCGGCGCCGAAGCCGGGGGTCACAGCTGATGACCAAGCCCGCCGAGTTGCGCCTCCTCGTTGACACCGACCGCGCCAATCGCCTCGACGAGGCGCGTAAGGAACTGTTCAACCTGCGCTTCCAGCTCGCGACCGGCCGTCTCGACAACGTCAGTCGGATCTCGGTCGTGCGCAAGGAGATCGCACGCCTTCTCACGCTGGAGCGCGAGGAGTCACCCGCGGTCCAGGAGCCGAAGCGCCAGAGGAGGAGACGTGGCTGAGCAGAGCGAAACGACTACCCCAGGCGAGTCGGGCGCGCGCGAGAACCGCCGCAAGGTGCGCGAGGGCGTCGTGTTGAAGCGCTCGATGGACAAGACGGCGGTTGTCGCCGTGACCCAGCGCGTCCGCCACCCGAAGTACGCGAAGACGGTCCAGCGCACGACGAAGCTGTACGTCCACGACGAGGAGAACACCTCGCACGTCGGCGACAAGGTGCGCGTCGCCGAAACGAGGCCGCTCTCGAAGCTGAAGCGGTGGCGCCTCGTCGAGGTGCTGGAGCGAGCCCGATGATTCAGCAAGAATCGCGCCTTCGCGTCGCCGACAACTCCGGCGCGCGCGAGGTGCTCTGCATCAAGGTTCTCGGGGGCACGCGCCGGCGCTACGCGTCAATCGGAGATGTGTTCATCGCGACGGTGAAGGACGCCGTGCCTGGAGCCCAGGTGAAAAAGGGCGACGTCGTCCGTTGCGTCGTCGTGCGCACGAAAAAGGAGCGGCGCCGTCCTGACGGCAGCTACATCCGCTTCGACGAGAACGCGGCGGTGCTGATCACCGACCAGTTACAGCCGCGCGGCACCCGCATCTTCGGTCCGGTCGGACGCGAGCTTCGCGACAAGCGGTTCATGCGCATCGTCAGCCTTGCACCAGAGGTGATTTGAATGAAGATCCACAAGGGCGACACCGTCGAGGTCCTGTCGGGGAAACACCGCGGCAAGACCGGCGAGGTGATCCGCGCTATCCCGAAGAAGAACCAGGTGATCGTGGCGGGTGTCAACATCGCCAAGCGCAGCCAGAAGCCGGTGCGCGCCACGATGCAGGCCGGGATCATCGACAAGGACATGCCGCTGCCGGTCTCCGCCGTCGCGCTCGTCTGCACGAAGGATGGGCCGACGCGCGCCAGTCTGCAGATCGAGCCGGACGGCACGAAGAGCCGCGTCTGCGCGAAGTGCGGGGGGAAGCTGTGAGCACCGCCACGGTCTCCGAGCGGCCGCGTCTTCGCCGCCGCTACGACGAGCAGCTGCGGAACGAGTTGAAGACCGCGCTCGGACTGAACAACGTCATGGAGGTCCCGACCCTCGAAAAGATCGTCATCAACTGCGGAGTCGGCCGCGCGACCCAGCAGCAGTCGCTGCTCGAAGGGGCGGTCCGTGACCTGACGGTGATCACCGGTCAACGACCCGTCGTCACGCGCGCCCGCAAGTCGATCGCCTCGTTCAAGCTCAGGGAGGGCAACGCGATCGGCGCGATGGTGACTTTGCGCGGCGACCGGAAGTGGGAGTTCTACGACCGCCTCGTATCGATCGCGATCCCACGCATCAGGGACTTCCGCGGTCTCAATCCCCGCGCCTTTGACGGGCGGGGCAACTACACCTTCGGCGTCACCGAGCAGCTGATCTTCCCGGAGATCAACTACGACTCGATCGACGCCACCCGCGGCATGGACATCACGATTGTCACGACAGCAAAGACGGACGCTGCGGGCCATGCGCTGCTCAGCGCGCTCGGCTTCCCGTTCCGCAGAGAGGGGTAACACACAGCCAATGGCGAAAAAAGCTCTCGTCGAAAAGCAGAAGCACACTCCGAAGTTCAAAGTGCGCGGCTACACGCGTTGTCGCCGCTGTGGCCGCCCGCGCGGTCTTCCGCAAGTTCGGGATGTGCCGGATCTGCCTGCGCGAGCTCGCGCTCACCGGGGAGATCCCCGGTGTGACCAAGGCGAGCTGGTGAGGGGAGGGGAGATCCGATGACGATGACCGACCCGATCGCCGACATGCTCACGCGCGTCCGCAACGCGAACGTCGCGATGCACGACAGCGTGAAGATGCCGGGCTCCAAGCTCAAGGTCTCGCTCGCCTCGATCCTCGAGCGAGAGGGCTACATCGCGGGGTTCAAGACGTCGTCCGACGAAGCGCGTCCGGGCAGTGTCTTGGAGATCAAGATGAAGTACACCGAGGATCGCACCCGCGCGATCGCCGGGCTGCGGCGCGTCTCCACCCCTGGACTGCGCGTCTATGCGCGCGCCGACCACCTTCCCCGGGTCCTCGGCGGCATGGGCGTCGCCGTTCTGTCGACGAGCGAAGGGCTGCTCACCGACCGGGAGGCGCGCAAGCGCAAGATCGGCGGAGAGGTGCTCTGTTATGTCTGGTGAGCACCCGGTGACAGAACGGGCGCGGCGATGAGTCGCATCGGTCGTTCCCCGATCGAACTCCCCTCGGGCGTCGAAGTCGACATCACCGACGGTCGCATCGCGGTTCGCGGGCCGAAGGGCGCGCTCGATCGCGTGCTGCCGACACCGATCACGGTGCGACGCGACCAGGAAGCCGCGCTGCTGCTCGTCGAGCGCCCCGACGACGAGCGCGAGAGCCGCGCCCTGCACGGCCTCGCGCGCTCGTTGGTCCAGAACATGGTGACCGGCGTGACGGCGGGCTTCGAGAAGAACCTGGAGATCCAAGGCGTCGGCTACCGCGCCCTGGCGCGGGGTCCTCGCCAACTCGAGCTGGCGCTCGGCTTCTCCCACCCGGTGATCGTCGATGCGCCGGAGGGGATCGACTTCGAGGTTCCGACCCCGACGCGCATCACCGTGCGCGGCATCGACAAGGAAAAGGTCGGACAGGTGGCGGCCGACATCCGAAAACTCCGCAAGCCCGAGCCGTACAAGGGAAAGGGCATCCGTTACGTGAACGAGGTCGTTCACCGCAAGGCCGGCAAGGCAGGCAAGTAGATGGCAAACATCCGTCGCGTCCACGAACTGCGCCACCGCCGCCACGCGCGCCTGAGGAAAAAGGTGCACGGCTCCGCCGAGCGGCCGCGCCTTTCGGTCTTCCGTTCGAACCGGCACATCGTCGCCCAGGTGATCGACGACGACGCCGGTCGGACGCTCGCCGCCGCGTCGACCGTCGAGCCGAGCTTGCGGGCAGGAAAGACCGGTAACGCCGAGGCCGCCGCGGCGGTCGGTCGGCTCGTCGCCGAGCGCGCGAGACAGGCTGGGGTGACCTCGGTCGTCTTCGACCGCGGCGCGGCGCGTTTTCACGGTCGTGTCGCGGCGCTGGCCGACGCGGCACGCGAAGCGGGATTGGAGTTCTAGATGCCAGAGTCCCAGTACGAGGAGCGGACGATCCGGGTCAACCGGGTCGCGAAGGTCGTTCAGGGCGGACGCCGCTTCTCCTTCACCGCCTTGATGGTCGTCGGCGACGGCCAGGGCAAGGTCGGTCTCGGCTACGGCAAGGCGAAGGAAGCCGGCCTGGCGGTGCAAAAGGGCATCGAGGAGGCGAAGAAGAACTTCTTCGACGTGCCTTTGGCGGGTTCGACGATCACCCACCCGGTGATCGGTGAGGCGGGTGCGGGCCGGATCCTTTTGAAGCCGGCCGCCCCCGGCACCGGCGTCATCGCCGGCGGCGCGGCGAGGGCGATCTTCGAGATGGCCGGGATCCGCGACATCGTCGCGAAGTCGCTCGGCACCTCGAACGCGATCAACGTCGCGCACGCCACCGTCGCCGGGCTGAAGTCGCTGCGCCGGCCGGACGAAGTCGCGCGCCTGAGAAACAAGGCGCCGGACGAGGTCACCCCGATGGGTGTTTTGCGTGCCTACGAGGAGCGCCGCCGCGGCCAGCTCGCAACCGGCGGGGAGCGATGAGCACGGCGAAGCCGGATCTGACCGGCGTTGGACTTGTCGTTACCCAGGTGCGCTCTCGGATCGGGACGAAGCCGAAGCACCGCGCGACGCTGCGCGCCCTCGGTTTGAAACACGTCGGCGCCACCCGCATCGTGCCCGATCGCCCCGAGATCCGTGGCATGCTGAGCGCCGTTTCGCACCTCGTCGAGGTGCGCAGTCTCGAGGCAGGGAAACCGACGAGCACGCGCCGACGCGCCGCCGAGGAGGCGAAGTGAGGCTCCACGACCTCGCCCCCCCGAGGGGGGCCCACCGACCGCGGCGTCGGGTCGCGCGCGGTACGGGCGGCAAGGGCGGAAAGACCGCCGGGCGCGGTACGAAGGGCCAGCTGGCCCGCAACACCGTCAACGCCGGTTTCGAGGGCGGACAGCTGCCGCTCACCCAGCGCATCCCGAAGCTGCGCGGCTTTAAGAACCCGTTCCGCATCTCCTATCAGGTCGTCAACCTCGACGACCTGGAGACGCTCGGGGCGGACTCCGTCGACCCGGAGAGCCTTCGTCGCGCCGGCCTCTTGCACGCGAAAAGCCTCGTGAAGGTGCTCGGCCGGGGCGAGCTTTCCCGAGCGGTGGCCGTCGAAGCGCACGCTTTTTCGAAGTCGGCCGCAGAAGCGATCACTGCGGCAGGAGGATCAGCGACGGTCGTCCCCCGTCCGAGGGGAGACCGCAGGCCGCCGGCGCGGGGCAACGCGCTGGCGAACCGGTAAGGATCATCCGGTGCCCGTGGGCCGAAACGCCGAATTTGGCGTGAACGGGCGGGTGCGACCTCGGTTCATGCGAGAGGGACGTTCGTGCTCGGAAGTCTGAAGAACATCGTCCGTGTCGCGGACCTGCGGAACAAGGTCCTCTTCACGCTGCTCATCATCGCCATCTACCAGTTCGGCGCGAACATCCCCGTCCCGGGGGTGAGCTTCAAGGCGATCCGGTCGATCTCGAACGCCTCGAAGGGCCAGGGTCTGCTCGGCTTCTTGAACCTGTTCTCCGGTGGCGCACTGGCGCGTGCCGCGGTTTTGGGGCTCGGGATCATGCCCTACATCACGTCGTCGATCATCATCCAGCTCTTGACGACGGTGATCCCGAAGTTCGCCGAATGGCGCGACCAGGGCGCCGTCGGACAGCGCAAGCTCACCCAGGCGACGCGCTATCTGACCGTCGGTCTGGCGCTGATGCAGTCCTCCGGTCTCGTCTTCTTGCTGCATTCTGGGGAGTTGTTGTCGGGAAGCGCTTCGAGCTCGGTCGATCTGATCCCGGACTTCACGGCGCTACACGTGCTGTTCATCATCTTGACCTTCACCGCCGGTACGGCGTTCGTCATGTGGCTCGGCGAGCTCATCACCCAGCGCGGCATCGGCCAGGGGATGTCGATCATCATCTTCGCCAACGTCGTCGCGACATTGCCGCTGGACGTCGATCTGATCAAGGCCGACAAGTCGTGGGGCGGGCTCGCGATCATCGGCATCGTCTGCATCGCGTTGTTGGTGGCGATCGTCTTTGTCGAACTCGGCCAGCGCCGCATCCCCGTCACGTTCGCCCGCCGGGTTCAGGGGCGTCGCATGTACGGCGGCCAGAGCACCTACATCCCGTTGAAGGTGAACCAAGCGGGCGTCATCCCGATCATCTTCGCGAGCTCGCTGTTGTACATCCCGGTTCTGATCTCGACCGTGCTGCCGTGGCAGGGCGTGCGCACCTGGATCAACTCCAACTTGGTCAACCCGATCGGCGGGGTGTACCTGATCCTCTACGGCCTGTTCATCGTCGCCTTCACGTTCTTTTATGTGCAGGTGAGCTTCGACCCGATCCAGCAGGCCGACCAGATCCGCAAGCAGGGCGGCTACATCCCCGGCATCCGTCCCGGACCGCCGACCGAGACGTACCTGTCGAAGATCCTCAACCGCATCACGCTTCCGGGCTCGCTTTTCTTGGCGTTCGTCGCGCTCGTCCCCTCGGCGATCCTCGCGGCATGGCACATCACCGGGATCCCGTTCTTTGGTACGACGCTGCTAATCAGCGTCGGCGTTGCGCTGCAGACGAACCAGCAAATCAACTCCCAGCTCACGATGCGTAACTACGAGGGCTACCTCGCGTAGTGATCCCCGGCGCGCGACTGATCGTCCTCGGCAAGCAGGGCGCCGGCAAAGGAACCCAGTGCGAGCGAATCTCGCACCACTATGCGATCGCTCACATCTCGACCGGCGACATGCTGCGCGCCGCGGTGAAAGAGGAATCGCCGCTCGGCCTGCAGGTGCAAGCGGCGATGGACCGCGGCGAGCTGATCCCAGATGACATCGTCTTGGAGATGGTCGCCCAGCGGCTGACCGTCGACGACACGAGAGATCGTGGCTTCGTCTTCGACGGTTTCCCGCGTACGGTGAACCAAGCCGACCGCTTGGACAAGATCCTCGCGCCGTTGGAACTCGACTTGGTGGTCAACTTGGTCGTGCCGACGAGCCTCGTCCTGCGACGGCTCGCCGGTCGCAGGGCGTGCTCGGTTTGCGGGACGAACTACTCGGTGACGTCACCGCCGAAGACCGACTGGATCTGTGACCTCTGTGGCGGCGAGGTTGTACAGCGCGAGGACGACACCGAAGAGGCGATCCGTCGGCGACTCGATCTGTACGACAAGGAGACTGCGCCGTTGATCGCTCGTTATCGCAGGGTCGGTAAACTCGTTTCTGTCCAAGGAACTGGAACTCCCGACGACGTCACAAATCGACTGATCTCCCTCATCGACGCGCGCCTCGACGGGAACATGGAGACACGCGCGTGATCCGGACGAAAGACGAAATCGCGAAGATGCGACGCGCCGGCAAGGTCGTCGCCGAGATCCACGAAAAGACGCGCGCCGCGATCGTGCCCGGGGTTACGACCGAAGGCCTCGACAAAGTCGCGCGCGAAGTGCTGGAGGCGCGCGGTGCTCGCTCGAACTTTTTGAACTACCATGGTTTCCCGGCGACGATCTGTACGTCGCCGAACAACATGATCGTCCACGGCATTCCCGGGTCGTACGTCCTGAAAGACGGCGACATCATCTCGGTCGACTGCGGGGCGATCCTCGAGGGCTACCACGGCGACGCGGCGTACACCGCGCCGGTGGGGGAGATCTCTGAGCTCGCGCGTCGGCTCATCGAGGTCACCGAGCGCTCGTTGTGGGCGGGGATCGACGAGATGCACGAAGGCAAGCGCCTGCACGACATCGGTGCCGCCGTGCAGCGGGTCGCCGAGTCCGCCGGATTCTCGGTCGTGCGCCGCTACGTCGGACACGGCATCGGTACGGCGATGCACGAGGAACCGCAGGTGCCGAATTACTGGCCGGGCAATCCCGGTCCGAAGCTGAAGGTTGGCAATGTGTTCGCGGTCGAGCCGATGGTGAACGTCGGCGGACCGGACACGATCGAGCTCGATGACGGCTGGTCGGTGATCACCGCCGACGGCAGTCTGTCCGCGCACTTCGAGCACACGATCGCCATCACCGAGGACGGCCCCGAGGTACTCACACTCGCTTAGATCACACCGTCTTCCGCTCCAAGTCTTCGCCTTCCTCTGTCCACGATCCCGGGGGAGCCGTCAACCGCCGGGTGATGCGCTCCCCGCTCGTTCACGCGCGGCCGGAGGCGATTTCAGAGCTTGAAGTCACCTGCTGGGGGGGTGTCCCCGCTCGACGGATCGGCGCTCGGTGTGGCGTCCGTCGGCGCACTGCCGTGTTCTTGTTCCCACTTGGCGATCTCGTCGTAGAGACGGTTGATCTCTGCAGAGTTCGTCTCGTCGCCGCGACCGGCGTGATCGGCGTAGATCGCCGCGCCGAGATCGCGGTACATCGCGTCGAGCTGCCGGCGCGCCTGGACCTCCTCGAGCTTCGCCTGGCCGGCCCGGCCGGCTTCCTGCGCCTTCTGGGCGACCTGGGCCGCCTGTTGCTTCATCTTGTCCAAGAGCGCCATCGCGCCTCCTTTTTGTCGTTCGGTCTCTGACCAAACCTGCCTGAACCGTGAAACTTCAGCGGCCGAGCACCGTGCCGGCGAGCCCGGTCCGCGAGCGGTCGTCTCCCTTTTCTTCCTGCTCGTACTGGTTGTGGATCGTCGTCTGCAACAGCACCGTGCCGTCACCTTCCAACGAGATGAGGTTGATCCCCCCGCCGCCGAACAGCGCCGCCATCGCCAGCTGCCCGCCGACCGGCGCGATGCGTTCGGTCGTGAACCGCAGCGCGTCGGAGAAGGCGACGAGTGCGCCGACGTGGACCTGGATCTTTCCCCCGTAGGCGGCGGGGTTGAGCTCGACGATCGTCCCCCCGCCACCTACGACGAGCGTGCCCGCCCCTCGGAAGTGCTCGAGGATGAAACCCTCGCGAGATCGGACGCCGAGCATGAGCCCCGTGAAGTCGATGTCGTACGAGATGCTTCCTTCGGCACAGACGAACGCCCGGCTTTCCGCGTACCAACCCGACGTGCCGTCGAGCTCGAGGACGCGAATCTGACCCGGCTGTTCGCCAGAGAAAGCGACGAGTCCCGAGCCCCCCGCGGACCGGAACCACTGGAAGGCGAGGCTCTGTCCCGAAAGGGCTCGCTTTCCCACCTCGACAGCGGTGGCGAGCGCCCCGGCGAGCCCGCCCTTCGCTTTCGCCTGGTCGGCGGGTCCACCCGGGGTCGAAAGGCGCGTCTCGATCGAAACGTTCGTCGTCTTCCAGCGGAACTTCGTCGCGTCGGAGAACAGTTGCTGGTCGGGCTCGAGCTGGCACGTGACGAGCTGGGCGAACTCACCGCTCAGCTTCTGGGTGACGGTCATCGCCACCGCCCTTTCCGGCGGCTGCACCGCGCGCCGCCCGCGGCCAAACCGTAGGCGAGGATCCGGCACCCTTGTAGAAAAATGCGGCCGGTGCGCGCGGCGGTCACGCCCGCCCGCCTGAGGGGTTGCGAGCGTCCCGACATGGGAGAAAAGGGGCACGGCCGTCGCTGTTTCGCCGTCGAGCCGCTACACTTTTTCTTGCTTCGGGCCGTCTGGCTCGCGGTTGGTCGCGGGCAAGGTCGGGCGTCGTGTGGCCCCACGGCCGCAATCCGCTGGTGGCGAGGGGACACCCTTCCGGTCGGTGCGGTGTGGTCGCGGCACGCGCCCGGAGTTACGAGCAGTCTCATCGAGGAGGGGAACCTGCCGAAACCGAAAGAGGACGCGATCGTGCTCGAGGGCACGGTCGTCGAGCCGCTCCCGAACGCGATGTTCCGCGTCGAGCTCGAGAACGGCCACAAGGTGCTCGCCCACAGTTCGGGGAAGATGCGGATGCACCGCATCCGGATCCTGCCGGGCGACCGGGTTCAAGTCGAGATCACGCCGTACGACTTGAGCCGCGGACGGATCACCTACCGGTACAAGTGAGCTCCTAGCCCCTGATGCGCGGCTCCACCAATCACTTCGAGAATCAAAGGACAATGCGGTGAAGGTTCGACCGAGCGTCAAACCGATGTGCGAAAAGTGCAAGGTCATCCGCCGGCACGGCCGGATCATGGTGATCTGCGACAACCCGCGCCACAAGCAGCGGCAGGGTTAGGACATGGCTCGAATCTCCGGCGTCGACATCCCGAGAGAGAAAAGGCTCGAGATCGCGCTCACCTACATCTACGGCGTCGGTCGCACGACCGCCCGCCAGATCTGCCGCGCGACCGACCTGAGCGTGGACACCCGCGTCCGCGACCTCACCGACGACGAGGTGGCGAGGATCCGCACCTACGTCGACGCAAACGTGAAGGTCGAAGGAGACCTGCGCCGCGACATCGCGCAGGACATCAAGCGGAAGATGGAGATCGGCTCGTACCAAGGCATCCGTCACCGTCGTGGTCTGCCGGTGCACGGCCAGCGCACCCACACGAACGCCCGGACGCGCAAGGGTCCGAAAAAGACCGTCGCCGGGAAGAAGAAGGTCAGGAAGCACTGATGCCGCCACAGAAAAAGCCCGGTGGCCGTCGCCCCCGCAAGCGCGAGAAGAAGAACGTCGCCCACGGCGTCGCCCACATCAAGAGTTCGTTCAACAACACGATCGTCGCCATCTCCGACCTCGAGGGGAACGTCCTCGCCTGGGCGTCCGCGGGCAATGTCGGCTTCAAGGGGTCGCGCAAGTCGACGCCGTTCGCCGCGCAGATGGCCGCCGAGCAGTGCGCGCGCCGGGCGATGGAGCACGGTGTGCGCCGCGTCGACGTCTTGGTGCGCGGCCCGGGTTCAGGCCGGGAGACCGCGATCCGCTCGATCGCCGCGGCCGGTATCGAGGTCACCGGGATCAAAGACGTCACGCCCATTCCCCACAACGGTTGCCGCCCGAAAAAGCGGCGCCGCGTCTAGGAGGTCGATTTCATGGCCCGCTACACGGGGCCGGCGTGCCGTCTGTGCCGCCGGGAGAAAGTGAAGCTGTTCTTGAAAGGGCCGAAGTGCGACAGCCCCCAGTGCCCGATCGAACGGCGCCCGTACCCGCCCGGCGAGCACGGCCGCGACCGCATGCGGCAGGGATCGGAGTACTTGGCCCAGCTGCGTGAGAAGCAGAAGGCGCGCCGTATCTACGGCGTACTCGAGCGCCAGTTCCGCAACCTCTACGAGGAGGCGAACCGCCAATCGGGCATCACCGGCGAGAACCTGCTGCGGATGTTGGAGACGCGTCTCGACAACGTCGTCTTCCGCGCGAAGTGGGGCGCTAGCCGTGCCCAGTCGCGCCAGTTCGTCTCGCACGGTCTTGTCACGGTGAATGGCCAGCGGGTGACGATCCCGAGCTTTCGCGTGCGCGTCGGCGACGCCGTCGCGCTGGCGAACCGCGCGCAAGACGACGTGACGATCCGCCAGAACCTCGACCTGATCGACCGTCCCATCCCCGGCTGGATCGAAGCCGACGAGTCGGGACGCTCGCTCGCCATCCGCGCGCTTCCCGAACGCGCCCAGATCGACACCCAGGTGCGCGAGCAGCTGATCGTCGAGCTGTACTCGAAGTAACCGACCGCCCGAATCACAGGAGTCCCACGCCATGCTCATTATCCAGCGCCCCACCGTCGAAGCGATCGGCGAAGAGGAAGAGAATCGGCAGCGCTTTTCGATCGGCCCACTCGACCCGGGCTTCGGCTACACGATCGGCAACACGCTGCGCCGGACGCTTTTGTCTTCGATCCCGGGCGCCGCGGTCACCCAGGTCCGTTTCGACGACGCCCTCCACGAGTTCACGTACCTACCGGGTGTGAAAGAGGACGTCTCCGACCTCATCTTGAACTTGAAGGACCTCGTCCTCACTGTCGCGACCGAAGAGCGCGTCACGCTCCGCTTGGACGTGCGTGGTCCGGCGGACGTCATGGCCGCCGACTTGAAGGTCACCTCGGATGTCGAGATCTTGAACCCGGACCTGCACATCGCCACGGTGAACGCGAAGGGTCGTCTGGCGATGGACGTCACCGTGGAGCAGGGCAAGGGCTACGTCTCGGCGGAGAAGAACAAGCACTCCTCGACGATTGGCGTCATCCCGGTCGACGCGATCTTCTCGCCCGTCCGGCGGGTCGCATTCAGCGTCGAGCCGACGCGCGTCGAACAGTCGACCGACTACGACCGACTCGTCTTGGACATCGAGACCGACGGATCGATCAGCCCGCGCGCCGCGCTGTCGTCCGCCGGTCAGACGCTGCGGGCACTCGTCAGCCTCGTCGCCGACCTGTCCGACGAGGCGCACGGCCTCGAGCTCGGTGACGCCGGCACGATCACGAGCGGATCGCCGGACCTCGACCGACCGATCGAGGAGCTCGACTTGACAGAGCGGCCGCGCAACTGTCTGAAGCGCGCGCAGATCAACACGATCGGCGAGCTCGTGCAGCGCACGCCGGCCGAGCTGCTCGCGATCACGAACTTCGGCCAGAAGAGCCTCGACGAGGTGCTCCAGCGGCTTGACGAGCGGGGGCTCGCGCTCGCCGGCGAGGGGTACTGATCGTGCCCGCCGCGCCGAAGAAAGGCCCGCGACTCGGGGGTGACGCCGCGCATCAAAAGGCGATGCTCGGCAACCTCATCGCGTCGCTGATCGCGGCGGAAGCGATCGTGACGACCGAGGCGAAGGCGAAGCAGATGCGCCCGGTCGCGGAAAAACTCGTGACAAAGGCGCGCGCCGGCGGTGTGCACAACCAGCGCGAGGTCGTCGCGTTCTTGAGGGACAAGGAGATGGCCCACAAGCTCTTCTCCGATATCGGTCCGCGCTACGCCGATCGCAACGGCGGCTACCTGCGGATCCTGAAACTCGGAACACGCAACGGCGACGCGGCGCCGATGGCGCGCGTCGAGTTCGTCAAGCCGTAGCCCGGCGGTGGCGGACCAAACCGGCACCGATCCCGCACCGATCACCGCATCACAGCCCACACGATCGACGCTGCGCGTCGCGCTCGGCATCGCGTACGACGGCAGCGGTTTCCACGGGTTCGCCGCCCAACCCCAGCAACGGACGGTCGCCGGCGAGATCCAAGCCGCGCTGCGCACGCTCTTCAACGACGAAACGCGGATCGTCTGCGCCGGCCGCACCGACGCCGGCGTCCATGCCTTGGCGCAGGTCGCGCACGTCGACCTGGATTCTGAAGTTCTCTCCTCCCGCTTTTCCTTCGACGAGATCGGACCGTTCCCCGAGATCCCCGACCTCGCGAGGGGACTGAGCGCCCTCGCCGGCCCGGAAATCGTCATCTGGCGCGCGCTCCTGGCTCCTGACGGCTTCGACGCCCGACGCGCGGCGACCTCCAGGCGGTACCGCTACGAGATCGACACCGCCCAGCGCCCCGATCCGCTGCGCCGCTCGTCAAGCTGGCACGTTCCGGCGCCCCTCGACGTCGCAGCGATGCGGATCGCGGCCGACGCCCTGTTGGGGGAGCACGACTTCGCGGGATTCTGCCGACGTCCGCCGAACGACGACGGCGGGCCGATCGAGCGACGCGTCATCGACGCGCGCTTCGACGGCTCGCAGACAGACACCCTCATCTTCGAGATCGAAGCGAACGCGTTCTGCCATCAGATGGTGCGTTCGATCGTCGGCACGCTCGTCGCCGCGGGGCGCGGGGTACGACGCCCGAGCGAAGTGATGCGGCTGCTCTCGGCCGGCGATCGTGCCGGCGCGATCGATCCGGCGCCGCCGTGCGGCCTGTATCTCTCTGCGGTGCGTTACCCGGAGGAACTCACCGGCACCTGGAGCTGAGGTTGCCGGTCTCCCGGTAAACCGCGCGCCAGAGTCGGCGCACGCGAAACTGTTCTCTTGGACGCCGACTCCTCGGGTCCAAAATCGTCGGGAGAGGGAAGCCCGTGACGTGACCGCGCCCGAACAAGGACCAGAAAAGGGGACCGGGGAGCTCCTCGGGATCCCCTATGACGTCAGGAAACCGACCGTCACCCGCGCCAAGTCGCGGCTGTGGAACGCCGACGAGCCGCGGATGTTCCCGCCGAAAACCTTCGGCTGGGGATGGACCATCAAGGCCTACTGGCTTATCCACCTCGGCAAGTACCTTCGCCAGGATCGGAGGCGACCGCCCGGGACGTGACGAGACCGGGCCGGATTCGGCCTGCTCCCGGACCTCATATACTCTGGGGACCAGCTCAAGGGGCATTTCGGTCGTCTGTCGCGCCCGAGCCTCGAAGCAAAGGATCAGCGTGCGCACCTTCTCACCAAAGCAGTCCGACATCGTTCGCGAGTGGCACACCATCGACGCTGACGGCGTCGTGCTCGGACGGCTCGCGACCGAAGTGGCGACGCTTCTGCGCGGCAAGCACAAGGCGATCTTCGCCCCCCACGTCGACACGGGCGACCACGTGATCGTCGTCAACGCCGCGAAGATCGTGCTCAGCGCGAACAAGGCCGACAGCAAAGTCGCCTACCACCACAGCGGTTATCCGGGGGGATTACGCGCAGTGAGTTACGCCTCGATGCTCGAGAAGGAACCCGAAGAAGTCGTCCGGCGTGCGGTACGGGGGATGCTCCCGAAGGGCACACTCGGTCGCCAGATGCTGAGCAAGTTGAAGGTTTACGCCGGTCCGGATCACCCGCACGCCGCCCAGATGCCGAAGCCTCGGCCGCTCTCGAGCGCGCGCTCGGCAAATTGATGAGGACGAACTGATGCCACGACCACTTACGCAATCGACGGGACGCCGCAAGGCTGCCGTCGCCCGAGTCCGCCTCGTCGACGGCGACGGCAAGGTGATAGTCAATCGGCGCCCGATCGAGGAGTACTTCTCGTCGGTGTCCTCTCGGGTGCACGCCACCGAGCCGCTTCGGGTTGCTGGTCGTTCGGACCGCTACGACGTCCTCGCGACGATCGACGGCGGCGGCATCACCGGCCAGGCGGGCGCGCTGCGTCTCGGCATCGCCCGCGGCCTTGTCGAGGTCGATCCGGAACTGCGCACGACCCTCAAGCGCGCCGGGCTGCTGACCCGCGATGCGCGCGAGAAGGAAAGCAAGAAGTACGGCCTGAAGAAGGCCCGCAAAGCGCCTCAGTACTCCAAGCGCTGACCCTGCGTCGTCCGCGATGTCGTTGCGCTTCGGAACCGACGGCATCCGGGGTGTTGCCAATCGTGAGCTAACTCCGGAGGTTGCCCTCGCTCTCGGCCATGCGAGCGCGCGTCACTTGCCCGGTTCGGGATTCTTTGTTGGGTCTGACACCCGGCGCTCGAGCCCGATGCTGAAGGCGGCCCTTGCCGCAGGGCTCGCTTCGGAGGGGCGCGATGTCTTCGATCTGGACGTGCTTCCGACGCCTGGGCTCGCTTGGATTGTCGCCTCCCGGGGAATACCCGGAGCGATGGTCTCGGCCTCGCACAATCCGTTTCCGGACAATGGGATCAAACTGATCTCGGAAAATGGCACGAAGCTCACCGACGAGCTCGAGTTCGAAATCGAATCCGAGCTGGCTCGGGCACTCGTCGGCGCGCCCGTAGATGGACACGAGCCCCTGGTCGGAGGGGAGGTTGGCGCAATCTCCGATGCGCGCGATTTTGTTGGCGAATACATCGATCACCTCGCGCGATCGGTCGACCTGCCGTCTGATCTCGGGATCAAAATCGTCTGTGATTGTGGGAACGGCGCCGCGTTCGAGGTGGCGCCTTTGGTCTTTGATCAGCTCGGGATCGACGCCGCAGTCATCAACAACAATCCGGACGGAACGAACATCAATGAAAAGTGCGGCGCGACGGCGCCGACCATGCTCGGGCAAATCGTCGTCGAGCAGGGGGCGGATCTCGGATTGAGCTTCGACGGCGACGCCGATCGGATGATCGCCGTCGACGGTCGGGGAAACATCATCGACGGCGACGTGTTGATGGCGCTGTTCGCGCGCGATCTCAAGGACCGCGGCGAACTCGAAAGGGCCGCAGTCGCCGCGACGGTGATGAGCAACCTTGGGCTGCGGCGGGCGCTGCTCGGTGTTGGGATCGAGCTGATCGAAACACCCGTTGGCGACCGTTACGTTGCCGATGCGCTCGACGAGCTCGGGCTGGTGCTCGGCGGCGAACAGTCGGGCCACATCGTGTTCCGTCGATACGCGACAACCGGAGACGGGATCTTGACAGGCCTCAAGCTCGTCGAGCTCGTCGCGCGTTCCGGCCAGGATCTCGCTGAGCTTGCTCGCAGCGCTTTCGTCCGCGTGCCACAAGAGTTGCGCAACGTGAAGGTCATGTCCCCGGACCGTCTGGAGTCGGCCGCGGGCGTATGGGAGGTGGTCGCGGAGGTCGAAGCCCAGCTCGGCCACTCTGGGCGGGTCGTCATTCGTCCGAGCGGAACCGAATCGGCGGTGCGAGTCATGGTCGAAGCCGATGACGCGGCGATGGTTGATCAGGCTCTGACCGCGATCGTCGAGGCCGTAGAACGGGATCTAGGGCGAGTCAGCCTCTAGGACCGACCCTTACGGCCCGAAGGCTCGCCATGTCACGTCGAAGCTTTCTCCCAACGAGTAGGGATCGTCGACTTCGTCGAGCAATGAAGTGCCCGCGTCGTTCAGCATCTCGATACCAGTTGAGCTGAACGCAGTGATCGGCGACTCAGAACCGCTGTTGGCTGTCGCCAGGGCGTTTGCAAAGGTGACAGACCCGAAGTCGGCAAGCTGAGGAAACGCGCAGGACGAGCTGCAAATCTCCGGACGCTCGAGGACCCATTCAGCTGATGATTGTGAGCCTCCGTCGAAGTCGATCGTCGTCGCATAACTCCACGCCTCCGTTGAGTCGTGCAACGAGAGTGTCCACGCATCGCTCGATTCCTGAACTGAGGCCGCGATGACATCACCCGGCTGCACCGGATAGTCGGCGGGATTCAGCTCGACCTCATAGCCGTTGTCCACGGCTGAATCGCCGTACATCTCGTACCAGGCGTAATACGATGACTTGTCACCGCTGCAATCCGATTCAGTTCCGTCCTGTTCGACCGTTGATGAATCCGAAAACCCGTCGATGCCGACCCAGGCAGACGAATACTGGCTCCCAGACAGACACGAGACCGTCGGTACAGACCACTCGGCGCTGACAGAGGTGAACTTTGCGCATGGGTCGATGTCTGCGAACCCGGACCAGTTACTCGAGAGCCAACCGATCGAGCTCGCTACCGTCAACGTCGCAGGGCTGGACGTAACGGAGCCGTACGTGTTGGTGAAGACGGCTTCGATCTCGTCATTGTTCGCCGCACTCGAAGCCTCGAACGAATAGCACGAAGACGTTGCCCCTTCAACCGGGTTGAACGAACCTCCGCCCGTGGAGAGCATCCACTGGATCGAGGGTGACGGATTTCCCGTCGCCTGCGCCTCGAACATTGCAGTGGAACCTTGTTGCGTCGTTTCGTTGGTCGGAGAAGAGGTGATCGTCGGCGCCGAACCGACGGTCAATACTGCGGAGCTCGTCGACGCCGACCCGGCGATGTTGGTGAAGACTGCCTCGTATTCATTCCCGGATTGGACGGGCGACGTGGTGAATGAGTATGAGGTCGACGTCGCGCCTCCGATCGCAGTCCATGTGGCGCCGGCATCGGTCGAGACTGCCCACTGCACCGATGGGGTCGGTGATCCGGACGCTGCCGCTTGGAAGGTGGCTATCGAACCGCTCTGCACCGATTGTGATAACGGCTGTTGTGTGATTGTTGGCGCAGTTGAAGACGATCCAGTACCAGACGAGCCCGACGACGTCCCGACGGAGGAAGATCCCGACGTCGTCCCACTTGACGATCCACTAGGAATCGATCCGATGGGCGAAACTGCGAGGCCCTGTTCTACGACGGAGACCGATCTGCGTTCTTTGCTCCCCGCTCTGCTGTACGCGACAACAAAGAACTTGAATTGCTGGACCGAAGTCGTCGAATTGGCGGGAACATGTACCGAGACTCGTCGAATCCCGGCTGAGCACGATCGACTTTGCGCAAATCGCGGACGATTCGAATTGAAGTGACATGTGCCGGTTCCATCGACTTCAACGACGAGGGCTACCTCGCCACCGGCAGAAGTGAGGGCGTTCGGTTCAGCCGTGAATCGCAAAATGCGCACCGCCTTGCGCGGTCGAACGGCAGTCGCAAATCCCACGATTTGATGCGTGTCTATTACCCGAGGCGCAGTCGCAACACCAGACGCGGTGGAGCCGAGATCGGGCGTGAAAAAAAGGCCGGCGCCCGCGACGATCATCACGACCGCCCAGGCGCGCATTGCCCCCCTCGTTAGAAACGCTTCGCTCATCGATGAAAATTGGATTCTCGACTAAGTAGACGTCGACGCGTATTTACAGACGTAAGTTCGTACCGCGATTCAAGCCTACGGGGTCTCGAACGTCCCCGCTCCCGGGTTGCGACGTTCGAACGCCTGATTGACCGGGCACGAAGGCGGTCGCGACTTCTGTTCGATTTGCGACCAGAGTCGCCATTTCGCCCTCGAATGCGAGCCAGATTTGGTACGGCACGCAGGAAGGGCGCTTGCGCCCGTAGCCTGGGGGCTCATGTGCGGCATCATCGGCGTCACGGGGTCGCAAGACCCGCTTGCGCTGCTACTGAAGGGACTCGAGGCGCTCGAGTATCGCGGCTACGACTCGGCTGGTGTCGCCCTCGTCGACATGGCCGCCGGTGAGCTCTACGTCGAGAGGTCCGCCGAGCAGACGCGATCGGTGGAAAAGCTCGTGGCGAAGGTTTCGAGTGCCCCGCAGACGTCATCGGCCGGGATCGGCCACACGAGGTGGGCGACGCACGGCGCCCCGGTCGAGATGAATGCGCACCCGCAAGTCGACTGCGACGTCTCAGTCGCCGTTGTCCACAACGGCATCATCGAAAACCACCGCCAGCTCGCGTCGGAGCTGGTGCAGAGCGGTCACCGATTTCGATCCGAGACGGACACCGAGGTCATCGCGCACCTGATCGAATCAGGACTCAAAAAGGGCTCGCGGCTTGTAGAGGCGGTACGTAACACCGTCGCCCTGCTGCACGGCGACTTCGCGATCGCCGTGGTCGCGCTCGGTGAGCCCGACACGATCGTCGCGGCCCGGCGGACTTCTCCGTTGATCGTCGGACTGACTGAAGGTCTCGGGCTCGTCGCCTCCGACATCTCTGCGCTGCTCGAGACAACCCGGCAACTCTTTGTGCTCGATGACGACCAGATCGCCGAAGTCGCCCCTGGCCGCGTCGATGCGATCGACTTGGCAGGCAACAAGATCACGTTGCGACCGCTCGAGGTGAGGTGGTCGGTGGAGGACGCTCGTCGAGAGGGTTTCCCCGACTTCATGTCGAAGGAGATTCACGAGCAGCCCGCAGCCGTCGAACAGACGCTGCTCGGACGCGTCTCGACTGACGGGTCGACCGAAATCGAGGAGCTTTCGATCACACCATCGCAACTCGCGACGTACTCACGCGTCCTCCTCCTCGGCTGCGGCTCGAGCTATCACGCGGCGCTTGCTGGTCGACAATCGATTGAGGCGCTGGCGAACATCCACGCCGACGCCGACATCTCGAGCGAGTTCCGGTATCGGAACTCGAGCGTCGGTTCCGAGACGCTCGTGATCGCGATCAGCCAGTCGGGGGAAACCGTCGACTCGCTGCACGCGATCCGCGAGGCGCGCTCTCGTGGTTCTGCCGTCATCACAGTGTCGAACGTCGTCGATTCGGTGATGACACGGGAGTCGGACGGCGCTTGCTACACCCACGCCGGTCCGGAAATAGGAGTCGCTTCGACGAAGAGTCACGTGGCGCAGCTCGCGCTGTTGCAAGTCATGGCCCTGCACCTCGCACACTCGCGAGGCACAATCAGCGATGCTGCGGCGAGGGAGTTTGCCGAAAGGTTGAACGCGCTGCCGGATCTCGTTGAGATTGCGGTCGATCGCTTCGATGCCTACCGGCACGTCGCGAGGGAGTTCGCGGGTTTCAACGACGTGTACTTCCTCGGGCGTCGTTCAGGACTTCCGATCGCGATGGAGGGCGCGCTGAAACTGAAGGAACTCGCGTACGTGCGCGCAGAGGCGTACCCGGCAGGCGAGATGAAGCACGGTCCGATTTCGTTGATCGAGCCAGGCGCCGTCGTCGTCGTCGCGGCCACACGCAGTCCAATGTGGGAAAAGGTGATGGCGAACGTGGAGGAGATGCGTGCCCGAGGCGCGACGATCGTCGCGATATGCGACGACGATGACGAACAGACGAGGGGACTCGTCGATGCAACGCTCTCGATCCCGCCGACGACGGAGCTCCTTACACCCGTTGTCGCCGCGGTGGCAACACAGTCCTTTGCCTACGAGATCGCCAGCGCGCGAGGAAGGAATGTCGATCGTCCCCGCAACCTAGCGAAGGTCGTCACTGTCGAGTGAGATTGCCGGCGGAGAAGAACCGGGCTTTATGTCAGTGATCGGAATCGGCATCGACGCGGTCGACGTTGATCGTTTTCGAAAGGTTCTCGAGCGACGACCGCGACTCGCCGATCGGGTGTTCACCACGCGCGAACGAGGGGACATGGCGGGTCGACACGACCCCGTTCCCGGCCTGGCGGCACGTTTCGCGGCGAAGGAAGCGACGATGAAGGCGCTTGGAATCGGCATCGGGTCGATTCGCTTCTCCGAAATCGGAATTGTGCGGGCGCCGACGGGAGCGCCGTCACTCGAGCTCTCCGGAAATGCGGCAAAGAGAGCATCCGAGTTAGGCATCTCCGAACTCCGGGTATCGCTCACCCACACCGACACGCACGCAGGTGCGGTCGTCGTCGCCGAGTGAATTCCTCGAACGCGAGGTGCTGAGGTGAAGCCAGTGCTCACCGCGGAAGAGATGGCGGAAGTCGACCGCAAGACGCAGGCGACGGTCGGTCTCGACACCTTGATCGCCAGAGCCGGATTCCAAGTGGCGAGATTCTCGATTGCGGCGATGGGCGGCACGTACGGGCGCCGGGTCGTGGTCGTCGCCGGAAAGGGGCACAACGGCGACGACGGGCGCACGGCGGCGCGCCATCTCGCACGACGGGGCGGGCGCGTCACCGTCATCCCGGCAGACGAAGCTCCCTGGCACCTGCCCGAATGCGACCTCGTGATCGATGCAGCTTTCGGCACGGGCTTCCGCGGCGAGTACCGCGCCCCTCGACCGGCGACAGATTCGATCGTCGTCGCCGTCGACATCCCCTCTGGCGTCGTCGCCGACACGGGGGCCGCGGCCGAGTACGCCGTCGACGCGGACCTCACGGTCACCTTTGGGGCGCTGAAACCCGGGCTGCTTCTCGGCGAGGGCGTCGTGCGAAGCGGAATCGTCGTCACCGAAGAGATCGGGCTCGACGCGAGCTCGGCACAAATCCATCTCGTCGAAACCGCCGACATCGGGTCGCTTCCCGTTCGTGATCGCGATGCAAACAAGTGGAAGACCGCGCTCGGGATCGTCGCCGGTTCGCCCGGGATGTACGGGTCCGCGGCGTTCGCCGCCTCGGCCGCAGTGCGCGCAGGGGCGGGAATGGTGCGACTGGCGTCGCCGGGCGGGTCGCTGGGGACGATCCCGGTGCTCGAAGCCGTGGAATTCGAGCTCCCCGCCGAGAACTGGGTGCAGGCGGCTCTCGACGGGTGCGCGCGCTGCAAGTCCGTCGTGATCGGTCCCGGACTCGGACGCAAAGAGTCGACCGGCCGAGAGGTCGCCGAGTTCGTCGAGCGAGTCGACGTGCCGGTGGTGATCGACGCCGACGGCTTGATCGCCTTCGGTGCTGCCACGGACGCGGCGAAGATCCTCGGCCGTCGGCACGCGGCGACGATCCTCACTCCGCACGACGGCGAATTCGCTCGACTCACGGGACAAGCTCCCGGAGTCGATCGGGTGGCGGCGACGAGAGGTCTCGCTCGGAAACTCGGAGCGATCGTGCTGTTGAAAGGGTCGACCACGATTGTCGCCGCGCCTTCTGGCGAAGTTTTGTTCGCGACGTCCGGATCGCCTCGGCTCGCGACGGCGGGGACCGGCGACATCCTCTCGGGGGTGATCGGCGCGTTCATCGCCCGCGGGACGGAGCCGTTCTATGCCGCCGCGCTGGGCGCGCACGTTCACGGACTGGCCGCGTCGCTCGGATTTATTGAAGGACTGGAAGCATCGGACCTCCCGCTGCTCATCGCTTCGACGCTGTCGAGCTACTCCGAAGCGGCCGAGGAGGAATGAACACGACATACCGGCAGGCGTGGGCGGAAGTTGATCTCGGCCGCGTGCAACACAACGCGGCGCTACTTGCCCGAATCGTCGCGCCCGCGAAGCTCTGCACAGTCGTGAAGGCCGACGGCTACGGCCATGGCGCCATCGACATCGCGCGCGCGGCTCTTTTGGGCGGCGCACAGTCGGTCGGTGTCGCGCTCGCTGAGGAAGCGGTCGCCCTCCGCGAAGCGGGAATCGATGCGCCGATCCTCATCTTCATGGAGCCGTCCGAGGACGCGATGGAACCGCTCGTAGCGGCCGGCGTGATGCTGTCGCTCTATCGACCGCACGCGATCGCCGCCGCGGATCGGGCGGCGCGCCGACTTCAGAGCACGGTGCCGGTGCACGTCAAGATCGACACCGGGATGCACCGAGTGGGCGCCGATCCCACCGATGCCCTTGCGCTTTGCGAGTCGGTCGTCGACGCACCGGGGCTCCGGCTCGAAGGGCTGTGGACGCACTTCGCCGTCGCCGACGACCCCGACGACGGCTTCACGGAAGAACAACTCGATCGATTCGGTCGTGTCACTGCACTCCTGCGCGAGGCGGGCATCAGGCCTCCCGTGTTGCACGCCGCGAATTCCGCCGCGGCGATCGCCCATCCGAGCAGCCGATTCGACCTCGTCCGCTGCGGCATCGCGTCGTATGGGTACCCACCCTCGGCGAAGGTCGCGGCGATCCTTGAGGACGAGGTCCGCCGCGTCGGCGATCGCGATTCTTTGGTACCGGTGCTCTCCTTGACCGCGCGGGTGCACCTCGTGCGGGATCTCGATGCCGGCGAACGCGTGAGTTACGGCCGCACCATTCCGTTGCCGAAGGACAGCCGGGTCGCCGTCGTCCCGCTCGGGTACGCCGACGGCGTCACCCGTTGCCTCGGATCCGAGGGGGGCGAAGTGCTGATCCGGGGGAAGCGGCGGCCGATCTGCGGCACGGTGACGATGGACCAGCTCATGGTCGACTGCGGTCGCGACGACGTCCGTGTCGGCGACCGCGTGGTCCTCATCGGCCGCCAGGGAGACGAGGAGATCACCGCCGATGAGTGGGCGCGGCGGCTCGGGACGATCTCCTACGAAGTGCTCTGTGGGATCGGGCCACGCGTGCCGCGGGTCTCCGGTCGCTGGATCCCCGCCAGCGAAGAAGCCGCTGACAAGGACTCAGTCGCCACCGGTCCTTAGGGCGCCGGAAGGAACCTCCTGGTCAGGGGGTTACGATGGAAGGGTGGTCTCGCTCGCGGAGCTCGAGCGAGCCGCGAAGGCCTGTGTCGCGTGCCCACTCGCCGACGGACGCACGAACGTCGTTTTCGCCGCCGGGTCGCCGCGCGCGCGACTGATGTTCGTCGGCGAGGGACCGGGGCGAGATGAAGACCTCGAGGGCGAGCCGTTCGTCGGGCGTTCCGGCAAGCTGCTTGATCGACTGATCGAAGAGGAAATTGGATTGACTCGCGCCGAGTGCTACATCGCGAACGTCGTGAAATGCCGGCCGCCGAACAATCGCGACCCACATCCTGAAGAGGTCGCCGCCTGCCGGCACTTCCTCGACGGCCAGATCGAGGCCGTCGATCCGGGTGTCGTCGTCACCCTCGGCAATTTCGCCGCCCGGGCGTTGCTCGGCGCGACCGACGGGGTCACCAGGTTGAGGGGACGCACGTACCCGTTCGGTCGCGGCGTGCTCGTGCCGACGTTTCATCCTGCGGCGGCGTTGCGCGGAGGCGGGGTGGTGCTCGCGCAGATGCGCGCCGACTTCGTACGGGCAAAGCGGGTATTGACGGACAAAGGCGAGGCATGAGCGAAGTCACTTCCACCTTCGCGGTCACGTCGCGTGCGGTCGAAGAGACGAAGCGCGTCGGCGCGGCGGTCGCGTCGCTGCTTGTCCCTGGCGACGTCGTCCTGCTCGTCGGCGAGCTCGGGGCGGGAAAGACCACCCTCACGAAGGCGATAGTCGAAGCGCTCGGCGCGTCGGGGGTCACGAGCCCCACGTTCACGCTGTGCCACCGCTACGACTGCGATCCGCCGGTCGCGCACGTCGACTGTTACCGAATCGACGACGAGGACGACCTGGCGGACCTCGCGCTCAATGAGATGCTCGATGACGGCTGCGTCGTGATCGTCGAGTGGGGTGAGCGCTTGCGCGCCCGGCTCGGACAGGACGCGCTGGAATGCTCCCTCACTCAGGAAGCGGACGATGACATCGACCAGCGCCAGGTCACCTTCCGCTGCGAGGACGCGAATTGGTTGTCGCGCTTTGACACCTTGAACGATCGTGTCGAACGGGCTGTGTCCGGCGTATCGAGCGGGACGTCGTGAAGAGGCGGTCCGCTTGAGGCTCCTTGCGCTGGAGACGGCGACGCTCGAAGTCGGCGCGGCGGTTTTCGCGGACGATCGCGTCTTGGTGTCGTCATCGACCCGACCGGGGCGGCTGCACGTCGAGACCCTCCATCCGGCAATCGAGCGGGTTCTCGTCGAGTCGAGCACGCCCGCACGGGCGCTCGGCGCGATCGCCGTAGACGTGGGACCGGGTCTGTTCACCGGATTGCGCGTCGGGATCGCAGCGGCCAAAGCCTTCGCCTTGGCGCTTGCAATCCCAGTCGTCGCTGTGCGGAGCACCCAAGCGCTACGGGAGATGGCGAGGCAGGCCCTCGGTGACGGCGTCGCGATCGTCCCGGTGGTCGATATGCGCCGAAACGAGGTCGCTTGGGAATTCGAAGACGGCTCGCTCGAGATCGGTACCGCAGGAACGCTCGTCTCGCGTCTTTTGAAATCAGCTCCGGTTGTGCTCGTCGGCGACGGCACCAGGCGTCTTTCGGGCCACCTTGACCGATCCATCGACGCGCGGATCATCGATGACGAGATGCTCTTCGCACCGTCGGTCGGAGCCGTCGGTCGCGTCGGCTTCGCCAGGTTCTGTCGGGGCGCCGTCGAGGACGCGTTGTCGGTCGCACCCGTCTACCTTCGCCAGGCTGACGCCGTGGCGAATTTCGAGACGCGGACGACCACGATTTCGCGGACGCACCGTTGACCTTTCATCGACCAGGGCGGCGCAGGATCGGGCTGCCGCTTCCGCCTCGCAACGGCGAAGTTGTCCACATCGTCGAGATGCGTCGGCGCGACATCCAGGCCGTCGTCGCGATCGAACGTGAGATCTTCGCCGAGCCGTGGTCGCAGGGCCTGTACCTCTCCGAGCTCGCGCAACGCTCGACGCGGCGCTACTACGTCGCCATCGCGGGCGGAAACGTCGTCGGCTACGCGGGGGGGATTCTCGTCGCCGGCGAGGCGCACGTGACGACGATCGGGGTCGCGCCGTCCTGGCAGAAGCGCAAGATCGGTGCCCGACTGCTCTACCGATTCGTCGCCGACGCGTGCGAGTGGGGAGCCGAATCGATCACCCTCGAAGTGCGGATGTCGAACGCCCCCGCCCAGCGTCTGTACGAGTGGTTCGGATTCGCCCCAGTCGGTGTCCGGAAGAACTACTACGTCGCGACGGGCGAGGACGGCCTCGTCATGCACCTCGGCGATGCCGATTCCGTTGAGTACGGCGAGCGGCTTCGTTCGATCGCTCGTGCACTCGGCGAAAGCGTCGAAGAACGGACCTCAAAATGAGCACGCTCGTCCTCGGCATTGAAACGTCCTGTGACGAAACGGCGGCGGCCGTTGTGGAAGACGGCCGCGTCATTCGGTCATCGATCGTCTCGAGCCAGGTCGACTTGCACGCGCGCTTTGGCGGCGTCGTCCCCGAACTCGCGGGACGCGCCCATCTCGAGCGGATCACACCGGTCGTGCTCGAAGCGCTCGAAGGCGCGGGGCTTTCGCCGGAGGAGCCATCGCTCGGGGCCGTGGCCGCGACGACCGGTCCCGGCCTGATCGGGGCGTTGCTCGTCGGCGTCTCGTACGCGAAGGCGCTCGCGCTCGCGTGGGAGATCCCTTTCGCCGGGGTGAATCACCTCGAGGGCCACCTGTTCGCCTCGATGCTCGAGGATCCCGGCGTCGAGATGCCGGCGGTCGTGCTGCTCGTATCGGGCGGTCACACCCTGCTCGTCGAGATGTCCGCTCCGGGCAGCTACGAGGTGCTCGGGGAGACGGTCGACGACGCGGCGGGCGAAGCGTTCGACAAGGTGGCGCGTTTTTTGGGCCTGCCGTACCCCGGAGGTCCGGCGATCGAGCGCCTCGCGGCCTCGGGTGACCCGACGAGCGTTCGATTCCCGCGGCCGATGATCGACGACGAGTTCACCTTTTCGTTCTCCGGCTTGAAGACGGCTGTCGTCCGTCACGTGAAAGCGCACCCCGAGATCGACGGTGCCGATGTCGCTGCGGCGTTCCAAGAGGCGGTCGTCGACATCCTCGTTTCGAAAGCCGTTCGCGCCGCCAAACAGGTCGGCGCGCGTTCGATCTGCCTCGCAGGCGGTGTAGCAGCAAATGGGCCTTTGCGTCGGGCGCTTTCATCGACGGCAGGCGAAGCGGGGCTCGGGGTCCACCTGCCGAGCCCGCAGATGTGCACCGACAACGCGGCGATGATCGCCGCAGCGGCGATGGTCAGCCTCGCGAACTCCGGTCCGACCGATCTTGCAACCGGTGCCATTCCGGGATTGCGGATGCCGACGCGTCGTCGGATCGAGACAGCGACTGGCTGACGGATCGACGTGTCAGACTCGCTTCAGATGGATCCGGAGACGTACCTCGAACACGTTCGCGACGACGGATGGCGTCTCGTCAAGGTCGCGCGCACATCGCCGTCTGCTGAGATCCCGAGCTGTCCAGGCTGGGACATGCGAGCACTCGTCGGCCACGCAACATCAGTGCACGCCTGGGTGGCGAACGTATTGGAAAACCACCTCCAAACGCGACCTCACCTGCGACGGGTCGATGAACTGATCGGTGGCTTCGACGCCATTGCGGCCGAATACGACACCAATCTCGCTCGCCTCGTCACCGCGCTGGGCGCGACGGCCGAGGACGAGATGGTCTGGAACTGGTCGGATCGCGCACCTGCCCCGGCGCGCTTTTGGTTCCGCCGCATGGCGCAGGAAACGGCGATCCACCGCGTCGACGCGGAGCTCGGCGCGGGGTCTGTTTCTCCGATCGATGCCGCGCTCGCTGCCGACGGAATCGACGAATTCCTCGGTCTCGTGGAGCGCTATATACCAGCAGAGCCGGTCGAAGGACTCCATGGCGCGATCGCCTTTCGCGCGACCGACGTCGAGGGGGAATGGCGACTTGACCTCGAGCCGAATCGGCTCGAGGTCATCGCCGGAGACGTCGACGCAACGGTGCAAGGTGCCGCGTCAGATCTGTATCGATGGATCCTCCACCGCGATAACGGAGATGGGGATTCCATTGCAATCGATGGCGATCGCAGTGTCGCCGAAGCGTGGCGGAGTGTGAAGTTCGAGTGAGCGCAACCGAGCGCCGCTCCTAACGCGTCGATTGTGGGATCACCATCGGCGCTTCCTAGGCGAAGCATCGGAACGAAGCCGAACCGGGTGGTCGTCGTCGGATCCGGCCCGAACGGGCTCGCGGCGGCGATCGAGCTCGCCCGACACGGCCTGGACGTCGAGGTCCTCGAGGGGTCGTCGAAGCCCGGTGGTGGGTGTCGCAGCGCCGAGGTGACCGAACCGGGCTTCGTTCACGACCTCTGCTCGGCAGTGCATGGGCTATTGGCCGAGTCGCCGTTCTTCCGTGCCGAGGACTGGCCGGCACTCGGCGTCGAACTCTTGGTGCCCGAGGTTGCGGTCGCCCATCCGCTCGACGGTGGACGGGCTGGCGCGGTGCGGGGGAGCGTCGCCGACACTGCGGAATCGCTCGGCGCGGATCGTGATCCGTACCGGCGACTCTTTTCGTGGATGGTGCGCCACCGCGATCAGTTCCTGCCGACGGTGCTCGCACCGATCCGCAAACCGCCTGCGCATCCGTTGACGATGGCGCGCTTTGGCGCGCTCGGTCTCCGTTCCGCTCGCCATCTTGCACAACGGTTCTCTTCCGACGAGGGGCGCGGACTCATTGCAGGCGTCGCTGCGCACTCGATGCTCTCGCTCGATCAACCCTTGACGGCATCGTTCGCACTGCTGCTCACGACGCTCGCGCACTCGACCGGATGGCCGGTCGTGCGCGGCGGGAGCTCGAAGGTTGTTGATGCGCTCGTACGAGAGCTGGAAGGGCTCGGCGGGAAGGTGTCGTGCGGGTCGTGGGTGCGCGGGTTGTCCGACGTGGGCAACGCCGAGATCGTGCTTTTCGATGTCGCACCTCGCGCTCTTTCCCGGATCGTCGGTGACGCTTTTCCGCGGCGCTACCGGCGCGCGCTCGAGCACTTCCGATACGGACCCGGCGTCTTCAAGGTCGACTACGCGCTGAATGGGGCCGTCCCCTGGACGTCTCCCGCTTGCCGCGTGGCGGGAACGGTGCACGTCGGTGGCTCCTTCGAGGAGGTCGCGCGGTCGGAGTCCGACGTCGCCGAGGGTCGCCATCCCGACCGGCCGTTCTGCATCGTCGTGCAACCGGGCGTGATCGATCCGTCGCGAGCGCCCGTCGGACGCGCGACGTTGTGGGCGTACTGCCACGTCCCGAACGGGTCTTACCTCGACATGACAGGACGCATTGAAGCCCAAATCGAGCGCTTCGCCCCCGGCTTCCGCGACGTCGTCGCGACAAGAGCGGTGCGGGGTCCAGCGCTACTGGAGGAGGAGAACCCGAACGACATCGGCGGCGACATCGCCGGTGGCTCGGCGAGCCTTCTCCAGACCCTGTTCCGGCCCGTCGTGCGGTGGAATCCGTACCGCACGCCGCTGAAAGGCGTCTACCTCTGCTCCGCGTCGACTCCGCCGGGCGGCGGCGTCCACGGCATGTGCGGGGTGCACGCCGCCGAGACGGCGCTTTTTGACCTCGGACGGGGCCGACTCCGACGCGACCTGTGAAGCCAGCCGGGGCGGGAGGGCCCGGTGAGCTGGGGGTGTCTGCCTCCATCGCGAACACCGGTTCTCACCCTTTGCGAAGTCGCCGTTTGGCAGCACACTGAATGCACGAGAACCCGCGCGTCCGACGCGGGCGGAGCGGGCGACAGCCCGCCTGGGGGGCGATGATGCGCACCGAGGCTTCGGTCACTTCGATCTCTTGGATCCCGTCGGAGGCGATCAGCGGCGTCGCGGTGCGTGCGCCCTTCGACATCGGGATCACCCATTACGACAACGCACCGCCGGAGGTCGTGAGGGACCTCGAGGAGCTGCGCCTGGCGGACCGTTTCCGTTTCGCCAATGAACTGCGCGGCTTCATCGAAACCGAGAACGGCCGGATCGTCGACCACGGACAGTCCGGTGGTGGGGTGATCGGTTCGACGACGGTGCGGCTCGCCGGCATCGAGAAGACCTTCCAGGCGGTGCCGCTTCCCGACATCCGCCCCGAGCCGATCGTCACCGATCGCAGCGTGACGTTCGTCCAGACGGCCGGCGGGCGGACGGGCATTCCCGCGCCGCGGCGCGTCCGGCGGGCGCCGTTCATCCAGTTGTCGGCGCCCTTGGTATGGACGACGCTCGCCCTGACGATCTTTGTTGACGGGCGTACGCACATTGACGTGCGCGGCGCGAGTTCGTTCCCGCGGCACTGGATCTACGGGCCGGACGGCAAGCTCGCCCAGAAGTCCGGACTGATCGACTTCTCGAATTGGTACCGCCGCGCGTTTGGCGTTCACAGTCCATGGGGCGACCGCGATTCGCGGGCGCTCACGACGGCGATCGAGACCGCGCTCGAACGCGAGATGTCGGGCGAGCTGATGCGTGGCGGCGAGCGTCCACGCGTCGCGACGGTGAAGGAAGGCTCAACGATCCTCGAGCAAGGAGACGCCGGCCGCGATCTGTTCTTGGTCCTCGACGGTGTCGTGCGCGTCGAGGTCGACGGCAAGCCGCTCGTCGAGTGCGGTCCTGGGTCGATCCACGGCGAGCGCGCCGCGCTCGAAGGCGGCAAGCGCACCGCGACAGTGCGAGCAGTAACGAAGTGCAAGCTCGCCTTCGCGTCGGCCGACCAGTTCGACAGCGACGTCCTGAGGGAACTCGCGAGCGGGCACCGGCGGGAACAGAGCTGACGTGTCTACGCTCGAGGAGGAACGGCAGATCGCGGGACGCGATCGAGGCGTTGGGGGGCCGACGATCACCGTCTTTCTCGCGGACGACAATTTGATCGTCAGAGAAGGCGTGAAGGCGCTACTCGGGCTGGAGCGCGACTTCGAACTCGTCGGCACCGCCGGTGACTACGACGAACTCGTGTCGGAATCGGAGCGTCTCGCGCCGCAAGTCGTGGTCACCGACATCAGGATGCCGCCGAACTTCCAACAAGAAGGCATCGACGCGGCGCACGAGATCCGCAAGCGCCATCCCGGGACGGGGATCGTCGTCCTCTCCCAATTCGACGATCCCGAGTACGCGATCTCGCTGCTCGCCGAAGGGTCGGCCGGCTACGCGTACCTCTTGAAGGACCGCGTCGCGGAGGGAGACCAGCTCGCTCGGGCCGTGCGAGCCGTGGCCACGGGGGGTTCGGTGCTCGATCCGGCGATCGTCGAGTCGATGGTCCATCCCGTCACCGATTCGGGCGGGCTCGACGAATCCGACGAACAGCTCTTGAAGCTCGTCGCCGAGGGTCGCCCGATCAAGGCGATCGCCGTCGCCACGAACACGACCCCGGCGGCGACGGCGGAGGCAGTCGAGCGGCTGTTCCTCCGCCTGGCGAAGGACGCGAGCAGCGGCGGGCGCCAGTCGCTGCGGCAGTTGCGCAGACTGCACGAAGCGATCGTTGACCGCGAAGAACAAGGAGAGACGCTCAGCCGGCTGCTCCCGGGCGGTGTCGCGCGGATGCTTCGTGACGAGGGGTGCCGTCCGGGCGAGACGGTGCAGCTCAACGTCAGCGTCTTGATGTCGGACATCCGCGGCTACTCGACGATCGCCGAACACGCCGATCCGAGCGCGCTCGCCGGGCAGTTGAACGTGCACCGCGGCGAGATGAACAGGGCAGTGATCGCGCAAGGTGGCACCGTCATGCAGTTCGTCGGTGACGCGGTGATGGCCGTCTTCGGCGCGCCGGTTCCGATCGAAGACCACGCCGACAAGGCGCTGCGCGCCGCGCTGGCGATGCACCGCGCACAAGGCGCGGTCAACGAGCACTGGCGCGACGAAGGTCTGCCGGAATTCGGCCTCGGCATCGGCATCACGACTGGCGAGGTGGCGGCGGCGCTGCTCGGATCGGATGAGCACTTGGAGTACACGGTCGTCGGCGACACCGTGAACCTCGCGCAGCGCATTCAGCAGTGGGCAGAACCCGGAGAAACCGTGGTCTCCGAAGCGACGCACGCCGCGCTGCAGGATCCGGTCGTGGCGGAGCCGATCCCGCCGTCGACGGTTAAGGGACGCTCGGGAATGGTCGGCGCCTGGAAGGTGGCGGCTCAAGTGGCGGGGGCGGATCGATGACCGTGATGCAGGCGCGCGGGTTGCGCAAGACCTACGAAACAGAAGGCGCGCCGGTGCGGGCGCTGCGGGGACTCGATCTGTCGATCGACGACGGGGAGTTCGTCGCGATCATGGGACCGTCAGGATGCGGCAAATCGACGCTTCTCAATCTCGTCGCGGGACTCGACGTGCCGACCGACGGAGAGATCTTCGTCGCCGGCGAAGCATTGTCCGGCATGGACGAGGACGAACTCGCATTGATGCGCCGACGACACATCGGCATCGTCTTTCAGTTCTTCAACCTCTTGGAAGGAATGACCGTCCTTGAGAACGCGACGCTCCCCGCCGTGGTCGCCGGTTTGCGGCGGCGGCAAGCAGAGAGTCGGGCGCGCGACCTTCTCGATCTGCTCGGCCTCGCCGACAAGGCGCGCGCCGCGCCCGGGTTGCTTTCTGGCGGCGAACGCCAACGGCTCGCGATCGCGCGTGCGCTCGCCAACGCGCCGACGCTCCTTCTCGCCGACGAACCGACCGGCGCCCTCGACTCCGAAGGCGGCTTCGAAGTCCTCGAACTGTTCCGGCGCCTGCACGCCGGTGGTCAGTCGATCCTTTTGGTCACCCACGACGAGGACGTCGCAGCCCCGGCGTCTCGCCTCGTTCATATGCGCGACGGTCGCGTCGAATCCGACGTCGAGCAGCACACTGCGCGTGTGATCGAAGCGGAGATCGACGTCGCGATCGTCGAGTGATGGACGCGCCGATCGTCGTCAGCCAGTTGGGCGTGCGCCGCGAGACGGCCGCGCCGGTGGCGCGGCGGCAACTCGTCTTCGGGCCGGGGCTCCTACTCGCCGTGGCGGCGCTCGCCGGCGCGGTCGCGGCTCCAGTCGTCGACCATCGCGGCGATCTGCTGACCCAGATCGTGCGGGCGGTCGTCGTCGGCTGCTTCGCGCTCGCCGGAGGATCCGCCCTCGCGCTGAAGCCGAAGGAACGCCAGCCACTGCTTGTTCTGTCCGCGACGCTCTTCGCGTCGGCCGCCGTCGTCTCCGCGGCGCTTGTCGAGGCGCACGCCCACGGGACGGCGGTCCCGGGTGGCCTCGTCACGGCGGCCCGCCTCGTCGAGCCGCTCGCGCTCTGCATCTTGCCGGTGTCGACGATGCACGTCCTGCTCGGACTGCCGGACGGCACCTGCCGGCTGAGTCGGTTCGCGATCGGGGCCGGCTATCTCGTCGCCGTCGGCGTCGGTTTCGGCGTCTGGAGCGATCGCCCCACGCTGCCGCTGTGGCCGATCGGGGTCGAACTGCTCGTCGCGGTGCCGATCGGGCTCGTCGGCGCCCGCCGCCGCTACCGCCGATCGGCGGGACTCGAGCGCCAGCGGATGCAGTGGTTCGGCTGGGCCGTGTCGGTCGGCCTCGAACTGGTGGTGCTCGCGGAGGCGTTGCGCCTCTTTTGGGGCTGGCCGACGCGCGAGGCGCTCGTCGTCACCGTCGCGACCGTGCCGATCGCCGTCGCCGTCGCCGCCGGCGCGTTAACGAGCCTCGCAGCACGCATCGACCGGCTGCTCGCCTGGTCGGTGTCGGTCGCCGGGCTGACCGGGGTGGTCGTCGTCGTCTACTTGATCGTCATCTTGGGGATCGGACACGCGCCGACGAAGGCGGAGCGCACGCTACTCATCCTTTCGATGATCGCCGCCGCGGTCTCGGCGCTCGTTTACGGCCCGGCACGGACGCGCTTGAACGCGTTCGCCAACCGCGTCGTCTACGGCGAGCGCGAGGCGCCCGACACCGTCCTGCGCACCTTCGCGACCCGCCTCACCCGGGCGATGCCGCTCGAAGAGCTCTTGCTGCAGGTGGTCGAGTCGCTGCGCAAGACGCTGGCGCTCTCTTCTGCGGAGATCTGGACCGGATCCGGTGGGGTGCTCGAGCGCGCGGTGTCGGTACCCGATGCGCCGCCGCAGCGAATCGTGCTCTCCTCGAGTGAGGAGTCGGTCGTCGCCCGCGCCGGGGTTTCGGGCAACGCCTGGCTCGAGATCTGGATGCCGAAGCTCCTCGAGGGCCGCGAAGGTCTTTCTCTTCGCGTCGCGCCGACGACGCATTCGGGGCGCGTCCTCGGCCTCGTCGTCGCGACGCGCAAGTCCGACGGTGAGCGCTTCACCGAGAACGATGACACGACGCTTGTCGAGCTCGCCCGCCAACTCGGACTGGCGCTCCACAATGTCGAGTTGGACTCGGCGCTGCAGGAGTCCTTGGACGAAGTCCGGCGCCAGGCGGACGAACTGCGCGCATCGAGGGCGCGCATCGTTGCCGCGTCGGACGCCGCGCGCCGCCAGATCGAGCGCAACCTGCACGACGGGGCACAGCAGCACCTCGTCGCGCTGGCCGTCAACGTCCGCCTGGCGCGCCAGTTGGTCGAGACCGACCCGACAGGATCCGCGGAGATCCTCGATCAGCTCGGCGGCGAGCTGCAGGACGCGGTTCAAGAGTTGCGCGCGCTCGCGCACGGCATCTACCCGCCGTTGCTCATCGATCGCGGTATCGAAGAGGCGTTGCGATCCGCGGCGGGCCGCGCCGCGATCCCGACCGACGTCGAGGCCGAAGGGCTCGGCCGCTACTCACCCGAGGAGGAGGCGGCCGTCTACTTCTGCTGCGTGGAGGCGTTGCAGAACGCGGGCAAGCACGCCGGCGATGGGGCGAGCGCAATCGTCCGGGTCCACGAACGCGAAGGGACGTTGTTTTTCGAAGTCACCGATGACGGTGCCGGCTTCGATCTGCAGAGCGCGAAAGGGCTCGGCGCGGGCTTCGTCAACATGCGCGACCGCGTCGGCGCGATCGGTGGCTCGGTGACCGTCGAGTCGTCGCCCGGAAAAGGGACGAAGATCTCCGGGCGTCTGCCGTTGAGCGATCAGGCGGCGGCATCGGGGAACGGCGCGGCGCAGAGCGCGCCGTCCGCTCTCAGGGTGAGAAAGTGAGTGGGAGCTTTCCCGCCCAGGCGCTCGCCAGAACATCAGGACCGAACTGTTCCTTGTGCACGTACGCGACCGCGCCGCTCGTCGCCGCGTCGGCGGGGAGGCTGTCGACGTCGTAGGTCGAAAGAAGAACGACTCGCACCGACGGGTGGGCGTCGACGATGCGTCGCGTCGCTTCGATGCCGCCGATGCCCTCCATGTTGATGTCCATCAGCACGAGCTGCGGCTCGAGGGCCGCGGCGAGCTCGACGGCTTCCTCTCCAGATCGCGCCTCGCCGATCACGACGAATCCCTTTGTTGCACGAACGACCGCTGCAGCGGCCATGCGGAACGGCGCCTGATCGTCAACGATCAGGACACCGACCTTCTCGTCGCTCACGGGACCATTTTTGCAAATTGCGCAGGAAGATCGGACGTTGCCAGCACGAGGGCGCGGGGAGTGGCACCACCACGGTCCCCGCTCAGCGGTCGGACAAAAAGAGCAGGACGGCCTTCACCCGGCGATGGACGTCGAGCTCCTGGGAGAGCCCGAGCTTGGAGAAGATCGAGTTGATGTGCTTTTCCACCGCCCGCTCCGACAGCACGAGCGCCGCGGCGACGGCAGCGTTGTTCTTGCCAGTCGCCATCTCGGCGAGGATCTCGGTCTCGCGCGGGGTGAGCAGGCGCAACGGCGAATTCTGCGCCCGCGATCTCGCCGCCACGAGCGCGTCGACGACGATCGGATCGATCACCGAGCCGCCCTGGGCCGTCTGCCTGATCGCGTCGGCGAGCTGTTTGATATCCGAGACCCGCTCTTTCAGCAGGTAAGCGCGTCCGCGCGATCCGTTCTCCAAGAACGCGAGCGCGTAGCTCGGTTCGGCGTACTGGCTCAAGACGACGACGCCGACGTCGGGATTGCGCGTGTGCAACTCGTTCGCCGCGCGGATCCCCTCGTCGGTCCCGGTCGGCGGCATGCGGATGTCGGTCACCAAGACGTCGGGCTGTTCGCTGTCGACGCTTTCGAGCAGCGACGCGTAGTCGGCACACGTCGCGACCAACTCGAGGTCGTCTTCAGTGGCGATCAGTCGCGCGACTCCTTCGCGAACGAGGTAGTCGTCCTCGGCGAGGACGACGCGGATCGACATAGCGACAGGCTACGTGACGTAATCCCCGGCGGTCGTGCCCCATGCGGCCGCCTGATTCAGCCGAGCGTGATCACCGTGTCCTGAACGGCGGCGCGCACGGGCAGGGGAGCGTCCGCGCACTCCTTCAAGATCGCGTCGACCTCGTCGTCGGTGCGCGACGGATCGTGGTGGAACAACACGACCTCGCGGGCCTTCGCCGCGGCGGCGAGGCCCACCGCGTACGGATAGGCGGCGTGGCCGTAGTGCGCCTTTGCCGGCAGCTCCTCCGGCGTGTATTGCGAGTCGTGGAACACGAGGTCGCAACCATCGGTGAGGGCCAGCGCCGTGTCGTGATACTCGCCGAAGCCGTCCGCACCGGGGCCGAGGCTGGTCGGGCAGTGGTCCGACAGGTAGGCGAAAGCGGAGCGGCCGTCGGAGATCCGGTAGCCGAAGGTTCTGCCGCCCCCGTGGGGGATGTCGAGCGCGAGCACGGAGAATCCTTCCACTTCGTGCTCGCCGGGCTCGAGGGCATGGAAGTTCCACGCCCCGCGCAGGCCGGCCGGCGTGATCGGGAAGTTGGGCGGCGACATGAAGCGTTCGAAGACGGCTTCGCCGCCGCCCTGCGCGGGAAGGTAGGCGTCGACGCGGGCGTCCTCTCGGTCCGCCGAGGAAAAGAACGGCAAGCCCTGGGTGTGGTCCCAGTGAAGGTGGCCGAAAAGGACCGACCCGCGAAAGGGCTGGCCATCAAAGACGGCGTCGGCGCCACGAATCCCGGTGCCGGCGTCGACGAAGAGGCTCGGCAGGCCGCCGTCGAAGGCCACCCCGAGGCAGGAGGTGTGGCCGCCGTAGCGGACGAAGTCGCGACCTGGCGTGGGCGTCGAGCCCCGCGTGCCGAAGATGTGGATCCGCATCAACCTGGGTGTTGCCTAGAGGGCCGCCGGCGCCGTGCGCGCGCCGATCTCACGGTATTTCTCGCTCGGATCACTCGGACACCTCCCGCCACACCATACGCAACGCGTGCCGCGACGACGGCACAACCAAAGTCGCGCGCCGAATCCCGTCAGTCCGCGCCCGAAGGCGGTGCCGGTCGCGGTCACCGGCACCTGCCAGGCAGGCACCGAGACCCCCACAGTGCGGATGACGGTCAGATCGGGTTTCTCCCTCTCGGATATCTCGACGTCGGAGCGCGAGCTCGTCGAGGGGCGCTGGTCCTCGATCGGCGGCTCGTCGGTCTCCTGTCCAGCCGTACACCCAGCTATTCCTGATCGGGACCGACGACCGGCCGCGCGGCTCATCAGGGCTTTCGCGGGCTCCAGCACTCCTGCGCGGCGTTTGCTAGTCAACCTCGGCGGCGGTATCGTTGGCACTCGAATCAAGAGAGTGCTAATGAGCCCAAGGAGGCCGCCCAAGATGAATCTGCAACCGCTCGACGACCGGATCGTCGTTCGCCCGAGCGAGGCCGAAGAGAAGACGGCCTCGGGCCTTGTCATCCCGGACACCGCGAAGGAAAAGCCCCAGCAGGGCGACGTCCTCGCCGTCGGGCCGGGCCGCCGGGCAGAGAACACCGGCGAGCTGATCCCCTTGGACGTGAAGGTCGGCGACAAGGTCGTCTACTCGAAGTACGGGGGCACAGAGATCACTATCGACGGTGAGGACCTCCTCATCCTCTCGGGCCGTGACGTGCTCGCGAAGGTGTCCGCCTGATGCCGAAGATCCTCAAGTTCGACGAACAAGCGCGCCGCGGGCTCGAAGCCGGCGTCAACAAGCTCGCCGACACGGTGAAGGTGACGCTCGGGCCGAAGGGCCGCAACGTCGTGCTTGACAAGAAGTGGGGCGCGCCGACGATTACCAACGACGGCGTGACCATCGCGAAGGAGATCGAGCTCGACGACCCCTACGAGAACATGGGGGCACAGCTCGTCCGCGAAGTCGCGACGAAGACGAACGACATCGCCGGCGACGGGACGACGACGGCGACCGTGCTCGCGCAAGCGCTCGTCCGCGAGGGGCTGCGCAACGTCGCCGCCGGCGCCAACCCGATGGCTTTGAAGCGCGGCATCGAGCGCGGTGTCGCTGCAGCCGTCGAGTCGATCAAGTCCCAGGCGCGCGAGATCGAAGGTCGCGCTGAAATCGCGCAGATCGCAGCGATCTCGGCTGCGGACCAGTCCATCGGAGAGGTGCTCGCCGACGCGATCGACAGGGTCGGCAAGGACGGCACGGTCACTGTCGAAGAGTCGAACACCTTCGGGCTCGAGCTCGAGTTCACCGAAGGCATGCAGTTCGACAAGGGGTTCCTCTCCCCGTACTTCGTCACCGACCCCGAGCGTCAAGAGGCGGTGCTGGAGGAACCGTCGATCCTGCTCGTCGACTCGAAGGTCTCGGCGGTCCACGACCTCGTGCCGGTCCTCGAAAAGGTGATGCAGACGGGCAAGCCACTTCTGATCATCGCCGAGGATGTGGAAGGCGAGGCGCTCGCGACTTTGGTCGTGAACAAGATCCGCGGCACGTTCCAGTCCGTCGCCGTCAAGGCGCCGGGCTTCGGCGAACGGCGCAAGGCGACCCTCGCCGACATGGCGGTCCTCACCGGCGGCCAGGTCGTCTCGGAAGAGGTCGGGCTGAAGCTCGACTCGGTGGCGCTCGACGTCCTTGGGCACGCGCGCCGCGTCGTCGTCACGAAGGACGACACGACGATCATCGAAGGCTCGGGCAACGAAGCCGACGTGAAGGCGCGCATCGCGCAGATTCGTCACGAGATCGACGAGACCGACTCCGACTGGGATCGCGAGAAGCTTCAGGAGCGTCTGGCGAAGCTCGCGGCGGGAGTGGCGGTGGTCCGCGTCGGCGCTGCGACCGAGGTTGAGCTCAAGGAGAAGAAGCACCGCATCGAGGATGCGCTCTCTGCGACGCGTGCCGCGATCGAAGAAGGGATCGTCGCGGGCGGCGGCACGGCCCTGCTGCGCAGCCGTGCCGCGGTCGAAGACCGGGCTTCGAAGCTCTCGGGCGACGAGCAGACCGGCGCGTTGATCGTCTCCCGTGCGCTCGAGGAGCCACTGAAGTGGATCGCCATCAATGCCGGCCTCGAGGGTTCGGTGATGGTGCGCGAGGTTGCGTCGGTCGAGGGAACGACCGGTCTGAACGCCATCAGCGGCGCGCTCGAGGACCTCGTGAAGTCGGGGATCATCGACCCGGCGAAGGTCACGCGCTCGGCGCTGCAGAACGCGGCCTCGATCGCCGCCTTGCTGTTGACGACCGAAGTGCTCGTCGCCGACAAGCCGGAGAAGAAGCCCGAACCCGCCGCGGCCGGAGCCGGCGGCATGGGGATGATGTAAGGCAACACGCGATCACGACCTGGGACGGGGGCCGGTAATCCGGCCCCCGTCGGTGTCTCGATAAGGTCAGCCGTCGTGTCGATCAGATGACGGCGTCTTATCGCCAGCACGTCCCGCGTCCGGAAGACGCCCGTGTCGGCGTCCGTCCGCGTTGGACCGAAATCGACGCCGCGGCACGCGCGCACATTCCCGTGGATCGTGTCTACAAGGCGTTCGCGTCCGTTCGCTCGCCGGAGTTCGCCGACCGATCCGCAGAAGCCGCCGTCCTCGTCGCGATGGAAGAGATCGACGAGGAGGCGAACGTCGTGCTCATCCGGCGCGCCGACGACCTCCTCGTCGACCCGACCCACATCGCCTTTCCCGGGGGACACGTCGAATCCGGTGAGACGCCGCTCGAGGCCGCCTTGCGCGAGTCTGAGGAAGAGATCGGGCTCAAGCGCGCCGACATCGAGATGATCGGGGCGTTCCCGGCACTCGGGCGAAGCCGCGGCGACGCGCGCGTCGTGCCGTTCGTCGGCCTCGTCCGGGGCCGACCGCCGCTCGAGCGCGACCGCGTCGAGGTCGCCGAAATCCTCCAAGTGCCGCTTTGCGCGCTGGCCGCGGACGGGGCGTCGTGGCAGGAGGTCTGGACCGCAGGGGCAGAGGACTCTGAAATGACGTTTTTCGCCGGGATCCCCGAGCTCGGCTCGGAGCTCGTCTGGGGACTCTCGGCGCGGATCCTCTCGTTGTTGCTCACCCGCATCCTTCTCGGAGAACAAAAGCCCACCGTGTAGCCTCGCCGCGGCGCGCGCCGAGGTCGGAGCGGGCAGACACCTCTCAGCTGGGGGCGGAATCGGGTGGCAGACGTCGAAATCGGCATCGGCAAGAGCGCCCGGCGCGCATTCGGCCTTGACGAGATCGCCATCGTGCCCTCGCGGCGGACCCGGGACGCGAACGACGTCGACATCTCCTGGCAATTCGAGGCGTTCCGCTTCGCGCTGCCATTTGTCGCCGCGCCACGCGACGGAATTGTCGGGCCAAAAACCGCCGTCGCGATCGACACGATCGGCGGCTTGTCCTGCCTCGATTTGGAAGGTCTGTGGACACGCTATGAGGATCCGCTGCCGGTATTCGAAAACATCGCCCATGCGCATCCGTCCGAAGCGACGCGGCGTGTCCAGGAGGCATATGCGCAACCCGTCCGCGCCGAGTTCGTCACCGAGCGCGTGCGCGCGATATCGACGCAGGGCGCGGTGGCTTGCGGTGCGGTGACGCCGCAGCGCGCCGAAGAGCTCGTTCCCGCGGCGATCGATGGCGGACTCGACGTGTTGGTGATCGCCGGAATCACGGTCTCTGCGGAGCACGTTTCGCGCTCGAATGTCACGCTCGATCTCGAAAAGTTCGTTCGCGCGCTCGATCTGCCCGTGATCGTCGGCGGCTGTTCGTCCTATGCCGCGGCGTTGCACCTGATGCGCACCGGCGCGATGGGCGTCTTGGTCGGTGTCGGGCCCGGTGAGTCCGCCTACGACTCGCGGCGCGTCCTTGGTGTCGGTGCGCCGATCGCGACCGCGATCGCGGACGCCGCGGGTGCACGCAGCCGACATCTCGAAGAGACGGGCTTTTACGTCCAAGTGATCGCGGACGCGCCGATCGCAGAAAGTGGCGACCTTGCCGCCGCGTTCGCCTGCGGAGCCGACGCGGTGATGCTGGCGACGCCGCTCGCAGCAGCCGAGGAGGCCCCAGGGGGCGGTCGCTACGTCGCGGCGGCGGCGAGCCATCCGAGCTTGCCGCGCAGCGGCGTCGTCGAGGTCCCCGTGCTCGGATCGCTCTCGGAGATCCTCACCGGTCCGGCCCACGATGCGAGCGGGCGGACGAACCTCTTCGGGGCGTTGCGGGCGGCGATGGCGCTTTCTGGTTACGAGAAAATCCGCGAGTTCCACAAGGCGTCGGTCGTCGTCTCTTCGCGCCCCTGGAGCCCGTCGACGACATGACCGAAGTCGAAGCCCTCTCGAGACGACGCGGTCTCGGGGCGTTCTTCTCGTGGCGCTATCGGACCGACGTGCTCGGCCTGTTCATCGTCGTCGTCGTGGCGCTGCTGTACTTGTCGCCGTCGGTGAAGGACGGCTTCAGCTTCGGGCCGACCGACCTCGTCTCGGGCGCCTCCGTGCTGACCCAGCCGCTGTTCACCACGGCGGGTCGCACCCTCAGCGCCGCGTCGGTCTCGAGCGGGTCACCGAACCTGACCAGCTCGACCGGCGCTTTCACGGCAAACGACATCGGGCGGAAGGTCGACGACGCAGACCGGCTCGTCCCTTCTGGTACGACGATTCTCAGCATTACGTCGCCCTCGGTCGCGGTGATGACGAACGACGCCACCGGGAACGCGGCGTCTGAAAGCGTCACGCTGGGAGCTCTGGTTGCGGCGCACAATCACCTGGCGGGCGATGTCGGCGACCAGGGCGTGCCGTGGAACGCCATCGACTGGCGCATCGTCCATGACGGCTCGATCCCGCTGTGGAACTCGACGGCGGGAACCGGACTGCCGCAGCTGTTCAATTTCGAGTCCGCGGCGCTGGCGCTGCCGACACTCCTCGCCTACCTGCTCCCGCTCTCCGCCTCGTTCCTCGTGACGGTGCTCGGCAAGCTGCTGATCGCCGGGATCGGCACGTACGTCTGTTGTCGTGTCCTTCGAACGAGAGCGGCCGGTGCCACTTTGGGCGGGATCTCGTTCATGTTGTCGGGGAGCTTTGCCGGATGGCTCGGATGGTCGATCTCTGGACCCGTCGCCTGGTCGGGCTTCATCCTCGCCGGGGTGGCGCTCGCCTACCGGTCCCGCCGACGTGCCCGCGACCTCTGGCTGCTCGCCGTGTCGGTGGCGTTCGCGATCTATGGCGGATTCCCCGAGATGTACGTCATCATGGGACCGGCACTCCTCGGCGCGGCGGGAGTCGCCGCGCTCGTGATGCTCGTGCGCGACCGCAAGCTCGTGTGGCGCGGGCTCGGGCGCGTGCTCGTCGGCTCGGCCGCCGGCTTCGCCTTATCGGCACCGCTGTGGCTTCCCGGCATCTCTGTCGTCGCGCACTCGGCGCGCTCGAGCAAGCACCTCGACGGGGGACTCGTGCCGTCACTTTTGAACCTCGCCTTCGTGCAGGGCTATTACGGCCTGCCGATCAAAGGCAGCTTTTGGTTCACGCACCTGAGCAACTACTACGAGTCCGCGGCGTACCTTGGAATCGTCGCCATCGTCTGCGCTGCGCTCGGGTTGGCGCTCTGTTACCGCCGCCCAATCGTGATCGGGCTGGCGCTCGCCGGCCTTGGGACGCTCATCGCCTGTTACGACATCTTCGGCGGGATCGGCAAGACGATCTTCAGCGATCTCGGACTCGGAGCGGTGGCGGTGCACCGTGGACTGCCGGTCTTCGAATTCTGCGTCGCCGTCGTCGCCGGCCTCGGTTTCGACGCGTTGTTGCGCCGTTTTGCAGAGCGGAAGGTGCAAATCGCGCTCGTTGTCATCCTCGCCGCAGTGTCCTTCGAGATGGTCGAGTTGTGGAGGTGGGTCGACCTCCCGGCGCTCGATTCGCTCGATCGGGCACTTCGCCGGTCGAGCCTCGTCTGGCCGACGTGGACGACGGGGATGCTCATCGTCGTCGCGTTGGCGTTGATCGTCGCGCCGAAGCGGTCCGAAACGGTGCGGCGGTGGATCAGACGGGCGGTCGCGGCGCTGTTTGTTGGCGCACAGGGCGCGTTCTTGGTCATCGCCGGCGTCGGGATCAACAGCTACTTCAAGAACCCGTTCCCGACGAACGCGGCGGTGAAGACGGTGCAGCGCATCGTCGGCACCGGAATGTTCGCCTCGGACACGCCGATCAACGAGAGCTGTCTCAACTTGCCGCCAGCGCGGGTGAACAAGCCGTGCGGGGTGCGGTTGTGGGCGGGTTACGGCTTCATCCCGAACGTGCAGGGTGGCTACGACATCGACGAGCTCGCGATGCACGACCCGATCATCCCGCAGCGCTACTTTGCCGCCTGGCCGGTGCCGAACGCCGGTCAGGTGTTCAAGGGCAACGTCGGCGTCTTCTCACCGTCGATCACCTCGGTCGCGCTCGCGCGTAGATACGGCGTCACGACCGTTCTCTTGCCGCCCGGCTACCCGCTGCCAAAGGGCATGAACCTTGTCGCCGAGGTGCCGGTCGGGGACAAGAACAAGATCGAAGTCGCGACGGTGCCAGACTCGTCGCGCTTCGCGTTTGTCGATTCGCACGCGTCATATCCGGCGACCGTCTTGTCGTACACCCAGACCAATGACGCGACCTACGTCCTCGACGTCGACGTCCCGACGAGTTCGACACTCGTTTTGCACGTCACGTATTTCTCCGGCTGGCACGTCAGCGCGAACGGCCATCCCCTGCGCGTCGAGCCGTACGAAGGCATGTTCGAGGTCCGCGTCCCGGCGGGGACGACACGCATCACGGCGCACTATTGGCCGCGGACCTTCACCGAGGGGATCGTGCTCGCCGCGGCGGGCCTCGTCGGTCTCGGGTTGTGGCCGGCGCTGCCGCTGCTCGTCTCGGCCGGCGGGTCGATCGTCGGCACCGTTCGTCGCAGACGAGGTGGCAGAGCCGAGGTGCCGTCTGGAAAGGCGGGGGCGGGCGATTCAGCCCTACCCCCCGACGGAGCCGGATCCTCAGAGCGCGGCAAGTAGTTTGACCTCCTACAAGGTGAATCTTCTCGAGGAGGAGCGATGACCGGGAACGTCATCATCGCCGGAGCCCGGACGCCGATCGGCAAGATGCTGGGCGCCCTGACCCCGCTTCGGGCGGTCGACCTGGGCGCGATCGCGATCGCCGAGTCGCTCGCCCGTGCGGGCGTCGACCCCGCGGCCTGCGACTACGTCGTCATGGGCCACGTGCTCCAGGCGGGACAGGGCCAGGACACGGCGCGCCAGGCGGCCGTGAAAGCCGGCATCCCGATGTCGACGCCGGCGACGACGGTCAACAAGGTCTGCCTCTCCGGGTTGAACGCCATCCACCTCGCCGATCTGATGGTGCGATCCGGCGATGCCGACATCGTTGTCGCCGGCGGGATGGAGTCGATGACGAACGCCCCCTACGTGCTGCCCGGCGCGCGCGCCGGCTTCCGTTTCGGTGACCAGGCCCTTTTGGACGTCATCCAGGTCGACGGGCTCGTCTCTTCCTTCGAGCACTTCATCATGGGCGAGGGAACCGACCGCGATGCCGAGGCCGCCGGCGTGTCCCGTCAGCGCCAAGACGACCTCGCGCTGAAGTCGAACCTGCGCGCCGCCGACGCCGCCGCGTCCGGTCGCTTCAAAGAGGAGATCGTGCCGGTGACGGTCACCGACCGGCGCGGATCCGTCGTCGTTGAAACCGATGAGGGCGTGCGGCCGAACACGACCGCCGAGGGCCTCGCCGCGCTGAAACCCGCCTTCGTCAAAAACGGCACGGTCACCGCCGGCAACGCGAGCCAGATCTCCGACGGCGCCGCGGCAGTCGTCGTCACCTCGCGCCAGCGTGCCGAGGACCTCGGCGTCGAGCCGCTCGCCGAGCTCGTCGCGTACGGACAGGTCGCCGGGCCCGACGAGTCGCTCCTCACCCAGCCCTCGCGGGCGATCCTCGACGCGGTAAAACGCGGCGGGTCGTCGCTTTCGGAGATTGATCTCTTCGAGATCAACGAGGCCTTCGCCGCGGTCTCGGCGGCGTCGATCGACGATCTCGGTGTCACAGACGAGGTCGTCAACGTGAACGGCGGTGCGATCGCCCTCGGCCACCCGATCGGCATGTCCGGAACGCGCCTCGCGCTGACGCTCGCCTACGAGCTCCGTCGCCGCGGCGGCGGCACGGGCGCGGCGGCGCTGTGTGGCGGCGGGGGACAGGGCGACGCGCTGATCCTTCGCACGCTCTGAGCGCGCCGATCTGACGCCACGCGCCGATGGGACTCGGCGCATGGTCGTACGTGCTAGCCGGATTGGCGGGTATCGCCGCGGGCGGGGTGAACGCACTCGCCGGCGGCGGGACGCTGATCAGTTTTCCCGTCCTCGTCGGGCTCGGTCTGCCGGCAGTGCGAGCGAACGTCACGAACCTCATCGCGCTGACCCCCGGCTACATCGCCGGCACGGCCGCGCAACGCGCCGACCTCGAAGGTCAGTCGCGAACGTTACGGACGCTCCTCCTCGTCGCCGCGGCGGGCGGCCTCGTCGGTTCGATCATCCTTGTCAACACCCCGGCGTCGGCATTTCGCGATGCGGTGCCGTATCTGCTCGTCTTCTCGGCGGCGCTGCTCGCCGCACCACAACGCCTGAAAGCTCGCATCTCGCAGAAGGACTCGATTGGCGCTGAGACTTCAGTCCGGCGAGGTCCGCTCGCACTGAGCACGTTTGTCTCTGCCGTCTATGGCGGGTACTTCGGCGCCGGACTCGGCATCTTGCTGCTCGCGGTGATGGGCCTGTTCTCCTCGGAGAGTCTCATTCGTCTCAACGCGCTGAAGCAGGCGCTGTCCTTCGTGATCAGCCTCGTCGCGGCGATTTTCCTAGCAGCCGCCGCGCACGTCTCGTGGGGCTACGTCGCCGTGCTCGCGCCGAGCGCCGTGGTCGGCGGTGCGCTAGGTGGCAAGCTCGTTCGCAGAGTTCCGGCTGGCGCGTTGCGGGCGATTGTTGTCGTGGTCGGCATCGGCGTTGCGATCCGCTATTGGGTGGTGTGACGAACCCCGATCATTCGGTTCGCAACACGAGAGCGGGCGGCGTGCGCCGCGCGACGCGACCGGGGATCGCGGCAACGAAGTTGGCGATGACGAGCGCACCGATGCCGACGAGGACGATGCTCAGGACCGGGACGGCTGGCTCGGGCACCGCCGCGATGCTGCGAGCGAACAGGATCCACAGCCACCTGCCGACGGCGATGCCGATCGGGACACCGATGATGATCCCGATCAACGCGATCACGGTCGCCTGCCACACGATCGTCCAAGCGAGCTGTCGCCCGGTGAAGCCGAGCGCCTTCAACAAAGCGAGCTCGCGACGGCGCGTTCTGACCGAAGCCGTCAGCGCTGCCGCGAGCGCGATGACGGCACCGAGCACGACCCCCAATGCGAGGTACGAGGGTGTGGCGCCCATCGAGCGGTAGTTGACGATCTCCGCCGGCCGCTGAACGCTGAGCAACAAGACTTCATCCTGGTACTTCGCCAGCACCCGGTCGGAAAACGAGACGATCCGATCGAGATTCGCTCGCGCCGCAGACGCGGAGACCCCTGGCCGCATCCGGATCAGTGCCAAATTCGGTCCGGAGAGCGTGTAGATGGATCCCATCACCAAGCGGTGTAGGCGCGACGCCGCCTGCCACTCGAACCACATCCCCGTCCCCATCGAAGGGTGCAGGACTGCCGCGCCGCCGATGCCGCCGACGGCTGGGAACGTCGCCGTCCCGACGATCTCCATGCGCTCCGCCGGGACGTAGATCGGGTAATCGGCCTTCGTTCCGTACGAGAGCACGACGGTGTCGCCGACGCGCTTGTGGATTTCGGCGAGTGTCGTCGGACCGAGGACGACCTGATTTGCTGCGCGTACAGGGTGGCCGGTGAGTATGGGCATCGCGACCGTCGGATCCGAACCGCTGATCATCGAGGGGACCGTGAGCCCGTCGACTTGGACGTTCGCGCCGGTGCTCCACCCGCTGAATGAGGCCACGTCTCGATCGTGGTGCAACGCAGACAGCGCCTGGGGTGGCACGTCGTCGCTGCCCGCGAGCGCGAACGTCCAGTTCCAGCCGTACAGGCGGGGATGGGAGACGAGGGTCGAAAGGCTGGCGCCGAACGTCAGGGTCGTCACGAGGAGGACGATCGCCAGCGTCGCACCGAAGATCGTCGAACGCGCCGGCGCCGCGGTGCGCACCGGAGTCGACTGCACCGCCCCCCGCACGCCGAGAACCGCTGGCATCGGCAGTCGAAGGGCGCGCGCGAATCGTGTCGACCACGTCCCCAATCCGGACGGTGGAACGTAGGCCGCGGAGCGCTTGGCCGAGGCGAAACGCCATCCGATCACGATCGCGACCGACACGAGGACGACGAGAAGAGCGAGAACCCCGAAGCCGAGCGGGGCGCCGTCGAACACAAAGCCCTTGAACGGGTAGACGACGCGCACCGAACCAAGCGGCGCGATCGGTGACAGCGCAACCGCCACGCCGACCGCGAGCGCGCATCCAGCGAGGATCGACGCCAGCACTCCCATCTCGACGTCACCGATCTGCACGAGCGGGGTTGCCCCGAGCGCGCGCAGCACCTCACGGTCGTCTTCGTTGGATCGAATCAATCGCGCAATCGCCATCGCCGCGATCGCCAGCGCCGCGATCGCGACGACACCTCCGAAGGCGGCGAGCGCGATTGACTCAGGACGGATCGAACGTTCGACCTTGGCGACCGCATCGGCGGTGACCGCGAACTCATAGACGGCGCCCGGCGGAAGGAGTTCGATGACCTGTTTCTCGGTCGCGGCGACCGACCCGCGCCTTCGCAGCTGGATCGCGAAGTTTGTACCCCCGCCTCCGAACGCATCCGCCCGCGCGAAGGCAGGAGTGAAGAGGGCGAGCGATGTCTTGGCGTCCGCCTGGTCTTGCAGAACCGACGTGTTGAACTCGACGAGGCCGACGAGCCTCTCGCGCACGATTCGCGCGGGGTGTTCGGGGGTCGCGCCACTTGCACTGAACTGGCTCGGGCGAAAAACCGCCCAGTTGATGGATTCGCCGACGTGCCATCCCTGGCTACGTGCCGCCAGCGGGGTTGTTGCGAACTCACCGGGGGAGTCCGGGTTCGGCATGCGTCCTGCGACGACGGCCGGTCGATCCTCGTTGAAGAAATCCCCGGCGACGCTCGCGACGGGTGAGATCGCCGCATCGCGCTCGAGCTGTCCTTTCGCGTTGATCGGCGCCGTGAGCGGGTAGACGAAGCGCTCGACGTGCCGGACGTTCCGCAGCCGGCTGAGCTCGCCCGCCATCGCATCCTGTTGGCGAAGTGGGACGGCGCCGGTGGACGTCGTGTACTCCCACACGGTCACCTGGAGCGTCGAGGGATTCGTGCTCTCGAGAAACTGCGGGTAGGCGGACTGTGTCCTCCGTGCGGCGGCGATCGATCCGAGCGCCAAGCCGCCGAGCGCGCCGAGGACGAGCGTGATCGCGAGGTACGACCGAAAGCGGTGGGCGAGGGTTCGCCGAGCCCGGTAGGTGATGACGCGCCAAGAGTCGAGGTTCACGGCGCTGCCGCCGGCATCGGAACGCTCAATCGAGACCCCCCAGGCGGCGCGGAGCGCCGGTCAGAAGCTAAGTGTGGTCGGCATCGAAGGAGTGGAAAAGGGGGCGGACCACCGCTCCCACCTCGTGCCAGCACTTCTCTGTTGCCGAAGGTTGGGACCTGCTCCTCTTCCCGACTTCGGGGCCGGCGGTTCCTAGGTCGCCTGGCCCGCGACCGAGACGAGGAGGTCGCGCGTGATCTCGAGATGGCCGAGGTGCTGGTAGAGCTCCTCGACGACGTGGAGCACCACGCCTGCCTGGCTCCTCCCGAGCGGGAGATCGGCGAACTTTGGATTCGCTGGCCCGCGCGGCGACGCGAGCGAGTCGAGCGAGTCGAGATCGGCGACGAATCGCGCCCGCTGGTCGGCGACCCGTGCGACGAGCTCGTCGACGCGGCCTGTCGCCTGGAACTCCGCCATACGGTCGCGGTGCACGTCGCGACCGGCGACGCTTTGACCTCCCCAGAACTCCATCACACCGAGACTGTGGGTGACGATCTGGAACGGCGAGTTCGCGCCCGGCAGCGCCGGCTTGTCGTTTGCAAGTTCGTCGCCGAGCACGATCAGGATCTCGAGCATCGCGTCGAGCGCGTGATCGACGTAGTACGCGACGTCTTCTAGGGCGATTTCCATCGTGGCCATGGGCGCATGTTCTCAGATTGCAACGGTGTCCGCGACGGCCCGTCGAAGGTTCACGCGAGTCCCGAAAGGGTGATCGCTCCGATGGCAGCGATGATCGCGAGCGGCGCGACGACTGCGCCGAGGGCGCTCGCCCTCACGAGGGAGGGGCGGGCTCCTGCCTGGCGAGCCGCACGCAGCCACAAGAGCCAAGCGAGCGAGCCGGTTACGGCGAGATTCGGCCCAACATCGAGGCCGATGAGCAACGAGTACGGGTGCGGCGGGACCCTCGCCGACAGCAACGAAGCCGCCGGGAGATTGTTCACGACCACGCTCGCCGCCGCCGCAAAGGCGGCGGTCGCCCACCGATCGAAGTGCGCAAGCGCAACGGCGGGACCGTCCCACGCTCGCCCGGCGGTGCCGAGCCCGACGGCGATCCCGAACAAGCCGACGAGGATCGCCGGCCCGAGTACCCGAATCATCTTCTCAAGGCGACTGCGATGCCTCATCGTGGTGACGAGTGCGGCGGCGAGTCCGACGCCGAAGACGGGGATCGCCGGTGAGCGCGCCAACAAGACGATCGCGGTGACCGCGACGATCGCTGCCGCGCCGACGCCGACCTGCGCGTCGACGCGCGCGCCATCTGACCGTCGCCTGCCAGTGAGGCTGCGGCGGTACGCGAGCCCGAGCACGACCGCGGTGACCACCACCGATGCCGCCCACGCTGGCCACATCTTTTGGACGAAGGTCGTGCCAGCCAGGTGGAGATGGCCGAGAACAATGAGATTTGTGAGGTTCGAGCCGGGCAGCAACAGCGAGCCGGCGTTGGCGAGGAAGAGGCATCCGTACATTGCCGGTGCCTCGTCGCTGCCGCGCTGTCGCGCGGCGTGCACGAAGACCGGCGTCAGGAAGGCGACCGAGGTGTCGAGATTGAGCGGCGCCGTCACGACGACGGTGAGCACGACGGTGCCGACGAAGAAGCCGAACTCGCTACGCGACGCGCCGGCGAGCACCCGGCCGAGAAAGGCGAAGATGCCATCGCGTTCGGCGGCGAAGCCGGCGAGGATGAGACCGGCAACCAAGACGAACGGCGACCAGTCTTGGTGGGCCGCGGCGTCGGCTGCCGAAGGATCCAAGGCCGCGGCGAGCACGCTCGACAGCGCGCCGACGAGCGCGACGACGTAGGGAATCGAGAGGCGACGGAACATGCGCTAGTCGGGGTCTCCGTTGCGTTCGCGAGCGACGCGTCCCAGGGCACGAGCGAAGGCGGAGAGGGCCGCGTCCCCGAAGAGAGCGAAACGGACTCGACGGACGGCCGAAAGTGACGGCGCGCACTCGGCAACGGCTGCGACGGCGACGTCCGCCGCCTGATCGAGTGGGTAGCCAAACACCCCCGTCGAGATCGCCGGGAAACAGACAGAGGCCAGTCCTTGCGCGTCGGCGAGCTCGAGCGCGCGTCGAAAGCAGGAGGCGAGATGACCCTTCGGGTCGTCGTCGTCGGCGTAGACCGGACCGAGGCAGTGGATGACAAAGGGGTTCGCCAAGCGGTGCCCCGACGTGATGACGCATTCGCCCGAGCGGATCGGCGCGAGCGGTCGGCACTCGGTCGCGAGTTCGGGGCCCGCGGCACGGTGGATCGCGCCGGCGACGCCCGCCCCCGGAAGCAACTGCGCGTTGGCGGCGTTCACGACGGCGTCGAAACCAGGCTGGTCGGCAATATCGCCCGTCGTGACCTCGACGAGGAGCGGACCGAACCAAGCAGTGACGAGGTGCGCGCCCGGATCCTCGCTCATGGCTGGCCACCTCGACTGGTCGACGGAGAATTGTGTTCGGACTGGTCGGTTACGTTTAGTTCGCCCCGGACAGCGAGTGCGAGTCGTGCCGCCGCGTCGCCGAACCGAAGCGGTCGATTCACCGAGGAGGCAGAAGGACGCGATGCGCAAGGTCTACGAGTCCGCAGCTGAGGCGGTTGCCGACATCCCGAGCGGGGCGACGCTGGCGGTCGGGGGATTCGGACTTTCGGGAATCCCGGTCACCCTGATCAAAGCGCTCGCCGCCACCGACGTTTCGGACTTGCGGGCCGTCTCGAACAACTGCGGCACCGACGAATACGGACTCGGGATCCTGCTGAAAGCGAAGAAGATCTCGAAGATGACGAGCTCGTACATCGGCGAGAACGCTGAGTTCGCCCGGCAGTACTTGAGCGGAGAGATCGAGGTCGAGTTGTGTCCGCAGGGGACGATCGCCGAGCGCCTGCGGGCGGGGGGGAGCGGAATCCCCGCCTTCTACACGCCGACGGGCGTCGGCACCCTCGTCGGCGACGGCGGCTTGCCGCTTCGCTACGGTCCGGACGGCTCGATCGTGAAAGGTTCCGAGCCGCGCGAAACGCGCGTGTTCGAGGGGCGCACCTACGTGCTCGAGCACGCGATCGTCGTTGACTTCGCGCTCGTCCACGCCTACCGAGCCGACGAGACCGGCAACCTCATTTTTCGAGAGTCCTCGCGCAACTTCAACCCGCTCGCCGCGATGGCGGGGAAGGTGACGATCGTCGAGGCGGAACAGATCGTGCCAACTGGCGCACTCGACCCCGATTCCGTGCACCTGCCAGGGCTCTTCGTGCAGCGCCTTGTGAAGGTGCCAGAAGGCACGGAGAAGACGATCGAGAGACACACGCTGCGAAAACGAGAGGGAGCAGCAGCCTGATGCCGTGGTCGAAAGAAGAGATGGCGGCTCGCGCAGCGCTTGAGTTGCACGACGGGCAGTACGTGAACGTCGGCATCGGGTTGCCGACGCTCGTGCCGAACTACGCGCCAGCAGGCGTCGAAGTGATGCTGCATTCCGAGAACGGCATCTTGGGGGTGGGGCCGTTCCCGTATGAAGGTGAAGAGGACCCCGACCTGATCAACGCGAGCAAGGAGACGGTCACGGTGCTGCCCGGCGCGTCGTTCTTCGACTCGGCGACGTCGTTCGGGATCATTCGTGGCGGCCATCTCGACGTCGCGATCCTCGGTGGAATGCAGGTTTCGAAGAAAGGCGATCTCGCGAACTGGGTCGTTCCCGGAAAGCTCGTGAAGGGAATGGGCGGCGCGATGGATCTCGTGAACGGGGCGAAGCGCGTCATCGTGCTCATGGAACATGTGGCGAAGGACGGCTCCCACAAGATCGTCCGCGATTGCTCGCTTCCGCTGACCGGCACGGAGGTCGTCGACCGGGTGATCACCGATCTCTGTGTGCTCGACATCACCGACGAGGGGCTCGTCGTGCGCGAGCTCGCACCGGGCGTGAGCGAGGACGACGTCATCAAGGCGAGCGAGCCGGAGCTGACGTTCGCCTTGTGACAACGGCCACACGCGTTTCACGGCGACGCTCGTGAGGTGAGCACGTCCGCGGTCGAGCCGACCGCCGAAGAGCTCGCCGCGAGTTCAGAGCGCGTCCCGCGCCGCTACCTGATCCGCTATCGGATCTTGGCCTTTGCGACGGCGAGCTTGCTCATCGTGTTGGTCTTCGTCGGCGTCCCGCTCCAAGTCGCAGCGAATCGACCCGCGGTCGTGAACGACGTCGGAACGGTGCACGGTCTCCTCTACATCGTCTACCTGTTCGTCGCGTTCGGACTCACGCGCCGCCTTGGGATCCCGAAATGGCAGATGGCGCTGGTGCTGCTCGCTGGCACCGTGCCGTTCGCCGCGTTCGTTGCCGAACGGAAGATGACCCACCGCTTCGAAGTGGCCAATCGCCTCGATGCCCAAAGTGTCCACGACGATCGGTCAACGATCGAAGTGCACCGCGCAGACTTCCGTCGACGGTGGTTCTCGCGGCGCGCATACCTTTTGGATCTCGAAGTGTTGATTCTGGCGCCGGGGTGTGCGGTCGCCGGTTGGTGGCAAGCGACGCGGGCGCTAGCCGGTAACGGCCTCAGCTGGTTCTACTCGGTCGAGTGGCCGGTCTTCGCGATCCTCGCGATTTGGGGATGGTGGTACCTCATCCACGAAGATCCCGAGGTTTACGCGGCGCGCCGCTGGCTTCGCCGACGCGATCGAAGCGTGGAGGGAGACAGTCACACAGCCGACACCCTCGTTCAGCTCACCGTGCGCAAGGCGATCGCCAACCTTTCACGCGTGTTGTTGGTCCTCGTCGGCCTCGACGTCGCCTTCGGAATCGGCGCCATCGCTTTGTTACCGCTCCACCGGCAGACGGGCTTTCTCCCGTCCGAACAACGCGGCATCTACGTCGCACACGCCGCGCTCGGCCTGCCGCTCGTCGTCGGTGGGCTCGTCCTGCTCGCCCGGACTCTGCACGCCTCGCGTATCTCGCGGCTCACGGGGTGGATCGGGATGAGCGGCGTCACGCTCGCCGGCCTCGGGGGTTTGCTCGCGGCGTCGGACCCACTCCGCTTGGTCGGCATGGCCGTGATGTTGATCGGGGCCGTCGTCGCCGCCTTCGGTTACGCGCTTCCGTCCTTCGAAAAGCTGCGCGATTGACCTGCTCGCGGTGTTGCGAGTCACCCGGAGCCGCGACAGCGCGCTGGTAGCCTCGCTTGGTGGCCCCGCAGTTCGACACGATCCTCGTCGTCGACTTCGGAGCGCAGTACGCCCAGCTCATCGCGCGTCGGGTGCGCGAAGCGCACGTCTATTCCGAGATCGTCCCCCACACGATCACTGCCGCCGAGATCCGCGCCCGACACCCGAAGGGCGTCATCCTTTCCGGCGGGCCGAAATCGGTCTACGCCGACAACGCCCCCGGCCTCGACGCCGAGGTGTACTCGGCGGGTGCCCCCGTCCTCGGGATCTGTTACGGAGCGCAGCTGCTCTCACAGCAGCTCGGCGGTGCGGTGGGACGGACGGGATCGGGCGAGTACGGGCGGACCGACCTCCGCCTTGGCACCGGATCGGTGCTTTTCTTCGGGTGGCCCGAGCTGTCCGACGTCTGGATGAGCCACGCGGACTCGATCACGGCCCCGCCGCCGGGGTTCACGACGACGGCGTCGACCAAAGAGGTGTCGGTCGCCGCGTTCGAGAGCACCGACCGCCGCCTGTACGGCGTGCAGTTCCACCCCGAAGTCGCGCACACTCCGCGGGGACAGGAGCTCTTGAAGCGCTTCTTGTTCGAAGTCTGCGGGTGCCGTCCGACGTGGACCCATACGTCGGTGATCGAAAGCGCCGTTCGGGAGATTCGCGCCTCGGTCGGAAACGAGCGCGTCCTCTGCGCGTTGTCGGGTGGAGTCGATTCCGCGGTGACCGCCGCGCTCGTGCACAAGGCGGTCGGCGATCAACTCAGCTGTGTCTTCGTCGACACCGGGCTTTTGCGCGAGGGTGAGCCCGAACAGGTCGAGCGGACCTTCCGCGCGCAGTTCGGCATCGACCTCCATCACGTGAAGGCGGCGGACCGCTTTTTCGAGGCGCTGTCGGGGGTCCTCGATCCCGAGGAGAAGCGGAAGCTCATTGGCGCGCTGTTCATCGAGATCTTCGAAGAGGTGGCGTCCGATCTACCCGGCGTGCGCTTCCTCGCGCAGGGGACGCTCTATCCCGACGTCATCGAGTCGGGGACGTCGCAGGCGGCGACGATCAAGTCGCACCACAACGTCGGCGGCCTTCCCGAGCAGATGGAGCTCGGACTCGTCGAGCCTCTACGACTGTTGTTCAAAGACGAGGTCCGCCAGATCGGGGTCGAACTCGGCCTGCCAGAAGAGATCGTCTGGCGCCAGCCCTTCCCCGGACCCGGTCTCGCCGTGCGCATCGTCGGTGAGGTGACCCGCGAGCGAGCCGAGATCGTGCGAGCCGCCGACGCGATCGTCGCCGACGAGGTCGAAAAGGCCGAGCTTTCCCGATCGGTCTGGCAGGCGTTCGCCGTGTTGCCGGTCGTGCGATCAGTCGGGGTGATGGGTGACGAGAGAACCTACGCGTACCCGATCGTCGTGCGCGCGGTGACGAGCGACGACGCGATGACGGCTGACTGGGCGCGCTTGCCGTTCGATCTGCTGGAGCGCTGTTCGAGCCGGATCATCAACGAGGTTCCAGGGGTGAACCGCGTCGTCTACGACATCACGTCGAAGCCACCGGGCACGATCGAATGGGAGTGACCATCGCGTGTCGTTGAATGACTTCTCCGACCTCGACGAGGTCGGACCGTTCACGCCCGGGTCTGATCAAGAAATCGACCTGGAGTCGATCCTTTCCGACCTCAACCCGTCCCAGCGCGAGGCGGTGCTCTACGACGGGGGTCCGCTCGTCGTCGTTGCCGGCGCAGGCTCGGGCAAGACGCGCGTGCTCACCCGTCGGGTCGCGCGCCTTGTGGCGACGGGCGTGAAACCGTGGCACATCCTCGCCATCACCTTCACGAACAAGGCAGCCGCCGAGATTCGTCGGCGCGTCGTCGAGCTCGTCGGACAGGACGCCGAGAAGATGTGGCTCTCGACGTTCCACTCGGCCTGTGTGCGGATCCTGCGCCGGCAATCGGAGCGGATCGGCTACACGTCAGGGTTCTCGATCTACGACGAGGGAGATACGCGGCGCCTCGTCGAACACATCCTCGATGACCTCGGAATCGATGCGAAGCGATTCTCAGCGCGGTCGGTCGTGGGCGCGATCAGCCAAGCGAAGTCGGAACTTCTCGATGCGAAGGACTACGCAGACCGGGCGCGGACGTTTCCCGAAGAGAAGATCGCGGCCGCCTTCGCCGAGTACGAGCGCCGACTGCGCACCGCTCAGGCGATGGACTTCGACGACCTGTTGTCCTACGTCGTTCGACTGTTCCGATCCGACGCGGAGGTCCTCGAGCACTACCAGGATCGTTTCGAGCACCTGCTCGTTGATGAATATCAAGACACCAACTACGCGCAGAACGAGATCGTGAAGTTGATCGGCGCGAAAAATCGCAACGTCTGCGTCGTCGGCGACACCGATCAGAGCATCTACGCATTCAGGGGCGCGGAATTCCGCAACCTATTGGACTTCGAACGAGCGTTTCCGGATGCAACGACGATCGTTCTCGACCAGAACTATCGCTCGACCCAAACGATTCTCGACGCAGCCAATGCGGTCATCGGGAACAACATCATGCGCCAGAAAAAGAAACTTTGGTCTGCCCTCGGCGAGGGGGAGAGGATCTACCGATACCGAGGCGGCACCGAACGCGACGAGGCGACCTTCGTCGCGAATGCGATCGCCGAGCTCACGACGAAGGGTCACATCCGTCGGGGCGAGATCGCCGTCTTTTACCGCGCGAATGCGCAGAGCCGGGCGATCGAACAGGCTCTGGCGGATCGTGGTATCCCGTACCAGGTGATCGGCGGGGCGCGCTTTTACGACCGGCGCGAGGTGCGCGACGTTCTCGCTTACCTCCGCCTCGTCGTAAACCCCTTCGACGAGGTGTCGCTGCGGCGCGTGATCAACGTGCCGAAGCGAGGAATCGGCGACACGACCCTGACGAAGATCGGTGCTTACGCGGCCAACCACAAGATGTCGTTTGCCGACGCGATCGCGCACGCGAAGGACGCCGGTGTCTCGGGTCGGTCGCTTTCGGCGATCGGCGGGTTCCTGCGGCTCGTGCGCGAGCTCGCGGCGTTGAAGGGACGCCCGCCCCTCGAGGTCATCGACACGATCTTGGAGCGGACCGGGTACAGCGAATCCCTCGAGTCGGAAACAGAGTTCGGCGGACCTGGAGCGATCGACGCCGAGGGTCGGCTCGAGAACCTCGACGAGCTCCGCAGCGTGACAGCGAGCCACGAGGACGTCGAGACCTTCCTGCAAGCAATCGCCCTCGTCGCCTCGACCGACGACTTTGACGACTCGGGCGGGCGCGTTTGCCTTCTGACGCTGCACGCCGCGAAGGGACTCGAGTTCGATGTCGTGTTCTTGACAGGGATGGAAGAAGGGGTGTTTCCGTGGGATCGCTCGCTGTCGGATCCGGCGAGCCTCGAAGAGGAGCGGCGGCTTGCGTACGTCGGCATCACCCGGGCGCGCAAGAGGCTCTACCTCACGCACACCTGGCAGCGGACGCTCTACGGCCAGACCCGTGAGAGTTTGCAGAGTCGATTCCTGAAGGAGATCCCCGATCACCTCGTGGTCGACCTCGGCGAGGGACCGGCGGGCGCCTGGGCGGGCTTCCGGCGGGAAGCGCCGGAGTTCGACGGGCCGCCGTCCTACGGCCGGTCCGGCGTGTTGACGAGGCGGCGCGCCATGCCGGTCCGATCGACGGGAGCGGAGGAACTGGGCCTCGCTGCCGGTGACAAGATCGTCCACGCCCGTTGGGGCGAAGGCGTGGTCGTTTCGGTCGCAGGCGAGGGCGAAAAACAAGAAGCGGTGATCCGCTTCGAGCGCCGCGGCGAGAAGCGCTTCCTGCTCTCAGCGACGCCCCTGAAGCGCGCCTGAGCTGGCCGAGCGGGACACTCCGCGACGCGGCCCGGGGTCGCCCAGACGAAGGATCGCCCCTTAGGATCGCAGCGCTCGGTTCTGTGACCGGGCAACGTCGATCAGCCAGGTTCTTGTGGGCGCGCGGCATCGGAGAGGAAGGACGAGACGTTGGATCTCTACGAGTACCAGGGCAAGCAGTACCTCGCCCGGTACGGGATCCCCGTCTCACCTGGAGCTGTCGCCGACTCCGTCGAAGAGGCGATCGCCGCCGCGGAGAAGTTCGGTTACCCCGTGACGATCAAGGCACAGGTGAAAGTCGGCGGTCGGGGCAAGGCGGGTGGCGTGAAGATCGCGCAAGACCGCGAGCAGGCCGAACGTCACGCGCGGTCGATCCTTGGCCTCGACATCAAAGGTCACGTCGTGAAGCGGCTGTGGGTCGAGACGACTTCCGACATCGCGCGCGAGTACTACGTCAGCTTCACGCTCGATCGCGTCGCGAAGCTCCACCTGGCGATGATCTCGTCAAAGGGCGGTGTCGAGATCGAGCAGGTCGCCGAAGAAGACCCCGACGCGATCGCCAGGGTCTGGGTCAACCCGATCGACGGAATCGACGAAGTGGCGCTGCGCGACGCAGTCGTCGACGGCGGGATCGACGCGCAAGCCGTCGACGGCGTCGTCGAGGTCCTCCTGAAGCTCTACCGCTGCTACGTCGAGGGCGATGCCGACCTGGTCGAGATCAATCCGCTGATCCTCACGCCCACGGGTGCGGTGCACGCGCTCGACGCGAAAGTGACCCTCGACGACGACGCCGCCTACCGCCATCCGGATTGGTCGGAGTTCGCTGAGGCGGACCCCGACGATCCGCGCGAGCGCTTCGCGCGCGAAAAGGGTCTCAGCTACGTCGGCCTCGAAGGAACCGTCGGCATCATCGCCAATGGTGCTGGGCTTGCGATGAGCACGCTCGATGTCGTCAACCAGGTCGGCGGTTCGGCAGCGAACTTCTTGGACATCGGCGGGGGAGCGAACGCCGATGTGATGGCGAACGCGCTCGAAGTGATCAACTCTGACGGGAAGGTCCACGCCATCCTCGTCAACATTTTCGGAGGCATCGTCCACTGCGACGACGTCGCACGGGGCATCCTTGCGGCTCGCGAACGGGTGCAGCTTTCCTCCCCGATCGTCGTCCGGCTCGACGGCACCCACGCCGAACAGGCGCGGGCGCTGCTCGAACCGCACCTTTCCGACACGCTGATGCGAGAAGAGACGATGCTCGACGCGGCGCGTCGAGCCGTCGCGATCGCGAAGAGCCGATGAGCATCTTCGCCGACGAGACGACCCGCGTCGTCGTCCAGGGCCTCACCGGCAGCCAGGGGCGCTTCCACGGCCTGCGCAATCGCGCCTACGGCACGAAGGTCGTCGCCGGTGTCACCCCGGGCAAAGGCGGGGAATCCGTCGAGGGGATCCCGGTCTACGACACCGTCGCCGAGGCGGTGGCGGCGACCGGCGCCAACGCGAGCTTCGTTGCCGTGCCTCCGAAGGGCGCGCCCGCCGCGATCCTTGAGGCGGCCGCGGCTCGAATCGGACTCGTCGTCTGCATCACCGAGCACATTCCGGCGAAGGACGAGGCGCTCGTCTTCAACCGACTGCGTCGCGAATACCCCGCCACCCGTCTCATCGGGCCGAACTGCCCCGGGGTCATCTCCCCGGGCAAGTGCAACATCGGCATCACCGCCGGCGAGATCGCGCTCCCCGGTGGACCGGTCGGCATCGTCAGCCGCTCGGGGACGCTCACCTATCAGGCGCTGCACGAGCTCACCCAACAAGGCGTCGGCCAGACGACGTGTATCGGAATCGGTGGTGACCGGGTGCCCGGGACGAGTTTCGTCGATGTCCTCGAAGCGTTCGAGGCCGACTCCGACACCCAAGCGGTGATGCTCATCGGCGAGATCGGCGGGGCGGAGGAAGAACGCGCCGCGACGTTCATCGCCGACAAGATGTCAAAGCCCGTCGTCGCCTACATCGCCGGTGTCACGGCGCCACCCGGGCGGACGATGGGCCACGCCGGCGCGATCATCTCTGGGTCGTCTGGAACGGCGCAGGTGAAGATCGACGCGCTCACGGCTGCCGGGGCGAAGGTCGGACGTAGTCCGTCGGAAGCCGGCGAGCTGATGGTGGATGTCGTCCGCTCCCTTGGCTGAGGATGCCGGCGTGCCGCCGCGTCTGGGCGTCCTTGCGTCCGGAACCGGTTCGATCCTCGCGGCACTGATCGCTGATCGACTGCCGATCGTCGTCGTCGCCACGGACCGTCCCTGTGCTGCCGAGAAGATCGCCACCGACGCCGGGGTCGCCCTCGAGCGTGTCGAGCGACGCGAGTTCTCCCCGGGCTTCGATCGGGAGGGCTACACGCGCGAGCTGATCGCCGCGCTGCGCGGTCATCGCGTCGATGTTGTCGCGATGGCCGGCTTCGGGACGGTACTGAGCGGTGAATTCGTCACCGCGTTCTCGGGCCAGGTGTTGAACACGCACCCGTCGCTCCTGCCGGCGTTCCGCGGGTGGCACGCCGTCGACGCGGCGCTCGCGGCGGGAATCGCAGAGACGGGGTGCACGGTCCACCTCGTCACCGAGGCAGTGGACGAGGGACCGGTGCTCGCGCAAGAGCGCGTTCCGATCCTGCAGTCCGACGACGAAACGACGCTGCATGAGCGGATCAAATCGGTCGAACGGGTGCTGTACCCGGCGACGATCCGCGCCTATCTCTCCTTGGTGCGATCAAGCTCCATCGAACAGCGGGTGGCGAGATGAGGGCGCTCATCTCCGTTTCCGACAAAACCGCGCTCGCCCCGTTCGCGCGCGAACTCGAAAAACTCGGCGTTGAGATCGTGGCGAGCGGCGGCACGGCCGAGACGCTCGCAGCCGAGGGGATCGCGCACCGCCGCGTCGACGAAATCACCGGTCAGAAAGAGATGCTCGACGGCCGGGTGAAGACGCTCCACCCGGCGATCCACGCCGGCATCCTCGCCGACCGGCAGAACAAGGCGCATCTCGCCGAGCTCGAACGCGAGGGCGTGGAGGCGATCGACCTTGTCATCTGCAACCTCTACCCGTTCGAGAGCGACCCGTCGATCGAGCTGATCGACATCGGCGGGCCGACGATGGTGCGCGCCGCGGCGAAGAACCACGCCCATGTCGGCGTCGTCGTCGACCCGAAGGACTACGCGGTCGTCATCGACGAGCTCCGCCGAGAGGGGCGGCTGACGGACGAGACAAGGACAAAGCTGGCGGCGACGGCGTTCTCACACGTCGCGTCGTACGACGCGGCGATCGCCAACTGGTTCTACGCTGGCTCGCCCGATGGTCTTCCGCCGGTGATCCACGTCGCGCTGGCACAAAGAGAGCTCCTCCGCCACGGTGAGAACCCGCATCAACGCGGCGCACGGTACACACCGACCGGCGCGACGAGCTGGTGGGACGGCGTGATCCAGCACTCCGGACGCGAGCTCTCGTTTCTCAACCTCGTCGATGCCGAGGCGGCCTGGACGATCTGTCACAGCGTCATCGGCATCGGCGACGCGACCACCGCCGCGGTGATCGTGAAGCACGCCAACCCATGCGGCGTCGCGATCGGCACCGAGGCGGCCGACGTCTACCAAAAGGCGTTCGCGGCGGACGAGATTTCGGCGTTCGGCGGGATCGTCGCGATCTCGGCTGTGGTCGACGACGCGCTCGCCGAGGTGGTCGTGAAGAACCCGCTCGCCGACGTGCTCATCGCGCCGGGGTTCCTTCCCGGCGCCCTGGCGCTCTTTTCCGAGAAGCGAAGGAACATGCGGGTCCTCGAGGCGCCCCTGCCGTCGAAATCGGCACTGGCTTTGCGCGAGTTCGCCGAGGGATTCCTCGTCCAAGACCGCGATGTCGTCTCTCCGCGCACCGACTCCTGGCGGGTCGTCACCAAGCGGCTGCCGACGGATCCGGAGTGGCTCGACGCCGAACTCGCCTGGCGTGTCTGCGCGGCGACGGGATCGAACGCGATCGTCCTCGCGAAGGAGGGCGTCGTCGTCGGCGTCGGCTGTGGACAGCAGAATCGTCGCGATGCGGCGCGCCTCGCTGAGGAAAAGGCAGCCGGGAGGGCGCTCGGAGGCGCGGGGGCGAGCGACGCGTTCTTCCCGTTCCGCGACGGCCTCGACGCCGTCTGCGACGCCGGCGTCGGTGTCGTCGTCGAGCCCGGCGGATCGCTGCGCGACGACGAGGTGATCGCCGCCGCCGACGAACGTAACGTCGCGCTCGTCATGACCGGCGAACGCCACTTCCGCCATTGAGCGCCGGCGCACGATGAGTGCTGTCATCTTGGACGGCGCGGCGCTCGCCGAGCAGATCCGCGTCGAGGTCACGGCCGAGGTCGCCGAGATGCGGGCGCGCGGCGTCGTACCGGGGCTCGGCACGATCCTCGTCGGGGACGACCCGGCGAGCGCGCGCTACGTCGAACTGAAGCACGAGGACTCGGCCTCCGTCGGCATCGCGTCGTTCGGGGAGCACCTCGCCGAGGACTCGTCGATCGACGACGTCTTGGCGGTCGTGCGCCGCTTCAACGACGATCCAGCGATCGACGCCTTCTTGGTGCAGGTCCCGCTTCCCTCACACCTCGACGACTTTGCGGCGCTCGTCGCGATCGATCCGCAAAAAGACGTCGACGGGCTCCATCCCGTCAATCTCGGCCGGCTCGTGATCGGGGTCGATGGCCCGCTCCCCTGCACGCCGGCCGGGATCGTTGAGTTGCTCGCTCATCACGACGTGCCCGTCGAAGGCCGCAACGTCGTCATCTTGGGGCGCGGCCTCACCATCGGACGACCGCTCGCCCTGCTGATGTCGTCGAAGCGACCATACTGCAACGCCGCGGTCACCGCCCTTCACACCGGGGTGGCCGATCTCGGTGCGTACACGCGGCGGGCGGATGTCATTGTCGCGGCGGTCGGGCGGGCGGGTATCGTGACGAAGGAGATGGTGAAGCCCGGAGCCGCCGTCGTCGGCGCGGGGACGTCCTTCGAGGGTCGGCGGCTGCTCTCCGACGTCGAAGAGAGCGTCGCCGAGGTGGCGGGCTACATCACGCCGCGCATCGGCGGTGTCGGACCGATGACGCGGGCGATGCTGCTCAAAAACGCCGTGCGCGCCGCGCGCCGTCGCCTTCGCTGACGGATCACGCGGACGCCGTTGCGGCGATCCCCGGGGCCGTCGTGCGCCGCCTGATCGCCGGCCCGGTGGTCGCGACGAGCAACGCTGCCACAAAACCGAGGACCAGGCACGACGTCCACAAGGTCGTCCGGCCGAGGTGGCCGAGCGCCATCGTCCCGGTGAGCGGTCCGAGGATCGCCGACCCACCGAAGGCCGCCGAGTAGACGCCGTTGTAGCGACCACGCTGGTGCGCCGGTGCGAGATCGGCAATCAGCGCTGAACCGACGACGCTTCCGGCGATCTCGCCCAAGGTCCACACGAGCACCGTCGCCGCGTACGCGAGCAGCGAGTGCGCGAAGACGTCGAGGCCGAACCCGCCGCCGACGAGGAGAGACGAGGCGACGAGAACGCCGGGTGCGGAGCGGCGGGCGAGAACGCGGATCGCGATCGGTTGCAGCACGATCACCGCGACCGGATTGACGGTGTATGCGATTCCGTAGTCGAGCGGACTGAGGTGATCGGCGCGCATCGCGAGCGGCAGAGTCGCGAACGACTGGATGTACACCGTCGCCGTGAGCATCGTCGCACCGGTAAGGGCGACGAGCAGCGCGTCGTGCAGCGCGACCGAGTACCCGGAACTCTCCGCCGCCGGCGCTTGGGGCACGCCGAGCTCGGGGACTCCCCGCGCGATGAGCACCGCGAAACCGAGACAGGTCGCGCCGTCGAGCGCGAAGAGCAGATGGAAGTTGCGGCTCGCGAAGTAGCCACCCAGCACGCCAGCGAAGGAGACCCCGAGGTTGAGCGCCCAGTAGTTGAGGCCGTAGGCGCGGCGGCGCTGGTCGGGTTCGACGAGGTCGGCGATCAGCGCGCTCACCGCTGGTCGGTAGAGGTCGATCGCCAGCCCCGCCGTGAACGCGGCGAGGCTGATCACAAGGACGCCACGTGCGCTGACGAGGAACCCGTACGAGGCGGCGGTGGCGACCATTCCCGCGACGAGCGTGCGGCGTCGTCCGACGCGATCGGCGAGGAACCCGCCGATCGGCTGGGAGATGAACGACCCTGCCCCGAAGCTCGTCAGCACGAGCCCGATCGTCGACGTGCGCAGATGGACCGATCGGGCGAGGTAGATCGCCAGGAAAGGCTCGACGAAGTAGCAGATCCGGTTGACGAGGGTCCCCGCCCAGATGAACCAGAACGGCCGTGGAAGGCCGGCCGGCCGGGGGCCGGATCGTGAGCGGAAAGGAAGGCGGGCGAGCCACGAGTCCACGAGGCGACATTGTCGCCGCCCGCTCGTCCGCTCGGCGGTGCCGGGGGAGAACGCGGCGTGGCCCGATTCGTGACGCGGCGCCGCGTTTCGCGAGGATGGAGCCGTGGACGCCGTCTTGCTCCTCGAAAAGCCGATTGGGCGGTCGTTGCCATGACGGCCGGATCGCAGCCGAGACTTGGACCACCCGATCTGCTCGCCGTCGACGATCTGTTTGACGACGCGCAAAGTGAGGTGCAACGCACCGTCCGATCCTTCGCGAGAAAGCGCCTCCTTCCCGACATCGCGGCATGGTTCGAGGAGGGTGCGTTCCCCGTGGAGATCGCGAAGGAGCTCGGTGCGCTCGGATTGTTCGGGATGTACGCCGAGCTCGACGGGACGCCGGGCATGGACCCCGTTTCCTACGGCCTCGTGATGATGGAGCTCGAGGCGATCGACAGCGGTTTCCGCTCGTTCTGTTCGGTGCAGAGCTCGCTGTGCATGTACCCGATCCAGAGGTACGGAACCGACGAGCAGAAGAAACGCTGGCTGCCGATGATGGCGAGTGGCGAGGCGATCGGCTGTTTCGGTTTGACCGAACCCGACTCGGGAAGTGACCCCGCCTCGATGCGCACCCACGCCCGTATGGAAGGGTCCGATTGGGTGATCTCGGGTTCGAAGATGTGGATCACCAACGGGAGCCTCGCCGATGTCGCCGTCGTCTGGGCGAAGACCGACGACGGTATCCGGGGGTTCCTCGTCGAGAAGGGCTCTCCTGGGTTCACGACGCGCGACGTGCACCACAAGTTGTCGTTGCGGGCGAGCGTCACGAGCGAGCTCACCTTCGACGCGGTGCGCGTCCCTGACGCGGCGATCCTTCCTGGCGTGAAGGGGTTGCGGGGACCACTCTCGTGTCTGAATGAGGCGCGCTACGGCATCGCCTGGGGCGTCATGGGAGCGGCGCGCAGCTGTCTTGAATCCGCGCTCGAATACGCGACCTCGCGCGAGCAGTTCGGTCGCGCGATCGGGAGCTTCCAGCTCACCCAGGCGAAGCTTGCGGACATGGCGCTCGAATACACAAAGGGCCTCTTGCTCGCGTACCGGCTCGCGCTGCTGAAGGCTGCCGGAGCGCTCCGCCCCGAGCAGGTGAGCGTCGCAAAGCTGAACAACACGAGAGAGGCGCTCGCCATCGCCCGCGAGTGCCGCACGATCCTCGGCGCGAACGGGATCACGCTGGAATACCCCGCCATCCGCCACTCCGTGAACCTCGAATCCGTCCTCACCTACGAGGGGACAGCCGAGGTCCACCAGCTTGCGATCGGCCGAGCGCTCACCGGTCTCGACGCGTTCAGCTGAACGACGCGGCCTCTTCGCCGGGGAGCTCCGGCGGCTCGAGCGGGATCGACCGAAAGTCCGGCCGGTCGGGATCGCGCACCCCGGGCACGAACGCGACCCCGGCGGCGGCGAGCGAAACGAGTGCGCCGGCGACCATCGTGTCGCGGGCACCGATCGACGTGGCGAGCACGCCGGCGACGAGAATGCCGAGCGGCGACAGGCAGATCGAAAACAGCCAGTCGACCGATGAGACCCTGCCGAGCATTTCGGCTGGAATGAGCTGTTGGGACATCGTCTGCCAGATCAAGTTCCCATAGACGAGCCCCCCGACGGCGATGGCGCCGAAGGCGGCGAGGACGAAAACGTCGGGCGCGAGCCCGACTCCGAGCAGACACGCCGAGGCCACCGCCCAGACCGTCCAGATGACGGTCGTCCGTCGCCGCGGTGTGCCGAAGCGGCCCACGGCGACCGAGGCGAGCGCACCTCCGGCACCGGAAACGGCGAACACGGCCCCGTACGCGACTGCCCCCTGGTGGAGAACGTCGCGCACGATCAGCGGTATCAGGATCGAGATCGGGGAAAAGCCGGCGAAGTTCGCGATGCTCGCCGCCAGGATCCCGTACCAGAGCCAGCGTTGTCGCATCGTCCAGCGAAGCCCGACATGGACGTCGGCGAGGATCGACTTGCCCGTCGCCGCTGGTGGCGGGATGGCGCGCATCGCGAGCAGGCAGCCGGCGCTGACGATGAAGCTCGCCGCGTCGACTGCGAACGCCGAGGAGGTGCCGAACGCGGCGACGAGGACTCCGCCGATCGCCGGGCCGGCGAGGGACTGGCCGAGAACCTGGCTGCCGCTGTTGAAGGCGTTGCCCTCTGCGAGCAAGTCAGTCGGAAGCAGCTCGGGGATGATCGCCAAATAAGCGGGGTAGAAGAAGGCGTCCCCGACGCCGACAATGATCGAGATCACGACGAGTTCAACGACGGTCAGCGCGTGCGCGGCGACGAGCCCGGTGAGCGCGGCAATCCCGAGTCCGCGGGACAGATCGGCACCGAGGACGACGAGGCGACGGGGAAGGCGGTCGACGAGGGCACCCGCGAACAACAGCAACACCGCGCTCGGCGCGATGCGCGCCGCCATCACGTACGAGAGCGTCGAGGCGTGATTGCTCACCTTCAACGTCTCGAGCGCGAGCGCGACGGAGAAGATCCCGTCTCCGAGGACCGAGGTCGTTTGACCGCTCCAAAGAAGTGCGAAGTCCCGATGACGGAACACGCTCGGCAACCGGGGCACGTCGGGCGAACCTAACCGAGCCGTGTGACGGTCTGTCCGGACCGAGTGCGGCGGCTGTCAAACTGTCATCGGAATGGCACGGATCGACGCGATGCTTGCGCAGCGCCGGACACTTTCCATCGAGCTGTGGCCGCCACGCACCGACGAAGCAAAGGAACACCTCGAGCGCGTGCTCAAGGATCTGTACGCGCTCGAGCCGGATTTTGCGTCGATCACCTATGGCGCAGGGGGTTCGACGCGCGAGCGAACGCACGAGCTCGTTGTCGAGATCGAACAGGATGGCCGCACCGAGCCGATGGCGCATCTCACTTGCGCCGCGCACCGCCGCGAGGAGCTCGAAGCGATCCTCCGCCGCTACGCCGAAGCGGGGATCGGCAACGTGCTGGCCCTGCTCGGCGACCCGCCGTCAGGTTCCGACGGCCCGCTTCCGCCAGGGGAGCTCGTCCACGCGATCGAGCTCGTCAAGCTCGCGCAGTCGGTCGCGCCCTTTTGCGTCGCCGTCGCCGCGTATCCGTCCGGTCATCCCGCCGCGCAGGATGTCGCGACAGACCGGCGATATGTCGCCGAGAAGCTCGCCCTCGCCGACTTCGCGATCACTCAGATCTTTTTCGAGCTCGGCGAGTATCTCCGCCTCGTCGACGACCTCGCGGCGCTCGGCGTTGAAAAGCCGATCCTTCCGGGCGTTATGCCGATCACAAGTGTCCGATCGGTCACGCGGATGGCAGACCTCTCTGGGTCGACGGTGCCCACTTCGGTCATCGAAGCGATTGACGCGGTCGCGGACGACGCCGACACGGTTCGGGCGGTCGGCATCGAGCTCGCAACCGAGCTCTGCGAGAAACTCCGCACGGCTGGTGCGCCGGGCCTGCACTTCTACACGATGAACCAGGTCTCTGCGACCGTCGCGATCTGCAACAACCTCGGATTGGCGCGTAGGAAAGAACCGCGCGTCTAACGCTCCGGCGCCGAGTCGCGGCCAAATTGCCCTCTCGGTGCCCACCGGTAGGCTCGCTTCATGCCCGAAAAGATCACGATGTCGCCCTCCGGTGAGCTCTCCGTCCCCGATGAGCCGATCATCCCTTACATCGAGGGGGACGGAACCGGGGTGGATATCTGGCCTGCCGCGCAGTTGGTCTTTGATGCCGCGTCGGCGAAGCACAACAAGCGCATCAAGTGGAAGGAAGTCCTCGCAGGCGAGAAGGCGCACGAGCGAACCGGCAGCTGGCTGCCCGAAGAGACGGTCGACGCCTTCCGGGAACACCTGATCGGGATCAAGGGCCCGCTCACGACGCCCGTCGGTGGCGGCATCCGATCCTTGAACGTGGCGCTACGCCAGCAACTCGACCTGTACGTCTGCCTGCGGCCGGTGCGCTGGTTCCCGGGTGTGCCCTCACCGGTCCGCTGGCCCGGCAAGGTCGACATGGTGATCTTCCGCGAGAACACCGAGGACGTCTATGCCGGCTTCGAGGTCGAAGAGGGTACCGAAGACGCGAAGAAGCTCCTCAAGTTCTTGCGAACAGAGTACGGCTGGAACATCCGGCTGGACTCCGGCGTCGGCATCAAGCCCGTCTCGATCACCGGTTCGAAGCGTCTCGTGCGCGCCGCGATCCAGTACGCGAAGACCCACGGCCGCCAGAGCGTGACGCTCGTCCACAAGGGCAACATCCAGAAGTTCACCGAGGGCGCCTTTCGTGCCTGGGGCTACGAACTCGTCAAAGAGGAGTTCGCCGACATCGCCGTCTCGTGGGACGACTGCGGCGGCAACCCCGGCGACAAGATCCTGGTGAAGGACGCGATCGCCGACATCACTTTGCAGCAAGTCCTCACGCGACCCGATGAATTCGACGTCATCGCGACGACGAACCTGAACGGTGACTATCTCTCAGACGCCCTCGCTGCGCAGGTCGGAGGGATCGGCATCGCGCCCGGGGGCAACATCAACTACGTCACCGGGCACGGCGTCTTCGAGGCGACACACGGCACCGCGCCGAAGTATGCCGGACAGGACAAGGTCAATCCGGGATCGCTCATCCTTTCCGGGGTGATGATGTTCGAGCACATCGGTTGGACGAAAGCGGCGGCAGATATCGTCCGCGCCCTCGAGGCGACGATCGCCGAAAAGATCGTGACCTATGACTTCGCGCGCCAGATGGAAGGTGCGCGCGAGGTGAAGACGAGCGAGTTTGCGCAGGCGGTCGTCGAGCGCCTCTGAGTTCGCTCAGCGTGCTTCGGTCGCGAGGCGGACCCCGAAACCGATCATCACGACGCCCGAAAGCCGTTCGAGCCGCCGGCGAATTTTTGGTCGCCGGATGGCTTCGCCGAGTCGCGAGGCGAAGAACACGATCGCGAGCAGCCATGCCGTTCCCTCGATGATGAAGATCGCCGCGAAGAGCGCCGAGGTCCAACCGACCGAGGCGCCCTTCGGGATGAAGACCGGAAGGAAGCTGACGAAGAAGACCCCGACCTTGGGATTGAGCAGGTTCGTCCCGAGTCCCGAGACGTAGGCGGCGGGTGCACTCTTCGCGCTGCGCGGCGTCGGGAGTGCGTCGAGCGCTTCGTTCCCACGGTCTTTGTGGCGGGAGATGAAGAGTCGAATGCCGAATCCGATGAGGTAGGTCGCGCCCGCCACGCGCACGATCGTGTAACCGACCTCGCTCGCCCGCAGCAGCGCCGCAAGTCCGAACGCAGCAATCGTCGCCCACACCAAGAGCCCGGACACGATCCCGCCGATGGTGACGAGACCAGTGGCTCGACCTCTGCTCAACGAGTTGCGCAGAACGAGCAGCGTGTCGGGTCCGGGCGCGAGAACGATGAACGACGCCGCGGCGGCGAAGCTGAGCGTCGCGGTTAGCACGGGGTAGTCAATTCGAGGAAGCAAGCTGCGTTGCGGCGCTCGTGACGCGATCGACCCAGGGTGCCGCGCGAAGCTTTTCGAAGAGCGTTCGCGCTTCATCGAGCGCGGCACGCGATTGGTCATATCTATCCTGGGCGGCCAACGACTCCGCGTACTCGAGCAAACCAACGGCGAGCCAAAATTGCATCGAAAGATCGCGAAACACGCCAATCGCGTACTCGAAGTCTTCGTTTCTCGGAGTCGGCGACAACTTCGCCCGGACGCGCCTCATGTGCGCGCCCAGGGAGGGAGCGATCTCGCCTGGATTCAGCATCTCGACCTCCCGAACGACCTCTGCAGCCCGCGCGCGGTCGGCGTCGAAAGCCACGTTGAGCAAGTCGATGAGAATCTCCTTCGATTCACCCGTTCCGACCGTGTGCAACGCTTCCGCCGCTTCATTAGTCGCCTTGAGGGCTTCCTCGAGCTTTCCTTCGGCGTGCAGCACGATGGACTTCGAGGACAAGTACGCCGCACGAGTCTGGATCTCTTCGGCATCTTCGAGGTTTCCGAACAAATCGAGCACCTCGCGAGCCGCGGCGAGGTCACCGCGATGGATATGAACCGGCAGCACGTACATAAGCCGCGTCATCAGGAAGCTCGGGATTCCGGGTCGATCGCGTATCTCTGATACGAGCTCAAGTGCGCGATCCCATTCACCGAGAAGCACGCAGAGGTTCATATCGCCCAAAAGGAAACCCGCTTCCCATGCCCGATCACCGATGCGCTGGGCGAGCTCGATCGCTTGCTGGCTGAGCTTCAGCATTTCGTCGAGTTGGTCGCCGCCCGAAAGGAATGCGGTGAGGTTGTTGTAGGCGCGCAGTGCCGCTTGGGAAAGGCCTTCCGAGAGCGCCACGGCGAGCGCATGGCGAAGCAGCAGCGTTGCCTCCTCGCGTCGGCGTTTGAACTCGAGGATCACCGCCTTCGTATTGAGCGCTTGGACGAACTGTTCGCGTAGTCGGAGCTTTTCGGCTTGCTCGAGCGCGAACTCGACGCGCCGGAATCCGACGTCGGGTGCCCCGGCAAAGAGATGGAACCGTCCGAGCTGTGCTGCGAGCGTCACGAGATCGGCGTCGGGTTCGTCTTCGGAAAGAAGCGCGAAGGCTCTTTCCATCCTCTCGATCCCTTGTTGCATGTGAAGCTCGTCGAAGTCGATCTCGCCGAGTTGCGCCGAGACCCGGGCGCTCGGGTGCGTCTCTCCGAGCAGGTCGTAAAGCGAGATAGCACGTTCGGAGTGTGTTCTCGCCGCATCGGGTCGGCCGGCGAGGCGGGCCATTTGACCGGCGCGCTCTTCAAGGTGCGCCCGCTCGAGATCCTCGTCGGTGAGACCGATGGCCTGTTCGAAATACCTTTGCGCGCCAACGGCGTCGGCGAGCGCTGCGGCGCGCTCGCCCGCACGCATCGTCATCTCTCGTGCTCGTGTCTTCACCGACCCCGCGTCTTCAGCGCCCGGCGCGAGTTCGAACGCGCTGCGGTAGTGGGATGCGATGATTTCGACGACTTCGTCCTCTTCGGTCTCGAAGGCACCTTCAAGATATGAGGCGGCCGCGAGGTGCTTCTCTTTGCGATCCCGCTTCGGGAGCGACTCGTACGCAACCATGCGCACCATGTCCTGGAGGAAGATGTAATGGCCGCGTTCTGGAGAGCGCGGATCCGCCTGGAGCGAAACGAGTTCCTTGCGGATCAGCGCTTCGAGCGGTTCGGACAGCTCTTCGTTCGCGATTCCAGAGAGTTGCGAGAGACCTTTGCGGGTGAAGGTCTTGCCGAGAACGGAGGCGTCCTCGATGACGTGGCGTTCGAGAGCATTCAAATCGTCGAGGCGCGCCGCGATGAGCGCTTGAAGGGTCTCGGGTATCTCGAGAGCGTCGATCGGTCCCGCCGGCCGGTAGGCACCGTCGCCTCCCACGAGCACGCCGCGGTCGATCAGCATGCGAATGGTCTCGACCGCGTAGAGCGGGATGCCTTCGGCGCGATCGAGGATCCGTGCCCGGGCTTCTTCAGGAAGACCGGGCACGAGTCCAGAGATCAGCGCACGCATCGCCTGGGGCGCGAGCGGTTCGAGCGCGATCGAGGTGAAGTTGCGGTGCGCGGCGCCCCAGTTGGGCTGTCGTTCGAGCAGCTCGGGACGGGTCAGCGTGATCACGAAGATGGGGTGGTTGCGTGACCAGTCGAGCAGGTATTCGACGAAGTCGAGCAGCGCCGAATCCGCCCACTGCATGTCTTCGAAGGACAAAACAACCGGGTTGATCTCCGCCATGCGCTCAAAGAACAAGCGCCACCCGGCAAAGAGGTCCTCCCGGTCGTTCGACGTGCGGGGTTCGAGACCGAGAAGCTGGGCGAGACGAGCCTCCACCCAGCGGCGCTCGTCCGCGTCGGCGACGTAGGTTTCGACCGTCGTATGCAGCTTCACGCTCGCCGAGGCTGGATCCTCAGCTTCCACGATGCCCGCCCGGCTGCGCACCATTTCCGCCAGGGCCCAGTACGTGACGCCGTCTCCATACGCGAGGCACCGTCCGAGGTGCCAGTAGTAGGGGTCGGCGAGCCCGTCGATGTATTTGAAGAACTCCCAGGCGAGCCGACTCTTGCCGATCCCTGCCACGCCGACGATCGATACGAGGAGGCCGCGACGTTGCTCGGCTGAGGTGTGGAGGAGCTCCTTCACGAGCCGAAATTCGCCGTCGCGTCCGACGAAGGGTGCCTCGAGCCGCTGTGACTTCAGCGCGCCGCCGACTCCGGCGACGACGCGCATCGCCTCATTGAGATGGACGCGTTCAGATTTCCCTTTCAATTCGAATTCGCCGGCGTCGCGGTAGGCGATCGCCGCGGAAGTGGAGTTCTTCGTCGCGTCGTCGACGAAGCAGCTGCGCGGCGGCGCGACGGACTGGATGCGCGCCGCGGTGTTCACCCGGTCGCCGATGACGATGCCCTCTTCCGGCGTCGTCGTCGCCGCCGCGCCGGTCGCGACGCCGATGCGGGCATCGAGTGGCACGCCGTGCTCGTCGCCGTACGCGGATATCGCCGCGGCGAGGTCGAGCGCCGACCGGACGGCGCGTTCGGCGTCATCTTCCTTTGCGACGGGCGCGCCCCACACCGCCATCACGGCGTCGCCGATGAACTTCTCGATCGTTCCGCCATAGCGGGAGACGACCGATCGGGCGAGCTCGAAGTAACCGGACAGGAGTTCGCGGACTTCCTCGGGATCCCGTGACTCTGACAAGGTCGTGAAGTCAACGAGATCGCAGAACAGCACGGAAACCTGGCGGAGTTGCGTTGCGCCAGCGGTCGTTCGGGAGAAAGCCGACGCGACCGAGGCGGCGGCCTGCGCGCCGTCAGCAGGCGCTGTGGGAGGCGGCGAGGTCTGCTCTACGGATTGCCCGCACGAAAAGCAGAAGCGTGCTGCTGGAGGAAGAGCGGTTCCGCAGTTCGCACACGACTGGACGAGACCCTGCCCACATTCGAGGCAGAAGCGAGCTTCGATCGGATTCTCCGTGGCGCAGTTCGAACAGATCACCGGATCCCCGTCCATCGCCGATATCTGCCGAAAAAGGGTAGTCGGACGAGGATGTTTTTCAGGAGGGACCGCTCCGCTACCCCTTCGAGCACAGCGAGGATGCGGGATAGCCTCGATCGGTATGACGACTTCGACGCCCTTTGGGCGCGCCCCCGTCCAGGTCACCGTCACCGGAGCCGCCGGCAATATTGGCTACGCGTTGCTCTTCCGCCTGGCATCTGGCGAACTTTTCGGACCGGAGCAACCGGTCGTGCTTCGACTCCTTGAGATCGAGCCAGCGATGAAGGCCCTCGAGGGTGTCGTCATGGAACTCGACGACAGCGCCTTCCCTCTGCTCACAGATGTGGTCGCCACCTCGGATCTGAAGGCGGCGTTCGACGGGTCGTCCTACGTTTTCCTCGTCGGCTCGATCCCGCGCAAAGCCGGTATGGAACGCAAGGACCTGCTCGGTGTGAACGGCGGCATCTTCAAGCCACAAGGAGAGGCAATCGCCGCCCACGCGACATCCGATGTGCGGATCCTTGTCGTCGGCAACCCGTGCAACACGAACTGCCTGATCGCCCGTTCGAATGCGCCGGACATTCCCGCCGAGCGGTGGTTCGCCATGACCCGCCTCGACGAGAACCGTGCGAAGACCCAGCTCGCGAAGAAGTCGAACCGGCCGGTCGCCACCGTGACGAACCTCGCCGTATGGGGGAACCACTCCTCGACACAATTCCCGGACTTTGAGAACGCGCGGATCGAAGGGGATCCCGCCCCGAAGGTCATCGGTGACGACGCCTGGTTGCAAGGCGCGTTTTTGGAGACGATCCAAAAGCGCGGCGCGGCGATCATCGATGCCCGAGGCTCGTCTTCTGCGGCGTCAGCCGCGAACGCGGCGATCGACTCCATGCGAAGCGTTCTCACCCCGACGAGAAGCGGCGATTGGAGTTCCTTGGCCGTCGTCTCGAGAGGCGAGTACGGCGTCCCAGAGGGCCTCCAGTTCGGATACCCCGTGAGAAGCGACGGGAAGTCATGGAGCGTCGTCGAAGGTTTGGAGCACTCGGAATTCGCGCGAGCCCGGATCGCTGCGACGACCGAAGAGCTGATGGAAGAGCGCGCTGATATGACGGAGCTGCTCGCTTAGAAGTCAGCGCTCCGAAGCTGTCCGGAAGTGCTCCATGTCGGACAGGTAGGCGAAAAAGGGACCGACGATCTCGCGCCAGCGCGTGAATTCCTCGGACTTGCGGAACCCTTCCATGTGCGCTTCGACGTTGTCCCATTCGACGAAGAGCAGGAATCGGTCGGGTGACTCGATCGAACGGAACAGTTGCACCGATCGGCATCCCGGTGATTTCTCCATCACGGCGCGCGCGGAGGGGAACGCCTCCTCGAAGGCGTCCTCCTTGCCCGGTGCGACGTTGATGAGGGCGTGTTCGAAGATCATCTCGGCCTCCCTGGGGCGTTCAGCTTCGCGCGGCTTCGGCAAGATCACCGAGGATTGCGGAAATTGTGGCGAGGAGATGTTGCGCGGCGACGAGCGCCGAGGCATCGCCGCGCACGGTGATACGGCCCTCGGCGAGGAGTTGCGAGACCGATGCGCCTTCGTCGATCGAGCGCGCCGTGTCGAACGACTCGACCAGGGTGACCGCAGCCGAGTCGACTGATCCGATTTCGAGCGCCGCACCCTCGGGACCGACGTGGAAGGTGTAGCGGATCGGCCCTCCGGGCGCGTCATCGATCGCGACCCCGAGGTCGAGGCGCGGCCAGTCCTCCTTCGGTACCACCGTCGCCAGCGATCCCGACAGTCGGGCGAACCACTCGTCGGTGAAGAACGATGGCTCGCTCACGAGCTTGGAATGCGAACCCCGTCCGGCGAAGTGACGATCACCTCGCCCGTCCGAGCCGCCGGGGACGACTCGGCGGCGACCTCGGCGGGGGTCGGATCGGGACGCCGGAGGATCTTCCGGCCGAGCCAGGCGATCGGGTCGTAACGCGCGTCGACGACGCGCTCTTTCAAGGGGATGATCGCGTTGTCGGTGATGTGGATGCTCTCTGGGCAGACGTCGGTGCAGCACTTTGTGATGTTGCAGAGACCGATCCCGAGCTCTTCGGAGATGAGGTCGCGTCGGTCCAAGGTGTCGAGCGGGTGCATCTCCAACTCGGCGAGTTTCACGAAAAAGCGCGGACCCGCATACCGCGGCTTGTTGTCCTCGTGGTCGCGGATCACGTGGCAGACGTTCTGGCACAGAAAGCACTCGATGCACTTGTGGAATTCCTGCCCCCGATCGACGTCGAACTGCGCCATCCGGTAGCCGCCTGCAGGTCGAGGAGGCGGCGTGAACGGCGGGATCTTGCGCGCGACGGCGAAGTTGTACGAGACGTCGGTGACGAGGTCGCGCATCACCGGGAACGCCCGCATCGGAGAGACGCTGATCGGGACAGAGGCATCGAGTGTGCTCATGCGGGTCATGCACATCAGCCGCGGCTTCCCGTTGATCTCTGCCGAGCACGAGCCGCACTTTCCGGCTTTGCAGTTCCAGCGCACCGCGAGGTCGGGCGCGAGCTCCGCCTGGATCCGGTGGACGACGTCGAGGACGACCTCGCCCTCGACGGCGGGTACCGCGTAGTCGCGGAACTCACCGCCCGATTCGTCACCGCGCCAGATGCGCATCACAACGTCTCTCGGGGTATCCGCCGCCATCAATGCGCCTCGTCGATCAGCGCCCGCATCTCGTCGGGCATCTGCGGCAGCGGCTCTTCGTGGACGGTGACCGTCCCGTCGTCGAATCGGACGACCATGTTCACCTTTCCGAAGTGGTCCGGGTCAGACTGCGGGTAGTCGTCGCGGGTGTGCGCGCCGCGACTCTCTTTCCGCTCGATGGCGGCGAGCGTGATCGCGCGGGCGACGGCGAGCATCGACTCGAGATCGAGGGCGAGGTGCCAGCCGGGGTTGAACTGCCGGTGCCCCTCGACACTCACCTCGGCGGCGCGTTTGTCGTACTCGTCGAGGAGTCGGAGGGCTTCTTGGAGCTCGGACTCGGTCCGGATGATGCCGACGAGCGACTGCATCGTTTCTTGCAGGTCGCGGTGGACGGCGTAGGGGTTCTCGCCGCCCTCGTTCGAGAAGTAGCTGAGGGCGTGGTTGGCGATCTCTTCGATCTCGGCGCCGTTGGCGCGCGCCGTGCCCGTTTCGCCGCGGGCGACCTTCCCCGCCGCCTCGCCGGCCCGCTGACCGAAGACGAGAAGGTCGGAAAGGGAATTGCCGCCGAGGCGGTTCGCGCCGTGCATGCCGCCGGCGACCTCGCCCGCCGCGTAGAGCCCGACCGCCGCGGTCGCCTGGGACTCGGCGTCGACGCGGATCCCGCCCATCATGTAGTGGCACGTCGGGCCGATCTCCATCATCTGGGTCGTGATGTCGACGTCGGCGAGCTCCTTGAACTGGTGGTACATCGAGGGCAGCCGGCGGCGGATGTACTCGGGCGAGCGCCGCGAGGCGATGTCCAGGTAGACGCCGCCGTGCGGCGTGCCCCGCCCGGCCTTCACCTCGGCGTTGATCGCGCGGGCGACCTCGTCGCGGGGGAGGAGCTCCGGCGGGCGGCGGACCGTCTTGTCGTCGTACCAGCGGTCGGCTTCCTCGGTCGTGTCGGCGGTCTCTTTCGCGTAGAACTCCGGGATGTAGCGGAACATGAACCGCTCCATCTCCTTGTTTTTCAGCACGCCGCCGTCGCCGCGCACGCCCTCGGTGACGAGCAACCCCCGCGCCGACGCCGGCCAGATCATCCCGGTGGGGTGGAACTGCACGCACTCCATCTCGATCAGGTCCGCCCCCGCCCACAACCCGAGCGCGTGGCCGTCGGCGGTCGACTCCCAGGAGTTCGAGGTGAACTTGTAGATCTTGCCGATACCCCCCGAGGCCAAGATGACCGCCCTCGCATGGAAGACGACGAAGCGCCCCGACTCGCGCCACAGCCCGACCGCGCCGCGCACCGATCCGTCCGCCGCCTTCAAGAGCCTGAGGATCTTGCATTCCATGAAGACCTCGATCCCGAGCGCGACAGCACGGTTCTGCACCGTGCGCAACATTTCGAGACCGGTGCGGTCGCCGACGTGCGCGAGACGTGCGTAGCGGTGGCCGCCGAAGTCGCGCTGCAGGATCCTCCCGTCGGGCGTGCGGTCGAATAGCGCTCCCCACTCTTCGAGTTCGAGAACGCGATCCGGCGCCTCCATCGCATGGAGCTCGGCCATGCGCCAGTTGTTCAGCAGCTTGCCGCCGCGCATCGTGTCGCGGAAATGGACCTTCCAGTTGTCCTCCGGCCAGACGTTGCCGAGTGCCGCCGCGACACCGCCTTCTGCCATCACGGTGTGCGCCTTACCGAGGAGCGACTTGCAGACGACACCGGTGCGCGCGCCGAGCGATGCCGACTCGATCGCGGCGCGCAAGCCCGCGCCGCCGGCGCCGATGACCAGCACGTCGAGGTCGTGGGTCTCGTACTCGGCCATCAGAGGAATCTCGGGTCATGGATCGTCCCCGAGGCGACGAGCCAGACGTAGAAGTCGGCGAAGGCGATCCAGATGAGCGACATCCACGCATAGAGCTGGTGGTGGGGATTGAGCCTGCCGGCGATGTTCGTCCAGAACCACTTGCGCACCGGCGCGCGCGACAGCTGTTTCAACCCGCCGCCGCACAGATGCCGGCAGGCGTGGCAGCCGAGCGTGTACAGCCAGATGAGAACGGCGTTTACCGTCAAGATGAGCGAGCCGAGCGCGACGCCGACGCCGTTCGAGAACCGGTACGACGCGATCGCGTCCCAGGTGAGCACCGCCGCGAACCCGACCGCGATGTAGAAGAAGTAACGGTGGAGGTTCTGCAGGATGAGAGGGAAGCGCGTCTCGCCGCTGTAGCGCGCGCGCAGACCTCCGGGTGTGGTCGACCCCGCATCGGCGACGGCGCAGGCGGGAGGCGAGAGCCAGAACGAGCGGTAGTAGGCCTTGCGGTAGTAGTAGCAGGTGAGACGAAAACCGAGCGGGAAGATCAGGATGATCAGCGCGGGGGAGACAGCCCACCACGATCCGGTGATCGGCCCCCACACGTAACCGTGGCAATTGTCGGTGACGCACGGTGAGTAGAGAGGGGAGAGATAGTCGCGCCCGACGTTGCCCGCGTAATAGAAGTTGTTGCGGAACGCCGCCCAAGTCGAGTAGGCGATGAAACCGAGTAGCCCGAGCGCGACGGCGATCGGCTGCAGTCGCCAGTTATCCCGTCGAAGCACGACCGACCGGGGCGGTCCGGCACGGACTCCTCCGATCTCGACCGGCGTCGGAGCCGGAACCGTCCGCGACTCTTCGACGACGGTCAACTCACGCATCCCTTTCCGGCGGGCCGGCGGTCTCGTGTCCTCCGGGCGCGGCCTGCTGCATCGCTGAACTGCCTTTACTTCATCCTTTCACCTGCTCCGGTCCGAGGCGAAACCGGACGCAGCGACGATCGGGCCCTTGACCTGGGCTTCGTCGGGCTAGCGATGCCGGGGCGGAACGAAATTGCCCCTTGCAATGCGCTGACCAGGTCGTCATCATAATACGAACCATGTAATTTCATGGTTGCGACTCGGAAGAGTGGCGGAGCCGCAAGGGAGGTTCCGTGGACGTCGAAGCTCTGCTCGGTGAGCAGCCAAGCTCGTGGCAGTCGAGGGCGAACTGCCTCGGTGTCGACCCGGACTTGTTCTTTCCCGAACGGGGGTCTTCAACACGGGAGGCGAAAGAGGTGTGCCGCGGGTGCGTGGTGCGTGAGGACTGCCTCGAGTTTGCCATCGCCAACAGCGAGAAATTCGGGATCTGGGGCGGGATGAGCGAGCGCGAGCGGCGCCGCATCCGGCGCCAGCGCGTTCTCGAGCGGCAGGCGGCCTCTTAGTCGCCGGTCCCGGCGCGCGACGCCGCGAGCCGGGACTCGATCGTGGCCCCGTCAGACATCCCAAGCTCTTCCCAGCGTGCCTTGTCGACCGCGTGCAGCACCGCCGCCGGGATCAGCCCGACGAGCTCCGCCGCCCGGATCGGGGCGAACGCCGCCACGCGGTCGAAGACGTCACCCGGTCCGACGTTCCACGGAGCGATGAGATTGCACGACACCTGGAGACCATCGGCGACGGCGAAGGCGAGCGCCCGGACCTCGGCCGAGCGGATTGCTCGCGCGGCCTCGTTTGCCACCTCGATCGACGCGTCGGCGAGCAACAGGTTGTAGGCGACGAGCACGGGTCGCGCCCCGACGCAGCTCGCGCCGGCCGTCGGGTGCGGCTCGCCCGGACCGCATTGAGGCGAGAGCGAAGAAAAGGCGTGTTTGCGGACGTCGGGGAGCGTTCGCTCCGGTCCGTACGTGAAGCACGGCAGCGAGAGCTCTGCCGCCGCCCATGCGCAGAATTTGTCTCGAGCCCGGATCGCCTCCGACAGGTCCCCCGCAGTCTTCATCCCGTCGGGTCCGAGTGGGACGAAGGGGACGACGTCGACGACGCCGAGGCGCGGGTGCGCGCCTTGATGGTGCGTGAGATCGATTCGCGAGACCGCGCTCTTCGCGAGGTCGCGCGTCGCGGTTTCGACGTTGTCGCCGGCGAGCGTGAACACCGATCGATGGTGTGACGCGTCGACGTGCACGTCGAGCAGGCACTCACCGGCTGCTACGGTCAGTGCTTCGATCGTCGCACGGTCGCGACCCTCGGCGATGTTGACGACGCACTCGAGCATGTCCGGAGGCGCGCGGACGCGCCGATCGTGCTAGTGAACCGGGTGCGTCGCGAGCCGCCGCCGGGAGCGGGCGATGCGGCGACGTTCGCGCTCCGAAGTCCCGCCCCAGACGCCATGGTCAATGTGGTTCGCCATCGCGTACTCGAGGCAGGGTTCTTTCACCGGGCAGTCGGCGCAGAGCCGTCGAGCGATCTCGACACCCACGCCGTCACTCGGGAAGAAGGTTTCGGGCGGGAGCGAGCGGCACTTGCCCTGCGACATCCACTCCGCTTCCATCGCCCACCTCCCTTCGCGTCGTCCGTCTCGGGTATCGAATGCTCCGCCTGGCGGCTCAACGGGACCTTCTTTCGCAACTTACTCCCGGTGTTCGCTTTGTCCAGCAATTGGCAGCGAATTCACAGGACCCTCATAACTTGCGCATCGAAGTGACCAATTTGCCGCCGAGATACTCGCATTTACCCTCGACGATCCGGTCCTAAACTTCGGCTGCAGATCGAAGGAGCAGACGATGACCATGGCGATGCCGCAGGACAACGCGACTCCGGAACCGCCACGGGCGCATGTGCGCATCGTCTACCTCGGACCGGTCGCGCCCCATTGGGAGGTGGAATCGGAGTTCGGCGAGCGCGCCGTCGTCGAGGCGTTCCGCGAACGTGCGCTCGCCCGGTTGGTGCTTCTCCCTCCCCACGACCCGCAGTTCCGTCGCAATCGCGAGCGGGTCGTGCGCGACGCCGAGCGGGAGAACATTTTGTTGGAATGGGACCTCGGCATCCCAGAAGAACAAGAACAAGCCGAGCGCGCCTAGTCGTACTTCCTGGTCGCGCCGATTCAGGATTACAGGTTCACCCGCGCGATCCAAAGCCCCGGCGCGTCGAGCTCGGCGGGCGTCGGCAGATTCGCATCAGCAATCCAAAGCTTCGCGAGCTCGCTCGCGCCGCCGCGTTCTAAGACGCCGGAGACGAACGCCTCGCCTCGATCGACGGTCTCCGCGCTGAGGTCGAGTCCGAACAAGCGCTCCGCGGCGCGCTCGTCCTCGGTCATTTCGACGAGCCGACGCCGCATCGCTTCGGCGACCGGCCGGCGCGCGCCGATGACCCGGGAGACGACGGCGTCGGTCGCCCACTGTGCGTAGCCGACGAGCACCGCGCTGAGCGTCGCGAGCTCCTCACGCAATCGGCGGGCCTGTGGCGCATCGACGTCAGCGCCGAAACCGGTGTCCCCGAGGAGGTCGTTGAGCTCGTTCGGATCTTCGAGCGCCGTCGGCGAGAGCTCGCCGAGACGGTCGACGAGCGCCGTCAGGTCGGGTCGAAGGTTCTCGGCGTGTTCCACGAGCAAGGTTGAGAAGCGGTCGCGCACGTGCGACCGAGACAAGATGGCGTGCATCGTGAGATCCCGCGCCGCGACCCACAGCACGGTGTCGTCGGGATCGAGGCTCCACTCGGTCGCGAATCTCACGGTGTTCTCCGGGACGACGGCAATCTCGTCCCCGGCACGACGCGGCAGTGGCAGTTCGTACTGACCGAGGGTCGTGCGGGCGAGATGGCCGATCGCCGATCCGATCTGCAAGGCGATCATTGCCGGGGAGATCGCCTTCGACCACTGCTCCATCAACCGGGCGAGGTCCTTTGACTCCTCCTCGTCCTCGTGGTCCTCCACATCGGGCGTCGCCGGGCGGATCGCCGAGGCAAAGCGTTCGACGATCGGCCGCCAGGACTCGAGGCTGCGACGCGCCCAGCCGGCAGGACCGGTCGTCGCGAACATCAACGGCGTGCCGCTCGGGGTGGTCGGCATGCCGATCACGTCGGCGACCTGCAACTCGGCGATGCGGGCGAGCTCCTCGTAGCGGATCCGCTGGACGGGGTCGACGTTCGGCTCCGCTTTGCCGTCGGACGCGACCGTCTGCGCGAACTGCAGGGCGAGCTCCCACTGCAGCGGCGCGTCCGTCCGCATCATCTTCAACATGTCGCCGAGCAGACCGGGGAAGCCGCCCGCGTCGAAACCGGAATCCGAGGTCACGAACCGAATCTACGGGCGGGGACGGCGTCGTAAGCCTGGGAGACGACCGGGCCTTCCACTTCGAGCTGCCGGCTCGTGATCCGTCTCGTGACACGGCGCTCGACGACGAAGGCGAGGAAGGGCAGGAGTCCCGCCGCCACGATCGCCAGCAGCTCTTTCAGGCTGAAGCGCTCCTGGCGAGCGAGGTTTGCCGCGGTAACCAGATAGACGATGTAGCAAAAGCCGTGGACGGCCCGACGACGTTGACGACGACGGGGTGTCCGGCGCCGAACTGCAGCGGCACGCCGACAAAGACGAGCACGATCAGCAAGACCCCGACGACGTAGGCCATCGCCCGGTACGCGGCGAGCGAGCGGTTCACCGGCGTTTCCAGGTCTTCGGCGCGCCGCGCTGCGAAAGTGAGGCGAGGTAGGCGTTGTACGCGACGAGTTCATCGTCGGCCGGCTCGTCGCGGTGCGTGCGTTCGACGGGTGGCGGTTCGGGCTTTGCAGCTGACAGCCGGCGCAGTGCGCGCCCGCCGACCGAGTCGGGGTCGTCGTGGACGAAATTCCACCAGGCGACGACGCCGAACACGGCGAAGCATGGCCATTCGACGGAGTAGAGGTACGCGAGGTCGTTGCCGGCGAGCGCCACGGTGACCTGCCACCACGCCGCGATCGCGCAGCCGAGGACCCAGATCACGATCGCGAGGGTGGCGACAAGCGCGCGGCGGGTGAGCCAGCGGGACGCGCGTCCCGCCCCGGTCCGTGCCGGCGGCGACGCGGTGCTCACAACGGGAGTGTGGTCGATGACGCGGGCGTCAGGGGTACTCCGTCGCGGCGAGTACGACGGAGTGCTTCGTCACGACGCCGTCTTCGACGATGCTCAGCATGACGCGATCACCGGGGCGCAGCCCGTACAGCCGGGCGCGGAGGTCCTCCATCGTGCGGATTCGCACCTGACCGACGCCGACGACTACCGCCCCCGCGCGTATCCCCTCTCGATGGAGCTCGCTCCCACTCGCGACGGACACGATGCGCACCCCGACCGGCCAGAAAGTATCCGTTGCGCCGCGCATACCAAGCCAACCATGTACGACGCTGCCCACCCCGATCAGGTCGCGGGCAACAACCGACGCGAGCCACGCCGGCGCAACCACCGCAGCGCCGTTGGAGTCGCCGACGACGATGCCGTCGATCGCACCCGACGAGCTCATCAACGCCGATCCGATCGGACAATGCGTCGGGGTGAAATCCGTCGTCATCGCGCCAACGATCGCCGTACTGCCGACGCGGACGACCGAGTCGGTGTCGTGCAGCATGCCGATGGTGAAGGAGTTGTGCCCCGGCCAGGTCAAAGCGAGGGCGAGCGACGGGTCGATCACCGGCGATCGCAAGAACGTGACGGTCGGCAGATCACCCGCCCCATTGATATGGACGACGGCGAGCCCGGAGCGAGGATCGGACCCGACGACGTATCCGACGTAGACGTCGCCGTTGGCAAGCGTCACGAGCAGGCTTTGGGATCCGGCAATCCCCCTCGAGGGTGCGAGCAGCATGCCGTTCGAGCGGATGACGACGCCGAGCTCTCGGGTCTGGACCTTCCCCGTCGTGGCCTGCACGGTGGCGAGCGCAGCGGCGACCCGCGTGACGGCGGTCTCCATGTCAGGGCTGATCGGATCAGCGCTCGGCGTGTTCGGAACAACGCTTGCCGGTGGATTGACGACCTTTGCTGGAGGAGCGGTCGAAACCGAATCAGCGAGGTGGGTCGCGATCGCGGCGATCGCCGACGCGATCAGCGCGCCGACGATCCCAGCGGTGAGGACGCTGCGGCGCGAAGGATGACTGAGCAGCCATCGGCGACGCACCGCGTCGGGATGGAGCGCGAGCGGGTCGAGCTCTGACGGATGCCGCCAGAGACGGTCTTGGGGTGGAAGGAGCGGCACGGCGGGGTCCTCTTCGGAGCTCCCGTCAAACCCCCCCGGGCGGCCGTTCACGCAGGCAAAGGCTACCCACCGATCCCGGCGCGGAACGGTCGCCTCGTCCTTCGGCGCATCCGCGGATCGAGTCGGGCCGTGTCGCGCGGCCCGTACGATGCGCCCGTGGGCAAGGGCGAAACGTCGTGAGCGCGGAGCTCGCGCTCGATCTCGGAACGGCGTGGACCCGTATCGCCGACGCCAGTGGCGCGTTGCTCGTCGAGGAGCCGACGATCGCGGCGATCGACCGCGATTCGGGGCGGGTGATCGCTTTCGGCAGCGAGGCGCTCGGTCATGGAGCGAGAGCCTCCGGCCGGATCCGCATCCAACGCCCGATGCGCAACGGCCAGCTCGTCGATATCGACCTTGTCGAGGCGGTCCTCGCCGAGGCTCTCAGACGAGCCGGTGTCTCGCGGCTGTCGCATCCGAAGGTCCTCGTCTGCACCCACGTTGGTGCGACGAAGGTGCAGAACCGGGCGCTCGAGCGGGCGATCCGGCGGGCCGGCGCGAAGGGGGTCTTGTTCCTCGCGCAGCCGACGGCCTGTGCAATCGGCGCCGGTTTGTCGATCGACGACCCGAGCGGATCGATGGTCGCCGACGTCGGCGCCGGGATGACCGACGTCGGCGTACTCGCACTCGGCGGTCTCGTCGTGGCGTCCTCGTTTCCCCGCGGTGCGGACGACTTCGACGAGGCGATCCGCACCTACCTCGCTCGTGAACGCGGCGTCCTCGTCGACCGAGCGACCGCCGAGGCTGTTCGCATTGAAATCGGCACGGTCTCACCGGACGCGCCGGATACGGAGGCCGAGGTGGCCGGACGGGAGGTGAAGTCCGGACTCCAAACGAGCACCGTCGTCAAAGCGCTCGATATCCGGCCGATCCTCGAAGAGCTCGTCACTCCGATCCTCGACGCCGTGGTCGCGGTGATCACCGGGGCTCCCCCGGAACTCGTCAACGACCTTTTGTCCTCTGGTGTGTTGCTGGCCGGTGGCGGGGCACTGTTGCGCGGCTTCGACGAGCGACTCGCGAAGGTGACGGGACTGCCGGTGCATGTCGCGTCGGACGGCGGCCGGGCGGCCGTCCTTGGTGCGGCGCGTTGTCTCGAGATCGCCGACGGGCTGTCCTACGCCGTCAGCGTGGCTCGTTCTCGCTGACGCCGAGGATCGCGGCCGCGGCCTGGCGCGTCTGCCAGTCGCGATCAGAAAGGTGAGTCCGCAATGCCGTGTCGACGTCGGGGCCGTCGAAGGCCGCCAGCGCGACGATCGCCCGGCGTCTGACCGCTGGCACGTCATCGAGCGCCGAGAGGATCGCCGCTTTTCCTGACGGAGCGCCGATCGCTCCGAGCGCCGCGACAGCCGCCTCACGGCACAACGCATCAGGGTGTTCACGCGCCACGCGAGCGAGGCGATCCGTCGTTCCGGTGGCGCCGGTCTCGCCGAGCGCGTACGCCGCGGCTTCGACGACCGAGTCGGCGGGGTCGTCGAGGAGCGGCGAGAAATCGGTATGCGGGAGTCGATTCGCGAGTTCGCAGACCCGGCGGCGAACGAGGGGGTCTGGATCGCTGATCGCCTGATCGACCTCACTTTCCCTCGCCGCGCCGAGTCGTACGAGCGCGCTGATCGCCGCGGCACGAACCTTTGGCAGCGGATCCGCCAGTAAAGAGCGCGCCGCTGCGGGGTCGGAGCGAACGGCGGTCGCGGCCCTGACTCGTCGTTCGATCGCGTCGCTCTGCGCCGTCGCCCTCGGTGTCATGTCCGCGTCCATCATCGAGTTCCCCCGTGGCAGGCTACGACGATGCGGGCCGAAGACGAGCACGTCGCGGCCGGCGAGGACGCGGATCCCCTGGTTCCACAGACGCCGGACAGGGCGAGGAAGCTCGGACGCGTGTGGCGCATCGCCATCGCGATCGTCGTCATCGTCGCCGCCGCCGTCTTGGTCACGAGCCGCTGGAGCGTCCCCTATTACGCGATCACCCCCGGCCACGCGTTCAACATCGGCACCCTGATCTCGGTGCCGCGATCAGAGTCGCATCCGCACAAGGGAGCGGTCGTCCTCACCGACGTCGACCTCAGCCAGCTCTCGGCGCTCGGGTACCTCTACTACGAGCTCCACGACAGCTCGGCGATCATCGCTGCATCCGAGCTCACCGGTGGCCAGAGCAACTCGACGTACGACGAAGAGGGCGTCATCGATATGGCGAACGCTCGGCAAGCCGCGACACTCGTCGCGCTGCACACGCTCGGATACCCGACGAAGGCGATCGCAAACGGCCCTGCCGTCTACGCCGTCGAACCGGGCACGACGCGCGCCGAGGCGCCGAGCGTCGGTCTCGTCGTCGTCGCCGTCGATAAAACGCCGACGTTGACGACCGATCAACTCGTCCGGGCGATCGCCGCGCACGCTGCCGGCTCTGGCGTCGCGCTCAAACTTCGTGCCCTCGGCGAGACGAAGACGTCGACGCGCACGTATCGGCTTGGCGATCTCGTTCGCTCGTCGAAGGCGACCGGATCGATCCTTGAGTGCAACGCCTTCGGCGACCACGCGCTGTCCCCGGTGCTGGCGCACGGAAAGGTGCAAGCGTGCCTTCCGTTCGGCGTCGAGCAGACCTACCGCAACGTCGACTTGCCGTTCGCGGTGAGGCTCTCCTCGGGCGGGATCGTCGGACCGTCTGCCGGGTTGTCGTTCACCCTCGGCCTCATCGAAAAACTCGACCGTGCTGATCTCACCGGCGGACGACTGGTCGCCGCGACCGGAACGATGTCGAACAACGGTGCGGTCGGTGCCGTGGGAGGCGTCGCCGAAAAGACCCGCGCGGTCCGCTCGGCGGGAGCGCAGGTCTTCCTCGTGCCGCCCTCGGGACTGGACGCGGCGCGCGCGAACGCCGGACCGCACCTCAAGGTGATCGCCGTATCGTCTATCGGTCAGGCCGTCTCGGTGCTCGAAGGGCTCGGGGGGCGGATCGAATCATCGGTGCACCGATTTGAGTCGTAGGCTCGCTCGGAATGGATGAGGCGCAGTTCACGATGTCTTCTTCGTCGCGCATTCCCGACCCCGAATCCGTCGCCAATCGGGAGTTCCCGACGGTTCGGCGGGGCTACGACCCGAGCATCGTCAAGCGCTTCCTCGCCGAGCTCGCGCAACACCTCCGTGCCGTACGCGCGCGCGAAGCTGATCTCGCCTCGCGGCTTTTTGAGGCGGAGCGCAAAGCGCAGTCACCATCGTTCGACGAGGAGACGCTTTCTGCCGCAGTCGGATCCGAGACTGCTCGGATCCTGCACGCGGCGCACGCGGCGGGGGCGGAAGTTCTGACGAAGGCGGAGGCACGCGCCGGTCAGATCGTCGCCGAGGCGGAGACCGCGGGGCGTGAAATCCGATCTCGCGCGGAAACCGAAGCTTCGACGATCGTCGGTGACGCGCGCCAATCCGCGGCGGGTGCGCTCGAGGCTGCGCGCTCCGATGGTCGAGCGATGGTCGAGGAGGCACGAGAACTTCGTCGCAAGATCCTCGGCGATCTCACCGAGCGGCGTCGCGCGCTCGCGGCGCAGATCGAACAGCTCCAGGCGGGAAAAGACAGCTTGTACTCCGCGGTCGCGCACGTCGCCGACGCGATTGCCGATGTGCGAGAACGTCTGCAAGCTTCCGACGAGGAAGCGCGCACCGCCGCGGAAGGCGCAAGGCGCCGCAGCGGTGTCGATCACCGCGAGATCGAGAGCGAAAAGGAACAAGCCAAATCGCCCGGGGCTCGCGGCCGCGGGGAAGGGACTTCAGACGTCGCGACGGAGCCCAGGGAGCCTCAAGAAACGGCCGCTTCGGTGGGTATGCCGGTCGTCACGACTTCGGACGTCGCGGGGGCAACGACAGAAGGCGCAGAGGGCGAGGCAGTCGACGAGCTATTCGCGAAATTGCGGGCCGCCGGTGTTGAGACAACGAAGACAGAACCAAAGCCGCGACAGCGCCGCGATCGCCCCGCCCGGCGCGCCGACAGTTCCGCGCCGATCGCCGCGCGGCGAGAGCGCGCGGCAGGCGTGGGCGCGGAGGTTCAGCCCGATCACGCGGACGCGCCACGCGATGCTGGGGCGACGGAAGATTCGTTCGCATCGGCTCGAGCCGAGGTGCTGAGGGAAAGGGAAGCGTTGCTCGACGAGCCTCGACAAGAACTCGTCCATGAGCTGAAACGGGCGCTCCGGGTTGAACAGAACGAACTCCTCGATCGGTTGCGCTCGTTGCGGCGGGGAACAAACCCCGTCGAAGTGATTTCGATCGAGTCGTCGGCGAAGAGCCTTTCCGAGGCGACGGCGCCGGGTCTTGCCGCGATCTACCGAGCCGGGGCACGCTTCGCGACCGGGCGCCTCGGCGCGCGGGCGGCGACGATCCCCGCGGCCGAACTCGACGCGTCTGCACACGGGGCGGGGCTCGCCGCGGCTGATCGACTCGGTGGGGAGATCGCTTCGGCGATTGCCCGACGACTCGAAGAATCCCTGCGTCCCGGGGCGTCGGAGTCGGGTTCTTACCAGAACGCCGTCGGCGCGGTCTACCGGGATTGGAAGGGCGAACGCGTCGAGGACCTCGGCTCTGACCACGCGGTGGCGGCCTTCTCCGAAGGCGTGCTCGCCATCGCCAACCGTTCGGGATCCGGCGTCTCCTGGGTCGCCGATGACGGGACCTTGCGCTGCTCGGACTGCGACGACGACGAGCTGGCAGGCGTCCTCTCCGTGGGCACCGCCTTTCCGACCGGGCAGACCCGCCCGCCGGCACACGGCGGCTGCCGATGCGTGATCGTTCCCGCTACAAAGTAACGAACCCCTTTGCGCGTCCCGAGTGATCAACCAGTAGCGCGACCGAAGACGCGTCGACGCAATCTCATCATCGCGATTGTCGTCGCGGCGCTGATCATCCTGTTCTTCGTCATCCAGGGCGTCGCCGGTTTCTACGCGGACTTCTTGTGGTTCCACTACTCCGGGGTCGGCGAGGTTTGGAGACAGGTCATCGTCACGAAGATCGTGCTCGCCGCGGTGTTCGTTGCCATCGCGTGGGCGGTGTTGTGGGCGTCGCTCGCGGTGGTCGACACCGTCGCGCCGAGGGCGGCGTTGCTCGGTCCCGACAACGAGCTTGTCCGCCGCTATCAGTCGACAATCGGGCCGCACGCACGGGCGCTTCGGACGGTGATCTCGTTCGTGATCGCGCTGATCCTCGGCGCGGGAGCGTCGGGACAGTGGCAGCACTGGATCTTGTTCGAGAATGCGGTGCGATTCGGTCAGCTGGACCCCCTCTTCCACCGCGACGCGAGCTTTTTCGTGTTCCGCTTGCCGTTCCTCTCGTTCCTCGTCGACTGGATTTTCACGACGCTCATCGTCGTTTTCATCGTCACGGCCATCGCGTACTTCTTGAACGGGGCGATCCGGCTGAGTCGCAGCGCGCGTGTCGAGGGTCGCGCTGTCGCGCACCTGTCGCTGATCCTCGCGTTCTTGGCGCTCGAGCGTGCCTGGGCGTACTACTACGTCGACCGGTACGTGCTCGACCTGTCGACCAACGGCGTCGTCCAGGGCGCGGGCTACACCGACGTCCACGTCCGTCTCCACGCGATGACGCTGCTCGCGATCGTCTCGTTGATCGCGTTCGTCTTGTTCAGCGTGAACGTCTATCAGCGTTCGGTCGTGCTGCCGGGCATCGGCCTCGGGTTGTGGGCGCTCCTCGCGTTGGCGGTCGGGGTGATCTATCCGGCGCTCTTCCAGGCCCTGCGGGTCACGCCCGCCCAGAGCCGACTCGAACTTCCCTATATCAAGGACAACATCAAAGCGACGCGCTTCGCGATGGGGATCGCGAACGTCCGAACGCACACGTTTCCCGCGAACGAGGACCTCACTTCCGCGGTGCTCGACCAGTATCAACAGACACTTCGCGACGTGATGCTCTGGGATCCGAACGCGTCGCTCGCGACCTTCGAGAAGCTCCAGCAGATCCGCAGCTACTACTCGGTCACGTCGCTGAGCGTCGATCGGTACATGATCGGCCACGCCCTCACGCCGGTCGTGATCGGTGTCCGTTCCCTCAACACCTCCGGGTTACCCCAACAGAGCTGGGTCAATACCCACCTCGCGTTCACCCATGGCTACGGCGCCGTCGTCGCGCAGGCGAACACGACGAGTTCGGCGAACGTGCCGGACTTCCTCGTCGGCGGCGTTCCGGTTTCATCGAGCGACAAAGCGCTGCACGTCTCGACGCCGTCGATCTACTACGCGTCGGGGAGCGAGACCTTCGCCGTCACCAACACGAAGCAGTCTGAAGTGCTGTACCAAAAGGCAAACGGTTCGACCGTCGGTGGGCACTGTGACGGATGCGGGGGAATACCGATCTCGGGCTTCGTCAGCCGTCTCGCCTTCGCGATCCACCTGCGCGACCTCAACTTGTTGATCTCGAATCTCATCACTTCGAAATCGCATCTCATCTATCTCCCCAATATCGAGACGCGCGTCAAGAGGGCGCTGCCGTTCCTCTCGATCGACTCGCACCCGTATCCCGTGATCGCGGACGGCCAGATCTACTGGCTCCTCGACGGGTACACAACGAGTTCGAGCTACCCGTACGCGCAAGCCGCGGCGAACGGGGACCTACCGGCGAGCTCCGGGCTCTCGGGGAACTTCAACTACGTGCGCGACGCCGTCAAAATCGTGGTCAACGTGTACACCGGGAAGATGTCTTTCTACGTCATCGCGCCGAACGACCCGTTGATCCGGGCGTACGAGCGGGTCTTCCCCGGTCTGTTCAAGCCACTGAAGGACATGAACCCGCAGCTCCAACAGCACCTGCGCTACCCACAGGACCTGTTGGAGGTGCAGGCCGAGATGTACGGTCGCTACCACATCACTTCGGCGTCTGGCTTCTACAGCCTCTCTGATGCTTGGGACCTCTCGCAGACCTCGAACTCCTCGAACGGCTCGCCTTCGTTGTCACTCGAGATCGGACCGAACGGCTTCACGGCGCCGTTCACGCCGATCTACGAGCTGTTGCAGCTGCCGGGCCAGAATCAGCTCAGCTTCGACGCTCTCGAGCCGTTGGTCCCGTTCTCGTCGAATGGCAACCTGCAGACATTGCGCTCGCTGTTCGTCGCCAATTCGAACCTCGCTGATTACGGGCAACTCTCCGCGTACGTCACGCCCGGCCAATCGATCCACGGACCCGGCCTCGCCAACGCCGACATCAGTGCGGATCCGACGATCTCGAAGGCGATCACCCTCCTCGATTCGAAGGGCTCCCAGGTCTACTTGGGAACCGTCCAGGTGTTGCCGATCGCCGACTCTCTGATTTACGTCCGGCCGCTGTACGTCTCGTCCACCCAGACGCCGTTCCCGCAACTAGTCGACGTGATCGTGGTGTACGGCAAAGACATCGCGATGGAGCCAACGTTGTCTGCCGCGCTCGCCTACGTCTTCGGAGCGGCACCTCCGACGCTCGGCAAGCAGCCGATCTCGTCGACACAGATCCCCGAGCAGGCCAAGTCCGACATTGCTCAGGCCTCCGCGGAATTCAAGGACGCGCAGGCTGCGCTGGCGGCGGGGAACCTCGGCACGTATCAGGCGGATGTGACGGCGGCCGGACGCCTGCTTTCTGAAGCGAACGCGATCGTCAACGCGACCGCTCCGACGTCGAAGAAGACGACGACGACGACCAAAAAGTCATCCGTGACGAACTCCGCGGCGGCACCCGCGTAACGACGGGCGGGATCAGCGACCGAAGCGGCGCTCTCGTCTCGCGAAATCGCGCAGCGCGCGCAGGTAGTCGACGCGGCGAAACTCCGGCCAGTACGGGTCGACGAAGACGCACTCCGCGTAGACCGCTTGCCATAGCAAGAACCCGGACAATCGCGCCTCGCCGCTCGAGCGGATGAGGAGATCAGGATCCGGAAGATCGGCGGTGTACAAGTTCGCCGCGATGCCCTCTGCGTCGATATGGGAGGCGAGGTCGTCGGGGGGTACGCCATCACCGACGAGGCCGGTGACGAGCGCTCGCGCCGCGTCGATGATCTCGTCACGCCCGCCGTAGGCGAGGGCCAGCGTGAAGCGCCACTTCGCCTCTTCACCGGGTGCGTCGGATTCCGCCCGCTTCGCAGCTTCGGCGAGGTGCGCGGGCAGAAGATCGAGGCTTCCGATCACCCGCACCGAGCAGTCGAGGCTGTGCGCGAGGACCGGTAGCTCATCCAAAAGCTCGACCAAAACGTCGAAGTACGGATCGAGTTCGCTCGTCGGACGGCGGAGGTTGTCCGTCGAGAGCACCCACGCGGTGACCGCGGGCAGATGCAGCTGCGCAGACCAGCGCAGGAGCTCCCGCAACTTCGCCATGCCGCTGCGGTAGCTCTCCTGGTACTCGGCGAGTCCTTCTGCTCGGGCGAAGCGTCGATGACCGTCGAGGATCACGCCGACGTGGTGGGGGAGCTTCTCGGGGTCGAGGGAACGCAGCAGACGACGCTCGTATGTGCGATAGAACAGGGCTGACCACGCCACATGGTCATTGTCGCAGGTCGCGGCGAGGTTCGTCGGGCATCCGCCAGCGATTTCCCAGGTAAAGGAGTAATCGCGGCATGAGTCCCGAACGCACCGCCCCTTTGAGCCGCGCGGAGATCGCCCGTCGGCTGGCCCGTCGCAGAGCTGCGCGACGGCGTGGCCTAATGCGGCTCGCCGTGCTTAGCGTCGTACTTTCGAGTGCAGCTGGCTACGGGATCTCTACCCTTTTCGGCGGGTCGGCGGGTCCCACCGCGCGCCACGCGTCGCGGGGGGCGGTTGCCGTTGAATCCGGTCTCGAAACTTGGACCCTCGCGACCCCGATTTCGCGGCCCGTCGTTCTCCCGGCAGCGCGACCCGGTGAGATCGTCGTCGCCGGAGGACTTCTGTCTTCTGGGGCGTCCACCCGGGCCGTTGATCTCGTGAACCCGATTACCGGCTCCATTTCCTCGATCGGCGAGCTTGCTGCCGCGGCTCATGACGCGGCGGGCGCGGTGATCGACGGGCGGGGGTACGTCTTTGGTGGCGGCTCTTCGGCACCGTCGAACGACGTCCAGCGGATCGCGTCGAGCGCCGTCACGTCGGCACGCATCGACGCGATCGTCGGCCGCCTCCCCCGCGCGCGCGGACGCGGAAGCTGTGACCATCGGCAAGACGACCTATCTGGTCGGCGGCTACGCCGGAACGTCAGGTGACCGTGCCGTTTTGGCGACGACCGACGGTTTGCATTTCAAGACGGTCGCCAGGCTCGTATACGCGATTCGGTATCCCGCCGTCGCGGCACTTCGCGGCGCGATCTACGTATTCGGCGGGGACTCCGTCGAACGTGTGCGATCCAGCCAGCCGACGCGAGCGGTTGAACGCGTAGACCCTTCGAGCGGTCGAGTGAGTGTCGTCGGCTCGCTTCCGATACCGCTCGCGGGTGCCGCCGCAGCAAACCTCGGAGGAACGATCTATATCGCGGGCGGTGTGACGAGCTTGGTGAACGGATCCGTCGCGATGCGTGACAGTCGCGCGATCTACGCGTGGGATCCGCGGACCGATCAGGCGCTCTTCGCGGGTCACCTCTTCGTCGCGGTCGCGCACGCCGGGGTGGCCGTGGTCGGCCACCGTGCCTGGCTCGTCGGAGGAGAGACGGCGGCCGGGGCCGTGACGGGGGACGTTCAGATGATCGAACCGAACGCGAGATTCGGCTACGCGGGCGAACCCGGCGCGGGATCGCCCTACTACGGGGACACGCTGCTCGTCGCCGACCGTGGAAACGACCGCCTGATCGTGCTTTCCGACAAGGACCGCGTGATCTGGCGCTACCCATCCGCTGGTGCGCACGTGCCGGCTGGTGGCTTCTACTTTCCCGACGACGCGTTTTTCATCCGACACGGCTCGGCGATCATCTCCAACGAGGAGGGGAACGACACGCTCGTCGAGATTGGATACCCCTCGGGACGCATCCTTTGGACCTACGGTCATCCCCGTCGTGCAGGGAGCGCTGCGGGATACCTGAACACGCCGGATGACGCCTACATGTTGCGCAACGGTTCCATCACCGTTGCCGACGCCTACAACTGCCGCGTCGTTTTCATCGACCCGACGACGAAGCAGGTCATCGGACAAATCGGAACCTCCGGTGTTTGTGCGCACAATCCGCCGACGTCGATCTACTCGCCGAACGGAGACACGCCGCTCGAGAATGGCGACCTCCTCGTCTCGGAGGTGACGGGTTCATGGGTCGACGAGTTCACGATGCGCGGCAAGCTGGTGTGGTCAGTGCAGCTCCCGATCGCGTATCCCTCCGACCCGCAACAGATCGGCCCCGATCGCTACCTGATCGCCGACTACGCCTCGCCCGGCGCGTTCGTCGAGTTCAACGAGAAAGGAAAGGTCCTCTACCGCTACTCGCCGACCTCTGGTCCGGGCGAGCTCGATCATCCCTCCCTCGTCGAATTGCTCCCATCCGGGGTGCTGATGGCGAACGACGATTACAACGACCGGGTGGTCGCCGTCGACCCCGTGACCGGGAGTGTCGTCTGGCAGTACGGGAGGACCGGCGTTCCAGGCAGGGGACAGGGTCTTTTGAATACTCCGGACGGATTCGACCTGCTCGGGCCGGGCGGGAGCTTCCCGACACACCCCGCCACCGGCTAGGCACGACGCCGAGAGCGCGCCGCCACGGGGCTCTAACCAGGAATCTTTCCTCGACAGGCCTGGTCAGAGCGGGTACGGTCTACGACCCGTGGGTGGCCGTCCGAAGTTCGTTGACGCGCCCCGGCGCTTCCCGCTCCGGCGGCCCCTCGCCAAGCGAATGGCTTTCGTCATCAGCGGCCTCTTCGCGATTGCGTTTGTGGCCGTACCGTCCGCGTCCGCGTCGAACAACGTCAACGGCGACAAGAAACGAATCGTGCAACTCGAGGCACAAATCGCAGCCGCCGGCAAGCTCTCAGAGACTCTCGTCGCGCAGTACGACTTAGAACTTGGGAAACAGCAGCGGGTTCACGCGGCGCTGGTCGCAACCGGACACGCGATCGCGACCGACCAAGTAGCGACGAGGCGCGCCGCGAACCGCTTGCGCACCCTCGCCGTTGACTCATATGTCTATGCAGGAAGTGCGGGTGGCGATGCGGCATTGATCGGCGTGCCGAGTGCGCTCTCCGACGTAGCTTCGGTCTATTCGCAGCTCGCTTCGGGCAAACTCCAATCGGCGGCGACGGCGTACCTCATCGACATCCACGCGCTTTCGCACCAACGCAAGGTCCTCGGCCAAGAACAAGCCTCGATCAACGCAGTGATGCGCCAGTTGATTCCCGACCAGCACTCCGCCGATGCCGCGGTCGCGCGCGAGACGGAAGATCTCAACGCGACTCAGGGCCAGTTGAAGATCGCGCTCGCTTTGATCGCCAAGAAGCAAGAGGCGCAGGAGCGGCAAGAAGAGGAAGAGGCCGTGCTCGCGAAGCGCGCCGCGGTCGCCACCGCTTCGGCTCCTACGCCTGCCCCGACGACGCCGTCGAATGCGACGCCGGATGCGCCGACCGGTTACGAGAACCCGCTCCGCGGGGCTCAAGGTCTGAGCCCCGAGCGGATCGACCAGGGCGTCGACTACATGGCCTACGGACCGATTTACGCGATCGGAGACGGCGTTGTGTTGAGCACTGTCAACGGTGGCTGGCCGGGTGGCACCTTCATCACCTACAAGCTCGAATCCGGTCCGGCGGCGGGACTGGTCGTGTACGCCGCCGAGGACATCAACCCCACTGTCTCAATTGGCCAGCAAGTCACCGCGAACACGGTCATTGGCGAGATTTATGAGGGCTGGACGGGGATCGAAACAGGATGGGCGAACGGCTCCGAAGGCGACACGATGGCGATGGTCGCGGGGCAGTTCAACGGATCGAACTCAACGGCATTTGGCTGGAATTTCGATCAGCTCCTTGTTTCGCTCGGCGCGCCCGGTGGAATCCTCCAACAGAGCGTTCCGAGCGGAGCGGTGCCGTCCGGCTGGCCAACCTGGTGATCTAGGCGGCCCCCATCGGCCGGGACGGTCGAGAGGAGGCACTGTTAAAATCCTCCTTCTTCGCCGCGGGGTGGAGCAGTCTGGTAGCTCGTCGGGCTCATAACCCGAAGGTCGGAGGTTCAAATCCTCCCCCCGCCACGAAATAGGGGCACGTCAGAGCCGGTGCATTGGCACCGGCTCTCTTCGATTCAAGCGCGATCCCTAACCGCGTCCCTAATCTCTACGACCAGCGGCAGGAGCGGCGCCAGCGCCTGGTTGGACTATAATTGTGGTCTATGGTCACCCTCCCACTTTCGAAGGTCAAAGCCCGGCTTTCGGAGATCGCCGACGAGGTAGCGACGACTCACGAGCGGGTACAGATCACGAAGAACGGGCGCGAGTACGTCGTACTGCTCGCGGCTGAGGACCTGGAGGCCATCGAGGCCACTCTCGAGCTGCTGGAAGATCCGGGGGCCCAAGAGCGGATCAAGGTGGCCGAGTCAGAGATCGCGGCCGGCGACGTGCTCGACGAGCGCGCGGTTCGAGCGCTTCTGGCGGAGCATCGCAGCGCTGAGACCCCAGGGTGAGCTACCGGGTCGTCGTGGCCCGGGGCCCTGCCCGTCGACTCGCCGAGCACCTGCCCGAGTCCGTCGCGGTTGCGTGCGTCGAGTTCATATTCGGTCACCTCGCTGAGGACCCACATCGCGTCGGCGCTCGACTGCGCCAACCATTCGAGGGTCAGTGGCGCGCGCGCCGCGGCGAGTACCGCGTTCGATACCGAATCGATGATGAGCATCAGATCGTGCATGTCCTGGACGTCGATCACCGGAGGGACGTGTATCGAAGGTGAGGGGTCCTTCATCGCCCTCCACGACGCCCTGCCAGAGCCTGACCGGCGACGCGCTTCCAAAGCGCGGTGGTTGCGAAGCGAGGAGTTCAGCTAACCCGCTGACAGCGAGAGTTCGCCTTCGCGAGGTCGAACTCGGCGGGATCGACGGAGCCACCGACCCACTCGAGACAGCTCTAGTGCTTCTCGTGAGTCGGATCCGCGATCGCTTCGATTTCACCGACACGCGCAGGTTTGGAGTGCGATATCAAGATGCGCGTGCGTGGTCTGTGCTTCGTCAAGGTGCAAAGCGACATGACTCTTCGGAACGACTGAATAAGTCGCTACCGCGGTTGGATCAGCAGGTCGATGGCGCGCCCAGCATCGCTCCCAAGATCGCGCTTTCCCAGGCAGCCACCCGTTACGCATCGCATCCACCAGCCGCGCGAGGATCGATCGAGGACCATGGGCAACCCGCACACCGGACACGCCTCTGGCTGACGAACCTTTTCAATGCGCGAGTACAACTCGCGGTTGTCAATAAGGATGATTTCGGCGTCCCGCGCCTCCTGACGAGCTTGCTCGGTGAAGCTCGAAAGGGTGACGAAGATTCCCGCCTTCCCGGGAAGCTTCTCGCGCATGAGAGTGCCTAAGAATCGTCGAATCTCATCGACGCCAACCGACTGGGACGTCCAACGCTTGCACTGGACGACCTTTCTCTTGCCGTCGCGAGTTAATTCGAGGTCGATGTTGCCGTCGGGTCCCTCCTGACTTCCCGTCTCTTTGACTGTCCAGCCCTCGCGCCGAAGCACCTCTCCGACGAGCCATTCGAACTCGGACGCGTTGAGGAGGCGAAGATTCGTGGTCCACTCGACAAGATGCCTCCGATGCCCTGCCTCAATCCGAACTGCGAACCATCCAACACTCACGACCGCTGCGAATGTGGTGCTGACGACATTCGCCCAAACCAGGTAGTACGTCGACCAGCCGAGCGTGAGCGGCAAGACAAGGCCGCCTCCCGCGTAGAGGAGAAGCGCCAGTGCGACCACCGTCCTACCGGAGATCCGGCTCACAAGGGCGAGGATGGATCGCTCGAGGACACCGTCTGGAGTGGGCACCGCAAATCGAGGCTAGAGGATTGGCGCTTTTCGAGACCGCAGAGGCATGTAGGCAACGCGCAAATCGGTCTTAGTTCGTTTACGCAATCATCACGTGTCGACTGAACTGATCGAAAAAGTGCTTCTCTGCGGTCACCTGTTCGACCAATTGAGTCGTGACGCCGAGCTGGTACTCCTTGAGGAGGTCTACTAAATCATCGCCACCAACGAGTTCAACCGGAGCGCGCCTGCGGCGCGCCCGAGCTGCCAATAGGGAGTCGAGCCAGCGATTTGCACCTGGACTGAACTGCTATGCGTCGACCCAGAGAACTGATTCGTCGCGCGCGACATCCACGTCTCAAGCGTGGATCACCGCAGCGTGGATGTGGGCGGTTCAAGTGCCGGGTCTGCCCAGGAACACTCCGTCCGCGCGGATTCATTCCGGCGCGTAACGTGCAGGCGGGTCCTCGGGGGTAAGCCCGCACCGAAGAGCCGGGTAGAGGGTGAAAACCGGCCGCGCTGGTAGGTCTTTCGACCACAGGTGTCGTTCCCTCCTTGGGACGCTCCCGAGGACCCACTACGTCACGTTCTGTGCCAACTCCCGTTGCTGTTGAGCTCGAGCGCGAGCAGCCTCCGCAGGTTCACTGCGGCGGCGCGGACAAGAGCCATTTGCCGACTGCGGCAGCGGACCGTCTCGAACACCGCTTCCTTGGCTCGGGAGTTACTCGAGACGACGAGAAGTATTCAGGCACCGGTACGACGGGCGCGATAAACGGAGAGCAGTCTGGGGTTGCGTCGATCGGTGCAAGGTGATGCCACACCGATCCGGCGGTCTGGGGCAGTCGCAGTGCTCATGTCGACGCGCGCATTAGGGGACGCGTGCGGCATGAATGAGGCAAAAGCTGCTCTGCGAGCGAAGAAACCGAGTCGGATCGGGCTCCAATCGTCAGGCAGCATCGAGGTAAGACCGAGAGCTTTGGCCCCAGCGATTATGTGCTTGCGGATCGTTGCCTTTGGATCGTTGGCGCGCCCTGATTGGAAGAGAATCAGTGCCGACTTCAAGTCCTTGCGACTTCGCATGGGTATGCGCCACTCGGCAATGATTCGCCGGTCGGACGGCAGCTGCTCAACAGTTGAGAGCAGATCCTCGAGTTCAAGGAGCTGAGCGTCTAATTCGGCGTTGGTGGTCATGGACTCTCTCTTTGGAAGGCAGACAAGCTCGATAGTGCAGATGGTGCACAACCTGGCCTAAATAGATCAGAACCGTTGTCCGTATGGATACCGAAACGTGTTCGCAAATCGCCGGAAGAGGTATGCGAGCGATGTCCGAGGTCAACGTCAGTTCGATCGCCTACGACGTATCACTCGTCGTGGAACAGCTGCGACGTGCTGTACATCCCTCAGGTGAGATGGCGCGTCACCGCTTGCACGATGTATTGGGGGAAATCCGCGACAACGATCTCGTATATGAAGCATTGCTTGTTGCTATTTGCGGACTGGCGAAAATGACAGACGACGATCCAGATCGTCTGACCAACGCTCTCGAGTTGACCGCTGATCGGATGCTCGACCTCGTTCCGTAGTTGACGAGCCGAGCGCCGAAATATCCATCCTGACCTGCATGTATGCCGGGGGCCCTCAAAGCCCCCCTTGGCCACGGATGACTGGCGGGGTCAACGCGGCCGATCGGCACACATTTGGATACCCCCTTGCCTACAAGGTTTGGACGGTCAGAGGAGTGACTTCACCGATGGTCTAGGTCGTCTCTTTGGCCGCCGGTAAATCCGCCGCGTCCCGCGTCTCCTTATCGCGCGTGCTGCGCGGCACCCGGCGTCGGTTCCGTTCTCTTTCCGCGATCGGCGCCCGGTTCCCTCTTATATCAATCCAATCAAACGTGTGGTGTGCTGCCGACCCCGCGATCGGAGACGCGAAGTCTGCGTGCAATGCTCGAGTCGTGGACGTCCTTCCAGCCACAGGATCGGAGCAGGAAATGAGCGTCGTACGAGGTCGAAGACTCGCCAAGCTCTCCCTACCACTTGTCCTGATCATTTTCCTTGGATTCGGGATCAGTGTGACCGCGTCGGCTGCAACGTCATCACTGCGGTCGAACTCACGCGCTGCGTTAAGTCCGATCGGTGGGCCTCTATTGATCGGATCGAGAACGAACAAAACCGGGGGTCTCTTCACACAGAAGTGCTACAAGGATCCGGGGATCGCCTCCTGCTACACGATGACGCTCAGGGTTACCGGTGCCCAGAAGGTCCACGGAACGACTGAAATGTCAGAGGGGTTCAGCTGCCGACAGTACTTGTCTAAGACCGCTGGTGGTGGTACCGAGGTGCCGCTGCCAACCATTTCGCTGAACGGTGGGAAGGACACGTTCTCCGCCAACCTTGAAGGATGGAAAGGTCCTGGAACATACAAGCTTCAATCGGCACACAACAACAAATCGTTTCTGTCCGTTGGGGGTAGCGACGGTCTGTTGGTCGGACAAGTGAACTACAGCGCGCCGGTGCAGGGAGCGACGAAACCCGCAAAAGCTACCGCGGTAGTTGGAGCGAACGGCGACGTTTCTATCGCCTTCTCGAATCTCGCCGCCGTCGGCAAGCCGACACGTGTGATCTCTGGCGAAGCTCAGTACAGCTGCAAGAACATCTGAGTCTCTTTCAGAGACGCCAGGTCCGTTCGCTTGGATGATGTAGTCGCCCGCGGGCAGGTTGAGGTTCGCGATGAAGGTCGCGGTCGTGTTCATAAGGTGCCGAGGCCGCCAGATAAATCAGCCCACTTAATCCGGTTCTATTAAACGCGAGTCCCGTTCTGGTGGTGTGTCACCGACCCGGTGCGAGTTCAGGTGATCAACGCAACAGGATCCCCCACCTTCGCCGAACAATAGGGGACTAGTCGACGCACCGAACGGCACGAGGATCAGGTGTTACCCCGACTCCTTGCGCGGTCGAGTGCCCTGCTTCGCGACTGCACATCAAGCCATTTCAGCCCGCGTTCCAGTTGTCGTTCGTTCGGAAGGTGACGCCCGTTCGGACCATCAGTCTGAGCACCGCAGCGCCGGCAGACGGACATCCATCCGTTGGTCTCCGGGGCATGGTGCTCATCTAGCCGAGAACCCAATTGCTGTGCTTCGGGTGATACCACGATCTCTCCTCATCGAGCCGCCCGACGATTGCCCAGTCGTTCGCCGCTCGTTCTCGTCATCGCCCTTTTACCTGGTCGAAGGTGATTGATGCGGGCAGGCGCACCAGCACGCAGAAGAGGCAAGATGGCAACGTGACACTTGGGAGTACTTGATCGTTGCGCTTCCCCACTTCGAGACACCTACGCATGCGCCCGGTGCCTCGGCGGCTGTGCAAAAGCTGAACGAGGAAGGTGAACGAGGTTGGGAGGCGGTCGGAATGACCCAACTTGCCGAGGGGAGCGTTGCCGTACTTCTAAAGAGGCCGGTAAAGAAAGCTGCGTAACATTTTCGACACATCCAGTTCCAGCCGAAAAACCGCCACTGGGGCCACCTCCGACGCGGTGCCTGGTGGTTACCGCGCATTGGCCGTACAAATCCGCGACGCCGGCCTTCTCAACCGCCGGCCGGATTATTACAGCGTGAAGATCGTCCTGACGCTCGCCGCCTTCGCCGCCGGATGGGCGGCATTGTTTGTCGTGGGCAACTCATGGGTCACGCTCGCTCTCGCAGCGTTCATGGGCGTGATGTTCACCCAGCTGGGCTTCATCGGCCACGACGCAGGACACCAACAGGTTTTTCGGTCCCGCCGTGCGAACCGCCTGCTCGGTCTGACGGTCGGGAATCTGTTGATCGGGTTGAGCTTTGGCTGGTGGGTTTCCAAACACAATGCCCATCACGCACACCCCAACCAAATCGGTCGCGACCCGGATATCGGTGAAGGGTTCGTCGTCCCCAACGGCGCCGATGGGATTGCAGGCGGCATTGCACGGCTGATGACACGCTGGCAGGCGCAGCTCTTCTTTCCTCTCATGCTCTTTCGAAGTGTCGGCCTACACGTGTTGGGTGCCAGGAGGCTGTTCCGGCGACGAGATCGTGCCGCCGCCGTGGAAGCCCTGCTGATAGCGATGCACGCCGCGTTGTATCTGACTGTATTGATCTGGGTGCTCTCCCCGCTGAAGGCATTGGCCTTCGTGGCGGTCCAGCAAGGGATCTTCTCGCTCTACCTCGGTTGCAGCTTCGCTCCGAACCACAAGGGCATGCCCGTCATCGAAGCCGATGCGGAGATGAGCTTTGCTCGACGTCAAGTGATCACCGCGCGCAACATCGCCGGCGGCCGATTTACCGATCTCATCCTCGGTGGTCTCAATTACCAAATCGAGCACCACCTCTTTCCGACGATGCCCCGACCTAATTTGGCGCGCGCCCAGAGCATCATCCGGGCATTCTGCATTGAGAGCGACCTCGGATACTGCGAGGACAGTCTCGTCGGTTCGTTCCGCCAGATCCTCCGCCACCTGCGCGACGAGGCGGCCACCGCGGCCGCATAGGGGGTCTTGTAGCAACTCGCATTCGGTGGAGCTTGCACGTAATCCGCCACCGGGTCGGGGGTCCCCACAAAGCGCGAGCGATTGCTGGGGAGAGCATCCTGAAAATGCCGAACGGTGGCGCAGTCCCGGCGATATGGGACGTCGCGCGTTCTTACTCCTCACTCCTCCAGGCGCTCAAGCAACCATTTAGGACCGACAACCTCGCCCCCCAGTTCTTCGACGCGCCGGCGAAGCGCGCGGTCCGCCGACACTAAGACGAGCTGACCCCCCGCGTCAGCCGCGAGACGAACAAGCATTTCATCGCCGTCCACGGGCGCGTGGAGAACTGTCACTCCGTCGGCGACACCTTCTTCAATGCCTCGCCGAGCCGCTCCCTCGAGAACGACCACAATCGAATCCGACAGGCGGCCGTCCCGCGTCGCCGAGCGAACACGATCCACAAACTCGTTCGCTGCGCCCGGCCGATCCTTCCACCAGCCAGTCGGGCGAGAACCGATCACGTTGGCCGCGTCAATCAGCAGCATTGCGGCAGTCTCGCTCACCCGGCGATCGGCACCGCCGAAATGCCGGGCCGGTCGCGTGTTTATGGACACCTGTTTTAGCGAGCCGTAATGCTCAGTTGCGAAGCTCGAGGACCGGCGGGCTAGCCGTTCTTGACGTTATGGATCTTCGAGACCTGAGGCTGGCCAGGGTCGACGCCGGCGCTGGTCATGATCGGAGCGAGCGTCTCGCCAAACTTTTCGAATTGCTCCATCGAGTCCCACACATCAAAGACGTGGATAGCTCCGTCTACTTCCATCGCGCAGTGAAACGTGCGCCCAGGCACCGAGCCGAATCCCGCTCCCGCTTCTTCTAGCTGCTTGATCGTCGCGTCGTAGATCGCCGGCGTGAATCCTGACGGCCGGAAATACAAGCCCATCGCCATGTCAGCGCTCCTCTTCGTTTGGGATGTCAGCATCGCGTGCCAGCAACCGAATCGGTAACGGATGCAGGCAACCCGCACCCGGCGGTCAGGGGCACCTTCGAGTCGGCGGCTCAGGAGAATGTTTAGGGGCACCCAACCAAAGGCACGCTCCGAGTGAGAGCGGCTTTCGTGAGGGTTCGCGTCGGAGGGGGGACGCGCTCGTTCTGCTACCAAGCACTGGCGGCTTGACATCTGAATGCGAGAACTGCCACCGAACGAATCCTCTTTGTGTCAAGAGCTCGTTATGACTCGGTTCCGGACACGCGATTCCGAGCCGCCACCGAGTTGTGCGGCTGCGTAGGCTTCCATTGGGTTCGGGAGTGACTTCGCCAAAGAGCCGGTGTTCAGGGATGTAAAGCCGACCGCGCTGGCTATGAGTCGCTCCCTATTGTCCTCCCGGACCCACTATTTCTTCGAGCGCTTCGCGTCTGCGACGAGCTTTCGATAGGCGGCGTTGCTCACGTGGCGCTTCAACGCCCGGAGCGCTTCCCTCCCCGTCTTTCCTTCTGCGACGCGCCGGTCGAAATAAGCGCGGCCTTCGGAGTGGACTTGGCGGAGCTGACAGACCGCCGCCATATGGAGCGCATGATTCAAGTTGCGGTTGCCGCGTTGTGAGACGCGGTGGACGACCCGACCCCCAGAGGAGAACTCGACCGGGGAGGTTCCGTTGTAAGAGGCGTAGTGGTCGCGGTTGGCAAAGCGCGTGATGTCACCCGAGTAGCCGATCAGCATCGCGGCGATGATCGGGCCGATCCCATAGATCTCCGTCACCGAGGTTCCAGACGCTCTAACGGCGTCTCGGATCCTTTTGTGCGAGACCTTTAACTGCTGATCGAGGCGACGGATGTCGTCTAAGAGCTCTGCGACGAGATCGAAGCGGACCTGTTCGACCGGGGTCTCGGCCTTGTGTTCCAAAAGGAAGCGGTCGACGTCGGAGGCATAGATCTCCTTGTCAATGCCACCACCGGAGAGCTCGGCGAGCATCGCGTGAAGCCGGCAGACGACTCGGGTCCTTTGATCTCCGATGTCGTTGTTGCGCTTGGCGAGGAGGCGCAGCACCTCAGCGTGACCGACCGGTTCGACCCGGCGCAGATCTTTCGAGCGCAGCGCGGCGACGGCGATCGAGAGCGCGTCGTTCGGGTCGTTCTTGTTCGACCGACCGGTGGCGAGGACGCGCACCCTGGAGGCGAGCGTCGCCGGCACGTCGAACACTTCCTCGCCGGCGGCGACGAGCTGCTGGGACAAGAGGTAGCCGAGACCTCCTGCCGACTCGATCGCCCACGTGCGCTCTCGGAATGGTTCGGCCCAAGTGACGAGATGCTCGAGCTGGCTGCCGCCGGCGCGGACCTGTGTGCGGGCGAGCTCTTCTTCCCTGCTGCTCACGGCAACGGCCGTGTGGCTTGCCTTGTGCGGATCTACTCCGATGATCACCGTCATCGACACTTCCTCCGTGGTCTCAGCTGATGGGAAACCGCGGAGGGCACTCCTGCTTGAGATTGTTCGTGCGTGTTCCTCTTTCGAGCCACGCCGCGGCAAGATCCGAACGGGACGCTCTTCGTTCAAAAGCCAAACGGACGAATCCGGGACAGGCACTTCGTGAGCAAACCCCGTTCGGACCTCTAAACGCTACGAATCAACCGTCGCGTCTGTCAGAAGTCTCAAGCAGGCACTTTCTGGATAGGTCCGCCATTCGACTGGACTTCTTCGATGGCAACACGCAAGACCGGTGAGCCAGTCGTATCCTGGCGTCTGGGAAAGAGTCATTGCCCGCTAGCATTGTGACATTGCTCCGGTGTGATCACGCCACCGAGTAGCTGCTGCACGCTGAGCGACCTGCTTGCTTGCAGGACGAAGCGTGAAGAGATGAGTTACCAGGCATGGCTACAGGCACTGTGAAATGGTTCAACGCCGAGAAGGGCTTCGGGTTCATTCAGCCCGACGATGGAGCTCCGGACGTTTTCGTGCACCAGAGCGCGATCGAGATGCAGGGCTACCGATCCCTAGATGAAGGTCAAAAAGTCACGTTCGACACGACCCAAGGCCCGAAGGGGCTCCAAGCGAGCAACGTTCGACCCATCTGAGCAATTCAGGAAGCTAGTTCTACAACGGTCCGGCCCGCTGCTTCGGTAGCGGGCCGTTTCCACGTCAGGTAGACCCGGACCGGTGCGCCACCATCCATCGTGCCATTCGGCCGTTGCTAACAACGGTGAAGCTAATCAAAAGAACGCGCGTTCAGCGCGAAGGGATATATGCGAGATGGCAAACAAGCAGAAACCTGCGGGCGAGTCGAAGAAGCCTGGCCGAACCACTAAAGAGAAGCGAGCGGCAAAGCACGAAAAGCAAGAGGCTCAGAAGCAAGCCCGAAAGGCGTGGACAACAAAGTAGGCATTTGCTTCAGGCGTGACCCAGAACTCCGGTTCAGCGCGCGTCTCGCAACGGCACATCCGGGCGAGTTGAACGGACTGGGCAATCGTCGGGCGGCTCGATGAGGAGAGATCGTGGTATCACCCGAAGCACAGCAATTGGGTTCTCGGCTAGATGAGCACCATGCCCCGGAGACCAACGGATGGATGTCCGTCTGCCGGCGCTGCGGTGCTCAGACTGATGGTCCGAACGGGCGTCACCTTCCGAACGAACGACAACTGGAACGCGGGCTGAAATGGCTTGATGTGCAGTCGCGAAGCAGGGCACTCGACCGCGCAAAGAGTCGGGGTAACACCTGATCCTCGTGCCGTTCGGTACGTCGACTAGTCCCCTATTGGCAGCGGATTAGCTCCGACTTCACTTTGCTCGCCCGCGCCCAAACGCGCGTACCGAACGCTGGAAATCTGACAAGTGCCCGCCACGCAGATCAAGGGCTCGGTGTGCTGTCGGCTGACCGATCAGCCGCACCGAACGCGCATCCCAGAATGTTCAATCGAGTCGCGAATCGGGGTGCCCCTGATAGCGGGACAACCGTGGGAGCTACGCGGCCACCGGCTGATCGTCGAGCGTTGCTTCTGACGTGTGGATGAAGCCGGGATAACAGATCACTGCGGGTCTGCTGAGGTTCAACGCTTGTCGCACAGCTCGTCCAACAGGTCGGCTCTGCGCAACGTCGCCTGAGCCGGCTGTGCCGCGACGCTCCTCAGTGATGAGGAGCGGCGAGGGACCAGACGAGGACGAAGGAGCAGGCGCTCGCGACGACGACCATGGAATGCCAGACCTCGTGGTAGCCGAACACCTCGGGGTTGGGGTCGGGCCACCTCGTCGCGAGAACCCCGGCACCGGCGGTGTACAGGAGCGCCATCGAGCCGAGGAGGGCGAGCTGTGGGGTGCTGAGGCGATGGATCGCCTCGGGCACCGTGACCACGGCGAGCCAGCCGAGCACCAGGTAGCCCGACGAGGCGAGACGGCGCGTTGCCTCGAAGCAGATTGCGATGGCCAGCACGGCAGTACCTGCCCCGAACCAGCCGAGCCCGAGCACGACGAGAGAGACCTCGCCGGGGACCCCAAGCAAGCAGTACGGCGTCATGGACGCCGCGATGAACACGTAGATCATCGCGTAGTCGACCTGACGCAAGCGTCGGCGGGCGGTGGGCGACCACGAGCTCAGGTGGTAGCTGGCGCTCGCCGCGTAGAGGCCGACGAGCGCGACCGCGTACAACCCCACGCCCCCGACGGCGCCGTCTCGCCAGACGAGGATGGCACCGGCGGGAAGCGCCACAACGAGCGCCCCGAGGTGCACGAGACCCCGCCCCCGGGGTGCTTCTCCGCTGCCGGAGGGACGCAGCCGGCGGTCTGTTGGCCGCAGAGTCCGGGCGCCCTCGTCGTTCACTGCTTCATGTCCTCCGATCTGACATGTCGTCAACGAAATGGAGTGAACCACTCGACGCGCAGGCGGGTCCGGCACTCGACCCGGCGTAGGGCAGGCAGCAGTTCGCGGTTGCGGTCGCGGACGTCGGTCCCTTCCATAAAGCCGCGCTTCACTACGCGTGGGGATTTCGCGTGTCAGGAGGGACGCGCTCGTTCTGCTACCAAGCATTGGCGGCTGGGCACCTAAAGGCGAGAAGTGACTCCAAAACCGGCACCCTGGGGCACCCTTCGGCGCACATTGGGGCGAGCATTATGGGCCACCTATCCAAGCGCACTCGTAGATGTAGCAATTCGCTCTTGAAGTTCGCCATGTGGTCCCCTAGCGCAAGTCAGATGCTATGACCAGACGCGACCGTTCCAAGTTGCGAAGAGTCGGATCGACATCGTCGGACCGTATGTACCAACGGCCTTGCACGCGTTGTGCGCGCTACAGGAAATCCCGTAGAGGGCGCCTGCTCCGGAGCGCTGAGGATGCTCGATCGTCCACACGGTGGGCACATAAGACTCGACCAGAGGGAACATGATTGTCCCGCGGCCCTGGTACGTACCGACCGCCTGACATGACATCATGGAAGCGCAGGACACCCCGTAGAGATAGGCGACGCTCGGGCTCGGATTCGGGACGACCGACCATCGTGCACCGTTGAACTGCTCGATCAAGGTTCGCGGGAGCGCGCTTGCCCCACTTCCCGTCCCGGTGCTTTCGAAGCCGACGGCTGTGCATTTCTGTGGCGAGCTGCAGGACACACTGTCGAGGACCGCGTAGTTGCCCGGTGTCGGGCTCGACACTACGGACCAGGAAGTGCCGTTCCAACTCTCCGCGAGTGTTCTGTTGCCGTTGACGCCGACCGCTGTGCAACCATGAGCCGAGTCGCAGTCGACTCCGATGAGCGAACTCCGGTTTGGACCGAGATACGGCGTCGACGAGACCGACCAGACGCTGCCGCTCAACGACTCGACGAGTGCCCCGGCACCGCTCGCGCCAACCGCCGTGCACGACCTCGCAGATCGGCAAGAGACCCCGAGGAGGTCGCTGCCCTGTCCAGCCGGACTCGGGCTAGTCGACACGGACCAACGACGACCGTTCCACGATTCGATCAAAGTCCTGCTCACGCCAGCCGGGGAGGAGAAGCCACCGACCGCGACACAGGATTTCGGAGACGCGCAGGACACGGCCTTGAGAAACGTGTTGCTGCCGCGGACCGGACTCGACTTGGTGACCCAACTAGATCCGTTCCACAACTCAGTCAGCGACCTGCCGTTGGCGTAGCCGACCGCCATGCAGAAGTGAGAAGAGACACAGGACACGTCGGCGAGCGTGCCTTGGATGTTGGATTGGCTGCGGGGCCCTAATGCTCGGTGCGATGCTCCGGCGTCGGCCGGGAGCGCCGTCCAAGCGACGACGATGACGAGAACACCGAGCGTCCGCGCCCAGACGGCCCGATCAACCGAGAGCCGACGACGAAGCGCATACATCGCGCCTCCCTTGCGAATCCTCAGTCTAAGGCGATGACAAGCGCCGCCCACACATCGTTGCCCGAGAGCGCGGTCCTGTCCTGCGACGGAAAAGGGCCTCTGAGCTGGAGTTATTCAGCGCGCTCGGAGGGTGTCGGAGGACCGACGTCCACGATCTCCGACTGGCGGCTTGAGCAGTGGGCAGGGACTTAGCTAAGCCTGATCTACGGTGACGCCGACGATGGTTCACCTAGTGACTCAGGACGCTCAGATGCCACGCAACCAGCACCACCCCACGCCAGAGGAGCGCGACGAGCGCGTCAAGATCGACCTGCCCCTTGACGAGGCGATCAAGCTGGTGATGGAGACCGGGCCGAACCCGGATGAGGAAGGGGAACCGGAGCCGGCTTCCTCATAGGACAGCGCCGTGAACAGGAGGCGGTGGCTATGACGAACGAACAACAGCAGCCCGAAGGCTCGGAGGAGGAAGAGGAGCCAGAGCCGACTCGAGAGCCGACTCGAGAGCAAGGGGGGGCACCACGCCCGAGCCGGTTGAGCAGGGTCCGGGACAGGCGGCGGTCGATCCTTCGCAGGGGCAAGCACCGGAACCCTCCCCAGCAGCCCCAGCAGGAAAACCGCTGAGGGACAACCAGAGTCCAGGCGGCTACCTGAAGGCCCGCCAGGTGACAAGCGGCCGGGCTGGGTTTGTTAACCTGCACAGCGCCGGATACTTACTGGAGCTCAATCACGTGATTTGAGCGCGGTTCATTGAGAGGAACCCGCTATAAGGTCTGGCTTCCTTCGCTCTCGACATCCTCATCGGCAACGTAACCCGCGTTGCGCAACATCCGACGCAAATCGACCACCTGTTGTGCGTCGACGTCTTTGTATCTTGGAGGTTCGAAAGTCTCGGTCTCAGTTCCGAGGGTGACGAGGAGCTTCCCGTCAGGGTTCTCCTCGACAGAAGCCACCACTTCCAACAGGGACAGAACGTCTCGCCATTCGATGTTGTGGCCGACAGGGTGCTGCAGTATCTGCGACAAAGTGTTGCGGTGATGGTTGTTGAGGTGCACGGACTCGGGCGTTGAGGGCATGGGACCTCCTCTCATTGCGGACACTAACCGCCCAAGCTGGGAATTCATCGTGTGGAGCTTGCCCCGTTGTGGCGGGAGTCCGCCAAGGTGACTCCGTCGAACCGGGGCCACATCAACCTGTCCGGAGAACCGGGGCAAGCTCACGACGACGGTTCGCCGTCGCGAACATCCGAGCGACCGGTCAGGCGCGAGCGCTCCCGCTGAGAGCTCCAAAATTGGCCTCGAGTTGAGCAGCCCGCACCGATCCGGCGGTTGGGGGCACCCAGATGTCCCTCACGGCGCCGCGCGTTTGGGGATAGGTCGTGGGCAACCCCCGACTCCCAGCTGTAATGCGAAAGACTTCACGGACGTACCTCTGTCAATTCGCGACGTGAGCGCGTGCCGGGTCGTGCTTTGAGAGACATCGGTGCGTGGCGTCTATGTGCAGCGGTCGACCGCGAAGAGTCGCCATTCTCCCGGGATCCCCTTCAATTCGCCGATTCCCCGTTCCTTGAACGTGATGCCCGACCCAGCGACGAGATCCTTCACCGTGCTCGAGACGAGCACTTCGTCGGCGAGTGCCTGCTCGGCCACTCGCGCACCGGTGTGGACAGCGATCCCCGTGACGTTCCCGTCTGCTATTTCGCATTCCCCGGTGTGCAGTCCAGCGCGTACAGCAAGACCGAGATCATGTACGCCGTCGACGATCGAGCGAGCACAGCGGATGGCTCGCGCCGGACCGTCGAACGTGGCGAGGAAACCATCTCCGGTGGTGGCAATCTCGCGGCCGCGAAATCGCAACAACTCTCGTCGCACCAACGCGTTGTGCCGGCCGAGCAACTCTCGCCAGCGCCGATCGCCGAGCTCGATCGCCTTCGACGTCGACTCGACTATGTCGGTGAAGAGGACCGTCGCGAGCATCCGGTCAGGTTCGGACTCCTCCCAGCCGCCGGTTTCCCAGACATCATTGAGGAAGCGCCGTATCTCGAGCTCGATCGACCCTGCCCCAGCCCCGAGCGCCAGGTGTCCGACCCCTTCGAGCTCGACGAACCGCGCCGACCGGAGGCGTTGCGCTGTGTAGGCGCCAACCTCGACGGGGACAATCGCATCCTCGCTCCCGTGAAGAACGAGCGCGGGCACGCGCACCGCTGGGAGAACCTCGCGGATATCGATTTCCTTGTTCATGCGGTACAGAGCCTCGAGCATCCCCGGACTTGCTGCGTACCTGACGAAATCGATGAACGCCTCGATTTCGTCTTCATCGTGCATACCAAGCGCTCGCACGGACTCGCGGGCATCCGCGCGCGACCCATAGACACGCAACGCTCGATCAACTTCGCGCTGATACGCATCTTCTTTTCGCCCCCACGGAAAATCCGCCGCCCACATTGTCCTTGGCGAACAACTGCGAACGACCAACGCCGCGGTCCGCTCGGGATAGGTCGCCGCGAACAGGATGCTCATCGCCGCGCCTTCGGACAGGCCGTAGAACGCGGCACGTTGCGAGCCGACCGCGTCCATGACTGCCCGCACGTCGTCCATACGTGTCTCGAGGCTCGGAGCGCCGGTTACAGGGTCGGACATCCCGGTGCCGCGTTTGTCGAATCGAATCAACCGAGAGAACGAGCCCAAGTCGTTTAGAAAGTCCGCCATTCCAGGCAGCTTCCATTGGAGCTCCATATGAGTGACAAAGCCGGGCACAAATACGAGATCGAATGGTCCGTCGCCGACTAACTGATAGGCGATGTGGATATCGCCACTCAGCGCATAGCGCGTCTCGGGCCGCACGACCACATTCTCGCCCACTTCTACGGCGTCTCTTGGCTGTCCCTGACTGCCTCGACTGAGTGAGCAATCCTGAGCCCAATGACCTCCGCCTCTGGGTCATTGGCGCGTCAAGCATGGGGCGCGGCCAGTAGTTGGTTCCTATTAAACGCGAGTCCTGCTCTGGCGCGTCACTGACCCGGCAGCGGTCGGGGGCACCCACGACATGAAATTGGTCCACGCGATATGGGGCGGTCTTTCGTGATCGCGGTCGTGAGCGCCGCGCTGGTGTCAGTCAAGCGTCTACAGCGAAGAGGTTCCAGGATCCCGGCACGCCCTTCAACTCGTGTTCACCTCGGTCCACGAACCGGATGCCGGATCCGGCAACCAAGTCGACCACGGTCCGCGAGACGAGAACCTCAGAGCGATCTGCCAACGCGGCGACGCGTGCGCCGATATGGACAGCGATGCCTCGGACGTCGTCCCCGACGCTGACGACCTCTCCGGTGTGGAGCCCGACTCGAATGTCGATCCCGAAACTATGAAGCCTGTCGCGAATCGCCAACCCGCATTGGATCGCCCGTGCAGGGCCGTCGAAGAGCGCGAGAAACCCGTCTCCAGTCGTATCGATCTCCCGTCCTCGGAAGTGCTCCAACTCCCTACGAACGGCGTCGTGATGCATCGTCAAGAGCTCGTTCCACCGCCCATCGCCGAGCTCAGCCGCGGCAGCGGTCGACCCAACGATGTCAGTGAAGAGCACGGTCGCCAACACACGGTCGAGCACGGGACCTGGCCGGAGGCCAGTGATGAACTCCTGTACCTCGTCCAAGATCTCCTCAGATCGACCCGCGAAGAGAAAATGATCGTCTCCTTCCAGCTCGACGAGTTTCGAACCGGGAATCTCGGTTGCGAGGAAGCGACTGTGTTCAGGTCGCACGTGCCGATCACCTCGCCGACTGATGAGGAGCGTCGGTGCGTGTATTGCGGGCAGAACGTCCGTTACGTCGCTCTCCATAAAGGCGCGGGCGATTGCGAGGCGATCTGGGGTCGCTGAGAGGCGTTCGACTCGCGCCCAATGCCGTCGCGCCTCGTCGTCTCGGACCATGCTCGGCGCGATGATCTCGGTGACCACTCCACTGCCCCATGCCCCTTGGATCATCTCGATATAGGCGGGGAACCCGACAGCAGGGAAGCCCCAGGGACACTTGTTGTCACGAAGAAACCTGGCGAAGGCATTGACGAGAACGAGACTGGTGACACGCTTCGGATAGGTAGCCGCGAACAGCATTGCCGCCGGGGTGAATTCCCCCCACGAGAGAAGAGCCGCCTTTTCAGAGCCCACCGCGTCCATCACTGCCCCGAGATCGTCGATCCACGTCTGTAGCGCGGGAACGCGTTCGGGGTCCACCGCGGCCGAGCTGCCAAAACCCCGCCCGTCAAAGGTGATGAGCCGGCTGAAGGAGGCCAGCCGGCGAAGACCTGAGGCGATGGCCGGTTCCTCCCACATCAGATCGACGGGAACGCCACCGTTCATCGGAAGCACCAGGTCCAGTGGACCATCGCCCAAGACCTGGTAGGCGAGGTACGCGCCCTCCACTGTCCGGGCGTACATGGTTGCTGGTATTTCTGTCACTCATGCCCAGTCTGTCCCGAGCAACGGTTCAGCGCCCTGGGACGCCGTCCGGAACGGCAGGGTGCACCGCGGCCCGCTGAGGCCAGCCACGGGAAAGGTCTCAGGAGTCTTGACGATCGTTCGTTGGTCGGCTGACTAACCGGCGATCTGGGATGGTCTCGACGGCGATCTCGCTGCGCGTTATGCGGTCCTCGCCCGCGAGCTGCATGAAGGCATTCACGGTTCGCTCTTGGTCGAGGTCCCTGGAGGCCACATCTCGCTCGTCACGGGCCAGCGTCAGCGATTCATCAATGAGGTGACAGCCTTCGTCAGGAGCTGAAGGCCCGTCCTATTCATCCTGGCGGTGACTATCCGGCGTTCACGGATAGATCAGACGCTCCCTGACCGTGAGCGTTAGGGGTCGCCTCCGAATGCGTTACCACACGCCTTCTGGGCGGCCTTGAACTGGGGAGAATTCAGAATCGACGCGCTCGGCAGCTCAATTCCGAACTGATGGCTATTCGAGATGATTTTCGGGTCGGGGAAGTTCGGCACCCCATGGGCGCGTATGCAACGCGCCTGTTCCAAAAGCTTGGTTGTTTCGGCGGCGACCTGGGCGGCGGTCGGCATCCCTCCGTCGTCGGGCAGGAGGTGCTTGCAGTTGTTGTTCGCCGACGAGAACTGCGGTGAGTTGGAATCAGCTCCCTGGTTGAAGTGAATTCCGCCGCCGCTCCTTGTCGGGTCCGGGAAGTTCGGCAGGCCGTGGACGCGCATGCACTCGGCATACGACAGCACGTAGTCGTACTCCTGGTTGATGCCCGCGAAAGGCGACGGGTTTGCCGTGCCGACGGCGTTCGTCGTCGTGGTCGTTGATCCGATGCTCGCCACGCCTGGCGCGGCCGGACCAGAGCCGCAGGCGGCAAATAGCGCCGCCACCCCGGCAAGCGCGAGCCCGACTCCAGCGGCACGCAGCTTCCTTGTTTGAGCGGTTCGCATCACTCTCGGTTCCGGAACCTTCGCTTCATCGTTCTGCATGGTGGTTGTACGCCGCAGGCGGTTGCGCCGCGGTTACGAGAACGCCCACCAGCCGGCGGTCTGGGACACCGGCGGTCGCTAATCAACCGGCGCGTTTGGAGTTGCTCGCCTTGGCGCAGGCTCTTTTCAGCTCGTTTCGTCTGTGGCGGCGGTATCGGCGGGGTGGCGCTTTGTCGCGGGTCGCTGGTGGTACCGCTCCGAGCCGCAGCTGGGGCAGGTTTTGAGTTGATCGGCGATCTCAGTCTGTCCTTCGACGAAGCTTTCTGCGGTTGAGAACGCGCTATCGACATAGGCGCCCTGAATGGCAGGGGGGGCCTGCATGGGACCGGAAATGGGACCGGGCATCAAGCGCCGGCCCGGCGGCTTGATTTTGTACTGCGCCTGGCGCCGCGTTATCAACCAGTGAGCGCCGCAATCTCTACAAGTTCGCTGGTAGCGGCGATGGAGCGCGATGACGAGCACCGTGTTTCAACTTAACGGGGGTGTGAGCGCGACGCGAAGACCAAGGTCAGGCCGACGGCAGCCACAACTCGGTGACTACGAACTCACGTCCGCCGCGTGCGGAAATGTCGCGAGTCCCCCCTCCGACATCGACCCGGCGTTAAGTGACGCGTCGGCGATCACAGCCCCGACTCGATTCATGGAACCACGGCGTGTAGCACACCGCGACGAGAAGTCCCTCTGGGCTCAACAGCCGTACGGTGACCTGGGACATCCGCGCCCCTAGTTCAGACCGCTTCCAACAAGCGCTCGAACAACGCCTCCTCGTCGACGATCGGACGACAACGAGCGAGAGCCGCCCACGCATCTCGCCGCACAAAGTGCCTTTAGTCCCATTGGGTCCGGCTCTCAAACGGCCATTAGGAAGCCATGACAACGACCATGCAGAAACACGGGCGGGCGTCACGGGGCCTCGCTGCGCTCCTGGCGGTCTCCCTCCTGGCCCTCGGGGCCTCCCTGGTAATCGGGACCACCGCCGGGGCGGACTCGGGCGGGTTGGCCATCACGTCCGGCACGTACGACAGCGCCGAGGGGACCGTCACGGTGACGTGGACCCTGCCAACGGAGGGGCAGGGCGGGTTCGTCGACGAGATCTACCTCTACCCCTCGTCCTGCGACCCGAGCACCCCCGGCAGCTGCGTGACCGACGAGAACGCGTACTGGCCGATCGACGACAACTACAGCACTTCGATCACGGTGAACCCCGGGCCGTCGCCTTCGGGGACCTGGTACGCCCTCGTCGAGGGGGGCTGCGCGACCTGCACCACCGAGCTGTACTCGCAGCTCTACGCGATAGCAACGCCCGACACCGGCACGACCACCACGACCACGACCCCGCCGGTCCATGTGGCCCCCGGCGACTCGGAGGTCGGTGGCGTCGTGGGCACCGTCGAGATCAAGCAGGCCGACGGCACCTGGCTCGCCGTCGGGGACGGGGCGACGCTCGGCCTCGGCCAGGAGATCAGGACCGACACGGCCAGCAAATGCACGTTGACAGGCAGCGACGGCACGCAAATCACGCTGGGCTACAACTCATCGCTCACGCCCGTGGTGGACACGCCCGTCGCCAAGCCCTCCGGGAGCATCGTCACCGACCTCATCGCCGGGGCGATGCGCTGGACCGACCCCGGCTACCTGAAGAAGTACTTCGGCGTGGTCAAGATGCCCCGCCAGAGCATCGTCGTGGCCGTGCGGGGCACCGACTTCGTGGCCCTGCTGAGCAGGGGCACCCAGGTGGAGGCGTCGATCGCCGTCCACAGGGGGACCGTCGTCTACACGCGGCACGGCCGCACCCTCTCAGTCACCGCGGGCACCCAGATCCTGATCTACGCCCACGAGGTGCTCAGGTTCAAGCTGACCGCTGCCGACTGGAAGAACTACCTCTTCGGGGTGTAGGCGGCCAGTCCACGGAGGGGGAGACGACGAGATGACGCGGACGGAGAGGACGCTCGGCCCCGACCGGCGCGACGCCGACGGCAACGACCGTTCCAGATTTTCGCCGGAGGGCATCCACCGGCTCACGAAGACCCGGTTCGGCCCCGCCGGCCGGGACTGGGCCAGCATCGACCCGGCACTGTGGTCGCTCGTAAACCCACGCTGAAGTACATGGCAGGGACTCGGCCGCCAGTGAGTGTCCCGAAACGCGCGCTCGATGTAGCGCTGCCGGGTATCCCTCAAGTGATGCGGTGAAGGAGCGGGGCCTCCGCTCCCCGTGAGGGTTCCAGTCTCCAAACTTCGAAACTGGGGCTTCTCACAGCAGTCTCACGACAAGGGAGGCCCCTATGGAGCGAGAGTACGTCGGCATCGACCTGCACCGTCGACGCTCGGTGATTGTGCGGATGGGCGCGGACGGAGAGCAGCGCTCGAGCGTGCGGATCGACAACGACCCGGGTGAGTTCGCGGCCGCGGTGTTGGCAGCACCGGCCGGCAGCGACGTGATCATCGAAGCCACCTATGGCTGGTACTGGGCGGCGGACCTCTTAGACGGCCTCGGCTACGTCGTCCACCTCGCCAACCCGAAGGGCAACGACTGGGGACACCGGCGGGTGAAAAACGACGAGCGCGACGCGCACGACCTCGCCGACTTGTTGCGACTCGGCCGTCTTGCCGAGGCCTGGATCGCACCGCCTGAGCTCCGGGAGCTAAGAGAGCTCGTTCGCTTCCGCAACAAGCTCTCGTCGATGCGCACCGGCGTGAAGGCACAGGCGCACGCGGTGCTCGCGAAGAACGGCGTGCTGCCGGTGCGCAACGACATGTGGGGTGTCGGAGGTGCCGCGCAGTTCGATGCACTCGAGATCCCTCGTGCCTATTCGCACCGCATCGAGGTGTTGCGCGATCTCGTCTGTTTCTTCAACCGCGAGATCCTCGAGATCGACCGCCAGACGCACCTTTTGTTGCGTGACGATCCCGATTACAACGCCGTGCAGGCGATCTACGGCGTCGGCGAGGTGATGGCGGCGATCTTCGTCTCAGAGATCGGCGACGTCTCGCGCTTCGGATCACCAGAAGCGCTCTGTTCGTGGGCGGGGCTGACGCCGATTCATCGCGAGTCCGACACCAAGGTGCACCGTGGTCGGATCACCAAACAGGGCTCGCGCCTCGTGCGCTGGGCGGCAGTCGAGACAGTCGCCCGCTACCACGGCGGCATCTTCGAAGGCTCCTTCCAGGCGATCGCCGAGCGACGTGGCAAGAAAAAGGCTGCTGTCGCGATCGCCCGCAAAGTCCTCACGCTCGTCTACTAGGGGCTCAGAGACGGAGAGATCCGCGTTGGGGGATCGGATCCTCACCGGATTCGAGGAGACCTCACTTCCGAGCCCACGGATCGTCGTGGTACAGGGCGCCACCAGAAGACGTTTCAGCCGGGGGATCGCGGCGTCTCGATCAGACTCCTCCGCGCGACCACAACCTCTCATTGAAATTATGAACAACTCGCGGCAGCCGCCTCACGGAATGAGTTGCCGCGCCTCTCCCGCGTGTCTTCCCGATCAAATTGACGGCGAAGGGTAAACGGGTGGTTAGGGCGATCGAGGAGTTATACCGAGGGAGAGGTGGAGTGGGGCTCAGGTAACGCCTACGTCCACCGAGCAACGAGTTCGACGAGCTCCGACGCCGCCATCCAGCGAACAGGACGGCCCGGCAAGCCAGTCTTCAGGTCGACGGGTTCAAGGATGTCCAGGGACTCAAGACGCATCAATGTGCGCCGCGCGCTCTCGGGAGATGCTCCGGTCAGCTGAGCAACAAGCTGCGAAGAAACGATCGGGTGGGCCGGCAACGTCTCGAGGACCTGCCAGAAGCCCGCGTCGCGGCGCACAGGGCGTCCGGTCCTGGGGTCGGGAGCACTCGCCCGCCGGCGCCAGTCCGCCATCAGCTCCTCGATCTGGACCACGAGCGAGGCGGCCGCCGCGGCGGAGTGCTCGAGCGTCGTAGCGAACCATTCGACCCACCGGGCAACCTCATGCTCTCGAAAGAAAACGAGCCCCGAGAGGTAGCCGCCGGGGTCCTTGGCGACGAACACACTGAAAGGTGGCGGGACGCGCACGTCGAGGCGCCGAACGAGGACCCAGCCAATGAGGACGCGGCCCAGGCGCCCGTTGCCGTCGGCAAAGGGGTGGATGGATTCGAACTGTGCATGCACTACCGCTGCCTGGGTGACCGGGTCGAGGTCGTCTTTGTTGGCGAACGCGACGAGGTCGTCCATCAAAGCGGGGATGAGTTCGGGTGGTGGTGCCACGTACGCAGCCGTGGTCGGGGAGCCCCCGCCAATCCAGACCGGACGGTCGCGAAAGTGCCCGATGAGTTCTCGGGGGTCGGTCGTCGTCGCGTGCTCCATCAGGCGGGCGTGCCACTCCAAGATCACGTCGGTCGAGAGGGGACCCTTAGCTCCGTCTGAAATGGCTTCGCTCACCACCGCGAGGTTGTCGGCCACCCACGCCGAGGGACCCGTGACAACCGTGTCGACCTCGGCGGCCGCCACCTCTTCGAGTGGCGCCCTAATCTGCTCGAACGCAGAGCTCGCGACGCCTTCCGAACGCAAGAGCAGGCGGGCGAGGGGCTCCCAAGAGTCGGGCAGCTGATCGCTCGCTCGCTCGACGGCCGCGATCGCTCGTTCCGTGGAGCGCACCGTCCGCTCCGGCAGGGAGATCTCAAGGTCGACAAGCAGCGGCGGAACCGACGCCGGGACCCGGCGCCCGTTCCATTCGATCGATGCAGCGGTTGGGGTCATCGGTACCGTTGGAATAACCTCCTCGTTTCCACATGATACCTGGTCTATCAGTGGAAAACGCGGGTCGTTATTTACCCTTACCTCTCCACCAGCACTGAATGCTCTCGCCAGCCCATCCGGCCCGGGCAGTCGTCATCGCCGAAGCGACGCTCTGCCGAGCCGTCGGAGGCGGCGGACGCCTTGGCCGGTTCGAGTGAATGCCGTCTTCGGGCCCTGCGAGCCGAACCCGTGCAGGACCGATCGTCGACGAGCCGGGGGCGCTCGTTCGCCCCGACTAAGGCAAGTCGCCAGGCTGCTTTGGTGAACTCTCGATTTTGGCGTAGACGTCCGACGGCTCGAAGGATTGGATCGGCGCCGCCGGCGACTGGACTGGAGATTCGAGTGGCCGCACCGTCAGCCCTTCAAGACCCCGATCGGGCGGAGGCGAGCGACACGCCGCGCGAGACCCGCGCGCTCGCAAGCGGCGACGACCTCATCGACGTCCTTGTAGGCGAGCGGTGCCTCCTCGGCGAGACCGCGATCCGAATGGGCGCGAACGGCGATGTGCGCGTCCTCGAGCTCGCGTCGCAACTTGTCGCCACGCACCGCTCTTGCTGCAGCATGCCGGCTCATCGCGCGCCCGGCTCCGTGGCACGCGGACGAGAAGGCGCCACCGGGATCGACTCCCGTCAGCACGTATGAGGCGCTGCCCATCGAGCCGGGAACGAGCACCGGCTGGCCATGCGGGCGCAACTCCTCTGGCAGGTCAGGGTGACCAGGCGGGAGAGCGAGGGTCGCGCCTTTGCGGTGCACGCAGAGCAAGCGCCGTACACCATCGAGTTCGTGGTGCTCGAGCTTTGCGAGGTTGTGCGAGACGTCGTAGCAAAGTGCGAGCGAGTCGGTGCCGATCGCAATCCGGAACGCGCGGCGAACGGCTTCGGTGAGCGCCTGGCGGTTTGCCCGGCCGTAGTTCGCGGCAGCGGCCATCGCGCCGAGATAGGCGCGGCCCTCCGGCGAGTCCACCGGTGCACAGGCGAGCTGGCGGTCAGGCACCGAGATGCCGTACCGCAACATCGCGCCGATCATCGAGCGGACGTGGTCCGAGCAGATTTGGTGGCCAAGTCCGCGCGATCCGCAATGGATCATGACGCAGACCTGCGAGGAAGACAGCCCGAAGACCGCCGCCGTGCGTTCGTCGAAGATCTCCTCCACCACCTGAACCTCGAGGAAGTGATTGCCCGAGCCGAGGCTGCCGACCTGGTGCAGCCCGCGCTCGATCGCCCGCTCGCTGACTTCGGCGACTTCTGCTCCAGAGAGAACGCCGCCGTCCTCGCATCTGCGCAGGTCCTGCTCGTCGCCGAGACCTGCGCGGACAGCCGCCCGCGCTCCTTCGCGAAGGACTGGTTCAAGGTCTCGGCGGCTATTTAGGTGCCAAACCGCGCCACGCCCGAGTCCCCTCGGCACGATTGTGTCGAGCGCGTCCATCAGCGCGTCGAGGCGTGGCACAAGCTCGTCACGACTGAGCGGCGTCACGAGCAGTCGTACTCCGCAGGAGATATCGAAGCCGACACCCCCCGGGGAGATGACACCGCCGGCCGCGACGTCGGTGGCGGCAACGCCGCCGATCGGAAAGCCGTAGCCCGAGTGGACGTCGGGCATCGCGAACGCGGCCGTGACGATGCCGGGCAGGCTGGCGACGTTCATCAGCTGGCGCGTGGCTTCGTCTTCGACCTTCTCGAGCAGTGCGGGGGAGGCGAAGAGGACCGCCGGCACGCGCATCACTCCGGTCGGGTCGATGCGCCAGGCTGCGTCGTCGATCCTCGCGTACGGGCTGGGGGCTTCCTTTCGCAGTCGCGGCTCGGGCGTCGAGGCAGCGGCTTCCCCCAGGAGTCGACGGTCTCGTGACATCACCATCGGTCCTTTCTCATCTGGGTAATCTCCGTTCAGTCGACGCCTACGCCCAATGCGGCATCAAGCCTGTTTCGGTGAACGTAGAAGAGAACCGTTTTGAACGACGTCGTCGCCGGGGCGCGGACAAAGCACGGCCACGCCGCGGGACCGGCGCTCCCGACATCGCGTCGGTCGGGTGAATCCTTAGCTCGATGTCATTGGTGAGACGGGCGTCGTTCGTGTCGACAATCACCCGGTCCTTTGCTGCGAGCGCGTTGTCGGCGAGGAACGAGACCGGCTCGGTGGTTGCCTTCGTTGCGGGGTCGGCGAGGGCTCCCTCGACGAATCCGTTCGGCATCTCGACTGCGACGAGCGCAGTGCGCATTTGGCTGCCTCCGCACTCCGGCCACGAAGGACCAACCGGAGATACCGATAGCGTCCCCGGGTCGAAGGGCGCGCGGTAGCGCTGATCGTCCCATTTCGGCGACCGTTCTCGCCGTCACACGTCGATCAAGACGTGGCACCGCCAATGTCCGTCGTCGTGGGTCATCGACAGGTTGTGGTACGAGACACCCTTCGGTGACGGACCGACCATCTCGGCATGGCTCGCCGGGACGACTTCCATATCGCCGACCACCCCACCATCCTCGGTGTCGGCAAGGTGAAACTGAACCGGCACGACCGAGAAGACATCCACGACGTAGATGACCTCCTCGAGCAGTTGGACGAGCGCGTCCTCTCCGGCTCCCTCGGTCGCCGTAAGCGGCAGGGTTCTCGACGAAGGCTCATTTCGGACGTCGGCAAACTCTTCGACTAGGGCCCGGAGGGCCTCCGCGATGCAACCGACTGGATCGGGAGCCCAGGCTTCGATGATCCAGTCGGCGGTGTGCGGGATGAGACGGTGGCCTGATTGCTCCTGATGCCGACCAGCCTGCGAACCCGCCACGCCAGCACGATCGCGCGACGCGGAGGAAAAGGGAAGCACCGAAGGGTGTTCTGTTGCACAACAAGGTACTCCGAACGTCGGAGGTGCGAATCCTTCCCCCGCCAACAAAAATCCGGGTCCGGATTGGCATCGTCTTTTGCTTCCGGAATGCGTTTGCCCGCCGGGCGGGGGTGCTTGCGATCGGTCTGCCGCTCGTCGGCTCGGGTCTGCTCCTACACAGCGGAATGGCTGCCGCCACGAGAGGGGTCGATCTCAAAGGCAGCTACGCACTTCGCGGCGCGGTATCGAAGCACGGGTCGTTCGTCGATCCGGAACTGACGGCGCGGTCGTGCGAGGAAATTGGCTCACACGGGACAGGGCCGGCGTTCGTGGGAGGACCGAACCGGTTTGCCGTGCCGAGTCCCTTGCCTTCGAACCGTGGCGAGCACATCTTTTTTACCGCCGGCGTCCTCCACAAAGGACCCGGCACCTTCTCGAAGGAAGACCTCCTGAAAGGAGGGGGGACCGACATCACCTTCGGGAAGAACTCCTACAACGCCGCCGCTGCGGCGGCCAGCGCGTCGATGAGCCGAGCTCGTTTGTGCGCTCGAATCAACTGGGATCAGATGGGACTTCGTGAGGATCCCAACTCGCATCGCAGCCCTGGCCGCGCTGGGGGCCGTCGTCGCGGCGGTGGTGACCGATCTGACCATGCCCGCGGTCGATGGATGGTGGAATCGCCACTCGCTGGTCGGTTCGGTGATATCGAGCGTGCTGATTCTCGCCATAACCGTCCTGGTCGTCGACGAGGTGAACTTCCGTCGTCAGGTGCGGGAAAGAAACCGCGTCGCCGCGGTGCAAGCCCTGATCGTCTATGCCCAGGTGCGTCAGACGGCGAGGGTGCTGTTGGCGCCGCTCGATCAGCGAGCGAGCGCGGACGCGGCGGGCGAGGTACGGGCGCTCGCCTCCATGGTGCTAACCGCAGCACCGGCGCTGTTCGACGATCCCGAGGCTCGGAACTTCATGGACCAAGCAGAGCGATTCTCCGCGATGTTGGTCCGCATCGGTCTGGGCAACGTCGGTCACGAGGTCACCGACGTCGATCGGGCGACACTCTCCCGGGCGGAGGAAGATCTGAGCACCGCCGTCCAACCGCTGCTGGCCCGCCTCGACCGTCGCGAAGTAGCGGCGGTCGAAGGAGATGCGGGCGACGCATCGAACATCTGAAAGGAGCCGGCGCCGTGTCCACCACTGGGGAGAACCACCGATGGCCGTCGTTGAATTACGACGAGTGGAGCGCCACCTGCGACACGTTGCACGCGCACACACAGGTGCTCGGCAAGTTGGCTGCCAAATTGGCGCCACCGGAACCCCAATTCCAACACGCCGCCCTGCGACTGACCGTTCGCGGATGGGAGACCGCGCCACTTCCGGCACCCGACGCATCCGGGACGATGACCTTCGCGCTCGATCTGCACCTTCACGAGGCAGTGATCGAGCACTGCGACGGCCGGCGGCGTCGCGTTCCACTCACCCCGAATCGCTCGGTCGGCGAAGTGACCCGTGAGGTGCTTGATGAGATCGGACAACTTGTCGGACCAGTGCATATCAATCCGACTCCCCAAGAGGTCCCTTGGGTGATTCCGCTCGACGAAGACGACGAGCACCACACCTATGACGAGTCTCGGGTGGCGACGTATTTCGTTGCCGCGACGAGCGCCGCGCGCGCCCTTGGCGAGGTGCGCGCGCCATTTCGCGGCCGCTCGAGCCCGGTCAACGCGTGGTGGGGGAGTTTCGACTTGGCGGTCAATCTTTTCTCCGGCAGATCTGCGAATCCGCCATCGAATGACTTCATCGTCCGCAACTCGGCAAATCAGGAACAGATCGAGGTGGGGTGGTGGCCCGGGGACACCCGCCACAGCCGCGCTGCCTTCTTCGGGTACGCCTTTCCGGCTCCGGAAGGTTTTCCGGGAGCGACGCTCTCGCCGCCAGCCGCCTACTGGGACAGCGAGATGGGGGAGTACCTATTCGACTGGGACGACGTGATCGCGAGCCGCGCGCCGCACGAAGCCGCTTTGCAGTTCGGCCGTGCCTTGATCGCCCATGCTTGCGACGTCTGCAGCTGGGACCCGATGCTCTCGGCGAGCGCTCAGGGGAATCCGCCCGCCATCAGCTAACACAAGCGTGCACCGTCCTCGTCGTCCGAAGCGTCGGCCCCGTCACGCGAGCCCGTACCGTCGAAGTCGGCGGAGGAGGAGTACGTGACCACAAGACAATCGTCGGGACGTCGCCGCCCGGTCGGCGACCGGTTCGGCGGTGCGCTGAGCGATGCCTACCTGCTCGACCTGGAAGTAGTCGGTGTTGACGATCTCGCGCCGCACGTGCGGAACGTCACGTTGTCGTCGCCGGATCTCGTCGGCTTCGGCTTTTTGCCGGGCCAGGATCTGATGATCGAGTTCCCGAACGGCGATCGCACCGTCCGCCGGCGGTACACGATCCGCCGGGCCAACCCGCGAGCCGGCACAGCGGATCTCGAATTCGAGCTCCACGGCGGCGATGGCATCGCCGAGCGGTGGGCATCCGCGGCGCCGCTCGGTAGCCGAGTCGATGCGATCGGACCCCGTGGCAAGATCTCGATCCAAGCCGACGCCAAGCACCACGTTTTCGTGGCGGACGACTCGGCGATGCCAGCGACGTTCGCCATGCTCGAAGCGCTCCCCGCTCGGGCGACGGCTGCCGCCGTCCTCGTCACGCCGCACGGTCGGCACTCGCGACCGGCAACGACGGACAAGCTCGACGGTGCGACGGTGTGGGTCGACGAACCCGAACTTCCCGGCGCGATCGCCTCGCTCGGTGTCGAGCCCGACGTCGCCATCTACGTCAACGGCGAGCGGCAGCTCGTCGGGTTGGTCGTCGGGCTGTTCATCGCCGCCGGCGTTCCTCGCGAGGTAATCGCGAACAAGCCGTACTGGCGGCGCGACCAACCGAACGCCGCAAACGGGGAGCCTTCGCGCGATTAGCGGTGGCTCAAGGTGCCATGCCCGTCTCGGTCCATTGTTGGAACACCTGCACCTGTTCGGCGGGCCACGCACCGTCGCACGGCATTTGTCCGGATTCGAGAACTCGCAAGATCGCGGACGCGTTGGCCCGGACGTCGTCGTAGGACCAGAGGTCGAATTTGCGCATCATCGACTCGCGATCGCGCTCGCGCAATAACGGTTTGACGTCGCGATCGAAAAAGATGCCGCTCTCAAGCGTTGACATTCGTTACCTCTCTCCCTGGTCAGATGGTTCGCATTCCCGGTTCTCTCTGATTTCATGCTTCGCTTGTGGGTCGACGGCGCTCCGGCTGCGCGTCAGTTCACACCTTCAGCTCTCGTCGGCAGGCTCGCCGCCAAGAGATTGCGGAGCCGTCGCCGACGATCGTGCCGACTCCGAGCACGGTGACCGGCGCGACCCTCCTTGCCTGTCGACCGAACCATTCTCAGTCACATCCCACCTCGTCTCCACCGCTTCGGCACTTTCACGTGCACCTGATGCTGCTCGCCCTCAATGGCGCTTCAAGCCGTAGCACATTGCCTCGCTCCGGGAGAACACGTCGTACGCTTCGCGGGCGGTGCCTTCCTGGGTTAGCCCTTCGGCGACCGCCCATGCTCGCGTGCTCTGTCGATGGCGATCGCGGTCCATCCCGGCCCGTCCTCGTCGCTCAGGTGTGTGAGCGACGTCGTCGTGCTCGACTCTCAGGTGGTGGGAAGGATTATCGCCCTCGTGCCGCGCCGGCGAGCGACGACCGGGCGGCGCCGGGTCAGCGACGAATGAGCTCCGGCGTCGACCACGCGGGGGAGCAGAAGGTGGGGAGCGATGAATCACGGACTCGGGCGCCCGACGGACGATGTGGAATGCCTGACGCTGCTCACCGACTACGGCTTGGAAGCGGGCTTCGTCGGCGCACTTCACGCCGTCGCTTTCCAGATAGCGCCTCGCGCACGCCTGATCGACCTCGACCATTCCGTGCCCCCGGGAGACGTCCGGCTCGGCGCCCTTCGCTTCGAACGGTTCGCACGGTTCCTTGCTGTTGGCGCGCACGTCGGCGTCGTTGACCCGGGAGTCGGTGGACCTCGTCGGCCGATCGCGATCGCCGTCAATGGCCATTTCTTCGTCGGCCCGGATAACGGTCTCCTCGTCTGGGCTGCCGAGCGACTCGGAAGCAACCACCGCGCCGTCGTCCTCGATCGGCAGGAGTGTCACCTCGCCGAGAAGTCGCGCACCTTTGATGGCCGTGACATCTTCGTTCCCGTCGCCGCGCACCTCGTTCGTGGCGCGGCATTCGACGCCGTTGGCTCGCCGATCGAACCGGGAGATCTCGTTCGTCTGAAGCGACCCTTTGTCTCCCATGAGCGGGACGGATCGCTCGTCGTTGAAGTGCTCCAGTTCGACGGTTTCGGCAACGTCCAATTCAGCGCCGGCGCCGAGGAGGCGCGGTTGCTCGGACTCCGTGTCGGTGATCCGATCGCCATCGCGCGAGTGGGCACCCGCGACGAACTTCCTGCCACCTACGGCGCGGCGTTCTCCGACGTGGCACCAGGCGACACGGTGCTGCTGCTCGACAGCGATGGACAGCTTGCACTGTCGGTGAATGGCGGTCGTGCGGATGCCGTGCTCGATGTGTCGCTCGGCACGCGCGTTCGCATCGCCCGCGCGTCGACCTGATTTTCCGGGATGTGACCTCGTCCGCCGAGCTGGGGGCGCGATCGGTGAGTCGATTAGTTCCGCTCGGCCGCCGCCGCCGCGAGAGTCGCTCCTTCCGCGGCGAGCTCGCCGTGCTCAGATGGCTGCGCCTCGTCGCGCGACCCGAGCTGTACGTCGCCGTGGTGGTACTTGGCACCGCGCATCCACGATGCCGCCGCGGCGATGAGACAGACACCCAGCGCGAACGTAAAGGCTTCGGCGAGGCCGGAGTGGAACGGGGCGGCGATGAGTTTCGGAAAGAAGCCCCGACCCGTGAGGTAGTGGACCTTTGCCTTCGAGAGCCCGCCGAGCGACGATCCGAGCAGCGTGCGGATCGGGTTGTATCCCAAGAACGCCGCAAAGAGGCTCGCTACGGGTGGCAGTGCCGCCGCCTTGCGCGCCGCGGACGCCGGAACGCCCTGCGCGACGAGGCCCGAATAAAGGCCGTGGGGAAGCGAGTTCGCGAGTCCGAGGATGATCAGCGTGAAGAACACGCCGATTGACAGCACCATCGCGGAGTTCTGAAAGGTCGCCAGCATGCCGGCACCGGCGCCGCGCTGGTCCGGGGGCAGGCTGTTCATCACCCCAGCGAGGTTCGGCGCGGCGAAGATTCCCATCGCGATCCCCATCAACAAAATCAAGAGACCGAACCAGACGTACGAGAAGTCGACCGGCAGCACCTCCAAAAGGCCGAAGCTCAAAGCGGCGAGCACCATCCCTCCGGTCGCGAACGGACGCGCCCCGAAGCGATCCGAGAGGATCCCGGACATCGGGCCGGCGAGGAGGAAGCCTGCCGTCAGCGGCAGCATGTAAATCCCCGCCCACAACGGAGTGACGGCGAAGCTGTAGCCGTGTTGGGGGAGCCACACCCCTTGCAACCAGATGATGAGGATGAACAACAGACCGCCGCGACCGATCCCGGCGAGCAGCGTCGCGAGGTTGCCGAACGCGAACGCGCGGATCCGGAACAGCGCCAAGTTAAACATCGGGTGTTCCACTCGGCGCTCGATCGCGATGAACACCGATAACAGGAAGACGCCGCCTGCGAGTTCGGCGATCACCTCGGGATTCGTCCAGCCCATCGTCTGATGTCCGTACGGGATGATCCCGTAGGTGATCCCGACGAGGATTGCGACCAATCCTGCGGCGAAGGTGAGGTTTCCCCACCAGTCGATGCGCGTCACGTGCCGGGCGCTCAGTTCGCGCAGCTTCAACCGGGCCCACACAGTCCCGAAGATCCCGACGGGGACCGAGACGAGGAAGACGAGCCGCCAGTCGACCGGCGCGAGAAGACCGCCGAGGACGAGTCCGATGAACGAGCCGGATATCGCGGCGACGCTGTTGATTCCGAGGGCGAGGCCGCGCTGATGGGTTGGGAAGGCGTCGGTGAGGATCGGCGCCGCGTTCGCGAAGACCATCGCCCCGCCAACTCCCTGCCCGACGCGCATCACGATCAGCCAGAGCGCGCCGCTCGGGCCGTGGAGCCACGTCAACGACAACAGGATCGAGAAGACCGAGAAGACGGCGAAACCGAGCGTGTACATCTTCACCCGGCCGTACATGTCGCCGATGCGACCGAAGCTGACGAGCAGGACGGCTGTGCAGACCATGAAGCCCATCAGCATCCAGAGCAAGTAGCTCGTGTTGCCGGGCGCAAGCGGATTGAGCTTTATGCCGCGGAAGATGTCGGGCAGCGCGATCAAGATGATCGAGGAGTTGATCGTCGCCATCAACATGCCGAGCGTCGTGTTCGACAGGGCGACCCACTTGTAGCGATCCGGACGCGCAGCCCCGTTGCCGGACACGTCCGGGGTTGGCGCAGACCTCGTTGTCGCGTTATTCATGCATCGTGACTGTCACAAGATCTCGAGCTTTCCGCCACCGAGCGAATCGCCTTCGCCCACCCGACGGCAATTTCGCCGCCTTTCTGTTGTACCGGATTCCCCAATCGTCCGGCGCGTCCACTTTCTCGGACGCCCGGCCTGGTGTGGAATAGGTCGCGTTCACCTTGCGATGGGGTTGGCATGACTGATTTGAGGAAGATCGGCTCTTCGGACCTCGAGGTGTTCCCGCTCAACCTCGGAGGCAACGTCTTCGGCTGGACAGCGGACCGCGACCAGTCGTTCGCGGTCTTGGACGCCTACCGGGCCGCAGGGGGGAACTTCGTCGACACCTCGGATTCGTATCCTCACTGGGTACCGGGAAATCGCGGCGGCGAATCTGAGGCGATCATCGGAGAGTGGCTCGAGACACGCGGTATCCGCTCCGAGTTCGTCGTGGCGACGAAGGTCGGAAGCCACCCTGAATACAAGGGCCTCGCGCCAAAGAACATCAAACGTGCCGCCGACGCCTCGCTCGAGCGTCTCGGCACCGATTACATCGACCTCTATTACACGCACTACGACGACGAGGCGGTGCCGGTCGAAGAGATCATGGGCGCCCTCGACGAGCTCGTGCGTGCCGGAAAGGTGCGGGCGATCGGCGCCTCGAACATCAGCATCGAACGTTTGAAGGCGGAGCTCGAGTTCTCGGGGCGTGAAGGAACGACGCCGTACGTCGCCTTGCAGCCGCACTACAACCTCGTCTCGCGTGACACTTACGAAGGTGATCGGCGTCGGATCGCCGAACAGTATGGACTTGGAGTGATGCCGTACTACGCGCTCGCGTCGGGCTTCCTCACCGGGAAGTACCGCCCCGAAACGGTGCAACAGGTGCACAGCGCGAGGGCGGGAAACGCCGCGAAATACCTCGAGACTGAGCGCGGGCTCAGCGTCCTTGCCGCGCTCGACGACGTTGCCGCAGTGCACGGCGTCGAGCCGGCAACGGTGGCGCTCGCGTGGCTGGCGGCACAGCCGACAGTGGTCGCACCGATCGCGAGCGCACGGACAGCGGAACAAGTTCGCGCGTTGGTCGCCGCTGTACCTCTGGTTCTGAGCGGTGCTGAACTGGAAATGCTGAGTGAGGCTTCCGCGTAGCGCAACACGCTCGAGGTGCCTCGGGCGTCGGCTTGGTGACGGGAGGGTGCATGGAACCGGATCGGGCGAAAGCGTTACTCGCTTCCGAACGACGGCGCGTGGAGGGCCTCCTCGCGCAGGCGTCCGCCGACGAGGCGTCAGACCGTGAGGCGTCGAGGGAGACGGGCGACATGTTCGACCCCGCCGAGCGGTTGACGGCGGAAGGGACCGATGACGCCGTTGCCGACAGCCTTCGTAATCGTCTCGAGGCGATCGGACGCGCGGAACGACGCCTCCGTGAAGGTACTTACGGTTTCTCGGTTCGCAGCGGACTGCCCATTCCCGACGAGCGGCTGGAAGCGGATCCCGCTGCGGAACTCACTGTCGACGAGGCCGAAGCCGAGGGCGAGTGACTTCACGCCCGAGGTTCTCGGCGGAGCGACATCGGTGAGCACCTTTTCGCAAGTCAACGAAGCGACTTCAGAAAGGAGCGCGTGATGCCGGCAAAAGGAAGTGCGCAGTGGCTGGGCGACCTCGCGTCAGGAACGGGATCGTTCACCGCGGGCGACGGGATCAAGGGCGAGTATTCGTTCAAATCGCGATTCGAAGACGGCCCCGGATCGAGCCCGGAACAGCTGATCGCGGCGGCCCACGCGGCGTGTTTTTCGATGGCGCTTGCGAACGCGCTCGCCAAGGCGGGCCATCGTGCCGATTCGATCCGCACCGACGCCACGGTCACCTTGAGATCCGTGGACGGCGCGCCGACGATCACGAACATCGATTTGGTGACGGTCGGAGACGTGCCCGGGATCGACGAGTCGACGTTCCTCGAATTCGCTCGGGACGCAAAGGCCACCTGTCCGGTCAGTCGAGCGCTCGCCGGCGTTCCAGAGATCACAATCACTGCGTCGCTGGCGGCATAACGGGCTCAGGCGCGCCCATGCGCACGGCGCTCCGTGCCGCGACGCCCGAGCCCGATGCGTTGTCCTTGCGGCGGCCTACTTCTTTGAAATCGGCACCCGCGTCGCGGACTCCTTTGGAGCGGGAATCCGGATCTCCAAGATGCCGTCCTTGTAGGTCGCGGCAATGTCCGACTCCTTCACGCCGGAGGGGAGCGGAAGGCTGCGCGAGAACGAGCCGTATCGCAGCTCGCGGCGCCGGTAACCCTTCCCCTCGCGGTGCTCCTCTTCGCGGCGTTCCGCTTGGATGTGCAGCGTCCCGTCAGCGACGGTGAGTTCGACGTCCTTGTCCGGGTCGATGCCTGGGAGTTCGGCACGGATCACAAACTCCTCACCGTCGCGGAACTCGTCGACGCGAATGACGTCCTCTCCCATCAGCTCCCGACCGAAGACCCACGGCCGGCGGAACGGCATCAGTCGCGCCCAGTCGTCGAACACCCGCTCGAAAAAGTCGGGTGATTCAACCCGTCGCGTTTCCTTCTTGACGATGTCGGCCATGCCGGCACCTCCTTTTTGTCCCCGCTGAACCCCCCTGAGGTTCACCTTGCGCCTCGAAAAACAAACACGCAAGGCTTCCCGGCAACGCAAATCCGAACCGCCTGGCGACGTGGCATCCGGCTGGAAGTCGGCGTGCCATTGCCAATTGACCTGTGGCTGCGCCCCCCAGGTGTCGGAGCTTCTCGCGAGCGTTCCTGGGTCGGTCCGGAACGAGTCGAACGCGCAGCTTTGGAGTTTCTCCGACACGCCTGATCGCTATCGCGTCTGCGGTGCCGAGATCCCTCGTTGCCCCCCGTCGATCCGCGGCCACCCGACCGATTCAGCCATGATGGCGATCGGGAAGGAGGCAACACCCGTGCGCGTCGTCCTCGCCTCGGATCACGCCGGATTCGGCCTGAAGGGCGCGATCGCGGCGCACTTGACGCCCTCTGTGGACTTGTCGGTTTCAGACATCGGGACCTACAGCACCGATCCGGTCGACTATCCGCCGATCTGCGCGCGGGCCGCCCGGATGGTCGTCTCGGGAGACGCCGACCTCGCAGTGGTGATCGGCGGCAGCGGCAACGGCGAGGCAATGGCGGCGAACAAGGTGCGCGGTGCAAGGGCCGCGGTGTGCCACGACGAGTACACCGCTCGCTTCGCGCGACTCCACAACAACGCGAACGTGATTGCGCTTGGCGCTCGCGTCATCGCTCCCGAGCTCGCGGTGGCGATCCTCGACGTCTTTCTCGCCACGGCGTTCCAAGGGGGGCGCCACCAACGCCGGCTCGACGAGTTGACCGAGATCGAAGACGCCGAGGCGGAGCGTTAGACACCGGCGCTTCAAGTACGTGAACTACGACGAGACGATCGCGTCCGTGAGCGCGTTGATGCCGTCCAGGGGCGCGACGGCGTCGAGAGCGAGGCCGTCGCGCGCGGCGATCACTTCAGGTGAGTAATAGGAAACCCGGGTCGTGTCGTCGTCAGCCCAGACGACAACCTTGAGCGGTAGGTCGAGAGCCGCGAGCGGCGAGGTGTCCATAATTGGCGTGCCTGCGGCGGGATTTCCGAACTCAACCGCAGTCGTCTCGCGCAGTTCGAGTCCGGCGCGACGCGCGCCTCTTCGCGCTGGTCGATCACCGCGAAAATCCGCAGGCCCTTCTCGTCGAGCAGGTCCGTCAAGGCGCGCACAGTTTCAGCTACGGGACGCGAGCTGACCTTCGAGATGATTGCGGATTGCGCTTCGTGGGCTGGTTCGGACATCGGAATCGCTCCTGTCTAGGCCCGGACACGTGTCGCGCGCCCCCTGGGCAAGTGTGCCCCGTGCAGGCGCGCAACGCATGGAGTCAGCAGGCTTCGGCCGGGCGCTCTTCGGACCACTCGTCGTTCGTTGCCATCTCGACGACTTCGGCTTCCAGAGGACGCAGGCCCCGCTGTTCGCGGCGGATGAATGTCGCGACAACCGCGAACGCCACGACCGTGAAGAGGAGGCCCAGACCGAAGACGTCGTGCAGTCCGTGGACGATGAGCGCGTTGAACGACGAAGCCGCGTTCGGCGACACTCGAGCGCCGATGTTTGCGTGATGCGTCACAACGCCGAACGCGCTGACGAGCACCGCGAGGCCGAGCGCCGCCCCGATCTGCTGGCTGACGTTGATGAGTCCGGAAGCCGCGCCCGCGTCGGCGGGCTCAACCTGTGCCAACGAGGCGGAGGTGAGGCTCACGAATGAGATTCCGGCGCCGGCGCCGAGCAGGACGATCGCGATGACAATTTCCGCGTAGGACGTCGTCGCTGAAAGCAGCCTGGTCGCGACCAGTAGCCCGAGTCCGGCGAGGAGGATGCCCGTCAGCATCAGGGCACGCTGCGAGACGCGTCGAACGAGCACGCGGCTCGTCAATTGCGACGCGAGGAACACCGCCGTCGGCATTGGCAAGAACGCAACGGCGGCGCGAAGCGGCGAGTAGTGCTGGACGTCCTGGAGGAACTGGGACAAATAGAAGAACATCCCGTACATCCCGGCGTACACGAGGCCGCGAGCGACGTTCGCCGCCGAACGCGTCGGGTGCGCGAGCAGCCGGAGGGGAAGGATCGGCTCCTCCGCTCTTGATTCGTTGCGGAGGAATACACCGATGAGCGCGACCCCGACGAGGAGCGGAACCACGCTGAGCGAATTCGTCCAGCTCGTGGTCCCCGCTTCGACGAGCCCGAGGACGATCCCGGTCATGCCGATCGTCGACGTCAATGCACCGGTGAGGTCGAAGTGACCGTGGCGCCGCTCGGTTTCGGGGATCACTTCCCGGCCGAGCAACCATGCGACGACCGCGATCGGGACGTTCACGAACATCACCCACCGCCACGAAACGAGTTCGGTGAGCAGTCCGCCGGAGACCAGCCCGATGGCACCGCCCGCCGCCGACACCGTCGTGTACAGCGCGATGGCTCGCACCCGCGGCGCGCCTTCGGGAAAAACGGCGGTGAGCAGCGAGAGCGCCGAGGGCGCGGCCAACGCAGCACCGATGCCCTGGACGACGCGGGCAGCGAGCAGCATCCACCCAGCCACCGCGAGTCCGCCGACGAGTGAGCTCATCGAGAAAATGGCGATACCGGTGAGAAACGTTGTGCGCCGCCCGAGGAGATCGCCGGCGCGGGCGCCGAGGAGGAGGAGCCCGCCGAAGGCGAGGATGTAGCCGTTCAGCACCCAGGAGAGGGCGCCGTTCGAGAATCCGAGGCTGCGCTGGATATGGGGAAGCGCGACGTTGACGATCGTTGTGTCCAGCACCACCATCATCTGGGCGGCGAGGATCACGAGGAGGAAAACCGAGGGCCGCGCGAGCAGGCTGCGGAGCCCTCCGGACCCCTCTTCGGGGCCGGTACCGGGGGGCGCAGGGCGCGCGCGGCTAATGGTTGGAACGGGCATTGACTTCGACCTTTCCGCTGGTATCCTGAGTAAGCGGAAGCTTCCTCCGGTTAGTATACGGAGGGTACCTCCGGTTAGCAAGTCGTATTTGAACGGAAGGCGCGAGTCGCGTGGTGATCCGGCAAAGTGGCGTCGAGGGCGTGGTCGACGCGGAGCTGGAGCACGACGAGGACGGCCGCCCGATGCGGGCGGATGCTCGACGCAACTCCGAGCGGATCGTCGCTGCTGCCCGGGAGGTCTTCGGCCGCGACGGCGGAGGTGCCTCGCTGGAGGCGGTTGCCCGGGAAGCCGGCGTCGGAGTCGGGACGCTCTACCGTCATTTTCCGAGGCGCATCGACCTCGTCGAGGCCGTTTACCGCACCGACGTCGACCAGGTCGTTACGACCGCCGAGGCAACGGTTGCAAATCTGGATCCGTGGGCGGCGGTGGAGACCTTCGTTGAAGCCTTTGTCCGCTACGCGCTCGGCAAGCGGACGTTCTTGAACGAGCTTCATGAGGCGTTCGAGAAGAACCCCGATCTCAAGTTGCAGTCCCGCCAACGGCTCGACGCGGCGATGACGCTCGTCATCGAGCGAGCACAACGCGCCGGCGTCGTGCGAACCGACGTGAGTGGGTCCGATCTCATGCAGTTCATCAGCCCGATGTGCATGAGTGCGACGCTCACCACCGATCAAAGTGAACGGCTCATCCCGATGATCCTCGATGGACTACGCGGACGGGCGCCGACGTCCTCGACGTCGTAGGGCGATCGCGCCCGCGCCGGCGCGTCCGGGGTCTTATTTGGTCGTGATATGCGGGCCGGGCCCGGCATCGGGCTCGAGCGCGGATGGGCCCCTTGGAAACTCGACGGTGACGATCAGTCCTCCTTCGTCGCGGGCGATGAGGGAGACCGGGGCGCGGTGAGCACGTGCGATGGCGTCGACGATCGACAGCCCGAGCCCGAGCCGTCCGTTGTGATTCATCCGCGTCCCTTCAGCCCGCTCGAACGGCTGCATGAGCCGCTCAACACCATCGGGATCGATGAGATGACCGGAGTTCTCGATGACGAGACGCGTCGCGTGCGTGTCGGTCGTGGTGCTGATTTTCACGAATCCTTGATTCGCGTTGTGCACGATGGCGTTGTCGACGAGATTGACGACGAGCCGCTCGACGAGCTCGGGGTCCCCCATGATCAGCGAGGCATCAAGGGACGTCTCGACGCCGAGTTCCTTTGTCTGGAACGCGCTATTCAAGGACGCGACGGTCCTTCGGACGATCTCATCGAGATCGACGGGCGACTTGTGCTCGATCCCGCGGTCACTGCGGGCGAGTAAGAGCAACGCCGCGATCAGACGTTCTTCCTCTTCTCCCGCCGCGATCACTCGCTCGTAGCTCGAACGTAGCGAATCGACGGTCGCATCGGGATCTGACAACGCGACCTCTGCCACTGCGCGTTGCCGGGCGAGCGGAGTCCGAAGCTCGTGCGAAGCGTTCGCGACGAAACGTCGCTGTGCGTCGAATGCGACCTCGAGGCGTCCGAGCAGCCCATTGAACGTCTCGGCGAGACGCTTGAGCTCGTCGTCTGGCCCGGCGAGGTCGAGGCGTTCGTGGAGGTTCGTCGCCGAGATCGTGTTCGCGGTGGCGGCGATCTGACGCAGCGGGCACAGCGCGCGTCCGGCGAGCCACCAGGCGAGCACGACGGAGGCGACCGCCAAGACGGCGAACGCCACGATCGACCACAACAAAAGGCTGTTCTGGTCCGAGTTTTGCTGGACGAGCGCGCCTGAGATGACGAAGTGAATGGTGTCGCCTTTGAACGCCTTGGGATTGATTGGAGGGTGCGCCCTCAGGTAGGCGAGCGACCCGGCCGGAACCTTCGCCGTCACCGCTCTCCCTACGACGTTCCGTTGCGCCACTGCCCCTTGGGACGCGATCTGGGTGAACGTCGCGTTGCTCGGCGGCCGTGCGCCGTTCAGCAAAGCGGTGATGACCGGGACGTTGACTTTTGCTTGCGAGGGTGCGAAGGCGCGGACCAAGACGTTCGTCACCGCCACGAGCCCCGCGCCGGCGAGGACGAACAAGCCTCCGTACAAGGCGGTGAGGCGGAAGCGAACGCTCGGCCGAGGTTTCGGCAGGCGATCACGCCATCCGCGGCGAACTTCGACAGGGGGGGAATCTGTGAGCGTTGTCATTGATCGACCTAGATCTTGTATCCCGTTCTCGAGACCGTCTCGATGAGCCGTGGTACTCCGAGCTTGGCGCGCAAGCGACTGATCGTGACCTTTACCGAAGAGGTAAAGGGATCAGTCGCGTCGTCCCACACCCGTTCGAGCAGCTCCTCGGCAGAGACCACGCGGCCGTTCGCTTCGAGGAGCAGCTGCAAGACGGCGAACTCCTTCGGACCGAGCTCGAGTGAGCGGCCGTTTCGCGAGACGACGTGCTTCGCCGAATCGACGACGAGGTCTTCGTGCGCGAGGAGCGGTCCAACCGCTGGCTGGGCGCGGCGGGCGAGCGCTCTGATGCGGGCAACGAGCTCGGAGAACGCGAACGGCTTTGGCAGATAGTCGTCGGCGCCGAGTCCGAGACCTTCGACGCGATCATCGACCGACCCCGAGGCGGTGAGCATGAGGACCCGCGCCCGGACAGCGTTGGACCGAAGCTCCTCGCAGACGCGATCGCCGTGCATCACAGGGAGGTCGCGGTCGAGCACAATTACGTCGTAGGAGTTGACGAGCGCACGTTCAAGGGCGGATCGGCCGTCGTAGTTGACGTCCGTCGCCATATCTGCACGCCGCAGACCGACTGCAATATTCTCCGCCAACTCCTCGTCGTCCTCGACGACCAATACCCGCACGTTCGTCCCTCGTTCTCGCTCCCGACGGCCGCCCCGTCAATGAGATTTTGTGCCCTGGCCGGTTGCGAGACGGTTACGCCTGCGGTCTGGACGATGGCGTAACCGCGGTGTAACCGCCCGATGCGTACAACAGTGTCAGGTCGCGAGAGTGCAGCCGCGAGAAAAGGCGAATGGGTGACGAAATGGTCCGCTTCGACAGGTCGGCTGCGGGGGTTCGCGCGGCCCGAGCCCCTCGTCGCGGCGTTGCTCGTTGGCCCGACGGTTGGCTTTGCAGCCTGCGGCGGGGCGTCTGGCCCCGGGGCGGCGAGCCTCGGCGCGTCGACGACGACTTCTCCGGGGAGCGCCTCGCAGCCGCCCGCCGCGGTGGCGGCGGATTACGCCGAAGCCATCAAGTGCGCGCAATGCGTGCGGACGCACGGGGTGCCGAATTTCCCGGACCCGATCAGCGCCGCGCCGTTCATCTTCGCCAAGGGCGGCCCGAACAACCAAACGTCGCAGCCGGAGGACGAACCGGGCTACGCGGGCGCGAACAAGGTCTGCGGTCGCCTGCTTCCGAACGGCGGCCCGCCGACCGCCGCGCAGATGGAGTGCATCGGCTCGGAACTTCTGAAGTTCTCCGAATGCATGCGCTCACACGGCGTGGCGGACTTCCCGATCCGACCGTTTCGAGCCATCTCATCGGCTTTCGGAACGTGAGCCGTTCCGAAGTCAACGCGGCGGCGTCTGCGCGAGCCCAGAAGGCGTGCTCTTACCTCGATTCGATAGGCCCAGGAGGATCGTGACCAATGGATAGCCAACCCACGAGGGGACCGAACGACGCAACGTCGTTTTTGCGTCGCGCGCCTCGATTTTCCGGTCGCGCCCTGATCGCGGCGCTGGTCGTGCTCGCGCTCGTGATCGCAGGAGTCGTGGTCGGCGTGACCGACCCCTTCAAGAGCCCGACGAACACGTCGGGCTCGAAGGACAACGGCTATCCGACGGGTCTAACGACAGTGAAGCAACGTTCTTTGACTGAGCAGACCCAGGTCACCGGGACCCTCGGGTATTCCGGCTCGTACACGGTGTCCTTGCCGACCGGGACGGAGTCTTCTGCCGTCTCGCAGGCCCAAGAGGCAGTGGCGACCGACGAATCCAAGCTCGAGTCGGACGAGGCGGCGCTCGTCGTCGCCAGGCGTTTGCAGAACAAGTCCGGCACGGAGACGATTCGCGCCGCGCGGGCAACGGTCAAATCCGACGAACAGGGGCTGCAAGCGGCCAAGACCCAGCTCTCAGAAGACGAGACCCTCGGGTGCCCCGCTTCGTCGTCACTCACCGTCACGACCCCGCTCAGCGGGAGTTCGTCGACTGGCGGCTCGGGCGATTCCGGTGGCGGCTCCACAGCCACTAATCCGAAGGGGGCGACAGGGGGGTCGGACGGACCGATGCAGGACCAACCGGCCGGCGCGACTGGAAACGCGGCTCCGGTGGTTTCGACTGGCACGGCAAGCTCGGTGTCTTCGACCTCTGAGTCGCTCACCGGCACGGTGAACCCGGACAACCTGTCGACGACGTACTACTTCGAATGGGGGTCCTCGTCCTCGTTCGGATCGACGACGCCGGTCGTGAGTGCCGGTGACGGTTCCACGCCCGTCCAGGTGACCGCGACCATCAGCGGGCTTGCGTTGAACCGAACCTACGACTTCACGCTCGTCGCCTCGAACTCACTTGGAACAGTGACCGGGCAGACCGAACTGTTCCAAAGAGCGCAGTCCTCGTGCGTCGCGCAAAGGGCAGTCGACAAAGAAGATGCCAGTGCCGTGACGAGCGCGAAAGATGCGCTGGCGGTTGACCTCATCGACAATGACTCGACGGTCAAGCAGGACGAGGCTGCGATCACCTCCGACAAGTCGACGCTCGCTGCGGACGAGCAGGCACTTTCGTCGACGGAGTCCCAGACGACGAACTCGGGGTCGCGCTTCACCTCCCTTCCCGCGGCCGGCCAGACGATCGAGAGGGGCCAGTCGGTGTACTCGCTCGACGGGCGTCCGGTGCCGCTCTTCTACGGCACCACCATCCTCTATCGGGCGCTGTACCTCGGCGTCTCGGACGGACCCGACGTCGCCGAGCTGCAGGAGAATCTCATCGCGCTCGGGTTTGGATCGGGAATCTCGGCATCAGGACACTTCGGCGTGGCGACGCAAGCAGATGTCGAAGCGTGGCAACGGTCGCTCGGGGTTCCGGCGACCGGTGAGGTCGCGCTCGGCGACGTCGTCGTCGAACCGGGGCCATTGCTCGTGTCGAGCGTTACCGCCACCCTCGGGTCGGCCGCCATGGCGGGATCCCCGGTGCTGTCTGCGTCTGGGACTGAGCACGTCGTGAGCATCGCTTTGGATGCGAACCTCGCCCCCGACGTGAAGGTAGGGGACACCGTCTCGATCACGCTGCCGGACAACTCAGTGATCTCGGGGGCAGTGTCGTCCGTCGGGACCGTCGCCACGACTCCGGCGGGCAACACCGGCGGGACGCCGACCGTTCCTGTCACCGTGACGCTTTCTAATTCGAAGCTGGGAGCCAACCTCGACCAGGCGAGTGTCAACGTCTCGATCACGACGGCGAGCGTGAACAATGCGCTCGTCGTCCCCGTCGATGCCCTTCTCGCGCTTTCCGGCGGAGGGTACGCGGTTGAGGAGGTGTCGTCGACCGGCGTTCACAGTCTCGTGCCCGTCAGTCTCGGCCTCTTCGACGACGCGGCCGGCCTCGTGCAGGTGACCGGATCCGGGCTCGCCGCCGGACAGCGCGTCGTCGTTCCGGCGCTCTGATGTCGGTGTCGACTCCTGCGTCGGTCCTTGACACGAGGCGCGCCAAGCGCGGCGCCGGCGTGCCCGTCATCGAGCTCGTCGACGTGACGAAGGTCTACCCGAGCGTCCCGCCGCTGCGCGCCCTTGATCACGTCAACGTCCGCATTGACGCCGGAGAGCTCGTCGCGATCCTCGGCCCCTCGGGGTCGGGAAAGTCGACGCTCTTGCATCTCATGGGAACCCTCGACAAGCCGACGTCGGGCTCGGTGCGGGTCACCGGGCTCGCCGTCGAGGCGCTCGACGACAAAGGCCTATCGGCGCTGCGCGCGACGCGCATCGGCTTCGTCTTCCAGCAGTTCTTCCTCGCCGAGCACCAGCGCGTGATCGACAACGTCGGTGACGGTCTCCTCTACGCCGGGGTTCCGCTATCGCTGCGAAGAGAGCGCGCGCTCGACGCGCTCGAACGCGTCGGACTGCGCGGACGGGCGTCAGCCCGACCAACCGAGCTTTCCGGCGGAGAGCGCCAGCGCATCGCGATCGCCCGGGCGATCATCGGTCAGCCCGAGATCGTCTTCGCGGACGAGCCGACGGGGAACCTCGACCAGACGACGGGCCAGTCGATCCTCGATTTGTTCGTTGACTTCAATGCCGACGGCTCGACGATCGTCGTCGTCACGCACGACCGATCCATCGCGGCGCGGCTCCCTCGGCAGGTGGAATTGTTGGACGGCCGCGTCATCGCCGACACCTCGAAACCGTTGAATTTCCCGCCGCGATGAGTACCGCGATGAGCACCCGACCCGTCACAGCGGCGCGACTCGGAATCGCCGACTCACTCCGCTTGGCGAGCATCGGCATCAGGACCCGCAAGCTGCGCGCCGGGCTCTCCGCACTCGGCATCGCGATCGGTGTCGCGGCGATCGTGGCGGTGCTCGGGTTGTCGTCGTCGTCCGAAGCGGGATTGCTCTCCGAGATCAACCAGTTGGGCACGAACCTGCTCACGGTGACGAACGGACAGAACCTCTTCGGCCAGACCGCGGAATTGCCAATTGAGTCTCCGGGGATGATCGGTCGCATCGGTCCGGTCACCGACGTGCAGTACACGGGGTCGCTTTCGAACCTCAATGCCTTCCGGAGTCCGTTGATCCCGTCGATCGACACCAATGCACTCAGCGTCGACGCGACGAGCCTCGGTCTGCCGAAGGACGTCGGGGCGCCCGTGTTTGTCGGGAAGTTCCTCAACGCGGCGACAGCGAACGAACCGGTGTGCGTGCTCGGGGCGGCCGCCGCACAACGACTCGGCATCGACAAGATCTTCTCGGGCGAACGCATCTGGGTCGGCAACATGTGGTTCTACGTCATCGGGATCCTGAACCACTCGGTGCTGACGCCCGAGGTCGACTCGGAAGTGCTGATCGGTTTTCCGGCCGCCGAGAAATACTTCAACTTCGACGGCCATCCCTCTGAGGTCTACGTCCGCACCGTCAAGAACACGGCCGATGTCAACGCCGTCGACGGGGTGCTCGCCGCGACGGCGAACCCGGAATCCCCGAGCTCGGTCGATGTCAGTCAGCCGTCGGCGGCGCTCGTCGCGCAGGCCGACGCGCAGGCGGCGTTGAATGGCCTGTTCCTCGGTCTCGGCGCGGTGGCGCTGCTTGTCGGCGCGGTCGGCGTCGCGAACATCATGGTCATCTCGGTACTCGAGCGCCGCTCGGAGATCGGCCTGCGGCGTGCACTCGGTGCGACGCGGGGACAGATCCGTACGCAGTTCCTCTCCGAGGCGATGTTGCTGGCGCTTTTGGGCGGGGCCGTGGGCGTGCTGCTCGGCGCGTTGAGCACCGCCGTCTACGCGTCGGTCAAGCACTGGGCGATCGTCGTACCGGTGCTCGCCTGGGCGGGCGGACTCGGTGCTGCGTTGCTCATCGGGGCGATCGCCGGCCTGTGGCCGGCACTGCGGGCAGCTCGGCTTGCGCCGACGGAAGCGCTCTGGAGCCTGTAACGAGGTTCGTGCGAACCGAGGACAAATGAGGTCGATCTCACGGCGGAGGACGATCACCGTCGGGGCGGCGCTCGTCGCGATCGGCCTCGTCGCTGCGGCGTGCGGTGGCGCCCCGGCGGGCCCCGGCGTCGCGAGCCTCGGTGCAAGCACGACGACGACGCTCCCTGCCACGAGCCAGACCGCGAGCCCGACGGATTATTCGGAGGACGTTGCGTACGCGCAGTGCATGCGCGCCCACGGCCTTCCGAACTTCCCCGACCCGAATGCGCAAGGCGACTTTCTGATCAGCCCGAAGGTGGCCAATCCGAGATCGACGACGTTTCAGCACGCGAACGCGGTGTGTCAGCACCTGGAGCCGAACGGCGGCCGGCAAACCGCCGCCGAGAATGCCGAGGCGTTGAAACTCGCGTTGCAAGCATCGGCGTGCATGCGTTCGCACGGCGTTCTGAACTTCCCCGACCCAACGTCGGGTCCCAACGGAGGCTTCTCGCTGCGTATCGGTGGCGGGGGGGTGAATCCGAACTCGCCGGTCTTCAAGGACGCGATGCGGGCGTGCCAGTCGATTTTCAACGAGGTGGGAGCGATTCCTTGATCCGTGCGTCCTTCTGTCGACACGTCGCAGCGCTGTTCCGCCATACGCTCCGCCGGCGCGCGGCTGTTGCTATCTCGGTGATCGCGGCGGGGACGCTACTCGCCGCCTGTACGAATGGTCCGTCGGTTCCCGGCGTCGCGTCGATCGGTTCTTCGTCGACGTCACCGCACGCGAAGACGACGATTGCGAAGTATCCCCACAACGGACTCGGTTTGGCGCTCTGCATGCGCGCGCACGGCATCGCGGACTTTCCCGAACCGTCGGCGGCGGGTGGGATCGCGATCTCTGTCAAGCGGGGATCGGGGTCCGACCTCGACCCGGCGAGTTCGCGCTTCCAAGCGGCGTTCAGCGCCTGCCGTTCGGTGATTGGGATTACGCCGCCGACTCCCGCGCAACAGGCCGCACAGCTCGCGCAGGCGTTGAAGTTCGCCAAGTGCATGCGTGCCCACGGGGTGACGAACTTCCCTGATCCGGGTTCTGGGGGCGGCCTCCAGTTCAACTCCAGCTCCGGCTTGAATCCGAATGACCCGGTCTTCCAGTCCGCTTCGAAGACGTGCTCGTCTGGAGGTCGCGGCCCCATCGTCCACCGGCGGTGACCCGGCACGGCTGGGGGGGCTCCGGCGCTGACCGAGTGACGACGCCGGCGAGGGCACGAACCGGCGTCCACACCGAAGACGGCGGAGCCCTCGGCGGCAGATGACAGGAATTTGAGGCGCTGAGCAGGTACGTTCGAGTGGGCGTCGCCGGCACCGGAGCCAACTGGAGCAGAGGACGTGACAGCGCGATCAAGATCCCGCCGGCGTCCACGAAAGACCGTCTTCCTCCTACCGGTACTAGCCGTCGTCATTGCCGTGCTCGTCGTCCGCAGCCACGTTGGCGGCAGCGGCGGGGGGAGCTACGCCGTCGATCCGAGCGCCTTCAGCCCGGGGGCGTGCATGTCGTACGCGCCGACGAGCGGCAATCGCCACATCACCGTGTTCTTGGACGCCGGCCACGGTGGTGTCGATCCCGGCGCGGTCGGCACGACCGAGAGCGGTGCGACGATCTACGAAGCCGACGAAACCCTGCCCGTTGAGCTCGGGACGGCAAAGATCCTGCGCGCCGAGGGTTTTCGTGTCGTCGTCTCGCGGACCCGTCAGTCGAGCGTCGTCCGGCTGAATGCGCAAGAAGAGAGCGGCGGCGTCCTCACTTTGAGGGGCGCCCACGACGATGTCGCGGCGCGTGACTTCTGTGCGAACCGCGCAAATGCGCAAATCCTCATCGGCATCTACTTCGACGCGGCGTCCTCGTCATCGGCCGCCGGCAGTCTCACCGCGTACGACGCGTCACGGCCGTTCTGGACGAAAAGCCTCAAGCTCGCCACCCTCGTGCAGCGCGATGTCCTGCGGTCGATGAACTCGCACGGTTGGCAGATCCCGAACCTCGGTGTCGAGACCGATACCGCGCTCGGTTCATACGTGGAACCGGCGAGCGGCGTGATCACGGGGCTCGCGCGCGACGCGTTGAATTACAACCACCTCCTGCTGCTCGGCCCGGCGATGAGTGGCTATTTCGCCACGCCGAGCCAGATGCCCGGTGCACTCATCGAGCCGCTTTTCATCACCGAACCGTTCGAGGGATCGATCGCCGCGAGCACAACAGGTCAGCACGCGATCGAGTCGGGGATCGCTCAAGCTGTCGAGCGGTATTTCGACGCGTGAGGCTGGACGTGGCGAAGGAGCCGACGCTTAGGCGAAGGCGAAACCAGCGGTTTTTCTGATTGTTGCGTCGGAACTGACGCCGAAGCCTTCGAATCCCGGCAAGGTTTCGATGAAGCAAAGACCTTCGTCTCCGGCGACGCAGAGTCCCGTCGCGAGCGCGTCGGCGAGCGCGAGATCCGGACCGACGACGGTTGCCGAGGCAAATCCGGAGGCGAAGCGGTTCTCCCGCGGGTGGAAGAGGTGGTTGCCGCGTTCGTAGGTGCCGGACGTGGCGATCGCGGACGCCCCCTCCACCACTCCCAAAAGGCCGAGCGGATCGTTCGGATGCCGGATCCCGATTCTCCAGCGCGCGCCGGGTGCGGGACAGCCCGAGGCCGCGACGTCGCCTCCGGCGTTGACCAGCACGTCGGAGAATCCCGCCTCGCAGACGACGTCTTTCGCACGCTCGGTGCCCCATCCCTTTACGAGGCCGGTCGGATCGAGACCGCCCGGCATCGCCCCGGCGTCGTACCAGCCGTCGGTGAGTGCCCGCGCTCGCTCGCAGAGCGCGAGCACGGCGGCGATCTCTTGCGGCGCGTCGTCGGTGTCGAGCTCGCCGCGTCGTACACGGCTCATCGGACTCTCCGGCTTCCAAAGGCTGAAGATTGAGTCGACCCTGTGCAGCACGGCCCGCGCCCGCGCCAGCGCGAGGTGCAGTTCGGGTTCGCGTCCTGGGTCGCCTAGAGGCACGTCGAAAGTGACGACGGTACCCATCACCTTCTCGAGGGCGCGGATCGTGCGCGGGTGGTCGGTCGCGAGTGCGGCGTCCATCGTCCCCGTCAGATTCCGAGCTTTTTCAGCGCGCTCTGCAACGACTGCGTGAAGCCGGCGCTCGTGTACGTCGCGCCCGAGACGCTCTGGATATTCGCGCTCTGCGCGCTCTGCGCCTCTTGTTCGAGAACTGGGATCGAGGCTTGATCGATCGTCACCGAGCGGAAGTTGCCATAGTCGTTGAGCGACGCGACCGAGACCCTCGTGATGTGCGAGCCGCTCGCGATGACTTGCACCGCGATGAGGCCAAAGTCGTAGTTCACCGAGGCACCGACCGCGCTTCGAGTACCGCTGTTCTCCGTGGTCGACGACTTCGATGCCGTGGAACGGGAGTTCGACGTCTTCGATGAGTCGGTCGAGGACTGCGAGGAAGGGTTTCCAGAAGATTCCGACGGCGGCGATCCGGACGCGACGGCGGCCCCCGAGGCATCTTTCGACGTCGACGATCCGGTGGCGATGCCGAGATTCACGGTCGCGGGCTTCGTATGGAACGACAGCAACAGCCCAAGCCCGGCCGCCGTGCCGGCGATGACGAAGGGAGCGCGTTTCATCGGTCGAACCATCGGTCGCCAGGTTGGGCGCTTGGCGCCCCTTCAAAAGGCGAAGGCTTCATCGTGAATCCTCGTCGGAGGCACTCCGAGGTGACGTGCGGCCGAACTGATCCGCGTGGCGAATTCGCTCGGTCCGCAGACATAGACGTCACGCGTCGCGATGTCGGGAACGAGTTGGCTCAACTCCCGCTCGCCGACCGGTGCCTTGTCGCGGGGTCCGGTGACTTCGTGGAGCTGTCCATGACGGGTCTCGACGAGTCGCGCGACCTCGTCGCGCAGGACGAGATCGCGTTCGCTCGAGGCGCGCAGGATGACGTGAGTGTCGACATTGCGCGGGAGTGCTTCCAAGATCGCTCGGATCGGCGTCACGCCGACTCCGGCGGCGACGAGCAGCACCCGCTCGGTCAATCGTCGATCGGCGGTGAACCTGCCGTACGGGCCCTCGATCGCGACGCGCGTGCCGGGCCGGAGCAGGGCGATCCCACCCGAATGGTCGCCGGCGTCGCGCACGGTCAGGCGGAGGTACGGAGGAGACGGCAGCGCCGAAAGCGAATAGGGGTGCGCGTGCCACCAGAAGCCGGGAACGAGAAAGCGCCATTGGAAATACTGCCCACCCTCGACGCGTAGGCGATCGAGGTGTTGGCCGTGCAAGACGATGGAGAAGACGCCGGGAGTCTCCGGTCGTATCTCGACGATGCGCAAGCGGTGGTAGAGAGAACGCCAAAGCGGCAGCCCGATGCGGAAGACGAGCACGAGCGCCGCCGCGGCGCCCCAGACCACCTCCCACAACAGCTGGTTCAAGGGGTGGCCGATGAACGCCGCCCCGGTGTGAATCTGGTGCGCGAAGGCGAGGCCGAGGGCGAGGTACACGTAAAGGTGCGTTGCCCACCAGCTCTCGTAGGCGATGCGACGGCGAACCTGTCGGATCGACACCACCCCGACGAGGAGCAGAAGTCCGAAGGCGACCGTCGCTGAGAGCACGTCGGGGTACGAGTCGATGAGCGTCCACAGCTGGTGGAGGAAACCGGCGCGCAAGGTCGCCGCGTAACCGAAGGTGATGAAGACGCCGTGTGCAGCGACGAGCGCGATCGGCCAGCCACCGATCCGGCGGTGCCACCTCGTGAGGCGGTCCTGACCCGCGGCGCGTTCGAGGGCGGGGACGCGTGCCATCAGAACCACCATCACGAGCATCAGGTAGGCGGCGAGGAAGCCGGCCACTCGCCCGATGAGAAGGTTCACCGCTCCCGGTGCTGCGAGCGCGTGCACCGATTCCCCGGACCAGCAAAGCGCGAGCACCGCGCAGAGCCCGAACCCGAAGACGGTCGCCCAGAGGTTGAGGCGACGCTCGAGACGGGCGCGCAGTCGACGCGATTCTGCGCGCGACGGGGCGGGGGTTTGTCCGCGGGCAACGTCCTCAGTCACGGCTGACACAAAGAGAGCCTTCCCGAGCGCTGTTGGACCTGGATGGGCTGGTCCTGAGCGCGCGCTGAGAGTCGATGCGCGACGCACTGCGACGTCTCGCTTTGGACGGCGAACGGCGGGGTGATCCTGGGTGCCGGTACGCGATTCGCGCGACCGGTTCCAGGCGGTTGGATCCGGGGAATCTGGTTCAACGACGTGCGGCGCAAAACCACCCCGAGCCGCCGACGAAGGACCCATCGACGTCTGGAAGCGTCGCGGCACGGCAATCAGAAGCCTGAGAAGTCCCGAGCCCGCAAAGAAGACGATCGGCGCCCAGACGAGGGAGGGGGATCGACCGCCCAACGGTCCCCGGTGAACCGCCAAATGGAAGCGCACCATGGACGTTCAAGATCGCCAAAACGAAGGCCGAGAAGGCGCCAAACCGCATGACTCGGAAGGGCCACCAGCTGCGGCGCACAGTACGCGGTACGGCACGACCACGCCCAAATTGGAGAACTACACGTCGGGGATTCCGCGGTGTTTCCAATATCGGATAACGACCTGCGGTGAGCGAGGTCGGTGGCTGCCTCCCGCTCAACCCCAGCCGAGGTCGGTGAGCCTTGCGTCGTCGATGCCGAAGTGGTGCGCCACCTCGTGGATCACTGTTTTTCGGACCCTGGCGACGATCTCGGGTTCGCTTCGGGAGACCGCGCAGATGCTCCGCATGAAAATCGTGATGCGGTCGGGCATGACTGCCGAGTACCCGATCCCGCGGTGGGTGAGCGGCACCCCTTCGTAGAGTCCGAAAAGCCTCCCGGCCGGCGCGTAGGCATCGACGACCACCGAGACGTTCTCCATTTCCTTGCCGAGTTCGGGCGGGATGTCGTCAAGGGCGTCAGCGACGAGTTCTTCGAATCGGTCGCGTGTCATCTCGACCATGGTTCGATCATCCCACCAGGACAGGGCGCCTGTCGGCGAACAACCAGACGGCAATATGTCCCGATGACGCCGACCCCGCCGACACGAACCCGTCCGACCCATCGAAAAGGAGCGGTCGAGCTCGCGGCGCGAGACCCCGTCATCGCAGCACTGGTCGAAGCAGTCGGGCTTCCGAAGCTCCGCCCGCCGCACGACTCCGGCTTCGCCGCGCTGGTGCGGTCGATCCTCTATCAGCAGCTTGCCGGTTCTGCTGCGCTCGCAATCCACACCCGTCTTGTGACAGCGGTGCGCGATCCCGACGATCCCAAGGCATTGCTGCGACTGAGCCCCGAGAAGCTGCGTGCGGTCGGGCTTTCGCAGAACAAGGCGGACTCGCTGCGCGATCTCGCCCGCAAGGTGCTCGACGGTTCGCTCGAGCTCGACCCGCGCCGCCTTGGACGAACGAGTGACGACGAACTCGTTGAGCATCTGACCGCCGTGCGGGGGATTGGGCCTTGGACGGCAGAAATGTTCATGATGTTCCAGCTGCGTCGCTTGGACGTCTGGCCGACGGGCGACTTCGGGGTGCGGCGCGGCTACGGGCTGGCGTGGAAGATTCCCCAGCCGAGCGCGAAGGAGCTCGCGCCGCTCGGGGAGCGGTTCCGCCCCTACCGCTCGGTCGCAGCGTGGTACTGCTGGCGGGCATGCGAGGTGTATGCGAACGCCGGCGACTCGGTGCTCACTCGTTGAGGTGCGCCTTATGAGAGGACGCGGCGGCGGAAGTTCAGCAGTCCAAGTGACAGAAACAGCGTGCAGAAGCCGATCAACACGGGGTAAATGATGTAGAGATGCATGTGCGGCGCCAGGGTGAACGCGGCGCGCATGCCCTCGTTGACGTAGATCAGCGGATTGATGAGCACGATGGTCTGCAGCCAGTGCCAGCCACCGATCTTGATCGGGGCAAGCCGGGTCCACGGGTAGTACGTCCCACCCAAAAAAGTGATCGGGAGGACGACGAAACCGAACATCAAGCCGATGTTGCGCGGCTCGAACGCTGTGCCGAGCAGCAGTCCGAGCGACGCCATCGCGGTGCAGGCGATCGGCACCAACGTGACGATGATCCACCAATGCAGGTTTACCTGCGCCTTGACTCCGGATGCGTGGACGAGGTCCGCGATCGGCAGGACGAAGGCCGCCGAGATGATCCCCTGGATCATTCCGAAAAACACCTTCTCGAAGGCGACGAGCCAGAGCGGGCACGGCGCTTGCACACGGTCTTCGATCTCGCGGGTGAAACCGAACTCCTGCGCTAACAGCAACGCGACCGACTGCACTCCTTGGAACATGATCGAGATTCCGACCACCCCGGGAACGAGGATCGTCGCGAAGGGGATCTCGGAAGTGGAGCCGTGCGCCGAACTCCCGCCGACGGCCTGGCCGATCTTGGGGAATACGAACAGGAAGACGAAGCACAGAAGGAAGGGCTGGATCAACGTGCGCACGACGAACTCGAAGAAGTGTTTGCGCAGAACGACGAGGTCCCGGAGCAACAACGCCCCGAGCGCCGTGCGTGACGCATCGAATGCCGATCGTGTCGGATGGGTGAAGACAGGGACGTGTTGTGGGATCGCGATCGACTCGGTCGTCATGTGTCCCGAAGCTCCCTTCCGGTCAGGTTGATGAAGACGGTCTCGAGGCTCGGTTCCGTGACCGAGAGATCGGCCACGTCGAAACCGCCCGCTTCTGCCGCCGCGACCACGCGGCCGACGACGTGCGAGCCACTGCGCACGTGCAGCTCGAGGCCCGCATCGGACTTCCGGGTGCGAGCGATTCCCTCGATCTCTTTCTCGAGCAGCTTTGCGAGGGAGTCGAGGTCGCCCGAAGCCCTCAACGCGACGATCGTGTCCGCACCGACGCTGCGCTTGAGGTTCGCCGGCGTGTCGAGGGCGAGAAAGCGACCGTGATCCATGATCGCGACGCGCCGGCACAGGAGGTCGGCTTCTTCCATGTAGTGCGTCATCAGCACGATGGTCTGGCCGTCGCCGTTCAGATCGCGCAGCAGGTCCCACAGCGACAGGCGACTTTGCGGATCGAGTCCGGACGTCGGCTCGTCCAAGAACAGCACCGCCGGCCGGTGAAAGATGGAACGGGCGACCATCAGTCGCTGGGCCATGCCTCCCGAAAGTGCGTAGACCGACGCCTTCGCCCAGTTCGAGAGCTGGAAGCGCTCCAGCAACTCGTCGGCGGTCCGTTTCGAGCGCGCCGCGCCCATCCCGAACAACCGGCCGTGGAAATACAGGTTCTCCCAGACCGTCAGCTGCCGGTCGAGGGTGTTTGTCTGGGAGACGACGCCGATGATCTGTTTTGCGAGAGCGGGGTGGGCGACGACGTCGACACCGCCGACGAAGGCGCGTCCCGCGGTCGGGATGACCCGCGTCGTCAACATCCCGGCAGTCGTCGTCTTGCCGGCGCCGTTCGGCCCGAGCAACCCGAAGATCTCACCGCGCTCGACCGAAAGGTTCAGCTCGTCGACGGCCCTGAAGTCCGCGCCCGGGTAGACCTTCGTCAAACCGATCGTCTCGATGATCGCGTCGGACGCCCGCGGCGACGACGTGGAGCTCACGACACCTCTGTTTTTGGCGCCAGAACGACCGAGGTATCGATCGATTCGCCCCCTTTATTGAGGGAGAACTCCTCGACGACACCGGCGGCGGTGAGGTCGTCTCTTGCAGCTGCGATGCGGGCGATCGCGTCCCGGGGACCGGCGACCCCGACCCGGAGGACCGGCCAGCGCATCGAGACCCTTGCATCAGACTTCGCCCGACGGATCGCGGCGAGCACCGTGCTCACGTCGTCGAGCGTGCGCGGATCGCCTTCGCCAAATGTGAACTCGTCGATTGACGGCCACTTCGCGACGTGGACCGAACCTTGGTGGCTCCACGACCACGCCTCTTCGGTCACGAAAGGCAAAAACGGGGCGAGGAGGCGCAACTGGACATCGAGCGCGATCGCGAGCGTGCGCTGCGCAGACGCGGCATCGGTACCGCCGTAGGCGCGGGTCTTCACAAGCTCGAGATAGTCGTCGCAAAAGGTCCAGAAGAACCGCTCCGTCTCGTCGAGGGCACGCGCGTGCTCGTAGGTGGCGAGCGATTCGCTCGCAACCGTGACGACGCCGAAAAGCCGCGCCAGCATCGAAAGGTCGAGGGCATCGGTCACGGTGGCATCGGCCATCGGGGCCGGGCCGGTCCGCTCGAGGACGAAGCGCGTCGCGTTCAGGAGCTTGATGGCGAGCCGCCTGCCGATCCGCATCTGCTGCTCGTCCAAGACGAGGTCGACGCCGAGACGCCCGGATCCCGCCCAGTAGCGGACCGCGTCCGTGCCGTGCGCGTCGAAGAACTCCGACGGCACGACGGCGTTGCCCTTCGATTTCGAGAGCTTTTTCCGGTCGGGGTCGCGGATGAAACCGGAGATCGCGACGTTGCTCCAGGGCACGGTCCCGTGCTCAGCCTCCGAGCGCACCACCGTCGAGAAGAGCCACGTGCGGATGATGTCGTGTGCCTGGGGACGCAGGTCCATCGGAAAGACACGGGAGAAGAATTCGGGGTCCGCGAGCCAGCGCCCGGCGATCTGCGGGGTCATCGACGACGTCGCCCAGGTGTCCATGACGTCGGGGTCGGCGCTGAATCCCCCGGGTTTTCCGCGTCGGTCCTCAGAGAAGCCCGGCGGTGGAGTGGCCGACGGGTCGACGGGCAGCAGGTCCTCGGTCGCGAAGATCGGTCGGTCATCAAAGACACTGCCGTCGTCATCGATCGGGTACCAGACAGGGAAGGGGACGCCGTAGAAGCGCTGTCGGGAGATGTTCCAATCGCCGGTCAGGCCGTTGATCCACGCCTCGTAGCGTGTGCGCATGTATTCGGGGTGCCACGCGATTTCGCGGCCCGCGTCGATCAGCTGGTCGCGGTGGTCCATCGTCCGCACGTACCACTGCAGCGAGGCGACGATCTCGAGCGGGCGCTCGCCCTTTTCGTAGAAGTTCACGAAGTGGGTGATCTGGCGCGGCTCGCCGATGAGGTCACCGGATTGCCGCAGGAGATCGACGATGCGGGCGCGCGCCCTCACCGTCGAAAGCCCTTCGATTGCCGCGTAGCTATTCCGCGCGCGCTCGGGATCCTTCGACTCCCACCCGGCTTCTCCAAACGGCGCGTGCTCGAGTCGACCGTCTCGCCCGACGATCGTGCGCGTCGGCAACGCGAACTCCCGCCACCACGTGACGTCGGTGAGATCACCGAACGTGCAGACCATCGCCACACCGGTGCCCTTCTCCGGATCGGCGAGCGGGTGGCCGACGACGGGGACTTCGACGCCGAAAAGGGGTGTGACCGCCGTCTGACCGATCAGGTGCGCGTTCTTTTTGTCGTTCGGATTCGTAACGAGAGCGACGCACGCCGGGATCAGCTCGGGACGGGTCGTTTCGATCTCGATCGGGCGTGCCGGGTCGGCGGACCGGAAGCGCACGCGGTCATACGACGACGGCACCTCGCGGTCTTCGAGCTCTGCCTGCGCGACAGCGGTCCGGAAGTCGACATCCCACAGCGTCGGCGCCTCCCGCCGGTAGGCACGACCGCCTTCGACGAGGTGCAAGAACGCGAGCTGGGAGATCAATTGAGAAGAGCGACTGATCGTCGTGTATTTCGTCGACCAGTCGACCGACAGTCCAAGTCGGCGGAAGACGTCCTCGTACGCCTGCTCGTCCTGGTGCGTGAGCTCGTGGCACAGTTCGACGAAGTTCGGCCTCGAGATCGCGATCTGCTCCTTACCCGGTTTCGCGGGAGGGCGGAACGCCGGGTCGTACGGGATGCTCGGGTCGCAACGGACACCGTAGAAATTCTGGACGCGTCGCTCCGTTGCGAGGCCGTTGTCGTCCCAGCCGATCGGGTAGAACACGGACTTGCCGCGCATCCGCCAGTAACGGGCGACGATGTCGGTTTGCGTGAAGGAGAAGACGTGACCGATGTGGAGAGCTCCCGAAACCGTTGGCGGTGGAGTGTCGATCGAGTACACCTCGGGGCGGAGCCGGGACGCGTCGAAGCGGTACGTGCCGTCGTTGTCCCAGCGCGTGCTCCAGCGTTCCTCCAAGCCGTCGAGGCTCGGCTTTTCAGGAACGTGGCGAGTGCCGATCGTTGACTCGCTCACCTCGGCGCGCGATTCGTTTTCCGGGCTCTGAGCTGGTCTTGGAGATGCATTGGACTAGTACGGTAGCGGGATGCTCCACCTGCGCGATACGGCCACTGGTCGCGTCCGCGCTCTGTCATTGCGCGAGCCGGGTGCGATCGGTCTCTACGTCTGCGGGCCGACGGTCTACGGGTCTCCGCATATCGGTCACGGCCGCTTCGCGCTCGTCTACGACGTGTTGCGCCGCTACCTCGAATCCGAAGGTTTGCGCGTCACGTATGTCTCGAACGTCACCGACGTCGACGACAAGATCATCGAGCGCGCCCGGAGCGAACAACGTTCGTGGCAGGAGGTGGCATCCCAGGCCGAAGCCGAATGGTGGGACGTGATGGATCGCATGTCGGTGCTGCGCCCGAGTTCTGTTCCCCACGCCACCGAATACATCGACCAGATGGTCGACTTCGTCGGCACGCTGCTCGCGACGGGGAGCGCGTACGAGACGGAGGACGGCGTCTATCTCGACTCGGCGTCCGTACCCGACTACGGGCTCTTGAAGCACCAAAACCTCTCCGAGCTGCGGGCGGGCGCGCGGGTCGAAGTTGACGAGCACAAGCGGTCGCCGATCGACTTCGCGCTCTGGAAGAAGGCGAAGCCGAACGAGCCCACGTGGCCGGCGAAGTTCGGGGACGGCCGGCCCGGCTGGCACACCGAGTGCGTCGTCATGTCGCTCGCGTTGCTGGGCGAAGGCTTCGACCTCCACGGCGGAGGAGAGGACCTGATCTTCCCGCACCACGAAAACGAGCGCGCCCAGGCCGTCGCCGACGACAAGGTCTTTGCCCGGCACTGGATGCACAACGGTCTCGTGCGGGTCGGGGGCGAGAAGATGTCGAAGTCGCTCGGCAACACGACGACGCTCGCCGAGGTCCTCGCCACCTCGGATCCGCGCTCCTATCGCCTCCTCGTTCTCCAGTCCCATTACCGCCAGCCGATCGAGATCGCGCAGCGGCAGTTCGACGACGCGACCCAGGCGCTCGGCCGGATCGACGCGCTCGCCCGCCGATTCGCCGACGCCCCCGCCGACCCCGGTCTCGAATCGGTCGCGGCGCTGCGTAGCGCCTTCCGATCGGCGATGGAGGACGATCTCGACACCCCGGCGGCGCTCGGAGCGCTCTTCGGCGCCCTCCGTCAGGCGAACGTGCTCGCCGACGCGGGCGACGATCGCGCCGGCGGCGCGCTCGCCCAGGCGACCTTGGAGCTGCTCGCCATCCTCGGAATCGAATCGTCGTCTGGGAGCGAACTCCCCGAGGAGGTCGTCGCACTCGTGCGCGACCGCGACGCCGCTCGGGCTGGGATGGACTTCGCCGCCGCCGACCGGCTGCGCTCCGAGATCGAGCTTCTCGGATTCGTCGTCGAGGACACGCCAGGCGGCAGCCGTGTCCACCGCTGAGGCACAGGTGGAGTCGAGCGTCGCTCCAGGAGCCGATTCGTCTCCCCGCCGACGGCGCGAAGCGGCCGAACCGCCGATCCGTGCGACGAGTCGCAACTTTTTTGGTTGCGCGTGCCGAAATCGCTGGTAGCCTCCATTGCTGAGAGAACGCTGACCATCAGTGGCCGTCCGCCGACGCCTCCCCCCGAACCAAAACCACGGGAATGAGCGCGTCTAGGACATCGCCATCGGCGGTCCCTCTCTACAGACAGTGAAAGACGAGAAGGGGGATCGCCGACGTGGCGACCGGAACTGTGAAGTGGTTCAACGCTGAGAAGGGCTACGGCTTCATCAGCCAAGAAGGGGGGGCCGACGTGTTCGTCCATCACTCGGCCATCCAAATGAATGGCTACCGGACACTCGAAGAGGGCCAGCAGGTCGAGTTCGAGGTCCAAGAGGGCCAGAAGGGCTTGCAGGCGGCAAACGTCCGCCCAGTCTGATCATCGGCGGCCGACGGGCCGATCCGGCCCGTCGGACGACCGTGAACCCGATACCTACCAACGCGATCGAGTCCGAACGCGAACGCGGGTGTGTTTGCGACGATCCGTGACCTGGCCTAGAACAAGACGATGCCTCGACGTGCCCTGATTACCGGCGTGACCGGACAAGACGGTTCGTACCTCGCCGAGTTCCTCCTCGAAAAGGGCTACGAAGTCATCGGCATGGTGCGCCGATCGAGCACCTTGAACTTCGAACGCGTCGCGCATATCCAGGACAAGATCACCCTCGTTCCCGGCGAGATGCTCGACGAGATGTCGATCATCAACGTGCTGAAGGAGTGGGCGCCGGACGAGGTCTACAACCTTGCCGCGCAGTCGTTCGTCCAGACCTCGTTCAGCCAGCCGGTCTTCACCGGCGAAGCGACCGCGCTCGGCGTGACGCGGGTGCTCGATGCGATCCGCTTCGTGAACCCCGAGATCCGCTTCTACCAGGCGTCCTCCTCGGAAATGTTCGGCAAGGTGCACGAGGTGCCCCAGACCGAACTCACCCCGTTCCACCCCCGCAGCCCCTACGGGGTGGCGAAGGTCTACGGCCACTGGATCACCGTCAACTACCGGGAGAGCTACGGGTTGCACGCCTCTTCGGGGATCCTGTTCAACCACGAGAGCCCGCGCCGGGGGCTCGAGTTCGTCACCCGCAAGGTCACGAACGCCGCGGCGCGCATCGCGATCGGCCACGAGCGCGAGATCCGTCTCGGGAACCTCGACGCCGTGCGGGACTGGGGATTCGCCGGCGACTACGTGCGGGCGATGTGGCAGATGCTCCAGCAGGACTCCCCCGACGACTACGTCGTCGCGACGGGGGAGACCCACTCGGTGCGCGAGCTGTGCGACTTGGCCTTTGCCCACGTCGGGCTGAACTGGGAAGAACACGTCGTCGTCGACGAGAAGTTCTTCCGCCCCGCGGAGGTCGACGCGCTCGTCGGCGACGCTCAGAGGGCCCGCAGCATCCTCGGCTGGAAGCCGGAAGTCGACTTCGCCGGACTCGTCGCGATGATGGTCGACGCCGACCTGGCGACCCTCCGCCGCTAACGCCGCCGCTTGGCCCACGCGGGCCTCGCACCTTTACCATTGGGCGGTTTCCATGGCCCCCGCCGTTTCGTTCTCCGAAGTCGTCTCCGTCGCGAGTCGCTTTCCGCTCCTCGCCGGCCTCAGCCTCGACGTCGGAGAAGGCGAAGTCGTCCACCTCCGTGGACCGAACGGCGCCGGCAAGACGAGCCTTTTGCGGGCATGCGCCGGTCTCGTACCGATCGTGTCCGGCAAGGCGCTCGTCCTCGGTCACGACCTGAGGCGCGACCGGATCTCGGTGCGTCGCGAGGTGGCCCACCTCGGCCACAAGACGTTTCTTTATGACGACTTGAGCGCCGAGGAGAACGTGCGCTTTGCGGCTCGCGCCGCCCGGGTGTCGGCGGCCAGCGTCCCGCGTGCGCTCGAACGGCTCGAACTATCGGGTCGGCTCCGCAAGACGACGGTGGCGCGCCTTTCGGCAGGACAACGTAGACGCGTCGCCATCGCGACGGTGCTTGTGCGTGAGTCTCAGCTCTGGTTGCTCGACGAGCCGCACGCCGGGCTCGACGAGCAGGGGCGCGGGATCCTCGACGCGCTGATCGAGGACGCCGCGTCGAACGGCGCGACCGTCCTTTTTGCGTCGCATGAGCTCGAGCGGGCGCGCACCGTCGCGCGGCGCGTCGTCGAGATGCGCGGTGGCGCGTGCGTCGTCGCCCAAGGGAAGTCGTCGAAGCCGAGGTCGGCGGGACAGTCGGAGGTCGGTCTCGATGTGGCGTGACGCCGTCCTCGTCGCCGGCAAGGACATCCGCATCGAGCTTCGCTCGCGCGTCGCGCTCGCCGAGGTGTTGCCGTTCGGGCTCGTGCTGCTCGTGCTTTTCGGCTTGGCGCTCGGGCCGAACCGCCAGGTCCTCGCCAACGTCGCGGCTGGGTTGTTCTGGGTCGCTGTGTTGCTCGCGACGATCCTCGCCGTGCAGCGATCGTTCGCGATCGAGTCCGCCGACGATGCGCGCGACGGATTACGACTTTCCGGCCTCGATCCGGCCGGCGTCTTCTGTGGAAAGGCGCTCGCCATCGCCGTACAACTCGTCGCGCTCGAGATCGTGCTCGCCATCGCCGGTGCGCTTCTTTTCGATGTGCGACTGCAGGGTGCGCTCGAGCTGATCGGTGTCTGCGCGGCGGCGACGGTGGGGCTCGTTGCGGTCGGCACCGTCTACGGCGTCGTGGCGGCGGGCGCGCGGGTTCGTGAGACGATCCTCCCCGTGCTGTTCCTCCCGGTCGTCGCGCCGGTGCTCCTCGCCGCCGTGAAGGCGTCGAAAGCCGCGCTCGCCGGCACCCCATCGGGCGGCTACGGCTGGCTCGAGCTGCTCGGGGTGTTCGCGGTCGTCTACGCGCTCGTCGGTGCCGTCGCGTTCGGTCCGCTACTCGAGGGCGCATGAGCGCCGTCTCGACTCCGATCCGCAAGGCGGCGCCCCCGCTCGTACGGCCGGACGTGGCGGAACCGACGAGGCGAGCGCGCCGCAGCCGCCGGGACGTGATCGTCGACGGGTGCGGTGTTTTGGCGGTCGTCGGGATCGCCGTCGACGTCTGGCTGGGGCTGTGGGTGACGCCACCGGATCGGACGCTCGGCAACCTGGTCCGGTTGCTCTACATCCATCCCGCGCTCGCCTGGGTGATGTATCTCGCCTACGGCCTGGCGTTCTTGTCCAGCCTGCTCTACCTCTGGCCACGCACCCGCGCCCCGCTCTTTGACCATCTCGCCGGCGCCGCCTCCGAGGTCGGCGTCGTGTTCACCGGACTCACACTCGTCACCGGATCGCTGTGGGGGCGGCCGACATGGGGGACGTGGTGGACCTGGGACCCGCTGCTCACGACGACGGCGCTTTTGTTCGTCCTCTACCTCGGCTACCTGGCGGTGCGCCGCATCCCGGGCGAGTTCGAGACGAAGGCAAAGCGGTCCGCGATCGCGGCGTTGATCGCGTTCATCGACGTGCCCGTCGTCTACTTCTCGGTGCTGTGGTGGAAGAGCCTCCACCAGCTGCCGACGGTCGATGACCCGGTGACCGGCAAGACCTACGTGCACGGCTCGATGGCCTGGACGCTGCTTCTGTCCTTTGTCGTTTTTGCGCTGGCATTCATCTGGCTCGTCGTGCAGCGCTACCGGCTGTCGGTGCTCGCGAAGCGCGAGAACGAGGAATCGCTCGCGATCGCCCTCGCCGAGCGGCGCGACGAGGCCTCGACATGAGCCCGTACATCATCGCCGGGTACGTCGTGGCGCTGAGCACCCTCTCGCTCTACGGCGTGACGCTCCTTTTCAGGGTGCGTGCCGCGCGACGCCGTCTCAAGGTGGTCGAAGTCGACGACCGCGCCAGCGGCCAGCGCGGCGGAGGGTCAGGCGCAGTCGCCGACGCACCGTGAGTTGCGATCCGCTCGAGGAGTTGGACGTCACACCGGGATGAGCACGCGTCCTTCTTTGGCCACAGTGCGCGAACGCCAGACGAAGCACCGCCTCGCCGTCGTCGGCGTCGTGATCCTGGCGGCAATCGGCTTTCTGCTCTACAAGACGCTCTCGTCCGCCGTCGTCTACTTCAAGACGGCGAGCGAAGCGGTCGCTGACCGCTCGGCGCTCGGTAACTCGACGTTCCAGATCGAAGGGGTCGTCGTCCCTCACACGATCCGCCACCTCGGCGACAACGAACTCCGCTTCGTGATCTCGTCCGGCAACGTGACGGTCCCGGTTGAGAACAGCGGTACGCCTCCGCAGCTCTTCCAGGCGGACATCCCCGTCGTCCTGGTCGGTCACTTCGTCGCGTCATCGACCCTGTTCTCTTCGAACCAAATCCTCGTCAAGCACTCGAACCAGTACATCGCTGCGCATCCGAACCGGGTGCGAGCGCCCAACGGCTCGGTCAGATGAACGCGTTCTTCGGTCACCTTGGCGAGATCATCGGGGTCTGCGCGTCAATTGCCGTCGTCGTCACGGTCGTGTGGGGACTCGTCGCGCACAAGTCGGCGTTGGTGACGCGCGCGCCCACGCTCGCGCTGACAGCGCTTCTCGGTTGCATAGTCAGCGTCGTGGCGATGGAGCACGCTTTGATCACCCACGATTTCAGCTTGGCGTTCGTCGCGGAGAACAACTCGCGAGAGACGCCGTTGTTCTTCTCGGTGACCGGCCTGTGGTCGGCACTGCAGGGATCGATCCTGTTGTGGGTGCTGATCCTCTGCGGTTACGGGTCGCTCGTCGCGTGGCGTTTGCGACGACGAATCGGCGACCCGGTCGTTGCGATCGCGCTCGCCGTTGTTTTCGCGGTCGCGGTCTTCTTCTTCGCGCTGATGGTCGGCCCGGCGGACCCTTTCGCCGCGACGCGTGGGGCGATCCCTGTCGACGGAGCGGGTCCGAACGCTCTGTTACAGGACAACACGCTGGTCGCGGTGCATCCCGTCTTTCTGTATCTCGGGTTCGTCGGATTCACCGTGCCGTTCGCGTTCGCCATCGGATCGCTCGTCACCGGCAGGGTTGGCGAGCAGTGGCTCAGCGAGACAAGGCGCTTCGCGGTGTTCGCCTGGGCGTTCCTCACGATCGGCATCGTGCTCGGCGCCTGGTGGTCGTATCAGGTCCTCGGCTGGGGCGGGTTCTGGGGATGGGACCCCGTCGAGAACGCCGCTTTGCTGCCGTGGCTCACCGCCACCGCCTACCTGCACTCGGTGATGGTGCAGGAACGCCGGGGGCTCTTGCGGATCTGGAATCTCTCGTTGTTGATCGCCACGTTCTCGCTCACGATCCTCGGCACCTTCCTCACCCGGTCGGGCGTCGTGCAGTCGGTGCACGCCTTTTCAGACTCCGGACTCGGTCCGGCGCTGATCGCCTTCTTCGGCGTCGTCGTCGCCACGGGAATCGGCCTGATCGGCTGGCGTGGCGATCGGTTGCGATCGCCCGGTGGTATCGACGCGCCCGCCTCGCGAGAGGGCGCGTTCTTGGTGAACAACCTTTTGTTCGTGGCGTTCGCGCTCGTCGTTTTGCTCGGGACGGTGTTCCCGCTATTCGTCCAGGCGTTCACGAACCAGTCGATCACGATCGGCCGTCCGTACTTCGACACCTTCGCCGTGCCGCTCGGCCTCGCGCTGCTCTTGATGATGGCGATCGCGCCCGCGTTGCCGTGGCGGAAGGCGTCCGCCGGCGTGATGCGCGAAAGGCTCGTGTTGCCGGCGGGGTGTGCCGTCGCGACCGTCGTCGTCTGCGTCATCGCCGGCGTTCGCGGACTGACGCCGCTCGCCGCGTTCGGACTCGGCGCCTTTGCCGCCTCGGCCGCCCTGCGCCAGCTCGTCCTGGCCTCGATCGCCGCCCACCGTCGCGGCTTTGGGTGGTGGCGGGGAATCGTCGGTCGGGCGAACGGGGGGATGATCGTCCACATCGGTGTGGTGCTGGTGGCGGTCGGTCTCGCCGCGGCGTCGTCGTTCGGCCAACGGACACAGATCGCGCTGCACCCCGGACAGACGATCTCTTTTGACGGTCACACCGTCGAGCTGATGGCGGTCAAAAAGTTCGCCGATTCGAATCGCTCCGGCGTCGAGGCGGTCGTGAAGGTCGACGGACGCGGGATCTACCGGCCGGCGATCGACGTCTTTCGCGGTGACACCGAGGGTGTCGCGACGCCTTCGATCGACTCGACGGTGTTCTCGGATCTCTACCTGGCGGCGGGGTCAGGAGGTTTCACGCTCGCGACGCACGGTTCACTGGCGACGGCGTCGTTGGACGTCATCGTGCAGCCGCTCATCGTCTGGCTCTGGTCGGGCGGCATCCTCTGCGGCATCGGCGCGCTGTTGGCGGCCGTCCCCGGTCGACGCCGCCGACCGACCGATCCCGCTTCGTTGCCGATCCCGGAGCTCGTTTCGGTGAGCGTCTCGTCGTGAAGACGCTCGCCGCGCTCGGCAAACACCGCGCACTTGTCGGCTCCGGCGCGATCGCGGCGATCGTGATCATCCTCGTGGCGGTGCTGGCGACGCGATCGACCGCCCCGGGGACCGCCGCCCCGAGCGAGCTGCTCGGGAAATCGGCACCGGCGGTCGCGGGCAACGACCTCGTCTCCGGTCGCCGAGTCAGCCTCGCGGCGCTGCGCGGCAAGTACGTCGTCGTCGATTTCTTCGCCAGTTGGTGCGGGCCGTGCCTCACCGAGGCCCCAGAGCTCGAGCGGTTCTTGTTCACCCACCGCAAGGTGGGTGACGTCGCAGTGCTCGGCGTCGTCTACGGAGACTCGTCGGCGAACGCGCGCTCCTTTTTGCGGCGGATCGGGGCGACGTGGCCCGCAATCTCGGACCCGGGGTACGCGATCGCGCTCCGCTACGGGGTCGACGATCCTCCGCAGTCCTTCGTCGTCTCGCCGAAGGGTCGTGTCCTCGCCCGCGTCGTTGGGGGAGTGACCGCCGCCGAGCTCGACACGATCGTCAACGAATCGAGGCTCGCGGCGACATGACGACGACGGCGATCCCAAACGGCACTTCCGCTTCCCGGCTGTCCCAGATCGCGCAGAACCGTTGGACGTGGGCGCTGCTCTTTCTTGTGGCGGTGATCGCGCTGACGATCGGTAGTGTTCACCGACCGGCGCCGAGCAACACGGCGCGCGCCGCATACCTCGACTCGGTCATCAAGTGCCCTTCGTGCCAGGACCTGTCGATCGCGCAGTCCGATGCTGGCGTCGCCACCGCCTTGCGCGGTGAGGTACGCCGACTCGTCGCTCGCGGTTGGTCGAACCAGCGCATCGAGCGGTTCGTCGTCGCCCAGTACGGCTCGGACGAGATACTCGCCCCGTCGTCGGATCTTGCCTGGCTCGTCCCCCTCGTCATCGGGGGCATGGCCGCCTTCGGAATCGGCGTCGGGTTCGTGCGGTCGCGTCTGCGGCGCCGGCGACGCGCGAGCGCCGACGAGGAGGAACTCGTCCAAGCGGCTATGCGCCACTTGAAGGAGACGCCGTGGGCGACGTGACCGCCGAATGGCGGAGTCGCTCAGACCTCGAGGCTGAACGCGACTTCCTCTTGCGTTCGATCGAGGATCTCGAACGCGAGCGAGCGGCGGGTGACGTCGGCTCCGCCGACTACACAGAGCTGCGCGCCGATTATGTCGCGCGAGCGGCCACCACGTTGCGGGCACTCGAAGGTCATAACAGCACCTTCGAGTGCCCGGCGGTCCCTCTCGGCACGCAAAGATGGCGTCGGACGCGGCGGTACCTCGGGCGCCGTCGCACGCGACGGGTGCTCGTCGTGACAGGAGTCGTCTGTCTGTTGTTGGCGCTCGGACTCACCGCTGCTGAGCTCGCCGGCGTCCGCCTTCCGGGTGAATCGGCGACGGGTTCGGTGAGTCTGCCGCGGGCTGCGCAGATCCGCGACGACCTCGCCGCGGCGTCGCTCTACGCGAACAACGGCAACGAGGCCGAAGCGGTGGGGCTGTACGAAGCGGTGCTCGGACTCGATCCGCGCCAGCCGGTCGCCCTCGCCGATCGCGGCTGGCTCGAGCGTCTCGCGGGGCGCGACGCCCATTCCACAAAGACCGTCGCGATCGGCGACGCGTCGATCGCCCGTGCCGTCGCGGTCGATCCGAGGTACGCCGACGCGCACGCATACGAGGCGATCGCATTGTTCCAGGACGACGACCGTGTCGCCTCCGCCGCCCGGCAGGTCGCGCTGATGGAGGCCGATCACCCGTCGGACGCCTTGTTGGCCCAGTTCGGCTCGCTGCTCGCGGCGATCGACAAGCAAGCCCACGAACCGGTGCCACACAACCTCATCGCTTTCGCCCGCGCCTCTTGACCGTCGCGTCGAATCAGCCGAGCGAGAGTCGCATCTATTTGCGGGCGTGCCACACTCGCTAACCGACGGTGCTTGACCTTGCCCGTCGCCCGCGAACAGGGTGAATTGCAAACAGGTGGGCCGAGCGACACGGTAACCGTCGGTCGGAGCCCGTCTCGGAGCGGTTCTCGTGACGACGGGACCCGCCGTGAGCGGAAGGAAAGCTTTGGCCGTCGACGAACGAACCGACCGCATCCTGCCCGAATCTGACCAGGTCTTCCGCGTCGAACAGCACGGCATCGACCGGATCCCCGACTCGGAGCGCTGGGCAAGGCCGCGGGACCTCTTCGGGATGTGGGCGGGCGCCTCGGTCCAGATCGAGTACTTGATCTACGGCGCGATCCTCATGACCTTCGGCTTCACCTTCGCGCAGGCGCTCAGCATCATCATCATCGGCAATCTCTCGTACTTCCTTCTCGGCCTATGCAGCCTGCAGGGTCCCGAGTCGGGCACGACGGTCTTTGGCACGAACCGCGCCGCGTTTGGACCGAACGGGTCGCGACTGATCGCTTTTTTCAACTGGTTGACCCAGATCGGCTTCGAGGTCGAGGGCCTGATCCTCATCGTCGGCGCGGCGCTCGTGCTCACCCAAAAGGCCGGATACCGAACGGGCACTCCCGTGAAGGCGACCTACGTCGTGCTCGCCGTCGCGACTCAGTTCGTCCTGCCGTTCTTGGGCCACGCCACGATCGTGAAGGTGCTGCGTGCGCTGATCATCCCGTTCGGGGTGATCTTCGCCGTGTTGCTCGGTTTCAGCGTCTCGCACGCCAACCTCAACGCGGTCGACCACGGCGCCAGCTGGCAGACCTATATGGTGGGCCTCGCGTTCACGATCGCCTTGAGTGGTCTCGGATGGACCGAGAACGGCAACGACTACACCCGCTATCTGCCGAGGGACGCGAGCAAAAAGGCGATCGTCGGCTGGGTCTTCCTCGGCACGGCTGTGCCGGAGATCCTCGTGATGACACTCGGTGCCGTCGTCGGCACCTTCATCACCGGGATCGGCTCCACCCAGGTGAGCGCGTTCGCTCCGTTCCTGCATGAGAGCGCGATCCCCTCTTGGTTCGTCGACGTGTTCCTGATCTTCGCGATCGTGCAGATCTTCGGGGTCAACTCCCTCGACATGTACTCCTCGGGGGTGACGCTGCAGGCGATCGGCGTCAAGGTGAAGCGATGGCAAGCGGTCGCCATCGACACCGTGCTCTGCCTGGCCGTGACCTTTTACGCGGTGTTCAACTCGACCTTCACGCACTTCCTCACCGATTTCGTCGACGCCGTCATCATTTGGATCGCACCGTGGATGGCGATCTATTTGGTCGACTGGGTGCTGCGGAGATTCCGCTACGTCCCCGAAGAGCTCCAGCGCCTCGACCGCGGCGGCCTCTACTACCGCCACGGCGGAGTGTTCTGGCCGGCGATCATCGCCCAGATCGTCGGGATGGCGGCGGCGACATCGGCGCTTTCGCCGACCTTCTCGGTACCGAACTGGGCGCACGAGATCACCGTGCACACAGGCGGTGCGGACTTCTCGATTTTCATGGGGATCGCCGTCGGAGGGTTCGTCTACCTCGCACTCGGTTGGCGGGACGTTCGCCGCCAGGCCGAAGCGCAAGACCTCGTGCTCGGCGCGCCGATCGTCGCGACAGAATCGACGGTGTGAGTTCCGCGGGAATGCGGTGCTCAGCGCCTCCGGCGTTCGCGTCGCATCCGAAGGAGTCGGACCAGTTTTCTGATGATGAAGAACATCGGCTTCCTTTCCGATCAGCTGCGGAGGGAACGTAGCCGGGCGACGACGTCCGGGAACGCCTCGGTCATCGCGGCGACGTCGTCGTCGGTTGTCGACCAGCCGACAGAACAGCGAAGCGAGTGGTCGGCGTCGACGCCCATCGCCGCGAGCACCGGTGACGGTTCGATCGCCTCGGACGAGCACGCCGATCCGGAGTGCACGGCGATCCCGGCCTGGTCGAGACCCAAAAGGACGCCTTCGGCTTCGACGTCGAGGATCCCGAAGCAGGCGATGTGCGGCGCGCGGCCGTCGAGATCGCCGTAGGAAACGACACCGTCGACAGCGAGTACCGACTTCGCGATCGCGTCGGTGAAGCTGCGGGCGCGCCGAGCGCCGAGATCGAGGACGCTGTGGTCTGAAAGCGCCTCGGCGACGGCACCGAGTCCGACGATCGGCAGGAGCGGCTCCATCCCCGCGCGCCGAGCCCGTTCTTGATCGGCGCCGACGATCATCGCCGGGACGCGCGTGCCGGGACGGACGACGAACGCACCGACTCCGTGCGGCGCGCCGAACTTGTGTCCCGAAAGGGAGACGTAGTCGGCGTCGAGCGCGCCGAGGTCGACCGGCAGCTGCCCGATCATCTGGCACGCGTCGACATGAACGGCGACGCCGACGTCGTGACAGCGACGCACGGCCTCCGCGACCGGCTGGAGGGTCCCGACCTCGTGATTCGCGTACTGACACTGCACGAGCGAGAGGGACGACGAGCGCGACTTCAACAGCGAATCGAGGTGATCGAGTTCGACCCGCCCGAGCTTGTCGACGGAGATCGTGATCGTCGGGGCGGAGCGCTCCGACGAACGCGTGACAGCGGAGTGCTCGACACCGGCGAGAGCGATGAGCCCGTCGGGCCGGGCGCGGATGGCCGCGAACGCCGCCCAATTCGCCGCCTCCGTGCCCGACGACGTGAAGATCACCTGTCGTTCGCGCACGGAAACGAACCGTGCGATCGCCGCCCGAGCACGCTCGATCGCTTCAGCGGCGATGCGCCCCTCCGTATGCGGACGCGACGGGTCGCCGGTGAGACCGGAATCGAGGACCTCGCGGATCGCGTCGGCCGCTTCGGGACGAAGGGGTGCGCTCGACGCGAAGTCGAGGTAGTGGCGCGCCACTCCGGCGCGGTTCAGCCGGCGACGCTCACGCAGGAGCGGTCGCCGCGCGCCCTTGAGGAAAGTTGAACCGGGATCTCGTCGCCGCAAAGGCGGGCGAGCAGACCCTTCACCATGCCGCGGTCGACCGCGCAGAGCACCGGGTGCTCCAAGACGAGCTCTCCGAAGGGGCAGTGTTCGCGCACCACCCACGTCGTTGCGTCGTGGTCCTCTGCTCGCGCCGCGAAGCCGTGCGCGGTGAGTGCATCGGCGACGGCGGACATCGCAGCTCGCATCGAGCGCTGGTGGTTGCCGGGCGCCATCTGATCGGCGAGGGCCCGTCCGTACTGCTCACCGACGTCTTCGGCGAGCCGGTCCGCCTCTTCCGGTCCGATCGCGTCGAGCGCCCGAACGAGAAGGTTGATGACAAGGTCGTTCGGTCGCGGCGGCATCGGCACGTTCGTCTCGCGTGCCGACGGGCGGTAGCGCTTCGCCGGACGCCCGGCCCCTGGTGCCGCGTGGTCGAGGGTCACTTCGAGGTATCCGCCTGCGGCGAGCTTGTCGAGGTGGTGGCGGGCGACGTTCGGATGCAGGGAGAACTCGACGGCGACCTCGGTCGCTGTCACCCCGTCATGCTCGCGGGCGAAGAGATAGATGTGACGACGGGTGGCGTCCCCGAACGCCGCCGTCACGGCCGCGACAGCGGCCGAGAACGACTCGTCGTCGCGCAGATCGTCGCTCGGGGCGACAGCCGAGGGCACGATCGTCTCGTCGCCTGAGCGACGGACGCGTTCCGCACTGAGCGGTGTCGAGCCCACGTCGCCATCGTACCTAGTAGACGCGTCGCGTCCGGTGGTCGAAATGAGCTGGTATGAAGACCGAAGTGCCCGCACGATCCGATTCCACGGCGCTTCGCGAGGCGCTCTTGCAGGTGGAGGACCCGACGCTGTTCGCCACCCTCGCCGAGCTCGAGACGCTCGGAACGGTGGTGGATGCGAATGGTGGCGCCGCGGTCTCGGTTCGCGTGCCGTACGACGACGATGCACGTCGGAGCGACCTCGCCGAGCGGCTGAGGGGCTCCGCTGCCGCGCACGGTGTCGCCGATCTGCGCGTCGACTTCGAAATGATCGAGGGCGGCGCGCTCGATGAGCTCGGCGTGCGCCTGCGGGCGATCGACCGGCCGAACGGCGCGAAGCCCTCCGCCATCGCCGGACGCGTGCTCGCCGTCGCGTCGGGCAAGGGCGGGGTGGGGAAGTCGACCGTGACCGCCAACCTGGCGGTCGCACTCGCCCGAGCCGGCCATTCGGTCGGGCTGTTGGACGCCGACGTCTATGGGTTTTCGATCCCGCGGATGCTCGGGGCGTCAGTGCCGCCGCTGGTGCTCGGCCCGACGGTCGTCCCGGCGCTCGCCTACGGCGTGCGTTGCGTGTCGATGGGCTTTTTCGTCGAAGAAGATCGCGCCGTCGCCTGGCGAGGTCCGATGCTCCACAAGATGCTCGAGCAGTTCGTGAACGACGTCCACTGGGCGTTTCCCGAATTCCTCCTCATCGATATGCCGCCGGGGACGGGCGACGTCGCGCTCTCGGTCGCGCAGCAGGTACCGGGATCGGAGCTGTACGTCGTGACGACACCGCAGCTTGGAGCGGAGCGGGTCGCGCAGCGCGCCGGCGCACTGGCGCGCCAACTGCACATTCCGGTCCGCGGGGTCATCGAAAACATGAGCGTCTTCGAGACACCCGATGGCACCCGGTACGAGCTCTTCGGCAGCGGGGGAGGAGCCGAACTTGCACGAGCGCTCGGAGTCGAACTCCTTGCGGAGATACCGTTCGATCCCGCCGTGCGTGCCGGTGCGGACGAAGGCAAACCCGCGGTCGCCGTCGACGAGGCCGCAGCGGTCACCGAAACCTTTCGCGCTCTCGCAGACCGCGTCGCTGCGCTCGGCCCGGCGCGTGTCTATCGCAGCGAGCTGCGGATCTCCTGACGAGCCGGTCTCCATGGTCGGCCCGATAGACGCAACGAACGGCACGCATCGCGACATTCATAGGCTCGAGACGACATGACAGATCGCGACCGACATGACGCGAAAGATGATGCTCACTTTGTCAGCGAGCGATCTGTGTTGTGGGCAGCGACGATGCAGGGTTTCACCTCGAGCATTGATCCGTCGGTTCGTGTCGCACACGAGGTCGATACCTCCAAGCCGTTCACTGTGACGCCGATCCGACGCGAGGAGCGAGAGGCGGCGGAAAAGAGCGCGCTCGTCGCTGGCGCGACTCACGCCATCGGTGCCGGGTACCGCGAGCGAAGCGAGGAACCAGATCCCTTCCGCACTTGCTTCGAGCGCGATCGCGACCGCGTGCATGCATTCGGCGGTGTTCCGGAGGCTTGACGGCAAGACGCAGGTGTTCATCGACCCACTCGATCACCAGCGGACGCGTCTTACCCACGCAATGGAAGTCGCGCAGGTTGCGGCGGCGATCGCGCGGGCGACACGACTCAACGTCGACCTCGTCACCGCGGCGGCGCTCGCGCACGACTGCGGTCACGGCCCGGGGGGGCACCCGAGCGAGGATGCGTTCGGCCAGTTCATTCCTGGTGGCTTTGACCACGCGACCTGGGGCGCAGATGTCGCGCTCGTTCCGCTCAACTTGTGTGCCGAGACGCTCGATGCCGTGCGGAACCATTCGTGGTCACGTCCTGCGCCGTCGGTGCCCGAGGGTGCCGTCGTCTCGTGGGCTGATCGCATCGCGTACGTCTGTCACGATTTCGAAGATGCCGTATCGGCGGGGATCGTGGAGCCGACGGAGATCCCCGAAATTGTCGCCGAACGATGCGGGACGACCCACGCTCGCCAACTCTCGTCGCTGATCACCGCAGTGATCTCGACGGTTGAGCGCGCAGGCATCGTCGGGATGGGCGACGAGATGGCCGAAGCGCTTGCCGCTTTCCGAGCGTGGAACTACGAGCGCATCTACCTGCGGCCCGATTCGATCGAACAAGGGAGAAAAGTTCGCGCTCTGCTCGAGGCGCTCGTGGAGCGATACGCAACCTCTCCAGAGCTTTTGCCGACCGAAGACGCGGGGGACTTCGATGCGCGCACCGAAGCCGCATACTTCGCAGCGGTTGCCTATGTCGCCGGCATGACCGACCGCTTCGCAGTCGAATCGGCGTTGAGGCTCCTCAGTTGGCCGGAGGAGGAACTCCCCGCTCGCTTCGCCGCGCGCGCTCACTGAGCGCTCGCGATCAGAGCATCCCGTAAGTCGAGAAGTCGGGTGCCCCGGACGAATATCGAGCGAAGACCTGCCTAGCGCCTCGAGCGGTGGAAGACGACTCGGGTATCGTCGCATCCATCGGATTCGCTCGCCTCGGGTCGATCGCCATGGACTGAGCGGATCCAGGCGTCCTCGCCAGGTTTTGGGCGGACCTGCTCGGTGGCGAGGTCTCCTACGAGACCGACGACTTTGTCGCCGTCAAGACGGACCAGGCGTGGATCTCCGCCGCGCGGGTGGATAGTTTTTCGCCGCCTGGTTGGCCAGGCGGCAGCCCTCCCAAGCAACTCCATCTCGATCTGGCAGTCGACGATCTCGACCAGGCGGAAGGCAGAGCGATCCGAATCGGCGCGCGCTGTGCCGAGGTTCAACCGAGCCCCGAGCGTTGGCGGGTGTTAATCGATCCAGCCGGTCACCCGTTCTGTATCTCGAGGTTGATCCCGGAGTAGAGCCTGCCGAGTCGGCGACTCGCGGGCACGGACGAAGGTCAGCAAGCCCGAAGGTTATCGACCGGATCGGGAATCAATCGTTTTGTGAAGCGGGCTTTGGCTTCGGCTCGCTGTTGCCTGCCCCGAGTCCCGGGACAAGTCGGCGAATACCGTCGAGCACTTCCATCGGCACGACGATCTTCGTCGACGCCGACGTGCCGACCTGTTTCAACGTGTCGAGGTACTGCAAGACCATCGTCTTGTCGTCGAGGGTCTCGGCGACAGCGAGAATCTTCTCGAGACCCTTCGCGTAGCCCTCGGCGTTCAGAATCTGGGACTGTCTCGTCGCCTCGGCCGCGAGGATCGTCGCCTTCTGCTTTCCTTCGGCGAGGTTGATCGCAGCTTGGGCCTCGCCCTCGGCGGAAAGGATCGCGGCCGCCTTCTGGCCTTCTGCTTCGGTGACCTGGGCACGGCGCGTCCGTTCGGCGGACATCTGTCGCGTCATCGCCTCGAGCACCCCCGGCGGCGGATTCACCTCTCGGACCTCGACGCTCGTCACCTTGACGCCCCAGCGCTCGGTGACGTCGTCGAGGCGCACGCGAAGCGACGCGTTCATGTCCTCGCGCTTTGAGAGAACGTCGTCGAGCGCCATGTCGCCAACGACGCTTCGCAACGTCGTCGCAGCGAGATTGAGGGCCGCGCCAGCGAAGTTCTGAACGGTGAGGACGGACATCGAAGGGTCGACGACCTTGTAGAAGATGATGAAGTCGATCGAGATCGGCGCGTTGTCCTTCGTGATCGCGGTCTGATGGGGGATCTCCAAGAACTGCTCACGGAGATCGACGAGCGTGGTGCGATCGGTGACGGGATTGATGAACGCGATTCCAGGTCCGCGCACTCCGATCGCGCGGCCCAGGCGGAACAGCACGATGCGCTGGTACTCACGGATGATTTTCACCGCTCGCAGGGAAGCGATCAGCCCCAGCCCGAGCACGACGGCGACGACGATGCCGATGATCACTGTTCGTCTTTCCCTTCGTCAGACCGAGACGCGGGGATCGCGCCCGGTGTGTACTCGATACTGAGCGCGTCAGGTATGGACGGCCCGAGTTCGTGCTCGGCCCAGACGTTGAGGCGGATGCCTTCGGTTCCGATGACTTGCACCCGTGCACCATCTTCGACGTGCCCGTTCAGCGAAGTCGCCGTCCAGTTCTCACCGCGGACTCGAACGACTCCCGTCGGGTCGAGCGCCCCGACGGCCACACCTTCCTTGCCGACCACAGAGTGCGGAGTCGACCCGGCTCGCAGGCGTGGATCCGCGAAGCCGCGCCAGGCCATGGTGCCGACCCCGGCAGTCACGACGACGTCCGCAGCGAGAAGCGTGAGGACGAGCCCGCCGGTGTTGCCGGTGGCGACGATCGCGATCAGCACACCCGCCGCGGCGACGCCCGCGACGGCCGCGATGGCGTGGGCGTGGTGTCCGAGGTGGAACCCGAGGATCGACGCGAGGCCCACGACTCCTAGCAAGGCTCCCGCGAGGAACCACATGTGACCTCCTCGGCGACGCTTTGGAACCGTGCCACTTTCCGCACGGTCGCGCGCTACGCGTTACACAGATCCTACCGGCAGCCGTTCTCCACCTTTCTCATACGATGGGCATCGGTCCTTGAAAGAGGTGGGACGTGGACGTTCGCATCGGCATCATCCAGACGGCGAAGGAGCTCGACGTGGAGCTCGGCGACGAGGCGTCGCGCGACAAGATCCTGCAGGAGATCGAGAGTGCCTTCGCCGAACCAGAGGGGGTGCTGTGGCTCACCGATCGTCGTGGGCGGAGGGTCGGTGTTCCGACGGCCAAAATTGCTTGGGTCGAGGTCGGTGGCGAGGGCGAGGAACGTCGGGTCGGATTCGGCTCCCCGTAATCGCCTCGGTCCCCTAGGCGCGCGCCGCAATGCTCGACTACCACGTCCACTTGTGGCCGCATTCGGACAAGGCTGATCCTCTCGAGCTGCAGCTCGAACGCCTCGCGATCTACTGCGAGAACGCCCGCGCGCAAGGGGTCAACGAAATCGCGCTCACCGAGCATTTCTTTCGCTTTCGCCAGGCTCACGCCTGTGTCGGGGACTTTTGGAAGGACGATCCGAACCCCGAATTCGTCGCGACGATGGCGGCGTACTTCGCGCATCATGCAACTGCTGATCTCGACGAGTACGTCGAGGCCGCGCTGGCGGCAAAACGCGCCGGCCTGCCGGTCGTGATCGGTCTAGAAGTCGACTATTACGCGGGACAAATGAACGCCGTCGGGGCGCTGCTTTCCGGCTATCCGTTCGACGTCCTCTTGGGTTCGGTTCACTGGATCGGCAACTGGAACTTTGACCTCACCCACGACGAGGTGGCGATGGCGGAGTGGACGCGCCGCGAGGTCGAGGACGTCTGGCGCGCCTACACCAAGGCGCTCGAAGAGTTGGCGGCGACGAGGAGTTGCGACGTCCTCGCGCATCCCGACTTCGTGAAGATGGCTGGTTACACACCCTCAGCTGCGGCGGTTGACGAGTGTCACGACCGCATCGCTGAGGCTGCCGCGACCTCCGCGATGGCAGCCGAGATCTCTTCGGGAGGGTGGCGGGCGATCTGCGACGAACAGTTCCCGGCGATCGGCCTTCTCGATCGCTTCTTTCGCCGAGGCGTTCCGGTCACGACGGCTTCCGACGCCCACGGACCGGCGAACGTCGCGTCGCGCTCGTCAGAGCTTCGAGAGATTGCCCTCGGAGCGGGCTACACAACGGTGCGGGCTTTCCACGAGCGGCGTGGCCACGAGGTCGCGCTCGACGACCCGATTGCTCGCGAAGGTTCGGTTTCGGACTAAACGGCGGCGCGTCGTCCCGATGCCGGTGGAGCCTCAGGAAGCTCGTCGGTGCGAGGCGAGCCAGGCCTTGCGAAGCTTGCGGCGCTCCTCTTCGGACGCTCCGCCCCACACTCCCGATTCCTGGTTCGTCGCCAGCGCGAACTCGAGGCATTCGGTGCGGGCATCGCAGGCGTCGCAGACGGCCTTTGCCGCTTCGATCTGTTCGATCGCCTGTCCCGTCGTGCCGACGGGGAAGAAGAGATCGGGGTCGGTGTCCTTGCAGGCGGCGCGGTTGCGCCAGTCATCGATGTCCCAGTCGATAGTGCGCGTCCAGGTGAGCGCCACGCTCCCGCCACGACGACTCTCGACGAGCATCCGTTCTCCATCTTCGTGAACAACTTCACAAGGAGGGACGGCCCCCTAGACGCACGAACCTGCCAATTCGATGACGTGCGCTACCGGTGCCCTCTTCGGCGGAGGTGATCGTATGCGTCGAGGCGATGCCGCACAAGCAGTGCGTCTTCCCTGCTTACGTCATCGCGCAGCCTCGCTACCAGGGATTTCCACCGGTACTATGCCACTGAGCGGGGGTTTTCTGCACTATTCTGCCCCTCGACCCGTCGGTGATGGGTCGTCGAAAGGCGGCGGTGGCGTGCTGTTCCCGACGATCGATTTCGCGATCTTTTTCGGGATCGTCTTTCTCGGGAACTGGTTCCTCCGCCCTTACAAAGTCGCCTGGAAGCTCTTCATCCTTGCCGCGAGTTACCTCTTTTACTCGTGGTGGGACTGGCGTTTCGTCTTCCTGCTCGCCGCCTCGACGGTCTTTACGACCGTCGGCGCGATCCTCATCAACCGCGCCCCGAATGAACGCGCGCGCCGCACCTTCCTTGTCGCGACGGTCATCTGCGAACTCGGGTTGCTCGGCTGGTTCAAGTACTACGACTTCTTCTCGGTCACGGCCGACAACACGCTGAGCAAGATCGGCATCCACGGCGCGCCTGTCCCGCTTTTGCAGATCACGCTGCCCGTCGGAATCTCGTTTTTCACCTTCATGGGGCTCTCGTACGTGATCGACGTCTACCGTCGCCGCCTCGACGTCGCGCCGCCCCTCGATGTCGCGGTGTTCGTCTCTTTCTTCCCGCATCTCGTCGCCGGGCCGATCGTGCGCGGGTCGGACCTTCTTCCCCAGATCACCCGCGCCGAAAAACGCGATCCGCGCCGCCTCGAGATGCCCGAAGCCACGTACCTGATCTGGGCGGGGCTGTTCAAAAAGGTCGTCATCTCGAGTTATGTCGCGACCGCGATCGTGAATCCGGTCTTCAACTCGCCGTCCGCGCACTCGGCTCCGGAGATCCTTCTTGCCACGTATGGATACGCCGTGCAGATCTATTGCGACTTCTCGGGATACACCGACATCGCGATCGGCTGCGCGCTATTGCTCGGCTTCCGATTCCCGCAGAACTTCAACGCGCCGTACACGGCGCGCTCGCTGCAGGACTTCTGGCGCCGTTGGCACATGACGCTTTCGACGTGGTTGCGCGATTACCTGTACATCCCTCTCGGCGGCAATCGCGGCAAGAACTGGCAGACGTACCGGAACATCATGATCACGATGCTGCTCGGGGGCCTCTGGCACGGCGCGGCCTGGACCTTCGTGATCTGGGGCGGCATCCACGGTCTCGGACAGACCCTCGGGCACATGCGCCGATCTTGGCGCGCGAAGCGCGGCCTGCCCCTCGAACGACAAGGGACCTGGGTGCTGGCGTGGGAACGGTTCTTCACGTTCCAGGTGGTCTGTTTCGGGTGGATCTTCTTCCGTGCGAACTCGTTCAACGACGCGACGACGCTGGTCTCGCGGTTGTTCACCACGTGGGGCCAGGCGGCACCGCTCGTCCGGTTCCCCGTGATCGCGGTCATCGTCGGTTCGCTCGCTCTGCAGTACCTGCCGAAGGATCTTCCGCGGCGTGCCCAGGAGGCGTTCGCCCAGATGCGGCTCGCCACGAAGGGCGCCGTTCTCGCCGCGTCGCTGCTCGTCATCACGACGCTCGGACCCCCGGGCGTCGCGCCGTTCATCTACTACCGGTTCTGAGCCATGCCGAACAGCAAGCCGCCGAATAACCCAGGCAGACCGCGCAAGGCGCAGCCCGCGCGCCCGAAGCCCGCGGCACCCCGGGTTGCTCAGTCGCGGTCGTCGACCAAACGAGTCTCGTCACCAAGGACCGCGAAGCCACGCGCTGGCGGGAAGCGCTCGGCTGCGTCGCGGACTACGAATCCGCCGGACACCGCGTCGTCGACGCCTCCAGCGCGCACTCGTTCGACGACGCCTCCGAAACGGAGCGAACCCGGATTGCGTACGCCCGTCGCTTCAGCGGGACATGCGCTCGCGGTCGGTCTCATTTGCTTTGCGCTGTGGACGCTTTTCGACGCCCGACAACTTTTCAACTCGGCAAACGCTTCGCCGCTGGGAGGGCGTCGATCGGCGTCGATGTCGGTGTTGCGTCCGATCATGCGGATCGAGGACGTCTTCGGGCTCGATCGCCTCGTCGACGGGGGGAACCGCGCGCTCGGCCGAGAGGGGACCCCGACACTCGCGCACCCCCGGGGGGTGTCGACGACTACGACGACCCTCCCGTCATCGACCACGACCACCACCCCGCCACGGATCGCGGCGACCCTTCCGCCGATCCCGTCGCACATCAGGTTGACGGCTCCGAATCGCGTTGGCGCGCCGCCCCCGACCGTGCCACCTCCGGTGACCGGCCCGCCGCCGCTCGCACAGCCGACGCCGACACGGCCGCTCGTCATCCTCGACGTCGGTGACTCGATCGGCGAAGACCTTGGATACGGACTGGACAACGTCATCGGGACGAGCCCGCTGGTGCGCCTCGTCCTGGCGGCGCAAGAAAGCACGGGCCTCGTCGACCCTGAGTACTACAACTGGCCCGCCCACCTCGTGGCCGACCTGCAGCAATATCATCCGAAACTCGTCGTCGTGATGCTCGGCGCGAACGACTGGAACGGCCTTTTGCAGGGGAACGTCGGCTACGTCGCTGGCAGCGCGCCGTGGCGCCGCATCTACGCGCAGCGCGTCGCGCAGATGATGTCGGAAGCGACGTCAGCTGGAGCGCACGTCGTCTGGGTGGGGATGCCGATCATGGAGGATCCCGTGTTCTCGGCCGACATGGAAGTCGTGGACGCGATCTTCGAGGAGCAGGCAGCGCGCCACCCCGGCGTCAGCTACGTGTCGACGTGGCGGCTCTTCTCGTCAGCGTCCGGCCACTACCTCACCTACATCTCCGGCCCACAGGGGCTCGTGCAGGTGCGCGCCTCTGACGGCGTCCACATCGCGCTTCCCGGGGGCGGCGAGTACGTCGCGTCGTACGTCGTTTCCCAGATCGAGGCGCGCTTGCACATCAAGATCTGAGCGCGCGCCGTATCAGATCGGCGCAGCTATTCCTTGTTCGCCCGCGCGAACGCCTCGTCGATGGAGGACTCGGCAAACTCGCGGTCGGCCCACCCGATCACTTCGACGTGTTTTCCGGGCTCGAGCGCCTTGTACACGGAGAAAAAGTGCGCGATCCGGTCCTTGTCGAAGCCCAGGAGGTCCCCGACGTCGTGGATCTCTGATGTGCGCGGGTCGCCGACAACGACTGCGACGACCTTGTCGTCCGGCCCCTTTTCGTCGGCCATGCGGAACATCGCCACCGGCCGGGCGCGGATCACGCATCCTGGGAACGTCGGCTCGTCGCAGATCACCATGCCGTCGAGCGGATCGCCGTCCTCCCCGAGGCTTTCGTCGATGTAGCCGTACTCGGTCGGGAACACCGTCGAGGTGAACAACGTTCGGTCGAGGTGGATCCGGCCGTCCCCGCCGAGCTCGTATTTGTTGCGCGACCCCTTCGGGATCTCGACGACGAAGTCGAACTCCACTCAGACCTCCCTGCGATCGTCTGGAGCCGTCATGGTAGTGAAGGGAGCTGCGCCGCCTCGATGAGGAGATCGACGAGCGCACCGAGAAGCGGCTCGGGGGCGACGACGAGAGTCGTCTCATCGCCGATGATTCCGTCGACGATTTGTGACGCGGCTCCCGCCTCGCGCGCGACGAGCTCTCCTGCCGCACTGTCCCACGGCTTCAGCGCCGTCTCGTAGAACGCGTCGACCCGTCCGGCGGCGACGTAACAACAGTCGAGCGACGCGGAGCCGGCGCGGCGAATATCGCGCACCTCTCGCAGCACGAGGGGCAACAGAAGCGCCTGGCGCACGCGCCGCTCCGATGAATAAGAGAATCCCGTCGCGACGAGGGCTTCGGCGAGAGGGGGCGGGGAAAGCGGGCCGAGCGCACGCCCGTTGAGCGCCGATCCGCCCCCGCGCATCGCAACGAAGCATTCGTCGCGCACGGGCTCGTAGACGGCGCCCGCTATCGCCCCCTCGTCGTCGGCGACGGCGATCGAAACCGTCCAGGCGGGGAAGTCGTAAACGAAGTTCGTCGTCCCGTCGATCGGGTCGACGAGCCACGTCAGGCCGGAGGTACCTGAGTCGTCGCTTCCTTCCTCACCGAGGATCGCGTCGTTCGGTCGGAGCGCACGCAGCTGACCGACGATGAACCGTTCGGACGCGCGGTCAGACGCCGTCGCGAGATCGGTGGCCGACGATTTGCGCGTCGCGTCGCCGATGAGCTCTGAGCGCTGGCGACGCTCACGGTTGGACTGCAACACGAGTCTGCCTGCGCCGATCGCGACGCTTTTCGCGATGAGGGCGAGCTGGTCGGTCCCTGTCATCGGTTCCGCGCGCGCCTCGCACGCGTCCGCGCCGTGCTCGGGGAGCCAGAGAGCCGCGCCAGTCGCGCGACGAGGACCTCCATCACGACGTGATCTGGCCAACCGGACTCGCCGCGCATGCCGACGTCGGCATCGGCGAGCAGAACGATGGCGCGGGCGATCTTGTCGTGTCCGAGACGTCGGCTGTTGTGCAGCGCCTTTCCAGCCGGGAATGGATTCATGGCCGTTATCTCGGCAGCGTCTTTGTCGGTTGTGGCGTCGGAACCGTCGAGGCGCAACATCGCGCCGAAGTGTCGGTGGAGGGTGGCGAGCACCTGGAACGGGCTCCGCATCCCCGGTCCGAGCATCCGGGAGAGCGCGCGCACCGCTTTGTCGACGTCGCCGGCGTCGATCGCGTCGGTGAGCTCCCAGGGCGCGACCGAACCGGCGCTGCCGAGGAACGGTGTGACGTCATCTGCGGAGACCTTGGCCTGCGATCCGTACGCGGCCTCAAGGGTCGTCAAGATGCCGTCGAGTCGGGCGAGATCCTCGCCGAGGTGCTCCTCCAAGAGCTCGAGTGCGGCGTGGTCGGGACGGACCGGCGCCGACTTGATCCGTTGGGCGAACCACGCCGATCGGGCCCGTGCCCCGGACGGCGGGCTCGGGTCGATGACGAGACCGCCCGCCGAAACGGCCTTGGTGATCGCCGTCGGCGCCTTTTTGCCGGGCGATGCGAGCACGAGGACGGCGCTTTCGGCGGGTTCGCTGATATATGCGGCGATCTCTCTCGCCTGCGCGGAGTCAAGCAGAGAGAGATCGCGCACGACGACGATCCGCCGCGAGCTGAACAGCGGCGGTGTGCGACACGCATCGAGAACGGGACCGAGCGCGAACGCCTCGGCCGCCTGGTCCTGCCGGGCGGCGATCTCGCCGTACTCCTCGAGGGGGATCGCGCCCCCGCCGTCGAGTGCGACGAGCGCGCCGAGAAGTTCGGAGACTTCCTGGCTCACGAGTCCCGCGTCCTCGCCGTGCACGAGGTACACGGGGTGTGGCTCGCCCGGTCCGCGCAGATAGTCGCTGCTCACGCGGCAAGAACCGCAGCGAGGGTGTCGACGATCCGCCTCGTGCGCTTGACGTCGTGGACGCGGACGACGCGACACCCCTTCGTCACTCCGAGGGCGGCGGCGAGCAGAGAGACGTCCTCGCGGTCTGCGACCGGCAGCGAGAAAAGGTCCCCCAGGAATCCCTTGTGTGAAGCGGAGAGCAGCATCGGCTGGCCGAGTATCGCGAAGCGCTCGGCCGAGCGAAGGAGCTCGAGCGACTGCGACGTCGACTTACCGAGGTCCAATCCGACGTCGAAGAGCACCCGTTCCTTCGGGATCCCGGCGACCAGGGCCATCTCGAGGCGGTCCTTGAGAAAGGACTCAACCGCACTGACAACGTCGTCGCCCGGATAGCGCGGGTCGGGGTCGCCGACGCGAGGACGCAGTCGGATGTGGGTCGCAACGACCGAGGCGCCGTGACGCGCCGCCACCGGCAGGTAGTCAGGATCCCCGAAACCGGAGATGTCGTTGCCGAGACGTGCTCCAGCAGCGAAACACACGTCGGCGACCTTCGCCGACCACGTGTCGACCGAGATCGGGACGTCGAAGCGTCCGACGAGGCCTTCGACCACCGGGAGCACGCGTTCGACCTCCTCGTCAAAAGGGACCGAAGGGCCGGCGCCCGCCTTTACCCCGCCGACGTCGATGATGTCGGCGCCGTCCTCGATGAGCTGCTCGGCGCGCTTCAGCGCCAGATCGAGCGCGAAAGTCGCGCCGTGATCGAGGAACGAATCGGGCGTCCGGTTGACGATGCCCATGACGAGCGCCCGATTCGCCACGTCGAAACGACGCGATCCGATCGCAAGGAGAGTCGGCGACGAATAGCGAACGACGCCATTTGCGCCGTTGGCGGTCACGCTGAGATCAGAAGAGCTGCGTGGCGAGCGCGCGCCGGAAACGCTCGCGTCGCGGGTCGTCGGCGGGCATCGTCTCCAAGAGATCGAGAAATTCTTGCCGCACGCCGTCGTTGCCGCGCACCTGTGGGAGGAGGTGCTCGAGTCGCTGCTCGATCGCCGCGCCGTTGGCTGAGGCGCCGTTTTTCGAAAGCCGCGCCTCGGCGGCGAGCTTGCGGGTCTGTTCGCTCTCCGGGATGCGTTCCAACAGGGCGAGTGCCTCGTCGGCATCGCCGCGGGCGAGGAGGAGCTCGGCGAGCTTCACTATTCCTTCACCGTGGTCGGGGTCGAGCTCGAGCGCTCGACGAATCGAGTCTTCGTCGCCTTCGCCGACGAGCTCGTCAGCCTCTGAAGGCTGCGAGACGAGGCGACCGACGAACTCGCGTACCGCAGACTCGGAAAGCGCGCCGATGAACCCATCAACCACCTTGCCGTCACGCAGCGCGTAGACCGCGGGGATCGATTGCACGCCGAAAGCCGCGGCAATCTGCGGGTTCTCATCGACGTTGACCTTCGAAAGGGTGACCTGGCCTTCGGTCTCGTCGACGACTTTCTCGATGATCGGTCCGAGCGTCCGGCACGGGCCACACCACGGCGCCCAGAGGTCGACGACGACGGCGACCTCCTCCGAGCGAGCGACAACGTCACGCTCGAATGTCGCGTCGGATGTATCGATGGCCACGAATCGACCCTATCGGTTGACCTCGACAGCCCCGTTCCCGCAGCCAAAGGCCGGGGGAGTCTCCGGTGCGCTTCCGGCTTTCGGGATTACTGTTTCGGCGTCTTACCTGGATCCACGATTGGCGAGATCGTCGCGTGGGAGCGGCGGACTTCAGGGGGTGGCCGAGTTGGGGGTGGTCTCGGGAGCAATCGAGATGGACGCCACGAGGGCGCGTTCGGAAAAAGGGTTGAAGGGCGGCGCGCTCGGCCTCATCTCGAGCACGGTCGTCGGCGTGGCGTCGACGGCTCCTGCCTACAGCCTGGCGGCGACGCTCGGCTTCGTTGTCGTGCTGATCGGGGTGAAGTCGCCGATCGTCACGATCCTTGCCTTTGTGCCGATGCTGCTCGTCTCGGTCGCCTACAACGAACTCAACCGCGCCAACCCGGACTGCGGCACCACCTTCACCTGGGCGACGAGGGCGTTCCGGCCATCGGTCGGCTGGGCAGGAGGTTGGGGAATCGTCGCCGCGGACATCCTCGTCATGGCGAGCCTCGCCCAGATCGCCGGTCAGTACGTGTTCTTGCTCTTCAACTCAAAGAGCATCGGCAGCGACCCGTCGAGTGGCTGGGTGCTGCTCGTCGGAATCCTCTGGATCGTCGCGATGACCGCGATCTGTTACGTCGGGATCGAAGTCTCGGCAAACTTCCAAAAGGCGTTACTCGGCATCGAGCTCACGATGCTGACCGTGCTTTCGATCGTTGCCCTCGTGAAAGTCGGCAACGGCACTGCGCCACTCGGTCACCTTGCGGTCTCCGCGTCCTGGTTCAATCCCTTCCACGAAAAGATCTCGAGTTTCGCCCAAGGCCTGACGCTGATGCTTTTCATCTACTGGGGCTGGGACACGGCCGTGTCGGTAAACGAGGAGACGGCGAATCGCAGAGTCACTCCCGGGCGGGCAGCGGTCATTTCGACGTTCATCCTCCTTGCCGTCTATGAGCTCGTCATACTTTCAACACAGTCCTACGCCGGGATCGGTACGACCGGAATCGGACTTGGCAACCCGGCGCACATCGGCGACGTCCTTTCGGTGCTGGGTGGCTCGATCTTCGGCTCATCTGGGTTCGGCAGCTTCCTCAGTCACCTGCTCTTGCTGATGGTGTTGAGTTCGGCGGCCGCCTCGACCCAAACGACGATCTTGCCGACGGCGCGGACAACGCTTTCGATGGCGGTCTTCCGCGCTATTCCGAAGACGTTTGGGACGGTGAGCCGCCGCTTCCTCACCCCGACGGTGTCGACGGCCACGATGGGGGCGGTGTCGATCGTCCTGTACGTGATCATGAACTACATCTCAAAAGGCGAGGTGATCGTCGACTCGGTGACCGCGCTCGGGATCTGGATCGCCTTTTACTACGGGCTGACGGGGCTCGCGTGTTTTGCTTACTACCGAAAGACGCTCACCGAGAGCGCGAGGAACCTGTGGATGAGAGGCGTCTTGCCCTTGCTCGGGTGGGCGATCATGTGGGCGATCGGCGGCTACAGCTTTGTCTTGGACTGGGGCCCTGGCAGCAGTATTACGTCCTGGACGGTGCCAGGGGTCCACTGGCACGTCGGCGGGGCATTCGTGCTCGCTTTCGGCTCTGTTGTCCTCGGTTTCGTCCTCTACTTCGTGTACAAAGCCATCGCGCCGGCGTATTTCCGAGGCGAGGTTTTGAACCGGGATACGACGACAACGATTCCCGAGGATCTCGGCGAAGCCGTCGGCCTCTTTGGGATCGAGGAGGCGGCGACTCCGAGCCCTGCGCCGTAACCGCGATTGAGAGTCCTCAGAGGCGGCGCGGCTGGGCAAGCACCGTGGGTCGGCGACCGCTTGCGCCACTCGTCTCACCGTGGAGGAGAGAGCGCTGGCCGGCACTCGGGTGACGGTGAAACTGTTCGCGCAACCCCGCGAAGCAAAAGGAAGCAGGAACCGACGAAGCCGCTTTTTCGGGTCTGAGTCGGACGCCCGAGAGGCGCGGTGCGCAGATTCCTATTCGCGCGCGCTGTCAGGCGACGAAGTACTTCGCCTGGGGGTGGTGGCAGATGATCGCGAGCGTCGTCTGTTCCGGCTCGAGCTGGAAGCCTTCGCTGACGCTCACCCCGATCTGGCCACCGCCGAGCAGTTCGACGACCTTCGCGTTGTCTTCGAGGTCCGGACAGGCGGGGTAGCCCCACGAGTAGCGCCCGCCGCGGTACTTCTGTCGGAACAGCCCGGTGAGGGTCGGACCGTCCTCGTCGGCGAAGCCCCATTCCTCGCGGATGCGGCGGTGCCACAGCTCGGCGAGCGCCTCGGTCATCTCCACCGAGAGTCCGTGCAGCGCGACGTAGTCGACGTAACGGTCGGCCGCGAAACGCTCCCGGGCCTTCGTCGAGGCGACGTTCCCCATCGAGACGACGAAGAACGCCGCGTAGTCCAATTCGGGGCGATCAACGGGTCGGAAGAAGTCAGCGATGCACAGATACGGCGCCTCTCTCTGGCGCGGAAAATGGAACCGCGCGAGCTCTTGCGTTCGCGTCGCGTCCGAGAACACGACGAGATCGGGACCGTCGGCACCGACCGCGTAGTACCCCCAGACGACCTGGGGGATGAGGATGTCTTCCGCCTTCGCCTCATCGAGACGGGATCTCAGCTCGGCACGGACGCGCTCTTTGAACTCCTCGTCGGACTCACCGGATTCCGGCCGATATCCCCACTGGTTGCGGAACAATGCCGTTTCGTTCAGGTATCCGCGCACGTCGTCGATCGAGACTCCCTTCGCGACTCGCGCGCCGAGGAACGGCGGAACGAAGATCGGGTTGTCGTCGGCAACGTCGGGCGATCGGGCCGGCAACGACGCCGGATCAACCTTGGCGAGCTTCGCGCTCTTGCGCTCGGGGAGCTTCCGCCCTGTCGGCTCGACTCCGAAGGACGGGTCGACGATCCCCGTCACCTTTTCTTCGATCAGCTTCTCGAGGGTGCGGAGGCCCTCGAAGGCGTCCTTGCCATAAAAGACGCGACCGCCGAAGACCGAACGGAGGTCGCGCTCGACGTAGCTCCGCGTCAGTGCGGCGCCGCCCAAGAGGACGGGAACCGCGGTCGTTCCTCGACGATTCATCTCCTCGAGGTTCTCGCGCATGATGAGCGTCGAGCGAACGAGTAGCCCGCTCATGCCGATCGCGTCCGCCTCGACCTCGGCGGCTTTGTCGAGGATCTCGTTCACCGGCACCTTGATCCCCAAGTTGAAGACGTCATAGCCGTTGTTCGTGAGGATGATGTCGACGAGGTTCTTGCCGATGTCGTGGACGTCGCCCTTCACCGTCGCGAGCACGACGCGCCCTTTGCCGCCCGAGTCCGCCCGCTCCATGTGCGGTTCGAGAAACGAGACGGCGGCTTTCATCGTCTCGGCGGATTGCAAGACGAAGGGGAGCTGCATCTCACCGGAGGCGAAGAGATCGCCGACAACCTTCATACCCTCCAAGAGGACCTCGTTCACGATTTCGAGCGCGCCGCGCGCTTCGAGTGCCTCGTTGAGATCGGACTCGAGTCCGATGCGATCACCGTCGATGATGCGCTGACGGAGCCGGCGCTCGACGTTCCAGCCGGAGCGGTCCTCTTTCGGAACCGACGTCGATGCCGCGTCGGCGAATGCCTCGGTGAGCGCCACGAGCGGGTCGTAATCGGAACTGCGGCGGTCGTAGATCAGGTCGAGGCAGATCTTTCGGTGCGCGGGGTCGATCTTGTGCAAAGGGGCGATCCGCCCAGCGTGCACGATCGCTGCATCGAGTCCTGCTTCGACGCACTCATGCAAGAACACGGCGTTCAGCACTTGACGGGCGGCGGGGGAAAGACCGAAAGAGACGTTCGAGATCCCGAGGACGCAGTGCACGCCGGGGAGTTCGGCCTTGATGCGGCGGATCGCCTCGATCGTCTCGATGCCGTCCTTGCGGCTCTCTTCCATCCCCGTCGAAAGCGGCAACGCGAGTGCGTCAATGAAAAGGTCCGATGGATCGAGGCCGTAGCGGTCGACGGCAAGCTCGGTGGTCGCCTTTGCGGCGCGCAGTTTCCAGTCAGCAGTACGCGCCTGTCCCTCCTCGTCGATGCAGGTGCAGATGACCGCAGCGCCGTGTTCTTTGGCGAGCGACAAGAACACGTCGAGTCGCGTGCCGACCGCGTCTCCATCCTCCAGATTGACGGAGTTGATCACGGCGCGTCCACCGATGAGCTCCAGGGCGGCCGTAACAACGTTCGCCTCGGTGGAGTCGATCACGACCGGGACCGTCGACTGGGTGGCGAGCCGACTCATCACCTCGCGCATGTCCGCGACTCCGTCGGCGCCTGTGTAGTCGACGCAGACGTCGATCATGTGGGCACCTTCGCGCACTTGATCGCGTGCCATGGCGGTCGTCGTCTCGAAGTCAGCTGCGAGCATCGCCTCACGGAACTTCTTTGATCCGTTGGCGTTCGTGCGTTCACCGATGACGAGGAACGAGACGTCCTGATCGAACGGGACGAAGCTGTAAAGCGACGCCGCGCCGGGCTCGAATTGGACGTTGCGACGCGTTGCTTCGAGGCCGAAACACTTGTCGACGACCGCCTTCAGGTGCGCCGGCGTCGTTCCACAACATCCGCCGATCACCGAGACTCCGAACTCGGTGGCGAAGCGGTAGAGGTGCTCGGCGAGCGCGTCGGGGGTCAGGTCGTAGTGCATCTTCCCCTCGACGACCGAGGGTAGGCCGGCGTTCGGCATCGTCGAGATCGGCCTTCGCGAATGCTCGGAAAGGTGGCGGAGTGGCTCGTACATCTCGACAGGGCCGGTCGCGCAGTTGATTCCTATGACGTCTGGACGCAGCGCGTCGAGCGCGCAGAGGGCGGCGCCGATCTCGGTGCCGGGCAACATCCGACCTGTGAGCTCGATCGTGACTTGGGCCTGCAGCGGCACCTCGCGTCCGGTGGCGCGCATCGCCCTCCGGCACGCGACGAGCGCCGCCTTCGCGCCGAGGAGGTCGAAGGCCGTCTCGACGATGAGGAGGTCGACTCCGCCCTCCAAGAGCGCGCGAGCCTCGACCTCATAGGCGTCGCGTAGATCGGCGAAGGTGATCTGGCCGAGCGAGGGAAATTTCGTGCCCGGACCGATGCTTCCGGCAACAAAGCGCGGGCGGTCAGCAGTCGAAAAGTCGCGAGCCACCTCGACGGCGAGCTCCGCGGAGCGCCTCGCGAGTTCCGCGGTGCGTTCTGCGATCTGATACTCGGCGAGCACGACCGGAAAGGCGCCAAACGAGTCGGTTTCGACGACGTCGACGCCGACCTCGAAAAACGAGCGGTGCAGGTCCTGGACGACGTCGGGCCTCGACACGACGAGGGCCTCGTTGCAACCCTCGAGCGTTGGGCTTCCGAAGTCGTCCGGCCCGAGGCCGCGCAGCTGGAGGTTCGTCCCGGTCGCCCCGTCGAATATGACGACGCGCTCATGGAGAAGATCCAGGTAGCCGGCCACGAAGGCCAAGGCTAACGGGGCTTCACCCTCCTGCTTGAGAACGTCGGCGCTCCTTGAACCTCAGCTTCCGGAAAGCCACTCCTTGACGGACTCGGCGAATCGTGTGGCCGCGCCGTCAGCGCAGTTGAAGTAGAGATTCGGCTCGGTCACCTCGAGCTCGATGAGCAGCGGCGAACCATCGTCGGCAGGCGCGAGGTCGACGCGGGAGTAGAGCAAACGATCGCTGCCGCCCGGAACGACGTCGAGCACCGAGGTCGCGATTTCGAGATCGGCATCGCTGGCTTTTGTCGGTTCGATGATGTCGACGGTGAGCGATCGAGTCGCAAAGGGCCCCCGCTCGCCGAGCAGCGGCGGTTTGTAGATGGCGTGGCTGAACCGACCTCCGAGATAGATCAGGCCGCGTTCTCCCACACGCTCGATCAACTCCAGGTACGGCTGCACCATCACCGTCATTCCCTGATCGAGAAGGGAATTGGTGTGGTCGAGAACGAGGGCACTTTCTCCGGGTCCGAAACGGGCGGCGCCCGTTCCTCCTGCGCCGACGCTCGGCTTGACGACAAGTTCGCCGTCGGGCATTGCAAACGTCACGGACTTTTCGATCCAGATCGTCGGGACGGTCGGCACGCCAGCGGCGGCGAGATCGGCCAGGTAGCGCTTATCCGTGTTCCACTCGAGGATGTCGGCGGGGTTCGCGATCCGCTCGATCGATCGTGCCCATTCGAGGAACGCTTCGCGGCGCTCGACGTAATCCCAAGTCGAACGGACAACGACTAGATCGAACTGCGACCAGTCGACGTTCGGGTCGTCCCACGACGCCGCCGACGCCGAAAATCCACGCGCGCCGAGTGCGGCGAGCGTCGCCTCGAGGTCCTGGTCGAATTCCAGACCGCGGACGGACGTCGCGATGGCGATGCGGGCGCGACGCGTCACGGGCGAGACGTCCGGTGCACGTAATGACGTTACCGCCGCGTTGCGCTGGCGAAAGAGGGACGTGCGGTTGCGGTTCGCAGGGGTGGCCGGGAGGTTTCGCGCGTCCATCGCTCGTGGGAGGCCTGGAGTGAATCGGGGAGCAGTGAGGTCTGCCTCGGTGAAAGGAGCGGAAGATGCCGTCGCGACGCGATCGTGTAGGACGAATCGACTCGGATCATGGCGAAGTCGATCGCGCGGCCGACGGTGCGGAGAAAGGGCGCGTTTCGACCCGCCCGATTGCCGAGGCCGACACTGCGTGCCACTTCGGAGAGCTCGAGCCGGACTCCGTCAGGCGAACGCTCCAGTCCCCAAGCGAAGTAGCGCAAGAGCCACATCGTCGATGGTCCGAGGATCGGTAACCAGAAGCGCTCCGCGTAGTGCGAGCGCGGATCGACTCCGCGGACGTCGAGAGCGTGGTCGATCCACTCGACGAGGCGCACCGAAGAACGTCCGATGATCGCGTCGAGTCCGGCGATCTCGATGTCTCGCGTGTCGTGCCGCTTCGGCGCTCCCTGGGCCATTTTTCGAGCTTTGACCCGTAGAGTACCGGGGCGGCTACCTCTTCCCCGAGCGCGGATCGACTCCGCTGATCTCGAGCGTTCGGTCTCGCCACTCGACGAGGCGAACGCAAGAACGCCCAACTATCTCTTCGAGTCCGATCATCGGACGTGAGGGTCGGTTGGAATCCGGTCAGGCGAGGCGGCCACCCGGCGCGAGCGGCAGCGCGCGTAACCGGCGTCCGGTGGCCGCGAAGATCGCGTTCGCGACCGCCGGGGCCACCGCGATCATCGGAGTCTCGCCGGCACCGGCGGATGGCAAGTCGGGCCGGTCGAGGAGGACGACCTCGATCTCGGGCAGGTCGCGAAAGCGCGGCAGCGGGTATCGGGACAGCGACGGCTCGAGGAAGCGGCCATGGTTGAGCGGCACCTCCTCGATGAGCGCGCCGCCAAGGGCCATCAACGTCGCGCCTTCGATCTGGTTCACCACGGTGTCGGGGTTGACGATGGTCCCGCACTCGTAGGCGGTCACCACCCGCCGAACCGAGACGCGGTCGTCGTCGTCGACGTGGACCTCGGCGCAGGTTGCCACCCGCCCACCCTTTTCGAGCCCGACGGCGAGCCCGCGTCCTGCGCGCGCGTCACGGGCGGCGGAAGACTCCACAGCCCAGCCGAATCGCTCGGTCGCGGCGCGGAGTACGGCTGCCAGGCGCTCATCGTCGAGCAGACGGAGTCTGAAGGCCAGCGGGTCGGCTCCCTTCGCCCACGCGAGCTCGTCGATCGCCGACTCGCGGGCGAAGTTGTTCGCGTTCGCGCCGAGCGCGCGGTACGAGCCCTGTCGCAGCGGCGACTCGGCCGGCTGGTAGCGCAGGCGACGCGTCGTCGCCTCGTAGGGGAGGTCGAGCGCGGCCGGCCCCGCGTTGATGTCGAGGAAGTCCCACGCCGCGAGTGCGCCGTCGACGTCGAGCCCGGCGCGCACATCGATCACGGCGTACGGGCGCACCGTGCCCCACTGCAGTTCCTCGGCACGACTCCAGTGGACTTTGACAGGGCGGCCCGTGGCCCGCGCGAGGCGCGCCGCCTCGGTCGCTACCTCGCCGCCGTGCTTGCCGCCGAAGGCCCCGCCGGTCGGGGGCACGATGACCCGCACGTCCTCCTCCTCGAGGCCGAGGGCGGCGGCGAGGTGCTCCCGCACCCCGAAGGGGACTTGGGTCCCCGTCCAGACGGTCACCCGGCTGCCGTCCCACTCGGCGAGCGCGGCCCGGGTTTCGAGCGGGACGTGGGCGATGTACGCGGTCGTATATGTCGCGTCGAGGGTGACGGCAGCGGACGCGAGCGCACCTGCGACGTCTCCGGTCGCCGTGTCGATCGCGCGAGCCCAGCCCTCGCCCTCAGTCGGGTGGGAGCGCAAGTACCCGGCGAGGTCCTCGTCGATCGGCGGCGGCCACTCCCACTTGGCCGTGACCGCTGCGACGGCCCGCCGCGCCGTCGCGAGATCCGCGGCGGTCACGCCGATGAACGGGCCGTCCTCGACGACGGTGACGCCGGCCATCTCGGCGGCCGGCGTGAGATCGACCGAACCCAGCACAGCGCCGGGCACTGGGGGGCGGAGCACCGCGCCGTAGGTCATCTGGGGCCGGGAGAGATCTGACGCGTACCGCCGCGCGCCGGTGATCGCGTCGACGTGGGATGCCTCATGCCCACGGCGGCCGACGAGCCGACGCTCGGAGGCCGGTGCGAGGCTCGGCTCCGCGTCGAGCACGACGACTCGACAGCCGTCGGAGACGGGTTCGGCACCGCCAAGCCCGCGCAGCGCGGCGCGGGCGCCGGCTGCGGCGCGACGGAGCGCCTCCCCGGCGTCGGGCATCGAGCGGCTGCCGAACGTGCCGACGTCGAAGGGACAGAGGTCGGTGTCGCCTTGTACGAGATCGACGACCTCGGGCGCGACGCCGAGTTCGTCGGCCACGAGGATCCGGAGTGCGGTCCGGTTGTCTTGGCCGACGTCGACCTTGCCGTTGAACGCGGTCACCGCGCCGGAGGGGGCGACGTGCACCCAGGCGCCGCCGTTCGTCGCCCACATCCCCGGCGCCTGCGCCGGTGGCCAGACGCAGACGAGGCCGGGTCCGAGGAGGGCGAGGTAGTCGCGGTCGTCGGGCGAGGAGAGGTCCCAAGGTCGGCGCGGCCGGGGGAGCAGTTCCGTCTCCTGCATCGCCGCAGGAACATGCTGCGTCTTGGTGGGCGACGGCGCCCCGGCGGCACGCCGCAAGACCGCGGCGGTGTACAGCGCGCGCCTGATGCGCGTGTAGCCGCCGCACCGGCAGAGGTTGGGCCCGAGGGCCTCCGCGATGTCATCGTCGCCGGGGTCAGGGATCTTCTCGAGCAGTGCGGTGGCCCGCAGCGCCATGGCCGGCATGCAGTAGCCGCACTGCGACGCGTGCTCGTCGGCCAGTGCCTGCTGGACAGGGTTCGGGGCACCGTTGGCCGCGAGTCCTTCGATCGTCGTGATCGAGGTCCCGGCGACGTCGCGAAGCGGCGTCCGGCACGAGAGCACCGGGACGCCATCGAGGAGGACCGTGCAGGACCCGCACTCGCCCTCGCCGCATCCCGGTTTCGTCCCCGTCAGGCCGAGCCCGTGCCGCAACCACCCGATCAGCTGGCCGGACGCGTCGGCATCGATCTCGTGTCGCTCCCCGTTCACAACGACGACGCCCATCAGGGGTCACGCTAGGAGAAGGGGCCCGACTCGTCAGCGGGTAGGTCGAAGCGTGGCGCGCACCACCGACGACACGTTGTCCCACGGCCGGCGCATCGGCGGCGCGCGGGTCACCTGAAGGTCCTGTTGGCCAAAGGACCGCCATCACCGCACGACCCGCGATCCGGCGAGGCGCACCGGAGCGCGTCCCGACGATTGCGTCGAGTCCGTTCTTGGCTTCGGAACTCACCCCGCTGCGCGGTGAGCGGGGGCGAACGCGAATCGTGCGTCCAAGCGCAATCATGTCGGCGTGTCGAATGGCGAGCACGATGGTGCCGATGCGGTCGATTGGCTGCTCCTTGTGTATCGCGTGCCGACCGAGCCGACGCGCCTTCGTGCGGGGGTTTGGCGCAAGCTGAAGGGGCTCGGCGCGATCTACGTGCAGAACTCCGCGGCCGCGCTGCCATTCAACGCGTCGGGCGAGCGCGCGTTCCGCGCGCTGCGCGCCGAGATCGAGGAGATGGGTGGGACGGCGTTCCTGTTCAAGTCCTCGGTCCTGGCGGGTGTCGGCCACCTCGTCGAGTCGTTCAACGCGGTCCGCAACGACGAGTACGAAGAGATCGTCGACCGCTGCGAGGACTTCCTGCGCCAGATCGCGAAGGAGTACGAGGACCACCACTTCACCTACGCGGAACTCGAGGAGAACGACATCGACCTGGCGAAGTTGAAAGGGTGGTTCGAGAGCATTCGGTCACGCGACGTTTTCGGCGCCTCGGGCACCGACAAGGTCGCTGAGGCGCTGGCTCGTTGCGAGACCGCCCTCGAGGAGTACGCCGCCCGGGTGTATGCCGAGGAGGGCGAGGCGCCGCCCGCGTAATTGTCCCTACCACTGAACTCGGCTAACTAACAGCCGTTAGAATCTCAGAGTAATGAGTCTGCGAGCAAGAATCGAGAGGAAAGGAGCCCGGAGGGGATGACGACGCAGGTCATTCTCGCCTTCGCCGTGTTCGGCGCCTGTTGCGTCGAAGCCGTCGAGGCGCTCACCCTCGTCGTCGCGTCCGGCACGACGCGGGGTTGGCGGAGCGCGTTCCAGGGTGCGGCAACGGCAATCGTTGTCCTTGCCGTGTTGGTCGGTGCTGTTGGCGTGCCCCTCGTCCACTACGTCCCGATCGATGTCATACGGGTCGTCGTCGGCGGATTACTGCTCGTCCTCGGTCTGTCGTGGTTGCGAAAGGCGATCCTGCGCTCCGCGGGTCACGTTGCGATGCATGACGAGGACGCGATCTACGCGCGGACGGTTGCTCGGCTGTCTGATGGCACCGCCAACCGCGATGGCTACGACGGGCTCGGTTTCGTCGTTGCCTTCAAAGGTGTCCTGCTGGAAGGGCTCGAGATCGTCCTGATCGTCATCAGCCTCGGAACCTCATCGCATGACCTCGGGTTGGCCGCGGCGATGGCGGGCGCAGCAGTGCTGGTCGTGAGCGCGGTCGGCGTCGCCGTCGCGCGTCAGTTACGGGAGGTGCCGGAGAACACGCTGAAGTTCGGGGTCGGGATCATGCTGTCGAGCTTCGGTGTCTTCTGGGTCGGCGAAGGCGTCGGACTTTCCTGGCCGGGATCGGACGCAATGATCCTTGTCCTCATCGCCGGGTTCCTCGTTTACTCCTTCGGCCTGGTCCGCTTCATGCGCGCTCAGCTCGGAGGTGCTGCCAGTTCGGGACGCGAGATCAGAGTGGGTGAGACATGAGCGCGGCCTCGCGCGCGCTGCGCGCCTTTGGGATGTTCTGGTTCAATTTCCTGATCGGCGACACGCCGGAGATCTTCGTCGGCGTTCTCGTCATCATCGGAGGCGCGCTCTTGTTGCGGCACGATGCGGGCGCGGGATTCGCCTACATGATCGGACTCGTCGTGCTTGTGTTGGGGGCATCGGTGTATCGCGGACGGAGGCAGTCAGAGTCCTGAGACGACGTCGGTGTTGTAGAGCGCACAGACACCATCGGGACATGAGAGCGGTGCGGATCGCGATCGGATTCGCACCGCTGTTGGGCTTGTTCGCCGCGCCCGAGATCGTCGCCGGTGCCACGCGGGGTCCGCAACGGCTTTCGCTGTGCTCGGACTCCGATGTCGCTGTCTCGTTCGGCGAGGTGTCCGGCCGCCAAGGTGCCGGACAGACGTCGTACGCACTGCGGGTGAAAAACGCCTCGTCCAAGACCTGTCGCGGGGGTGTGCCGCAACTCGTCTTGATCGGCAAGGACGGCGCGAACCTGCCGACGAAGATCACGATCGGCTGCTCGAACTGCAACGCCGCCGTCATCGGCTTGAAGCCCGGCATCTCGGCGTGGTCCGAGGCACGTTTCTCGCCCGACGTTCCCCCGCCCGGCGAGGGCCATTCCGGCGGACGGTGCGAGCCGCCAGCGTTCGCGGTGCGCGTCACGCTGCCCGGCACGACCGGCAGCGTCGAGGGACTCATCCGACCGCCGACGTCGGTCCGCTCTCACGGTTCGATCCGCCGCAATTTCTTGGGGACCATAAAACCGTCGACTTGAACCACGATCCCGTTACAAGGCTGATGTCTCGGGAATGTCGACTGGATCGGTAGTGTTTTACGGACGAACGCTCCGTTTCCGACCTGACGCGCAGCGCGAGGTGCGATGTGACGAACTTTCGTGAGTTGCTGGGCGAGGTGAAGGCGCAGATCCGCGAGGCGACGCCGGCCGAGGTTGACGAGCGCGGAGACGACGCGGTAATCCTTGACGTGCGGGAACCCGACGAATACGCGGCCGGTGCACTCGACGGGGCCCTCCACCTGCCCCGCGGGATGCTCGAACTGCAAGTCGAGGGGCGCATCCCCGACAAGGAGCGTCCGATCGTCGTCTACTGCGCCGGCGGCACCCGCTCCGCCCTGGCGGCGAAGACCCTCGGCGAACTCGGCTATCGCGACGTCGTCTCGATGAGCGGCGGCTTCAACCGCTGGAAGGACGAGGGGCGTCGCTGGTCGCCGCCGAAGGTGCTCGATCACTCCCAGCGCGAGCGCTACCAGCGCCACCTGCTCTTGCCCGAGATCGGCGTCGAGGGCCAGGAAAAGCTGCTCGCGGCGCGGGTCCTCGTGCTCGGTGCCGGTGGGCTGGGCTCACCGGCCGCGATCTACCTCGCCGCGGCGGGGGTGGGAACGATCGGCATCGTCGACATGGACGTCGTCGACGCTTCCAACCTGCAGCGCCAGATCCTTCACAACTCCGACCGTATCGGCGATCGCAAGGTCGACTCCGCGAAGCGCACGCTGAGCGCCCTCAATCCCGACGTCAACGTGGTCGCGCACGACGTGCGGCTCGGCGCGGACAACGTCGTCGATTTGTTGTCCGGCTATGACCTTGTCGTCGACGGCACCGACAACTTTCCGACGCGCTACCTCGTCAACGACGCGTCATTGCTCACGCGCGTGCCGGTCGTCCACGGCTCGATCTTCCGCTTCGAGGGCCAGGCGACCGTCTTCCACCCGTACGTCGGTCCCTGCTACCGGTGCCTGTTCCCCGAGCCCCCGCCGGCCGAACTCGCGCCGTCGTGCTCGGAGGCGGGCGTGCTCGGCGTTTTGCCGGGCATCATCGGTTCGATCCAGGCCGTGGAGGCGATCAAGATGATCGTCGGCATCGGAGAGCCGCTAGTCGGAAAGCTGCTCTCCTACGACGCGCTGAATGAGGACATGCGGACGTTCTCGTTCCGACGAGACCCGGCGTGTCCGGCGTGCGGCGACGGTGCGGGCGAGATCGTCATCGCCGAGTACGACGAGCTGTGCATGCCGCACCCAAAAGAATCGGCCGCCCGCAACTGAGTTTCGTTGCGCCGCGTCAAAACTGCGCGGCGATCGGCACGATCCGCTCGCCGATGATCTCCAATGGCGAAATCGTCGATACCTCCTTGACGCTGCCGTGCGCGACGGAGAATCCGATCTCTGCCAATCGCTGAAGCTGCTCCAAGGTGTCATCGACGCGTTCGCCGCGCTCGCCGACGTCGAAATTGAACAGCACGGTCTTTTCGATCTCGTCGTAGTTGCGGCCTTCCCTCGCGCAGTGCTCGCGTAAGACGTCGAGTTTGTGTTCGAGATCACCTCGTCCAAAGAGGTTGCAGGCCTGTGCGTAGCGTGCGACGAGGCGGAGCGTCTTTCGTTCGCCCGAGCCCCCGATCAGGATCGGGGGGTGGGGGCGCGAGAGCGCCTGCGGCGAGTTGAGGGTCCTTTCCAGTCGGTAGTGCTTGCTCTGGTACGGGCTTTCGTCCCCGTTCCACATCTGCAGGCAGATTTGCAGGGCCTCTTCGAGGCGCTCGAAGCGATCGGCAACCGGGAAGAACGGCAAACCGAGACCCCGCGCCTCCTCCTCGTTCCACGCTGCGCCGATGCCGAGGATCGCGCGCCCACCGGAGAGCACGTCGAGGGTGGTGACGATCTTCGCCAACAGCCCCGGTTCGCGGTAGACGACGCCCGTTACGAGCGTGAGCAGACGGATGCGCGACGTGCGCGCCGCGATGAATCCCAAGGTGGTGTACGACTCGAGCATCTCGAGCTCCGGCGGGCCGATCATGACGATCTGCCAGACGTGGTCCATGACGCTGATGCGATCAAAGCCAGCGGCTTCCGCGGCGAGGGCGACCCGACCAACGTTTTGGCCGAGCTCGGCTGGGCCATCTGGCCAGCTGAAGTTTGGAACGTGCAGCCCGAGTTTCATCGCCCACTCCCTTTACTCAAGACGTTCAGTCCTTTGAGGGCGCGAGGGTTTCAGCTGCGCCGAAAGCTTGCCGCGCTCAAGCGCTCGCGCTGCGCGTCAGCGGTTGCGAGATCGATCACCGTCCACGCCATCGCCTTCGCGCCGTCGAGGAGCGCCTTGTCGGCGGTCGGCGTCGCGCAATAGGCAGCGAACTCGGGCTGATGGTTGACCGCGCCCTTCGCGCCGATGTCGAGCGTCGGGTGGATCGATGGGAGCGCCAGCGAGACGTTCGCCATGTCGGTCGAGGCGACGAGCGCGTGCTCGAGATCAGTGGCGAATCTTCGTCCCAGTTCGACCGCGTTGTGCCGATATAGCTCGGCGATCGCATCGTCGGTGCGGAACTCTGAGTACGTCGGGCCGCCGGGAACGAACTCGACGGTCGCCCCGGTTGCGAGCGCGCCAGCTTCGAAGCACGCCCGCACGCGCGGCTCCCAGTCCTTCAGCCCGTCCAAGGATCGCGATCGCACGTAATACGCCGCTTCGGTCAGTCCGGGAATGATGTTCGGAGCCGCGCCGCCGTTCGTCACGATGCCGTGCACCTGGTCGTCGCGTTTCGCGTGCTGGCGCAAGAGCCCGACGGCGACCTGAGCGATCGTCAACGCGTCGGCAGCGTTGATGCCGAGTTCGGGAAAGCCCGACGCGTGCGCCTCTTTGCCGTGGAAGCGGGCGATGAGATGCGAGACTGCGCGGACAGGCATCTGGACGAGCTCCGAGGGCGCCGGGTGGACCATCATCGCCGCGCCGAGGCCGTCGAAGACCCCCGCCTCGAGCATCAGGATTTTTCCGCCGCCACCTTCTTCAGCTGGCGTGCCGAACACGCGCACCGTGATGCCGAGTTCGTCGGCGACCTCTGAGAGCGCGACCCCGGCACCGATGCCCGCCGCGGCGATGACGTTGTGGCCACAGGCGTGCCCCACCTCGGGGAGCGCGTCGTACTCGCAGCAGATGCCGATCTCGGGGGTTCCCGAGCCGATCGACGCCGAAAAGGCGGTGTCAAGCCCGCCGACCCCGAAGGTGACGTCGAAGCCGGCGCGGGCGAGCTCGTCGGCGCACCAGTGGGACGCGAGCTCCTCTTCGAAGCCGAGTTCGGGGTGGGCGTGGATCTCGTGCGAGATCGCGACGAGGCGGTCGGACGTCGTGTCCACTCGAGTGCTCGCGCGCTTTTTCAGCGAGTCCGGCGAGGTCGCGCTCATGACTCCGCGATCACCGCGATCAGGTCCCCAGGGCCGAGCGCGTCACCGCGCGCCACCCGCAGGTCGCGGATCACTCCGGCGGTCGTCGCCCGGATCGGGTTCTCCATCTTCATCGCCTCGAGTACGCAGATGATCGTTCCAACCTCGACGGTATCGCCGACGATGACGCGCACGTCGGTGATCGTTCCCTGCATCGGTGCGGTCACGGTGCCTTCCGAGGCGACAGCCGAACCGTGGGCATGACGTCGTCGCGCCGCCGCGGTACGGGAAGATCCGGCGTGCTCGGGAACGAACAGCCGCACCGCGTAGCGGCGGCCGTCGACCTCGGCGTCGACGGCACGAAGGACCGTTCCCTTCGGGCCAGGCGTTCCTTCGTGGGCGAGCGGCTCGATGTGCGACAGATCGAGTCGTTCTTCGACGAGGCGGGTGGAGTGTGTGCCGGCGATGAAGTCCTCGTTCGTCAGGATCGCAATGAGGGCCGGGATCGTCGTCGCGACACCCTCGATCACCGTCTCCGAGAGCGCGCGCAACATGCGCCGGCGGGCGTCCTCGCGGCTCGCGCCCCAGGTGATGAGCTTTGCGATCAGGTTGTCGTATTCGGGGCTGACGACATCTCCTTGGTCGTATCCCGCGTCGGTCCGCACCCCGAAGCCATCGGCTTGGCGGAATCGTGTGATTCGTCCCGGACTCGGGAGGAATGCACCATGGGCGGGATCCTCCGCATTGATCCGGCATTCGATGGCGTTGCCGCGGTGTTCGACATCGCCCTGCGAGAAAGGCAGCGGCTCGCCGGCAGCGATCCGCAGCTGCGTCGCGACGAGGTCGATCCCAGTCACGAGCTCGGTGACAGGGTGTTCGACTTGCAGCCTCGTGTTCATCTCCAAGAAATAGAACTGCCCGTCCTCGTATAAGAACTCGACGGTCCCCGCTCCCTCGTACTCGCACGTCGTCGCGAGTCGAAGCGCCGCCTTTCCCATCGCCGTCCTCACCGCGTCATCCAATAAAGCCGCCGGCGTCTCTTCGACGAGCTTTTGGTGGCGGCGTTGGCTCGAGCAGTCGCGCTCACCGAGGAACACCGCGTTCCCGTGACGATCAGCGACGATCTGCATCTCGATGTGGCGAGGCCAGGAGAGGTACCGCTCGAGGTACACCTCACCGCGGCCGAACGCCGCTTCGGCCTCGCGCTGTGCAGAAGTGAGCGTCGCTTCGATCTCTTCCGGTCCGGTGACGACCTTCATGCCGCGCCCGCCGCCGCCATACGAGGCCTTGATCGCGATCGGGAAACCGTATTCGACCGCGAAGTCCGCGACGTCCTTCGGTGACTTGACGGGTTCGTTGCGGCCGGGAACGCCAGCAACGTTCACGTTCTCGGCTGCCGCGCGGGCGGTGATCTTCGAGCCCATCTGTTCGATCGCCTCGGGGTGCGGGCCGACAAACGTCGCTCCGGCTGCGGCGACGGCGCGGGCGAAGTCGGCATTCTCTGAAAGGAATCCGTAACCGGGATGCACGGCGTCCGCGCCAGAAAGACGGATCGCGTCGACGAGCGCATCGATGCTCAGGTACGTATCCGCAGGACCACCGGGCCCGAGGGCGTAGGCCTCGTCACACAACCGGACGTGCAGCGCATCGCGGTCCGTGTCGGAATAGACAGCCACCGAGGCGATCCCGAGCTCGCGACACGTGCGCGCCACCCTGACCGCGATCTCGGCTCGATTCGCGATGAGAACCTTTTCGAACACCCAATCTGCTCCGTCGTATCGTGCGGCTGTGCAGTTTTTGAGTTGTCAGACGAGGACGCGACGACCCGCTCTCGTTCAGGCGGGCAGGCTACTTCGCGCCTCATGACGTTCTCGAATGTCATCCGATTCGACATCGTTGACTCGACGAATCGATACGTCTCCGAGCAGGCCGAGAACGGCGCGCCGGAGGGCCTCGTCGCCGTCGCGGACGAACAACGCGCCGGACGCGGCCGTCTCGGCCGAGCATGGGTCGCGAACAGGGGCGAGGCGCTGTTGTGCTCGCTGCTCTTTCGTCCTCCGCTTGCGCCGAACGAGATGTTCGCGATCCCGATGCTCGTGTCTCTCGCGGCATCCGACGTAACGGGAGAGTTCGCTGGATCCCCGATCGGCTGCAAGTGGCCGAACGACCTTGTACACGCCGATCACAAGGTCGGCGGGGTGCTCGCCGAATTTGTCGATAGCCCCGGCGAGCCTCCAGCGCTCGTCGTCGGTCTCGGCGTCAACCTCGAATGGTCCGCGACGAGATCGGGATTGGAGGACGCGGCGATCGAGCCGATCGGTCTCGCCGAGATCGCCGGCCGGCCGATCGATCGGGACGAAGTGCTCGCGGCCTTGCTCTCGAAGGTGGACGACCGCTATTCGACGATCGCCATCCCTGGGACACCGGCGGACGTCGTCCGCGAGTACGCCGGCCGGTGCGAAACGATCGGGAGGCTCGTTCAGGTGACAACGTCGTCGTCTCAGTTCACCGGCCGTGCGGTCGGACTCTCGGAGGACGGACGCCTGCTCGTCGAATCAGCTCGGGGAGTCGTGCGGCTCGAAGCGGCCGACGTCATCCATCTGCGCGAACGCTGACGCGGCGGTTCAGGAGTCGTCGCCACGGGTCAGTACCCTTGGGTCGATGCGACTCCTTGTCACCGGTGGTGCCGGTTTCATCGGCTCGAACTTCGTTCGGTATCTGAAAAGGTCTCGACCCGACGATCACGTCGTTGTGCTGGACGCTCTGACGTACGCGGGAAACCGCACGAGCCTCGAGCCGCTCGAGCAGACCGCTGGCGTGAGGTTCATACACGGCGACATCGGCGACTTGGATCTCGCCGAGGAGATCCTCGCTTCCGAACAGATCACGACCATTGTCAACTTCGCCGCAGAGTCGCACAACAGCCTTGCCGTTTTGGATCCGGCGCGCTTTTTTCGCACGAACGTGCTCGCCACCCAGCAGCTGTGCGAGGCGGCGAGGCGGGTCGGGGTTGAGCGCTTCCATCACATCTCGACGTGCGAGGTCTACGGCGACCTCGCTCTCGACAGCCCGGGGTCTTTCTCCGAGGAGTCGCCGTACCGGCCGCATACGCCGTACAACGCCTCGAAGGCAGGGTCTGATCATGTCGTTCGCTCATACGGCGAGACGTTCGGACTTCCGATCACGATCACGAACTGCTGCAACAACTACGGGCCGTATCAGTTCCCAGAGAAAGTGATTCCGCTGTTCATCACGCGGGCACTCGCCGGTGAACCACTTCCGATGTACGCCTCGGTCCAAAACCGGCGCGAGTGGCTGCACGTCGAAGACCACTGCTCGGCGATCGAGTCAGTCCTCTCGCGGGGGCGCGTCGGTGAGACCTACAACGTCGGTTCGGGATTTGAAGCATCGATCGACCAGGTCGCCGACGCCGTCCTCACAGCCGTCGGGGCTCCGCCGTCTCTGAAGACGATCATTCCTGACCGGCCCGGTCACGACCGCCGCTATTTGCTCGACTCGACAAAGATCCGCGAGGAGCTCGGATGGCGGGCCGAGACGCCCTTCGACACGGGACTGAAAGAGACGGTCGCCTGGTATCGGGACAACCAGTCGTGGTGGCGGCCACTCATCGGGCGCTCTCCTGTCGAAGAAGGGGCTTGGGACGACGTACCGCCTGCGGCCTTCGACTCCAGGCCGGCAAAGGGCTGAGCGCGATGCGCGTCCTCGTCACGGGGGCGAGCGGACAGGTCGGCTCGGAAGTCGTCGCCGAGGTCGAACGTCGCAACGCCTTGAGCTCGAAGCGTCGCCCGATCGAAGTCATCGCCGCCGGCCACGACGCGCTCGATGTCACGAGGCGTGATCAGGTGATGGAGGCGTTCTACGCCTTCGCCCCCGAGGTCGTCGTCCACCTGGCGGCGTTTACGGCCGTCGATCGGTGTGAGCAAGAGCGGGATCTCGCATACGGCGTGAACGCGCTCGGAACGCGCAACGTCGTCGAAGCCGCGAGACGGTCCGGAGCCCGCGTCGCGTACGTGTCGACGGATTACGTCTTCGACGGAGAGCTCGACCGTCCGTACAACGAGTGGGATGGGACGCGCCCGATCTCGGTGTACGGCGCTTCGAAACTCGCTGGCGAGGATGAGCTCGATTCCGGCGATCTGATCGTGCGGACTTCATGGGTGGTCGGGCGCGTCGGATCGAACTTCGTGAAAACGGTAATCCGAATGTCGCGGGAGGGAATGCCGCTGCGGTTCGTCGATGATCAACGCGGATGCCCGACGATCGCCAGCGATCTCGCCCCAATGCTTCTCACATTGGCGCTCGAGGGTTGGCGCGGGCGGGTGCACGTGACCAATCAGGGGCCGACTTCTTGGTTCGGGTTCGCACGCGAGATCGTCGAATTCGCGGGTGGCGATCGCGAGTCGGTCGAGGCTATCTCGACGGCGGAACTCGATCCGCCGCGACCGGCTTCGCGACCGAAGAATTCCGTCCTCGACAACTCCGTGCTCCGGTTGTCCGGCGCAGAACTGTTGCCCGACTGGCGCGAGTCTGCGGGCAAGCTCGTCGCCGAACTCGGCGTGTGAGCGAAGACCGGTCGCGCGCCGCGGCAGGTTTGACGGCGGTCGACGTTGTCATCGTCAATTTCAATGGCGGAACGGCGCTCACAGAAGCCGTAGTCGCAGTGCGTGACGCGGCAGCGCGACGCGTCGTCGTGGTCGATAACGCGTCGACCGACGGCTCGCTCGAGCGGTTCGAGAAACAGGACTCCGATGCCGCGGTCGTGCGCGAACGGTCCAACCTCGGTTACGGCGCCGCCGCGAACGCTGGGGTGGCTATCTGCGACGCGCCGTACGTCTTGATCATGAACCCCGACGTCGAGGTGGCGAAGGACGCGTTGCGTGCCCTCAAAGCGGTTCTTGATGCGGAACGGGACGTCGGCGCTGTCGGTCCGCGCATCGTCAACGTTGATGGGTCGACGTATCCGTCTGCCAGACGGTTTCCGAGCTTCGGACTTGGCGCGGGACATGCGTTGGCCGGGTTGTTCTGGCCACGGAACCGGTGGTCCATTCGCTATCGCAACGACGATCAACGGCCGGGCACCCTCGCGGCGAGAGATGCCGACTGGGTTTCCGGCGCATGCGTGCTCGTCCGCAAGGTTGCGTTCGACAGCGTCGAGGGCTTCGACGAGGCGTACTTCATGTACGTCGAAGACCTCGACCTCTGTTGGAGAATGCATCGCGCCGGCTGGCGTGTGCGTTACGAGCCGGGCGCGATCGCAACCCATGCACAAGGTCTTTCGACGCGCGTTCAGCCGTACAAGATGCTGCTCGTCCATCACCGCTCGACGTGGCGATTCGCCGTGAAGTCAATGACCGGCCCGAGGCGGGCATTGCTCGTCTTTGTCGGCGTGGGGCTGTTCGTGCGCGCCATTGCCGCGCTTGGCAAGGCGGCGGTCGACGAATCCCGGTTGCGCCGGTCCTGATCAGCCCGGGCTGATCGGCCGCTTGAGCTCAACGGAATCTCTCGATTTCCGCAGCTCACGTGTCGCTGTGGCAAGTGACACGGCGAAGGAGGCGCAAATGACCCACGAGTAGACTTTCGCAACCATGGCGAAGGGTTCTTTTGGTCGTACCGTCGCGCGCGCGGCCTCGAGCGGCGGCAGCCGCAGCTACCGGGCACGACCGCCCGCGTTGTGGTACCTGTTGATGACCGCCATCGTCGTCGCGGGCATCGGGATCATCGCCTACAGCCGCTACCAAGCCGAACACCCCGCGTCAGCATCGGTCGGCCCGTCGCTCACTGACAACTGGCAGGCGGCGCTCAGCATCGACATCTGCGGAAAGATCGAGCCAAACCTTCCCGTGAGCACGAACCTTTCGACTTCGGGTCTGCGGACGTTCGGCAGCGGCCTGATCGACGCCGCGCCGGACGTCTCCTCGACGCCGGGCAAGTTTGAAGGCGCCAAGGCAACCCTCGGGTTGTTCGCGCGCAATTACAAGGGATTCACGCTCACCTCGACCGAGATCGGCTACCCAGGTAAGCACAAGACGATCTACAAGAACGGCGACAAATGCACCGGCAAGTTGAAGGGCACCGGGACGCTCGCCGCGCGCGTCTGGGCCTCTCCGACGACGACGACGTCGTCGATCGTGACGGATCCGACCACCATCCACATCGCGAACGGCGAGATGATCACGGTCGCGTTCGTTCCGTCGGGCACGACGATCCCGCAACCATCCTCGAAGGGGGCGCTCGTGACGGCGATCGGTTCGGCTTCCGGCGGTTCGAAGAAGTAGTCGGGATCGGAAAGAAGGGGCTCGCGTCCGATGCAGGCGGTGGTACTCGTCGGTGGCGAGGGGACGCGACTTCGTCCTCTCACCTACGACATCCCAAAGCCGATGCTGCCGATCGTCGGTCGACCGATCATCGCAAGGGTGGTCGAGTGGCTGGCGCTCTACGGGGTGACGCGCGCGGTGCTTGCTCTCGGGTACCAGCCGGACCCGTTTTTGGAAGCGTTTCCCGAAGCATCCTGGGAGGGGGTTCAGCTCCTCTACTCGACTGAACCCGCGCGCCTAGACACCGCGGGGGCGATCGCGTACGCGGCCGACTTCGCCGAGATCTCGGACGAACGCATCGTCGTTCTGAACGGCGACATCCTCACCGATCTCGACCTGTCGAAGCTCGTCGCATATCACGAGGAGCGTGGCGGGTCTGCGACGATCGCGCTGACGCCCGTCGACGACCCTTCGCCGTACGGCGTCGTCTCGATCGACGACGTCGGCCGCATCCTCGAGTTCGTCGAGAAGCCGCCGCCCGGAACCGCGCCGTCGAACTTGATCAACGCGGGGACCTACATCTTGGAGCCCGAGGCGATCGCGTCGATCGATCGTGGACGACCGGTTTCAATCGAGCGGGAGATCCTGCCGGGACTGGCGATCAAGGGTTCGCTCTACGCCCTCGACTCCGACGCGTACTGGATCGACACGGGGACGCCGGCGCGCTACGTCGCAGCGCAACTCGACGTTGTCGCGGGTCTTCGACCGAATGTCATCCTGCCCGAGTGCACCGAGCGGGCACCGGGGTTGCTCGAGGGACCCGGCGCAAACATCGGCGGCGACGTCCGCCGGAACACCTTCATCGGCGGACATGCCACCATCGAACCGGGCGCGCTCGTCGAGAACGCGATCATTTCGGCCGCCGTGCGCATCGCTAAGGGAGCGATCGTACGCAACTCGGTGCTACTTCGAGACGCGATCGTCGAGCTTGCTGCCACCGTCGAAGACTCGATCGTCGGCCCGCACAGTGTGATTGGAGCGGGCGCCGCGGTCACAGGGTGCGTCGTCGGCGCGAACTACACCGTCGCTGAGGACGACGTCCTGATCGACGAACGCTGTCCTGACTGAGCGCGCGTGCGTGCGCTGGTCACAGGGGGGTCGGGCTTTATCGGCTCGCATCTCGTCGACCGATTGTTGAGCGAAGGGCACTCCGTCGAGGTCATCGACGACCTGTCGACAGGATCGCTACTCAATCTCGCCGAAGCGAGAGCCCACCGCGGCGAGCTGAAGATCCACCAGGCAGACGTCCGGGACGCGACCGTTCCTGAACTGATCGAGCGGCGAAGGCCGGACGTCGTCTTCCACCTCGCCGCCCAGCCGAGCGTCGCGACCTCGATCGTCGATCCGGGATTCGATGCCGACGTAAATGTCGTCGGCAGCGTGCGCGTCATCGAAGGCGCGCTGCGCGCTCGGACGAAGAAGGTTGTCTATGCCGCGAGCGGGGGGACCTTGTACGGCGAGGCGCGCCGGCCCGCCGAAGAGACCCAGCCGTTCCGGCCGTTGTCGCCGTACGGGGTCGCGAAGAAGGTTGTGATCGACTACCTCCTCGCGTACCGCGAGCGGTGCGGTCTCGAGTTCACCGCGCTCGCGTTGGCGAACGTCTACGGGCCGCGCCAGCGGCCGGAGGGTGAGGCGGGCGTTGTCGCGCGTTTCGCTTCTGAGCTTGTGGCAGGCATCCCGTCCACGATCGACGGGGACGGAAGCCAGATCCGCGACTTCGTCTATGTCGACGACGCCGTCGACGCGTTCGTGCGCGCCTGCACGAGGGGCGGTGGTCTCGTCTGCAACGTCGGGACCGGCAAGGGGACGACGATCAAGCGGCTCTATGCGCAGATGGCACAAGCAGCCGGTTCGGACTATCCGCCGCTGTTTGGGCCGCCACGGCCAGGTGACGTTCGGGCGAGCGTGCTTTCGCCCGAACGGACGCACCTCCACCTGGGTTGGCGGCCGTTCACCCCGCTTCGGGTGGGCGTGACGGCAACACTGGCCGACGCCGCCGAGCGTCGTTCCGCGAGGGCGCCGCGATGATCGCTGTGTTGGCGGGAGGCGTCGGCGCGGCGAGATTTCTCAAGGGCCTCGTGCGCGTCGTCCCACCGGAAGAAATCGTCGTCATCGGCAACACCGGTGACGACGCCATCATCTACGGACTGCACGTCAGTCCCGATCTCGACACGGTCACGTACACCCTCGCCGGCGCGTCGAATCCCGAGGCGGGCTGGGGGATCGCCGGCGACACCTTCCGGACGGTGGACGCCCTCAATCGCTACGGCTCACCGACGTGGTTCCGCCTCGGTGACCTCGACCTCGCAACGAATCTCTACCGGACCGAGCGCCTTGCTTCGAGGGCGACGCTTTCGGAAGTCACGGCAGAGATCACCCGTGCCTGGGGGATCGGATTCCGCCTGCTGCCGATGTCTGACGATTCGGTGCGCACGGTGCTCACGTTGGGAACAGGAGAGGAGGTCGAGTTCCAGGAGTACTTCGTCCACCGTCGTCACGCCGAGGCGGTGCGCTCGGTGGAATTCAAGGGAGCGGCGGACGCGCAAGCCGCTCCTGGGGTGATCGACGCACTGAGCCGAGCCGAGGCCGTTCTCCTCGCGCCTTCGAATCCCGTCCTGTCCCTCGGTCCCATCCTGGCGCTCCACGGCGTCGCCGAGATGTTGCAGAAGCGCAGGGAGCGCGTCGTCGCGGTCTCACCGATCGTCGCGGGTCGCGCGTTGAAGGGTCCGGCGGACCACCTGCTCGAAGAGCTCGGTCACGAGTCATCGGCGCTGGGCGTCGCTCGCCTGCTCGCGCCGGTCGCGGGAAACTTCGTCATCGACGTCTCCGACGCGGCCCTAGAAAACGACATCGCCGCCGAAGGATTGCGCGTGCTCGTGACGGACACGGTCATGACATCGCCAGAGGTCGCGGCGGGTCTCGCGCGGCGCGCGCTCGGGCTCGGGGCGCCGACGTGACGACGACGTCGCCCCTCACGGTGGTGCCGGTCACGGGGCTCAGGGAAATCACTCCGCGCACCCGCCTCGGTGAGGTTGTTGCGGGCATTGAAGGCCTGCAAGGCGGAGACGTCGTCGTCGTCACCCAGAAGATCGTCTCGAAGGCTGAGGGTCGCATCGTCGCCGTCGACCACGACGACGACGACGCGAAGCGACGCCTCGCCGAATCCGAAGCGGTGCGCGTGCTTCGACGACGCGGGGGTCTCGTGGTCACCGAGACCCGGCACGGCTTCATCTGTGCGAACTCCGGCGTCGACGTGTCGAACGTCGAAGGCGACAACGCCGTGTTGTTGCCGATTGATCCCGACCGCTCGGCGCGCAAAATCCGCGACGCGGTCCGAGTCGCGCGGGGATTCGACGTCGGCGTGATCATCTCGGATACCTTTGGGCGGCCGTGGCGGCGTGGCCTCGTCGATGTGGCGATCGGATGCGCCGGGATCGCGGCGGTCGTCGATCTGCGCGGTCAGGTGGATGGAACCGGCCGGGAACTCGTCGCGACGGAGATGTGCGTCGCAGACGAAATTGCCGCTGCGGCCGAGCTCGTGATGGGCAAGGCCGCGCGCGTCCCGGTGGCGATCGTGCGCGGCGTCGATCGATCGTGGCTTCGCGAGTCCTCGGTCGTCGAAGAAGTCGTACGGCCCTACGCGGAGGACTTGTTCCGGTGAGCGCTCTGTCGTCGTCGGACGCCGATCCGAAACGCAGACTCGACGTTGCCGTGATCGCGGAGCCGCTTCGCCGGCCGGTGTCAGGAGGGATCGGCACCTACGCCCGTGCGCTTGTCGGCGCGCTGCAAGCCTCGCTCGACGAGGGTCAGGTTTTCTGCCGGCTCGTCGCCTCGCGCGCGCCGCACCTACCCGATCCGTTGGAGACGATCGCCCCCGTCTCTGCCTCGGCGCTTCCGAGCGCGGCACTCGTGCGGGCGTGGGATCTCGGGCTCGCGAAGGTGGGTCGCGGAAGCGACATCGTCCACGCCGTGTCTCTGATGGTGCCGCCGTCTGCGGCACCGGTTTCGGTCGCGCTGCACGACATCGCCTTCCGGCTCGTTCCGGACGCCTTCCCGGCGCGCGGCCGTGCCTGGCACGAACGCGCGCTACGCCACGTTGACCGGCACGCGGCGCTCGTTATCGTGCCGTCGACGACGACGAAAGAGGCGCTTTCCGAAGCCGGGTTTCACTTCGAAGATCGGATCGCGGTCATCGAGTACGGCTCGGACCACCTACCACCTCCGAAGGAGGAGGCGACCAAGGGGGTGCTGCGACGACTGGGCGTGGAGGGGGAGTTCCTCCTCGCCGTCGGCACGTTGGAGCCGCGGAAGAATCTCTCCCGTCTCGTCGCCGCCTACGAAAGGGCGCGGTCAAAGCTCGCCGAACCCTTCCCGCTCGTCGTCGTCGGCCCGTTCGGCTGGGGACGGGGGGAACCCCAGCAGTCGGCCGGTGTCGTTTTCGCCGGGGCCGTCACCGGTCCCGTCCTTTCTGGGCTCTATCAAGCGGCGCTCGCGTGCTGCTACGTCCCGCTCGTCGAGGGATTCGGATTTCCCGTCGTCGAGGCGATGCGGGCCGGAACTCCGGTCGTCGCGTCGGCGGTGCCGAGCGCCGGGGGCGCCGCCCTCGAAGTCGATCCGCTCGACGTCGACGCGATCGCCGACGCGCTCGTGCAGGTGGGGAACGACGAAGGACTGCGCGCCCGTCTGATCAGCGCCGGTTCGGCACGCGCGGCAGAGCTCACGTGGGCGACGACGGCCGCGGCGCACGCGACGGCGTGGAGGAATCTCGTCGGGATGTCCGCGTGAGTTTCGAAGCGTCAGGCCCGCGACCCTTGGAAGTCGCGATCGACGTCTCGGCGATCCCGGTCGAACTTTCGGGTGCAGGCCAGTACACCTGGAACGTCGCCTCGGGTCTTTCGTCGCATGCCGAGGTCGCGGTCGATCTTTTGACTCGGCGCTCAGACAGCGTGCGGTGGAAACGCGCGATGCCGAAGGCGCGGTTCGCCGCCGTCGCGCCCGATCGGCTCGCGGCTCGCGTCGTGTTCGGCGAGTTCGCGCTCGGGGCCGCGGCCGCGAGGACGTTTCCCAATGCCAAGGTGTTCTTCGGACCGCACTACACAATGCCGAAGCACCTCACGACTCCGGCGGTCGTCACGATCCACGACCTGACCTTGGTCGAGCATCCCGAATGGCACGAACGGGTGAAGAGCGCGTACTTCCGGCAGGCGATCGCCTATGCCGCTCGCAACGCGGCGGTGTTGATCTGCGTGAGCGAACGGACCGCGCAGCGCCTTCGTGCGCTGACTCGTCCAGAAGGCGAGGTCCGGGTCGTGCCGCACGGCGTCGACCACGCCCACTTCAATCCACGAGAGCCGGAGCCGGGCTTTGACGCCGCGGTTCTCGGGAGGCTCGGCGTATCGGAGCCGTACGTGTTCCACGTCGGCACGCTTGAGCCGCGAAAGAACGTGCCAGGTCTGATCGCCGCGTTCGACGCGATCGCTGGGGACCACGTCGAGCTTTCTCTCGTGCTCGCTGGCGTGCCAGCGTGGGGGGCGCAAGACACGCGGTCCTCCGCATCGCAGGCGCGAGCGTCAGGACGCGTCTTGGTGCTCGGATACGTCGACCAAGCCGACCTTCCATCGCTTTTGCGGCGGGCGTCCGTCGTCGCCTACCCGTCGTTCTCCGAAGGCTTCGGGCTGCCCGCACTCGAAGCACTGGCGTGTGGCGTGCCGCTCGTCACTTCGCAAGACACGGTGATGGCGGATCTTGTCGGAGACGCCGGCGTGCTCGTCGATCCGCACGATCCGCGATCGATCGCGACTGGCATTGAGGTCGCGTTGCGCGACGACGCCGAGGCGGGGGCGAGACGCTCCCGCGGCCTCGAGGTCGCGGGGGCGTTCAGCTGGGAACGGTCGGTCGAAGGGCATCTCGATGCGCTCCGCGCCGCCAAGCAATAGCCGAGTGGCGGAGTTTCGCGCTCAGCGATCTGTCCGCACCGCTCTCGGTGGGGAGTCGAGGATCGCGGCAAGTTTCCCCATCATGAGTTATCGGATGAGGCAGTAGGTTCGGGGTAAAGGAGGCGATGTGCGCGCGTTCGTGACGGGGGCGTCCGGCTTCGTCGGCACCTGGCTGACCCGCCATCTGGAGGAGATGGGGGACGAAGCCGTCGCGCTCGCGGAGGGGATCGACGTCACCGACACCCCGGCCGTCGCTGGAAGCATCGCCGCCGCATCTCCCGACGTCGTCTACCACCTGGCGGCCCTGACGCACGTCGGCGACTCCTGGGAGGTGCCTGAAGAGACGTTCCGGGTGAACGCGATGGGCACGCTGTCGGTGCTGGAAGCGGCGCGCAAGGCGGAGGAGCCTCCGCGCATCGTCCTCGTGAGTTCGGCCGAGGTGTACGGCCCCGGTTGGTCGGAGCCGATCGACGAGACGATGCCGTTGCGTCCGGTCACCCCGTACGCGGCGAGCAAGGTCGCCGCAGAATATCTCGGACTTCAGGCGCACCTCGGGCGGGGACTCGAGGTCATCCGGGCGCGGCCCTTCAATCATGTCGGGCCGGGTCAGTCCCCGAACTTCGTCATCGCCGCGCTCGCGAAACGACTCGTCGAGGCCGAGCGTGACGGAGCCATCGAGGTGAGCGTCGGCGATTTGAGCCCGGCGCGGGACTTCACCGACGTGCGCGACGTCGTTCGCGCCTACCGGTTGCTCGCCGAACACGGCGTGCCCGGCGAGGCGTACAACGTCTGCTCGGGTGAGGCGATCGCGATCGCGACGGTCTTCGAGGAACTCGTCATGCTCAGCGACCATCCGGTGAAAGCAGCCGTCGACCCGTCGCTTTTACGCCCGGTCGACGTCCCTGTCCTGCTCGGCGACGCAACGAAGCTCGCCTTGTTGACCGGTTGGTCTCGGACGATCCCGCTCGAGACGACCTTGAAGGACGTCCTCGCTGATGCGAGGAGCCGCTGGTAATCGGCGCGCTGCGCGGCATGTAATCGCTCGTGTCGTGCACATTTCTTAGAGAGAAGGTCGCCGAGTAGCCTGTCGGCGCCATGCCGGAGGAACTTGCGCCACCGGTCGTTGCCGTCGTCGTCGCCTCCGACTCAGGGCCCTGGCTCGAGCAGACGCTCAGATCGCTCGCAGCCCAGGACTACGACAGCCTGACGACCATCGTCGTCGACGCGGCGAGCGACCCGTCGCTCGCACGCCGCGTCGCCCAGGTCACGCCGTCCTTCTACTTCGCGCGACTTGAGGAGAACCGCGGCTACGGACCGAGCGCCAATGCAGTGCTCAGTCTCGCCGAGGGCGCCGCGTACTACCTGTTCTGTCACGACGACGTCGTGCTCGACCCCGGCGCCGTCCGCCGGCTCGTCGAGGAAGCCTTCCGTTCGAACGCCGGCATCGTCGGCCCGAAGCTCGTCGATCCCGACGAGCCCGACCGGATCCTGCAACTCGGTTTGGACATGGACCGCTTCGGTGCTCCGGTGCGACGTGTCGAGCGGCGTGAGTTCGACCAGTCCCAGCACGACGAAGCCCGCGAGGTCTTCGCGGCGCCCGGTGGGTGCATCCTCGTCCGCGCCGACTTGTTCGCCGCGATCGGTGGATTCGACGAGCAGATCTCGATGTTCGGCGAGGACATCGATCTCGCCTGGCGGGCGCGCATCGCCGGCGCCCGTGTGACGATCACCCCGCTCGCGACCGTCGGTCACTTGGAGGCGACCGCGGCGCGTCGCCGGCCGATGCCCGAGGCGCGCGCGCTGCAATGGCGGCACGAGTTGCGGGCGGTGCTGAAGAACTACTCCGCCGCGCGCCGCTGGCGCGTCGTCGCGCAGTTGCTGATCCTCAGTGCACTCGAGGTCGTGTACTTCGCAGTGATGGGTCGTTCTCGACGTTCCCGTGAGGTGTTCGACGCGTGGCGCTGGAACTTCGCGCGCGAGCGCCATCTGAAGCAAGTGCGCGCCGAAGTCTCCGCGACGCGGCGTCTTCCCGACCGGGTTGTGTTGCGGCTCGCGATCCGCAGTTCGTTTCGCTTCCTGCGTGCGGCTCGTGCTCGGGCCGAGGACGCGGTCGTGCAACGCAGCGTGCGGCGAGACATGAAGCTCCATCCGGCCGGCCGCCTCAATGCGCAGCCGCCGCGTCCGCGCGCGGTGACGATCGGTGCCGTGGTCGTGGGAGCGGTGGTCCTTTTCGGCTCGCGGCTATTGCTCGTCGGTCACCTGCCGTTGGTCGGCACGTACTTGCCGCTGCCGGGTCCCGCCAGACTGCTCTCCGACTATTTCGGGGGGTCGTCGGGCGCCGGCAACAGCCCGGTCGGTCCGGTCTCGCCGGCGTACGCGTTCTTCGGGATCGTCGGCGTTGTCTTCGGCGGCGCGATGGGCGTTGTGCTGAAGCTCGCGATGGTCGCCGCCGTGCTTGCCGGGGCGTTCGGGGTTGCGCGCTTGGTGCGGCCGCTCGGCTCGGCCCAGGCGCGGCTGGCGGCGGCGATCGCCTACCTGCTCCTGCCGCTGCTCGCCGACGACCTCGGCCGCGCGGATTTGCCGGCACTCGCCGTCTACGCCGTGATGCCCTTCATCGTCAACCGCCTCGCGCGATCGAGCGGGCTCGCGCCGTACGCGAGCGGCGGGACGAGTTTGTGGTCGCGGGCAGTCGCACACGACGTGCTCGTCTTGGGAGTGCTCGTCGCGATCGGCGGCGCCTTCGCACCGAGCGCCGTGCTCGCCACAGCTGGTTGCGCCACCGGACTGGCGCTCGTCTGCGGGTTCTCGGGGTTGCTGGCGGCTTCGGGGCGCACGGTGATCGTCACGGTTGGCGCCGTTGCCGTCGCGTTTGTCCTGTGCTTCCCCTGGTCGCTGACCTTCGTCCAGCCGGGTGCGAACGCCTCGGTCTTTTTCGGTGTGCAGCGAGCGGGAGCCAGCGTCGCCGACCTCGCCGCGCTCTCCCGGTTCGCCCTCGGACCGATCGGCCACAGCCCGCTCGCCTACGGCCTGCTCGTCGCGTCGGGCTTCGTGCTCTTTGTCGCCGGCACCCAGCGCTTTGCCTGGGGGGCACGCTTTTGGGGCGCCGGCGTGGTCGCCCTGGGCGTCGCCTGGGCCGCCGGAGAGGGCTTCCTCGCCCCAGGAGGCGGCTCTGGTCGCATCCTTGTCACGCCGGTCGCGGTTTGCGTTGCCGCCGCGGTGGGGCTCGGCGTCGCCTCCCTGGAGGGCGACGTCACCGAGGCCCGCTTCGGCTGGCGGCACGCCGCCAGTGCGGCGTTCGTCGTCGTCGGCGTGCTCGGCGTCCTTCCGGTGCTCGGGGAAAGCCCGGGCGGCCGGTGGGAGCTGCCGCAAACCGGATACGACGCCGAGCTGTCCGGCATCGCCGGTTCGAAGGGCGGCCTCGCGCCGGGGCGAGTTTTGTGGCTCGGTGCCCCGGAGGCAGTACCGGGGAACGGCTGGCAGCTCCGCCCCGGATTCGAAGCGATGCTCACCGCTTCGCTCTTGCCGAACGCGACGGCGATTTATCCGAGCGCGAACCCCGGCACGGCGCGTCTGATCGGCGGGGCGGTCGCCGACGCCGAATTGGGGCGGACCGTTGAACTCGGAACGATGCTCGCCAGAGAGCAGGTCGCGGCGATCGTCGTCCCGAGCGCCTTCGCGCCGCAACTGCTCGCCGGCGTCTCCACGCCGGCGATGGCGCCTCCGCCCGCCGACCTCGTCGGCGCCCTCCAGAACCAACAGGACCTGCGGGAACTGCCGAGCGAAGGCGGCGCGGTCGTCTTCGAGAACACCGCGCCGACATTGCGGTCGCCGCCTCGGCATGCACGTGCCGTCGTGTTGCCGGTGCCGAAGGGTTCGACACCGGCGGTCCTGCGCGGCCTCGGCGTGGCCGGCGCACTTGTGGCGTGGTTCGCGATCGGCGTGGCCGCATGGTCCTGGCGCCGCCGCGCGGCGCGCGAGCGCCGCCGCCGCGGCGTACCGATCTCCCCGGTGCCCGAACCGGAACGTGAACTGGTCCTCGTCGAAGAAGCGGTCGGCTGATGCCGGATCTCACGCAGAAAAAGACGCGCCGCGTCGTCGTCATGTCGGCGCTCGTGGCGCTGTGCGCGGCGGTGATCGCGGCGAGCGTCGCGGTGCACCCGCCCCGCGTCCGCGGAGCGCTCGCTTCGGACGCCCGAGTCGTCAAGAACGTTCCGGGCGCGACGTCTGTCATGTGGTCGTGTGCTGGTCCGCTGCCGGTCGGCAGCACGACAGAACTCTCCTCGATCGAGCTTTCGAACTCGGCGCACGTGCCCGTCGTCGCGAAATATGTCATCACGACGAACATCGGGGCGCGAAGCGGCGGTGAGACGTCGGTCCCATCGGGTGCCGTCGTCCTGCTGCGGCCGCCAGCGATGACAAAGCCGGGCTTTGCCGCGGCGCGCGTCGTCGCGGAGGGCGCGGGCTTGAGCGTCATCGAAGTCGTGCACGGTCGCGAAGGTCCTGACGCCGCCGAGTGCGCCCGTTCGACGTCGACAACCGCCTACCTCGTGGCCGGCGACACCCACAAGACCGACGACGTCACGCTTTCGCTCTACGACCCTGGCGCCACGCCGGCCGTTGCGAGCGTCAGCGTCGCGACCCCGAACGGGGAGCAGTCGCCACCGGCGCTGCAGGGCCTGCCGATCGGTGCCGGTCAGATCGTGACGTACTCGATCGGACAACGAGTGCCCTTTGTTCCCGAGCTCGCCATCATCGTGCGATCCTCCGCCGGCAGCCTCGTCGCCGGCGGGTTGTCGTCGGCCCGCATCGATAAGACGACGATCGACGCGCTCGAGCCAGGGATCGTCGATCCGTCGCCGTCTTGGTGGTTCGCCGCCGCGCCGGCGGGCCCTGCTGCCGCACAAACCGTCGACTTATTGAACCCATCGCGCAAGGCTGCCTCGGTGGGGGTCACGGACTCGACCTCCGGCGGCACCGCGCACCTGCGCGTCGTCGTCCCACCGGGCGCCGTCGCCCGCGTCGCCTTGCCGACGGAGCCGACGACGAGGGCGCTCGGTTCGGTGGAAGTGTTGGCGGCGGAGGGGGTGCCGGTCATCGCGGCGCGGACGACGATCGTCGGTGCGGTGATCCCGGCTGCCCAATTGCCCGAGCGCAACCCGACGCTTCGCGCCCGGCGCGCGCTCAACCTCGTCGCGCGGACGCCGATCGGTTACACCGTGACGAACGGCGCACAGAAAGCCGCGACGCGCTGGGTCGTCGACGGGGGAGAACAAGACCGCTCGTATTCAACCGAACTCGTCGTCACGAACCCGAACAAGCAATCGGCGAACGTGACGATCCGCCCCGCGGGTTCGAAGCTGGCTTGGATCTCAGGACTCGTCGTGAACGGCGGTACGACGGCGGTCGTGAACTTTGCTGACCTTCAAGTGGCGACCGGGCGGTTCGCCCTCGACATCGATGCGAAGGCGAACGTGCCGGTGATCGCGACCGGGACGATCTATGCCCGCGGATCGACCGGCTTCACGTCGCCCGCCGCCATCCCGCTCGACTGAGGAGCGGCCGAGCCGCCGCCATTCGACGCCGAGGCCGCGCCGGCCGGGACCGGGATCGGTGCGCCGCCTTGGATCCCGCCGACGACGTGCACCGTGTCGGGCGTCTCGCCGTGGACGGGACGGCCGAACGCAGCGTCGATGATCTTTGCCACCTCGGCGCCGTCGATCGTCTCGCGTTCCAAGAGCGACTTCGCCACCGCTTCCAGTCCGGAGCGGTGCAGCTCGAGGATCTCGTGCGCGCGCTCTTCTTGGTCGCGCAGGATCCGGGCGATCTCCTCGTCGACGACCCGGCTCGTGTCCTCGGAGTAGTCCCGCGTGTGCATCAGGTCCTCGCCCAGGAACACCGTTCCTTGCGATCCCCATGCCATCGGACCGACGCGCTCGGACATGCCCCACTCGCGCACCATCTTGCGGGCGAGTTCGGTGTTGCGCTGCAGGTCATCGCTGGCGCCGGTCGACAAGTCGCCGTAGATGATGAGCTCTGCGACGCGCCCGCCCATCCGCACGCACAGCGAGTCCTCGATGTACTCGCGCCGGTAGATGTGGCGCTCTTCGATCGGCAGCTGCTGGGTGACGCCGAGCGCGAGACCGGTCGGGATGATGCTCACCTTCAACAGCGGGTCGGCGAAAGGCAGCACGTAGGACAAGATCGCGTGTCCCGTCTCGTGGTACGCGATCCGTTCTTTCTCGGTGTCGGACAACACGAGCGACTCGCGCTGCTGTCCCATCAGTACGCGGTCGCGTGATGCATCGAAATCCTTCATCTCGATGACCGCGCTGCCGCGGCGCACCGCGTGCAGGGCTGCCTCGTTGACGAGATTCGCGAGGTCGGCGCCGCTCATTCCTGGGGTTCCCCGGGCGACGAGCTCCAAATCGACATCAGGCCCGACACGCTTGTCGCGGCAGTGGACCTGCAGGATCGGCACGCGTTCGGAAAGGTCGGGGAGCGGCACGACGATCTGGCGATCGAAGCGGCCCGGCCGCAACAGCGCCGGGTCCAAGATGTCCGGCCGGTTCGTCGCCGCCATCATGACGACGCCTTCCGCGGAGTCGAAGCCGTCCATCTCCGAAAGCATCTGGTTGAGCGTCTGCTCGCGCTCGTCGTGTCCGCCGCCGAGGCCGGCGCCGCGCTTTCTACCGATCGAGTCGATCTCGTCGACGAAGATGATCGCCGGTGCTTGCTTGCGTGCCGTCATGAACAAGTCGCGGACGCGGCTCGCGCCGACGCCGACGAACATCTCCATGAAGTCCGAACCGCTCACCGAAAGGAAGGGGACACCCGCCTCACCGGCGACGGCGCGGGCGAGCAAGGTCTTGCCGGTACCGGGCGGACCGACCAAAAGCACGCCCTTTGGGATGCGGGCGCCGATCTCGCGGAAGCGACCGGGCGACTTTAAGAATTCGACGATCTCGGAGATTTCCTGCTTCACCCCCGCGTAACCGGCGACGTCGGCGAAGGTGGTGCGGGGGCGGTCCATCGAGTACACCTTCGCCCGGCTGCGGCCGATCGACATGATCCCGGTCATCTGACCCTGGGCACGCCGCTGCAGCCAGATGAACAAGATGACGATGGCGACGACCGGAAGCAGATAGATGATGAGGTCGGGGATGATGCTCGAACCGGGCGTTTGGAACTGCACCTTCGCGCCCGACGCCTGCAGCGCGGAGATCTCGGTCTGGGTCGGCGCGATCGGGCCGGTCGTCGAGTACGCCTCGCCGCCGTTGAACCCGGGCTTGTAGAAGCCGCTGATCCCGCCGGACGTGTTGTTGACGATGATCGTGCTGAACTCTTTGGCCGCGAGATCGTGCTGGAACGTGCTCCACTTGATCGCGTGCGCGCTGGACCGGGAGAGGAACGACGAGCCGAACAACACGAGGACGAGCACGACGACGAGCCCGGCGATCACCCACCGCCAGGTGTTGTCACCGCCGCCCTGACCGGGACCGCCCGGTCCCTGGTTGTTCTGCTGACGAAGGTCGTCAGGCCGCCTGCCCATCGCCTCATCGTACGCCTGGCCTGGCAGATTTCCGGTCGATGCGAGCTGTGAGAAGACCGTGAGGAACGTGATCTCGAACCGCGGCGGCGCGCGTCCAGGCGTCGAAGGGGCGAATCGCTACGGGCTCGGATTCGCGCTCGGCGGCGCCGCCGTCGGCTACGTGCTCGGATCGGTCGGCGTCGCGGCCTACGACGACGCGACGCACACCGCGGCCTCGGCTGTCAGTTTCGGGGGCAACGTCGTCAGCCTCTTCGGCTTGTGGATCGGATTCGTCGGCGCGGTGATCCTCGCCGTGCGGACCAGACCCGGTGCACGGGGCAAATCGGTTCTCCAATCGCTCCGCCAAGAGCTGGGCTTTTCGATCCGCCCCTGGCCAGACGTGCCCCTCGGAGCCGTTGTCGGCGTCGTCGCCCAGTTGGCGCTCGTGCCGCTGTTGGAACTGCCGCTCCTGCCGTTCGTGCCGCACCTTTTCCACCGGCTCTCCCAGCCGGCACGCTCGCTCACCGACCACGTGCACGGGCCGGGTCTCGTCTTGCTCGGGATCCTCGTCTGTGTCGGCAGCCCGATCGTTGAAGAGACGTTTTTTCGCGGGCTTCTTTTGCGCTCATTGATCGGCGAGTTGGTGCAGCGATCGCGACGCTGGGCGGTCGCGCTCGCGATCGTGCTGACGGGCGTTCTGTTCGGCCTAGCGCACTTTGAGGCGCTGCAACTCCTCGCGCTGAGCGGGTTCGGGATGGTGCTCGGCGTGCTCGCGACGCGGACGGGTCGGCTCGGGCCGGGCATCGTCGCCCACATGTCGTTCAACGCGCTCGCCTTCTTCACGATCGCGACGGCGCGCCCTTAGCGGGACCTGCCGAAGCACGCACCTTTTTTCGAGCAACGCCCGCGGACCGAGATCGCCACGGATCGGTTGGTAGCGTCGGGCGCGATGACGGAGTCAGAGAGGCTCGATCGCATCTTCAAGGCGTACGACGTGCGCGGCATCGTGCCAGGCGAGCTCGACCGTCGGACGACGTACGCGATCGGCTTCGCATTCGCGCAGTTCGCGCGAGAGCGCGACGGCAACGTCCCGGTGATCGTCGCCCACGACATGCGCACCTCGGGGGAAGAGCTGGCGGTGGCGTTCGGCGCCGGCGTCGAGGACGCCGGCGGCGCGCAGTGCGCGATCGGCCTTGCGTCGACCGACCTCTTGTACTTCGCGTCGGGCCGGGTACCCGGTCCTGGCGCGATGCTCACCGCCTCACACAACCCACCGGAGTGGAACGGCATCAAGTTCTGCCTCTCGGGAGCGCGGCCGGTTGCCCAGGACTCGGGGCTCGCCGACATCAGGGCGCTCGCCGAGGGCCGCCTCGCCGCGACGCCGGTCGACTTCGATCGTCTCGCCGCGTCGATCGATGAGCGGGACTGGGTGGGAGCGTTCGCCACCCACGTGCGCAGCTTCATCGATGTGAAGACGTTGAAACCGCTCAGCGTCGTCGCCGACACGGCGAACGGAATGGGCGGCCTCATCGCGCCGGCGGTCTTCAGCGGACTCCCGTGCTCGCTCGACCTCTTGTTCGGCGACTTGGACGGGACGTTCCCGAACCACCCGGCGAACCCGATCGAGCCGGAGAACCTCGCCGATCTGCAGGCACGCATCGTCGAGATAGGCGCCGCCGTCGGGCTCGCCTTCGACGGCGACGCCGACCGTGTCTTCCTCGTCGACGAGACGGGGGCGCCACTTTCGGGTTCGACGACGACGGCGATCGTCGCGAGCTCGATCCTTGACAAGAACCCTGGCGCGACGGTGCTCTACAACCTCATCTGTTCAAAGACGGTCCCCGAGGTGATCGCTGAGCACAACGGAGTCGGTGTGCGCACGCGGGTCGGCCATTCGTTCATCAAGGCGGAGATGGCGCGCACGAACGCCGTCTTCGCCGGTGAGCACTCCGGTCACTATTACTTTCGCGACAACTTCCGCGCCGATTCGGGGATCATCGCCGCCGTCGTCGTCTTGGAGGCGCTGTCCGCAGCGGACGTGCCGCTGTCTGAACTCCGCCGACCGTTCGAGCGCTACGCGGATTCTGGCGAGATCAACACGAAAGTCGACGATCCGCTTCAGGTGATCGGCTCGGTCGAGGCGAGGTACGCCGACGCCGGAGCGGGGATCGATCACCTCGACGGACTGACTGTCGACTTCGGGGAGTGGTGGTTCAACCTGCGTCCGTCGAACACCGAAGCGCTGCTGCGCCTGAACGTGGAGGCGGCCGACGAGAAGGCGCTCGCGCAGCGCGTGGCGGAGGTCTTGGCATTTGTACGTCGAGACACGAGCGAAGGGTGAGGCCATGACGCTCGATTCGTTCCTGCTCGAGATCCTCGTCGATCCGGAGGACAAAGAGGAACTGTGGTACTTCGCCGACGAGGACACGCTGTACAACCCGCGTCTGAAACGGCGCTACGCGGTTTCAGACGGGATCCCGATCCTGCTCATCGAAGAGGCGCAAGCCGTCGACGAAGCCGAGGCGCGTCGGTTGGAATCGAAGGTGTCCGAGGCGGTGGTGACCGGAACCGGACCCGCGTCGGAAGCGACGGGCGGCGACAGCTGATCACCGAGAGGCATCGTTCGCTCGAGGGCTTAGGGTCAGGCGCGGTGAGCCTCGACGAACTCGGCATGGGAACGGCGATCGCTCGCATTCCGCAGTTCCTCTCCGTGCCCGGCATGGACGAAGGGGACCGCGAACGCCCCTTTCCGGTGGCGCCGACAGAGGTGCTCGTGCTCGGTCGGACCGTCGCCGCCCACGCGACAGAATTCGTGAACGCGGCCCTTGGACCCGCGCTCGGCGTCCCCTTGAGCTTCGCCGCCTCCGCGAGACTGCCGAGTCGAGTCGGCGCCGGGACTGTCGTCGTTGCCGTCGCGCTCGCACCCGCCGACGAGGAGGTCCTCCAGGCAGCTGGTGCAGCCGCCGCGCAGGGCGCCTCCGTCTTCGTCCTTGCGAACGACGCGGCGGGGCGGCTCGATGACCGGTCGGCACGGATCGTCCGGCGCGCCCTGCCCGACGTCCCGCGGGAGCGTCTTGCCATCTATTCGGTCGTCGCCGAGACCGTGCACATCCTGGAGTTGGCGCAGGTCGCACGCGATGTCGCGGCGATGCTCGCCGAGGCGGCCGATCGCGCCCGAGCGCGCATCGAAGGCCCGTTCGCCTACCTCACCTTCGGCGAGGAGTACGCGAAGCGACTCGGCCGCACCTTTCCACTCCTTGTCGGGGCGCCGGGCGTCGGACTCGCCGCCGCCAGGTGGTGGGGAGTCGAGATGGCGGCGAACGCCCGTGTTCTTGCTTTCGCCGAGAGCACGGCGGCATATCGGGACGCGCTGCTCGCCGGGTTCGGTCAATCGGGCGACGTCACGCGTCAGGTCGCCACGTTGATTCTGTTGCGTTGCGCCTCGGACCCACCCGAGGCGGCCACCGTCTTCGCGGCGATCGAGGAGTGGCTGTCCGAGGCCGTCGCCGAGATCCTCACCATCGAAGCCCGCGGCCCGTCGCCGCTCGCGCAGCTCATCGACCTCGCCGTCCTCGCTGAGCTCACGTCGGTCTCCCTGGCCGCGATCGAGGGCATCGACCCTGGTCCGGCCCCGGCGATCGACGGACAAGAATGACAAGGCCCTGCGGATCGGCGAGCATGGGACCTCCGACGAACGCTTTGGTCCTCGTGGCGCGCTTGGTTTGGGACCTGACACAGAGACGAATAGAGGAATGACGTGGGCTTCGAATCGAAAGAACTCGACACACCGCACGACGTTGCGGAGTTCGCGCTCGCGGACCTCGGTCGGCAGCGGATCGAATGGGCCGGGTCGCACATGCCCGTGCTCGAGTCGATCCGACGGCGCTTCGAAGTCGAGCACCCGTTGGAAGGGACGACGATCGCGGCGTGTCTGCACATCACGACGGAGACGGCGAACCTCTTGAAGACGCTGAAGGCCGGCGGCGCCCGTGTGTTCGCCTGTGCGTCGAACCCGCTCTCGACCCAGGACGATGTCGCCGCGTCGCTCGTCCGCGACGAGAAAATCCCGACGTTCGCGATCCGCGGCGAGGACTCGGTCCATTACTACCAACACATCGACGCGACGCTCGACGCGCAACCGTCGCTCACGATGGACGACGGTTGCGATCTCGTCTCTCGGTTGCACCGTGAGCGGCCGGCTCAAGCGCTCCAAGTTCTCGCCGGAACGGAAGAGACGACGACCGGCGTGATCCGGTTACGGGCGATGGAGCGCGACGGCGCGCTGAAATATCCGATCGTCGCGGTGAACGACGCCGACACAAAGCACATGTTCGACAATCGCTACGGGACCGGTCAATCGACGCTCGACGGAATCATCCGGTCCACGAACATTTTGTTGGCCGGATCGCGCGTCGTCGTTGCCGGCTACGGCTACTGCGGGAAAGGCGTTGCGTCGCGGGCGCGGGGGATGGGCGCGATCGTGACCGTGACCGAGATCAACCCGTTGCGCGCCCTCGAAGCGGTAATGGACGGTTTCGACGTGGCGCCGATGGACGTGGCTTGCCGCCGCGGTGAGATCTTCATCACCGTGACGGGGGACAGAGACGTGCTCCGTCCGGAGCACTTCGCGGCGATGCCGGACGGCGTGATCCTCGCCAACTCCGGTCACTTCGACGTCGAGATCGACTTGGAGGGCCTGGCGAAGCTTGCCGACGGGCGGCGACGGATCGTCCGTCCGAACGTCGAGGAATTCGCCGTGCCCGACGGCGACGGAGGCACGAAGCGGATCCTTGTCATCGCCGAGGGACGGCTCGTCAACCTCGGGGCCGCCGAAGGCCACCCGGCCGTCGTCATGGACATGTCGTTCGCCAACCAGGCTCTCGCCGTCGAGTGGGTCCTGCAGAACAAGACCCGCCTCGAGGCGCGCGTCTATGACGTGCCCGTGGAGATCGACCACGAGATCGCGCGCCTGAAACTCGAGTCGATGGGTATCCGGATCGACGTGCTCACGCCCGAGCAGGCGGAGTACCTCGCCTCGTGGACGACGGGGACATAACGGACCTCTCGCTCGTCGGCGCGACCGCGACCGGGAAAACCGCGCTCGCGCTCGCCTACGCGCGCGCGCATCCCGACGTCGAGCTCGTCTCGGCGGACGCGTTCGCCGTCTATCGCGGCCTCGACATCGGCACGGCCAAACCGACGCGCGAAGAACGCGCGCTCGCGCCGTGGCACCTGATAGACGTGTGCGATCCCGCCGAAGAGTTCACCGTCGCGCGCTTCCAGCGGCTCGCCGCCGATGCGATCGCTGGAATCGAAGGCCGCGGCCACCGGACGCTGATCGTCGGCGGCACCGGCCTGTACCACCGGGCCGTCGTCGACGATCTCGGTCTGCCCGGCCAGTACCCCGAGATTCGGGCGGAGCTCGAGGAAACAGTCTGCACAACCACCGGACTCGAGCTTCTCTACGCTCGCCTCGTCGCACTCGATCCGCACGCGGCGAGCAGGATGGAACCGACGAACGCCCGTCGGATCGTGCGCGCGCTCGAGGTCACGATCGGCTCGGGGAGGCCGTTCTCGTCGTTCGGACCGGGACTGGCGCACTACGGGCAGACGCGATTCGCGACTGCCGGACTGTTTCTCGCGCGCGAAGTCCTCGATCGCCGGATCAGCGAGCGGCTCGACCGCCAGTTGTCCGAGGGTTTCGTCGATGAGGCAGCGCGGCTGGCGGCGCGCCCCGGGGGACTTTCGCGAACGGCTCGACAGGCGCTTGGCTACAAGGAGCTCTTCTCATACTTGGCCAGCGAGTGCACGCTCGAAGAGGCCAGCGCCGAGATCATCCGTCGCACGAAGTCCTTCGCCAGGCGCCAGGAGGCGTGGTTCCGCCGCGACCCGCGCATCGTCTGGATCGATGCGTCCGGTCCGGACCTCGTCTCTCGCTTCGCGGCGCTCGCCGACCCGGGCGCGAGGCGCGATCGGGAGCCGGCGCGAGACTGATGGCGGAGAACACGTGACGGCGACCCTGTACAAGTACGACTCGGCGGGTAATGACTTTCTCGTGAGCGTCGACTTCGAACGTCAGCAGCGCTTCGACGCGCCTTTCGCCGTCGCGGTGTGCGATCGTCATCACGGCGTCGGCGCCGACGGCCTGATCCGGATCTCGCGATCCGAGGTCGGCGCGTCGTTCCGGATGGACCTGTTCAACGCCGACGGATCGATCGCCGAGACGAGCGGCAACGGGATCCGTTCGGCAGTGCTCTGCGCGCTCGACGAAGGCGTCATCCGCCCCGGCGACCTCCTCGTCGAGACGGCTTCGGGTGGGGTGGCGGCGAAGATCGGCGGCGAGACGGTGGGCCATCGGTCCGCGATCCGCGTCGAGATGGGTGCGCCACGCATGCGGAAGCTCGACGCCTCGCCGGTACCAGGCACACGCGCCTACTCCGGCGACATCGGCAACCCGCACCTCGTACTGATCGCGAAGACGACCGATGACGTCGATCTCGTCGCGATCGGCCAGCGGCTTGTCGACTCGGTCGAAGGCGGCCAGAACGTGATGGTGATCGCGCCTTCGGACGCGTCCGACGAGCTCGAACTCGTCGCGTACGAGCGCGGCTGTGGACTCACCCTCGCCTGCGGGTCGGGGAGCGCCGTCGCGGCGGTCGCCGCGCACCTCGACGGAATCGTCGGAGACAAGGTGGTCGTGCACAACCCCGGTGGGGACCTGTTCGTCGAGATCGGCAGGGCCGATGGCGCGCTCACGGCGACGCTGTCGGGTCCGGCGCGTCGCGTCGCGGTCGTCACGGTCGACGACGACGCGATCGTCGCCGAGGAGCTGGCGATGTCGTGAGCCTGATCGCCCGGCAGTTCCGCGAGCGGATCGTGCTCGTCGGCGTCGTCACGTTCCCCGCGGTCTCGGCGAGGTCGAAGCGAGCCTCGACGAGCTCGCGCTCTTGATCGACACGGCGGGCGCGGACGAAGTCGGTCGGGTGCTCCAGGCGCGCGACGCGCCGGACCCCGCGACCTACATCGGGCGCGGCAAGGCCGAGGAGCTTCATGCGCTGTGCGAGACCGTTGACGCCGACACCGTCGTCTTCGACGACGAGCTCACGCCCGGACAGCAACGGAACCTCGAACAGATCCTGGGGCGCACCGCAATCGACCGCACAGCGGTGATCCTCGACATCTTCGCCCAGAACGCCCGCTCCGAAGAAGGACGCGCGCAGGTCGAGCTGGCGCTTTTGCAGTACCGCCTGCCGCGCCTGCGCGGCAAGGGCTCGACCCTTTCCCAGCAGGCCGGGGGGATCGGCACCCGCGGCCCCGGCGAAACCCAGCTCGAGGTCGACCGGCGGAGGATCATGCGGCGCATCCGTTCACTCGAAGGCGAGCTCAAGGCGCTGGAACAGACGCGCTCGACACAACGCCGCGCCCGCTGGCGCGGCGCGAAACGCACCGTCTCGCTCGTCGGTTACACGAACAGCGGCAAGTCGACGCTGCTCAACGCGCTCACCGATGCCGACGTCCTTGTCGGCAATCGGCTCTTTGCGACCCTCGATCCGCGCACGCGCCGACTCGAGCTTCCAGGAGGAGAGACCGTGCTGTGCTCTGACACCGTCGGTTTTGTCCGCAAGCTCCCCCACCAGCTCGTGAGGTCGTTCCACTCGACGCTCGAGACCGTCGCCGATTCGGACCTTCTCGTCCACGTCGTCGACTCCTCTGCGGCCGACCCGGAGGGGCAGATCGCGGCGGTGCGGACGGTGCTCGTCGAAATCGAAGCGAGCGAAGTACCCGAGCTGTACTGCTTCAACAAGTCCGATGTCGCACCGAAAGAAGCCGACCGCCTCGCAGCGGCGTTTCCGCTTGCCGTCGCGTGCTCGGCGAAGACGGGCGATGGCCTTGCCCAGCTCCTCACCCAGATTGGCGACGCGTTGCGGGCGAACGACCGCACGGTCGAGTTGTCGGTGCCGTATGACCGCGGCGATGTGCTCGCCGCGCTGCACCGCAACGGTGAGGTCATCGACCAGCACGACGCGGGTGGCGCGATGGCGGTGCGGGCGCGGGTCGACGAGGCGACGCGGCGCCGTTACGCGGAGTTCACCGTCGCCCACGACCGAACGCGCGCAGAACGAGACGGGAAGCGATGAACGGTTGCGACGTCGCGCCACCTCGCGCCCCGCGCGCGCCCCGCTAGCCTCGTCGGCCGAGGACTGATGGACGGATTCGGGCAGCTCGAAAGGACGATCGAGGAGCTCTGGTCGACCAAAGACACGCTCGACCGGCGCGACGACGAGGCGCGCCGCGTGATCACCGAGGCGATCAGGCTCCTCGATACCGGTGCCGTCCGGGTCGCCGAGGTAGTCGACGACGGCGTCGTCGTCCACCCGTGGCTCCGCGAGGCGATCCTCCTTTACTTCCTCATCTCTGAGATCGAGGTCGCCGAGCTCGGGCCGTTCGAATACGCCGACAAAATCCCCCTGAAGCGGGGCTACGTGGCGGCCGGCGTACGGGTCGTCCCGGGCGCCTCGGCGCGCTTTGGAGCGTTCCTCGGCCGCGGCGTCGTGATGATGCCGAGCTACGTGAACATCGGGGCGCGCGTCGGCCCGGAGACGATGGTCGACACTTGGGCGACGGTCGGCTCGTGCGCCCAGGTCGGGGCGCGTGTCCACCTCTCGGGAGGAGTCGGAATTGGCGGCGTGCTCGAGCCGCCGAACGCGGTGCCCGTCGTCGTCGAGGACGACGTGACGATCGGCAGCAGATCGATGATCACCGAAGGGGCGCGTGTCGGCACGGGTGCGGTCGTGGGAGCGGGGACAATCCTCACCGGATCGATGCCCGTCTACGACGCCGAAACCGGTGAGGAGCTCTCGCGTGGCCGGGTTCCGGAGTGGTCGGTAGCCGTCGGCGCGTCGCGGCGGCGGGAGTTCCCGGGCGGCGAGTTCTTCCTGCCGTGCGTGCTCGTTCTGCGACGCCTCATGCCGGGGGAGCGTCACGACAAGGCGCGCCTCAACGACATCCTCAGGGACGCGGGGGTTGCGAACTGACGGTGGCGCAGACCGATCTGCTCGCATTGACGGCCGAGCTCGTCGATATCCCATCGGTGAGCGGAAACGAGGCGACGATCGCCTCATACGTCGCGAACGCGCTCGCAAACCTGGACGATCTCGAAGTGACGCGCGTCGCCGACAATGTCGTCGCGCGCACCCGAATCGACGCTGAAAGCCGTCTCGTTCTCGCCAGCCACCTCGACACGGTGCCTGCGGCGGGTAACGACAAGGCGCTCATCGACGGCGGCAAATGCCTCGGCCTCGGCAGCGCCGACATGAAGGGCGGTGTCGCCGTGGCGCTCGAGCTTGCCCGGCGCATCTCTTCTCCGCGAGTCGATGTGACGTTCGTCTTCTACGCCTGCGAGGAGACCGGAAGGGCGAATTCCGGACTCGCCGCGGTCGAGGAGGAACGGCCCGACCTCCTCGCCGGTGACGCGGCGATCCTCCTCGAGCCGACCGCGGCGGTCGTTGAAGCGGGTTGCCAGGGTGTGATGCGACTCGCGCTGCGAACCCAGGGCCGCCGCGCGCATGTCGCGCGGCCGTGGACGGGGATGAACGCGATCCACCGGCTGGGGAAGGCGCTGGAGCGCGTCGCGGCGTTCGAGGAGCGACGCCCGGTTCTCGACGGCTGTGAGTACCGGGAGTCGCTGCAGGCGGTGAGCGTCGAGGGGGGAGTGGCGGGCAACGTCGTCCCGGACCTGGCGGTCGCGCACCTGAGCTACCGCTTCGCCCCGGACCGTGACACGCCGAGCGCGTTCGCGGCGATCGAACAGCTCGTCGCCCCGGCCCTCGACCCGTCGATCGGCGACGCGCTCGACATCGAGGAGGTCGACATCGCAGCGCCGCCGTCGCTCGACCACCCGTTGCTCGCAGAGCTCGTCGAAAGGTCGGGTGCTCCGCCGCGGGCAAAGCTCGGATGGACCGACGTCGCCCACTTCGCCGAGTGCGGTATTCCGGCGGCAAATTTCGGTCCGGGTGATCCTGAGCTCGCGCATCGACCGGACGAATTCGTTACGCGTGACGACCTGGAGCGGGTGTACGCGACGTTGTGGTCGCTCTTGCAGGGCGATTGATCCTCAATCGAGGCGGCGCTCGCGCCGGTCGGTGCGATCGCCTTGGCGCGCCGGGAAGACTGGTCGGCCCTGATCCTTGTCGGAGGCCGACCTCTGGATTCGACCGCCTCGGCGTGGCGATCGTCGCGAGCTACCTCGTGTTCTTGGCGATCGTCCTCGCGACGAGCTGACGCGAACAGACGAGTTTCACCTGAGCGAGCGCAGCACCGTCACGACCTTGCCGTAGATCGTGACGTCGTCGGGAGCGAGCTCGATCTCGACGAACTCGGGGTTCGACGGAACAAGGACGACCTTGTTGCGCCGCCGCCGGAAGGTCTTCACTGTCGCTTCGTCTTCGCCGATGCCGGCGACGACGACGTCGCCCGGATCGACCTCCTGCTGGCGGCGGACGACGACGAAGTCACCGTCGAAGATGCCGGCACCGATCATCGAATCGCCGCGGACTCGCAGCATGAACAGCTCCCCAGGCCCGGTGAGATCCTCGGGGACGGGGAGAACTTCCTCGACGTTCTCTTCGGCCAAGACGCCGGTGCCAGCCGCCACGTTGCCGACGAGCGGTACGTGCGCGACTGGACGCACGCCGATCGCCGCGCCCGATGAGGGTTCGAAGGAGACGACGATCGCCCGCGGCTTGGTCGGGTCGCGCCGGAGGAAACCGTGCCGCTGGAGGATCTGGAGGTGGGTGTGGACCGTCGAGGAGGACGTCAGCCCGACCGCCTCGCCGATCTCGCGTACCGAAGGCGGGTAGCCGCGCTCGCGCACCTGGCGCTCGATGAATTCGAGGATCTGGCGCCGCTTTCCCGAAAGCTGGGTCTCGGCCACGGCATACCCCCTGTTCGCGGACGTGGACGGTCGTCACCGTACTGCCGTGAGACACCCCTATGCAAACATCCGTTCGTGGAACACCCGTTCGACGAATCATTGACAGCGAACAGACGTTCGTGGGACGATGCTGAAGAAAGCGAACACCTGTACGAGCAAACGGACACCGCCGGGGAGGTCGAGATGGCCGCAGCGCCGAGCACGATCGGGCGACCCGCCGCACTTCGCTGGCCCCTCGCGCCGAGGGATCGGCTACGACTCGCCTACGTCGACGACGTCGTCCGCGAGGGCGCACCCGTCCGGAGAGTGGCTCGTTCGCCGCGGGCGTTCGCCCGACGACGCCTCGGCACGCTCGCGGCGGTTTGCGGCCTCGTCGGGCTGTGGTTCGGTACCGGGGCGCTCGCCTCGACACCAGCTGCCGCGCCACTCTCTTCGCTTCGCGTCGCTCCCGGGGCGGTGTATGTGGTGCGTGTCGGCGACACGCTGGAGTCGATCGCCCAGCGCCTTGCTCCGCGTCGCGAGGTTCGAGCGCTCGTTCACGCCTTCGCCGACGAGCTCCACGGTGGGGCGCTTCGACCCGGGACGGTGCTTCGCGTCCCTTGATCGGCCGGATCTCTCGGCCGGGAGCCGAAGGATCGAGAACTACTGTCCGATGGGTGGTGAGCGGGATTCGTCCGTCGAACATCCCCACCGCGCGCTGATGCGCTGTCCGAATTGCTCCCTCTCTGACGATCACGTCGTCGATTCGCGCGAAGTCGACGGCGCGCAGTCGGTCCGCCGTCGACGCGAGTGCCGGAGTTGCGGGTATCGGTTTACGACTTTCGAACGGCTCGCCGAGCCGGTGGTGTTCGTCGTCAAGCGGTCGGGCGAGCGCGAGCCCTTCCAACTCGACAAGGTCACCGATGGGCTACGGGCGGCGACGAAAAACCGCCCAGTCGACGACGAGCAGATCCTGTCGGTCGCCAAGGCGGTGGAGGAGCACATGCGAGTGCTCGGGGGGTCGGTGAGTTCCGAACAGATCGGCGTGAGCGTGCTCGATCAGTTGAAGGAACTCGACGAAGTCGCATATATCCGGTTCGCGAGCGTGTACAAGGGATTCGAGAACTTGAGCGACTTCCAGCGCGAAGCCGGACTACTCACGAAGTCGACGGCGCCGAAGCGTCATGCGAGGCGCGCGGATCAACGTGCCGGTTGAGCTGATCCACGAACAACCCGAGCGGGCGATGGCGATCTACGCGCACCCCGACGACGCGGATGTCGCGTCCGCGGGGACGCTTGCCCGTTGGGTCGACCAAGGGTGCGAGGTTGAGCTCGTCGTCTGTGCCCGCGGCGACAAGGGGACGCGGGATCCGGCGATTCGACCGAAGGACCTCGTCGAGCGGCGAGCCGAGGAGATTGCTCGTGCGTCCGCCGTCGTTGGCGTCGATCGGATCCACCAGCTCGGCCGCAGCGACGGCGAGTTCGACAACGATCTCCCGCTTCGATCTGAGATCGTCCGCTGCATCCGCGCCTTCCGCCCCGAAGTCGTCGTCTGCCCGGATCCGCTCGCCATCTTCTTCGGGTCGCACTACTACAACCATCGCGATCACCGAGTTGCTGGGTACGCGGCACTCGACGCGGCGTCGCCCGCCGCGGCCTCACCGCGGTACTTCCCGAACGCAGGCGCCCCGCACGCCGTCGCATACGCGCTGTTGTCCGGGACGCTCGAGCCCGACGTCGCGATCGACATCACCGCGACGATCGCAAGAAAGGCTGATGCGGTCGCGTGTCATGCGAGTCAGCTGGAAGACCGCGACGCCATCCGTCCGGTGATCGAAGACCGGGCGGCGGAAGCGGGAGCACAGGTCGGCGTCGCCTACGCGGAGTCGTTCCGGCGCGTGTATCTGGCCCACTGACCACGCCGTCGATTCGAGCACGACGTGACTGCGACCCGAACGGAAGAGCCGTCGACGACGGACATCCTCCACCTCGACATGGACTCGTTCTTCGCGGCGGTCGAGGTACTCGAGGATCCGGCGCTCGCCGGCCGGCCCGTCGTTGTCGGGGGATCCGGGTCGCGCGCCGTGGTCGCGTCGGCGTCCTACCCCGCCCGGGTGTTTGGGATCCGTTCGGCGATGCCGATGGGCGAGGCACGGCGGCTCTGTCCGAACCTCGTCATAATCCGACCGCGGCACGGCGCGTACTCCGCTGTCGCCGAACAACTGATGGAGATTTGCCGCGCGATTACGCCGCTCGTCGAGCCACTCTCGCTAGACGAGGCGTTCCTCGATGTCGCCGGCGCGCATCAACTCTTCGGTTCGAGTCGAGCGATCGCGTGGACGCTCCACGAACGGGTGAAGAGCGAACTCTCGCTCTCGTGTGCCATCGGGGTCGCGAGATCGAAGCTCGTCGCGAAGCTCGCTTCGAAGGCGGCGAAGCCGAAGGTGCGCGACGGCAGGGTCGAGCTGGGCGAGATCGTGAAGGTCGTCTTGCCGGAAGACGAGATCGCTTTCTTGCACGCGCATCCGGTCCGGGCGCTGCCAGGCGTCGGGCCGAAGACCGCCGAGCGGCTGCGCCGGATGGGCGTGACGTCCGTGGAGGACTTGAGCGTCGTGGGTCGGGCCCGTCTCGTCTTGGCGTTGGGGACGTCCCTCGGGGAGCACCTCGACGACCTGGCTTCTGGTCACGACGAGCGTCCGGTGACGGCGGATCGCGAGCTGAAGTCGATCGGTCACGAAGAGACCTACGACACCGACGACTTCGACCGCTCCTCTCTGGAGCGCAAGGCACGGGGCTACGCGACGTCGATCGCCACCCACTGTCGTGACCGCGACGTCGCGGCACGCACCGTTTCGGTGAAAGTCCGCTTCGGCGACTTCGAAACGGTCGTCCGCTCGAAGACCGAGCGACGACCCGTCACCTCTGCCTCGGAGATCGCGACGATCGCGGTGGCGCTGCTCGGCGCAATCGAGGTCGATCGCGGCGTCCGGCTACTCGGTGTGAGCGTCTCGAATCTCGAGGAAGCGTCGCCCCCTGTCGCTCAGCTTGAACTATTCGAAGAAGCCCCGGTTCCGACCGGGGACCGTCCGGATCGGCCGAGGGCGGCGCGTTCGGGACGCGACTGGCGAGGTCACCGAGGCGATCCAGCGGCGCTTCGGTCGGGACGCGATTCGGTCGGCGAATGCGCTCGGCGTTTTCGAGCGGCCCCCCCAGGGAGGTGGCGCCCCTAGGCGGTCGTCCGTTGTTGGCTTTGAATGCGCGTGCGACAATTGACGCGTACCTCGCCGGCAGAGGCGGGAGATAGCGTGCATTGCGCAGTACCCGCCGGAGTCCGGCGGGAGCTGGGGGCGGATTCGGGAGGATCGGTGCCGCTTTCGGAGGAAGAGCAGCGGATTCTCCACGAGATGGAGCAGAAGCTCTACGAGCACGACCCGGGATTTCGCGGACGGGTCGAGGCGAGGGCACGCCATTCGCTAACCGGGCGCTCGATGCGCTGGTCGGTCCTCATCTTCATCATCGGGTTCGTCGTGCTGCTCGTTGCGTTCCGATCCTCGACGGTCATCGCCGTCTTCGGGTTCCTCGTCATGCTGTTCGCCGCGCTGATGTTCGAGCGCTCGGCGCGCCATTCCAGCGGTCGCGGAGACGCCGCCCGTCGTGCCGGTAAGACAACCGGATTCGGCGAGGAGTTCGCACTGATCGGCAAGAGGTTGCGCTCGCGCTTCGGTCGCGACCGCTGAGCCGCAAGGTCACGATCAGCCCCAAGCCGTGATCGGGGTCACGCGCGCCGTCTTTGTGAGCGTGCTCAGGCGACCGAAGTTGCTTTCCATCGCGCTGCGCACCGGATTCAGCCTCGTGCCGACGCGGTGGTGGCGACGGTGGCCCCCGCTGCCGATTCCGGACCGGAGCTGGATCGCCTTCCGCCTCGAAACGGCGTATGGAGACCCGAAGGCGCACCCGTCGTCCCAGGACATGAGCGACTATCTCGATTGGGCGTGCACGATGCGATCACGACGCCGCGCGTTACGCCTGTGCGAAAGATCCGCGCGATAGCCTCGCCGAGATGACGGAGGGCGGAAGTCCGGGACGGCGATCGGACCAGTCGTGAACGGCCGGTCCTTGGTGCTCAACGCGACTTTTGAACCGCTCTGCGTCGTGTCGTCCCGACGTGCCCTCATCCTCGTGATCAACGAGAAGGCTGAGTTGATCCACGACACCGGTCGTCACTACCGCTCAGAGAAGGTGGCGTTCGCGGAGCCTTCGGTGATCCGGCTCGCGCACTTCATCCACGTCCCGCACCAGACTCGGATCGCGATCTCCCGCCGATCGGTCTTCGCGCGTGACGGCCACCGCTGTCAGTACTGCGGGAATCAGGCGGAGAACATCGATCACGTGCGCCCGAAGAGTCGCGGCGGCAAGCACATCTGGGAGAACGTCGTCGCCGCCTGTCGGCGCTGCAACTCGTTGAAAGAGGACCGGCTCTTGGAAGAGACGGCGCTCAGATTGCGGCGAGCCCCGAGAGCGCCTCGGTCGCGGGTGTGGCTTCTCGCCGCTAGCGGGGAGTTCCGCTCGGAATGGGAGCAGTACGTGTCGCCCTCCCTCGGTCGCGTCGCAGTCTGAGCGGCATCTCTCCGTTGAAAGACGCGCCCGAGTGGCGCGGCGGGTGGTCGGTTTCTCGTCGCATCGGGCCCCCAGAAGAACTCGTCTCAACACAGCCCGAGCTCGCCGCGCGTCGGCTCGCCCGCTTCTGTCGACCGACGGCGTCGGCGATCGTTCTCGGCAGCACTCAGAGTCCCGCTGAGATCGACGATCAACGACGCCTCGGTCACGGTTTCGAGCTCGTCAAGCGGCGAAGCGGTGGCGGCGCGGTCGTCGTCGCGCCGGCGGCCCAGGTGTGGGTCGATCTGTTCGTTCCCCGTGACGACCCGCTCCACGACGGCGACGTCGCCCGTGCCGCGTGCTTCGTCGCCGATCTCTGGTCGACCGCGCTCGTCTCGAGCGCGGTTTCTGAAGCATCGGTCGAACCGATCCGAGCATTCGCGCCGACTCGGTTCTCGCGTTCTGTCTGTTTTTTGGGTCTCGGCCCTGGCGAGGTCACGATTGGCGGAGACAAGGTTGTCGGCGTCTCCCAGCGCCGTGATCGCAGCGGCGCATGGTTCTTCACGATGGCGCTTCTCCACAACGCGCAACGAGTCCTCTCGGACTTGCTCGTGCTCGAGGAGGAGGACCGTCCGGCGCTTGCGTCAGAACTCGAATCAAGAATCGGTGCGGTCGCCGTCAGCGCCGACGTCCTCGAGGGCGCGCTCGAGAGGGCGCTCGTCGGAGGTTGCTAGCGGGCAAAGACGTGCCAGCCGAGCCACATCCAACCGAGCGAGACGACCACGCGGCCGACGACCGGTCGTACTGCGAGCCGGGCCACGGCTGCAACCGGCGCGATGAGCCGACATGTCGTCCACGCCAGCACCTCGAAACCGACGACCAAGGCGGCGATGGCGATCCAGATCGCGATCGTGACCTCCCGCGACGTCATACCAGCGCGATCCAGACGCCGAGAGCGAGCCAGGCGAGAAAGGCCACCCCCCTCGAGACGGAATGGGTGGCGAGCACGGTGAGAGCCGAGCTCAGCGTCGGGTGGGCTCGCCGCGGCAACTCGGCGTAATTGAGGAGCTCGAACCCGAGCGTGCACGCCGCGAGTCCGGCCCAGACGATGATCGACCTCGCCGACGCTCGGCTTGAGACTGTCAAGCTCGAGGACGGGTAGCCGTTTTCGGCCGTGACTCTGAAGCGATAGGTGATCAGTGCGACGAACAAGACCAACGCAATGGCGGTCACCACGTCCGCCCCGGCGGTGAAGACGCGCGTCTGCGACGCGGCGACCGCCAGCGCGATCCCAACAAGGCCGAAACCGACGCGCACGAACCCAGTCTGACGTGGCGTCGCCGTCTCGACGCGCTTTCCGACCCGTGAGCGCGGGCCCTCCGGATCGGACATGATGGCCGCGAGTGTTGCGCGACCGGCTAAGAGGACAAACGCATCGAGTCGTTGAGAGCCCCGCCGCGTCTCCTCGACGGATCGTCGTTCTCGGCGGGAGTTCGGATCTCGCCCGAGCGGTGTTGCGAGCGATGGCGCCTAGAGGAATCGACGATGTGGTGCTCGCGGGTCGTCACCCCGCTGCGCTCGAACATGTCGCCGAGGAGCTGCGTGGGCTCGGCGTCAAAAATGTGGAGACCGCGGCGTTCGACGCGACGAAGACCGACACGCACGAGGAACTGGCGACTTCCGTCGCGGAACGCCTGGGGACGATCGATCTCTTGCTCGTCGCGACCGGGGTCCTCAGTTCGAGTGAGCTCGACGATCTGACGCCGAAGCGGGTCGCCGCCGAGATCACGACGAATTTCACCGGTCTCGCCTCGGCGCTCACCGCGTTCGCCCAGCAGATGCGCCGCCAGCGCAGCGGGCGGATCGTCGTGTTCTCGACGGCCGCCGCGATCCGGGTGCGTCGCGTGAACTTTGTCTATGGCGCGAGCAAGGCAGGACTCGACGGCTTCAGCCAGGGACTCGCCGATGCGCTTGAGGGTTCGGGGATCGGCGTGACGATCGTCCGCCCGGGATTCGTCCGGACGAAGATGACCGCTGGGATGCCCCCGATGCCGATGTCGACGACGGCCGAGGAGGTCGGGCGCGCTGTTGTCGAGGGAATCGACGCCGGTGACGATGTGGTCTGGGTGCCACAGGGGCTGCGCTACGTGATGCCGGTCGTGCCACACGTACCGCGGTCGTTCTGGCGCCGCCTGCCGAGATAGTCGGGGAGCGCAACCTTCGCGGTCCCCGATCGGTCATCCGCCTGATACCGACGCCGCGCACGCCGGACCGGGCACCGGCAGTGCGTTGACCGCGTCGAGGTTCTCGATCGTGTACCCGATGAGCCGACGGGCGCGCCTCGGCGAGAGCTTCTCGCAGATCCAGTCCCAGTGCAGCGAGACGAGGTCGCCGGACTGGAGGTCGGGAGGCTGGCCGTCGGCAGGCGCGAAGCGGCGGGCGCTCACCTCGTGTTCACCGGCGAGGACGAGTCGGTCGTCTTCGAATGCCAGCGTCGGCGTGCGCACGAGCGCGGTGTCGGCGCCGACGGATACGACGCGAGCCCAACGCACGCGGCACTGGTCGATGACGTCGAGCGCGGGACCGCGCCTTCCCGAGCGCAAGAGACCGAGCCACGGATAGACGGCGAACACGTGGAAGCTGTGGTGGGGCACACCGCCGAGCGGCACCGCGTTCGCGACGTTCGCGAACGTCGACCCCGATCTCTTCGCGAAACGCTCGTCGAGCGAGCTCAACATCGCCTGTTTCGGAACCTTATGGAGCAGTTCGTTACCAACCCAGTACGCCTCGACGACTCGTGCGTCGAGGGGATCGGCGATGCCGTTGCAGCCCGCGATGAGCTGCAGGTACGGCCAGGCGCCGTCGAACTGCCGCGCGAGCAGCGACAGGTCCGCGACGTCGCGCTCTTCGAGAGCGCCGCCGAGCGAGAGCGGGTCACTCGGCCCGCAGTAACCGAGCCTGTTCGGCGGGTACGCGTAGCGCGCGAAGAGCACGGCACCCTCGATCACGTGTACGCCACCTTCCTTCTCGCCGACACGACCACCGCCAGGGATCCGGCCGCGATGAGGGCGAGGCCCCACGCCTCGGGCTGGAGGTTCTTGTGTTGGACGACCGCTTGCAGGACGGCGGTGACGATCGCGCTCGAAACGAGGATCGAGGTGACATCGATGGCACGGGCACGCGAAAGAGCCACCATCCAGCTCGCGACGTACGTCCCGAGCAGCACACCGGTGAGGATCACCCACCGCAGCGCGTTGGCGTCGAGCGCGAGGAGCGCGCCGAATTGGCCGGTGATCGCGAGGTAGGCGATGAGCACCGCGAACCCGCCCACCATGCGGACGACGCCGAGGTTTGCCGGGTCGGAGCCCGCGAGCGTCTTTTTGATGACCACGGTCTCGAGGCCCCAAAGCACCGTCGCCCCGAGGATGAGGGCGTTGCCGGAGTTCACGACGAGCGACCCGACACCGCCGCTCGACGCGACGAGGCCGACGACCAATATGGCGATCGCGATGACGTTCCATTTCGACAGGCGCTCGCGAAGCGCCGGCCAGGCGATGATGGTGACCCAGACGACGAGCGTGTCGTGCAAGAACGCCGCGGGCACGGCAGCCGTGCGCGCGAGTCCGTCGAAAAACATGATGAACGCGACGCCACCGCCGATGATCGCGACGTAACCGAGTGCGGCGAGCCGCCAAACGCCGGTAAGTGCCTGACGCTTCGACTCAGCCGGCGCGGGCCGCGCGAACAGTCGCGTCGAGCGAGCGACGAGTGCGAACGCGACGAGGAGAACCGCGGCGAAGAGGTTCTTTCCGGTCGTGTAGACGGCGGCGCTCGTCACCGAGCGAACGCCATAGCTGTTCACGAATACCGACACCCCGCTGACGGCCGCCGTCACGCCCGCGAAGACAAGCCCCGAAGTCCACCCTTTTCTGAAACGGCTCGCCATCATGACCCCTCCATCGATGTCGTGACTGCTGTTCGACCCACCTCGTCGACCGCGCCGTCGAACCGGCGGAGCTCATCCATCGCAAGCTCGGCTTCTTCTGATGCGACCGGTGCGAGCGCGTAACCAGAGTGGGCGACGACCCAGCTACCGGGCGCCGGTAACGGGCCCTCGTAGGCGATGAGCGAGAGGCGGTGTCGATTGCGGTCGACGTCCTCGGCGATCACGGCGATGTCGGCGAGGACCTCGACCACATGGAAATAGCGACTGGAACACATCAGGCGTTCTCCCGCCATGCCGCGATGACCCCGCCGACCTTTGAAGCGGCACGGCGAACGGCGTTTGCAACGGGCGCACTCAAGTGCTCGCCGTCGGAGAAGTCCTCGCCCTCGACGCCGACGACGATGACGCGACCCGGCGCTTCGCCGAGCGCCGAGGCGAGTTGACAGACTCTCCGCAGCCCGAGGGCGTGCGTCGAGGAGGCGGGGAAGTCCTCGACTTCATCGAGCTCGATGACGCGGATCGATCCCGGCTCGGCCCCCGAGCGCGTCGCGTCGACGAGCACCGCGAGGGACGCGCCAGAGAAGCGTCCGAGCAGGTCGAGCGGTTCGGAGATCGGGCCAATGTCGCGTGCGCCGGAGTGTTCGGCGACGAGCGCCGCGACGGCGGGTCCGACCCCGTCGTCGCCGCGGAAGGCATTCCCGATGCCCGCGACGACGACCTCACCGTTCACCGGCGTTCCACGGCGACGTCGAGGAAGTGAGCTGCACAAGAGATGCACGGGTCGTGGTTCCGTACCGCCTGTTCGCTCAGGTCCCGCAGTTCGTCGTCGCCGAGTTGGAGGTGCGCGGAGATCACGCGACGGAGGTCGTCCTCGATCGCGTCCTGGTTTTGCGCGGTCGGCGGCACGATGCGTGCCTCGGAGATCGTGCCATCCGCGGTGATCTCGTAACGCTGCAGGAGCAAACCCCGCGGTGCCTCGGTCGCGCCTGCACCGTGTCCGGCGCGAGGGCGGACCGGGACCGATGCCGGTTCGAACGGCGCGTAGCTGCTGACAAGGCGGAGCGCTTCCTCGCACGCCGCGACGATCTCGACCGAGCGAACGATGATGCTCTTGAACGGGTTGCGACAGACGTCGCCCAGTCCGGCGCGCTCAGCCGCCGCGGCGGCTTGCGGCGGCAGCTTCGCCGCGTTCAGCGCGTAGCGAGCGAGGGGTCCGGTCAGGTAGGTATCCCCCCCGCGCAGATGGGCGTGTAGCGCGTTGGAACGCGCGACATGTTCTTCGGTCGCGATGTCCAAAAAGGCGTCGGGGGAAAGTTTGAGGCCGTCCGAGGATTGGACGGTTCCCGATTCGATCGGGTAGTCGTCCTCGTCGACGAGCGAGACGAACAAGTAGTCGTGGGAGTCCTCCGGGAAGTCGAACCCGGAGACCCACTCGACCGTCGCGAGGGCGTCGTCGAGCGCCGCGCGAAGGAGCGGCGCAAGGTCCGCGATCTCGGCGGCGTCCGGGGCGCGGTAAAAGCCACCGACGCGAACGTTGACCGGGTGGATCGCCCTACCGCCGACGCGCTCCATGATCGCGTTACCCGTCTTTTTCAGCCTGAGCCCGCGCTCGACCGACGATCGGTCCGCAGCGGCGAGCTCGACGGCGTCGTCGAGCCCGAAAAAGTCCGGCGCGTGCAGGAGATAGACGTGCAACGCGTGGCTCTGGATCCACTCGCCGCAATACAAGAGCCGTCGCAGGTTGGTGATCTGCTGCGGCACGATGACTCCACACGCGTCCTCGATGGCATTGCAGGCTGACATCTGGTAGGCGACAGGACAGATGCCGCAGATCCGGGCGGTGATGTCGGGAGGCTCCTCGTAGCTGCGCCCGCGCAGGAACGCTTCGAAGAACCGTGGCGGCTCGAAGATCTCGAGCTCGACCGATTCGAGCTCGCCGTCTGCGATCCGCACGTGCAAGGAGCCTTCGCCCTCGACGCGGGCGAGTCCGTGGACGTCGATCGCCCGGTCCTGCGCGGACTTATCAGACATGTCGGCGCGCTTCCTCTTCGAAGGCGGGAGCTGCAGCGTTGAAGGTGCGGTACAAGCGCACGAGGCGCGCATCGTCGACGCCGAGCTCGGTGAACCGCCGCGACAGTGACACGGTGTTTGTGCTCTCGGCGGGTCCGAAGCAGCCGTAACAGCCGCGAGCAACCGACGGGCACAGCGCGCCGCATCCGGCGCGAGTGACGGGGCCGAGGCACGGCGTGCCGTACGCGACGAGGACGCAGACGTTGTTCTTTGCCTTGCACTGCTCGCAAACGCTGTAGGACGCGATGCGCGGTGGTCTATTTGCGAGGCACGCAGAGATCACTTCGATGAGCTCGTGCCTGTCGATCGGGCAGCCATGGAGTTCGAAGTCCACCGGAACGAGCGCTGAGATCGGTTGGGACCGCGAGAGCGTCGAGATGTATTCCGGGTGTGCGTAGATCGCCGAGATGAAGTCGCCGACGTCGGCGTAGTTGCGCAACGCCTGAATCCCGCCGGCCGTCGCGCAGGCGCCGATCGTGATCAGCGTCGTCGAGTTCGCCCGGATCGCGCGGATGCGCCCGGCATCTTCTGGCGTCGTGATCGACCCTTCGACGAGTGAGACGTCGTAGTGCCCGGGGGTCTCGGCGCTGCTCATCTCCGTGAATTTCGCGATCTGAACGCGTTCAGCGACAGCCAGTAGCTCGTCTTCGCAGTCGAGCAGGCTGAGCTGGCAGCCGTCGCACGACGCGAACTTGAACACCGCGAGGCGCGGAATCGCACTCATCGTTGCGCGACCCTCAACTCGTGCTCGACGACCGGTGCCCAAGGCACGACGGCGCCGTCCCGGCAGACGAGGAACGGTCCGAGCTGGCAGTGCCCGCAGAGCGCAACGCCGCACTGCATATTCCGCTCCAAGGAGACGTAGATGCGATCGGCACTGATCCCGCGATCGACGAGCGATCGTGCGCTGAAGCGCATCATGATCTCGGGTCCGCACACGAGTGCCACCGCCGATTGCGCGTCGAAGTCGGAGTCGGCGACGAGTTGCGTGACGACACCGACGGGTCCGGTCCAGTCGGTGTCGGCGACGTCGACGGTGACTTCGACCGACGCCCCTTGCTTTCGCCAAGTCTCGATTTCGTCGCCGTAGATGAGCTGGTCTGGGGTGCGTGCCCCGACGAGGACGACAACCTTGCCAGCGCGCTTGTTGGAGAGCCCCGCGACGAGGCGGACGATGACGCCGCGCAGCGGGGCGAGCCCGATCCCGCCGGCGACGACGACGACGTCGCGTCCGTCGAGGCCGTCGATCGGCCAGTCGGTCCCGAACGGTCCGCGTACGCCAACCACATCACTCCGTTTCGCGTGCGACAACGCATGACTCACCGCGCCGACGTCGCGGATCGTGTGTTCGAGCACCGGCGAAAGCGAGGGATCGGAGCTGACCGAGATAGCCACCTCGCCCACGCCGAAGGCAGTGAGCATGTTGAACTGGCCCGGCTTCGGGGTCGTGATCGGGTCATCGAGCGGTTCGAGCGTGATCGTCGCGATGTCGGGACTGTCGATCCGGCGATCGACCACCTGATATCGCAGCGGGACAAGAGGGTTCGTGGAGGTCAAGGCGCGCTCAGCTCGCGAGGTCGCGCCCATAGACGTCGAGGAGGCGCGTCCGCGTCGCCTGGAGGCGTTCGAGGAGTACCTGCGCGATGCGCTGCAGGATCGAATAACCGAATGCCGCGTCGGCGTCGGCTTTGCGCCGTAAGCAGAGACCGTCGAGCGCGATCGCGCCGACGGGCTCGGTCGCCACCGCGTCGAAATGCCAGCGGTACGGCGGCACGAGCCAGGACAGTCCGAGGATCTTCCCCGGTCCGAGAGTCTCGATGACGATCGGCTTGCCCGCTGGACGGCGCACCTGGATCGCGACGTGGCCCCGGCGGACGAGGTAGAAGGTCTCGGCGTCCTCGCCTTCGGAGAGCAAGAGCGCCCCCGCCTCAAAGGCGACGTTCGTGGCGCACCCCGCAGCGAGCTCGATCGCCGCCGCGTCGAGTCCGGCGAACAGCGGGCTTTCTGAGATGAGATCGCTCATCGATTCCATGTCTGCGCCTCTTTCCTCGTCACGGTGCCGTCACGGGCGCCGACCCGGCGTCCTGACCGATCGCGGCGACTTCCTCGGTGAGATCGATGCCGACGGGGCACCAGGTGATGCAGCGTCCACAGCCGACGCATCCGGAAGTGCCGAATTGGTCCACCCAGGTCGAGAGCTTGTGGGTGAGCCACTGCCGATAGCGCGAGCGCGTCGTCTCGCGCACCGGTCCTCCATGCAGATACGAGTGGTCGAGCGAAAAGCACGAATCCCATCGGCGCGACACCTCGATATCGCCGGAGAGATCGGTGCGCTGCTCGAACGCTGAGCAGAAACACGTTGGACAGACGAGCGTGCAATTGCCGCACGAAAGGCACCGTTCGGCGACCTCGTCCCACCGCGCGTGCTCGAGGTTTTTGGCGAGCAGATCAGGAGCACTTCGAGCGTCGAGGGTGCGGGTGATCGCTTGCCGGGAGCGCTCGAGGAGTGCGTCACGCTGGGCGAGGTCGTCAGGGCTCGCCACCTGATGCATGACGTCTTCGAGGAGCGAGCGGCCGAGCTCTGAGCCGACGCGCACGACGAAGCGATGCTCAGGCTCCAACAACTCGGTGAGCGCGAGGTCGTAGTCGCCGCGGGCGTCAGGCCCCGTGTCCATCGAAGGGCAAAAACACGTCGCGGCGGGTTGTGCACATTCGACGACGATCACCACCATCTGGTTCCGGCGTCGATCGTGCTCGGGATCGTGGTACGTGCCGCCCGACAGAACGTTCGACAGGACGCCGAGCGCCGCCACTTCACACGGTCGCGCCCCGACGATCGCCTGGCGAACCTCGCCGTCGTCAGGGACCGAGATTTCGATATCGCCTTCGCGCCGCCGGCCGCGCCAAACGACGGACTCGGGGGGAAACACCGACGCCTTGATGGACGTCGGTCCGACTGCCCAACCGAACAGCTCGGTGTCGCCGTCGTGGCGGATCCGATACGCGCCCGGAGACTGCTCGTCGTGCCAACCCTCTGGGAGGTCGCCGGACGCGGTCAAATCACCATGGACGATCGCCCCTTGTTGCACCGTCGGACCGAGGACCCGATATCCGCGGGCGTGGAGCTCCGCGATCAGATCATCGAAGTGCTCGCGATTGAGCACCGCCGTCGGCGGGGTCACGCGCGCCACCGTAGGGATGCGGACCAATGCCGACAAGGGTCAGAGGACCTGGGGCCCGGTGCGCGCAGCGTGCGGTGACCGCCGAGAGGACCATCGGCCCTGGTCGGGTGCGTGGCGCGTCGCAACGATGGGCTCAAGAACAGTTCACGCGCGCCAACCCCGCGCCAGAGCGGAAAGGCAGAGATGTTCCAGGTTCGCTTCCACGGCCGGGGTGGACAGGGGGTCGTCACCGCCGCCGAGCTGCTTGCCGTCGCGGCCTTCGACGATGGACGGTTCTCACAGGCGTTTCCGACTTTCGGCTCAGAACGCACCGGAGCGCCGATTGTTTCGTTCTGTCGGATCGACGACAAAGAGATTCGCACCCGAGCACCAATCAGCGAGCCGGACGCGCTGATCATCCAGGATCCAACGTTGCTCGGGCAGTCGGGCCTGTTCGCTGGACTTCGTCCGAACGGTTACGTCGTCATCAACACGTCGAAGTCGCTCACCGAGCTGGGCTTGGGGACGCTCGTGCTGAGCCTGCCCTCGAGCCACGTCCTTTCGATCAACGCAACGGAGCTGGCGCTCGAGCACCTCGGACGCCCTCTTCCCAACGCGGTCATGCTCGGCGGTTTCGCCGCGGTGACCGGGATCGTCTCGTTGCAGGCGGTCACCCGCGCGATTGGAGAGCGGTTTTCCGGTGCCGCCCGATCAGGAAACATCGCTGCAGCACGAGAGGCGTACCGGATCGGGTGCCGGGAGTCCCTCGCAACGGCGAGAGAAACGGGGATTGAGCGCCATGCTTCGTGAGATCGAAGGATCACGCGCGATCGCGGAGACGGTCGCGCTCTGCCGGCCGCAGGTCGTCTGCGCGTATCCGATCTCACCGCAGACGCACATCATCGAGGGCATCGGCGTCCTGGTAAAAGAAGGTCGGCTCGCTCCTTGCGAGTTCATCAATGTGGAGTCCGAGTTCGCGGCGATGTCCGTTTCGATCGGAGCGTCTGCGACCGGTGCCCGCGCTTACACCGCGACGTCGAGCCAGGGGCTCTTGTTCATGACCGAGGCGGTCTACAACGCGTCGGGACTCGGTCTGCCGATCGTCATGACCGTTGCAAATCGCGCGATCGGCGCGCCGATCAACATCTGGAACGACCACAGCGACGCGATGGCGCTTCGCGACTCAGGGTGGATTCAACTCTTCGCCGAGACGAACCAGCACGCGGTCGACCTGCACGTTCAAGCATTCCGGCTCGCGGAGGAGCTGTCGGTCCCCGTGATGGTCTGTATGGACGGCTTCATCCTCACCCACGCCGTCGAACGTGTCGACCTTCCCGACCAGGACCAGGTCGACCGCTTTCTGCCTTCGTTCACGCCGCACGAGGAGCTCGACTGGGCCCGTCCGGCGTCGATCGGTTCGATGGTCGGCCCGGAGGCGTTCACCGAGGTCCGCTACCTCGGACACGCCCGTCAGCTCGAAGCGCTGGAGCGGATCCCCGAGCTTGCGACCGAGTACGGGTCGATCGTCGGTCGTCCGCGAGGTGGGCTGTTCGACGCCTATCGCTGTGACGATGCCGAGACGATCGTCGTCGCGCTCGGTTCGGTCGTCGGAACGATCAAAGACGTCGTGGACGCGATGCGCGACGACGGCTTGCAGATCGGTGTGCTGTCGCTGACGACGTTCCGCCCGTTCCCCGCCGATGCGCTCGCGGTGGCGCTCGACGGTGCGTGCCGCGTCGTCGTTGTCGAAAAGGCGTTCGCGATCGGCGGAAAGGGGTTCCTCGGAGCCGATGTCGGTGCTGCTGTCGCAAAGGATCAGAAAGCGGTGCACACCGTCGTCGCCGGTCTGGGTGGTCGGGCGATCGGAGAGGCGTCGCTTCGTCGGATGTGTGAGGAAGCGATGCGGGGAGAGCTCGGCGAACTGAGTTTCCTTGATCTTGACCGAGGTGTCGTTGACCGAGAGCTCGAGTTGATGTCGCTCGATCCGCGACTGCCGCCGAGCGCGCATCGCGTGCTCGCAGATGTGCGCCGCCAAGCGAGCCAGGCGGTTTGAGGAGGAGTGATGGGCGAGACGGGCGTGAAGTTCTACCAAGTCGGCAGCTTCGCGGTCGGAAACCGCTTGCTCGAGCCGAGCCTCCGGACCGTGCAGGCCGAGCGGCGTCGACCGAACTCGCTGATCTCGGGTCACCGCGCGTGCCAGGGATGCGGTGAGGCGCTCGGGGCGCGTTATGTCCTCGACGCCGTGCTCGATGCGACCGATGGCAAGCTCCTCGTCGTCAACGCGACGGGGTGTCTTGAAGTCTTCACGACCCCGTACCCGGAGACCTCCTGGCAGGTGGCGTGGTTGCACTCGCTGTTCGGTAATGCCGCCGCGGTCGCGACCGGTGTTGCCGCGGCGCTGAAGGCGCGTGGCGACACTGAGACGCGGGTTGTTGCGCAAGCAGGCGACGGGGGAGCCGTCGACATCGGTTTCGGCTGTCTTTCCGGGATGTTCGAACGGAACGACGACGTCCTGTTCGTCTGTTACGACAACCAGGGCTACATGAACACCGGTGTGCAGCGTTCCGGCGCGACGCCGCCCGCCGCGCGGACCGCGACGACCGAAGCCGTCGGTCCAGAGCCCGGTAACGTCTTCGGGCAGGGAAAGGACCTGCCGCGACTCGCTGTCGCGCACGGGATTCCCTATGTCGCCACCGCGACGGTCTCCGATCTCCACGATCTCGAAGCCAAAGTTCATCGCGCGATGTCGATTCACGGTGCTCGCTACCTCCATGTACTCGTCCCCTGTCCACTCGGATGGGGCTCGGAGTCGTCGGACACGATCAAAATCGCGCGGCTCGCGCACGAGACGGGCCTTTTTCCTGTGTACGAGGCGGCGTACGGAGAGATCCTCGAGACCTCCCCGATCCGAACAAAGGTTCCCGTCGAGGAGTTTCTGCGGCTGCAGCGTCGCTTTCGCCACATCTTCGAGCCGAAACGACGCGATGACGTGATCGTCCACCTCCAAGAGATCGCCGACCGCAATATCGAGGAATACGACCTCGTCGGCGCAAGCACCACGGAGGAATAACGATGAGCGACCACGATTTCGCGATCACCTTGGAGGTGGGCTCGAGCTGGGCGAACAAGACGGGGTCGTGGCGGGTCGAGCGACCCGTCTACGTCGATCGGATGCCGCCGTGCAACGACGCGTGCCCGGCGGGGGAGAACATCCAGCACTGGCTGTACCTCGCGGAAGAGGCGCAGTACGAGGCGGCGTGGCGTGCGATCGTCGAGGAGAATCCGCTCCCTGCCACGTCGGGTCGGATCTGTTTTCATCCCTGCGAGGTCGCGTGCAACCGCGGCCAGCTCGACGAAGCGGTCGGAATCCATGCCGTCGAACGCTTCCTCGGCGACAACGCGATTGAAAAGGGTTGGTCGTTTGACGCGCCAACTCAAAGAACGGGAAAGCGCGTGCTCGTCGTCGGTTCGGGTCCCTCTGGCCTCTCCGTCGCGTACCAACTCGCGCGGCTCGGCCACCAAGTCGAGATCTTCGAAGCCTCCCCGGCTCCGGGCGGGATGCTGCGCTACGGCATCCCTCGCTATCGACTCCCTCGCGACATCCTTGATGCAGAGATCGCGCGGATCGAAGAACTCGGGGTCTCGATCACGTGTGATCACCCGGTCTCAGACGTGCAGAAAGAAATGGTCAACGGACACTTCGACGCCACGTACCTGGCGTTCGGTGCTCAGCTTTCGCACCGAACAGAGATCCCCGCTGCCGACACCTCGCACATCATCGACGCGCTCGATTTGCTGCGGGCCACCGAGGACGATGAGCCCTTCGAGATCGGACAACGCGTCGTCGTATATGGCGGCGGCGACACGGCGATGGATGCCGCTCGCACCGCGCGACGTCTCGGCGCAAACGAAGCAGTGATCGTCTACCGGCGGAACCGGGACAAGATGCCGGCGCACGAGGTCGAATTCGAAGAAGCGCTCGCAGAAGGCGTGACCGTCCGGTGGCTCTCGACGATCTCCGAATTCTCCCCCGGCAAGGTGGTCGTCGAGAAGATGAAGCTCGACGAGACGGGATTCCCGCGGCCGACGGGCGAGTTCGGCGAACTCGGCGCCGACTCGATCGTGCTCGCCCTCGGCCAAGAAGCCGATCTCTCGGGACTCTCGAACCTTGATGACGTCGTGATCGAAGATGGCACCGTGCAGGTCGACGCGAACATGATGACCGGCCATCCCGGCGTCTTTGCCGGCGGTGACATGGTGCCAGCGGAGCGCACCGCGACGGTCGCGATCGGTCATGGAAAGAAAGCGGCCCGCGCAATTGATCGTTGGCTGAAGGGGGCCGAATCCGTCGGCCACGTTCGGCCCGAGCTCGCGAGCTTCGAGCGCCTGAACACCTGGTACTACTCCGATGCACCAAAGAGCGTCCAGAAAGAGCTCGAGCTCGCCCGACGTGAGAGCACCTTCGAAGAGGTCGTCTTCGGCCTCGACGAGTCGAACGCGCTCTTCGAGGCGCGGCGGTGCATGTCGTGCGGCAATTGCTTCGAGTGCGACAACTGTTACGGAGTTTGCCCAGATAACGCCGTATCTAAACTCGGCCCAGGCAGCCGCTACGAGTTCAACTACGACTACTGCAAAGGTTGCGGGATCTGCGTCGCAGAGTGCCCGTGTGGCGCGATCGAGATGGTGCCCGAGCTGATCTAATTAGCACGGATTCGTCGAGTCAGCGCGGAGACGGGGCACCGACCGGTTTCGCGAACGTGAACGTGCCGGGAACCCGATGGTGGGAGGAAGACGATGTCCGAGCAGTCCGGTCCGTCGGCGACCGAGGAGGTCGCCGACGAGGGGCCCAATCCATCGGTCCGCGGGTCACTGACGGCTGGCGTGCTGTGTGAGCGCTCCGACGATGAACGGCGGGTCGCGCTCGTACCCGACGACATCGCAAAACTCAGCGCTCTGTCGATCGACGTCCTCGTCGAGAAAGGTGCTGGCACGCGTTCGTTCTTCCCCGACGCGTCGTACGCGCAAGCAGGCGCGACGATCGTCGACCGCTCAGAATGCCTGTCGCGATCGAACGTCATCCTCTGTGTGACCCGACCCGATCAGGACGACGTACGCGCTCTTGGTGCCGGCCAGGTCGTCGTTGGAATGCTGGAACCCCTCGTTGATCCCGGATACGCGCAGGCTCTCGCCGCGCGGGGGGCGATCGGTGTGAGTCTCGATCTGCTGCCGCGAACCTTGTCCCGTGCGCAGTCGATGGATGCACTGAGCTCGCAATCGAGCATCGCCGGTTACAAGGCGGCACTGGTAGGAGCGAGCGAATTCACGCGCTACTTCCCGCTTCTCATGACCGCAGCAGGCACCGCGCGTCCGGCAGAGGTACTCGTCCTTGGCGCCGGCGTCGCCGGCCTGCAGGCGATCGCTACTGCGCACCGACTCGGCGCTGTCGTGCGCGGTTACGACGTCCGACCGGACGCGAAGGAGCAGGTGGAATCCCTCGGTGGTCGCTTCATCGAGCTCACGGCGGTCACCGATGCCGCCGGTGAAGGGGGATACGCGTGCACGCTCACGGAGGAGGAGACGAAGGCCCTCCAAGACGAGTTGAACGGGCACATCGCGAAGCACGATGTTGTGATCACGACCGCGCAGGTTCCAGGTCAACGCCCCCCGGTGCTCGTCACGAAGGACGCGATCGGCGCCATGAAACCCGGCTCGGTCATCGTCGACATGGGTTCGAGTGCGCTCGGTGGCAATGTCGAAACCTCGAGACCCGGCGAGACGTTCGTCACCGACGGGGGCGTGACGATTATCGGCGCGCAGAATCTCGCGGCGACGATGGGAATGGGGGCGTCGATGACGTATTCGCACAACATCAGTGCGCTCGTCGGGCACTTCATCAGCGAAGGAAAGTTCGTGGTCGATCTCGACGACGAGATCCAAAAAGGTGTCGTCGTCACCCACGATGGCGCAGTGGTCAACGAAGCGACTAAGGGAGCTGAGCGATGAGCACCAGCTTGATTACGGACATTACGATCTTCGTCCTCAGCATCCTCGTCGGGTTCGAAGTCATCTCGAAAGTCCCGCAGACGCTGCACACGCCGTTGATGTCGGCCGCAAACTCGATTCACGGCGTCGTCATCGTCGGGGCGTTCCTCATCGCGTCGACGGCGCATTCGACGGTTGGCTACGTCCTCGCGTTCATCGCCGCGGTCTTTGCGGGGATGAACGTCGTCGGCGGATACGCCGTCACGGGCAGGATGCTGCAGATGTTCATCCGCCGGCCGGTGAAGACGGACAAACCCGTGAGTGCCGAAGAAAAGGCAGCGTGATGGGCACGTTCAACGACGCGATCACGTTGATCTATCTGCTGGCGGCTACGTGCTTTGTCGTCGGTCTCCATCTGATGAACGCCCCGCCGACGGCAAATCGCGGCAATCAGGTCTCCGCGGCGGGAATGGCTGTCGCGGTTGGGGCCACGCTCGCGTTGATCGCCCACAACGACACGATCTCGACTGTCGGCTGGTTGATGCTCACGATCGGCGGTGTGTTCGGAGCTGGCGTGGGCCTCTACCTCGCGCGATCGGTCGAAATGACCGCCATGCCGCAATTGGTGAGCGTTTTCAACGCCGTCGGCGGCGGCGCAGCGGCGCTCGTCGCCATCACCGACTTCATCCGCCTCGCCGGAATCGCGTACACATCGATCCCGGCGCGCACCTCGGTCTTCACTGTTCTCGACGTCGTCATCGGCGCGATCACCTTTTCTGGGTCGGTGATCGCCGCGGGGAAGCTCCAAGGCCTCATCCCCTCCCAACCGATCGTCGTGCCCGGCGGACGGATTGCAAATCTCGTGCTCTTCGCGGCGGCGTGTGCAGGCGCGGGCTATCTCTTTACCGGCGCGAAGAGCGATTTGACGCTGATCGGCATTGTGGTCGCGTCGCTGATCATGGGCGTCATCATGGTGATGCCGATCGGCGGGGCCGACATGCCGGTCGTCATCTCGTTGCTCAACGCGTTCACCGGCACAGCGGTTGCTATGGCGGGGTTCGTGATCAATAACGATGCTTTGATTATCGCCGGCGCGCTTGTCGGCGCTTCGGGAAGCATCCTCACGAAGTTGATGGCCGACGCGATGAACCGCTCGATCCTCAACATCGTCGCCGGCGGCTTTGGCACCGGTGATACCCAGTCGGTGATCGGCGCCGGCGCGACGGGACAGGTGCGCTCGGTGTCCGCGGACGACGTTGCGATCCAGCTCGCATACGCGAGTGAAGTGATCATCGTCCCCGGCTACGGCCTCGCAGCCGCGCACGCGCAGCACGCTGTGAGAGAGCTCGAGGTGCTGCTCGAACAGCGCGGGGTCGACGTCGCCTACGCGATCCACCCGGTCGCCGGGCGGATGCCTGGCCACATGAACGTCCTGCTCGCCGAAGCCGAAGTCCCGTACCAGAAGCTGCGGACGATGGAAGAGATCAACCCGGACTTTCCGCGCGCCGATGTCGCCTTGGTGATTGGGGCGAACGACGTCACGAATCCCGCCGCGCGCCGTCCCGGCAACGCGATCTCGGGGATGCCGATCCTCGACGTCGACAAGGCGAAGAGCATCATCGTCATCAAGCGATCGATGGGGCACGGCTACGCCGGAATCGACAACGAGCTGTACACCGATCCGAAGACCGGAATGTTCTTCGCGGACGCGCTCGCCGGACTCCGGGCGATCACCGCAGCGGTGAAGACACTCGTCGGCGCCGACTAACTAACCGGCCGCGCGCCACGCCACTCGAAGCCCGGCTTTTGGTCGGGCTTCGTCGCGCCCGAGGGCCCGCTGATGTCTCCGCCTTCTGCGGCGATCCAAACCGTTCTCGATAGGGGACGCGAACGCCCTGGTGGTTGACCGTGGCGGGCGGGGGTCTTAAAGTGGCGCGAAGTGGAGGGCTAGGGAGAGGGGCGATCTAACCGATCGCCGCGGTGGCCTCCAGGAGGGATCGTCACGTTGGGCCCCGAGTCCAGCTTTTTTGGGAGGTACGACCACTCCCTCGACACCAAGGGCCGGCTGATCCTCCCCTCGCGCCTGCGGAACAGGCTCGGGGCGCGCTTTTTCCTCACGGCGCACCTGGAGCACTGTCTCGCGTTGTGGCCGATTGAGACCTTCCAAGAAGAAATCGAGAGCCGCCAGTCGCAAGCGGTCGACACCGCGTCGCGCAACGCGATGCGGGAGTGGTCCGCCAAGGTGGCGGAGATCGAGCAAGACACCCAGGGTCGGATCCTGATCGTCGCCGAGCTGCGCGAGTACGCGGCGCTCGAGCGCGAAGTGATCGTGATTGGTGTCTACGACCACGTCGAGCTGTGGTCACCCGATCGCTGGGCTTCGAAGGAGCTCCTCCCTCTCGAGCACGACCACTCAGTCCGATCGTGAGCGAGTCGACCACCCGTGCTCGTCCCGCAGCTGCCCTCGCAGCGGTCGTGCTCGACCCGCTCGGTTCGCCTTCTAACACCGGGGTTTCCTGGCCCATCCGCAGCTCCCCGGCTGCGCTTGCTGATGGTCAGCATCCACCCCTCTCCGCTCATCTCCATCCGCTTGACGGGGTTCCCTTCACCCCGGACGCGGTCGGGGAGCTGCGGATGAGCCAGGGAACCTTCCACGTGGCAGTGATGGTCGACGAGGTCCTCGATCTCCTCCGCCCCTGCCCTCCGGGCGTCGTCGTCGACGCGACGGTGGGCGGTGGAGGTCACGCCGCGGCGATCCTCGATGATCGGCGCGACGTCGTGGTCGTCGGGATCGACCAGGACGAGGAGGCGCTCGCCGTCGCCGACGAACGTCTCGGTGCGTTCGGCGGACGGGCGGTCGTGCGCCGCGGCCGCTTCGACGAACTCGACTCAATCCTCGCTGCCCTTCCGCAATCGGGCCTCGCGCCAGAAGGGGGCATCTCGGCCTTCCTTTTCGACCTCGGCGTGAGCTCGCACCAGCTCGACGAGCCGCGGCGGGGATTCAGCTACCGCCTCGAGGGTCCACTCGATATGCGCATGGATCTCGACGCGCCGACCTCCGCGGGTGACCTCGTCAACACCGCCGACGTCGAGGAACTCGTCGAACTGTTCCGCCTGCACGGCGAGGAGCGGTCCGGCCGGCGCATCGCCGACGCCATCGTGCGGCACCGCCCGATCGCGACGACCGGACAACTCGCAAGAGTCGTCTCCGACGCGGTCCCGGCCGCGCATCGCCGTCGCGGCCACCCGGCGCGGCGCGTCTTCCAGGCGCTGCGTGTCGCCGTCAACGATGAACTCAGCGCTCTCGAGGTCGCGCTTGACAAGAGCATCGATCTCGTCGCGCCCGCAGGACGGATCGTCGTCATCTCGTACCACTCTGGCGAGGACCGCATCGTGAAGCGGCGTTTCCGCTCCTGGTCGACCGCGCACTGCACGTGCCCGCCGGGGTTGCCGTGCAGCTGCGGGGCAACGCCGCGGGCACGCGTACTCACGAAGGGGGCAGAGCGTCCCGGACCTGACGAGGTGGCGCGCAACCCACGAGCGCGCGAGGCGCGCCTGCGCGCCATCGAGCGCCTTTCAGTAGCAGCCGAAGAGACCGAGCCCTAATGGCCGCGGCGCGTCCTCTTCCGGCGACACCGCGCACGCGGTGCACCACCGGCTCGCCAAAAAAGCGCGCTCAGCGCCGATCCACGGTCGTCGACCACAACGCGCCCAACCGTCGGATATTGCGCCGGCGCACGCGGCTGCTCGTCGTCAGCTCGGTCGGATTCGTTGCAGCCGCATTGTTCGCGGTCGCGGCGGGCCAAGCGATCGTCGCCGCCCATCAAGTCGAGCTCGACCAAGCCCAGAAGTCGCTCTCTGCCGCCGTTGCGCGCGATCAAAACCTCGAGTTCACCCTGTCGAAGCTCGAATCACCTGCGCGCATCGTCGAGATCGCGGAAGGGCGCTACGGAATGGTCGTACCGCAAGCTGTCGTCTACCTCGCGCCGGTTAATCCCGGACCGACCGTGATCGCGGCCGCGAAGAGGTCGAGTCGGTGAGCCCAGGCCGACGACGCCGCCCGTCCGCGTCGACCATCCGGCTTCGACGAATCTCTGCCGTCGCAATCTTCCTCGTCGCTGGGCTCGGCATACGTCTCGTCCTCGTCCAGGTGTTCGACGGTTCGCACTACGCCGCATACTTGAGCGGCGAGGTCGAACAGAAGGTCGCGCTGCCGGCGACAAGGGGAGCGATCTACGACAGCACCGGCAACGTGTTAGCGGTCTCGGTGCAACGCACGAGCATTATCGCCGACGACTTTCAGATCACCCACCCCGACCGGGAAGCGAGCGCCCTCGCGCCGTTGCTCCACGCGCGCGTCTCTCAGCTCGCGCGCGAACTTTCGGAAAAGAGCGGTTACGTCGTCATCGCACAGTCGCTCTCGGCCAAGGTCGTAGACCCGATCGAGGCGGAGGCTTTCGCGGGGTTGACGTTTACCCCCGTCGAACAGCGCGTCACCTCCAGCGACGGCGTCTTCCAGCCGATCCTCGGCGACGTGAACTCGGCGAACGACGGTTACTCGGGGATCGAGTATGCGTACAACGATCTGCTTGCCGGTCGCGTCGGCAGCGAGATCGCGGCAGTCGCCCCGGGCGGTATCACGCTTCCGACGAAACCGCGCGACGTCGTCGCGCCCCACGCTGGTTCGGGCATCGTGCTGACCATCGACGAACCGTTGCAGGTCGAGACGGAGCGCGACGTCGCCGCAGAGATGCGCTCGACCGGCGCCGACAGCGGCATCGCGGTGATCATGGATGTCCACACCGGTGCCATTCTGGCGATGGTCGACCTCGTGCGGGCACGGCACGGGGTGATCGTCTCTGCGCCAGAGAATCTCGCCGTGACGAACGTCTACCAGCCGGGGTCGGTGATGAAGCTCGCCACGGTTTCGTTCGCGCTCCAAGACGGTCTGATCACGCCGTCGACGGTGTTCACCGTCCCCTACCAGATCAACGTCGGGGGCTATGAGTTCCAAGACGCCGATTTCCACCCGACGCAACCGATGCCGGTCTCCCAGATCCTCGCCCAGTCGTCGAACGTCGGCACGATCGAGATCGCCCAACGTCTCGGCGAACAGCGGCTCTACGACGCGTTGAATTCCTATGGCTTCGGCCACCTGACGGGGCTCAACTGGCCGGGCGAGTCGGCGGGGATCGTCGGTTCCCCGGCGACATGGTACGGATCGTCCGCCGCTTCGGTGCCGATCGGGACGGGGATCGCGGTGACGCCGTTGCAGATCCTCGACGCGTACAACGCGGTCGCCAACGACGGCGTCCTCGTCACGCCGCACCTCGTCCAAGGCCTCGTGAACGACAAAGGCGTCGAGCATCTCCTCGCCGCGCACGTCGGCCGGCGGGTGATCGACACTTCGACGGTTCGCCAACTCGTTCCGATGCTTGAAGGCGTCGTGCAGGACGGCACCGCGGTGCTCGCGCACATCCCCGGCTACACCGTCGCCGGAAAGACCGGCACCGCCCAGGTCCCTGACCCCACCGGACTCGGCTACGTGCCCGGTGACTGGAACGCGACCTTCGTCGGTTTCGTTCCGGCGCAGGCCCCCCGGCTCTCCGGCATCGTGGTCTTGAACCACCCCACACCGATCTACGGTGGGTCGGTGTCTGCACCGGTCTTCTCGAAGATCATGCAGTACGCACTGAGGCGCTTCGACATCGCGCCGCCTGCGGCTTCGACGACCTTGGCTTCGACGTTGCGGCGTGGCGGTTCAAAGTGACGAGTCTGGCCGTGTTGGATGAATCCGCTGGTGTGGCGATCGAAAAGATCGTGGAGCGCATGCAGCCGCTCGCGGTCGTCGGTCAAACGAATGGCGTCGGCGTGACCCAGGTGGCATTCGACCATCGCAGCGTTGTGCGAGGGGCGCTCTTTTGCTGTCTCGTCGGCGAACACGCCGACGGCCATGAATTCGCCCCGAAGGCGTACCGGCGCGGCGCCGTCGCCTTCATTTGCGAACACACCTTGGGAGCAGAGGTCGGCGCCTCCGCTCAACTCGTCGTCGCACCGGGGACGGCGCGCCAAGCGATGTCGCTCGCCGCTTGCGCGTTCTACGACGACCCGGCGCGAAAGCTGCGGATGGTCGGGGTCACCGGTACCAACGGTAAGACGACGACGACGCAGCTTTTGCGGGACATTTTGGATGTCGAAGGGTGGGCGACGGGCGTCATCGGCACCCTCGGTGGCGCGCGGACGACGCCCGAGTCGCCGCAACTGCAGCGGGCACTTCTCGATCTGTACGAAAAGGGAACGGTTGCCTGCGCGATGGAGGTGACGTCGCACGCGCTCACGCAACATCGCGTCGATGGGATCCAATTCGACGTCGCCGTGTTCACGAACCTGTCACAGGATCACCTCGACTTCCACCAGTCGATGGAGGCGTACTTCGCCGCCAAGGCGGAGTTGTTCACACCCGAGCGTGCCCGCTTCGCGGTCGTCAATCGAGACGATGAGTACGGACGGAGATTGATCGCGAAGAGCCAGATCCCTACGGTCTCGTACTCGCTCGAGGACGCGAGCAACTTGGAAGTCGGATTGGCCTCCTCGCGCTTCCGGCTCGGTGGGCGCGACGTGGTCTTCCCGATCGGTGGGGAGTTCAACGTCAAGAACGCGCTCGCCGCGGCGTGCACGGCGCGCGCCCTCGGCGTCGGGCCCGACGCGATCGTCGAGGGCCTCGCCAAAGCCGAGCGCGTGCCGGGGCGATTCGAGGCGGTGGAATCGGACAACGGGGTCGTCGCGATCGTCGATTACGCGCACACCCCGGCGGGCCTGGAAGAGGTGCTGCGCGCGGTGCGTCGAGACCAGAAGAAAAATGGGAGCGCCGACCGCTCCTCCGTGATCCTCGTCTTCGGCGCGGGCGGGGATCGCGACCGGGGCAAGCGCCCGGCGATGGGCGCGATCGCGTCCCGGTTGGCGGACGTCGTCGTGCTGACGAACGACAATCCGCGCAGCGAGGATCCGAACCAGATCGTCGAGGATGTGAGAGCCGGGATGTCGGGTCGGGCCGAGGTCGTCGTAGAGCTCGACCGTCGCTCGGCGATCCTCGAAGCACTCCGCTCGGCGAAGCCGGGTGACGTCGTCGTCGTCGCCGGCAAGGGACACGAGACGATCCAGGAATTCGCCGACGGGTCGGTCCCCTTCGACGACCGAAAGGTCGTACGCGACGAGCTCGCTCGGCTTTCGTGGCGCGCGAAACGTCAGAGGCCCGGGATCGAGGGAGAAGCGGGCGCGCAGTGATCTCGATTTTCGAGGCCGGCACGGTCGCCCTTCTTGTTGCCGGCTTCGGTACCCCGCTGTTGATGCGCGCCCTCGTCACGCGCCGCATCGGTCAGCAAATCCGCGAGGATGGCCCGGCGTACCACGTCATGAAGGCGGGGACGCCGACCATGGGCGGGGTCGCGTTGATCCTCGCGGCGACGATCGGCTACCTGTTCGGTCACGTCGGCACGGCGACGCCGTTCACCGTTGCCGGGGCGCTCGCGCTCGGCGCGATCATCCTCGCCGGCACGATCGGCGCCTGGGACGACTGGTTGAAGGTGAGCCGCCGGCGAAGTCTCGGACTCGACAAGCGCGGCAAGCTCATTCTGCAGATCATCCTCGGCGTCGCGTTCGCGCTTCTGGCCGAACATTTCGCGCACGCGAGCACGACCCTTTCGTTCACTCGGGAGAGCATCCCCGGCGTCGGACTCGGCGCCGCGGGCTGGGTCGTCTGGGCGACGTTCATCATGACCGCCGAATCGAACGCGGTGAACCTCACCGACGGGCTCGATGGCCTCGCAGCCGGCGCGGCGGGTATCAGCTTCGTCGGCTTCACGCTGATCGGCTACTGGGAGTACCGTCACGTCCGCATCTACCACGTGCACCCGTCGCTCGATCTCGCGCTGATCGCAGTCGCGATGGGTGGCGCGTGCGTCGGCTTTTTATGGTGGAACGCGGCGCCGGCGCGCATCTTCATGGGCGACACCGGTTCGCTCGCCATCGGTACCGCGCTCGCCTGTCTCGCCCTCGAGATGAACCTGCAGCTGCTGCTGCCGATCATCGGCGGGCTGTTCCTCGTCGTCACGTTGTCGGTCGTCGCGCAGGTCGTGAGCTTCCGGATGTTTCATACGCGCATCTTCAGAATGGCACCGATCCACCATCACTTCGAACTTGTGGGCTGGCCGGAGACGACCGTCATCGTCCGGTTCTGGATCTTCTCGGGACTGTGCACCGCGCTCGGGCTCGGAATCTTCTATGCCGACTTCTTGGGCGTGAGGTCATTGCTATGACGACCACCGCGAGAGACATCACGGCGCTGCGGCGCGTCCTCGTCGTCGGATTCGCGAGGACGGGACAAGCGGTCGCGAAGGTGCTCAAAGAACGCGGCATCGCCGTGATCGCGATCGACGATTCGGAGGCGGTCGTCGACGCGACCCTGGACCGTTCCGGCATCGAGGTACGTCGCACACCAGAGCGTGACGCATTGCGCACGCTCGTCCACGGGGTCGACCTCGTTGTCGCAAGTCCCGGGGTGCCGCCGAGCCACCCGGTGTTCTCCGCGGCGAACCGCGAGAACATCGTCTCGGAGATCGAGCTCGCCTCGTGGATGATCCGTCCGCCGATCGTCGCCGTTACCGGCACGAACGGAAAAACGACCGTCGTCGAGCTCGTGAGCGCGATGCTGCGGGCGTCGGGGCGCCGGTCAGAAGCGACCGGCAACATCGGGGTCCCGTTGATCTCGGTTGTGGGCCGTGACGACCTCGATGTCGTCGTCGCCGAAGTTTCCTCGTTCCAGCTCGCGCGGTCACCGACGTTCCGCCCGGCCGTCGGAACGTGGCTGAACTTCGCTCCAAACCATCTCGACTGGCATGTTTCGACCGGCGAATACTTCGCGGCGAAGGCGGGGATCTGGGCGCACCAACGCGAAGGCGATGTCGCCATCGCGAACGCCGACGACGAAACTATCGCGGCGACTGCGGCACGTGCCGCCGGTCGGGTGGTGACATTTGGCGCCGCAAAGGGTGACTACCGGCTCGACGGTGACGAAATGATCGCGGCTGACGGCACGGTTCTGGCGCGTTCGAGCGACCTCGTCCGAGACCTGCCACACGACCGGCTGAACGCGCTCGCCGCGCTCGTCACCGCCCTCGAGTCGGGCGCGACCCGCGAGGGAGTGCTCGAGGCGCTGCGTACAACCTCCCCGCCGGCGCACCGACTCGAACGTGTCGCGACGGTGTCCCAGGTCGCGTACTACGACGACTCGAAGGCGACGACACCGGCCGCCGTCGCGACCGCGATGAAGGCCTTCCCCGCGGTCGTCCTCATCCTCGGCGGGAAGAACAAGGGCCTCGATCTGTCGGTGATCAAGGCGGCGACGCGCGAGAGCGGTTCCGCGATCCTGCGCGGCGTTGTCGCGATCGGAGAGTCCGCTGCGGAGATCGAGCGGACCTTTTCCCCCGACTATCCCGTGCGCCGCGCCGAGTCGATGGTCGACGCGGTCGCCGCAGGCGCATCACTCGCGCACCCTGACGACGCGGTGCTGCTCTCACCGGGCTGCGCCTCGTTCGACTGGTACGTGTCGTACGAAGCGCGTGGCGACGACTTCAAAGACGCCGTGCGTCGGCTCGCTGAAGAAAGCGCCCAACAATGACCGCGACGACGGGCACGATCGCACGGCGTGGACGCGCCGGATCTCGCTCGGCACGGCTACGCGTCGTTCAGGACGGTCAGCGGGTGCGGGCGCAGGCGGTGCCCGGCGCTCCGAGCCGGGACGCGATGACCTTGAGCGGTCTTGTCGCCGGCTTCTGCGTCTTCGGCCTCGTGATCGTGCTCTCGTCGTCGTCGGTGTCGTCGATCGCGACGTACGGCTCGCCGTGGTCGATCGTCGAGCGTCAGGGACTGTGGAGCGTGATCGGCGCTCTCGCCTTTGTCGCGACGGCTCGCATGACGTTGCAGTTCTGGCGTCGCGTCGCGGTGCCGCTGCTCGTCGCGACGGGCGTGATGCTGCTGGCGGTGTTGGTGCACGGCGTCGGCTCGGTCGCCGGCGGCTCGGCCCGTTGGATCGGCTTCGGCATGTTCCGGGTGCAACCGTCGGAGATCGCGAAACTCGCCGTCGTCATCTTCGCCGCCGATTTGATCGCCAGGCGCTCGAAAGGGACCGGCGAGCCGGTCGACGTCGTGCGCCCGATGGTCATCGCCCTCATCGCCTTGGCGATCCTCATTGTCCGACAGCCGGACCTCGGCACCGCGGCGGTCGTTGTCACGGTGGGCGCGGTGTTGTTGTACGCCGGCGGCGTCGCGATGCGAAAGGTCGCCACGCTCGGCGCGATCTTCCTGGTGCTCGGCGCGGCGTTCCTCATCGTCGAACCCTACGGGCGTGCGCGGATCGCCGGATTCATCAACCCCTTCGCGCATTCGACGACGAGCGGCTACCAAGTCGTGCAGTCACTCGTCACCTTGGGCTCGGGCCACCTGCTCGGGACCGGCCTCGGCGGATCGCCAGCCGCCTGGGGTTTCCTCCCGAACGCGAGCACCGACTTCATTTACTCGATCATCGGCAACAACTTCGGGCTCGTCGGCTCGCTCGGCGTGCTCGCCGGCTTCGTGTTCCTTGGCTGGCTGGGCGTTCGCATCGCATCGCGTGCGACGGACCGTTTCGCCCGGCTCGTCGCCATCGGCATCACGACGTGGGTCGTCGTGCAGGCGCTGATCAACATCGGCGGCGTGATCGGCATCGTGCCGGAGACGGGGATCCCGCTGCCGTTCCTGTCGTCAGGGGGATCCTCGTTGGTCGTCCTGCTGGCGGCGATGGGCGTTCTCGTGCGCATCGCGCGGCACCCCGATGAGAAAACGCGCTCGGTCTCAGAACACGATCGAGCCCGCCGACGCGCCGTCACGGCCAGGTGACCAGGCCCGCGATCGAGGTCGTCGTCGCCGGCGGCGGGACCGCCGGCCACGTCGAGCCGGCGCTCGCGCTCGCCGAAGCGCTCGTCGCGCAAGGTCGGAGTCCCGAGTCGATCCGCTTCGTCGGCACCCGTCGTGGCGTCGAGGCACGTCTTGTCCGTCCCGCCGGCTATTCGGTCACCGAGCTTCCCGGTCGAGGGATCGTGCGCAAGATGAGCTTGCGGAACGTGTCGGCAGTCGCCGGACTACTCGTTGCGTTCGTGGCTGCCGCCGTACTCGTACACCGCTGGCGGCCGCGCGTCGTCGTCTCCGTCGGCGGTTACGGTGCCCTCGGCTGCGCGCTGGCGGCGGTGCTGTGGCGGGTGCCGGTCGTCGTGATGAACGTCGACGCGGTGCCGGGCGCAGCGAACCGACTGATCGCCCGCTTCGCGAAGGCGAGCGCCGTCGCGTACGAGGGAACCCGGCTGCCGCACGCCGTCGTGACCGGTGCGCCGATCCGCGAGGTCGTTGTGCAGGCCGCACGGGCAAGCGGCGATCGCGCCAAGGCGAAAAGCGGTGTCGGAGTCGATACGGAACGGACGCTGTTGCTGGTCGTCGGGGGGTCGCTCGGCGCCCGTCGGCTGAACGAGCTCGCGATCGCGCTCGCACAGCGCCTTTCTGATCGGGACGATCTGACGATTTACCACGTGAGCGGGGAGCGGGACTTTTCCGAGTGCGCGCAACGGGCTCGGGCGATGCGCCTCGACGACGCGGCGCTGGCGTACCGCCTCGTTGCCTACGAGCAGCGGTTGCCCGCCGTCCTTGCAGCAGCAGACCTGGGGATCAGCCGGGCGGGTGCGTCGACCGTGGCCGAGATCGCGGTCATCGGGACGCCGACGATCTTCGTGCCCCTGCCGGGTGCACCGGGCGACCATCAACGCAAGAACGCCGAGCGCCTGGCGAACGCCGGTGGCGCGGAGATCGTCGCCGACGAACGGGCGACGATCGAAGCGATGTGGGACCGGGTGCGCGCGCTGCTCGATGACGCGCCGTCGAGGGAGGAGATGCGCGCCCGCGCCCGCGCCGTCGGCCGTCCGGAAGCGGCAGAACGCGTCGCCGAGCTCGTCGGAAAAATCGCTGGCGGCCGCACCAGTCAGATCGAGCAACGGTGAGTGCCGTCGACCTTTCTGTTGCGCGCCGGATCCACATCGTCGGGATCGGCGGTGCAGGGATGAGCGCGATCGCGACGGTGCTCGTCGGCATGGGTCACCACGTGAGCGGCAGCGACTTGAAAGAGAGCGTCGCGCTCGAGCGACTGCGGGGACTAGGCGTGCGCTCCTTTGTCGGTCACGACGTCGATCACTTGGGCGACGCGGAGATCGTCGCCCGATCGAGTGCGATCCCCGACGCGAACGTCGAGGTCGTCGCGGCGCGGTCTCGACACCTTCCCGTGCTCTCCCGGGCGGGACTTCTCGCGGCGATCTGTGCCGAGCGGCGAACGATCGCCGTCTCTGGAACCCACGGCAAGACGACGACCTCGTCGATGCTGGCGCTGATCCTCGTCGAAGCGGGAATGCGGCCATCGTTCATCATCGGCGGCGACATCTACGAGTTCGGCGCCAACGCCGCCTGGGACGAAGGGGAGTGGCTCGTCGTCGAAGCGGACGAGAGTGATGGCACGTTCCTCGGGTTGCCAAAGGAGATCACCGTCGTGACGAGCGTCGAGGCGGACCACCTCGACCACTTCGGCACGGAGGAGAACCTCACCGCGGCGTTCGCGCGCTTTGCCCGCGAGGCGCGGGCTTGCATCGTCTCCATCGACGATCCGCTCGCCCGATCGGTCGCGCCGAAAGACGCCACGACGTTCGGATTCAACGAAGCGGCCGACGTGAGAATCGTCGACTTCATCGCGGAGCGCTCACGGGCGCGTTTTGGGCTGCAGCGCCGAGGTTTAGAGACGATTCCGATCGCCCTCGCCGTACCAGGCCGTCACAACGCCCGGAACGCGGCGGCGGCCGCGGCGGGCGCGCTCGCGATCGGGGCGGACGCCGAGGCGATCGGCCGCGCCCTCGCGCGCTTTGGCGGTGTCGCGCGGCGTTTTGAGTTCCGCGGCGAATTTGAGGGCGCGACCGTGATCGACGACTACGCCCACCTTCCCGGCGAGGTCGCGGCGACAATCGACGCCGCGCTGGGCGGCGGTTTCGCGAGGATCGTCTGCGTCTTCCAGCCGCACCGCTATTCGCGGGTGTCGGCACTCGGATTCGGCTTCGCGCACGCCTTCGCCGGAGCGGACGAGGTCGTGATCACCGACATCTACGCTGCGTGGGAGACGCCGATCCCTGGCGTGTCCGGTCGGGTGATCTTCGACGCGGTAAAGGACGCCCACCCGGAGATCGCCGTGCGGTACGTCCCGGATCACCGAGAATTGGCCTCGACGTTGCGCGGTCTCGTGCGGGCGGGCGACTGCTTGTTGATGCTCGGTGCCGGAGACATCACCGAGGTCACCGCATCGCTCGTCGACCGCTCCGAGGCGGGTGTCGCGAAATGAGCGCCGGCGTCGACGCCAAAAAGGAGCTCTGCGAAGCGGTGGCCCGCGTCGAGGAGCTGCTCGGCGAGAGGGCAACCCGCGACGCGCCGCTCGGCCCGCGTACGACCTATCGGGTCGGCGGGCGCGCAGCCGTGCTCGTCGAGGCGAAGGACGAGGAAGATCTCGCTCGGGTCGCCGAGGCGCGGGACGAGACCGGGGTCGACGTCGTCGTCGTCGGCAAAGGCTCGAACCTGCTCGTCTCGGACGCCGGGTTTCCCGGCATCGCAGTCGTGCTCGCGGACGGCTTCGGCGCCGTCGAGATCGACGCCGAGGGACTGGTCGTCGCAGGTGGCGCCGTCGCTTTGCCCGTGCTCGCCCGCACGACGGCCCACGAAGGTTGGGCTGGCCTCGAATGGGCCGTCGGCGTCCCCGGCACCGTCGGCGGCGGGGTGCGGATGAACGCCGGCGGACACGGCTCTGCGACCGCCGAGCGGCTCGTTTCGGCCCGCCTCGTCTCGCTCAGAGACGGCGGCGCCCGGGTGGTCCCCTCGGGCGACCTCGACCTCTCCTACCGCCACTCGTCCGTCGGTCCAGACGACGTCGTCACCGAGGCATCCTTCCGCCTCGACCGCGGGGACCCGAAGGCCGCGGCGGTCAAGATCGCCGAGATCGTCGCCTGGCGCCGCGCCAACCAGCCGGGCGGACGCAACGCCGGGTCGATCTTCCAGAACCCCGCCGGGGATTCGGCGGGCCGGCTCGTCGAGGCCGCCGGGGCGAAGGCGTTGCGGATCGGCAGCGCCGAGGTTTCGAACAAGCACGCCAACTTCATCCAGGCCGACGACGGCGGCTCCGCCGACGATGTGCGCGCCCTCATCGAGGCCGTGCGGGAGGCCGTGCGGCGCAAAACAGGCGTTGCGCTCGTCACCGAGGTGGTCTTTGTGGGGTTTGACCGGTGAGCGCGACCCGTCGTCCCGCCCACCTGCGTTCGAAAACGCCGGCAACACACCGGACCCGCCCGACCACGAATCCGCGTCCGGCCCGGCCCGCGCCACCGGGGACGAAGCCAGCTCAAAAACACGAGCCGGCGCGCAAAAAACCGCATGTCAAGGCGGGGGGCGTGGCCCGCCGCCGGCGCCTTGTCGTATTCAGCGGACTCGTCGCCCTGGCGGCGCTCTCGGCGGCGGGTGTCGCGATCGCCCATTCGTCGCTGTTCTCAGCGCGCGAGATCCGCATCGTCGGGACGACGCACGGCGAGGACCAGGCGATCCTCGCCGTGAGCGGGCTCGTGACCCATCCGCCGCTCGTCGATATCAGTCCCGCCGCCGCCGCGCACCGGATCGAGCAGCTCCCCTGGGTCGACACGGCGCGCGTCGCCGTTTCGTTCCCCTCGTCGGTGGCGGTCACTGTCACCGAGCGCGTCCCGGTCGCTTTCGTGCCGCTCGCCCGCGGCGGCGCCCTCGTCGACGCCTCCGGACGCGTCCTCGCTGACGTCGGCAGCAAGCCCGCTGGGGTGGTGACCGTGGACACCGATGCGGCGGTCCCCGCACCGGGCGAGGGGTTTGGACGGAGCGATCGCGGACTGTTCGCCGTTGCCGCGCAGGCGCCGACGACGCTCGTCGTCCGGATCGCCAACATCGCGCGCACGCTCCGGGTCGGAATCGCCGTCACCTTGGTGAATGAACCGGTCGCGATCTTTGGGCCACCGAGTAATCCGCGCGAGAAATTTGTGGCGCTTGCGACCGTGCTCGCCGGCGTCTCGCTGACCGGAATCACCGCGATCGACCTGCGAGCGCCCTCGAATCCGGTCTTGACCCCGTGAAGTGCCAGCCCTATGGTCGGCCAAACTCGCGTGCCTGACACCCTCCATCCGCCCGCTCTGGAGAATGAAGGTGCGAGAACAAGAGCGGTCGCGGCGGATCGGTTCTGCGAGAGTCGTCGCCCGACGATGCACGTCGTCGCGGCCGTGTCCAACGGAGCCTTTCGGCGAACCGAGAGAAAGCGACGACTGTGGTGAACGAAGGAACGCAGAGCTTTATCGCCGTCATCAAGGTCGTCGGCATCGGTGGGGGCGGCGTCAACGCGGTGAACCGGATGATCGACGCCGATCTGCGCGGCGTCGAATTCGTCGCCGTGAACACCGACGCTCAGGCGCTTTTGCTTTCCGAGGCGGACATCAAGCTCGACATCGGCCGCGAACTCACCCGTGGCCTCGGCGCGGGTTCTGATCCCGACATCGGCCGTTCTGCCGTCCTGGACCACACCGAAGAGATCGGCGAGGTGCTGAAAGGCGCAGACATGGTCTTCATCACCGCCGGCGAGGGTGGGGGGACAGGCACCGGCGGCGCGCCGGTCGTCGCCGAGATCGCCCGCGAACTCGAGGCATTGACGGTCGGCATCGTGACGAAGCCATTCGCCTTCGAGGGGCGCCGACGCGCGCAGCAGGCCGAACAGGGAATCGCGAAGCTCTCCGAGTTCGTCGACACGATGATCGTTATCCCGAACGAGCGCCTGCTCACGCTGGCGGACTCGAAGACGACGATGCTCGAGGCCTTCCGGATGGCAGACGACATTTTGTTGCAAGGCGTGAAGGGCATCACGGACTTGATCACGGTGCCGGGTTTGATCAACACCGACTTCGCGGACGTGCGGACGATCATGCGCGGCGCGGGCTCGGCGATCATGGGCGTCGGTGTCGCAGCGGGGGAGGGGCGGGCGCTGAACGCCGCGCACCACGCGATGACGAGTCCGCTGTTGTCGTCTTCGATCGACGGCGCGAAGGGGATCCTGATGAATGTCGCCGGCGGTCACAGCCTCGGACTGTTCGAGGTGAACGAGGCCGCGGAAGCGATCCACGCAATCGCGCACCCCGACGCGAACATCATCTTTGGCAGCGCGATCGACGACACGCTCGGCGATCAGGTCCGCGTCACGGTGATTGCGGCCGGTTTTGACCGCTTCGACACGACGCCGTTCGAAGCTGCGGCGGGACTCGCCGAAGGATTCAGTGCCACCCGCGACTACCGCTCGGAAGTCTTCGCGATCGACGACGACGTTGATCTGGGCGACGAAGGGTTCGACGTCCCGTCGTTCCTACGCTGAAGATCGTTTCGCCGTACCCGTTCCCTGCCGGCGTGCGCGTCGCGCTCACGACGCGCGATGACGGTGACGCGCGGCCGATGGCGCTCGGCGGCGATGCCGCGTCCGAAGTGCTCTACACGTCGATCTGTGACCGGCCGTGGTCATTCGTGCACCAGGTCCACGGCGCCCGCGTGCTCGAGATCGACGCGCCGCAGGCGAGCCTGCACGACGCCGACGCGCTGTTGACCACCGCGCCCGAGACGCCGCTGTGCGTGCTCGGCGCGGACTGCGCGCTTGTCGGCCTCGCAAGCAGGGGACTCGTCGCGGCGGCGCACGTCGGTTGGCGGGGCCTCATGGAAGGGGTGATCGCCGCGGCGGCACGGGCGATGCGGGCCCGAGATGCGGACGAGATCCACGCCGTCCTGTCGGCGTGCATCCATCCCGAGTGCTACTCCTTCTCGCCCGAGGATCTCGACGCCGTCTCGGCGATCTTTGGTGACGAGGTGCGGGCGATTTCGTCACAGGGTGATTTGGCACTCGATTTACCGGCGGCCGTCAAACTGGCGCTGCGACGCGCTGACGTCGAGCTCTCCGTTGACGTCGACTCGTGCACCGCGTGTGGGGGGCGTTGGTTCTCGCATCGTGCCAACAAGGACCGCGCCCGCCAGGCGCTCGTCATCTGGCGAGAAGAGGACCATGGATGAACCCGCGATTTCCGGCGCGATCGACGCGGGCGAGCTCGGCCTGCGGCTCGATCGTGTACGCGAGCGGATCGCCCAAGTCGGCGATCCAAAACACGTCGAGATCGTCGCGGTGACGAAAGCTCTCGACGCCTCGGCCGCGCTCGCTGCGCGATCTGCGGGCCTCACCGATCTCGGCGAGAACTACGCCGACGAGCTCGTCGCAAAGGCCACGTCGCTCGCTGCGTCGCCGGGTCCGCCGGTGCGCTGGCACCTGATCGGCGGGATCCAGCGGCGGAGCCTTGCGCGGCTCGCGAAGTACGTCGCGCTCTACCAAAGCGTCGATCGCGACGCCGAGGCTGCAGCGATTGCCCGTCACGCGCCGGGCGCCTCGGTGCTGATCGAGGTCGAGACGACCGGGATTGCCGGACGGGGCGGCGTTCCGCCGGGCGACGTCGGGCGGCTCGCTGATGTTGCTACGCGCGCCGGCCTCGACGTGAAGGGGCTGATGACGATCGCCGCCCCAGACGACGAACCGGCGGCGCGTCGCAGCTTTCGCACGGTGCGGCGGCTCGTCGACGACTTCGGTTTCACGATCGCGTCGATGGGGATGAGCGACGACTTCGCGATCGCCGTCGAGGAGGGGGCGACGATGGTCCGCTTGGGGCGGGTGCTGTTCGGTGCTCGCCCGACGCACAGGGTGGTGTCACAATAGATTCGGGCTCTAAAGGAGCAAGATGTCATCGTTCATGAACAAGGCGCTCGCGTACCTCGGGCTGAAAGACATCGAGGACGACGAACTCTACGGGGACGCACTCGAGCCGACCGGCCAGCACCGGATCGAACGCACCGTCCACCCGGAGATCCAGGACACCGGCTCGCACCCGAGCCACACCGCGACCGTCCGTCCGATCACCGCCGCCGATCCGCGCCGGCCGGTTGGAGCGGTTGTGCGCCCGATCACGAAGGCGAAGACGCCGGCGGGCAGGGTGCACGTCGTCGCGCCGTCGCAGTTTCGAGACGCCCAGGAGATCGGCGACGTCGTGAAGCAGGGCAACCCGGTGATCGTGAACCTGCAAGGTTCAGAGCGCGACCTTTCCCGACGGATGATCGACTTCTGCTCCGGGCTCACCTACGCACTTGACGGGCAGATGGAGAAGGTTGCCGATCAGGTGTTCCTCCTGGCGCCGACGGACGTCGAGGTGCCCGCGGAGGAGCGACTGCGCCTCCAAGAGCGCGGCCTGTACCGCTCCTGAGTGATTCGGCGCGCACCCGCGCGCGAAATGGAGCGCGCGTCGCGTGATCGTTCGGATCATCGTCGATGTCCTGCAGGCGTACATCGTCGTGCTGCTCGCGCGGATCATCCTCACGTGGTTCCCGATCAATCCGTGGTCGCGCATGGCGCGAATCGAACGCGGGCTCGCGAAGATCACCGACCCCGTTCTGCGGCCGGTGCGCAGGATCCTGCCGCCAGTCCGCGTCGGATCGATGGGACTCGACCTGTCACCGATCGTGGTGTTCTTCGCCCTCGAGATCATCATCACGGTCATCCGGGTTCGCTGAACTCGTCCGGGACGGTCCCCCAGCACGCTCGGGCCCGGGCATAGGATCTGCAGGTCGAATGGGCGCGAATCTGGGCGCTCTCTGGCGTGTGCCGCCAAAGTGATCGAGGGGTGACCAATGGAGATATCGGGCCGAGTCCTCCGGGAAGTTGAATTCCGCGACCGCCTGCGCGGTTACGACACCGAAGAGGTCGACGAGTTTCTCGAAAAGGTCGCTGCGGCGGTCGACGATCTCCTCTCACAACTCGACACGGCACGCGAAGCCGCGGCGCATGGCGCGGAAAATGGCGACACAGATGACACCCTGCGTCGCACGCTCGTGCTCGCGCAGCGGACCGCGGACCTCGCGATCAGAGAGGCGCGCGAGGAAGCGTCCGCGGTGCTGGAGGACGCGCGAGCGGAAGCCGAACAGCTCGTCGGATCCGCTCGGGAGGAGTCGAGCACGTTGCGTGCTGAAGCGGCGGCTCGGGCGAGAGAGACGATCGCTGACCTCGAGGATCGCAAGACGACGCTCGAGACCGAAGTCGCCGAGATCTCGAGCTTCATCGAGGCACTCCGCAAACAGCTCGTGTTCGCGTTGCAGGGCGCGCTCGAGACGGTCGGAGAGTCGCTGAAACCACCAGCGCCGACGCGATCATCGGTGCGTCAGCGTTTGGAGGCCGTCTCAAAGGTCGTCGACGAAGAGGAGCAAAAGCGGTCGAAGCCGCGCGCGGAGGACGACGACCTCGCAGGCCCGGCGACTGAGGCCGTTGCTGCCGCGGACGCCGATGTCGAAGGCGGGCCCGCTTCTGGCGAGGGCGCGGGCGCCGTGGTCGAAGAGGACAGCCGCGAGGACGAAAAGACGACGCGATCACGGCGCGAGGAGCGGCCTGCACACCGCGAAACGAAGGCGGCCCGAAAAGAGGAGGAACCGTCCGAGGCCTTCGAGGGGTTCTCGATCACCGGTGACGAGGCGATCGTCTCGGTGGAAAGCGTCGTCGACCCCGATGAGGAGCTCTGGCAGCGCTGGGCAAAGGGAGCGGAGCTCGACACGACGCCCGAGGAGCGGCCCCGCCCCCTCCGCTCGACCGGCCGTGCCGAACAGCGCGGAGGAGACGTCTCCGCTTAGCCGGTCAGGCGCGCTGGCTCTTACGGCGCGAGCCGGATTCGCAGCGCGACCGCTCTTCTTCCGTCCGAGAGACGGTGCACACCGGCTTGCGATGCCTCCAAAGCGGCGTCGCCGTCGTCGACGATCGTCACCGAGAGACTGCGGGCGAGCGTCTGTCGCTTCAGTTCATCGCCCCAGGCGTCGAGTACTTCTGCGACGTCTTTCGGCACGACGAGGGTGATTTCGATCCGGTCGCTTACTGCGAGGCCCATGTTGCGCCGTTCTTGCTGGACGATGCGGACGAGGTCGCGGGCGGTGCCCTCCGCTTCGAGCTCGGGGGTGCGCGTCATATCGAGGACGACGACGCCGCGGCCGGAGTCGACGACACGCGCCGAGACGGGATCCGACGGCACGACGCGCAGTTCGAACTCTCCGGGTTGCAGCACGACCCCACCGGCTTCGACGACTCCGTCTGTTCCGACCGCCCAATGGCCGGCGCGCACGGCGCGGATGACAACTTGGGTCGCTTCGCCGAGCCGCGGACCGATCACGGCCGGGATCACGCTAAGCGTCGTCGTCGCCAACGATGTCGCGTCGTCGCGCAGTTCGACCTCTTTCACGTTCGTTTCCTCGGAGATGAGCTCGCGAAACGCGCCGAGCTCGTAGGCCAGCGGGTGCGCAACGGTCACCTGGCGGAGCGGAAGACGCGCCCGCAGCCCGTTCGCCTTGCGCACCGAATGGATCGCCGAGCAGACCTCGCGCACGAGGTCCATCGCGTCGACCAACGCCGGGTCGTCGGGGAGGAAGTTCGCGTCCGGCCAGTCGGCGAGGTGGACGCTGCGTTCTCCGCTGAGGCCCCGATAGACGGTTTCGGAGAGGAACGGCAGGAGGGGCGCCGAGGCGCGAACGACGACATCGAGGACCGTGTGCAAGGTGTCGTAGGCGTCGCGTTTGCCGGACACGTCGCCGTCGTCCGCGGCGCGCCAGAAGCGCTCCCGGCTCCTTCTGATGTACCAGTTCGTGAGGGCGTCGAGGAAGGCGGGGTACTGCGCGGCGGCACCGGCGAGATCGTAGGCGTCGTAGGCCTTCGTCACGCCCTCCAAAAAGCGGCGCGTCTTCGCGAGCACGTATCGGTCGAGCTCGCCGCGCTGGTCGACACGGAACTCTCCGGTCATCTGGTCGGTACGCCCATAGAGGGTCAAGAAGTGGAATGAGTTCCAGATCGGGTTCATCACCGTGCGGACTGGCTCGGCCATCGCCTGTTCTTCGAGGGCGACGTCGAGTCCTCGCAGCACCGGCGACGCCAGCAAGTACCAGCGCATCGCGTCGGCGCCGAAGGTGGAAAAGAACACCTCGGGATCGGGGAAGTTGCGCAGTCGCTTCGACAACTTGCGGCCGTCGCTTCCCAACAAGATGCCGTGCGCGATGCAGTTCTCAAACGCCGGCCGGTCGAACAGCGCCGTCGACAAGACGTGGAGCGTGTAAAACCAGCCGCGCGTCTGGCTCACGTACTCACAGATGAAGTCGGCGGGGAAGTTGTCCTCGAAGCGCCGCTGGTTCTCGAACGGGTAGTGGAGCTGGGCGAACGGCATCGAGCCGGAGTCGAACCAGCAATCCAACACGTCCTCCACGCGCCGCATCATCGCTTTGCCGGACGGATCGTCGGGGTTCGGCCGCACGAGCGCGTCGATACCGGGACGGTGCAGGTCGTGCGGCCGGACGCCGAAGTCGCGGGCGAGTTCGTCCAGCGATCCGTAGACGTCGACGCGAGGATAGTCCGGGTCGTCGGACTTCCACACCGGGATCGGCGTTCCCCAGTAGCGGTTGCGCGAGATTGACCAGTCGCGCGCCCCTTCGAGCCAGTTGCCGAAGGCGCCCGATCCGACGTGCGGCGGCATCCAATTGATCTCGCGGTTGAGTTCGACCATGCGATCCTTGAACGCTGTCACTTCGACGAAGAATGAACTCACCGCGCGGTAGATGAGCGGCGTGTCGGTGCGCCAGCAGTGCGGGTAGCTGTGCGCATACTCCTCGCGCCGGAGGAGCGCACCCATGCGAGTGAGCGCCGCGATCAGTGATTCGTTCGCCTCGAAGACCTGCACTCCCGTGTAGTCGGGGACCTGGGCGTCGAAGCGGCCGGTCGAGTCGACCGGGTTGACGACGGCGATCCCGGCGCGCTCGCAGATGCGCTGATCGTCCTCACCAAAGCCCGGTGCCATGTGCACGATGCCGGTGCCCTCGTCGGTCGCGACGAACTCGTCGCCCAGCACGACGAAGGCGTTCGGCTGGTTGAGGAAGTAGGAAAACAGGGGTCGGTAGCTCCTGCCGACGAGCGCCGCGCCCTGGACGGTGCCGAGGAGTTCGGCGGCTTCGAATTCGTCGTGGTAGTGCGCGACGCGCGATTCGGACAGCAGGTAGCGGACGCCGTCCTTCTCGTAGATCGCGTAGGTGATGTCCGCCCCCACCGCGAGGGCGAGGTTCGAGGGAAGCGTCCAGGGCGTCGTCGTCCAGACGAGCGCGGCGAGCTCACCGGCTGCGGGCCCGTTTGAACTGGGGTCGGCGTCAATCGTGATCGCGACGGTCACCGCCGGATCGATGCGCTCGCGCAGCGCGTCGTCTTGTCGGGTCTCGAAGTTCGAAAGCGGCGTCTCGCACTCCCAGCAGTACGGGAGCACGCGTAGCCCTTCGTAAATCAGACCGCGGTCGTACAAGGACTTGAATGCCCACAAGACGCTCTCCATGTAGGAGAGGTCCATCGTCTTGTAGGCGTTCTCGAAGTCGACCCAGCGCGCCTGACGCGCGACGCCGCGTTCCCAGGCGGCGGTGTACTTGAGCACGGAGGTTTTGCAGCGGTCATTGAAGCGATCGATGCCGTAGGCCGTGATCTGGGCGCGGCCGGCGATGGCGAGCTCTTTTTGGGCTTCGGTCTCGGCGGGAAGGCCGTGGCAGTCCCACCCGAAGCGGCGTTCGACCCGCTCGCCGCGCATCGTGTGGTACCGGGGCATGGCGTCCTTCACGAAGCCTGTGAGCAGGTGGCCGTAGTGCATCTGCCCGTTCGCGAAGGGCGGGCCGTCGTAGAAGACGTACTGATTCTCGGGGTCGCGCGCCTCGACCGAGGACTCGAAGGTGCGATCCTCGCGCCAGTAGCTGAGCAGCGCCTCCTCCAAGCGCGGGTAGTCCGGCGTCGACGGAACGTCGGGATACATCGAGGTCACGGGGCGTTTTGCCACCGACCTACAGTAGGCGGCCATGACTGACGACCTGTTCGACGTCGAACTCGGGCAACTCTCGGACGCCGGTGGAACGGCGCCGGCGATCGTGCTGCGGCTTTCGGTCCAACCCGGCGCCGGCCGATCGGTCGTTGCCGGGCGACGCGGTGTCGCGCTGGCGGTTCGGGTCGCGCCGCCGCCACTCGACGGCCGGGCGAACGCGGCCGTCATCGAGCTCGTCGCGGATCTGTTCGGCGTGTCGCGTGCGGACGTCGAACTCGTCGGCGGGGAGCGCAACCGCCAAAAGCGGGTGCGCATCCGCGGCGTCACTGCGGAGCGGGCGCGGCGTGTCCTCGACAGTGCACTCGAGGATTCGGCATCTGGCGCGGCACGCCCCCACGGGCAACGACGACGCCGTTGACGTGGGCGTTCGTCGTCTGAAAACCGGTCGAATGCTGAAAACGATCAGGTAACCTGTCGGACCTTCAATCCGCACGACGATCGGGAATCGATGCCTGCAAAGACGCCGAAGGCGAATGAGCGAACCGCTGCGGCCCGGAAGTCGACAGCTGCGAAGACGGCGAAAGCCGTGAAGAAGGCCGCGCCATCGGTGCGCGTGGTGAAAAAAGCGACGAAAGCCGTCCCAAAGAAGGCGGCGAAGGCGGCGAAGGCCGCGAAGACGACGAAAATCGCGCCGAAGAAAGCCGCGAAGGCGCCGGCGAGAAGAGCGACAAAAGCCGTCGCGAAGCCAGCGAAAGTGACGCGCCCGGCAGCGAAGGCGACGAAGGTCACTCCGAAGAAACTGCCGACTCCCGTCAAGGCCGCTGAAAAAAGACAGCCCGTGAAGGCTGCGGCGAAACAGGCTTCGAAACCGAGCTCTCCGCCGCGCACCGAGAAGGCGAGTGCTGCGGCGGCGAAGGCGGCGCCACCACCCGCAAAACCGGCGGCGCCGAGGACGCGGATCCGGCCCCCCAGACCGGAACCGAAGCGCCTCGAGGTGGGCTACACCGATGAGAAGTTCATCGCCCACCAAAGGGCGGCGCTCGAGCGCGAGCGCGCGACCTATATGGAGCAGGCGAAGAGCTTGCAGGCCGAGGCGGACTTGCTGATCGCGGAGATGGAGCCGGGCGACATCCAATTCGACGAGGAATCGGGCGAAGGAGGCACGGTCGCCGTCGATCGCGAGCGCGACCTGGCGCTCTCTGCTCAGGCGCTCGAGGCGGTCGAGGAGATCGACGCGGCATTGGAGAAGATGGCGAACGGCAAGTACGGCATTTGTGAGAACTGCGGCCAGCTCATCGCGAAGGCCCGGCTCGAGGCCTTGCCGTACGCTCGGTTGTGCATCGCGTGCAAGAGCGGGGGACTCTCTCGCCGCTGACCGACGGGCGCGCCCGCAACGACCCCCGGCGTCGCACGCGCCTCGCCGTCGTCGTTGCGTGCGCCGTGGCGGTCCTCGTTGCCGATCAAGTGACGAAGAGCCTCGCCGCCCACGACCTCGCGAACGGGCCGGTGCACCTCGTTGGACCGTTGTCGCTCCAACTGAGGTACAACACCGGGGCGGCGTTCTCGATCGGTGCCGGACTAACGCTGCCGATCATCGTCATCGCCTTCGTCTTGGTCCTTTTGTTGGCGTGGTTCGCCAGGGGAACGCCTTCCACGCTCGCCGCCGTCGCGACGGGGATGATTCTCGGCGGCGCGCTCGGCAACCTCTCCGATCGTCTGTTTCGCGGCCATCAGGGCGCGGTCGTCGACTTCATCCACTTCGGTTTCTGGCCGACCTTCAACGTCGCCGACACGGCGATCGTGATCGGAACACTCGCATTGCTCATAGTGATCGTGCGTGGGTCTCGACAGCCGATTCGTGAGCACGATGGCGGCGAACCGTGAAAGACCTCCGCTTGGAGCGGTTCGAGGTCCCGGCCACCCTCGATGGCGAACGCATCGACCGCGTGCTTTCACTCGCGACTGGATGCTCGCGGCGCGAGTCGACCGCGATGATCAGTCGAGGGGACGTGCGAATCGACGGTCGCGCGGTGCGGTCCCGGCACGAACACGTCGTCGCGGGAACCCATCTCGAGTTCCCGGCGCTCGAACTGATCGACCGCCCGCGCCGCGTCGAGCCCGAGCGCGTCTTGTTCACCGTCGTCTACGAAGACGACGCGATCGTCGTCGTCGACAAGCCGGCGGGCCTCGTCGTCCATCCGGGCTCGGGGAATGAACGCGGGACGCTCGTCGCCGGTTTGCTAGAGCGGTACCCGGAGCTCGCGGAGCTGAACAGCGGCGACGAGTCGCGGGAGCGGCCGGGGATCGTCCACCGGCTCGACAAGGACACGTCGGGACTGCTCGTCGTCGCGCGGACAGAGGGGGCGCGCGACGCGCTCATCGGCCAGCTGGCGACGCGCGCGATGGGTCGCCGCTACCGCGCGCTCGCGCTCGGCAGTTTCGATGCCGACGAGGGTTCGATCGACGCGCCGGTCGGGCGTTCGCTCGGTGACCGAACGAAGATGGCCGTTGTCGACGATGGACGCCCGGCGCGCACGCACTACCGCGTGCTCCGCCGCTACGAGAAGCCGATCGCGTCGGCGCTGCTCGACATCTCGCTTGAAACGGGACGCACGCATCAGATCCGCGTCCACTTGGCGGCGATCGGAAGGCCGGTCGCCGGTGACACCCGGTACAAGGGTGCACGCTCCAAAGAGACGCGCCAAGCGCTCGGTCTCGCGCGGCCGTTCCTGCACGCGGCGGAACTCAGGCTCAACCACCCTGTGTCGGGCGAAGAGATGATCTTCTCCTCGCCGCTGCCGTCCGACCTCGAGTCGGTGCTCGCCCGTCTCGACGCGATGGTGCCCGGGGCGATCAGGCGGCCGGGTTGAGCGAGCTGACCTCGGGCTGCTCGGAGAGCTGATGCAAAGCGGAGCTCTCGAGGCTGCGGACGCGGCGCACGCCGATGCCGAGCGACTTCGCGGTCGTCTCGAGCGACGCCGGCGGCTGGCCATCGAGGCCGAAGCGCAATTTCAGTACGTCGCGCTCGAGTTCGGGCAAGCGGCTGATGGCCTCGCCGAGACCCTCGAGGGAGACCTTCTCAGCGACATCGACGTCGATCGCGTCCTCGTTGGTCGCGACGACGTCTCCGAGGGTGGCTGTGGCATCCGCCGTCAACGGCTGATCGAGGCTCGCGACGACACGGGGGAGCTGCCGGTCGAGGGGCTCGCCGGCGCGCTCGGCCGCGTTCTCCGCCGCCACCGCATCTTCGGGGAGGCGGATCGCCCGACCCTTCGACTGCACGGCGCGCTGCAACGACTGCCGGATCCACCACGTGGCATAGGTCGAGAACTTGAATCCCCGTCGCCAATCGAACTTCTCGACAGCGCGCATCAAGCCGAATGTCCCTTCTTGGACGAGGTCGATGAGGTCGACGCCACGGCCCTGGTAGCGGCGGGCCCAATGGACGACGAGGCGGAGGTTGCCGGCGATCATCTCGTTCTTCGCCTGCTCATCTCCTTGGTCGATCCGCTGCGCGAGCGCGACCTGCTCCGCTGCGGTGAGCAGCGGGTAGCGGCCGATGTCGTCGAGCATCAACCGCATGAGGTCGGGGCCTCCGGTTTGCGGCTCGACCGTTTCGTCGAGGGTCTTGGTGGGGATGGCTCTCTTCCTTCCTTGCGCGTCCTCGCGCCTGTTCCGCCTACCCGGTGGATCGGCGCACCTTTACTAACGTCACATCGGCGCAGTCCATTCCGGCTTGCGCCTTAATTTTCCCATGCCGGTGTGACACCGGGACGCGCCCCGAGTGAGGTGAGCGACGAGTTGAGCGAACGAGTCGCCGCCGCCCGCCTGGTCCTCGTGCGGCACGCCTCGACCCCCTGGAGCCGGGCGGGCCGCCACACCGGTCGCACCGACCTGCCGCTCGACGAGGCTGGCCGGGAGGGGGCACGAAAGCTTAGACCGCGCCTCGAGCGGCTCGACGCCATCGCCGTCTACGCGAGCCCGATGCGACGCGCCCTTGAGACCTGTGAGATCGCCGGATTCGGTGACCGGGCGGTGATCTCGGACGACCTGGTGGAGTGGGATTACGGCGACTACGAGGGGAAAACGACGCCCGAGATCTGGCAGTCGCGCCCGCACTGGGAGGTCTTTGCTGACGGCTGTCCGAACGGCGAATCCGCCGCTGACGTGGGAGCTCGCGTCGATCTGTTCCTCGACCGGATCGCGACCGCGCCCGACGGCAACGGCGACATCTTGTGCTTCGCGCACGGTCACCTGCTGCGGGTGTTGACGGCCCGCTGGGTGCGGCTGTGGCCCGAGGAAGGGCGCCGCTTCCTGCTTGACGCCGGCCACCTCGGCATCTTGGGCTACGAACGCGAGACCCGCGTCGTCGAGTCCTGGAACGCCTGACTCGAGCGCCAGAGCACCCCTAATCGAACCCTCACAGCACCAGCAGTGATCCGCGCTCCGGCCGGCGCAACGTCCCTGGTCAGGCCACCGAACGTCAGCGTCGAGAGCGAGCTGGGACCGCTTTACGAACGCGTTGCGGAACCGTCGCCAGAGTTTCACGTTCGAAATCACCACTTCACAGCGTTGTTGGTCCCGGAGGCCGCAGACTCCGTGCCTGGAACTTCCAGGTCGTGAACCGCTACACCTAGAGGCGGACGTGCGCGGCGGTCACGCGCTCGTCGGGTCGCCGCATTGCGGTGGGAACCCAGGCATGGAGAGATCGGAGTAAAGGATGCACCTCGTTCAGGGGAGAGAACCTCGTGTGCGCCCAGCGTCGCGTTGGCGGATGCGGATCGGCGCCGCGACCGCGGCGGCGATTGGCCTTGCCATCGCGGCGGCGACGATCACGCCTGGCGTCAGTGCAGCGACGCCGACGGTCGGCTGGTCGCTCGCTACGACGTCGAATCCCGGCGAAGCGCCGTTGCCTGCGGCGAACGCGTCCGGCAGCGGACCGGCGACGAATCCAGGCGTGGTCGAGAACGACGTCACCTGTACGTCGGCGAGCTTTTGTGTCGCGGTCGGCTCGTACAGCGACGCCGGCGGCGCGAGTCAGTCCGACGCCTTGATCGATGCGATGACAGCGGGGAGTTGGTCGGCGACGGCCGCGCCTGAGCCGTCATCGAACGCTGCTGGCGTCGGTCCGGGCACCGACGCCGATGGAAATCAGGTGGCGAGCCTCGCTGGGGTCGCTTGCCCCGCGCAGGGGACGTGTTTCGCGGTCGGGCAGTACAAGGACGCGAACGGCGACACGTACGGATTGATCGACACGCTCGCCGGCGGCAGTTGGTCGGCGAGCGCCGCGCCCGAGCCCTCGACGAACGGCTTTGGCACGGGGCCGGGGACCGATGCATCCGCCAAGCAGTCAGCGAGTCTCGACGGGATCTCGTGTCCGACGACGACGAGCTGTGTCGCGGTCGGTCAGTACGAGGATTCGGACGGCAACACCTTCGGGCTGATCGAGACGCTCGCATCGGGCTCATGGAACGCGGTGGCGGCGCCAGAGCCATCGTCGGACCCGGTGTCGGCGGCGGCGGCGAACTCGACAGCGGGCGCCGGCTCGGCGAACTTGACCGCCATCGACTGTCCGAGCGCGACGGGCTGTGTCGCGGTGGGCACGTACACCGACGCGGACGGCAACACGCTCGCCCTCGCCGAACAGTCGTCGAACGGCGCGTGGGTACCGACCGCGGCGACCGAGCCGGCGACAAATGCGCTCGGAACCGGGCCGGGATACACAGCCTCCGGCGGGGGACGCGCGACGTTCAACGCCGTTGCGTGTCCGGTCGCTGGGACCTGTGTCGCGGTCGGCAATTACAACGACTCGAACCACTTCCGCTACGGCTTGATCGACGCGCTGTCCGGGTCGACGTGGTCAGCGAGCGCGGTTCCCGAACCCGCGACGAACGCATCAGGTGTCGGTCCGGGTAACGACTCCGACACGGACGGCTTCGCGAACCTGCTCTCGGTCTCGTGTGCGACGACGACGTCGTGTGTCACCGTCGGTGGGTACGACGACGCGAACGGCATCCTTTATGGCCTGATCGATTCGGGATCGGGCACGTCGTTTGTCGCCGCGGCGGCGCCGGAGCCTTCGACGGCGGCGAGTGACGCAAATGCCTTCGCGAGCGCGGAACTCGAATCGGTGTCCTGCCCGACGGCGGCGGCGTGCTCCGCGGTCGGCTACTTCACCGACGCCACCGGCCCGAGCGGGTACCGCTACTCGCTCGCCGACAACCTGATCGGCACGAGCTGGACGAGCGGAACCGGTCCCGAGCCAACGAACTCAGGGACGGATTCGGATCTCGAGCAGCGGGCAACCGCGACGACGGTCGGGTGCTCGACCGACGGGGGCTGCGTGCTCGCCGGCACGTATCGCGACACGTCTGGAAATACCGACGGGTCGCTCGACGTCTATCTGCCAGCGGCTCCCGTCGTCTCGCGTATTTCGCCACACGTCGGTGTGTTCGCCCGGACGGAGACGATCGCCGGGAGCGGTTTCTACCCGGACAGCGAGGTGTATTTCGGGCGCGTCAAGGCGACCTCGGTGACGTACATCTCGCCGAGCCTGATCCGGGCGATCACCCCGGCGTTCCACCTCGAGGTGCCAATCGAGGTCTCAAACGCCGGCGGGCTGTCGGCGGCGACCGCGCTCGGCGAGTTCCGCTACGAGTCGCCTGCGTCGTACTCCCGTGTCGGCTACACCGTCGGCCGGAGCGGCATCCTGTTCAGCTGGCACTGTCAAAAGTTCGCCCCGTGTCACGTACGCGCCTGGTTGCATGTCGTCGTTCGTTCGCGATCGACCGGTCGGGAGAGCAGCGGAATTTTCGCCTTGCGAACGCTGTCGATCGGTGCGAACAGGACACACAAGATCCAGCTGCTCTTGACGTCGTACGGCAGGGCGATTTTGCGTGATCTCCGCGGCTACCGCTTCGTGAGCGCGCGGATGCTTGCCGTGACGCTCGGCAACGTGCACAACCAGAACAATGTGATCATCCGCTAGCGATTGAGAGGAAACGACGCGCGCCGTCGGGAGCGAAGAGCTCCTGTGGCGCGCGTCGCGCGTTCAGCGTTTCGAAGTGATCTTGCCCGACTGGGCGCGTTCGACCATCTCTGCAAGAACGTAGGAGTCGAGGTGCGTGCGCATCGTGCCGGAGAGGTCCTCCCACACGTCGAGCAGCACGCACTGGCCCTCGTGCTCGCACGCGCCGTTCTCATGGGCGCGGCCGAACGAGCCGACGGCGATCGGGCCGTCGACCGCAGAGACGATCTCTCCGAGCGTGATCTCCTTCGGCGAGCGGGCGAGCACGTAGCCGCCGCCGACGCCGCGCTTTGAGCGGACGAGTCCGGCACCTTTCAGCGCGAGGAGGATCTGCTCCAAGTAAGGCTGGGGGAGTCCGGTTCGATCGGCGACATCCCGCACCGAGGTCGGAGTGTCGCCGTCGTCGTGGAGCGCGAGCGAAAGCAACGCCCGGCAGGCGTAGTCGCCGCGCGTGGAGACGCGCACCGGGCTATCGTATGACCAGCCACGACCTGCCCATAAGCTCAATTTGTGAGTAAGGCGACCGGGGTGGACGACACTGTCTCCTCAGTCGCCGTAACACGCACCGACGAGGCCTTTCTCGTTCCCGACTACGGCGGTCGATGCCTCACCGAGCTTGTGCCGGTGCTCCTGCGCCTCGAGGACTTGCGGGCGCGTGACGCCGTTCCGGATTGGGTCCCGAATTGCGTCGCTGAGGCGTCGAAGGTCGTGCTGTTGATTCTCGACGGCCTCGGGGCCGAACAGCTGGCGGCGCGCGCCAGCGTCGCGCCGACGATGACCGCGATGGCGCATTCGACCTTGACGTCGGTCGCGCCGACAACGACAGCGACCGCCTTGACCTCGATCGTCACGGGACGCACGCCAGCCGAGCACGGGGTTGTCGGGTATCGCGTCCATGTCGGTGGCGAGGTGTTGAATGTTCTTCGGTGGACGACACCGTCGGGAGATGCGCGTAACGAGGTCCGTCCGCGCGCCTTCCAGCAGACGTCACCATTTCTCGGACGACGCGTTCCCGTCGTCTCGAGGGCCGAGTTCGCGCACACCGGGTTTACCGAAGCGCACCTATTCGGCGTCGACCTCATGGGGTACCGGCTTGCGTCCTCGCTACCAGTACTGATCGCCGAGGCGCTACAGCGGGGAGCACCGTTCGTCTACGCCTACTACGACGGGATCGACGCGATCGCCCACACGACCGGCCTCGGCACCTTCTACGACGCAGAGGTGCGCGCGACGGACCGCCTCGTCTCCGACATCGTCGACCGGCTCCCACCCGGCGCAGCGCTTGTCATCAGCGCCGACCACGGCCAGGTCGAGGTGAACACGCCACCGCTCGGCATCGGCGAAGAGGTGATGGCCGACGTCGAGGCGATATCGGGTGAAGGACGTTTTCGCTGGCTGCACGCACGCCCGGGCGCCACCGCGCGCCTCGCGACGAAAGCGGCCGAGCGTTTCGATGAGACGTGCTGGGTTCGCACGATCGACGAACTCGTCGAGGCGGGAGTGTTCGGCGGGCGCCTACCCGAGGCGTTCAGGAGGCGTCTCGGCGACGTCGCCCTGATGGCGCGCGCTCCCGTCGCGATCTTCGATCCCGCCGACCCAGGAGACGCGCACCTCATCGGCCGGCACGGCTCGCTCACCAAAGACGAGCTCCTCGTTCCGTTGCTCGGAGCAGCGGCGTGAAGATCTACACAAGGAGGGGCGACGACGGAACGACCGCGCTGCGCGCAGGCGGCCGTGTCGGAAAGGACAGCGCGCGCATCGAAGCGCTCGGTTCGATCGACGAAGCCCAGGCCGCGCTTGGGACAGCGCGGGTGGCGTGTGCGCAACACCCGGACATCGCGTCGGTGCTCGTCGACGCGGAGCGCGACCTCTGGGTCCTGATGGCCGAGGTCGCCACCGATCCGGTGCAGCTGCGCCGGTTCGAGCCGGGGATCACAGAAGCGACCGGCGCGATGGTCGAGCACCTCGAGTCACTGATCGACGGGCACGCGCGAGCGGCCGGAGAGATCACCGACTTCACCGTTCCAGGCGAAGACGCCGCGTCGGCCGCGCTCGAGGTCGCCCGCACCGTCGTTCGGCGCGCCGAACGGCGACTCGTTGCCGTCGAGCTGAAGCCCGAGAGCTTCGTTCCCGCCTACTTGAACCGATTGTCTGACCTTTGTTGGATGCTCGCCCGAGCGGTCGAGCAGGATCACCGCTTCGCGAAGAACGAAGGAGATGAACGGTGACGTTGCAGCTCGAGGTGGCGGCGGGTGCGATCGACGGGCGCCCTTTTGCGAGGCCGGTGTTCGAGGGGCTCGTCGGTCTCGACGGCACCCCCGATCCCGACGCCGGTGCGCTGGCGGCGCAGGGATGCAAAGGCGACGTCGGTGACGCAGCGGTTGTTGCGAACGGCGCCAACTCCGTCTCTTTCGTCGTCGGGCTCGGAGCGATCGAGGAGCTCGATGCCGAGATGTGCCGGCGCGCCGGGGCGGCGCTGTCCCGTGCGGCAGCGAACGTCGACGAGGTGGCGGTCGACCTGCGCGGCGCGGCACCGTCATCGCTCTCAGAGAATGAAGTGCTCGGTGCGTTCAGCGAAGGTGCGATCCTCGGCTCCTACCGCTTCAACGGACGCAAGCAGCAGTCCGCCGACGCGCCAAGGCTCGGGCGGATGGTGATGATCGCTCCTGAACACGACTCGGCAGCGGACGCGCTCGCGCTGGCGCGGGCGCGCGCCGACGCGGTGAACCTCGCCCGCGACCTCGTGAATACACCCGCGGCTGACAAGACACCGAAACGCTTCGCCGAGATCACCCGCGAGGTCGGCGAGCGCGCTGGGCTGTCAGTCGAGATCTTCGACGAGCAGCAGATCCGCGAGATGGGCCTCGGCGGGCTGTTGTCGGTGGCAAAGGGATCCGCCGAACCGCCGCGGCTCGTCCGCCTCGAGTACTCGCCGAACGATCCGATCGCGACCGTCGCGCTCGTTGGCAAGGGCATCACATTCGATTCAGGCGGGTTGTCGCTGAAGCCGCTGACGGCGATGTTCACGATGAAGGAGGATTGCGGCGGTGCGGCGGCCGTTCTCGGCGCGATGACCGCGTGTCGTCGCGCACGACGTCCGGGCAAAGGTCGTCGGGATCTTTCCGCTGACCGAGAACATGCCCGGAGGAAGCGCCGTCAAGCCCGGCGACGTGTTCACCGCGCGCAATGGCAAGACCGTCGAGGTGCTGAACACCGACGCCGAGGGCCGCCTCGTCCTTTCCGACGCGCTCAGCCTCGCCGCGGAGGAGTCGCCAGACGCGATCGTCGACCTCGCCACGCTCACGGCGCCGATCGTCGTCGCCCTCGGCAAGCGGCTCGCCGGGTTGATGGGCAACGACTCGCGTCTTGTCGGCGCAGTCGAGCGTGCCGCGGCCGCGGCGGGGGAGCCGGTCTGGCACCTACCGCTTCCGGTCGCCTACCGAACGCTGCTCGAATCCGACGTCGCCGACTTGAAAAACATCGGGCCGATCGGCCAGGGTGGCGCGCTCGTGGCGGGCCTCGTCCTAGAAGAGTTCGTCGGCGCGGTCCCCTGGGCGCACCTCGACATCGCGGGTGTGGCGTGGACCGAGGAGGCGCGCGGATACGTGCCGAAAGGCGGTACCGGATTCGGTGTCCGCACCTTGATCGAACTGCTCGCAGGGTACGAGCCGATCGGCGACAGGGCCGACGAGGACCCTAAGGGGAAAAGGGTGATCAGATGACAGACGACGCGAGCTCGCAGGAAAGCCCGGCGTCGGCGGGTCCCGAGCCCGCGAAGGCCGGAGACGACCGCGGTGCGCCGAAGCGACCGTTCACCCTCGCCCTCGACGTCGGCGGGACTGGCCTCAAGGGCTCGGTGCTCGACACACAGGACCGCATGGTCGCCGATCGGGTCTCAGTGCCAACGCCGTATCCGCTTCCCCCACAGCGCCTCGTCGACACGCTCGCGGATCTCGTCCGCCCGCTGCCGAGTTTCGAGCGGGTCTCGGTCGGCTTCCCCGGCGTCGTCCGCAAGGGCCGGGTCTTGACCGCGCCGCAGTTCTCGACCGAAAAGGGACTCGGCTCGCGCATTCTGCCCGAGCTCGTCGAGAAATGGAAAGGCTTTCCGCTCGCCGACGAGCTTTCGAAGCGGCTCTCGAAACCGACGCGCGTCGCGAACGACGCCGACCTACAAGGTCTCGCCGTCGTCTCGGGGGACGGGCTCGAGTTCGTCGTCACCCTCGGCACCGGGGTCGGAACCGCCCTTTTCTACGACGGGATGCTCGCCCCGCACCTCGAGTTGGCGCAGGTTCCGTTCCGCAAGGGGGAGACCTTCAACGAGCAGCTCGGCAACGCGACCCTGGAGAAGATCGGACCGAAAAGGTGGCGTCGGCGCGTTTTCGAGGCGCTCGAGGTCTTCCGAATCCTCACGAACTTCGACCACTGTTATCTCGGTGGCGGCAACTCCCGTCACCTGAAAGGCAGGGTCGAAGCGCCGTACTCCGTCGTCGACAACGTGGCCGGGATCCTCGGCGGCCTGCGGCTGTGGGACGAGGGAAGGTCGATCGACCACCGCGACTGAGCGACGCGGCGCTCAGCCCTGCGAGAGGCTCTGCGCGCACTGGGCCGAGAGCGCCGGCACGAGCTTTGATTCCGGCACGCGATTCGATTCCGAGAGCGTCGTCATGAGCGCCTGCCAGTCCCCGTCATTGCTGCCGGCGAGCGCCGCCGGTTGGAGCGCTTCGCGCAGCAACGTAAGGGCTCGGGCACGATCTTTTCCCGCGAGCGCCGCATCGCTCGTCTTTGTGCTCTGCGCGTAGATCGACAAGCTGTGACCGACATCGACGCACGCTTGGTGTCCGAGTGTCGACGCCGATGCACCGCAGGCGCTTGCGATCCCCGCACCGGATGCGACGAGCGCCGTGGCGCCGAAGAGGCGCCGGAGCCGACGGCCCGGGCGCCTGACGGTCATGCGTCGAGCCAGGCGGGCGCGGCGTCCAACAGAAACCGGCTGACCGCGCGCGTCCGGTCGAAGGTGTCACACAACAGCTCTTCGCCGGCGAGGACTTTCGCGAGCGAGACCTCATGACGGGCGACAATCGTCAAGCGGCGGACGGGAGGGTCCGTCACTGAGCCGAACGAGTCCGTCGCCGAGATCTCCAAAGGCAGTTCGACGCCGCCGACGCCAGCGAGGTCGATCGCCAGTCGCAGTAGGTCGGGCCCGTTCGGGAGCGGCGGGATCCCCCAGTTGAAGGTGAGCGGGAACGACCATTTGTCGGGCGGTTCCTCGTCGTCGGGCAGGGCGACGACCGCGTCTTCGAAGTCGAGGAGTGTGCGCGGATCGACTTCCAGGGCGAGGTGGAGATCGATCGGACCGCCGCAGCCTTCTTCGGGATGCAGGTCGACTTCCCAGAACTGCCGCAGCGAGTACGTCTCGACGAAGTGGCGCTCGTCATGGACGTGGAAACCGTGATCGGTCGCATGGTCTTTCAATTCGGCGACGTATCCCGCGACGTCGATGACCGCCATCGCGTCGAGTGTAGGGGAGGGTCTCGTTCCGCCTCGCTGCGGGTCGGACGTGTACCCGCTCGGAAGATGCCGTTCATCGACCCAAGTAGCTTGCGTATGTGCAAGCCCGTGACCTTTCGGCCGTCATGGGTCGCGCGGCGGAGGCGGTCGCTTCGGCGATTGCCGGCGTCGAGGATTGGTCAGCGCCAGGAGCGATCCAGGGGCAGTACGGGATCGATGTCGTTGCGGACAACGCGGCCCTCGAGGTGTTGCTTGGTGCGGGTCTTGGCGTATTGAGCGAGGAGTCGGGCGTCACCGAGGCCGGACGCGATCTCCTCGCGGTGATCGATCCGGTCGACGGGTCGACGAATGCCTCGCGGGGAATCCCATGGTTCGCAACGAGTATTTGCATCCTGGACGAGTCCGGTCCGCTCTGTGCCCTCGTCGCCAACCTCGCCGACGGGACGCGCTACGAAGCCCAGAGAGGCGACGGCGCCACGAGGGACGGTCAGACGATCGCCGCCGGCAAGACGTCCAGACTCGCCGACGCGATCGTCGGGGTTTCGGGGCTGCCCTTCCGCTCGATCCACTGGCGCCAAGCGCGCGCTTTTGGAGCGGCCGCTCTCGAAATTTGCGCGGTCGCGGACGGACGCCTCGACGCCTTCTGCGAGTGGGGACGCCGCTCGCTCGGGGTCTGGGACTACCTCGGCGGCATGCTCGTCGCGAATGAGGCAGGAGCCAGCGCCGCCGACGCCTTTGGACGCGACCTCGTCGTTCGGCGACACGAGGAGCGCCGCAGCCCGGTCGTCGCGGCGACGACGTCATTGCTCGTCGACCTTATCGACGCGCGCCGATCCGGAGCGGACGTGGAAGGGACCGGATGACCGACGCTACGAAGGCGCAGGGACATGCGGCGTTCGAGGCGTTGCTGGCGGTACAAGACGAGGACTCCGCAATCGATTCGCTCGAACATCGGCGCGCGACGCTTCCAGCTCGCGGCGAGCTCGCAGAACACGAGCGCGCGCTTGTGCAGATCGACGTGCGAGAGCGTGAAGCGAACTCCGCGCGCCAGGTGCACGAGGGGCGCCTTTCGGGTCTGGCGGGAGAGGTCGCTGAAATCGTCACGCGGGCGGCACGCATCGACGATCGGTTGCGCAGCGGCCAGGCAGGGTCCTTCCGTGATCAAGAAGCGATGGCGGTCGAGATGGGAAACTTGGACCGGCTCCGTCGCGATCTCGACGACGAGCAGCTCGTCGTGATGGAGGCGATCGAACCGATCGAGAGCGAACTCTCGACGCTGACCGACGCGCTCAAGGCCGAAGAAGAGGAGATCTCACGTCTGTCCAAGGAGCTCAGGGCCGCGGAGTCTGAGATCGATGAGGAGATCGTCCAGCACCGCTCCCGACGAGAGGCGCTCGCGACGACGATCCCGGACGGGCTTCGAGGCGACTACGAGCGCTTGCGTACCCGGCTCGGCGGTGTCGGGGTGGCGCGTGTGGTCGGAGGGATGTGCGCGGGCTGCCATCTCATGATTTCTGCGACCGAGCTCGACCAGCTCCGCCACGCCGCGGAGGATGAAGTCGTGCACTGCGAACAGTGCGGGAGGATCCTCGTGTTCTGCTCTCGCTCTTAGCCGCGGTGCGTTTAGCGGTAACTCCGTCGGCGCGTCCCACCTTGCATGACGATCAGCGCGATGAGCCCTGATGACAAAACGATGACCGGGCGCATACGCGAGGCGCGTCGTTCCTCGCAAGGTGTACCGCAGATCGAACTCGTTGCTGGGGTGGTTTCTGCGGCACCTCAGGTGCTGACGTGAGCCGTCTTTCGTCCTACGGTCCCGTGTAGTGCACGTCGAACCCATTAGCGCTCGGTGCTGCCGGGGTCGACAGAACGACGCCGTGCTGGACGAGCTCCACTCCTTCAGCGGAGGTGAGCGCCCACGCGGGAAGGCCCGCGTGCAGGTTGGAGAACGTGATTGTGCCGAAGTTCGCAAACGGCGACAGCTGCGTCTCGCTCGCTCCCGAATCCTCGACGATCCATTCCGCCGAGTAACCGCCGTCATAGGACAGCTGAGAGGTCGAACCCTCCTTCGAGAACACGTTCGACCCACCGTTGTCGAGCGCGGTGCCGTATTCGACGCCCGTTACCATGACCCCGGAAATGCCCTTCGTGACGTCGTCGATCTTCGTCGACCAGCGGCCGCCCATCGTTTTGTAGACGCTCGCCACGACTGAGTCCCCTGCAGATACGGACAGGCGGGAATAGTCGATCGATTCGTTGGGATTCGATGGGTACAGCTCCCACCACGCATCGTCTTGCTGCACTCCGTTGACGCAGCGATCCTCGGTGCCGGTCTGCAAGAGCGCACCCGAACTCCCGCCACCCGGCCAGCTGACTCCACCGATCCCGACCCATTCCGAGACCTCCCCGCTCGGAGTGTCACTGCAGTTCAACGTCGGAATGGTCCACATTCCGCTCGTCGACTCGACCACTGATTGAGACGACGGGACGACGTAGCCGGACCAGTTCGTGCTCTCGGTGTAGCCGCTCGCATCCGTCGGAGCGGGTTCGCCGACTTGACCCGGCCGAACGAGGATTGTGAGCGGTACCCACGTCACGCTCAAGCCTCGCCGGGCGTAGTCGCGAAAGTGGGCGGCCACGGTCGTGCCCGAGAGGTTCGCACCAAGCTTGATCCTCACGCGCGCGACACCTCGCGAGCAGTTCGACCACGATCGCGGCAGCGCGGAGGTCACCGCCTTTTGACCGACGGGGAAGAGACGGCAGCCAGCGGCACCCACCGTTCGCATTGACACGGTGATCGTTCCGCCGCGCGACGGCAACGAGGCGCGGTTTGCTCGGATCGACAGGATCCTTGGAACAGCGGTCTTCGAGCTTCGAGTCGTGGGGGCGGTGATTCCACTCGCTTGCGTTGCGAGAGACAGGAGCGTCACGACGATGGTCGCGATCGCCATTGCGCCGCCGGTCCACGATCGACCGCGCTGACGACCGATCATGGCTGCAACTCTACGTACCGGTCGTCTCGAACATCGGGTGCCGGGGTTTTGGCACTTCGACGCCAGCGGCCAATCATTCGGACGGTGCCTCGCAGGTTTTCGCGGCGGCCGAGTATCCGGGCTCCGGAGAGTATCCGGCCTCATTAGTGAACGACTGGGAGGAGGCGCTTGCGAATTCGGTTCCGGGAAGTTCTCGGTCCGATGGTCGCGCATACGCTGCGACGGATCGGGTCTTCGGACCTTGGGGGCGGCGCAGACATGTTTGCGGCCCTGGTCAACATCGCCGTCGTTCTACTTCGAAATCGGTTGCACGCCGGTTACGGGCGAGGCCACCTCTCGCCGCCAAAAAGAGACACACGGCGTGTCGAAGTTGCTGGACCGACGCTCACGTCGAGTTAATTCCTCTCCTCGCCGAGAGCGATCGACGAGAGATCGCCACAAGTCTTGGACGCGCAGACGGACTTCCGGGCGCTCGCTTCAGCCCGAGCACAGGGGAAATGATCTCGACTGTTTAGATAGCGTTGCGCAACTGAACTAGGGCGGTGCGACTGTGGATGACGAGCATGAGATTTCGTACCTTGCTCTCGAAGTTGGCGCTCCTGTACAGAGTGCTGAGGGTCACACGTTCGGGACGGTCGAACACGTCCTGCAAATTCCCAGCGAGGATCTTTTCGATGGCATCGTCGTGAAAACGCATCAGGGACTCCGCTTCGTCGACAAGGGCCAGATTCGCGAAATCACGACCGAAGCCGTTCATTGTTGGCTGAATGATGAACAGGTCTCTCAGTTGCCTCCACCATCGGGTCCGGCCAGTTTCCACGTCGATCCCTTCCAAGACACCGGGCCCACCCTGAGTGCGCGGTTCGGTCGAATGTTCGGGCGAGAGCGCTGGATCGAAGACAAGTAACTGTTCTCAGTGAGGGAGTTCCGGTCTCTCCGCGAAATTTCGCTGCTCACTCGATTACACGATCACCTGTGTCACTGCCGCCGAAAGCCTCTTTTTGAGAAACCGCCGCGAGGAGAGGACGGCTGCCGTACTAGGCAACAACGACGTACTCGCTTGAAGCTGGTTCGGTAGCCATTGAGCCTTCTTTCGCGCGCTGAGCCGTCCAGCAGCATGACGTCGGGTGGGAATACGCAGGTATCGGCAGCCCGGGACTCGGCGCCGCACCGAACCGGTGCAGAGAAAATATTTGCCGAAGAGCGGCTGCGTGCAGACCGAAGACCTTGTCAGCCTGCCGTGGACGTGACTTGCTTGCTGCCGGCGCCTCGGATCGATTGGCACGTCTTTTGCGCATCCCGGAACCGAGGGTTTTTGGGGTTGAGGTCGCTGTTCTTCGCGCCCTTGATGGAAGTCGAGATGCCGCCACCCGATACCTGGGGATCGGGGTAATCCGTGATGCCATGCGCCCGCATGCACTGAGCGAACTTCAGCGCGTTGGCGAGCATCTTCTGCTGCTGCGCCGCGGTGGGAGGCTTGCCCGACGCTCCAGAGACGAATTTCGCGCACGCCCGCTGCGCGGCTTCGAAGGGTGCCGAGTTGGGATCGACGCCGCTGACGTTTACCTGTCCCTGGCTGTTCGGGTCGGGAAAGTTCTGGAAGCCGTGTGATCGCATGCACTGGGAGTAGGCGAGCGTGACCCCACCCATGCCCATCGTCTGCCCGCTTGCGTTCCCCGCCGAGCTGCCGGACGATGCCGTCGAGGGAGCCTTCGTGTTGCTTGACGGAGCCGTCGTCGAGGTCGTCGAGCCGGCGCTCGCGACACCCGGACCCGACGCGCCCCCGCACGCCGCGAACAAAAGAGCAGCTATACCGAGCACAAGAAATACCGCCGCGGCCCGTCGAAATCGGCGACGGGACCCGCTTCGTTCTTTTGCGACGGCGGACCTGTCGCTCCTCGGACCGCTGATTCGGGATTCGGTCATGTGGGGGGTGCACCACCTCTGCAGGACCCTTGTACGCCGGAGACAGTTGCAAGGCGGTTACGGCGCCCTCGAGCACCGCTGACGAGAACTAGCAGATCGGCAGCGGTAGGTGCGGGAACAAATGCGTGCCGCTAATCCCCCTCCGAAGGGGCCGAGGGATGCGACGTTTTCTGCGCGGCCTGGAATTGGTCCGAATTGATTTCTCGAGACGATCGGATCAGAGAAGCTCGGTGCCACCGTGGGCGCGCATGCACTGCGCGTACTTCAAAAGCCGGGCTGTCTCGGCGGCAAGCTGGACCGCGGTCGCCGCCAAGGTCTGTGGGGCACCGCCACCAGGGCCCGCGCAGGTGCACGCAGCCGGGCAACGACGCCGCAGAACCCTACGGGGGTCGTACATCCCAAACGTGCTCGGTAGTGGGCTAGTCACTAGCCCCTTACCGAGCATGGCCCTAATTGCGGCGCTACTCGGACCTCGCTGGAAGGTGGTGGGCTTTTTGCGGCTCATTGCGCCACCCGTCGCGCCCAGATAGCGGACATTAAACATAAGTGACAGTAACGTAGTTACATCACTGTCATTGAGGACGGAGGTTCAGGTGCTGACAAGCACAACTGGAGGGGGCATAGGCGCGATGAGCTTGGAGGCTTTCGACAAGCTGAGCCCGCGCGAGCAGAACGTGCTGATCAAGTTGATGAGTGGCGCGACCGCCCGGCAGATCTGCGCTGAGAATTACGTTTCGCTGCCGACGGTCAGGAGTCAGATCCGCTCGATCATTTCGAAACTTGGCGTCAGTACGCAGCTCGGCGCGGTCGTGCTCGCGTACCAATCCGGATGGCGTCCGGCGGGCGACGGCTGGCGGGAGCAAGAAGCGCGACAGTTCTGAAGAGTGAGCCGGACCGCAACCAGGACCTCGCGGCATCACTTGCGAGGCAGCGTTCCGTCGAGCGCGACTGCTGCACCATCGCTGAGCAGAAGACTCGCAGGGAATAATGGGCACACTCCAGCTACCTTGAAGCCGAAGCTCAGAGTGGCTGTTCCACGCCGAAGAAAACGAAGAGCCCGGTACCGAGTAGCTCGGCGAACAGGGACCGGGGATTCATTCGGGGCCCCCAGTTCTCAACCGAGGCGCGGATGTCATGTGACTGCTAACAACGCCGTGTTCGATGGCTCGCGAAGGTGGTGAGCCAAACGCTCGCGCCAATGGCGGCGTTTGCTGGCACTCGATCCCGCGCACTGCTCTGATTCCCTGCGCGTTTCGATAGTTACGCTTTGCTCGGATGCCTTGGCTCAAATACGACCAGCCGGAACCCGAGGTCACACTTAAAGAGGGCGTGCCTACGGCGCGGTTGGAGCTCGACAAGGCGCAGACCGAAGAGTGGCGATCCACGTTCAACGCCGAGGCAGCGGACATCCCTGCGAGCGCGGTCGATGAGCACGGACGGACCATGCTTCTCGTCAAGATCACCGCTCTCGCGGACGTCTATGACGTGCTGGACTCGATCGTCGCATTGCTCAAAAATCCCAACGCGCCGCCGCGTGCGCCAGGGTTCGAGAGGCCTCGCGACGACCGGCGCGCCATCGAGGATCACGTCCGCGTTTGGTGGCACGAGTACAAGGCGATCAACCCGCCGCGCTAGGGTTCGCTGCTTGTTTCGTCTCGAGTAGCGGAGCTTCACTCCGTCCGTAGCAGCACTGCAATCGGCGTATGCTCGGCGAGGCGCGCGGGCGCGATGGCCACAATGTTTGCGAGCAAAACCGCGCCGATTGCGATCGTTGTGATGATGAGCACGGGCACTATGGGCACCAGCACTGCGTGGATCTGGTCGGCAAACTGGTTCCACAGGAGCGTCCGAGCACGACGCCCAGGGGCATGGTTTGGGCTGCGCTTCGCGATTGACCGGCCGCTTCCCCAGGAACTAGTTGAAAAGTTGATAGCCGTGCCGCTTAGGCAGGCGTTCCAGAGCAGGAACGGGTTGACTACACGTCGCCAACCTTGAAGAGAACTAACAACTTTGCGGCGACTTCGCGGACCGCTGAGGGCTGGTCAGCGTCAGTCGCGTCCATCGCTCTTCTTGCGCCGGAGCGAAGGATCCAGATAGGAGCCTGGCGGCTGAGAAACGCCTCTGGAGTCCTGCCACCAGCCGACGGGCACGGACCGCTCAGGCTTCCGAGGTCCTAGCTGGCGGAGCTTCTCCCGAAGTCGACTATTGAGGTTGCCTCGGTTCATTCTCGATCTCCTTCAGCGCGCGTCGCCACGACACATTCAAACCCCACGGCCATTTCCCGCCGCTCGAACGGACCGCCACCGCCAATGGAACTGTCTCTGCCCCGCGTTACTCCCCGTGAAGGGCTACGGCTGCACGACGTTGTGGAGTTCGATGACCTCTTGCTTGATCTCAAAGGGCACATTCGGCTTGACGTTCTCGTTAAACCACTTGTCGTACTGCTCGCGGCTCTCCCACACCTCGCTCACACCGACGCCGTCCGCAGTCTTGTAAGCAACGTGCATGACGAATCCCGGTTGCTTCTTCACCAGTTCGGTGAGCTGTCGGGAAGCCTCGTCATATTGCGACGTATCCATACCCGCGGCGGACATCCTTACGACTACGGCCATGGCCCCTCCTTGTAGAACCTGGGTAGTAGCCCTGGCTGTCTACACCTTTTCGCGGTTGCGGGCCCCACCGAGGCAAGGCGGCCGCGCTTTTAGTCGCCTCCGTTAGTTCTCGGCGGCGGCGGCCGGGTCGCGCGCTTTAGCTGCCAAGTCGGACCTCCCAGACCGCCCATCGCTTCTTATGCTTCCTCCCCCGCATGACACCACGTACCGAGGCGGGAGGACAGGATCAGGGATTGCGCCAGCGGTTGGCGAAGGGCCAGACCGGACATAGCGTCGAGCTATGCGCTTCGCGTTCAAGACCTCGCCGCAGGATACGACCTGGGCCGACATGCTCGCCGTGTGGAAGGTGGCCGACGGCATCGAGCTGTTCGAGTCGGGCTGGACCTTCGACCACTTCTACCCGATCGTTTCCGACAGCACCGGACCCTGCATGGAGGGCTGGATCACCCTTACGGCGCTGGCCCAGGCGACGACGCGCCTGCGCCTGGGGACTCTGGTAACCGGAATCCATTATCGCCACCCGGCGATTCTCGCCAACATGGCGACCACCCTCGACATCGTTTCCGGGGGGCGTCTGGAGCTCGGGATCGGGGCCGGGTGGAACGAGGAGGAGTCGGGGGCCTACGGAATCGAGTTGGGCACGCCCACCCAGCGCAGCGACCGCTTAGAGGAGGCTTGTGAGGTGATCGTCGGGCTCTTCACGCAGGAGACGACGACCTTCAAGGGCCAGTACTACCAGCTCACCGATGCCCGCAACGAGCCGAAGCCGGTCCAGCGCCCCCACCCGCCGATCTGCATCGGCGGCAGCGGTGAGAGAAGGACGCTGCGCACTGCGGCCCGATTCGCCCAACACTGGAACTTCCTGGGTGGCACTCCGGAGGACTTCGCCCGCAAGCGCGACATCCTGTATCAGCACTGCGAGGACCTCGGCCGCGACCCGAAAGAGATCCTCCTCTCCAGCCACGTCATATTCGCCGGCGACCCGAAGGCCACCGCCGAGCAGGCCGCCGCACTGGCCGAGGTCGGCGCCGAGCTGGGCATCGTCTACCTCCGACCGCCCCTGGATCCCGGAGTACTCGAGCCGCTGGCCACGGTGTTGCGCGAGCTCTAGCGCTAGACGCGTATGTCCCATAATGGGAGCGGCTCAGTTCGTCGATGAGACAAGCTGATTCCCGAGCCACTTGTCGGTGAGAACTCGTGCCCCCCCGAGTTTCGAGCTCTAGCGTTAGATCGTGCCCCGACAGGTTGGTGAGGCGCCCGAACCGGTGTCTCTGCACCAACCAATGCGTGGGACCTCCCCCACGCGAAACTGTTGGGTGCTGCGGTGTTCGCATCCATCCGCGGAATTGGGAGCTCCATGTCCCCAGATTTTCCTCATCACCGACCGCCGGACGGCAGCACTGATCGCGCTCAGGTGATCGGTCTCGGTCTCATCGGTAGCTCCGTCGCCCTTGCACTACGAGCGACTGGTTGGCACGTGAGTGGAATCGACACCGACGCGGCGCGCAGGTCCCGGGCCCTTGAGCTCGGTGTCATTGACGAAGTCGCGAACGACCCGTCCGCGTCGCTCGCTTTTGTTGCGACGCCGGTGGCGTCCATCGGAAAGGTGGCCACGTCGCTGTTGGGCGGACGCGAGGGTGACTCGAGCTTCGTCGTGACCGACGTCGGTGGCGTTAAGAGCGAGGTAGTCGGCGCGGTCGAAGACCCCCGCTTCGTCGGTGGCCACCCGATGGCGGGATCGGAACAGGAAGGCCCGGACGGAGCGGACCGGGACATATTCCTTGGCGCCACTTGGGTGCTGACCCCGACGGAGGCTACGGACAACGACGCGTATGAGCGCGTCCGGGAAGTGGTGACGTCCTTTGGAGCCGACGTCGTTGAGCTCGCGCCGGCGCGCCACGACTCTCTCGTCGCGATCGTTTCGCATCTTCCACGCCTCATCGCGGCCAATCTGATGGTGCTCGCGGCCGACGCCGCCGAAGAAAACGCGGTGGTTCTCCGCCTTGCTGCAGGCGGCTTCCGGGACATGACCCGCATCGCGGCCGGCAACCCGGCGATCTGGCCGGACATCTTCCGAGACAATGCGGCTGCAGTCATCGAAGCACTCGAAGACTTGCGCGAGCGTCTCGACGAGACCAACCGGATTCTCGTCGACCAGGACCGTGGAGCGCTCGTGACGTTGCTCGATCATGCTCGCGGGGCGCGCCGCAACCTTCCCCCGCGTATTCCGCGACCCGAGTCCGTTGTCGAGTGCCGAGTACCGGTCCTGGATCGTCCCGGAGTGCTCGCCGAGGTAACGACACTCGTCGCCGAGCTGAATGTCAACATCTATGACCTCGAGATCGCGCACTCGGCCGAGGGTGAACGGGGCGTGCTCGTGCTCGCGATCACCGCTGAGGCAGTTGATGTGGTGCGCGCAGCGCTCGCGGCCCGCGGCTATCGCCCAGCCGTCTCGTTCGCTCAGAGCCCTGGCGAGCCATCCCCCGCAACCCGCCGCTAAGTGGGCGATCCGAACTCAATCCAGACTGACCCAAAACATTCACCTGGGGAGCGCCTCATTGGTGTCACTGCCGGGTTTGGGCCGGAAAACTGTTGATCAAATCCCATTTGAACTCTTCTAAGTCTCGGCTTCAAGCGCCTTAATCTGTGACCATGTCTGACCGGCGTGCTTTGGCAGCCCGCGCGGCGATGGCATTTACATCCATTGTGTTCCTCGCGGCGACCCCAGTTATCAGTTGGCACGCCTCGTTCGCGCTTCACCAGTCGAACACACTTCTCGCGCTCGGCGATTCGCTCGCGGCCGGGTATCAACCAACGGACGAACAACAACCGCCGCCCATCGATCCTGCCACCGGCTACTCCGATCTCGGCTATCCCGGCAGTTATCCCGCAGACATCGCCAAGGCTCGCCATCTGAAATTGGTCGATCTCGGATGCCCCGGCGAGACGTCCACTTCGATGCGCACGACGCCCGCCCAGGCGGATTGCACTTCTCTCTATAAGAGTGAATTCGGCAGCTCGTCACAGCTTGCCGCCGCCCGCGTGTTCCTCGATCATCATCAGGGACAGGTCGCCGTCGTGACGCTCGACATCGGCGCAAACGACATCGATCATTGCATCTCAACGTCAGGGGCGAACTCGTCCTGTCTTGCGAGCGCCGATTTCGACTTGGAACGCAACTTCGGCGTCATCGTCCGCACGATCAAAGCTTCGCTGCGCCGAGATGACCCTTCGGCACGTTTACTCACGATGAACTACTACGACCCGTTCCTTGGGTTCGCCTACCTGCCCGGCGGCACGCGAGGAGCGCAACTGGCTGCGGAGTCGCTCGTCGGCGTCGATACCCTGAACGCGCAGTTCGCGGCGAGTGATCGCCTCCTCGACGTCGGCGTTGCCGACGTCGAGGGCGCCTTCAAAATCAACTCGTCGCTTCCGTTGCTCTCGTACGCGGGGAAAGAACTGCCCAAGAACGTCGGTGTCACCTGCGAACTGACTTGGATGTGTCCGACAGACTCGGTCACGAAGCCGAACATTCACCCGAATCTTGCTGGCTATTCGACGATCGCGTCCGCATTCGAGCGCGTTCTCGGGCGCGGTGCCCCGCAGGGCTAATCAGCCTCGGGCTGGGTCTATGCGGCGTTCGTCATCGACGTTTGCTCCCGCCTGATCATCGGCTGAGAGCTGTCGAACTACTTCGGTCGTCGCTCGCGATCGAGGGCTCTTTGTCGGCAACGATCTGGCCGGCGGTCTTCGCGTCGCCTCGCGAAACGTGGCCAAGACATTCATAAGGAGCGGGAGGGTGTGTCACCGACCGCCGGCTGGCGGGCATTGACGTAGCGGCGGTGCAACCGCTTTCGGCGTACAAGGTGAGCGGGGAAGGAATTTGGATTGATGTCTCCTCAAATGGTGTTGAAGCACGGGTCCATCACTGAGGTGAGTCACGGGGCAATCCGTGTGCCTCAAGTGTCTTCCATTCAGCTGATTCCCAGCTTGCGCCGTTAGGTTTTGGCTGGTGGGCCGCCTGTCGCGACGAAGGGTGCTCCCGCTTGCGGCAATCGCATTCGTAGCGCCTACAGCCGCCTTCGCCTCGGCGGCGTCTGCCGCCGTGACCACGAGTTCCATACTGAATGCCGCGAAGGCGGCAATGGCGAAACAGACAGGCGTCCACCTGGTGGACTCCTCGAAATCCGGTTCGACCTCGGTTCTCGCGATCGTTGATTTCGGCGCGAAAAGCGGTGAGGAGACCTTGTCAGATGGCAAGGCGAGACTCACGCTTAAGCTGACCCCGACGTACGCCTACGTCAGCGGGAACTCCTCTGGGCTGACCACGATCTTTGGCCTGACTGCCAAAGAGGCGAAGAAGGTCGGCGGGGACTGGATTTCCGCGAAGGCCGGTACGACCGAGTACTCCGAATTCAAATCCGGCCTCACGGTGTCGGCGCTGCCAGACCTGCTCCCGGCGGTCAAGGGTACGACCTTGTCCACAACCGTCACCGGTGACGTGCAGCTGTTCGTCTTGAAGTGGACGACCGCAGCTTCGAGTTCCACGCCAAAGCTGTCAAACACGATGACCATCTCGGCGCGATCAAACCTGCCGGTAGAGGAAACCTCGACCGCCTCGAGCGGCTCGGCTACGACGAAGTTCTCGAAGTGGGGCGAGCGCGTCGCCGTGAGCGCACCGCCGGTCGTCTCAACTATCTCCTACTCCAAGGTTACGAGCTGAGAGCCGCCAAGCCTTAGGGGCTGAAACCCGCACGGCGGCTGTTCAGGTGTTTGACAATCGCAACGCCGGACTCGCTGAGCACCACCGCTTCGCTGTACTAGAACGCGCGTCCCCTATCGCTCCGCTGAGACGCGAGCGACCAGACTTAAAGCAGTCCCATCCTGCGTAATCGTGCAGATATACGGTGCTGATAACCCTCATCGTGCTCTCGTCACGCGTGACTCAGCCGACGACCGTCCCGTACATGTCGTTGAGCGGGTACGAGAGCAATTCGAGTCGCTCGCCATCTGGTCCGGGAAAGTAGACCGATGAACCGTCCACGATGAGGGTCTCGATTCCTGCCGCTTCCAGCTTGGCCACGAGCCGGTTCCATTGCTCGGGAGCAACGGAAATCGCGATGTGATGGAGGCCGCCGAGCACTTCGCGGTAGTCCCCAAGGTCAAGACCGGGGAAATCGAAGTACGCCAGATAGTTGCCGTGTCCCACATCGAAGAAGAAGTGGGTGGATCCGCGATAGTCCCGGTTCTCGAAGACTTCGACCAGGGGAAACTCGAGAAGCTCCTGGTAGAAGATGATGGTCCGTTCGACATCGCTGCAGAGCAAGGCGAAGTGGTGCAGACCTCGGGCCGACGAGACCGGTCGTGCGTCCAGCGGTCGGAGGTAGCGGGCCTTCAAGGACTCCCACTCCGCGCGCCGGTCGACACCGCTCCCGTGCTCGCTCATTGGCGGCTCATCTCGATGCTTTGAACTGTATCCACGAAGCACCCGGCGAAGCATCGAAACGAGCGAGCGTCGACTGAGTAGTTGAGTTTATTTACGCGAAACGGCGGCGCGTTTGGCGCGGCTGGTCCTCTTGACACGGCTAGCCGCGGAGGAGGCAGTTACACCTCGGAGCGGTCTAGATAACATGCACGTCCCTTGCAAAAGGGCGTCAAGGAGGAGGAGGAGCACATGCGCCGCCCGTCAAACACCGTTCTTGTGCTCGTGTTAGGGCTCACGCTCATGGCATTTGGGGGCCGCGCAGTTATCGCGCGCGGTGAATCTGCAAAGCAGCTTGTTCAGGCAGCCGCGAAGGCGCTTGCCTCGGCGAAGTCGGTCCGTCTTTCCGGCTCGGTCCCGGTTTCGGGCGGCACGGAGAGCATCGATCTTGTGATGTTCTCGAATCGGGATCTCGAGGGCAGCCTCACGCTTGCAGGTGACCTCGTGCACATCACCGTTGTGAACGGGACGGACTACTACCAGGCGCCACCGGCTTACTGGCAGAAGGTTGGTCGCCTTCCCTCTACGTTGGCCAAGCAGATCGCCCCGGACTGGATAAGCACCCCGACCTCAAGCTCAGCCGGTACTGGAGACAGCTTTCAGATCGCGCTACTCGCCTCCCAGATCGACTCGACCACCACCGGACTGACGATCGTCGGCCACAAGAAGGTCGATGGTCACGCTGCCGTCGGTGTCAGATCCTCGAATGGCAGCGTGCTCTGGATCTCCACCACAGGAACGCCGTGTCCGATTTCCGAAGTGCGACAAGGCAAGAGTGGTGGCAACTTGTCATTCAGCGGTTGGAACAGTTTCAAGCCGCCCACGGCCCCCAAGGGAGCCATCGCTCTCTCTTCACTCGGTTCTTAGCGGGCTTAGACACGCGAGACAGGTCCCGCACTGCCGGGAGCGGACGCCAACAACACCTGAACGTTGCGCTTCTTAATTCAGTTCAATTAAACCGCGGAGTGCTGCGCGTGCAACGGCCCAACGAGAATGCGGCTGGCTAACCGCGAAGCGCGAAGAACTCCAGCGCGTTGTTGTCAGGGTCCCGGAAAGAGAGGCCCGAGCCGTAGGGAGCGTCGACGATGCCGCCGTGGCTGATCCCGAGCTCTGAGAGGCGTTTCTCCCATCCCTCAAGTTCGGCGCGATCGGCGCAATGGAACGACACATGATCGAGGCCGATCCGGCGCTCATTGAAAGGGGACTCGTCGACGAGGTCCGGGAACTGATGGAGGCCAAAGATCGTGCCACCGCCGAGCATCCACACGACGTGGCGGAACTCGCCTTCGTCACCTTCCATGAGAGGCTTGGCACCGAAAAGATTCTCGTACCAGGGAACGCTTCGACTTAGGTCATTGACGGTCAGCGCCACATGGCCGATGGCCGGGAAGTCGGACATCGTGCGCACCTCCGCTCTATTGACTGCCCGAATAGCAGTCGACCGCAGAAGGCTAGTTGTGAGCCGTCATTCGCTGTGACCTCAGACAAGGTTCCCGCCAGAGCCACGCGGCGCTCCTCGCCGCACCGGCCATTAATCGTGTTCAAGTAATTGAGATCAATTATCACGCGAGCGGTTGCAGGCGTCCTGACCTCCTCATGGCTTGTTGAGCCGAACTACCAAACACCTATTACCGGGTGCGGGATTGCCCCTTTCGCCACGTCCGCGGTCCGGCTCCGTCTTATGTCAATCCAATTAATCGGAATTGCCCCGAGGATCTGTGCGCGACACGGCATGCCCACAACTTCCAGCCGATACCATGACTGTGCAGGGTTTTTGCAGTGATAAGGGGGTGCGCTATGAATGCACCCAGGTTCACCTTCAAGCGGCTCGCTGCCACAGTCACTATCGCCTGTGGCGCAGCGCTCGTACCAGCGATGGGATTCGCTGCCACCGTCTCGCCGGCCCCAGTGGCGCGCGTGAGAGCTCCGGCGAGTGTGCCGCGGTGCGTAGCCAGTGCGCTCGCTGTGTGGAGCGGGCGGACGACGGGCGCCGCGGGAACCCTCGCCGCCGAGTTCGGTTTCACGAACCACTCCGCCAAGACGTGTTCGCTCTACGGATACCCACACGTCCAGATGCTCACGAAAACCGGGAAGAACCTATCGACCACTGACCAGACAGCCCCGGGTGCGTTCAGCATCAAAGAGAAGGCGGTCAGCCTCGCGCCGGGTGAGACGGCATACTTCGGCGTCTTGTACGCGGACGAGACTGGCTATCCGAACTTGACGTGTCCGACGTCGGCCGCCCTGAAGTTCACCCCGCCGCAGACCACGCGAACGGTCACGCTTTACGGATCCCACGCGCGGATTGCGCCCTTCGGTGGATCAACCGAGCACCCGCACTGCGGGGTCGTCCGGGTCACGGCTGTCACAGCCAAGCGTTTCCAGTAGCACTTGCCCGCGCCGCCGGTGCGTCTTTCGCTGCGCCCGTTGCGGGCTGGCACGACCGAGTTGGCCCCGCGTCTTAATTGGGTTCAATTAACCGTGGAGTGGCGATTGCCGCGTTCACCGGTACTCGCCGATTAGTTCTTCGGCGAACTCGGCCACCCTCTCTTGACCTTCGGACGGCCATCCGCACACGAGGTAGGTGGCGCCGGCCACCGCGTAGGCATCGATCGCCCGACGCACCTTTTCCCAACCTTCCGAGATTGAAAGCGATGCGGCCCTCCCAATCGAGGCCGGATCCCGGCCGATCCCTTTTGCGAGGGAGTCCACAGCGCTAGAGATACGCGCGTACTCCTCCGGCGATGAAAAGTCGTGCCACATATCGGCGTAGCGCGCGACTAGAGGAAGCGCTCGCTTTGGGCCATGGCCACCAATCCAGATGGGAGGGTGGGGCCGCTGGATAGGTTGGGGGCGGAACGTCGCGCCTGCAAGCGTGGTCGTCTTTCCTTCGAAAGAGACCGGCTCGCCGCTCATGAGCCGGATCACGATTTCGAGCGTGTCCTCCAACAGGTCAAATCGCGCGCCGACAGCGGGAAACTCGATGCCGAGCGCACGATGCTCGGGCTCGAACCACGCGGCACCGAGCGCGAGGTCAAGACGACCGCGGGAGACGTGGTCGATGGTGACGGCCTGCGCGCACAGAACTGAGGGATGCCGGTAGGTGACGCCGGTGACAAGCAGTCCAACTCGGATGGTCGTCGTCGACGCCGCTAGGGCAGCCAACGCCGTCATTCCCTCGAAACAGTTACCGGGTCCGCTTCCATACATGGGTTGGAAATGATCGAATCCCCACGCCCCTTCAAATCCCAACTTCTCACAAAGCCGAGCTCGCACGAGGAGTTCGTCCCACTCCATTCTCTGCTGGGCGAGATCGATTCCGAATCGCATAGCCGAGACGCTACAGAACGACTCTCGAACCGACCGACGCATGGCTTGGTCGAGAGTTGGGCTCGCGCTACCGCAATCCGGTTGGCCCCACGTAATTGTGCAGGTACAGGTAACTCGCGCCCGCGACTCGCTCTGGTAGTGCGCCCAGACGCGTCGGAGAACTTCCTCGCATACGCTATGCAGGAACCGCGAGAGGAGGGCCAATGCCTGTCGAGCCCGCGGCTGGCGCCGCGTCTTACAAGTTTGATGCAAAGCGATGGTCGCAGACCGATCGAATTGTCGCGATCGCAACGCTCATTCTGTTTATTTCGTTGTTTCTTGCCTGGTTCGGCGCGGGGTTTTCGATCTACCACGTCACGGTCGATGGCCTTTGGCATGGCTACATGTACATCACGCTGATCGTCTGTTTGTTGATACTGGGCTACTTGGCCTTACTGGCCGGGCTAGCGAAGTTGCCGTTCAAGTTGCCAGTGGCTCATTCGCAATTTCTTGCGCTGGCTACAGGGCTCAACCTCTTGCTCACGCTTATCTCGTTCTTGACGAAGCCGAGCGGCACGTCATGGCAATATGGCGCGTACATCGGTTTGATTGCCGCGTTCGTGGCCTTTGCTCCCCGCGTCGTTCCGGCCATCGAGGCGCGCGTTGCGTCGAAGAAGAGCTGAAGGCTGAAACTGTTAAAAGACCCCGCGTTTACCCAGTCCGACAAAACCGGCTAACCCCACGTTTTCGCAACGTTCCCGTAGAGCGCGTTTGATCGAGTTCATTCATCTGTGACCAGATACGCACCCCGAACGAGCGATGACGAATCGACTACTTAATCGCTTCCGCTCCTACCTTCCCTGGTTGGTCGCAGCTCCCTTCACGGTGAGTGGGGTGATCCACCTGGCCGATCCGGCAGTCTTTACGGGAATCGTCCCCCATTTCCTTCCCTTGCCGACCGAGCTCGTCTATGCGAGCGGGGTCGCCGAGCTCATCTGCGCGGTCGGGCTATGGCGTAGGGACCGGTGGGCGGGAATCGCTGCCGCGGTGCTCTTGGTGATCATTTGGCCTGCCAATCTGCAAGATGCCATCACCGCCCAGCGGGGCCACGACCTCACGACCCAGGTGCTGCTCTGGCTCCGATTTCCGGTGCAGATTCCGCTCATCTGGTTCGCGCTTCAATCCGGACGGCGGCACGTCGCGGTTTGGTGATTCCACTGACCCCGTACGTTCGATTAATCAAGGGTCCAAAGGTCTGGGTGCTAAGCGTGCTGCTTTTGCACATCCCAGGCGTGATGGATGGGATCGTGAATCATGTAACGGGCGATGGTGCCAACGCTGAAGATTGTCCCGTCACTTCGACGGCCTGGTCGAAGCCAGGATGGACCAGACACTCCGTCGAGCGTTGACGCCAACGCCTCGGCAGCAACGGCGAGCTCAGCAGCGACCACCTCGGGAGCTTGGTGCTCGTAGGAACGAGCGATTGCGGCGGCGTCCTGGTCCCAATTCTCAAACAGCGGATCGTCTTCGGTCAGCATGCGTTCGATCCGTGTTCTGTAGAGCCGATAGACGTCGCGCACGTGACACGCGTACTCGAGAGTCGACCACGTTGACTCGTTGGGACGACCCGGTCGAATGGTGCCATTGCGCCGGAATCGTTCCCATACCTGCGCGTTGTCTCGAATTAGACCAGCGACATCCTCAGCTTCGCACTTGCTTGCGTCAAAGCCGCACTCCGGACAGGCTCGCTCGAGGACCCACGTCCAGTCCTTCATGTCGGGAACAATCACACAAATCAGCCTACGACTGCTGACTCTGTCGAAGAGCACTAGTTCGAACGGGCTACTTAACCCACCGACGGAGACCTGACGTTCAGGGCACCACCGCAACTGTTCTTGTGATGGGATTACCCGGTGTACGAGACCCCAGATGAATTGCACCGTCTGCAGCGGCTGCTCGACGAGAGTGTTGTATCAGCTGGCCCGCATATGCGTGGGATCCTCACGAATGAGCATCGGCTCAGTGCCGAGGAACTGACCGAACGTCTTCAGGGCATGGTCCTCCTCGTGCTCGCCACGGTGACTGCCGACGGACGACCGCTCGTCGGTCCAGTAGATGGGTACTTCATCCACGGGAGTTTCCATTTCAGTTCCGGCCGCCAGTCGGTACGGATGCGCCATCTCACAGTTCGTCCCGCAACGAGTGCGACTCACCTGCCCAGCGAGGCGCTCGCCGTGACCGTGCACGGCACGGCGGAGCTCTTCTCCCTCTCGGACCCTCGCCGACCCGAACTCCGCCAATCGATGCTTGACCACTACCTGCCGCTGCAAGGGCCGGCCTTCGAGGAATGGTTGAATGCGGAGGACAGTCTCGCGGCACGCATCGTTGCGCAGAAACTGTTCACTTTCCATCTATGAACTACCTAAAAGGATCGGTCTGCCAATCGGCGATCAGGGGCAGCCCCCTAGCGGAATGCACTCGACGAAGCTGAAGCGTCGAACGATCGGAGCACTGTGATCACCGCCTGTTCGTCGCTCACGAGCTGGTTGACATCGAGGAGTTCGCGAGGGGAGATGAGGGTGCGATGTCGTCGCGCCAGCAATCTGTAGACCCCCCCTACTAGGGCCATTACTGCACCGAGTCCGACTAATGCGAGCAGGATCTGTCTCCTGACTGCATTTCGACGAGTTTTTCAAGGCGAGAGTAGACATTCGTTGCGCGGTTGGAGACTGCTTAATCGTGCCGATATACGCCGCGCAGTTGAAGATTGCGGCAACGCCCCGCTTAAAGATTTCGCAACCCCACGAAGTTCGCGGCTTCGATCGTGTCAAACCTATGTTCGCCTCGATAGGCGGGGGAGCGCTCCTCGTCGCGTCTCTCGACTCTGACACCTTGACCGACCTGCGATAAGAGGCTAAACACCACTTGTCTGACTTGTTTAGTCAGATTTCAGCCGGAACTCAACCGCGGAGGGGAAATGACGGCCACTGACGATCTTTTGAAGAACGCCGAGAGTTACGCCAACTCCTTCACCAAACAACGGCTGCCGATGCCTCCCGGCAAGCAGGTGGCGGTTCTCGCGTGCATGGATGCTCGGTTGAACGTCTACGGGGTCCTCGGGCTCGCCGAAGGTGACGCGCACGTCATTCGGAACGCGGGAGGCGTCGTAACCGATGACACAATTCGCTCGCTCACCATCTCGCAGCGACTTCTCGGCACAGAAGAGATCATCCTGATCCATCACACCGATTGCGGGATGCTCACCTTCAAAGACGATCAGGTCAAAGACCAGATCGCTGCCGACACCGGAATTAGGCCCCCATTTGCGCTCGAGGCATTCCCAGACGCCGATGACGATGTGCGCCAGTCCATCGGTCGGATCAAAGCGAGCCCGTTCATTCCGAAAAAGGACAAAATCCGCGGCTTCGTCTATGAGGTCGAGAGCGGTCGGCTTCGGCCGGTCAGTTAGCGGCTTCTGAGACCGGCCACGCCTATTCCAACGACGCGCTGCAGCCGGGTAAGAGTGCGCTTTTAATTGAGTTCTATTACGCCTCCGGGCGACTAACTTTTGTAAGGATCTCACCAGGGGAGGCGACCCCATGCCCGATGTCGGTGATCAAGTTCGAATCGCTTCCACGAAGGTTGGTGAGGCCCCACGCGAGGGTGTGGTGACCAGCGTCATCGGGCAGCTGCTTCACGTCAGGTGGTCCACGGGCGATGAATCGACGATCGTGCCTGCTTCCGGTTCAGTGACCGTCATCGGCAAGCTGAAGGAGTCGGCCAAGAAGGCTGCCGCGCCAGTTAAAGCCGCCAAGGCCAAGAAGGCCGCAAAGCGGCCGCGTCGTTAGTCAACGAACGAGCGGTGGTCCCTCGACGTTCGTCATCTGCTCTTCATTGCGTTAACACGCATTCCTGTGGGACCGGAACGGGACCAACGGGAGCGAAAGTGTTCCCTGGATAATCCTGTCCTATTAGCCGGCTGGCGTGTCTCGGTCCCTTGGCTAGATGTGTAGAAGTATCTGATCCACGGGTTATTGAACTCACGGACGCCGTAGGCAAGCCTTCGTTACCAGTGCTTTCCAGAGGAGGGAACAGTGGGCGAATACATACAGATCGTCGAGTACGAGTCGGACGACATCGACGCAGTGATCGAAGCCGCGAAGAGCGTGCCGGTTCCCGACAATGTCCCAAAGCCAACCTCGGCGATCGTGGTACGCGACCGGGACCGTCCAGGGACGTACGCGACGATCCTGTGCTTCCACTCCTACGAAGACGCGATGCGCCACTCCGAAAGTGACGCAACGCATGAGCGCATCGCCAAGATCGGTCCGCTCGTGAAGGGTGAGAATCGGTTTTACAACCTCGACGTTCTTGATGAGATGAACCCATAGCACTCGCGCGATGAGGTAGAAAGCGGCGGGCTTACTTCGTCCAGTTTTAGCGGGGACGCGAAGCGGCTCCAGACTGACCTCGCCACACGCGCCTTGAGGACGGCGAGGCGTCGCGGATAAATCAGTTCGACTAAACGCAAAGTTCTGATGATGGATTGCGCTGGCCATCACGATCGGGGCTGTACTACCGACTCAGTACACTGACAGTCGTCCCTCTTGGGAGCGACGCCTTGTTTGGGCGGGCGACCGCGCAGGTTGCCACCACGTGCAGGCCCGATGCCTCTTCTGAGCCGTTTCGCACGTCGGGAGGCAAACAGGTGAACATTTTCGTGTTCTGTGTGATCGCTTTGGTGGCATTGAGCGTTGCATTCAAGGTGCGCAGAGGCAGCTTCTTTTGGTGGAACAAGAGCAAACTGAGCTTCCCCCGCTTCTCCGGACAGGTTGGCTGTGGTGATCATGCCGCGATTGCGGCGTCGGTGTAGCGGGATTCGAATTCGACGGGACTGAGATCGCCGATCGAGGAGTGTCGTCTGCGCGGGTTGTAGAAGGCCTCGATGTACTCGAAGATCGCATTCGCGAGCTCACGGCGCGTCGCCCAGGTGTGGCGGTCGAGCAGCTCGAGCTGGAGTGTGCCGAAGAAGCTCTCCGCCATCGCGTTGTCGAACGCGTCGCCGATCGTGCCCATCGACCCGAGAATGCCCGCCGAACGAAGGCGTCTTCCAAATGCCCAGGACGTGTATTGCCCAGGTTCAAGGAGTCGTCGCAACGCTGTCTTGTTGAACTGAGCATAGGAACGTGTTCAGCGCCTCAGCGGGGGTCTTCCAACCGAGCGTCTTTCGCGGTCGACCATTCAGTGCAGCAGCAACCGCCGCGAGATCCTCGGCGTTGTGGCGGGAGAGGTCGGTCCCCTTCGGGAAGTACTGACGCAGCAGACCGTTTGTGTTCTCGTTGGTCCCGCGTTGCCAGGGACTTTGCGGATCGCAAAAGTAAACATCGATGCCGGTGTCGATCGTGAGCTTCGCGTGCTGGGACATCTCGGCGCCCTGGTCCCAAGTGAGGGACCGACGCAACTCGGAGGGCAATGTCGTGATGGCAGCAGCGATCGCGTCACGCACGGCCTCTGCCCCATGACCGGCGAGCGGAGGGCCGTTCTTCTTCCTCGGCACGCCGTGGTCCTGCATCGGCGGCAAGTGCAAGAGCATCGTGAAGCGAGTGGTGCGCTCGACGAGCGTGCCGATCGCAGAACTGCGGAGACCCAAGATGAGGTCGCCCTCCCAGTGGCCGGGGACAGCTCGATCGTCGGCTTCCGCGGGTCGCTCGCTGATCATGATCTCGTCGGTAACGAACTTCTTGCCGTGGCCGCGGGTCCGTTCCCTCGGGACGCGTAGCGCCCGTCCGGTGCGAAGGCATGCGGAGAGCTCACGCCGCAGCGCTCCGCGGCCTTGCACGTAGAGCGCCTGATAGATCGCCTCATGCGAGATCCGCATCGTCCCATCATCGGGGAAATCGACTAGGAGCCGGTTCGCGATCTGCTCCGGGCTCCATGACCTCGCCCAGCGCCGGTCCTTTCTCGGTCCGTGGCGCCGTCCGATCCAACGAAAGCCCGGGCCGGGCAGGCCACTGCCGTCCGGCTTCGTGATCACGCCGGCGAGGCGATCCTCGACGTAGCGACGGAGCTCGGCGTTCGTTGCGAGCTTCGACGGCTTCGGGCGTCTGGTGCGCAAGTCGGCGTGCCACTGTGCGTTCGTCGCCCGGTAGTCGAGGTGGCCGCCGCGCGTCGCGGCGTTGCGGCGCAGTTCTCGCGAGATCGTCGACGGTGAACGGCCGAGCTGTCGAGCAATCTGCCGGACGCCGAGCGCGCGGGCGTTCAAGATCGCGATCTCTTCCCGATCAGCGAACGACAGGTAGCGTCCCGAAAGCGGAGCCTGGGTGACCGTGGGCATGCCGCCACCCTCGCGAAACCAACGAGTGCCGACCGGCCGCGACGCACCGACTTCCGAAGCGGCGTCCTCGCTCGACAGTCCGCGTGCGATCGCCGCCCAGAAGCGCTGGCGATCCTCTCGCCGGGCGACAGACGGGCGACCGGGCGATCGCATTGGCGGCCTCCCAGTTGCAACCTCAGCCCATCCTGGTCGTCGTCCCATCCGCACACCTCCGCATCGAGGTGTTGCGACGACCAATTGATTTCACCTTGGGATCCGTGGTCGGTGTGCATCACCGTCTGATCTGACCGGTCGTTCCGTCGCCAGATCGCCATCTGCAATGCGTCGACGACGAGCTCGGTGCGCAGATGATCGGCGATCGACCAGCCGATCACTCGTCTGGAGTACGCGTCGAGCACCGTCGCCAGATAGACCTTGCCCTCCACCGTCGGATGCTCGGTGACGTCGCCCACCCAGAGGGCATCGGGACGCTCGACGCTGAACTGTCGGCAGACGAGGTCATCTTGTGACTGGTGACGAGGATCGCGCCTCGTCGTTCCCTTTCTGTGTCGGCGGCGATAGATCCCCTCGATGCCGGCCGTGCGCATCAAGCGGGCGACGCGCTTTTCACCGACGTGGATGCCCTCGCCTAATCGCAGCTCGGCATGGACGCGCGGCGAGCCATAGGTTCGCCGGGAGGCGTCGTGGATCTGTTTGATGAGCTCGGTCAAGAACTCGTCGGTCATCTGACGGCGAGAGGGGTGCACAAGACGTGCCCGCCAGTCATAAAAGCCCGACGTCGACACCTGGAGGGTTCGACACAAGACGACCACCGGGTAGTTCGCCTTCTCCGCCTCGATGAAGGCGAAGGTCAGCGCGAGCGGTAGTTGCTCTCGTTGGCGAAGAAGGCCGCGGCTTTTCCCAGGATCTCCTTTTCCATCTTCAAGACGCGGTTCTCACGACGGAGACGGGAGAGCTCGTTGCGCTCTTCGGTCGAAAGCCCTTCACGCTTGCCCTCGTCGATGTCGGCCTGGTTGAGCCAGTTGCGAAGGCACGACTCGGAGATCCCGAGATCCTCGGCGATCTTCGCGATCGGCTTCGCTCCTTCACGGGCGAGCTCGATGGCGCGACTGCGGAACTCCGGTGGATGCGGACGTGGCATCCGGACTCCTTTCTGAGGAGGGCATCGCCCGCCTCAGGGTAGGTGTCCGTCAAACCGGGGGAAGCTCACTTTGGAGGCGTATGGCTCTGAGACGGAAACCCCAGACCCCTACGGGCAAGCGCCTAGATGGGACCGGGACCGTGGTCGAGAAGCACCCGACGCCCGAAGAGATGGACGAGAGAATCGTCGCCCCAGAGGGGACAACATTCGAGGATGTTGTCGAGGCGCTAGTGAGTTCCCCACCGCAAGAGGACCAGAACGGGACAGACGAAAAGGACGACGACGCTCCGTAGGTTCCGCTCAATCACAGCCCACCATAAGCGGGCGGCCAGGGGCGACATGGTGGCGTATGGGTGCGCTGTCGCCGGAATCGCGCTGCCGCATATGATCGGCATGACCCACACACAAGCTCTGGTCCTGTTTTTTGTCGGGATTGCGTTCCTGTTTGGCGCGGTAGTCCTGAGCATTTCAATTTGGTTCGATGATCACCGCAAGCACCCGCTGCCAAATATTCGCGTGGGTGCTATCGAGCTAGAAGCGATAGAGCGGAAAGCGATAGAGCAGAAACACCTGCGGGATTTGGGGCTAGACGATGACGACTAGGCAACCAACCTCCGTCCCGCGGATTGTGCAATCAGTCGTTCCATGCGTGCGCTATCGGTCATCTCCCGCGTGGAAAATCGGTAGTCGAACTCCGCAAGGTAGCGGTGCAAGTAGGTGCGACTGACGTGATGATGCGTACCGTCAAGCGACCTCTTCAATTGCGAAAAGTAGTTCTCTGCTTTGTTGGTCGCACTCGACTTTTCAGTGACGTACTCGCCAGCTCCGTGGTCGACCGCGTGCTGAGCAGCCATCAGCTTTCCGATTTCCTCGTAGGGAGGCCACTTGTCGGAGTGAAGCTCCGTAGTCGCCATGTCAGTGTTCTCGGCGATGGCAGCGCCCAGTTCAGCGATGCTCGCGTGCTCAAGAATCTTGGAACGAACAGCGGTTCCTTTACCATCAATGAGCGAGAGAACCAGAGTCCTGCCAGTATTGCGACCCAGCCCGCGTGTACGCGGATCGTTGGCGTGGCGATTCTTGGGGCTGCCACCGATGTAGGTCTCGTCGGCAACGACGACATTGGTAGTGAGCAACGCGCCGTAGGGGCCAAGGCGCATTGCTTCGCGAAGGCGGTGGCAAAGCGTCCACGCCGTGTCCGTGTGCAGCTTGTATTTCCGCTCGATCTCGCGAGCCGAAACGCCGTTCTTGGAGCTAGCAAACTCAAAGGCGACGAACAGCCAAGTGCGAACGGGAATCTTGCTTCCGTGCATGACGGTTCCCGTAAGCACGCTGAATTGCTTGCGGCATTGCGAGCACTTCCAGAGACGCCGCTGAGTCAACCGCCGGTCGAAGTTTCCCGCCCCATTCCGTTGCGAGGCTTCAGGAAATAGTGCCTTTCGGTGCTTCCGCAATGGGGGCAAACAGGCTTCCCGTGCCAGCGGATTTCCTCAAGAAGTTCGTAGGCAGCGGCCTCGGTAGGAATCCTGTTTGCCAAGGTCGGAAGGCTGATTTCCATGGTCCCATTGTCGCAAATGGGTGTATCAGTGCCCCTGAAATGGGAAAATACAGGAGTGTGATTTAGGTGCCCGAGAAGGCAACAATTCAGAGCGGCTATTACCGCCAGTCAGAGCGCCTTGGCGAAGATCGGAATCACGATTTCTCGGCTTTCGGCGAGGGAAACTCGCAAGGCGTAAGCACCAGGGTTACCGAAGGTCAATCCCAGTTCAAAGACCTCGTGACCGAGGATCGGCAGACCGTTCGGGATACTGGGTTCGTCGTGGAAAGCGACCTCATTGAGGGATTCGGCGATCGTGTTGCCCTCAACGTTCGTCAGGCGGACAACCACGTGGGCGACATTGTCGCCGGGCTCTCCGGAAACACGGATGTAGAGGGGAACGACGGTGCTGTGAGGAAACCGCCCGTCATTTGGCTGAATCGTGTCAAAGCCGATGCCCGTGGCGTCGATCATGTTCATGGGCAGTCGCTTGATGCCCCGACAGATGAAGGCAGTATCCAGGTCCATGAGTCGGAGGCTACGTCGGACGACGGCCCGGTGATGGCTGGGTGCGCCAAGTGGGGCATCCCCTGGTTCCTATTACTCTGAGCCGGAGTGAAGTTCCTGCGGCGTCTGTTCAAGCGACGACCCGTCGAATCCGAGTCGCCGCCTCCTACGTTCAAGCCTGCGCAGTTCGGCGTTAGCGATCCGAACGTGCCACCGCACGACTACAAGCCGATAATCGAGGCACCTCGCACGCCGAAGCCGCCGGACGATGACGACGAGGAGCTGGGCGGCGAAGGCTGATTAGCGGCCGGTTGGACAATCTCCTTTTCGGCCGATCCAGCGCGGCGTAGCGTTTGTCTCGGGTCCTCGGGGGTAAGCCCGCACCGAAGAGCCGGGGTTGAGGGTGAGAACCGGCCGCGCTGGTAGGTCTCTTGGCCATAGGTGTCGTTCCCTCCACGGGACGCTCCCGAGGGCCTTATTTCGTGGCCGTTGAGGCCCCAACCGTGTAGTCGGCGCGCGATCGAGCAGCCGCAGTAATTCGGTTCAATTACTCGAACAAGGGTTTATGCGGCCCGCTCTGCCATCCCTCCGCAGCGTCACATTGTCTCCCCGACGCGCACTTGGATAGTTGGCCGCGATTTGGCCACGAGAGACCGCGAAACGCTGCAAACTACTGCGATGTAGTGACAAGCTAAAATCCTGCTCAGAAGCCATTTCTGATCATCTGAGCAGGTCGGTGCGGCGAGTCGGCCTGTAGGCGGGATTCTGTCCCCGAAACCCGGGGGGTGGCCATCCATCTATGCGGCCTACCTGGGGACCTTGGGCGGGCAGCCCGTCCCACGCTTGGCCTTGCTCCGGGTGGGGTTTACCGAGCCGACCGAGTCACCCCGGTCGCTGGTGCGCTCTTACCGCACCATTTCACCCTTGCCTGTGCCCGAAGGCCATCGGCGGTCTGCTTTCTGTTGCACTTTCCTTCGGGTCGCCCCGACTGGCCGTTAGCCAGCACCCTGCCCTGCGGAGTCCCGACCTTCCTCGAACGGAACAAAGTCCCGTCCGCGACCACCCGGCCGACTCGCCACGCAGCCATTCTCCCATGAAGAGCCGAACACGCGGCGCAGAGCTCCGCGAGGTCCGCGACCTGCGCAAGTAGCCTCGATTTGTGATGTCTGAGGGTGTGAACCAAGGCGAGCAGCTTGATTTCTCGGCGATCACCACGATTCCCGACGAGAGCGCGCTGTTGAAGCAAAAGATCGAGGCAGCTCTTGCCGCGTCGAAGCGCGCCGAAGAGCGGCGCGAGGCGGTCAATGGCCGCGCGCGGAAGCGCCCGACACCGCGGCGCGTGGCCACAGGCGAGGAAGCCTCATCGGAGGACGACGCGCGCGAAATCCCGCCGGCGCTTTCGATCGCCCAGTTCTACGGCCGGGTGCGTCAGGTGCTCTTAGCCGAGTTCGCCGACGATATCTGGATCGTCGGCGAGATCCGCTCGATCCGGGAGAGCAAGGGTCACCACTACATCGAGCTCGCCGACGAGGGCACCGAACGCAAGACCGCCGCCCAACTCGAGGTGGCGTGCTGGGCGCGTGAGTGGCCGCGTGTCCGAGCGCAGCTTGCGGAGGCGCGGGTTTCGCTCGAGCCCGGTCGCGTCGTGCGCGTCCGCGGCCGGGTGTCGATTTGGGAGGGCGGTAGCAAGATTCGCTTCACCCTGACAGAGATCGATATCGCGTCGCTGCTCGGTGGAATCGCCGCGGCGCGGCGCAAGCTTCTCGCGGCGCTTGAAGCCGAGGGTCTCCTCGAAGCGAACCGCAAGCTCGAGATCCCACTTGTCCCTTTGCGGATCGGACTCGTCACGAGCCCCGGATCAGAGGGCCACAACGACTTCACCGGTCAGCTCGAACGCTGCGGTTTCGCCTTCACGGTCGTCCTCGAACCGAGCCTCGTCCAGGGACCGGAGGCGCCGGTCCAGGTCGCAGCGGCGTTGCATCGACTACGCGACGCGACGATCGATCTCGCAGTCGTCGTGCGCGGCGGAGGATCGCGTGGCGATCTCGCCGCGTTCGACTCGGAGGAAGTCGCGCGCGCGATTGCAACGGCGCCGTTCCCTGTTTGGACCGGGATTGGTCACACGGGAGACCATTCCGTCGCGGACGAGGTCGCAAACCAATCGCTCATCACGCCGACCAAGTGCGGCGAGGCCGTGGTCGGCCGGGTCGCGGAGTACTACGGCGCGATCGCGACGAGCGCGTATGAGATCACCCGGATCGTTTCCGCCAAACTCGCCGAGGCAACGAACGCGCTCACGGCCTCGACGAGCGCACTCGCACGTATCGTCCGTCACGAACTCGACTGGAAAGCCGACGCGAACGCCCGCGCCCGGGTGGCACTGGCCCGGGGTGTCGCGTCCGCGATCGTACGTGGCGCGTCTGGCCTCGCCCAGTCGCGCGCGACCGTCGGATCCGCGACTTCGCGTGTGCTGCAAAACGACGAGCGCGAGATGCACCGTCGCCGCCTTCTTCTCCGCGCGTATGACCCAGCACGCCAGCTCGAGCGTGGCTGGAGCTTGACATTCGCCCCGGACGGGACGCTCCTGCGAAGCGTCGCCGGCCTGAAGTCGGGTGCGACGATCACAACGCGGCTTCGTGACGGACAAGCGCGCTCAATCGTCGAGTCGACGGGCAGCTGGCTCCGCGAGGAGGTCGAGTGAGCGCGGACAAGGATCGCACCGAGTCGGATCTCGTTCCTGTCACCGAGCTTTCCTACGCGGAGGCGGCAGCGGAGCTCGACGAGATCGTCGCTGAGCTCGATGAAGGACGCGTCGACGTCGACGTGTTGGAGACGCGCTTTCGGCGCGCGATCGAGATCGTCGAGGAGCTCGACAAGCGCATCCGCGGGGTACGCGAGCGCGTCGACGAGCTGATGCCGCGCCTCGCGGCGGTCGGCGAGGAGGAAGACGAAAAAGAAGAGTGAGCGAGAGCGCGCGACCCCTCGGATCGGTCGTGGTCGTCGGTGCTTCGATCGCCGGGCTGCGGGCTGCCGAAATGCTGCGCCATCGTGGCTTCGACGGGTCACTCACGCTCATTGGCGCAGAGACCCACCTTCCCTACGACCGCCCCCCCCTCTCGAAGGAGTTCCTCGCCGGCGACTGGGACGACGCCAGGATCACCCTCGCCACGCGCGAGCACTTGGAGGAAATCGCTACCGAGACGATGCTCGGTGAGCGCGCTGTTCACCTCGATCTGTCTGCGCGATCTGTCGAACTCGCGTCGGGTCGGGAGATCGGCTTCGACGGTCTCGTCGTCGCGACCGGCGCCTCGCCGCGCCGCTTGCCTTCGCTCGAGGCAATGGACGGCGTCGTAACGATCCGCAGCGTCGAGCACGCGATCGACCTTCGCCGTCGCCTGGCCGAGACCGAGGCGCACCTCGTCGTCGTCGGAGGCGGGTTCTTGGGGATGGAGGTCGCGGCGACGGCACGTCGACTCGGCGCCCGGGTCACCGTGATCGAGCCGCTCCCAGCGCCGCTTTCTCGGGTGCTCGGCGAAGGGATCGGCACCGTGATCGCCGGGATGCACCGCGACCACGGCGTCGAAGTGCGGACCTCGACCGGAGTTGAGGCGGTCGTCGGGGACGGTCACGTCGAGGCCGTCATCCTCTCGGACGGGTCCGAGGTGCCTGCCAACGCGGTGCTTGTCGCGATCGGGGTCGTGCCCGAGACGTCGTGGCTCGAAGGGTCCGGACTCCGACTCGACGACGGTGTCGTCTGCGAGGCGAGCCTCGTCTGCGCGCCTGACGTTGTTGCGGCAGGTGACCTCGCCCGCTTTCCGCATCCGCTCGCGAGGAAACCGGTGCGCTTCGAGCACCGCACGAGCGCTGCCGAACAGGGCGCCCACGCCGCGCTGAGCCTGCTCGCAAGCGACGCGGCCGACCCGTTCGTCACGGTCCCGTACTTTTGGTCCGATCAGTTCGGGACAAAGATCCAGTCGATCGGGATTCCGGAACCGACGGACGACATTGTCGTCGTGGCGGGGTCGCTCAACGATCGCCGCTTCGTCGCGTGCTGTGGTCGCGAGGGGAGCCTCTCAGCCGTCATCGGCTTCTCGATGCCGCGTGACCTCATGCGCTTCCACCCGCTGCTGGCGCGCAATGCGTCGTTCGACGAAGCGCTCGCTTTCGCATCGAGCGGCCTCAGAAACTGATCACTGAGAGAGCGGGGACCATCTTCAACGCCCGCTCGCGCGCGTCGAACCAGCGCTGGCGGTCGAGGCGGTGGCGCGGCTCAATGGCCGCCTCCGTGCGGATCAACTCGGGGGTCGATTCGAGAGACGGCCAGACACCGCACGCGGTGCCAGCGGCGAATGCCGCACCGAGCATCGTTGCCTCCTTGACCGCCGACGGAACGACCACTCGTTGCGTCGCGCTCGCGACTAGTTCGACGAAGATTCGATTGGCTGTCATACCGCCGTCGACGTGCAACATGTCGACGTGGAGGTTCGCGTCGGCTTCGATCGCTTCGAGCAAATCCGCGCCCGCGTGCGCGATGCCTTCGAGGACCGCGCGGACGACTTCAGCGCGCGTAGTCGAGGCGCTCAGACCGACGAATGCGCCGCGTGCCCCCAAGTCCCACAACGGTGCGCCCGTGCCGTTCAATGCGGGGACGAAGAACACTCCTCCTGCGTCGGGGACCGACAGGGCGAGCGCCTCGGATTCCGCCGGAGTCGAAACGAGCCCGAGGCTCGCGATCCATTCGACGCACGCCCCAGCCGAGAGCATCGCCGCCTCGAGTCCCCAGATCGATCGGCCCGCTTCGCGCCAGGCGACCACGGGAAAGGTCCCGTGGTCGCCCCGCGTCTCGAACTCCGGGCGGGACGCGGTCACACAGTCGAGCATCGCCCCCGTCCCAAAGGTCACCTTCGCTTCGTTCGGGTGCAGGCGTCCCTGGCCGACGAGGGACGCCTGCTGATCACCGAGCAGACCGCTGATCGGAGGGGCTCCGGGGAGTGCAGTCGCCTCGCCCACGACCCCGAGCGAATCGACAATCTCGGGCAGCATCCGACGCGGGACACCGAGCTCGCCGAGAACGTCATCGTCCCAGTCCGAGGCGTCGAGGCGCACGAGGCCGGTGACGGCGGCGTTTGACGCGTCAGTGACGTGCACGCTCCACCGAGTGAGAGCCGCGGTGAGGAAGCTGTCGACCGTTCCGAAACAAATATCGAGCTCACGGGACGGGTCGAAACGATCGAGCAGGTCGGCGAGCTTGGTCGCCGACTGGTTTGGGGAAAGGCGGAAACCTTTCGCCTGCAAGGCGAGGCACTGTCCGACGGTGCGGACGTCTTGCCAGGAGAGCGCCGGCCCGACGGGCACCCCGTCTCCGCGTTGCCACACCACGGTCGAGGCGCGCTGTGTGGCGATCCCGACGCACGCGACGGGTCCGGTCCGATCGATCAACGTTGTCGCGGCCGAGATCGCGGCTCGAGCGACCTCGGCCGCGTCGAATTCGACAAGACCCGGCCCTGGCCGGCTGAGCGCGATCGTCGAGTGCTCGGTCGCCACCACCGAGCCGACCTCGTCGACGATGGCGGCACGCAGCGAGGAGGTTCCGACGTCGACTACGAGGACGCTCACGTCGCGCCGGCCCCACTCATCGGCGTCGTCGGCCGCACGGGGGATGGGGCCGCACCGGCAGCAATTGGCGCTCTGCTATTTACTTTTCGACTCGACTCTGGCAAAATTGCGCACTCACCTGCGGACCGACCTCGTCCGCCGTCTGGAATTCCTGGCATGTCGCGCTCTCCCGAGTCGCCTCGCCTAGATGAATCGGCGGAGCAAGCAGAGGGGAGTGCGTGGGTGGAAATGATAAAGAGCGTGACGAGAGAGCGTTTTTCTGATGACGGCGATGAACTGGCGGCAGCGATCGGCATGCCGGGGACTTGATCCGGAGATCTTCCACCCGGCGACCGACGAGGAAGCGGACGAAGCGAAGTCGATCTGTGCGATCTGCCCCGTGCGGCAAATGTGTCTCGAGCACGCCCTCCTGGCGCGCGAGCGTGAAGGGGTCTGGGGAGGCCTCACCGAACGCGAGCGACGCCGCGTGATTCGACAGCGTCAGAAGTCCGCGTAACCAAGTCCCGTCGCTCAGCGCGACAAGCCACGCGCGAGCGCTCGCGCAGCGAGTAAACCGCTGACACGGAATTTTGGCCAAACAAGCTCGTCGGCGCGGTCCATCTTTTCGCTCCAGCTGAGGTCGATTCCCCGCTCGACGAAGGCCGCCAACACCGATGCCGTCACTCGCGCGTCACCGAGAGCAGTGTGCGCGTCGGAACGTGCGATGCCGAGGCGAGCGCACACCGCCGCGAGGGTGCGCGATCCAGGAGGCAGATAGGCGCGCGCGAGCTCGCGGGTGCAGACCGTCGCGCCGCAGAAATCGGGCAAGCGGCTGCCGATGCGGTCAAACTCTCGACGCAGGTACGCGAGGTCGAATTCGACGACGTGTCCGACGAGGATGCTTCCGCGCAGCCGGGCGACGATCTCCCCGGCGACTTCCGAGAACGTCGGTGCGTCGGAAAGGGTCGATCGCGTGATGCCGTGCAGCCAGCTCGCCCCGATCTCTTCGGCGCCCGGGACAGCGATCAGGCTCGACCACTCCTCGACAACGTCACCGACGCCCGAGCAGGTCACGATCGCGCACTCGACGACGCGGGATGCCTCGGGATCCAGTCCCGTCGTCTCGACGTCGACGACCGCCAGCCTGGCCGCCTCCTCTTCCCAAAGGCGAAGAGAACCCCGCGTCTGGAACGCGCCAGCCGAGGTCAGCACGTTTTGAGTGTACGAGGGCGCCCTTCGCGCGACGGGGATGGTGGCGGCATTTAGCAAGGCGTGGGATTCCAAACCACACGGGCGGTCTCGTTGACGAGTGGCGCGTGACTCGGGACAGAAAGTCCCGCCGGCACGACAACATGGACCCGTCGGATCAACGATGAATTGGAAGGGATCGTCCCGAGCGCCAGCAGGTGTCGAAGGACGGCGTCATCGGCCGCCGCCGCGGGGGCAAGGACAGTTCGGCCAGAACGCGACCTCGCCTCGACCGTCGGAAGCCCCGTCGAAGCGAGCTGAGAGGCTGAGAATCCGCGGAACGTCTCGGCGAGAGACAACAGATTGGACTCGGAGAGCGCGTTGTCGATTGTGAGGTTCGCGACGGCAGCAGAGACGAAGTTGTTCAATTCGACCGGGTCGAAACCGATCCCGCCCGAGGATGTGACGGTTGCAGCGAAGACGGCGCTCTCTCGGGCGATCGCGCTCGGAGTGCCGTGAAGGTCAGCGCGCCACGCTCCGTTGGCGAAGTAATAGAGATGCTGGCTTTGAAACAGCGCCTGCGCCTGAGAGCCCGAGACGAGTTGGCACCCGCTCTTGTTGATCGAGAGTCCGGTGTACGCATCGCGTACGGGGTATGCGAAGTCGAGGTGGATGCCGCCAAGCGCCCCGACGACCGATCCGACGCCCGCAAGCTCCAGTGCGACGTAGTCGGTCACCGGAACGTGAAAGGCCGTCTTGATCGTTTGCACGAGCGTCCCAGGTCCCGCTTCAAGTGCCTCGTCGATCGGGCCAGTCTTCGCGGGTGCCGAAGCATTCGCGATTGAGACCTCGGTGTCGGGCGGCACGGCAACGATTCGGACGTCGTGGCTCTTTGGGTCAACCCGGGCAAGCAGGATTACCGACGCGAACTGCTTTGCTGCCCTTCGGTGCTCCGATGCGCTGCCACCAGCGGCGGTCGAGCCGACGATCAGGACGTCAAACGGGGCACCGGGGTGGACCGCGACGAGACCGGATACCGCCATGCGGTCGAGCTCGTGATACCGCCAGAACGCGTAGGTGAAGGTCGCGACGGCGAGGAGGATCGAGACGAGGAGAAGCGCAAGGACGCCGATCAGCGTCCGACGCGGCCAACGGCGGAGACCGGCACGATAGCGGTGATGCTTCGACCGGCGATCGTGACCCACACGCCAGGAATCCGGCGCGGCGAGCGCCGCCGTCGGCTTGCGCTGCCAGGCGAGCCTGCGCTGCCACCAGTGTCGAAGCCTCGGGTTCGCCGGCAAGCGACGGGGCAGGTCAGCTGGCATTTCGCCGAAGGATACTGGCGGACGCGGCCGCAGCCACGGCGAACGTGAAGATCAGACATCACACTTCCCTCATATTTTGTGCGTAACCGGTGCATGCGTACGAGCGAAGATGGGGTCGCGGCGCGATAGGCCGCGTTGGACCAACCTAGGGGTCGAGGGAGTTCGCGGTGGCAGGGCAGGTACGTGATTGCGCGCGCCGGTTCGCGATCGTCGCCCTCGTCCTCGTCGTCTTGGGGTTATCGGCGCCGGTCGCCGCCGCCGCGCATCGGGGCGCGAACGGCATCGGACTCGGGAATCCGTCGGCGGATGCGAACGCGCCGCAGATCCCCGCGCAGGCGAACGTCAAAGCTGTGCGTGCCTGGATCGAGCGGGCGATCTCCGTTCGTCTTGTCGCGCTTCGTGAATTCCATGCCGCAGCGACGGCGCGATCGGCGCTCACTACGTCTGATCGATCGCTCATCGTTGCGCAGATCGCCACCGATCGCGCCGGACTCGACGCTCTCGCGAAGAGCGTGCCCGTCGACACCACCGTCCCACAATTGCAGGACGCGATCGATCTCGTCATCACGAACTATCGCGTCTTTACCGTCGTCGTCCCCCAGGTGGAAATGGCGATCCGGCTCGACGCCTTCGAGGCGGGTGTGGCGCGCCAAGCGCAGATAGAGGCGAAGATCTCCGCAGCGGTCGCGACTGCGAACGCGCTCGGCGATCCGGGCGAGACTCAGCGGACCTACGCGGCTCTTGTGTCCGAGGAGCAGACAGCGAACGGCCTGTTGCAGTCTGCGCACTCTGCTGTTCTCACGCTTGTCCCGTCGTCGTACCCGCAAGCGGCACAGACGTTTGCGTCGGCACAACAAGCGATCACCTCTGCCCGCGCGGACATCAAGGCGGCGAAGCACGATATCAACGAGATCGTGTTGCTTCTCCGTAAGAAGCTCAGCTCGGTGAAGCTGTCGTTGTAGTCGCCGCCGCCGACGCTGACCGCCCACGACGTCGACAGCAGTCACCTTGTCAGCCGTGATGCTGTCGAGTGTGCCGAGACTTAGATGACGAAGGCGGTCCCGAAAGCGGGACCGCATGACTTCGGATCAAGATCAATTGCGCCGCGATCGTCTCGGCTGACGGTCCGAGCCGAGCAGCAGCCGAAGTCGCGCCAAGCCGCCGATCGACTCGAGCGTCCTTCGGATCACCGACGATCGCGGTGGGCGCAATTCACGCACTTCGGCGGGAAGCTCTTCAATCTTGAGTCCCGCCCGCGTTGCTCGGACGAGGAGTTCGACGTCGAAAAGGCTTCCTCGCGAAACGGTCGCGTCGACAATCGGTCGGACAATCGCCGCACGCAACAGCTTCATGCCATGTGCATCCGAGAGCTCCAGCCCGACGAGCGAGCGCGTCGACCACGCGAATCCGGCGGTCAAGACCCGGCGGACGATTGAGCGGTGGTCCGATGCGCCGGGCGCGCGCTTTGAGGCGACGACGATGTCGACGCCGCCCGACTCGATGCGGTCGTAGGCGGCGTCGAAGAAGGCGAAGTCGTAATAGTCGACGTCGAAGGTCGCAACGATCTCGCCTGTCGCGAGACGGAGCCCTTGGGCGAGGGCTTCGCCATAGTTTGCGCGGGGCAACGAGGCGACCCGGATCGGGGACAGCTGAGACGCGAGGAGTCGGCTCAATCTAAGCGTTCCGTCGTGGGAACCGTTCTCGACGACGATGACTTCAAAGCTGCGCCCGCGCCGTTCGAGCCCAGTGACGAGGTTGGTGAGCGTCGTTCCGATCAGCATCACCTCGTTGTGCGCAGGGACGACGATCGAAACTTCAGGTGGCCGGGTGGTGCTGTTCATCTCGGGTGCCGGCACGTTCATCGGTCGCCTCGGTTCCTGAACCACCGTTGCCATGGTTCGTCCGGATCGAGCTCGCGCTGTTGAGGTGCGTCGGAGGCTTCGAGTGCACCCGAAGGAGAAGGGACGTCGCTTCCGTCTCGCGCCTCTTCGTCGCCACTCGGGCGTTCAACGATGAAAACGAACAACTCCTCGGTCACCGGATCCGGTGTCGGCTCTGGCTCCGGGGAGGGCGTTTTGCCGAACCGCACGAGTGCGACGGCGCCGGCGAGCCCGAATCCCGAGGCGCCGATACCGAGCCAGTCGATCGTTGTCGCCTCGTAGGTGAGGACGACATGGTGCGCGTGCGGGACGACGACCATCAGGTTTGGTGTCGCCTCATAGGGGCCGCTCGCGCCGCGCACCGTCCAATTCGGGAAGTACGGCACCTTCACGAGCACGGGTTTGTCGAGCGACGTCACGTCGAAGGAGAACGTGCTGTCGCCGTAGTGAATGTGCGACACCTTCGTCGGCGTGATCGCATCTCTGGCCGACGGTGCGACGAGCGAGCCCGCGGTCACGCGTGGCCAGGACTTCGGTCCGCCAGAGACGATCTCGACGGGCCAGTCCGATTCGGACTGGTACCAGTCGATCGCCGTAGTCCACTGCCACTGGTTGTAGTCGAGGTGTTCGACGACCGGCCGATACTTGAGCGGTTCGGCGAGTGTCGAGTTCCGGATCTCGTAGAGCACCCAGCGGTAACCGCTGTTCACCGTCGATGAGCTCGACCCGCCGTCGACGACGTTGGCCGACTCGGGTGTCGACGCCACCTCGACGAGAGTCGGGTCCTGTGCGGCTGCTGTCTCGACGGTCGGTGAATCGGCGAGGAAGTACTTCACCCCCATGAACTGGAGATGCCGGATTCCGTCGGCGACGTCGAGCGATTGATATGGCAATCCGACGACGGGATTTGATGCTTGCAGCGACAGCTCCGCTTGATCGAGGAAGTGGAAGTGGTTCGTCGTCGAAGACTCGTAGTACAGACCTTCAGCGGAATCGATGCAGCCGTCGGTCCACAGCGGGAACGACAGCGGCACGAGCGTCGATCCGAAGGGGTTCTGCCAATTCGGGGAGTACTCATAATCGAGGTTTCCGCAGCCGTGGACCGAAGCGGCGCTCTCGAGCATCGCGACCACCCTCTGAAACTGCTGCCAGGCGGGTTTCGCCTGGTAGCCGGAGTAGTTGAAGACCGCCCAGCCTTCGACCGGGTTCGGCGTGCCCGAGAAGTCGAAGAACGGGAGCACGCCGAGCCAGGCCGCGACGAGGCAGATCGCCGTCGTCGCGGCGACGATCGGGGTGACGAACGCGTTCAGCGACTCCGCGCCGACCAGCCGGAAAAGGGCGCGACCGATTTCGCCGACCGCGTACGCCGCCAGCAACGCTGTCATGAGGAACCAGAAAGGCAGCCAGCGCCCGTTGTAGACGAGGCCGTCGGGTAGCCAACAAAAGGCCGCGACGCTCGCCGCGGCGAGCACCCCAAGGACGATCGCCAGACGGTGTCGGCGGTAGAACGCGATGAGGAACCCGGCGATCGCGATCCACTGCACCGCTTGTTCGGCGTTGCGCGGAAAGAGCTGGTCATAGACGGCTCCGACGCGTCCGTAGTTCATCGACGATGAATAGTGGAGGTAGGCGACAAAGGGCACGAGCCAGAACGCAGCCAATAGCGCGCCCACGAATCCGATCAGCGCGAGATCGAGAATCGCGCGCCGTGACGGTCGCGACAGCGTGATGACCGCGGCCGCGCCAGCCACGAACAGACCTGGTACGACGTGGCAGAGGAGTGTCGCCGCGAACAACAGCGCGGCGAGCCAGCGAAAGCGTCGGGTGCGTTGCGAGTAGGTAAACACGCCGAGAAACAACAGCGCGAAGGTGACGGAGAGACTGAAGGAGAACTCGCCGGCGAGCATCGAGGCGAGCGTGCCGCCGTCGATGTTCCACGAGTAGTAGACGGACGAGTGGGGGTTCGTCGGCGCGAACAAGAAGAGATACGGAATCGTCGCCACCGACATCAGGGCTGGCACCGGCCGAGCGAACCCGCTCAATCTGCCGAACGCGTAGGCGGCGAGCGGCAGGAACGTTACGCCGAGGATCGTTGTCACTTTGAATGCCACGGCGTACGAAGTGACGAGCGTCAAAGCGCCGGCGATGACCGCTGGGAGCGGGAAGTAGAAGACGTAGAGTGGAAATCCGCCGAACCATTCGGGATCCCACCCGGCGAGCCGTCCGCTCGCGAGCACGTGATGGACGAAGTAGTTGACCGCCACGACGTGGCCGGCGGTATCCCCGCCGACGTCCATGTTCGGTCCAAAGACCAGGTTGAGATGGAGCTGCGCGAGGACGAACGCCGTGGTGCCTGCGACGACCAAGAGGGATCCGAGCGCCCCGGGATCGAGCCACGACGGGCTGTCGGACGCCCGAGTGAGCGGGGCACGCTCTTTCAGGTGAGCGGGCCGATGGCGCGCGCGACCCGTCGTCGGGGAGGCGACCATCAGGGTGATCCTACCGACGTGCCAATTTCTCACTCGGTCGCGAAAGAGGCTCGTCACCAGGTCTTCGGTGGTAGCGTGCGCTCTCTCGGGCCGTTGGCGCAGTCCGGTAGCGCACTTGCATGACACGCAAGGGGTCAGAGGTTCAAGTCCTCTACGGCCCACCCGATTCGAGCAGGTCAGCCGCCTAATCCGCGCAAAGGGTAATAGCCCTGAGGTAGCAGGTTCGGTAGCTGCGACGGTAGCTACGACCGGGGGAGCGATGGCGCGAGCTCGACTGAACGGCGAAGGAAGCATCTACCAACGCAAAAGTGACGGACGGAGGATCGGATCGCTCACCTATGCGTTTCTCGACGGCAAACAACATCGGTCTCAGTCGACACACTTCTTGATCGATGGTTTGATGGCGTACTCGTTAGTCAGGTCGCACCGAACGCGCTCGACAACTACGGGCAATTGCTGACCACCGCGTGCGGCCGACACTCGGGAAGCGATCGGTGACGAAGCTCACGACGGGGGAGATCGACCGAATGCTCGCCTCGAAGCGCGCGTCAGGGCTGTCGGTATCGACAGTCCGTCGTATCCGCTCCGTTCTCGCGCAAGCACAGCAAGCCGAACGCATTCGCGCTGCTGCGCCGCATTTGCCAAGACTTGTTCACATAGTGAACCATCGGATCGCGCTTCATCGTGCTTCCTCAACTCGTTGAGAGAACAAGTGCCGAGAGACGGCATTCGCGTGATCGACGCAGGCATTGACATAGGTCCAAGCTGCCCCAAGGTCGCTCTCGCGAATCGAGATACGGACCTTGTCTTGTAGGATTCGTGGCGATTCCATACGACAGTCCCGTGCATGTCGTGATGAATCGTCTTCCTTAAATAGTTTTGTCCACTCGAAATCAGGTTCGGCTGTCAAGGACAGCTCGAGATCGATGAAGCCGTCTCGAAGAATCCCTGTTCTCTCGGAGCCAATTGCGATCGGCACGTAACGCGGTCGGCCACCGCCAGCTGGGTGGCTCGAAGAAGTCGCAAGCGAGCTGTGGTCCATGGAAAACGCCTCTCTTCGCCGACTATTCGGCGGGGTATGCGCAATATGAGCGCGGGTCATTTGAAAGCGGGGAATCGTGGAGAACTTTTCTCAGCGAGAGCGGCACAGCGCTCGTCTGACTCTCGGGTGATTCAGCCAGCCAACGCGCTCGACAGCTCTTCGAGTGAGAACTCCTGTGTGGTATTCGCACGACAGCAATCGCAGGGAGCAGCGTGACGCCGCGACCGCAGGACTCGGCTCCCCGCGTGGTCGAGAAAGATCACGAACACTTCCGATGAATCGTCAATGAGTAGACGATCGTATGGACGCCAGTCAGTTACCGCTGGTGGGCCGAAGTGTTCGCTATGTAGCAGTCTCCGAAAACGGCGGTGGTTCTCGTCGAAGATCCAGGTGCTGTGGCACGACTCGATCAGGAGGTGCGTTCTCTCAGCCGCGCCTTGGTTAGGCAGGACGGACCGCGCTCGCTTGAAGTCCCTTCGGCCCTTGGGTCGTCTCGAATTGGACATGCTGACCCTCTTCGAGGTTTTTGTAACCGTTGCCTTCGATGGCGGAGTGGTGCACGAATACGTCCGAGCCGCCGTCGGATTGAGTAATGAACCCGAAGCCCTTTTCGGTGCTGAACCACTTCACGGTGCCTGTTGCCACTGATTGTCCTTTCGAGCGCGAAATTCGCCGAAAGACCAATTGGACAACGGCATCGAACGGCGTGCGCGTTGACGCCGACCTGTGAACCCAGACTAGCGCCGTTGGCGAAGTCTCATGACGCGAGTCGTCGAGGAGTTGATCTAAGGAGTCGTCGATACAGCCGGGTCGAGGGCTGCATGGGGCGGAACCGTGGTGGATGCGACCTTGAAGGCACCGGCGATGCTCAGAACGAAGTAGGCCATTCGATGACGGCGCACGATAGAAGCAGTGGTGGCTCGACGCCTTTCGTCGGCTGCTACCAAGAGGTCTCTGTCGCGCTTTGCGCCCAACTGATACATCACGCTCGGGTTCGGCCCCACCAGGTTCTCCTCGCCAATTCATCGATGATCTAAAGGGTGCGCGCAATCGAGTGAGCCACATCCGCGCGCAGCACGGACATGACTACGAACTCCAAGAAAGCGGGTTGCAGACCCGTCTCAGTCGACAGTCCCAACTCCGACACGACGGCGATTCGGGGGTCTTGGCCGATGCTTGACTCGGCCATTTCGATCATGGGCACGCCACGTAGATCGCGGCGCGAGAGCAAGTGTTGTTGGACCTTACTCCAAGCTGCCGATCGAAGTGGACGATCCGGGGAATAAATCTGTTCGATTAGTTGTGCAGTATTAAGACGCGCGGCGCTGTTTGGGAGAGTTCCTGGGCGTTCACTTGGATACTGCGTCGAAGTGTTCAAAGACTTCACTGATCGGCACTTCGCGCAGGTCATCAGATTCGCTCAGCCGCCAACCCCTCTATGAGATCCGTGACGACTCGCCCGCGACCCAACGGAAGGCTGCCAACTGCCAGTTGCTCGGCTGCCTCCCGGTATGAGGGAACCTCCAGCACTTCAGCGATGGCTTGCGCGATCTCCGCGGCGTTTGAATCCTTGGCAATCACCCGTCCTGCACCACTTGCTTCGAGGTGAGACGCGTTGAGGTTTTGATCGCGACCCTGCGGAATACACACGAGGGGCTTCCCGGCGACCAGCGCTCCATTAATCGTGCTCAGTCCACCGTGGGAGACGACAAGGTCTGTGTACGGGAGCACGAAATCATGCGGGACGAAATCGCGAACCAAGACATTTGTTGGCGCACGAATTGCATCGGCTGAGATCACGCCGCCTAGGGTGAGCAATGCCCTGGCGGGAATGGAGTCAAGTGCTTCGAGGATTGGCGCGAGTGCCTTAGCTTGCTCCATGAGCGTTGTGCTGAGGCTTACTAAGACCCACGATGTTCCCGGCTTCGCCATTTCGCCGAGGCCCCAGTCGGCCAGAGCCTGAGTGTCGGCCGGATCTGGATGACAGATCGGGCCCACGAACGCCGTTCCTTTGGGAAGTTCTCTCGGAGCTTCAAGCCCCGGCACCACTAACACCAAGACCTGGTCAACATCGCGAAACAACGCCCTCACGTCGGTTTTCAACTGACGTTCGCCCCAATCGTCGTAATAGGGGCCGTAGAGGACGTGACAGAGAACGGACGTCGGAAGCCCAGATTTGCGGCTGCCCTGAATGAGGCGGCCATCATGCAGTCAATCACGAGCACATTCGGGCGATAGGAGGTGGCGATCTCCACGATGTCGGCTTCGGTCTTTGCTCCGTTGGTCATCTCTTCCATAAGTGAGAAGTCGTCGTCTAGGGGGACACCCTCAGGCCAGGGGGGCAGGCTCGGATAGCTCGTGAAAGGGACCTCCGATTTTTGGGCACGATCTGCCATGGAAGGCCACCCCATTAAGAGCACCTCGTGACCGCGCCGCATCAAGTGGATCCCAAGGTGGAAAGCGGGAGTGGTATTCCCGCCGCCATCCCAGCTTGCGATGAGAGATCGGCCTCTCACGTTGCGATGGTGCCATGCGCGCGACAAGCCAATCCAACTTGTATTCGGCAGAGACTGAGCTGCTGATGGTGAGACAAGATCAGAGAAACTCGTCCCGAGCGCCCAACGGGCGACACATGGGCACGTCGCCGCAACCGCGGGGTTCACATGACCATTGCGGAAGCGTGCCGTTTAATCGAGATCAAGTAAACGCGGCGACAAGGCCATCGCCTTTTAGTACGACTGCGCTTAGGTCTCTGCCGTGGGCACTTGGCCGGGAGGAAACCGACCCATGTCGGCCCCGACTTTTTTGCCGATGTTGGCCACGTGCAGGTGGATCTCATCGAGGAGATCGGTGTTCTTCTTCACCTGCGAGGTGAGGGCAGTGTTCTCCTGGATCAGCGTCTTGATGTCGTCGGTGTTGTTTTCGGTGTGAATGGCGATCTCTGAGGAAATTGAGTCAGCTCGCTTGGCGGCTATCAGAAGGGCTGCGGCCTGGATGCCGGCGAGCATAGAGAGAAACAGGTTCAGCAGGATGTAGGGGTACGGGTCGAATGGCTTGTGCTTCAGGATGTGCTCGATGAAGAGCGTGTTGACAAGCGCCCAGGCGATCATGACGGCGAAGAAGGCGAACACGAAGGGCCAGGACCCCATCATGTTGCGCATTCGGTCAGCCGCTCGTTCACCGAGAGACAGCTGATCGCCGGATCGCACACCGGGGTGCTTGTGCCAATGCGTCTGCCACGCGGATTTCGCCAAGGTGACAATCGTCGCGCTTATTGCCTGCAAGGAGACGGATCCCTCAGAGCGGCATGCGGGATAGATCGTCAGAACTACCGCGTTGCGAAGGCACGCGGTTGACGCCGCGGCTCTTTCAACGAGCGAAGAGTCGTATGAAGAGTGTCTCGCAAGGAATTGTGCCCCTTAGAGGTGCGGATAGAGAATTGAAGCTGCAGCGAGATGCACAATCTCTTGTGCCGAGAGTCTCCGCGTATATCTGATCATCTATTAGCCCCGATCACGCACAGTGCGACGACCGTAGAGAACAGCCAGAACCCCATCCGCGCTCGTACCGTTGTTCAAACTGTCGGCGCGGGCCAACGGGAACTTCGCAGCCCCCGACGGTTAGCGGTCGCAGCAAACGGATCCTTCAACATTTCGTACTCGAACCACTGGGACCAACTAACGCGCTTTCAAATGTGGCGAGATACGTCGTCTCGGAGGCGAGGGTCACTTTCGCACTAACGCGGGGTTTTCCCTGTTCGAGACGCCCAATGACGAGACCTCGTCCTAAAAAGTGACCGCCGCCACGCCGTAAGTACAAGTGCTGCGCGGCTGGCTCGGAGCGAAAGGCTTCAGCCTTAGATAACCGCAACGCTCATTACACGCGCGCCCGAGCCGGGACGTCGAATTGATGACCGAACCTCCGACGCGGTGCGTCGGCAAGACCCGGGGAGAGGTGACTGCTCACGATGGCGCGAACGGCAGGCTCCGCGTGGGTGAAGGACATGGAGGGCATCTTGACCGCGTCTGGGGATGCCCACCCCGATCTCCACACAAATGATCCTGGAGTGGCGCCGGGAGCGGGTTCGAGGATCAAGGTGATGTCGTTGTTCGGCACACGCCCAGAAACGATCAAAATGGCTCCTGTCGTAGCGGAGATCGCGCGTCGCTCAGACCTCGATGGGGTCGTTTTCGTGACGGCACAGCACCGCGGTTTGTTGGACCGAGAGCTCGAGATGTTCAGCATCGTCCCCGATTACGACCTGAATGTGATGCGCCCGAACCAGACCCCGCTACAGGTCGCTGCCCGAATACTGGACGGCCTCGAACCCATACTGGAGCGAGAGCGTCCGGATTGGCTTCTCGTTCAAGGTGACACGACCTCGGCGATGATCGGCGCTCTCGCCGCGTTCAACTGTCGCATTCGGGTCGGGCACGTGGAGGCGGGTTTGCGCACCTTCGACGTCGCGAACCCATTCCCCGAAGAGGTGAATCGGCGCTTCGTGTCGATCGTGGCAGACCTCCACTTTGCACCAACGAAAGGCGCTTGCCTCAATCTCACCCGCGAGGGCGTATCGCGCGATGCAATCCATCTCACGGGCAACTCAGGCATCGACGCGCTACACGAGATTGCCGGTCGGGCGTACGACTGGACGATGGGGCCACTCGGAGCTGTGCCGCGCGACCAACGACTGATCCTGCTAACTGCACATCGTCGAGAGAGCTGGGGTAAACCGCTCGAGTCAATCTGTCGCGCTGTTCGGACGATCGCCACCTCGATGGACGACGTGCACGTCGTCTGCCCGGTTCACCCGAATCCGAATGTCAACGGGACCGTACGGGGGATCTTGGGCGACTGCCCGAACGTCACCCTCTTGCCACCCCTCGATTATCAGCCGTTCGTCCACCTCATTGGTGCGTCCTATCTGGTTCTCACTGACTCCGGTGGGTTGCAGGAGGAGGCTCCTACCCTCGGCAAGCCCGTGCTCGTTCTTCGAGAAGACACGGAGCGCCCAGAAGGCATCGCGGCCGGCGTCGCGCGCCTCGTCGGCACCGACGGCGAACGAATCCAAAAGGAAGTGACTCGGCTCCTCTCGGACGAGGCGGCGTACGCGGAGATGGCGCAGTCCTCGAGCCCCTACGGCGATGGCAAGGCGGCTCGCCGAATCGTTGACGCGCTAGTGAGCGCGACGCCGAGCCGAACTCTGTCCTGATGTCGGGCGGCGTCAAACGGGACGGTGCCGAGCAACGTCCCGCACTCGTCATTTCTGCGCACCGTTCGTACCGGCGATTGCAAAGGATCTCCGGCCGGACGCTGATCCAGACGATGATTCTGCTGGTCATCGTCGAGCTGGCACTCCTTCGATCGGCCAATTGGCTCACTGCGCTTGTTGGTCGCGTCGCTCTCGCGCTTGTTCCTCCGCTCCATCCGCCGGTCGCTCTGGTGACCACTTCCTACCTCGGCGTCCGGATAAGGGTGCTCTCGTTCGTACTTCCCTCCTCGACGTATCCCGTGAAGCTCATCTGGTTTGCAGGTGCCGCGATCGTGCTCGTCACCGTCCTCGTCGTGAAGCGCATCCCTATACCCGTCCGCGTGGCTGGCGGCTTCGCTGCGGTCCTTGTCGGCGTCAGCGCCTACTACGTGATGGTGATCGGCGAACCTGGGTTCGATGGCTACCAGGTGTCGGCGCTCTACATCCGGACTGCATTGTTGGTTTGGTTGCTGCTGCCGATCCTGCTCACCGTGTCGAGTATCGCCCTCCCTTTCACGTTGCTCGAACGATTGGCGCTGCCGATCGTGTGCGTGGCCATCGACGTGGTCTTCGCGATGGTCCGCTACGCGTTCTTCGTCTGGATTCTCGGTATGGCCGGGCCAATCCCGATGCCGATGCTCTACCTCTTGTTCGGACCCGCCTTCGACTTCATATCCGTCGTAGCAATCTCATCTGTCGCACTCGTGCATCTCAGCCATCGGCTCAACCGCACTAATACGTCGGAGGCGTGGTTATGGACCTAGCCCTCAAGATCTGGGTGAGCGCGGTGGTCGCCGTGATGACGGTCTTTGCCGTTCGACACTGGCTCATCTCGGTGCGACGGCTTGTTGGCGTGCAGCGGCCGTACTACCACGACCTGCTCGACTCCGACTTGCCCTCGGTGAGCGTGATGATCCCGATGCACAACGAGCACGCCGTCGCGGACCAAATTCTCACTGCGCTTCTTCGTTCGGCGTATCCGATGGACCTCCTCGAGATCATTCCGATCGACGATCATTCCGAAGACGACACTGCTGGGATTCTGCAACGCTTCGCGGCCGAGTACCCCCAGATACGGCCGCTGTTTCGCAGCAGCGGAGCCCGCGGTAAGCCAGCGGCACTGAACGACGCTCTCGCGCTGGCAAAGAACGAGATCGTGTTGGTCTTCGATGCCGATTACAAACCTGGGCCGGACGCGGTACGTGCGCTCGCGATGGCGTTTCAAGATCCAGAGGTCGGCGCGGTCATGGGGCGCGTCGTGCCGAGTAACGCGGGGAAGACATTGCTCACCCGGATACTCGATCTCGAACGTTCTGGTGGCTATCAGGTCGACCAGCAGGTCCGGTATACCCTCGACCTCATCCCGCAGTTCGGCGGCACGACCGGCGGGTTTCGCCGCTCGCTCGCGCTCTCTTGGGGAGGGTTCGACACCCGTGTCAGTGCCGACGATACGGACCTCACGGTGCGGCTCTACCTGCACGGCTGGAAGGTCGCCTACGCCAACCGAGTCGAGTGCTACGAGGAAGTCCCCGAGACTTGGGACGCTCGGTTCAACCAACTACGGCGGTGGTCGCGCGGGCATAACCAAGTGTTGTTGCGACATGGTCTAGCGCTGCTCCGTTCTCGCTACCTCGGGCGAGTGCAACGACTCGATGCCCTGCTGATGCTGATCGTCTACCTCGTGCCACCACTGTTGCTGAGTGCCCTCGCGGCGGAGTTGGTGCTGCTCCTACGGGGTGATCTCGAGCTGTTGCCGACCGTCTTCCTCGCGTTCTTCATCGTCACGTACAACGAGTTCGGGAACTTCGCCCCCTTCTTGCAGGTGGGCATCGCGGGCGTGCTTGACGGGATGGCAGAGCGGCTGCTGTTCTTGCCGTTCTTCTTCTTTGCGTTCCTTTTCAACCAGATCGCCGTCACCTGTGGACTCTCCGACGCCGTCATCGACGTTGTGCGACATCGCGAACCGGTGTGGCAGAAGACCCCGAGGTTCCGGCAGTGAACGCGCATATCCCAGTTCTGGTCGGACTTTTTGGCGTCTCGCTTTCGCTCCCCTTCGCGTTGGCGGTGAGGGAGTTGCGAAGGCCTCGCGACAAGATGTCGCTTTCGCTCGACGACCAATACATCCGCAACCCTCGACAGTTCGCCCTGGCGCTTCGAGATCGCCTGCGCCCGCACATCCCAGAAGGTCAAGAAGGAGAACGAGAAGTCGAGGTATTCCTTCGTCGGCGTGAACGGGTCGCGTTCCACGACGTGCTCTTCGTGCCTGCGAACACGGACCGACGAAGCGTCCTCGTCGTGCGATACAAGCTCCTCGCCGCCACCGGCTCGTCGTTTCAGGAGGTCTGGGTACAAGGTGATGCGGACCTGGGAGCCGGCGTGGCCGTGCGGGGTCTCGCGTGCGACGAGAACCTCCACCTCGGCCGTGGCTGCACCGTGGGCCGATGGATCGACACCGAACACGACGCCTTCGTCGAGTCCGGCTGCGATCTCGGTACGAGTGCGACCGCAACCGGGACGTTGACGATCTCGCCCGGCTGCACGTTCCGGCGCCTATGGGGCCAGCCAATCCGCACGCTTGGTAATCCGGTGAGCGCAGCAGCTGGGGGGAGGTCTCTGAGCATCGAGGACGAGGTCGTCTGGGCGGGCGATCGGCTGAGCATTCCACCGGGTGCGCACTTCCGCTCCGGCATCGTCGCTCACGGAGCGCTCCATATTGGGTCGGGTGCCGTTCTCGGCGGCACCGTCAAGGCCGATGGTGAACTCGTCATCGGCGATTCCGTCCAGATCGACGGCAACGTGATCGGCCGCAGGTCGGTGCAGCTCGGACGCGGCTCGCACGTCGACGGCAACGTGTTCGCCGAGCGGGACGTGCGTGTCGGCGCCGAGGTAACGATTGGGCGCGAAGGGGGCTACAAGACGATCTACGCCGCTCGCAACGTGGTGCTCGGGGCGAGGGTGTCGGTCTATGGCTGGGTCGTGGCCGAACGTGCTGGCAGAGTCGAAGAGCTCTAATGCGAAAGCGGTTGGTGGCTCTGATCGTCATCGCCGGGCTGCTCACCCCCGTGACGCTCGGAGCGCTGCGCTACGAGGAAAGCTCGACGGCTAGCACGGTCCGGCTGCTGATAGTCCGGGGAGAAAGCAGGAGCACCATCGACGACTCCGTTTCCGCGGCATGGACCGCGTCCGCCCGCGAGATCGGCGTACCTTTTGCCTGGATCAGCGCCGACAGCCTTATCACCGAGAATCCTGTCGCCGCGGTCGCCAGTGACCCGGCGATCGTCTTCCCCGACGCAACCGCACAAGGCCTACCCGACGCCGTGCTCGGCTGGACCGCGAGCTACGTCGCGCACGGCGGTCACCTCCTCGTCGTGGATGACGCTGGCACCCTGAACCAGACCGGAAACGTTCGCCCTAGCGATCTCTTCGACTCACTCCTCGGCATCAGCTACTCCAAGTCCGGGGGAAACCAGGCGGCGGTAACCGACGGAAAGGTCAGCTACAAAGACCGCGCTGAGGCGGCGTTATGGAACGTCCCGACCGGAAAGCTGACGTCGGGGGACGTCCTTTCGGGCTACAGCTACGGCCCGCTGACCTACCCACTCGCCAAGGCACGCCAGGCGTCGTCGGACGTCGACGTCGTCGCACGATCGGGCCAGGTTCCAGTGCTCACAACGCGCCGCTACGGGAAGGGCGAGGCCATCTGGTCCGCGTTGCCGCTCGGACAACTCTGCGCCTACGACACCGACGCGTTCCCAATCGATTCCGTCCTCCAGACCGTCGCCTTTGACCTCGCCGGACTTCCCAGAATTTTGCTTGCTCCCGACGGTGGCGGAGGTCTGGTCATCGACTGGCACGTCGAATCGAGTGCCGACTGGTCCTCCATCCCGGCGATGGAACGAGCGGGGCTACTTCGCCCGGGCGTCAACCAAGAGTTCGACATCTCCGCCGGGCCGGATGAGAAGCACGCCCGAGACGAACTCGGCTTCAATGCCTGCGGCACCGGCCGTCCGGAACTCGCACTCCTGGTTCGGCACGGCGAGGCGATCGGATCTGACGCCGGTGGGATCCAGGACGTCTTCGCGTCGCAGCTCGAAAAGGCGTTGCTGACGATGCCGCAGATCCGCGATCTCGTCAAAGCGAACGCCGCTTGCGTGACCAAGGTCACCGGAGAGCCCATGATGAGCTACGTCGGTCCCGACGGTGTATTCCCCCAGCCGCAAATGACCAAGATCATCCAAAAGCTGGGGTTCATCGCGTACTACTACACGGGCGACAGCGGTGCCGCTCCACAGCTGGCGTTTTGGAACGGCAAACTCACCTCCTCGACGGTATGGGCTTTCCCGGTCGCTCCCGACGGCGAGCTGGGCGCGCTCGCCGACATGGCGAAGGCGGACGTACCCGCCTCGGCTGTCGAAGCATGGCTAAAGAGCGTCGCGACGTATGCGGCGAACGAAGGGACGATCCAGCTCATCTATAGCCACCCGCCCGACCTGACGGCGGCACCGGGTTACACGGCCGCGTTCGGCACCTTTCTTACCCTTGTCGCCCAAATGCAGAGAAAAGGCCAGCTCGTTACGGAGTCGATGAGCGCGTACGCGAGCTTCCTCAAACGCCGTGAGCACGCGCAGATTGTCGTGGAGATGGTCAAGGGGGGCATGCAGCTGACCGTCACCGACCCGCAAGGGCTTGAGGACATCGCAGTCTCCGCACCGAGCTTTTGGAAGCTCTCGTCGATCGCGGGCGTCGCGGAGCACGGCAACATTGGCGACGAGAAGTCCTACGTCCTCCGTACCGACACTCACCAGGTAGTGCTGCGCTTCAGCGTTACGAGCAGTGCCGGCTCGAGCGCGTAGCTCTGTCCAGCCTTCTGAACTCTGTAGCCACCCGCACGAGCTACTGAAACGTGCAGAACTCGTAGTCGCGAGCGAACTGCAGCGTCGGCGAGTCATCGACTAGGTCGTACTTCATTCAGTTCCAGGTGGAAGACGATTCCAAACCGCTCGAGGGGGCGGATCTGAACCAACCTCGAGCGCTGAGCTCGCGTAATCGGGTGAGTTACCTATCGTTGTCCCATGGCTGCGCCATCAGCTCGACGCAAAGATCAACGCATTCGTTGCAGATGTAAACGTCGCCAGGTCCTGCCACGACTCTCTTCACGCGTTCACTCGACTTTCCGCAGAAGCTGCAGTTCACGTGACGCCCGCCTTCGTGAGCGGGAGCAGAGCGAGCCTTGATCATTCGACGAATGGAGCCGTCTCTCGTCACTTGAGGTCGAACCGACGGCAGTGTTGGACTTGCTGCGAGCAATTCCTCCGAGCACGGACACGACCTCGGAAATCGTCGGGCGAATTCCGTTCACAACCCCCGAGGAGTTCGGACATCGCGGCTGACTCGCTCCCTCAGCAAATCCTACGGGTGGAGGATAGACAGGCCAGAGGAGCAAACCTCGGAGGCGCGGGATCACGATATGGACCAGGCTCCCCACAGTTCGGGCGCTCTCAGTGAGCGAGGCGCGTCGGTGTCCGCGAAGGAGATCCAGGCGTGGCTGATCGACATGGACGGAGTCATCGTTCGCGAAGAGCATCCGATCGACGGTGCCGCACGCTTTCTCACTCTCTTGCGGCAGCGGGGCACACCATTTCTCATCCTCACGAACAACTCAATCTTTACGCCCCGAGACCTCGCCGGCCGTCTGCAACGCGACGGAATCGACGTCTCGGCCGACCGCATCTGGACGTCCGCCCTCGCCACGGCGCGATTCCTCGTCGCTCAGCGACCGGGAGGAACGGCATTCGTCATCGGTGAAGAGGGGCTGACGGCGGCACTGCAAGAGGCCGGTTTTACCCAGACGATCCACGATCCCGACTACGTCGTTTTGGGTGAGACGCGCAGTTACAGCTTCGAGCGCATCACCCAAGCGATCCGTCTCATCAACCGCGGCGCGCTGTTCGTCGCCACCAACCCTGACACCACCGGTCCGAGTGTAAATGGTCCTTTGCCGGCGACGGGGTCGGTCGCCGCGCTGATCAGCGCCGCGACCGGAGTGGAGCCTTACTTCGTTGGCAAGCCGAACCCACTCATGATCCGGACCGCACTGAACACGATCGAGGCGCACTCGGAAACGACGGCGATCATCGGCGACCGCATGGACACCGACATCGTTGCCGGAATCGAGGCAGGTCTGTTCACCGTCCTCGTGCTTTCGGGCCTGTCGGACGAGTCGACCGCTCGCCGGTACTCGTATCGGCCTGCGCGAATCGTCGACTCGGTGCGGGAACTCGCCGCGGAGCTCGAGTAGGCGTCGCCGCCGCGGTGAATATCTGAAAGAACGACGCTCTACGAAAGCGGCGCATGGTTTGTTAACCGACGCGACCTTCTTCGATAACCGCGAGGCCGACTCGTCGATCCTGCACTCCAGGATCTCTCCGAAGCGTGGGCGATCGAACACGCGCCCGGGCAAATCGCGTTCGGCCGCCTCACGAGCGGAGGCGGCGGCCTCTTCTAAGGGAAAGGTCGCCGCACGCTCGGCAGAACCGATTCAGACGTCGGCCTGTTCCAGCATCGCCTGCGCGACTTTCAAGAAGCCGGCGATGTTCGCACCGACGACGTAGTTGCCTGCTTCGCCGTACTGCTCGGCGGTCGTGCGCACCTGCTCGTGAATCGCCGACATGATCACGCGAAGGCGAGCGTCGACTTCCTGCGCGCTCCAGCTCGCGTGCTCGCTGTTTTGGGTCATCTCGAGGCCAGAAACGGCAACGCCGCCCGCGTTTGCCGCCTTGCCCGGTCCGAAGAGGATCCCGGCGTCGATGAACCGGTGCACCCCCACGGGCTGGGTCGGCATGTTCGCGCCTTCGGCAACGAGCTCGATGCCATTTTTCAGCATCGTCTCCGCGTCGTCGCCGGAGATCTCGTTTTGGGTTGCCGAGGGGAACGCGCACTTCGCCGGCGTTGACCACAAAGTCCGGTGGTCTCCACCGCCGTGACGGTAGTAAGAGGCGTGCGGGAACTGCTCCACATACTCGGAGATGCGCCCGCGATGGACGTTTTTCAGATCGAGCACGAATGCGAGCTTTTCCTCGTCGAAACCGTCGGCATCGAGGACGAAGCCGTCGGAGTCCGACATCGTCAGCACGCGCGCGCCGAGGTCGATCAGCTTCGCGACTGTGTACTGCGCGACGTTGCCGCTCCCTGAGACGGCACAGGTCTTTCCCTTGAGGGAGTCGCCGCGCGTCCTCAGCATCTCCTCCGCGAAATAGACCGCGCCAAACCCAGTTGCCTCGGGTCGGCCAAAAGAGCCTCCCCAGGCGACGCCCTTTCCGGTTATCGTTCCCGTAAACACGTTGGTGATCCGCTTGTACTGACCGAAGAGGTAGCCGATCTCCCTTGCTCCGACACCGATGTCACCGGCCGGGACATCGGTGAACTGGCCGATGTGGCGGTACAGCTCGGTCATGAACGACTGGCAGAAGCGGCGCACCTCGTCGTCGGACTTTCCCTTCGGATCGAAATCGGATCCGCCTTTGCCGCCGCCCATCGGCAAGGTGGTCAGCGCGTTCTTGAACACTTGCTCGAAGGCGAGGAACTTCAGCAAACCGAGTGTGACATCTGGGTGGAAGCGCAATCCGCCCTTGTACGGTCCGATCGCCGAGTTCATCTGGACGCGAAAGCCGCGGTTCACCTGGATAACGCCGAGGTCGTCGACCCAGGGGACGCGGAAGATCAGTACCCGCTCGGGCTCGACGAGCCGCTGCAAAATGCGCGCCTCAACGAAATCCGGGCGGGCGGCGAGCACGGGCTCGAGCGTTTCGAGTACCTCGCGTACCGCCTGGTGGAAGGCCGGCTCGTTCGGGTTCTTTTCGACGACCTGTTCGATCACCCGCCCCGTGAGATCCGACATCATGTTCTCCCTTCTGGCCTCGCGAAACCGAGGCCGCTACGGCGTTCAGCGGCCCCGTCCCTGCTTCATGAGCATTCGTCCGACAGAGTGTCCGAATAAGAGCCAAAGGTCCCGTGGAGTGGTCCGGTTTGACGTCACGTGGCCGACGAGCGACGGGTGATCCGGAAGGACATCGCCTTTTCGGCGTTCTCCCATTCGTCGTCGACGAGGAGGACGGCGCGTCCGGCGCGCTCTAAAAGGCTTGCGGCGATTCCGGCGCGGTATCCGCTCGCGCAGTGCACGGCGATCAGTGCTTTGGGGAGCTCTGCCAAGCGGGCTTCGAGTTCGTGAATCGGAATATGCAACGAACCCTCGAGGTGTCCCCGTCGCCATTCGTCGTCCAAACGGACGTCGAGCACCGCGACTTCGGGGTTACTGGCAAGGCCCGCGAAGGTCGTGACCGGATAGCTCGTCGGCGCGCCCCCGTCGACGAGCGTGTCAATCGACGCGGTCGTGGCCCCCGCAAGGTCGTCGATGCCGATACGCGCGAGCTGTAGTCGCGCCGCTCGGACCTCGGATTCGCTCGGCGCGATGAGCGTGATCGGTGCGGTCGCGGGGATCAACCAACCGATGTAGGTGGAGAAGGAATTCTCGAGTGGGAAGCTCAGCGTTCCAAACAGGTGCGACCGCGCGTAGACGAGCCGCTCGCGCAGATCGACCACCCACTCGCCCGACCGGACGCGTTCGCGAAGCTCGTCGCGGTCGACGATGCGAATCGACCCGAGGCGGGCCGCACCAGGTCCGCGGCGGTTCAACGGTGCCATGCGCGCGTAGTAGGCGGGGTACGCGTCGTAGGCGGAGAGCACCCGGTCGACGAAGGCATCCTCGTCCTCGATCGTGAGTGCGATGTTCCTTGACCGCTCGTCGCCGATCGTCGCGTTCTTAGTGATCGTCGCACTGCCGGCGCTGCAGAAGCTGCCGAAGCCATGCGTCGGGAAGACGTCGACCTCATCACCAAGGACCTCGGCGAGGCGATGTGCCGATCGGTACTGCAGACGTGCGAGCTCCTCTGCGTGCTCCGTCCCCAACAGGTCCGTCCGCCCGACGCTCCCGTAGAGCAGTGATCCGCCGGTGAAGACCGCACCGGGGCCGGACGGGTTCGTCACCGCGTAGGCGAGGTGGTGAAAGGTGTGTCCCGGCGTCGCGATCACTTGGAGGCAGAGGTCGCCGACATCGATCGCGTCCCCGTCGCGGACCGCCCTGCGGGTGAATTCGACGTCGTCGTCGGCGGAGACGAGGTACGCGGCACCCGTGCGCCGCGCGAGCTCGTAGCCACCGGTGACGTAGTCGTTGTGCAAGTGGGTCTCGGCAACGAACGCGACATCGAGTTCGTGCGCATCGATCACCGCTTGTATCCGCTCGAGGTCGCGTTGCGGGTCGACGACGATCGCGAGATCGCCGTCGTGGGCGACGTAACTGCGGTCGCCGAGGTCGGGGGTCTCGATCACCTCGACCGCCAGCTCGTCGTTGCGTTCTGTCACGGGCGGCCACCGTATCGGTCCGGACGGATCAGCGTTCTTCCGGCACCGTTGGTACGCTCCCGCGGTTCGTGACCTTTACCCAGTCGATCGAAGACGTGTTGTTGACGCTGAGGACGACGGTCCGAAGCGGCGCGACGAACACGCTCGAATGGCGCCGCGCTCGCCTGCGCGAGCTGCGCCGGCTCGTCACCCAAGGTGAGTCCGTCTTCGAAGAAGCGCTCTCGTCCGACTTGGGCAAGCCGCGACTCGAAGGGTGGCTGACCGACCTCGCGGTCATCACCTCGGAGATCGATTTCGCGCTCCGGCACCTGCGCTCGTGGATGCGACCAGTGCGCGCGCCGGTGCCCGTCACCCAGTTGCCCGCGAAGGCAAGCGTCGTCCGCCAGCCACTCGGGGTCGTTGCCGTCGTGTCGCCGTGGAACTACCCGGTGAACCTCGCCCTGGCTCCGGCGGTCGGCGCGCTGGCGGCCGGCAACACCGTCGTTCTGAAGCCGTCGGAGCTCGCTCCGGCGACCTCACGGGCGCTCGCAGAGCTCGTCGATCGGCGGCTCGGCCCGGGCGCGATCGCCGTCGTCGAGGGCGGAGCTTCTGTCGTCGAGGCGATCGTCGACGCAGGGGTCGATCACCTCATCTACACGGGGGGACAGGCAGGGGCACGCGCGGTGATGGCGTTGGCAGCTCGGCACCTGACGCCGGTGACGCTGGAGCTCGGCGGGAAGAACCCGGCGATCGTCTGCGCCGACGCTGACCTGCGCGTCGCGGCGCGACGCATCGCCTGGGGTCGGTTCCTCAACGCCGGACAGACGTGCGTCGCGCCCGACTACGTCCTCATCGACGCCTCCGTCGAAGCTCGCTTCACGTCGCACTTACTTGAGGCAATCGTCGAGTTCTTCGGTGCGGACCCGAAAGCGAGCGGCGCGTACGCACGCATCGTCGACGAGTCCCACGTTGACCGGCTCTTGCAGCTGCTCGACGGACACGGCGGTGAAGTGCTCTTAGGCGGTGATTTCGATCGCGCGACGCGGTATCTCGCGCCGACCGTCGTGCGCACGCCGGACGAGGCGTCGGCGTTGATGCGGGACGAGGTATTCGGGCCGATCCTCGTCATCGATCCGGTGCGAAGCGTCGAGGATGCGATTGCACAGATCGGTCGACACCCCGATCCGCTCGCCCTGTATCTGTTCACCTCGAGCCGCGAGCGCGCCGACGACGTGATCCACAGGACGAGGTCGGGCGGTGTCGGCGTGAACACGACGGTGCTGCAGGTCGCGATCCCCGGGCTGCCCTTCGGCGGCATCGGCGCGTCCGGCACCGGCGCCTACCACGGCCGGGCCGGTTTCGAGCGTTTCAGTCACGCCCGCGCCGTCTTCGAGAAGTCGACGCGTCTCGAGCATCCGTTGCTGTATCCGCCGTACCGATCCTGGAAAGAGGCCCTCTTGCGCCGGAGCCAGCGCTGGGGGGCACCGCGCTCCTGATCGCTACGGCGTGACCGTGAACGCCCCGGACTGTTTGTAGGTCGTGTCGAGCAGCAGCTCGACCCACGTGCGTCCGGGTTGCAGACCGACCGGCTGACCGGTGTTCGAGACAAAGGTCGTCGGCGAGTTCAGCGACGGTCGGTGCCAGATCACCGGGATGTACGCGCCGTTGCGGAAGATGAAGCCGCGGCCACGACCGACAGTCTGGCTCTCGACGTCACCCGAGCCGCCGGGGCTCTCGATGTAGGGGCCGAAGGTGTAGTGGACGACCTCGACGACAATGTTCGTCGTCGTCACCGGCTTGCCGGTCAGCGCGTCAATGTCGGTCTGACCGGAGTAGGTGTGGACCCACTGGCCGGTCGAGGCGTCCCACTTCCAGACGACGTCGGTGCCGTAGGAGAAGTTGATCGCCAGAGACGACGCCGGGTTGGCGGTTTTTGGAAGCGAGGCCGAATAGCGGAAGATCGGCGGTGGGGCGGACTGCTTCGGGAAGAGTGCCCACAGCGCAGCCGTGCTCGAGTACGTCGAGTCGGGGGCGACGCGCGCTGTGTCCTGGTGGTACGCGGCGTAGTGCAAGAACTCGTTCGCGTCGTCGATGAACGGCAGCGAGGCGACGGTCTGCTGGTTCGGGGTGACGCCGCCGACGAACGCCAAGACGGCGTGTGGAAATTCCTGCAGGATGTGCCAGTCGACCCAACGGACCGAGCGGATCGGGCCGATGTTCGACGCGTTTTGGCACTGATAGATGGCGATGTAGCGCATGATCCCGCCCTCGGCGGGGGTGTCGTAGACGACGTCGGCCTCGTTGAGCCCACTCTGTGGGCGTGCCCCGTCGGGCTCGTTGCCGATCTTCACGGCGATCGGCTCGCGGTCGGGAATCTTGCCGCCCGGGGCGGGCAGGTCCGTCAGAGGACAGACGTCGGTCGCGAGGTGCGGCTGGGTGACGCGGGGTCCTCCTCCGGCGCTCTTCTTCTTCGGCGGCGTCGATGTGTTGTTCACGACGAGCAGCACGATCAACAGCACGACGGCGAGGACGACACCCCCGGCGGCGGCGAGTCGACCCTTGCGGATCGCTCGGAAGTAGGCACGAAGACTCATTTGGCGACGGCGCGGAGCACCTTTGGAATGACTGGGCACGAGCGGTCAACGTAGTTGGTCGAAAACGTGACCTGGTGGCAATCGCGGGCGTGGATTCGGGGGTTGCATCAACCGACGATGCCGATTCATGCGCTAAGAAGCCGCTCCAGTGGCTCGTATTCGAGCCCGTGGGCTTCGGCGACGGGCGCCGAGACGAGGTGTCCGTCGATAGCGTTGACACCTTCTGCGAGCGCGGCGTCGGCGCTTGCTGCGGCGCGCCAACCGTTGTTGGCGATCTCCATCGTGTAAGGCAACGTCGCGTTCGTGAGCGCATAGGTGGAGGTATGGGGGACCGCGCCGGGCATGTTCGCGACGCAGTAGAAGACCGAGTCAAAGACGCGGTACGTCGGGTGTGAGTGCGTCGTCGGGTGGGTTGCCTCGAAACAGCCGCCCTGATCGACGGAGATGTCGACGAGGACAGAGCCCGGGCGCATCTGGCGCACCAGGTCGTTGCTGACGAGTTTCGGAGCGCGCGCCCCGACGACGAGCACCGCGCCGATCACGAGGTCGGCTTCTAAACAGGCAAGTTCGATCGCGTGTTCGCTCGACGCCAAGGTCTCGAGGCGTCCCGCGTAGAGCTGGTCGAGCGCCGCCAGGCGGTAAAGGTCGCGATCAAGGACCGCCACGTCGGCGTGCATCCCGACGGCGATCGACGCCGCGTTCGAGCCGGCGACGCCGGCCCCGATGATCACGACGCGCGCCGCGCGCACCCCCGGTACGCCGGACATCAGCACGCCGCGACCTCCGGACGGTCGCTCGAGGACCGACGCAGCGACCATCGGCGCCATCCGTCCGGCGACTTCGCTCATCGGCGCGAGGAGGGGGAGCGAGCCGTCTGCGAGTCGCACGGTCTCGTAGGCGATCGCGGTCATCCGGCTCGAAAGGATCGCATCGGTGCAGGCGCGATCAGCCGCCAGGTGGAGGTAGGTGAACAAGATGAGGTCAGCGTGCATCCGGTGGAACTCTTCTGCGATCGGTTCTTTCACCTTGCAGACGAGATCGGACTCGCCCCAGACCGCATCCGCGTCGGTGGCGATCTTCGCTCCCACGGCGAGGTACTCGTCGTCGGGGATCGCTGAACCCTCGCCGGCGCCGTGTTCGATCCGCACCTCGTGGCCCGAAGAGACGAGCTCGCGCACGCCGGCCGGGGTCATCGCCACCCGGTATTCGTTGTCCTTGACCTCGCGTGGCACTCCGACCCGCACGCCCTCCTCCTAGCACATGCCTATGAGCACGGGAAGCGTGCCAGGATCCCGCGCGGCCGACAACTCGGACCGATCAGTCACCCTCGAGCGCCTCGAGAAAGGCCCGGGTCTCCGCCGATGGCTCGTTGTGACCGAGGCGTTCGAGCGCCGCTTCCAACTCGGCGAACGCGGAGCGCACGCCCCCCCGGTCGCCCTCGGCGTCGCAGACGGCCATCAGGTCGCGGGCGAGGATCTCCGACTCGGGTACGCAAATAGCGCCGACTTCGACCGCCCAACGCGCGAGCGCGGTGTCGTTCGCCGCGAGCGCGAGCGTGCACAGCCGGTGCGCGCCGTCGACGAGCGTTGCTTCGATTCGGCCGGCAATGGTTTCGGATCGGAGCCATCCGAAACCGGCGAGCACTGAATCGCACGGCGGTCCGGCGGCGAGTTCGAGAGCCGAGCGCAAAAGCTCGATCGCGCGGCCGGGTTCCACCCGTCCCGCGGCGGCAATCGCTCGCTCGGCGCGCAGCCAGTCGCAGCTCACCTCGTCGCTGATGCACACCTCATCGCCTTGGCGGAAGAGGAGCGGACGGCCCGTCGAGGTCTCTCCGAGACTGGCGCGCAACGCCGAGAGCGTGTTCTCGGTTCGATCGCGGCGCAGGCCTTCCGCCGAACGGGCGAACAGGGCCGAGGCGATCGCATCAACGTCGACCCGCCCTCCGTGCAGGGCGACGTACGCGAGGCATTCGACGACACGATCGGCGTCGCCACGGTAGGGGCGCTGCGCAAGACCGATGACGTCCGGCTGGGCGCGCAGCACTCGGCACTCGACGACACCGATGGCGGGGATCGACCCGAGATCACCTTCGAGAATGCGTCGATCGGGGATCGGAACGATTGCGGCAGGCCGTGACGCCGCTTTGAGGAGCGAGTCGACAAGAGCTGTCTGGTCCTCGCTCGGGATGATGCCGGTAAGCGCCACGGCGAACGGATGGAGAACGGCGCCTTGCTCGTCGACATGAATGACCTCGCTGCCGTCCCGGCCGGCGATGATGACGCCCGCGAGCTTCGAGGCTCTCTCGAGGACCTCCTCGTCCACTTCTCGCAACGCGTCACGCGCGATGACGATGACGGGCTGTCTCGGCGAAACGTCGGTGCGTGGCACGCGAGCGTGCGGGGCGGCGCTGTCCGCGAAGGCTGTGAGCGCTCCATGTCCTCCCGACTGGAACTGGTAGCACTGCTCGGCAGCTGACGGCGCGTCAAGACCGATGAGTTCGACCGCGCAGTGCTCAGCCCACGGCACGACGCGAAGACCGGTCACGATGGCGCGAAGTGCCGCGTCGACGAGCTCGGGATCGCCGGTGATGCCGAGTCGTCGTCCGGGCTGCAGCGGGACGAGATACGACGAACACTCGTCGTCGCCCACCGGAACGAGCGCCGGGTATCGCCAAGGCAGGCCATCGGCGGATTCGGTCAGCGTTTCGAGGTCGACCTGCGCGTCCAGCCGCCACCAACGCCCATCGTGTTCGGCCCGGAACGGCCAAGGGACGTCGACTCGGGGCTGTCCGAGGAGGAACTCGACGCCCTCCGGTCCGGCGCGCACGAGGCGAACATCGAATGCGTCCTCGCCACCTTCGGCCGAGCGAGAGAGGAGGCGATTCGCGACGTCGATCCAGTCGAGGATCGGTGCGGTCGCGTACGGTTCGATCGCCGCGCCGATCGATGCGATGCGCGACGGCGGCGGCAGGAGGTGTTCACCGCCACTGCGGGTGGCATTGCCGCGTCGCCGCAGGATGCGGACACGCCGAGCGAGCGCGCAGACGGTCACGACCCCGAGTCCGATGAGCGCAAGTTCCGAAAGACGCGCCGCCCCGTCTGATGGAGCACGCGTCGATGATCCGGGTCGACGGCGCGCGTGCGAAGAGACCCTGAGCCGCCACCCACCGCGTAGGCGCGCCGGGTCGAGCATCCTTGCGCCGTCCGGCTGCAACGCGCCGAAGTTCAACGCCGCGATCTCCGGCCAGTCGTCCGCGCACCCGCTGACCCGTTCGGCGAGTTCGGGAAGACATTCGCCCGCGACCGCGCGGACGTGATCGCGAGGCGTCCATGAGGCGGGACGCGCCGGAGCTGCTGCCACCGGGCGCGCGTTCACGACGCGCGAGCCGGGAAGGAATGCAGGAGACGCGGTCGCGGTGACGACGAGCGCGGCGATTGCAATCGCCCAGCGTGTCGACCAGTTCGACCCCGGCATCTCGCCGTTCCTCAGCGCGCCGGTGATCTCGCGCAGGAGGCTGACGCTCGCGAACCCCCAGACGAGGCCGACGAAAACGATCGCGGCGTGAGACCACGCCGCAAGCGAACTGATCCCGGACGTGCTGAGCAGATGCGCCGGGAGCGGCGAGACCAACCAGAGTCGCGCGAGAGCGAGCGGGACGCCGACAAGGAGGATCAGGCTCTTCGCGAGAGCAGTGACCCCCTCGGTGATCGTCGAACGGCGATGTCCGGTGCTCTTCGCCACGCTTAGCCACTCGCGGTGGGGGAGAGGACCGTGATCGCGTACGCGACCTTCGCATGAACCCCCGGCGCGAGCGCGACAGCGACGACGCAAGCTCCTGGCCATCCGTCGATTGAGATCGAGATGCCGTGTGTCCCGGGCGCGGAGTCGTGGGCGCCGCGACAGCGCAGGGACGCGACGAGCTCGGCGCCGCCTGACCATGTGACCCGCGCCGCGGCGATGCCGTCAGCCGACGAGAAGGGAATCGACGTCGCGACGTCCTCGGGATATGTCAGCGCTCCCGAGTACTGGAGGAGGTCGGGCGCCGTTTGCCGTGTCGACGAGGACTTGGTTGGGGTTGTCGTGCGGGGCGGCTCGATTGTCGTTGTCGTTGTCGTTGTCGTTGTCGCGGCGGGTGATGTCGTCGTCGTCGGCGAGATCGATGCCGGCGGGTCTGTCGTCCCCGAATTCGAGTCGTGAAGATGCCTTTGCGCCGCCGCGGTCCTCGGCGCGCGGTTTCGCGCCGCCGCGTCGCGCGTCGATTCGACGTCGTACGAGTGGTGAAGCGACTGCCTCGTGTCGTCGGCGCGTCGCGAATCTCGCGGGGTCGCCGCCGTGGTCCGCGAGACGATCGCCAGCGCGACTGCGACGAGCAGTCCGAGGGCGACCCACGTCACGAGCTCGCGCCGCGGTCGCCGCGCGCCGCGCCGGTGACTCCGAGCGGTGTCCGCCGGCCGACCGGGCCCCGTCTGACTCGGTGTCGGTGGCCGCTGTGACGGCTCGGTTATTCCCATTCGCTCCCCGGGCGCGCCGCGGAAACCGCTTCCACGGCGGTAGCGGCAATCCTCGGGCGAGGGCTTCCCGTTCAACCTCCCGCTCGGCAATGTTCGGGAAGAACCGCAACCCTGCAGGCGTTGCTAGGCGCGAGCGCTTCTCACGGCGAGAATCGGGAACCAGGGGAAGCGCAGAAGGAGACGCCATGCCAGCGGTCACCGTCGAGGACCTGCTTGTTCTGCCGCGACTGTCGGAGGTCGACGTCGCGACGTCGGCCGAGCGCGCTGTCCGTTCCGTCACCACCGCTCCGAGCGGCTTCGAGGGCGAAGGATTCCCGGTGCGACGCGCCTTCGCCGGCGTTTCGAGTGCCGATCTCGACCCCTTCGTCCATATGGACCAGATGGGAGAGGTCGAGTACGCGCCGGGCGAAGCGAAGGGAACGCCGTGGCACCCGCATCGCGGATTTGAAACCGTCACCTACATGATCGACGGGACGTTCCGTCACCGCGACTCGCACGGTGGCGGTGGGTTGATCACGAACGGCGATACCCAATGGATGACCGCCGGCAGCGGCATCTTGCACATCGAGGCGCCCCCTGAAGAACTCGTCGCTTCGGGCGGTTTGTTCCATGGCGTCCAACTGTGGGTGAACCTGCCTGCAACGGACAAGTGGATCGTGCCGAAGTACCAGGACATCCGTGGCGGCAACGTCGCATTGGTCACCTCGCCCGACGCCGGCGCGCTCGTCCGCGTTGTCGCAGGCGAACTTGACGGCAACGCCGGGCCGGGTCAGACGCATACCCCGATCGCGTTCGTGCACGCGACGCTGGAACCGGGTGCGCAGCTGCGTGTTCCTTGGCCGCGGGAGTTCAACGCGCTTGTCTATGTCTTGTCGGGTTCTGGCAGCGTCTCCAGTGGCGGACGACCGATCGAAATGGGCCAGCTCGCGGTCTTCGGACCGGGCGATTTCCTTGAGGTGCGGGCAGACGCGGCGCAGGAGTCGCGCAGCCCGAAGCTCGACTTGCTCGTGTTGGGCGGCGCGCCGATCCGTGAGCCGGTCGCGTGGTACGGGCCGTTCGTGATGAACACCGAAGAGGAGATCCGCCAAGCCTTCGACGACTTCCGACGCGGCCGAATGGGGCAGATCCCCGCCGAATAAGTCGCCTTTCAGCCGGCGAGCAGCACCCCGAGGACGAGGGCGGCCAGGGAGGCCAGCCCGGCGATCCCACCGAATGCAGCGAGGCCGGCCCTTGTGCGCGCCCGACCGTGCCAGTAGGCGGCGAGGCCGGCGATGACGACGACGGCGATCTTCGCGCCGAGCACCGCGTTCCAGGCGGAGTTCTGCTTCGAGGGGTTCTCGGCGACGGCGTTCCAGATCCCGGTCGCGATGAGCAGCGCGAACATCGGCCACTCGATGCGCGCGAATGCCCGCGCCAGTTTTTTCGGAGCGTCCTCGCCGAGGCGTCGGACCGTCGGCAGCAGACCCGCAACGGTGAGTTGGCCACCGACCCACACCGCGGCAGCAAAGACGTGGAGCGAGAGGCGAACGGCGGTCGTCGCGTTGGCGAGCTGTGCGAGCACGACGGGCAAGTGGCCGATTACTCGGTGAAGATGGCGGCGACCCGATCAAGGAGGTCGCGCGGCACACGCTTTGGGACAGCGAGTGCCTCGCCAAGCGTCACCGAGCGGATCGTTTGGCCGTGGAGGCCAACCATCCTGCCGTAGGCCCTGTCGTGGACGCGATCGACGGCGGCGACGCCGAGGCGGGTGGCAAGGACGCGGTCGAAGGCGGTCGGCGTGCCGCCGCGTTGAATGTGTCCGAGGATCGTCATGCGGGATTCGAGCCCGATGCGGCTCTCGATCTCCGCGGCGACCACCGCGCTGATACCACCCAGACGTTCGTGATCGAAGGCGTCGATCTCCGGCGGGGGGAGGTGAATCGTTCCTTCGACGGGCTTCGCGCCCTCGGCGACGACGACCACGGATGCGAAGCGGCCCTTGGCGTGACGGCGCTTCAGGTGGTCGCACACGGCCGTGATGTCGAAGGGCTCCTCGGGCGCCAGTACGACGGCGGCCCCGCCCGCCAGGCCGGCGTAGACGGCGATCCACCCGGCGTTGCGCCCCATCACCTCGCAGACGATCACCCGGTCGTGCGACTCGGCCGTCGTGTGCAGGCGGTCGATCGCGTCGGTCGCGATCTGGACCGCCGTATGGAAGCCGATCGTGACGTCGGTGCCGCCCAAGTCGTTGTCGATCGTCTTCGGCACAGCGACAATCGGCGCGCCGATCGCGGCGAGGTCACGGGCGCCCCCGAGCGTGCCCTCCCCGCCGATCGCGACAAGGGCGTCGATCCCACGGCGCTCGATCGTTTCGAGCGCGCGCTCCGGGTCACCCGCAATCCGGCACGGGTTGAAGCGTGAAGTGCCGATGAGGGTGCCGCCCCGGGGCAGGATTCCCCGGCAGGCCTCGACGTCCAAGGGCATCGCGTCGTCCTCAACGACTCCGCGCCAGCCGTCGCGGAAGCCGACGACGTCGTCTCCGTGCGCGACATTTGCTCGGCGGACGACGGCGCGAATCGCGGCGTTCAGTCCGGGGCAGTCCCCGCCCCCTGTGAGCACCCCGAGGCGCATCGCGGAAGGGTAACCCGTTGTCCAGGCGTCATTTGACGATGCGCGCCGGGTTAATGCGCGTGTTCGTCGAGGTAATGCCGCGTTGCGACATTTCGAAGTCGGTCGGCAGCCGCCTCCGGCGTGATGTCGCGCTGTGGTTCACCGAACAGTTCGAAACCCACCATGAACTTCCGCACGGTTGCCGAACGCAGAAGCGGCGGATAGAAGTGGAAGTGAAAGTGGAACCGCTCGTGCCGCGCTCCGTCGGTCGGCCGCTGGTGGACCCCCATCGAATAGGGAAACGGGCTTTCGAAGACGTTGTCGTAGCGGATGGTGACGCCGCTCAGCGTTTCGGCGAGCGAGCGCACCTCTTCCTCACCGAGCAGGTCGATGCCGCTCGAATGCCGGACCGGCGCGACGAGCACTTCATACGGCCAGATCGCCCAGAAGGGGACGACGACGACGAAGTGGTCGTTCGCAAACACGACCCGCGCCCCGCGCTCGATCTCGAGTGCGATGTATCGGCAGAGCACGCAGTCATCGAGACTCGACGCGTGCTCGAAGGTCACGTTTTCCTTCGTGAGCTCGGTTGGCACGGACGCGGTCGCCCAGATCTGGCCGTGCGGATGGGGATTGCTCGCCCCCATCATTTCTCCGCGGTTTTCGAAGATCTGGACGGTGTTGATCGGCTCGCGACCGCCGAGCTCGGCAAATTCCCGCTGCCACGCCCGTATGACGGCGACGATCTCGTCGGTGCCGAGTCGTGAAAGCGCGCGATCGTGCGCCGGCGTGAAGCACAACACCCGGCATGCCCCCGCCTCGGGCCGCGCGACGAACAGACCGTCGACATCGACCGCATCGCCCGCCGCGTCGGCCAACAGGGCGGGGAAGTCGTTGTCGAACGCGAACGTCCCTTGGTACTGGGGATTGCGCGCGCCGCCCGCGCGTTCGTTTCCGGGGCAGAGGTAACACTCCGGGTCGTACGACGGGATCGCCTCGTGTCGGGGGCGTTCGACCTGGCCCAGCCACGGCCGGTCGGCGCGGTGAGGCGAGACGAGGATCCAGTCGCCGGTGAGCGGGTTGAGGCGGCGGTGAGAGGTACTTTCAAGGAAGCTCACGGGATCAGCTCTCGAAGCCCTGCGGGTGAGTGGCGTGCCAACGCCAAGCGCTGTCGACGATCGTTTCGAGGTCGACGTGTCGCGGCTGCCAGCCGAGTTCGTCGCGTATCGCCTGCGCGCTCGCGACCAGGACATCGGGGTCGCCATGTCGTCGCGGTTGCTCCGAGACAGGGATCGGAGCTCCGGTGACGATTTGGGCCGTCTCGATGACCTCGCGCACCGAGAATCCCGTGCCGTTGCCGAGGTTGTACGTCATCGTCTCGCGCTCGTCGAGCGCCTGAAGGGTGAGCACGTGCGCCGCGGCGAGGTCAGCCACGTGCACGTAGTCGCGGATACACGTCCCGTCAGGAGTCTCGTAATCGGTCCCGTAGATCGCGACCTCCGGGATCGTCCCGAGCGCGCACTGGAGCACCAGAGGAATGAGGTGCGACTCGGGTCGGTGATCCTCGCCGACGTCGGGGGAGGTCGCTCCCGCCGCGTTGAAGTAGCGGAGCGCGCCGAAGCGCATTCCGTGCGCTTCGTGGATCCAGCGCAACATGTTTTCGAAGGCGAGCTTTGACTCCCCGTACGGATTCGATGGAGCGAGTGGCGCGCCCTCGCTGATCGGGGCGCGGCGGGCACCGTAGACCGCAGCACTCGACGAAAAGACGAAGCGTCCGACGTCGTAGCGAAGCATTGCCTCCACGACCGAGAGCGCGTTCGCGACGTTGTTGCGGAAGTACCGCTCCGGCACGACCATCGACTCACCGGCCTCGATCAGCGCGGCGAAGTCCATGACAACGTCGAAGCGGCCCGATGAAAACAGCGTTTCAAGGATGTCGACGTCCGCGCTCGAACCGACGACGAGTTTGGCGGGTTCGGGAACGGCTCGACGGTGGCCGGTCGAGAGATCGTCGAGGACGGTGACGGCGTGACCGGCCGCGATGAGCGCAGCGCAGGTCGCGCTGCCTATGTACCCCGCGCCCCCGACGACGAGCACGTTCATCGCGATTCGATCCCGTCCGAAGAGAGCACGGTCGCGCCGTCGCTCGGTTCCATGATGAACACCGACGGCGTTACGCCGATACGTTCCGCGTAGCGACGCGTCAGTTCCCCGACAACCGCCTCTGCTCGTTCTTTGTCGACGAGCGAGATTGTGCACCCCCCGAATCCACCGCCGGTCATGCGGGAGCCGAGGACGCCGTCGAGAGAGCGCGCGAGTTGCACCATTACATCGAGCTCTTCACTTGAGACCTCGTAGTCGTCGCGCAGGCTCTCGTGCGAGAGGTTCATCAGCGCGCCTGCACTCTCGAGATCAGCATCCTCGAGCGCAGAGACCGCCGCCAGCACGCGCGCATTTTCGGAGACGACGTGGTGGGCACGTTTGAAAAGTACCGGCGGCATCGAGCCCGAGCGTGCCATCAAGGTCTCAAGGCTGACATCGCGTAGCGAGGACAACTTCGGATCGTCCTTGGCGAGGAACGCGACCGCGGCCTCACACTGTTCTCGTCGGGTGTTGTACTCACCTCCGGCGTGGGCGTGACGCCGCATCGTGTTCGCGACGACGAACCTCGCGTTGTGGGGAAGCGCAACGTTTCGCGATTGCCGAGAACGACAGTCGAGCAAGAGCGCGTCTCCGGTGACTCCGAAGCAGGAGGTGTACTGATCCATGATCCCGGTGCGCACACCGACAAAGTGGTTCTCGGACCATTCGCCGGCTCGAGCCAGGAGCTGTTTGTCGATGTCGACTTTGGCAACGGCCTCGAGCGCAAGTCCCGCGGACACTTCGAGGGCCGCCGAGGAACTCAGTCCGGCTCCGACCGGGATGTCGCTGTCGAACACCACATTCGTCCCGAGGAGGGGGACGCCGCGTTGTTGAAGCGCGATGGCGACGCCGCGCACGTAATCGCTCCAGTTGCGGCGGGGATGTGGCGCCGGATCGTCAAGTTCAAAAGTTGACGACCGACGGTGGGTCAGCGATTCGATCGTGACCGAGCGGTCGCCCCGAGCAGAGGCGGCGGCCCAGGTCGTGAATTGCAGGGCGGCAGGCAGGACGAAACCGTCGTTGTAGTCGGTGTGATCGCCGATGAGGTTCACCCGACCCGGAGCGCGCACGACGATCGGGTCACGATCGAAGCGCGCCCGGAAGGTCGTTATCAGGCGCTCGGGCACGTCATCGCGCTCATGCTCTCGGCGCGAGGAGCCCACGATGTCATCACCGGTCGGCGTCCACGCGTGGCGCTCTTGGTCAGAGCTGTCCGAAGCGTGATGCTGTGGCGACACGAGGCGATTATGCCCTGGGGACGGCTGAGCCTCGTGGGGCCTTGTGAGTTCTGCGATCGAATGTCGGCACCGTCGCGAGAATGATCACCGCACTGAGCGCGTAAGTGCCCGATCGATTCGTGAACCGGAAATGAACGGACCACGACTCTCTCAAGAGAAAGGTGCGACCGATGGACGAGATGCAGCCGGTATTCGCGACGACGTGGGGCACCGGGCAGGTCGTGCTCGACATCTTGTGGTTCTTTCTGTTCCTCCTCGAGCTCTGGCTGATCTTCATCATCATCACGGACCTGTTCCGCCGTCACGACATGAAGGGATGGTTGAAGGCGTTCTGGGTCTTCTTCGTGATCGTCCTGCCGGCAGCTCGGGATCCTGCTCTATCTGGTGCTGTACGGCGACGAGATGCGGGTGCAGGCGCAACAGGACCAAGCGTCCCAAGAGAAAGCGTTCCGTCAGTACGTCGATGGCGTCGTCGGCCACGGCAGCGCAGCAAGCGAGCTCGAACGGCTCGCCACGTTGAAAGACCGCGGTGTGATCAGTGAGGACGAGTTCGAGCGGCTGAAGGCCCGCATCGTCGACGGCTGACGTACCCGACCTGCCTTCCGCCGGCCCGTCCACGGTCCGAACCGAGAATCCCACCTCACAGGGCCGGCTCGATACCGGATTGAGGTCTTTCGTCCCAGACGCGGCGGCCGATCGGACCTAGTCCGCCGAGGTCAGCGGACCGACGATGAACCTGATGGGTGCGCCTCGCTCGACGAGTTCGAGAAAGTCGGCGCTTTGATGAACGCGCGTGTCGTCGAGCGGGCGATGCCGTTCCTTGTGCCCGAATACTGCAAGGGCTGTGGGCGCTGCATCGCGTCCTGTCCGAAGCACTGCATCGCGTTCGGCACCGAGATCAACCCGCTGACCGGGCTGACTCCGGTCGTTCTCGACCTCACGGACTGCAACGGATGCGACCTGTGCATCGACGCGTGTCCGGAGCCCTACGGGTTGCGCCCAGAAGGCGACGAGGCGGCCTTCGCCCCGGTCGATCCGGCGAAGCTCCTTGGCCCTCGCCCCTTCGACGTCCCGGTCCCTGAGGCGATCCCCGACCGGTGGTTGCCGCTTCCAGAGCGCGAGCCGCTCGTCGTGAAAGGGACGTACGCCGCCGCCGCCGGCGCGCTGCTCGCTGGATGCCGTCACGTCTTCGGCTATCCGATCACCCCGTCGACCGAAGGCGCCGAGTTGATGGCGAAGGTCCTCCCCGATCTCGGCGGGGTCTTCGTCCAGGCGGTGAGCGAGGTCGCGACCGTGAACATGCTCTACGGGGCGGGGGGCGCCGGGCGCCGGTGCATGACCTTCACGAGCTCGCCCGGGTTCAGCCTGATGCTCGAGGGAATCTCCTACATGGTGGGAGCCGAGGTCCCGGCGGTCTTTGTGGACATCATGCGCGGCGGGCCGGGGCTCGGGAACATCGCACCAGAGCAGTCGGACATCAAGCTCGCCTGCCGCGGCCTTGGCCACGGCAACACCCACGCGATCGTTCTCGCGCCGGCGACACCCCAAGAGATGCTCGACCTATCGATGCTCGCATTCGATCTCGCGTTCAAGTACCGCAATCCCGTCGTGATCGTCGGCGACGGCTACCTCGGCCAGATGACCGGGAAGGTAAGACTCCCCTCCGAGTTCGTCGTGCCTGGCGTACCCGAGTGGGCGGTTGTCGGCGACCGTTCGCACCGCGGCAATTTGATCTCGTCGATCAACCTCGACGAGGTGGATCTCGAAGCCCACAACGAGTCACTGAACGAGAAGTACGCGCAGATCGCTGAGCACGAACAGCGCGCCGACCTGTACCGCTGCGACGACGCGGAGATCGTCATCGTCGCCTGCAACACCCCCGCGCAGCTCGCGAAAGGCGCGATTCGCGATCTTCGCGAACGTGACATCAGGGTCGGAATGTTCCGACCGATCACGCTTTGGCCGTTCCCGATCGCCGCGCTCACCGAATTGACCCCCGGCATCGCAGAGCTTGTCGTCGTCGAGGCGAGCGCCGGTCAGCTGGAGGACGAAATGCGTCTCGCGTTCAGCCATGCCGGTGTGCACGCCCCTCCGCGTATCACCTCGGTACGGCGGATGGGAGGGGTGCTCCCTTCGCAGGCGGAAATCGTCGAGCACGTGATCTCGCTGGGGAAGGAGCGCTGATGCCGACCTCGGTCTTCTACCGACAGTTCGAGCGTCACGAACGGGCGCAAGGCGTCAACGCGCACTCGACGACGTACTGTCCGGGTTGCGGGCACGGGATCGTGCAGAAATTCCTTGCTGAGGCGATCGACGAGCTCGACGTCCAAGACCGCACGATCCTCGTCTCGCCGGTGGGCTGCGCGGTCTTCAGCTACTACTACTTCGACGTCGGCAACACCCAGGCTGCGCACGGCCGGGCGCCTGCGGTCGCTATCGGTCACAAGACGGCAAACCCCGATTCGATCGTGATCTGTTATCAGGGCGACGGTGACCTCGCATCGATCGGCCTGGCCGAGATCGTGAGCACTGCCCAGATGGGGATCCCGATCACGGTCGTCTTCATCAACAACGCCATCTACGGGATGACTGGCGGCCAGATGGCTCCGACGTCATTGCTCGGACAGAAGACGACGACGACGCCGATGGGGCGGACGCGCTTCGCGGGCGAGCCGCTCAAGGTGGCCGAGCTCATCGCTTCTCTCGACGGTCCCGTCTTCGTCGAGCGCGTCGCGCTCTACGACAACAAGCGGCGAACACACGCCAAGCGGACCATCAAAAGGGCGCTCGAATTCCAGGTGAACGGCGCGGGCTTCGCCTTCATCGAGGTGCTCTCCGAATGCCCGCTCCACTGGGGTCTCGAGCCCGAAGAGGCGGAGAACTGGGTGCGAGACGAAATGGAGCCGGTCTTCCCGCTCGGTATCAAAAAGGACATATCGCAGAGGGCCGGGTACCCGGCGATTCCGTCGCCGTCGTACGCGGGGGAGCCGCTGCTCGAGGCGATCGGGGCGCCAATCGCGACGCCACCGCGGTTCGCGGCCGGCTTTCCGTGTCACCTCGATCGCGAGGACATCAGCTTCAAGTTCGCTGGCGCCGGGGGAGACGGAGCCCAGACGGCGGCGATGGTCCTCACGCACTGCGCGATCAACGAGGGATTCGATGCGACGCACATCCCGAGCTACGGGCCGCAGTCCCGCGGGGGGACGTCGTACGCGGACGTTCACATCGCCGAGAGCGAGGTGCTTTCGCCCTCCGCGCCGCGTCCGCACGTTCTCGTCGCCTTCAACGCGCCGAGCCTGGCGAGGTTCGGCGCGTTGGTCCGCCCCGGCGGCATGATCATCGTTGACACTGCGGTGATCGACACGATTCCAGAAGGTCTCGCCGAGAGCGTCCGCGTCGTCGGCGTGCCGTGCACGACGATCGCGCGGGACCTCGGATCGACGGTCGTGAAGAACATCGTTGCGCTCGGGGCCCTGCAAGAAGCGACAGCGGTGTTTCCGGTGCAGACCTTCCTGTCATCGATTCGAGCGGCGTTACAGGATCGGTCGGCAATGATCTCGTTGAACGAGGCGGCATTCGAAGAGGGCCGAAGGCGTGCGGCCGAGGCGATCTGGTCGAGCGTTTGAATTTGGCTTGAGACCATCGGCGCACGGAGGGAGCCGTCTAGCTGGCGCGATCTTGAGCTTGCGAAGAACGCGCCGGAGCAAGGAGAGCGCGGGCACGCAAAGCGACGAACGTGCACGCCGTGGCGCGCTGACGGAAGGATAAAGATCGGAGACCAGTCGAAGGAGCCAGGAATGTCCTACCTCGCAGCTTCCAACCGCTACCAAGGCATGCGGTTTCGAAGGACTGGGCGTAGCGGGCTGAAACTGCCCGAGGTCTCGCTCGGTTTGTGGCAGAACTTTGGCGGCGAGCGTCCGTTGGAATTGAGCCGGGACATCCTGCGACGGGCGTTCGACCTCGGTATCACGCACATCGATCTCGCGAATAACTACGGGCCGCCGTATGGCTCCGCCGAAGAGTCGTTCGGCACCGTTCTTCGCAAAGACTTTCTTCCATACCGCGACGAGTTGGTCATCTCGACGAAGGCGGGTTATGACATGTGGCCCGGACCGTACGGCGAGTGGGGTTCACGCAAATACCTTTTGGCGAGTCTCGATCAGAGCCTGCGGCGCATGGGACTTGACTACGTCGACATCTTCTACTCGCATCGCTTCGACCCCGAGACACCTCTCGAAGAAACGATGTCTGCGCTCGCGACGGCGGTGCACCAAGGAAAGGCGCTCTACGCGGGGGTCTCGTCCTACTCGCCGGAACGCACCCGTGATGCAGCGGCTTTGCTCCGGGCATCTGGCGTTCCTCTCCTCATCCACCAGCCCTCGTACTCGATGCTCAACCGATGGATCGAAGGCGGTTTGCTCGATGTCCTCGAGGAACTCGGCACGGGCTGCATCGTCTTTTCCCCGCTCGCCCAGGGCATGCTCACCGACCGCTACCTCGGCGGCGTCCCCGATGATTCCCGCGCCGCGCGGCGTGGTTCTCTCGATCCGAACATGCTGTCGGAGGAGAACCTCGCCAAGATCCGCGCCCTGAACGAGATCGCGCGGGGCCGAGGTCAGAGCCTTGCCCAGATGGCCATCGCCTGGGTGCTTCGCGACAGCCGGGTGACTTCGGCGCTCATCGGCGCGAGCAGCGTGGCGCAGCTCGACGCCAACGTTGCGGCGCTCGCGAAGACATCCTTTTTGAACGACGAGCTCGCCGCCATCGACCGTTACGCAACCGATGGCAGCATCAACATTTGGGCCGCATCAAGCAAGTGGTGACGCGACCGATCCCGAGCTGGGCACGAAGAGCCGCCGGAGAACACGGGCGAAGAGGTCTTCGGAAACGGTGTCCGGATCGATCCGACGCCTGCGCACGAGACCTTGGAACAGCGCCAGGCAAACCGTCGTCAGTTCTTCGGGAGTGAGCCCGGGCGCGCTGCCCGTTCGTTGCATCACGGAGGTGATCACCGGCAGGAGGCCACCGACTTGTTCGCGCAGTTTTTCGGCAACGATCGCCATCGCCTCCGGGTTGCGCAGGGCATAGAGCCAGAACTCACCTTGCAGGGGCTCGAGCTCGCCTTCTCGCGCCGCTCGGGCGACGACGAATCGAGAGAGCGCCGCGAAGGGGTCGCCGGCTTCCTCGGTGATGATTTTGCTAACAGCGTCGACCCAATTGGCGATCTGGCGGGACCACCCCGTCCGCAACAGCTCCAAGAAGAGCTGTTCTTTGTTGGCGAAGTGGTAGTAGAGCGCCCCGGTCGTATAGCCGGCCAGCTCCGCGATTTCCTCGAGCGACGCCCCGGCGAGCCCCTTCTCGGCGAAGACCCTTGCTGCGGCGGCGAGGAGCTGCCGGCGGGTGCGCTCTTTCGACTCGGCCTGCGTCAGTCGGCGTCGGGGCAGACGGTCGACATCGTGTTCCACCTAGACGATCCTATCAAGATTGGATAACCTATGCACATGTGGCGATCAAGGAGAAGGCGGGGGAACGGGAGCAACGCGGACGGGGTTCGACGTCGAGGTCGTCTCGTTCTCGGGGTCTGCGGCGCGACGTTGGTCGTCGCCCTCGGCACGACGGGCGACGCGTTCGCGGGCTCGACCGCAGCTGCGTCGGGAAGGTCAACCAACCCGGTCTGGCTGTGCCGACCCGGCGCCTCCGAGGACCCCTGCGCGTACGGGCTCGCAGTGACGGCGGTCGAGGCGAACGGTTCGCAAAAGTCGGCGACGTGGCCGAGCTCTCCGGTGGCGTCGAAATTCGATTGCTTTTACGTCTACCCGACGGTCAGCGAAAAGCAGGCGGGCAACACCGATCTCAATGTGACCAAAGGCGAAGTCGGCGCCGCCGTCATCGAGGCTGCTCCGTTCTCCCGGGTCTGCAATGTGTGGGCACCGGTCTATCGCTCCCAGACCTGGGCGAGCGTTGAGAAGGGTCTCTCCGGCGACGAGACTGTGATGCGCTCGACGTTCACCGTCGCTTACGCCAGCCTTCTTTCGAGTTGGCAGACGTTTCTCGCCCGTGACGATGACAACCGCCCGATCATCCTGATCGGCGATTCGCAGGGCTCGGCAATCCTCATCCATCTCATCTCGACCGAGATCGACAACGAGCCATCGGTTTTGAGCCGTCTCGTCGTCGCGATCATTGTTGGCGGCAACCTCCAGGTTCCGACGGGAAAAACTGTCGGTGCAACCTTCACGAAGGTCTCGTTGTGCGAGAGCGCGACCGAGACCGGCTGCGCGATCGCCTTTTCCTCCTATCCCTCCGAGCCGCCGGTCGACTCAGTGTTCGGCCGACCCGGGCAAGGGGTAAGCCTCCAGTCGGGACAGACCGCTAAGCAGGGCGAGCAGATCGCGTGTGTGAATCCCGCGGCGCTCGGCGGTGGCCCGGCCGATCTCGCGCCGTACGACCTCACGCTCACGCAAACGAACCTCAAGGTGTCGGTGTCGACACCGTGGGTCACGTACCCAAACCTCTATTCGGCCCGTTGTGACCAGGGAGGTGGTGCGACCTGGCTCCAGGTGTCCAGCCTCGCCACGAAAAAGGACGTCCGTCCGGTCGTGAGCGAGGGCACTGCCGCAGCCGGAACCGGCGCGACGTGGGGCTACCACGACTCTGAGTTCGGGCTGGCCCTCGGCAACCTCCTTCAAGACGTCGCTGGCGAGGAGACCTCCTGGGAGGCGCACCACTGACTTCGGCGATTGCGTGGCATCGCGCTTGTGGTTCATCTCGGAAACCGAGCCGACGATCGTCGTCATATCCGTCGACCGCTCGTAGGCGATCGACGCGCGCGGACGCCACGTACCTCGAGGGAGATGGATCCTGGACCGCGCACGTCACCGGCCGATGCGGCCATCGAAGCGACGCCAGATCTCGGGCTGATAGTCGAGCAGCGTGATGCGCTTCTGAAACGCGTCGTGCTTCGCCACCGCCGCCACGTCGAAACGCTACGAGGGTTTCCTACGCGGAGCTCGGTCAGTCAGGGCGAAGAAGTGTCGGAAGCAACTATGGCCGTAACGGTCTTTCGGCCGAGTCCAGAGACTTCAGCGAGCTGACGGATCGAAGCACCGGCGCTGTGTGCAACTCGAATCATGTCGTCTCGGATTCGGGCTTCTTTATCTGCTCGTTCTGCGCTGAAGCCCACGACGACCAGTGCGGCACCGACCTCTCCCTCTGCGGTGCCCCTGTATTTCTCCATAGCGACAGTTGCCTTCGACACCTCTGCTCCCGTGTAGCTCATGATTCCTCTCGGTTGCATATTTCGCGCACCAGTCCGTTCCCGCATCAAGGAAGCCCTCCGGCATGTCGCGCGAAGAGGTGCTCGAGACGCGGCGCGAGCGGATGCGCCGGACCCGACGGAACTACACGCGTCGCTAGCAGGCCGAGGAACGCAAATGTGGCGGCAGCGAGCATCGCCGCCTCGGTGCGCGCGCTTCCGCTTCCGCTTGCGATAGCGAGCGTCGCCGACAGAAGAGCTACGCCGAGCGCCGAGCCGACCTGGCGCGAAGAAGTGAGGAGCGCGCTTGCGCTGCCTTCTGCCCTGGCGGCGACGGGCCCGCGAGTCCCTGCCAACGTCGAGGCAATTTGGATGAATCGGGCGGAGATCCCTATGAAGAACAGCGCGATAAGCAGCCCGACCAACGACCCATGGTCGACGCTGAGGGCGCAGCCCACGAGCGCGATGAGGCAGAGCGACATCCCTGCCCCGAGCGCGCGGCGCGGCCCGAGAGTGGGGATCAGGCGCGAGGCGGGACCCGCCAGGGCGAACGCCCCGACCGCCTGCGGCACGAAGCACAACCCGGTCAACAGCGGGCTGAGGCCCCGACCCTCCTGGAGGTACAGCGTGACGAGGAGGACCTCGCCGGCGTTGCAAGCGCCGAAGGCGAGAAGGCACACGTTGGCGCCGAGGATGCCGCGGTCCTTGAGCAAGTTGAGATCGAGCAGCGGCGCAGTCGTCCTGCGCTCGCGCACGACGAACACGACGAGCAGGACGAGTGCGGCGCCAACGACGAGGCCTGGTTGTGTCGGCCGCAGGGTTTGGCCGGCCCTTGCCACCCCGAGCACGAGCAGGGCCACGCCGGCGGTGGCGGCGAATGCCCCCTGGACGTCGAGTTGTCCCGAACGGCGGGGCGGATCGGACGGGAGGAGGCGGCGCGATGCAACCAGCAACACAACGCCGACGGGGACGTTGACGAAGAAGACGAGCCGCCAGCTCGCCTCGACGAGCAGGCCGCCGATCACAGCGCCGGCGGCGAAGCCGGCGGAGGCAACGGCGCCGTACACCCCAAGCGCGTGGCTTCGCTGGTGTCCGTCCGGCCAGCTCGTGACGAGCAGCGAGAGCCCCGCCGGAGCGAGCAGCGCTGCACCCAGACCCTGGACCGCTCTTGAGGCGAGAAGGAGGCTCGGCTCGGTCGCGAGCCCCCCCGAAATGCTGGCGAGGACGAACATGCACAGCCCGACCCGGTACAGCCTCGCTCGGCCGAACATGTCGGCGAGCCGACCACCGAGCAACAGGAAACCACCGAAGGTGACCGCATAGGCGCTCACTAGCCACTGCAAGGTCGTCGTCGCGACGTGGAGACCGTGCTGGATTGAGGGAAGCGCCACGTTGACGATCGTGAAGTCGAGCACGACCATGAACTGGGCCATCGCCAGGGTGACGAGAAGCGCGGTTCCTGCTTGCGTTGTCCCGGGGGCCGCGCCTTGCTCGCTCCCGGGCGTTGAGCCGTTGGAGTTTCCGGGACTCGCCACGTCGCTGCCTCCGGCGTCGTCCTTGGGACTGTCAACCAAAGGGAATCAACGCTTGCCCCGGGCGGAGTTGTGTCGTCGGCACTCCTGGCAACCGCTCGAATCCGTGACTGTACGGGATGGGGATTGACACCGAGTCGCGCGTCTAGAAGCGAGCACGTGAAGGCGTTTTCCGACGTCGGAAAATAGCAGTCAGGACTAAACCCAGACTTTCACGAACAGATTCGAGGTGGAGGTGCGGGGAATCGAACCCCGGTCCCTTGGGATCTCAATGGGCCTTCTCCGAGCGCAGCCGGCGGAAGTATCTCGGATCCCGCCTCTCCGCCGGCGGCGGCGCAGGATCCCAGTCAACCGAGGTGTCCCTGAACCGCGGGTTGACGTCGCGGTTCGGGTAAGTCCCGCTCAATGACGCCCGCTACCGATCCGCGGGACTGGGATCGGACGGACGGCTTGCTGCTACTTAGGCAGCGAGCAGCTCGAGCTGAGGCTCGGCGTTTGTTTTGGTTTCCGGCTCTTTAACGTGGCTCCGGAGACCACGGCTCGCTTCTCCCACCTCAACAACCAAGGTCGAAGCCTGTCACCCCCTTGTCAATTGAAAGCACACGAAGAAACAAGAGCGTGCTCTCAATGCTCATCGTACCGTCGAGTGACGGGGGCTTCGCCAGGCGGGAACACCTGCAAAACAAGGTTTCGCACCTATCGGTGGTCCTTTGCCGGCGCGGCACAAAGTCATTTCGGTTTAGTACGCGCCCTTCATCGCGCGCTCCGCCTCTCGTGCGGCGTCGCGATCGGCGAGCGCGCGCCGCTTGTCGTAGAGACGGCGTCCGCGGGCGAGCGCGAGTTCGACCTTTGCCCGTCCGTGTGAGAAATAGATGGAGAGCGGAACAAGCGTGAGCGCTTGCTGGGCGACCCGACCCTTCAGCTGGTCGATCTGGCGGCGGTGGAGGAGGAGTTTTCGCGACCGGTCGGCGGGGACGGCGCCGAACCCGCTCGCGTACTCGTAGGGCGCGATGCGCGCGCCGACCAGCCAGATTTCTCCGTTTTCGACCCGGGCGTAAGAGTCCTGGAGGCTCACCTGCCCGGCACGCAGGGATTTGACCTCGCCGCCTTTCAGTTCGAGGCCGGCTTCGAAGGTTTCGAGGATGTCGTATTCGTGTCGGGCGCGCCGGTTTTGTGCAATGCGGCGGAAGCCCTCGCCGCGGGAAGCATCGGCGGACTGCGCCTTTTTCGTTAGCGCGTCTTTCGATCTCCGGCGCGCAGGCACGGGACGAGACGGTACCTTCCTCAAACCATGACGACCGACGCCCGCCAACGAGGTGCAGATCCCACGGGCCGTCGCGTCACGATTGACAGGAACGTCGTGAGCGCTCTCTTCGCGCATTGCATCGCTGGATATCCCGAAGAGGCTTGCGGGTTGCTCGCGGCGACAAGCGCGCGCACACCAATCGATCGCTGGTATCCGACACGAAACGCGGCCGTGTCCGCTCGTCGCTTCGTTGTCGACCCGACGGACCAACTGCGTGCGGATCGCGCCGCAGAGGCAGAGGGGCGCTCGATCGTCGGCGTCTTCCACTCCCACACCCACACCGATGCGTTCCCATCGCCGACCGACATCGCCGAAGCTCCCGATCCGGCGTGGTTCTACGTCGTGGTGTCATTGCGCGGAGAGACTCCGACGCTTCGGTCGTACCGCATCGCCGACGGCTCGATTGCCGAGGACGACGTCGAGACCCTCGAGGACTCGAGCCACTGACCTCGACCGATCGCTCTCTCTGAGCGCACCGGTAGAATCTGACCAATTCGGTCAACATTTGACAGTTTCGAGGTGGAGGAGCGACTGGTGTCCGTCGAAGTCCGACTTCCGACGCTGCTGCGGGGCGCGGCTGGGGGCAACGCCCGGGTATCCGCCGAGGGATCGACCGTCGGCGAGGTGCTCGACACTCTCGTGCAGAGGTACCCGGCGCTCGCGCCGCAGGTGCTCTCGCAAAACGGCGGTCTGCACCGTTTCGTGAATATCTACGTCAATGACGACGACGTGCGCTATCTCGACCGGCTGGACACGAAGCTTGCGCCGAGCGACGTCGTTTCGATCCTCCCCGCAGTTGCCGGCGGATCCGAGTAGTCAAACCGACCCGCCGATGGTTGCCCGCGGTGTTCTCGATCTGATCGGCAACACGCCGATCGTCGAGGTCTCCGAGCTCAGCCCGAATCCTGCGGCGCGCGTCTTCGTCAAGCTCGAGGGACTCAACCCCGGTGGATCGGTCAAAGATCGTGTCGCGCGTTATCTGATCGAGGACGCGGAGGAACGCGAGGTTCTGCGGCCCGGACAGACGCTCCTCGAACCGTCGTCGGGCAACACGGGAATCGGACTCGCGCTCGTCAGCCGGCTGAAGGGATACCCCCTGAAGGTCGTGCTGCCGGACAACGTCTCGATCGAACGACGCCAGCTGTTGAAGGCATTCGGCGCCGAGATCATCTCTTCACCGGGAGCCGAGGGCTCGAACGGCGCCGTGCGGCTCGCCCAAAGCCTCGCTGAGCAGCATCCCGAGTGGGTGATGCTCTACCAGTACGGGAACCCGGCGAACCCCCGCGCGCACTACGAGACGACGGGTCCAGAGATCTGGCGCGACGTCCCCGGAGTGACTCACTTCGTCGCCGGACTCGGGACGAGCGGAACGCTGCTTGGCGTCGGGCGATACCTGAAGGAACAGAATCCCGATATCGAGGTGTGGGCGATCGAACCGCCGGCTGGCGAGAACGTCGACGGTCTGAGAAGTCTGGACGACGGTTTCATCCCGCCGATCTTCACGGACCTGGGCGGCGAGAAGCTTCTCGATCGCAAGACGATCATCGGTCCCCGCGACTCTGTCGTCTGGACGCGACGTCTCGCGGAACGCGGGATCTTGGCTGGGCTCTCGACGGGCGCCGCGCTCGCCGGGGCGGTGCGATGCGCACAGCGCATCGATTCCGGGATGATCGTCGTTGTCTCGCCAGACGGCGGTTGGAAGTACCTGTCGTCGGAGGCATGGACCGGCTCAATCGACGAAGCCGTCGAGCGCGTCGCGAAGACCGTGTACTTCTGACTTTCACCGAGGCGCGCCGGACTCGGCGCATAACCTGGTCGGCGCGTGGATGATCGTCCGATCGGTATCTTCGACAGCGGATTCGGTGGCCTCACCGTCGTGCGCGCGTTGATCGATTTGCTTCCGAACGAAGAACTCGTTTACGCCGGTGACTCGGCGCGTTACCCCTACGGCTCTCGTCCGCACGACGAGATCCGCAACTTCGCAGAACAGATCTCAACGTATTTGGTGAAGCGTTGCGGCGTGAAGATGCTTGTCGTTGCGTGCAATTCGGCTGCTTCTGCCGCTCTCGAGCTCCTGCGCTATCGCTTCGAAGTGCCGGTCATCGGCGTGATCGAACCGGGTCTGCGTGCGGCCTCCAGCGCGACCCGCAATGGACGAGTCGGGGTCATCGGCACGACCGCGACGATCTCCTCCGGCGCGTATGAACGCGCAGCAACGTCGCTGCGTCTTTCGAGTTCGCTCACCTTGGTCGTGTGTCCGGGTTTCGTCGAATTCGTTGAACGGGGAGATACTGAGAGCGAAGAGTTGCGTGTGCTCGCGAGCGATCGGCTGACGTCGATCCGTACTCAAGGCATCGACACGTTGCTTCTCGGTTGCACGCACTACCCATTTCTCGCTCGCACGATCAGTGACGTAGTCGGGTCGGAAGTCGTGCTCGTGTCGTCCGCCGAAGAGACGGCGTTCGAAGTGCGCCGGCTCTTGGAGTCGGCGGGGGCGGGCCGGCGGATCTCCGGAAAGGGACGGCACCGATTCCTGTCGTCGGGCGACAGCGACTGGTTCGTCGAGATGGGGCGGCGCTTTCTCGGACCCGAGCTCGAATTCGCTGAGAGTGTCGATTTCGCAGCAGAGTTCACGACAGTCGACAAAAGTGATGCGTCCGGTGAACGGGCGTCTCGATCAGAAGGGGCTCAACGTGGCTGACGCGCACCGCAAAGACGGCCGCGGGCACGGGGATCTTCGCCCCTTTGAAATCCAGCGCGGCTTCACTGAGTTCGCGTCGGGCTCGGTGCTCGTCACGATGGGGCGCACAAAAGTGCTCTGCACGGCGTCGATCGATAGGGACGTTCCCCGCTGGCTCAAGGACACGGGTCGAGGCTGGGTGACGGCGGAGTACTCGCTGTTGCCGGGTTCCTCCGCGGAACGGGTGGCACGCGAGGCGACGAAAGGCCGTCAGAGTGGCCGCACCCAGGAGATCCAGCGGCTCATCGGCCGATCGCTACGCGCGGTCTGCGATCTCCCATCCCTCGGCGAACGCCAAGTGATTCTCGACTGTGACGTTTTGCAAGCTGACGGGGGGACGCGGACCGCGGCGATCACCGGGGCGTACGTCGCGCTGCACGATGCCTCCCGGTGGCTTGTCGCTCAGGGGGAAATCTCCGTGGTTCCACTGCTCGGTTCGGTGGCGGCGGTGTCGGTCGGAATCGTGGACGGCGAGCCGCTGCTCGACCTCGACTACGAGGAAGACGCGCGTGCCGATGTCGACATGAACGTCGTGATGACCGATTCAGGACGATTCGTCGAGGTTCAGGGCACTGCGGAGCGAAACCCTTATTCGCGCGAGGAGCTCGACGACCTCGTCGAACTCGCGTCGACCGGGATTGCGGCTCTCATTGACGCTCAACACAGAGCGATCGCAACGCCAATCGAGCCGCGTTCGACTTCGTGAGTGCGTTGTCGAATGAGCGGGTCTTTGTGATCGCCTCCGCGAATCGTGACAAGGCGAAGGAGATGACGGAGATCCTTTCGTCCGTGTTACCCCCCGACGCCCAGCTCTTGCCGCGAACCGAAGAGCTCCGTCCGACCGACGAGGTTGGATCGACGCTCGAGGAGAATGCGTTATTGAAAGCGCGCGAGGTACGGGACGCGACGGGAGTGGCGGCAATCGCGGACGACACGGGCTTGGAAGTCGCGGTGCTCGGTGGGCGACCGGGCGTGCTGACCGCGCGTTACGCGGGGCCAGCGGGAATCGCTGCCGACAACATCGCACTGTTGCTCCATGAACTGAAGGACGCAGCTGACCGGTCCGCGCGCTTTCGAACAGTGGCAGCTGCGGCTCTCAGCGATGGGAGAGAGATCACGGCCGAAGGGATCCTCGAAGGTGAGATCGCGATGAGCGCTCGAGGTGAACACGGCTTCGGCTATGACCCTGTCTTCGTCCCGCTTGGTGGAGACGGACGGACGCTCGCCGAGCTCGACTCGGACGAAAAGCATGCTCTCTCGCACCGCGGACGCGCGCTACGAGCACTCGCCGCGAAGCTCGAACACGCGAAATGAACGGCGTGCCCGACGATTCGGCCTGTGACCAGGGAGGAGTTACATCCCAAGGAGCAGTGATACAGCCGGTGGTCATCATGGCGTGCAGCTGCTGTCGCGTTGGTGGCAGCGGGCCGTGAAGGAGGTGCCGTGGCCGACAACGATGTCAGGATCGATTGCGGGAGCTGCATCCACCAATCCACGCCCACTTGTGACGACTGCGTCGTCAGTTTCCTGCTTAGCCGCGACCCGGGCGACGCGATCGTCATCGACGCGGCGGAAGCTCGCGCAATACGGATGCTCGAACGCGCTGGTCTCGTTCCTGCTCTCCGGCACGAACAACGCGTCAGCTGATCGAAGCGTGCGTCCCGAAGTGTGACGACCCTCCTTGTCACGAACGATTTCCCGCCGAAAGTTGGCGGGATCCAGTCCTACCTCTTCGAGCTGTGGCGGAGGCTCCCTCCTGAGCGGCACGCAGTCTTCACGCGAGCACAACCGAACGCGGAATCCTTTGACGTGGCGTTTCCCCTTCGTATTCGCCGGGTTCGCGCCGCGGCCTTGCTCCCTTCGCCGCACATTGCGTCGGCGCTGCGCGAGTACGCGAGCGCAGTGGACGCCAACTTCGTGCTGTTCGACCCTGCGTTGCCGATCGGACATCTTGCTTCGAAGCTGGGGATGCCGTACGGAGTCGTCCTCCACGGCTCAGAAGTGACGGTGCCGGCGCGCCTCCCACTGACTCAAACGCTGTTGCGACGTGTGCTCAGTGGCGCGGATCTCGTCATCGCGGCGGGCAACTACCCGGCGCGCGAAGCGCGCCGCCTCGCGGGTTCGGCGATGCCGGAGATCGTCATCGTTCCTCCCGGTGTCGATTCGGAGCGCTTTCATCCGCTCGACGCCGAGACGATCGACGCGACCCGACGCCGCTTCGGCCTCCCGACCGAGGGGCGCGTCGTCGTCGGCGTCAGCCGCCTGGTCCCACGAAAAGGGTTCGACGTGCTCATCGAAGCGGCAGCGGATCTCGGTGAGACGCGACCCGATCTCGCGGTCGCGATCGCCGGTGCCGGCCGCGACGCGAAACGACTCGATCGGCTCATCCGTCGCCGCCGTGCACCGGTGCACCTGCTGGGACGAGTGAGCGATGGCGAACTGCCGCTGCTCGTCGGTTCGGCCGACGTCGCCGCGATGCTCTGCCGGACGCGATGGCTCGGTCTCGAGCAGGAGGGCTTCGGCATCGTCTTTTTGGAGGCTGCGGCCGCGGGCGTGCCCCAGGTGGCGGGGCGAAGCGGTGGCTCGCACGAGGCCGTCGTCGACCAAGTGACGGGGATCGTCGTCGACCGCCCTGCCGACGTTGTCGTCGCCCGCGCCGCGCTCGCCCGTCTCCTCGACGACCAGGACCTACGCGAGAACATGGGCGCCGCCGGTCGCGTCCGGGCGGAGGCGGAATTCAATTACGACGATCTCGCTGCTCGTCTCGACACGGCGCTGCGCCGGGCCGATACCGGTGGGGCACGCGCCGGGTGATTTACCCTGCTACATACATTCCCGGAGACTCGAGCAGCGGGGGAGTTGCTCGTGCCGCTCGAAAGGAGTCGCAGGTGGAGAGCACCGCGCAGCGGATGACGATCGCCGCCACGCCCGAACGGTGCTTCGCGGTCGTCACGGACTTCGAGCGGTATCCGCAGTGGGTCGCCGACGTCAAAGAGGTCCACGTCCTCGAGCGAGACGAACAGGGCCGGGGGACGGTCGTCAGCTTCCGTGCCGGCGCCTTCGGACGCAGCACGCATTACGTGCTCGCGTACGACTACTCGCGCGCGCCGAACGTCATTTCGTGGACCCAGCAGGACGGTGACCTGACGAGCCGCCTCGATGGCAGCTACGACTTCCGGCTGACGAGTGACGGCACGACCGAAGTGCGTTACGAGCTGTCGGTTGAGTTGCGGGTGCCGATCCCGGGGTTTGTGAAGCGCCGTGTGGAGGCGAACATCTTGCATGCCGCGGTTCGGGACCTGAGGACCCGCGTCGAGACCGCCCGCTGATCAAGGCGCGGCCGGCTTGCGAATCGGCGTCATTTTGCCGACGTTCGAACGCCGCGCCGAGCCCGCCGTCGCCCGGGCGAGAGAAGCGGAGGAGTACGGCCTGCACGGCGTCTTCTGTTACGACCACCTCTGGCCGATGGAGGATCCGGGAAAGCCAGCGATCGAGCCGTTCCCCTTGCTCGGCCTTCTCGCCGCCGAGACGACGAACCTGCGTCTTGGAACCCTCGTCGCACGGATCGGCCTTGTCCCCGACGAGGTGCTGATCGGTGAGTTCCGTACCCTCGCCGCGCTGAGCGGCGGCCGCGTCGTCGCCGCGCTCGGCACGGGTGACAGCCTGAGCGCGGCGGAGAACCTTGCGTATGGGATCGACTTCGCCCCCGCCTCCCATCGACGGTCGTCACTCGAGCGCGTCGCCTCGGCGCTCTTGGGCGATGGGATCGAGGTGTGGATCGGAGCGGGTGGCGAGGAGACGAACGCCGTCGCCTGGAAGACGGGCGCGACGCTCAACGTATTCGCCGTCACCGTCGACCCGGTGGGGGCGCTCGCCACCCAAGGGCCCGTCTCCTGGGCGGGATCGCTTGCGAAACGGCCACCGGCCGCTGCCGGGCTGTTGCGCGCACTCGCGTCGGCCGGCGCGACGTGGGCGATTATCGCGTCGCCGACTCCGGTAGCGGCGATCGCCGAAGCGGCAAGGGAGGCCGGTGTCGTCTTGGCCGCCTGACGAGAGGTGGAGTGCCACACCGTCTCGGTAGGGTCGCCGGTGACGGGCACCGAAAACATTTCGTTGACATCGGCGTAACTACGATGGTGTAATTGTGTCCTTATCTAGTGGTCGAGTGACCAGATACCACTACATGTTGTGTCTCAAAGCGCGTTCGGGGTTCGCAGGTCTGCGCCCCGTCGCCGTGGACAGGGCGTGCGGGGCGAGGTCGAGGGGGTTCTTTCGATGGCGGTAGCGGACGAGCGGGTCGACATCGGCATCAAGCGCCACTTCACGACGAAAGGCCGTCATCCCTACGACGAGATCGAGTGGGAGCGGCGTGACTCGATGATCTCGGACTACCGCAGCGGCGAAGTCGCCTTCGAACAGCACGACGTCGAAGTGCCGACGGACTGGTCGATGAACGCGACGAACATTCTCGCCCAGAAGTACTTCCGCGGCACCCTCGGCACGCCCGAGCGGGAGCACTCGCTGCGACAGGTGATCGACCGCGTCGCGGACACGATCGCCGACTGGGGCGCGCGCGACGGTTACTTCGCCGACGACGAGGAGACCGATACGTTCCGCGACGAGCTGAAGCACCTGATCGTCAACCAGAAGGCGGCCTTCAACTCACCGGTCTGGTTCAACATCGGTGTGAAGGGCGTTCCCCAACAGGCAAGTGCTTGCCAACCCTACGGCGCCCTCGTGAATACGCCCGATGGTCTCGTTCCGATCGGCCAGCTCGTCGACGATCGTGCGATCGGCACCAAGGTTCTCGACGCGCATGGCGTCACGCGCATCGTCGCCGTGAAGGCCAATGGGCGTAAGGAAGTGCTCCGAATCCACGCCAAGTCCGGCCACCAGCTCGACGTCACCGCAGACCACCTGGTTTGGCGAGCCTCCGACGTTCGATATGGCAGCTTCGTTCCGGCAGGAGAGCTCCGACGCGGCGACCAGTTGGCCTGGCTCCGGACCGAAGGTTACGGGGCCGGAGAGATCACCTCACTGGCAATCGCCGAAGCAGCTTTGGCTGGTTGGTTGCAGTCAGGCGGTTTCGTTGGATGGTCCGAGGGGACGAATCGGTCGCTGACGATCGAGGCGATGACGGGGACCGACGCGGAGCGCGCCTGGGTGCTCGGTGCGATTGAGCAGGTCTTCCCGGACGTTCACCGTCAGGAGCGTTCGGTCAAGACGATCGACGCCGCACTCGATTGCCGCCGGATTCGCCTGTACGGCGAGCCGTTAGCAGTCTTTGTCGATCACTGGGGCCTGCTCGCGCGGTGAGGCGATGACGGTTCCGGCACAGCTGTTCTCGGCACCGCTGCCCGTGGTCGCCGGCTATCTGCGCAGCCTCTTTCAGGCTGGGGGTTACGTGCATCTGCGCGAGCGCGCGGCAGTTATCGGGCTCGACATGATCTCGGAGACGGTCATTCGCGGAGCACAGGCTCTGCTCGGTCGGTTTGGGATCTTCTCCCGCGTCCGCTTCAAGGAAGATTCCCGTCCCGACCGGAAGGGCTGCTGGTCGCTTGCCATTCGTACCCTCGGGGACCGCATTTCATTCGCGGAAGAGGTCGGATTCGTCGATCCGCGAAAGGCCGCCCTCCTCGAGCAAAGCTTCGATCTTCCGGGTCTCACCACCCGTCCGTCGCAGCGGCTGGAGATCGAACGAATCGAGGTTCTTGGCCAACAGGACGTTTACGACATCCAAACCGAGAGTGGCGAATACCTAAGCGCCGGCCTGCGCGTGCACAACTGCTTCATTCTCGCCGTCGAGGACTCGATGCCGTCGATCCTCAACTGGTACGTAGAAGAGGGAACGATCTTCAAAGGCGGTTCCGGCTCGGGGGTGAACCTGTCGCGCATCCGCAGCTCGAAAGAACACCTCGCCGGTGGCGGCACTGCGTCGGGCCCGGTGAGTTTCATGCGCGGTGCCGACGCGTCCGCCGGGACGATCAAGTCGGGAGGCAAGACGCGGCGCGCCGCGAAGATGGTCATCCTCGACGCCGACCATCCCGACATTCGCGAATTCATCTGGTGCAAGGCACGTGAAGAGCGCAAAGCGCGCGCGTTGGAAGCTGCCGGTTTCGATATGGATCTCGACGGAAAAGACAGCTATTCGATCCAATATCAAAATGCCAATAATTCGGTACGCGTGACCGATGATTTCATGAATGCTGTGATGAAAGATAAGCCGTGGCCCCTCATTGCTCGCACGACGAATCAGCCTATCGAGACCCTGTCAGCACGGGAGCTATTCGACGAGATAGCACAAGCTGCCTGGGAGTGCGCTGATCCTGGCCTGCAGTTTGACACCACGATCAATCGCTGGCATACGGCTCCAAATACTGGCAGAATTAGTGCAAGTAATCCTTGCTCCGAGTATGTTCACCTAGACAATTCGGCCTGCAATCTCGCTAGCATAAATTTGCTGAAATTCCTTGACGAAAGTGGCCATTTCGATATTCAGGGATTCAAGCAAACGGTCGAAGTCATATTTACCGCGCAGGAGATCCTCGTCGGCAACGCGGACTACCCGACCGAGAAGATTGCCGAGACGACGCGGCGCTTCCGAGAACTCGGGCTCGGCTACGCAAATCTCGGCGCGATGTTGATGGCGCTCGGTTTGCCGTACGACTCGGACGCGGCGCGGGCCGTGTCAGCGAGCGTCACGGCGCTGATGACGGGACATGCCTACGCGACATCGGGCCGGATGGCGTCTCGCATGGGACCGTTCGCCGGCTACCACGAGAATTCGGAGCCGATGCGCAACGTGATCAAGATGCACCGCGCCGAGGTCGGCACGATCGACGCGTCGCTCGTGCCGGCCGAACTTCTCGATGCTTCGCGAGACGCATGGGGTCAAGCGGTCGAGCTCGCCGAGGCGTTCGGCGTGCGGAACTCGCAAGCGACGGTTCTCGCGCCGACTGGGACGATCTCGTTCCTGATGGATTGCGACACGACAGGGATCGAGCCCGACCTTGGTCTTGTGAAGACGAAGAAGCTCGTCGGTGGCGGAACGATGTCGATCGTCAATCAGACGATCCCGCGCGCACTGCGAAACCTCGCGTATTCGGAGACAGAGATCGCCGAGATCGTCGCCTTCATCAACGAGCACAAGTCGATCCTCGGCGCACCCCACGTGAAGGCGGAGCACTTGCCGGTCTTCGCCTGCTCGATGGGCGACAACGTCATCCATTACCGGGGCCACGTGAAGATGATGAGCGCAGTTCAGCCGTTCATCTCCGGCGCGATCTCGAAGACTGTGAACATGCCCGAAAACGTCACAGTCGAAGAGGTGGAGCAGCTCCATCTCGACGCGTGGAAGATGGGACTGAAGGCCGTCGCGATCTATCGCGATAACTGCAAGGTCGCGCAACCGCTTTCCACGACGAAGAAGGAATCTGCAAAAGCGCCCGAGTCAACGGCGGGGATCGCGGAGCTGCACGCGAGGATTGCCGAGCTCGAGGACGCGCTGGAAGGCCATGTGACCGCTCCGCCGGCGACGACGCGCAAGCGCCTGCCGCGACACCGGCGTTCGAACACCTTCGCCTTCCGGGTCGCGGACTGTGACGGCTACGTCACCGTTGGCGAATACGAAGACGGGCGCCCAGGCGAGGTTTTCTTGAAGGTCTCAAAGCAGGGTTCGACGCTGTCGGGAGTGATGGACGCGTTCGCGATCGCGGTAAGCCTCGGCCTCCAGCACGGCGTGCCGCTCTCGACCTTCATCAAGAAGTACACGAACATGCGCTTCGAGCCGGCTGGCATCACGGACGACCCGGAGTTGCGGATCGCGACGAGCCTCGTGGATTTCATCTTCCGTCGCCTGGCGCTCGAGTACCTGCCGTACGACGAGCGCGTCGAGCTCGGCATCTTGTCGACGGGGGAACGGAGACAGCCGACGCTCCCGGGCCTGGAAGACGTCGAGTTCGTCGATGCCGCGAAGCGGGAGCAGGAACGCTTCGGCGATGGAGGGGATTCGGTTGGCCAAACGAGCGTGCGCGAAGAGTCGTTCGAGATGAAGGACGCGCCGTTCTGCTACGCGTGCGGAAACCTGATGCAACGAGCCGGTTCTTGCTACGCGTGTCCGAGTTGTGGGGCGACCAGCGGCTGCTCGTAGTGAAAAGTGACGCTGGACTTTCGTCGGAATTGGCGCCGATTTTTTTGCCAGTGAGGCCCAAGTTTGGTGGCGGTGACACCGAAGTTTCGTGGTCATTACGCCCTTTCGTGGAGTCGGAGATGCTCGTTTCCTGATACTCCGTGGCCTATCAATCGGCAGCCGAGAGGCGGCGCGCGGAGTAACCCTTCTGCAACCTCCGTTGTCGTGTGAAAGTCGTGTCGGAAGAGGGTTGGCAGCGTCGTTGGGTAGCCGCTCGGAGCACACTGAATGGCAGTCGTTACGCGAACCGAGACCTGGCAATCCTCGAGCCGGTAGGGCTTGAAACCCGGAGATCTCGGACGACGCGACGAGCGAGGACCCGGGTACCGCGACTTTTCGTCATCCGCGGGAGCAGAATTGCGTAGTCCGGGCGTATGTCGGTCCGGAAGGGGCCAATTGGCCCTACGGGAAGGACCACGTCCAGGGGAAGATCGCCTTCGGAAACACTCCGGAAAGGGGGTGGAGCCGTGGGCGTGTTCATTGTGCTGGTCGGGCTCGTGGCCCTTGGAATCATCCTGCTCGCGCCGATCATGCTGCCCGGTGCGATCGTCGTCTTTATCGTCATTGGTCTGATTGCGCTGGTGCGGCGGCATCACACCCCGCCCTCGGTGGTTTCTCACTAAGGACAACTCTTTCGCGATCGATGGCGTGCGTCTGGCGAGTCGCTTCGCGGGCGTCCACGCGTAGTCGCGCGCGAGAATCCGGCCATGGCCTACGACGAGGATCTCGCCAATCGTCTGCGTGAGCTTCTGCAAGATGAACTGAGGCTCACCGAGAAGAAGATGTTCGGTGGTCTCGCCTTTCTGATCAACGGCAACATGTCGGTCGCCGCGAGCGGACAAGGCGGGCTGTTGTTGCGCGTCGATCCGGACGACACTGAAAAGCTCGCGTCGCGCAACGGCGCGCGCCGCTTCGAGATGCGCGGTCGGGAGATGGTCGGATGCCTGCGGGTCGAAGAATCGGCGGTGCGGACGAAACGCGATCTCGAAAGCTGGGCGCGCATCGGGGTCAGCTACGCGAAAACGCTCTCGACGAAATGATCGCGACCCGTCGAAGGGTCGCGGAGAGCAGCGGGTGATCGTTTCGGTGAGCGTGGAGCGACGGAGAAACGGTAATCCGGAGGACCCGGTGCGCGCTGAGGTGGGAGATTTCCTCACAGTCATCGAGCCATTCCGTATCCACGCCGTCGAGCCGATCGAGATGACCTCTGCTGGCCAACGCGAGCGCGCGATCCGCGATGCGGGTTACAACCTGTTCAACCTGCCCGCTTCCAAGGTGATGATCGACCTCCTCACGGACTCCGGGACGGGAGCGATGAGCCGCGACCAATGGTCGGCGATTCAACACGGCGACGAGTCCTACGCGGGCTCACCGTCGTGGGAGATCTTCCGTGCAGCAGTGGGCGAGCTCTTCCCATTTCGTCACGTGATTCCGACCCACCAGGGACGGGCGGCGGAGAGGATCCTTTTTTCGGTGATCGGTGGTCCGGGCAAGGTCGTCCCGAACAACACCCACTTCGACACGACCCGCGCAAATGTCGAATTCACCGCGGCCGAGGCGGTCGATTTGGTGATTCCCGAGGGTCGGGATCCTCGCTCCCTCCACCCGTTCAAAGGAAACGTCGACATCGCCGCGCTGCGTGCGCTGATCGAGGAGCGCGGCAGAGATTCGGTGCCTGTCGTCATGGTGACGGTGACGAACAACTCGGGCGGCGGCCAGCCGGTGAGCCTCGAGAACCTGCGCGCCGTGCGGGGAATCTGCGACGAGTTCGGAATTCCGCTCTTCCTCGACGCTTGTCGATTCGCCGAGAACGCCTGGTTCGTGCGCGAGCGGGAGGCCGGGCAGTCGGAGCGCTCGGTCGCTGACATCGTTCGGGAGACCGCTTCGCTCGCCGACGGCATGACAATGAGCGCGAAGAAGGATCCCCTCTGCAATATCGGCGGATGGCTGGCGTGCAACGACGACGTCCTCGCCGAGGCGGCGCGCAACATGTTGATCCTGACCGAGGGTTTCCCGACCTATGGCGGTCTCGCCGGCCGCGACCTCGAGGCGATCGCGCAAGGCCTGAAGGAGGCCGTCTCGCACGACTACCTGCGCTACCGGATCCGCTCGACCGCATACTTGGGCGAGGCGCTCGACGACGCCGGAATCCCGGTCGTCTTGCCAATCGGCGGTCACGCCGTCTACTTGGACGCGCGGGCACTGCTCGCGCACATCCCGCCGATCGAGTACCCGGGCCAGTCGCTCGCGATCGCGCTCTACGAGACCGGCGGCATCCGCAGCTGCGAGATCGGAACAGTGATGTTTGGCCGGCAGCCCGATGGATCGGAACGTCCAGCGGCGATGGATCTCGTCCGCCTCGCGATCCCGCGCCGGACGTACACCCAAAGCCATGTCGACTACGTGATCGAGGTGTGCGAGGAGGTCGCGAGACGATCACACGAATTGCGCGGACTGCGGATCGTCAGCGAGCCGGCCCAACTGCGGCACTTCACCGCCGCCTTCGAGCCCCTCGGCTGAGGTCGCGCCTAGCGCAAGGTCGGCTTTGCGGACCGTACCGAGGCGCCAAGAGCGCGTGACGCGTCGGCAATCGCCTGCGCCGCATCGAAAATGTCGCTGAATCGCAGGTAGAGCGGCGCGATCCCCGCCCGGATGAAATCCGGCTCTCGGAAGTCGACGAGCACGCCCCGCGATTCGAGTTCGGCGACGAGGGCCGCCGCGTCGGGGTGGCGCAGCCCGACGTGGCTTCCGCGCTCTGCCGCCTCGGCCGGCGAGGCGAGCTCGAGCGCGGTCTCGTCAAGCGTCGGCCGCAGCAAACCGATGAACAGGGTCGAGAGCGACCGCCCCTTTGCGAAGAGCGCTGCGAGATCGGCCTCTTCGAACAGCGAGAGGCTTGCTTCCAACGCCGCGCAGGAGAGCACGGGAGGAGAACCGCAGGCGAAGCGGCGGATCCCTTCGGCGGGCTCGTAGTCCGGCGCGAAGGCGAAGGGACGGGCGTGCCCGTGCCACCCGGGCAACGGCGACGCCGCGGCGTGCTGGTGCCGAGTGGCGACGAAAAGGTAGGCGGGAGCGCCCGGCCCACCGTTCAGGTACTTGTAGCTGCAGCCGACGGCGAAGTCGGCGCCTGCTGAGTCGAGCGCCACCTCCACGGCACCGGCGCTGTGGGCGAGATCCCAAACGACGAGCGCGCCGGCGGCGTGAATCTGCGCGGTGATCTCCCGCATCGGAAAAAGCTGCGATGTCCGGTAGTCGACGTGGCTGAGCTCGACGACGGCGACGTTTTCATCGAGTGCTGCCGAAAGGTTCGCGAGGTCTTCGACGCGGTGCGCGACGAAATTGCCCGTTGCCTTCGCCGCTGCTTCGACCATGTAGAGATCGGTCGGGAAGTTCTCGGCGTTGGTGAGGATCGCGTGCCGTGCCGGGCGCAACGTCGCCGCGGCGCAGACGGTCTTGAAGGTGTTGATCGAAGTCGAGTCGGTAACGAGCACTTCTGTCGGCTCGGCCCCGATCAGCGGCGCGAGCTTTGCTCCCAGGGTGACCGGAAGGTCCCACCAACCCGCCGCCCCCCAGCTGCGGATCAAGCCGTCGCCCCATTCCTCGCGAAGGGCGCGATCGAGGCGCTCGGCCACCCGCCGGGGGAGGGGGCCGAGCGAATTGCCGAGGAGGTAGACGAGCCCCCCGGGCAGGGAGAACTCGTCACGGAATCGGGCAAGCGGGTCCGAGGTGTCGAGGGCGAGGCATTCCGCCCGCGTCGGAGCGGTCATCGGAGCCGAATCTCGCCGGCCGGTCGCGTCGGGACGGTGATTACGCGGCTCCCTCGCCGAGGTACGCGGCGCGCACCCTCGGGTCACGGAGCAGCGTCGAGGCTTCGTCGGACATGACGATCGCGCCGTTTTCGAGTACGTAGCCGCGGTCGGCGAGCGCCAGCGCCTGCGCCGCATTCTGTTCGACGAGGAGGATCGTCGTACCGGTCTCTCGGATCTCGCTGATGATCCGGAAGATCGTCTGCACGAACATCGGTGCCAGTCCGAGAGAGGGCTCGTCGAGCAGCAGCAGGCGGGGGTGGCTCATCAGCGCGCGGGCGATGGCGAGCATCTGCTGCTCGCCTCCCGAGAGCGTGCCCCCCATCTGCTTGCGCCGCTCGGAGAGGATCGGGAAGAGGCTGAAGGAGCGCTCGAGATCCTCCTTGAAGGTCTTCCTCCCCAAATAGGCGCCCATCTCGAGGTTCTCCATCACCGACATCTGCGGGAAGATGCGGCGGCCTTCGGGGACGTGGCTGATTCCGAGCGCGACGATCTCGTGGGCCGGAGTGCGGGTGATTGCGTCGCCGGCAAAGGTGATCTCTCCGCGCGCTGGGCGGTTGAGACCCGAGATCGTACGCAGCGTCGTCGTCTTCCCGGCTCCGTTCGCGCCGAGCAGCGCGACGATCTCGCCTTGGTCGACGAAGAGACTCACGCCACCCAGGGCGCGGATCGCGCCGTAGCGGACTTCGACATCTCCGAGTCGGAGCAAGGTGCCGTTCACGGGCTTGCCTCTTCTTGTGGAGGCCCGGCTTCGTCGTCTGCTGGCGCGCCGAGGTACGCCTCGATGACGGCGGGGTTGTGCTGGACGTCGGCGGGCGTTCCCGAGGCGATGATGCGGCCGAAGTTCAAGACGATGATGCGTTGGGCGACCGACATGACTAGGCGCATGTCGTGTTCGATGAGAAGAACGCTCACGCCGAGCTCGCGGTTCACCTTCGTGATCACCTCGGCGAGGTCCTCTTTCTCCGCCGGGTTCGTGCCGGCCGCAGGCTCGTCGAGCAAAAGGAGCTGTGGCTCAGTCCCGAGTGCCCGTGCGATCTCGAGCCGGCGTCGCGCGCCGTAGGGGAGCGCGCTCGCGAGCTCGTTCGCCCGGTCCCGCAGTGTGACGAACTCGAGGAGTTCGGACGCCTTCTCGTCACTCTGACGTTCCTCGCGTCGCGTCCGCGGGAGACGGAGCATCGCCCCGATCGGTCCGGTGTGCTGGCGCGACTCGATGCCGATCTTGACGTTCTCGAACGTCGTTAGCGCATTGAAAAGCCGGCTCGTCTGGAACGTCCGCGCGATGCCGAAGTGGTTCACCGTGTGCGGCTTGTGACCGAGGATCTGGTGGCTCTTTTGGTCGGCGCCGATGAAGGTGATGGACCCCTCCTGCGGTCTGTACACCCCCGTCAGGCAGTTGAAGAGCGAGGTCTTGCCGGCACCGTTCGGCCCGATGATCGAGAGGAGTTCGCCCCGCAGCTGGTTGAGCTCGACGTCGGCCAGGCTGGTGACGCCGCCGAAGCGCAAGGTGACCTTATCGACGTCGATGATCGCGTCACCGTCGACCTTCGCGGTGAGCGAAGCGTGCGTGGCGGTGTCGGTCATGTGATCGGTCCTTTTCCAGCGCTCATCGCGTCGGCGGTACCGACGCCGTGTTCGGCGAGCTCGAGCTCACGCCGTCGCCGGTGCGAGGGGACGATGCCTTGTGGCCGGAAGATCATCATCAGGATCAACAGCGCGCCGAGGTAGATGTACAGGTCCTGGATCTGGAAGCCGAATGTCGGATGCACGCGCTCGTACGCGGGAACCCACTGCAAGAATGCCGCCCCAGCGACGGCGCCGATGATCGATCCCATCCCACCGAAGATGACGAGGATGAGAATGAGGATTGAGAACTGGACGGTGAAATCGGCGGGCTCGAGGTAGCTCACCTTGCTCGCGAAGAGCATTCCGGCCATGCCCGACGTGGCCGCCCCGATGGCGAAAGCCATCACCTTGTACTTCAAGACGTTGACGCCCGTCGATTCCGCCGCCACCTCGTCCTCGCGGATGGCGGCCCACGCACGACCGACGCGGGATTCCTGGATGTAGTGGTATCCGGCAACGGCGATGACGACGAAAGCGAGAAGTATGTAGTAGTAGGGGATCTCGTCGATCGACCACGTGTAGTGGATGCCGAACAGATTGACGTCGGGGTGGGGGATACCGAGAACACCGACGGGCCCACCGGTCACACCGTTCAAGTTGTTCGCGACGATCTCGATGATCTCACCGAAGCCGAGCGTGACGATCGCGAGGTAGTCGCCGCGCAGGCGCAGGGTCGGTGCTCCAAGCAGGACCCCGGCAAGTATCGCCGCCGCCATGTCGAAAGGGATCGACCAGAACGAATTGAGAACAAAAGGTGGGTGCAACGGCAGCTTGTCGGTCCAGAAAGCCGTCGAATAGGCGCCGATCGCGAAGAAGGCGACGTAGCCGAGGTCGAGCAGACCGGCGTAGCCGACGACGACGTTGAGACCGAGTGCGAGCAGCACGTAGAGGCCGATCTGGTCGACGAGGACTTCCTGCCAGTAGGCATTCACAGCGAGTGGGAGCCAGATCGCGAAGGCAAGAAGCACGGCGTATACAACGACGCGAACGCGCCAATCGGGCATCAGGCGCTTCGGTGCGGCGAGAATTCGGTTGTTTGCGGCGCGGATCTTCTCGCGATAGCGGGCGTTCACGAGGCTGAGCCCCCAGAACCCGACACCGAGCGCGAGGAAAAAGAGGACTCGCGGGTGACCGAGCGAGCCGGTGAACCCGCCCAGGGGCGCCGTGATGCTGCCGGACGGGCCGGTCACGACGGCGAGGACGAGGAAACCCATGATGAACGCGAAGAAGCGCCGCGCCTCGGGGTTGTGCCAGACCCTCACCGCCGTTGACCGAGCCGATTGGACAGAGAGGCTCATGCTGACCTCCCGAGACGTTCACCGAGGATTCCGGTCGGGCGGATGAGGAGCACCAAGACCAGAATGCCGAACGAGATGACGTCGCGCCAGGACGTCTCGATGCAGGCGATCCCGAGGCTCTCGACGATGCCGAGGAGGAGCCCACCGAGCACGGCGCCGCGCACGTTGCCGATGCCGCCCAACACGGCTGCGGTGAATGCCTTCAGAGCCGGAGTGAATCCCATCGTGTAGACGACGCCGTAGCCGAGGCCGAAAAGACACCCAGCGGCCCCGGCTAGCAGCCCGCCGAGGATGAAGGTCTTCGAGATGGTGCTGTCGATGTTGACACCCATCAAGCTCGCGGTGTCGGCGTCTTGGGAGACTGCCCGGATCGCCCGGCCGAGGCGGGTCATCGCGACGACGCGGTCCAGAAAAACGAGCATCGCGAGTGCGGCGACGCCGATGAGGACGTAGTAGGTCTGCACCTGTCCGTTGAAGACCGAAAACACAGTCCCGTTGGTGAACACCGTCGGCATTGAGATCGGGAAACGCCCGAACTCCTTTCCGGCCAAGTTGTAGAGGAAATACGAGGCGCCGATCGCACTTATGAGGAACGCGAGTCGTGGCGCACGACGCCGACGCAGTGGCCGGTAGGCGACCCGCTCGAGCAGGAATGCGACGATGCCACCGGCGACCCCGCCCCCGATGATCGCGGCCGCGAGCAATCCCACCGATTCCGCCCCATGGGGTGTGGACGTGGAGCCGGCAGGGATCGCGGCGTTCAAAATGAAGTAGCCGGCGAAGCCCCCGCTCATGAAGACCTCGCTGTGAGCGAAGTTGATCAGTTGCAGGACGCCATAGACGAGGGTGTATCCGAGCGCGATGAGCGCGTAGAGGAAGCCGTTGGCGATCCCCGCGATGAGCAGGGGCCAGAAATTCACCGTGAAGCACATCTACGCCGGGTCCCCCCAATACCTCGTACACGAGTCGTGGCCAGCCACCCGAAGGTAGCTGGCCACGCGCTGGTGATCTAAAGCTGAGCTACTACGACGCTTTGGCGATCAGGTGTTTCGTGCTGCCGAGTTGGACGATCTTTCCGGACTTCACCTGGTAGATGAAGATCGTCGCGCCGTAGATGTTGCCGTTTGTCTTGAACTTGACCGTCTTTGTGATGCCGACGTAGCTGATCTTGTGGAGTTCGGTCACGATGTTCGCACGTGTGATCTTCGCCGTTCCGCCTGCCTTGTAGAGCGTGAGCATGGCGTCGATGATCACGTTCGTCGAGTCGAACGACTCCGGCGAGTATTCACCCACCGCGAAGCCGGCCTTCGCCTTGAAGGCGGCGCCGAACTCTTTGTCGAGGGTCGTCGTGCCGAGCGCGGCGCCAGCGGTGCTCATGTACGCGCCGTTCGCGTCGGAAGCCGGGCTCGAATCGACGATGAAGTGCGGGTCTTCGCTTCCGTCACCGGACATGACGTAGCCCTTGAATCCCGCGGTACGGAGGGCGTCGACCATGTGCGCGAACCCGCAGTAGTAGCCGCCGTAGAAGACGACACTCGGGTTCGAAGACTCGATCTTCGAGGCTTCCGGAGCGTACTCAGAGACGTCACCGGTGCCCTCGGAGCACTGGGTCGTGCCGAGGACGGTGTCGGTCGTGACCTTGACACCGTCGGTCGTCAGGCGACCACCGACGACGCTGGCAAGGCCGGCGCCGTACGCGCTTCCGTCGTTGAGGACCCACGCCGACTTAGCCTTCAGCGCCTTGGCAATGTAGTCACCGTCGGACGGCCCCTGCTGGTTGTCGTCGGCGACGACACGGAAAAAGTTGTGCCAGCCGCTCGTGGCGAGCGACGGGCGGGTCGCAGACGGGCTCACCGTCGCCATGTGCGCGGCGGAGAACAACGGCTCCGCGGCAGCGGTCGCACCCGAGAAGGCGGGACCAACGACGGCGACGACGTTGCTGTCGGTGATCAGCGACTGCGCCGCAGCGGGCGAGAGCGTGCCAGACCCCTGGTCGTCCGCCTCCTTGAAGGCGAGCTTGAACGGCAGTTTGCCGAAGGTCTTTCCCTCGTTCGCGAAGTTGATCGCTACCTCGACCGCGTTGTTCTGCAGCAAACCGAGGGCGGAGTCACCACCGGACAGCGGGCCCTCGTAGGCGATCGTGTACGTCTTCTCGGAGCTGTGCGACTTCGACGCCGAGGCGACGCCCGCGAGCATCCCGAGCGCGAGCGCCGCGGCGATGAAGGGCATGCCGAGACGAATGAACTTTCGATGCATAGAACTCCCCCTTTGGGTTACACGGAGTGCGCCGAATGGTACGGCGGCTTCGTTGGCGAGACTTTACTCATTCGCCGCCCCTGACTGAAACCAAATCGTCACATTTAGACGTCGGCGGTCAGCTTTTCCCCAAGCGGGCGCGGGCGCCGTCCCGCTGGACAGAACTCCGGGTCAACGGCCAACAGGGAGCCCACCGGCGGCCGCGATCACCCCGAAGGCGGCGCCGGCTAGCAGTCCGACGACGATGTTGCGGCGGAGGATGACGAGCCAGAGAACACCGCCCGCGAGCACGAAAATCTGCCAGACGTGGACGATCGCGAGCCCGAGCGGGATCGCCGATCCCGCGATTCCGCCGATCGCGCACGGACCAGCGCCTCCGAGCACCGCCTGCGCTACCGGACTCGTCCGGAGACGTTCGAAGTAGGCACCACCGAAGGCGATGAAGGCGAACGACGGCGAGAAGGCACACACCGTCGCGATCGCCGCGCCGGAGTAGCGGGAGGCCGCATAGCCGACCGCGGCGACGGTGAGCACGACCGGGCCGGGGGTGATCTGTCCAAGCGCCACCGCAGCGAGGAATTGCCCGTTGGACATCCAGTGGTAGAGGTGCACCACGTCGTGCTGCATCAGCGGGATGATCACGAACCCGCCTCCATAGGACAGTGCTCCGATCTTGAAGGCTTCCCAGACGAGCGCGCCGACGCCGGCCGCAGTGACGGTCGCGCCGATCGCAATCGGTGCAAACGCGTGTGCTGAGCTGCTACGCGGAATGACGCGGCGCGCGACGACTTCGAGCGCTCCGCAGGCGACGAGCACGGCGACCAAGAACTCTCCGTCGAGCGCGGCGGAAAGCGCGCCTGCGAGGAGGTATGTCGACCAGCGAGCGAGCGCGGCGGAACCGTTTGAGGCACGTCGGTGGCTCACGCCGACAAGTGAAAGCGCCGCCGCCAGGGCGACGGCGGCAACCACACCCCCCGCGCCGGCTGCGGCTCCGCGGACGAGCAGTGGAGGGCGTCGGGCGAAGAAGAGCACCGAGAGCGCCACTATCGAGACGAACCCTGGGAGGATGAAACCGACGCCTCCGACGATCGCTCCCGGCAGGCGTCGGAGGCGCCACGCGCAATAGATGGCCATCTGCGTCGAGGCGGGACCAGGAAGCAGATTCGTCGCGGCGATCCCGTCTTCGAAGTCGGCATCGGTCATCCATCCCCGGCGTTGGACGCAAAGACGTCGGAGCAACGAGAGATGCGCTGGGGGACCGCCGAATCCGATGATGCCTATCCGGGTCCATTCACGAGCGATGGTGCGGAGTGAGACGTCCGGAATGACCGTCGCCTCTTCCTCACTCATCGATCGTTTTCGCGAACAGGCGCGACAGGCAGGCGATGGCCCCCGAGGTATTTGGCGCCACTGTCAAGAGTCGCGCCACGCCGGGAGCGTATCGAACACGGCACAAAATGCCGAAGCCGCTACGTTGCTTTGGTGGAGCGACGCAGGTCCTTTGGACTCCCTCACGATCAATCTCAGCGCCGCCTCGTCGTCGGACTGAGCGCGTCGACATTCCTGTTGTGGGTCGGAGGAAGCGCCATTTTGCCGCTGCTTCCGAGCTACTTGCGCAGCGAAGGCTCCACGCCCGGCCTCGTCGGGCTCGTGATGGCTTCGTACTTCGCGGCCAGCGTCCTCACGCAATACCCGGCGGGGAGAATCTCGGACCGTTTCGGCCGGCGAGAGGTGATCGTCGTTGGCCTGCTTCTTTTTGTAGCGGGAAACGTTGGCTTCGCGCTCGTGCACGGCCCGTGGTTCGCAATCGCCTTCCGCTCGCTCCAGGGCATGGGAGCCGGCGCGGTGACCGTTGCATCCGCCGCGACCATCGGCGCGCGCGTGGAGATCAGCGATCGTGGTGGATCCTTTGGAGCCTTGTACGGCAGTCAGATGCTCGCGCTCGCGATCGGTCCACTCGTCGGCAGCATCATTGGCCAGTCATCGATGCGGCTGCTCTTTCTTGTCGGCGCGGTGGCGGGCGGCGTCGCGCTGGTCCCGCTCGCGGCCGTTACGGGAGACCGTCGCGCGGTGAGTCTGGGGACGGGTGTGGCCGCGCCAGACGGACGACTCGTCGACGAGTTCGAATACCTCGTGGGTGCGAACCCCGCCGCTCTCGGGGCGACCCGTGAGCGTTCTCGCGTCCAGTTGAACGCGACGATCGTCGGCGTCATCGTTGCCTTTTTCGCAACGGGGCTGCTTGTTGGCGTGTATGAATCCTGTTGGACACTGTTGCTGCGGTCGCGACACGCGTCCACGTTCGAGATCGGGCTGTCGTGGACATTGTTCGCATTGCCTTTCGCTGCCTTGTCGATTCCCGCGGGGAGGCTTGCTGGTCGCATGGATCGCAGGCGGCTCGCCATCGGTGGTCTCGCGGCGTCGGCGGTGTTCTGCGCGATCTACCCCTTCCTCCATTCGGTGGCGTGGCTCGTCGGGCTCGGCTCGCTTGAGGCCGCGTGCTCGGTGATCGGAGCCCCCGCGGCGGTGTTGATCCTGACGGAAGCCACCTCTCAATCGGCACAGGGTGAGGCGCAGGGGCTGCTCGAGACGGGGCGCACCGCCGCGACCGCGGTGTCGGCGGCCGCGGCGGGCGCGCTGTTCGCCATCGATCCGAGGATCCCGTTCACCTTGGCGGCGGGGCTGTCGCTTATCGGATGTGCGGCGATGGCGTGGGTGTGGCGCGGCGCGGCGCAGCGATTGTCGCCTCGCAAGGAACCGAGCATCGACGGTGCGCCCGCGATCAGCGCCTCGACGCGGGAAACAGCATCGGGCGGCGCACGCGGCTCGCTCGGTCCATCGACAGCGCGGGACACAGCGAGTCATCCAGTGGGTATGGTCGCAGGACCTGGTCCCGACCCGGGACCCATCGCCACGGGTGGCGGGAGGCCGTACGACCCGACGCAGGATTCACCGCGTGGCCGTTGGCGACCCGAATTCCTCATTGGAGCAATTGGTCAGTCCATTTGAGCTGGGAGGGGTAATGAAGATTCCAAGGTCGGTAATCGCGATCCTTGTCGCCGTGATAGCCAGCGCGATGGGGTTTGCCGTGGCCGCTGGTGCTTCGGCGAAGGGACTCACGCATCGCTCGAAGCTTCCGACGATCGTGATCGGTTCGGTGAACTTCACCGAGGCGAACATCGTCGCGGACTTGTGGGCTGACGTACTGAAGCACGCTGGGTACTCGGTGCAGACCAAGCTAAACCTCGGTACCCGTACCGAGGTCGTGCCGGCTCTCGAGCACGGCGCGATCGATCTCGAGCCGGATTACGCGGGCAGCCTGCTGCTCTATCTGAACTCGAAGGCTGGGTCCGCAGCGAATCAGATCTCGACCGCCGTGGCCGAGGACCAAACGTTGCTCGCAAAGAAGGGCGCGACAGTTCTCAACGCATCGAACGCACTCGACACGAACGTGTTCGCGGTGACGCAGGCGACGGCGAAGAAGTACCACCTCACGACGCTGTCGAGCCTCAAGCCGTACGCGTCGAAGCTCGTCCTTGGTGGGCCAGCGGAGTGCCCGACGTACGCGCTTTGTGAGCCGGGGCTCGAGAAGGTCTACGGGCTGCACTTCAAGTCGTTCGTCTCGACCGACGAATCGGGACCGATCAGCGTTGCGGCGCTGAAGGATGGACGCGCCCAGGTCGTCGAGTTCTTCTCGAGCGACGGCAACATCGTCGAGAACCATTTCGTGCAGCTGATCGACAACAAGCACCTTCAAGCGGCGGACTACGTGATCCCCGTGATCCGCACGTCCTTCGACACCTCGGGGGTCGCGGCGGCGATCAATAAGTTGGACGCGAAGCTCACGACGGCGCAGTTGTCACAGCTCAACATCGACGTCAACGTCGATCATGAGAGTGCGACGACGGTGGCGGCGAACTGGGTGAAGGCCCAGGGCCTCACCTAAGGCAAGGGTCCCGGGCTGGGGACGCCGGTTCGCGCTCACGAAGGCGGGTCGGCGTTCCCCTGGCCCTTCCCCCGCGCAATCGTCGCTTCGTAATGATCCGCTCGCCGCAGCGCGTCGTGGACGTCCTCCAACGTGAGAACGCCTGCGTAGCGACCGCCGTTGACGATCGGTGCGAATCCCGCGTCGCTCGACAGCATCAAGGCGAGTGCGCTGCGCAGCGACGACCCGAGACTCACCGACCCTTCGATCGGGCGCAATTGGTCGCTGATAGTCGACGCACCATTGAAGGCGGCGCGGTTGACGACGGCGACGCGCGGCAGCCAGCCGACGGGCTGTTCCGCGCCGTCGAGGACGATCGCGACCGCGCTGTCGGAGGATTCGAGGAGCTCGGCAGCCTCGGCGGTTGTCGTGGTGGGCGCGAGGATCGGAACAAGCGAAAGATCGTCGCGTCGGATCATCGTCACGCCGAGCTGTTGGTACGAGCGGTCCTTGCCGACGAACTCCGAGACGAACGGGGTCGCCGGCGCGGCCAAGACCTCGGCTGGCGGCCCGTATTGCTCGAGAACGCCGCCGATTCGCAAGACTGCCATCGTCGTTCCGAGTCTCGTCGCCTCGCTCAGGTCATGGGTGACGAAGATCACCGTCTTTTTCAGATTCTCTTGGAGGTTCAAGAAGTCCGATTGCAAGCTCGAGCGGGTGACAGGGTCGACCGCGCCGAACGGCTCGTCCATCAGCAACACCGGTGGATCGCCCGCGAGCGCCCTCGCGACCCCGACGCGTTGACGCTCTCCGCCGGAAAGTTCGTGGGGGAAGCGCCGCGAGAACCGGTCGGGATCGAGACCGACCAAGGTCAAAAGTTCGTTCACCCGATCGCGGATGCGTGTTTTGTCCCAGCCGAGGAGTCGGGGGACGACGGCCACGTTGTCCGCGATGCGTCGGTGAGGAAAGAGCCCGCCCTGCTGCATCACGTAACCAATGCGACGGCGGAGCGCGACCGGGTCGAGTCGCAGGACATTCTCGCCACCGATGAGAATCTCCCCAGATGTCGGCTCGATGAGGCGATTGACCATCTTGAGGGTGGTCGTCTTGCCGCAACCGGATGGGCCGATCAACACGCAGAGCGCGCCGTCGTCGATCGAGATCGAGAGCTCATGGACGGCGATCGTTCCGTCCGCGTACCGCTTCGTGACCGAACGAAGATCGATCATCGCGTCGATGACCCTAATGGGGTGGACACTCGTCCTCGCCGAAATCTGTGTTCGGGATTGCCGGCGCGACCCGTGAAGGGCGTGCGGTGATCGCGAGCGGGGATCCGGTGATCCAGTGGTCCTGGATCACACAGAACGCCGGCGCGATCTGGGCGGCGCTCGGTCAGCACGCCCAGCTGACCGGAATCGCTGTCGGCGTCGGCCTCGGCATCGCACTGCCGGTGTCCCTGCTTGTTTGGCGCTTCAGCCGAGCGCGCAGTGTCGTGATCGCTTTCGCAGGCCTGCTCTACACGATTCCCTCGATCGCGCTGTTCGCGATCCTGCAGCCGTTGACCGGGTACTTTTCCGTCACGACGGCCGAGGTCGCGCTCGTGAGCTATACGCAGCTCGTCTTGATCCGCAACATCGTTACCGGTCTTGACGAGGTCCCGAGCGACGTGCGAGAGGCTGCCCGCGCGATGGGGTATTCGCCGGTCGCTGAATTCTTCAAGGTCGACCTACCACTTGCCTTTCCCTCGATCATCGCCGGCTTGCGCGTCGCGACGGTCACCGTCGTCGGGCTCGTCAATGTGACTGCATTCATCGGTCTCGGAGGACTCGGTCAATTCGTCATCCAAGGCTTCCAAGAGAACGGCTTCCAGACACCGATCATCGTGGCGCTCGTTCTGTCGATCGCGCTCGCCGGGCTCGCGGACCTGTTCTTCGTCGGGGTGCAGCGAGTGGTCGTCCGGTGGAACCGCCCGACGGCGAGAGCCTGAGATGCATTTTTTGGCGGAGGTCTGGTCGTTCCTCACCACGCGGGCGAACTGGAGCGGGTCGAACGGCGCCCTCGATCGGCTCGAACTTCAGGCAGAGCTCTCGTGCGCGGTTGTCGGCGCCGCCTCGGTCGTCGGCGTCGGGATCGGGTTCGTACTCGGCTTCGTCTCCCGGGGCGGACTTCTCGCGGTCAACGCCGCGAACGCGGCCCGCGCGGTCCCGTCAATCACGTTGCTCACGCTGCTCGCGACGGTGCCGGCGATCGGACTTAACGATGGCGGCTTTCCGACTGCGGCCATCACGCTGTTCGCCCTGGCCGTCCCACCGATCGTGACGAACAGCTACGTCGGCATGCGCGAGGTCGATCCGGAAGTTCGCGAGGCCGCGCGCGCTTCAGGCATGACGAACTGGCAGAGGTTCTTCAAAGTCGAACTGCCGCTGGCCCTGCCGCTTGCGGTCGCTGGAGTGCGCACGGCTGCCGTCGAGGTTGTCGCGACGGCGACGCTCGCCGCATACGTCACCTACAACGATCTCGGGGAGTTCATATTCGCCGGACTTGATGTAAACAACACCGTCGAAGCGTTCGCAGGAGCCGTGCTCGTCGCGCTCCTTGCTGCCGCGACCGACTTGCTGCTCTTCGGCATCTACCGACTGGTGACACCGAAGCCGCTACGACTGTCGAAGCGCTATTCAGCCGACCGGGCACGCGGGTTCCTGAACTCGGTAGGCCGCCGACGCCCGGCCCCGTTGCTCGGGCCCTAGTCCCGGAGAGCGGGAATCGGACGGTAGGTTCGCGGACATGCATCTCGTCGATGGCGTCGTCGTCGAAGGAGACCATCGTGGTCGCGCGCTCGGCTTTCCGACGGCGAACCTCGAGCCTGTGAGCGCGAGCGTCCCGCCCGACGGGGTGTACGCCGGCTACACGACGCGAGCAGACGGAACCCGGCACCTCTCTGCGATCTCCGTTGGAACGCGACCGCACTACTACGGAGATGACGCCGCTGTGATCGTCGAGTCCCACCTGATCGACTTCGACGGCGACCTCTACGGAGAGCGGCTCGCCGTCGAGATCGACGCGTTGATCCGGGAACAGGCGCGCTTCGAATCAGAAGACGAGCTGCGGGCACAGATCAGGGCTGACGTAGAAGCGGTACGCACGTGGGCACGAGAGCTCGATCGCTCGCTGCATTGAACCGGGCGGTCGAGGCGTGCACCGGTCCGAAAGGATTCCTGGGCTGACGCGAGGTCCGCGTTAGGGGTTCTTTCGGCCCTCGGCGTCGAGGCGCGAGACCGAAATTTCGGTGGCGAGGGCCACGCGCTTCAGGTCGGCAAACGTCGCGGGGAACACGGCATGGGGCGTTCCGGCAGATACCCAGATCGTCTCGAACTCGCGCAACGCGCTGTCGATGTACGTAGGCAGCTGCGTCGGGTGGCCGACCGGCGCCACGCCGCCAATCGTTTGCCCGGTCGCTCGTCGGACTTCATCGGCGGTGGCTGGCCGGAGTTCTTCTGCGGCAATCACGCGCGCGACGAAGTCAGTGTCGACGCGGTGCGCCCCGCTCGCCAGCACGAGAATGGCATTACCGTCAGCCTTGAAGATCAGGCTGTTCGCTATCGCACCGACCGGACAACCGACCGCCGCGGCGGCGTCCTTCGCCGTTCGCGTCGAAGCTTCGAACTCTCTGACTTCGGTGCGTAGGCCGGCGCGCTCGAGTTCGGCCGCGACGTGGGCAACGTTCGGGTGCACCGGCTACTAGGTGCGGGAGGCGATCGTCTCTTTCAGCACAAGCCGTCGGCCGCCGAGTACCGCTTTTCGGTCGCAAGGAACTTCGGTTAAGCCGAAGAAGCGAAGCACCGCGATGATCCGCCATCCGAGGTCCCAGCGATTGCTGATGCGCGCGATCTGTGGGTAGAGGTGGTGCGTCAGATGCTCGCCCTCTCCGAAGATGACGATAGATAGGAACTTGACGTTCTTCGCGTACCCGGCACCGTCGAGCCAGACTTTCGCGCGATGGCAGTCCGAATTGATCGCGCCACCGAATCGGAGCACCGTTCCGATGTGCACCCCGAGCGCGAGTACGCCCGCGATCGCCGCCGCGAACTCCCAGCCAACAGAACGGCTGACCCCGAGAATCGGAGGCGCCGCGAGCGCGAAAACAAGCGCGTAAGCGAGTCCGGCGATCACCGCACCGACGACGGGCCTCGCGTAGACGCGGTGGTCGAGCCAGTCGAACGGTCGATCGAGCCGCGGGTCGTCGTAGGTGTCGTCTCGGATATCGGGGAGCTGCGCCTCGGCATGGAAGATCGCCCCCATGTGCCACGACACGCGCCGATACCCATCGATGCCCTCGCGCTCGGAGATGACGACGGGGGAGTGGGGATCGTGGCGAATCTCGTCGATCCAGACATCGGTGTACTTGTGATGCTTGCGATGGATGCGGCGCCACTCCCAATGCCTCATGAAGATGACTAGGTAGGTGAGCGCTCGCCCGACCTCGTACACCGGACGCTTCATTCGGTGCGATCCGTGCGTGATACCCCGGTGCAGAAAGACGGTAATGGTCACGCCGGCGAAGCCCGCGCCGATCAGTCCGCCGAGCACGGTCAGGCCGAGGAGAGCGAGGAAGTTCACTGTCTGCCCTTAGTCGTGTGAGGTAGTGGCACGGTAGCGCCGCCGGGGAGGCGCTGCCACGATTTACGCCGATGTGGAGCGGCTCTCACGACGTCGCCGCGTGCTTTTCGTCGGCTTCCGAACCGAGAGGTCGAACCGTTAACATTCCGCCGTCGCGCCTCTAGCTCAATTTGGCAGAGCAACGGACTCTTAATCCGCAGGTTGAGGGTTCGAGTCCCTCGGGGCGCACCAGGTCAGAGTCGGTTTCCGAGTTCCGGTCCCGCTGTTCTGGCTACTACTGGGAATACCGCTTGGTATCGGGCTCAGTAGATGGCTCTCGATCGCGTCCCGCCGAGAAAGGCGTCGATGGCAGCCGTACAACACTGTTGTGGCGCAGAACCAGCCGGTATCGATGATCAACAGCACTTTCAATTTCTCGTCGTCGCCGTCCGGGAGCATCGGGATCTGGATGGGCGACCGACGGTGTCTCCGGAGGTACCTCCATCAGCGCCCCGGCAGGCAGCGAATTCGGCACCTTCCTTGGCAACAAATTCAGCAACCTGCCGACGAGGTTGCGTCTCGATTCCCTGGCGAACTTCTAGGTAGCTATTGCGCCAAACCGCTCCAGCACCGAGGAATTTCCTCCTCGGAGCTGGACTGCTGCGCGCGGCGCCAATTCCCCAGGACCTGCCCGCCGCATATCCGTTAATTCCTGGCGCGCCTCGTCTGCCGCTCGTGCTCTCTCCCCACGACCCTGTCCCGCGCTAGCCGGACAGAACGCCCTTCGGCGCTCGGCGAACGTGCTTGCTTGCAGGTCTTCGGTAGACGTCCAACAATTCCGGCGGTCCCGGTTGCCCGAGGAAGTAGCCCTGACCGCACTCGACGCTCAGTCCTCGAAGCGTCTCGAATTCGGCACGTGTCTCGATTCCCTCCGCGACCAGCGAGGCGCCAATCTCGGGCGCGAAAGCAACGATCGATGTCACCAGGCTCCGCCGGACTGGATCGAAGTCGATGCCGCGGATGAGCTCCATGTCGATCTTGATGATGTCGGGGGCGATTTGCACGATGTGTGAGAGACCGGAATACCCCGAACCTGCGTCGTCGATCGCTAAGCGGACGCCCCGCTCGCGGATATCCATCAACACGTTGCACAATTGCGGGTAGTCGTCGATCTGGAAGTGCTCGGTGAGTTCGAGAACGACACGCCGGGACTCGACGGCTTGGAGCACAGCCTTTATCTCTGGGCTCTCGATGGCCTGGGGACTGACGTTGACGGCGAGGTAGCAGTCGGGGGGGAGCCGGCCGATATGACTCAAGGCCGCCCGTACGGCGGCGTGTTCCAATTCGACACCGCGTCCGACCCGATGGGCTTCGGCAAACCACTCGTTTGGCGGCCGATACGGACCTGGAAGAAATCGGGCGAGGGCTTCGACGCCGACGAGCTTGCCCGAGCACAAATCGACCACTGGTTGGAAGAGGATCGCGAACTCACCAGAGTCCAAGACCTTGTCGATCCGCTGCGCCGCTTCGACGTCGTTCGCGACACCAGGGTGCAGCACGTTCGCCACGAACTGCGATACACGGTCAGTTTCGTCGGCACGACTCGGCATCGTTCCCGCATCAAGCGTCGTGAGCAGATCGCCGGTGACACGGTCCAGCTCCGACGTCGTAGTGATCGCGGCCGTGATGAACTCGGCCAGCCCGGTCAAGGTCGCCACGTCACGGTCGTCGAATGCCGCAAGCGCCGGGGAACTGACCGAGAAAGCACCGACCGGGTCACGCCCGCGTCGCAGCGGCACGCTGATTGCTGACCGCGACCCGGTTCGACGAAACGCGTCGCGATCGGCCCGAGCATCCAATTCGGAGTCGTCGCACCGCAGCGTTGTGCCGGTCTGAAACGCGAGACCCGAAAGACTGCTGTCGAGGCGTATCCGCATTCCGACGGCTCGGGCAAGGATGCCGGCGCCACACACGCAGCTCAGCGAATCCCCGTCGGCGAGCTCGACGAGCGCCCCGTTCGCCGAGGGAATCAGGCGGAGCGCTTCCTCGACGATCCGATCCATCACGGGCTTGGGGTCCGTCGTGTACCGGATCGCTCCCTGCAAGCTCAATCGGTCGTCCATTCTCGACGTCCCTTTTGCGCGCCGCGTCGCGCGCGAACGAAGCCGCACCTGGTACTACGACCGATGCAGTCAAGATTGTGAGCCTTAGACGCCGATAAATCTGACGGAAACCCCGGGGTACCTGATTAACGCTTGGGGGAGTCGCTGCACAGCTGTTAGTTCCGGGCGCACGCCGTCTCGGCGCGCCAGCCTCCTCGTGGGTCTCAGGTGCGAGTGATCAGCTGCCTGAGTCGCCTTTAGACCCACCGGTACCGGGACCTGGTCCCCCCCGCGTCATAATGTCGAAGCCGTTGTTCAGGTTCTGGCAGGCATTCTGCGCCTTGTCCCACTGGTGAGAGTTCATATCGACGTGAGTCGCCGGGGTGATCTCGATCAGGCCTTGGCCGTTCGGGTCGGGGAAGTTGGGGACGCCGTGGGCGCGCATGCACTGTGCAAACGCGAGCGCCTTCACGTTGGCTGCGGCCTTCTCAGCCGAGGTGATGAGGGCGCCGGGCATGAGCGACTGGCAATCCTTTTGCGCCGCCTTGAACTGCGGTGAGTTGGGGCCGCCTGGAACGTTGCCGGGCCCGATGCTGAGATCACCCTGGCTGTTCGGGTCGGGGAAGTTCGGGAGTCCGTGATGTTGCATGCACTGCGAGTACTTGAGCATCTGCGCTTCACTCGGGCCGTTGCTTGCGCCTTGTGACGCCGACGTGATGGTCGTCGTCGTGCTCGAACCGACGCTCGCAACCCCCGGCCCTGACGTGCCTCCGCACGCCGCGAACAAGAGTCCGACCGAACCGAGCATGAAGAACGCGAGCACGGCGCGCCGAAGAAGGGATTGGCGCCCGCCTCGCTTCCGTGCGATCTGCAGTGTGATCATGCCGCTCACGAGAACCGCCTCTTGTCCTCGGGATCGTTCTACGCCGATGGTGGTTGCATGGCGGTTACGGCACCCACCTTTGAGCCGACGAGGCGACGGCTCTCTCGATATGCGAGTCGGCTTCGACCCGCTGCTCCACCGGTCTGGCTTTCGAGCTCAAAGAGGAGGCGAGCGAAGCAGCCTCCCCCGCCTGGCCGCGGGTGGACTAGTCGTCGTCAACATGCCCTACGAGGTCCCTGAGAGCCACCACGCGCTGCTCGACGACGGCACTCCGAATCTCGACAACTTCGAGGTGCCGGCGGAGGGCGCGTGATTTTGGCTGCGCCGTCTTCTGCTTGACGAGCAGCGCGAAGGCGTCGGTCCGGGGAAATCTCTTTCGCGCTCCGCGCTCGCGCCAACTGATATTGCACACAGATGAATCTTTCCGAAGAGCGGCTGATAACGAGAGGGTTCAGTTCGTTAGCCTGTTGCTTATGACCGACGTCGAGCCGCGGAATTACAGCTTCTTGGTGCGCAGTGAAGACGAAGCAGTTGAGGTCGAGCTGGAGCGGCATGAGTTCAACGGAGATGACACTGCGGAGAGCTGGGGCCGCGAACTTTCCAAGAAGCACAAATCTCCTATCGTGATCAAACGGCATAGTGCGCACGTAGACGCCTGGGAATACATCGGTGAGGTCGGCGAGAAAGCCGAATGAACGGAGTTGATCGCCTCGCGCTGTAAGAGTTTCTCCCTGATGCGCTGCGGCGGTCGCCTCCACTTTCCCCACGGCGCCGGTAGGTGACGAAAGCACGAACAGCGCACGCCACAGAACTCCGCTGCGCAGCCCGAAGTAGCAGCTCCGGAAAAACGGTTCTGTTTGGCAATCCACGCACCCTCTTCATGGCGAAGTTCACTCGCTGCATAGTCGGTTATTCCTGGTGCACGCCGTCTCGGTCCCCAGCCTCCCCGCCGGTCTCGAAATGCTGTAACCGACGTGAAACTGCCTTCGATGTACAACGCTTGTGTGGGAAGTACGACCAAGGCGCCGATCGCAGCGCGAGCCGCGCACCATCCCCGGCTTCGACGAGCACTGGTCGCGCTTTTCGTGATTGGCACGGTGGCGCTGCCCTTCGCGGCGTGCGGGGGTGGCTCGGGACCCGGTGTGGCGAGCATTGGCTCTACGACGACAACTACCATCGCACTCGGCTCGGCAAACCCGTCGCCTTTCGCGGGCATCAACCAGGAATACGACTACATGCTCTCGTATGCCGAGTGCATGCGCACCCACGGCGTGCCGACCTTCCCCGACCCGGTAAGGAGCAGCCGCGGCATCGGCTTCAACCCGCAGGCAGATTCCACCTCGCCGCAATTCTCATCGGCGAACAACACCTGCAAGCACTTCCTGCCGGACAACGGAGGGATGCCGACCGCCGCCCAGGTCGCCGCCGAAACGACCAAGCTGTTGGAGTGGGCGCATTGCATGCGCACCCACGGTCTGCCGAACTTCCCCGACCCGAAGATCATCTCGAACAGCAGGCAATTCGGAATCCAGCTGTCCGGGATCCCTGTCCGTCCGAATTCGCCCCAGTTCCAGGCCGCGCAGATGGCGTGCGCATCGTTCGGTGGCCCCTTCGGTGGCTGAGAAGCACACGGATTGAGGGGGAGTGATAAGCAGTGAAACGGACGGGATCGCTCTCTCAAAAAGCAAGTTGGGAGTTCGATTCCCTCGGGGCCACTGGGGGTATCCGATGTCATCGACCGGAGAATTCGGCTCGATCGTCGTTGGCACTGACGGATCGGACCGGGCGGCGATCGCGGTTCGACATGCCATCGCCCTAGCCAAGATGACCGGAGCCGAGTTGCACGTCATTCACGCGATCGGACTAGTTCATTCCGCCGGCGTTACGGGGATGATTGACGCCGTTCAAGTGCAACGGGTGGCCGACGACGCGAAGGAAGCAGCAGACCGAATTCGAGACGACGCCATCGCCGCGGCCGAACGAGAAGGGGTATCGGTCACGGTGCATTCGTCGACCGGTGACCCTGCATTGGCGATTCTCGACACCGCCGAGGCGGTAAATGCCGATCTCGTCGTGGTTGGCAATCGCGGAATGACCGGGATGACGCGCTTCGTACTCGGGAGCGTGCCGAACGCGATTGCCCACCGGAGTCCCTACAGCGTGCTCATCGTTGACACGGGGACCACCGAATAACGCGCGCGGGATAGGCAGAGTTTGGGTGACCGAGGGGACTTGAACCCCCGACCTCCAGGGCCACAACCTGGCGCTCTAACCAACTGAGCTACGGCCACCGTCGCGATCGGATCTCTCGCGACCCGACGTTCGTCCAGCATGGCACAACGCGACCTGGCGACCGACGAGTCGGCGTCGAAGTCACTCGACGCAAATGCAGAATTCGTTCCCTTCCGGATCGGTCATCACCTGCCAAGTCGCGCCGCCGGTGAGCGATCTCCGCTCGGCGAGGGAGCGCGCTCCGAGGGTCGAAAGGCGCGCGACCTCATGATCGAGGTCAGGGACAAAAAGATCGAGATGGACGCGGTTCTTCGTCTGCTTCGCCTCTGGCACACGTTGGAGATAGACGACAGGCAGATCGGGACCCCGCGGCAGGAGAAAGAGATAGACCCCATCGAAGTCGAGATCGCCGATTTCGTAACCGAGCGCGGCGGCCCAGAAAGGAGCGAGAGTTTCCGGGTCGCAGCTGTCGATTCCAATCTCGATTCTGGAATGCAATGGCGTCCTATCCGGTGTCGACGTGACAAGGTATTCGATAGGCGTGTCCCGCCGTGGAGCAAACGCCCCCGTAGCTCAGTGGACAGAGCAGCTGCCTTCTAAGCAGACGGTCGCAGGTTCGAGTCCTGCCGGGGGCGCTACCAGGGGGCGCTACCAGGGGTTTACTAACTGGGTTCCAAAGGCTGGCACAACTCTCATCGCAACTTAAGGAACACATCGATCGACACATTCGACATACATGCGGACAAGTAGTTCTCGAAAACTATGCTGCTTGCTGCTCGAAGTGATCGGCGCTCACGAACCCGGAGCTGGCGTTGGAGCACCGTGGCTCCAATTGATCGAGCAGGTGTCGAGAGACGAACCCGTAGTGGAGTTCTTCGGCAGTAGACGCGGCACGCCGTGTGGACGATGATTTGAGCGTGGGGTTAGTTGGAACGCATTTCGACATTCCCGACCCCAGGGGTCAGTCAAGGTTTCTTCGGATCTCGTGGCACTTTTCGCGGCGCGTGATCGTCGTGAGCCACTGGCGGGACGCGAGGTGCGTTTCTTCGACGCCAATCGGAATCGCCGAAATTGGGCAATTGGTGAGTTTCCTCGTCAACGTGCTTCAGGACGCCGCGGTGATGCCATTGGTACACGGAAGCTCGGCTGAACGTTCCCCTGGAAACGTCCTATTAGCCCGGTTGCGGAATTGGCTTCGGCCAAGACTCGCCCCAGTTGTCGCGATCGTGCCGCGTCGAGACGGCCCGCAGACAGAAAGTCGAATGTCGAGCTAGAGACGCTTCATCTGAAAAGCGTCGTCTGATCTCCGTCGACGACGACGACGTCGCCGTCTCGAAGGGCGAAGTGTTCGATCCCGTTTTGTTGCAGGTTCCTCGATAGAGCAGTGCACTGTTCGGTTTCTGGATGACCCGGGCTGTCGACGTGGGGAACGACGATGAAGTCGATCATTCCCAGGCCGTCGTCGCGAGCGGGCTCGCGGTAAGCCCGTTCGACGTCAGAACGATCATCGACCGCGTCGAACATTGAGATGTCCCGTCCAAGGACACAGACGCCTGCCGAGTAACCCCCGTAAACGAACGAGTCGGATGCCAATGCGTCGATGAGCACGCTGTCTGCCGCGCTCAACTCCATTGCTTTTCGCAGCACGAACGCGCTCCCGCCGCGCACCCAGACGAGATCCGCTCCAGCGAGCTCCCGCCCGACGTCGTTCCTGCCGAAGTAGTCGCGCAGATCGAGCTCTCGGCTGCGGAATCCGAGCTCGCCGAGAGCCGTCAGCTCTCTCTCGACCGCTTCGTCCCTCACGTCTGCGTACGCGTCACAAGCGTTAGCGATGACGATCGCCTCTCTCCCTTCGCCCGCCATCTCCTTGAGGCGCTCTGGGGATCCTCCGATGCGAAATGAGGAGAGATACAGGCGCACCCATCCATGATCTCGCAGGAACGGCTGATGTTCATCGCCACGTCTGTGAAGACAGCCGCTCGTGATCCTGCGGGCAAGTGCCATCTGCCCAGCCCAACGAAACGCTGAAAAGTTGCTTCGAATGAAGGAGTGACCCTGTTCTGTGCGAGCGACCTCGAGGCGCTTTACGAAAAGGCTTCGTTCATACCGACTCGGCAGGTCGTCCTGCATCGCCATCGGCCCGGGGAGCACTGATCACGGGATCATGTCACCGTGTACTTCGCAGAAAGTACGCGGCCGCAGAGGCCATGTGACAATGGGCAGGGACTTACTGTGTCATCGAGTCCGCCCACGCGAGAAGGATGGAGTATGTCCGTGTCGGCCGAGAAACCGATGACAGTACGGGCCGCTCCCGCCACGGTTGGCCCCGAAGAGCTTTGCTCGCTCGTCACGTCTTGCACTGCGATGAGCTGCGGATGTCCCGCAACAAATCGGACCCATGGAGCGCTCCAGTCGCTTGCCATGACGATGGTCGAACCGGTGCGTCGCAGACGTAGCAAAGGTCCGCACATACCGATGTCCTGATACGCGACCCGTGGGGACTCCCGCAACATGCCGGCGCCGATTTGGTGTTAGTCGGCGGTCGCGTGAGAGAGACACTCGACACTCACGCAGTCGAACATTGGCGAAGGGGGCTCGGCTGAGCCCGACAAGACGCCTCAACCTCCGTCGCTTGTTGCGCGCCCGCTCGCTAGTGCGCTCGACGCTCAGCATCCCTCAGCGGCCGCCGCGGCCTGGGTACCTTGGCGCGGTGGACGGTGCGCCGATGCGAAGCCGAGATGACGCAGTCGCATGGGGAATCGCGAGCCCGACCGAGCCTCGTTGGCCGGAATTGGTGGCGTTGCTCACCGCCATCGGGCTGCAGCTCGTCCTGCCCGACAGAGTCATTCGCGGTCTTGGAAACCGGGCCCTCCTCCCTGCCTTGGAAGGGGCGCTGATCGTCGTTCTCATCGTCGCCAATCCTGGACGCATTTCCGCGGAAGAGTCACGACTGCGCGTCGTCGGCGTCACGCTGATCGCGCTCATAACGGTAGCCAACGTGGTCTCGCTCACCGAACTCATCCACGCGCTTCTTTATGGATCCAAGACCACAGGTCGACCGCTCGTTTACGCGTCAGTGCCGATATGGCTGACCAACATCATCGTGTTCGGGCTTTGGTACTGGGAACTCGACCGTGGCGGTCCCGCCTCTCGACAGCTGGCGACGCACCGCCGACCCGATTTCCTTTTTCCACAGATGTCGGTTCCGGGTTCTTCTCCGGGGTGGGTGCCGAGGTTCCTCGACTACCTCTATACGTCGTTCACCAATGCCACGGCATTTAGTCCGACCGACACGATGCCGCTCACTGACTGGGCGAAGCTGCTCATGATGCTGCAGTCCCTCGCTTCACTCGTGACCGTCGCGGTCGTCATCTCGCGGGCTGTCAACATCTTGAGCTAAGGACACCGGCACATTGGCGTCCTTCACCTATGCGCGGTCAAAAGCGCGCTCTTCGCGCAGATTCGGAGTCACTAAGTGGGATTGAGATCTAACTCACGCTGCATTTCCGTTAGTTTCACGCGCTCGGCCAGGAAGCGGCCCCGACCGCTATTGGCGAATGACGGGATTCGTGACCATGTGCAGTCGGCGCTCAGCCATGGCTGCGTTTAATGCTCGCGTCCACGTCCTCATCGACATCTGAAGACCTCTCTTCGTCGCCAGTCGAGGACTCAGATGCCGCCTCCGCCATTGCCGCCCTCACCCGGAACGCGGCCGGTGGCAGCTCGCCTTTGGAGCGTCCGTACGAGAGGAGCTCCCCCCACCAGGCGAGGTCGTCCAACATGATCGACATGGCGATCCTCGTCGGAAAGTCGTTCGGCACACCCTGATCATCGAACGCGGACTCGACTCTGGAAATAAGGACAGTGTCTCGAAGCGGAACCATCTCGGACTCGATCGCCACGTCGAAGAGGTGCTCGACAGCTCGTACACCCGCTGCGACTCCGATGCTGTAACCAACAGCAGCAATCGGTTTGTTGCGCAATGCGTAGCTCACAAACACGTTGTCGAAGGCGTTCTTTAGCACGCCGGGAATGGAGTGCAGGTATTCGGCGGTGATGACCAGCAGTGCATCCGCGCCCTTGAGCTTTCGATTCCACTCGCGCACGATGGGCTCGGAGTACGTCGGGTCGATGAAGTCTCCGATCGTGCCGATGTGCTCTTGGAACATGGGAAGCGGCCAGTCACGAAGGTCGAGGACTTCAACGTCGAAGGCGCCGTGCAAGGTTGCGCTTTCAACAACCCAGGGAGCGACTCGATCCGCCATGCGGGTGGGTCGAGTGCTCGCGAGGACGATCTTTAGATTCAGCACTTTTGGTCTCCTGGCCTTTCCGCTTCTCACGGGAGTCAGCGCGCATGGCCCCGGCGCGACCTCCGGCAGCCGCCGGACGCTGCATATTTGTTAGTTCCAGGCGACGCGTCGATGCCACCAATGTTCCCGCCGGGGAATTGACCTATTAGATTCCTCGCCCGTTGCCGGGACGTCGCCCGTCTCATCGGATCTACTAGGACCTTACCGATCATCTGAGCAGCTTCCATTCCTTCGGGCCACGTTTTTCCTGGTCATGGCGAGCGTCGAGACCTCGATAGCGCCCACGCAGGTGGCCGCAGTTCGACTGCTCCCGGCAACTGGCAATATCGCTTATGAAAAATGAAAACCGCGCCGCTTCGGCTCTTTCGCTGTTGAGCGCGGCACGTCACCCTGGCCTGAAATGGTGAAGCGGTTGCAAATGACCGTGCGAGGGTCCATGGCTGTCTGCGGGAAAGGCGAAACGACCATGGTTCCTGACGGGAAACAGGCGAGCGGTCGGACGCCCGCCAAAGTGCCGCGCAATAGCAGGTCCGCGGCCAGTGGCGGGAGCGACGTGGGTCGAAGAGGTTCCGCTTCGGAGGCGCGGTCTCTCACCGGTGAAGTGCGGCGTCTAAGGCGTGTTGTTCTGAGGAGTGATGCGAGACTTCAAGCCTGGCTCACCTCTGCTGGCGATGTTGTCTTCGAATTTGATCGCGATGGAACGTATCTCGAAGTCTGGACGAACCAGGAAGGTCTCCTCATTGCACCGCGTGACGACCTCCTCGGCGGGACAATCGGCGACGCAGTGGGCGAGGAGATCGGTAAACGTTTGGTGCGAGCCATTCGTCAGACGCTCAAGACACAGAAACCGAACATTGTGGAGTACTGCTTAACGGTGCCGGCCGGTGTTCGCTGGTTCCAGGCGAGGATGGCACCGATAGCGTCGCCCGGTCATGCCGCGACAACTGTGTGTCTGATCGTCCGAGACGTGACGGCACAACACTCGGCCGAGGTCGCTCGTCAAGTCGCCGAGCGGGAAATGCGCCACGAGGCCATGTATGACCGGCTGACAGGACTTCCAAATCGGGCTCTGTTTTTCGATCGACTCGACCACGAGTGGAAGACGAGCAGCAGGGCTGCACGCATCTTCGCAGTCCTCGCGGTCGACGTAGATCACTTCAAGGAAATCAATGACCTTCTTGGTCATGACGCCGGTGACCAGGTTCTGCAGCAACTGGCGGCGCGGCTCCGGCAGGCTGCTCGAAAAAGCGATTCGGTCGCGCGAATAGGCGGAGATGAGTTCGCGGTCCTAATGCACAACGCCGCTGATGGTGCGGCCGAGAGATTCGCGTCGAGGCTCCAGCGCCTGCTCGACGCCCCTATTCTTGTGGATGACTTCCCACTCAACGTCGACATAAGTGTCGGCGCCGCCTACTTCCCCGAGGACGGGGACAGCCCCGACCCGTTGCTGCGTGCAGCGGATGTCGCGATGTACTTCGCAAAGCGCACGGGAAGCGAGTTTGCTCGGTACGAGCCGTCTCTCAACGAGAGCCGCTCCGAGATGTTCTCGCTTGTCGGAGAGCTGCGCGGCGCGGTGGAGCGAGGTGAGCTCGTCTTGTATTTTCAGCCGCAGATGAACCTCGCGACCGGCGAGGTACCGTCGGTGGAGGCGCTCATCCGCTGGCATCATCCAAGACGCGGCCTGATTCACCCTGATTCGTTCATCCCGCTCGTTCAGGAGACCAGCCTCATCAAGCGGCTCACTCAATTCGTTCTTGACGACGCGTTGAGGCAATGCCGGGAGTGGGAGGACCAGGGCCATGTTCTCGGAGTGAGCGTGAACCTCGCCACACGAAACCTGATCGATGAGAACCTTCCGAGCGAAGTCGCCGCTCTTTTGCACCGTCACGGGATTCCACCAGAACGTCTCAAGCTTGAGATCACCGAAAGCTCTTTCATCGTTCAGCCACGGCGCGCTGAGGACGTCATCACGCGACTGAACGCGCTGGGAGTCGGCCTTTCGATCGACGAATTCGGAAGTGGCTACTCGTCACTGACCTATCTCACGCATCTTCCGATCGGAGAAGTCAAGATCGCCCGATCGTTCGTGACGGAGATGGTTGACGACCCCGAAAAGGAGCTTGTCGTACGCTCGACGATCGAGCTCGCCTTGAGCCTTGGCAAGCAGGTGGTCGCTGAAGGCGTCCAGAACGCCGACGTCATGGGTCGTCTTGAGGAATTCGGCTGTCAACTCGCTCAGGGCGAACGCGTGTGCAAACCTCTCCCGGCGGCCGAGCTCTCGGAGTGGCTCGACAAGTGGGAACGGTCACCCCGCGCGACACGTTGGGGTTCTCTTCGGGATGAGGAGACGACTTCGTGAAAGCCACAGCCTCGGACCGAAGTGCGACGGAGAGATCTGATTGCGCGGGTTTCGGGCGCGCCCAACGGGGCCTTACCGTCGGCCTGCGCTCAATCATCAGCGCGAGCGTCGGCGCTCTCTCGCGAGCCGCTTGACGTCGTCTCGGAATGCGAGCATTTCCTGGCGGTGGGCGTCCTTCAGCGCGTGGAAATCGGTTTTGATTTGACGCTTGAAGTCGACGACGTCACCGTGAAAGCGCTCCCACGCGGCTTGGCGACTGACACCGACTGAACTTCCGATCGCCTCCCACGTCGCCCCTTCGGCCACCGCCTCACCTGCCAGCTTGGCCTCCCAAGTGGACAACAGCCCCACGAGGGCTCTGGTCGCGCCGAGGGCGACGAGGGGATCAGAGTCAGAAATGGCGGTTTCCCACGCGGCGTTCATCAGCGGCGGTACGACCCGCGGTTCCCCGTTTTTCGAGTTCATCATTTGTCAAGTGTGCCTTGACATCACGATCATGTCAAGGTATCCTTGACAGCCGAGCGTGGCCGATCACTCGCTCGCCCGGGCGCTTTGTCTGACGCCCAGCATCATCGGGAACCGAAGGTTCTGCGCGGCGCGCCGACTGACGAATTACGAGGTGCAAAAAAGTGGACGGTGAACGCGCAACTGGTGGTACTGCAGAGTTCCGCGGTGCGGGAGATGCGGATGATCCTCGGCGGAGGGTGGCAGTGAGGGACGCGACGACGACGGAGCAATGGAGCGGGCCAGCGATCTTCGTTGAGGACGTCCACAAATCGTTCGGCGAGGTTCAGGCGCTCTGCGGGATCGATCTCGTCGTCGAGCGGGGGAAGGTACTTGGCTTGCTCGGGCCGAACGGTGCCGGAAAGACGACCGCGGTGAAAATCCTCACGACCTTGTTGCAGCCGGATCGGGGGCGGGCGCTTGTCGAGGGTCGCGACGTCGTCCGTACGCCTGCCGCCGTGCGCGAAATCATCGGCCTCGCCGGCCAATCCGCCGCCATCCAAGAGGAGCTGACGGGCCGAGAAAACCTCGAGATCATGGGTCGCCTGTACCACCTTGATCTTGAGACTCGAAAGAGACGCGCCGGCGAGCTGCTCGAGCGCTTCGACCTTCTCGAAGCCGCAGATCGGCCCACCAAGGGTTATTCGGGCGGCATGCAGCGCCGGCTCGACCTCGCGCTGAGCCTCGTCGCCACCCCACAGGTGCTCTTTCTCGATGAGCCGACGACCGGACTTGATCCGAGGAGCCGGCTCGGAATGTGGGACATCATCCGGGAGCTGGTGGCGATCGGGACGACATTGCTGCTTACCACCCAATACCTCGAAGAAGCCGACGAGCTGGCGGACGAAATCGTTGTCATCGACCACGGCCGGGTCATCGCGGCGGGCACCGCCGCTGAGCTCAAGAACCGGATCGGCGGGGACATCCTCGAGTTCGCCGTCGTCGAGCGGCCGCGCCTCTCCGAGGCGGCTAAGGCGGTGGGGGCTCTATCGGACGCCGAGCCCGTCGTCGACTCAGAGGCCGGCCGCCTCAGCCTGCGGGTCGGAGACGGCGGTTCGCACGCGCTCGTCGAGACTGTCCGCCGCCTCGACGCGCTCGGCATCAACACCGAAGGGCTCGCCATCCGTCGCCCTTCTCTCGACGACGTGTTCCTCGCTCTCACTGGCCACGCCGCGGAACAGGCGCCCTTGGCCCCGTCCGGAGAACGCCGCAGATCGGGCGGTCGGAGCCGATCGGCAGCTTCGTGACGACGACCACGCTGACGCCGCTCGAAGCGCTCGACATCCCGAGCCCTCCGGCGGCGCGCCGCATGCGGTTCGGTCTCGCCGACACCTTGACGCTCACCAGACGGGATCTCCTCATCTGGCTGCGCAATCCCGCCTATTTGTTCTTCACGGTCATCCAGCCGGTGATGTTCGTGCTGCTCTTCGTCTACGTGTTCGGTGGCGCCATCCCCGTCGCGGTCAAGGGCGGGTACGTGAGCTTCCTCATGCCCGGCATCATCGCCCAGTCCGCCGCCTTCGCCTCTTTCGGAACGGCCATTTCACTCGCCAGGCAGTTGCAAAAAGGTGTCATCGACCGCTTCCGTGCAATGCCGATGGCACGTTCTGCCGTGCTTCTCGGTCGCCTGGTCGCTGACACGGCACGGATCAGCATCACGTTGCTCGTCATCTTGGCGGTCGGGTACGCAGTGGGATTCCGATTCCAAAACGGTGCCCTTCCCGCTGTGCTGATGGTGCTGTTGGGTGTCGCCTTCGGCGTGACCATTTGCACGGTGAGCGCCTTCGTCGGCCTCGCCATCAAGGACGAGGAATCGGTTGGCTCGTTCGGCCTCGTTTGGCTGTTTCCGCTCACCTTCGTGAGTGCCGCCTTCGTCCCCGTGTCCACCATGCCCGGATGGCTGCAGGCATTCGCCAAGAACCAACCGGTGACGATCGTCATCGACGAGATGCGCGCGCTCGCTCTCGGCGGGCCGCTCAGCCTGCACGCCTGGCAAAGCGCCGTGTGGTTGGCTGGCGTGGTCGCGGTTTTCGTGCCGCTTGCGGTGCGGGCCTACCGTCACGCGAGTTGACGGTCTGCGGCCACGTCCGACACATGGACGAGAACGGACCGGTCGGGGTCACGGAAAAAGCGCGGCGAGCAGGATCCGATCGCGCGCCAGCTCGGCTCGTACACCTCGAGTCGGCAGTTCAACACGGGGCTTGAGTACCTCCTCGACGGGATCGCCTCGCGTGCGTAGGCGAATGCGGTCCGACTGGGTTCCTCGATAGGTTCGCGGCGTCATCTCCGCAGTCGAACGGATCGGTCCTCAACTCAGGAGGAATTCATGCAACTCGGCATGGTCGGCTTGGGGCGGATGGGGGCGAACATGGTCCGCCGGTTGATGAAAGCGGGACACGAGTGCGTCGTCTACGACCTCAACGCTGACGCCGTCAACGGCCTGGCCAACGAAGGCGCCGTCGGCGCTCACTCGGTCGAAGAGTTCGTCAAAAACCTCAAGACCCCGCGCAACGTCTGGATGATGGTGCCGGCGGGGGCGACGGGGAAGACGATCGACAGCATCGCCGACCACCTCGATGCGGGCGACACGCTGATCGACGGCGGCAACTCCTATTACCGCGACGACATCGACCGCGCGGAGGCACTGCAAAGGAAGGGACTTCACTACGTCGACGCCGGAACGAGCGGAGGCGTATGGGGCCTTGAACGCGGCTTCTGTCTCATGGTCGGTGGCGACGACGACGCAGTGCAGCGTCTCGCCCCGATCTTCGAGGCGCTCGCGCCGGGCCCGGGAGATGCCGCACGGACCCCGGGCCGCTCAGGGGCCCTCGCGCCGTCAGAGCAGGGTTGGCTGCACTGTGGGCCGAACGGTGCCGGACACTTCGTGAAGATGGTCCACAACGGGATCGAGTACGCGGTGATGGGCGTGTACGCGGAGGGCCTGAACATCCTGAAAAATGCGAACGCCGGATCGAAGGTCCAACGGGACGATGCCGAGACGGCGCCGATGCGCGATCCGAAGTACTACCGGTACGACCTCGATCTGCCGGAGGTCGCGGAGGTGTGGCGACGCGGCAGCGTCATCGCCTCCTGGCTGCTCGATCTCACCGCGGAAGCCCTCTACGCGGACCCGCAACTCAGCCAGTTCGAAGGGCGAGTTTCCGATTCCGGCGAGGGTCGTTGGACGAGCCTCGCCGCGATCGACGAGGGCGTGCCGGCGACGCTGCTCACAGCGGCGTTGTACTCCCGCTTCGGCTCCCAGGGTGCGGCGCTCTTTGCCGACAAGGTGGAATCGGCGCAACGCAAGGCCTTCGGCGGCCACGAGGAGAAAAAGGGGTGATCCCCGAGACCGTCGACGCGACGACGACCCCGGAGTGGTTCACCCTCGCTGAACACCGCGGCACCGACCGCGAGGTGCATTTACGGGAGTTTTTCGCGTCGGATCCCGGTCGCGGCAAGCGGATGACCCTCGACGCCGGTGAACTCCACCTCGATTACTCGAAGCACCGACTGCGCCAGGAGACTTTCGATGCGCTGATCGCCCTCGCCCGCCGTGTCGGTGTCGATGCCTGGCGCGACGCGATGTTCTCAGGAGAACGCATCAACACGACTGAGAACCGCGCCGTGCTGCACATCGCGCTCAGAAAGCCTCGTGGCGACCGGCTCATCGTTGATGGCCAAGACGTCGTCGCCGATGTCCACCGGGTCCTCGACCGGATGGGCGAGCTCTCCGACGCGATCCGCTCAGGCAAGTGGAAGGGATCGACGGGAAAGCCGATCCACGCCGTCGTCAACATCGGAATCGGGGGTTCGGACCTCGGTCCGGCGATGGCCTACGACGCGTTGCGGGATTACGCGGCAGAAGGGATCACGTGCCGCTTTGTTTCGAACGTCGACCCGGTCGACTTGTGGCAGAAGACCGCCGACCTCGACCCGGCTGAGACGCTCTTCGTCATCTCGTCTAAGACGTTCACGACGCTCGAGACGCTGACGAACGCACGGGCCGCGAAGGCCTGGCTGCTCTCAGGACTCGGCGCCGACGAATCCGCGACGGCGCGGCATTTTGTCGCTATCTCGACGAACGCGGATCAGGTGCGTGCTTTCGGCATCGACCCGGAGAACATGTTGGAGTTCTGGGACTGGGTCGGCGGGCGCTACTCCTACGACTCGGCGATCGGCTTTTCTCTGATGTGCGGGATCGGCAAGGAACGTTTCGCCGAGATGCTGTCGGGGTTCCACGCGATCGACGAACACTTCGTGGGCGCACCCCTTGAAGCGAACATGCCCGTCATCCAGGGGATGCTGAACGTCTGGTACAACAACTTCTTCGCCGCACAAAGCCACGTCGTGCTCGCGTATTCGGAGCGGTTCTCGCGCTTTGCCGCCTACCTCCAGCAGCTCACGATGGAGTCGAACGGCAAGTCCGTGCGTCGCGACGGCAGCCCGGTGACGAGCCAGACCGGTGAGATCTTCTGGGGCGAACCAGGGACAAATGGTCAGCACGCCTTTTACCAGCTGCTCCACCAAGGCAGAAAGCTCGTGCCCGCCGACTTCATCGGTTTCGCGAACTCGACGCGCGAACACGACGACCAGCACGACCTGTTGATGGCGAACTGCTTCGCGCAGAGCGGGGCATTGGCATTTGGGCGGACCGCGGAAGAAGTCGCCGCGACCGGGGTGCCCGCGGCGCTCGTTCCGCACAAGGTGATGCCCGGCAACCATCCGAGCTCGACAATCCTCGCGCCGAAGCTGACGCCCTCGGTGCTCGGCCAGCTCGTCGCGCTGTACGAGCACACGGTGTTCGTCGAGGGGGTCGTCTGGGGGATCGACTCGTTCGACCAGTGGGGCGTCGAGCTCGGCAAGGAGATGGCGAGCGGGCTCACTCCGGTTCTCACGGCAAAGGACACGCCGAATCTCACCGAACACGACAGCTCGACCGTCGGCCTCATCGAATGGTTTCGGGACGAAAGGGTGCGCGCATGAGCGACCGAACGAAGGCATTCGTGCTGTTCGGCATCACCGGCGATCTCGCGAAGAAGCTTCTTTTGCCGGCGCTCTACCACCTCGAGGGGCGAAAGGTGCTCGACGTCCCGATCGTCGGCGTCGCGCTCACGGACCTCGATGAGAAAGGGTTGATCAACAAGGTCCGCGAGGAGATCTCGGAGTCGGTCACGGTCGACGTCGAGGTCTTCGATCGCCTCGCGAAAAGGATCTCGCTCGTCGCGGGCGATTACTCAGAGCCCGGCACCTTCGCCGCGCTCGTGAAAAAGCTCGGCGATCCATCGGATCACTACGTCCACTACCTCGCCGTGCCGCCGTCGCTCTTCGCCGCCGTCGCCGAGGGGCTCGCCAAGGTCGACCTCAATCGCGAGTCGCGGCTCGTCGTCGAAAAGCCCTTCGGCCACGACCTCGCGTCCGCGGTCGCCCTGAACGGGGAACTGCACAAGTACTTCCCCGAAGATCGGATCTTCCGCGTCGATCACTTCCTCGGCAAGGAGCCGATCGAGGATCTGTTGATGTTCCGCTTCGCGAACTCGCTGCTCGAGCCGTTGTGGAACCGGGCGCACGTCGCCTCGGTGCAGATCACGATGGCCGAGGACTTCGACGTCGCCGACCGAGGGTCGTTCTACGACTCGGTGGGCGCAATACGCGACGTATTGGAGAATCACCTCCTCCAACTGCTTTCGTACCTCGCGATGGATCCACCGGTGTCCGACAGCGCCGACGCGCTGAGAGACGAGCAGGTGCGTCTTTTGAAGTCGGTGCGAACGATCTCTCAGTCCGACTGCGTTCGCGGCCAGTACGAGGGTTACCTCGAAGTCGAGGGGGTGCGGAAGAACTCGACCACCGAGACGTACGTGGCGGTGCGGCTGTCCATCGACAACTGGCGATGGGCAGACGTCCCGTTCGTCATCCGCGCCGGAAAGTGTCTTCCGGTGACGGCGATCGAGGTCGTCGTCGAACTGCGCCGCCCGCCGACGATGCTTTTCGCCACGACCGAAGGGCGGCCGGAACCAAACCTCATCCGCTTCCATATCCAACCCCAGGCGGCGTTGACCTTCGAGCTCTTGGGGAAGGCACCCGGACCGAAGGCGGCGACGAAGCAGATCCTCGTCGCCGTTGATCTGAGCCGCGCCCTCGGTCCCGTCGAAGACGCCTACGAGCGTGTCGTCTCCGACGCGCTCGTAGGCGACCAGCGCCACTTCGCGCGCGAAGACATGGTCGAACAAGAGTGGCGGATCGTCGGTTCGATCCTCGACGAGTCCGACGCGCCGATCATCTATCCGCGCGGTTCATGGGGACCGCCAGGGGCCGAACATCTTCTGCCCGGCGGCTGGACGGAAGTGAAGAACGCGCCGCAGCTCGAGGGCTGAGCTGGGTTAGGGAGCGAGGATCAGCTCGGAATCTTCGAGTAAGCGATCGTCGACTTCGGCACGGGAACGGAGATGTGCTCGTTCCAGTGCGCGAACTGGGTGACCGAAACGAAGCTCCCCTGGGTGGCCGTGAGTTCGATCGGGAGCGTCGCGCCACTCGAGGCGATGTCCAGCGCGAGGTCAACCTTGGCGCTCGACGTCGTCTGCGTCCAATTCATCGCGAAGACACCGTGTCCGTTCAACTTGTCGCTCTTCACGTCGACCGATTTCGAGCTCGTCGGCAGCAGGGCCTTCGTGAGCGGTCCGATCGTCCCGCCGTCGGCGATGTTCGTGAATTGCGTCGAACCCTTTAGCACCACGATCCATTTGTCGCCGACGGATTTCGCGCCCTTGGTGGACAGCCCGACGATCTTCTCGAGTCCGGTGGCGTTTCCAGAGACATACGCCGCCGCCGACGTCAGTCGGACGGTCGCGATCGCGGAGCCGAAATCGATCGTCTCGAGCCCGTTCGTCTTTCCGGCGTCCTCGGTGACGGTTTCGCTCTGCTTGGTTGACTTGTCGGTCGAGGTGATCGTCAGGTGGACGCTCGACTGACTCGACATCGTGGAGAGAGTCTTTTTGATGAGCGCCTTCGCGGTCGGGATCGAGGACCGAGCGGACGCAGCGCCAGCTGAGGGGATCGTAAGACCGAGGGCGACGACGACCACAGCGCCGCCGAGCGCGATGCGCGCAAGCGCGCGTTGAAGACGGGGAGGAGCAACGGGGGTCACGGTGAACAAGTTACTCGTGCCCAGGGGCCTCTTTGAACGGCGCCCGAGTCGTCAAGTACTCGAAGACTTCACGACGAACCACGTCCCGCCGACGCCCTGGCCATTCGTCTGGCCAGGGGCTGTATCCGCGGCGTAGCGATACAGCGGCAGTCCCTTGTAAGTGACCTGCAGGGACGTTCCGCGTTTCCTGGTGCCGAGCAGGGATTGTTCAACGCCGCTCCCAGCGGTCGCGTGCGTGACACCCTTCGGCAAAACAAGGGGCGGCCAGGCTTGGGTGCAGGCGCCGGTGCAGGCGAGCTTCTTCGAAGTGTCGGGGGTGAAGCGGTACAGGGTGTATCCCGAAGCGGTGATGAGGATCGTTCCGAGTTTGCCCCGCTTTGCCGCTTTCACGATCACCGGCGTAGTGCGCGAGTGGTGGTGGGAACCGGCGGATTCCGCCGATGCGACACGCTGAGTAGTCGCGGCTGCGGCCGGAGACGTGGCGAGAAGCGAAACCCCTGCTACCAGGCCGATGGCGCCGAAAATCTGGGTACGGCTTGCGTGAAAGTGACGGCGATTCGCGGACAGAAGCCGCATGGGGCCCTCCCTGTGTGCTTCGAAGAGTTCGTGCTCTTTTAAAAGAACGGCTGCCGTTGTCAAACGGATTGGCGCAGTTTGCAGGGGCTCACAAGGCCGCAACGTCGACGGAAGTCAGCTGGTCGGAGCGACCGCTTCGAGGGCAGAGCGGACCTTGGCGAGATGCTCCTTAGCGCTGGCGGCATCGATGCGACTCTGGTGTTCGAGATCCGCGCAGGTGTCGAGCACCGCGTCGAGGAACGGCGAAGGTTCGCGTGGCTGGGTACGACCGGCGAACGCGCGCTGGCGCGCCCACGAGCAATGCAACTCTGAGGTCGCTCGGCTCAGCGCGACGTAAAACAACCTGCGCTCCTCCTCGATGGCAGGTCGCGCGATGGCGTGGGCGATCGGCAGCAGGCCGACTTCGATCCCGGTGACAAAGACGACGGGCCATTCAAGACCCTTCGCGCGGTGAAACGTCAACAGGTCGACGCCGTCTTCGACAACATGGAATGAACCGTCTCTCGACGCGTCATCGAGCGAGCGCAGGAATCCTTCCGGGGTGGGACGCGGTTCAAGAGCCGCGTAATCGGTTGCGAGACGCATGATCACCGACCGGCGCGCGCGGATGTTCGATTCGTGGGCGCGCTCTGTTCTTTCGGGAGCCTTGAGATCGCTGAACCAACGCATGAACGCGTCGGTGTCTCCTGCGCGGTCGAGACCCTCGATCGCCTCGACGAACTCGGGCCCTTTGTCCCAGCGCAGCGGGGTCGAGCCTCGATGGGGAATGCCCGCGGTGTCGAATGCTTGTTCGAACGCTTCGAGCTGGCTGTTCGTGCGGGCGAGCACGGCGAATCGGCGCCACGAAAGTGCCGGCTCGTGCCGCCGCCGGATCGCCGCTGCGATACCGGAGGCTTCTTCTAAGTCTGAGTCATACGCGGTGACGGTCGGCGTCGGTCCGTCGCTCGACACCGCGGTTTGCGACCGATCGGCGTCACGCAACACCGAGGAGGCAACGGACACAACTTGGGGAGTCGAGCGATAGTTCATCGACAGCTCGAGCACCGTCGCGCCGGGGTACCGCTGTGGGAACTCCAGCACGGCCGAGGGATCGGCACCGTTCCATCCGTAGATTGCCTGCTTCGCGTCGCCGACGGCGAAGAGGTCCTCGCGTTCACCGAGCCAGGCGTCGAGCAGTCGCAGCTGTGCGGGGTTCGCGTCCTGCAATTCGTCGACGAAGAGGTGTCGGAACCGCCACCGCTGGACGGCGGCGAAGCCGTGGCTGTCGAGGATCTCCTGCGCGACGCGTTCCAAGAGGTCGTCGAAGTCGACAAGTCCCGCTCGCTCTTTTTGCTGCTCGTAGGCCGCGTACCACTCGGCGATCGGAGACGCGTCAACCGGGATTATCCGTTCCGCGCGACGCGCTTCGGTCGCGTAGTCGGTCGGAGCGATCCGTCGAGCCTTCGACCACTCGATCTCGGTCGCGACCGCACCGAGCAGTTCGCGCCGGGGGAGTCGCCGGCCGTCGGGCGCGGGAGGTGGCACAGGGGGGATCACCTTGCCGAGCAGACGGACCTTCGAATCGAGGACCCGGGGAGGCTCACGTCCGTCGTCGATCGCACGCTCACGCAGTTGCGCGAGTGCAACGGCGTGGAAGGTGCCCGCGGTCACCCCGACCTGCAAGCCCAGCTCTCTCAGTCGGTCACGAAGTTCCGCGGCGGCCTTGCGGGTGAAGGTCAGCGCGAGGACATGCGACGCGGCGGCCGAGCCGGTTGAGACCCTCCAGGCAATCCGACGGGTGAGGATTCGGGTCTTTCCTGCCCCGGCGCCCGCGACAACGAGCAGCGGCGCGGCATCCGAAGTGATCGCCGTGCGCTGTTCCTCGTCGCAACCCGCGAGGATGCGCCCCTGGTCAACGTCGCCGAGCACCTAGGGGACCGTATCGCGGCGCTGTCACATGGGACTCCCGATCAGCGAGAAGCTCTTTCAGCCCAGATATGGTCCGGTCGTGCTCAGTGCCTACATGGGAGGCATCGTCTTCGGCGAGGCCTACGGCACCGCGCCTGCCCGCGTCCTTGCGCTGCACGGATGGGGGAGATCCCATGAGGATTTTCGCGAGGCACTCTCGGGCGCCTCGAGCGCCGGCGCGGCCCTCGACGCAATCGCGCTCGACCTTCCGGGATTCGGCGCATCGCCGCCCCCGACCGAGCCGTGGGGAGCTGCGCAGTACGCCGCCGCGATCGCTCCGATCCTCGAGGAGATGGCCGAACGCATCGTCGTCGTCGGCCACTCCCGCGGGGGCGGCGTCGCTTTAGAGCTCGCTCGCCTTGCTCCAAGACGCGTCGATGGACTCGTGCTCACTGGCGTTCCGTTTGTTCCGGCGCGTGGAGAGGGCTCGCGCGTGGCGACCCGGTACCGGGCTGTGCGCGAACTCGCCCGGTTCGGTGTGGTGAGTAAAGCGCGCCTCGAACGCGCTCGAGAACGGTACGGGTCTCGCGATTATCGGCAAGCGTCCGGGGTGATGCGCGGCGTACTCGTGCGGGTGTTGGCGGAGGATTACACGGATGCGTTGCGCGCGATCGAGTGTCCGGTTGTGCTCGTCTGGGGAACAGACGACACCGCGGCACCAATCTCGCTCGCGCGCGGCGCGCTTGAGGTCTTGAAAGACGGCCGTCTTGTCGAATTGCCCGGCGTCGGCCACTTCGTTCCAACGGTTGCGCCTGCCGCGATCTACGACGCCGTGGTGAAGCTGCAGCGATGATCGCGCTCGACGCGGTGGTCATCGCCCTCGGCGCCACAGCGGCGGTCGCCGCGACCATCCGCTGGGTGCGGGTCGCACAGCGTGAGCACTACCTGGTCGGCTCGGTGATCCGATTCGTCCGGCGCTGGTGGGCACGCGGGCCGCTCGACGTCTCGATCGCGACGATCGCGCTCGGCGGGGTGGTAGCGAGCGCCTTTGCGGTGGCAGCCGGACTCGCCTCGGCAGTGATCGTCGCTCTCGGTCCATTCCGTCTGGGGTTGCGCGGACGCAGTAGCGCCCTGACATGGACTCGACGCCTGAGCACGATCGTCGCGATCGAAGCGGCGCTCGCCGGCGTGATTGTTGGAATCGTCTCTGCCACAAGCGGAGTCCGCGGAGCGGTCACGGCGGTCGTCGCGTGCGCCGTTGGCGTTCCCATCCTGGTGGAGCTGGCGTTGCTCGCCGATCGTCCGATTGAGGCGGCCGTCTCGCGTCGCTACGTGCGAGCGGCACGAGCGAGGCTCGACGCCATCCAACCGCTCGTTGTCGGCATCACGGGGTCGTACGGAAAGACCTCGACAAAGCGATATCTCGCGCACCTGGTTTCGGGATCCAAGGTCGTCGTCGCCAGTCCAAAGAGTTTCAACAACGAAGCGGGTTTGGCGCGAGCGGTGAACGAGACACTCACGTCCGGCACGGAAGTCTTTATTGCGGAGATGGGGACCTATGGTCCGGGAGAGATCGCGGCGATGTGCCGCTGGCTCCGACCGAGCATCGCAGCGATCACCGCAATCGGTCCCGTCCACCTCGAACGATTCCGATCGCTCGATCGGACGCTCGCGGCGAAGCGAGAGATCTTTGCGACCGCGAGCACTGCGGTGCTCAACGTCGACGACGAGCGCCTCGCATCGCTCTCGGGTTTTCTCGAGCAGGAGGGAAAACGCGTCATCGCCTGCTCTGTGGCTGAGCGATCAATTCACGTCGCGTTGGTCGTCGACGACGGGAGCGTCGAAATCATCATCGAGGGCAGGTCGATCGGTCACATCGGCCACGACATTCGCAAGCCGGTTGCCTGGGAGAACGTCGCCTGCGCGATCGGCTTGGCGCGCGCGATCGGGATCGATGCCGCGGTGCTCGTCGACCGTCTGCGCTCCCTGCAACCCGTCGAGCACCGTCTGACCGTGAACGAGTCGGCGAACGGAGTGATCGTGCTCGACGACACCTACAACTCGAATCCGGCCGGGGCACGGCTCGCGCTGCGGACGCTCGTCGCAAACGGCCGATCGGACAGTCGTCGCGTTGTCGTCACCCCCGGGATGGTCGAGCTCGGCAACATCCAGGGCGAGGCGAACCGCCAGTTCGCGGCCGAGGTCGCGAACGCCGGCGCAGAACTCGTCGTTGTCGGGAGGACAAATCATCGATCGCTCCTCGCTGGTGCCGGCGCAGGCTGCGCCAGGCCGGTCGCCGTCGCCACTCGCGAGGAAGCAGTCGCCTGGGTGCGGGATCAGCTCGGGCCGGGTGATGCCGTCTTGTACGAAAACGACCTGCCCGATCACTACCCATAAATCCTGCTCAGCACCGCAAATGGGAGGTGGCTTCCCAGATTCAGGCTGACCCGCACTGCCTAGGATTGCTCTGTGAGCAGGACGTCTCCGAACGTGGCGGTGCTGTTCGGTGGGCCATCGCCTGAGCACGACGTCTCGGTGCTCACCGGTCTGCAGGCGGCGCGCGCCCTGTACAACGCGCCGCAGGTCAGCGAGGTCCACGCCTTGTTTTGGACGAAAACCGGGGCGTGGTTCGAGGTGCCACCGACGCTCGAGGCGAGCGCCTTCGCCGATGAACTCCCCGAGGGACGGCGCCCGCTCGATCTCATCATCGACTCACCGGGAGGCTTCGTACAGCGACGCGGTCTTGTTGCCAATCGTCGCAAGCCGCTCGTGGTGGACGTGGCGGTCGTGTGCTGTCACGGCGGCCCTGGCGAGGACGGTTCCTTACAAGGTGCGCTCGATTGCGCCGGGGTCACGTATACAGGACCGACCGCGGCGGGCGCCGCGCTCGGCATGGACAAGCTCGCAACCGCGGGTGTGCTCGGGACCGCCGGAATCCCGGTCTTGCCGCGCCTCGCACTGAGCGTGTCGACACCCGAGCCGACCTTTCCCGGCCCCTACATCGTGAAGCCGCGCTTTGGCGGCTCTTCGATCGGCATTGACGTGGTGAAGGACATCTCGACCGCACGGGCGCTGCTTGCGGCGAATGTCCATTTGCGGCGGGGAGCGGTGATCGAGCCGTACCGCGACGACCTGTTTGACGTGCAGATCGCGGTGAAGACGTACCCGACGTTTTCGCTCTCGGAGATCGAGCGACCCCTGGTGCGCGACGAGACGGCAGAAATCCTCGACTACGCGGACAAGTACGCCGGTGGTGAAGGCATGGCGAGTGCTCCCCGCGAGCTGCCCGCGCAGATCTCCGACACGCTCGAGCGCGATCTACGGTCGATCGCGACCGACGCGGCCGCGCTGCTTGGCGCCCGCGGCGTCAACCGCATTGACTTCCTCACCGATGGTGAACGGTTGTACGTCAACGAGATCAACACGGTCCCGGGCTCGCTCTCGCGGCACCTGTTCATCGATCCGCAGCTTTCGTTCTTATCGTTGCTGATTGACCTGATCGGCGAAGCGCTCGAGCGTCCAGCGATGACGTTTTCGTCTGAGGGAGCAGACGGGTCGGTATTGCGCGAGGCGGGAAACATCGCCGCGAAGCTCGCCTGATTCGATTCGGCGGATCCTGTGCCCTACGCGGCAAAACACCTCCACGAGGGAGAGCACGCCTATCTTGACACGAGGGCGCACTGGTCGGCGCTGTTCCTGCCGTCGCTCGAAACCGCCGTCGTCTTGAGCGGCGAGGGCGCGGGCTTCGTCCTTTGGAGCTCCGCGCCGGTCTGGTTCGGGTGGGTGCTTCTCGGGATCGGGCTCATCGTCATCGCGCGCTTTCTTGCTCGGCTCGCCTCCTGGCGATCGACCGATCTCGTTATCACGTCGATGCGCGTCATCTACCGCAATGGTGTGTTTCATCGGCGCGGGATCGAGATTCCTCTCTCGAGTGTGCAGAACGTCGAGTATTCCCAGAGCCTGCTCGCGCGTCTGCTTGGCAAGGGGGATCTGCAAGTGGAGTCTGCGGGCTCGAACGGCCGCGAACCGTTTGTCGACATCCCGAATCCCAGCGCCACGCAAAGCCTCATCAACCGAGCAATTGAAGAGGCCCACCAGCAGGGCGTGCAACAATTCCCGAGCGCGCCGAGCGGTACACAGAACGAGTCGATCGCGGACGAGATCGAACACCTCGCCAACCTGCACCAGCGCGGCGTTATCACCGACGATGAGTTCATCCGACTGAAAGCCGAACTCATTGCCGCGAATCGCGCACACGACTGAGCGACGATTCGGACAGCCGATAACGAGCAAGCATCGCCAGTAGGCTCGGCCCGTGCCGAAGCGGTACTTCGTAGAGACGCTCGGCTGTCCGAAGAACCAGGTCGATTCCGAAAAGATCGCAGGATCGCTGCTCGAGCGCGGCCTCGTTGCGGCACGGGACCTGGAGAGCGCGGACGTCGTCGTCGTGAACACGTGCGCTTTTATTGACGCGGCGCGTGAGGAGTCGGTCCGGGCGATCTTCGACGCGCTCCAGCGGCGCCACCGCGATTCGCGTCTCGTCGTGACGGGGTGCCTTGCCGAGAGGTACGGATCCGAGCTCGTCGGGCTACTTCCAGAAGCAGAGGTCGTGCGACTTGGTGAGCCGATCGCGTTCGGTTCCCCGCGGCGAAAGATTCGCTCGCCTCGAGCGTCGTCGGTGACGAACCTGTTGGAGATGCCGCGGGCACAGTCAGACGCGCCGTGGGCGTACGTCAAGGTCGCGGAGGGTTGCGATCGGCGATGCGGGTTCTGCGCGATCCCGAGTTTTCGCGGCAAACAAGCCTCGCGTGAGCCGCACGCCATCTTGAGAGAGATCGAATCACTCGACGCGAAAGAGGTCATCCTCGTCGCGCAGGACCTCGGCAGTTACGGCCGTGACCTCGACGAGCACGCACGCCTCATCGAACTCGTGCGAGCGACGGCCGAGCGCGTCGCTCGGGTGCGCCTTTTGTACCTGTACCCGTCCGCACTCACAGACGAGCTGATCGAGACGGTGCTGGCGACGAGCGTGCCGTATTTCGATCTGTCGCTGCAACACGTCTCTTCGCCACTCGTGCGCCGGATGCGCCGTTACGGTAACGGCGACAGCTTCCTTGCCCGAATCGAAAAGATCCGTCGCGACGAGCCGGGCGCCGCCTTTCGGTCGTCGTTCATCATCGGCTATCCCGGCGAGACCGAGGCCGACCACGACGAGCTGCTCTCCTTCCTCGAAGCGGCGCAGCTCGATTGGGCGGGATTCTTCGCGTTCTCAGAGGAAGCCGGCACCTACGCGCACGGCCTCGATGGCAAGGTTCCCCCTCCGATGCAGATGGAGCGCCTTCGCGAGGCGAACGCCCTACAGGACGGGATCACGGCGCACAAACGCGCCGATCTCGTCGGCAGCGAGGTTGAGGTGCTCGTCGACGCGCCGGGCGTCGCGCGCTCGCACCGGGAAGCGCCGGAGATCGACGGGATCATCACGGTCGAGCGTCGGCTCGCTGTCGGATGCTTCTTCAAGGTGGTGATCACCGGCGCCGAGGGACCCGATCTGATCGCGAGCACCGCCGACGGGGTGCCGCCCAGCGCGCTCGAAGCGACGGCAGGATCGGGAGCGTGAGTACACGCGCCCCGGCGTTCGGACCGTCGGCGCTCGTCACGCCGGCGAACGGTCTCACGCTCGCCCGCCTGCTTGCCGCGCCGCTGATCGCGGTGCTGACGGTGACGATCGGACCGACGGCGTGGGCGCTCTGGGTGCTCTGGACGGTCTTCACCGTCTCGGACAGCGTTGACGGCTTCATCGCCCGCCGACACGGCACGACCCGTTCGGGGGCCTTTCTCGATCCGCTCGCGGACAAGTTCCTGATTCTCGGCGCGCTCTGCGGGCTCGCCGCGACAGGAACGATCAGCGTCGCGCCGCTCGCGTTGATCGCGGCGCGCGAGGTGGGTATGAGCGCCTTCCGCATCGTCGAGGGGCGCAGGGGCGTCTCGATTCCCGCGCGACCGCTTGCCAAGCTGAAGACACTCGTACAGGACCTCGCGGTGGCGGCGGCGTTCTTCCCGCCGATCGGGGCAAAAGACGGCGATGTCATCTCCGCGCTGATCTGGTTCGCGGTCGCACTCACACTCGTCACCGGTGCGGAATACCTCTACCGGGCGACCGCCGAGATGCGTCGCGTCCACCACCGCGAATCGGTGAACCAGGAAGCCGCCTGACCCGTGCGCGCGGAAATCGTCGCGATCGGCACGGAGCTCTTGCTCGGTCAGATCGTCGACACGAACTCGACGTGGATCTCCGAGCAGCTTGCCGCCTCGGGCATCGACTGCAGGATGCAGGTGCGGGTCGGGGACAACGTCGAGCGGATTGCGGAGGTCCTTCGTGCATCACTTGGACGCGCGGATGCGGTGATCGTCTGCGGAGGGCTCGGACCGACCCAGGACGACGTGACGCGCGAGGCGATCGCCGAGGTGATGGGGGTCAGTCTCGTCGAGGATGAAAGGGCGATGGCCCTCGTCGAGCAGGCGTTCGCGGTCCGCAATCGCGTGATGTCTCCCAGCAACCGTCGACAGGGTTTCGTGCCGCAAGGCGCTCGCATCATCGAGCAACGACTGGGTAGCGCGCCGGGCTTGATCTGCCCGATCGGCGGCGCCGTCGTCTACGCGCTGCCAGGCGTCCCCGACGAGATGGAAGAGATGATGACGCGCGTCGTGCTCCCAGATTTATCGGAGCGAAGTGGTGAAGGCGCGGTGATCGCGAGCCGGATCATCAAGACCTGGGGGATCGGGGAGTCCCGCCTTTCCGAGCTCGTCGCGGGACGCGTCGAGGCGCTCGATCAGAAAGGAAAAGAAGCGCCGACGATCGCCTTTCTGGCGCGCGGTGTCGAGGGCGTGCAGGTGCGCGTGACCGTGAAGGCGGGGAGTGATGACGCCGCAGCGGCACTGCTCGACGAAGAGGAGGAGGCGATCACGGCGATATTGGGCGACGCCGTCTTCGGAATCGACGATGAAACGATCGAGGCACGCATCGGCTCGCTGCTTCTCGCGAGCAGCCGGAGCCTCGCACTGGCCGAGTCCTTCACCGGGGGATTGATCGCCTCGCGCATCGTCGCCGTTCCGGGCGCGAGCCGCTGGTTTCGCGGTGGTGTCGTTGCTTACGGCAGGGAGACCAAACGCGAAGTGCTGAGGATCCCGGCGGGACCGGTGGTGAGCGCACAGGCCGCCGCCGACATGGCGAAGGGCGCGCTCGAGCTCTTCGGCGCGGATGTCGCGCTGGCAACCACCGGGGTCGCGGGACCCGATCCACAAGAGAGCCATCCACCGGGCACGGCGTTCGTCGGCATCGCGTTCGTGGGCCGCAGTCCCGACGGGGAACCCCTCGATCTGTTCGGGACACGAAAGCGCATCCGCGAGCTCGGGGCGATCAGCGCGCTCGACCGGTTGCGTCGAAGACTCGAGCACCAAGACTGACCGTCAATTCGGAGAAGGGCGTCGCGCCGGTTGTGGCCCAGGCTGAAAGCACCAAGCTGTTCCTCGACGGGGCGCGGGTGATCGTCGAGGCGATCGGCGAGGGTCTCGTGAAAGAGATGTGGGACGCACCGTCGGTCCTCGAGCACCAGCTGGTGAGCGGCATCGTCGGGCACCTCGCCCGCGGAGCGGTGTTGGTCGTGGGGGAGTACCTGCAAAAGGGCGTACCAGACCGACTGCTGGATTACGAGAGCGCGGCGGAGTATTTTATCCGGGTCGTCGCGGCGTCAGATGAAGAGTTACATCGCGCGGTGCGGACACGCTCCGCAGAGGCTGCAAGCGTCGGCCAGGACGAGTTGCAGATGACGCTGCGCACACGACTCGCAGATCTCGAATCGACGCTCGGCGAGCTGCCGCCGACGACCGCGATCGAAGTGATCGGCGGCAAGGCGATGCGTCTCGACCATTACCTGCAGACGCGGATCGTCGAACAGAGCGTGCACCTCGACGACCTCGCGCGCAGCGTCGGTCGGGAGTCATGGCCCCTTCCAGTCGGCCACCGCGAGCTCGCGATCGCGACTGGTATCGAGATCGCTGAACGCCTTCATGGCACTGACGCCGTCCTCCGATCGTTTTACCGACGCGGCTTTGCCGAGGAGACATTTCCGGTCATCTGAGCGTCCGGATGAGGGCCGCTTCCGTGTCCGCCGGCGACGTGTGCGCTGACAAAACAGATCAAGCGAGCATTTTTTGGATGGCCTGGCGAGTCACACCCATTTCCCGCGCAATTTCGGCTTGACTCACACCGTCTTTGATGAGGCCGCGGATCAACTCCCGCCGCTCCGTGTGGAACTGCTGTGCCAGCAAATAGTGCTCCATCGCTTTGGCTCGGACCTCCCTCAGGTGGCGGAAAGTCTCTTCGTGAGCACTGCTGGTCGTTGTCATGCCCTGATCATGACAACCCAGGTAGTCGAGGTGAACGGGGGTTGTCGGATGCTGGGTTCACCAACGACACATCGCCCAGTCATCTGGCCCGTTGCTTTCGTCATCGCACACATCGCCCGTCCCGCCCGTCCATCCACCACCGAACGTGTGTTCGTAACTACACTGATGCAAGTCAGTGGCCTCGATGACGACAGGCAAGGTCCAGCGATACAGCGGCGTCGTACCGTTGTGGTCCGCTCGACGGACGCTCGAGATCAGGCGGGAGGAAGAGGCAATGGAGCGGGACAAGGCACTCGACGTGGCCCTCGGGCAGATCGAAAAGCAGTTCGGCAAGGGCTCTGTGATGCGCATGGGCGAGAGCCTCACGCTCGGTATCGAGGCGATCTCGACCGGCGCGATGTCGCTCGATCTCGCGCTCGGAATCGGCGGCCTACCGCGCGGCAGGATCGTCGAGCTGTTCGGCCCCGAGTCCTCGGGTAAGTCGACGCTCGCGCTGCACGTCGTCGCCGAGGCCCAGCGCAACGGCGGGATCTGTGCCTACATCGACGCCGAGCACGCGCTCGACCCGGTCTACGCGAAGAAGATCGGTGTTGACGTCGACGAGTTGTTGATCTCCCAGCCCGACACGGGCGAGCAGGCGCTCGAGATCGCGGACATGCTCATCCGCTCCGGGGCGATCGACGTGATCGTGATCGACTCCGTCGCGGCGCTGACGCCGCGCGCGGAGATCGAAGGCGAGATGGGAGACACGCACGTCGGTCTGCAGGCACGGTTGATGTCCCAGGCGCTGCGCAAGCTCACCGGGACGTTGAATAAGTCGGACACAATCGCGCTGTTCATCAACCAGCTGCGGGAAAAGATCGGCGTCTTGTACGGGTCACCTGAGACGACGCCGGGTGGGCGCGCGCTGAAGTTCTACTCCTCGGTCCGTCTCGACATCCGACGCGTCGAGCAGATCAAAGACGGCGCGGAGGTGATCGGCAACCGGACGCGGGTGAAGGTCGTGAAGAACAAATGCGCTCCGCCTTTCCGCTCGGCCGAGTTTGACATCATGTACGGACAGGGCATCAGCCGGGAAGGCTCGATCCTCGATGTCGCCGTCGACCTCGGCATCGTGAAGAAGTCCGGTGCCTGGTACACCTATGAGGGCGAACAACTGGGTCAAGGACGCGAGAACGCGAAACTGTTCCTGCGCGAGAACACCGAACTCGTCATCGAGATCGATGAACGGATCCGCAAGGAAGTCTCCGCGGTCGCCGCCGACCTGCCGCTCGGCGCGGGCGTCGGCGACGACGAGCCGATCTCGCTCGACTGAGATTCTCCTAGCGGGGGATCGTCGTGTACTTCAGTTCGTTCAGCTCGCTGTGATCGGCGATCAGCCCGAGGACGCGTTCGATCGTCTCGGTTGCGAGCTTCGCGTCGCTGTCAGGTCGCGTCATCAACCGCACGAAGACCGCCTTGTCGTCAAGGACAAAGGTCGGAACCCCGAAGATCGAGTGGCGCGCGACTGACTCCTCGTGCTCGGCGCGAAAACGCGCGAACGGCCACCCCGAGGCGAGGTCGGCGAACACGGCGTCGGCGTCGACCCCGACACGCTCGAGCGCCTTGCGGACGACCGACTCGTCGCGCAGGTCTCCGGATTCGTCGTGGCGTGCGGAGAACAGTGAGCGGTGCGCGGCGGGGAAGTACGCGGGGAAGCGGTCACGGACCGCGATGCCCGCCGCGACGGCGAGCAGGTTCGGGCGTTCGTCTGGCTTGTCCCAGACCGGTGTGCCCCCATCCTCGACGTGCGCCTGGCCGAGTGAGAATGGCAAGAAGCGCACTCGGAAGTCGGCTCCCGCCTCGAGGGCCGTCAGGACGTGCTCGTGCGCGTTGCGCGCGAAGGGGCAGCGGTAGTCGAAGTTGACGGTGAATTCCTTCGTGGTCATGCTCGTGGTAACGCCTCTCGTGGTCGTGTCATTCCCTGGTGCCGTCCGGCGGCGCTGACTCGGTCGCCAGGTAAGGTGCGGCGCCTTGACAGAGATCGTACGGGCAGGTCGGGGGGACATCGAACCGCTCGCGCAGACACTCGCTCGGGCTTTTGTCGCCGACCCGGTATCCGCGTATCTCTTCCCGGACGAAAAGCGGCGAGCGGCGCGGCTTTTCGCGTTCTTCAGACTGCAATTGGAAAGCGTCTACCTCCCAAAAGGTGAGGTGTACACGAACTCCGAGCGCACCGCGGCCGCGCTCTGGCTCCCTCCGGGGACAAAGGCGCCAGGCCCTTCCGTTCAGCTCGCCTATCTCGTACTCGCCTTGCGCTCGCGCAGCTTCCTCCGCGGCCGGCGCCTCGCGCTGGCGCTGTTTCGGCTGCGCCCACGCCAAGCGCACTACTACCTCGGGACGATCGGCACCGATCCGCGCCACCAGCGCACCGGGCTCGCCTCTGCGCTGCTCAATTCGGTCCTCGCGCGACTCGACGACATCGCGATGCCGGCCTATCTCGAGGCTTCGTCCGAACCGAATGTCCGCTTTTACACCTCGCTCGGATTCGCGCTCGTCGCGAAGGTGACGATCGAGGCCGGTCCGACGCTCTGGACGATGTGGAGGGAACCGATCCAGTCCTAAACGCGGCCCGCGCGGTGGCGGACACGAGAGACCGGCAGCGGTGCCGAGTAGCCGTCGCGTTCGTCGGCCGGGATGGCGCGGACGCCGCCGGGCAGCCGCGTCGGATCGGCGACGATCGACTCAAGGATCTCGAGGACCGCGCGCACCGGTGCGCCGGGCTTACCGAGGCGACGCTGTACGACACCGACGACGCGCGGCGCGATCCCGTCGACACGCACGAGCGTCCAATCAGCGGCCTCCGTAATCGGCATCGTCGAAGACGGGAGGATCGCGTAGCCGCAGCCTTCGACGGTGAGCGCCTGCAAAAGGCGCACACTGTCGGTCTCGGCGCGGGGCCGCAGGATGACCCGTGAGCGCGCGGCGATCGCGTCGAGCACATCGCGGTAGTTCGTGCCCGGCATCGGCAGCAGCAAGGGGAGTTCCGCGATCTCGGAGATGGTGAGCGATTCCCTGCTCGCGAGCGGATGCGACTTCGGAAGGGCGAGGCCGAGGTCCTCTTCGAACAACGGCACGCTGCGCACCTCCGAACCGGACGCCGGCAAGACGAGCACACCCACATCGACGTAGCCACTTGCCAGTTGTCGATCGATCCCGATCGACGTCGACTCGCAGAAGACGAGGCTCAACAGGGGATGGGTGCGCGGAACGACGTCCATCAGCTCGGGGATCAACCAGCGCGCGACCGTGCCGATCGCGCCGAGTCGCACGGTGCCGGAGATATCGCTCGAAAGAGCGGTGACGTCGGAGTTCAAGGCGTCGAGTTCGGCGAGCACCCGCCGAGCGCGGTCGACCGCGAGCGCGCCCGCTTCGGTCAGCTCGCCGGTCGTGCGGTCGACGAGCTCCGAGCCGAGTTCGATCTCAAGCTTTTTCACATGCGTCGAGACGTTCGACTGCACAGTCGCCAGCGCGTCGGCGGCGGCGGAGAACGAGCCGTGCTCTGCGATCGCGACCAGGGCGTTTAGCTGACGGAGGTCCATCGCAAGCAAAGATAGTTCGTATCTATGCTGACTGTTTGACCGATGGTGACCCATCGACGACAGTGGTGCGCACCACGGGTGTGCTGGTCCCCCACCAGCGCCTTGGTGACATGAACGAAGGGGCCGGAACCCCCCCACCGGCCCCTTCGTCGCGCCCGTCTACCAGGGCTTTGCGGAGGAGCGGCCGCGCGGCCCGGGCGTCTTGCGGGCGCTTTCGGGCAGCGACCACGTGCGCCGCCACGGCGACGCCTCCGGACCACGAAACGGTGGCGTCGCGCCTTGTGCCGCTCGCCGGCGCGCCGACCACCAATCGGTTTCCGCCTCGTCGGCGAGGACCGCGACGGCTTGTTCGATCCGCCCCGCGAAGCGCCGCGCATCCTCGTCGCGCCCGGTCGGGCCGCCCCCGATCGGCCAAAGCGGATCGCCGAAGCGGACCTCGACATCGTGGCGACGGATCGCGCCGCCGCCTTTTGGGAGCACCGGGCGGACACCGCGCAGATGGACGGGGATCACCGGGACGTTGCAGCGCTTCGCGAGGTAGGCGGCACCGCCGCGGAACTCCTGTCCCCAGCCATCCGGAGTCCGGCCGCCCTCGGGAAAGATGACGAGACTCCAGCCGTCCTCGATGAGTTCGGCGGCGAGATCCGCTGATTTGCGGTTGAGCTTCGTGCGCTCCATCGGGATCGTCCCCAGCGCGAGCGACCACACCGCCGCCTTCCACGGCCGGTCGAAGAAGTAGTCGGCCGCCGCCGCGACGACGGTCCGCTGGCGGATGCGGTCTGGTAGCGACGCGATGACGACGGACGTGTCGAGGTGGCTCGAGTGGTTGGCGGCAAAGATCATCGGCCCGGCGATCGGTGCGAGATGCTCGCGGCCGTAGATGGTCGGTGAAGTGAGTGCAGCGACCACGGGGCGGGTGACCGTCTCGACGAGCACGCGTCGCGCGGCTTTTGCCCACGGCGCCCGCGCCCACGACGTGTCGTAGTCCACCCCGAGGTTGCGCGGTTCGATCGTGCGCGGCAGCGTGCCGGGCCAAGTCGGTGTGCGGACGACCTCGTCGATCGCTTTCGGAAGGCGCAGGTTCACGTGACGTCGGCCATCACAATCGGCGGCATGTGGAGGTGGGTGATCGTAGGTTCCCGGCCGACGACGTCTTCTGCCATCTCGAGGGCGTCCTGTAACGACGTCGCCGGTTTGAATCCCATTCGGCGCACCGCCGCGCGGTCGCCGCCGACGATGATCACCGCACCCAAGTGTTCGAGCGCGTGTGCGCACCAGTACCACATATAGAAGGGATGCACGCCGTGGTATGCGTACGAGGTGCGGTAGAGGTGGATGTACCAGGGGTCCGTCGCGAAGGCCTGTTCGTATCGCTTCTCGACTTCGATGGGATCGGTCGTGTCGGCGAGCACCTGCTCGAAGAAGTCGATGTAGCTCGGGTGATGGACGGGGTGGAAGGCCCACGGCGTCGGATGGCTCATGATGCAGACGCCGCCCGGCCGTACGAGCGGCCGGCCGCGGTACAAGTTGAAGAAGTAGCCGAGCCCCAAGCACGCAACGAGGATCGGGTTCATGATCGAGTTGACGTTGTACGGGCTGATGTAGGGCAGTCCCATCGTCAAGATGTCCGTCTGTCCTTCGACGTGGACGAGCTGTTGTCGGAAGACGTTGAAAAGGGTCTGATCGTGCACGGCTTCGACCTCGCCGGCCTGCACCGAGGTCATCTGGTGGGGAGAGAGGATCGACTGGAAGATCTGGCGCGCGAGTCGTGGCGGTACCTTCTCGAGCGATGCTCGCGTCGCCTGGAACTGGGCGCGGTCGAGAAGCGACCATTCCCATTCACGCTTTTGCAGGAATCCAAACTGGGAGGGGAACGTATCGAGGTTCAAGGTCGTCTCGATCTGGAATAGCTTCACGCCGGCGTCCTTGATCAGCCGACCCATCCGCCAATTCGATGTGTGCAACTCTGAGTTGTGCCGGTCCATGAACGACCGGCTGTGCTGCATCGTCACCGCGTTGTGATGGTGACGGATGCTGCGATAACTCGCGAGACCGGTCGCGACGGACTTGTGGCCGCCGTCCATCGGCACCAGGTTGATGTTCACGTAGACAAGAAGGTCGCTCTCGGCCGCGCGCCTGTTGATTTCGACGTCTTCGCCTTCTTCGGTCATGCCGAGATGGACGAGCGCGTCCGGGTCCTCGGCGTCGTGTTGGAGCAACAACCCGTGCGGCGCGAACGCGTCGAAGATCCGGTCTCCGAGGGCATGGCGGAGCTCGTCGTCGGTCATGCGACGGTGCAACGCCAACGCCGCGATCAGAACGACGTCGTCGACGCCCTTTTGAGCAGCCTCGTCCAAGACAGCCTCGATCACGCGTTGACGGGTGTCCGGCGAGCGCATCGGCGGCAGCGGCAAAGAGATGTCGTCGAAGGCGACCGTGAGCCGCATTCCCGCGAACAACAGATCCGAGAGCGGCTTCGAGTCGCCCACCGGGTGCTCGAGCGCGTGGCGGATCGCCGTGTCGGGGTCAGCGAGTGGCGCGAGCGGTTCTTGGGGGTAGACAACCCGCGAACCTTCGGGGAGACGTTCGAAGCGGAAGCCTTCGCCGTGCCAGAACAACGTCGGAGGGGTCGAGCGGTCCACGTCGAGCACGAATCCCGGTCTCGGGCTCACGCGCTCGCCTCCACTGGTCCTCCTTCGGCGCTGTCAGACGCGGCGGCTCGCCGCCATTCGGGTTCGGTTCGGCGAAGGTCGAAGACGATCTTCACGGATCCCCGGCGACCGGCGTTCGCTGCGTGGCGAACCGCCTCTTCGTACCGATCCAAAGGGTAGTGGGCCGACACGAGACGACCGAGGCTCGCCGAGCGGACGAGGTCCATTGATAAGGAGAACGTCGAATGCGGCCCGCTCGGTAGTTGCTCAGTGCCGTAGGCGTAGGTGCCGATGAGCGAGATCTCGCGTTGCCACAGGGGTGCAAGGTCGACGCGGACCGAGCCCGGCATACCGACGAGGACGACGCGCCCGCCGGGGCGGACCACTTCGAGGGCTTGGTTGATCGACGACGCGTTGCCGACGCAGTCAAAGACGGCGTCGGCACCACCAGCGAGCCGATCGATCGCGCCGGCATCCGAGGAGAGCGCGAGCGTGCCCGTGATGCGACGGACGCCGCGACCGAGTTCTGCGGGTTTGACGATCACATCGGCGCCGAGTTCGGCTGCAAAGCGACGCTGGACCGGATGCTTCGCCGCGCAAATTACGACCGCGGGCAGAGAGAACTGACGGAGCGCGGCGAGCGTGCACAGACCGAGCGTCCCCGCACCGAGGATCGCGATGCGCTCACCCGGCACGATCGCTCCAGAAAGTGCGGCGTGGATCGCGCAAGCCGTCGGTTCAACCAGTACTGCCTCGTCGTCGGTTAATTCCGATGGCACGCGATGGAGCTGAGCCTCGTGCGCGACGAGCTCTTCGGACCATCCGCCGCCGGTGTCCGCGCAGTAGCCGGTCTGCAGTCCCGGACGAAGATGGCCGAACGCGACGCGCTCGCACGCTCCGGTCCGTCCGGCCGCGCACGAAGGGCAGAGTGGCGTGATCCCTCGCACGACGCAGGACAGCACCGGCTCGACGACGACGCGGGTACCGGCGTCGTCACCGTCGGCGAGCGTGGCGACGATCTCGTGGCCCGGGACGAACGGGAAACTCACGAGGTCCTCGAAATAGCGTGAGCTTTCGCCGTCGAGCGTCGACAGATCCGAACCGCAGATCCCGGCTAGCAGTGGAGTGATCCGCCGCCAGCGGTCCCCGGGAAGCTGCCGCGGCTCGATCTCAGCGAGGCGTAGCGGACCGATTCCGATTCCGGAGCCCGACCCGCCGATGACTGATGCGGCGCGCGCCGCCGCGAAACGGTGGGGGAGCCGCTCCAGCAAAAGCGCCTTCACCGTGTCTTCTCCGCGGACGAAGGTGCGCCGTCTTCGGACAACAGGCGGGGCGGGGGAGTGCGAGCGCCGCGACGGCGTGTCGCGATCGCGAGCGGCACCCAGGGGCCACCTTTTGCGCGACTCCACTCCTCGATCTGCCAGCCGCGTCGGCGCGCGATGGCGGCGAGTTTCGGTTCCGGATTCACAGCGACCGGGATGCCAGCGGCTTCCATCATCGGCAGGTCACTCGTCGAGTCGGCGTACGCGATCGTCCGTTCGAGATCGAGCCCCAGCGACTCCGCCCACTCGGCGAGCAAGAGCGCACGCGCCTCTCCGGTCGGTGGCGTCGAGACGAGCTCCCCGGTGAAGACCCCGTCCAGTTCACCCAAGGACGCGCAGACGACGTCGTCGAACAGTGGCCGCATCGGGGCAATGACGAAGTCGAGTGCTCCGGTGATGAGCAGCGTTCGATGCCCGAGCGCGCGATGGGCGCGGACGCGTTCGATGGCCCCGGGAAAGACGCGGGTCAGGAGTAAATCGCTGAACAATTCCCACGCGTCGTCGCGGACGCGTTGGGCCGGAGCTCCTTCGTAGCGGCGGTAAAAGGAACGCAGGAAGTCCCCGCGGTCGCGCCGGTCTACGGCGAGCAGACTCGGTCCTTCGAGCGCGAGTTCTGCCGCGAGTTGGACACGACGCAGGGGCGGGAGATGACGTGTCGCGAGCCACGCGTAGGACTCGACGACATTGGAATTGATCAGCGTCTGCTCGAGATCGAAGGCGGCGCACCGCGGCTCTTCCGTCAGGATCCGTTCCCGGGCGCGCTCCTCACGCGACTTGGTGGTCCGGCGAGCTGGTGACGTCCGCACGCGGGCGTGCTCGACGACTGACGGCAGGTGGACGTCGCGCACGTAGCTCGGCCAGTCGACGACCCCAGGATCGAAACAGAAGGACTTCTGATCGGTTTCACTCAAGCTCTCGTAGAGCGCAAGGGTGCGATCGATGCGAAAGCGAGCCTCGGACTCGACGTAGGAGCCGTAGAGCTCGACGTATCCGAGGGCGCGCTCGGCGAGCAGACGCTTTTCCTCGACGCTGTACGCGCGCTCCGCGAGATCACCGCGGATCGGCAACGCGCGGACGATCCGCTCCGCCGCGCGCAACGCCGTCGCTGCGCGCTGCAGCTCGCCCTGCACGCGCCCTCGTCCGGGAAACGACCACTTCGGCACGGTGATTGGTTGGCCGGACGAGTCGTAGATCGGGTGTTCGGTGAACCACTCCTGGATGAGCGACACGAGCTCGCCGTAGTGCAGCGGATTGCGAACTCCCGACGAGATGTGGAACACACTCGCCTCGGGGGGTGTTGGTCCCACCGCGGCGACGGCGATGATCGCAGCGACGACGAGGTCGACCGGGATGACGTCGATCACGCCCTCGGGCACGCCGGGAAACTGCCGGAGCAAGCCGCGGGCGTACGAGATGATGACCGGCTCCGCCATCCGAAAGCCGCGGATCCAGCCAGGCTCGGGTTCTGCGAGCGCCGATTCCACGATCGAGGGCCGGACGATGCTGACCGGCAGCTCGCCTCTGGCATCGGCGAGCGCGACCTCGCCGAGGGACTTCGTGAACGCGTACGCGTCGGGCCAGCCGAGCGCTTGAGCACGGGCACGGCCCATTTTCACGAGCTGGTCGTCGACCCACTCCTGCCGGAGGCGTTCAGTGCGTTCAGCGAGCAGTGCCGTGCCAGCTGCGCCGATATCTCGCCGTGCAAGCTTGCGAAAGTCAGCAAGCTTCTTTGGGGTGCGACTCTCGAGTTCGGCTTCGGCACGCGCGCGGCGCGCGGAATCGACCTCCTCGCGCCATGGCGGTAGGGACAGGAACGGGCTCTCCGAGACGGGGATCTCTGTCGCGTCGCCACGGTGTCCGCTGTTCACGTAGGCGGTCGAGACCGAAATGAGGTGCGGCAGCGACAGCGGGGCTTCGGTGCCGCGCAGGTCGAGCAACGCTTGGGCGACGCGCGCTGGACCCAACAGATTGACTTCGACGGCGTCGTCGAGCGCGGCGTCAAAACTCACCGACGCTGCGGCGTGCACCACGACGTCGCAGCGGGCGAGGGTTGCTCGTCCTGCTTCGTCGAGGTCGAGCCCGTCTGCGGCGACGTCTCCGGAAATGGTCGTCACGCGACGCGCCACTTCCTCGGCGAATGCCGCACCCAGTTCTTGGCGGAGACGGTCGAAGCAGTCGTTACGGAGAATCTCTCGCTCGGTGCGTTCCGCAGCGCTCAAGCGCCGCCCCGGGCGGACCAGGAGAACGATTTGGCAGTCGGGGACAGCTCTCAGTAGCCGTTCGACGAGCGCCGTGCCGACGAATCCGGTGGCGCCCGTGATCGCGATCCGCTTGGATCGCAGTGCATCGCCGATCATCGGAGCGCTCGCGCGCAGCACCTCACCGACGGCGAGAACCAACGCGGGAGCTGCGCGGCGGTGTGTAGCGCTTCGATGGCTTCGGCGGGCCGGCAGGTTTTGGCGGAGCCTTCTTTTTTGTTACACCGGCGCTCGGCTGCTTTGGCTCGCCGCGCTGGCGCCGCAGGGCGCGCACGAGCAGCCAACCGCCGAAGCCGAGGAACAAGACGCCGAAGATGTTGCCGCCGGTGATGAGGGCGAAGCCGACCATGAAGCTCGCGAAGCCGACCATCGCTCGCCGTCGGAAGGCGATGCCGGCCGCCATGATCACGAGGACGACGATCCCGGCGATGAGGAGCGTCGACGACGCCGCGCGGACGCGCTCGACGGTCGAATGCCGGTCGATGAGGTAGCCGGAAATGACGAGGCCTGTCCCGAGGACGACGCCGGCCATGCTCCATTTGCGCTCCCGCTCGTCGAGTTCGTTGACCGCCTTGGAGGTGGCGTCCGACGTCGCTGGGGGGCGCTGGCGTGGGCCGGAGAGCGCTTTGGCGATCTTTTGCATCCGGGTCTCGGGAAGTGACGGGCGAGCGACCTGGGGTTCCGCCCCGGTTGCCTCCTCGAGCTCGTCGTCGGCCACGGGCACAGGGTAGTGGCGCGCGGAAAACTCCACGGTGGCGTGGGATCGCATCCGGAGCGGCCTGCGTGCGCCCGAGTGTGAGACTTGAAAAGATTCGGTGCCGGGAAAGGAATCAGATCGGAGGGTGCGATGAGCGGGGTCCGCGTACTGGTCGGGACCGCCAAGGGGACCTTCGTCCTCGAAAGCGACGGCGCCAGGAAAAAGTGGTCGGTCGGCGGTCCGTTCTTCGGAGGCATGGAGAGCTACCACGTCGCCGCGTCTCCGGTGGATCCCAACAGGATCTGGTCTGCACCGTCGACGTCTTGGTTCGGCCAGCTGATGCACCGCTCCGACGACGGAGGAAAGACCTGGAGCGCCGTCGGCAAAGAGTTCACGTACGCGAGCGAGCCGGGAACCCACCTTTGGTACGACGGCACGCCGCGACCCTTCGAGTTCAAAAGGGTCTGGCATCTCGAGCCGTCGCCGAGTGACCCGGACCTCGTCTTCGCTGGCGTCGAGGACGCGGGGCTGTTCGTCTCGCGCGACGGCGGTGAGAGCTGGGAAGAACTGCCAGCCCTGCGCGAACACGAGACCGCGACCCAGTGGGCGCCTGGCGCAGGCGGCATGTGCCTGCACACGATCATCCTCGACGAGGCGAACCCTGAGCGGATGTACCTGGCGATCTCGGCTGCCGGGGTCTTCAAGAGCGAGGACGGCGCGAAGTCGTGGAAACCGGCGAACGAAGGGCTGAAGTCGAACTACATCCCCGAGCCCGGCGCCTACGTGGGCCACTGCGTGCACAAGATCGCGCTGCACAAGGAGCGTCCGGATGTGTTGTTCATGCAGAAGCACTGGGACGTGATGCGCAGCGATGACGCGGCGGAGAACTGGTACGAGGTGAGTGGGGACTTGCCGACGGATTTCGGTTTCACGATCGGTATCCACGCCCACGAGCCCGACACCATCTACGTCGTGCCGATCACGAGCGACAGCGAGCACTTCCCGCCGGAAGGAGCGTTGCGGGTCTACCGGTCGAAGACCGGAGGCAACGAGTGGCAGCCGCTCACCAAAGGATTGCCTGATCGCAACTGCTACGTGGACGTGCTACGCGACGCGATGGCGATCGACGCGCTCGAACCGTGCGGCGTCTATTTCGGCACGACGGGCGGTCAGGTCTACGCGTCGGCTGACGCGGGTGACTCATGGGACGCGGCGGTCCGGGACCTGCCGCGCGTACTCTCGGTCGAGGTGCAGACGCTTTTGTGATCCGCGTCGAGCTGCCGGCGCACCTGCGCCGGCTCGCCGCGATCTCTGGTGACGTCGCCGTCGAGGTCGATGACCCCGTGACGATCGGTGCCGTGCTGGTCGCGATCGAGACCGAGTACCCGGTCCTGCGGGGAACGATCCGAGATTCCCAGACGCACAAGCGGCGCCCGTACGTGCGCTACTACGCCGCAGGCGAAGACTTCTCGTTCGAACCGGAAGAGGGCATGCTTCCTCGCGCCGTCGTGGAAGGCGAGTCGCCGTTCATCGTTTTAGGCGCGATCTCGGGGGGGTAACAACCGTCCGGAACCCCTAGGTCTTTTGGGCCGCGACTGCCTGCGCGCTTAACCAGTGTCCCGATCGGCCGCCACTCTTTTCCCAGAGCAGGACGTTGTCGATCGAAATAGACCGCGTCGGACCAAGTAGCGCGACGAGCGACAGCGCGGCGAAAAGACACGCGGTGAGCGCCTCCATCTCGACTCCTGTTGGTGCGACAACCTCGGCAGTTGCTTCGATTGTGATCCCGCTTGGTCCGACGTCGAAGCGGACGTCGAGTTCGGAAACGGACAAGGGATGACAGAGCGGGATGAGTTGAGCGGTCTTGCGGGCGGAATCAAGGCCCGCGGTTCGTGCCGCTGCGAGGACGGCCGCGACATCGCCCGACTCTGATTGCGCTGAGCCCGCAGAGGATCGCGCGACGGATTGCAGCAGAGCGGTCATGTCACCGGCAACGAAACCCCGGGCGATCGCACGCCGCTTCGTCCACGGTTTGTCAGAGACATTGACCATGCGCGCGCGACCGGCGCTGTCGATGTGCGATAAGCCTGGAGAGGATGTCAGCTCGTTCGAACTCGGTGCGTCGCCGACCGTCACGCGTCCACGGTAACCACGGACGCTCTCTTCAGGCACGTCGTGCGGCGTCCGCCAAACGCGGAAACGCGAGCGATCCGCGCTGGGGGTTGACCTTCACCGCAGGGCCAGGCTGCGAACTGGGCTCCGAGGAGGTGCGAATGGTCTTCGGCGGCTCCGACGAGGCGTCTCGCTGCAGGCCGGTGGTCGCCCGGGCTTGTCGCGTCGAGATGATCGGAGGCGTCTCTGTACGCTCGATGCCGTGGTGTCTGGGCGGCGCGATGAGCGCGACTGGGTCGAATTCAGCGACGAGGTGATTCCTGTCGCGGAGGTGCTCGCCTGGGTCGGCCAACGAGAGTGCGGCGCGATCGCGACGTTCTCGGGGACCGTGCGCGAGCAATCCGAGGGGCGTCCTCCGATCATTGCCGTCGAATACAACGCCTACCGGGAACATCTCGGCGCCCGGCTCCTAGCGATCGCCGCAGCGGCACGCCACCGCTGGCCCGAGATCGGTCGACTAGCGCTCATTCATCGCCTCGGGCGCGTCGAAGTCGGCGAAACCTCGGTGTTGATCGCCGTTTCTGCGCCGCACCGTGCGGAAGCGTTCGACACGACGCGGTACCTCATTGACACCGTCAAGACGTCCGCTCCGATCTGGAAGTGCGAGCACTGGAGTGGCGGCTCGGACTGGGCGCTTGGTGAGCACGATCTCGTCGACATTGAGGGTGCGTGATTGGCGCGGCTGCGTCTGTTTGGCCGCGCCGCCCGAGCTGCGGGAACCGACGAGGACGAAGTCGCGGCTGAGACCGTCTCCGATGTCCTCACCGCCGCGCGATCCCGCTACGGCGAGGAGTTCGGCAAGATTGCCGCGACGTGCCGGGTTTGGGTGAACGGTGTGGAGTCGAAGCCGGCGGATCCGGTCGGACCGAACGACGAAGTCGCGCTCTTGCCGCCCGTCTCAGGCGGTTGAGGGCGTGTGCGGCGCGGCGTGATCGTGGGCGTCGCGAGACGCCCCGGCGATGACGTCGAGCGCGTGGGGGAGGACGTCTAACACGGCCTCGAGGAATTCCACGGCCCCGGTCGGCGAGCCGGGGGTATTGAGGACAAGCGCGTGACCACGCGTGCCAGCGATCGCTCGTGACAGCCGGCCTGCCGGATTGGCGAGCCGCATCGACTCGGCAAGTCCAGGAGCGGGGCGATCGAGCACCGCGAGGGTCGCCTCTGGGGTGAGATCACGAGGCCCAAGACCGGTTCCACCAGTCGTGACGACCAGGCCGTGGAAATTCATAGTGAGATCCTTCAACGCCGCCACCACCGAGTCGACGCCGTCTTCGACGACTTTTTGCTCCGTGACCGAGAAATTCGCCTTGGCGAGCCGATCCGCAAGCGCGGGTGCTGCAAGGTCGACCGCGGCTCCTCGCGCGACAGAGTCCGAAACCGTGAGAATCTTCGCCGCGTGCGTCACGAATTCGGACGCTACCGAAACCGCCCGGGGGCGCGTGCGCGCCCCGTGACGACGAGCGCGGATCGTCCCTCGGGTCGCTTGCGCGCAGGCAATGCCACTGGCCCCGCGGGCCGAGCCGAACGTTTCGGGTGCCGCGCAAGACCGATCGGACTCCTGCCTACCCTCCGATCATCGACATCGACCGAACGGGTTTGAGGAAGCCGGGATCGTTGATCCCGTGCCCCGGTCGTTTTCCCCACACACAGCGACGAACGACCATCGCGATCTCGTCATCGCTCGCTCCCGAGCGCAACGCGTCGCGAACGGGGGCTTCGTCATCGGAGAAAAGGCAGTTACGGATTGCGCCGTCGGCAGTGAGTCGCAAGCGGTTACATGCGCCACAAAAGGCGCGTGTCACCGACGCGATGACACCCACCCCTCCGGGCGCGCCATCCGCGAAGCCGAAGTTGTCGGCGGGCTCGTGGCCGTTGCGCTCGGGATCGAGCGGAACAAGCGGATACGCGTCGTTGATTCGAGCGAGCACAGTTTCGCTCGGCACCACGGCCTCACGACTCCACAGCCCGGTGGCATCGAGCGGCATGAACTCGATGAATCGCACCGTCCGCCCGGTTTGCCGCGCATGTCGGGCGAAGTCGAGGATCTCGTCGTCGTTGACCCCTGCGATCAGGACAACGTTGATCTTGAGCGGCGTCAGTCCCGCCGATTCTGCGGCCGCCATCGCCTCAAAGACGCGTCGAAGTTTGCCGCGGCGGCGGATATCAGCGTAACGCTGTTCGCGTAACGAATCGCAGCTCACGTTGACGCGGCTGAGGCCAGCTTTGGCAAGTGGTCCTGCGAGCTCTCTCAGGCCGGTCCCGTTCGTCGTCATAGCGAGATCTGAGAAGCCGACCTCGGCGAGCTGCCGCACGAGCTCGACGACGCCTCTGCGAACGAGCGGTTCGCCGCCCGTGACCCGCGCGGTCACGACGCCCAGAGATCGGGCCACGCGGGCGACACGCGCGATCTCTTCGAATGTCAGGATCTCTTCGCGCGGACGAAAGGCAACGTTTTCGTCCGGGAGGCAGTACACGCAACGGAGATTGCACCGATCTGTGATGGAAAATCGGATATCCGTGTGCACCCGTCCGTAGCTGTCGACTAGCGGTCCGCTCGTCGGCATCCCGACGAGCGGGTGCTCATCGGCTCGTCGGAACGTGACTGGCGCGCTCATGGCGTCCACTTGAGTCCCAATTCGGGTGCAAGCGCGTCGTCGCGCAGGACAAGGACGTCGACAGCTCCGCCTGGGTTGACGCCCTCGCCGTCGCCGACAACCGCAAGACCATCCGCTTCAGCGAGGCCGAGCATCTGATGTGATCCCTGGCGCGAGGTTGGTCGTGCCTCGAATATTCCGTCTTCGCTTCGACGGATCTGAACCCGCACGAAATGCGTCTTCCCGTCGGGGGTGCGCGCCAGGCCTTCGGGGGCGATCACTGACACAAGTGGCCTGTCGATCCGATGATCGCCAGCCATCGTCCGCAGCGCCGGTCGCACGATCAGCTCGTAGGAAACGAACGCGGAAACCGGGTTGCCGGGGAGACCGAAGACGGGTACGGCCGGATCGGCAAGCACGCCGAACGCGAAGGGCTTGGCCGGCCGCATCGCGATCTGTATCGACGCCATCGGTGTCGCGCCGAGTTTGTTCAGCGCGTCGGCGAGATAATCGTGTTCGCCGACACTGACTCCGCCGAGCGTGATGACGGCGTCGCAGTGTTGAGCGCCGCGTTCGATGGCGCGTGCGATCGTCGTTGTCTCGTCAACCACCGATCCAAGCTTGACGCGAGCGAATCCGTCGTTCGCGAGCCGCGCGAGGAGTGCTGGCAGATTCGAGTCGCGAATTTTTCCGGGGGTGAGGCGCTCGCCCGCAGCGAGAAGCTCATCGCCAGTTGAGAGGACTCCAACTCGCGGTCGAGGAATCACGCGGACTACGTCGATCCCTGCGCTTACGAGGACGCCGATGTGAGCGGCAGAGATCCCGGTACCACTCGCAACACACACCTCTCCCGCTTCTACGTCTGTACCGGCGTCGCGGATGTTCTCGCCTGCGGACACTCGGGCGCTGATCTCCACCTCGTTGGGTCCGACTTCCCGCGTGAGTTCGACCATGCAGACGGCATCGGCACCGGGGGGGATCGGTGCGCCGGTCATAACGCGCTGGGCGGCACCCGAGGGGAGGTCGGGAGATCGCTCGTCCCCTGCGTAGGTCGTGCCGCAGACTGGCAGCCTGACGGGCGCTGAATTCGTGTCGGCACTCCGGAGGGCGTAGCCGTCCATCGACGAGTTCGGGAATGGGGGAACGGGGTCGGCCGCCAACACGTCCTCGGCGAGCACGCATCCGAGCGCATCTTCGATTGACAGTTCGGATGGTTCGAGTGAGGGACAGGCGCGAAAGACGAAGTCCCTCGCCTCACGAAGCGTGATCAGCAGGAATCGCCTCCCCGATGCTCTGGGTTGTCCGCGCGCGGACTTTGTCCGGGCCCCCTTTGACTCCGCCACCAGCATCTCACGGCCGCGCCCCGATCCGGATTGCGAATCTGACACGTTCGGCTGCGGTTTTCGGTGAGATCTGGGCGCTTCGGGACTGAGGGCGGCGCCAACACGTACGCTCGGCATCCGAAGGATCCAGCGGTGGTCCGAGCTGGAACGTTGGGCGCTTGGCTCAGGTGGTTAGAGCGCAGCCTTCACACGGCTGAGGTCGGCGGTTCGAGTCCGCCAGCGCCCACTCGATCGGTCCTGCTCGGAGGGCATTTCCGGGTGCCATCGGACGTTTCCGGACCGCGTGCGCGATCCGAGCGCGATCTTCGCGGCCTTCGTGCTCGCACGCGCGACTCGCTAACGCATCGAGCGCCGCGTTCACCCGCTCGGCAGAACCCGGCAGGAGGTGCCCGTGCGGTCGAGGACGACGGAAACCGAGGAGTGTCCGGCCCCCGAGACGCGACCTCGTTCGGAGAGGCGCCCGCAGCGATCTAGAGCGCAATAGCTGTGTGCCGCAAGTCGTAAGGACGGAGGGGTCGGCTCAACGAACGCGGTTCACGGCCGAGAAACGGCTGGTAGGCGTCGATTTAACCGCGGCGCAACCCTTTCGGCGTACAAGATGACTGAGGAAAGAAAATGCGAACCCTCGGGGAGCCGACGGTGATGCGATGCGCCAAGAGAACGAAGCTGCGTGTCAGTGGGGTCGGGTTGGCGCTTGCCGCCGTGGCTCTGCTCTTCGCAGCCTGCGGCGCGTCTTCCGGTCCGGGCGTGGCGAGCCTCGGATCGACGACGACAACCACCATCGCACTCGGCTCGGCCAACCCATCGCCTTTCCAGGGCCTCGACCAGGAGTACGACTACGCGCTGTCGTATGCCGAGTGCATGCGCACCCACGGCGTGCCGAACTTCCCCGACCCGATAAAGAGCAGCCGCGGCATGAGCTTCAACCCGAAGGCCGATTCCGACTCACCGCAGTTCTCATCGGCGAACCGCACCTGTGAGCACCTCCTGCCGGACAACGGAGGGATGCCGACCGCCGCCCAGACCGCCGCCGAAACGACCAAGCTGTTGAAGTGGGCGCATTGCATGCGCACCCACGGTCTGCCGAACTTCGCCGACCCAAAGATCATCTCGAGCAGCAGGGCATTCGTAATCCAGCTGTCCGGGGCCAATCCGAATTCGCCCCAGTTCCAGACCGCGCAAAAGGCGTGCGCATCGCTCAACTCGTTGGGAGGTGGCTGAGCTGCGGCCGACAACACGCGTGGGCTCAGCGTGTCTATCGCCGGTTAGGTCCCTGCCTACGACACAAGCCGCCAGTCGGAGTTGAAATCGGCCCTCTGAACGGCACCCTCACGCCTGCCGAAGACGCCGCCGCCCGTGCGCGATTCGTGCGCTATCCAACGGATTGTTGTGGTCACCCTCGGTCAAGGGCGGTCACTCTTCGCTCGCCCTGCTCAAAATGGATTTCGGCTCCACAGTCTGGGCACCGAAAGGCCAGCTAAGCGCTTTCACACGGCCAAGCACCCAAGGACGGAGGGGTCGGCTTAACGAACGCGGTACACGGTGATGGGCGGGTGCGGGGAAAGCGATACACGAAAGCCGCGCCACTGGGAGCTGCGCCCCCAGCCCCCGCAGCGGTGACCGTCCCCAGTCGTTGCGTCGACCACCTGAACTCAATGGTGCTGTGATACAGGGGACGCACTCGCCGCTTATCGAGTGCCCACCAACGGCACTTCGCTACGCGACTTCGGCTCGTTCGGCTGCAGTTATGGGGCGCCCTGTCTACGCCGATCGCCGATTCCACGCTCACCGCAAACGCAGCGTCGCCCGAGAGCGCCACGGCTTAAGTGGGCGGCGCGTTCGATTGTGCGCCCGACGGTGTCGGCGCGCCAAGCAATTCGGCGGCCGAGCCCGGCCCGCCGCTGGCTTCCCTCTGGTTCCACGTTCGCCAGACAAGTCGGTGGAGCGGAATCCAGCGGGGGATGTCGCGCAGCCCCGGCAGGAAGGGGACGGCGAGGAGCAGGATCGTCGCCAAGCCGGTGAGGTAGACGGCGATGAGGTCGACGTTCGCCGAGCTGCGGAAGCCGGGGAGCTGGTACCAGAGGGTGTAGAGCCACAGCCACGGTTGGCCCGGGTAGCTGCCGGTCTCGTTCATGACGCCCCACTGGCTCCCGGTGAGGTGGTCGGCCTGGGCGAGCGTCGAGAAGTAGCTGCCGTCCTCTAAGAACAAGAGCGGCTTCGTGAAGTCGGTGCCGTAGAAGGGATGCTGAGCGAGGAGGTCGGCGTCGAGGGCGCCGGAACGAGCCATCGTCAGCTCGCTCGAGACCAACATCGGCACCGGGCCGTCGTTCGCCTTCGGCACGACGGGCGAGCCGGAAACGAAGCGGACGTGCATCACCGCCGTCAGGTAAACCTGGTCCCAATGTGAGCGCTGTTTCGCCGGAGCGGCGTCGTAGGTTCGCAGCGATCGGGCGACGGGCGGGTCCGTCGGGGCAAGTTTGGAGAGCGGGGAGAGCACGAAGGTTTCGGCGGCGTTGATCGGCTGGAGGATTCCCGCCAGCTCCTGCCAATGCGGCCCGAGGGTTTGGACGGACCCAGTCGCGTTGTTGTAGGGCGGGCCGTAGGTGGCGGTCTCGCTCGTGCCGGCAAGCTCGCTCGCCGCTGTCGCCATGAAGTCAGCCGGCGCCACCTTGGCCCAGCTGGCGACCGTGACCGGTGGCACGTCTGGCGAAGACAGCACGACCGCCAGGACCACGACGAGCACGAGGGCGATCAATAACGCGGCAGCTCCTTCCTTCACGATGTCGTAGCGCCGAGTGGGCCCGCTCCAGTCAGCGGCGTCGGCCGCAGCCACCGCACGCCGCGCCGCTCGCCCTCGAACGGCACGAACAGGAAGTGGGTGAGTGACCCCTCGCATCCGCACGAGCAGGACGTGAGCCCCGACGATCGCCATGAGCACGATCGGGACGAGCACGACGTGCCAGAGCAGCATCTGGCCGAAGTTCATGATGTCGAAGAACGCCCCGATTCCGATGGCGTTGAACGCGTCCTTGCCGTTGGTCGAGATCCACTGGGAGTCGAAGTTCTGCTGCGACAGGTAGCCGGTGAAGCACTCGATGATCGACGCCGCAAAGGCGACGACACCGGTGATCCAGGTCAACTTGCGACGGCCTCGCCAGGCGGCCATCCAGAACTTGCCCCAGAGGTGAATGACGATGAAGGCCATGAACAGCTCGACGCTCCACAGGTGCAGGCTGTTGAAGAAGTGGCCGACGGGGTTTGTGTGCCACCAGTCGACCCCTCCAAGGGCAATCGCGAAGCCAGAGGCAATGGCGATCCCGAGAGTCACGATCGAGGCAACCCCGAACGAATAAATCCACGAGGCAACGTACGCGGGTTGCCGATCAGGCATGAGCTTGTCTGGAGGGAGCGCTGCGAGCGCTCTCCATCGGATCCGAGCCGTCCACATGTGGGCGGTCGCTGCGTCAGACGTCGCAGTGTCAGTCGTTGTGGCGTTGGACGTCCCAAGCGACGGATGCGGCATCGTTCCCTTGGCGGACCCGGCCGCTCGGACGTCCTCGTCGCCATTGTGGCGATTCGGGTATGGCAACAAAAGCGCGAGTCCGAAGATCACCGCCATCACGGCAATGAGCACGAGGTTGGCCAGCGACACGGTGAAGATCGACCAGTGCAAGTACCGACCGGGCGGGTTGAGGTTCACGACTGCGGTCGGAAGCGAAGTCAAGAAAGTCATCGACCCCCCAGGTGCGGTGAATGTCGAGCGCTCATCATGGTCCTTCTGCTTGGCTGGCGCACTTCTTTCCGTTCGGTCCAAGTGGCGCGTAATGACGGGCAGGGGCGCAGAGGTGCGCCACATAGCGCGAAGCGCGCTCGGGAGCATCACCGAACGCCGGTTACTCGGCTGACCAAGAAACGATTCGCCAGTCGGAGTTTGTGGACGTCGGTCCTCCGAACGGAACCTCCACCTCCGCCGAACACGACGGACCGCCGCCCGTCCGCGATCGTCCGCGATCCAACGGAATTTCTCGGTCACCCGCGGTCAACGGCGGTTACTCTTTGCCCTGCTCAAGATAGACTTCGGCTCCACAGCCTGGACACCGAAAGACCAGCTCATCGCCTTCACACGGCTGAGGTCCGCGGTTCGAGTCCGCGAGCGCCCACCAGATAAGAGCAGGTCAGAGGTTGTCGCACGATTAGAAGCTGAAGTCCCTCCCGCCTCATCAAACGGCGGTCGAGTTTCTTGCCGATAGGGCCGGCGGCGGCCGCTCAGGCCAATCGGAGGCGGTGGTTTCGCACCTTCATGAGGTTGTGCACTGCACAGATGAACCGCCACTCGCTCAAGGCCAGGTTGATGCCGCGTCCAGACACTCGTCGGAAGCGCAGATTGGCTTTGATGTTGCCAAACACGGGTTCGGTGGTGACCTTGCGGAGGGCATAGCGCTGTCGCCCCTCGGCTGAGCCGAGCCGTTCGAGCATCTGCTTTCGCAGCACTGCTGGATCGCCTCTTCCGGCGCGTCGCTGCGCGAGCAGTTGTCCTGCCCAACCCGTCGAGATTCCGAGCTCCGCCGCAGCATCGGCGAGCGCCATCTCGCCGCGTTCGACTCGCTCAAAGAGCTCGGCGCGAAGGTCGAGGCGAGGATCATCCGGAGCGAGCTCACTGTTGGTCGCGGGCATCGGCGTCACGAGGAGCTCGGCATCGGTCTCGATCGTCACGTTCTCGACGCTCCAGTAGCCGGTGTCGGCGACAAAGGACTTCGCACGTGTGGCCCCGGAGCGGGCGAGGTTTGCCTCGGTCGCGCGCACCATTGTCTTAAACATCGTCGAGTCGTTCGCCGCGTTCGTCACTTCCGCGGCGACGATCACCTGGTCGGCGCTCACCGCCGCCTGGGCGTTGTAGCCCTGGAGGAAGCGGTTGCGGGCGCGGAGCATGCGCGAGTCCGGATCCGTCGGGTTCGCAAGGCGCTTCCTTCCTCGCCTTCCAGTCGGCGAGGGTTTCCGGCCCCGGAGCTTTTGACCCAGTTCGGCTTCTTTCTGCGCCCGAGCGGCGAGGTGGGACTCGTAATCCGCAGCACCTCCCTCGTCCAGTTGGCGAAGTGCCTCGCGCACTCGCGTCCGGCGATCCTCGCGATGGCGCCACCGCTCTGGAAGCTCGTCGCCCCGAGCGGTCCCGAACACTTCGTCTTCTTCTCGGTCGGTGGCTTCTGCCTCAGCCAGAACCTCCGCCGCGAGTTCTTTACGCGTCCGGTTCGCCCACGCCGAGGCGTTCGCCTCGATCTTCGTGCCGTCGATTGCGATGACGCGGGCATCGATGAGGCCCTCGTTCACGCAGAGCCCGAGCACCTGGGAGAAGACCTCGGCGATCGCGTCCGCGTGTCGCCGGCGGAAACGAGCGAGCGTTGCGTGGTCGAGCTGCTGGTTCGCCGCCACGACGCGAAACGCGACGTCTTCTCGTAAGCGACATTCGATGCGGCGTGAGGAGCGCTCGCCGACACAATAGGCATAGAGCAAGACGGCGAGGCTGACGCCGGGGTCATAGGCAGCTCCGCCACGGCCATCGTCTCGATACTCGGCATAGAACGCGGCCAAGTCGAGCTCCGCGACGACGTCGAGCACGAAGAATGCGAGGTGACCCTCGGGCAGCCAGTCAGCGACTGACGGCGGGAGGAGGTAGAGCTGGTCACGGTCGACTTCGCGCAGGTTGATCGTCATGAACCATTTTCCCACCGCGCCCTCTTTCAAACGCGAGTACTCACGGATTCGTGCGACAGCCTCTGACCTGCGCTTATCGAGTGGGCGCTGGCGGACTCGAACCGCCGACCTCAGCCGTGTGAAGGCTGCGCTCTAACCACCTGAGCCAAGCGCCCAAGGCTCCAGCTCTGACCAGTGATGGTCCCGAGGCATCAGCGTACGCCGTGCCACGACCTCCTGGCCCGAGGATGGCGACGCTGTCGGAAAACCCCACAAGCTGGCCGCCGCGAGTTCTGGCGTCCGAGCCGAGTGAACCGCCGTGAGATGCTGGAGGAGGCGCTAGAAGGGATGAGTTCCGTCGTCGACGGTCCGCGCAACGTGACGCATCGAGGAGGCGATTCCCGCTGATCGGACTTCGCAAGGCGCGGGACTCGTGTTTCACGCCTGCCCTGCCCTCGAACCGACGGTACTTCCTATCGAGGACGCGCTCGGGTGCGTGCTCACCGAGAACGCCGTGGCTGTCGACCCGGTTCCGCCCTTTGCGAACTCTGCGATGGACGGCTACGCCCTCCGGAGCGCGGACACCATCTCCGCGCCGGTAACTCTGCATGTCTACGGCACCACCCATGCCGGGGATACCCAATCGCTGGACCTTCCTCTCGCCCACCGCCCAACGTGTAATGACCGGTGCACCGATCCCGCCTGGTGCAGACGCGGTTTGCATGGTCGAACGCACTCGAGAATTTGGTGACGACGCAGTGCAGATCAGCGTCGCCTTGCGACCAGGAGAGAACGTCCGCGACACCGGAGCCGACGTCAACGCAGGGGAAGTTTGTGTTAGCGCTGGTGCCGCACTCTCCCCCGCGCATCTCGGCGTACTCGTCAGCGCTGGCGTCAAAGAGATTCGTGATCCCACCGACCGCGAATCGGGGTGCTAGCTACCGGCAATGAACTCCTCGCGGCGGGCGCTCCCCTCACTCCGGGAAAAATTAGCGACTCGAATCGGCCCGCTCTGCTCGCCCGTTTGGGGGACGACGGGTTCACTCCGGTCGATCTCGGTTCGGTGCTGGACGAGACGGCGACGATCGCACGCGCGATTGACCTCGGCAGAGCGAGGTTGCGACGCTGTCATCACGCTCGGCGGGGTCAGCGTCGGTGATCACGATTATCTTGCCGACGCACTCGCAAAGCTCGGAGCGTCGCCGATGGCCTCGATGCAAGATAGCGATCCGACCGGCAAAGCCCTTCGCGTTCGGCGTTCTTGCCGATCCGGCTGAGCCAGTCTTTGGCCTTCCCGGTAATCCGGTCTCTGCGCTCATCTCCTATGAACTGATCGTGCGGCCAGCGCTGCGATCAATGGCCGGGCACAGCGCACTCGACCGCCCGCTCCTGTCAGCGATCGTGCCGGACGGCATCCCGCGCACCCGGGACGAGAAGACGCACTTCGTGCCGGTCCAGGTTCGTCGAGGCGGCGACGGCACCTTCGAAGTACGACCAACTCCCGGCCAGGGTTCACACCAACTGCGTGGTCTCGCGGACAGCGGACGGCCTAGCGGTCGTTCCAGACGGCGAGGGGATCCCGCCAGGAGGCTCCGTCGATGTCCTCCTCTTCCCGCGAGGCCACGCTCGTGACCGGAAAGGGACACGCGATGGATGCCGTAGCCGCGCCAGTGACGATCCGTCGCAGCAGAACCGGCGCGCCCGCAAGGGATGCCGACGAGTGGACCGCTCGTCGACAGTTACGGACGGGTCCATACCGATATCCGCTTTTCGATCACCGACCGGTGCAACCTCCGCTGCGTGTACTGCCTCCCGGACGAGAACGTCGTGTTTCGCCCACACGAGGAGATCCTCTCCTTCGAGGAGATCGCCGGCGTCGCCCGCGTCGCCCGGTCGATC
>CAWKGD010000004.1:0-119906 GCA_963849105.1 uncultured Acidimicrobiaceae bacterium | reverse complement strand
GTTGCGTCATCAGGCTCCTCCGGTCGGATCCGCTGGCGCGTGCCTACTCCCGCATCGCCGGCTCCGGCAAACGACCCTCAGAGGGTCGGCTCCATCAGTTCGATCCGGTTGCCGAAGGGATCCGAGACGTACAGCCGCTCGTATCCTGGCAATGGTTCGTCCGGCTCGACGGAGCATCCCTCGCTTCTGAGACGATCGGCGAGGCCGTCAAGTCCCGAGACGAGCAACGCCGCGTGCGCTTTCTTGGCCGGCTGAAAATCGGTTTCGACGCCGAGATGGATTCTCACCGCCCCGTTTTCGAACCAACATCCGCCGCGTGCCGCGAGGTGAGGGGGCTTCGATACCTCGGCCAGGCCAAGGATACGGACGTAGAAGTCGCGCGCCTTCGGTTCCTCTCCAGCAGGCATCGAGAGTTGGACGTGATCAATCCCGGTGATCGTCATGTGGCGATGTTTTCACGCGGACAATCCGGTCGGTCGTCGCGGTCTCCGTGTACGCAAGCGCACGTTCGACGAGCGCGACGGCAACGCTCTTGGAGGTTCGATTCGACTGGAGCCATTTTTGGCACTCAGTTCATGGTTCAACAGTTACGAGAGTTCCGACCTGCAGCAGCCCGTACGACTTCTCTGCAGCGGCCCATGGCAGCTCGACGCATCCGAAACTCTGCGGGAAGCCATATTGGGCTCGGTAGATGTAGTGGACGGCATCCGAGCCGTTGAAATAGGAAATCCACGAGACGGGATCGGCATACGTCCCTCCGAACGGGCTGACGCCCTGCATCACTTGGTTCTGAAATTTCAGATAGACGGCGTACGTTCCATCGGCGGTTGGTGACGCCGAGATGCCAGTGTTCGCCGCCGTCTCGAGGACGACGCGGCCGTCCTCGAAGATCGTGAACGTCTCGGGTTGGTTGTTGCCGGTGTTCTTGTTGGCGATCGCATACGTGAAGCCGTCAGGGTTCCGATGCAACGCCGGTCGTCGTCCAAGCCGGAGCAACGTCGACCAGAACGTTGTCGAGAGCCCACTTCCCGGTGGGAGACGCTCGCTCCGATCGAACGAGGTGAGCGCACTTTGCAGGACCTGTGACGACGAGCCGGGAGTCCAGAGCGCCCGAAGGGGTTGCGGCGCGTCGCCGAGGAATGCAAATTGCCCGTGCGGAGCGACATAGACCGCGCGTTCGAACTCGGCCTGCGTGCGCGCAAGCGGTGCCTGCGGATGCCAGGTAACCGGCAGGTATCCAAGCTGGGCGAGCAGTTGCTCAGCGCGGAGGAGCGAGCCGCCCTCGGTCGTGAACCTCAGGGTTCGCGTGGCCTTCAGCCGGGCGCCGTCGACCGCGACGACGCCGTGCATTCCGCCCGGGATGGAAACGGTGACCTCGCTGTCGGGCGGGAAGGCGCCGATCGGCGTGAAGACGAGCGAATTGCCTTTCGTCGTCCAGGTTCCTTCTGTCCGCGGCGTGAGCACGGGGGCTGGGGTGATCGCCGGCAGCGGAGCGGAGAAGCGAATCGTGATCGGCGAGATTCCCGACACGTCCTTCCTGTTCGCCGACGGCGAGACGGAGACAACACGCAGTCGAGCGGCGGCGACCGATGCCGAAGCCCCGCTCGCGAGGCCGAAGACGCTGCCGCAGCCGATGGCCACGAAAGTTGCCGCGAGCCAGCACCCCCGTCCGGACGCGCGCCATCGGGCCACCGTTTTCTCTGGCGTCATGACCCCATTTTGGCGGAGTGAGGCGACAATCCGTAGGCAAGGAGGGGTTGGTCGACCGGGCGCGGCTGCAGGCCGGCGAAACCGTCCCCATCACCGCCGCGGCGGGGGGCGTCGACAGCGTCGTCGTTCAAGTGGCGGTGGCCGTGGGCGCCCGCCCTCTAGGCGTGGCCAGCCTGCAAAACCGCGATTCCCCGCGGGGCCTGGGCGCCAGTGAAGTGTTCGACTATCACGCCGCCGACTGGGTCCGGCAGGTGCTGGCCGCGGTCCCCGGCGGCGTCGACTTGCTGTTCCACGCTGCCGGCGGCCAGACCAAGGACGTAGCCATGGGTGCGGTGCGCGACGGCGGCCGCGTGATTTCTGTGCTAGCTCCGTTTGGTCCTGTCCAGCTCGAGCGGGGCATCATGGGCGAGTCCTTCGCCGCCCAGGTCAACCGGCAGCGGCTTGAGGCGCTGCGCCAGTTGGTCGACGCGGGCCAGCTGCGCCCACAGATCGAGGCGGTGCTGCCGTTGGAGCAGGTTCGAGAGGCGCTGAAACGGGTCGAAGGCCGACATACACGCGGCAAGATCGTGTTGCGGACCGGGCAGTAGCGGCGACGTCTCGACGCGAGCAAGTCTGGGATGTGTGGGGGTTGTTACACGTGTGTGGGGCAAGTTTGCGACGCGGTCGATCATCAACGCGGCAACGGACGAGTCGTGGAGCGAAATGGCTACCAAGGTGATTGCGCGGCACCCGGTCGGTGACGCACTCGGCGCTGCAGTTCTACTTCAAGACGACCAAGTAACGAGAGTTCGGAACGCAGCGGGCCGGGCGGTCGAGCGACTCGTCGATGAGCGCAAGTGACTCGTAATTGTTTTACCGGGCAGTCCACCTAGTGCTGACCGAGCATCGTGCCTAAGTGCAGCGCGGGGATACTTCCGTATCGCTTTTCGAATTCGCATCATCTCGAGGTTCTCCTCGTACATCCTGGCGGTCCGTTCTGGGCGAACAGGGACGACGGCGCGTGGTCCATAACCAAAGGGGAATATGAGCCAGCGCAGGAACCGGATCCCATTCTTGTTGCGAGACGCGAGTTCACTGAAGAGCTCGGAAAGCCAGTCCCTCACGGAAGGCTGCTGGAACTGGGTGAGCTTAAACAACCAAGTGGCAAGCGCATCGTTGCGTGGGCCCTCGCCTGCGACGTTGATGTCAGCGAGATCGTGAGCAATTCGTTTGAGATGGAGTGGCCGCCAAAATCCGGACAGATGCAGTCATTTCCTGAGGTCGATCGTGCCGCCTGGTTTCCAGTGAAACGCGCCCGCTCGAAGATGTTGAACGGACAGGTGCCGTTTCTCGATCGCCTGCGACGCCAGTTGCAGGCATGAAATCGATCGCCGATGGGACAAAACCACCGTTCCCGAGGCAAACCGGCAGAAGTCAGGACTCGGACCAAGTCTTGTGTGGGGCCGGAAGGATCGAACCTTCGAGCAAAGGATTATGAGAGCCCCGAACAAGGCTGCGGTCTGCGGCGGTGATACCGGTTCCGTTGCATTTTGCGCTCGCGGAAGGAAACCGCGCGCTGACGCCTCCGATTTCTCCGCTACGACAAGAGTTTGTTGCGGAGTTCGACGACGGCTTCAGGTCGAACCGGGCGGGCAAGGAGAAAACCCTGGCCCTGGTCGGAGCCGAGCGAGGCAAGCGCGACCCGCTGAGCGTCGGTCTCGATACCTTCGGCGACGACCGACATCCCGAGCGCATGAGCCATCGCCGCCACCGCGCCGACGATCTGGCGATCGCGCGCACTGCGACCGATCCGCTCCACGAAGCTGCGATCGATCTTCAAGATGTCGACCCGAAGTCGCTGGAGGTGCGACAGCGTGGAGTAACCCGTCCCGAAGTCGTCGAGGGCGAGTCGCACCCCGAGGGCTGACAGGGCGGCAAGCCTCTCTTCGACATTGCCGACATCGCTGATGAGGGCGGTTTCCGTGATCTCGAGACATAGGCGCGACGGATCCAAGCCGTGCTTCACAATCACCGCGCCGACGCGGGATGGAAGTCCCGGATCGGCGAGTTCCTGACCGGAGAGGTTCACCGCCAGCGTGAATACCGAGGGCCACCGGTCGTCGTGCAACCATGCCGCGAGCTGGTGGCAAGCCTCGTCGAGGACGAAGTCGTCAATTGTGCCGATCAATCCGAGCCGCTCGGCGAGGGGGATGAACTCGGTTGGCTGGACGACTCCTCGAGTCGGGTGGCGCCAGCGAACGAGTGCTTCGACGCCACTCATCGATCCGTCCTGGAGAGAAAACACCGGTTGATAGACGAGGAACAGCTCCGACGCGTCGAGAGCTTTGCGTAGTTCGCGCTCCAATTCGTGATTCGCAATCGTTCGAGCTCGGTCTGAAGGTTCGGAGACACGGGAGCAGTTCTTTCCCATTTGTTTCGCTTCATACATCGCGAGGTCAGCGTCATCCACGAGAGCGTCGGGATCGGCGAAAGGATCGCGGCTGAGTACAACTCCGACACTCGCCGTCACCGAGAGATCACGACCGTCCAGGGCGAACGGCTCACCAACCGCTCTTACGACCCTGTCCCCCAAGACGCGGGCGTCGTCGTCCTCGCGTAGGGCGCTGCAAAGCACGACGAACTCGTCGCCGCCAAGTCGCGCGACCGTATCCGTTCGTCGCGTAACGCGAGCAAGCCTCTTCGCGACCTCGATAAGCACCTCGTCACCAACGTCGTGCCCGAATGAATCGTTGATCTTCTTGAAGTTGTCAAGGTCGACGAACAGCAGGCCGATGCTGCCGGGGCGCCGTTCGAGGGAACTGAGGGCCTGTGTGAGGCGGTCCCTGAGGGCAAACCGATTGGCGGCGCCGGTCACCGAATCATGCAGTGCCTGATAGTTGAGCGCCTCCTCAGCCTCGACCTGGGCCGTCACGTCGCGTGAGATCCCGAACGTGCCGATGAGGCGTCCGTCTTCGTCGCGCAACACGAGCTTCGTGGTCGACACCCAGACATCGGGACGGCCATGGAAGGTCTCACGTTCGATTTTGCCGACGATCGGTACGCCAGTTCGGATGATGCGCTGTTCGTCTTCGAACGCGGCGAGCGCGTGGGACTCGCTGAACACATCGAAGTCCGTCTTGCCGATGATGTCTGCTTCGGACATCCCTGGCGCCTCACCGTTGAGCCATCCCCGGCTAACAAAAAGGAATCGACTCTCCAAATCTTTGAAGTAGACGCGCTCTTCGGAGTTGTCGAGCAGATTGCGCATGCAGATGCGCTCAAGGTCCGCTAGGGAGAGCGATCCGTTGGAGGACACCCGAAGCGATCTCGATGGTGATGTCATCAATTTGCCAATCGACCTGTCGAGCGCGCAGATCGCCTAATGACCGATCAAATGACCGATCAAATGACCGATCAAATGACCGATCAAATGACCTAACGGCCCCTTACGCTCGCAAATCAAGTCTCCGAGCTCTTCGCGTCTCGCGTTAGGGCTCACTTTCCCTGCTCATTGGTCGTGTCAATGCAACCGTTACGGTCGAGGCACGCTGGCGTCGTGTCTTCGGCGACTCTCCGACTACGAGCAGCGAGCGTTCCTCGGTGTCACCGAACTGTTGGGCCAGTGTTGGGCCGATCCCGCATCGCCTTCGGGTTTCTCGTGGCTTCGCGACTACCCCGATCGACGAATTGGTCGTCCAAATACACTTCACCGATGCTGACGCCGGCGGTTCGGAATACCGAGAGCAGCGGAGGGGTACGAATCGCCTACCAGGTCCTCGGTGAAGGACCCTTCGACATCGTCTACGCACCTTCTCACGTCACCCACGTTGAGTTGATCTGGACGATTCGCTCGTGGGCGGACTTCCTCGACCGTCTCGGCAAGCTCGGCCGCGTGATCGTGTTCGACAAGCGCGGAACCGGTCTGTCGGATCGCTCAGTCGGGTTTCCCGACATGGAAGAGCGCATGGATGACATCCGCGCCGTCATGGACGCAGCAGGCTCGGAGCGGGCTGCGGTCATCGGCACCTCCGAGGGCGGGACGATGTGCTCCGTCTTTGCCGCCACCTTCCCGGAGCGCTGCTGGGCGTTGATCCTTTGGGGATCGCTACCACGGCTGCGGTTTGCCCGTGACTATCGCGGCGGCTTTACCGAAGAGGAGCTCCAAGAGGGCGATGCCTGGACGGACGAGCATCCATGGGGCGACCGCGAGCGTATGCAGGGCCAGGCCGAGTGGATCCTTCCCTCAGCCTCCGCGAGTGACCGGCAGGCCCTCATCAACATGTTGCTCGCTGGCGCCGACGACAAGTCGCTGCGCGCGCTTGGGGAGATGAACCGCGAAATGGACGTTCGAGCGGCGTTGCCGGCGATCAGCGCGCCGACCCTCGTCGCCTGCTGGGCGGAGGAGCGACCCCACATCACTTACGGCTCACGCTCCTTCGCGGAGCTGATCCCCGGGGCCACCTTGCTCGAGCTCCCCGGCAAGGGCCATCTGCCCTTCGGCGGCAGCGACGACGCCCGTGCCTTCGCCCACATCGAGGAGTTCCTGCGCCGAGGCTGGGCAGGAACTCCGATCGAGCGCGACACTGACCGTCTCCTTGCGACGATCCTGTTCGCCGACATCGTCGCCTCTACCGACAAAGCGGTCGAGCTTGGCGACCGGAGCTGGCTTTCGCTGCTCGAGCGCTTCTACGCGACCGTGCGCCTCTTGCTCGCCCGTTACCGCGGAGTAGAGGTGAACACCCTCGGCGACGGCTTCCTCGCCCGCTTCGATGGACCTGCTCGCGCCATCCGATGTGCCGACGAGATCGTCAAGGCCGTGCGCGGGATCGGGATCGAAGTTCGCGCCGGCCTGCACACTGGCGAGTGCGAGCAGATCGGCGGCGACATCGGCGGGATCGCGGTCCACGTCTCTTCCCGCGTCGCTTCGCTAGCGGCTCCGGGGGAGATTCTCGTCTCCCAGACGGTGAAGGACATCATCGCCGGCTCGGGGATCAGCTTGGAGGACCGCGGCGGCGCATCGCTCAAGGGCGTCCCCGGCGAGTGGCAGCTCTACCGTGTTACCGGTTTCGCTACCTGACAAACGCGCCGAAGTAATCGGGGTCGCCGCCCTTAAGAGATTGGCTCCATCAAGAAACGGATCGTCTCGGCGAACGAGGACGGTCGCACGAAAAGTACTAGCACCTGACTTCTGTGGGCTGTGGTGGGGCCGGGGGGATCGAATCTCCGACTCAAGGAATCAACGGCACGTCTTCTGCTTACGCGCCAGCGCCGGGCGAATGTTGAGTCGTGTCTCCGTCGATGGTGTTCGCTGGTTTGCCAGAGCGATGAAATGTCGGGACGCTCGCGAAGCTTGCAGCCCCGTGCTCATGATAACTCGCTGACCTGGACTTTTGTGGGGCCGGGAGGGATCGAACCTCCGACCCAGGGATTATGAGTCCCCTGCTCTGACCACTGAGCTACGGCCCCATTTAGCGGAATGAGCTCCGGGGGAGAGACTCGAACTCTCAACCACACGGTTAACAGCCGCGTGCTCTGCCAATTGAGCTACCCCGGATCGGAACGTCGGCACCCTATCAGCGAGGTCTGCGGCGAATCGTCCAGTTCGTGTGCTCGAAAACACCAGCCCCCCTCGAGAACCGAGGGGGGCTGGGAGTCCGTTGGGGATACCCCTCTTGGACGGATTCGTGCTCGTTAGCCGCTCAGCGGAAAGACCGGCATTACCGTTCTCTTGAACGTGGAGTTCACGACCACCGCCCAGGATGCGTACCACGCAAAGATCGCGGTGGCGATCCCGCAATCGCCGCCCGCCTGGGTGATGGATGCCGAGTTCTTGAACGACCCCGCGGCAAGAAGTGCGAACGTCACGGTCAGCGCGAGGAAGACCATGAACACGGCTCCGGTTGTCTTCAACGAGGCAGTCAACATGTAGAAGGTGAAAATCGTCCAAGCCAGTAGGAAGTAGCTCCACCCGATACCCGCTGCTGATCCTGGGAAGAACTTCACCTGAACGAACACTGCGATCCAGAACGCGCCGTAAGAGCCGAACGCGAGCGCCCCGAAGGTGTTGCCCTTGCGGAACTCCCACATTCCGGCAAAGAACTGGGCCGCGCCTCCATATACCAGTGCGAGCCCGAGGAAGTCGGCGCTCGACGCTCCGGTGATCACCTGAGCATTGACCAAGCTCAGGATAAACGTTGTCATCGCGAACCCGGCGAGACCGAGCGGACCCGGGTCGGCGATTGACACCGGGGTCGGCTGCGAACTTCCGGGGCCCATCTCCGTCATAGACATCTAGGTGTTTTCCCCCTTGTTATCGGCACCGGCGCGACCAACTGATCGCTGCCCTTGACGAACAACACCTCACCGTCTTCGCTACTGCAAATGGCTCCTTTCTGCCCATTCCGTCCAACGCGGACCGAAACGGAGCGGCGCCACCCCGAACGGTACCCGCGCTGGGCTGCATCTGCCTGGATGAAATCGAATCGGTGCAGGTCGCCGCTGCGACGCGCGGCACGCGCACAGCCCGCGCCCGAGACGGGTGTCGCAACTCCGCTTCACCGGTTCGACCGCCCGGCTGACGGCGCCGCGAACTTTGGGTTCACGGGCGTCCCCGAGTGCCGAGCACTTGCTATTCGGCGCCGAACGACTTGATCTCTTCGAGTTCCGCCGCCGAGAGCTCGCGCGGCACGTCCCCAGAGGCAACCTTCTCGCTCTGGACGTGATGCCGGATGTCGTCGACGACCTCGGGGTTGGCGAGCGTCGAGACGTCGCCGACGTCGGTGAAGTTCGAAATGCTGGCGACTACGCGGCGCATGATCTTCCCTGAGCGAGTCTTCGGCATGTCGACGACGATCCAGACCTTCTTCGGCCGTGCCACCTTGCCGATCTCGATTTCGATCGCCTTTGAGACCTTCTCTTCGATCTCCGGTCCGGGCGTGACACCGGGTTTCACCGCCACGTACATCTCGACGGCCCGGCCGCGTAGCTCGTCGACGACCGGAACCGCGGCCGCTTCGGCGATCTCGGGGACGGTGATCGCCGCCGACTCGAGCTCTTTCGTGCCGAGACGGTGGCCGGAGACGTTGATGACGTCGTCGACGCGACCGAGGATGCGGAAGTACCCATCAGCCGCTTGCGTGGCGCCGTCGTTCGAGAAGTACGGCCAGTCGTGCCAGTCCGTGCTCTTCTTGTCCCGGTTGTACTTCTCGTAATAGGTCTTCACGAAGCGGTCGGGGTCGCCCCAGATCGTCTGGAAGATGCCGGGCCACGGGTTGCGGATGCAGATGTTGCCGGCGACGCCGCTTCCCCGCTCGACTTCCGTTCCGTTTTCGTCGTAGATGATCGGGAAGACCCCGAGCACACCGGGGCCACAGCTGCCCGGCTTCATCGGGTCGAGCGCCGGCAGCGTGCTGCCAAGGAAGCCACCGTTCTCTGTCTGCCACCAGGTGTCGACGATGACGGCCTCGCCTTTGCCGACGACGTCGTAGTACCAGCGCCAGACGTCGGGCTCGATCGGCTCGCCGACCGTCGTCATGTGCTTGAAGCGGTAGCTGTACTTCTTCGGCTCGTCGGGGCCGAGCTTGCGAAGCATCCGGACCGTCGTCGGTGCGGTGTGGAAGGTCGTCACCCCGAGGCGCTCGGCGATTCGCCAGCAACGCCCGGCGTCGGGATAGGTCGGCACGCCCTCGTACATCACCGTCGTCGTGCCGAGCGACAGCGGCCCGTAGACGATGTAGGAGTGGCCGGTGATCCAGCCGATATCGGCTGCGCACCAGTAGGTGTCCTCGGGGTGGATGTCCTGGTAGTACTTCGAGGTTCCGGTGACGTAGGCGAGGTAGCCGCCGGTGCTGTGCTGGCAGCCCTTCGGGCGTCCTGTCGTGCCGCTTGAGTACATGAGGAATAGCGGTGCTTCGGCCGGCATCGAGACTGGTTCGACGAGCTTGTCGACGTAGTCGTCCATCACCTCGTCGACGAAGAAGTCGCGCCCTTCGACCATCGGCGTCTTCGAGCTGTACTCACCGGGGTGGCGGCGGAAAACGAGCACCTTTTCGATCTCGGCGCCCTCTTGTTTCGCCCGCGCGACCGCTTCGTCGGCCTTTGACTTGTGGTCGCCGAGCTGGCCCGCCCGGTAGTAGGCGTCCATAGTGATCAGCACCTTGCTCTGGGAGTCGGCGATCCGCCCGCCGCACGCCATCCCGGAGAAGCCGGCGAAGACCTGCGAGTGGATGACGCCGAGTCGTGCGCAGGCGAGCATGACGACGGGCAGCTCAGGGACCATCGGCATGTGCAGCGTGACGCGGTCGCCGGTCTTCAGACCGGCGAAATCGCGCAGCATCGCGGCGGTCTCGTTGACCCGCTCGTAGAGCTCTTGGTAGGTGATCGCCTGGGTCAACTGGTCTTCGGGCTCGGGGACCCAGATGATCGCCGCCTTGTTGCGGTCCTTTGCCAAGTGGCGGTCGACGCAGTTGTAACTGGCGTTGAGCTTACCGCCGACGAACCACTTCCAAAACGGCGGGTTGCTGGTGTCGAGCGTGGTCTGCCAATACTCGTCCCAGTGCAAAAGGTCGGCGTACTCCCGGAAGCACTCCGGGAACTTGTCCTCGGTGAACCGCTCCCGAATGTCTGGGTCGTTGGCGTTCGCTTGCCCGATGAAGCGCGCCGGCGGGTAGACGTACTCCTCTTCTCGCCAGTGGACAGCGATCGCCGCCTCAGAGACCGTTGGAAACGAGTCCGAACTCAAGTCTGACGCCGAAGAACTTGCACTCATCCGTCCCCCTCTCGTCGAAGCGGGGACCATTATGTCCCTGCTCGAGTCTGTTGTGCCTGGCGGAATCGACGATCCGGGCGGCGGGACCGGGAAGAACCCGTCTCAGTCGGATTCGAGGTAGTCGCGAAGGGGTCGGGCGAGACTCGGCTGGCGCAGCTTCGCCAGCGTCTTCATCTCGATCTGGCGGATTCGCTCTCTCGTCACGCCGAAGATCTGGCCGACCTCATCGAGGGTGCGGATGCGGCCGTCGTCGAGGCCGAAGCGCAGCCGCACGACCTCCTGCTCGCGCGGCGTCAGCTCGTGGAGCGCGCGCTGCACCGCCTCGTTCAACAACACCCTCGTCGCTGCGTCGAGGGGGACCTCGGCCGCCTGATCTTCGACGAGGTCCGAAAGGCTGAACTCGTCGTCGCCGCCGATCGGCTGCTGGAGAGAGATCGTGTCCTGGCTGATCCGCTGGATCTCGCGAATGCGCTCAGGGGGCAGCTCGACGATCTGGGCGATCTCATCGACGGTCGGCTCCCGGCCGAGCTGCTGGGACAGCTGGCGCTGGACGCGGGTCACCTTGTTGATCGTCTCGACCATGTGGACAGGGATGCGGATCGTGCGCGCCTGGTCGGCGACGGCGCGGGTGATCGCCTGGCGGATCCACCACGTCGCGTACGTGGAGAACTTGAAGCCTTTGCGGTAGTCGAACTTTTCGACCGCCCGCATGAGGCCGAGGTTGCCCTCTTGGATCAGGTCTAAAAACGCCATGCCCCGGTTGCGGTAGCGCTTGGCGATCGAAACGACGAGGCGCAGGTTCGCCTCGGTGAGCAGGTCCCGCGCCTCGATACCCTCGGCGACTTGACGCTCGAGTGTCCGTCGTTTGCGCGGCGAAAGCGTGTCCAAGACTTCGCGGCGCGCCTGTTCGAGCTGGTGGTTGGCGAGATTGCCGCGCTCGATCCGCTGCGCGCAGATCCCTTCGAGTTCGGCGGAGAGCAGTGACACCTTGCCGATCTCGCGCAGATAGGCGCGGACCGGGTCGTTGACCGCCTTTGACGCCGCCTGGGAGCCGCTCCCCGAGCGCAGGGCGCGGATCGCCTCGGTACGTACCGCCTCGAGCTCGTCGGTCGTCGGCTCCTGCTCGAACTCGCGGGGGCTGCGCTTCTTGGGGTGGGGCGACGCGTGCTGCCCATTCGATGCGGGGCTCGTCGTGCCCAGCTTCTCGGACCCGTTTGTCGCCACTAGCCCGCCTCCTGTCGGCGATCGGCGAGCCACGCTACCAATGCCTTGGCGGTCGCAATTTCTTCCGCCGACGCGCCTGCGCGCACGAGTGGGTCATGCAGCACTTCGAGTTCTTTTCGTAGCCAACCGTGTTCGGAAAGTACCTCGACGACGCCGTCAGCGCGCCCATCGCGTTCGGCGACGCGCGCTTCTGACTCGAGCTCTCGAAGTGCGCGCGATGCGGACTCGCGCACAAGGACGAGATAGGTCCCCTCAGAGTCAAGGTCTTCGGGCACCTCGCTCACGGCGAGGGCGCGCAACAGCTCGGACGCGTCGGGATCGGCACTGTTGATCGCCGTCGCGAGATCTTTGGCACCGACAAGGGCGCGGAACGCGGCGCGACTTATCGGGTCAAGAAACAGAATCTCGTCGAACAGTGCGCGCGCGTCGTCGGGGTGCTCGATCGTGCAGATGAGCGCGTTGCGCGCCGCGTCCTGTTCGACGGAGTCCCCGCGGCGCATCGCTGGTGAGCTCCGTGAGCGTGCTCTGGTCGTCGATCCATCGGATCCATGGGAGCCGTTATGTCGTGCCTCGTCCTCGATCGTCTTTGTCGCCCGGGCCGGCGCGGAAGCGACGAGCGCGCGGACGCGGTCCGGAGCGATCTGCACGCGGTCGGCGACGTCCATCACGTACTGATCGCGCACGAGCTCGTTCGGGTGCTCGGAGATCGCCACGGACGCTTCCTCAGCGGCCCGGCTGCGGCCTTCGGGAGTACGGAGATCGGCGGCAGAGAGGGCACGTTCCACCCGAAAACCGAGGAACGGCCGCGCGACGTGCACCGCGCTCGTGAGTGTCTGTGGTTGTGAGCGCGCGAGTTCTGCGGGATCAGCGCCAGGGGGGAGGTCGGCGACCGCGAGCTCGATCTCGTGTCGCTTCTCCCATTCATAAAGGCGCGCCGCGGCTGCCTCGCCCGCCGTATCGGCATCGAAAGCGAGCACGACACGCTTTGCGAAGTGGGAGAGGACTCGGAGGTGATCCTCGGTGAGCGCGGTTCCGCAGGTCGCGACCGCCTGTGGGACCCCCGCCAGGTGGAAACCGATGACGTCGGTGTAACCCTCGCAGACGACCGCCTCTGCGGTGCGGGAGATCTCGTTCTTTGCCCAATTCAATCCGTACAGCGTCCGGCGCTTCTGATAGATCGGTGACTCGGGCGAGTTGCGGTACTTCGGTCCCGCCTCGTAGTCGCTCGCCCGCATGTTCTCGGGAAGGACGCGTCCCCCGAACGCGATCGTCTGGCCGCCGGCGTCGAAGATCGGAAACATCACCCGGTCTCTGAACGCGTCTTGGATGCGGCCCCTTTGGTTCTCGAAGGCAAGACCCGCTTGTCGCATCAGCGCCGGCGGTGCGTGGACCGCTTTCGTCAGGGCGTCGAATCCCGCTGGGGCGTAGCCGAGGCGGAACTTGCGGACGACGTCGCCGTCGTAGCCGCGCGAGCGCAGATAGTTGCGCGCCTTTCCTCCGTCGGGATGGTTGAGCAATCGCTCGTGGTAGAAGGCGGTTGCTCTTTCGAGCACCGAGAGCAACTCGCGCCGCCGGCCGCGATCTTCGTCACGCGCACCCGATGCGTCCCGGCGGATCGTGACGCCAGCTCGCGCAGCCAAGCGCTCGACGGCGTCGACGAAGTCGAGGCCTTCGGTGTCGCGCACAAAGGTGATCGCGTCGCCGTGTGCCTGGCAACCGAAGCAGTAGTAGAGGCCCTCCTCGGCGTTGACGCTGAACGACGGAGAGCGCTCTGAGTGGAACGGGCAAAGCCCCTGAAAGCGTCGCCCGACACGCTTGAGCGCCGTGTGCTCGCCGATCAGGGCGACGATGTCGGTCGCCGACCGGACGCGCGCCACGTCTTCGTCGGGGATCCCCACGAACTGACGGTACCCGCTCGCTCGCCCCGCTCCGGCGGCTCGGCGTCGTCAGGTTCGCCGAGGCGAGAACCGCAGCGCCGACCAGTTCTCGTCGACGGCGGCGACCTTCGTATCGACGAGACCGAGCGAAAAGCCCGCTTTCCGAACGATGTTGTCGGTGAGGTCGCTTTCGTGGTCACAGGCGCGTCGTGGCCAACAGAGCCACAGTGGAACGAGGCTCTGTTGGCGATCGCCGAGCGCGTGCACGAGGGCGTCGAGCTCGTTCTGGTCTCGGATGAACGCCAGCGCGACGTCGGATGTGACCGCCTGTCTATGTCCGCGAAGTCGCGACGAGCTTGCGCGTTCGATCGTGCAGCCCGCGGGTGGTTCGTCGAGTGTGAAGTCCCCGGGCGCGTCGATGAGCATGACGACGCAACCTTCCTTCAAGCCGAGCTTCTTCGACTGCGGCGCCTTCGCGGTGCTCCCGCTGACCGGAGTGGTCAGGACGCCTCCTTTTCGGAGTCGATCCGCACGACTGCCTGTGCCGCGGCGAGGCGCGCGATCGGCACCCGATATGGAGAGCAGCTCACGTAGTCGACGCCGATCTCGGCGAAGACGCTGATCGACTCGGGGTCGCCTCCGTGCTCTCCGCAGACACCGAGGTGGAGCGACGGGTTCGCCTGTTTGCCGCGCTCCGACGCGATGGCGACGAGCTCACCAACCCCTTTTGCGTCGATCGTCTCGAACGGGTTCGAGGGGATGAGGCCCTTGGCCAAATATATCTCCATCATCCGCAATTCGACGTCGTCACGGCTGAAGCCGAACGTCATTTGCGTGAGGTCGTTTGTTCCGAAGGAGAAGAAGTCGGCGGCGGTGGCGATCTCCCCGGCCAAGAGCGCGGCGCGTGGTGTCTCGATCATCGTTCCGATCTGCACGTCGAGCGCCTTCGAGGTTTCGCTGTCGAGTTCTTGTTCCAGCGCTTCGGTGACCCACGAACGCGCGAGCGCGAGCTCCTCGCGGGAGATGACGAGCGGGATCATCACTTCGACGCGAGGATCACCGCCGACTCGAAGTCGAATCTTCGCGGCTTCGATGAGCGCCCTCACCTGCATTGCGTACAAGCCCGGTTTCAAGACACCGAGGCGAACCCCGCGCGTACCGAGCATCGGATTCTGCTCATGCCACTCCTTTGCCGCAGTAAGGAGCTGTTCCTCCTCGCCCGTGAGCTCACCGCGTGCCTGTTTGAGCTCGAGTGAGCTCACGTCGGGCAGGAACTCATGCAGTGGCGGGTCCAACAACCGCACGGTGACGGGGAGTCCGTCCATCGCCTTCAGGATCTCGACGAAGTCGGCGCGCTGCGCGACGCGAAGTTCCTCGAGCGCCGCGCTCTCATCATCGGGTTTCGAAGCGAGGATCATTCGTCGCACGATCGGCAGGCGGTCCTCCGCCAAGAACATGTGCTCGGTTCGGCACAGCCCGATCCCTTCCGCTCCGAGACGTCGTGCATTGTCCGCATCCGGCCCGTTATCGGCGTTCGCCCGGACGCCAAGACGCCCGGAACGGATCGCGTCGGCCCAGGAGAGCAGCGTCGTGAGCTCGTCGGAGGGGCGGGCGCCCGAAAGCTCGACCGGTCCCAAGGTGACGATTCCGGAGGTGCCGTCGATCGAGATCACGTCGCCTTCATTGACGACCACGCTGCCGATGCGGAAGCGATCACGTTCAATCTGCAGCGCGTGCGCGCCGACGACTGCAGGCTTTCCCCAACCGCGTGCGACGACGGCGGCGTGCGAGACGAGGCCGCCTCTCGCGGTGAGCAATCCTGACGCCGCGAGCATCCCGTGCACGTCGTCTGGTGAGGTCTCATTTCGGACGAGGATCACCTCGTCGCCTGCGCGGGCGAGTTCGACAGCTTTGTTCGCAGTGAGTACGACCTTGCCGACCGCCGCGCCGGGCGATGCTCCGAGTCCACGCGTGAGCACTTCGAAGTCAGTGCTGGCGAACTGCGGGTGCAGCACGCCCTCGACGTGTTCGGCGCTGACGCGCAACAGCGCTTCTGACTTCGAGAGTTTGATGCCGGGGTCATCGACCATTTCGACGGCCATGCGCAACGCAGCGCGCCCGGTGCGTTTTCCGCTCCGCGTCTGGAGCATCCAGAGCTTGTCCGAGTCGATCGTGAATTCGGTGTCGCACATGTCCCGGTAGTGACGCTCCAACCGGGAAAAGATGCCGAGGAGTTCCGCGTAGATCTCGGGGAAGTCGTTTTGCAGCGCCGCGAGCGGTTCGGTGTTGGTGGTTCCCGCGACGACGTCTTCTCCTTGCGCGTTCACGAGGAAATCGCCGTAGGGGCGGTTCTCACCAGTCGCCGGATCGCGGGTGAAGCCGACTCCCGTACCGGACCGGTCGTTGCGGTTGCCGAAGACCATCGCCTGGACCGTCACCGCCGTGCCGAGATCGTCACGGATGTGCTCGCGTTTGCGATAGGCGATCGCGCGCGGCGCGTTCCACGAGCGGAAGACAGCCTCGATCGCGCCCCGCAGCTGTTCGTTCGGATCCTGCGGGAAGGACGCGCCCGAGGCGCGCCGGACAAGTTCGAGATATTCGGCACACAGTTCGACGAGGGTGTCAGCGGGGATCTCGGCGTCGACGGCGGCACCGGCGTGGGCGCGTGCCTTGTCGAGGGCGTCGTCGAACGGCGTTTTGTCGAGCCCGAGCACGATCGTCGCGTACATCTCGATGAAGCGGCGGTAGCAGTCGTAAGCGAAGCGGTCGCCGGCGGTCTGTTTGGAAAGGCCGGTGACGGAGCGGTCGTTGAGCCCGAGGTTCAAGACCGTGTCCATCATGCCGGGCATCGAGATCTCTGCCCCCGAACGCACCGAAACGAGCAGCGGGTCGTTGGCGTCGCCGATCTCGCGACCCATTTGCTCTTGCAATCGTGCGACGTGGTGATCGACTTCTTCGGTGAGACCAGCGGGCCAGCCGCTGTCGAGGAATTCGCGGCATGCCCCGGTCGAGATCGTGAAGCCGTGCGGGACGGGCAGACCGAGCACCGAGGTCATCTCGGCGAGGCTCGCCCCCTTGCCCCCGAGCAGCGCATTCAGCTCGCGGGGCTCGGCGTCGTGGTGATGGTCGAAGTCAAAGACGTAGGTCATCGGCCTTCGCCCTTCTCTCCGCCGGCGCTCGCGGAGAAGACTACGCGCCGATCCGGTCGGTTAGCTCGGCGACGACGCTCTCGATTGGCACGCGCACCTGGTCGGTCGTGTCGCGCTCGCGGATCGTCACCGCGCCGTCATCGATGCTCTCGAAGTCGACTGTCACGCAGTACGGGGTGCCGATCTCGTCCTGGCGGCGGTAACGACGACCGATCGACTGGGTGACGTCGTACTCGCACATGAACCGCTCCTGGCACCGCCTGAGCACGTCCTTCGCCGTCGCTTCCAGGGATTCCTTGCGCGAAAGCGGCAACACGGCGGCTTGGAAGGGTGCGATCTGCGGATGCAGTCGCAGGACGACGCGGCGTTCGCCCGCCACCTCGTCCTCGTCGTAGGCGGCGAGCAGAAACGCCATCATCGCCCGGGTCGCGCCGGCCGCCGGTTCGATGACGTACGGCGTGTAGCGCTCGTTCGTCTGCGGATCGAAGTACTCGAGGGAGACCCCGGAGTGCTCGCTGTGCGCGGTCAGGTCGAAGTCGGTGCGGTTCGCGATGCCCTCGAGCTCACCCCACCCCCAGGGGTAGGCGAACTCGATGTCGGCCGTGCGCGACGAGTAATGCGACAGGTCGTCCTTCGGGTGCTCGAAGAATCGCAGCATGTCCTCGGCGATGCCGTAGCGCCGGTACCACGCGATGCGTTCCGCGCACCAGTAGTCGAACCACTTGTCGGCTTCGTTCGGCGGGACGAAGTACTCGATCTCCATCAGTTCGAACTCGCGGGTGCGAAAGATGAAGTTGCCTGGCGTGATCTCGTTGCGGAACGCTCGGCCGATCTGCGCGATTCCGAATGGAGGCTTCAGGCGCATCGTGGTCATGACGTTCAAGAAGTTCACGAACATCCCCTGGGCGGTCTCGGGGCGCAGGTACGCGATCGCGCTCTCGTCTTCGATCGGGCCGACGAAGGTCTTGAACATCAGATTGAACGGGCGCGCTTCGGTGAGATCGGTCGAGCCGCAGTTCGGACAGACGCCCTTGATCTCATCGGCGCGCCAGCGCTCGTGGCAGTTCTTACAGTCGACAAGTGGATCGGCGAAGGTCGCGAGGTGGCCTGACGCCTCCCACACCTTCGGGTTGGTCAAGATTGCCGCGTCGATCGGCACGACGTCGTCACGCCCGCGAACTACGGCACGCCACCAGGCGTCCTTGACGTTGCGGAGCATCATCGTGCCGAGCGGGCCGTAGTCGTAGGTGGACCGCAACCCGCCGTAGATCTCGGCAGAGGGAAAGACGAATCCGCGACGCTTGGCGAGGTTGACGATCGTCTCGAAACGATCGGTCGATGCGTCTTTGGCCTCGTTGTCCTCGGGTTCTGTCGCCGCCATCGGGTGAGGTTAACAGGGCAGGTGAAGGCCACTTTCGGTGCGACGCCACCAACGACATCGCCAGGTGGTGGTCAGGCAGACCGGTTTGCCTCCGTCAAGTGGTGGCGCGCCGTGCGCAGGCGACGGTCGAGGTGGCGCTCGACGGCACCGACGGCGAGGTCTTCGAGCTGTTCGACCTGCGGGCCACGGGCTTCCTTCAATGCACGAGCGAGTCCTCCAGAGGTGATCGTGCGCGCGAGCGCGACGACTTCCGGGTTCACCGCCTGTCCTCGACGGCAATCCGCGCAGAGAAACCCGCCGTGCGCTGCATCGAAAGAAACGAGTGGCACGTCGGTTCCGCAGTTCGCGCAGCGGTCGGCAACGACGCCGACCCCTTCGATCGAAAGCAGCCGCAGGCAGAACGCGGCGAGGATAAGGGGCGATCCCGTCTCCTCAAGCGAGCGCAGCGCGCCGACGAGGAGTCGATAGAGCTCGGGTGACTGTTGGTGGTCGACCGTCGACTGATCGATGATTTCGGTCATTGTCATGGCCGCGTCGAGGCGCGCGAGATCTGCGCGGATGCGCGCGAAGACGTCGATCACTTCGACCTGGTTCACGACATCAAGCTCACGGCCGCGCCAGGCCATGAAGTCGATATGCGTGAGTGGTTCGGTGCGGGCGCCGAGGCGGCTCTTCACCTTGCGGACTCCCTTTGCAACAGCGCGCACCTTGCCGTGCTCCAAGGTGAGGATCGTCGCGATGCGGTCAGCCTCGCCGAGGCGGATCGTCCGCAGCACGACGCCTCGATCGCGGTAGTTCGCCACCGCTCACTCGCCGCGGATGCGGCCACCGAGGACGATCAGCGCGAGGAAGGCGACGACGAGCGGGATGAACAGCGCCGCCGGCGTGTATCCCGCGGCGGCGAGGACCGCCAAGAACGCGATCGCGAACATCCCGAGGACGATCCCGCCGAGGCGACCGGCGTGCTCCCAGAGCCACTGCCGCCACGAGATGATCGATTCGTCACGCGCTGCCGCTTCTGTCATCTTTTGACCTTGCCGTATCGACGCTCGCGCTGCTGGTACTCGCGCACCGCTTCGAACAGATCTTGCCGGTCGAAGTCGGGCCACAACACGTCGGTGAAGACGAGTTCGGAGTAGGCGAGTTCCCACAACAAGAAATTCGAGATCCGGAACTCGCCGGACGTGCGGATGATGAGGTCCGGGTCGGGCATGTCGGGGTAGTACAGGTGTGCTCGGATCTGCCGCTCGTCGATCCTGTTGGCAGGTACGCCATCGGTGACGAGCGCGCGCACCGCATCGACGATCTCGGCTCTTCCCCCGTAGTTGAAGCAGATCGTGAACGTGAGGCGCGAGTTCTTCTCGGTGAGTTCCTCGGCTTCGGTCATCTGGCGCGCGATCCGTCGGGGGACGCGCCAGTCCTTTCTCCCCGCGAAGCGGATCCGTACCCCTTTTTCGTGCAGGGAATCGCGATGCTTGGAGAGGATCCGTTCGTTGAAGTTCATGAGGAAGCGGACTTCGTCGGGGGGTCGCCTCCAGTTCTCCGTCGAGAACGCGTAGACGGTGAACCACTCGACCCCGAGCTCCAGGACGACATCGACGACCCGGAACAGGGACTCTTCCCCAGCGGTGTGTCCGGCGGTTCTCGCGAGTCCACGCTGTGCCGCCCAGCGTCCATTGCCATCCATTACGACGGCGATGTGGCGAGGGATCCGTTTCGCATCGATCCCCTCGGCAGAAAGCAGCGGCGACACAGGAGGAGGCTACTTCTGCTTCCCATCCTCAAAAAGGCGTCGTCGCAGCGGTGCGAGGTCGAGCCTCGCCCGTGCTGAAGGACGTCGCCGCGTGCCCACGCGAAAGGTCGCGCCCGGTTAGCGTCGTTCCGGATGAGCCGGACGAGCGAGCACCTCACGCCCAGTCGAGGTCCGATCGAAGAGTACGGGCGAATCGCCGCGCGGCTCGAGAACGCCGACGCGGCCGAGATCTGTCGCTGGACAATCGAACGCTTCGGGGGGGACCTCATAATCGCCGCTTCCTTCCAAGATTGCGTCCTCATCGACCTTGTCCATCAGGTAGACCCTGGGGCGGAGTTCGTGTTTCTCGACACCTGTTTCCATTTTCCAGAGACGCTCGCCTATGTCGCCGATGTGACAAAGCGGTATGGACTGAACCTCACGGTGTTGCGACCGTCGATCCCGCCCGATGAGTTTCCCTGCGGCACGCCGCGTTGTTGCGAGGTGCGGAAGGTCGAACCGCTGAACGCGGTGCTCCGATCGAAGTCGGCATGGATCACGGGTTTGAAGCGGGTCGACACGCCGGAGCGGTCCGCCGCGCCGGTCGTCGCGTGGGACCTGCAGCGCGAGCTCGTGAAGGTCAATCCGCTCGCGGCGTGGACCGACGACGACATCGACGCCTACATCGCCGCGCACGAGCTCCCGCGGCATCCGCTGAACGCAAAGGGATACGTCTCCATCGGCTGCGCCCCAACAACCCGTCCGATTTCGGCCGGGCAGGATCCGCGTTCGGGCCGCTGGCCAGATTCCGACAAGACGGAGTGCGGTCTGCACCTCTGAGGCCGGCAAGCGGCGGGCGCGTCGCGCCTGATCCGAGGCAGCGGGACAGCCCCGTCGTAGGCTCCGGCGGAGTGTCCGTCAAGGCTTCGTTCGTCCGATACGGTGCTGCCGCGGACGAGCTCGACCAGGTCATCTGCGACTTGCAACTCGACGACCCGCTCGCCGCGGTCACGGTGGTCGTCTCGTCGCGGCGCGTCGGTCACTCGCTTCGGCACCTGCTGGCACGGCGTTCGTCAGGCGACGGCCGGTCAGGTGTCGCCAACGTCCGCTTTGTCACCCTCGCCGACCTCGCCGACGAGCTCGGCGGAACGGCGTGCCGTTCCGGTGGGCGTCGCCGACTGACGAGGTCGGCGCTCGGGGCCGCCGCGCGAGTCGTTCTTTCGGGCGAGCCGGGGGTTCTCGCTGCCGTCGCCGATCAGCCCACGACGGAGGCGGAGCTTGTCACGCTTTACGAGGAACTCCGGCACTATCCAGCCGAGACTTTGGACGCGCTCGCGCGTCGGCGTGGCTTTGGGCGGGATCTCGCTCGATTGTGCCTCCAGATGCGGTCACGCCTCATCACCGACTGGTACGACGACGCCGACCTCGTCGGAGCCGCCGAGGACGCGATCGACAGCGCGGCAACCCCCGCTGCCCTCGGCTCGACCGTTGTCGTGCACCTTCTCGAGCGCGTTCGCCCGGACGAGTCCCGCTTGATCGTGGCGATCGCGCGGAGTTGCGACCTCTTCGTGAACTTCGGTATCACCGGAGACTCCGCCGCGGATGCCCCGATCGCGCACATCGTCACTGTGCTTCGAGAGGCAGGGCTCGAGCTACCGTCGTTTCCTCGAACGCCGGATTCGGCTGACATTGTTGCTGCGCACGACTCGGTGTGTGTCGATGAGCGGATCGAAGCGCCTGATGTCGACGCTGAAGTTCGCGCGGTGGTGCGTATCGTCATCGACCATATCGAAAAAGGGGGCACGCCGACGCGCGTCGCGTTGTTGTATCCGTCGGCGCACACGTACCTCGGTGCGCTCGCTGCCGCGCTCGGCGAAGCGAACATCGCCTGGAACGGCCGGTCACCTCGCCGCGTCGCCGACTCTCCGGTGGCGCGAGCGCTCCTCGGCATCGCCGAACTCGCGCAACTGGGCATGGCGCGTGACCGTGTGATGGCATGGATCAATTCCGCACCCGTCCTCGACGCGCACGGTGCCCCGCTTCCTGTTGGTGCATTCGAGCGTGTCTCGCGGCTTGCGGGAGTGACCGCGGGCGACGCGAGCGAGTGGCGTCGTCATCTGAGAGCGCTCGCGGAGGAGCTGACTCGGCGAAGCGGCCCGGCGGACCGGAGCGTGCAGCGAGACCGCGACGCTGTTGATCGCAATACCCGGGCGCGGGCGGATCTGGAGGCGGTGCAGGCGCTCGGTGCATTCATGGCCGATGTCGGTCGCACCTGTGACGACGCAGCGAAGTGCGCGACGTGGACCGAACTCGAACAATGGGCGCGCGGCGTGTTACGCCGATATCTCGGGTGGGTCGACGTCGACGAGCAGGAACGCGAAGGTGCGGCCGCGAGCGTTGACGAAATCCTCGCGGAACTCGGCCGCCTCGACGCGGTCGAGCCGTCCGCGAGCATCTCTGATTTCGTGCGCTCACTTGGTGGGGCGCTCGAGCGGGCGGGCGCCTTTGAAGGTCGTCTTTCCTCTGGCGTCGCCGTCTGGAGCCTGTGGGATGCGGTCGGCCTCGACTTTGATCTCGCGGCCGTGTTGGGCGGAGTCGAGGGCGAACTGCCGCCACGCCCCCGTTCTTCCCCTCTCTTGTCGAGCGACGACCGCGTCGCGCTCGGACTCGAAGCAGCGACGTCGGAAGCGGCGAGTGCCGCCGCGCGCCACGCGCTTGTTGCCGTCGCGGATTCGAGCCGCCGAACGGTATGTACGTGGCGCCTGCGCGATTCGGGTGAGGCGAAGGCGCGCGTTCGCTCACGCTTTTTTGGACATGATGACGTCACGCTCGCTCCGAGCCCCGTTGCCGCGCTTGGCGCGGTGGCAGTCGGCGATCGTACCGCGCTCAGCGAGCGAGAACTCGTGGTCGCCACGCTACGCGCGCGTCGCGCGGCGCGCCGCGATCTCGGCTCTTTCCACCTCGTGCGTGCCGACCCCCATCTCGAGTCGGCACTTCGCGTCGCCTCGTCGCGCGTCGCGTACCGATTCGATCGATTCGACGGCCGCATCGGCGCTGCGAGCGGCATGGATGAGGCGAGGGTGCTTTCCCCGACGACACTCGAGAGCTATGCGCGCTGTCCCTTCCAGTACTTCCTCTCGTCCCAGCTCGGTGTCGAAGTCCTCGAAGCACCGGAGCGGAGGATCGAGATCGACCGGCGGGAGCGAGGATCGATCGTGCACGAAGTGCTGGAGCAGTTCGTCGCCGATCTGATCACGGCCGAGGGCGAACTGGCATCCGTCGATACGGCCGAACACCTCTCGCTCGTTGCGCAGCGGGTGTTCGGGCAATACGACCGGATCGGACGCACCGGCGCGCCCGTCCTTTGGGCGCGGGAACGTCGGGCGCTGCTTTCCCTATTGGAACGTGAGCGCGAAGCCGATGCGCTTCGTCGCGCGAGTCAGCAGCGGGCTCCCGTCGCGCTGGAATGGGCTTTCGGCACGGGTGATGTTGCACCCCTCGAGGTGCCGGTGCGCGACGGACGCGTCGCCTTCCGCGGCAAGGTCGACCGGATCGATCGACGGGCCGATGGCGGACTTGCCGTCGTGGACTACAAGACCGGGCGTTCGGTCTCCTACGGCGGACTTGCCGCAGATCCCGTCGACGGGGGACGCCATCTGCAGCTCGCGATCTACGCGCTCGCGGCGCGCGCGCTGTTCGACGCGACGACGTCGGTGAGCGCGAGCTACCGCTTCTTGGACGAACAAGGAGAGGAGCTGACGGTGACGCTCGATGACGACGTCGCCGCGCGCACGAGCGAAGTCGTCGGCGTCATAGCTGACGGAGTGAGCGCTGGTCTCTATCCGTTCAACCCAGGCGCGGCAGGCTGGAAAGGCTTCGAGAACTGCAAATACTGCGACTTCGATTCGGTCTGTCCCCCTGATCGGGATGACTTTTGGGAAGAGGCGAGCAAGGAGCCTGAGCTCGAGCCGTACGTTGCGCTCGTCGGTGGTGACGGCGATGAGTGAGCCACTCGTGCTCGACGACGCAGCGGCGCGCGCCGCGATCGCCGAACGGCTCGACGAGACGCTCTTTGTGGAAGCGGGAGCGGGCACCGGGAAAACGACGGCCCTCGTCGGACGGGTGATCGCGCTCGTGCAGCAAGGACGGACGGAGCTCGGGAAGATCGCCGCGATCACTTTCACCGAGGCGGCCGCCGCCGACTTGCGATCGCGGCTCCACCTCGAACTCGCGCAGGCGGCGCGCCAACCAGACGGCGGATGGGCGCGGAGCGCGCTCGGCGCCCTTGACGACGCATCGATGACGACGATCCACGGGTTCGCGCAGCGAATCCTCGCCGAACACCCCCTCGCGGCGGCTCTTCCGTTGCGATTCCGAGTGATCGACGAGATCGAGTACGACATCGCCCGGGAACGTCGATTTCACGACCTCATCGACGGTCTTGTTGGCGACGACGTCCGCGGTCAACTGCTCGCCGCAGCGCGCGCCGTCTGGATCTCGATCGCAACCCTTTCCGAACTCGCCGGCGAGGTCGATGCGAAATGGGATCGCTTCGTCGACGCAGCTCGCAACGGCATCTCGATCTCATCGCTCGCCGCCGAGGTCGATGAGTCCGAAAAGGAGCTCTCAGCCGCTATCGAGGCAGTCCTGCCTCTGCGTTCTGATTGTGCGGAGGGGGACGACGGGCTCGTCGTGCAGCTCGACGAGCTCGCGGCCGCGTTGCTGCTGCGCAGCGCGTGCAAAGACTGGGTTGATCGCCTCGCGTGGTGCCATTCCCTGGAAAAGATCAGCCACTCCCGCGGCCAGAAGGCGTCGTGGACGGGCCGACCGATCGCCGAGGTACGTGAGGCGATGGGCAAACTCGAGGAGCGTCGCGAGGCGATCGTCGAGCGGATCCTCGGTCGGCTTCTGCGCGAACTCGTCATCGTCTTCGCCGAAGAAGCGATCGAGGCGGCGAACGCGCGCCGCCACGCGGGTGAACTGGGCTTTCACGACCTGCTCGTCTTCGTTCATCAGATGTTGCGCTCGCACCCCGAGGTCCGACGCCAGGTGAGTGAGCGGTACTCGCACATCCTCGTCGATGAGTTCCAAGACACCGATCCGTTGCAACTCAAAATCGTGACTGACCTCGCGAGCGATGCCAGCGGTGACCTCGTGTCGGGAAAGCTCTTTTTTGTCGGTGATCCGCGCCAGTCGATCTATCGCTTCCGCGGCGCGGAGCCCGAGCTCTACGAGCGCGCACTCGAGGATCTCGTACCGTCCGGCCCACTCGTATTGACGAGCAACTTTCGATCGGTGCCTCCGGTCCTTCGCTTCGTGAACGCCGTATTCGAGCGGATCAACGCCGGCAACAGGGGAGATGGAAGGCGCTACCACGCCTTGTCGATCGTGCGTGACGACGGCCTCGCCGGAACGGTGCAGGTGGTCGGATCTGAACCAGAGGGACGGCTGAGCGCGCACGATCGCCGCGTCCGCGAAGCTGGCGACCTTGCCGCGCTCGTCGCGCGATGTGTTGACGAGGGTTGGTCCGTGGAAGACAACGGGACCTCACGCCCCGCCCGTTACGGCGACATCGCGATCCTTGTCACGAAGCGAAGCGGCCTCGCCGAGCTCGAGGACGCGCTCGACGACCGCGATATCCCCTTCCGTGCAGACTCGCCCTCGCTGATCTTGCGCTCGGCGGAGGTGCGCGACTTTCTCGCCTGCCTCCAGGCGATCGACGCTCCCGGAGACGACGCCGCACTGATCAGCGCGTTGCGTTCGCCGTTGCTCTCGTGCGGGGACGACGACCTGTGGCGGTTTCGCCACAACGGCGGCCGATGGAGACTCGAGGACGCGCGGACCGACGCCAGTGAGCCGGTCGGGCGGGCGCTCTCGCGGTTGCGGTCGCTCGCAGAACGCCGTCACGAGCTCGGCCTTCTCGGTTGCGTGCGCGCCGCCGCCGCAGAACTCGAAGTTTTCGAATTCGCCGCGACCACGCGCCACGGCGAGGAGTCCTTGCGTCGACTGCTCTATCTGTTCGCCCGCGCGTCGGCGTATGTCGAAGCAGGGGGAACCTCGATTGCCGCCTTCGTCGACTGGATCGACCGACAAGCGGGGGCTCGGGTGCGCGGCGTCGAGGCCGCCGTCTCAGAGAAAGACGGCGCGGTCCGCATCTTGACCGTCCACGCCGCAAAAGGTCTCGAGTTCCCCGTCGCCTTCCTCGCTGAGCTGGCTTCCGATCCGGCGCGCCAGCGCGCCGCGGGGCCCATCCTTTTCGACGACGACGACCTGTTCGAGGTCCGCATCAGGCAGGGCATCGAAACCCCCGGCTACACCGCGCTCTACGAGGAGGAGGTGCGCCGGGCAGACGATGAACTCGTTCGGCTGCTCTATGTGGCGATGACGCGCGCCCGCGACCACCTTGTGCTGTCGCTGCATCGGACTGAGCCCGGCACGAAAGCGAGGCTCTCCCTCGCGGATCAGCTCGGCGAGTTGCTCGTCGACCTCGAGGGCACCTACGTGAACGCGGACGTATCGGGAGTCGCTCCACCTGTGCGTGCGGCTCTGGCGGCGGCGCCTCGAGGTCCGGCATCGACGAAGGCGTCCTTCGCGAAGTGGCGCGAGGCGCGCGCCGTTCTCTGTCGAACATCCGCACTGCCGGTCAGCGTGAGTGCCGGCAGCCTGGAAGCGGGCGCCGTACAGGCGCCGAAAGGGCAATCTCTGACCGAGGACGGGCGAGCGACGCCCGACTCCGATCGTTGGCGAAGCCCGCGCGGCGCCACGGCGATCGGACGCGCCGTGCACGGGGTTTTGCAGCGCGTCGATCTGCACGATGGCGGTGGTCTCGCAGATCTCGTCGTGTCCGAGTCGGTTCGCGCCGGTTGCGCAGACTCCCATGAAAAGGTTGAGGCACTGGTCCGCGCGGCGCTCGCCTCCGAAGAGCTGCGTCGTGCGGCCGCCGCCGAGCGATATTGGCGCGAACTCCCGATCTCGGTTCCGATCGGAGTCGGCGTCCTTGACGGCGTGCTCGACCTCGCGTACGAGGAAAAGGGTCGTCTGGTCGTCGTCGATTACAAGACCGACACGCTGAAGGACGAAGACGCCCTACGTCGCAGGTTCACGACGTATGTTCCCCAAGCCGGTGCCTATGCGTACGCGCTTCAGCGTGTCCTTGGACGACGAGTTGAGCGCTTCACGTTCCTGTTCCTCAACTCGCCGGACGGTGTGCGAGCGCTCGACGTCGACGATCTCGATTCGGCGATCGCACAGGCGACAGAAGAGGCCGAACGCTATCTGCGGACACCGGTGCAATGACGCGTTACGACTCGATCAGCGACGCGCTTGAGCGCGTCACGAATTCTCTGGCCGGGGGCGGGGAGTCGCGTCCGGGGCAGGTGAAGATGGCCGAAGCCGTCGCGCTCGCCGTCGAGACGGAACGTCACCTCGCCGTTGCCGCCGGGACCGGCACTGGTAAATCGCTCGCCTACCTCGTGCCCACGGTGCTGTCCGGCCATAAGGTCGTCATCGCCACCGCGACGAAAGCCCTCCAGGACCAGCTCGCCGCGAAAGACGTGCCCTCGGTGCAGACCGGGCTGCGCCGGTTCTCGTTCGCCGTGTTGAAGGGTCGCTCGAACTACGTCTGCCGGCAGCGGCTCGCTGAGTCCGCGGAGTTGGGCGTGCAAGGCGAGTTCGGGGATCGGGACTCGACCCGCTCGGTGAGCGCGAAGCGCATCGTCGAATGGGCGTCGCGCACCGAGACTGGAGACCGCGCCGAGCTCGAGGACGAGCCGGAACCCGCCGTATGGGCGTCCTTCAGCGTGAGCGCGGAGGAGTGCCCGGGCGCGCACCGCTGTCCCTCGGGTGCGACATGTTTCGCCGAACTCGCGCGAGCACGCGCCCAGTCCGCGGACGTGATCGCCGTCAACCACCACCTTCTCGGTGCCGATTTGGCCGCCTTCGGCGCCGTTCTCCCAGAACACGACGTGCTCGTCATCGACGAGGCCCACGCCCTCGAAGACACCGTGACCGACAGCCTCGGGATCGCGATCAGCCCCGGTCGCATCCGCGCCGTCGCCGCGATGGCTCGCGCTTCGGGAGGACGCGGCGGCCGTGGGCTCGATCCGGCCGTCGACTCGGCGATGGATGCCGCGTCGCGACTTGAGATCGCGCTAGAGAACCAACCCCACGCGCGCGTCGTCGAGCCGATCGACGCGGAGCTATCGCGCTCGGTGGAGCTGGTGCGCTCGCGCTTGGAAGCCCTCGATGCCGCCCTCGGTCCACGCGATGCGACTGCGTCGGACTCGAACGACGCGCAGCCAGCTTTGCGAGCGATGCTCGCCTGTGTACGTCTGCGCGAAGACCTCAGCCGTTTCCTCGCATTGAAAGACGATGATGTCGCATGGGTCGAAATGTCACGGCGCCCCGCGATACGAGTCGCGCCGATCGACGTCGCACCGCTGCTCAAGGCGCAGCTTTTCGCAACGAGAACAGTCATCCTGACGAGCGCGACGATCACTCCCGGGCTGGGATCGCGTCTCGGCGCCGATCCGGAAATGATCGACGAGCTCGATGTCGGGAGCCCGTTCGATTACGAGTCTCACGGGCTGTTGTACTGCGCGGCCCATCTACCGGACCGCCGCTCAGAACGGGCGGAGGCGGCGATACACGACGAACTCGCCGTGCTGATCGACGCCGCGGGCGGGCGGACGCTCGCATTGTTCACGAGTCTTGGCGCGATGCGTCGAGCCGCCGAAGAGGTTCGGGGTCGCGTCGCACATCCGATTCTCGTGCAGGGTGATCTCGCAAAGGCGGCTCTCGTTGAGCGGTTCTCGAGCGAGCACGCGGCGTGTCTGTTCGCGACGATGGGCTTTTGGCAAGGCATCGACGTTCCGGGAGCAACCCTTTCGCTCGTCGTCATCGACCGCATCCCCTTTCCGCGCCCCGACGATCCGCTGATCGCAGCGCGGCGCGAGCGGGCTGGCAAGGCCGCGTTCTTCGCGATCGACATGCCGAGAGCGGCATCGCTGCTCGCGCAGGGTGCGGGTCGGTTGGTTCGTTCCGCGACGGATCGGGGAGTCGTCGCGGTCTTGGATCCCCGCCTCGCCGTCGCGTCCTATCGCTGGCAGCTCGTACGCGCGTTGCCACCGATGCGACGGACGAAGGTGCGCGCCGAAGCCGAGGCGTTTCTGCGCTCGCTCAGGAACGAGGCAGTGGCCTGACGAATTCATCTTCGTTGACGGACACCTCCGACGCGTAAAGCCTGCGCTGATTGAGAATTCGCTTCGACGTTGTGGCTCCTCGTAGCGTCAAAGCTCCGACGGGTTGGTTGGTGTTCGGCGCGCGCGATCTGATTGCGACGGCCACTGACCGAACACAGCCGGCGATAGTCCCGAGCTTCTTCGAACCCCCCGTTTTGATAACGCCAAGTGCGTCGGGTGCTACATCGGCCGTGCGATGATCACCACGTGGGATCGAGTCGGATTCGCCGACGTAAGCCCGTCAAACACATCCGAGACGGACCCCGAGGCACCCTCCCGTACGGCAAACACGTTGATAGGGCAGGACTTGCTCGCTCGCTGGCAGGAAGCGGATTCCGGCAATGGCGGTTTCCACCCGGGACATGGAGAGTCGATCCAGCCGCTCAGCTCAGTACAAAGGCTTACTGGGACGCTATATCGACTGGGAAAAGGCCGAGCTTCTGGTCACGAATTTGGCCGCGACTCACGAGACAAAAGTAGGCGGCGCGCAGGGCCACGATCGCTCAGCCGACGTAATCGCGCCCGCATCGGCGTTTGATGCGCCTTTTTGCGCAGCCTGTCAGTAACCGAGGCGCTCGATGAGCGCGGTGTGGCGTTGCCAGTCGGGCTCCACGCTCACGTGCAAGTCGAGGTAGGCACCGTCGGGGAGCTGACGGCGGACTGCCTGTCCGACGGACTTCAGGACCTGGCCCTTCGAGCCCACGACGATCGGTCGCTGGCTCGCGCGCTCGACGAAGATCTCACAGCGGATGTACGGCCAGTCCCACTCGGTGATCTCGCAGGCGATCGAGTGCGGCAGTTCGTCACGCACGATCTTCAGCAGCTGTTCGCGCACGAGTTCGGCGACGAAGAACGCTTCGGGGACGTCACTCACGGTTGCTTCCGGAAAGAACGGCTGGCCGTCCGGCAACCGCGCGACAACGTGGTCGATGAAGTCGCCGACGCCGAGGCCCGTCTTCGCAGAGACGGGGAAGTACTCCGTGTCCTCGAGCCCGAGCTCGGCCTGCGCACGGGCGAGTTGCGCGAGCGTCGCTGCGCGATCGGCAGCGTCGATCTTGTTCACGACGACGACCGTGTTGGCGGGCAACGAGCTTGCGATCCGCTCGTCGCCAGGGCCGATCGGCGCGGTCGCGTCGACGACGAGGCAGACGACGTCGACGCCGTCCAAAGAGGCGCGTGCCGATTCGTTGAGACGCGAGCCGAGCACCGTCTTCGGTTTGTGGATGCCAGGTGTGTCGACGAAGACCGCTTGGACGCCGGGCAGGTTCAGTACCCCGTGGATCTGCCGCCGCGTCGTGTTCGGTGTCGCAGCTGTGATCGACACCTTCGTCCCGAGTATCCGGTTGAGAAGCGTCGACTTGCCGACGTTCGGCCTCCCGACGAGGGTGATGAAGCCCGCGCGGTGCCTCGAGTCCACCGCGCCGCCTCCGCCTCCGCCGACGCCGTCGTCGGACGGCTGCGAGGGCGCGTGCCGCTCGGTGCGGCTCACCGTATCGTCGCCGTCGCGTCCGGCGCCGTCTCCGGATCGGACTCCGTCGCGACGCGCGCGATCCGGACCAAGGAGATGCGCCTTCGCTGGACGCGTTCGGCGACGAGTAAGTAGCCGTCGATCTCGACCGACTCGCTTTCTTGGGGCACGTGGCCCAAGAGGTGCAAGAAGAGGCCGGCCACCGTGTCCCAGTCGCCGACTGGGAGCTCTGCTCCCAAGAGCTCGTTCACCTCGTCGATCGCCATCCGGCCCGAGACGCGGTATGCCCCATCGCCGAGCGGTTCAACCATCGGGTCGTCGGCGTCGAACTCGTCGGTGATCTCGCCGACGAGTTCTTCCAAGAGGTCTTCCAAGGTGACGATCCCCGCCGTCCCGCCATACTCGTCGACGACGACGGCGAGGTGGAAGTGGTCGCGCTGCATCTCGCGCAAAAGCGGTGCGACGCGCTTTGTCTCGGGCACGTAGTGCGCCGGGCGGGCAAACGTCGACACGGGCCGGTCGTCACCCCCTTCGCGCACCGCGCGCACGACGTCGCGCGTGTAGGCGATGCCGACGACGTCGTCGAGCGACTCCAAGTAGACGGGGATGCGGCTCAGTCCGGCCGACATCGCGACTTCGAGAACTTCAGAGGCGGGCGTGTGGGCTTCTACCGCGACCACGTCGGGGCGCGGCGCCATCACCTCGCGCACGATCGTGTCGCCGAAGTCGATGATCGAGGAGATGAGCTCGCGCTCCTCGTCTTCGATGACGTCCTCCGCGACGGCGACATCGGCCATTGCGAGGAGCTCATCTTCGGTGACATCCGGCTCGTCTTCCTCACCGTGTCCACGGGTAACGAGGTGCGAGAGTCCGATGAGCGCCGAGGCGATGGCGCGAATGGGCGGGAAGCCGATGACCGCGGAGACGAGCGGTGCCGCGAACAGCGCGGCGCGGTCCGGATGGCGCACGGCCCACTGTTTCGGGATCGCCTCGGCGAGGACGAAGATCACGACGACTTCGAAGATCGTCGCGATCGCGACCCCGAGCGCGCCGAACAGGCGCGAGGCCTCGACGCCGACCAGGGTCGCGGTGACGAGCTGACAGACGAGGACGAGCAGCAACAGTGGTGCCAAGAAGCGTTCGGGACGCTCGACCAAGCGGAGCAATGACCGAGCACCATGTCGCTTGTTCTCGACGAGCGATCGGGCCCGTGCCTGGCTCGTGCGGACGAGGCTCGTCTCGGCCGCCGCGAGCAGCGCCGACAACGCGATGAGCACGATCACCGCGGCGACGAGCACACCGTCGCCGCCGCCGAAGGAGGCGGCATACGTCATCGCTTTGTCCCGCGGTGCAGCTGGTCGAGCAGCTCCTGTTCGCGCGCCTCCATCGCCTGGGCTTCTTTTTCGTCCTCGTGATCCATGCCCAAAAGGTGCAGGATCCCGTGGACGAGCAGCAACGCGACCTCATCGTCATAGGTGCCGGCGTGTGCTGGCGCGTTCTGGAAGGCGACCTCGGGACAGATGACGACGTCGCCGATCAGGCTCGGCAAGCTCCCGGGCTCCGGCGGCTCCCATCCCGGACCCGAGCCGCCGTTGTCGGGCGCGCGACCGATCGGGGCGTCGTCCTCGTCGATCGGGAACGCCAACACGTCGGTCGGGCCCTCGCGGCCCAAGAACCGTTCGTTGAGCGCGGCGATTGTCGACTGGTCGACAAAGAGCACGGACAGCTCGGCGTCACCGTGCACGCCTTCTTCCTGCAGCGTTCCTTTCGCGAGTCGCGCCCAGCGATCGCAGTCGACGGCGTGCGCGGACTGCTCGTTCGCAACGAAGACTTCGACTGGCATCGTCGCTCAGCGCCGGGGATCGCCGTTGTCCGCGCGCTCGTACGCGGAGACGATGTCGCGCACGATCCGGTTGCGAACGACGTCGGCCTCGCCCAGCCGGACGAAACCGACTCCCTCGATCGTCCCGAGGATCTCTTGGAGCCCCACGAGTCCGGACCGTCCCCCCGCGACGTCGATCTGGGTGACGTCGCCGGTGACGACCGCTTTGGTTCCGAATCCGATGCGCGTGAGGAACATCTTCATCTGCTCGGGGGTCGTGTTCTGAGCCTCGTCGAGGATGACGAAGCTCGCGTTCAGTGTCCGGCCGCGCATGAATGCGAGCGGCGCGACCTCGATCGTGCCGCGCTCGAGCAATCGTTGCGTGCCCTCTGGTTCCAACATGTCGTAGAGAGCGTCGTACAGCGGGCGCAGGTAGGGGTCAACCTTCGCCATCAAGTCGCCCGGAAGAAAGCCGAGACGCTCGCCGGCTTCGACGGCGGGTCGAGCGAGGATGATCCGGTGCACCTGCTTGGACTGCAGCGCCTGCACCGCCGCGGCAACGGCGAGGTACGACTTTCCGGTTCCGGCGGGACCGATGCCGAAGGTGATCGTCGAGTTCGCGATCGAGTCGACGTAACGACGCTGGCCGGGCGTCATCGGCCGCACCGGCCGGCCGCCGACAGCGCGCACGACCTCGGTGGCAAAGACCTCTGACGGCCGGACATCGGCCTTCACCATCTCGATCGTCCTTCCGACATGGGCGGCGTCGATGCTCTGTCCCGATCCGAGATGCGCGACCAGTTCGTCGAAGATCCGTCCGACGCGGTCCGCGTCGGGGCCGTCGATCGTGATCTCATTGCCGCGCACGTGGATCGTCGTGTCGTCGAACTCGCGCTCGACCAAAAGGAGGAGCTCATCGCGTTCTCCGAGGAGGCCGACCATGAGCTCGTTCCCGGGAACGTGGATTTTGAGCTGCGTCGTGGACACCGTGACCTGATCGAGGGTACCGAGCGCGAGGTGCGCTTCCAGCACCTTCTGGTGGCGGCGGTTGCCCGGGTTTCAGCCGGGGGGCCAGGTCATCTGCCGGCCGCCGAGGACATGGAGATGAAGGTGGGGGATCGAGTTTTGCGCGTGACGACCGACGTTCAAAACGAGGCGGTAGCCGCTCTTCAGCACGTCGTCACGGTCGGCGACCGCCCTCGCCAAGGAGAACATCGACGAGACGATTTCGGCATCGGCGGATTTGAGCGACGCCGCGTCATCGATGTGGCGACGTGGGACCACGAGTACGTGCGTCGGCGCGACCGGAGCGATGTCTCTGAACGCGACGACCGTGTCGGTCGCAGCGATGATCTCGGCGGGCGCGATGCCCCCGACGATGGCGCAGAACACACAGCGCTCTTGGGTCTCGGTCACTTCTCCGCGATCTTTCGGAGTGGGCGCCGGCCGACCGGAAACGGCCAGGCCATCGGTAGAGCTCCGCACGGGCAACGGCGCACGGTAGCAGCGGCGTGTACGTGCATGCCGGGACGACGGACAACGGTCGGCTGAGAGTGACGGTGCCCTTTGTCTACCCGGTCTTCGGCTTCAGCCGCCGATCCGGCGTGTGATCAGCTCGCGTAGAGCAGGCCGAGCTCGCCGAGTCGGGCGATCGTTTCGTCGAGGCTCAATCCGAACGTCGCACCGATCACGCGAATGTCCTCGGCGCGGATCGTTAGCACCCGACCGTTGAAGTCCTGGCGTTCGAGCTGGATCTTTGTCAAGAACCGCTGCAACGCCTCGGACTCCAGGCCTGGGTGCTGCTTCAGCTGAACGAGGTCGATGCGGATCTTCTGGCCGGAGCCGACCCGCGAGGTTCCCGGTGCGGCCTTCGAGGTGTGCTCCTCTGCGCCTTCGGGCAAAAGCTGGTCGAGCGGCACGTCGTAGATCGCTGCCAGCCGGCGCAGGCGGGGGACGGAGATCGCCCGCTCGCCGCGCTCGTAGGCACCGAGGACGGAGGCCTTGAATTCCTCGCGCGAGGACGCCTCGACCGCCTGCAGGGATAGGCGCTTTTGTCGCCTGACCTCGCGCAGGCGGGCGCCGACGGTCTCGGCGTATCTTCGTTCAGCAGCCTCAGGAACCACAGCGAGCTCCGCCACCGAAAAACTCCCAAGTAGCCAGTGTGTTCGACTCTCTATACGTCATTTATCCGTTAGTTGTGATGAGTTTAGTTGACCACTTAGCGTGGTGGAAGTGCCTCACTCGGTGAATTTTTCCGCGAAAACGCTGGAGTGAGCCCGGAGGCGGCGAGCATCACCCCCGCGGCAACTGCCGCGGTCTCGGTTCGCAGAACGTACCCCGGAAGTCCGACCAGGAGGGGCGCGAGGGCGAGCTCCTCGGGGGTGAACCCACCCTCGGGCCCGACGAAGACGCTCGAGACGACGCCGGCGACCGGCGGGGCACCCGGTTCGGCGAAAGCGACAGGCGGCGGCGCCGAGATCAGCGCCTCCGCCAGCGGGATCGGGCCGCAGATCGTCGGCAGCCATAGCCGTCGGGACTGCATTGCTGCTTCGCGGGCGACGCGTCGCAGACGCTCTTTGCGATGCGGGGTCGCTGTGCGGTCCGGTCGGACGACTCCCCGGGAGGTCTCCAAGAACAAGATCTGATCGATGCCGAGTTCCGTCAGCTTTTGGACCGCCCATTCCGGGCGCTCTCCTTTTCCGAGTGCGAGACCGACGGCTACCTCGCGCGCCCGTGGCGGATCGTGCAACACCTCGCCGACAACGACGAGATGCGCGACCGCGACCCGGGACCCGCGATTCGACGCCTTTCCCGCAACTTCGAGCGTGCATCTGCGATATGCGCCGTCGCCGCGTGCCGCAACGACGCTCGCTCCGGCGCGCAGTCGCAATACGTCCGTCAGGTGGTGTGCGTCCTCAGGCGAAAGCTCCGGCTCGTCGATGTCGGCAACGAAGACGACCGCGGCAGCGGCGCGCGCGACGTCGAGGTTCACGCCGGTGTTGTCGCGGCTCGATCAGCCGAAGCTCGAACGGATCCGGGAGATGATCCCGTGCTCTTCGTCGGCGAGGTGCTCGCCGCGCGACTCGGCGAGCTCGCGTAAAAGCTGCTCTTGTTCTTTCGTGAGCCCAGTTGGGGTATCGACGAAGACACGGACGTGCAGGTCGCCACGACCTCTCCCACGGACCTGGGGAACCCCGCGACCGCGAAGACGGAGCACCTTTCCTGATTGCGTGCCCGCTGGGATCGAAATCGATTCATCGCCGTCGAGGGTCTCGATGACGAGCTCAGTGCCGAGAGCCGCCTGGGTCATCGAGATGTGTTCGGACGTGAGCAAATCTGATCCGGAGCGCTCAAAGCGCGGGTGCGAGGCGACGCGCAGGTGGACGTACAAGTCGCCCGGGATACCGCCGCGAATCGCTGGCGCGCCGGCGCCCGAAATACGCAGCGTCGTCGCGTTGTCGACGCCCGCAGGGATGTCGACGGTGACGGTGCGTTCCTCGAGGCGTCGTCCTTCGCCGCGACAGGCGGCGCAAGGGGACTCGATCACCTCGCCGAGTCCGTGGCAGCGTGGACACGGCAGCGTCGTCATCATCTGGCCGAGGAATGACTGGCGGACCCGGCGCACCTGGCCGAGGCCGTTGCACTCGCGGCAGGTGACCGGGGTGGTCCCAGGGCGCGCCCCGGAGCCCGAACACGTCTCACACGCCACGTGGCCGCGGAAGTTGACCGGGCGGTGGGCACCGAATACCGCCTCTTCGAAGGGCAGATCGAGGGTCACTTCGACGTCCTCGCCACGGCGGGGTCCCGCCTGCTGGGCGCTGCGGAACTGTCCGCCCCCGAAGAAGGCGTCGAAGAGGTCACCAAACCCCGCTGTGAACATGTCGCCTTGCCCTGGCGCACCGACGCGCTCGGAGTCCGGACCGAACATGTCGTAGCGTCGCCGCCGCTCGGGATCGCGGAGCGTTTCGTAAGCGACGGTCACCTCTTTGAACTGTGCCTCCGACTGGGGATCGCCGCCGCTCGCGTCGGGGTGAAGCTCGCGCGCGAGCTTGCGATAGGCCCGCTTGATCTCGTTCTCGGTCGCGCTGCGTGACACGCCGAGGACCTCGTAGTAGTCGCGCGCCATCAGGAGGCTGTGCTCAAGGATTCGACAGCTGTCTGCTCAGGTGCTTGCTCACGACGGCGACCGTCGCAAGCGCTTGCGGGTAGTTCATCCGTGTAGGGCCGAGGACGCCGATCGTTCCTGCGGGTTCCTCGTCGACGGTGTAGGGCGCGACGACGAGCGAGCACTCGGCGAGCGACGCGAGTCCGCTTTCGGTGCCGATCGCGACCGACTGTCCGGAGGCGAGCATCTCGCTGATCAGCGAGACGACGACGAACGACTGCTCGAGGATCTCAAGCACCTCGCGCACGGTTTCGATCGCGGGGAACTGGTCGGTCATGTGCGACACCCCGCCCAAGAACACTTCTTCATCTCGCCGCGGGGCGATGCCGCCGAGGCACGCGCACGCGGAATCGATGAGCCGCGCGATGTTCGCGGTCGCGGGCACGTGGACTGAGCCGAGCCGACCGAGGATCTGACCCGCCAGCTGCTCACGCAACAGCGCGCTCGCAGTCTCGATCTCGTCGTCGCTCGTCTGCGCGTCGATCTCGATGGTGTGCTTCTCGACAACGCCGTTCGAGCAGACGATGACCAAGAGCGCGGTCGAGTGTGACAACCGCGTGAGCAAGGCGTCGCGCACCGCGAGCTGTTCGGTCGCCGGTGCGACAACGACCGACGCGTAGTCCGTGAGCTGCGAGAGCAGGCGTGAGGTGTCGCGCAGCATCCGCTCCAGCTCGCCGTGTGCGCGGAGAAAGAAGCTTTCGACTTGCTCGGCGCTCTTCGGGTCGAGCGGAGCCTCCAGCTCAAGATGGTCGACGAAGTAGCGGTATCCCTTGTCGGTTGGGATGCGCCCCGCGCTCGTGTGCGGGTGGGTGAGGTAGCCCTCGCGCTCGAGAACCGCCATGTCCGAGCGCACGGTCGCCGCGGAGACGTCGATCTCGATGTCTTGCACGAGGTGCGCGGAGCCGACGGGCTGGCCGGTCTCGATGTGCTCGGTGACGACCTTGCGCAGGATCGTCGACTTCCTCGAGTCAAGTCCTTGGTCGGTCGGTGCCATCTTTCCTGCTCCCAGGGCGGCGATCAGCACTCGATTGTACCGAGTGCTGACCTCGGGTAACTCGATGGTTAGCGACCCTTTTCCGCCGGTCAAACGGGGCGGCGTCGGCCGGTCGTCGTCCCACCCGAACGGCATGAGCGGCTCCGCCTCGTCGCGATCTTTGAAGCTCCGCGCCGCGCGGTCGCCGCGTCACGGTGTTTCGTCGCGCGGCCCCTAGTCTCCGCAACGTGGAGGAGAAACGCCCGACAAGGACGCGTCGTGGCGCCGACTGGCCACTTCGGATCGGTCTCTCCGCCGCGTTCGTCGCGCTGATCGTGGTCGCGTCCGTCGTCTCCTCGACGGGAGCCACGAAGCCGCACACTTCGACGACCTCGACGAGTACGCCATCGAGCCGATCGAGCACGACGACGACGCCTGGGGAGCCGACGACGACGACGATCCCGGGCGCGTACTCCGGCCGTGCGACCCTGGCGGCCGTCGGTCACGGTTGTGGATTTGCGCTCGCCCCCGCTGCGTCGTCGAGCGCCCTCAAAGCACGACCAGTCGGCCACTGCACGGTTCTCGAGATTGGTGACTCGCTCGGCAACGACCTTGGGTGGGGCATCTCGCGCCATCTCTCCGCGACGTCAGGCCTCAACCTCGTGCAGATGGATAAGTCCTCGACGGGGCTCGCGAACGCGTGGTTCTACAGCTGGCCGGTTCACCTCGCCGCTTACTTGAAGCAGTACCACCCGCAACTCGTTCTCGTGATGCTCGGTGGCAACGACGAACAGGGCATGGAGATCAACGGCACGGCCGTTCCATTCGCTGCGCCGGCTTGGAGAAGCGCCGAGCTCGCCAGCGTCCGGAAAATCGTCACAGAGACGACGTCGGCTGGTGCATATGTCCTGTGGGTAGGCATGCCGATCATGCAACCCGCGAGTTACAGCCAGGGGATGACCATCCTCAACGCGATATTCGAACAGGGCGTGACCTCCGAAGCGAACGCGACATTCGTCCCGACGTGGTCGCTGTTTTCGAATCCTTTGGGACAGTTCGAGACGCAAGCGGCGGTGAACGGTGTTCAAACGACGCTTCGGGAACCCGACGGGATCCACTTCTCGTTCTCGGGGGAAGACGTGGTCGCGACGTACATCCTCCGCGAGATGGCACGCGTCTACCACGTCGCGTTGTCACCGACCTCGCCCGCGGTCATTACGCGCTGGGGATAAATGATGCCGGGGGGATGGGCAAACCCTTGACGCGGGGGTTCATCCGAGATGGGCGAAGTGGGCGACGACGAGACTGGCCGTCCACGATGTCGCGACGCAGACACAGAGCACGAGAAAGACCGCCACGCGGTCTCCTGCGAGCCTTCGCGAGCGCCGGATCGGGTTCTCGAGGAAGTGGTACGAGAGGGCGGCAGTGACGAAGGTGCCGGCGAGCTCGAGGATGCGCCACGGCCAACTCGTGAGCGGCGCCGCGAGCTGGGCCGGCAGCTGGAGCCAGACGTAGTGGACGAGGTAGAGCGAATACGAGAGATCGCCGATGTAACCGAGTGGGCGCGTCGATAACAGTCGGGTCACCGGATTGCGCGCCCCCCCGATGCCCGCCCAGACGAGGAGCCCCGCCGCGGCGCACGGCAACCACGCGTTCGCGCCCGGGTAAATGCTCCTCGCGTTGAGCTCGACCAAAGCGATCAAGATCAATGCGACCGCGATCACTGCCGCAATCCGCTCGCTGCGCGCCGTGCGGGTCGGGCGATGGATGGTCAGCGTCGCGATGAGACAGCCGAGTCCGAGCTCCCAAAAGCGCGTCAGCGGCGAGTAGTAGGTGGTGACCGCCTCCGTCGCCGAGATATTGATCGACCACCACGCCGAGAGGCCGACGGCCACCGTCAGCGTCGCGGCGAGCATCGTCACGCGCCGCGCGGGCGGCGCGTAGCGGGCGATGAGAAAGACGATCAGCGGAAAGCACAGGTAGAACTGCTCCTCGACTCCGAGCGACCAGAACTGCGTGATGAGTGAGGGGAAGATCCCCGGGACGAAGTAGTTGCTCCCCGTCTCGATCAGTCGGAAATTCGCCGAGAAAAGAGACGCCCAGCGCACGTCGCCCGGCAGGTTGGGGTTGAGGCGCGAGCCCAAGGTGGCCCAGGCGACGAGGATGGTGCCGACGAGCGTCGCGGTCGCCGCTGGGACGATGCGGCGAACCCGCCGTGCGTAGAAATCGCTCAATCCGGTGCGGACGCCCTTTCCTGCTTCGCGGAGGACGAGCTGTGTGATGACGTAGCCGCTGATCACGAAGAACAGATCGACACCGATGTAACCCCCCGAAAATCCGGGGATGTCGGCGTGGTCGGCGATGACGAGCAGGACGGCGAGCGCACGCAGCCCTTGGATATCGGGGCGGAACGTCTGTTCCGCGGCGACGCCGTACGGACCGCGGCCCGTTGTTGACGTCTCGCCGCGTTGTTCTGTCAGCACGCCACGCCACCTCTGCCCGCAGCCGGAGCGCGTTCATTCTGAACGCGACTCGTCACCAAGCGCTGCGAATTCTGCCCGAGGAAGCGGTTGACGAGAGCGCTTAGCGCGTCGTCGCTTCCTCGCGTGCTTCGGTCGTCTCTTCAGCGACCGATGGCGACGGCAGCGAAGATGCTGTGTCTGTTGCCTCTTCGAAGTCTGAGGGCGGGCCGGCCAACGCCTCGCGAGGGTGCCGACGGTCGCGTACGACGAGCCACGCAGCGATCGCTATGCCGACGACGAACATCGCGATCGCGGTGATCTCGACCGCGTCGGTGCCGTTGTCGTGGGTGAGCCAGAAGTACTCATCGAAGAAGCGGCTCAGACCCCACAAGCCGACCGCGAGCCACGTGACGAGTCCGACCGGACCGCCGCGACGGGCGACGAGCCGTTCGACCCGCAGGACGATGAAGAAGATCGCGAAGCATTCGAGCGCCTGGAAGATCGGGACGGGGATGCGCCTGCCGACCTCGCCGGCGTAGTACATGCCGTACCACGCGGTCGTCGTCTTGCCCCCTCCCGCGTACTCGAACTGCGGACCGAGGAGCCGGCCAACTCCCCATGCCGCGACGAGGACGGGCGCGACAAGATCGGCGGCGCGACCGAGTCGGAGACTCGGGCACCGCCGGTGGGCAGAGTAGAAACCGACGGGTAGTGCGAGGGCGAGGCCGCCGAACGACGAGAGGCCGCCCTGCCAGATCTCGAAAACTGCAACCGGATCATTCCGGTACGAACCGAGGTTCGCGATCACGTGCACGGCACGCGCACCGACGATCGCGGAAATGATCACCCACAAAAAGGTGATGCCGAGCCAGCCGTCGGGGTAGCCGTTCTTGCGCAGCCGCCTCGCGAAGTAGCGGTACGCAAACCAGAAGGTGATCGCGAGTCCGATGCCGTAGGTGTGGATCGCGAGCGACCCGATATGGAAGACGGTTGGGACAGGTTTCAGGGCTGCTTCTCCTCGAGGACGGCGAACCAGACCTCGATCGTTTCCGTCAGTATGACCGCTTTCTGGAAGGGTAAACCGACGCGTCTAGCTCCCCCCGACGAAGCCCGAGCGGTCGAGTCAAGCGGCGGCGCGCCGACGGGCGATCTCTGCGACGGAGTTCGCACCCGATGCGGCGCGCATCGCCGTGGCGTAGGCCATCGCGGCGGTTCGGATCGCGATCGTGGACGGGAGCGACTCGCGCCAACCCATGAGGCGCTGCGCGAAATCCGGGAGTAAGTCGAGCCCCGCCAGGTGGATCACCCGGTGGGAGGCGACCTCGATCGGATGGTCCGACATCGGGCTATCCAAAATCGCATAGGCGAAGCGCGAACCCTCGGTCTCCGCGAGCTCCGGCGCGACCTCGCGGAGGTACTCGCGCGTCTCGTCGACCGACGACGGCACGTCGCGAGCGCCGAGTCGGGCCGCGAAGTCCGTCATCTCCTTCAAGTAGCGGTCCTTCTCCGCGCGCAGCAGCGGGGAAGGTGAGTAGCGCTGGTAGGCGCGCAAGAGACCCCAGACTTCGGCGACATGCACGAAGGTGAGCAGTGACGGTTCGTTCGCCGAGTAGGGACGACCGTCGGACGTCCGTCCCCGCACTCGATCGTGGACGGTTCGGACGCGTTCGATGAGTGATTCCGCGAGCTCGGTCGATCCGAACGTCGTCCACAACACGAAGCGCGCGGTACGGATCAGGCGAGGGACGAGATCGTTCTGCATGTCGGAGTGGTCGATGACGCCGGCCATCACGCGAGGATGCAGCGACTGCAAGAGCAACGACGCGTGGCCGCCGTAGAGCAGCGTCGGCAGATCGGCGTGGACCCGCCAGACGACCGAGCCAGGGCCGAATAGTCCCGGGTCGCCCCCGGGCGACTCGTACCGCTCGAGTCCGTAGGGGTCCTCGCCGAAGTCGCGCATCGGGATCGGCGCGATCAAGGCGAGCAGGAGTCGGATCGGGTCGATCTCCTCAGCGGGGGAGTCGTGCGCCAGCGCGAGCGGGTTTTCAGCGGAGTGCTCGCGCTTTGTCATTCGTCGAGCCTCAGCGCGGAGACGAACGCCTCCTGGGGGATCTCGACGCGGCCGATCGACTTCATCTTGCGTTTGCCCTCTTTCTGCTTCTCGAGCAGCTTGCGCTTTCGTGTGACGTCGCCGCCGTAACACTTCGCGATGACGTCCTTGCGTCGCGCCTTTACGGTCTCGCGGGCGATGATGCGTCCTCCGATCGCGGCTTGGATCGGCACGTCGAAGAGCTGGCGGGGGATGAGCTCACGCAGCTTGTCGGTCATCTTCCGTCCGTATTCCTCGGCCTTCGCGCGGTAGATGATCGAAGAAAAGGCGTCGACGGTCTGTCCGTTCAACAAGATGTCGACCTTTACGAGGTTCGCCGCTTCGAGGCCAGCGGGCTCGTAGTCCAAGCTTGCATACCCCTTCGTCCGGCTCTTCAGCTGGTCGAAGAAGTCGATGACGATCTCGCCGAGGGGGAGCATGTAGACGAGCTCCAGCCGCTCCGAGGACAGGTAGTGCATTAGCTGCTGGCGACCGCGTTTTTGCTGACAGAGGTCGATGATCGTGCCGACGTATTCGGACGGAGTGACGATCGTCACCTTCAGCATCGGCTCTTCGATGTGGTCGACGCGCTGGGCGGCGGGGAGCACAGACGGGTTGTCGACGAGCTCGGTCGTTCCGTCGGTGAGGTGGACGACGTACTCGACCGACGGTGCTGTGGCGATGAGCGACAGGTTGAACTCACGCTCAAGGCGCTCGCGGACGATGTCCATGTGCAACAGCCCGAGGAAGCCGCAGCGGAAGCCGAAGCCGAGCGCGGCCGACGTCTCGGGGCTATACGTGACGCTCGCATCGTTCAGGCGCAGCTTCTCGAGCGCGTCGCGGAGCTCGGGGAACTCGTCGCCGTCGATCGGGTAGAGGCCACAGAACACCATCGGCTTCGGGTGCTGGTAGCCGTGGAGTGGCACCTTGGCCGGGCGGGCGGCGTCGGTGATCGTCTCTCCGACGCGCGCCTCTGCGATCGTCTTCACGCCGGCGATCAGGTAGCCGACTTCGCCGGGACCGAGCGCGTCGGCCGGGACCTGGGTGGGCTGGCGCGTGCCGATCTCTTCGACGTCGTGCACCACGCCAGCCTGCATGAAGCGGGCGCGGGCTGCTGTCCGGATCACCCCGTCGACGACACGGATCGCGCTCACGACCCCGCGGTACTGGTCGTAGTACGAGTCGAAGACGAGGGCGCGCAGCGGCTCGCCCGCGGTGTCCTTCGGTGGCGGGATCCGCTCGACGACGGCGTCGAGGAGCTCCGGCACCCCCTCGCCGGTCTTCGCGGAGATCCGCAAAACGGAGTCCCGGTCGATCCCGAGCACGTTCTCGATCTCCTCGGCATAGCGGTCGGGCTCCGCGGCGGGCAGGTCGATCTTGTTCAGCGCCGCGACGATCTCGAGGTCGTGTTCCATCGCGAGGTAGCTGTGGGCGAGCGTCTGGGCCTGGATTCCCTGGGAAGCGTCGACGAGCAGGACCACCCCTTCACACGCGGCGAGGCTGCGCGAGACCTCGTAGGAGAAGTCGACGTGGCCAGGGGTGTCGATGAGCTGGAGCGTCGTCCCCCGCCAGTTCACCCGGACGTTCTGGGCCTTGATTGTGATGCCGCGCTCGCGCTCGATGTCCATCGAGTCGAGGAACTGCTCGCGCATTTCCCGCGGGTCGACCGCACCGGTCAGCTCGAGGATGCGGTCCGAGAGCGTCGACTTTCCGTGGTCGACGTGACTGATGATGGAGAAGTTCCTGATCTTTGCTGGATCGACCACGTCACCATCGTGCCAGCTGTCCTTGAGGGATCAGCGCGCTTCGCGCCTTCTCGAGCGCCTGGCATCGGTTCGCGCCGGATTGGCCAGCTGTCGCCCCTGGTAGCATCGCCTGCTCCTTAAGTACCGACGCGAGGGATTTCGTGGCGAACATCAAGAGCCAGATCAAGCGGAACCGGCAGAGCGCCGTCCGGCATGCCCGGAACAAGTCGGTCCGCTCCGAGGTGAGGACGCGCTCCAAGCGCGCCATCGCGGCGGCGGTCGAGCAGGCCGACGACCTGCCCGCGGCGCTCGAGACCGCAGTGCGCCGGATCGACAAGGCGGCCGCACAGGGGATCATCCACAAGAACCAGGCGTCGCGCAGGAAGTCGCGGCTGATGCGCGCCGTCAACCGCGCGACTGGCCCCGAAACCTCCTAGCCGCCGGTCGGCGCCCCGAGCGCCAGTCGCTTCGGGGACACCGGGCCGTCGAGAGCCGTGAGCATGTTCGTCGCACTCCCTTCGAACCCGAGCGCCCACACCCCGACTCCGGCGAGGTGAAAATGGGCGGCGAGCGCGCGTTTCAGCGCCACGCTCGTCGGATTGTCGTACCAGGTCTCGTGCCAGGTGTTCCCGATGTGGAAATCCGTCCATGCGGTGCGTGTCACTGCGTCCCACATCGGTGCGTGGTTGGCGAGCAGGATCGCCTGATACGTCACCTCGGTCGGATAGGGCTTCACGGACATGGAACCCTTGGCCCTCCCGGCAGTCGTGAAATCGACACCGTAGAAGGGAATTCCCAAAAGAAGCTTCTGCGACGGAACGACCTTCACGTACTGGATGAGTGACAACACGTCGCTCAGTCCGAGGTCGGTTGCGTACAACGGAGCCGTCGGTGATGCGTCCGCGTACTGCTCCATGTCGTAATCCATGATGAAGACGCGATCGACGTAGGGCGCGAGCTTCGCGACGTTGAAGAAATTCGTGCTGTCACCGGCGGACTGCGGGTAAGTGTTGAGCACGACCTCGCCGCGCATGCCATCGGCGCGCAACGCGTGCACGAGGTCACGCACGAAAGCGACGAATCCCGCGCGCCCAGATTGTGTCGATCCTTCGATATCGATGTCAACGCCGTCGAGACCGCCACTCGCGACGGCACCCGAGAGCGCGTGAGCGAGGTTCATACTCGTCGCCGCCGGGTGATTGACGAGTCGGCGAATGACGTTCGGTCGTGTCGTCGAAATCGTGAATAACACCCGGTCCCGGGCCGCGTGCGCGGCGGCCACCAAGCTGTGGTACCCGCTGGACGACACATAGTCCGACCATCCTGGGCCGGCTTCGATGAAATCGCCGTTCGGGCCGGCTTCGACTCCGAAGAGCGCGATCTCGCTGACATCGGCGAGCTCGGTTGGAGTGATCGATCCTGCCGTCCAGTAGGGGACGAAGCCGAGCACCTCGGCGGGCGCCACGGGGGTGCGGTACACGATCGATGGGTTCGCGCTGGCGCTGTTCGTCGAGCCGTTCCGCACGTCGATCAGCGAAGTGGCGCCTTTCACCTCCGATACTTCCTCGCGCCGCAGCTTCGCTTCGGCCTTCTCGGCCTTGATCGCCGCGATCTCCGCCGGAGTGAGTGTGGAGCGGGGTCCGAACGCGCCGGCGGCGAACGCGCCGATCAGGCCACCGACTGCCAAGAGGACGACGACGGCGAGTACGCGGGAGCGCCACGTCTTCGCGTCCACAGTCGGCCGAGCGTAGTGGGGCAAAACTGAGACAAGGGGCCACGGTCGGCCACCATTAGCATCAAGGCGCGATCGGCGAAATCGCCAGGGAGGACGTGGTGCGGGTCGTCGTCAACTTCGACACGTGTGAGTCGAACGCGCTCTGCATGGGGATCCTTCCCGAGGTTTTCGAGGTGCGCGAGGACGGGTTTTTGTACGTGCTCGACGAACACCCGCCCGAGGAATTCCGCGACCGGCTCGAAGAGGCGGTGTTGTCCTGTCCGACGGGGTCGATCTCGATCGCTGAGGATTGAGCGCCGAACCCGAACCCCGCGTGCGATTCGCCCCGTCGCCGACGGGGTACTTCCACGTCGGCGGGGCGCGCACGGCGCTCTACAACTGGCTCGTCGCGAGAAAAGACAACGGCCAGTTCGTCTTGCGGATTGAGGATACCGACCGTGAACGCTCGGAGCCGGAGTGGATCGACGGCATCCTCTCCGCACTCGAGTGGCTTGGCATCCACTGGGATGAGGGGCCGTATCTCCAGTCGGAGCGGTCACAGGTGTACGCAAGTGTTGCGCGCCGGCTGTACGAAACCGGCCACGCGTACGCGTGCGACTGCTCACGCGAACAGGTCGAAGAGCGCACGAAGAACAGCCCGATTCCCGGTTACGACGGGTTCTGTCGAGAGCGCCACCTCGAACCGGGTCCTGGTCGCGCGCTGCGATTTCGCGTTCCGGATGAGGGCGTGACGGTGGTGCATGACGTCGTTCGTGGTGACGTCGAGTTCCAGAACTCGACGATCGAGGACTTCGTCATGGTCAAGTCGAACGGTGACCCGTTGTTCGTGCTCGCGGTTGTCGCGGATGACCGCGACATGCGGATCACACACGTGATCCGCGCCGAAGAACACTTGCCGACGACACCGAAGGCGGTGTTGATCTGGGAGGCGCTCGGTGGGCCGCCGCTTCCCGTCTTCGCCCACCTTCCCGTACTCGTCAACGAGAGACGGCAGAAGCTCTCGAAGCGGCGCGACCGCGTCGCGATCGAGGACTACCGCGCGCAGGGTTATCTCCCAGAAGCGATGCGCAACTACCTCGTGTTGTTGGGCTGGGGGCCCCCGGATCAGCGCGAGATCCTCACGGTTGAGGAGATGATCGACGAGTTCCGCCTGGAAGACGTGAATGTCTCGCCGGCGTACTTCGACGAAAAACGGCTCGCCCACTTCAACGGCGTCTACATTCGCGCGATGCCAGTGGAAGAGTTCGTGACGAGGACGCGCGCGTTCCTTGACGCGACTCCAACTCCATGGGACGCGAGCACCTTCGACGAAAGTGCGTTTGGGCATCTCGCGCCGTTGATTCAAGAGCGCGTTGCGACTCTGGCTGATGTGATTCCGCTCATCTCGTTCTTGTTCTCGGAACCGTTCATCCCGGATGAGGCGTCGTTCAACAAGGCGATTCGCGACGATCCGGAAGCAAAATCGATCCTCGAGCAGGTACGCGAGGGATTCGTCGGGATCGAGTGGAGGGCGTCGGCGATGCGACCGGTGCTCGAGGCTGCCGTCGAGCGAACGGGGCGAAAACTCGGCAGAGTGCAAGCGCCGGTGCGCGTCGCAACATTGGGATCGAGTGTCGGACTACCGCTGTTCGAAGCACTCGAAGAACTCGGTCGCGGCCGGACGATGGCGCGCATCGACGCGGCACTCGCTGCCGCCTAAGCCCTCGGGTATCGAGTCCGCGGTCATGTTGCGTTTCGGGTTCCGGATCATTTACCGGATCATCTCGATCGCCATCGCCGCCGCGCTTGTCTATCTCGTGATCACCGGGGTGCAAGTAGAGACGGCGTCGCGCTCGATTCGTCTGCCGAACGCGGTTGCTCACGCCAGCGCGATCGTCGTCACAGGGGCCCCAGGTTCACCGCACATGTCGGCCGACTTTCGCGCCAAGCTCGGCGTCGCGCGGTCGCTGTATCAGAAGGGCGACGCGCCGCTGCTCGTTGTCGGACTCCCGTCGGGAGTCAATCACGCAGGCACGTATACCGCGCAATGGACCAGGGAGCTCGCCTCGGCGGTCAATCCCGGTGACGTGACGGCTGTGCTCGCGAAAAATGTCGTGAAGGAGCTTTCGCTTCTCGAGAAACGGATCGGTCGGGGCCATCGAGTGATCGTCGTCACGGATGCGATCAACGCGCTCTACATGGAGGGCGTGGCTTCGGGCGATGGATTGAAACCCGAAGTCGTCGCACCGGCGGCTTCCAAAAAGATCCTCTTTTCGCAGATCTCACAGTTGTTCCGGGAAGCTTCGGGTGTGGCAATCGGTCGCATGATCGGCTTTTCCAACGCGACGTGGGCTTCGAGATAGCGAGATGATTCGAGCACCCGGGATCCACCAAAAGCCCCGATAGGATCCTCCCGCCCGATCGGGGGTGGTGTAATCGGCAACACGACAGGTTCTGGCCCTGTTATTGGGGGTTCGAGTCCTCCCCCCCGAGCGAAGCGAATGTGGCGACGCGACTTCGCTCCTTTTCGAACGAAGGGATCGGGGCGAGCGCGCCGTTGCACCCGGCCCCATCGTCTAGTGGCCTAGGACACCACCCTCTCAAGGTGGAGACACGGGTTCGAACCCCGTTGGGGCTGCTGGCAGTTTTAGGTATCTACCAGCAGTTGAGGTGCTCTTGACTCTGCCGCTTGGCACCGTTGGAAACCACTCGAAACCGCCATCCCCCGTTCGTAGTGGCACGCCAGTGGCACGCAGAGGACTCGAAATTGAGGACAGAAACAGGACCCCACCTCGGCTCCGTCTCCCCCCTTCCACGTGGGGGAGCGCTCAGAAGGACTCGATACCGAGCCGTATGCCGTGGCTCTTCGTGAGCGACACGACGTGATCCGCTCCACTTTCCAGGTGACGCCACTCTCCATCTCGCTCGAAACATGTGCCCCAGCGATCAGTACAGTTCGCGTCCCGGATGGAAAAAATCACATCCGGCGATCGGAAGTTCCGCAAGCTCGACGTGCTTCGGGCCGAGGAGATGTAAATCCCGCAACCGTCTAGTGACGCGCGCAATTGCAGATAGGGGGTGTTCTCTATGACGTCTACAGACGCTCCGGTTGGCGAAAGATTCGTCCGGTCCTTACTCGCCAAAGACTGGGTACGTCTAGAGGATGTGGTCGACCCGAAAATTGACTTTCGCGGTCTGACACCCGGTCGGCCGTGGGAGGCGACGACGGCGAACGACCTCGTTGAATCGGTCTTCAAAGAGTGGTTTGGGCCGAGTGACGACATCTACGAGGTTCTCGACGTCTCGACAGATCGAGTCGTCGACCGCGAGCGAATCGTGTACCGCTTCCGGATCCGTAACCCAGGCGGAGAGTACGTCTGCGAACAGACAGCTTATTTTGACGAGGCCGATGACAAGATCACGAAGCTCCGCATTCTGTGCAGCGGTTTTCTGCCGTCGGACGGACGAACCTGACGGCGGACTCGCGCACCAACCGACTGACTGGCAATCGCCAGACCGCGCGTTTACTTGAACTCAATTACTTGGACTGAATTATCCGGCGTCGTCTTGCTCGGATGGTGGTGACGTACCCGTGCCGGTCACCGTGAGTTTCGCGCTGCCTTCCCGGGTCAGGCGATGGCCGTCTTCGCGACATCGAGGAGACGGGGTTCAGTCGGATTGCCTGCCGGGGTTGATCGGTGGCCAGTCGGCGGGCCACCAGTCTCCCTGTGGGTCGGTGGTTTGCCCGACCTCGATGATGTAACCGTCGGGATCTCGGATGTAGCAACGGATCTCGTACTGGTGCTGCTTCGGCGGCGTTAGGAACTGCGCGCCTCGGGCGCTCCATTCGGCGTACACGGCGTGAATGTCTGCAACCCGGATATTGAGGAAGCTGCTGACCCGGTCGGGGTCGCTCGGCGTCTCAAGGGTGACCGTGGGCTTGTCGTCGGTCGGGCCTCCGCCGCCGTTGATGATGATGAAGCTGTTGGCGAGTGCGATATTGGTCGGCTCTGGGCCGAAGACCACCCTGCCACCGAGTACCTCGGTATAGAAGCGCCGGGAGCGCTCGACGTCATCGGAGACGATGAAGTGGCACACCACCATTCGCATTCGCTCTGCGGGCTGCGTGGGTTCGGCCACTGGCACCTCTACCCGTCGGGGCTCATGCCCCGCTTACGACGGGGTCTGAAGCCCTTCAGTCAACCACGTCGGTTCGTCGAGGGAGACTAGTCGGGGCGGGTCGTTTCGCGTTTAATTGTTCGCATATAGCTGCACGATTAATCACTGTTTCACCCGCGCCCCGCGAGTGACCCCGATCGGCTGCCTTAGGGACGCGTCCCGCATCGTTATTGCCGCGCAATATGTGGCACTTCGCGAAAGCGCGTAACACCGATTCTGGCGCGTCGCCAACGCTTCCGAAATTTATAAGGTCGCGACTCAGAACATCCCGGTGTGGGCGCAACGAAACGCGACCTGTTGTCAAGGCGCGAGCGGCGCCCGCGAAGGCGAGCGCCCGGGTGCCCCGGGGCATCAGTGGCTGTACGGCAACCCCATAGGAATCAGCTTCCGGCAAGTCGAAAGCGCCCGTTGAAAGATCGGCGAGTTCGTGTCGATGCTCTTCGGCACCGCGATGTGGACATTGCCACCCGTGAACGTCGGATCGGGAATGCTCGGGAAGCCGTGGGAATGCATGCAGTCGACGGCTTTCAGATAGTCGACCTCATCGGCTTGGGTGATCCGCTGCTGCATGCCAGGCGGGAGATTCGGGGACACGAGGTTCTGAGCGCCAAAAGGAAGATATCGCTCGCACGCGTCTACAGCGCCCGCGTATCGCGGAGTACCGATCCCGAGACTGGGCGACACCGTGAACCCGATCGTGTTGCCGCTCGCGGTCGGGTTCTGGAACTGGGGCTCGCCGTGAGAACGCATGCAGGAGCCGAATCGTGCGAACTGCGCATTCTCCGACGTCGGAGGCGGCGAGCTCGTGGTCGTCGATGAGCCAGCGCTCGCGACCCCCGGTGTGGACGATCCTCCACAGGCGGCGAACAGCACCGCGATACTCACCAGCGCGAGCCAGATCGTTACGAAATGTCGGACGCAGCGAGGGCTGGTACCTCGCTCAGGCGTCACGGGTAACCACCATTCGGTAGGTCAGTGCGACGAGGGCTGCAGCCAACACAACGAATACCCCGGTCTCGATTCCCTGGAAAACCCAGAATCGATCGGCTGGCTGGTATATGAGCAAGCCGCGCCTATTGATCGAAAGCAACCAGGCGCCAGCCGGCGCATTCATGCTTACAGAAGCCGGTTTTGATAACGGGCTCATGTAATGCGGACGGACAACGACGGCGATCACGATGCGCACGGCGGCGAACATTGCCAAGGTTGTCGCCATGGCGGGTAACACTCGTCGAATCATCGAACCCACGACGATGCCGAGCACGACGGCAAAGACCGAATACGCCACCGGAACGATCCCTTGGATATCGAACGGACCGGGCGCTAGGCGGGAGAGACCGAGTGAAACCTTAGAGAGACTCCACCAGGTGACCGCCGCGGTCAAGGCTGCACCCCATGCGGCGGCGGCGAGGATCGTCCAAAACAGATTGCTGCTCAACCAGCGACGTCGCGTGACGCATTGGGTCCAGGCGAGGCCGTTCGTTCCGTTCTCGAACTCCTTGGCAAGCGTTGGCGCACCCCAGAACAGTCCGAGGAGAAGCGGCACGACGATCGTGGCAAGGTCGATCGCCTGGATGGCGTGGGTGTCGGCTTTCGGAATGAGCAACAGCGCGGCCGTGAGAGCGATCAGGGACCCTCCGGCGATGAGCAGCTGACCTCGATGCAGGCGCCACATCAAGTAGGTCATCGCGCACGTCCGAGCTCGACAAGCTGACCCTCCGACAGCGCTTGCTCTTGTTCCATGTAGGCGAGCACGATGTCCTCCAATCCCACCTCGGACACCTCCCAGGACGGGTCGAGGACCGGACCGTGTGTGCGCACGAGAAGGCGCGTCTGTTTGGTCGTCTGGGTCGCCTTCACGACGGCGAGGCGGGGTTCGAGCTCGTGCAGACCCCGGCGCGGACCGACCAGGGTCCGGTGTTGGTCGAGGAGCTCACCGATGTCGCCGCACAGCTGGGTTCGCGAAGTGCTTAGGAGGATCAAGTAATCGCAGACACGCTCGAGGTCGTGGAGCAGGTGCGACGACACGACGACTGAGAGATTCTCTTCGGCGACCGCCGCGGTGAGCGACGCCAAGAACTCGCGGCGGGCCAGCGGGTCCAACGCGGCCATCGGTTCGTCGAGCAGCAGGAGTTGAGGCCGCTTCGCCAGGACCAGACTCAGGCCGACTTGGGCCCGCTCGCCACCCGAGAGTGTGGCAACTGGCCGGTCCAGGGGGATCCTCAACGCGCTGAGTCGCGCTCGGGCGGTAGCGGCATCCCAGTCGCGATTGAGGTGCGTGCCGATCTCCAGGTGGTCGTCGGCGCTGAGCCGCTTGTAGAGAGGGACATCTTGGGCGAGGTAGCCGATGCTTGCCAAGAACTCCTCGCTCTGTTCGGGTACGCGTCCGAGCACCTCGGCTTCACCTGCACTCGGGGCACACAGCCCGACGAGGAGCTTGAGCAAGGTCGTCTTTCCCGCGCCATTCGGCCCGACCAATGCCGTCACATGACCACGCGCTACCGACACCGAGAAGTCCTGGAGTGCCCAGTTGGAGCCGTAACGCTTGCCTAACCCGGACGTGTGGATCGCCGGTGCGTCGTGCATGTTCACGCTGTTCTCTCAACGCGCGAGCTGCACAGCGTTGCGCGCAGCATCGCCTCTATGGACTCGTCGTCCAGACCCTCAGCCCGCGCCGACTGCACCCACCGTTCGAGCCTCCGGGCCAAGCGTGCCTGGGTGTCGGGCGGCGGGCCCGAAGGACGCCGAGAGACGAATGTGCCAACACCTTGGCGGCCTTCCACGAGGCCTTCGTGTTCGAGCTGCCAATAGGCCTTCATGACCGTGTTTGGGTTGATGGCCACCTCCGCCACCACCTCTTTTACCGTCGGCAGCTTGTCGCCAACGTCCAAGATCCCCATCCGGATGGCCTGCTTGACCTGTTGCGCAAGCTGCAAGTACGCGGGCACTCCGGAGTCCGGGTTCAGCTGAAAGCTGATCGACTGCCCTAGTACTTCTCTACTCATCTAGAGAACACTAGAAGAGCGTGCTGCAAGAGTCAAACGCTGCGATTGGCTCGCGTGTCCCATAACAATGCGCGCGCACTGCGGGGTGAAAGCGCCCACGACCCGTTGAACTCGCACCGGGTCGGTGACACTACGGAACGCGATCTAATAGAACCCAATTAATCAACGCGGGTCGCTTAGTGGAGAACCGCGGGACAGCTCCAGTTCCCGATCAGGGTCTCGGTAACCGTGTTCGCGACTCCGGTGTTGAACACCATCTTCATGTCCACTGAGCCGGTCTTGCCGTCGAACTTGATGGTGCCTGATGTTTGGGAAAACGAGATGCTCACGTTCGGGTTCTCTGGCTCGATCCGTGCACCATGTGATGAAGAGCTCGTGTGCGTCGAGACGTATGTACCTTGCTTCGGCTCAGTGTCGAGAAAGAACCACGAGGTTGTTTTCAGACCGGAAAGGACCCCGGTTATCGGATCCAGTTTGATGGTGTCGTAGAGATGCGAAGAAGTGGGGAACTCGTAGATGTAGCAATCCTTCGATGGATTTGTGAGCGTGAGCGTTCCGTGGTACTTACCGCTCAAGGTAAATGTGTTTACCGTGCTTCCCGCTACGTTGGTCGCTGCCGGTACCAGTGCAGCAAGTGCCGCTAACAGCACCACTGCGACCAGACCCACCTTCGCTCTTACTCGCCGGCTCTCGAAGTTCGCCATATCGGCCCTTACCAGAGGAGTTCGCAACGCCTAAGAGAACCGTACCCCTCCTCGAACGCGGACACGGTGAAAAGGAGCTAATCCCGCATCCGCGTCCGCGAATCGCGCAGCTACGCGGCCTCAGAAACCGAGGCGTCTTTCGACGGGCGTAGAAAGGGCAAAGATCGCATCCGCGTCTCGGGCGGTCGCGCAGAGCGCGAAGACCTCTCGAGCGACGTAGCGCTCGAGGCATCGAAGGGCCTGTTTCTTTGTTCAGTACGGAAGTCGCTTCCGCAGCAACTGCGGGAGGGCAGCCGAACCTTCGACTGGGTGAAACAATTCGGCCGCCGTTTTCAGCCGCGCCTCTTCCTCGTCTGTGAGCTCGAGCTCTGCGGCGGCGGCGTTGTGTTCAAGCTGTTCGACGGTGCTTGCGCCGGGAATCGCGACAACGTTCGGTTGCCGGATGACCCACGCAAGCGCAACCTGTGCTGGCGTCGCGTCGTGGCTCTTCGCGATGTCCCGCAGCAACTCGAGGATGTCGCTCGCGCGGCTGAGATTCTCTGGCAGAAAGTGCGGGTTCATCGCCCGAACTCCTCGCCGCGGCGCGTTCGTCGCGTCGTAGCGGGCCGAGAGCAATCCCTGCCCGAGCGGGCTGTAGGCAATGACGAGCCGATCGTGTTCGGTCGCCCACGGCACGAGAGTTTGGAGCGGCCGCCGGTCGACGAGGCTGAAGCGGACCTGATTGGAAAGGACCGGACAACCGAGGGATGTCTCCGCCGTTTGCCAGCGTGAGAGCGAAAAGTTGCTGACGCCGACATGACGCACGAGGCCTTCATCTAGGAGGCGGCGCAAGCCTTCCATCTGGATGCGGATCGGGACCAAGGGGTTGGGCTGATGGATCTGGTAGAGGTCGATCGCCGCGATCCCGAGACGACGGGCGCTCGCTCTTGCGCGCCACTCGATCACGGGTGCAACCGGAAGCAGCGGAAAGACCTTCGTGGCGACGAACGCCTCATCACGTCGGCCCGCAATGGCGCGCCCAACGACGTGCTCAGATTGGCCGAAGCCGTAGATCTCGGCCGTGTCGAGAAGGTTGATTCCAAGGTCGAGCGCGCGCCGCACGATCCGAACTGCCTCGCCTCGTGCGTACTCCGCGCCGTAGCCCCATTCGCGGGATCCGAACTGCCACGTCCCGACGCCAATCCTCGAAAGGTGCACTCCGCCGACGTCGACGTACCGCATGCCAACGGAGCGTAAGCGCCCAAGAGAAGCGCGCGGTCGCGCCCGTCAACACGTCGAGCTGGCGGAGAGCTCGCTCCCCTCTACGTCGAGCAAGCAGCCGTTCTCGCAAACGCCATCTCCAAGTTCTCTCCCGCCCAACTGAACGGCGTCGCCTCCTTCTTGGAGGCGCCGCATCGGACCCGCGAATCGAAGGTTTCAACTCCTCCACCGAGTGGGCGCCCAAACAGCTTTCGAAGAGGCGCGGTAGCCGGACTCCCGATGAACCGATCCGGCGTGCCGGGCTGGCGGTTACCGACGCAACCAGGAAGCACCGATCGACGGCTCGAGAGTCGTAGTAGCGCCCCATAATGCGCGTCTCGGATGGTCCTCGGGGGGTAGCACCGAACAATGACAATGCCCCAGAGGGTCCACCGCGTGTTCGTTGGTTCTCAATAGTTTCGGGAGCGCTAGGAGTTCAGCTTGACTTGAAGTGATGACGACCTCGGTCGTCGTCGGTTGAGCTCCTTCGGCCGCACATTGAAAACGGCACGTCCCGTTCCGAAGCAAGGGTGATTGGCCCGTCTTGCAGCAACAAGGCGGACCACCCGTCACTCCGATCCGGGACGGCCGTGCCACCCCTCAATCCCGCTTAAAGAAAGGAAGGGATGGCGATGACAATGCTAGATACGCGTCGTGTGACGGGTGGTGTCGACACCCACCTCGACGTGCATGTTGCCGCGGCACTCGATCCACTCGGTGGTCTCCTCGGCACGAAGTCGTTCGAGGTCAACCCCGCCGGCTACAAGTCCTTGCTCTCCTGGCTCGAGAGCTTCGGTGCGGTGGGGAAAGTCGGTGTCGAAGGAACCGGTTCTTATGGAGCCGGGCTGGCGCGCTTTCTTCACCGCACGGCGTCGATGTCATCGAGGTCGACCGGCCGAACCGAGCCGAACGGCGTCGGTCGGGCAAGTCCGATCCCCTCGATGCAGTGGAAGCCGCGCGATCAGCGCTCAATGGCCGAGCAAAGAGTGTCGCCAAGACAAAAGACGGCGCAGTCGAGGCGATCCGGGTCCTCCTCGTCGCCAAGCGCTCCGCCCGACAGGCTCGGGTCAAAGCCGTCGTCCAAGTGCGTCACCTGGTCGTCACTGCTCCCGACGTGCTCCATCGTCGCCTGAAGGGCCTCACCGTCTCCGCCTTGGTCAAAGAAGGAGCGAAGCTCCGCCCCGCGCAGTCGAGTGATCCGGTCACCGCGGCGACGAAGGCCGCCGTGTCCTCGTTGGCCCGTCGGATCCAAGCGCTCGAAAGAGAGCTCACCGATCTCGACGCGAAGATCAACTCGCTTCTTGCAGTCACCGCTCCTGAGTTGCTCGCTTTGTTCGGAGTCGGCCCCGACACCGCCGCCGCGCTATTGGTGACCGCCGGCGACAACCCCGAGCGCCTCCATTCAGAAGCCGCCTTCGCACACTTGTGCGGAGTGTCGCCGATCCCAGCGTCATCGGGAAAGAGCACCGGTCGTTTTCGACTCGACAGCGGTGGTGATCGTCAAGCGAACAGCGCGCTGTGGCGCATCGTCATGGTGCGCATCGCCCACGACCCAGAGACGACTGCCTACTTCGAGCGGCGCGTGAAAGAAGGACGAACGAAGCCCGAGGTCATCCGCATCTTGAAGCGCTACGTGGCCCGCGAGGTGTATCGCCACTTACCTCGCGGCTGAGCCCGCGACCGTGGATCTGGCTCATCACCTAACTGTCGCCCACACGGGTTGACTTTCCGGCGACTCGCCGATCCACGATCCGGCACACACTTCTTCGAAACGCGTGGCTTGATAAGAGCTTGCCCTCCGACACGGAGTGGCTCTTCATTGTTCTGCCCGCTGTTTCCACTCCCGAAGACTCAAGGGCTTGACAACTGATAGGAGCGTCGCCGGCACTGAGCCGTACAGCGTGTTCCTAGATGCGTCGATACCGGATTTAGATCGCGAGAGACCCGCTATCGGGTCGAGGAGACCGACACCATGCAGAGCCTGGCTGTTGGGAGTGCCTTCAGCCGTTCGGAGAGAATCGGCGCGCCGAAACGTTCACAGCAGCCGTAGTTGCCGTCGCGAATCCGCTCAAGCGCTTCGTCGAGATCGGACAGGGAGTGCCGGGTCCGTTCGAGTAGCGATCCGAAGCGAGCTCGTTCAAAGCCGACCTTGATCCTTCCGGGTGCTGTTCGTCGTCCGTGCCCTTCCCGGTGGATTCGGCGATTGCTGCCAGATCGTCCTCGAGATCGGTGATGACCATGACCGTGGCCGCTCGGATGCGCGCCAGATGTTCAACGACGTCGTCCACTAAAATGCTGGTCCTGAGTCGCCCTTCTGCTTAGGCACGTTGGTCCAGGCACGATCGAACCACCGTTGTATGCGGCTGGACCCGAACTCGGCCTTCTCGTCGGCCAGCGCCTCCGACGGAGCTTCATAGGTGCCGGTGGGTGGTTGTCCGCTCCGGAACGTGACTCCGACTCGGGCAACTTCTTCGTGTCCGAACTCGAGGTAGCACATTCCGTAGCCGTCATACTCCGAGGTGGCGGGGCCGCCTCGAATGAGCGAGATGATGCGCTGGGCGGCCACTGCCGCCTGTCGCTCGGAAAAGACGCCGGCCTTCGGTGTCCCGACGCTGGTGACGTCTCCGACCGCGAACACCCCGGGGTGCGGAGTCTCGAGGGTGAGGGGATTGACCGGGATCCAACCCTCGACAGTCATGCCCGACTCGGCGACGACCGCGGGCACGTGATGTGTCGGGACTCCGAGGAACAGGTCGTAGGGCATTTCGGTGCCGTCTGCGAGCCGGACGGAACTGGCGGTCGGATCGAGTTCGCGAATGACTTGGTTGGAGTACCAACCGATGTCGCGCTGGGCGAACGCGTCGACCAGCGCTTGCGACGCCGCTGGCGATGGCGGGATGGGCGCCGGCAAGGGCATGACGAGAGAGATCTCCGAACGATCCCGCAGCCCACGGGCAGTCAGGTAGTCGTGCATCAATAAGACCGTCTCGCTCGGAGCGGGTGGACACTTGAAGGGCGTCGAGGTGACACCGACGATCACTCGTCCACCGTCGAAGGTCGAAAGCACCTCGCGCAGGGCGAACGCGCCCTCCACCGTGTAGAACTCGTGTCCTGCTTCGACAAGCCCAGGTGTGGCCCCGGGGTCGAGATCCGCGCCGAGAGCGACGACCATCACGTCGCCTTCGAAACGGCCGGCGTCGGTCTCGACGGTGCGTGCCGCCGGGTCGATCGCTCGGACAGTGGTCTGCACGAAGCGCACACCGGGCTTGACCAGGTCGCGGTACGGGTGGCGCACCGCCTGCGCCCCGGTGCGCCCGAACATGACGTCGAGCTTGGAGAAGCCGAACACGAACGCGTCGGCCTCGTCGATCAGCAGGACCTCGACCTCGTCACCGAACTCTTCGGACAGCCGCGTCGTCAACTCGAGGCCGCCAAAACCGGCACCCAGCACCAATACTCGCGTCACAGAATTCCTCTTCGGTTCAGCGGGAGATCTCCTTTGTCTCGCGTGTCGCCGTGCATAAGTGTCCCTGAACATTCACTCGAGCGCTGGCGAGGATGCGCCCCCGACCGTCGGGTGTGCGACATGTCGCGTGGTCGAAACGCCGGGACGCGGACCGAATTGGTTCGGCCGCTTGAACATTCGCATGCAGGCAAATGGAGACAGCAGCCCCAGATGATGTGCCCGTCTGAAGCTAGCTCGGAACGTCGCCTGGGGATGATGGCTCGCCGGCATTTCCGCCCAACCAGGTGCTCACGCGGTCAAAGACGGTGGAGATCCCTTCGCTCGCACGATCGAAAATCGCCGCGAATCGGGCCCGATAGTGCTGAAAGGCCGCATCGAATTCCGCCGATGGAGGCGGTTCTTGGCCCTTGTGGAGGTATTGCCCGGCACGGATTCGATCGAGCTCGCCGGCGCTCACCCACGCGATGAGCTCCCGCACCCGTCGGACCGGGAACGGGTGTGTCGTCGTGATTTCGGCGAAGAACCGCGAGTAGCGGCCGAAGGGATCCGATTCCCCTGCGTACTCGGTTGCCTGGCGGATGAACGCGTCGAGGTTGAGATCTTGCACAGGACCACCAGCCATACGCATCAACGTTCGGCACATCAGCATCGGGTCGCTGGTGACGATCGCGCTTGCGCGGTCTGCAGTCAGTTCAGCAGCTCTCGACCACTCGAGGAGCGCGAAGTACACGGCAGCGATCGGCAGCCCGGCGAGCGGCACCCCGCGGATGACTCCGCGGAGGATCATTTGGACGAGCTGGAACGTTGTCGTAAGCCCGACGTGTTCGGCGAGGACGTGTCCCATTTCATGGGCAAGGATCGCGGTCAACTCGTCTTCCGAATACGACGAGACGAGTCCCGAGCTCACGAGTGTGACCGGATCGTTCGCACCAATCGTCAGGCCGGTACCGACCGGCTCTTGCGTCATATAGAGCCTCGGGCAGCGCTCGATGTCGAGCGTGTGAGCACAGCGTTGCTGGACAACCCAAACCGCGGGCAGTTGGTCATCTCCCGTCCGAACGGCGTTCCCCATGAGAAGCTGGCGAAGCCGGCGCTCATAGCCATGCTCGGTCAGGAACTTGACGACTCTTTCGATGCCGGGCACGGTGCGGAGCGCCGCCGACGCCGCTCGATCTGCCGGATGGGCGAAACCTTGTGCGCTGATCCCTGGGTAACTGACGGCGAGCTCGATCGACATGGCGGCCGCCCCTCTTTTCGTTGCCGACCTCTGTCTAGCCTCTTTCCGTCCTCAATGGGACCGTGCCGCAGGAGTGGTGCCCCTAAAAATTCACCGGACCGGCGGCTCGAAGGTGTCTCCGAACGCCGGGTTAGTGCGTCACAATGCGGCACGTTGCGGGCGCGTCCCACGTCGTTATTTCCGTGCATTATGTGGCACTCGCGAGAGTCCGTAACGCTGTATCGGGCGCACTAACAGTTCTCTCCTCAGCCAAACTCCGACCAGGATGTCGAGGTATTGCTAGGTCGGCAGAGGTGCCCGTTCAGCCATCATTGTGTCTGTAAAGGCTGACTCGGGTCAGGTGGCGAAGTTGCTCTTACATCGCGTTGACAACACCGCTGCCGAGCAGGAGCAGTCAAGTCGTCGCGCGTCGAGCGACATGGTCGCGAATAAAGGTGAGCAGAACGATGTGCTTGGCGGTGTCGAGCTCCATGAGTTCGACAAGCAACGGTGAAAGGCTTGTGTCACGCGATGCTTGTAGCTCCTCGCTCAGCACGCGCAGTTGTTCTTGATCCGTGAGTTCGGCGTCTAGGAACTGGGAAGTCGCTTCCTCGAGAGCCTGAGAGGGCGGCCCGTCGCGCAGATTAGGCAGTTCCCCCGGCTCGTGATACCAGCCGAAGTCATTGGCGAACGTAGTGACGATGTCCTGGAGGAGGCGGTGGTGGCGCTCTTCGTCCTCGACTACGAGGTCGATTAGGTAGCGCGCTGCCGCCGGCGTGTCGGGCGCGGTCGCCAGTTCCCGGTATTTGGCGATCAGGTGGCTTTCCGAAGAGACATGCTCCGTGAGGTGACGGCGAAGGTCCTCGACGCCGCTCGCTCCATTTGGTGGTGTCACGGGCCCTCTTTCCAGGGTTCGCCACGCCGAATGACAAGTTAGCTCAGGCTTTTTGGCGAGTTGTCACACCCAGAAATGCCGCTGGGGGAGCGATCTTTGTTCAGTCATCTAAAGCTCACCCAAACCGCAGCTATGGCCCGTTGCTCACCCGAAGCAGCTCACAGCACGCCTTAGGAGCGGCAGCTCACTCAATTAAAACCGTCCCTGACCAGCCGGCATGGTGGCTCGGCGGGGATGATCGACAGCGTGGCCCTCTAGGCACATGAAGGGAGCGGAGAGATGAATGCTTCGACGTGTTGTCGTCCGTGCCGCTTCTCCTACGAGGTCGCCGATGATGATGACGTATCGGGTGGGAGACCGGCGGCAGCCAGTCCGGCATGGGTCGCGAGTGCGGTGACGTTTTGATGCACGTCAATGATGAGGGCGGCGTTCTTGGCGACCTGGGTAGTGAGCGTGTGGATCTCTTTCGTGAGGTCGGTGTTCTCGTTGATCAGCGCAACGAGCTTGGCCTCCGTCGACTCGATCTGCTCCTCCTGCGTATCGATCTTGTCCAGTAGCGCGGTCAGCGCATTCTGTGCTCGGTTGGCCGCGGTCGCGACGAGGAAACCAATGAACAGCTCGGCGACCGTGGTGATGAGGTTTAGCGGGAAGTTGTAACCCTGGCTGGTGAACCAGTGCGGGAGCCAGCTCCCGCTCGACAGCTTGTGACCCCCCAGAGCAAAGATCAACGTCCAGGTGACGACCAGGACGAGCCAAAACGCGATGTTGAGCGGCCGCCCCATCGCCTCCGACACCCAGTCGGCGAACCGGTCGAAAGTGGTCGGGCTCTTGACCGCGTCCTTCATCGCCTGCGTCGTCGTCCCAGGTCCCGACGATCGGGTGGGCGCTGGTCGCTGCACAGGTCGCTCGGTGGTGTCTTCCGTCACCGCCATAGCGCCCCCTCCATTACTCGTTCGGCGCGGATTTTATGAGGGTCGAAGAGACGCTACGGGGATGATGCTGAACGGGATGCGTGTGTTTTGGAGTTGACCATCACCGTCGACAAGGTGCGCCATAAAGTTCCGCGCCAGATCCGTCATAGATGAGCCAGTCCGAGCCGGTATCCCATAAATCCGAACGCCTGAGTGATTTCGGGTCGGCCCCGACCGCCGGGAGCGTGCCGCTCTTCGGCAAGACGGGGCCGAGCATAGGAAAGGTCATTTTGCGCCAGTCCCTGGCACGAGGGACTGGCATGTCTTCTGCGCGTTCTGGAACTGAGGAGAGCTTGGGTCGATGCCGACCAGGTGCACGACGTCGGGATTGGTCGGATTCGGATCGGGGTAGTTCGGCACGCCGTGGCTGCGCATGCACTGCGCGAACTTCAGGCCTTTGGCCAGTGCCTGCTGATTCTGCGCGGGGGTCGGTACGCCGCCCGGTAGGAGGCGTCGACAGGTCTTGTCGGCCGAGATGCACTGCGGGGAGTTCCGGTTGATACCGCTCGAGACCGGCGATCCGCCCTTCCCGCCCTTTTGGAAGTTGACGTTCAGCGTGCCATTCGCGGCCGGGTCCGGCATGTTCGGCACACCGTGCGAGCGCATGCAATGCACGTACGCGAGGGCGGCTCTGTATTTCTCCGTGGTGTTGCCGCCATTTCCCGCCGCCGCTGAGGATGGCGTCTCGGTGGTGGTCGTCGTCGAGCCGAAGCTCGCGACACCGGGAGGGGCGGAGCCTCCTCCACACGCCGACAAAGCGAAGGCCACCGCGGCAACCAACGCGATCTGTGGGACAGTCCCTCGCGATCGAACCAGCCACCTTCGACGCTCCCTCGAAGCGGCGCTATGAGCGTGATCAGAACGTTCCTCGTTCCCCTTCATTCGCGTGGCCTCTCGGGACGCAACCGTTCTGCGAGCAGTTCTACGAAACAGCCAGTCACAACACGGTCACAGTTGTGACCCGACCGTGAACAGACTGTCCCAATAAGTCCGCGCGACATCATCGCCGACGCGCCACCTATCGCCGGTTAGTAGTCGGCTGACCAAGGCTCAAGCCGCCGGACGGAGATTGGGCGGGTACGGAACGTAAAGCTCACGCCGGTGATTACGCGCGAACAAATAGAGCTGTGCCAGTCGAAGTCGCTACCTCGTGCAACTCTGAACGACCGACAACGATCGCGACGATGCGAAGGTGCGTACATCTCGGAGATGTCTCATCTGCCCACGATGTCGCGCGGACAGCTCCGTGAGCACGTGCCGAAACGGATTTTTAGCGGAAGAAGTCGCGAGCTAACAGCCAGACCCTCCCACCGAGGCATCCCGGACCCCGCAATCCCGGTCGATCCTCCCTACCATGGGCTCATGGCAGATTTCCCGGGGATTGCACATGCGGCCCTGACGGTCTCAGATCTTGATCAAAGCGTACGTTGGTACGAGAGGCTCTTCGGAGCCGAGCCAGACAAACTCGACGATGGCGGCGCATTCAGAGCGGCGGTGTGGATCTTGACGGGAGGCACAGTGATCGCCCTCCACCAGTTCAAGGACCCAAAGTTGGAAGCCTTCGACGAGTTCCGACCGGGCCTGGACCACCTAGCGTTTGGGTGTTCCAGCCGTGGCGAGCTTGCATCCTGGGCGGCGCGACTCGACGCCCTCAATATCGGGCACGGCGACATCTGTGACGAACCGTACGGGTCCGGCCTTTCCTTCCGCGATCCCGACAACATTGCCTTGGAGTTCTTTTCCCCGGCTACGTAGACCGGCGAGACCGTCACTGACTCATCGCCCGGACGAGGACGTCAATGGGGCCTAGGAATCGGCATGTCTCCCATGATGGGGACTTGTCGCTTAGCCAGGCCTTCAGCGCGGTTTTTAAAACGGAACGATGGTCGTGAGGAGGCCGGTTGCGGATGCGCGACCAGCGAGCATGCGGGCGAACTCAATCGCGTCGAGCGATAGGTGCTCAATTTCTCGTTGGCCCAGGTGGTGCGCATACGTACCGCCCGCGGGGCCAGTGAGTTCCAGAACGAAGGGCGTGCCATGGCGGCGCGCCCACTCAGCGACGATGTCGGCCACGATGCGGCCGTCGTGGTCAGCGCTCAGTTCGAGCGGACGGTTGACGGCGCGGACGGCATCGATCCGGTGCATCCACAGATCGCGCAAGTAGATGGTGTCAATGAGGTACCCGAGTTTCCAGGTTTCGAACACCGGTCCATCGACTGCCAGTCTCGCATTGGCGCGCACAAACGCCGGCGTGCGAGAACGACCTCGCACGGTCTTGGGCGCGATCGCTGCAAGCCGTTCGACAATCTGTGTCGGATTGAGATCGAAACGTTCACGTACCTGCACCGCCGACAGCGCTGCCTCGAGTGGGCCTCCGTGCTTCCTGCGATGCGCCCGGGCCAGGCGCAACTGGCGGACGTTCTCGCGCACCGATGCGCCTGCTTCGCACGCGCCGAGGACGTGTTGGTACATCGCTCGAACGTCCCAGGCGGGACAGTCGGTCCGTGACATCCAAGCGTTGGCATCGATTGATCGAATCAAAGAGAGCGAACGCCTTAGCTCCTCTGCCTGATGGTGCATCGCCTCGTCGTGGGACAGAGACTCGATGGTCGAAACTTCGATGGCCGTCGTGGTCACGGTCGCGCTCCTCTGGATCGGGCTGGTCGGACCGCAGGCTCATCCTGGCCCCGGGTCGCTCGGCAGTGTGCGAGGAACATGTCGATGGATTCGTCGATGAGGCGGGTCCAGCGGTCCCCACCGGGATCATTGGAGACCTGCTGATCGACGAGGCCGGTCACCAACGCGGTCCACATGTCGACGTGTTGGGGATCGTGGATCCCGTTCAGCGCGAGCCATTTCTTAGCTTCATCTAGGGCGCGGACCGAGGGCGAGTAGGACTCAGGTGATGGTGAGAACCCTGGAAGCGTGCGCTGGAACAAGAGCTGGTAGCGGGCCGTATCAGCAGTACAGAAATCGAAAAATCGCCGCACACCTTGCACCAGGAGTTCCCGAGCATCGTCAAATTCATACGGTTCCGCGATTCGGTCAGCAAACTGGGTGGCCGCCCGGCCGAACATGGCGTCGTAGATCGCGTTCTTCGACTCGAAGTAGGCGTACACCGTCGGCGTCGTGATTCCGGCCCGGCGGGCCAGGTCACGCAACGACAATCCTGCCAGCCCGACCTCGCCGACCAAGACCCACGCAGCGTCGACGATCGCATCGCGCGCTGAGCGCCGTCGGCCTTCGCGCCACTCGGTCGATTCCTCGGACTTCAACACCGATCGGCATTCTTATACGCTGTTAAACACCCGTCAAGTGTTCCGGGCCTACCGCTACAGCAATTCCGCACAGCTCAATAAGCAATCGACGCGACACACCGCTTGGCGCTAACGCGATCCTCGCTGCCGGCTCCGAGCCGTTATCCCGCGCCTGTTTGCAGTCGCTACGAGGCGTCCACAACCCTGGTGACGACCCACCGGTGCTTGCCAATCTTGCGATCTCGGGCGAACCCGAGCTGCTCGTAGGTTGACAGTGCTCCGTTGAAGAGAAAGCCGGCGGGCACCGAACTGGCGTCTTCTGGGTAGCCCTCGACCGTTCCGCCGCCGAGGCCGGCGATCAGGTCGACGGCGCCAGCCAGAGCCGCAGCGGCCACACCCTGGCGGCGGTGGCCCTTCCCCACGAAGCAACAGGCGATTCGCCAGTTTGGCGACGCGGCCCCTTCCTTCTCGTAGGCGGCTCGGTTCTTGATCCGGGGAACTTCGTCGGGCTTGCCGAACTGGCACCAGCCAACGCAGTCCGCTCCGTCGAACACGAGTGCCGCATGGGCGGATCCGGTGCGCACTCGGTCGAGCTTGCGCTGTCTGTTGAGGTCCGGTGCATCCCTGGCAACCCCCTCGGGATGGAAGCCAATGCACCAGCAGCCGCCGAAGACTCCGTTGTTGCGCTCGACGAGCACCGCGAAGGCCGGCCAGGTCGACTCGTCGAGGGCTTCGATCCGGTAGGGCGGACCCACTGCCGGGAGTCTTCCATGCGAGGCCTGTCGGACGTTCCAGCCTCGATAACTAGTGCCTCAAGTGATTTCCATTCAGCTGATTCCCAGCTTGCGCGGTTAAGTTGTCGCGGGTGGGTCGCGTGTGGCGACGATGGAATTTTCTCCTCCTTTCGCTCGCGGCAATCGCACTCGTGGTGCCTACTGTCGCCCTCGGCGTGGTGGCGTCTGCAGCCGCGACCACGAGCTCCGTACTGACGGCCGCGAAGGCGGCGATCGCCAAGCAGACCGGCGTCCACCTGGTGGTCACTACGAAGTCCAGCTCGTCCGCGAGCACCGAGAAGTGGGTCGCCGACTTGGGGGCCAAGAGCGGCGTCGAGACCATCGCGGAGGGAAAGGCGAGCGCGTCGATCAAGGTGACCCCCACCTACGCCTACTTCACTGGGAACTCCGCGGGGCTGACCACGATCTTCGGGCTGAGCGCAGCAGAGGCGAAGAAGATCGGCAAGGACTGGGTGTCCTTGAAGTCCAGCACGAGCCAGTACTCGGACCTCAAGTCCGGCGTCACGATCTCCTCGGTCACGGGCGTACTCCCGAAGGCCAAGGGTACGAGTTTGTCCACAACAGTCACCGCTGGCGTTCACCTGTACGTCCTCAAGTGGACGACCGCTGCCACGAGCTCCACGCCGAAGCTGTCGATCACGCTCACCGTCTCGGCCACGGGGGCGACCCTGCCGGTCGAGGAGACCACGACCACCTCGGGAGGCGCCGAGGAGGCACTCGTGTTCTCCAAATGGGGCGAGCGCATCGCCGTCAGCACACCGCCGGCCGCCTCAACGATCTCCTACGCCAAGGTGACGAGCTGAGAGCCGCCCAGCCTTAGACCTTGCGCGGATAGGCGCCTCAGGTCCCGGCGTTCTCTCGCTGATCGATGAGCTTGGCAATAAGCAGGATCGCGATCACGAAGGCAAGTTGGGCGCGGCGATGGGCGGTGTGCCTGTCAGTGTTTCGTCGAAGCTGTCCGTAGTTCGAAAGCCACGAGTTGGTCCGCTCAACAGGCCACCGCATCCCGAGGTTGAGCACGCTCTTCACTCGGTGCTTGGAAGGGATCGAGCCCGGGCGGCGCTGGCTCTCGCAGACGAGGTCGGGGATGCCGAGTGCGGTGACATGGCGACGAACGTTGCCGTTGTCATAGCCACGGTCGAGATGCAGCGTTCCGATCTTTTCGAGCAACCCACGCTTCGCGACCTCGCCCAGGGTCTCGGGCAAAAGCACGCAGTCGTTGTGGTTCGCTCGATCGGCGATCCAGCCGATCGGTATGCCCACCTCGTCGGTGGCGATCGACCACTTCCAGCCGAGCTTGCCCCGATCAACAGGGCTTTTGCCGGTTCCCTCACCACCACAGGGAGCCTTTTGCAACGAGCCGTCAACCGCGACGTCTCTGAGCTCGAGACCGATCTCTAAGTGATAGGCGGCGAGCATCGCCTCGGCGAGTTCGTCGAAGACACCGGCGTCGATCCACTCGTCGCGGCGTGTCCGCAACGTCGTGTCCGAGACGACGCTGCCCGTGAGTCGCTCGGCATCGACCCACGAACATCCGGTGACGAGGCGCACCAGCATGACGAACAGACACGTCCGGTCAGAGATCCGCTGTCGATGGCAGCCAAGCGGGTGGGCCCTCACACGGGTGGGAAGCAGAGGGTCGACGGCAGTCCAAACAGCATCGAACACTTCTGGATCGAGCGCGCGCATGATAAGGGGAGACCTCCGCTGGTCGTCGGGTTGGATCGCACCCAACATCACAGTTGGGCCGCCACGGCGACCGGTGGATGGTCTTCTTCAGCGCCTATCCGCGCGGCCTCTTAGCCTCGATCCACCGATTGACACCGGCTCATGTTCGTTCGGTCACGCCGGCGATCGGCATCGATGTCGAGACGCGCGCGGATGCCGCGCGGGGATGACGAAGTAGGGGTTCGCGTGGTTCTTTGCTTGTCAGCGCATCGGTGAACGTCTGCGGCTGCGCCCGACCGCACGTGTGGTGCTCAGGTCACAAGCGGCAGCGAGCGGATGGCGTCGAGCGCGTTGAGAAAGCTGAATGCCCAGGGCCAGCGACTTGGGAGTCGGAGGGTCTGCCGACCGCTGCGGTTGACGAGGCGACCGGGCAAGGCGAGCACACGCATGCGCACTGTGCGGGCGACGGTGAGCTCTGATTGAGGGTGGATCTTGCCCAACCGTGCGGTCCAGCGGACGAGGTCGTGGGCGAGGACCGCGCAACCGAGCCAGGCGGCGTTGGCGAAGAACTTTCCCGACGGGCAGTGTTCGAGCCCGGATCCTTCTTTCAAGTCCCTGATCGCAAGCTCGACTGTCGCATGATCGCGGTGGAAGGCGTCGGCATCGACCGTTCCGAGGTCGACGTTGGTGACAAAGCAGTGGTAGCGCCAGGCGGGCCACAGCTGTTGTTGGCGGGGGTCGGAAAGGCGCGTCCGGCGGACGACGAGCCGCATTCTTCGCGCCCCTCCGCGGCGTTGGGCGACGTAGGTCGTCTCGGCAACTTGCGCCTCGCCAGAATCTGGATAGCTGATCGGCTCGAAGGCCGCTTCTTCGATCGCATCGATAAAGCGCTGCACACGGGGGGTGATCTGGAGCGTGATCGAGTAGCGGACCTTCAGCCGATCGAGGGTGTCGATCAATGCGTAGGAGAAGAACCCGGCGTCGGCGCGCAGGGTGAGTGCTCCTTTGGCCCCGCAGCGGCGGACGCGGGCGACGAGTTCTTCGATGAAACGCTTTGTGCCGCGCTGGGACGAGCCTTTTCGCAGCCGCGCGTGCAGCACCTCGCCGGTGTCGGCGCGCGTTGCGAGCAACGGGTGATAACCGAGCACCTTCGTGTAGCCGTAGGCGGCGCCTTGCTTGTGGTCGCCGTGGACCTCGCAGATCGTCGAGTCCACGTCGAGCGTCACCGGCGCGCTGCCAGGACCCGCCCCGAAGTGCCAGGCGCGCCGGATCGCTTCGGCGATCACCGAGTCGAGCTGGCGGATGTGTCCGAAGGTGAAGGCGCGAAGGAAGGTGCCGAGCGTGGAAGGCGCCATCACCTTGAACGGCAAGATCTTCTGCGTCGCGCCGGCGCGCAGCTTGTCGGCGTGGTCGATATGGTTCGCACCGGCAAGGATCGCCGCAACGAGGGTCAGCACCTTGCGTCCAGGACGCGATCCGCCGACGCGACCTTGAAGCCGGAGCATGCGGTTCACGATCGCTTCGAGACCGAGCCGCACCATGAGCGTCGCCGGCACGATGAGGCCGGCATCGGCGACGAGGCTCGGCTCGTCGAAGATCACACCGACACGGTCGAGCGCGCGCGAAGATGACGACACAGAAAGTGCCTCCCCGTTGTTGGGTTATGACGTCTTAAGCAACCGTCATTCTCCCAGCTGGGGAGGCCTTTTTGGTGGATCAAACCGGCGCGTCAGCCCGTGTCAATCGGTGGATCGAGGCTTAGGGACTGAGACCCACACGGTGACTGTTCAGGTGTTCGACAACCGCAGCACCGGACTCGCTAGATAGACGGTTGGGTCGCCGATGTTGATCAGCTTTTTGGCACGGTTTACTCGTTCTCTGGCGCGGACTCGCTCGCCCCGAAAAGATCGACGGCGCCAGAGGAATGAGTGACCGATACGAAGGAGAAGAACGGATTCGCTGTACTTGAACGCGCGTCCCTTATCGCTCAGCTGAGACACCGGGCTAGGCCTGCCCCGGATCGCCGGCAGGTGGGCGGTCTCGTAACCGAGCCGCAACCGCTTTCGGCGTACAACGAGAGCGAGGAAGGGAATTGCGAGCCTCGCGGGAGCCGATGGTGATGCGAACCGCTCGAACAAGGAAGCTGCGTGCCGCTGGGGTCGGGCTGGCACTTGCCGCCGTGGCGGTGCTCTTTGCCGCCTGCGGCTCTGGCTCGGCGTTGCCGGGAGTCGCGAAAATCGGCTCGTCCACGTCAACCACGACCGCGGGTGGGGCTGCCGGCAGCAGCGGCGGTCCGCCGACTGCACAACAGCTCGTCGCGATGACGAAGTGGGCCGCCTGTGTGCGCAAGCACGGACTGCCGAACTTCCCCGACCCGCCGTATCAGGGCGACGAGCTGAACAAGTTGGGGTACACGAAATACTCGCCGCAGATGATCAAGGCGGACAATGCGTGCCACGCGCTGGCGCTCGCGGCAGGCGCCGTCGAGTCTCAGGCTGAAAAGGAAAAGTACCTTGCGCAGGATCTCAAGATCTCAGAGTGCATGCACGCCCACGGGGTGACGAACTTCCCAGAACCAAGTGCAAACGGCGGCTTCCTGCAGTCGGTGTCCCAGTCGCAGTCCATCGAAAGCAACCCCAATTACTCCGCCGCCGCGAAGGTCTGCGGAGCATCACCCGCGCCATAGTCGCCGTTGAGTGGCGAGCGAAGTTGAGCGGACGGCTGGCAGGCGGTTTCGTAACCGCGGTGCATCCGCTTTCGGAGCGAAGTCCGGATAAGCAAACTGTGAAGTAAAGGCATTGAAGCGGAACGCGTCCCCTAATGCGCGTCGAGATGAGCCGCTGCGACTGCCCCCGACCGCCGGGACAGCCACGCGCCGAGTCGGGACTCGCGACGTCCCTCCGGCTGGCGCGCGTCCGAAGCTCGTCACGCGCGTGTAGCGCGCGCGAGCAGGCCCGCCGCTGGATCCTTGCGTGCGCGTTACGTGCGCGAAGCGTGCTTGGCAGTACCAGGTTTCGCGCGGCAGATGCTTAGTCAGCCCGCAAGAGAAATGACGTGGAGGTTCGGGCCGCGCTACGGCGCGGTACGGCCGCCGCCAGATTTGCGAGAACGAATGTCCCGACTGAGACCAGGACAACGGAAATCACGGGAACACTGGCCTGCGGAACCGCGTAGATCTGGCGAGCAAAAAGGACCCAGAGCCAACGGCCAACCACGATTCCGAGTGGCACTCCGATAACGATCCCGACGACGGCCGCTACCGACGCTTGCCAGGCCACTGCAGCGGCTAACTGTCGCTGAGTAAACCCGAGCGTCTTCAACAACGCGAGGTCGTATCTCCGTCGCCGCACCGACGCCACCAGAGTGAGGCTGAGGGCGATGATCGCGCCGAGGGCGAGCGCGGATGCGAGTAATGCGGGCGTGGCGCCGATGGTTCCGTAGTTCACGATCTCTGCCGGGCGTTGCACGCCGAGGACAGAGACACTGCCAGCGGCGCCGCCGTTATTCGGAACGGCGGCGAGAACGCGGTTGGCGACGGCCACGATGTGCCGCAGTTCGGCAAGCCCAACTCGATCCGAGACGCCAGTGCGCAGGCGAACAAAGACCAAATTCGGCCCGTTGAGCGTCGGGTTGGAGCTTTGTAGGGCTTTGTTGAACGCGGCCGGAAGAGCTGACTCGGAGATCACCGCGCCGGTGCCCATCGACGTGTGATCGTCGACGACGCTCGAGAACCCGACTGCGGGCAGCGTGGCGGTACCCACGATGACGAGCTGGGTTGGCGGGACATAGATGGGGGCGTCTTTCGGCGTGCCGTAAGTCACGGTGACCGTGTCGCCGATGCGCTTGTGAAGCTGCGCCATCGTCGCAGCGCCCAGAACGATCTGGTGTCTGTTGTCGATCCTATGACCGGCGAGAATCGGGGGGCTGATTTGTGGGTGGTCGTACTGGAACAAGAACGGAACGTACTGGCCGTCGATCTCGGCAACGTTGTAGTCGTAACCCGTCCACGCGGCGACGTCGCGATCGTGTTGGAGAAGCGAAATGGCCTGGGGGGGCACGTTGTTGGTCGGATTGAGCAGGTAAGTGAAGTTCCACCCGTAGAGCGCGGGATGCGAGACGAGCGACCGCAGGCCGCTACCGAAGGTGAGGGTCGCCACCACGAGCGCGACGGCGAGGATGCCGCCGAGCAACGCCGGCCGAGTCGGCACCGCGGTACGACCCCTTCCCGGGTCGAGTGCAAATCGAACTCCGATTCCAGCAGTGGGAGGAAGCGACGATGTGACCGCTTCCGCCACTTTCGAGCCAGAAGAAGGATCAAGGCGCGAGAGTTGCGCGAGTCGATGGGGCGCTCCTCGATAAGCGAGCACAACGGCGATCGCGCCGAGCCCACCAACGAGAACCCCGAAGCCGACGGTGAGAACAGTCCAGTCGAACGCGACTCCTCCCCCCGGATAGACCGAACGCACCGGTCCGAGGGGCGCGAGGGGCGACAGCGCGACTGCCACGACCGCAGCGAGCAACGAACCCACGACGATGGCGGCCAGGATGCCGATCAGCCCGTCAGCGGTTGTGGTCTTGGGGTCAGCACCGAGAGCCCGCAGGACCATCCGGTCTTCGCTGGCGGCTCGCAGTTGACGTGAGATGACTTGGACGCCGATGAGCAGCGCGGCCATCGCGGCAATTGCACCGAACACTCCGAGCGCGATCGCGAGTGGCTTCACCGTCAGGTCGACCTTTGTCGCGACCGGTGCCGCGGCATGGAAGGCATAGGTCGTGCCGGGTGGAACAAGACTGGCTAGTTCCCGCTCTACAGCGACAACGCCACGGTTTCCGTGGACGAGTTGCAGCCCGTAGGTGATCGCACCTTCCGTGCCTTGCCCTTTGTCGGCGAGCACCTGGTGAGCGAATGCCGGGGTGAAAAAGACGAAGGTCGGGAGGCGATCGATGTCGTCCTGGACAATCGCCGTGCTCATTTGGACGAGCCCGACCAGCCTCGCCTCGATGCGGCGATGGGGTGGCACTCGCGCTGTGCCGAAGCCGGGCAGGTTCTCCTGTGCCGCGGTGTAAAGACCGTACGAGATGTTCTGCCCAACGTGGAATCCGAGCACCTGGGCCGCGATCGCGGTCATCACGATCTGGTCGGCTCGATCGGGGTTGGCCAACCTGCCCTCGGTAGCGACGAGCCGATCTTGGTTGAAAAAGAGACCGTCGACGCTGGCAAGCGCGATTGTCGAGGACAAAGTGGCGCTGTCGAGGATGGGCGCGTCGTTTCGGTTCAGAGGAACTGCGAGAAGGGGAATTGCGACTTCAACGTGTTTCACCCCCGGCAGCCGAGCGATCCGATCGAGGATCGACGCTGAGTAGTTCGCGCTGCCACCGCCACTTGTCGCCCCGCCAAATTCAGTCATCTCGAGGTTCGACGGGTTTGTATGGGCCAGGTACGTGGAGAAGGACGACTGGGTGCGCCTGGCGCCAGCGACGGCCGCCATGGCGAGACCACCCAACGACGCAACGAGCAGGGCCAGGGTCAGATAGCTGACCCAGCTTCGGCCGAAGGTCGCGCGCGTCCGGTACCAGGCGACATTAAGTACCGGTCTCAAGTCGCTCAGTTCCCCCCGGGCGCTGAATCGCTGACGATCACTGAAGTCTGCACCTGCCGCGAAACCTCGTCGAGGTTGGTGGCCACACTGGCGATCTCGTGATACCGCCCTCGGGGGCTCAATTTGAGAAGAGCCGCGACCCTTCGCGAACGTGTCCTCGTAACTATCAATCAGTGAATTTGCTACAAAGAGGAGTCCGCTCTTGGCGTTGAAGGCGACGACGACGTTTACGGCCTGCTGCCCGCGAACGTCTGTTGGTCGGCTTTTGTTAGTCCCATCGCCTTTCCAAGGATCCTCCAGAATTCGGGCGACGGCGCAACCCATCGAACTGGCACAAGTCCGCTGACCGATTGACAACCCGTCGCGGCGATGCTGATCGTTGGAAACGTCCGAGCATTTGAGGAGAAGCTGAGATGGTAGGTGATGCCCCAATCAGCCGGACAGCTATGAACGCCGCTCGGCATTCTCGGTAGCGCGCAGAGTGATCTCGCCGCTTCTCGAACCAATGCGACATCGTTCACGGTGACCATGGCGGGAAAGGAAAAGCGAAAGTGATTCTGGGGGGATGCGTCAGTACGACGCACGACGAGATGAGTGAGATTTGCTACCGATTCGCACAGGGTCGGCTCATTCGCCGACAAGGCGCTTGTCAAGGAAGAGTCGCTCGTCAAGGAAGATTTAGGTGCCGCCTCAGCGCTCCCGGAGGCAGCGATTAGCAACGCTCCGGCGAGTAGCGACACGGTCACTTCCCCGACTCGATGCCAACTGCGTCCAGGATGCAGCCTCACGGAACCCGGGCTCCTTTGGAGCTAGCGCCCCTCTCATACCTATTAACGCTCCAGCTGTCCGAAAGGTTCGATCACAAGCAGTGCCCGTAACCGCCGTGCAACCACCATCGGCGTACAACGATCCCGCGGGACAGGAGGGCGGGGTCCTCGTGGGCGGCATAATCAAATTGCAGATCGCGGCGAAGCGGGGCGGGCGCCACCTCCTCTTCCGGCGAGTCGCGCTCGCCTCCTTCGTGCTCGGTTCGGTGGGACTCTTGTTCGCGGCGTGCGGAGGTGCCTCGGGACCAGGCGTCGCGAGCATCGGATCGTCCTCACCTTCGACGACGACGATGGCTCCCACGACCAATCAGAACACCGGCGGCAACACCGGCTCCGCAGGTGGCGGCGGCAAAACGGCCGTTCCGGGAGGACAAGGAAGCTTCACGATGGCCGGGGTCACGGTCAAGTTCGCCGAGTGCATGCAGACGCACGGCGACCCGAACTTCCCCGACCCGAACGGCCAGGGCCAAGTGACGATGAACGGGATCGATCCGAATTCGTCGTCCTTCCAGGCTGCTCAGCGGGTCTGCGCCAAGTACAGCCCAAACAAAGGCCAGCCACCGTCGCCGGCGCAGCAGACGCAAATTCTCGCCAACGCCCTCCGGTTCTCCGAGTGCATGCGCACCCACGGCATCACCGACTTTCCCGACCCGACGTCCAGCAATGGCGCCATCGGCATCCGGATCAGCGTCAGGAAGGGCAGCAAGAGCGACCTCAACCCTCATAGCCCGCTGTTCCAAACGGCAATGGCTGCCTGCCAGCACTTCAGGCAGCCGCCCAGGGCGACAGGAAGCACGTCAAAGGGACCTTCATGACACAGGAATTCGCTCAAGGAACCGCTGTGGCGGACGTCGGCAAGCCGATCGAGGAATGGTTCGACTGCGACGAAAAGGGGTGTAAGTACTCGCCGAATCCTGGGGAGTTTGGGTCCTCCTCCCGCCGGCCGCCGGGGTTGATCACCCGACAGCGGATTCCAGTCGACCTGCATCGCGCACAACGTGCAAAATGCGTGCGTCCACACGAGAGAGGAACCCGATGACCGCCGACAATCCGAATCTGACCGACGTTCGCGACATGTACTCCGTACACGAAGCGTTCAGGCGTGGTCTCCACGACGCACGGAATCAGGTCACGGCGGTGAGCGAAGCAGACACCGAGCGTGCCCTCCGCCTCGCCGACTATCTCGGTGAGTTGCTTTGGCTCCTTCATGTCCATCATGACTCTGAGGACGAACTCCTGTACCCGCTCCTCTTGGAGCGAGCGCCTGAACACCAGGAGCTCTTCTCGCGAATGGACGCCCAACACCGTTCCGTGATTTCGGGTCTTGAAGCGGCACAGCGCGCAGCGGAGCGCTTTGGGACAAGCGGCTCCGCTTCCGACGGCAAAGCACTCGCCGATGCGTGTGAGTCTCTCCTCGAGACGCTCGCGCCACACCTCAGTGAGGAGGAGGACGAGGTGCTGCCGATCGCAGCGCGCGTCATTTCGCCAGAGGAGTGGGGGGCGCTCCCAGGGCACGCACTTTCGCAGTACACCGGCACACGGGTCTGGTTGCCCTTCGGACTCGCGATCGAAGCGCTGCCCGACGACCTCTTGGAAGGCATGCGCGAATACCTGCCGCCGCCTGTGGCCGCGATGTGGTTCGGCGGTGGTTCCGACGCGTTCGCGCAGGAAATGGCGGCCATCCGACAGGGCGCGGCCTGACCGTCGAAACACGAGAGGGAAAGCTTGGTCGGCCGGGAGATCGGCTGATCGCTGTTGACCCTCTCAAAGTGGAGAGACGGGTTCGAATCCCTTGCGGCTTCCATTTCGTCGTCCGAATGACGTCGGCGTGCTCGGCCAGATCCTCGCTGTCGTCCTGTTGGCGGGGTCCGGCGCGATCGTCACTGCGCGACCCGGCGCAGCCAACGCGGAGGCTTCGGTCCGCAAAGCGAATTCAATCCTGCGGGTCGCCGCCGGAGGCTACGCGGGGTACGCGGTCCTGTCCGATGGCCGGGTGTGGGCGTGGGGCGACGACCTCGAGGGTCAACTAGGTGATGCAGCACAGGGTCTGATCCGCACCGTTCCGGTTGGGGTCCGATCTCTCACAGCGGTGACCCGTGTGGCAGGCGGTGGCAACAGCGCGTATGGCGTCACGCGCGCCGGCACGGTATTTGCTTGGGGAGACGACAGCACGGGTGAACTCGCCGACGAAAGGTTCGCGCTCCGCCCGGTCCCGGGTCTTGTGCGCAGCCTGCCCGCGGTGTCCTATCTCGCAGCCGGCGCGTTCGCTGCGTACGCGATTTCTCGCAACGGAAGCGCGTGGTCGTGGGGCGACAACAGTTTCGGACAGCTCGGAACAGGCTCGGGGCAAGTGGAAACTACGGTCCCGCATGTCATCGCGCGCCTAAAAGATGTCGTTGAGATTGCATCAGGCTCGGCAGACGCTTACGCGCTGCTCAAGAACGGAACCGTATGGGCGTGGGGCGACAACTCGCTCGGTCAGCTCGGAAACGGCGAGTGCGACTCGACGACCGGATCGCGATCGGTGTGTCTCGGTTCGGACATCCCGCGCAAGGTGCCCGGTCTCACCGACGTGGTCGCGATCGCGGCCGGTGGCGACTCGGGTTATGCGCTGCGTCGCGATGGATCCGTGTGGGCATGGGGTGATGACGGATACGGGGAACTTGGCAACGGCGTCATCCGTCTGGACGAGGACAAACCAGCACGGGTGAAAGGACTGGGCGACGTCGTCGCCATCGCCGCCGGGTCGTGCTCGGGCTACGCGCTGTTCAACGATGGCGAAGTGTGGGCGTGGGGTCGCGGAGACTTCGGCCAGCTCGGGGACGGCGCGATGTCGGAACGCAAGCTTCCCGTCCGGGTGAGGGGCCTCACCGACGTCATGCAGGTGGTCGGAGGTGGCGACATGGCCTACGCGCTTGAAAGGGATGGCGAGCTGTGGGCCTGGGGCGCGAACGCGTACGGGCAACTCGGTGACGGATCGGTCGTCAATAGCGACCTCCCTGTGCGCGTTCTCGGTCTTCCGGGGGCGCTTCGGTGACGACTGAGCAGCGCAGTCGCGCCACCCCGACGTCCTCTCATGGATGGGACGGTGCGGGAGGGGCGCCATCGACCTCGAAGAAGAGTTCTTCGGGGTAGCACCACCACCAATCCTCTCCTGGTTCGTATGAGCGGATCAGCGGATGATCAGAATGAGACCGCGAGTGCGCCGTGGCGTGGCGATTGGGTGAGCTGTCGCAGCAACCGACGTGACCGCAGCGCATGCACAGTCGCAGGTGGACCCAGCGCCCGCCCATCCGCAGACAGTCTTCGCAGCCGGTGCTCGAGGGAGTGACGTCTTGCACCGTGTCGAGATGGCTGCAGGTCTGCGTCATCAGTGTCGGTCCTTTCAAAAAGCCGGTGGCGACCGCTTTGGCCTGACCCTAGGCACAATCTTGCGCCGACGCGGCGTTTCGCCCGCTGGCACCACGCCGATGGCTCGGGAATGATCGACCTCGGCGGCGTTGCCGCTTGGTATACGTGCGCCGGTGTTCGTCGCGCCGGATCGTGAGCGATGGAGGTCATGAGATGGACGTTGCCGAGGTGTACGTCGATGCGTTCGGGAGGGTCGCGGATTCGGTCCATGGCGTGCTCGACGCCCTTTCACAGGACGAGCTCGTCGCTCGTCTCGACGAGGACGCGAACTCGATCTGCTGGCTGGTCTGGCATTTGACGCGTATCGAAGACGATCATGTCGCGCACGCCGCGGAGACGGATCAGATCTGGATTACGGGCGGCTGGCAGGAGCGTTTCGCCTTGCCGTTCGATCCGCGCGACACGGGCTACGGCCACCACTCCGCCGAGGTCGCGGCGGTGTCCTCGTCGGTGCCGCTTTTGCTCGGTTACTTCGATGCGGTCCACGAAGCGGTCATCTCATACGTCTCGACGCTGTCCCCAGACGATTTGGATCGCGTCGTCGACCGTCGGTGGGATCCGCCCGTCACGCTCGGTGTACGGCTTGTGAGTGTGATCGGTGACGCCCTCGCCCATGTCGGCCAGGCTGAGTTTGTGCGGGGCGTGCTTCGGCGCGCTGAAGCGCCACGTGCGTGAGCGAACCACCGGGAGTCTTCGAGATCGGCGCGCTCCGGACAGTCCCGGCGAGCAGCCGCGGCGATTTGCTCGGCGAAACGACGCGACGGTGGCTCGAGGATGCCGGATTGATCAACGAGGTCGGCGTCGTCGAAATTGATCCCGCATTGTCGGACACCGCCGCGACGCAGCACCACTTTGCACTTCCGCCGTCGTCGCTCGTGAACTGCGTCGTCGTCGGGGGCAAGCGCGAAGGCGTCGAGCGGTTCGGCGCGTGCGCGGTGCTCGCGACCACGCGAGCTGACGTGAATGGCCTCGCACGACGCGCCCTTGATGTGCGCAAGGCGTCATTTCTCGAAACCGAGCGCGCGGTGGTGCTCACGGGAATGGAGTACGGCGCCATTACCCCGATCGGACTGCCGGAACTTTGGCCGGTGCTCGTCGATAAGCGGGTCGTCGAGTCCGAAGCGATCGTGCTTGGCTCGGGGATGCGCCGATCGAAGATCGTTCTCAACGGCGAGCTGCTCCGCCTGGTACCGCACGTCGAGGTACTCGACTCGCTCGGCGTGTGATCCGCTGTGCTGAAGCGCGGTGGTTCTTCGGCATCGCGACGTGTTTTCAAGTGCGCCAAGCACGCAGAGTGCCGGATTCGGTCGGGCGGGCCAACGCCTCGAAGTGGTCTGTCAGGTCGCCGCGGTCAGGCGCTTGCGTGAAGGAGGCAGGGACAACGGAGGTTGCTTTCGCGGAGGCAACTCGGCGAGGAGCTGGGTCGTCGCCCTCGCGACCTCACGGACGGCCGTTTCGAACGCCTCCGCCGTGCGATCCGACGTGGAGTGCACCCCGCTCACCTTGCGGACGTACTGGCGAGCCGCGGCTTCGATCTCCTCGAGCGTCGCTTCGGGTTGGAGACCCCGGAGTGTAGTGATGTTCCGGCACATGGAGGCAAGGTACCTCGAACGCCGCCCGTGCGAAGAGGAATGGCCGCGAACAGTCCCGCAAATTCGAACTACGGCACGAGGGGTCCGATGTTCGCCGCGATGAGGCGCAGGAACGACCGCACCGTCGACTGCGCGACATGGCGGAGAAGCGCCCGATCGAGGTCCGCTCCGAGATCGCCGAATGGCGGGGTATACGTCGCAGACAGCGTGATCCGGCACGAATCGACACCGAGTGGAGCGAGCTCGAGGTCGCCGTCGAGCAACGGGAAAAGGCCCGGGCGCAGCGCGTCCTCCCACGTCAGCGAGATGACGGTCGCGTCGCCCCGATTTCGCGTGCCGCGAATCCGCACACGCACCTCGCGGGCGATTCGGCCGCGGGCCCAGAGCGGGCCTAACCGCACGGAGACGCTCTCGCCCTCCTCCTCCGCTGTTTTCGCGAGTGGCGCCATCCAGCCGCCCCCGGCAATGAAGCGTCCCTCGATCGCCGCCGGACGCAGCGGCACGTCGAGGTATTCCTCGAGGAAGATCGCCTGGCGAACCGGCCGAGAGACGCGATTACCGACCACCGCGGAAACGTACGTTCGCGAGGGCCGAAGCCCAAGGGCCGAACGACCCCGGAGCGACAGGGCCGATGTCGCTGTTGTCGGTCGAGGTCAGCCACCCGCTGAGTGGGGCGTCGCTCACAAGCGCTCCCGGGGGGCCGGCTTTAGCCTGGCCGCGGGGCCCTTTTCGAGGCGAGCTGCTCGAGGGCCGTCACCGTGCGCAGGTTGCGAATCGTCACCGGTGTCGAGAGCCGGTTCAGCCTGATCGGCAACTTCGCCTTCCCGACACCGTTCGGCAGGTAGAGAAAGCACTCCCTTCCACCGAAAACGACCCGTTCAGCTCCGACATCGAACAGCGAGACCTCTTTCACCTCTGAAGCGGCTGGTCGCGACTTGAAGAATCCGACATGAACAAAGGGCTGGGCGTCGGCCTGAAACGGGATCGAGGAAAGGACGCGGCGAAGCTCATTCGCGGAACGGGCGACAACAGCCGATTGCAGACCGAATTCGTCGAAAAGAGCCTTCTCAACGACGTCCGCGAAGCTCGCGGTTACGCCCCTTGGCGGATCGAAGATGACATTGCCGGTCTGGATGTAGGTCGCGACGTGTCGCGCACCCAGCCTCTCGACGAGTGCGCGCAACTGTGCCATCGGCACCGATCGGCCGCCGACGTTCACGGCGCGCAAGAAGATGACAGAAGTGGTGGTCATACGCCTCACGGGTCAGCGCGTCCCGAGCGGTGCGAGCCGTTCGGCGACGCGCCGATCGCGATCGTATTCGTGGCGGGCGAAAACAGGAGGAAGCGGGGTGCGAGTCCAGGCGCGTTGCAGCCCATCGTGCTCGCAGCCGTATCCTTGCGGCGTGCGCATCGTCGCCGAGGAGAGGGTCCGCGAGTACCTCGTTCGTCAGGGCGGCGTCGTCACGGTTGCCGCTCGTTCGCAACGCTGCTGCACCGGCGCCATGACGACGCTCGCAGTGACGATCGCTGCACCGCCGGACCCCTCCCGCTTCGAGCGATTCGAGGACCACGGCGTCGTCGTGTACTACCGCTCCGCGCGCGGCGCCCACCCCGACGAACTCGTCCTCAAGCTGAAGGGCTCGAGACGCCCGCGGCTCGAAGCGCTCTGGGACGGCTGCGCGTACGCGATCTGACCGCAAGCGCTGCGACGGCTACGGCAAGAGCTTGCGCGCCAGCCTCCGGGAAGTGATCGACAGCCCGGCGAAACCCATCACCGCCAGATACGCGGCGTGGACGATGAGGATCGGGACGAACTGTCCGGCGTCGACGCTGCGTTCCAGCGCCACCGCCTGGTAGAGGGGCGTAAGCCGGACGACTTCTTGCAGCCATCCCGGGTAGACCGACAGCGGATAGAACGTCGCTGAGAACAAGAACATCGGGATGATCGCGAGCGAGACCTTGTCGAAGTCCTGCCAGCTGCGCATGTACGAGGTTGCCGCCATGCCGACGCCGGCGAAGGCGAATCCGATCAGGATCGCGATCGGGTAGCACAACACGACCCACGGCGTCAGCGCATACCCGAGACCGGACATCACGACGATGAACGCGGCCGAGTAGGTCGAACCGCGCAGCAACGACCACGTGAGTTCGCCGAGTGCGACGTCGCCCGGCGCCATCGGCGTCGACAACAGCGCGTCGTAGGTCTTTGAAACCTTCAGCTTGAAATACATGTTGAACGTCGAATCGAAGATCGAGCCGTTCATCGCGGACGTTGCGAGCAACCCGGGCGCCACGTACGCGGTGTACACGACGAGGTGGTTGCCGATGTGGAGTGCGCCGACGAGCTTGCTCAGTCCGACGCCGATCGACAACAGGTAGAAGAACGGCTCGAGGAACCCCGATGCGAAGACGAACCACTGGCGCCGGTAGACGAGGAAATTCCGTTGCACGAGTCGGATCGCGCGTCGCGAGCCGATCAGCGCGGTCGGCGTGATCCGGATCGGGAAGCTGATCGAAGTGCTGCTCATACGAGGAGACGCTTTCTGTAGCTGCGCAGCGCGAACCCGTAACCGATGGCGGACAGCCCGACGAGGTAGCCGATGTGCGCGAGCGCGCTCGTGCCGCTCAGTCCGCCGATCGCAAGTGCCCGGCAGAGCGCCACCCCGTGGTACAGCGGCGTCGCGTAGGCGATCGGCTGCAGCCAACCCGGCAGCTGGGTGATCGGGAAGAACGTCCCTGAGAACAGGAAAAGCGGGATCAAGCCAAGCCGGTAGATGGCGGTGAAGCCCATTTGGTTCGTCTGCAGCGCCGAATAGGCCACGATCGGCAGCACGAAGGCAAGTCCGGTCAGCACGCCGGCCGGGATCGCGAGCACCGCGAGATCAGACGACGTCGTGCCGAACGCGGCGAGGACCGCGAGGTAGATCGCGCACACTGTCACCAACCGGCACGCGATCCAGGCGATGTGACCGCGCAACACGTCCTTGTACGAAAGCGGAGTCGCGAGCATCGCGAAGTAGGTCTTGTCCCACTTGATGGCGTTCATGATCGGATACATCGACTCATTGCCGCCGACCTGCATCGCCGTCGCGGCGAGCAGACCCGGCGCCAAGAAGTGCAGGTACGACACGCCGCCGACATGGCCGACGTGGCGATCGACGAGCGAGCCGAGGCCGAGCCCCATCGCCGCCAGGTACAGCACGGGGTACAAGAAGCTGACCGTGATCGAACCGCGCCAGGTCCTTTTGTAGGAGTACGCGAAGTACATCCACGCACCGAGCCAGCGCGGCCGCAAAAGGCGCGGCTCGGGGCGCTCGAGCGCGATCGCTTCGAGGCTCGCCATCAGTCGATGAGCGACCGACCGGTCAGCCGCAAGAAGACGTCTTCCAGGCTCGAGCGGCGCACGAGCGCCGAGTCGATCTCGAGCCCGAGCGGGTGGATCTCCGCAAGCGTCGCGTCGCCGTCGTCGGAATAGAGCAGCAGCCGATCGGGGAGCACCTCCATGCGCTTCGCGAAACCTTCCAAGCGGTCCGCGACGTCACGGGGCTCGAGGAAGCGAAATCGCAGCTCGACGACTTCACGTGTCGAGTACTCGCCGATGAGCTGTTGGGGAGCGCCTTCGGCCGCGAAACGACCGTGGTCCATGACCGCCAGTCGTTCGCAGAGCTGTTCGGCCTCGTCCATGTAGTGGGTCGTGATGATCAGCGTCACGCCCTCGCGGCGCAACCGGTAGAGCCGGTCCCACAAAAGGTGCCGGGCCTGGGGGTCGAGACCGGTCGTCGGCTCGTCGAGGATCAAAAGTTCGGGATCCGAGACGAGCGCGCGGGCGATCGTCAGGCGGCGCTTCATCCCACCCGAGAGCGACTCGACCTTGTCGGCTGCGCGTTCTGTGAGCTGTGCGAAGTCGAGCAGTTCCTCGGCGCGCTCGCGAATGAACTTGCGAGGGAGGTCGAAATAGCGGCCGTACACCAACATGTTGTCGAGCACGGTGAGCTCGAGGTCGAGCGAGTCCTCCTGGGGGACGAGACCGATCCGGGCGCGGATGCGCGCGCCGTCGCGTTGCGGGTCCATGCCGAGCACGGACAGGAACCCGCCCGAAATCGGCGACATGCACGACACCATGCGCATCGTCGAGGTCTTACCGGCACCGTTCGGACCAAGGAACCCGTACGACTCGCCGCGCGCGATCGAGAAGTCGACGGCGTCGACGGCGACGAAATTCCCGAAGCGCTTGATCAGGCCGCGCGCAACGACGAGGTCGTCGCTCGTCAAAACGCGAGCGCGCTCTGTTGAGGAAAGAGATTGCAGGCCCACCACGGCCAAGCTAATGGTCGGCTCACCCGCCCCTTTTCATGCATGGCGGGCGCGACGAAGTCGCACGCGGTATGCGGATGTGCGGCACCACGCCGTGGCGTGGGCGGCCCGCAGGGCGGTCAGTCGATCCTGGCCGGCGTTTCGCGTCCCGTGATCAGGCGGGGGATGATGCGGATCGCCCGCGCGGCGTGGACATCGCGGTTCGCGATCGTCCGCTCCCGAATCGAGGTCTCGTCGAGGCTGGCGGAGATGTCACGACCGGAACCGTGGATCACGATCGTCCGCTCGCCGTCGCCGTCGATCTCGTCGACTTCCAGCGCGATCCGCTCCAGGCTGCCGCGCGAAAGCTCGATCTCGGGCGGAACGGTGACGATCGCCCAGCGTCCGTCGACGACGTAGCGAACGGGGAAGATGTCGAGCTCGTCGCGGCCGACGATCGCGAGCCGTCCGACCTTGTGGCGGGCGAGGATGGCAGTGCACTCGAGTTCGTCGATCGGACGAGCCGCGGGCGCCTCGAGAACGGCCGCTCCGTGGTGTGTTGTGTGGTGGATCGTCATCGGCACCACCTCCACGTCCATAGCAGCGCGAGCGCCTGCTCGCGCACAGGGCCGAAGGTCATCGACCAAGGCCCGTTGTGAGCTGGCTTTTCCGAAGCTGCTCACCGTATTCGCGGCGAAGTCGTGGCCAGCTCAGTTACCGTCGGTTTGTCGATCCGTGCGGACGCGGTCGCGACGATTTGGGGCGGCGGAGTGGCAAACGAGGTTCCTTCGTTCAATGGCTCTGGTGGTGTCGCGCTCGAAACGAACTCGATCGAGGTCGACGAGCTCGCGAAGCGGTTCGGCGATGTAGAGGCCGTGCGCGGCGTCAGCTTTTCTGTCGCGGCGGGAGAGACCTTCGGTTTCCTCGGTCCGAACGGCGCCGGCAAGTCGACGACGATCTCCATGCTCTGCACGCTGTTGCGGCCGACGTCCGGCTCGGCGCGCGTCGCCGGTCACGACGTCGCGACCGAACAGGAGGCGGTGCGCCAACGGATCGGGCTCGTCTTTCAGGACACGACCCTCGACGACTACCTGACCGCGGACGAGAACCTCCGCTTCCACGCCGAGCTGTACGGCGTGCCCCGCTCCGAGGCGCCGAAGCGCATCGAGGACGTCCTGAACATGGTCGGCCTCTGGGACCGCAGGAAGACCCTCGTCCGTACGTTCTCCGGCGGGATGAAACGGCGGCTCGAGATCGCACGCGGCCTCATGCACTCACCGCGGGTGCTGTTCTTGGACGAGCCCACGGTCGGCCTCGACCCACAGACCCGCGCCCACATCTGGAGCTACATCAACGAACTGCGCCGAACAGAGCAGATCACGATGTTCCTGACGACGCACTACATGGACGAGGCCGAGAACTGCGACCGAATCGCGATCATCGACGAAGGTCTCATCGTCGCGAGCGGAACTCCCGAGGAGCTGAAGGCGCTGGTCGGACGGGACCGCGTCCAAATTCACACGCCCGACGACGACGCAGCGATTGCGGCCTTGAAGTCGGTCTTCGGGCTCGACGCGACGCGGTCGGAGGGCGGCGTGGCGGTGTACGTCGCCGGAGGCGAGCAGTTCGTGCCGCGCCTGTTCGCCGAGCTCGGCGTCGCGATCTCCTCGGTCTCGATCGCCCGACCGACCCTTGACGACGTCTTCATGGCCCATACCGGCCGGACGATCCGTGACGCCGAGGCGACCGCCACCGAGCGGCTGGCGGCGATGCCGTGGCGAAGGGCGAGGCGGTAGTGGCGACGACGGGGCAGCGACCCGAGGCGACGACGGCGCCGCTCGGCGCGCCGTTTCGTGCCGCACCGGCGGGCGTCCGCATCGCCGGCGGCAGCCTGCGCGCCGATGTGCGGGGCGCGCTCGTCGTCTGGCGCCGCGAGCTGATCCGCTTTTCGCGGAACCGACTCCGCATCCTCACCTCCCTCGCGCAGCCGGTGCTGTTCCTGTTCGTGCTCGGGACGGGTCTCTCATCTCTTGTGTCGCGAGGTGTTTCGACCGATGGAGGCGCGAGCTTCAAGACCTTCATGTTCCCCGGTGTCGTCGCGATGACCGTGTTGTTCACGGCGACGTTCTCTGCGGTGTCGATCGTGTGGGACCGCGAGTTCGGCTTCCTGCGCGAGATGCTCGTCGCGCCCGTCCGTCGCTCGGCGGTGATCGCCGGCAAGTGCGCCGGTGGCGCGACGGTGGCGACGCTGCAGGCGTTGATCATGGTGGCGCTCGCCGGCGCGGTCGGCGTTCCGTACTCGCCGGTCCTCATCTTCACGCTGATCGGCGAGATGCTCCTTGCGGCGACGACGATCACCGCGCTCGGCGTCGCGCTCGCGTCCCGCATCGCGCAGGTCGAGTCCTTCCAGGTCGTCATCCAGTTCGTCGTCTTGCCGCTGTTCTTCTTGTCCGGGGCGCTTTTCCCACTGCACGGGCTTCCGACGTGGCTCGGGGCGCTGACACGCATCGACCCGCTCACCTACATGGTCGACCCGATGCGGCGCGCCGTCTTTGCGCACGTCCACGCCTCGCCGCAGATTGCGAAGCTCTTCGGCGCCACGGTGACCTGGGGGAGTTGGCACGTCCCGATCGGGCTCGAACTCGGGCTCGTCGCCGTCTTCGGCGCGGCGATGCTGACGATCGCCGTGCGGAACTTCTCGAAAGTCGACTGATCGCGCCGCTGAAGCGGGCTAGAAAAGGCAGGACCGCCCCGATCGCCCGGCGATCTTCCACGCCGACGGCAGCAGCCCGGCGGCGAGCGCCATCTTGATCGCTTCGCCGGGCAGGAACGGCGTGACGCCTTTCGAGATCGCCGCGCCGGCGCTGAAGTGGTATGACACCGCGAGCCACGGGACGCCGACCAAAAAGATGATTGCGTCGCCGAGGACCATCGCCGGCATCGCGCTCAGCACGCTGCGGTCCGCCCGCCGTTCGGCGAGGTAGCCGCAGACGACGGCGGCGATCAAAAAGCCGATGATGTAACCGAACGTCCCGGCGACGAATCCTGAAGTGTGACCGGCGAACCACGGAACCCCCGCCAGACCGGCGATCGCGTAGAGCGCCAGCGCCGCGCCGGCGCGTCGCGTGCCGAGCGCGCTGCCGGCGACGACGACGCCGAGGGTCTGTCCGGTGATCGGCACCGGTGTCCACGACAGGTGGATCGAGACCTGTGCGAGCAGTCCGACGAAACACGCCGTGCCGACCGTGACGACGGTGTCGCGGACCAGAACGCCCGGGATGAGATCGGCGAGGACTGGCGGGCGGCGACGGACGAGGACAGCGGTCTCGTATGGCATGGGGGAAGTTTCTAGCGCGTGGCGCGCGAACGAGCGGCTCTCGCTGATTTCTCGCCGGGCGCGCCGGATGCCGCCCCGACCGAGATCAAAGCTTGCGGGTTACGAACGCGTCGTCGCGCTAGGCGACGTCGGCGGCCGCCTCCCGAAAGGACGCTTCGGCCGCCGCCGAACAGACCGTCTCGGTGATGAGGCGGCTCACGACGTACGGGTCGGCGTTCGCGTTCGGGCGGCGGTCCTCCAAGTAGCCCTTCTGCTCCCGCTCGACGTGCCAAGGGATGCGGATCGACGCGCCGCGGTCAGACGGCCCGTAATTGAACCGGTGCCACGGCGCCGTCTCGTGCGCCCCGGTGAGGCGGTCCTTGATCCCCTCGCCGTAGCCGGCGATGTGCGCCTCGATGTTCGACCCGAGCGCCTCGCACGCCGCGATGATCGCCGCGTAGTCCTCGCGCATCGCCTTTGTCGAGAAGTTCGTGTGCGCACCGGCACCGTTCCAGTCGCCGGCGACGGGCTTCGCGGCGAGGCTGACGTCGACGCCGTACTCCTCGGCGATGCGCATCAGCAGCCAGCGCGAGAGCCACAGGTGGTCACCGATCTCCGGGGGGGAGAGCACGCCGATCTGGTACTCCCACTGGCCCTTCATCACTTCGGCGTTCGTGCCGACGATGCCGATGCCGGCGTCGATGCACGCCTGGGTGTGGCGCTCGACGATCTCGCGCCCAACGGCGATCGAAGCGCCGACCGAGCAGTAATACGGGCCCTGGGGGGCGGGAAAGCCGACCTCGGGCCAACCGAGCGGGCGGCCGTCCTTGAAGAACGTGTACTCCTGTTCGATGCCGAACATCGGCTCCTGGTCGGCGTAGCGCCCGCCGGCCTCGGCGCACAGCGCCCGGGTGTTCGACGGGTGGGGGAGGAAGTCGAGGTCGAGCACCTCGCACAGCACGAGCTTGTTGTCGCCGCCGCGCAGCGGATCCGGAGTGACGAGGACCGGTCGCAGCACGCAGTCCGAGAGGCTGCCGGGCGCCTGGTTCGTGCTCGAACCGTCGAAGCCCCAGATCTCGGGCTCCGTGCCGTCGGGGAGGATCTTGGTCTTCGCCCGGATCTGCGCCGTCGGCTGGGTGCCGTCGATCCAGATGTATTCGGCCTGGTAACTCATGTGCGCCGCCTCGCCTCCGTCTCTCCCTCCGGGTCGCGCCGCGTGGGCGCGCCGGGTGGCCCAATCCGCAACCCAGCCTGCCGGGGAGCCGTTTCCGGGCCGTCACCGGTATGTGAACGGCGTGTGAAATGGCTCTCCCGGCGGCCGCCGAACCTTCTCCGGCGATGCGCTGAGCGTCGTCGGCTCCGTCGAGCCGGGCTTTGGTCCCGTCTCAGGACGGATGCTTCAAATACTTCAACAAGTCGATGAGCTCGACGTGCAGCTCGTAGGAGCCATCCCGCAGCACGCCGGATCGGATGACCTTCGGCCGATACGGCGCGAGCTCGCGAACCGCTTCTTTGAAGCCGCGGCCCTTCAGGTCCATGAGGAGGATCTGTGCCGGACGCCGTTTGTCGATGGTGACGATGCCGGAGAGCGTGAGTTGGGGGAAATCCCCGTGTACCGAGTCGAAGTCGGCGTGAAAGATGCCGATCGGGCTCAACAGCTTCGTCAGTTGATCCCACGGCCACCACACGAGCAGCTGTTCGCCCTTGTACGTCGGATGGCCGACGAAACCCGGCAGCTCCGTGATGACCTGGAACTCGTCGATGCTTTGCGTCGCGCTTCCGGCGAGCGACATCGGATACGTCGGGACCGGGTCGTCGACCACGTGGACCATGTGCGGGATCGGGAGCTTTTGTGCCACCGTGAGCAGCAAGCTCGCGCCCAACAGGCCGACGATGATCACCGCCGCACCCACGGCTCGGGCGAGCCCCCGTTTTGCCTCGTCGCCCCTTGAAGGGGGGTCCCACCCGAGAAAGACGCGCCAGATCGCGACGAGGAGGACAGCGATCGCCGCGATCGTCAGCCCCCACGGGTTCACCTTCATCGCCGGCAACTGGCGGTCGGCTTCGTAGCCGAGCGCGACCCCGATGACGAGCAAGAACGGGATCCACCGCAATACCGCAGGTAGCAGGCGAGGCTCGGCTTTCTGCGCGCCGGGCCCGCTCCTGTTCGCGAAGGGTTCCCACTCAGCGACGTCTTTCCCGATTTCGACGACGACGAACGCCAGCAAGACGGCGGTGACCGCCCAGAGCATCGAGGAGAAGTAGTGGTTCTCGACGAGCTGAACCTTGCCGATGAACTGGAAGTACGCCGCCGTCAAGAACTCGAAGAGGCCGCAGAGCCCGACGAACATCTGGGTATCGGTGATCCGGCCGTAGCGGCGTGAGAAGACGAGATAGAAGGCGATCAACACCGCCGGCGGCACGAGCAGGTACGGGTCGTAGAGCAGCCAGCGCCAGTTCGTCGAGTGCCAGAGCGCCTCTTGGTATGGCCGGCTCAAGAAACGTTCGGACTGCAAGGTCGGGGTGATGTAGTTCACCTGGCCGATCTCGACTCCCGACAGCACAGCAAGGATCCCCGTCACCGCCAGCGCGCCGAACAGGAGCACACCGGCATCGCGCAGCAGATGACCCCGCTCGCGCAGCGCGCGCATCAGTGCGTAGGCGACGAGCTCCGCGATGACGAGCGGTACCGCACCGCCGTCCGCCCAGACCGCCATCGTCATCAACACGGCGGCGAGGAGGAGCCACCACGGACGGTCCCGTTGCTTCGCCGGCATGACGAGGGCACACGTCGCGCCCGTGAGGTACGAGATCGTCGCCGAGTCCGGATAGTTCGTCCCCCACGCCGACACGAACACCGGGTTCGACATCACGAGCGCGACGCCTCCCGCCCCCGCCCAGCGGCCGTAGGTGCGGCGCAGCAGCAGGTACAGCGGCACGATCGCGACCAGGGCGAGCACGTATCGGAACGTGACGAACCCACCGACCGCGCCGAACGCGAGGTAAAAGGCGCGTGCCGGGACGACGAATCCGACCTGAGCGGCCTCCCGCATGCGCGACGTCGATGCGAAAACAGCGGAATAGCGCTCGAACATGTCGCGGGGATCGACGATGAACGTCGTGAAGATCGCCGGGTCGGGAAGCCTCGGAGGCGTCATCGCCTGCAGACGTAAAACAAAGAAGAGAACGGCCGGGGATGCGAGCACGCCGAGTGCTTCGAGCACGGTAAGGATTGGCCCGGTCCGCGCACGAGGCTGCGGCGGCGGTGCTCCGATTACCATCTCCCGGTGCTCAATAGCAAGCACGTCGCTGTCGTCCTACCGGCTCGCAACGCCGAAAAGACGTTGCGACGCACCGTCGAAGAGCTCGATCGCGAGGTCGTCGATGAGCTGATCCTGGTCGACGACGCAAGCCACGACGGGACCTTCGTGCTGGCCGAGAAACTCGGCCTCAGGACCCATCGCCACCACGAAGTGCGCGGGTACGGCGGCAACCAGAAATCGTGTTACCGCCTCGCACTCGAGCTGGACGCGGACGTCGTCGTCATGGTCCACCCGGACTACCAATACTCCCCCCGCCTCGTGCCGGCGATGGCCGCGATGATCGCTTTCGGCGAGTACGACCTCGTTCTCGGATCGAGAATCCTCGCACAGCATTCTGTGGAAAAGGGGATGCCTCGCTATAAGTACGTCGCGAACCGGGTGCTGACCCTTTTCCAAAACGTGGTGATGCACGAGAAGCTCTCTGAGTACCACACGGGTCTGCGAGCGTTCTCCCGAGAGCTGTTGGCGGCGATCCCGTTCGACAGGAATTCAGACGACTTTGTCTTTGACAACCAGATCATCGCCCAGGCGCTCATCGCCGGCGCAAGGGTCGGTGAGATCTCCTGCCCGACGCGCTATGACCCCGAGTCTTCGTCGATCAACTTCCGCCGAAGCGTGAAGTACGGCTTCGGCGTTTTGCGCACGTCGTATCAGTATCGCCTGCAGAAGATGCACGTGCGGTCGTATCCCTACCTCGCGTTTGAATCCGGTGCCCTCGCGGAAACGCCGTCATGCGCGGAGACGACCGTCGCGGCGCGTGAAGACCGCGGGTTCAAAGTCCCCGACGAGACCGAGGAGCGGGTGAACTAGGCGTCGAAGGCGTGGCGCTCGTCGGGCGAGAGCCCGTGGGCGCGTTTGTCCTCGTACATGGCGCGATCCGCTCGGTTCAAGAGGTCCCTCGGCGTGTCGCCCGGTTTCCCGACGGCGAGGCCGAGGCTCGCCGAGATCGGCATGCCGCGCTTGTCACCGACGGAGATGATCGCGGAAACGATGCGGTTCCCGAGCTCGACGAGTCGTTCGACCGCCACGTGCTGGACGATCGCTACGAACTCGTCGCCGCCGATCCGGCCGATGACGTCGTCGGGGCGCATATTCGCACGGAGCGACTGGCCGATCTGGACGAGCACTCCGTCGCCGACTTCGTGGCCGTAGGTGTCGTTCACTGACTTGAAGCCGTCGAGGTCGATGAACAAGATGCCGACTCCGCTTGCGGCGGTGGCGAGCCGCCCTTCCAAGAGCTCGAGCAACGAGCGCCGGTTCGGCAGCTCGGTAAGGGCGTCGACGCTCGCGAGTTTGCGGAGCTCAGCTTCGGTCTGCTGGCGCTCGGACACGTCGTGCAGCGTCACGACGATGCCGTAGACGCGGTGCCGTCCGCGCGCGGAAAGGCGTGCTTCGATGATCGGGGCGCGTGCGTTCTCGCCCGAAGGGTCGAGGTGAAAGTTGATCGTCGTCGAGCCCGGCGCGCCGAAGCGCTGTTCGAACGCGTCCTTTACGTACGAGCGCTCCGCCGGCCGCGCGATCGCCGCGAGTCCACCATCCTCCAACAAGGCGAGGTGCTCGCCGCACAGTTCGCGCGCGGCTTCGTTCGCGTAGTAGGCGAGCCCCTGTGCCCCGAAGAGGACGATCGGGATCGCGATGGAGCCGGCAATCGGTTCGAGCTCGAGCTCGTGGGAAAAGAGCGGCGAGTGGTCGTCGGCCTCGGTGAGCGGCTGAGCCTCTTCGACTCGGACGACGAAGCCTTGGATGACCGGGTCGTCCGTCCGGTTCACGATGAGAAGGTCGTAGGTGCCCCACTCTCCGTTCGCCCGCCGTAGCCGCGTCGTCCACGTGCCTTCCCAACCCGGTTCGGTGCCGAGCACGCTGACCGTGAATTCGAGCGATTGGGCGAGGTCGTCCGGGTGGCAGAGGTCGAAGACCTTCACCCCGATCGACTGCTCGCCGCCGAGGAGCCCTCCCGGCGGGCCGAGGGCGTCGATGATCGTCGCGTCCTTGTCGACGACGACGATCGACTCGTTGAGGTAGGGGGTCAGACGTTCGAGAAGGCCCGGCGTGCGGGGCGCGCCCGTGCCAAATCCGTAGGCGCGCGTCTCGAAGTCGACGATATGCGCCTCGCCACTGATCACCTGGGCCTCCACGTGGCACTGCGCCGAAGCGTTTTGCTTTGTTTACCTTTACGTCACAAAGTGTGACGAAATAAACGCGACCAACGATGTTAGTGCACCGGTGCTCACAGTAAAGGCAATGGGCTGCCAGTTCGCGTCGGCCCGGATTTAGGCGAACGCCTCGTCGATCGCCTCGAGGACGTCGGGAGTCAGCTTGTCGATCACGCCGAGTGCGCCAAGGTTCTCCTCGAGTTGCGACATGCGGCTCGCTCCCGTGATCACGCTCGAGACATGTGGGCTCTTCGCACACCAGGCAATGGCGAGCTGGGCCGGGGTACAGGACAGGTCGCCGGCGATCTTCACGAGCCGCTCGATCTTCTGCTCCTCGCCCGAGTCGAGGAGTCTCGGGCGCAGCCACTCATAGCCGGGCAGCGTCGCCCGCGAGCCTTCTGGGGCGCCGTGGAGGTACTTGCCGGTGAGCAGACCGGAAGCAAGCGGGCTCCACGTCGTCAGTCCGAGCCCGAAGTCCTCGTAGAGCCGGGCGTACTCGCGCTCGACCTTGTCCCGCTCCAACAGGTTGTACTGCGGTTGCTCCATCACCGGCTTGTGGAGGTGATGGCGCTCCGCTATCTCGAACGCGGCACGGATGTCGTCCGCCGGCCACTCCGAGGTTCCCCAGTAGAGGGCCTTCCCAGACGTGACGATCTCGGACATCGCGAACACGGTTTCTTCGATCGGCGTCTCGGGATCGGCCCGGTGGCAGTACAACAGGTCGACGAAATCGAGATCGAGACGCTGCAACGAACCGTCGATTGCTTGCATGAGGTACTTGCGGTTCAGCGTGTGTTGCATGTTCACGTCGTCGAAGATTCCCCAGAAGAGCTTCGTCGAGATCACATACGAATGGCGCGGCCAGGAGAGCTTCGCAATCGCTTCGCCGAGGATCGTCTCGGCCTGACCCAGGGCATAGACCTCGGCGGAGTCGAAGAAGTTCACTCCGTTGTCGCGGGCGAAGGAGAGCTGCTGTTCGGCGAGGGACGTATCGACCTGGGGCCCAAAGGTCACCCAGGAGCCGAAGGACAACACGCTGACCTTGAGACCGGAATTACCGAGCCTGCGGTACTCCATAGATCGCTCCCATCTGTCCAGGCGCCACGCCGGGCGGCACGCGAGTTGGGGTTGCCTGCGACAACCGTCATACCATCGCCTGGTCGAGCACCGTGCCGTCGGCCGGTGAAAATCACGCGAGCACGTGGAGGTTGGCATCACAGCACGTGACACGAATCAGGACCAAGTGACGCCCCCGCGTGACACGGTCGTTCTCGTCGCAGACGACGGCAGCGTCGTCGGGGAGTCATCCAAGCTCGCCGCGCACGAAAGCCCTGGGCACCTCCATCTCGCGTTCTCGGTTGTGCTCTATCAGCCCGACGGCCGCACGCTGCTGCAGCGAAGGGCGCTCTCGAAGTACCACTTCCCCGGCGCCTGGGCGAACGCCTGCTGTAGCCATCCGCGGCCCGGAGAAGACCTCGTCGCCGCTGCCGAGTCGCGCGTGCGCGAAGAGCTCGGCGTCGACTGTGCACTGCAAGACGTTGGCTCTCTCATCTATCGCGCGCGGTGCGAGAGCTCCGGACTCGTCGAGTACGAACTCGATCACGTCTTGGTTGGTGAGATCGACGAAGAGCCGCGTCCTGATGCGTCTGAAGTCGCGGAAGTCCGATGGGTGGAGCCGCGCGCTGTTCTCGAGGAATCACCGGAACAGGCCGCGCCGTGGCTGGCGCCGGTGATCGAACTCGCCGAGCGACACCGCGGCACGCGCGGGTCGACTCGGGGTTAGCCGCCTTCTGCTGTCAGCAGTACGACCTTGCCGAACTTGCCGGGCTCCGCAAAGTGCCGGTAGGCGGCGTCGGCGTCGGCGAGCGCAAAGGTCGAATCAATGGGCACTCTCACCTTGTCGGATTCGACGAGTGGTACGACATCGCGAGCGACCCCGTCGACGACGGACTTCTTGTCGGCGATCGAGCGGTGACGAAGCGTCGATCCCATGAGGCGCGCCCTGCGGTTCATGAGCACGAACAGATCGATCTCGGTCCGGGATCCTCCGCCCACGCCGATGACGACGATTCTGCCCCCCGTGGCGAGCGCTTCGAGATCCTCCCCGACGTTCGGCGCCCCGACCAATTCGACGACGACGTCGAAAGGACCACGTCGAAATCCCTGGTCAGGAGAGACAGCGTCGGCTCCAAGAGCGGCGACTTCTCCTCGGCGCTCCTCGCTTCGCACCGTCGCCGTGACCGACGCGCCGAGGGCGATCGCGAGTTGGACCGCCGCGACACCGACCCCGCCGGCTGCGCCGGAGACAAGGACGCGCTCTCCCTTTTCGAGCTCACACTGGGTGACGAGCGCGTCATGCGCGGTGCAGTACACCTCGGGGAATCCTCCGGCTTCCGCCCACGGCATCGAATCAGGGACCTTGAGCGCCGCACGCTCGTCCAACAACGCGAGTTCAGCTTGCGCGGCGCCACCGACGAGGCCCATGACGCGATCACCCGGAGAGAACCACTCGACCGCCGGTCCGACGGCGACCACCTCACCGGCGAGTTCCATGCCGGGAATGTCCGGGTCGACCCCGTTTGGCGGCGGGTACCGCCCGGCGACCTGGAGGAGATCGGCGCGGTTCAAGCCGGCTGCCTCGACGCGGACCAAAAGGTCGTGGTCTGCCGGTTCGGGATCCGCTCGGTCGCAGACGGTCACCTGGTGACCGGCGATGACGACCGCGCGCATTGCCGGGCATGGTAGAGCGTGCATCAGCTTCGCGAAAGTGCGAGAAGACAAGATCGCGCGTATCGACATCGTTTCGACACGATCGTCTGTGCCTCGACGACGTCCGAATGGACCGACTCGACAGGTCTTACGGGCGGCCTGCTCCGTACGCGCCCGGCCAGACCGGCGTGATCGAGACGACGGTTCCGTAATCCTCGGCCTGCACCGCTTCGCCGTTACCGACGTACATGATCACGTGGTAGATGTACCCGCCCGACGCGTAGAAGATCAGGTCACCGGGCTGAAGGTCCGAAAACGACACGTGCGCGATGTCGGCGTATTGATCAGCGGCGGAGTGTGGAAGATTGACCCCGGCTTGCGCCCACGCCCACATCGCTAGTCCTGAACAGTCGAAACCGACGCCCGGGGTCGCGCCGCCCCACTCATAGGGCGTTCCGATCTGGCTCTCGGCGGCCTTCACCGCCGTTAGCCCAGCCGCATCGCCGGTGTCCGAAATGGTCTGCACCGGAGGAGACGGTGCTGTCACCGGCGAGGAGCTCTTCGCCTGCCGGACGAGGTTCGCGGCGGCCGCACTGGCGGCTTGCTGAATTGCCGCCCGGCGTTGCTGTTCGGCGACGAGCTGTGCCTCTTCACCCCTCACCGACGTGAGCGTCGCGGCGAGTCGGGACTCGACGGCCGTAGCCGAGGCGGTCGCGTTCGCGAGTGCGTTGAGGGTGGATTCGGATTGCGCACGCGCAATCAGCTGTTGGGTGCGGATTACGAGCACGTGGGCGGCCATGCGGTAATTCGTGATTGCCGTTGTGAGCGAGCTGGCCGCCGACTGCAAGTACGCCTGCTGGGCGGGCAGTGTCGAAGACTTCGCCGAGAGGATTGAGGAGACTCCGGCGGAATTTCCATCTGAGACGTAGGTGTCGATCGCCTGCACGACGAGATCCTTGCGATCATGCGAGAGCGCGTTTTCAGCACGGTTCGTTGCGGTGACGTCCTTTTTGATATCGACCTCGACCGCGCCGAGGTGCGTCCTCTGCTGGTCGTACTCCTCGGAGAGGACTTGCAGCTTTGTCTGCAAGATCGCGACCTGCTCCGCGATGCGCGCAGCTTTTGCCTGGAGGGTCGAGACCGAGTTCGAGGCACCCGCGGGAGATGCCAGGACCAGCGGTGCGACGCCGGCGAGGATCAGACCTGCGCTTACGACGAGCGAGCGTCGACGGAGTCGGTCATTAGATCGACGACCGCGATGCGCGAAGGTCTGGCTTGGCTGTGCACTGGTCGCGGCGAAATCACGGTCCAGGGACACGGTGGCGGCACCGTAGTTGTGGGGTAGTCAGGGCGCAAGCGTCGTTGGTCCCGAATCCGTGAAGATCTCTGCCCCGCTACGGTGCGGAGCGGGGAGAATACGACGAAAGGCGGTGTGAGCTGCCGAGTTGAGCGATCGAGAGGCGGGCGATATGGCCGCGGTTGATTCGGACGAAGCACCTTCTTTCCGCACGGAACACGACTCGATGGGTGAGATCAAGGTCCCAGCCTCGGCGAAGTGGGGAGCGCAAACGCAGCGCGCCATCGAGAACTTCCCGATTTCTGGTCAGCGCGTCGAAAAGGCGATCATTTTGGCGCTCGCCCTCATCAAACGCGCCAGTGCCGAAGTCAACGCCGAGCTCGGAGTGATCGACGCTGGGGTCGCAGATGCGATTGCATCTTCCGCCAACGAAATCGCGAACGGCGCATATTTGAACGAGTTCCCGCTCGACGTCTTCCAAACCGGATCTGGCACCTCGACCAACATGAACATGAACGAAGTCGTCGCGCACCTCGCATCGGAGCGCCTAGAGCGCCCGGTGAGCCCAAACGACGAAGTGAACGCCTCACAATCGTCGAACGACACGTTTCCCAGCGCGATTCACCTGGCGGCCGCGATAGAGATTGATCGCGATCTCGTCCCTTCTCTCGAATCCCTCGCAGCGGCAATCCGTGAGAAAGCTCACGAGTTCGCTGACGTCGTGAAATCGGGCCGGACGCATTTGATGGATGCAACTCCGGTCACGCTCGGACAGGAGTTCGGCGGATACGCGTCGGCTGTCGAGCACGGCGCGGCGCGACTGCGAGACGCATTGCCGCGAGTCGCCGAGCTGCCATTGGGTGGGACCGCAGTTGGTACCGGCCTCAACGCGAAACCGGGATTTGCTCCCGAGGTCATCGAGCGGCTGCGCGTCGCGACGGGACTTCCGCTCACCGAGGCGATCGACCACTTCGAAGCGCAAGGCGCGCGCGACGGACTCGTCGAAGTATCGGGCGTTTTGCGTGTAATCGCAGTATCGCTGTACAAGATCGCGAACGACATCCGCTGGATGTCCTCTGGGCCGCGTTGCGGGCTTGCAGAGATCCACCTGCCCGATCTGCAACCTGGGTCTTCGATCATGCCGGGCAAGGTCAATCCGGTCGTCGCCGAGGCCCTTTGTCAAGTCGTCGCGCAGGTGATCGGAAACGACACGGCGGTCGCGTTCTGTGGCGCGGCAGGCAACTTCGAGCTCAACATCATGCTTCCCGTGATGGGTCGCAACGTGCTCGAGTCGATCCGGATCCTCTCGGCGGTAAGTCGCGTTTTCAGGGATAAGTGCGTTGTCGGCATCGAGGCGGATGTCGAGCGGTGCCGCACGTTCGCGCTGTCGTCGCCATCGATCGCAACGGCGCTCAATCCTTATATCGGCTATGAAGCCGCAGCGAAGGTCGTGAAGACATCGCTTTCTGAAGGCAAGGACCTTCGCACGGTCGTCCTTGAGATGGGCCTCATGTCGGAGTCCGAGGTTGACCGCGTCCTTGACGTGCTCGCGATGACTCGTGGGGGCATCGCGAGCTAGTTCGCCCCCGGATTTGCCAGTCGCGAAGTTAAATCTACGGGAGCCGAACGATGTGTTTTAGGTCGACAATGAAGGGGAGCTGAATCGTGGGTTCCGAGTCGCTGTCACGTTCGATCGACGAGGCATCGGCTCACGGGGAATTCGGACTTCGATCTGGTTTCAGGGGTCGACTCGGACTGCCACGCCGCGTTCTCGCGCGGATCCTGTCGCCTCTTTTTCGTGAACAGGTCGAGTTCAATCGCCGACTTGTTGAAGTGTTGAACGGATTCGCCGAACGCTTCGGGTTCTTCGAACGGGCATACGACAAGTTTCAGCAAGCCGCAGACAATATCGAGCACGCGATTGTCGTTGCGCACAAGCGGATGCTCTTACTTGACGAAAAATTAGAGCTGGTTCAGCGCCAGACGTATGTGCGTGATGAATCAGGGATCAACGTTCTCAAGGGCGAAGTTGGACATGCAAGGACGGAGTCGGCGTCGATCGGGGCCGCTGAGAAGCTTCCTGAATCTTCGATTGAGTTCGCCAAGCTCTACGCCGTGATGGAGGAAGAACTGCGCGGACCAGAGTCGGTCATTAAGGAGCGCGCCCACGCGTACCTTGTTGATGTCGGAAGGGTTGCGGGACTGGGACCTATCCTTGATTTGGGTTGTGGCCGTTGTGAGTGGCTCAAAGTGCTGCGCGACGCAGGTATCGATGCTTACGGCGTTGATGCCAACGAATTATTCGTTGGACGCGGAGTCGCGTGCGGGTTGGACGTGAGGCTTAATGACGCGATCGAACATTTGCGGAACCTTCCCGAGTCCAAGCTCGGAGCGATCACTGCATTTCATCTTGTAGAACATCTCGAGATCGAGTCGCTGATCGAGCTCCTCGACCTCTGTCTCCGTGCGTTACGCCCTGGAGGATTGCTGATCTTGGAGACCCCCGACCCGGAGAATCTTGTTGTCGGAGCGTCCTCCTTCTACCTAGATCCCACTCACGTCCGCCCCTTGCCACCCAGGTTGCTCTCCGTTCTCGTCGCGGCACGAGGGTTTGTCGATGTCGAGATCCGAGAAATGAAGCGGGAAGGGCCACTGGATTTCTCGGTTGAGGGGGGAGCTCCCTGGGCCGAAGATGTTACGAAGATTTGGCAGTTTGTCTCCGAGCGGATAGTTGGTCCCGAGGATTACTCCGTAATCGCACGTCGGGGGTAAGGCGGACGATGTCGCGAATGGGTCGCTGGTTCCCCGGTGTTGCCTAAGCGACGTGGAATTGTTGAGCATGACGGCGGCAATCGGTCGCCGCACCTCGGAACGGAGGACCGAGTGTTTCCGACTCCGACTTCCGTAGCCTTGTTTTGGCTGGCGTGATCTCGCGCTCGTGATTGCAGAACCGTCGCCGCACGAACAGCGAGGCCCTCTTTACCGAATCGCTGTGTCGGTGCCGCTCCTGATTCGCCGCATCGAAAACACGCGATCGACCCGCTTCGCAGTATTCGGGCTCGCTAGCTATTTCGCATTCGCTGCTTTCGCGTACCTGCCCGCCTGGCCTGGTGATCCACATCTTCTCGTGACGTGTGCATGTGGCGACCCGGTGCAGCAATCGTGGTTCCTCGGATGGTTTCCGTGGGCGGTAGTCCACGGCCACAACCCGTTCTTCACGAATTGGATCGATTACCCGCTCGGGGCAAATCTTGCAGTCAACACCGAGATGCCACTCCTCGGTGTTTTGACAGCTCCGCTGAGCCTGTTCGTCAGTCCTTTGGCGAGCTATTCGTTGCTCTTGTACCTTGCATATCCGCTCTCGGCGGCATCGGCGTTCTTCGTGTTACGGCGCTGGAGCAAAAGCAATGTCGGTGCGTACGCGGGAGGTCTTCTGTACGGGTTTTCCCCGTACATGGTCGGCCAGGGACAGGCCCATCTCAACCTTATGTTCGTCCCGTTGCCGCCTCTGATCTTCATGGTGCTACACGAATTGATCATCGTGCAGAGATGGAGGCCGGCGAGAGCTGGCATCACTCTCGGGTGTCTCGTCGTTCTGCAGTTCTTCATTTCGATCGAGGTTCTGCTCTCTACAGCATTGATTGCCGCGGTCGCCATTGTGCTCACTGCCGTCTTTCGGTCGCGGTCGATCGACCGGAGTCGCATCGCGTACATTGGTCACGCCGTCATCCCAACTTTGCTGCCCGCAATTCTTCTTGCGTACCCGATCTACTTCGCACTCGCGGGTCCGCGCCGCTGGAGCGGACCGACCTTCCCGGTCGGAAACCACTATCGAGCAGACCTGCTCGGTATCGTCGTGCCGACGGCGTCTCAGTTGATCGCGCCGGGCTCAACGCTCGGCGACCGATTCGCGCTTGGTCCACTGGAGAATGGAAGCTACCTCGGCATTCCCCTCGTGCTCTTGGTCGTGGTGTGCGTTGTGATGCGAAGACGAGATCGCTGGATCTTGCTTGCGGCCGCGCTCGCGTTCGTCTCGTATGTTTTGACGCTCGGTCCTCATCTTTTTGCCGATGCGCAGTCGACTTCGATCCCGCTACCGTTCGACCTTCTCTCCCACGTTCCGCTTTTTGACAATCTGCTGCCGGTGAGGCTTTCGCTCTATACGACCTTCTTTGTCTGTGCGGTTGTCGCGAGATCGCTCGCTGCGACCTGCTCTGAAACGAGAGCTTCCTCACCGATTCACCACGCACCCTTCGGCCTGTTTGCGCTCGGGCTCGTGATCTGTGTGGTGATCTCATTGCTTCCGAACTGGCCCAACCGTGAGGTCCGGACCTCCTCAACGGTGTCTGCGTTTTTATCCGCATCTGCGAAGCCAGCTCGCTGGGGCGTTGTTCTCGCGTCTCCCTACCCCGATTATCCCTGGGATGACGCGATGCTTTGGCAGCTCGAGGATCACTGGCGCTGGCGCCTCCTCGGCGGATACGCGCTCATCCCGATTCAAGGCAAGGCGAGCGAGGATCCGGAACGCCTCGCACCATTCGTCGTGCAGCGTCTTCTGACGTCCTTTGACGCCGCGGAAGGGCACCTTGATGCGCAGACGCCAACTTCCGCGAATCGACTTCTCGTTACGAAGATGAGGGCGTATGCGTTGCACAATCACGTCGATACCGTCTTGTTCGTACCCGCCGGACGTGCAGCGCCTGTCATTAGATCCCTCTTCGTGAGGGCCTTCGGTGTGGGAACAGTGACCCACGGCCTGGAGTTCTGGAACCTCGCCCGCCAGCGACGCCACCGTTGACAGACGTCGCGCGCCTCGGCAACCCAAGGCGCGGATCGATTCGGCACTACAGCCTTCTCGATCGCTACCCGGCCGATGCCGGTCGACACTGACCGGCAAGGATGTCAGGATTTCACGCCGACGCGCCGAAAAACGATCCCGCGAGGATTTCTCCTGGCTGCGCGATCGGCGAGTCCGCGAGCGTGCTCGGGTCCCGATTTCGTGTTGAGGCACCGTCTACGATGCCGCGGGTCACGGCTGAGGGCATGTCGATGTTTTGGCGATCGCGGTCATCAACGCGTTCGCGTCCGTTGACCCCGCACGAACGGCGAGGGTGTGTAAGTCGTACTCGAGCCTATGGGAATTGACGCGGAGACCGAGAAAGTGTCGACAGATTTGCCAACCAGTGGGGCACTAATCGACGTGACCGCTCTAAGTCGCGACCAGGATCCACGAGCGAAGGCCCCGCCGCACGTGGACATCGTCGAGCGCAGCCTTTGCGTTCTGGCGGCGATCGGACTGCTGATTCTTGCCCAGGTGAACTTCGGGGTACAGGTGAGCGCCGCTTGGCGTGCACAGATTTCGCCACTCGGCTTTGCCCTCGCCCTCGGCCTCGCGGTAGCCGCATGCTCCGTGCGCTCGCCGCGCGCGCTGCGGATCGTGTCTATTGCGATTCTTGTTAGCGCCGCGGTTCTCACGGGTTTCGAAGCGGCAGCGGCGCTGCTTCCACAACCGGGATATATGACGGACGATGGCGCGTTCGTCCAATACGCGACACACCTATTGCTGAACGGGAAGAATCCGTACGCGCATAGCTTGGCGCCTGGTCTTTTGGCTTACGGCCCCTCGCCGGTTCCAACGGCGCTGACGAACGGCGTGATCTCGACCGCTTACGTTTACCCCTCGCTCCCCGTGCTCCTCAACGTCCCCTTTTATTGGTTCAGCAACGGGGTGCAGTCAGTGAACATCGCTGCGGTCTTCTTTCAGATCGTCTCTGCCGTGCTGTTATTTGTGATGTTGCCCCGACAGTTCCGCGCGCTTGCCATCGTGGTCATGTTCGAGCTCCCGTTGCTTTTCGGATTCGGCATCGCGGGCTCTTTTTATACGATGCTGCTTCCCTTCGCGTTATTCGCGATCTGGCGATGGACGGAGATCGGACGTCGGGGGCGCCTGAACGCGCTCGACAGCGCGCAAGCGATCGCGCTAGGTCTGGCCTGTGCCGTCGAACAGATCGTCTGGTTGATCGCACTCTTCCTTGTCATCGGAGTGTGGCGAACGCGTCGTCAGGACGTCGGGCCACGACGCGCGCGAATAGTCGCGGGACTGTACGCAACCGTGGCTGTCGGCGCATTCGCGATCGTCAACTTGCCATTCATCATCTGGGGTCCCTCCCAATGGGCTAAGGACGTTGTAGCCCCGTTCACTCAGCAGTCGATTCCGTATGGGCAAGGCTTGGTTGACCTCACGCTCGTCTTGAGAGTCGGCGGCGGCGATCTCAGCTACTTCTCATACGCGGCATTGCTTCTGCTGCTCGGCACCCTTGTCGCTTACATCGTTTGGTTTCCCGCGCTTTGGAGGGCGGTAGTCGTCCTTGCTGGCGTGATGTTCTTTGTCAGCACTCGCCCTCTCGACGGCTACTGGCTTGAGATCGCTCCGCTCTGGCTCGCGTCCGTGCTTCTCGTCAGAGACCCACCTAAAGAGAGCACCAAAGCGGGGATCTTCGAACGGATAAGGGGCGGCGGTCGCGCGATTTTTGGGCTCGCACTATTTGTTCCGGCGCTCGCGTTCGTCGTCCTTGCCCTCGTTGCTTCGCCACCATTGCATCTTCGAATCGAGACGGCATCGGTTGAAGAGAATCTCGGAGACATATGGCAAGTGACGGCGCGGGTAACGAACCTCACCGATCGACCTGTAGTACCGCACTTTGCCCTGAACTCGGGCGGACAACTCAGTCAGTATTGGAACATCGAGTCGGGGCCGCGAGAATTGCTGGCTCATTCCTCGGCGACTTACAAGTTGAGCTCGCCTAACTTGGTGACTAATCCGGGCGTATCGACCCCCTTCGTCATGAGTGCCGTGGTTTCGAATCCGGACTCAATCTCGACGAGCCGGGTGTTTCAGGCGGTCCGTTACGCGGTCTGGCTGAACCCGAGTGAGGTCAACCGACTCGTTCCAGAGGGGCAAACGGTCGTCATGAAGGCTCAGCTGGAGAATTCGGCGACTACGTCGCCGATCCACAAAAAGGGCGTGCCAATCGAACTCACGCAGCTCGTTCTCGGCGAACGTGGTGCAAAACGGGGACCAGCGATCATCGATGGAACAAAACTCTCGAAAGGGGTTGCGATCTCGTATACGAACAACATGGGGACCGCGACATTCCGCGTGCGGGACTACAACCTGACGGGCCTGTTCAATCATCCGATATGGTTTCGAGCCTTCGTTTATTCGCGACACTCGTATTCGTACGGGTCACTTAACGCCGTTGAGGTTCGGTGGTTCAGAGGATAGGGGACTATCGCTCGGACCCCATCATGTGGCGAAGTTCAGGGCGGACCAGCAAAGACAACTGCAAGTGTCAGTGACAAGTCACGCACGTGCAAAGGTGCATCAGGCTCGGAAAGTGCAAACCAAACACATGTATTTCTTCGTTCACCCATGACGCGTGCGCACGTGACAACCTACCGAGAACTGGCATTGAGGAAAATGACTAGTGATTCAGATAGAAAACCAAACTCCTCCCCTGCATCGCGCGAATCGTTCTTCCTGAGCTTTGTGCCGCGAGGATCCTCCGGGTTCACTCAGACGCGTCCGCGTTGGAATTCCTGGCCGAGTCAAGTTCGCGCTACGTGGGTAGTTGGCACATCGTTCTTCGTTCTTGGCTTCCTTGGCTTGGCATTCTGGAGCGATTTTCTCGCCTCTCGATTCGAACTCACTTTCGACTATTCGTTTTATGGGCAAGCGTGGTACTTGATCGCGCATGGCCACCTCAGTCCTTCTTCCTCGGTCCTGGGAGCGCCATTTCCCGCTTGGCATAACGCCGCGGAAATCCTTATTTGGCCACTGGCGGTTTTATGGTACTTATGGCCCCACCCCCAGACACTGCTGTGGGCACAAGACGCTGCAACTGTCGCCTGCGAAATCGTGCTTTTTTCGTGGTGCTGTGAGCTTGTTGCCTCGAAGTGGAAGGATTGGCCGTCCAGCAAGTACAGCCTGGTCGCGCCGGTTCTAACGTTTCTGTTGCTGTTTACCTGTCCCTGGGTGATCTACATCGACTCGTTCGATTTTCATCCCGAGGCGTTCCTTCTCCTCCCAGCCATTCTCGCCGCGCGAGCACTTTGGCGAGGCACCGCAACCTTATGGATTTGGCTGGTTCTCACTTTGCTGGGAGGTGCGCTCGGCGCCACGTACGTAATAGGAATCGGCGTCTCGAGCCTCTTTGTGCGGTTCCGGCGCCGAGTGGGCTTCGTACTGATCATAGTAGGAGTATTAGCAATTGTGACTTTGTTCGCGTTGCATGCCGACGAAGCTGGAGTTGGTGCCTTTACTCATCTAACGCCGAATGGTCACACCGCGCACACCTCAGTGAGCGGGTTCGACATTGTGAAGAATCTTGCCCTACGTCCCGGACTTGAATTGAGCCAGTTTCCGCCGAACTGGGTCGATATTTATGCGAATCTTTCTTACAGCGGCTTTCTTGGAATCCTGACGCCGATTGGGCTCGGTATCCCGATCATCGTCACTGCTGAAAATGCACTCGGATCAACTTTATTTATCCGCCCACTTATACAGAACAACCTGCCGACTCTGATGCTCGGATCATTTGCGACCGGGATCGCTGTATGGCAGGTCGTCCGATCTCCAAGCGCCGCTTGGCGAAGATTTGGCGCGATACTGGCCGCGCTCGTTGTGGCGAACGCGGTTGGCTGGTGCGTCGTTTGGTTGCCGCGGATTAAGAGTCAGTTCGTCAACGTGCCCTCTAGCACCGCAACGGTTTTGGCCACCATTGACAATGAGATTCCTGCCTCGAGCGAGGTGATCGTTTCGCAAGGTGTGGCGGGACCGTTCGCGTTTCGTAAATGGATGATCCCCGTGTTTGGACCAGGCGACTGGCCCGTTCGTGCTCGCACCGTGTGGTTTGTTGTCGCTCCTTGGAACGGCGTCGAAGTTGAGGCACCATCGGACGCGCTCGCAGAGGTGTATTACGCCGAGGACGTCTTGCACGCGCAACTCATGGAAGACCGTTCTGGGATCTTCGCTTTGAGGTGGCATCCTCCACGTGGCACCGTCGCGGTGAAGGTTCCGAGCGCGAGCACTCTTCCGGTCGGTTCGCTAGCTAATTATGCGGGACGGGCCAGAGAAAGGGTAGACGTCCTGGGCCCAAATCGCGTGGTGGTGTCGAACGGTAAGTCCGGTTACATCGTAGCTCAGGATTACTGGCGCGAAGAGGTAGGTCATTTTGTGGCTTCAGCTTCGCTGTCGTGTACCGGTCGCGTTAGCGTTCAGGTTTGGAACGACACATCCAACCGCCTCGTCGGCCAAGAAATAGTTGACACGCACGGGAATCGGAAAACTGTTGAAGTGCCATTTACGGTCGCGCGTCTTGCACCTCCGGACGTGTATCCAGGATTCTGGCCCTTCCGGATCAAACCTTTGCCACCGCCACCCGGCAATACATTCGAAATTCGGATTGCCGGGTCGAGTGACAGCGGTGCCCGGGTCTATCTGGTTTCGCTGGTACCTAAGTAGGCAACCATCGCCGCGGGGATGCGCAGGCACACAGCGCGCCTGAACGCGTGTTGTTGTCCGATGCCGGTTTCTTTCGCGCAGCGTCACCCTCTCGCGCGGAACCGAACCGCGCGGTTGCTTCTGAATTCAAGACGAGCTCGGCGCGATGACTGATGGGATCAACCTCGAGCGTCTCGAGCAGCGCGTATCCCTGCAACCCACGTCGTGCCATGCGAGGGCACCGGGGTCATCGCGGTGATTCGGTGCGAGGGATCGTTTGAGCGATTCGAGTCAACCCTTGAACGGTCCACGCGAGACGCAACCAGCATGGGAAATTCACTCGAGCGCGTGAGACATTCGGACGAACGTACTCCGGAATAGGACTATTGCAGGGACTTCCGTGAATCCGACTGACCCATAATCAATGGCCCATGACAGAAGTCCCTTGCTTGCTCGAAGGGAATAGGCCTTCTGCAAATCCGGGCGCGTCCAATAGAGACCGGAAAGGATCTTCCAGGCGGTCAACGCTTCAGGATGAAGCTCGAGGTAATGTCGCCACTTAGAAGGCACGGGCAAGTCTCGGTAGTGGGGCGATTCAAGTAGAAAACGCCAAGCCTGATAGAAGCCGTCGTACTGTTCGATGAAGACGCTGCTGTTTGGCTGGGCCCACGGATTCAGCGCAGCGTTAGGGGATGGATCCAGTTCAGCAGCCCAATTGACGACGTCAACGGTACGATTGGGCGAGTTACCATACGCGTACCGGAGAAGGGTATCACTCGCGTAATAGACGCCCGAAAGAACGTTCCATGCCTTTTGAGCTCGCGGATCCGTCGTAATCCACCTTCGAAGCGAGCGCGGTACCGGAAGAAGTGGTCCACGCTGTCCGCTCGGAACGACTCCGAGCTTCGCAAGGTGTGTAGCGATCGACCCTGAGAAAACGCCCATCTTGTTAGAGGCCAGGAATGGCGCGTACTGGTCTACGTAGTTCGCTGAGGGAGGAAACAAATAGGGTTGCACCAAATTCGCTGGCGTGTCCCGCCAATTCGCCAGAACATCGGCGGAAATGTGACGTGTGGTTTCGGTCGACTTGCCCTCGGCGATGCCGACGTCGGTACCGATGAAGATCTGCAAGGCAACTAGAAACGCCATGATGGCACGAAAAGAGACAGCTTGTGGTCGGTGCCTGTCTGACTCAGTCCACCAAGTGATCGCCGCCAGATAGAGACCAATCAACAGAGGCCAAGTGAATGTGATGTATCTCGATGCGAGTCCTCCGGAGAGGTTATTCACGAGTCGAGAAGGTATTAGTAGCGCATCAAATCCGATACCGATGAGGATTAGAGAGACAGTGAACGCTCTCGCCCCTCCCGGCCGGCGACTTCTGAACCAAGAAATGACAACCATGCAGGCGCACGCGGTGAGGAATATTCCGATGAGCTCGAGTACAATGTCGGAGTTCGCGGTGTCTCCAAAGTCTGCTATTCCTGGGATTACACCTCCGAGAGTTATAAAATAGGCTTGGATAGTGTTACCCAAATATTTGAATATTGTCGCCAATGGTAAAGCTTGCGACTGCGAGAAGCTGTATCCGACGAAGAACAGAGATATGACCGCAGCTCCGATGACAGACCAGAGTATTTTAAGGCGCAGTGATCGCCCGTTGATGAAAAGCAGTATGAAACCAATTGGCCACGCGAGTAAACCTTGAGTCAGCGAGTATGAGGCGATGGTGCCAAGAATGGCAGCGCCGATAAAGCTTGAGAGGTTGAGTTCTGCCTTTGTCAGTAGAGCGGCGGCCGCAACGAGGCAGAGTAACGTCAAGAACCAGGCGATCTGGAATCCCCAAAGCGTGTTTTCGGACTGGGCAAAGGTAAACACGACAAGCGGCACTGCGATAAACCAAAGCGGATCTCGCTTGATTTCGTGGCGATATTTGTAAATTATGACGCCAAATGTAGTAATGAGGCAAGCAGCGGAAAAGAAGTAAAATGTGAACTCATTCCAGCGGGTGAGCCGGGCAAGCGCTATCGCGATTAAGTTCGGGAAAAGAATTCGGTCTTCGTTATGCTGTGCCCATAGTTGAGCGAAGGAAAGATGACCAGAGATACTTCCCTGGACCAAAGGGACCCAATTCCACTCGTCCCAGTACAACGCGTTAACCCCAAAGATTGAAATGTATGCCAAATAAGCAGCTATTGAAAGCAGCGCTGCCGCCGCAAGAAGCTCGACACGCCAGTGCAAAATAGTGGACCTTCGGCTAGCAGCGGACGCCCGACCAGCGGGTCGCTGCGAATGGGCGCGTCTCCTCGGGACACCCTCTACAGTTTTCAAAGCCGGTTCAGGCCTCCATCAGAAGCGGATTGGTCGGCATCTCAGACGGTGACGTTGAAAGTCGCGACCCCAGCCTTCGACGCCGAGGATTCGCCGCGAGAGTACTCGACGTGCACAATGTCTCATTGGTGATTGAAACGAATCGATTTCCGTGCGCCGTGGTTCTCGGGCACGACGCGGCGGATGCTTCCTTTCTCTACGGACGCGGCGCTGAATCGTCAGAGGGGGCAGTTAGATAGATCCCTCAGCGATGGCGGCCTTGATCCAGGGGATCACTTCGTCCAGCATCTGCTCTAGAGAGGTCGTGGCTTTGAATCCGAGAATGCGCTGGGCTTTCTCGGTCGAAGGAATACGCCGGGCTACGTCGTGCGCGAAGGGCGCATCTGAGACATATCGCAATGCGGTGCGCGGACCTTTTACCTTTCGCCAGATGACATTTGCAAGCTCCAACACAGTGGTGGACTCATTTGTCGAAATGTTGAAATCGTCGTTTAGAGCGCCTGGATTTTCCATTGCAGTGACGATTCCCGCGGCTAGATCTCCTCCATACGTGTAATGGCGGATCTGGGAACCGTCACCGAAAATATGTAATGGGTCTTGCCCCTTTAAAACCTTTTGGACAAGATCTGGGACAACATGGCTCATAGCGAGGTGCACGTTGCCCGAAAGAACCTGCGCGTCGACGGCTGCCCTTCGCTCTCCGATGCCAACACAATTGAAGGGCCGGACAATCGTGTAGGGCAATCCATACTGTTCGAATGCAGCCCGGGCAAAGTACTCGACCGCTAATTTCTGAAAGCCGTAGGATGAACTCGGCGGGGGAATCTGCAGCTGCTGACCCTCGACCGATGGCCACTTATCCGTCGACTCGTAAACCATCGAGGACGAGAGATACGTGACTTTCTGTAGCCGGCCAGTGCGCCACGCTCTGAGCGCGGCATCACATGACGATGCAATAATTCGTTCGTTAGTCGCAAGTAAGTCGTACGGATACGCGTGAAAATATGAGATTCCTCCGACCATCGCGGCGCCCGCGATGAAATGATCACATTCGGTCAGGAGGCGAGTCATGAGTTCGACGTCCCGTGCATCACCTTGAACGCTTTGAAATCTCGGATCGCCGTCATACGACCTGCGCACCGGGCCATATTTAGAGAAGTTGTCGATGCCAACCACAAGATGGCCACGTCGCAAGAGTTCTTGAATGACGTAGCCTCCGATGAATCCCGAAGAGCCGCTCACGAGGACCTTGTGCAATTCGTAATCCTTCTCTATCTTGATTTAAGCGGCTTGTCGCCCCTAGAACGCGCCCCATCAAGTTCTGGTGCGCGCGCATCGAGTAGTCGAGGCACTACGTGTTCGTTTCCGCGATTTGCGGCCGCTTTCGACCTCCGAATGCGTAGAAGTACCAACGCAAATAATGCGGGAGCCATTTCACCAGCTTAAACTTGGTGTCGCTCTGAACACGTTCAATCCAAATCGTGGGAATTTCTGCGACAGGCTGCCGATATCGCCGCGCCTTTGCCACGAGTTCGAGTCCGACCTCGAAGCCAGAAGTTGACTCGATCCCGACGGACTTAACAAAGCGAGCCGAATACGCTTTGAAGGAGTTCGTGGCGTCGTGCGTGCCCACTCTTGCGAAGAAGTGCAACGTCAAGCCTGCTGCGCGCGAAAGCAGAGCTTTAAACAACGGAGCGCCAATTTGCTGGCCACCCCGCATGTATCTGGACGCTGCAGCGACCACGACGCCGCGTTCAACCAATCGCGCTAGTTGATCAATCTGTGTCGCGTCGTCAGAGCCGTCTGCCATTGTGACGACAACGACCTCAGCAGCGGCACGGTCGAATCCGAAACGGATGGCCTTGGAAGGACCACGACCGCTTGTGTTTAGCAGCGGAACGACTCTGGGATGTGTCTTTGCATATTCCTGGACAGCGGGCGCGGTCGTGTCATCAGGCGCGTCGTAAACGACGAGAATTTCCGATGGCAAAGTTGCGCACTCTTCCAAGCGATCGAGATAGGGCAAAATGCTGCTGCCCTCGTTATACGCTGTTACCACGACCGAGACTCTCGGCTTCACACGCGTGAGTCGCCTCCACTTAGCCCGGAAATGTCGACGATTGGGAGTTCAGTGCTGAGGCTCAGATATGACTCGTGTGGCGCTGCGATGATGAGCACATCGCTGCCAGCCAGCACATCTTCCAAGGGGAGTAGGTCGTTATCTACCGTGACATGGGGGTCGTGGCAGAGAACTCTTCGCGCCTTGAATCGAAGGATCCTTTTGAGTTTGTAGCTCAAGCTTGATCGTATGTCGTCGGATTCTGCTTTGAATGACATGCCGAGGATGCCAACAGAGGTGCTCCCCAAGTTGTAATTCAACTCTAACCTCGAAACGATGTACAACGGCAGGCCTTCATTTACAAGCATAGCGGCATGGCCAAGAATGAAATTGTTGTTATTGAAAGCTGCGAGTTGCATCGTATCTTTGAATAAGCACGGACCGGCCGCGAACCCAGCTCGAGGGAGATCTGCCGCGCGCGGATAGTCCAAAGCGATTGCTCGGCGAATTGTTTCGTAGTCAAGCGCGAAATCGTTAGCCATCATGAAGAGCTGGTTGGCGGTCGCGAAGCGAATGTATCTCCAGGTATTGGTAAAAAGCTTGGCGAGCTCAGCTTCTTCCGGGGTGAGTCGGACCATCAATGGCGCCAAGTTGCCAAAGAGACGTTCAGCGCGTTCCACCGCTCTTTCGCTACAGCCAGATACGAGCTGGGGCAACTCGAAGAGCTCTTTCATAGCGTTGCCTTCGGCAATCCGCTCGGGACAGAATGCAACATCAATCTCCATTCCGGTTGAACGTACGAGCGCCTCTGCAAGGGCCGTAGTTCCCGGATAGATGGTGGATCGCAGTGCAACAAGTTGACCGTGCGTAAGGTGGGTCGCGATATCGCGAATCGCCGTGAGAACCAAGTTTGGATCTGGATTCAAGTGGTCGTCTACCGGGGTCCCGATGGTTATGATTATGTGCTCGGCGTCGGAGACTACAGAGGGGTCGGCTGACGCCGCGAGTTCGGATCCGATGACTCGCTCAAGTACATCCTGCGCCCCGGGTTCATCGAAGGGCATCTCCCGTTTGTTCACTGTGTCGACGGAACGCGGGTTCGTGTCGTAGAGAACGACTGAGAGGCCTTGGCTCGCAAAGGCCAATCCAAGAGGTAGGCCAACGTGGCCACAACCGCCGACGATTGCAACGTCGTTGCTGAACGACATGATCAAAAATTATACGAACGCCTCCGCGCTGTCAGGGAGAACCGCCCCGGGTTTCATAGAGACTTTGGTTTTTGGGAACCGGCAACGAGTGCCGGGGTGTTCTGACGGTAATACGCGGCTTCGAATTCGGCCGGTGGCACCATCCCGATCTCTCCGTGCAAGCGGCGGTTGTTGAACCAGTCGACATAGGTGAGCGTCGCCCACTCGACTTGGTCCGCGGAAGTGGATGAGCTCGGTCTTGTATAAGCCGATGAAACTCTCAGCCATCGCGTTGTCGTAGCTGTCACCGCGCGATCCGACCGATGCGGCGATCCCCGCCTTGGCGAGCGTTCGGTGTAGCGGACAGACAGGAATCTGGGTGAAATCAATTGGTCGTCGCAACACCTCGATGCGGAGGTGTGCGGATGGGACGACGACCAGGATGGGCTGAGGTTGCAACTGGGAGGCCGCCAATGCGATCGCCCGGTCGCCCGTCTGTCGCCCGGCGAGAGGATCGCCAGCGCTTCTGGGCGGCGATCGCACGCGGACTGTCGAGCGAGGACGCCGCTTCGGAAGTCGGTGCGTCGCGGCCGGTCGGCACTCGTTGGTTTCGCGAGGGTGGCGGCATGCCCACGGTCACCCAGGCTCCGCTTTCGGGACGCTACCTGTCGTTCGCTGATCGGGAAGAGATCGCGATCTTGAACGCCCGCGCGCTCGGCGTCCGGCAGATTGCTCGACAGCTCGGCCGTTCACCGTCGACGATCTCGCGAGAACTGCGCCGCAACGCCGCGACGCGCGGCGGCCACCTCGACTACCGGGCGACGAACGCACAGTGGCACGCCGACTTGCGCACCAGACGCCCGAAGCCGTCGAAGCTCGCAACGAACGCCGAGCTCCGTCGCTACGTCGAGGATCGCCTCGCCGGCGTGATCACGAAGCCGGACGGCAGTGGCCTGCCCGGCCCGGGCTTTCGTTGGATCGGACGGCGCCACGGACCGAGAAAGGACCGGCGCTGGGCGAGGTCATGGAGCCCGGAGCAGATCGCGAACCGGCTCCTAGTCGATTTCCCCGATGATGGGACGATGCGGATCTCGCATGAGGCGATCTATCAGGCGCTCTACGTGCAAGGCCGCGGAGCGCTGCGGCGTGAGCTCTCCGCATGCCTTCGCACCGGACGGGCGCTACGCGTCCCGAGGGAACGGACCCGCGGCCACGGCAAGAAGTTCGTTACCGACGAGATCATGATCAGCGAGCGACCCGCGGAAGCCGACGATCGAGCTGTCCCCGGCCACTGGGAGGGCGACCTCATCTTGGGTCTCCGCAGTTCTGCGATCGGCACGCTCGTCGAGCGCACCACTCGCTTCACGATGCTCTTGCACTTGCCGCCGATGCAGGACCACGGCGTGCCGAGGAAGAAGAACGGCCCTCCGCTCGCCGGTCATGGGGCAGAGGCCGTGCGTGACGCGATCGCTGCTGCCATCACGACATTGCCCTCCGAGTTGCGTCGGTCCCTCACTTGGGACCAGGGCGCCGAGATGTCCCAGCACGCGAAGCTCACGATCGACACCGGCATCGATGTTTACTTTTGCGATCCGCAAAGTCCCTGGCAACGCGGGACCAACGAGAACACAAACGGTCTGCTGCGTCAGTACTTCCCGAAGGGGACCGACCTCTCCCGCCACAACGCCGAGGATCTCGCGGCGGTTGCTGCTGCACTGAATGGTCGACCGCGAAAGACGCTCGGTTGGAAGACCCCCGCTGAGGCGCTGAACACGTTCCTATGCTCAGTTCAACAAGACAGCGTTGCGACGACTCCTTGAACCTGGGCTGCACGCCGCGATCGGAGTGATGGACGAGGTGCGCGAACCCCTGGAGGCGACGGCGGAAGATCGCCATCTGCAAGGCGTCGATCGCGAGGTCCGATCTCAATGACGTCGACACCTGCCAGCCGACGATCAAGCGACTGAAGGCATCGGTGACGAAAGCGACGTAGCAGAAGCCTTGGTGGGTCTTCACGTAGGTGAGGTCCGCCACCCAGCGACGATGCCTCGACGCGGAAGTTGCGCTCGACGAGATCGGCCGGTCGCAGAGAGGTCACGTCGGCGATCGTCGTCTTCCACTTCCGTCCCCGACGAACGCCGCATATGCCGAGCTCGCGCATCAGCCGCTCGACGGTGCAGCGGGCGATTTCGAAGCCCTCCCTGTTCAGCTGGGTCCAGATCTTGTCGGCGCCGTAGACGCGGCGATTGTCCAAGAAGACCCTTTCGATCTCGGCTCTCAGCTGCTCGTCGCGGAGGGATCTCGCCGATGGCGGGCGGCATCTCTGTGCGTAGTAGGTGGATGGAGCGAACTGCAACGCCGCACAGATCGGCTCGACTCCGTAACGACCCTTCAGCTGGTCGACGAAGGAAACGACTTCTTTTGTCGACCGTCGAGCTCGGCCGCGAAAAAAACCGACGCCGCCTTCAAGATCTCGTTCGCCCGGCGGAGCTCTCGGTTCTCCTTTTCGAGCTCTCGAAGGCGCCGTCGCTCGTCGGTCGGAAGACCAGGCCGCATGCCGCCGTCGATCTCATAACGGCGGACCCAGTGACGCAGCGTCTCAGCGGTCATGCCGAGCTTGCCTGCGATCGAGGTCATCGTCGCCCACTCGGACCGGTACTCAGAGCGGTGCTCGAGGTACATCCGGACGGCTCGCTCACGCACCTCCGGCGAATAAGGCGTGTTCCTTGGCATCTCGCAATCCTCTCAAGATCGCGAGTCTCCAAGATTCCCGGGGCGGTTCAGGGAATGCGTAGTCGCACTCGTCCGCCTCACTTGATCGGCAATTATCCTGGCAAGCGGGCGCTTACGACGAATTCGTTGTAGACAAAAATGTGCCCGAATGCACGTGGAAATGGAAAGGAATAACGACGCTCGATCGTCGCACCAAAGTCGTGACACAAGGAGGCGATGGCTTCGAAATCAACGAATCGCACGTGAGTGGGATCGCTTCGGTAGCCGACTTCTTGGGGAGTTTCGAAGATTAGCTGTCCGTGAGGGCGGACGAAATCAACATATTGAGCGACAAGACTGGACGTCACCTCTTCGGACACGTGCTCAATGACGTGAGAAAACAAAAGCGAGTCGAACGTCGAGGGCCGAGCGTATTGGCTCGCGTTGAACTCTTCAGGCGTGTAAGCGAGAAATCCTCGGAGGTGTGCGACGCTCGCGGCAGGTTGGTTTGGCTCAATGCCGACACCATTACCCCTTAAGTTCTTGAGATTGCGCCCGATCCCGCAACCAACCTCTAACGTGAATCCCGGATCTAATCGGAGCAGATTCCATCGATAGGGAGCCTGGACGCCAAGCGCCCGCTTCCACCAGGTCTGTTGAAGTGCGACGAGTCGGTTTGCATACTCGGAATCGCCAGAGTCGTTTGGAAGAGGAGTCATCTCTTTGGAAGGGGACTGATCTGACCGATGCGCGCCGATATGTTCTTCGCCGGTGTCTTTGCTTTGTATTCAATGGCGAATAGTCGCGGCGCGCTATCGTCAAGCGATCTCATTCGACAGCGCTCGACCGGCTGCGCAAAGAGAGCAAGCGGTAGATCATTCTCCGTGCGATTGCATCCATGTAGGACCGGACGTAGCCACTCGCCATGTCGAGGTGAGTGATGCTGCAGGGGTAACGCTGGCGAAGTTCTTGAAACAGCGCCCGTAACTCACGCGCTTGTTCGCTAGCTACCGCGACGCTCAACTGAGATGGGCTGATACGGAAGCTGGAAACAACGCGTCTGTCGATGACAGCCGATGAATCAGCGATAGTCCGGAGATCGAAGTCTATGTCGATCACGTATGTCCAGCGGGAATCGAACAACGGATTGGGGAGCATTGATCTTCGCACCAGAACACTCGCAGGCTCACCGAGGAGATTTGTACCGGCGCGTACGCAAGCGCGAGTAACGTCTGATCCCTGTACCACACGTGGCCCCCTTCCGTACGCGAGTGAACCTATTCCGCGCGCGGCGAGAACTTTGCGCCCCTTGGCGTCGATAATTCGGCGACGTCCGCACACAACGGCTGCATGAGGGTACGTCTCGAGCATCGCGACTTGGAACTCTAGGCAATCTGGTTCGAGGAGGTCATCGTGACAGACGTGTTTGAGATAGACCCCGTTAGCTGCTTGATACGCGCGTGACCAGTTGCCGTGTAGACCGAGCTTTTTGCCGACCGGGTTAAGGATTCGGATGCGTGGATCGTGGAGCTGCCGGACCCTTTCTAGCGATTGATCGGTCGATGCATCGTCCGCAATGAGGATTTCGAAATTACCGTATGTTTGGCGAAGAATCGACTCGATGCACTCCGTGACGACGTCAGCACCGTTGTAGACGGTGACGACTACGGATACGAATGGTCGCTCGCCATCGAACTCCGCCGTCAATCGGATTTTCCGTCACGTGTGTCAAGCGCCGCGGGAACTTGGGTCGGGACCGGAACGACGATCGAGGTAGAGCCCGTCGCAAAAAACCAACTGCCAAGTAACACCAGAGCGAAGCCTGAGATTCGCAGCAATGTCAGGGCTAGCGAAGCGGGGAGCGACTCGCCAAAAATCACCATCCCAATCGCGACAACGTAAACGCTCGCGATCGTATTCGTTAGCGGCGCGACGACGGCTACGCGGCTCCGTTGGAGGCCGGTTTGAAACACCGCAAGTCCAAGGATTGACGTGACGATGAACACGTAAGGGTATGAAGCGCCAAAGATTCGGGGTATGCCGTCGACGAATCCGTGGCTGACTACGAGCGATGATGCCGCCTTTACTTGCAGCGCGGCGACTCCATATAGCAGTCCCGCCGTTGTACCAAAGGAAATTGAGTGGTCGGCAGAACTCTTGCGGAGAGCAAAAAACCCCAGCGCCGCGATCACAAGTGTCGCGCTATCTGCAACCGCTACTGATATGAATGACCCGCGAGTGCCCTGAGACGAAGACGAGCGCAGAGTAATTGAGACAAGAATCAGCGCGACCAGGATCGTGCTGAGACCAACCCATTCTCTTGGGCGGATCTTCTCGCGCAAGACGAGTCTCGAGATGGCCACGATGACGACGAGACCAGCTGCGATAATCGACTGCACCACGGTGATGGGAGCAAGTGCGTACGCGACCACGGCGAGCGCGACTGCAACGGCACCGAATAGGAATCCACCGAGCCACAGTTTCGAATTCCTCAACAGATTGAGCATCTGCATCGCCCGACTTGGCGACATTCCTGGCATGCGGTCGACCGCGATCTTCTCCAACACATTCGAGAGCGAGAAGCACAGCGAAGCCAGGACGCTAAAGAAGATTCCTAGCCCCACGTTTATCCGCCTCGTCGTTTAATGCCGCGTTGAGCATGGTTATGGGTTTTTCCTGTGAGCCGCGGAGCGACGTTGACTCGTTCGCGTTCTTGCTCGGTGTCAGTCGAGAGTGTCGACACTAATGTGCCCGCTACCAGCCAGTTCCAGTGTTCGAGTCAGGACGGCCCGCATCCCTTCGCTTAGTGTGGTCAATGGCCGGGCGTCTATCTCTGTCCAAATTTTCGACTTCATGCGAAGGTCGCGAACTTGCAAATGAGAATTTGGTGATGACCCGAAAACAACATTAACCGGCCTCTTTGTAATCCACTTAAATTGTGCAAGCACGGTGCCGATCGTTGAAGGCTGATGTGAAGCGAAGATCTTCGTGACGACGAGCGGAGTCTTGCAACCAAGGGATTCGAGTCGAAGTCTATGGAGACCAGCAGCGATGAGGCGACCGGCATCGTCCGAATACAAATAGTCGCGGATTGTGTCTATCGGAACGTAAAGCCGCAGGGGCTGGCGCGCGAGAATCCGTAGGCATACTTGGTTGATTAGCCCTTGACGTTTCGCGAGATCCTGCCCGGGGCCGTAGAGATTTGACAAGCGGCCGACAAGTAGCGGCACGCCGGTGCCCATGCACCATCGAGTTGCGATTTCTTCTTGTTCAAGTTTCTTCCAGCCGTATTCCGCGATAGGGGCAACACGCGAGTCTTCTGAGTAGGGCGGCGCGTCGACGCCCGCATAAACGCCGCCCGCCGAGGACGCGAGGAATATTGCGCCCTCGGTGACGTTGCTGCCGAAGGCATTCGCAAGCTCCGTAAGTAGAGCGGAGAGGGACGCGAGTTCGCTGCCGAGGACGGATCGATGTGTTCCGACGGTGCCTGTGCCCGCGCACCAGGCCACCTGCCAAGGAGTGCCGGCCACGTATGACGCGAACTCTCGGGCAGCGATGCCGAGCTCAACTCGGGCACGGGCTTCGTCGCCCCACGAGAACGAGCGTCGCGGATGCCAGACGGAGCCACTCTCGTCAAGCGCCCGTTCAACGCTGCGGCCGAGAAGACCACCTCGACCCACGACCCAAGTGATCATGTCAGTCCGATTCGCGTGGACTACCAGTCGGCGGCGAATCGCGATGGAGGGGACTCGTTTGCGGATCTGATGTAATCAGGTACAGCGGTTTTCCCATTGCCATCCGAACGGCAACACCGACGTACTCCGCGACTACGCCAAGTGCGAGAAGCGATAATCCGCCTAGCAAAAGAACGATGACCGCGAGCGAGGTCCATCCCGCGACCCTGATGTTTCCGACAAGTCGTTCAGTGAGCAACACGACGGCGAGAACGACACCCGCCAGAGCCGCTATGACACCCCCGAGGGACACCAGTCGAAGCGGGCGGGGTCCTGAGGTCAGAACAAGTTGCCAGAAGTGTCCCAGAAGTTTCCTGAACGTGTACCCCGACGGGCGGACGGTGCCTTCACGAAATTGTACTGGGCAATACGCGATCCTTCCGAATGTCCAGCTCAACGCGACATCGAGGTACACGCCGGGGCCAACGTACGCCGCGACACCACGCCCGATTTCACCAAGCATGAGCCGGAAGCTCGTGAAGTGGGCGAGCTGACCGTCAGTCAATAGACGGGTCGCGGACGTCTTCGCCACGGAAGAGCAAAAGTTTCTCAATGCACCGTGAGGAGGTGGATTCGTCGATCTTCCGTAGACGAGCTGCGCGCCTTCCGCCAGAGCTACGTCCAGAAGATTGCCGATGTCTTCCGGGTCCCACTGGCGGTCCTCGTCTAACGTCACGATCCATTCGGAACCTGTTGAAGACATGCCGGCGAGCGTTGCGGCGTGTTGCCCAAAATTCCTCGACAACCAAACCGGGCGAATAAAGGACAATTCCTTCGCCAATTTGCGAATTACCTGATCCGACGCGTCCGGGCCGTTGTCGTGCACGAGCACGACCTCTGCGACCCTCATCACGGCCCCCCGAGGAGTCCGCACCTCCTCCGTGAGGGGACGGATCTCTTCAACGAGCGATTCGAGCGTCATCTCGCCGCGATAGACAGGCACGACGATCGAAACCGTGTGGGCTGAGTCGCTCTCCAGGAGGCCCGTCATGGTGCAAAGGCTACTGGGCGCAGTCACAGATCCTCGGAGTTGTGCTGTCTCGCGCGATGCCTCCTTGAGCAGGGCTTCCGATGGAGGCCGCGCATGATTCGGTGACCTTTGTTAAATCGCGAGCTGGCACCTTGCGATCGCGGCCGGTCACTGGCGGCCTCCATGCCGCGGCTGCGCGTCCAATGCGGTAGCTGTCAGACTGATTGGACTCGCGATGTACACCATGAGAAGTTTTCGAATCGTGACTCGCCTAATCAGAGATCGTCGGCGAGACTGAGCCATCGAAAAGAGTCTGTTCGCTGTGTAAAACGCGAAGTGAGTTCGGCTTTGCCTCCGAAAATAAGATAGGAGTATTCGTTGCGAGTGACGCTCCTGCTCTGCGACGCGGCACAGGTCGCTGATGGAAAGATCTACGTGCTTGGTGGTGGATGGAGCTTGATCGGACCTGACCCGACTCCCTCCGCCGTCGCCATCAAGGTCGACGTCGACTGGACCGAGGTGGACCTCACGCACCACTGGGAGCTCTTTCTCGTCGACGAGGACGGACAACCTGTCCTCGCGCCGACACCCGAAGGTGCGCAACCCATCGAAGTTCGCGGCGACTTTGAAGTGAGCCGTCCTCAGGCTGTTCCCGAAGGCAGCCCTGTCGATGTGGCTCTGGCCCTCAACTTCGGACCTTTGCCCCTAACTCCCTCGACGCGTTATACGTGGCGTCTATCGATCGACGGCGAGACTCGCGAAGACTGGGTGCTCCCGTTCTCCACGCGGGCGAGGCCAGAGTAAGAGTCGAAGTTCACCCATTGGCCGGGAACGCCATGGCCGGTGCAAGGCATGCGACGGCCTTGTTCGTGTCCGCGATGTCAGGGTCGCGAACGGTGAATTGCGTCTAACCTGAATCGTCGCTTCGCACCTTTCAGGCGTCTTCGGCTTCGTTGCAGTGGAGAGCCAATCGAAGCTTCTGGCGAGGGAGTCCATTGGCAAAGATCACCGAATCCGCTCTAATTCGCGACGTACTTCACGTCGATCCCGACGCGCATCTCGATGAGCGCGGTCGGTTTGTCGAGACGTACCGCCGATCTTGGTTCCCCTTTGGCCGGGAGATGGTGCAAGCAAATCGCTCCGAAAAAAGCGCGAACTCGCTCGTTGGTCTCCACTATCACCTGCACCAGGCGGACTACTGGTACGTCACGCGGGGCACGGCGAGGGTCGTTCTTCATGATCTGCGTCTCGGGTCGTCGACCGAGGGGGTTACCGAGATCTGCGAGCTCGGCGACGAGGAGCACGGAGTATTCATCCCACCCGGCGTCGCGCATGGGTTCGCGGCCGTGACGGATCTCACCCTGATCTATCTCGTGGACAACTATTACAACCCCGATGACGAACTCGGATTGGCGTGGGACGATCAGACGATCGCCGTCGACTGGGGAGTCGCGGCTCCGATCGTTTCCGACCGGGACCTCGCCAATCCCCGGCGGGACGCGATCCCTGACCACCTGATCCCGCGGGGAGGGCTCCGCACCTGAACCTGGGGGTCTTCCCGCGGTCAAAACTCCACCTCGCGTGCCTAGATTGGCTTCGTGCTCCGCTTTGTCCGGGCCAGACTCCCGTGATCGCGGCGATCGCTTTCGGCGCCCTCGGCTTCGTGGTCGTGGTTGCCAGCTGGTCGCGCTTCGGCTCCGGACGGTCCCAACGCCGCTCGGTGCAAGAACACCAGCGGGCGCTCGATGTGCTGGGAGAAGTGGCGAAACGCCGGGACGGCATCGCCCCGGTCCACGCTCCGAGTGCCCAGGAGATCGGTCGGGCGCACGTTCATCCGACGGAGAACGCGATTCCTCGATTCCGCGGGGTCGACCCGGGCGTCGGCGGACACCAACCCCCCGCCCGGCTCGTCCTTCGTTCGGGACCGACGCCTCTCAAGCTGCCGATCTTTGAAGACGCTACGAAACGGGCTCGGGCCGAGAACTCGCCGGGTGACGAAG
>CAWKGD010000003.1:0-961519 GCA_963849105.1 uncultured Acidimicrobiaceae bacterium | reverse complement strand
AACAATGACAATGCCCCAGAGGGTCCACCGCGTGTTCGTTGGTTCTCAATAGTTTCGGGAGCGCTAGGAGTTCAGCTTGACTTGAAGTGATGACGACCTCGGTCGTCGTCGGTTGAGCTCCTTCGGCCGCACATTGAAAACGGCACGTCCCGTTCCGAAGCAAGGGTGATTGGCCCGTCTTGCAGCAACAAGGCGGACCACCCGTCACTCCGATCCGGGACGGCCGTGCCACCCCTCAATCCCGCTTAAAGAAAGGAAGGGATGGCGATGACAATGCTAGATACGCGTCGTGTGACGGGTGGTGTCGACACCCACCTCGACGTGCATGTTGCCGCGGCACTCGATCCACTCGGTGGTCTCCTCGGCACGAAGTCGTTCGAGGTCAACCCCGCCGGCTACAAGTCCTTGCTCTCCTGGCTCGAGAGCTTCGGTGCGGTGGGGAAAGTCGGTGTCGAAGGAACCGGTTCTTATGGAGCCGGGCTGGCGCGCTTTCTTCACCGTCACGGCGTCGATGTCATCGAGGTCGACCGGCCGAACCGAGCCGAACGGCGTCGGTCGGGCAAGTCCGATCCCCTCGATGCAGTGGAAGCCGCGCGATCAGCGCTCAATGGCCGAGCAAAGAGTGTCGCCAAGACAAAAGACGGCGCAGTCGAGGCGATCCGGGTCCTCCTCGTCGCCAAGCGCTCCGCCCGACAGGCTCGGGTCAAAGCCGTCGTCCAAGTGCGTCACCTGGTCGTCACTGCTCCCGACGTGCTCCATCGTCGCCTGAAGGGCCTCACCGTCTCCGCCTTGGTCAAAGAAGGAGCGAAGCTCCGCCCCGCGCAGTCGAGTGATCCGGTCACCGCGGCGACGAAGGCCGCCGTGTCCTCGTTGGCCCGTCGGATCCAAGCGCTCGAAAGAGAGCTCACCGATCTCGACGCGAAGATCAACTCGCTTCTTGCAGTCACCGCTCCTGAGTTGCTCGCTTTGTTCGGAGTCGGCCCCGACACCGCCGCCGCGCTATTGGTGACCGCCGGCGACAACCCCGAGCGCCTCCATTCAGAAGCCGCCTTCGCACACTTGTGCGGAGTGTCGCCGATCCCAGCGTCATCGGGAAAGAGCACCGGTCGTTTTCGACTCGACAGCGGTGGTGATCGTCAAGCGAACAGCGCGCTGTGGCGCATCGTCATGGTGCGCATCGCCCACGACCCAGAGACGACTGCCTACTTCGAGCGGCGCGTGAAAGAAGGACGAACGAAGCCCGAGGTCATCCGCATCTTGAAGCGCTACGTGGCCCGCGAGGTGTATCGCCACTTACCTCGCGGCTGAGCCCGCGACCGTGGATCTGGCTCATCACCTAACTGTCGCCCACACGGGTTGACTTTCCGGCGACTCGCCGATCCACGATCCGGCACACACTTCTTCGAAACGCGTGGCTTGATAAGAGCTTGCCCTCCGACACGGAGTGGCTCTTCATTGTTCTGCCCGCTGTTTCCACTCCCGAAGACTCAAGGGCTTGACAACTGATAGGAGCGTCGCCGGTTACTCGGCTGACCAAAGAACGGTTCGCCAGTAGGAGTTTGTGGACGTCGGCCCTCCGAACGGAACCTCCAGCTCTGCCGAACACGACGGACCGCCGCCCGTGCGCGATCCGTGCGCGATCCAACGGAATTTCTCGGTCACCCGCGGTCAACGGCGGTTATTCTTTGCCCTGCTCAAGATAGATTTCGGCTCCACAGCCTGGACACCGAAAGACCAGCTCATCGCCTTCACACGGCTGAGGTCGGCGGTTCGAGTCCGCCAGCGCCTACCACAAATTTCGGGGAGAGAGGCGCAGGAAGGAAAAGGTCCAAACGACACACGCACGGGAACGGGAGGCCAGCCCCGGAACCGGAGCAAGGGCACACGGACTGGAGACAGGCGACGGCCGACGGCGCCCGGCAAGGGCGACCGGCGCCCGGTGGATAGGAACGAATGTGAACCACGGAACCGCGTCATCCGACGCGCGGTTTACGGTGCCCCTAATCGGCTGCGGCCTCAACAGATCATCGCAACACCCGTTCGGGAGTGCACGCCCATCGAAAGACCTAGTCCTGGGCTCCCACGACGCACAACGCCTCCGCGGGTACTCGCACCTGGACCTCCTCTCCTACGCGCACGCCGCAGCGCTCGATCTCACGTTGCAACATCAGCACCGTGATGGGCAGTTCGGGCCCGAGCATGACGTGGGCGAGCGGGAGTGTGCGCGTTATCCGCTGGACTCGGGCGGTAAAGGTGGCGACAGCTTCGGTCCCCTCATCGGGTCCTAGTTGGACGTCTTCTGGACGATAGAAGACGTGCACGGCTCCGCTGTGAGCGCCTGCCTGGAAGGCGACGCCTCTGATCACGACCGTGCCACCGACCGCCACGCCGTTGCCCAGCTCTGCCCATCCGAGCAATCGGGCGACCACAGCATCTCGGGGTTTGGCGGCTACCCGGTGAGCGATCCCGGTCTGTCGAAGCCGCCCGTCCACGATGACCGCGAGGCTGTCGGCGAGAGTGAAGGCTTCATCTCGGTCGTGTGTGACGTGGATCGCTGGGATATCCAGCCCTGAGAGGAGATCCTGCATGACCGAGCGGAGCTCTTCACGGGTGGGTTGGTCGAGCGCAGACAAGGGCTCATCGAGGAGCAGCAAATCTGGTTCGAAAGCGAGCGCCCGGGCAAGGGCTACCCGTTGTCGCTCGCCTCCGCTCAACGAGCGCGGAGATCGATCTGCGAGCGCACCTACGCCGAAGCGCTTCATCAAGGCGTCAACCCGACCGGGCCGCGACAGCCCCCGCGCCCGCAGCCCGAAGCTGACGTTCTCCCGAGCCGAGAGGTGGGGAAACAGGGCGGCGTCCTGGAACACGAAGCCGATTCGCCGACTCTCCGCCGCGAGCCCGGTGAGGTCCCGGTCCTTGAGATGCACCTGTCCGGCGGTTGCCTGTCGGAAGCCGGCGATCGTGTGCAGAAGCATCGTCTTTCCGGCACCTGAGGGGCCGAGGATGACGAGCACCTCGTCATGCCGCACGTCGAGGTCGATGCCTTGCAGCTGAAAGGAGCCCGCCCGCGTAGCGAGGCCGCGTACGAGCAGCCCGCTATCAGCGACGCTCACGGTCGGGGCCGGCGAAGAGCCATCCGGAGGCGAGCGTGCGGAGTACGAGGAAAGTCGCTAGCGACACGAAGAGCAGGAGAACCGCCGCCGACGCCGACTCGGTGAGACCCGACTGCAAGAACAGGTTGTACACCTCGATGGGCGCGGTCACAGGGTAGAAGGCGATGATGACCACGGCGCCGAACTCGCTGATAGATCGCGCATAGACGAGCACAGCGCCGGTCGTGATGCCGCGTGCGGCAAGCGGCAATGTGACGTGTCGAAAGCTGAAGGAAGGGCTGGCGCCGAGGCTTCGAGCTGCGCGCTTTACGTTGTCGTCGATAGCCTCCAGCGCCACCCTCGCGCTGTTCACTGCGAATGGCGCACTCACGAAGAGCATCGCCGCCACGATGCCCCACTGCGATCCGTAAAAGGAGATTCCGAGGTGACCGGCTGGGCCGCCGACCCAGCCGGTCCGCCCGTACACGAACAACAAGGCGATTCCCGCGACGGTATGCGGCACCGCAAGTGGAAGATCCACGATTGCCTGTGCGACGTTGCGGCCGCGAAAAGGCATCCGTACCAGCACATACGCGAGCGGGACCCCGAGCAGGGTCGCGACGCCGGCTGTGATGGCGGCGTCTTGCAGGCTCAAGAGGATCGCATCGCGGATGGCGGCGTTCTCGGCAGCATGCGTCAGGCTCGCCGGGGAGGACGTCGTCGCAAGGCGAACGATGGGTAAGAGGATGAAGGCGAGGAGGAGCCCGCCGAGCAACCACATCACCCATTGGAACGTGCCGAACGGCCACGAACGACGGCCGGCCGGGGTCGTGACGGCGGTCATGTGGCCGACCTAGAGGTGCCAGGGCACCGTGAGCGGTCGAAGAGAGCTGGGAAGCGCAGCCTCGCTGCTGGCGAGCGCTCGGGTGACGCTCACGAACCCGTTGGCCCGCATGATCGACTCGCCCTTTGGCCCGATCACGAACGCGATGAACTTGCGGGCGAGCGCCGGGTTCGGGGCGTTCGTTGGGATGGTCATCGCGTAGATGATCGGCTTTCCCGTGGTCGGTCCCGCAGGTCCTTGGACCGTCACCGTGGCGTAGGTACGGGCGAGCGCCAGATCGGAAAGGTTGATCTGGTTCGGGAGCTTGAGGTAGCGGAAGTGGTCCTCGATCGCGCTCGAGCGGTAGATGGCGAGGTAGTCGATCTCCCCGGTCTGCAACGCGGCGGTGAGGGAGGTCTCCACCTGCGCGATGAGCGAGTTGGGCGAGTTCTTCAGCACCGCCGCCGACAACCCCGGGTCGTGGTAGTAGGCGTCAGCGAGCTTCAACATCTGCAAGATCTGATACCCGGAGGGGTCCGCCGCCGGCGTCGCCCTCCCGATCCGCACTCCTGGCTCCGCGAGGATCTTGTACCAGTTGCTCGAGGTCAGTTGACTGGCTCCTTTGCTGTGGCTCGTGTAAGCGAAGGTGATCTCGTTCGACACGAACCCCACGTACCAGGTGGCGAAGCGCTTGGCTCCGGTCCCGAACATCTCCGTCGGGATGAGGGAGTAGTCAGCGACGCCGAGCACGTCGTCGGGCTCCTTGAGTTGGGTGATGTCCTTCACCATGTCGCCGCTCGCGCCGAACTGCGAGTGAACCGTCACGTGTGGGTTTTGTTTTTCGAACGCCGCGATCTCGTCGCTGAACGGCTGAGAGAGCGTGCCGGCACCGAAGACGATGAGCGTGCCGCTCGAGGCGGCTGCGCCCGCAGTCGTAGAGCTGCCCGTCGGGCTGTAGCCAGCGATCGCAGCCATTCCCAAAAGAAGGGCCAACAACACGAAACGTCCCTTTAGGGTCCTCACGGATGTGGACTCCTTCTGCAGTAGGTCGCCATTCGATGCGACCCCGAACTGTCCCGTCAGTATTTGTCGATGCTGGAGCACCCGCACACGCGAGTAAAGCATAATCAGGCTGATTTGTCCGCTTTTGCGAGGTAATATCGTGCTCATAGAGTCATTTTCGACGACGGAAGCGGCCGAACTACTCGGCGTGAGCGCGGACACCGTCCGCCGCTGGCTAACGACAGGCAAGCTCCGCGCGCTTCCGGGCGAGAAATCGCGACGAAGGATTCCAGGCGACGAACTCGCCCGTTTTGCGACCGCCCATGCGTCCGCACCAGAGCCGAAGGCACTCGGCGCATCATCGGCGAGGAACCGCTTCGTCGGACTCGTGACCGCGGTGAAAAAGGACAAGGTGATGGCTCAGGTTGACCTCGTGAGCGGCGATCACCGCCTCGTCGCATTGATCAGTACCGAAGCCGTGGACGAGCTCGGGCTCGTTCCTGGAGTGCTCGCGGTTGCGACGGTCAAGGCGACGAACGTCGTCATCGAGCGGTCGGACGGGAGTCGCGGGTCGCACTAAGAAAGGCTTCGCCTCTGCTAGCCGGGCGCGGTTCCACACGGTGTCCGTAGTAGACGACGAAGTGCCGAAAGATCGGGTGGCTGGCGCGGGAGATGCTCGGAGGGGATCCTGGGTGCCCCCGATCGCTGCCGGCTCGAGGGCGTTGTCCCGCGGCGAGCGCCGCGCAGTTGGGGAAGGATCCCGCTACTCCTGACCGCCCGTCACCCCCGGAGAGCGCTTGCTTTGTTTCGTACCGTTCGGCGGGCCCGACACCTCGTTCACCGCTCCGCTAGCTCACACGATGAAGGATCCGTCCTCGGACCGCTGATTCGGGGTTTGGCCATGTTGGGGTGCGCCTTCGCGCTTCAGAATCCTTCTCCGCGCAGGCTCGCTACTCAACGACGATCTGAGCGCCGCAAGCCGGACAGAGAAAGGGCACACCCGCAACGTTTCGGCAATGAACTTGCAGCTGGTCGTGCGCGGGTGGATATCGCGCGCGGACATAACGTGTTCCGTGTGCCGAGAAGCGTCGGACTCGTGCTTGCCGGAGGCCAATCGTCTCGGATGGGTACGTCCAAAGCGCTTCTCGAGTGGCACGGTTCCACCTTGGTGCGAAGAGTTGGGGGAATCGTCGCTCGTGGTGTCGACGGCCCGGTGGTTTGCATCCGCGCACCGGGCCAGGCCCTCCCTCGTCTCCCACAGAGGTTCGAGGTCCTGGACGATCAGGAACTCAGCCGTGGCCCGCTCGGCGGCCTCGCGGTTGGCTTGGCGGCGCTGGTGGGCAGGGGCGACGTCGCGTATGTGTCCTCGACCGATGTGCCGATGCTCCATCCGGCGTTCGTTCGGCGCGTCGTCGCCGAGGTCGACGACGACATCGACGCCTGCGTTCCGTACGTGCGAGGATTTCGCCAACCCCTGGCGGCCGCGTACCGAGTCGAACTCGCGTCGCGAGTGCAGCAGCTCCTCGACGCCGACCGGCTCCGGCCGTCCTTTCTGCTCGAGCAGTGTCGATGGTCCCAACTCGACGAGCAGCGCCTCCTTGCGGATCCAGATGTGGCGCGTTGCGACCCGGGCCTCGACTCGGTGACGAACCTCAATGAGCCGGCTGACTACGAGGCCGCGAGGGCCCGCCCGGCTCCCGAGGTCATCGTGGAGCGCTTCGGCGTGTTGCGGCCTGCTGGGGCACCGCGGGCGACGGTTGTTCGGGCCGCGACGCTCGGAGCAGCGGCGGAGGCCTCGGGGACGCCGCTCTCGCGGAACGTCGTCGCGGCGTTCAACGGGGACCAGATCAGCCGCGACCCCGAGGATCCGGTCGTCGAGGGAGACGTCATTTCGCTCATCAGCGCGGATGCGGGCGGATGAACGCGAGCGAGGTCCACGATTTTCGACGAGTCGCGCCCCCCGGCTATTTCGGCGCCGCTGCCCTGATCAGCGCGGCCAGCGGGGAGACGACGCCCATCCAACTGCAGGAACGGGTCTTGCGGGCTTATCTCGGTGGGGCGGGACTCGGTACCTGGCTTCTTCATCATCTCGCACCTGCGGGCGTCGATCCCTTGAGCCCCGAAGCGCCGCTCGCGTTCGTCTTCTCGCCACTGGTTGGGACACCGCTCACAACGAGCGCCAAGTTCGCCGTCGTGGCCAAGTCGCCGCTGACCGGGATGCTCACCGATGCTCTCGCCTCGAGTCACTTCGCGATCGCGGGCAAGCGGACGGGCTTCGACGCCATTGTGCTCACTGACGCCGCGGAACGGCCTTCGATTCTGCTGCTCGACGCTGACGGGTCGCGGATCGAAAGCGGCGAGGCTCTCTGGCAGTTGAGCGCGGCCGAGACCGAAGCACGGCTCTGTGACCGACTCGGAAGCGGTTGGTGCGTCGCGGCGATCGGACCCGCTGGGGAGCGGCAAGTGCGATACGCGACGATCTCTCACGACGGCCGCCACGCCGGACGAGGTGGCCTCGGGGCTGTGATGGGTTCCAAATGTTTGAAGGCGATCGCCGTTCGGGCTGCGACGAAGGTTCCCTCAGCAGACCCGAAAGGAGTCGTCGAGGCAGCGCGTGCACTGAACAAGCTCTCGTTCGGCCCGGCAACCGCGAAGTATCGCGAGCTCGGGACGCTCGCGAACCTGCTCGCCTTCAACGCGATCAATTCCTTGCCGACCCGGAACTTCAGGGAGGCGACGTTCAAGGAGGCACCCCAGCTCTCGGCCGAGGAGCTGTTGAAGATGACCGGCGTCGTGCGAAACGGCTGTGCCTCCTGCACGATCGGCTGCGAGCACATCTACCCGGGCCTCGAGGGCAGATCGGTGCGTGTGGAGTACGAGAACGTGTTCGCCCTCGGCCCACTATGCGGTGTCTCACGGTCCGACGCGGTGCTGCAAGCGAGCGCGCGCTGCGACGAGCTGGGAATCGACACCATCTCCGCCGGGGGCACCATCGCCTGGGCGATGGAGTGCGTCGAGCGCGGGTTGATCGATGCGCCGTGGTTGCGCTTTGGGGATGCCGCTGGGCTCTTACGGGCAATCGACGAGATCGGCTCGCGTCGCGGCCTCGGCGCGCTTCTCGCGGAGGGGTCGCGCCGGGCGGCAGCGCAGGTCGGGATGGGTTCGGAGGCGTTTGCGCCCCACGTCAAGGGTCTCGAACTTCCCGGGTATGAGCCGCGCACGCTGCAGGCGATGGCGCTCGGGCTCGCGGTCAATGCCCGCGGGGCTGACCACAATCGGTCGGGGGCCTACGAAGCGGACCTCTCCGGAGATCACGACCGCCTGACCGGGGGCGCCGCGCACGTCGCTGCCGCCATCGAGAGCGAGGACCGGGCCGCCGTTATGGACTCGATGATCCTGTGCAAGTTCCTGCGCGGGGTTTTCGTCCGGCCGTTCGAGCAGTGGGCCGAGCTTTTGCACCTCGTCACCGGGTGGGACATCACCGGCGCCGAATTACGGACAACAGCCGAGCGGATCGTGCTTTCCAAGCGGTTCTTCAATCAGCGGGAAGGCTGGACGCGCGCGGACGACTGGCTGCCGGAGCGCTTCTTGTCGGAGTCGCTCGAGCTTGATTCCGGACGCACGGCGGCCCTGCCGGCAGAGCGACTCCGAGAAATGATCGATGGGTACTATGTCGCCCGCGGGCTGGAGCAGGAGGGAACACCCTCTTCGGAGCGAGTGTCGCAGCTCGGTCTCGACGAGTTCCTTTCCTGAGCGAGGATGACCACGTGACGCTGCGAACGGATTCCGTGGCCGCACCGGCAAGTGCGAGCCTCGGAGTCAGCGTGTCGATCGACGGTCGTGACCTGATCGTCGCTGAGGGCACGACCATCTGGAGCGCGGCGAAGCAGCTCGGGATCGACATCCCCGTCCTCTGCCACGACGAGCGGTTCGACCCAGTCGGGGTGTGCCGTATGTGCGTGGTCGACGTCGGCGCGCGGACCTTCGCAGCCGCCTGCGTCCGCCCGTGTGAGGACGCGATGAAGGTGAGGACCGACACCCCCGCGCTCGAGCGCCAACGCGCAGCGTTGACGGCCCTGCTCTTGGCGGATCAGCCCGACCCGGCCCTTGATCCGAAGGAAGCGACGACCGCCGACAACGAGCTGCTTGTCCTCGCCCGCCGGTTCGACGTGGTGCGGGGTGACGGCTTGCCGATTGGCAGCGGCCGGGGTGCCGACGCGTCCAACCCGGTGATCGCGGTGAACCACGACGCCTGCATTCTCTGCGACCGTTGCGTGCGGGCGTGCGACGACATCCAAGGGAACGACGTCATTGGCCGCTCGGGCAAGGGCTACACGACGAGGATCGCATTCGACCTCAACGATCCGATGGGTGAGTCGTCGTGCGTGACCTGCGGGGAGTGCGTCGCCGCTTGCCCGACCGGTGCACTCACGAACAAGCCAATCAACGGCGTGCCCATCCGGCCCCGCGCGGCGCTCCGCACGGTCGACACCGTCTGCCCGTACTGCGGCGTCGGGTGCGCCCTTTCCTACCACGTCGACGATGAGCGCAACGCCGTCGCGTACGCGGAGGGTCGCCCGCAGCCCGGGTCGCAGGGACGCTTGTGCGTCAAGGGGCGCTACGGATGGGATTACTCGCACTCACCCCAACGACTCACCCGACCGCTCATTCGTAAGGAGGGGTCCTATCCGAAGGGAGCTCTTTCGAGCGACGTGCGGGGTGAGGGTCGAGGGCGGAAGAGGCCGGGCGGCTTTGTCGACTACTCCGAGGTGATGCCGCACTTCCGCGAAGCGAGCTGGGAGGAAGCCCTCGACCTCGCCGCGTCGCGCCTCACATCGATCCGGACCGACCACGGCCCGGCGGCGATCGCCGGATTCGGCTCCGCGAAGTGCTCGAACGAGGAGGCATACCTCTTCCAAAAGCTCATTCGCGCCGGCTTCGGGACGAACAATGTCGACCATTGCACCCGGCTGTGTCACGCGTCGAGCGTGGCGGCGCTGTTCGAGGGGATCGGGTCCGGAGCGGTGTCGACGACCTACGGCGACGTCGCCAACGCCGATGTCGCCCTGATCGCGGGCTCGAACACCACGGCGAACCACCCAGTCGCATCGTCGTTCTTCAAGCAGGCACACCGCAGGGGGACGAAGATCCTCGTCGTCGACCCGCGTCGCGAGACGATGGCGGATCACGCCGATCTGTTCTGCCAGATCAAACCGGGGACAGACGTCGCGTTCTACAACGGCGTGCTCCACGAGATCATCCGCCTCGGGCTGACCGATGCCGACTACATCGCGCATCGGACGACGAACTTCGAGGAGCTCGCCCGGGTTGTCGCCGATTACCCCCCCGAACGGGCGGCGCAGATCTCCGGGGTCGACCCCGACCAGATCCGTGAATTCGCCCGCATCTGGGGGACCGCCGAGGGGGCGATCGCGTTCTGGGGAATGGGGATCTCCCAGCACACGACCGGGACGGACAATGCCCGCTGCCTGATCGCGCTATGCGCAATCACCGGCAACATCGGCCGGCAGGGGTCGGGCCTGCACCCGCTGCGCGGCCAGAACAACGTCCAGGGCGCTTCGGACATGGGTCTGATTCCGATGTTCTACCCGGACTACCAAAAGGTCGACTCGGGCGACGTGCGCGCTTCGTTCGAGAAAAGGTGGGGGAGAGACCTCGATCCGCTGCGCGGCCTGACGGTCACCGAGATCGTCTCGGCGGCGCTGAAGGGCGAGGTGCGGGGAATGTACATGATGGGCGAGAACCCGTTCCTTTCCGACCCGAACATCAACAAGGTCCGCAAGGCGCTCGCCCACCTTGAGTTCCTCGTCGTGCAGGACATCTTCCTCACCGAGACGTGCGAGTTCGCCGACGTCGTCCTTCCCGCCACGACGATGCTCGAAAAGGAGGGCACCTACACGAACACCGACCGACGCGTACAGCTCGGCAAAAAGGTGCTCACGCCCCCAGGAGAGGCGCGCGTCGACTGGGAGATCATCCAAGAGATGGCCAATCGCATCGGGCTCGAGATGAGCTACTCCTCGGCAGCCGAGATTTTCGACGAGATCGCCTCAGTGACCCCGAGCTACGGAACGCTTTCGCACTCCAATCTGGGCGCGACCGGCAAGCTCTACCCGAATCCGGACCCGGAACATTCCGACGGCACCGTCGTGATGTTCGGTGAGCGGTTCTCCACTCCCGACGGCCTCGCCCATCTCGTCCCGGCCGAATGGATGCCGGCGAAGGAGCTTCCCGACGCCGAGTTCCCCTTCGTGCTCAACACGGGCAGACTGCTCGAGCACTGGCACACGGGCTCGATGACGCGGCGGTCGTTCGCGCTCGACGCGATCGCCCCACGAGCTCAGGTGTTCCTGCACGCCGCGGACGCCGCGAAGCTCGGCGTCGTCGATGGCGACTTCGTCCGGGTGACCTCGCGCCGCGGTTCGATCGAGATCGAGGTGCGCATCTCGGATCGGGAGACCCCCGGAAGCTGCTTCATCCCGTTCCACTTCCGCGAGGCTGCCGCCAACCTGCTGACGATCGACGAAATCGACCCCTTCGGCAAGATCCCGGAGTTCAAGTTCTGTGCCGTCAAGGTCGAACGGGCCGCGGTGTCGGTCGAGCCGGTGCCTTGAGCCCGAGCCGCAACGGATCCGCCCCGGGCCGGGAGGCTCGCGCCGGCCGCTTCCCGGGCCCGAGCCTCATTCCGGCGCTGACCGCCATTCAGCACGAGCACGGCTGGCTGCCGCGCGAGGAGCTTGTCACGCTCTCTCGAGAGGCGAAGCGACCGTTGTACGAGATCGAGGGGCTGATCAGCTTCTACCCGCACTTTCGCACCCGGCCTCCTGTTCGGGTCGACGTTGCTGTCTGCCACGACCTGTCGTGCTGGCTGAACGGCGCCGACGCCGCTCTCGCGGCGATCAGGGCTGGACACGGCCACGACGCCGCCATCGAGCTGCGCGAAGTGTCGTGCATCGGTCGATGCGAACTGGCCCCAGCGATTTCGGTCAACGAAGTCCCCGCGACGGCGTCTGCGCTCGAGAATCTGCTCGTGTCCGGGCGCGGCGACGCCCCGGCCGGCCCGTCGTCGAGCCCGAGCTCGCATCGTTGGCCGAACGACCCCTACGACGCGGGCGAAGAGCGGTACCGGGTCCTTCGTCGTGCCCTCCTCGGCGAGCTGTCGCCGTCGCAGATCGTCGGCGAGGTCCGAGAGTCGGGGCTGCGGGGGATGGGCGGGGCGGGTTTCCCGACGGCACAAAAGTGGCAGCTCGTCGCAGACCAGGTCGCCGGACCGAAATACGTGATCTGCAACGCCGACGAATCCGAGCCGGGAACCTTCAAAGACCGCCAGATCCTCGCGGACGAGCCGCACCTCGTGCTCGAGGGCCTGCTCCTCGGGATGGTCGTGACGGGAGCCGAGCAGGGATGGGTCTTCATCCGCCACGAGTACGGGCCCGAGGAGGCGATCCTTCGTGCCGAGCTCGAACGGATACGCGCCGAGGGGCTGATCGGCGTGGACGCACTCGGCACGGGCCGGCGACTCGAAGTCGACGTCTTCACCTCGCCGGGCGGCTACGTCCTCGGCGAGGAGTCGGCGCTCCTCGAGTGCCTGGAGGGCCACCGCGGCGAGCCGCGCAATAAGCCGCCCTTCCCGGGCACCTCCGGTCTATGGGGCCGCCCGACGCTCATCAACAACGTCGAGACGTTCGCCGACGTACCGATCATCGTTGAGCGCGGCGCGACCTGGTGGCGCGAACAGGGGGTGAACGGGGCCGGCGGCTGGAAGTTCTTCGCCGTCTCAGGTCATGTCGAGCGTCCGGGCGTCTACTGCGTGCCGCTCGGAACAAAGATCGGCGACCTTCTGAAAGAGGCGGGCGGCGTGCGCAAAGGCGCACCGCTCGAAGCGGTGCAACCGGGGGGCGCGTCATCGAACTTCCTCGCTGCGGATCAGCTCGACGTGCCGCTCGACTTCGAATCGGTGGCGCGCGCCGGATCGATGCTCGGATCGGGGGCGCTCGTCGTCGTCGCTGAAGGCACGGACCTGCTCGCGGCGGCAACAAACGTCCTGCGGTTCTTCCGCAACGAATCGTGTGGCAAATGCGTTCCCTGCCGCGTCGGTTCAGCCAAAGCGCACACGATCCTGACGGCCGCGCTTCGCGAAGGGCGCGCCAAGGGCGAGCTCGACAGCCAAGTGGTCGAGCTCGAGGAGACGATGCGACTCACCTCGATCTGCGGGCTCGGTCAGGTGGCGCTCGGTCCGGTCGTGAGCGTCGTGCGGCTTGAACGAGGTTCGCAGCCGGCCTGACGATGTCCGGGGCACGCGGTCGCGAATTCTTCACGGTTTCAACGGTCAGCGACGCGCTGGCGGGCTTCCGGCCGACGCGCCGGACCCCGAGCGAGGTCGTCACCCTCGAGGAGGCGGCCGGACGAGTGCCGAGCGTCGCGGTGCGGGCGGCGCACGCCCTGCCGGGATTCGCCCGGGCGACCGTCGACGGTTACGCCGTGCGCGCCGCCGACACCTACGGCGCCTCCGACGGGCTGCCCGGCTACCTCGAAGTGCTCGGCGCCGTTCGAATGGGCGAACCGGTCGATGTCGCGCTGCGGCCGGGCGGCTGCGTCGCGATCCCGACGGGAGGCATGCTCCCGGCCGAGGCCGACGCCGTCGTGATGGTCGAGTACACCGAAGAGACGATGCCGGGGACGATCGAGATTCACCGTGCCGTCGCGCCGGGTGAAGGCGTCGTCCGTGCGGACGAGGACGCGAAGACCGGCGATGAGCTCGTGCCGCCGGGACGGCCGCTGCGCGCCCACGACCTCGGCCTGCTCGCCGCCGCCGGAGTCGCGACGGTGGAAGTCCGCGTCCGCCCGAGAGTTGTGATCTTTTCGACCGGCGACGAAGTCGTGCCGTTCGAGACGGCCCTGCTCACCCCGGGCCAGGTACGCGACGCCTGTTCCTTGCCGCTCGCCTGCCTCGTGCGGGAAGCCGGCGGTGAGCCCGCGCTCGCCGGCATCGTGCCCGATGATCCCGCCAAGCTGAGGCTCGCCGTCTCCGAGGCGCTGGCCGAGGCGGATGTCATCGTGATCACGGCCGGATCCTCGGTGGGCGCGCGTGATGAGACGGCCGCCGTCGTCGCCTCCCTCGGCAGACCGGGGATCTTCTGCCACGGTCTCGCCGTCCAACCCGGCAAGCCGACGCTGCTCGCCGAGTGTGACGGCGTGCCGATCCTCGGACTGCCTGGCAACCCCCGGTCAGCTCTTGTCATCTTCCGGCTAATCGGGATGGCGCTCATCCGATTAGTCGGCGGCTTCGAGACGCCGGTGCCTGAGCCAACGACGCGCGCCCGGCTCAGCCAGGACGTGGCCTCGGTTGCCGGCCGACTCGACATCGTTCAGGTGCGCCTTCACGACGGGGTCGCAGAGCCGATCTTCGGCAAGTCGGCGCTGTTGTCGATGCTGTCGGTAGCCGACGGGTACGTGACGATCCCCGAGGAGGCGACGGGAATCGGGGCGGACACCGAGGTCCTCGTGACGCTCTACCGCTGATGCCCGCGAGCCCGTTCATCCGCGACGTGCCGGCGCAGTCGGCGCTCGAGACCTGGTATGGGGCGTGCGGGAACGCCGGCTGCCCGAGGCGCGTCGAGGTCGTTCGGCTCGGACTCTCCAAAGCCGTGGGTCGGGTCACTGCGGAACCGGTCTTCGCGCGGCGATCGTCGCCGCCGTTCGATGCCGCCGCCATGGACGGCATTGCCGTCTCCTCGTCCGACACGATCGGCGCCGGCGAGACGACCCCGCTGCTCATCGCGGCGGGCGCGTTCGAGGTAGTCGACACGGGTGACCCGCTCCCTGCGCGCTTCGACTCGGTCGTGATGCGCGAGGACGTGCGCTACGTCGACAACGGCGCCGAGCTGAGGGCCGCGGCTGTGCCCTACCAGCACGTCCGTTCGATCGGCGAGGACATCAGTGCCACCGAGTTGCTCCTGCCCGAAGGGCATCGGCTGCGCCCGGTCGATGTCGCCGCGTGCGGCGCGGCGGGCGTGACGGAACTCGTCGTCCGCCGCCGACCGGTCGTCGCGATCCTTCCGACCGGCGACGAGATCCGGCCGATCGACGCCGACATCTCCCTCGGTGAGCTCCCCGACACGAACTCGCTCATGATCGCTGCCCAGGCAGAGGAGATCGGCTGCGAGACCGTGGTGCTGCCGATCGCACCCGACGACCCCGAGCGGATTGGGCGGGCGGTTCGTGAGGCGGTCGAACGCTGCGACCTCTTGATCATTGTCGCCGGCTCGAGCGCGGGGCGCGACGACTACACGGCGCCGGTGATCGAGAAACTCGGCGTGCTCGCCGTGCACGGCGTCGCCGTCCGTCCCGGGCACCCGGTGGTCCTCGGCGCGGTCGACGCCACTCCGGTGCTGGGCGCTCCGGGTTATCCGGTCTCGGCTGCGCTCACCTTCGAGATTTTCGCGGCGCCGCTGCTCGCCCGGCTCGAGGGCACGGTCGAGCAGCGCCGTCCGGTCGTTCGCGCGACGCTCGCCCGAAAGCTCGTGTCGCCAATGGGCATGGACGACTGGGTGCGCGTTCGGCTGGGGCGCGTGGGGAGCCGCCTGGTCGCGACGCCGCTGCCCCGCGGGGCGGGCGTGCTGACCTCCCTCGTCCGGGCGGACGGCCTGCTGCTCGTCCCGGCCGGACTCGAGGGTCACCACGCCGAGACGGAGGTCGAGATCCGGCTGCTGCGAGGCGAGGACGAGATCGCGCACACGATCGTCGTGATCGGCTCGCACGACATGGTGCTCGACCTCGCCGCTTCGATGTTGCGCAGGAGCGACCCGCGGGACACGCTCGCGTCGTCGAACGTCGGGTCTCTCGCGGGCCTCGCCGCGCTGCGCGACGGCCTGTGCCACGTCGCCGGCTCGCACCTCCTCGATCCAGACACCGGCGAGTACACGATCTCTTACATCGGCCAGGTTCTCCCGGGCCGCGACGTCGCCGTTATCAGACTCGTTCACCGGGAACAGGGATTGATCGTCGCCCCCGGCAACCCGCTCGGGATCGCGGGCATCGCCGACCTCGCGCGGCCGGACCTCCGTTACGTCAATCGCCAACGCGGCTCTGGCACCCGAGTGCTCCTCGATTTCGAGCTCGGCCGGTCGGGGATCGCCGCATCGTCGATCGCGGGCTACGCGCGACAGGAGTACACCCATCTCGCCGTGGCGGCGTCTGTGTCCGCCGGGCGGGCCGATGCCGGTCTCGGCGTGCTGGCCGCGGCGCGCGCCTTCGGGCTCGGCTTCGTACCCGTGGCCCGTGAGCCGTACGACCTGGTGCTCGATCGGGCGAGGCTGGAAGATCCCGTGTTGGCACCGCTCTGGGCCCTTTTGGCCTCAGGGGATTTCCGCGCTGCAGTGGAGCAGCTCGGCGGGTACGACGCCGCCGAGATGGGCAAGCAAATTCTCTGAGGTCGCCCACCGGTCGAGACCGAACCATCTCTCTGTTTCGCTGTCTTCTGTGCGCCGGCCGAGGTCGGCGCTTGCAAAGGCCAACGAGGACTGCCCGCTCAGCCAACTCCGACCGACGATCCCACACACGAACTACGAGAGGGCGGCGGTGCGGAACAGGCGCGGCTGAGCCCGTTTCGCCTCGTTGTGACCGACAGGTTGGCGGTAACGCTCACGACAGTGGGCCTCCGCTCTTCAAGATCGTTGTACTACGGGGGCCTTTGCATCACTGTTACGACCGGATATGTGCGTCCACCTGGAGTTTTCAGTGGGCGATGCCGATCCGCCCAGCCACGGGTTGTCCTGCTGGGATCCAAACAATGATCGGTGTACACAGAGGTCGCGGAAGTCGGGTTATCCCCCCGGCAGAAACGCCCGGTGGCGCCATAGCGAGCCCTTCCCCGATTCCCGACAATGGACCCATGACCGCGATGCGCGCAGCCACCAACAAGTCGGACAACTCGGTTGCGATTCACTCGCTGATCTTCGCTTTGTTCGAGTTCGCTGCCATCGTCGGCGACGGCGGCGCGTGCATGGAACTCGGCCGACTCGTCGCTGGACAGAGTGACCGATGACGGGGGCCGTAGTGGAATCGCGTGGCATCCGAGTGCAGTTTCGGGTGGGTGGTAAGGACCGGGTCATCGGGCTTTCTGAGCCACGGGTAGCCGCGATCCGTCGCTCGGCGGGGATCTTCCTTCGCGAGCCGTTCTCGCGGCGGACGTACAAGGAGCTTGCGTACTTCGCCTTGGGTGGTCCGGTCGTTGGTCTCGGGCTGGCGTTCTCTGTCCTTTTCTTGGGAGGCGGTGCGGCGCTGGCCGTCACCTTCATTGGCGTCATCGTCATCGCGCTCGGGGTGCGGGGATCTCGTTGGTTTGGGAGCATCCAACGCAACCTCGCCCGCTTTTTCCTCGCCGAGGACATCGAAGATCCCGAACCCTTCGCGAGCCGTCGCGGCCTATTCGGATGGCTACAGGCGGCGATGCGGGACAAGGTCGGCTGGAAGACGATCGCTTACCTCTTCCTCAAGTACGCCTGGACGGCGTTCAATGTCTGGTTCGCGATCAGCGTGTGGTGGGACGTCCTGGCGTGCCTCGGATATCCCCTCTTTGAGCGCGGCAACGCCCACCCGGCGGTCTACGGCGTCGTCTACAACGCGTTTTTCCCGGGGTTCTTTTCCGTCGGCGAACATGGCGTTATCCATGGTGCCTTCATCGTCGCGACCGGGGTGGTGCTGTTGTTCTTCGCCCCCTGGCCGATGCGACTCGCCGTGTACGTCGACCGCCAACTCGTCCACCTGTTGCTCGGTCCTGACGCCGTGGCTGCTCGCGTGCGCGTTCTCGAAGCCACGCGGGCACAGACCGTCGACGCCTCCGCCGCCGTGCTGCGCCAGATCGAGCGCAACCTCCACGACGGGACCCAGGCGCAGCTCGTCGCGCTCGCGATGCGTCTTGGTGAGGCCAAAGAGCTGCTCGACGTCGACGCCAGCCCTGACCTGGACGATGTCCGTCGGCTGGTCGAGGACGCCCACCGAGGCGCCAAGGAAGCGATCGTCGAGCTGCGCGACCTGGCCCGAGGAATACACCCGCCCGCGCTGGACGTCGGGCTCGAAGGCGCGCTCAGCACGCTCGTCGCCCGCAGCACGGTGCCCACCGAGCTCACAGTCTCGATCACAGACCGCCCCTCCCAAGCGATTGAGTCCATCGCCTACTTCTGTGTCGCCGAACTACTCGCCAACGTCGCTCAGCACGCCGGGGCATCGAGATCGACCGTGACCTGTTCGCAAAGCGGCACGTGGCTCCGCGTCGTGGTGCGCGACGACGGGCGTGGTGGCGCGGCCATCCGAACGAGCTCCAACGCGAGCGGCCTGTCCGGGCTGGCGGAACGCGTCCTCGTCGTCGACGGGCACCTCGACGTGACGAGCCCAGCCGGCGGCCCAACCGTGGTCACCGTCGATCTGCCGTTGCATACGTAGATGTCGGACACCATCCAGGTCGCGATCGCCGAGGACTCGGCTGTCGTGCGCGACGGGCTGGCGCAATTGCTCACCGGCCGGGGCTTTGACGTCATCGCCGCGGTCGGCGACCCAGAGTCGTTACGAGGTGTTATCGAACGCGAACCGCCCGACGTCGCCGTGATCGATATCCGCATGCCACCGACCTTTACCGACGAGGGGCTCCGAGTTGCCATCGACGTCAGGCGTGCGCATCCTCGCCTCGGCATCCTCCTTTTCTCCCAGTACATCGAGACGCGCTACGCGGCCGAGCTGCTCGCCGAGGGCGCCGGCGGGATCGGGTATCTGCTGAAAGACCGCGTGGCCGACGTCGCTGACTTCGTCGAGGCCCTCGTCCGCGTCGCGTCAGGGGGCACGGCGCTGGATCCCGAGGTCGTGACCCAACTCGTGGGCGCAAGCCGGCGACGGGATTCACTGTCGCGCCTTTCGGCGCGCGAGCGCGAGGTTTTGGCGCTCATGGCAGAGGGCCGAACGAATGGGGCCATCGCCACAACGCTCGTCATCTCCGAGGGAGCGGTCGAAAAGCATGTGACGAGCATCTTCACGAAGCTCGACCTACCGGTCTCGCAGGTGGACCACCGTCGAGTGCTTGCAGTACTTCGCTACCTCGATTCTTGACCCTCGGTGCGATCGTGTGCTCGCTCGCCCCGAGGGCGAATGCGGCGCGCCATCAACCACCTTGCGGCCGCCGGATTGGGACAGCGACACACCGGCTGCTGATGCACCGGGGGAGCGCACCAGCCGCCGACATCCGCGCGGGATCTCGCTGTGCTTCTGCGTCATCGGCGGAGACCAGAGGTGAATCGTTTCCCGGTTGAACGACGACAGGACAGAGAATATTTCGGGTCTGAACGACCGGTCCGCGGTGAGAGAGAGCAGCGTTAGTGGCGGCGATGGCGGTCACGAACGGCCCGATCGTCTAGACCTGGCGGGCACCATGAGCGAAGCGATCAGCGCGCGCGGCCCGGAGGTAACGCAACACGCCGACCCAGCTCGTGGCAAACCATGGGGCGCGGCCATCGGCGGATTCATCGCAATGGCGCTTGTCGTGGCTGGCGCGGCGCTGCCGAGTTCACCCTTCACCACCAAGCTTGCAGGGGCGTGGTTCTTCGGGATCCCGAGACCGGGATCAGTTCCCAGCGACCTGTGGCTCAGCCTCCTACTCATGTACGGCGGCATCGTCCTGCTGCTCGGCGCTTGGTGCACGTTGGTGCGGCACGCGGCCGGGCACACGCTGCGTCAGCTGTTCAGCGTGGCGATCGTGTGGGTGGTGCCGCTCCTCGTCGCCCCACCGCTACTCAGTCGGGATGTCTATTTCTACGCCGTCGAGGGACAGTTGGTGGCGGCAGGCCTGAATCCGTTCACCCACGCCGCGATCGCGCACCGCTCCTCGGTCTTCTTCCGCTTTTCCGATCCCCTGTGGCGCACCCACCCTGCCCCCTACGGACCGTTGTTCTTCGACCTCGCCCGGGGCAACGCCTTTGTGATGGGGGACCACGTCACGGCCACGTTGGAAGGCTTCCGGTTCTTTGCCCTCATTGGGCTCGGGCTCATGGCGATTGCGGTGCCCGTGGTAGCCCGGGCTTTCGGGCAACCGGTGAACCTGGCCGTCGCTCTCACGGTGCTGAATCCGCTGATTCTGCTCTACCTCGTCGGCGGCATGCACAACGACTCCCTGATGCTCGGCCTGTTGATCGCCGGGATCGCGTTGGCGGTGCGCCGGCACCCGGTGCTCGGGATCGTGGTGTGTGGGTTGGCCGCCTCAGTAAAGATCCCGGCCGCGCTGGGCGTTGTCTTCATCGCGTGGACGTGGGCCGGTCCCGGCGCCGAATTCCGACAACGCGCCAGAACGCTCGCCGTCGGTCTCGCTATCGGAGCGTCAACGATGGCGCTCGTATCGGTGGCCTCTGGCTTCGGGTTGACCGCGATCACCGACCTCTCCATCCCCGCTTGGGTGGTCACGTGGCTGGACCCGGCCACCGCCGTGGGACTGGCGCTCGCTCACGCGTGCCACGCCGTGGGGCTTACGACCAGCACGTCTTCCTTCGTCGATGCGGCCCGAGGCGGCGCCCTTGTTGTGGCGGCTGCGGTCGTGCTCTACCTCTTGGTGCGAGTCGAAAAGGTGGGCTTCCCGCGCGCTTTCGGCTGGAGTCTGCTCGCCGTCGTCCTGCTGGGACCCAACGTCTGGCCCTGGTATGAAACCTGGGGCATCGCCTTTTTGGCCGTGGCAGCTGATCGGTGGTCGCGCCGCTGGACGGTGCTGCTTTCGGCGGTGGCCTGCTTCGCCACCATCCCGACCGGTGTCACCTTGTCGGGAGGCGCGCTGCTGCTGGTGGTCGTCAGCCTGAGCGCGCTGGCCGCCGTCACCGTGGTCATCCTCGGCAGGGCCAGTCTCCGCTTGGCGTGACGTGCAGCCTGCGGTTTGCGCGTCTTCCCGAACAGATCGAAAAGATTTGCGACGGCGGGCGCGTTTAACCGGTGTCTCGAACGACTGAAACCGTATTGGGAATGCAGCGGTGAACAGCCTGAGCACTCGTCTGTTCGGGCGATCGGGCGGGCGCGAACGAGCACCGTCCGCCACCTTCGGCTTCGCCGTGTAGAGGGCGTGATCGGCGTCGGCATAAGTGGGCTCGAGTGGAATGCCGGCGACGTGGATTGCGACGGCGGCGCTGAGCGTCGCGCGTGAATTTGTTCGTCCCCACTCAGCAACCAAGCGATCAGCGACTTCGAGCCCTTCGGCTCCGGCCTTCCGCATAACGAGGATCAACTCGTCGCCGCTGAACCTCGTGAGCCGTCTTGTTTGCGCAAACAAGTTTGCGCAAACAGTTGAGAAGATGCTGCCCTAACTGTTTCAGCTCCTCGTCGCCTCGTTGGTGACCGACGTGTCGTTGACCGCCTTCAGACAGTCGAGATCGAGAACGGCGGCGTCTCCTGTGGCCAGTGACGTCGAGAGGGCCGTCGAAGTTGGATGGAAGAACGTCCCACTCGTTTTTATCTACGGCACTGTTCTTTATCTACGGCACTGTCCCCTGGTATCGAGAGACACGTCCCGAGGATCGGTCGGGCCGATTGATTCGCAGCAGGCTCGGTGGTGAGCTCGGCACAAAACTGCACATCGAGGCCTACGTAACCGGCGTGCAACCGCTTTTTGCATAGAACCAACCTGACCCGTGGAGGTTTGCGCAAGAGATGGCGGAACCCAGAATCGGCGACCAGACGTGCCCTACGGTTGCGAAAGGATCGGGAAGACGCGTTCACCGAGGGTGTCGCTTGGCGCCCGCGGTCGTCGTGCTCGCGGCGGTCGGGCTCGTGTTGGGCGCATGCGGGGGCCCGTCGGTCCCTGGCGTCGCGAGCATCGGTTCAACGACGACCACCACGAACGCAGTCGGTTCGGCGAACCCATCGCCCTTCCAGGGCCTCGATCAGGAGTACGACTACGCACTTTCGTACGCCCAGTGCATGCGCACCCACGGCGTGCCGGGGTTCCCTGATCCGACGCGGAGCAGCCGTGGCTTTAGCTTCGACCCAAAAGCCGACTCAGGCGCTCCGCGGTTCTCTTCGGCGAACAACGTCTGCAAACACTTGCTGCCTGACAACGGTGGGCCGCCGACCGCGGCTCAGATTTCCGCTGAGACGACGAGGCTTTTGAAGTACGCGCAATGCATGCGCACCCACGGCGAGCCGAACTTCCCTGACCCCATCGTTTCGCCCCATGCATTCGGGTTCTCGCTGCATGGGGTCGATCCGAATTCGCCCGCATTCCAATCCGCGCAAAAGGCGTGCGTGTCGCTCAGCCCAGGCGGCTGAGACAACGATGTGCCTTAATTTGACAGAGGAGCGCGCCCGAGAGACGCGAGATTCGGGCACAATCCGATTTCAGACGGAGGAGATCGCATGGCCGAGGTGTTGTTGTTCCATCACGCGCAGGGCAGGACCGCAGGCGTCGTTGCCTTCGCCGACGAGCTCCGCGACGCCGGACACACGGTGCACGTGCCGGACCTGTACGAAGGCCGCACCTTCGCGACTTTGGAGGACGGCCTGGCGTACTCAAGCGAGGTGGGTTTTGACAACCTGCTTAACGGGGGCGTGGGTGCAGCTGACGGACTACCCAACGAACTCGTCTATGCGGGCTTCTCGCTCGGCGTGATGCCAGCACAGAAGCTCGCGCAGACCCGCGGCGGTGCGCGTGGGGCGCTTTTTTTCGAGTCCTGCCTCCCCGTCTCGGAGTTCGGGACCGTCTGGCCGGCGGGCGTGCCAGTGCAGATCCACGGAATGGACGCTGACCCGTTCTTCGTCGGTGAGGGCGACATCGACGCAGCCCGCGCGCTCGTCGCTTCGGTCCAGGACGCCGAGCTGTTCCTGTACCCGGGCGATCGACACCTTTTCGCCGACTCCAGCCTCCCGTCGTATGACGCGGGTGCAGCGAAGCTGCTTACCGAGCGCGCGCTCGATTTCCTTGCAGCCCTCTGAGACGGCGCGGCAGCGTTCCTAAGGCTCACCAAACCCTGTTCTGCTCGACTGGCGTCGCCGGTTGGAGTCCTGCAGGACACACCGACATCATTTGGCGCTCGCGCGATCTACACAATCAGCTAGAGGAGCCCCGAGAGCTCGTGCACCTCACCACAAGGCACGCCAATCGATGCGTGGTGGCGGCGAACCGCGTCAGCAGCGAGCGCTTCGAGCAGGCGGTGCGCCTGTCCATCAGCGTTGTGAAACAACTCCACCTGGCGAACTCCGAACTCGTCTGACCCGCGATTCTTGGTGTCTTCGGCGATCTGGTCTATCGCTGCCTGTGGAACCTTCAGATCCTCGTGAAAGTCCATGAATTTTGGCAACTCGTCACCCCTGCGCTCCGATGGTGTGAGCGCGCACGGAGGGGGGCTTTCGGCGCATTTGTTTAACTGACGGCTGCTCGAGATTTAAGCAAAATCGCTCTTTGACCGGTTGGCCGATGCTTAACGGTCGTGACCTTCGAGACCAGACGGACTGTCCGGCAGGTCGACCGCGTGCTCTTGAAGCACCGCGAGCGGAACGATGTCGGTAGCGCTTTCGTGTGTGGAGGCGAGGACGACGAAACACGCCGCACCGTCGAGATGGGCCCGCAGCCAGTTCGCCGCGGTAACGCACCATCGATCGCCCGGGGTAAGACCGGGGAAGCGATACTCGGGAACAGCGGTGATGAGGTCGTTGCCGATCTGTCGCTGATGTTCAAGGAACTCGGCGGTCACGACGGCACAGATCGTGTGGCTGCCGAGATCTTCTGGGCCGGTCGTGCAGCAACCGTTGCGGAAGAATCCGGTGAGCGGATCGAAACTGCACGGCTCCAGCTCGCCGCCCAAGACGTTCCGATCCGTCACAGGCGCCAGTATTCTCCGAGATTCTCGCTCGTTCGAACCGAAAGGTGAGCTGTAACAAGCGAGGCCGGCGCGCGCCACGCTCGACTCAACCGAATCCGTTCGGTACGGTCGCGCCCGTGAAGCCTGAGGTTGGCGCTCTCGCAGACGTATTCCTCGCAACCCGGACCGATCACGACCCGCTCGAAGCCTCGGCGTACGGCCTTCCGGGCGCTGACGACCGACTGCCGGACTTGAGCGGGGACGCAGAGCGCGCCCATTCGGCGAAATACGCGGAGATCGCGAACGCCGCCGAAGCTGTCCGAAGCCAGGGCGAAAACAGGAATCTTGAACTCACCGAAACTGATCGCCAGACGCTCGATTTCGTCGCCATCTCGGCGCGGAACTTCGAAGCGGTATCAGAAGTGCCGAGCGCCGAGTTCACCGTGACGGACTTTCACGTCGCGCCCATGTCGGTCCTCCTCGTCGTTTTGCCTCAGCTGCCGCTCGATACCGAGGCTCGCCGATCGGGCTACCTGGCGCGACTCGCCGCGTTGCCGACCTACCTCGAACAGGCAGCACAACGCCACCTCGACGGCGTGGAGTTGGGACGCCGGACCGTGGCTCGCGGCGTCGAGGGTGCCATCAAGCAGATCGACGACGTGATCGAGGACTCAGATCTGTCCGGAATCCGTCGGACACTCGACGCTGCCGATGGTGCGTTTGAAACGACGCAATCCGAATTGATCGTGTCGGCGGTGCTGCCCGCGCTGGGGCGTTATCGCGAGGTGCTCGCAAACGACATCCTTCCGACCGGACGCCCAGACGAGCGACCGGGGATCTGCTGGTTGTCCGAGGGTGCGGCGATGTACGAACGACTCATCCTGTTCAATACGTCCACACACCGCAGACCGGACGAGCTCCACCGGCTCGGACTCGACGTGATCGCGCAATTGGACGAGGAATACGCGGAGATCGGGACGCGGCTGTGGGGGATGAGCGACCCCGAACAGATCCGCGCTCGGCTTCGATCGGACCCCTACCTTCGCTTCTCGACCGAGGACGAGATCGTGCAGGCGGCGATCGGCGCGGTTCGTCGTGCCGAGGCAGAAGCCCCGATGTGGTTCGGCAAGGTGCCGAAAGAACAATGCGCCGTCGAGACGATTTCACCCGCACTCGTGAAGGGATCGGCGGCCGCGTACTACATGCCGGGCGCCGTCGACGGTTCCCGCCACGGCACCTTTTTCGTCAACACGTTCCAGCCCCACGAACGCCCCCGCTATGCGGCGGAATCAGTCGCGTTTCACGAGGCTGTCCCCGGACACCACTTCCAGTTGACGATCGCGTTGGAAGCAAAGGATCTCCACCTCGCGCGTCGCGTCGCTGGCGATGTGGCCTGCGCCGAAGGCTGGGGCCTCTACGCGGAGCGCCTTGCTGAAGAAATGGGTCTGTACGGAGGAGACCTCGACCGCTTGGGAATGCTCGCCAACGACTCTTGGCGTGCTGCGCGCCTCGTTGTCGACACCGGCATGCACGCACTCGGCTGGTCGCGAGCGTCCGCCGTCGAGTGGATGCTCGCCCACGTTCCGATGAGCCAACTCGAATGTGAGAACGAGATCGACCGCTACATCGCGTACCCCGCACAAGCGCTCGCCTACATGCTCGGCCGGCTCGAGATTTCGGGCCTCCGACGAGAGTCCGCCGACAAACTCGGAGCAGCGTTCGACGTCCGGTCGTTCCACGACCTGGTCCTCGCCGTCGGCTCGGTGCCACTGCCCGCGCTCGGAGCTGCCGTGCGACGCTGGATCGACGACACCGCGAGGATCAGCTGACCACGCCACGCAGCGCGACAACCGACGGCATTAGAGGACGGCAGTTACTTCTCACAGGTCGCCCAGAAGCAGCACCTCACCGGCTCGCAGTGGGGCGTGATGAACGAGACGGGCAGCTACCCGGGTCAGCCGTGGCTGTGGCTGTATACGCTCTGGTACCAGCTGCCGGGATTCCGGACGTTGCCGAACGTCGATCTCATCGCGATCTATCTGACCGGGGTCGCAACGTTGCTCCTGCTCGCACTACCGTTCCTCCCAGGGCTCCGCGACATCCCAAGCGTCGTACCGCTGCATCGGCTTGTTTGGTGCCAGTGGCGACGCGTGCAGAGACCGACGGACAACGCTTGAGAAAGGAATCCGCATGGCGATCGGACAGAAGGTCCAGCACTTTGAGGGCAAAGGGACGGACCTAGGCAAGCTCGCTAGCGATATCGAGTCGTACCTCCAATCCGAGAAGTTCACGACACAGAACACCGCGCCGAGCGATCAAGGCGCGGTGATCCAGGCGAAGAAGGGTGGCTGGCTCCAGGGGGTGGTCGACGCTGATCGGGCGCTCACGATCACGATCTCCGGATCGCCAAGTGACTTCACCGTGACGACGGGCATCGGCAAGTGGCTGGAGCACCTCGGCATCGCGGCGATCGAGACGCTGCTCATCTCCGACCTCTTCCTCGTGGTTGACGTCGCCGAGTCCGCTTGGAACTTCGAGATCGAGGACAAGCTCGCGTCAAAGATCACCGAGCTCGTCGGCTAGCGCACCAGTCCAGCCGACCGTCGCGCGAATCGACGGGACAGATAGCCCCGAGACCAGGGCGGTTAGCCTTTGTGACGTGACCACGCGCAAGAAGTCGCGCCCGCGTCGAGGCGGGTGATTCGCGATGTTCACAGGAATCACTCAGGAGACGACAACCGTCGTCTCGAATGTCGATGGCGTACTCCGCCTCTCGACCCCCGCTGCGACGGACAATCTGCCGCTCGGCGCGTCGATTTGCGTCAACGGCGCCTGCATGACCGTCAGCTCGACAGGGGAGGGTTGGTTCGGTTTCGATCTGACCCCTGAGACTCACAAGACGACGACGCTCGGAACGCTCCTTCGGGGCGCGATGGTCAACCTCGAACGCCCCTTGCAGACCGGGGTCTTTTCGCTGGTCACATCGTCCTCGGACACGTCGATGCCGTCGGATCCGTCATCCTCGCTGCACCGGATCTCCGCGTCCGAAATCCGGCGGAACTGATGCGCTACTGCGTCGAGAAGGGGTTGATCGCTCTCGACGGAGTGAGCCTCGCGATCTTTGACCTGGACGACGACAGCTTCTCCGCAGCGATCTTCCCCCTCACGAGCGCGCACACGACGCTTGGTGCTGCACGCCCCGGGGATTTCGTGAACGTTGAGGTGGGCGTCGTTGCGAAACAGATCGAGCGACTCGTGTCCTCTTATGTCTCGAGAGGCGATGACTGAGCAGGACCGGTTACTCGCCTCCGTCGGCAGCCGATCCGCCGCGGGGCAGTCATCGCTCGGGGCGCTCGACGATGCATTCATCTCCCTGCGGGGAGTTCAAAAGCGCTTCACCCATGGAGATGCACGCGTCGACGCGCTGCGCGACCTCAGCTTCGATGTCGGCCGTCGGGAATTCCTGAGCGTCATCGGTCCGAGCGGTTGCGGCAAGTCGACCATGCTTCGCATCGTCGGCGGCTTGAGTCGGCCTGACGCAGGGGAGGTCTCGGTCGCGGGCGTCGACCCGGAAGCCGCCCGCTCGGAGAAATTGTTCGGGTTCGTGCCGCAAACTCCCGCACTGCTGCCTTGGCGCAACGTGCTGGACAACGTCACGCTGCTCAAGGACGTGAAGGGTCCGCGTCGAGAACGGAACCGGCAACAGCACGCGTCCGCGCGCTCGACGACGACAAACCCGATGGAGCTACTCGATCTCGTCGGTCTTGCCGAGTTCTCGAGATCGCATCCCCGTCAGCTGTCGGGCGGAATGCAGCAGCGGGTGAGCCTCGTACGTGCGTTCGCGCTCGGAGCACCGATTCTGCTCATGGATGAACCGTTCGCGTCTCTGGATGAGATCACCCGCGACCGGATGCGCTACATGCTTCTTGAGCTCTGGCAACACAGTGACGCGACGGTTGTCTTCGTGACCCACGCGATCCGTGAGGCCGTGATGCTTTCCGACCGTGTCTTGACCTTCACGTCACGCCCGGGCACGGTCGCCGAAGTCGAGGAGATTCGACTGCCACGGCCGCGCCGGGAAGAGATGGAGGAGAGTCCGGAGTTCCTCGAGCACGTCGCCGCGATCCGACGAACACTGCGAGCGAACTCCGAACCGTGATGACGATTACCACCGAACCCGAGGTGCGGCCCGCGGCCTCGATGTCAGACGGCGAGGATCATCCGGTCCCGACACGGCGTACCGGTCGGACGCTCTTCGGTGGCACGTGGCGGGGAGCCCGAATCGTCTTCCCCGGGATCGTCGCGCTCGCCATTGTCTTCGGCGGATGGCAGATCGGCGTCGACGTCTCTCACGTGAAGCCGATCGAGCTTGTCGCGCCGTCGTCCGTGTTCGCCGAACTCTGGCGGATTCGCGGACCACTCACTTCGAATGCCTGGGTCACTCTGAAAGAAGCTTTCTGGGGATTCCTCGTCGCATTCGGAGTTGCGATCGTCGCGGCGGTGCTGATGGCGCACTCGAAGATCATGGATAGGGCCTTGTCGCCACTCGTTGCCCTTCTCCAGGTCACGCCGGTTCTCGCGCTCGCTCCGCCACTGGTGCTGTGGCTGGGATTCGGTCCCCAGCCGAGGATCGTCGTCGCGGCGTTGATCACCTTCGTGCCGCTCGTCGTGAACGCGACCATTGGGTTCCGCGCGATCGATCCCGCGACTTATGAACTGATGCGTTCGGTGAACGCGACGCGGACCGAGATCTTCTTCCGGCTGCGCGTACCCCACAGCGTGCCGTATCTCGTCGCCGCGATCAGAGTGTGCGTCGGACTCGCCTTGATCGGCGCCGTTGTCGCAGAATTTCTTGGAACGGGCACGACGAACGGGCTCGGGTGGGTTATGGAGAACGCATCGACGTACTACATGACGAGCGAGCTCTGGGCGGCGATTTTTACCTTGATGTTCATCGGGATCGTCCTCGTGGGACTCGTCCAATTGGTCGGCGGCCGACTCGCGCGATGGGCAGACCCCGGACCGCGGGACCGTTAAACCGTTTTTGTCGCAACGCTCAGACCCTTTTCAAGCGGGAACCCCAGGAGGAAAGCAGCGTGAACCGACGCACGCTCGTCGCCATCGCCACCGTCGCCGCGGTTGTTCTCAGCGGATTGGCGGGGGGAATTGCAGCCGCCACCGGTGGGTCCAGTCTGCACACGCCGCACTCGGCCACGGACTCGCCGGGAAGTGGCGTCACGTTCTCGGGGATTTCGCGCGCCGAGTGCGCGGCGAACCGCAAGGCGGGGACGATCGTCTATCTCTCCGGCTACGACTTCGTTCCAGCCGTCTCGATCGGTGACGTCGTCGACGCGCAGGATCGTGGCTATTTCAAGGACATGTGCCTCCACGTCGTGCTGAAGCCCGGGCTCAGCACCGACAACGTCGCCCTCGTCAGCGCCAACCGGGTGCAGATCAGCGGCCTCGGTTCGGACAGCGAGGTGCTCGCCGCGCGCGCGAATGGAGCGAATCTCATCGGCATCCTCACGTACGGACATACCGCGGTTTCCGAACTCCTCACCCCGGGAAACCTGAGGATCACGCGCCTTTCCCAACTCGATGGCAGAACGATTGGCATCAAAGGCGCGATTCCCTACGAAGTCGAGGCGATGCTCGTGAAGGCGGGGGTGAGACTCTCCTCGCTCCATCAGGTCGAGGTTGGCTATGACCCGGCGGTCATCGACGAAGGGCGGATCCAGGCGCTCTCTGTCTACAAGTCCGATGAACCGCGCGAGCTGAACGCGCTCGGCTTGAAGTACAAGGTGTGGAACCCGACGAATTACGACGTCGCGGCGTCGTTCGGCGTCCTCATCGCCAATTCGGCGTTCGCCCACGAATATCCGAGCGCTGTCGCGGACTTCCTGCGCGCCGATCTCGAGGGCTTCTTGTGGGGAGTCGCCCACAAGCAACAGACGGTCGCCTACGCGGAGAAGATCATCGACCAGGCCCTCGAGGTGTCGACGCCCGTTGCGCTTTTCCGTTGGCGCGTCGAATCCGGTCTGGTCTTGCAGTACACACCGAAGAACGAGCCGATCGGCGACATCGATTTCCCGCTGATCAACAAGGAGTACGCGCAGGACGTCCAACTCCACCTGATCCGCACCGGCGTCAGCGTCACGCCCGCATTCGATCCCGCATTTTTACGCATGATTTATCGCGGCACGACCCTCGTCTGGCCGAAGAAGTTTGGCTGACGTCGCGAGCCGCGCCCTCCAGTCGCAACGGTCTTACAGCTCCCCGATGAGGAATCCCGCCACATCGCGCGACGCACGTAATGCGGCAGATGCCGCGGAGGAGAATGGCCACCAGCCACCGGATGCGAGCGACGGGGGACCAGGCGAGCACTTCGCGCGGCGCGCCGGCCGGAGTCGTGTGCTCAAGGTGCTTCTCACGATTTCGCGTTCTGGTCGCACCTCGAGAAGGCGCAGCGTCGTCGATCTTGGAAACGACCGCCGCTCAGCTCGCGGCAGCCGCCTTCTTCTTTTCAAGGCGCTCGGCAAGGTGCGCCGGCAACTCCGCGTAGTGGTCGAAACTGGCGGAGAACTTGCCCCGGCCACCCGTCAGTGAGCGGAGCTCGGCGGCGTAGCGACCGAGTTCACTCTCGGGGACGAGCGCTTCGATCGTCTGGTCGCCGTCGCCGTCGGCCGAACTCCCGAGGACGCGTCCGCGGCGTGAGTTGAGGTCACCGAGCACATCGCCCTGCAGCCGGGCCGGGCAGGTGACGACGACTTTGTCGATCGGCTCCAGCGCGACAGGGGCCGCCTTTTCGAATGCAAGTCCGAAACCGAGGGCGCCCGCCATCTCGAAGCTCGCCTCCGAGGAGTCGACGGTGTGGAATTTCCCGTCATCGCAGATCACGCGGACGTCGACGACTGGGAAGCCGTAGTTGCCGCCCTGACCCATCGCGCGCCGGACTCCTTTTTCGACCGCCGGAATGAACTGACGCGGGATCGCGCCGCCAACGATCTTGTCGACGAACTCGAAACCGCTTCCCCGATCGAGGGGCTCGATGATCAGGTGGACGACGCCGAACTGTCCGTGGCCGCCGGTCTGCTTCTTGTGACGGCCCTCCGCGTCAGCGGGTTTCGTGATCGTCTCCCGGAACGGCACGCGCAGCTCCTCGAGCTCGAGGTCGACGGTGAACTTGCGGTGCAGGCGCTCGCAGGTTACCTGGATATGGGTCTCGCCCATCCCCGAAAGCACCGTCTGGTGGGTCTCGTCGTTGCGGCGCACGGCGATCGACGAATCTTCCTCCTGGAGACGCTGCAGCCCGGTCATCATCCGGTCCTCGTCGCCGGCGGTCCTCGGCCGCACGGCGACCGAATACGTCGGCGCGGTCGGCTCGGAGAACGCGATCACGACCGGGGAACCCTTCGGTGCGAGCGTGTCCCCGGTCCGCGTCTCGGCGAGCTTCGGGACCGCGACGACGTCGCCGGCGAGCGCGTGCGCGACCGGGGTCGCTTCCTTGCCGCGCATCGTCTCCAGCACGTGGAGCCGTTCTTCAGCACGCGTACGCGGATTGAACAGGACGATGTCGGGCTTGAGCGTTCCCGAGACGACTTGGACGAGCGAGATCCGGCCGACGAACGGATCGAGCGTCGTCTTGAAGACGCGAGCGAGTGGCTCCGCGCTCGCGTCGTCAGCGATCTCGATCTCCTGGTCGCCCGCCTTCGCGTGCACCTTGCGATCCGGCGGGATCTCGGTGACAAAGGTGAGCAACCGGTCCAGACCGACTCCGTTTACCGCCGATCCGCAGAGCACGGGGAAGACCGATCCCGCCGCGACGCCGGCAGCGAGCGTCGACTCGAGCTCAGCCGGCGAGGGAATGTCTCCTTCGAGGTAGCGCTCCATCATCGTGTCGTCGGCGACGACGATTCCTTCGACGAGCGTGTCACGGACGCGATGCTCGAGATCGGCCATGTCGTCGGGGATCGCCGCGCTCGTCCGCTTGCCGGATTCGTAGAAGATCGCCTCGTCCGCGAGCAGGTCCGCGACGCCCTTGAACTCCGATTCCGTACCGATCGGCAGCTCCAGCGGCGCGATGCCGGTGCCGAATCGTTCGCGCAACGCATCGAGGGTCTGGGTGAAGTCGGCGCGCTCTCGATCGAGCTTGTTGATGAAAACGACGCGGGGAAGATTGCGCTTTTCCGCGAGCCGCCACACCGCTTCGGTCTGCACCTCGACGCCTTCTACCGCCGACACGACCAGAACGGCGACATCGCAGACGTCGAGCGCCAGCTCAACCTCGCCGATGAAGTCCGCGAAGCCGGGCGTGTCGATCAAGTTGACCTTGAAGCCTTCCCATTCGATCGGCGCGAGGGCGAGCGAGACCGACATGTGGCGTTTCACTTCTTCGGGTTCGAAGTCCGAAACGGTCGTGCCGTCTTCGACGCGTCCTTGCCGTGTGATCGCGCCCGAAAGATGGAGCAGCGATTCGGTGAGCGTCGTTTTCCCGGATCCCCCGTGTCCGATCAACGCGACATTGCGGATCTGCTTCGGCGAACTGATGGGCAACGCCCGCACCCCCTTTGGAACCGTGCGTACGGATCCCGCATCGTACGCTGGCGCTTTGTCGGCGGCGAGAGCGGAGGGGGCCCTTTTGGGAGGACTCGCAGTGGGGGGGTTGGTGCCGGACTTCTCCCTTCCTGACGACACGGGGGCAACCAGGAGTCTCAGCGAGTTCCTCGCCAACGGGCCGGTCGTGCTCTTCTTCTACCCTGCCGCGATGACCGTTGGCTGCTCGATCGAGTGCCGTCACTTCCGTGACCTCGGCCCGGAATTCGCGGCGCTCGGTGTGCAACGAATCGGGATCAGCCGAGACCCAGTGCAGAAACAGAGCGACTTTTCGACAAAGAACGCCTTCGACTACCCGTTGCTCTCCGATCCCGACGGGGCTGTCGCCGAATCCTTTGGGACCCGGCGCGAATCGTCGATCCTCCCGGCACGGCGGTGGACCTACGTCATCGACACCGATCGGCGTGTCCTCGCTGTGATCAAGAGCGAGACGCGGATGCGCGCCCACGCCGATCGCGCGCTCGAAGTGCTCAGGACGCGGTCGCGCTGACGCAAGCAGAAACCGCGCTCATCCGAGATCTCTTCCCGAAAAGATGCGCGGCCGACGCGTCCTGATCGACATCACCCCGCTGCGCGAGTCGGCGAACTACCGCCGCCTGTGGTCCGGGTACCTGATCTCGATGTTCGGCAACCAGATCACCGTCGTCGCGGTGCCGTACCAGGTGTACCACCTCACCCATTCGACGCTCGACGTCGGACTTGTGAGTCTCTCCCAGCTCGGACCGCTCCTCCTCGGATCGCTCTTCGGGGGCACGCTCGCCGACCGGATCGATCGGCGCAAGCTGCTCGTCGCCACGCAGTCGCTGCTCGCCGTGACAAGTGCGGTGCTGGCGATCAACGCCTCGCTCGGTCGCCCGCAGCTGTGGATCATCTTCCTCGCCAGCGCCTGTGCCGCCGGGTTCTCCGGGGTCGACAGCCCCACACGTACCGCCCTTGTCGCCGAGTTCGTGAGCCGCGACCTTCTCGCCTCGGCATCGGCGCTCTGGCAGCTCTTGTTCGGCGCGACGGCGATCGTCGGTCCCGCGTTCGGCGGCTTGCTCATCGGGCGGTTTGGGACTGAGGGCGCCTACCTCGCCGACGTCGCCACCTTCGCGTTCTCCCTCGCCGCCGTGTTCCGTCTCGTCATGCCCGAGCGGGCGGCCCCGGCGCGGGCGTTCGCGGCGCGCGAGATCCTCGACGGTCTGCGCTATCTCCGCGGTCACCAGGTCCTGCAGGGCGTGTTCCTCATCGATATCAACGCAATGGTCTTCGGCATGCCCCGAGCGCTCTTCCCGGCGCTCGCGATCAGCCGCTTCCACGGCGGAGCGGGCACCGTCGGGCTGCTGTACGCCGGGGTCGCGACGGGGGCGTTCGTCGGCGCGGCCCTCACCGGATGGGTCACCTCGATCAGGCGCCAGGGTCTCGCGGTGTTAATCGCCGTGACGATCTGGGGTCTCGCAATCACCGGGTTCGGCCTCACGACGGAACTCGTGGTCGCGTTCATCGTCTTGATGATCGCTGGCGCCGCCGATGTCATCTCGGCGGTGTTTCGCGGCGCGATCTTGCAGTTCGAAGCGCCGCGCGAACTCTCCGGCCGGCTGCAGGCGGTGCAGACCGCAGTGGTCACGGGGGGACCGCGACTCGGCGATCTCGAATCGGGAGCCGTCGCCTCGGTGGTCGGTGCGGTGGACTCCGTGCTGATCGGCGGCGTCGCCTGTCTCGCCGGGGTCGCGGTCCTGATGAGGCTCCTGCCGCGGTTTTCCCGGTACCGTCCAACAGGACTTGGCGAGGCGCACGTCGCGCCGCCCGATGAAACGGAGGTCTGAGGCAATGCAGGTGGGGATCCTCGGTGGGACCGGTCCGGCTGGCCGGGCCCTCGCCGCGAGGGTCGCAGCGACCGGAGCCGCGGTCGCGCTCGGCTCACGTGACGAAGCGCGGGCCGCCTCGGTCGCAAAAGAGATCCGTGAGCACTGGCCCCGCCACGCCCTCGAGATCGCCGGCGTGACGAACGACTTCGCCGCCGCGTCTGATCTCGTCGTGTTGGCGACGGCCCATGAGGCCGCGACCGAAACCGCCCAGGCACTCGTCGCGGAGCTCTCGGGCCGTTTGCTGATCTCGATGGCAAACGGGATGAACCGCATCGGCGGCGAGCTGCAGCCCGTCCTGCCGGCACGGGGCTCGATCGCTGCGACGGTCCAGGCGCTGCTCCCCGGGACGAAGGTCACAGCCGCCTTCCACCACCTGCCGGCAAAGGAGTTCGCCGACGTCGAGCACCCGATCGAATCCGACGTCCTCGTCTGTGCCGACGACGACGCCGCCGCTCAAGCGACTGTCGCGTTCGTCGAGTCCATCCCGGGACTGCGCGCCTTGCGCGCCGGATCACTGGCTGCCGCCGGTGCGGTCGAGTCGCTCACCGCCGTGCTCGTCAACGTGAACGTGCGCTACAGGTGCCACACAACCCTGCGCCTGACGGGGGTGCCGATCGAGCCAGATGGGCGTCACGAGTGACGATGCGCCTGTACGACACGGCGCGCAGAGAGGTGGTGCCGTTCAAACCGGGCCGGACAGTGTCGATCTACACCTGCGGCATCACGCCGTACGAGTCGGCGCACCTCGGTCACGCCGCGACCTACATCGTCTATGACAACGTGCAACGGCGATTGCGCGATCTCGGACATGAGACGCGTAGCGTTCGCAACGTCACCGACGTCGATGACGACATCTTGCGTGAGGCGCGCGAGCGCCACGTCCACTACCTCGATCTCGCCGCGGAAGAGGTCGCGCACTTCGACGATCAGATGCGAGCGCTCAACCTCCTCCCGAGCTTTTCCGAGCCACGCGCGACCTCAGCGATTCCCGACATCTTGGGATTCATCGGCATGGTGCTCGCCTCCGGCCACGCCTACCAGGCCAGTGGCGGCGTCTACTTCGACGTCTCGTCGTTCCCGCGCTTTGGCCAGCTCAGTCACCTCGATCGCGCCGAGATGCTCGACCTCGCCAAGCAAAACGGCGGCAACGTCGACGACCCGGCGAAGGATGACCCGCTCGACTTCGTTCTGTGGCAGCCTTCGCTCTCCGACGAGCCGTCGTGGCAGTCGCTTTGGGGACCCGGGCGGCCGGGTTGGCACATCGAATGCTCCGCGCTCGCGATGCGCGAGCTCGGGACAACCGTCGATCTGCACGGCGGCGGCAGCGATCTCATCTTTCCGCACCACGAATGCGAGGCAGCGCAATCCGAGGCTGTCACCGGGGAGCCGTTCGTCCACCACTGGCTGCACGCCGGGATGGTCCTGCTGAACGGCGAGAAGATGTCGAAGTCGAAGAAGAACCTAGTTTTTGTCGGCGATTTGTTGAAGGAGTTTGACCCGACGGTCGTGCGGGTCGCGCTGAGCTCGCACCACTACCGATCGCCGCTTGATTGGACCGACAAAGTTATTCACGAGTCCGACGAGCGCGTCGCGCGCTGGCGGCGGTCCGGGGTGGGGGAGGGGGCGATCGAGGGAGTGCGCGGCTCGCTCGACGACGACTTGGACGTGCCGGGCGCGTACGCGGCGCTCGATGCGGCGGCGCGACGCGGCGAAGGAGTGAGCGCGGCGGCCGAGCTGCTCGGCTTGCAGCTCTGAGTCTCGACAGCGGCGCCGTGCCACGTGTGCTCCGACTTCCCACCACGATGAGCTGCGAGAACGGCCGGTAGGCTGCCTGCCCACCAGTCGGGCGCGGCGTCGTTCTGCGCCCAATCATCCAAAGGAGCGAGCCGACGCCGTGTCGCCCATAACCGTCACCGTCGCCGATGGGTCAGCGCGCGAACTCGGCGACGGCGCGACAATCGGCGATCTCGCTTCGGCGATCGGACGACGGCTCGCGAAGGACGCGGTCGCGGCGGAGGTGAACGGCGCACTCGTCGACCTGAGCACGCCGCTTCACGACGGCGATCGCGTGCGCGTCGTGACGGGGGATTCCGGCGAGGGACGCGACGTCATCCGCCACTCGACCGCACACGTGATGGCCCAGGCCGTGCTGCGCCTGTATCCCGGCGCGCATTTCGCGATCGGTCCGGCGATCACCGACGGCTTCTACTACGACTTCGAGCTGCCGGGTGGCCGGCACTTTTCCGAAGAGGACCTGTCGGTGATCGAGGGCGAGATGCGCGAGATCGTCGGAGAAGGGCAACCGTTCGTCCGCGAAGAACACGACATCAAAGAGGGACTCGCGATCTTCGCCCACCAGCCCTTCAAAAAAGAGATCATCGAGACGGTCGCCGAGGGGAAAGGGACCGCCGATCCGGAGCTCGCGCACGAAGCGCCTTCTGGCACCGCGACGATCTCGACGTATCGCAACAGCGAAACGTTCATTGATCTGTGCCGGGGACCGCACGTGCCTTCGACGGACCGGCTCGGGCACTTCAAGTTGACGCGCGTCGCCGGGTCGTACTGGCGCGGCGACGAGCGACGTCCGCAGCTGCAGCGGATCTACGGCACGGCCTGGGAGTCGGACGCTGCGCTCCGCGATTACTTGCACCGATTGGAAGAAGCCGAACGTCGCGACCACCGCCGCATCGGGGCAGAGCTCGATCTGTTCCACTTCCCGCCGGAGATCGGAAGCGGGCTCCCCGTCTTTCATCCCAAGGGCGCGCTGATTCGCCAGGTGATGGAGGACTACTCCCGCCAAATGCACCGCACACACGGTTACGAGCAGGTGTGGACGCCCCATATCTCGAAGTCGACGCTGTTCGAGACCTCGGGTCATCTCGGCTGGTACGCGCCGAACATGTACCCGCCAATGGAGATGGAAGGCGCGACGTACTACCCGAAGCCGATGAACTGCCCGATGCACATCCTCATCTACAAGGACCGTTCGCGTTCGTACCGCGAGCTGCCGATGCGGCTGTACGAATTCGCCACCGTCTACCGCTTCGAGCGGTCCGGGGTCATCCACGGCCTGACGCGCGTGCGCGGACTCACCCAGGACGACGCGCACATCTTTTGCGCACCCGAGCAGCTCGCCGATGAGCTCCGTTCGCTGCTTTCTTTCGTCCTGGAGGTGCTGCGCGCCTTCGGATTGAGCGAGTTCGAGGCGGAACTCGCGACGCGTCCGGACGAGTTCGTTGGCGAACCCGAGGAATGGGAGGAAGCGACCGCCGCGTTGCGGGACGCGATCGAGGCATCTGGGCTCCCATACGTGGTTGCCGAAGGTGAGGGCGCCTTCTACGCGCCGAAGATCGATGTCCACATGCGCGACGCGGTCGGGCGGAGATGGCAGCTGTCGACGATCCAGGTCGATTTCCAACTGCCGACTCGTTTTGATCTCTCCTACGTCGGTGCCGACAACGAGCGTCACCGTCCGCGCATGATTCACCGGGCGTTGTTCGGTTCGGTCGAACGGTTCTTCGGGATCTTGCTCGAGCATTACGCGGGCGCGCTTCCGACGTGGCTGATGCCGACGCAGGTGCGCGTCCTTCCGGTCCGTGATGCGAACGCGGCATACGCCGTAAAGGTCGCCGACGCGCTGCGAGACGCGCAGGTGCGCGTCGACCTCGACGAGGCGGAAGAACCGCTCGGGGCACGGGTGCGGCGAGCGAAGCTGGAAAAGATTCCGCACGTCATCGTCGTCGGCGACGACGACGTCGAGCAGGGCACCGTCGGTGTCAACCGCCGCGGTTCGGACCAGCCCGAGCGCGGGGTGCCGCTAGACGAGTTCGTCGCGTCCGTCGTCGCCGAGATCGCGGCGCGCGGCAGGCCAGCAGACGAGGCGGCGTGAGCCTCGATCACCTCTGGGCGGGATGGCGCTCGAGCTACGTCGCGACGGTCGCCGACGAGGCGGAATCCGCAGGGGCGGGCCGAGAAGAAGCGGCCGAGCGCTGCGTCTTTTGCCGTCTGCTGCAGGATGAAAGTACCGACGCCTCGAATTTCGTCGTCCACCGTGGGCCGCTCAGCGCGGCAGTGCTGAACGCGTTCCCCTACACGAGTGGCCACCTTCTCGTGATGCCGACTCGCCACGTGCGCGAACCCGACGAGCTCACCGACGAAGAGAGCGAGGCGCTGTGGAGGGCGACCTGGGACGCGGTCGCCGCGATCCGGGCGGCGTACGGACCCGACGGCCTCAATCTCGGCGTCAACCTGGGGCGGGCGGCGGGCGCCGGGCTTCCGGACCACCTGCACGTCCACGTGCTGCCGCGCTGGATCGGTGACACGAGCTTCATCACGACCGTGGCCTCGGCGCGCGTGCTGCCCGAAGCGCTGTCCGACACGGCGAATCGGCTGCGTGCCGCCTGGGCCTCCTAGCAGGATTTGGTGAAGTTCCTGGTAGCGTGGGTTTTACTCGACCGGGAGAGGAGATGATCGACGGCCGCCGGAGACGCAAGCGGGCGGAGGCAACTGCCGACACGCCGGTAACGACCCGCTCGATCGGAGAACGACTCGTCGCGCTCGGCGTCGGGGCGAACATGGTCACCGCTTTCGGTGTCCTGCTCGCCGCGGCGACCGGCGTGCTGATCGGCCTCGGAGACTTTCTTGTCGCCGTTGGACTGATCATTGTCGGTGGGCTCATGGACACCTTGGACGGTCACGTCGCGAAGGCGGCTGGCACCGCCTCTGGGCGCGGAGCCTTTTTCGACTCGGTTTCTGACCGAGTCGGCGACTCGATGATCTTCCTCGGCCTGGCGTGGTATTTCGTCCGCGCCCACGACGCGAACACCGCGCTCTTGCCGATCGGCATCCTCGCGCTCGCGAACCTCGTCTCCTACGAGCGTGCGAAGGCGGAATCGCTCGGCTACCGCGCTCAAGGTGGGCTGATGGAGCGCGCGGAGCGCCTCATCTTGTTGGGCGTGACGCTGACCGTCGGGAATTTCGTGCACGCGGCTTTGGTGCCGCTGTTGGCGCTCCTCGCAGTTTTGACGGGCGCGACGGCGGTCGGGCGCTTCGTGCGCGTTTGGCGTCAAGCGAGCGGAATCGCAGTGACACGGATCTCGCCGACACGCGCGCTCATCGAGCGACGGCGCCAGGCGTGGTTGCAAGGTCCGCGCGCCGATCGCCAGCGCCGGAACCGCCGAGAGCTCACCCCGTTGTCGGTTCGGCTGCGGACGGTCTTTTCCACGTCGCAAGAGGGTGGAGAAAAACGACGCGAGCGTGTGAAACTGCGCCGATCGGCGCATGCCTTCATGCGGCGCATCGACATCGATCGCTAACACGACGTTGCCGACGAAACTCGCGACGCCCCTCGGGCGCGCGCGTGCGGTCATCACCTATGGCGTCTACCGGGTGAGCGCGGCGGCACTCCGCCTGCTCCCTGGACGAGCGTCGCGTCTGCTCGCCGCGTCGATCGGGGTGATCGTGTGGGGCGCGGGCCGGTCCCGGCGGCGGATCGTCGCCGAGAACCTCGCCCCGGTGCTCGGCGTGCATCCAGACGATCGGCGCCTCGTGCCGATCGTCCGCCGCGCCTACGCCGGCTACGGCGTGTATTGGTCCGATGCCGCCAACTTGAAAACGGCGGAAGTGCACCGGCATCCGGAACGCTTCGAGCTCGTCGGGGTACAGATCTGGGACGACTTCGTCGCGAAGAAAGCGGGCGGGATCATCGTCCTTCCGCACCTGGGCTGCTGGGAGGCGGGGGCGGCGTGGACCTCGGCCAGGGGATATCCGCTCACGACGGTCGCCGAGGTGCTCGAGCCACCGGAGCTCTTCGCGTGGTTCGCGCAGATGCGCCGGCGTGTCGATTTGACGGTGTTGCCGGTCGGCACCGAGACGGTCCCGCACCTCCTCGCGACCCTCGCCGAAGGGACGATGATCGCGCTGCTCGCCGATCGCGACGTCACGGGGGACGGGGTACCCGTCGAGTTCTTCGGCCAGAAGACGCGCATCCCGGGCGGCCCGGCCCTCCTCGCGCTGCGAAGCGGGGCGCCGCTGCTGCCGTGCGCGATCTACGTCCGCTCGGGCGGCCGCTACCGACTCGAGCTGCGCCCACCGATCGAAACGACGCGCCAGGCGAGACTGCGCGAGGACGTCGAGCGCGTGACCCAGGAGGTCGCGAACGCTTTCGAGGATCTGATCCGCGCGGCCCCCGAGCAATGGCACGTCTTCCAGCCGCTGTGGGACACGGAGCCGGGCGGGCGATGAGGGTCGCACTCGTCTCGCCGTACGACCTTTCGTTCCCCGGGGGAGTGCAGTCCCAGGTCCTGGGACACGCTGACACCCTCGTCCGTCTCGGTCACGACGTCTGCGTCATCGGTCCGGGAAGGCCGCGGTCGTGGAGCGCGCCGGGGACGCTCTCGGTCACCGTCGGCCGCTCGCTCCGCGTGCCGGCGAACGGCTCCCTCGCCCCGGTCGCTCCGTACCCGCGCGCGATGCGCAGAACCGTGCACGCGCTTCGGTCTTTCTCGCCTGACGTCGTGCACGTCCACGAACCGCTCGTACCCGGTCCGGCGCTCGCCGCGCTCGTCACGTCCGCGAAGCCGGTGGTTGCGACCTTCCACCGCGCCCGGCCGAGCCGTGTCTACGCGGCGTACGCGTTCCCGTTCCGCCGCGCTGTGCACCGGATCGGTTCGGTGGTGGCGGTCTCTCCGACGGCGGCGACGACGCTTAGCGAGGTACTCGGCCGCATCGATGTGGTCATCATCCCGAACGCCGTCGCGGCGGATCGGTTGGCGCGAATCCACCCGGTACGACCCGCGAGCCCGACGGCGCTGTTCGTCGGGCGCGTCGAAGCGAGAAAGGGCCTTCACGTCCTTTTAGATGCGTTCCACGGTCTCGCCGGTGACTTCTCCCTGCGCGTCGTCGGCGACGGGCCGGAGCTCGAACGGCTGCGACGACGCTTCGGGGCCGATGAGCGCATCGTCTTTCTCGGACGCCTCGGCAACGACGGCCGCGACCTCGAGCTGCGATCGGCGGACGTCTTCATCTCGCCGGCACTCGGCGGCGAATCGTTCGGCGTCGTTTTATTGGAAGCGATGGCCGCCGGTTGCGCGGTCCTCGCCACGGATCTCCCCGGATATCGAGATGCTGGATCGGACGGCGCCTGGTATTTCCCGGCGGGAAACGAAAAAGCACTACGGGACAAGCTGCGTTCGTTGTTGTGCGAGCCGGACGTCCGTGCGGAGCTCGCCCGCGCCGGCTTGGCGCGGGCCGCCCGGTTCTCTTTCGGCGAAGTGGCGGAGCGCTACCTCGAGGCGTACGAGCACGCCATCGCCGGAGGTAGTGGGCGTGCAGGGCGGGGAGGCGGGCTCTTCGGGCTGTTCGAGCAGAACCGTACACTCGTGACGTAATGCCCCAGCCGGAACCCAGCGTCGCGCAACCCCGCGGGCACGACCCCCGCCCAAGGACGCGCCCGACGCGATCGTCCACTCACGCGCCTTCGCGCCGGCATCACGCCCTCGCCGCCGTGCCGTCTCTTGGTCCGCGCAGCACCACAGGTGACGTGGCGATGCTGCGCGCCGCTCCGGTGATCCTCGCGGTCGCCTGCATTGCCGTAGCGGCTTCCGGCGTCGCCGACATCGCCGGCACGATCATCCTCGGCCTCGTCGCCTTACTCGCGCTGGCGCACTTCGTCGCGAACGCCAAGGCCGGCTCGGAATCAGGGATCCTCCACGCACTCGGCGGTCGGGAGGCACACGTCAACCTCGACGCCCGCTTGTTGAACATCGTCGATGGGCTGTGTTCGGCGTTCGGGCTCTCGACGCCCGTCGTCGTCGTCATCCCATCAGAGGACCTGAACGCGGCCACATTTGGCCGACGTGGTTCTCGCCCGACCCTTGTCGTGACATCAGCAAGCCTCGAACGTCTCGATCGCATCGACCTCGAAGCGCTTGTCGCACACGAGCTCGCGCACCTGCGCCGCGGTGACGTCGCGCGCGCTTCTTTGATTATGTCCTCGCTCGGACTGCTCGCCCTGCGCAGCCCGGCCGCCGCGCGCCTGAGTTCACGGCTAGGCGGAGTCGATCGGGAGTCGTTCGCCGACTTCGCTGCCACCTCGATCACGCGGTACCCACCGGCACTCGCCGACACGCTCGAGCTGCTCGGCTCGAACCGCGGTGAGCTCGAGCGCACGTTGCCGCGCGATGTCGTCCGGCTGACGGGATGGCAGTGGTGCGCGCCGCTCGCCGCACCCGGGGAGCGAGACTCCTCGACGAGTGGGCTCAGTCTGCAAGAGCGCGCGCAGGCGCTGCGCGAGCTGTGATGCGCGCGCGATCCGCTTAGAGGGCTGATTCATGTCTGGACACTCGAAATGGGCGACGACCAAACACCAAAAGGGTGCGAAGGACAAAGCGCGCTCGAAACTGTTCGCGAAGCTCATCCGCCAGGTTGAAGTCGCGGCGCGAGAGGGTGGGGGAGACCCGCAAGCGAACGCCACGCTGCGGACGATGTACCAAAAAGCCCGCGATGCTTCGGTGCCGATCGACACCATTGACCGGGCGGTGAAGCGCGGCACCGGTGAGCTCGAGGGCATTCGCTACGAAGCCATCTCCTATGAGGGGTACGCGCCGGCCGGGGTGGCGGTGATCGTCGAGTGCCTGACCGACAACCGCAACCGCACCGGCGCCGAGATCCGATCGGTCTTCACTCGCAACGGCGGGACGATGGCCGAACCGGGCGCCGTGTCGTGGCAATTCGAACGAAAAGGGGTGGTCACGATCCCCCGCAAGGTCGAAGAAGACGACGTGATGGCGGCGGCGCTCGACGCGGGCGGACAGGACCTGCGCGATGACGGCGAGGAGTGGACCCTGATCTGCGAGCCAACCGACCTGCACCCTCTCGTCGCGGCGCTGGAGGAGGCGGCGATCCCGACGGATTCCTCGGAGATCACCTGGGTGCCGACGACGACTGTCGAGGTCACCGACCCAGCGGCGGCGCGCAAGGTCTTGAACCTGCTCGACCTGCTCGAAGAACACGACGATGTGCACAACGTCGTCGCGAACTTCGACATCCCCGACGAGATCCTCACCGCGCTCGCCAGCTGATCTCGATTCGGGTCCGCGAATTCCCAGCCAGCCCTTACTACCATCGAACGCGTGTTTGTCCTGGGGATCGACCCCGGCTTGTCGCGTTGCGGCTTCGGCGCGATCACGGGCACGCCCGGCAGCGAGAAGACCCTCGCCGCCGGGGTGATCACGACCGAACGCCGACTGCCGGTTCCCGAACGTCTCGCCGAGCTGCGTCGTCAGATCGACGCGCTCGTCGTCGAGATCCGCCCCGACGTCGTCGTCGTCGAGCGGGTCTTTTTCCAGACGAACGCCCAGACGGCGATGAGCGTCGGACAGGCGAGCGGCATCGCGCTGCTCGTCGCCGCCGAACACGGCTGCCCGGTCGTCGAGTACACCTCGAACGAGGTCAAACAGGCCATCGCCGGATACGGCTCGGCCGAAAAGCGCCAGGTGCAAGAGATGGTCGCCCGCCTGCTGCGCCTCCCAGAGCTGCCTAAGCCCCCGGACGTCGCTGACGCCCTCGCCCTCGCGCTGTGTCACGTCGCCGCGCACCGTGCCGCGTCACTTGCCGAAGCGCAGGTCGTCTCGTGATCGGCGCGCTCTACGGATCTCTGGAGGCGCTCGAAGAGGGGGTCGCCTCGGCGACGGTGCTCATCGACGTTTCAGGCGTTGGTTACGAGGTAGTCGTCTCCTCCCGTCATGCCCGCACGCTCGGCGCGGTCGGCGACGCGGCGCGGCTTTCGGTCCATACCCACGTCCGCGAAGGCGCGATCACTTTGTACGGCTTCCCGAGCCGCGCAGAGCGGCGGATCTTCGAGCTGCTCGTCTCCGCGCACGGCATCGGCCCCGCGCTCGCGCTCGCGATCTTGTCGGTGCACCCACCCGAGTCCCTCGCCGCCGCCGTCGTCTCCGCCGACGTCGACGCGCTCTGTCTCGTTCCGGGGGTCGGAAAAAAGACCGCGCAACGTCTCTTGGTCGAACTCGCCGGGAGGATCGGCGACGGCAGCCTCGTCGTGCCGCAGCCCGTCGGCAATGGATCAGATACGAGCGCCGCCGCGGAACTGCGCGACGCGCTCGGCGCACTGGGATACGCGCCCGAAGAGATCCGTGTCGCGATCGAACGCGTCGGCCACGACGGCAGCGTCGAGGAACTGCTGCGCGAAGCGCTCTTCGAACTCGCACCGCGACGATGAGCGCGCGTCGCGACATCCAGATCGAGGCGAAGTCCCAATCTCGTGTCGTCGCGGGCGAACCCGTCGACGAACCCGAGGAAGCCCTCGAGGTGGGGCTCCGGCCGCGACGCCTTTCCGAGTTCGTCGGACAAGCCCGTGTGAAGGAACACCTGACGATCGTGCTCGAAGCGGCGCGCCGGCGGAGCCAGAGCGTTGATCACCTGCTGTTCGCCGGACCTCCGGGGCTCGGAAAGACGACGCTCGCCGGCATCGTCGCGAACGAGATGGGGGTCGGGCTGCGCGTGACTTCGGGTGCCGCCCTGCAACGCGGTGGTGACCTCGCCGCGATCCTCACCGGGCTGCAGCCTGGCGAGGTGCTCTTCATCGACGAGATCCACCGCATGACGCGTCCTGTCGAGGAGATCCTCTATCCGGCGATGGAGGACTTCCAGATCGACATCGTCATCGGCAAGGGACCGACGGCGCGTTCGGTCCGGCTCGAACTGCCAGCCTTCACGTTGGTCGGCGCGACGACGCGCACGGGACTCGTCACCGGACCGCTGCGTGACCGCTTCGGATTCGTGGCCCGCCTCGAGCACTACGCGCCCGACGAGCTCGAGGAGATCGTGCGTCGGACGGCGCGTGTCCTTGCCGTCGACTGCACCGCTGAGGGCGCGCAGGAGATCGCGCGTCGCGCCAGGGGGACACCGCGCCTCGCCATCCGGCTCTTGCGCCGGGTGCGCGACTTCGTCGAGGTCCGCGGACTCGGCGCGATCGATTTCGAAGCGGCTCGCGAAGGCTGCGAGCTGTTCGGGGTCGACGAGCGCGGCCTCGACCGGCTCGATCGCCAGATCCTCGAGGCGCTGTGCGTGCGTTTTTCTGGCCAAGCGGTCGGATTGCAGACGCTCGCCTTCAGCGTTAGCGAGGAGCCCGAGACGGTGGAGGACGTTTACGAGCCATACCTGCTCCAACAGGGCTTCCTTACCCGCACCCCGCGGGGACGTGTGGCGGGCCCGGCAGCTTGGGACCACCTCGGCATCCCGCGCCCGCACGTCGCTCGCACGCCGACGATGACCACCGAGGAGGCGTCGACGCTTTTCGACGTCTGAGCGCGACAATTAAACGCGGGGAGAACAAGCACTCCCAGGTCAAGGACTACCATGCGACTCGCTCAGTCCCCGAGACCACGGGTGTCAACTCCATGACCTTTGTCCACCTCCTTCCCGCGTTCCACGACCTGGCGATCATCGCCGCGTCGAAAAAGTCCTCGTCGAGCGGGAGCAGCGCGTTCCTGTTCATCCTGCTGATCCTCGCCGTCGGCGCCTTTTTGTTCATGCGGCCGCAGCGACGCCGCCAAAAAGAACAGCAGGCGATGCAGAAAGCGGTCTCGGTCGGCGACGAGGTGATCACGAGCTCAGGGATTGTCGGAACCGTGCGGGCCATGAACGATGACCGGGTGCTCGTCGAAATAGCCCCCGGCACGACGGTCGAGATCGTCCGGAGAGCGGTCGGCCAGCGCGTGCCACAAGCGCCCCAATGGCCCGACGTTTCGACTGAGGGGCCGACGACAGGATCTGGCGCCGAACACGAAGCGCCGTTTGAACCGCGGTCGCACGACGAAGGCAAGGAGGCGGACCAGCCGACGTCGTTCTTCCCGACGCCGTCGCCGAAGCCCGATCCGGACACTGAGCAGTCCGGCGAGGGGAAGAGCGCCTAGGTGGGTCGGCAGCGTCTTATCGCCAGCGTTCTGCTGACGACCATCGCCTGTTTCGGGATGCTCGGCCTGGCGGTCGGGCTGGGATGGTCGCCGCATCTCGGGCTCGACTTGGAAGGCGGGCTCTCGGTCGTCTACGTCCCTGCGCACCCAGTGAAGAAAGCGACGCTGCAGAACGTCGCGAACATCATGACGGACCGCGTCGACGCGCTCGGAGTGTCGCAGCCGAACATCACGACGCAGGGCAATCAGGTGGTCGTTGAGCTGCCGGGGGTGAAGGACCCAAGTCGGATCCTTCACATCATCGGCACCACGGCTCAGCTCTACTTCCGCCCCGTCCTCGGCGGCGCGCCCACTTACACGCCACCCGCCACGAAAAAAGGCGAGAAGACGCCCGCGACGCCGTACAGGACACCGCCCTCTCCGACGGGCGGCTACCACTTCACCTCGGCGTACTACGACTCGGCCAGCGGCGGCGAGTTCGTCTGCGGGAACTACTGCGAAGACCCGATCTACGCGTCGTACAAGACGACGCCGATCACCGCAGACGATCCCTCCAAGAACGTCATTTTCAGCTCCGGCGGCGCCTATGACGCGGAGCGACTCGTGCTCGGTCCCGCCAAGGCGAACGGCACAATCATCAGCGGCGCGACCGCCCAGTTGTTGACCACCGGGTCGTGGGTGGTGTCGTTCACCCTCACCGGCAAGGGGACGACGGCATTCAACAAAATCGCCGCCGCCTACTACCACACGCCGGTCGCGGACGACTTGGACGGGGACATCGTCTCGGCGCCGCTCATCGACGCGACGAGCTTTCCGGGAAGCGGCCAGATCTCGGGGAACTTCACCCATGCCGAGGTGAGCGCGCTGGCGCTCGATTTGAGGTACGGCTCTCTTCCGGTGGTGATGCATCCGTTGACGTCGGAGGCGGTCTCGCCGAGCCTCGGGAAGTCGTCCTTGCACGCCGGACTGCTCGCCGGACTGTTGGGTCTGCTCTTGGTGATGGGCTACACGATCTTCTACTACCGCGCACTCGGGATCGTCGTCGTATTGGGACTCGTGACGACCGCGGCCTTCTTGTACGGGTTCATCTCGCTGCTGAGCGTGTCGTCGGTCGGATTGACCCTCGACCTGTCCGGCGTTGTCGGCCTCATCGTCTCAGTCGGTATCACCGTCGACTCCTACATCGTCTATTTCGAACGATTAAAAGATGAAGTGCGCGCCGGCCGTTCCGTTCGCGCCTCGGTCGACAAGGGATTCCGAAGCGCCTACCGCACGATCCTTTCCGCCGACGCGGTGAGCTTCATCGGCGCGCTCGTGCTGTGGCTCTTGTCGATCGGCGCCGTGAAGGGATTCGCCTTCATGCTCGGGATCTCGACGCTCGCCGACGTCGTCACGGCCTACATCTTCACGCGGCCGTTCGTCATCCTGCTCGGTCGTAATCACGTCATCGCCTCGGCGCGCCACTTGGGCATCGCCCGCGGCCTCGCGGCCCAGGCGGAAACGGTATGAGCCCCGACCGCATCCGTCCCGGTGACGCCGCGCACCGCGGCGAACCACCGGACGAGCACGTCCCCGACGGCGACACGCCCATTGACGACGAGGGCATCGAAGAAGAAGAAGAAGAAGAAGAAGAAGAAGAAGAAGAAGAAGAAGAAGCTCTCGAGGTCGAAGCGACCGACGACGAAGACACGCTGCTCGGCGAAGATGAAGACGATGAGATCGACACCGCGCTGGAAGCCGCCGTTCCGAACCCGGCTCCGCTCGAGGAGTCCGTGGCGGCGTTCGCGGCCGAGTCTCCAGAACCCGAAGCTGCAAACGGAGAACGCGACTTCGCGAAGCCACCACGCCACCACGGCGTTCTGCGTCGGCTGTACTTCGGCGAGACCCATTTCGATTTTGTCCGGCGCCGGCGCTTCTGGTTCGCCCTCTCCCTGGCGGTGATCGCCTCTGGCGCGATTTCGCTCGGGACAAGGGGGCTGAATCTCGACATCGAGTTCGTCGGAGGCACGGCCTGGACGGTCCAGACCCACACGGTGACGGTGAACGAGGCACGCACGGCGCTCGGTCCGGTGGGACTTTCTGGGGCGACAATCACCCGGCTCGGCTCGCCTCCAAAGACGCTCGAGGTCGAAGCGAAGCTCCCGAAGGGGCAGTCAATCGCCACGTCGAGCTCGATCGCTACAAAAGTCAGCGACATTCTGGCGCGTCTCGCGCATACCAACCCGGCGAACATCTCTATCGAACAAGTCGGCCCGGCGTGGGGGAGTTCGATCACTCACAAGGCGATCGAAGCTCTGATCGTTTTCTTCGTGCTCGTCAGCGCCTACATCTCGTTGTTCTTCGAGTGGCGGATGGCGCTCGCCGCGATCGTCGCGATGCTCCACGACATCTTGGTCACCGTTGGCGTCTATTCGTTGACGGGCTTCGACGTCACTCCCGACAGCGTGGTCGCGTTCTTGACGATCATCGGTTACTCGTTGTACGACACGATCGTCGTCTTCGACAGGGTGCGCGACAACTCGCGCCACTTGGTGAACCGCGAACGCATGAACATCTCGGACCTCATCAACTTGTCGATGAATCAGACCCTTGCGCGCTCGTTGAATACGTCGCTCGTCGCGATCCTGCCGATTCTTTCGGTTCTCGTCCTCGGCGCGCAGATCCTCGGCGCGACGACACTTCAGTACTTCGGTCTCGCCCTGACGATCGGCCTCACAACTGGGGCATACTCCTCGATCTTCATCGCATCACCGCTCGTCGCGGTGATGAAAGAGCGCGAGCCCCGCTACCGCCAGCTCTCGGAGCGTCTGCGCAGCCGCGGTATCGACAGGGTTCTGTTGAGCCCGCTCGCCGTCGCGTCGGGCGCGCTTTCCCAAGAGTCGTTCGCGCCGACTCGCCAGGCCGCGAGCCAGCGGGCGATGAGAGTACGCGCCCGCACCGGACCGATCCGTCCCGGCGCCGCGACGGCGGTCGTTGAGGCGCCGGAGGACAAAGCGCCGCCCACACCACGACCTCGAGCCCAAACCCGACCGCAGCGTGCTCCCGCCGCCCGCCGCCGGCGAAAGGGGGGCCGGCGCTGATCGACGCCCGAGAGGCACGAGCGCACCCCGACGACCTGCGCAAAGCCCTCGCGAGAAAAGGCGCCGACCAGCTCTTCGACGAGTTCCTGGCCGCCGACGAGGAATGGCGCACCCAGACCCGAGCAGTCGAGGACCTGCGGGCGCGGACGCGTCCGAAGGGTCGTCCCGACGAGGCGGAGCGCGTCGTCCTCGCGAAGACAAAAGAGGAGCTCCAAGAAGCCGAGACGCGGCTGATCCCCGTCGCGCAGCTTCGCGACGACCTGCTCGCTCGCATCCCGAATCCGCCCGATCCCTCTGCGCCGGACGGGACGACCGACGAGGACGCCGTCGAGGTCCATCGGGTCGGCGAACCCCGCGAGTTCAACTTCCCCGTGCGCGAGCACCTCGAGCTCGGCGCGTTCGCGATGGACAAGGCGGCGCGGCTGTCCGGAGCGCGTTTTGCCTATCGGATGGGCGACGCAGCCCTCGTCGAGCTGGCGCTGTACCGCTTCGCGCTCGACCGCGTCGTCGATCGCGGCTTCACCCCCGTGCTTCCTCCCGTCATCGTGCGCGAAGAGGCGATGTTCGCGACCGGCTTCTTGCCGACAGAGGAGGCGAACCTGTACCGCGTCGAGCCCGACGGGCTGTACTTGACCGGCACCTCGGAAGTCGCGCTCGCCGGGCTGCACGCCGATGAGATCCTCGACGCCGACGCGCTACCGCTTCGCTACGCGGGATATTCGACGTGCTTCCGGCGCGAGTCGGGCGCCGCCGGGCGCGACACGTGTGGGATCTTCCGCGTCCACCAGTTCGACAAGGTCGAGATGTACGTCTTCTGTGCACCGAAGGCCTCCTCCGACGAGCACGAGTCGCTGCTGGCGATCGAAGAAGAGATCGTCCGCGCGCTCGGTATCGCCTACCGGGTCGTCAACATTGCGGCGGGAGACCTCGGACCGTCGGCGTCAAAGAAGTACGACATCGAGGCGTGGATGCCCTCCCAGGGCCGCTACCGGGAGATCACGTCGTGCTCGAACACGACCGACTACCAGGCGCGCCGGTTGAATACCCGCTTTCGCGACAACGAGGAGCGACGCATCGTCCATACGCTGAACGGCACCGCGATGACGGCGCGCGCTCTCATCGCGGTGATGGAGACCTACCAAGAGCGCGACGGCACCGTCGAGGTGCCGCCGGCGCTCTTACCTTTTGGCGCCCCGGAGCGGATCTCAGCGACCGGGTCCTGAGCGGTCGCCCCCAAACGGGAGGTACAACAGGCCGCCCTGGGGAATGAACGCCGCGCCGACGAGGGTGATCGGGCTGACCTCGCCGGTCGACGGGTCGAGGGTGGCGAGGAAGTTCGCCGGCACCGCCGGGGGATCGGGACAAACGGTGAGCGACGCCGCGCTGTTTGCGTCACACGGCGTCGCCACAACCACGGGCTGATCCTCGGCGAATGGTCCAGTAATCGTGTCGATCGAGTCGTTCGTCGAGTCGGTGGCGTAGAGCCTCCCGCGTCCTGATGGCCACGCCGTGTCGTCAACGGACTGCGTGAGCGAAAGGACCGAGAGATGCTGGTGGCCCCTGCCGAGATCGCCCACGAAGATCTGCTCCTGGTCGCCCTGACTCGTCAGCATGAAATCCCCGCCAAACCGGGCGCCGAAAGGCACGACCTCGTTCGAGTCGGGATCGGTGAGCATGAGCGTCGTCCTCTGACCGAACGAGGGGCTGTTCGTGTTGGCGACCTCCGCCGAAGCCTCGTCGTAGAACACCGGGGTGACCGTCGCGATCTTCGTCGTCGGGTCGAGCACGACCGAATAGACCGCCGGATAGCTCGGATCGGGAGCAGGCGCGCCGACGGTCCCGGGCGCCGAGGCGCTGATCAGGATCAGTCCGTGGTAGATCGAAATGGCGTCGGTTCCGCCGTTGTGCGGAAGCGGCTCGTTGTACGCGTAGTGCGTGACCTCGTCCGCCGGACTGGCGCTCGGGTCGATCGTGTACAGGCTGGAGTTGCCATCCTCGTTCGCGGTCGCGATCACGATGCCCGCTTGAGGATCAGCGGTCACGCCGTCGGTCTTGCCGACCACGTCCCACTGGGCAACCGGGTCGCCGTTTCGTCGGAACGCAACGACCGTGCTGTCGAGATTGCCGTCGCTGCTCGCGCCGCCGGTCGGACTGACGCCGTTTTGGAATCCAACGAAGACGTCGTCGCCGAGCGCGGTGATGTCGTCGGGATCCGACAGCGGCTCGGCGGTCGGCGCGCCGGTCCCGTTCGGTGAGAAGGTGTGGCTGAGTGTCGTACCCGACAAGATGACGTGGACGGTGAACTCGCTTGATTGACGACCGTGGAAGTGCGCGTCGCGTGGCGCGGCGCTTACTGCAGTCGAGCTTGTCGCGTACAGGACGCCGAAAGGAAGCAGCGCTGTGGCGGCGCCGACCGCGAACTTGCAGGAAGTGAACCGTCGCATGAGACCTCCGGGGGATCAGGGTTCGAATCAGAGGACTACCAGCAGAACGCGACGTCCCGATGTCTCCGGAGTGCCAAACAGCTGACGAGAATCTGAATTCTGCGCGTCGCCACAGCTACTCGGCACGCATCACAAAGCGTGGCGTTCAAGGCCCGTGCCGTCAGTTGCGGGTACGGGCCAGTCCATAGAGGGGTCCGGGCCCCGCGCCGAGCGCACCGCCGCTCGACGAAATGAGCGCTTCCCGGACGAAGGACTTCGCCTCCTCGATCGCGGGCAAGACATCACAACCGAGGGCGAGGCTCGCGGCGATCGCCGCCGACAGCGTGCACCCGGTCCCATGCACGTTCGCCGTGTCGACCCACGGCGCACGCAACCAGATCACGTCGCCATCTCCGACGATGACCGCGTCGGCGGCGTCGCGCTCTTTGCGATGGCCGCCCTTGATGACGACGGCGCGTGCCCCGAGACCGTGCAGTTCCCTCGCCGCTCGCGCCATCTCGCCTTCGTCCCGCACGTCGTGTCCGACGAGCACCTCGGCCTCGTCGAGGTTCGGGGTCACGACGACCGCGTGCGCGATGAGTTCCAAGTAGGCACTGCGCGCGTCTCCTTCGACGAGGGCGGCCCCTGAAGCCGCGACCATCACCGGGTCGACGACGAGATTCGGCAGTTCGCCGCTCGCCGCTCTGCGGGCGACGACGTGCACGACGTCGGCGCTCGCGAGCATGCCGGTCTTCACCGCCGCGACGGGCAGGTCGTCCAACACCGCGGTGAGCTGTGCCTCGACGAAATCCGGGGGCATCTCTTGTATCCCACGCACCGAGAGGGTGTTCTGCGCCGTCACCGCCGAAACGACGAGCGCGCCGAAAACGCCATACGCCGCAAAGGTCCGTAGGTCGGCGGCGATGCCGGCCCCTCCACCAGAATCCGTGCCGGCGATCGTCAGCGCGACCGGAGGAACCGCCGCGTCCGGGCTCATTCGGCTTCGCCCTCGGAAAAGCGGGCAACGCCTTCGGTTGACGACGACGCCGTCGCGAAATAGCGGCGCGGGATGCGCCCCGCGCGACGCGCGACATAGCCGGCTTCGACGGCGAGCGAGATCGACCGCGCCATCGCTTCGGGATCGTGGGCACGCGTGATCGCGGAGGCGACAAGGACGGCGTCACAGCCGAGCTCCATCGCCAACGCTGCATCGGACGCGGTGCCGATGCCCGCGTCGAGGACGACGGGAACCGTGGCGGCTTCGGCGATCATCGCGATCGCGTGCGGATTGCGGATCCCGAGGCCGGAGCCGATCGGTGAGCCGAGCGGCATCACCGCCTGACAACCGACGTCTTCCAGCCGGCGGGCGAGGACCGGGTCGTCCCCGCAGTAGGGCAGAACGACGAAGTCCTCGGTGACAAGTTCCTCGGCGGCAGCGAGCAACTCGACGCCGTCGGGGAGGAGCGAGGTTTCGTCGCCGATCACCTCGAGCTTGATCCAGGTCGTTTCGAGTGCTTCCCTCGCGAGGCGCGCCGTGATGACGGCGTCACGGGCGGTGTAGCAACCCGCAGTGTTGGGAAGCACCCGCACCCCGGTCGAGCGGACGACGTCGAGCACCGAGCCCTCCTGGCTCGGGTCGACGCGGCGCATCGCCACGGTGACGAGCGCGGTTCCCGAAGCGATGATCGCCCGCTCGAGCACGTCGAGGTTCGGAGCACCTCCCGTCCCCAAGATCAGCCGCGAGCCGAGCACCTCTCCGGCGAGGACGAACTTGTCCCCGTCTGGTCGTTGACCCTCGACGATCCGCTGGATCGGTCGTTTCATCTCATCCACCCGGTTGCGCGGAGACGATCTCGACGCGATCACCGTTCGCGAGCTCTCGTTCGGTCCACATCGCCCGCGGCACCACCTCGCCGTTCACCGCCGCAGCGCATCCTGATGGCTTCGCCGTCCATTGATCGACGAGCACGGCGAGTGTCGTCGCCCTAGGAAAGGAGCTCTCCACGTCGTTCACCCGCAGCGTGAGGAGCGCCGCGTCCGTCGACATCAGACGGCAACCCGCTCGCGAAACCGCGGGGGTGCGAACGGCGCGCACCACGACGGTAGCGATCCGCCCTCGGAAAGCTCTGTGATCGCTCGTGCGGTCACATCGGCGAGCAGGATCCCGTTGCGGAAGTGCCCGAGCGCGAGGACGAGCCCGTCGATCGTCGTCGCGCCGATGACCGGCAAGTGATCTCGCGCGGCGGGACGAAGTCCCGCGGCGAACTCCGCGAATTCAAGTTCGTCGACACCAGGGAGCAGGCGCTGCGCGTCGCGCAGGAGGCGATGCAGCGCGCCGGCGTCGACAGAGACGTCTTCTCCTTTTTCTTCCTGTGTCGCGCCGACGACAACGCCACCGTCGTCGCGGGAGACCACGTACACAGGAGTGCCGTTGACAAGGCCGCGGACGTTCGTGTTCGTGAATCGGACGCGATCACGGGTCGCGAGGCGCAGGATCTGGCCCTTCACCGGTCGGATCTCGGGCACGACGCCGGGCGGCAGACCGCAGATGCGTCCGACCGCATGACCCGCGGCGAGCACAACGAGCGGTGCCGAGACGGTTTCCTCGCCACTGCGCACGCCACCGACGCCGTCCGCCTCGACGACGACCGCGTCGATGCGTCCCTCGATGCGCTGCACCCCGCACGCCGACGCCGCCTGCACGAGCGCCGAGAAAAAGAGCCGATTGTCGACCTGGTGTTCGCCCGGGGCCCAGATTCCACCGCGCACGCTGGGCGTGAGCAGCGGCTCGAGCGCACGCAGGCGCGTCGGCGCGCACCAGGTGGCGTCGAGACCGAGCGACGCCTCGAACTCGACGATCTCTTCGAGCGCCGCCTTGTCCGATGCATCGAAGGCCGCGTGGACCGTGCCACAAGCGCGGAAGCCCGTCGGGCGCCCGCTCTTTTCTTCAAGCTCCCGAGCGAACGCCGGCCACTCCTTGGCGGCGCGGATGTTCAGCTCGACGAGCGTCGTGTCATGCCAGGTCGCCTCCGTCACCGGCGCGAGCATCCCCGCACCGACCGCTGAGGCACCCTGGCCAGGCGTGGGGTCGAACACCGCGACGCGACGGCCCCGTTCCGACAGGCGCCACGCGCAGGAAAGACCGATCACTCCGGAGCCGACGACGATCGCGTCGTAGCCCTTCACCTGGGCGAGTCTACGGAGCGGCCGTCGGCGCGAAGGACGGGCGGCTAGGCGCCGTTGCTACGTTGACCAGCCGACAAGGAGGTGCCGTGCCCGACGAGCGGATCGCGGAGGTCACCGGCGAGCTGCAAGCGATCGTCGAGCGACTCGACGAGATCGCGTACGACGCGCTGCGCGAGGCCGTCGCGGAGGGCCAGACGACCCGACCCGACCTCGAACGTCGCGTGGTGCGTGCCCGCAACGCGATCGATCGGGCTCGGCGGATCCTCGAGGACGGTGGGCGACAGGAGAGTGGCGATGACCAGCCATGATGGAGCGATGCATCCGCGCGAACACGACGAACGACCGTGGGGTCACTACACGGTCGTTGAGGACGCAGCCGACCACAAGGTGAAGACGATCACCGTCTTACCGGGCAAGCGCCTCAGCTACCAGCGCCATCAGCACCGTGCCGAGCATTGGTTCGTCGTCAGGGGGGTGGGACTCGCCACCTTGGAAGGCAAAAGGATCGCCGTCGAAACCGGCAGCACGATCGACGTCCCGATGGGGGCCGCTCATCGCATGGAGAACACCGGATCCACCGACCTCGTCTTCATCGAAGTCCAGCACGGTCGCTCGTTCGCCGAGGACGACATCGAACGACTGGAGGACGACTTCGGCCGCGTGAGCCCGTAGGCGGGCCTAGACCCCGACGGGGCCTTCGGGGCTCGGCGGTACGAGCTCGTTCATCCGGTCGATCAGCTGACGCAAGCGCCCGTGGTGCTTGAGGTTGAACTCGAGCGCGATGCGTTCTAGCTCCAGGTGATCATGCGACGACCGCTCGGCGGGGAGCGCTTCGGTGCGCCAGATGCCCTTTGTCGAGCAGATGTCGGCGAACGTCTCCGATAGCTCCTCGAGCTGCTCGTCACTCGGTGCCTGACGGAGCCGGATCACCATCGCTTTTCCGACAAAGCGACGCGAGTGGTAGTTGCGGTGGAAGTCGAGCAGCTCGCGTACCGCGGTGTCGGGGTCATCGGTCACCCGGTAGAGCGCGCCTTCGATCGGGTCGGCGAACCCACGGGCGTACACCTGTGCGTTGACGAAATCCTCCCAGCCCTGCCAGTAACGCTCGCCCTTCGTTTCGACGAGGACGATCGGCGCCGGCTCGGCCTTTCCGGTCTGCAGCAGCGTCAACAGCTCGAAGCACTCGTCCAGGGTGCCGAAGCCGCCGGGAAGGATGAGGAAACCGGATGACTCTTTGATCAGCATCAACTTGCGGGTGAAGAAGTACTTCATCTCCACGAGGTTGCGGCTTTCCGCGATCCACTGGTTCGGCTCCGCTTCGTTCGGCAGGCGGATATTCACGCCGATCGCCATCTCCGTACCCGCACCCTCGTTGCCCGCCGCCATGATCCCGGGTCCGGCGCCGGTCACGACCATCCATCCCGCCTCGGCGAGGCGATGGGCGAGTTCGCGGGCAAGGGCGTAGTGCAGGTCGGAAGGTGCCGTGCGCGCGGAGCCGAAGATCGTCACCTTCCGCACCTCGCGGTACGGGGCGAACATATCGAAGGCTTCGGTCATCTCGGCGAGGGCGGCGCGAGCGATCTTCAAGTCGAGCCGGCCGGCGCGCCCGAGCGCGAGGTCGAGCGCCGAATAGACGATCCCGCGGATCAGGTCGCGGTCATGCGTGACCTTCGCGTCGTCAAGGAAGCTCTCGACGAGTTCACCGAGCGGCCCGGTCGCAGGCCGGTCGAGATCCTCGAGCTTCACGCCGATGCCGGGCGGTTCAAATCACGCGCCGCGTCGTGGTCCGCGAGCCAGATCACCTCCGGGGCGCGCACCCGCGCGACCGGAAAGTCCGCCCCTCGGTCGATCCCCGAAAGAATGGGCGCCTTGTCGGCGCCGATCGCCGTGATCACGACGACCGCCGCCGTCGCGATCGCCGGATACGTGAGGGTCATCCGCGGGTACGGGTTGCGCCCGTTCGGGTCGGCGTTCGTGATCACGAGCGTGTCGGATCCGATCGCTGGACCCGTCGCGCCAGGGAAGAGCGAGGCAGTGTGGCCGTCGGGTCCCACGCCGAGCTGCACGAGATCGAATCCCCCCGCTTCTCGTAGGAGCGCCTCGTAGACGGCCGGGCCTTTGGTGCACGACATCGGGTAGAAACCAGCCAGTTGGGACTTTCGTCGCCCCAGGGCGTCGCCGATCACCTTCTGGTTCGAGTCCGGTGAGTTCGGGTCGACGCACCGCTCGTCGACGAAGTAAGCCGCCACTCGTTCCCACTCGAGATCCTCTTGCGCGAGCCGCGCGAAGCAGTGCTCACCAGATGAGCCGGCCGAACAGCCGAGCCGGAACGTCGCCAGCGCGCCGCGCGCCTTCAGCGTCGAGGAAACGAGCTGCGCGAACACTTCGGGTACGTCGTCGACGACGCGCACCTCGCCGAAGATCATCTCCGGCGAGGTGCCGGTTTCAGGTCGCCCGCCACCTTTTTCCCGACGCTTGGATGAGCTCGTCCGCCTCTTCTGGACCCCACGACCCCGCACGGTAGGGCGCGAGCGGCGCGACGTCCTCGGCGAAGACCTTTTGGAACGGCGCGACGATCTCCCAGGCGCGGTGGACTTCATCGTCTCTGATGAACAGCGTCGGGTCGCCAACCATCACGTCGAGGAGCAGACGGTCGTACGCGTCGACCGTCTCACCGGGAAACGCCTGGGAGTAGAGGAAGTTCATCGAGACGTTGCGCACCCGGAACGAGGGTCCAGGAACCTTGGCGCCAAAACACAGCGAGATGCCGTCGTCAGGCTGGATCCGCAGTGTAAGCGAGTCGGCGCGGAGGTCACGGGCGAGTTTGCCGAGGAACGGCAGGTGCGGCGGGCGCTGGAATACCAGCACGACCTCGGTCTTGCGCTCGCGCAGGCGCTTGCCCGTCTGGACGAAGACCGGCACGCCCGCCCACCGCCAATTGTCGACGTCGAGGCGCATCGCGACGTACGTCTCGGTCTCGGACTTCGGGTCGACGCCCGGCTCCTCGCGGTAGGCCACGACGCGCTCTGAGTCGATGAAGCCGGCGCCGTATTGGCCGCGCACGACCTGGTTCAATGCCTCCTTCTCGTCGACGACATCGACCGAACGCAGCAGCTTCACCTTCTCGTCGCGGATCATGTTGCCTTCGACGGCATTTGGCGGTTCCATCAGGGTGAGCGCGAGCACCTGCATGACGTGATTTTGGACGATGTCCCGCAGCGCGCCGGCGTGCTCGTAGAACTCGCCCCGCCCTTCGATGCCGATGCTCTCGGCAACGAGGACCTCGACGTGATCGACGTAGCGCCGGTTCCAGATCGGCTCGAAGATCGCGTTGGCGAAGCGGAACGCCAGGATGTTCTGGACCGTCTCCTTCCCCATGTAGTGATCGATCCGGTAGATCTGCTCTTCTTTGAACTGCGCGTGCACATCATTCGACAACTGGATGGCGCTTTCGATGTCGACACCGAAGGGCTTCTCGATCACCAAGCGGCAGAACTCGCCGCCCTTTCCCGGTTCGTTCAAGCCGGCCTCGCCGAGTCCGAGAATGACGTTGGCGAACTGATCCGGGGGGATCGCGAGGTAAAAGACCCTGTTGCCGAGTGTTCCCATCGTCTCGTCCAAGAGAGCGAGCCGCTCAACGAGCGGCTCATAGTGCGCCCCGGCGTGACCGTCGATCGCCAGATAAGAGAACCGGGCGACGCGCTTTTCCCACTCTTCGGAGCCTTCGAGCGGTGCCGCTTCGACGCAGATCTGGCGGAACTCGTCATCGGACATCGGTGAGCGCGCCACGCCCACAACGATGAAATCGTCGGGCAGGGCGCGCTTCGTGGCGAGCCGGGCGAGCGCGGGCAGGATCTTGCGACGCGCGAGGTCACCCGTCGCGCCGAAAATGACGAACGCCTGCGCCGCAGGATGGCGCGCGTTGTCGCTGTCGAGTAGGTCGGGCTCGAGCTCGGGCTCGATGGCGACGTCGTCACTAGTGAGGTCCCAGACGCTCATCGCGTCCTCCGACTCGGGTTCAGTTCGACGAGCGCAGAGTGACGGCCTTTTGGGCAAGCCGCTCTTGCAATTCGTCGAAAGACTTGGCGAACGCGGCGACACCCTCGGACTCGAGCTGCGCCGTGGCGTCATCGAGGTCGATACCGACCTCTTGCAGGTCGGCGAGGGTCGCGCGCGCCGCATCCGGATCTGCGTCAACGGTGCGCGCGAGCGTCCCGTGATCCAAGAAGGCCTCGACCGTCTGATCGGGCATGGTGTTCACAGTGTCCGGTCCGATCAAACCGTCAACGTAGAGGAGATCCGGGTACGCGGGGTTTTTCGTCGACGTCGAGGCCCATAGCGGCCGCTGGACACGCGCGCCCTTCTCCTTCAGCGCGGTCCATCGAGATGATGAGAAGCGTTCCTTGAAGATCGCGTAGCCGACGCGCGCCTGGGCGAGCGCTGCCGTCCCGCGCAGGTCGAGTGCCTTTTTCGCTCGCGGCGAGTCTGGGGACTCGTCGGCGATCGCTTCAAGGCGCCGGTCGATCTCGGTATCGACCCGGCTGACGAAAAACGAGGCGACGGAGGCGACGTCTCCGAGGTCACCACCCGCGGCAGCGAGTGTTTCCAGTCCGGACAGGTAGGCCTCGATGACCGCTTCGTAGCGGTCGAGGGAGAAGATCAACGTCACGTTGATTTTGTGGCCGGAACCAACGGCATCCTCGATCGCGGGCACACCCTCTTTTGTCGCCGGGATCTTCACGAACGCGTTGCGACGATCGATGCGGTTGTGCAGAGAACGCTCGGCAGCGATTGTCCCTTGCGTGTCGTGCGCCAGGCTCGGTGCAACTTCGACAGAGACGAATCCGTCACCGCCATTTGAAGAGTCGTAAAGCGGACGCAATATGTCGAGCGCGCCAGTCACATCGGCGAGCACGAGCTCCCAGTACGCGTCCTCGATCGGAACTTCAGCGCGCACGAGCTCGCCGAACTGCTCGTCGTAGTCGTTTCCGGCCTCGATCGCCTTCGCCATGATCGTCGGGTTCGAGGTCACTCCCCTGATCCCGGCGGTGATCAGATCTTCGAGGCCGTCCTGTCGAACATAGCTGCGCTTCAAATCGTCGATCCACGGGCTCTGGCCGTGCTCGGTGAAGAGGTCGGAGAGTTTCGTCACGACATAAGCCTCCGTCAGTCGGCGCCGACATTCGCAGTCGAGACTACGGCACGGCTCACCGGTAGCAAACCCGTCCTGCCCAGCCCGGAGGTGACGAATCCTCACGATTTCGCCGCTTTCCTCGGACATTCGAATAGTCTGCGATCGTCCGCAGCCCCGCGGACAAAGGGCGCGGTCAGACTTCTCGCGGAGGACGCATGGGGAGAGTTACCTCGAGAATCACCTCTGCGATCACGGCATTGCTCGCTGAACGTGCGAAAGAGCTCTTGCGTCGCTACGTGCTCGACGAGGCGGTGAAACCGCTCCGCCATCTCTGGCGACGCGTCGCCTTCGGCGTCCTCGGCGCGATCCTGATCGCGATCGGGTCCGTCGCCGCCCTCGTCGGCGTGTTGCGGCTCCTGCAGAGCGAGACCGGATCGGCGTTCGCCGGCAGCTGGTCGTTCGCCCCTTATCTGCTCACCGCGGTGACGGGCATCGCGGTGCTCGGCGGGTTTGTCGCCTTCGGATTCCGGGGCGCGTTCGCGCATGGCTCCGGCGCCAGGGGGTCGCGGGCGCGTCGTCGTTCTTAATCTGAGCGGACGCGACGGCGTGCGACCGGGGGACGCGAACCCAGGGAACACATTTCGCGAAGGGGAGCGGGTGCTCCTCATGGATCGCCGTGGACGCCACTACCTGATCCGACTGCGCGAACACGGCACGTTCCAGACGCACGCCGGTGTCGTCGACCATGACGACGTCATCGGACGACCCGAAGGATCTGAGGTCTCGGCGCTTCGACGAGACAAGGACGCGAATGCTTCGCGCCGCTTTCTCGCCTTTCGCCCGACGCTCGCCGACGTCGTCTTGAAGATGCCGCGCGGCGCCCAGGTGATCTATCCGAAGGACTTGGCAGCGATCCTGCTCGCCGCCGATCTGTATCCCGGGGCGCGTGTGCTCGAGGCGGGCGTTGGATCGGGCGCGCTTTCGATGGCGGCGCTGCGTGCCGGGTGTGTCGTCACCGGCTATGAGATCCGCAGCGATTTTGCCGAGCGCGCGATCTCCAACGTTCACGAGATGTTCGGCGACGACGTCGCCTACACCGTTGAAGCACGCGACATCTATGAGGGCGTCGCGGGAGCGGATTTCAACCGCATCCTCCTCGACCTCCCAGAGCCGTGGCGCGTCGTCGACCACGCCTCGCAGGCGCTCGCTCCCGGCGGGATCTTCCTTGCTTACCTGCCGACGATCAACCAGACCGCGGCGCTACGGGATCGGCTCGCCCATGCGCCGTACGCGTGCGCGGAGACCTTCGAAGTCCTGCGCCGCACTTGGCACATCGACGGTCGTTCGGTGCGCCCCGATCATCGGATGGTCGCGCACACGGGATTCATCACGACGGCCCGTCGTGTCATCGGCGACGGTGCCAGCTGGATCGCGGCAGCAGGTGCTGAGAACGAAGAGGGCGACGAAGGCGACTAAGGCGGGACGCTTACGAGCGCCTGTCAATCACGACTGCTCGATGAAGATGCACTCCCCGGGGCACTCTTCGGCCGCTTCGGTCACCGCGTCGTCCAGCCCATCCGGTACGACCACCATGCCCTGGGCACCTCCAGGGTCGTCCATCACCGTGTCGCCGTCCTTCACGTAGGCGAGGCCGTCGTCTCGCAGCGTGAACACAGCAGGACAGATCTCCTCGCACAGGCCATCGCCGGTGCAGAGATCCTGGTCGATCCAGACCTTCATCGCGCGACGGCGCCCTTTCTCCAGGTGGCGAGACGAGAACAGCGTACCGAAGTGGCGGCCGCCCCCTGGCGGTTCGGCCGCGATGCCGCAGGTCAACGTTACTCGCACCCCCGTGCCACGAACCTGCATTGCCGGTGCGAACTCGCGCCGGTGCGACACAGACCTCGGTGTAGGGTCCGACGCGAACCGTCAGTGCTGTGAGGAGGATGCTCGATGGAGGAGCCGACCGAGGAGGAACTGCGAGCCCGCGCCATTGCGGCCGAAGAAGAAGTCGCTGAACTCCGTCACCGCCTGCACGAGGCACCCCAACGTGTACGCGTCCTCGAAGAACGCCTCTTGGAAGTGAAGGGCCAGCTGGCCCAAGCGCTTTCGCACAACGAGAAGCTGACGTACACGCTCCAACAGGCAAAAGAGAACATCGCTGCGCTGCGCGAGGAAGTCGACAAACTCACCCAGGCCCCGAACGTGTACGGCACGTTCCTCACGATCAACGACGACGGAACCGTCGACGTCTTCGCGAGCGGCAGGAAAATGCGCGTCGCGCTCCACCCGGCCATCGACCCCGACACGCTGCAGCGCGGCAACGAGGTCGTCCTGAACGAGTCGTTGAACGTCGTCCTCGCACGCAGCTTCGAACAATCAGGCGACGTCGTGACGATCCAAGACCTCTTGGAAGACGGAAAGCGCGCGCTGATCGTCGGGCGCGCCGACGAAGAGCGTGTCGCGGAGATCTCCGACGCGTTGCAAGGAACTCGCCTTCGTGCCGGCGACCACGTGCTGATGGACCCGCGCACGTTGTTGTTGCTCGAAAAGTTGCCGCGCCCAGAGATCGAAGAAGTCGTCTTGGAAGAGGTTCCCGACATCACCTACGACGACATCGGCGGCCTCGACGAACAGATCGAAGCACTGACCGACGCGGTCGAGCTCCCGTATCTGCACCGCGAGCTGTTCGCCGAACACAAGCTGCCCGCGCCGAAGGGCATCTTGTTGTACGGACCTCCCGGATGTGGCAAGACCCTCATCGCGAAGGCCGTCGCCAACTCGCTCGCTAAGAAGGTCGGCGAACTGAAAGGCAACGCCAACGTCCGTAGCTACTTCTTGAACATCAAAGGTCCGGAACTACTCAACAAGTACGTTGGCGAGACCGAACGACAGATCCGCCTCGTCTTCCAGCGCGCCCGGGAAAAGGCCGAAGAAGGCGTGCCGGTGATCGTTTTTTTCGACGAGATGGACTCGCTCTTCCGCACGCGGGGCTCAGGCATCAGCTCGGACATGGAATCGACGATCGTCCCGCAGCTGCTCGCCGAAATCGACGGTGTCGAGGCTTTGCGCGACGTGATCGTCATCGGCGCCTCGAACCGCGAGGACCTCATCGACCCAGCGATCCTGCGTCCGGGGCGCCTGGACGTGAAAATCAAGATCGAGCGGCCGAACGAGGCGGCCGCACAGCAGATCTTTTCGAGATATCTGACGCCCGACCTGCCGCTCAGCACCGAGGACGTCGCGGGTCACGGGGGTGGAGACCCGGAAAAGGCCGTCCAGGCGATGATCGAAAAGACGGTCTTTGAGATGTACCGGGCCGACGAGGAAAACCGCTTTTTGGAAGTCACCTACCAAAACGGCGACAAAGAGGTCCTCTTTTTCAAGGACTTCGCCTCGGGGGCGATGATCGAGAACATCGTCCGGCGAGCAAAGAAGCTCGCCATCAAGCGAGCGATCGCCGGCGACCCGCCGGGCATCCGCATGGCGGACCTCCTCGCCTCCATCAAGCAGGAGTACAAGGAGAACGAGGATCTTCCGAACACGACGAACCCCGACGACTGGGCGAAGATCTCCGGCAAGAAGGGCGAGCGGATCGTCTACGTCCGCACGATCGTCGATCGCGGCGACGAGCGCGGCGGCCGGGCGATCGAGCGGGTCGGGACCGGCCAGTACCTGTAACTACTTGCTCCGGCGCTTGACCCAAGGCGTCGGCCACCCCGCACTAGCGTCGACAGCAGTGGCTATTCCCAAGGTCTGTGGCATCGAGACCGAGTACGGCGTCCACACGACGGGCACCGCGGACTCGAACCCGACGTCCGCGTCCTCGATGCTGATCAACGTGTACGTCGCCGATTTGAACGGGCGCGTCGGATGGGACTTCGAAGACGAGTCTCCCGGGCGCGACGCACGCGGCTTTCTGCGCGAGGGCGCGGCCGCGCCCGAAGTCGAGACGAACCTCGTCAACACGGTCCTGACCAATGGCGCGCGCTACTACGTCGATCACGCGCACCCCGAGTACTCGACGCCGGAATGTTCAACCATTTTCGAGCTCGTCACCCACGACCGCGCGGGCGAGCTCGTCCTCACCCGATCGATGGCCGCAGCACGGCGGCTGCTTCCTCCCGGCGAGGAGATCGTCGTCTATAAGAACAACTCCGACGGCAAAGGCAACTCCTACGGCTGCCACGAGAACTACCTCGTCGACCGGCAGGTGCCATTCGTCCGCATCGCCCGCCAGCTGACCGCGCACTTGATCACTCGCCAGGTGTACACGGGGTCGGGGAAGGTCGGCTGCGAAGAGGAAGGTCGCCACCGAGCCGAATTCGAGATCGGCCAACGCGCCGACTTCTTCGAAGAAGAGGTTGGCCTCGAGACGACGCTGAAGCGTCCGATCATCAACACCCGAGATGAGCCACACGCCGATGCGCAGAAGTACCGCCGGTTGCACGTCATCACCGGGGACGCGAACCTCGCCGAGGTCGCGACGTTCCTCAAAGTCGGCGTCACCGCGATCGTGCTCACCTTGATCGAGGACGACTGGTTCCAAACCGGAGAAGTCGTGCTCGCGAATCCGGTTCGGTCGATGCACGCCGTCTCCCACGACGTCGGGTTGCGGCACCCCCTGGAGCTCGCAACAGGGGAGTCGGCGACGGCGATCGAGGTGCAGTGGCAGCTGCTCGACGTGGCGCGCAAGTACCACGAGGTGAACGGGCTCGGAACTCTCGGCGAGGAAACCGTCGGCGCGGCGGTCTTGGACCGCTGGGAGCAGGTGCTCACCTCGCTCGAGGCGAATCCGTCGATGCTGTCGAAGACTCTCGACTGGGTGGCGAAGCTCGAACTGATCGACGCCTACCGCGCCCGCCACGACATCGGCTACGACGATCACCGGGTCCAGGTGCTCGATCTGCAATATCACGACCTGCGCCCCGAAAAGTCGCTGTTCCGCCGCCTCGACATCGAGAAGATCGCCGATCCGGCTGCCGTCGAGGCAGCCGTCACCAACCCACCGACGACGACGCGCGCCTATTTCAGGGGCGAGAGCCTGAAGCGCTACGCGGGGCAGATCGCCGCGGCCAACTGGGACTCGGTCGTCTTCGACCTCGGGGACGATCCGCTGCGACGCGTGCCGATGATGGAGCCATTGCGTGGCACCGCGGCGCACGTCGCTACGCTCCTGGAACGTAGTGAAAGCGCCGCCGACTTGCTCGAGCAACTCGGCGCGTAGGGAGGAAGTCGATGGCTGAACGGGAGCTCAAGAGGCGACCGGCGCCACAGCGCCAAGCCGAGCAAACCGAAGAGGAACAAAAGGCTCCACAGACCTCCGAAAAAGGCGAGAAGCTGAAGGCGGAGATCGACGACATCCTCGACGAGATCGACGAAGTCCTCGAAGACAACGCCGAGGAGTTCGTCCGCAACTACGTCCAAAAGGGCGGCGAGTAACTAGCAACGCGGCGTCAACCGCTAACGTCCGGCTCGTGCCGCTTTATTTGTTCCCTCCGTCCGAAGATCCTGGTCCAAGTTTCGTCGAACTGTTGCGACGCGCTCGCCCAGACGTCTCCTTGCCCGAAAACTCGCAACTCCCGTTCGACGCGCGGCACGCGACCACAATCTGCGCGCTGAAGTTCTCGGGTGGAGTCGTCGTCGCGGGTGACCGCCGGGCAACCGAGGGGATCGCGATCGCCCATCGGGGAATCGAAAAGGTCTTCCCAGCAGACCGGTACTCGGCGATCGCGATCGCTGGGGCGGCGGGCCCGGCGATCGAGATGGTCCGGCTGTTCCAGACCCAGCTCGAGCACTACGAAAAGGTCGAAGGGGAAGTCCTGACCCTCGACGGGAAGGCGAACCAGCTCTCCCAGATGGTTCGCGAGCACCTGCCGATGGCGATGCAGGGCCTTGGGGTTCTGCCGTTGTTCGCTGGCTGGGACACCCGGCGCGAGACCGGGAGGATCTTCACCTACGACATGACCGGCGGCCGCTACGAAGAGACCGACTTCCACGCCGTCGGATCGGGTGGACGCGACGCTCGGAACACCATCAAGCTCGGTTACAAGGACGATCTCGACCGCGACGCGGCCGTCGAACTCGCCGTCGACGCGCTGTACCAAGCCGCAGACGAAGACGCGGCGACGGGCGGCCCGGACCCCGTGCGCGGCATCTATCCGATCATCGCAACCGTCGACCGACAGGGCTTCACGAAGCTCGAGGACGCGGAGGTCGCCGAGCGCTTCGCGAGCTTGCTCAATCGCCGCGGCCAGAACTCCTCGGGGGGTGCGCGCTCATGACGATGCCGTTCTACGTCGCGCCCGAGCAGGTGATGAAGGACCGGGCCGAATACGCGCAGAAGGGCATCGCCCGTGGGCGAGCGCTCGTCGCCGCCTCCTACGACGACGGCGTGCTCATCGTCGCGGAGAACCCGTCGCACACGCTCCACAAGGTGAGTGAGATCTACGACCGCGTTGCCTTCGCCGGTGTCGGCAAGTACAACGAGTTCGACCAGTTGCGCGTCGCCGGCATCCGCCACGCCGACACAAAGGGATTCGCGTACTCCCGTGACGACGTCGACGCGCGCTCACTCGCCAATTTGTATGCGCAGTACCTCGGTCAGGTCTTCACCCACGAACTCAAACCGCTCGAAGTCGAGATCCTCGTCGCGGAACTCGGGTTGGACGGTGAGCATCGCCTCTACCACATCGCCTACGACGGAACCGTCGTCGATCAAGAGAACTGGACCGTGCTCGGCGGCGAAGCCGACGCGATCGCGGCACGGGTCGAGCAGGCGTTCCGGCCGGGGTGGTCGCTCGTGGAGGCGTTGCGCGCCTGCGTGTCGTGCCTCGCTGGAGCCGACCGGCAACTGAGCGCCGACGATCTCGAAGTCGGGGTGCTTGCCCGCTCGAGCGGCAGAAGGTCCTTCCGCCGCATCAACGGACAAGAGCTCAAGGACTTGCTTTCCGCCTGAGCCGCCACCAACCGAGCCCGACGCGCGGGCGGGGCGGCTGCGAGTCGTCGTGGTCGAACACCGCCTCTACGGCGTTCGCGATCAAAACCTCGCGGGCGAGCGCGAGCTGGCTCTCGGGAACGAGGATCTCAACCTCGGATGGGAAGGGATACGGACCGTCCCCGGGACCCGACATCAGCGCTTCGACGCCTTCGGTCCGCAATCGACCGACGATCAGGTGGCCCTGTACGGTGCCGACGACCGTCGTCAGGTGCAGCATCGGCTCACGTCCGCCCATCGCGCCCAGGGTACCGAGCCTCCATCGAGCCGGTCGCCAGGTAGGTTGAACCCGGAATGGAACGCCGCATCGTCGGACTCGAGAACGAGTACGGCGTGACGTGCACGCTGCGGGGGCAACGTCGACTAAGCCCCGACGAGGTCGCGCGAGTGCTGTTCCGGAGGGTCGTGAGCTGGGGACGATCGTCGAATGTCTTCCTCGAAAATGGTGCACGGCTCTATCTGGACGTCGGCAGCCACCCGGAGTACGCGACGCCAGAGTGTGACTCGACAGACGATCTCGTCGCGCACGACAAGGCAGGGGAGCGGATCCTCGAAAGCCTCGTCGGCGCCGCGGAGACGCGCCTTCGCGACGAAGGGGTGCGCGGCGTCGTCTACTTGTTCAAGAACAACACCGACTCGGCCGGCAACTCGTACGGGTGCCACGAGAACTACCTGACGAGCCGGAGGGACGACTTCTCCCACTACGCGCAGGTGTTGATCCCATTCCTCGTCACCCGACAGATCTTCGCTGGTGCTGGCAAAGTCCTCCAGACGGCGCGGGGCGCGGTCTTCTGCATCTCCCAGCGCGCGGAGCACATCTGGGAGGGGGTTTCGTCCGCGACGACCAGGTCGCGGCCGATCATCAACACCCGCGACGAACCGCACGCCGACGCGGAGCGATTCCGCCGCCTGCACGTGATCGTCGGGGACTCGAACATGAGCGAATACTCGACGTTCCTCAAGGTCGCGACGACGAGCTTCATGCTGCGCATGCTCGAAGACCCCTCGGTGGTCCTGCGCGACATGACACTCGAGGACCCGATCCGCGCGATCCGCGAGATCAGCCACGACATCACCTGTCGGCGAAAGGTCCGCTTGGCGAACGGGAGAGAGGTCTCGGCGTTAGATGTCCAGAGCGAATACCTGACCCGAGCGCTGCGCTACGCGCGCCAACGGGGTGCGACGCCGTCCGAGCAGATGGCGCTCGACATGTGGCAGCACTGCGTCGAGACGATCGAAAAGGACCCGCTATTGCTCGATCGCGAGTGCGACTGGGTGATCAAGCACAACCTCGTCGAGCAGTACCGGGAGCGCCATGGACTGTCCCTCGGCCATCCGCGCATCGCCCTCTTGGACCTCCAATACCACGACGTGAGCCGAAAGCGTGGCATCTTCTACCGCCTCCAAGAGCGCGGGATGGTCGATCGGGTCGTGAGCGACGCGGCGATCACAGAGGCGATGGAGAAACCTCCCGCGACGACAAGAGCTCACTTGCGCGGCGAATTCATCCGGCGCGCGAAGGAACGGCGTCGTGACTTCACGGTCGACTGGGTGCACTTGAAACTCAACGACCAGACGCAGCGCACGGTGCTGTTGAAAGATCCCTTCCGCGCCCACGACGAGCGCGTCGAACGGCTGATCGACTCGATGTAGATTGCGTCGCCCCCAACAAGCCTGGTTTTCATGATCGACGACGAAATCGCGTCGGCTCCGACGCCCTCAGAAGGCTCCTCTTCCGGATCGCCGCCGAGGACGCTCTGGTTTCACCCGAACGCTCGTCGTGCGGCGCAGCATTCGTCGCGTCCACGTCGCTCTAGACGGCGGGCGGTGATCGAGACGGTGATCGGACTGCTCGTCGCGTTGTTGCTCGCACTCGGCGTGCGGGCGTTCGCCTTCCAGGTCTTCTACGTTCCGTCCGGTTCGATGGAACCGACTCTCGTGCCCCACGACCGGATCGTCGTCGACAAGTTCCTCTTCGACTACCACTCGGTCCGCGCAGGAGAGATTGTCGTTTTCCGCACGCCGGAAAAAGCAAAAGAGATGTGCGCGACAGACGACAGTGACCTCGTAAAACGCGTCGTCGCGACCGGAGGTGAGTGGATCTGGTCGAGGGGCAACGCGGTCTATGTCACCAAGCGCGCAGATGCCGCGAACGCTGCGCCACAAAACGAGTCATACCTGCCGAAGGGCACGCAGCTCGGCCAGGCGATCCCCCGCCAGCAGGTGCCGAAGGACGACGTTTTCGTGATGGGTGACAACCGCTCAATTTCTTGTGACAGCCGGGTCTGGGGACCGCTTCCGGGAAGGAACATCGTCGGCCAGGTCATCGCGATCGTCTGGCAGGGATGGCACCCCGAAATCCACTTCTTCTGAGCAACCTTCGCGCCGAAAGTCCAGGTCGGAGGCGCTTGTAGACTAAAGCCGTGCTCGGGAATCTCGATCCGGCCAAGTTGCTGGTGATCTTGGTCGTGGTCCTCGTCGTCGTCGGTCCGGAACGGCTCCCAAAGGTCGCCCGCACGCTCGGAGCCTTCTGGCACGAGTTCTCCCGGGTCCGTCAAGAAGTGGTCGACGAGGTGCGCTCCGCCCTGCCGGATACGGGTGATCTGCCGAAGATCCCGCGCATCCCCTCGGTGCGCGGAACACTCACCGGTCTCATCACCGACTCGACTGGCCAAACCCAACCGACGTCCAACGGTCAGCCGCGTAACGGATCATCTGCCCCCACTCAAGCGAAGCGACCGGTTCACGCGGGCGCGCACACCGACGTGTTCGTGCCGCCGGCCGACGACCCGAGCATGAACTGAACCGGCCGAGCTCGGACTTTCCTCCGCCATGACGATGACCCTCAAACGGCGCGATCGATCGCGACCATCGCCCGAGGCGATGACGCTGATCGAGCACCTCGCCGAGCTGCGTCGGCGACTGATCATCGTTCTCGTCGCGGTCTCGGCTGGCGCGGTCGTCGTCTACATCTTTTACCCGCAGATCTTGCGTTTCTTCCTCCACCCGTACTGCATCCAGGCGCACCGGACAGGTTCGAACTGCGCGCTCACCGTCTTCGGACCGCTCGATGGCTTCGCGATCCGGCTCAACGTGACCGCCTACGGCGCGCTCGCAATCGCGCTTCCCGTCATCGTTTTCGAGTTGTGGCGCTTCGTCACGCCCGGGCTGAAGGCGAATGAGAAGAAATATGCGGTGCCGTTCACCGTCGCGACCGTGGTGCTCTTCGGTCTCGGGTGCTACATCGCCTGGCTGACCTTTCCGCACGCCCTGGGGTTCCTCCACGCGGTCAGTGGTCCGAACATCAAAGACCTGTTCACACCCTCGAAGTACTTGACGTTGATCCTCGCCTTGATGGCGATCTTCGGGCTGACCTTCGAGTTTCCGGTCGTTCTCGTCGGGCTCGAGCTCGCTCGCGTCGTTTCGCCGCAGAAGCTCTCGCACTGGCGCAAGTGGGCGATCGTCCTCATCGTCGTCTTCGCCGGCGTCATCACGCCGAGTTCTGACCCGTTCTCAATGCTCGCCTTGGCGTTCCCAATGATCGTCTTCTACGAGGCTTCGATTCAGGCCGGCAGGCTCATCAACCATCGGCGGGAGCGCGTCGCCGCTGCTTGATCCCTCGACGACCGAACAAGTGCGCGAGGCCTTTCTCGCGCGCCGGGGCTTCCCCTTGGACCGGTTCCAGCGGCGCGCCTTCGACCTCCTCGATGACGGCAAATCGGTCCTCGTCGCCGCGCCGACAGGGTCGGGAAAGACGCTCATAGCCGAGTACGCCGTCGCGAGAGCGCTCGCAGACCGCGGCCGCGCGATCTACACGACGCCCTTGAAAGCGCTCTCGAACCAGAAGTACGGAGACTTCGCAAGAGAGTACGAGCCAGCGCGCGTCGGGCTTTTGACGGGAGACGTTTCGCGCAACGGTAACGGCGACGTCGTCGTCATGACCACCGAAGTGCTGCGCAACATGATCTATGCGCAGTCTCCCGGTCTCGAACGACTGCAATGCGTGATCCTCGACGAAGTGCACTACTTGGAGGACCGCTACCGGGGAGCGGTCTGGGAAGAGATCATTTTGTCGGCCCCACCGTCGGTCACCCTGGTCTGTCTCTCGGCGACGGTGTCGAACGCCGAGGAGCTCGCCGGGTGGATCGAGAACGTGCGCGGTTCGATGGCGCACGTCATCGAGGAACACCGTCCGATCGAACTGAAGAACCTCTACGTCGTCGGCGTGCGCGCGACGCGCGCGCTCGCCGTGATGCCGACCTTCGTCGACGGGCTGCCGAACAAAGAGGCGATCGCGCTCGACGACCGCTCCCGGCCGAAGCGCGCGCTCAGGCGCAATCCGACGCCAACCGGCCAATGGCGGGGAGCCCGGTCCGGCCCGCGCTCGCCGCTCTACCGTCCGCGTCGTTACGAAGTCGTCGAACGCTTCGCCGAGGACAACCTCTTGCCGGCGATCTACTTCGTGTTTTCTCGGGCTGGTTGCGACGACGCGGTGCGCCAGTGCCGCGAGGCCGGCCTGCGCCTCACCACCCCGGACGAGCGCCGCCAGATCCGCGCGATCGCCGAGGACCACGTGGAAGCGCTCTCCGACGACGACTTGCGAGTCCTCAACTACGGCAGCTTCCTCGAGGGTCTGGAAGAGGGCTTCGCCGCCCACCACGCCGGCCTCGTCCCCGCCTTCAGAGAGACCGTCGAAGAGCTCTTTTCCTCGGCGCTCGTGAAGGTCGTCTTCTCGACCGAGACGCTGGCGCTCGGGATCAACATGCCGGCGCGGTCGGTCGTCATCGAGTCGCTGTCCAAGTTCTCCGGCGCCGGCCACGAGGACCTCTCGGCGGGCAACTACACTCAGCTCACAGGCCGCGCCGGGCGGCGGGGGATCGACCCCGTCGGCTATGCCGCCGTGCTGTGGTCGCCGTACCACGACTTCAACGAGGTCGCCGCGCTGGCGAGCGCGCGCAGCCAGGCATTGCGCTCCTCGTTCCGTCCCACCTACAACATGGCCGTCAACTTGGTGCGTCGCTACCGCCGTGACGACGCGTACCGCCTCGTACGTTCGAGCTTCGCCCAGTATTTGAGCGACGTTCCCCTTTCGCGTCAGCTCGATGCCGTCGTGTCTCTGCTCGAAGCGCGCGGCTATCTCGACGGATGGCAGACGACCGCGGCGGGCGAGCGGCTCGCCGGTCTGTACCACGACTGCGACCTCCTCATCGCCGAGGCGATCGGTGCCGGCCTCTTCGGTGGGCTCGATGCGCCGAGCCTCGCCGCGTTCGTTTCGCTGTTCACCTTCGAAGCGCGTCGACACATGAGCGCCCAGACGTTGCCGAGCGCGCGCCTCTCGCGGCGCGCTCGAGGAGCTCGGCCGGCTCGCGGAGGGTCTCCACGACGACGAACGGGCGAAAAAGATCCCGAGGACCCGCGACCTCGACGCTGGCTTCGCCCGTCTCGCCTACGAGTGGGCAAGGGGCACCGAGCTCCGCCACCTGCTCGGCGCGCCAAGGGGTGGCAGCGTCCGGGGTCGCAACGAGCAGCTTTCTGGCGGCGACTTCGTCCGCAACGTGAAACAGCTCGTCGATCTGCTCCGCCAGATCGCGACGACCGAGCAGGGTTCTCGCCTCGGCACGGTGGCGGCACGTGCCGTTGACCAGCTCGAACGCGGCATCGTCGCGAGTGCCGTGCCGCCCGAGCCCATCGAACAGGAGGCCGGGGTGGTCCACGACCCCGCTGGTGCCGTCCCGTAGTCTTCCCTGGGCATGACGCCCTACGCGACCGAGCATTTCACGCCAGAAGAACGTGACGTCCTCCGTCGCTACGTCACGAATCTCGACAGTCCGGTCTTCGCGCTCGTCAATCTCCCCGAAGTCGTGAGGGGGGCGCTGTTCGCCCGGTACTCACGCTCAGCAAAGAGCCTTCGACGACTGTTCCTCGACGAGTTCGTCGGTGACTTGGATATCTCGGGCGATATCACCTTCGATGCCACCGTTGGGCTGAAGCGCGCCGAGGAGCTCTACCGCCGGATCTTCTTTGAGTACGGCGACGACTCGGTCGCGCAGCTCGGTGGCGTCCACCTCGCCTGCGAACAGGCCTCGAATGTGTTGACGAAGGTCCTCGAATGGGGACGACTGATGTCGTATCTCGAACAGTCGACGCGCTACATCCCTTACGACACGCGGCTGTCGTCGGGCCGGTACCGCTACTACCGCGACACCGAGGTGCTCGATTCGCCACTCGGCGCGCGCTACGTCGGCGACATGGACCGGATGTTCGACACCTACGGCGACCTGTTACCGAAGCTGCAGGGCTACATCACTCGCGCGACGCCGAACGACGGCTCGGTGGGCGATTTCGCCTACCGACAGTCGGTGCGCGCCCGCGCCCTCGACGCACTGAGAGGGCTGCTGCCGGCGGCAACGCTTTCCAACGTCGGCATCTTCGGATCCGGCCAGGCGTACGAACAGCTCTGCCTGAAGATGCGCGCCCATCCGCTGCCCGAGGTCCGCTCATACGGCGAGCGAGTGCTCGCCGAGTTGCAAAAGGTGATCCCGTCGTTCCTCGTGCGCGTCGATCGGCCCGACCGCGGCGGTGAATGGGCCGCCTATTTGAGGGCCCGCCGAGACGAGATGGACGTCCTCACGACGCGCCTTTTCGGAAACGACCGCTCGATCGGAGATGCGGTCGGCGCCGACGCGACCGTTCGACTCACCGATTTCGATCCTCGCGGTGAGGACAAGGTCATCGCCGCGATGGTGTACCCCTACAGCGAGTTCACCGAGGCAGACCTCGCGCAGCGTGTCGGCCGCCTCGGGGCCGAGGAGCGCCGCGCGGTCGTCGCGGCGTACGTCGGTGAGCGGAGGAACCGTCGCTACCGCCCCGGGCGCGCCCTCGAGCGCACGGACTACCGATTCGAGATCGTCTCGGACTACGGCGCCTTCAGGGACCTCCAGCGCCACCGGATGCTGACGATCGAGTGGCAGCCGCTCTCGACGGTCCTTGGCTACTCCGTGCCCGATCTCGTCGAGGAGTCAGGATTCGCCAACGACTTCGTCGAGTCGCTCGAGCGCTCCCGCGAGCTGCACGAGGCGCTCGCCGAAACGCTGCCCCTGCAGGCCGTCTACGCGGTCGCGCTCGCGTTCAAGATCCGATACGTCCTGCAGCTCAATGCGCGTGAGGCGATGCACTTGATCGAGTTGCGTTCGAGCGCCCAGGGCCATCCCGTCTACCGCAAGATCGCGCAGGCCATGCACCGCCAGATCGCGGAAGTCGCCGGTCACTCCGCGATCGCCGAGATGATGATCCATGTCGACCATGACGACGTCGAGCTCGGTCGGCTGCGCGCCGAAGGACGCGCCGAGGAGCGTCGTGTCCGCGACGACCACGCTACGCATCCGAGCGGAGGTTCGATCTCGGTCTAAGGGTGTCATCGCGCTCGAATTTCTCCTTGACTCGGAGGGGCCGGGGTGCAGAATTGACAGGTCCCGCCAGTCAGGCGCCGTTTCGGGAGCCTCCGTCAGTCGCTCCAGGTCGTCATTGCGGGGCAGTTGCGCAGGACAGCGGTCCAGGGAGCTGAGTAGACAACGTCACTCGCCTTCGAGGCGAGCCGTGCTCGGGCGGGCGCGGAAGACGGCGCCAAAGGCTTCCTGGACCGCCACTCCTCGGCGCAACAGCCGCTCCGGTCCCGCTCAGGGCGGGAATTTGCCCCCTCGCGAAACGGTTGTAGGCGCGAGATGTGCCGTATAGTGACCGGGCCCAGACCCCCCGCACTGACGGCGTCGCGGTAAGCGACGAGGGAGGGAAGTTGGCACACGGGATCGAGGACGTAATGACGAGCAACGTTGGGGGAGAGGTCGACTCTGACGCCCCCCCGGTAGAAGAACTCGAGGAACCACTCGAAGAACCAGAAGACGAGGAGATCCTCGAAGAAGACGGGCTGGAGATCGACGACCTTGTCGCTGAGGACCTCGTCGAAGCGGACGAGGACGGGCTCGAAGAGGTCGCGGTCGTCGAGGAGGAAGCCGACGTCGAGCCAGCGGCCGCCACCGTTGTCGAAGAGCCGCTCACCGAGATCGAAGACGACGACGACGAACTCGACGACGATGACGTCGAGGCGAGCCTCGATGTCATCTTGAAAGAACGCCTCGTCGTCGCGGACGAGGCAGAGGACGAAGACGACGCCGAGCCGACCGACGCGGAGGACCGCGCCGACGGAGCGATGCGGGTGTTGCCGAAGCAGCCGGGCGAATTCGTCTGCCAATCTTGTTTCCTCGTGAAAAGCCAGACCCAGCTCGCCGACCGGCGGCGTAAGCTCTGCCGCGACTGCGTTTGATGGCCGACGACAACAGCCCGAGAGAAAAGGCCCGCCGCTTCGCGGACGACCTCGTCGACTACGCGATCTACGCCCCCCTCGGTGCCGTGGCGACGCTCGCCGAGGAGCTACCAGAGCTCGTCCGCCGGGGCCGCGACCGTTTCGGTGGCCAGGTACGCCTGGCGCAGATGTTCGGAAGGATCGCCGCCGATTCGGCGAGAAGGCAGGCACAAGGCTTTGCTCGCGGCCGCCCTGGCACCAGCGCGTCGCGACCGAGCGCCAAGGCGTCGTCGACGGTACACCCCCCCTTCGAGGACTATGACGACCTCGCCGCGACCGAGGTCATCGCACGCCTCGAAGGCCTGGACACCGAGGCGCTGCGCGCGGTACGGGCGTACGAGCAAGCCCACCGCAATCGCCGCACCGTGTTGGGGCGCATCGCGCAACTCCTCGCGCACCCGAACTGAGCCGTGGCGGCCGAGGGCGAGTCCGCTCGGCGCGCCCTCGGCCGCGACGCGAACGACATTGCCGCGCTCGCGAAGGACTACGTCGCGGCGTTGGAGAGCGCTCGAGGCGGAGATGCACTGATCTCGCGGGCCCGGCTGCTCGCGGACGCGCACGCCGTAGAGACCTTGATCGTCGATGCCGTCAATTCCGTCCTCATCGTCGGACTCTTCGACGGCGTGATCGCCGGATTCGCCTATGTCGTCCTGCACGAGATCGCCGGGGAGGCGACGTCGGTCGAAGTCGACGCGATGTACATCGACCCTCCGCTGCGTCGCGTCGGCGTCGGTGAGGCGATGGTCGACGAAGTCCTCCGATATGCGCGCGACAAGCGCGCGAAGTCGATTGACGTCGTCGCGCTTCCAGGCGATGGAGCGACGAAGTCGTTTCTCGAGGCAACCGGCTTTCGCGCGCGCTTGCTCGTCATGCACCGATCGACGGGGAATGCGTGAGCGAGGAACCGCTCACTCCTGTGCTCTGCGTCGGAGTGGTCGACGTAGAGGATGGGGCGCTGTTGCTCATCAAACGACGCGATCCACCCGCTGCCGGGCGTTGGACGCTGCCGGGAGGGCGAGTTGAGCGAGGGGAGGCGCTGCGCGACGCGGCACGCAGGGAGGCGCTGGAGGAGACCGGACTCGATGTCGAGATCGGCGCCCTCCTCGGCACAACCGAGATCGGTGCGCCGCCGGAGCGCTTTCTTGTCTGCGACTACCTCGCGCAACGTCGAGAGGACAGGTCCGAGCCGACTCCCGGGGACGACGCGCTCGAAGCCCGCTTCGTGCCGCTCGGGAACGTCTTCGACCTAGACCTCGTCGACGGAGTCGGACGGTGGCTCGTTCACCACGGGGTCCTGCGCGAGCGAAACGGCTAAGAGACCCTCTTCTGGACTCACTTCGTCTCTTATCTCGGACTCCGAGGCTGCGGCGACTTCAGCATTGTCGATCGGAATCTCGGGTGCCGCTTGCTCCGTTGCTTCATCGTTCTTAGACACCGAGGCGTCGTCGGCGTCGGCACCGTCGGTCGTCCGAGCTTCGGGTAACGCTTGTTCTGTGGCTTCGTCCTTTGCCTTCTCGGCCGCGTCGCCACCGGCTGGGAGTTCGACCGACGAAGCCTCCTCCCGCCGCCCGCCGGCTGCCTTCGGCTCGCGTCGCCGAGTCCGCGCTGGTGGCGCGACTCGCTTCACGGGGCGGGGGGGAGGGGGCAGTGCGAGACCGAGCATCGGTGCGAGAGCCGGGATGCGACCCGCCCACGCTGCCGCGCTCTGGCGCAGTGCGCCGGATTCGTCGGTCGGCATTCCGACCGGCTTCACCGAGAGGCGAACCGGAGACGATGCCGCGGCCTCGAGGAGCGCGAGCCACCGGTCGGGAGGCGTCGCCGCGTCGAGCGAGGTGCTCGCCGCGTCGGCGAGCGGTTTCGCGAGCGGCGCGGGAAGGCGTGCGCCGGCGTCCGGCGCTCGCGACGACAGCCGCAGCGCCTGAAGGACACGCCCTGCTTCGAGCGCGTGGCCGATCTCTTGTTCCCAGGTCGTGCGGATCTTCCCCACCCGCGCGGAAAGTGCGTCGCGCAACGTTGCCAACATCGCGCGGCCGGCCTCGTCTCTCGGGGTCGCCCCGACCACCGTCGTACGCAGATCACGCAACGAGATCGTCTCGAGTTGCGCGACCGCCGCCTCGGCGCGATCGAGCCATATCGCGCGACGAACTTCGGGAAGCAGTTGCTCGGCAAGCGCGATCATCGCCTCGCCGCCGTGTCCTCCCGTGCCGCGTGCTTGGGCGACGGCGCGACGAATTGCCGGCATTCCTCCTCGCGCGAGCTGTTCCGCGACTGCGCTTTGTTCGGGAGGAAGCGAAGAAAGGAGTTCGTCCCGATGCTTCGTGCCGGGTGCAAAACGCGGGGGACGCGTCCGCCGCGGCTTTTCGGCGATGCGCTCGGCGCGCTCGGGCGCACGCCGGTGGGTCGGCTCGGTGGGTAGGGTGTTCGCCCGTGTCGGGCGAACCCTCGCCGGGCGCTCGCGCCGTGTCGAATCTGGCGCTCCCTCTGGTCTCGGTGGGCGACCTGGCCGCGGTCGCTTCTCATCCCGGTGGGGACGTGCCCCTTCGCGCTCAGTCCGATCGCGACCCACGCCGCGACGGCGAGAGACGAGTTCTGTCGTGACCGATCCTGACCCTTCGTTCGGCGCGCCGACAATTTCGATGCGGCCCTTCGGATCTGAACGCTCGCGCGGCGGAAGCACCGAAAGGATCGTGATCCCGTCCATATCGAAGGATGCCTCGACCCGCACGACATCGCCGACCTTTGCGCCATTTTCAAGCAACTTGGCGTCGATCGCGCCTCGTGGCTCCTTCGCGCCCGCGGCGCGCCAGGTCCACGTTCCGTCGTCGCGGACGGACGTCAATTCGATATCGAGGCGACGGGACATGCGCGCGACAAACTACCTGCTCGCCACCTGGGACGTGTTCCTCGGACGAATCGCTCGCGCGAGTTCGACCGTTACGCTCGCTGCGCAACCTGAGCCGAAACTGCTCGGGATATGGGCTTCAAGGACGGGTGATGGGTCCGGGCGGCGGAATGGGAATGGGCGGCGCGCATATGGGCTGGGGCCTGATGCGTTCCCTCAGACGCGATCCTTCGGTGAAAGAAGAGCGACTGCGCGCCGGAACCTGGAAGCGCATCGCACAGTTCGCCCATCCGTATCGGAAACTCCTCGGGCTGTTTTTCGTCCTGATCGTCTTCGACGCAGTCGTCTCGACGGCGAACCCACTCGTGTATCGGGCGATCATCGACGACATCGCGCACGCGCTACGCCACCACGCGAGCGCCCATACCGAACAGGTCGCGGTTTTCACTCTCGCCGGCGTGATCGCCGGTCTGGCGCTCATCAGCGTGGTGAATGGCGTGGCAGAGCGGGGCGTGTCCGCCCGAATTGGCGAAGGGCTCATCTACGACATGCGGGCCAAGGTGTTCGAACACGTCAACCGCATGCCGATCGCCTTTTTCACGCGCACGCAGACCGGCGCGCTCGTGTCTCGCCTGAACAACGACGTCTTGGGCGCACAGCAGGCGTTCACCGACGTCTTCTCGAACGTCGTCGGCAACATCGTCGGGGTGACGCTCGTTCTCGTCGCGATGTTCATCCTTTCGTGGGAGATCACGCTTGCCTCGCTCGCCGTGTTGCCGCTCTTCATCATCCCGGCGCGCTTGATGTCGCGCCGACTTCAAAAGATCACGCGCGAGTCCTACAACCTGAACGCCGAGATGACGACGATGATGAGCGAGCGATTCAACGTCGCGGGGGCGCTGTTGGTGAAGATCTTCGGGCGCCCGAGCGTCGAGACACGGGCATTCAACGAGCGTGCCGGGCGCGTGCGGGACATCGGGATCACCCAAGCGTTGTTCGCGCGGATCCTGTTCGCTTCGCTGGCGCTGACGGCTTCGATCGCTACCGCCCTCGTCTACGGATGGGGCGGATTCCTCACGATCCGCGGGGTGTTGACACTCGGAACGATCGTCGCCATGACCGCCTATCTGAACCGCCTCTACATCCCTTTGACCCAGCTCTCGAACGTGCAAGTCGACGTGCTGACGGCGCTCGTTTCGTTCGACCGCGTCTTTGAGATCCTCGACCTGCCACCGATGATCGATGAGAGCCCCGACGCGGTGCCGATCCCGGCCGGGCCTGCCGGCGTCGATTTCGACCACGTCGATTTCGCGTACCCAAGTGCCGAGGAGGTGTCGCTCGCGTCGTTGGAGTCCGTCGCCGTCCTGGAGCACTTGCCGAGCGTGCCTGTCCTGCACGACATCACGTTTTCGATCGCACCGGGCGAGCTCGTCGCGCTCGTCGGGCCGACAGGGGCCGGCAAGACGACCATCGGATCTTTGGTCGCACGGCTGTACGATGCGGACTCCGGCGCGGTGAAGCTGAACGGCGTCGACGTCCGCCGGGCGACAACGGCGTCGCTGCAGGCGACCGTCGGCATCGTCACCCAGGACGCGCACCTCTTTCACGACACGATCCGCAACAACCTGCTCTATGCGCGTCCCGACGCGACCGACGAGGAGATGTGGCAGGCGCTCGAGGACGCGCAGATCCGCGATCTCGTCGAGTCGCTTCCAGAACGTCTCGACACCTTGGTCGGCGACCGCGGCTACCGGCTGTCCGGCGGCGAAAAGCAACGTGTCGCGCTCGCTCGGCTGCTGTTGAAGGCGCCGGCGGTCGTCGTCTTGGACGAAGCGACCGCGCACCTGGACTCCGAATCGGAGGCGGCGGTCCAAAGAGCCCTCGACCAGGCGCTCGTCGGCCGCACGTCGCTCGTCATCGCGCACCGTTTGTCGACGATCCGCAAAGCCGACCAGATCCTCGTCATCGACGGGGGACGGATCGTCGAGCGCGGCACCCACGAGGAGCTGATCGAAAAGCAGGGCCTCTACCGCGAGCTGTACCAGACCCAGTTCGCCGACCCGACCGTCGTCGCCTGACCGCGCGCCAGGCACGGCGCGCCGCCTCGCGATACCGTCCGGCAGACCCACGATGCTTGGAGGGCGCGATGGTTGAGAACCCCCCGAAGGACACGCCCTACGTCTCGCCGTACCTGCTCGTCGACGACGTTGATGAACAAGTCGACTGGGTGATCGACGTGCTCGGATTCGCCGATCAAGGACGCATGAAGGGGCCCGACGGAAAGACGATGCACTCGGCAGTGCGAGCCGGAGACGGCCTCGTCATGATGGGGAGCCCGGGAAAGACCTACCAGACCCCGAAACAGCTCGGTGGCACGACGTCGATGATCTACGTCTACGTCGACGACGTCGACGGCGCGTTCGCCCGCGCGCAGGACAAGGGCGCGGAGATCGTCGAGGAGCTCGCCGACCAGTTCTACGGCGACCGCACCTTTGGCGTTCGCGACCCGCAGGGGCATCTCTGGTGGCTCGCCCAGCATGTCGCAGACGTCAACCCGGGGGACATGAACCCCTAATCCGCCCCGCACGCGCCACGAAGGGGGAAGCCTTGGAACCCCGGCTCTCAGCCGCCGGCACGCGGCGCATCGCCGAGATAGCGCAGCGATACGTCGATGAGGAGTACGTCCCCGGCCTCGTCGTGCTCGTCGGCGCCGGCGATGACGTCTTCGCCGAAGCATTCGGCACACTCGCCTTCGACGGACCGAAGGCACAGCGCGACTCACTGTTCCGCATCTCGTCGGTGACCAAGCCGATCACCGCCGCGGCGATCCTGTCGCTCGTGAGTGAGGGACGACTCTCTCTCGTGGCGCCGGTCGATGACTTCCTGCCTGAGCTCGCCAACCGCCGCGTGCTGCGAGTCGTCGACGGGCCGATCGACGACACGATGCCAGCTCAGCGGCCGATCACGACGCGTGACCTGCTGACGTTCACCTTCGGATTCGGCTTCTTTTTGGAGATGTTCTTATCGAGAGAACGATGGCCGATCGTCGAGGCGACAACTGCGCTGAAGCTCTCGACGCTCGGACCTCCGCATCCACAAGAACCTCCTGATCCCGAGACGTGGATCGGTGGCTTCGGCTCACTCCCGTTGCTCGCCCAACCGGGGGAGCGGTGGTTCTACAACACGGGCGCGCAGGTTCTCGGGGTGCTCGCCGCGCGCGTCGCCGGTGCGACGTTCCCAGACGTCCTCCGCGAGCGCGTGTTCGAGCCCCTCGGCATGACAAACACCGCATTTTGGACCGACGAATACGACCGCTTCGCGACGACATACATCCCGACGCCGTCGGGCCTCGTCGTCTCCGACCTTCCGACGGGAGAGTGGGGACGCCCGCCGGCTTTCCCAGACGGCGCGGCCGGATTGATCTCGACGGCAGACGATCTGCTCGCCTTCGCGCGGATGCTGCTCGGCGGCGGAGCGCCGATGATGTCACCGGAGCTCGCGCAGGCGATGACGACCGATCAACTGAGCCCCGAGCAGAAGGCGTTCGGCGGATTGCTGCCGAATTTCTTTGCGGAACGCTCCTGGGCATTCGGACAGTCGGTGCTGAACAACGGCTCGTATGGCTGGGACGGCGGCCTCGGCACCTCCTGGCTCGTCGACCCGAGCCGCCAACTCGTGACGATCGTGCTCACCCAACGGATGTTCGAATCACCAGAGATGCCCTCGATCCATCGGGAGATCCAAGACGCCGCGCGGGCAGCACTCAAAGAGGGTTGAGAAAAGCGGATCTTCGCGCCGACGAAATACCGGCGCTGAGATCGGTGTTGGAAGTGGTAGATCCCTCAAGGAGACCCGGATGGGGCACTCGATGAGGAGGTGGCCCTTCCGCCTGGGGGCCCGTGGGATCTGGTGTGCGGCCTCTGGGCAGGCGCAACCCTGGTGAGTTGCGACGGAAGGGGGAGTGCATGCACTTCTTTGCTTTGTTCCTCTTCTTCTCGTTCGCGGTCGTCGCGCTCGGGATGCTCGGTGAGCGCGGCTACCGCCGTGTCCGCGGAGTCCGTCCCTTGCTCTTCGGGGCGTGGGGCGCGGGGCTCGCTTGGCTCGCGAACCTGAACATGTGGACCGGATGGGGAATCTCGAACCTCCGCTACGACTGGGTCGGCGTCACGCTGACCGGGATCGCCGTCGGCGGGGTCGCATTGCTCGTCCACTCGGTGTTGGGGGTCTTCCTCGGAATGCACCGCAAGATCGACGACCAGGCGGCACAGATCGAACAAACCGGAATCCGCCGGGTCGCGTGACCCGTTGATTCGAGCGGCTCTCCGGTCTCCTGGCTCCGGAGGGCCGCTCGTTTCGCGCGTCGCACGGAGGCGGCCGAGACGCTCATTGGACGGCCTCAGCGCCGCCGACGACATAGGCGAGGGGCTGCGCGGCGAGCGCGATGCGTACACGGTCGCGATGAACGCCCCACAATTCATCGAGGCGCGACTGCGCGCCCGAGAGCTCATTCATCCGAGTCGGACTCGACTCGGCGGGAAACGCCTCCCGAAACGCCTGCTGGTCACGAAAGGCAGAGGCCCGACTCTCTTTGGTGAGTTCCGCGTATTCGTCGATTGAACGCGGCTCTCGTCCGAGCTCAGCCGAACACGTCCCCCAACGGACGGCGAAACGGAACGCCCGCTCCGTCGTGCGCATACCCGCGTTCCGCCAACCGAGCTCGGCCCATGTCGGTTGTCGACCGACCGTCACGGCCCAACGATACCGAGAAGAGTCTCAGATACTGAGACTTTCCGATTCCGTTCCGGCGAGTCGAACGGCTTCGTCCCAGTCTTGACAGGCGCGCAGGGCGACGATGCGGCCGTCATGCACTTCGACCACGTGGAAGTTCTCGTCGCTAGATCGCCATGGCGGACGCATCCGGTCGACGGGGGAGCGCGTCATCACCGCAACGCGGGACCCGAACGTCGCGATCTCGACAAGCTCCCATCCCGAGGCGGGGAAGTTCTTCATACGACGCGCGATCTGCGAGCGACCCGAGCACCTACGCAAGGTCGGGGCATCGTCGAAGGGATCGAAAAAGACCCAGACGAATCTGCCGCCGATCAGCTGGGCGATTCCGTCGCGGTCATTTCGGGCGAAGGCGTCGAACGCGGCGCGCACGGTCTCTTGCGGCGCTCTGTCCTCGTCAGTTGACTTCACCTATGCAGCGCCCTCCTGAGCGGGGGGAGTAGCACCCCACCGCCATCAATTCAAGGCAGTCCCAGCCCGCCAAGCAACGACCGACAGGTGTACTGGGCGTGTTTCATCGCGCGGCGCTGTTCGGATTGAGATCGCTCCGATTCGCGGCTCGGATCTGGAATCCGACGCCGCCTTTCGGACCTGTCGTTGGGTCGGGGAGTCCGGGGTTGCGGCACGGTGAGGGCCTTTTCTCAATCTCGAAGGCTCCGAGTTCGGTAGTGGGTCAGTTTGAGTTGCGGCCGTGGCCTGGGGTGAGTCCTTTTCTTGCGCCGTGGCTTCGGCGCGGAGTTTCTTCAGCCGCCTCTTCCCTTGGGTAGCCTCCGTACCTCCAACCGCGGCCGCGGGAACCCGGGGCCGGTCGCTGACACGGGGACTAACCTCGCCGAGTACCGGCGCGGGGAGCTCGACCGGCTATCGACGAAATCGGAAGGCGTCGTGAGCGACTGGCGGCTAGGAGATTTGGCAGTGCTCGTCGTCCTTGTTGTCGGGCTCGCCGGGCTCGGGTTCGGCGTCTGGTGGGGTGAGAGCCGGCCGAGCAAAGCGCCTCCCGTCGCGCTCGAAGTCCTACGTTTCGCGCGCCGTTGGCAAGGGCGCGTACTTCAAGCCGGTAAAAAAGTCCTCTTGTGATACCGCCCTCGAAGCGGACGGCGTCAGCACAGGTATCGAGGTCTGCGGCGGCAGCACGATCGGCGCCGTCGTCACGCCCGCCAACGAACCGATCCTCGGCAGGGTCGTGACCGACCTGGCCGGCTCGAAGGAGTGGAAGAAGGCGCAGCCCTGGCTTGGCACTCCCAACCCGTATACGAGCAGCTGGGCTACCACGATCGTCGGGTCGTCCGTGGAAGTCACCCTGAGCTACGTCCTGCCGACGACCTCTGGGGGCAGTCCCTACTTCGCCATCGTCGTTCACCGCTGATTCTTACGCGGATCTGCGTCACCCCATACCACTCCCACAGACAGTTTCGCGGCGATAGGAGACGGCATGAGCGGCAGATTCGCCCGACACGGTTCTACAGCGAGTTCACAGGTCCAGATGGACTGCGGGGGATCCGCATGCTCGTCGACATCCCGATTTCGAACGGCCTGTACGCCACCTTTGACCAGGTTGCTCAGGTTGACCAGGGCACGGACTGGGTGTTCGTGCTGCGGTCGGCTGGACCGTCTCCTTCGGCGAACCTACGGCGGGCTCGTGAAGCAGGTGATGGACCCGTGGTCGGTGCGGTCGACGCGATGAGAGCAATCGGGATTGCAACTTCGATGCGGACAGGTCGTAGAGCGCGATGATCTCTGGCAACCGCAGGAGCGCCGATGGACAACACTGACGCCCCCCCGGCCGCGAGCGCCGGCTTCGACCCCGGCGCGCTCCCGATCCTGGCACCGGCGAGCGGCCCTTACGTCGAAGAGTGGCCACTGCGCGAGAAGCACAGCTGGTGGGACCGACTAAAGATCCTGCTCGGTCTGATCGCGCTGTGGTGGATCCTCGTCTGGGCGACGCTCACGAGCAACCCGGTCGAGCCGTTCAGCGTCGCCGTCAGCCACGAGTTGCAGACGCTGCTCTGGCTCGAGGTCCTCATGGGACTCGAGTTCGTTCGCCAGGTCCACTACGTGATCTCAGAACACTCGCGTCGTTGGAACCACTTCTGGTCCGTCCGGGTGTTCGCGCAACACAACTTCGTCCGGCGGAGGATGAACGACTGGACGCGGTTCCGGGTCGGACGAGCTATTCGCGTCGTCGTTTTTCTCGTCCTCCTCGCCGTCATCCTCGCCGCGTTCTATCACACGTCTCCTGCGGTGTCGCTCTTTCAGGTTCCGGTCGCGCTCTACAACGCGATCCCGTTCATTTTCCAGCTCGCGTTCGCCTTCTTTTTCATCGCTTTCCAGTTCATCGGACTGTTCTGGCTGCTGTCGAAGGGTGGCGTCGACGTTCACTATCCCGGCGACGTCACGACGCGCTTCTCTGATGTCTGGGGGCAGGACGCCGTCGTCGATCGCGTCAAGGAGAACCTGATCTTCTTGAAGGACCCGGAGGAGATCGAGTCAAAGGGCGGTTACGTGCCTGGCGGCATCTTGTTGCACGGACCACCTGGGACCGGAAAGACCTTGCTTGCCGAAGCGGTCGCCGGGGAAACGAACAACCCGTTCGTCTTTGTCGACCCGGGCGCCTTCCAGAACATGTTCATGGGCGTAGGCATCCTTAAGGTGAAGTCGCTCTTCCGGCGACTTCGCAAACTCGCCCTTCGATACGGGGGAGTGGTCGTCTTCTTCGACGAGGCCGACTCGCTTGGCAATCGGGGCGCGCTGACGCCGGGTGGCATCTTCGGACCCGGGGGGAGCTACTGCCGCGGGCTTGAATACGTCGCCTTCTCGATCGCGGAGGTCGAGGCAGAGCAGCGCAATCGCATGATGATGGGCGGAATGATGGGCGGCGGCGGGCAGGGGACGCTGCAATCGCTCCTCTCAGAGATGCAAGGGTTGACAAAGCCGCGCGGATTCGTGAACCGCTACCTGAGGCGAGCGCTCGGCATGAAGCCGAAGCCGCCTCCCAAATACCGCATCCTCATCATGATGGCGACGAACATGCCGCAGTCGCTGGATGAAGCCTTGCTGCGACCGGGCCGCATCGACCGCATCTACAAGATGGGTTACCCGTCGAAAGCGGGCCGCGTCCGCACCTATGAAGGTTACCTGACGAAGGTCGACCACAACTTGACCGCGGAGCAGATCGATCGACTCGCCACGATGACTCCATACGCCACCGGCGCCACGATCAAAGACCTCGTCAACGAGTCACTGATCAACGCGATTCGTGACGGCCGCGAGGTCATCAACTGGGGGGACGTCGTCAAGGCAAAGCAGCTGAAAGAACTCGGTCCTCCAGAAGACGTCGAGTACATCGAGCGGGAACGCCACGCGACCGCGGTACACGAGGCGTGTCACGCCGTCACAGCCGCCCGCACTCAGAAGGACTGGGTGATCGATCTCGCGACGATCGAAAAGGGAAGCACCTACCTCGGCATGGTGAAACACGTTCGAGCTGAGGACACGTTCACCCGATGGAAGTCGGACTATGAAGCCGACATCATGGTCTCCCTCGCGAGCCTCGCTGGCGAACGGATGTTTTTCGCAGGCGACAGCGCCTCCGGAGTTTCGGCCGACCTCTCGAACGCCACCCGCATCGCGACCTTCATGGAGGGCTATTGGGGGATGGGTCGAACAGTCACGTCCCACGAGGTGTCGAAGGAGTCCGGCGTCGGTTCTGGAGGCGCGGGGCGCGCCAAGGACGACGAGACGAAAGCGATGTTCTCCTCGCTCGGCGATCGCATCGAGGACAACCTCGAGCGACTCCTCGCACAAACAGACATTCTCTTGAAAGAGAACCGGTACGAGATTCTCGCCGTCGCTCACGCGCTCGAAACTCGAAAGACGATCACTGGTGAAGATGTCCTCGCCATCGTGAACGGCACCGAAGGCCCCTTCGTCGACGGACGCATCTACGGCACTCGAGAATTTCGCGCCGCCCTCGACGAGTACCACGACGCGGTCATGAACGCCCACCGAGAGCGCAGGGGAGTCGAGATCCACCTCCCGCCGGTGCCCGTCCCGCCCGAGCCAGTGAGCGTGGGCGTGCCAGTAAGCGGCAACGGTGACAACCCCTCGCCGGCTCGGAAGCCACGAAGTCGCGGGCCAGAGACAAACGACCCAGAAACAAACGGAGAGAAGTCGTAGCGAGATCGCGCAATTCCCGCTTCAAGCCGGCAAGACGCCCGATGCGATCCCCCCTAGGAGCCTTTTAAGGTCGACGACGACAAGAGGCCTCTGGACCGTAGGCCACGCGTGCGGTGGCTACTGTCGACGCGACTGATTGGGGGAGAGGATGCGCTGTCCGGCGTGCGGGGCAGGAAATGATGACGCCGCTCTTTTCTGCGAGGACTGCGGTTCGCCGATCGCTCCGATCTGCCAAAACTGCGGCACGGCAGCAACTCCCGGCAAGCGCTTCTGCCGAAGGTGCGGCGCCCCACTGTCGGAACCGCGATCCGCCGACACATCACCTCAAGTCGTTGGCGGCGGTGTCGTGCTACCGGAAAGAACCGCGGTCGCCGAGCGCCGCCTCGTTTCTGTGCTGTTCGCCGATCTCGTCGGGTTTACGACCCTGTCGGAGATGCGTGACGCCGAGGAGGTGCGTGACCTCCTTTCACGCTTCAACGAAATCTGCCGCGTCGCCGTCGAGCGGTACGGCGGAATCGTCGAGAACTTCATCGGCGACGCGGTCTTGGCCGTTTGGGGATCGCCGACCGCGCACGAAGACGACGCCGAACGAGCAGTTCGGTGCGGACTAGAGCTCGTCGACGCGATCTCCGTCCTCGGCGAAGAAGTGAACGCCCCTGGGCTCTCGGCGCGCGCCGGCGTACTCACCGGAGAGGCTGCAGTCAACTTCGGGTCGACGAGCGAGCGCATGATCGCGGGCGACTTGGTGAACACTGCGTCGCGCTTGCAGAGCGTGGCCGAACCGCGCACGGTCTACGTCGGCGAGGCGACCTACCAGGCATCCAATCACGCAATCGCGTTCTCAGAAGTGGGCGAGCTCACCTTGAAGGGCAAAGACGAGCCAGTACGCGCGTGGCGGGCACTTCGAGTCGTCGCGCAACGCAAGGGCGTCGGCCGCACCGAAGGCATCGAAGCTCCCTTCGTCGGAAGAGACGAAGAGCTGAGAGCCCTGAAAGAGGCGCTCGATGCGCTCTCCCGAGAGCGCCGCGCGCGGCTCATCTCGGTAACGGGAATTCCTGGAATCGGAAAGAGCCGCCTGGCGTGGGAGTTCAAGAAATACGTCGACGGGCTTGTCGATGACATTTTCTGGCACCACGGTCGGAGCCCCGCTTACGGGGAGGGAATCAGCTTCTGGGCGCTGTCGGAAATGGTGCGCATGCGCGCCTCCATCAGCGAGGACGACGACGCCGCCTCGGCGAGACACAAGCTCGCACAGTCGCTCGCTGAGTTCGTGCCCGACCCTGACGAGCGATCCTGGATTGAGCCCCGCCTCTCACACCTGCTCGGACTCGGCGAGGCGCCCCAAGGACAACGCGACGAGACCTTTTCTGCATGGCGGAGCTTCTTCGAGCACATCGCTCGACAGGCACCTGTTGTCATGGTCTTCGAGGATCTGCAATGGGCCGACCCTGGGCTCATCGACTTCATCGAGTCGATCCTCGAGTGGTCGCGCTCGCAACCGATCCTCGTCATCTGTCTGGCGCGTCCTGAGCTCTTGGAGCGTCGGCCGAGTTGGGGAGCGGGCCAGCGCGCCTTCCTGTCGATACATCTCGATCCGCTCACCCGAGACGCGATGCGCCAACTCCTCTCAGGGCTCGTGCGCGACTTGCCCGAACAACTTTCGGATCGAATCCTCGAGCGTGCGGAGGGCATCCCGCTCTATGCGGTCGAAATCGCCCGAATGCTTGCCGCAAAAGGACTCCTCGTCGAGCGCGACGGCACCTACGAGGCATCGGGGGAGCTCTCGGACTTCGAGGTGCCGGACAGTCTCCATTCACTGATCGCTTCGCGACTCGATTCCCTTCCCGCAGAGGAGCGATCTCTCTTGCAGGACGCCGCCGTGCTCGGCAAGAGCTTTTCGACAGCAGCGCTGTCCGTGCTCACCGGAGCCAGCCCAAACGAGCTCGAGGTCCCGCTGCGTAACCTCGTTCGCAAAGAACTCCTGCTCGTCGACAACGATCCGCGCTCACCCGAACGCGGTCAATACGGATTCCTCCAAGGCCTGATCCGCGAAGTGGCGCACAGCACCCTTGGACGCAAGGACCGGCGGACAAAGCACCTTGCGGCCGCCCATTTCTTCGAGTCGCTTGACGATGACGAGCTTTCGGGCGTGGTCGCGGCCCACTATCTAGAGGCGTACGAAGCGTCGCCTGACGGTCCCGAACGTGAGGCGCTCGGCGCGAGAGCACGCGACACCCTCACCGAAGCCGGACGACGGGCGCTGTCGCTCGGCTCACCCGAGCAGTCTCTTTCGTACTTTGAACAGTCCCTCGAGATCGCGGCGCCCGGCGTCGAGCGGGCAGAGCTCTGGGGGCTCGCGGGCGAGGCTGCGATCCGCTTGGGCGACACGGAACGCGCGTGGTCGCATCTCGAAAAGGCGATCGAGTATCACGAGAACTCTGGCGATGCAGTCTCCGCTGGACAAGCTGTTGCCGCATGGGCACGCGCACACAGCGGCGGATCCGCTGGGATCGTCGAGGCAATTGAGAGAGCCAGTCGCGCGTATACCGACCTCGGAGATCACGGCGAACCGCGGGTGCGCGCGGACCTGTCTATCGCCTTGGCAGGTTTGTGTGTGCATTCAGGTCAACCAGGGCGCGCGCATGAATGGGCGGAGTCGGCGCTTGTCCTCGTCGAACAAATGGACGACCCCGTACTGCTCGCCCAAGCGCTCTGGGTTGAAGCAGCGGCGTTGTACGGCCTTGGGAGACACCAGCAAGCGGTGATCTTGGCCCGAGGAATATTGCCGATCGCCGAATCGGTTGAAGCGCTCGCCGAGCAGTCGCACGCGCTGTTGGCGCTAAGCGTCTACTTGCTCGAAGAGGACCGTCGAGAAGCCCTTAGCGCGACGATGCGCACCGTCGAGCTCTCTCGGCGGGCAGGGGACCGCAGACGCGAGATGATGAGCCTGTTGAACGCGGCGGAAAACGCCATATTCCTCGGCCGATTGAACGAAGCTGAGTCGATCCTCGCAGAACTCGACGAACGAGAACTGCTCGGGGACCTTCCACTTTGGAAAGCGGCGAATGATGGATTGCTGCGTGCATTTCGCGGGGACGTGTCCGAAGCCTTCACGACCTTCGACGGGTTGGAGGAGCAAGTCCTCGCGAGCGAATACGTTCACGACCGCTCCACGTACTACGCCAGTCGTGCCCTTATCAGTCTCATCGCCGGCGATCTTGATGCCGCCTACGACGAGGCTGCGGCCGCGGTTGCCGCAGACCCCTCTGGCATCAACAGCCCAAAGGCCCTTGCGACCCAAGCTCGCGCAGCTCTGTGGTCGAATGATCCTGACCGCGCAAAGGTCGCGCTGTCAGGAATGCATAGATTTCGCGGTCGATGGATGGCAACCGTGCGTGCCACCACAGAAGCAGGGCTCGCTGCGCTCGAGGGTCGGCGCGAGGAAGCTCTCGCCACGTACGAACGGGCGCTTCGATCTTGGAATGAACTCGGCATTCCTTTAGACCTCGCGCTCTGTGAACTCGACATGGCCTTGCTGCTTGCCGCCACCCCAGCAGCAACCAACGCGGCGAAAAGCGCTCGGCGAATACTTGCGGAGATGGGCGCACCGATATTGCTCCGACAACTCGACGCCGTCGACCACACCGAGGTGTCCCCGCGCCGCGACTGAGGTTTCTTGTCCGCTACCGAAGTCTCAATACCTGAGACCGTCGCGATCACTCACTTCGGGAATGTGGAAACGAGTCGATCAACCGATCGCGCGAAAGGCCTCCACTCCGCTGTATGTGGGCACGAACAGCATTCCCTCGCCAGCCGCGGGAGTCGCGAAGTGATTCAGGCCATCGGTTGGCCGCTCGACGACGACGTCACCATTCGACGGGTTCATGCCGTAAAGCTCGTTACCGTTCCAGTCGAGCGCCCAAACCCGACCGCCGGCGACGATCGGCGGACCATTCGGTGTCCCAGTAGAGGGGCTCCAGACGCGGTGGAACGAGAGAGACGCTGCGTCGACCTGTACGGCTTCGGTCCCGGTGCCACACGCGGCATAGATGAGCGTGCGTGCACTGGCGCCCGTTCCGAGGACGTCCGAGGCGTCGGCGCCGAAGACGCCGCCGCCCTCGCACAGCAGGCTCGTGAAGGCCCCGTGGCCGATCCCCCCCAGAGCGCCTTCTCGCATCAAGGAGCCGAAGCTGTTGTTGCCGGCAGGCTTACCCGCGGCGAACAACAGCGACGTGCCCGGCACCTGGATCGGACCCGCCGAGCCGAGATCCCAGTCATCGTCGTTCAGCTGCACCCAGTCGCCTGGAGCCCACACGCCGAGTCGTTTCAATGTCGGCGACAGCTCGACGATCGAGTTTCCTTCGTCAAAGTCTGCGACGTTGTTCGAGCTGCCGTTGCCAGTTGCGACGTACAGATCGCCTTGCGACGAGACAACGATCCCGCTCGTTCCCCAGATCCCTCCCTCGCGGGCGGTCGGGACCTGGTAGGTGAGCAGGGGTCCTTTGCCTGACTCAGAGAGCCCCTCGACGTAGCCGTGGTACTGGCCGCAGTCGCCTTCCAGGCCTCCATAGGCCGTGTACAGGCGGCCGTCGAAGAGCGTGAGGGCTGGTCGTTGCTGTTCGGCGGCGATGTAGTACGTGCCTGGGTGGTTCGCGTGCGGCGGATCGATGTCCCGGTGCCAGAGCTCGTGGTGGTTCACGAGCGATATAGCCACAAGCCAGTGCCGAATTCTCTCCCAGTCGGCGCGACCACCTTGTTCGGTCTCCTCCGCAACGAAGATCTCATTCGTCGTCGGATCGATAACGGGGGTGCCGGTGATCCCGAGCGGATTGATGTCACCGCAGCCGCCGCCAAGGGTCGGAGCCGAGTCGATCACCGACACGCTCGCCGGCGAACCGACGTGGATCTTCCACCGTACCGTGCCGTTGCGCGCGTCGATCGCGTAGACCGTGTCGTCCTCGGTCGCCACGTAGACGGTGCCGTCGTAAACGAGGGGCTGTCCGTAAACGGCGCCGTCGAGGGAGTCGTCGTCCCACGCCGGGCGCGGCGAGAGGGTTCTAATCGTGGGTCCGATCGGGTCGTCGCCAGATCGACCGTTGTCGTAGTCGTAAGTGAGCAGGTCACCCAGTGCCGACACCTGGCTGATGAAGTGTGTCGGTGTTGGCTGCGAAGCTGCCACCGTGCCTTGGCCAGCAGCGAGCCCGGCGCAAACTGAACTGCCGAGGCCGACAATCCCGACAAGCGTGATTCGCGTCCGTACACGAAATGAAGCGCGTCGCGCCATATCGGACCCCATGCGCTGTCTCCTCCCATCGCGGCACTACACATCCGCGATCCGTTCCACGCGTCACCAGGCTGCCAGCGACCACGGGCCGCCTCGCTCCGCACCAATACGTACGTCTACCGTTGGTCCGAACAAAAGCCCATCGCGACTGGGAGCCCCTCCGGCGCCCCGCCCTTAACGCTGGCGATGAAGGCCGCAGCGGGGGAGGAGCATCGTGCGCAAACAGGCGCTCGATCTCGCCAAGGATCGCGCCGCTGGCGCCACACCCCCTCCCGATGAGCGACGCGACGCCTCAAAGTCCCGTACGCGTAAGGTTTCGCGCATGGCAACCGCGAACGAAATCGCTCACGAAGCACGCTCGATTCAGACGAGCCCCGCGCTCCACCCAGGTGCTCAACCGGCGCCCTACCTTGTGGCTGAGATCCTCAAGAACCTTGCCAGCTTGGTTGCTCAACTCGCCGAGCGTGTCGAGGAGCTCGGGGCGCGCCGCTGAAGAGTCTCCTGTCGCACATCCGCGACACCGTTTCCCATAACGCGACATAACGACTCTTATCGGCGTTTACTGCCGCCAGGTTGGAAACCCTCCCGGCCTTCCGGCCGGGTTGAAGTCAAAGGCGAAGCCTTTCTTCGCCTAACCGCCGGGCTGCGATAAGGCAGGCCGCATCAAACGACGGGCGTGCAAGGCTGTGCTGCCGGAAACGCTCCCACGCCGTCGATTGTTTGGCGCCCGCGCCAAACAATCGACGGCGGAAATTGCTCCCATAGCTGGTACTCGCTGTGGTCGGCCCGATCCGTGCACCGCGCGACGTCTCAGCTTTTGAGACTCCTAATACTCGAGCCCGCGGTCGCCGAACCGCTCAGCGCAGCTCGTTGACGCGAATGAGGTTGCCCGCGGGATCGCGGATGGCGAAATCGCGAACCCCGTACGGCTGTTCGGCCGGCTCCTGGACAACTTCGGCGCCGCTCGCCTGCAGCCGCGCGAAAGCACCGTCGAGGTCGGTGGTGGCGAAGATGATCATGCCGTAAGTGCCCTTCGCCATCATCTCGGCGAGGGTGCGGCGCTCGTCGTCTGTTATGCCGGGGTTTCCGGCCGGCGGATACAGAACGATCGACGTGCCGGGTTGGCCGGCGGGGCCAACTGTGATCCAGCGCATCCCGCTGTATCCGACGTCGTTGCGGACCTCGAAGCCGAGGGTGTCGCGATAGAAGGCGAGGGCCACCTCCGGATCGTCATGCGGCAGGAAGGTCATGTGAATCGTGAGATCCATGGCTACTGCTTCTTACCGCCGGTCATGTTGAAGGCAACTGCGGAGCGAATGAGGTCCTTCAAAGCTGCTTCGTCGACGCGGTCGTTCTCGTAGATGTCAATCGCTCGCCACTTGTTGCCCCCAAGGCCATTATTGAAAAGCTTGTCGGGATCTGGCAGGTGTGCGCCCTTGTCAAAGGTCAACTTGACCTTGTCCTTGTGAGCGTTGCCGACGGCAATGATCCCGGTGTGGGACCACACGGGGCTGCCCATCCACTTCCACTCCTCGACGATTCCCGAATCGGCGTCGCGGAAGCACTTGCGGATCTTCGCCAATGTCTTACCCCGCCAATCGGGCAAATCGGCGATGTAGCGGGTAATCCGCTCCGAAGCGGAAGCATCGTCTTTTGCCGTTGCCTTTTTCATTCCCTAACCGGGTCCTGAATCAACCCGAGGACGTTGCCATCGGGATCCGTAAAGGTGGCCACAAGGCGGCCGCCCCCGACTCCATGCGCGGGTTCCTTCACGGTGGCACCGGCTGCGGTCACCTCGGCCAGCTTCGCCTCGATGTCCAGCACGTGCCAGAAGGCCACCGGTGAGGCCATACCCTGCGGTCCCCCGCCGGGCACCAGCCCAATCTGCTGGCCCGCGACGTCGTAGCCGACGTAGAAGTCGGAGTCGGTCTGCGGCGGTGTACCGAGCAGGGCGGTGTACACCGCCTTGGCCGTCGCCAGGTCCGACACGGGATGCAGCACGGTTTTGACTCCTTCGGTGGAAGAGCTGGTCATGGTCGGTCACTCCTTAAACGGTCGAGATGGCTATGCCGGTCACCCTAAATGCGGCCCTATGAGCGGCGCTTCTCGATTCCTGATCGGTCTGGTGACCTGTTGCGCCACGCACGACGGCATTCCCGCCGTTGCGCGCGCCTCACGACGCCGGTAGGCGCTGGGCGGTATGCCGACCAGCTCGGTAAAGCGCGTGCTGAAGGTGCCCAGCGACGAGCAGCCGACCGTGAAGCAAATCTCGGTGACGCTGAGGTCTCCACGACGAAGCAGCGCCATCGCACGCTCGATGCGACGCGTCATGAGGTAGCCGTATGGCGACTCGCCGTAGGCGAGTCGGAACTCGCGGCTGAAGTGCCCCGCCGACATGTGCGCGTCGCTGGCGAGCGACTCAACGTCCAGCGGCTGCGCGTACTCCCGGTCCATCCGATCTCGGACACGGCGCAGCTGCGCCAGGTCACTCAGGTGCTGAGTCGCGGCGGGTGTGCTGGTCACGGTCGAATCGTGCCATGTCCGAAGGTCCAGGCGTCGTGCGCTGACCGACACGTACCGCATCGACTCGCGACCGTCCAGGAAAGACCGGTCTCAGGTCATCGAGAACGATTCCTCGAATCTCGAGTGGCGGCGTGCCTCTCCCCCATCATTCGCAGGCTACGAAAGCTTCCTCGTCTTCACCGCGGTGCCGTACGCGCAGATCTCGGTCCAATTCCCGGCCATCTCCGAGGTGTCGAAACGAAAGGCGAGCACGGCGTCAGCACCCTTGGCGGCGGCTTGTTCGACCATCCGCGCCGTGACTTCTTCGCGGCTCGCGACGAGGTTCTTCGTCATCCCCTTCAATTCCCCGCCGAGGAGAGACTTCAGCCCCGCGCCGAATTGCGAACCGATGTTGCGACTCCGCACCGTGAGGCCAAACACCTCGCCGAGAACTTCGGTGATCTCGTAGCCGGGAATGTCATTCATCGTGGAAATGAGCATCGAGGAAACTTAGGCCTCGGCTGGGTTGCCCGATTCTGGCGGGACTTCCCGCTCCGAGGTCCCGCCAGCTCCCGGCACCTGGGCCACTCGGAGAAGCTCCAGCAGCTCCGCCTGCGAGTGCACGTTGAAGTGGCGATAGATCGTCGACAAGTGATTGCGGACGGTGCTCGGGCTGATGTAGAGCGTCCGCGCAATCGTCGCTACGCGAGCTCCGCGCAGGAGCATCTCCACGATTTCGAATTGCCGAGTCGTGAGCTCGCCGCCGAGCGCGCTCGATGGAACATCACTCTCACCGAGAAGCTCGATCAAGCCGGCGGCTCGAACCTCCGCGCTGATTCTTCGCAGCCGTTGTTCGAGCTCGCGCTCGCGCGCCGTACTTCCAAGTCGCACCCCCCGGGGCCAACCGACAAAGGCGAACACTCGCTCGCCTAAACGGGCCCCGATGCACGGCTCGCCAACGAGAAGACACAAATCGGGGGACGCATCATTCGGTTCGCGCAGGAGGACCGGATACATCGAGATCGGCTTTGCTGGACCCTCCCGTTCGCTCTCGCGCACTCGAGCGGCGTCGTCGGGAGCGAGGAGATCCAAAAGCGACGATCCCCGCAGATCCGCGGGTTCGAGCCCGATGATCTCCTTCAGATCCGAGCTCACGGTCACGATCTCCCACTTCGGGTCGATCACCCCCACAGCGACGTCAACGCTCACGCCGAGTGGAGAGGAGGACCCGAACTTCCCAAGAGCCGCCAGTTCGGAGCCCAACGCGATGACGGTGATCGCAAGTCGTTGGCCATCGACGTCAATCGCGCGCGCCCACACATAGAGCACGTCATTCTCTTGGCCGCGAAGGGTCCGACGTCCCCCGTATGCGTCGACCACGCCTGTCGACAGAATCTGCTTTGCGGTCTCGACTTTGTATTCAGGCCCGACGAAGTCGGTCGCGTTCGAACCGATGAGTTTGTCGAGCGGGCGCCCGACCAAGTCCGCTGCCCGGGAATTGGCGAGAACGATCCGACCGTCTTCCGGTCTCCAGACGACCATCGCGACGTGCTGGAGGTCGAGCGCGCGCTGAAGTTCTGACGCCGTCGCGCGCGCAACGACTTGGACATCACGCTGGTCGTGAACACTCATTCCGAAAGAGGCGCTGCGGCCCGGTCCGGTCTGAGCGACGCCACCTGCACGATCGGTCAAGGTGACCCTCCGACCAATTTTGTCACTTCTCGAGTCAACTATCTCGCGCCATGTCTCTTCTCCTGCGACAATGCTGGCGAGCGGACCCCCAGGCGTATCTATGCGTCGACCACTCGTCCGGCACGCGTCGGCAGCGAGCGCCCAAGCCCCGACACGATTCCTGCCGTGACGCTTCCCGACAACCCGAGCGGGCTGCCGAGGGACGACGAGCTGACCGACGCGTAGCGTCGGCGCGAACCTCGCTGCCGCCGCTGAACAGCGCCAGCATCGTCAGAACCCTCGACGACGTGCGCGCTCGTCAACAGGAAGCCGTCGGCGGTGATCACGGTCGCTCTCCCGGCGCGGACCGCGTCGCTTCGCCATCCGCAAGCTCGCCACCCTCGGCAGCGCCTTCGGCGATGCGGACGATCGTCGCCGAGTACGCGTCGAAGGCGCGCGAGTCGCTCATGCCAATGGTTCCTTTCCGGCGGAAATTCGGCGACGCTATCGGCGGAGGAATCTTCTGCGACCCGTCGGCCCCATCGACGGGACGAGGGCGGTAAAGCCCGCGAAAGGCCAACACGATGCGCGATGACGAGATCCGATCAGCCCTCAAGGACAGGGATGAACTGCTGGTGGACGCCGCCAGGCGGGCTCGGGACTACCTCGAAGCGGTCGGCGGGCGCAGGGTCGGTCCGCCGAAAGAGGCGGTCGCGGCCCTCGACGCGCTCGACTTCGTCCTGCCGGAGCGCGGCTTTTCGCCTTTCGAAACGCTCGCTCGGCTCGACGAGGTGGGCTCGCCGGCGACCATCGCGAGCGCCGGCCCGCGCTATTTCGGATTCGTGGTCGGCGGCGCCCTCCCCATCGCCGTCGCCGCTTCCTGGCTGCTCGACGCGTGGGACCAGAACGCAGGCCTGCGCGCCCTCTCGCCCGTCGCGGCCCGCCTTGACGACGTCGCCCTCCGCTGGCTCTCCGAGCTCTTTGGGCTGCCCGAGGGAGCTGGGGGTGGCTTCGTCACGGGGGCGACGATGGCGAACGCCGCCTGCCTTGCCGCAGCCCGAGACGCGACCCTGAAGCAGGCCGGTTGGGACGCCACGGCACTCGGGCTCGTCGGTGCGCCAGAGGTGACCGTCGTTGTCGGGGCCGAGGCCCATACCACCGTGCACAAGGCGCTCGGCCTCATCGGCCTGGGTCGAGAACGTGTCGTTCGCCTACCCGTCGACGACCAGGGGCGCGTCCTCGCCGAATCCCTTCCTGACATCGCGACTCCGGCGATCGTCTGTCTCCAGGCGGGCAACGTGAACTCCGGCGCCTTCGATCCGTTCCCACCTCTCGTCGAGTGGGCGCATAGTCGGCGAGCGTGGGTGCACGTCGATGGCGCTTTCGGGCTGTGGGCGCTCGCGAATTCCACGTTCGCGTCGGTCACCGGCGGCATCACATCGGCAGATTCGTGGGCGACCGACGCGCACAAGTGGCTGAACACCACCCACGACTGTGGAATCGCCCTCGTACGCGACGGACACACCCTTTTCGACGCGATGCAGGCGCATGCCGCCTACTACGTCGAAACCTCGGATCGCGAACCCGGGCTCTTCACCCCGCAGTCGTCCCAGCGAGCGAGGGGGGCTGAAGTCTGGGCCGTGCTCGCGACGCTCGGGCGCGAAGGGGTGTCGACGCTCGTCGCTCACTCTTGTGCGCTCGCCAGGCGGTTCGCTGATGGGATGCGCGAGGCGGGCTTCGCCGTGCTGAACGACGTCGTTTTGAATCAGGTCGTCGTGAGTTTCGGTTCGGACGCGGAAACTGACCACGTCACCGCCGCCGTCCAAGCCGACGGGACGTGCTGGTGTGGACCGACAACCTGGCAGGGACGCCGTGGCATGCGGGTCAGCGTCAGCGGGTGGGCGACGACCAGCGACGACATCGATCGCAGCCTTGGGGCCGTCCTGCGCCTGGCTCGCGCCGCGCAGAAGCCGCGCCAGTAGGCGGACGATCCGATCGCGTCAGCGAGCTCCGGCACATCGCACACACCTTGTCGTCGTCGGCAGCGCGCTGAGACGCTCAAGCGGAATTGTGTGGCCACAGTCTTCACAGACACCGAAGCTGCCGTCATACAACCGATCGATCGCGCGATCGAGCGCAACAAGATCGCTCTCCGCCTGATTCAGCAGTGATGTGGCACGCGCCCGCTCAAAGGCGATCGTCGATCCCTCCGGGTCGTGCTCGTCATCTGCGTTCGCGCCATCAGATGCCCGCACGATCTCGTCGATCTCGGCGGCGATGTCCTCGAGCCGCTCGAGCGTCTGACTTCGCGCTTCGGAGAGTGCTTCCAGCATTCCCAGCCGTGTCGAATCTGTGTGCTGTTGATGACGCTCGATGATCCCCTCCGGCCCGCCTAACCCCCGAAAACCGATTCGAAGACGCGCAGGTCCGCCCGGTAGGGATCGGTCGAGCGTGGCCAGTGGACGACGAGGTCGGTGACGCCGACTTCCGCGTAGCGACCGACGGCATCGAAGAATGCGTCCCTCGAGTCGAGCGCCGGGTCGATGAGGAATCCGGTCAGAACGAGGTGTCGCAGGCTCGCGGGGTCTCGACCGACCGCGTCGCAAGCTTGCTCGAGCCCGCCGATCTGCGACTTCACGAGCGCGACGGCCGAAGCCGGGTCGAGTGCTCCCTTCTCGTAGTCGCCGATCGTCACCCAGTACTCACCGAATCGCGCTGCGACCCGCATCGAGCGCGCGCCACCAGCTGCGATCGCCAGCCGAAGGCGCGGCTGCTGGACGCACCCTGGAAACGTGCGTGCTTCGTCGACGGCGTAGTACTTGCCCTTCCACGTCACCTTCGGTTCGCGGAAGAGCAGTTCGGTCAGTTCGACGAACTCGGCGAATCGCTCGGCGCGCTCGCGCGTCGACCACGCGTCCTGGCCGAGCATCGTCGCGTCCCAGCCTTGACCCCCTGCACCGATTCCGGCGATCACGCGGCCCTGCGATATGTCGTCCAGGGTGATCAAGTCCTTCGCGAAGGTGAGCGGATGACGGAAATTCGGTGAGGCGACGAGTGTGCCGAGCGCCACTCGACTCGTCGCCGCCGCGACGGCGGTCAGGAGTGGGATCGCCGTGAACCAGGGGTCATCGCGAAAGCCCCGCCAGGCGAGGTGATCGTACGTCCAGACGTGCGTGAAGCCGAGTTCTTCCGCCCGCTGCCAGGTCGCCACCGAGTCGCGCCAGCGTGCCTCGGGCAAGATGACCGTCCCGAACTCCACGCCGCGACGTTACGGCTCATCGCCCCCCTCGCAGCTGATCACTCCGTCTCGGCCAACTCGAGCTGCCACTCCGAGTTGCGGGCGCCGGCCCGAAACCCGAGCCGTTCATTGACGGCGATCATGAATTCGTTCGTCTCGGCATTGTGCGTCACGATCCTTTTCGTGTCGGGCATCGCGGCGATCAGGCGGCGGCCGTTCACGGCCTTCACCAAAAGACCGAGTCGGTGTCCTCGATGTTCCGGGCCAACGATCGTGTCCCACTGGTAGGCGATCAGGGGCTGGATGCGCGAAACCCCGATTTCGGTGAGGGCGACGAGGCGTCCGTCCGAAAGGCTGCGTGCGCCCGTTACGAACCGTGCGCGTTTCCAGCGCACCGAATCGCCCTCCCACTCTCGAACCCGTGCTCGGTCCCAGACCTCGGCACCGATCTGCATGTCCCCCATCGGCGCGTCCCTGACCATGCGAGCGAGCAACGCCGCGACCTCGTCGACGAGGTGGTTGGGCGCATGATCGACCCAGGAAACGACCTCGTAATCCGAGGCGTGCGCGCGCGCTTCGTGCTCGAGCCCCTCGAGCTTCGACAACCAGATCTCGTTCACTTCGAGGACCGAGCGGATGACTCGCAACACCTGCTTCGCGCCGAGCGACAAGGCGAATCCGTCGCCGGGAGCGTCTGCATCGAGCGGGCCTGGCACCTCCCCAACGAGGATCGATCGTCCGCGTGCCACCGCACGTTCGCGGAGGTGCTCGAACATCGCGCGCCCGAAACCGCTCCGGCGGTGGGCGGGCACGACTTCGATCCTCAAGTCGGCGAGCTTGAGATTGTCCCGGGTCGGGAGCTGCAACAAGCCACGCGCCACCGGAACGTCGCCCCGGTAGCCGGCGTAGAACTCCTGTTGCCAGGAGGGCGCTCCGTCGGGGAGTTGCGCGCGCATCTCGTCGACGGGATCCTCCACCAGATCTGGCTGGTCGAGCGCAATTGCCGCGACGCCGACGGCGTGCCAGTCGTTGGTTCGCGAGTCATCGAGGACGCGTTCGATACGCAGGACCACCCAGCCGTTGTAGCAAAGGGCGGCGTGGCCGGTTGGGGCGGGCGTCGCTCCGCTTAGGTCTCCGCTGTTCGCGGAGCGGAGCGCCGAACTTCGGCGGCTTCAGCCGCCCTCGTAGTGGGCGTCGACGACCTTCAGTGCCTCGTCCAGAATCGCCAGACCGGCGCGCGCCTCGTCCGGAGTGATCGTCAGCGGCGGAACGACATGGGTGCGATTGAAGTTCGTGAACGGGATCAGACCGCGCTCTTTGCACGCCGCAGCGAACTCGTTCATCGCCTCTGAGGTGCCGCCGTAGGGCGCGACCGGCTCTTTCGTCGCCCGGTCGACGACCAAGTCGAGGGCCCAGAAGCAACCGAGTCCGCGCACATCCCCGATCGCGGGGTGGTGGTCTTGCAATTCTGCAAGACCAGGACCGAACACTCCACGACCGATCTCGGCCGCGTTCTCGACGATCCGCTCGTCGCGCATCGCGTTAATCGTCGCTATCGCCGCCGCGGAGGCGAGCGGATGCCCCGAGTAGGTGGAACCACCCGGAAAGGCTCGTTCGTCAAAGGTGTGTGCGATCTCCTCGGCGATGATCACGCCGCCGAGCGGCACGTATCCCGAGGTGACGCCCTTCGCGAAGGCGATCAGGTCCGGCTCGACGCCGTAGTGCTCGAACCCGAACCACTTGCCCGTGCGGCCGAAGCCGCACATCACCTCGTCGGCGACATAGACGATCCCGTGACGGTCGCAAAGCTCGCGCACCCCGGCCAGGTATCCAGGAGGTGGTGGCATGATGCCGGCGGTGCCGGGGATCGTCTCGAGCACGATCGCGGCGATCGTCGACGGTCCTTCGAAGGCGATCACCTCTTCCAAGTGCTCGAGCGCCCGCGCATTCTCTTCTTCTTCGCTCCCGGCATGGAACGGCGAGCGGTAGAGGAACGGCCCGAAGAAGTGGACGACGCCGGCGCTGCCGTAGTCGTTCGCCCAACGCCGCGGGTCTCCGGTGAGGTTGATCGACATCTGCGTCGAGCCGTGGTACGAGCGGTAGGCCGACAACACCTTGATCCGTCCGGTGTGCAGGCGCGCGAGGCGCGTCGCGTGCTCGACCGCTTCCGTACCGGCGTTCGTGAAAAAGACCCTGTTCAGACGCTCCGGAGCGAGCTCGATGATCAGGCGCGCCGCCTCGTTGCGCACCGCGACGGCGTGGTGCGGCGAGATGGTGCACATCTCGGCGGCCTGTTTTTGGATCGCAGCGACGACCTTCGGGTGTTGGTGGCCGATGTTCACGTTGACGAGCTGCGACGCGAAATCGAAAAAGCGGTTCCCCTCGTAGTCGTAGAGGTAGACGCCCTCCGCGGCGGCGATCGCCATCGGCTTGATGAGCGCCTGCGCCGACCAGGAGTGGAAGACCCGCGCCCGGTCGTTCGCGAACACCTGGCGGGCGAGTTCGGGGTCGTTGATCGGCTTCGGGCTCACGCTTACTCCTTCGTCTGCTCCTTCGTCACACGACCGTGTCTTAGGTGTTCTGCGGGAAACCGAGGTTGATGCCGCCGTGCCTCGGGTTCGGCCAGCGGCTCGTCACGACTTTCGTCCGGGTGAAGAAGTGCACTCCGTCCGGACCGTAGGCGTGGGTGTCGCCGTACAGCGAGCTCTTCCAGCCGCCGAAGGAGTAGTACGAAACTGGCACAGGGATCGGCACGTTGATCCCGACCATGCCGACTTGGACCTCTTCTTGGAAGCGCCGCGCCGCGCCGCCGTCATTCGTGAAGATCGCCGTGCCGTTGCCCCACGGATTGTCATTCACGAGCGCGAGCGCCTCGTCATAGGTGCGCACCCGTAACACCGACAGTACCGGGCCGAAGATCTCGTCGGTGTAGATCGTCATCTCGGGGCGCACCCGATCGAACAGCGTCGGGCCGAACCAGAACCCGTCGGGAGATCCGTCGATCGACGTCTTCCGCCCGTCGACGACAAGGCTTGCCCCCGCTTCGATGCCGGCGTCGAGATAGCTCGCCACCTTGTCGCGGTGCGTCATCGTGACGAGCGGGCCCATGTCGGTGTCACGACGTCCATCGCCGACCTTCAAGGTGCCGATGCGCTCGGCGATCTTTTTGACGAGTGCGTCGCCGATCGGCTCGACCGCGACGATCGCGGAGATCGCCATACACCGTTCGCCCGCCGAGCCGAAGCCCGCGTTCACTGCCGCGTCGGCGGCGAGATCGATGTCGGCATCGGGAAGGACGACCATGTGATTCTTCGCCCCGCCGAGCGCCTGCACGCGCTTACCCGCGCGTGTGCCGTTCTCGTACACATAGCGCGCGATCGGCGTCGATCCGACGAACGAGATCGATGCGACGCCGGGGTGTTCCAATAACCGGTCGACCGCGACCTTGTCGCCGTGGACGACGTTGTACACACCGGCGGGGAGTCCGACCTCTGCCCAGAGCTCACCGAACCAGTTCGCCGCTGAAGGGTCCTTCTCGCTCGGTTTCACAACAACCGTGTTGCCGATCGCGATGGCGATCGGGAAGAACCAGCATGGCACCATCGCCGGGAAGTTGAAGGGGCTGATGATCCCCGCGACGCCGAGCGGTTGACGCATCGAATAGACGTCGATATCGGTCGAGACGGTCGAGGAGTAGCCACCTTTCAACAGTTGCGGAATGCCGCACGCGAATTCGACGGTTTCGAGCGCGCGCGTGATCTCTCCGAGTGCATCGGCGCGCACTTTGCCGTGCTCCGAGGTGATGATCTCGGCGAGCTCTCCCTTGCGCGCGTTCAACAGCTCGCGGAACTCATAGAGGAACTGGACGCGCCTTGAGAGGGAGGTCGCCTTCCAGCTGGGAAACGCCGCCGTGGCGGAGAGCACGGCGGCGTCGACGTCGATCGGTGACGCGAAGGCGACTTTTTTCGTGAGCTCGCCCGTCGCCGGGTCATAGACGTCGCCGAAGCGCTCCCTCGAGCCTTCGAAGGGCTTCCCGTCGATCCAGTGGTTCACCGTGGGGAGGTTGAGGTCGTTCGTCACGACCCGATTCTTCCAGATGCGGCCGGGTGATCCGGCTGTCAGGTCGTGCGCCTCACCTGCGAGTTCGACGTTGCCGGCTCAGCGGTCCCTCATGTGCCGCTGTAATTCGTCGAGGCGTCTTTGACACAGGGCGACGATCGAATAGGCCGCCGATTCGGTGCTTGCCACCGCGTCGTTGATCTCGGAGACAAGCCTCGAGAGTTGCGAGCGCACCTGGGCCAACTGTTGTTGGGATTCGGAGAATTCCTGCAGCGTCGCCCGCCAAAAGGCGCGCTCCTCCTCTCTTGCGGCGTTCTTGAGAGCGCGCGCTTCCACCTCGGCTTCGCGCAGTCGGGCGACCATGGCCCGCGCGGTGTCGGCGCGCAATTTGGCGATCTCATCCGCGGCGCGCACGCGCAATGCCATCACTTCATCTTCAGCGGCCTGCAGCTTCTCGGAGACGAGCCGGATCGCGCTCGCGCGGATCTGCGCCGCAGCGTCCTTGGCTTCGGCGAGCGCGCGCTCTCGCATCCGATTCACTTCGGCATCGCCGACATCTCTCGAGGCGAAGGACGCCGTCGAGCTTCCCGACGAGGTGACACCGGGCGCGCCGAGCGGTTCAAAGGCTCCGGGCGGAGGCGCAGGCGGAGGCTCGCCAGCTGCGCGCGCAGCCTCCTCCTCCTCCTCCTCCTCTGCCTTCCGCACGAGAAGCTCGAGTTCTTCCGCGGAGACGCCGAAGGCACGCAACTGTTCGATCAACGCATCATCGCCTTCGGCCACTTAGGGAGCATATGTGAAGGTGAGTGAACACTTCAGGGTCAAATTGCTGATTGACCTGGTCCTTCACAAGCCGTGGGCGTTGTCGCGCATCGCGTGGCGATAACCGACAAGTTCCGTATCTCGCCGCGATCTCGGGCAGTACAAGAGATCACCGGCATCAATTCAAGGGTCTTCGAACCTCGATTCTTGTTCCACAGGTCGCTGGGGATAGCCCAGATTTAGGTATCAGAGGAACTCGCGAACTCTTTGAAGGCCGCGAACGCGCGTGGCCCCCAAACGGTTCCCGGCCCGCCGTTCATTTGGATCGCCACGCCGAGTGACTCCGCGACCTCCGCCTCCGTCGCGCCGGCACGAGCCGCTGCCTTGGCGTGCGCCGCCACGCATCCATCGCACTCGCGCGTGACCGCGATCGCGAGAGCGATCAGCTGCTTCACCTTCTCCCCGAGCGCGCCATCGGGCATTGCCGAGTGGTCGATCGTGGCGAAGCCCGAATAGACGTCCGGGATGTGGCTGCGTAGGTCGCGGGACGGACCGCGCAACTCCTCCAGAAGTTCCTTCGCCCAGGCCATCTGCGCCTCCTGTGCACGCGTTCGTCGATGCTGGCGACGGTAGTGGACAACAAATCGTTCCGACCGGGTCCTTTGTCGTCGTGATCGCCGACGCCGCGGAAGTAGCCTCGCCGAGTGCCACCTTGTCCGGCGGGAACCATGGGCATCTGCTTGCTGGCAAGGTGCGCGCGATGACTAGCACCGCCGAAGCGACCTTCGACTCGACGCTGGTGCCGGCCAACGCCGGGCGACGCAATCTCATCATCGGCGCCTTGATGCTGGCATTGCTGCTGGCGGCGCTCGACCAGACGATCGTCGCCACCGCACTTCCGACGATCGTCGCCGACCTGCACGGCGCGACCCATCTCTCCTGGGTGGTCACCGCCTACTTGCTGTCCACGACAGCGTCGACCCCCTTGTGGGGGAAGCTCGGCGACCAGTACGGCCGAAAGTTCTTCTTCCAGCTCTCGATCGTCATCTTCCTCGTCGGGTCGATCCTGTCGGGCCTGAGCTCGTCGATGATCGAGCTGATCGCGTTTCGCGCGGTGCAGGGGCTTGGCGGCGGCGGCTTGTTCGTCGGCACCCAGGCGATCATCGGCGATGTCGTACCGCCGCGCGAGCGCGGCCGATACCAAGGCCTCTTCGGAGCCGTCTTCGGTGCCGCGAGCATCATCGGTCCGTTACTCGGCGGACTCTTCGTCGACGATTTGTCGTGGCGCTGGATCTTCTACATCAACGTGCCAGTCGGCGTCGTCGCGCTCGCTGTCATCGCGATCAACGTCCCCCACGCGCTGACGCGCGTCCACCACGTCATCGACTACCTCGGCACGATTCTCATCGCGCTCGCGGCGACGAGCTTCGTGTTGCTCACAAGCCTCGGAGGTACGACATACGCCTGGGCCTCGACGCCGATCGTTCTTTTCGGGGTCTTCGGGGTGCTGCTCGTCATCGCCTGGGTGGTCGCGGAGCGGTTCGCGAAGGAACCCGTCCTGCCTCTCCACCTCTTTCGGGTTCGCACCTTCGGGGTGTCGGCGGCGATGAGTTTCATCGTCGGTTTCGCGATGTTCGGCGGCATCGTTTTTGTGCCGCTGTTCCTACAAGACGTGCGCGGCCTCACTCCGACGATCTCCGGATTGCGTTTGTTGCCGCTGATGGTCGGGCTCGTCGCGACATCGCTCGCGTCAGGAATAGCGATCACGAAGACGGGGCGCTACCGCGCCTTCCCGATCATCGGCACGGTACTGACCGTCGGCGGTCTCTTCTTATTGTCCTTCCTCCATGAACGGACCTCGACGCTCGTCATGTCCGCAGACATGCTCGTGCTCGGACTGGGTCTCGGGTGCTTGCTCCAGGTGCTGGTCCTCGTCGCGCAGAACGCGGTGCCGTACGCCGAGCTCGGCGTCGCGACATCGGGAATCACGTTCTTCCGCACGATCGGCGCCGCCTTCGGCACGGCCATCTTCGGCGCGATCTTCACGAACCTGTTCGACGCGAAGCTCAAGACCGCCCTTCGAGGCGTGAAGCTCCCGCACGGCCTGACGTCATCGAATTTCTCACCTCAGATCTTGCGAACGCTGCCCGCAGCGGCACGCGGCCCAATCCTCCACTCCTACACGAGTTCGCTCGACACGGTGTTCCTGCTCGCGGTGCCCGTCGCCGGGGTCGCCTTCCTGCTCAGCTGGTTCTTGCCGTTCGTCCGCCTGCGCGACACGGTCTCGACGGCGACATCACAAGACGCGCCCGATGAGAGCCAGCCAGTGAGCGCGGCAACTCTTCAAACCGGCCGGACGAAGTAGCCAAGGACGTGCGGCCCTGGTCCGAGGAGCTCGTCGGGCGCCTCGACGAGCGCGAATTTCACGCCCCCTCGCTCGCTGACAACCCGCTCGGTGATCCCGCGACGCGGCCGATCTTTGTCTACCTTCCCCCCGGCTACGACGACTCCCCCACCGCCTACCCGACGATCTACGTCCTGCACGGCTTCGGCTCGCACGTGAAGCGGTGGTCGCAGCGCAGCCTGTTCGACCTCACCGCCAGCGAGCGATTCGACGCCGCCTTCGCCGGCGGAACGCCGGGATGCCTCGTCGTCTACGTCGACGCCTGGACCTCGCTCGGCGGAAGCCAGTACGTCGACTCGCCGGCTGTCGGCCGCTACCACAGCTATCTGACGGTCGACGCCGTCGAGTTCGTCGACCACCAGTACCGCACCCTTGCCCGGGCCGGCTCGCGAGCCGTGCTCGGCCAGTCGAGCGGCGGCATCGGCGCACTCACGGCCGCCCTGTTGCGCCCCGACGTCTTCGGCGCTTTCGCCGCCCACGCGCCCGACGCCTGTTTCGACCTCACGCTGCGCGGTGACCTCGCCCTCGCCCACCGGGCGCTGCGCGACGACTACGACGCGTCCTACGAGGCGTTCTTTGCCGACTTCCGGTCGCGACTGCCGATGTCGCGCCCGAGCGACTTTCCCCTCTTGATGGTCTGGGCACTGTCGGCCTGCTACTCGGCCGATCCCGGCGGCGCGGTGCGCCTCCCATTCGACCCCGAGACCGGCGCCTTGGTCGACGAGGTCTGGGAGCGCTGGTTGGAGTGGGACCCGATGCGGCTCGTCCCCGCGCACGCGGACGCGATCAGGAGCCTGCGGGCGATCTGGCTCGACGCCGGACGGCGTGACGAGCACCTGTTGGATGTCGCCGCCGAACTGCTCGCCGGCGCGATCGGAGACGCTGACCCGTCGGACTTCGCCTTCGAGTTGTACGAAGGGACCCATCGCGATTACAAGCACCGCATCGCGGCGTCGGTGCGTTACCTCGCAGAGCGCCTCGAGCGCGAGGACTGATGTCCGCCTGATTCGGTCCTAGGGCTCCGTCTCGTCGCGCGCGTCGAATGTCGAGACGAGGTGGCGCGCGGCGCGCGCCTCGTCGAGTCGGCGTACCGGCGTCGTGCGCGGCGCTTCGTGCGCCGGCTGTTCCGTACCGTCCGCTTGGTGCTCGCGCGCCTCGTTCGCGATCGCGATCAGCGCGTCCGCGAGCGCGGCGATCGTCTCAGGGCTCTCGGTTTCGGTCGGTTCGATCATCAGCGCCTCTTCGACGACGAGCGGGAAGTACACCGTCGGGGCGTGGAACCCGAACTCCAAGAGCCGCTTCGCGACGTCCAGTGTGCGCACCCCTGTCTCGTGCTTGAGGGTCGACGACGAGACGACGCACTCGTGCATCACCGGGCGGTCGTAGGGGAAGTCGTAGACACCGCGCAGGCGCTCGCGGAGCCAGTTGGCGTTCAGAACCGAGGTCTGCGCGACGAGCTTCAATCCCTCGGCGCCGTTCAACCTGACGTAGGTCCAGGCGCGCAACAAGACGAGCGCGTTGCCCTGCCAGGAGTGGACCCTCCCGATCGAGTGCTCCGGCGTGTTGTAGGAGAAGCCCTCGCTCGTGCGCACCGGGCGAGGACCGGGCAACAGCTCGACGAGGTGCGGCGCGACGGCGACGGGACCCGCACCCGGTCCGCCGCCGCCGTGGGGGGTGGCGAAGGTTTTGTGCAGGTTGAGGTGGACGATGTCGAAACCCATGTCACCGGGCCGAACGACGCCGAGGATCGGGTTCAAGTTCGCGCCGTCGTAGTAAAGGAGTCCGCCGGCGTCGTGGACCATCTTCGCGATCTCGACGATCTCTTCTTCGAACAGTCCGAGCGTGTTCGGGTTCGTGAGCATCATCCCCGCCACGTCGGGACCCAGCACGCCGCGGAGCTTCTCTCGATCGACGAGGCCGCGGGAATCCGTGCTGACCGTCGACACCTCGTAGCCGCCGAGCCTCACCGAAGCCGGGTTGGTGCCGTGGGCGGAGTCGGGGATGATCACTCGGCTGCGTTCCTCGTTGCGACGGGCGTGATAGGCGCGCATGAGGAGCAGTCCGGTGAGCTCGCCGGCGGCGCCCGCCGCCGGTTGCAACGTCGCCGCCGCCATGCCGGTCACCTCGCAGAGCCCTTCTTCCAACTCGACGAGGATCTGCAGCCACCCTTGTGACGCCGACGGTGGCGTCGCCGGGTGGACGCTGCGAAAGCGCGGCATCGACGTCACTTCGTCGCAGATCTTCGGGTTGTACTTCATCGTGCAGGATCCGAGCGGGTACGCGCCGAGATCGACCGAGTACTGGCGGTGCGAAAGCCGCGTGAAGTGCGCGACGAGGTCGCGCTCGGCGACCTCGGGCAGCACGACGGGATCCGCCCTCCGGTGGGGGGCCGGGATGAGCTCTTCGACGCTGCGCTTCGGGACCTCGGTCGTCCGCAACGAGTAAGCGCGCCGCCCGGGCGCCGAGATCTCGAAGATCGTCGGCTCGGTCTCCCGCCCCATCAGCGGCGCCGAGGCAGCACGTCCTCCCGGGCTGCGGGTGGGGGCGCTCATCGGATCGCCTTTTCGAACGCCGCGGCGAAGCCGTCAATCTCGGCCTTCGTGCGCTTTTCGGTGACGGCGACGAGCAACGCCCCTTCGAGATCTTTTCCTTCGAATCCTTCGCGCAGCGCGACCCCCGCCAGGTATCCCTCGTCCAACAGCCGCTCGACGACGATCTCGGCGTCGAGCGGAGTGCGCAGCGCGAACTCACGCACAAATGGTGCGCCCGCCGCGGGTTCGATGCCGTCGATCGCAACGAGGGAATCGAAGCAGTAGCGCGTGCCCCGCGCGCAGTTCAAGGCGACCTCTCGCAAGCCTTCGGTCCCGAGCCAGCCGAGCTGGACCGCAGCCGTCACGGCCATCAGCGTCTGGTTCGTGCAGACGTTCGACGACGCTTTCTCGCGACGGATGTCTTGTTCTCGGGCACGCAGCGTCGTGACGTAGGCGCGGCGCCCGTCGACGTCGACAGTCTCCCCGACGAGACGACCCGGGAGGCGCCGGACGTAACCGAGCTTGCAGGAGAACAACCCCAGGTACGGGCCGCCGAAGCCGAGCGGATTGCCGAGCGCCTGGCCCTCGCCGACGACGACGTCGGCGCCGTGCCCGCCCGGGCTCAGGCACAGCGCGGCGGAGATCGGATCCTGACAGACGATCAATAACGCACCGGTGCGCCGCGCCGTCGCCGCCGCGGCGTCGAGATCCTCGAGCGCGCCGAGGTAGTTCGGGTACGCGACAACGATCGCCCCGGCGGGCGCATCTGAGACGTGCTCGAAGTCGGTCGCCCCGTCGCGCAGCGGCACGAGCTCGATCTCGTGACCGGTGCCCTTGGCGAACGTGCGCAGCACCTGCAGCCAGCGCGGGTTGACGCCCTGTGAGCAGAGGACGCGTTGGTTTTCGGTCTCGGCGGCGGCGAGATTCGCCGCCTCGACGAGCGCCGCCGCGCCCTCGTAAAGCGAGGCATTCGCGATCTCGAGCCCGGCCAGTCGGGCGACCATCGTTTGGTACTCAAAGAGCGCCTGCAGCACGCCCTGGGCCACCTCTGGTTGGTACGGGGTGTACGCGGTGACGAATTCCGAGCGCCCGGCGAGGGCGCGCACGACCGCTGGCACCTCGTGGTCGTAGGCGCCGCCGCCGGCGAAGCAGACCGCTCCCGCCTCGGCCGCCAGGTTGTGCTGACCGATCCCCCCGAGCGTCTCGACCACGTCGGCTTCGCTCATCGCGCCGGCCAGATCGAGCCCGGCATGGCGGATCGCCACCGGCACGACGGCGTACAGGTCATCCAAGTCCGAGAGCCCCAAGAACGCGAGCATCCCGGCGATATCGGCGTCGGTGTGGGGAACGAAACCCGCCATGGGACCTTCCTAGCGCGACTTCGCCGAGGCGCCGGGCGAGCCGACGAGCTTTTGGAACGGCGGCTTCACGACCTCGGACGGCTCGAGCGAACCGCGCACGTCGATCTCCACCTTCGCGCCCTCGGCGACTGATGGTGGCAAGAAGGCGAGCGCGATGCCGCGTTCGAGCACGGGCGAGAAGTTGCCGGACGTGACGATGCCCGCGCCCTCCTCGCTGTGACAGCGGTCGCCGGCGCGCGGCGGCCGGCGGCTCCGCGTGAGCAGTCCGCGGAGGCGGCGCGCGACGCCGCGGGCCTTCTCGGCTTCGAGCGCTGCCTTGCCCCGGAAGTCCGCCTTATCCCAACCGACCACCCACGAGAGCCCGGCCTGCAGCGGCGTGATGCCCGGGCCGAGCTCGTGGCCGTGAAGGGGTAGGCCCGCCTCCAAGCGCAGCGTGTCGCGGGCGCCAAGTCCGGCGGGCGTCGCGCCGGCGACGAGGACCGCTTTGAAGAACTCCCCCGCCACCTCGGCGGGTACCGCACATTCGACGCCGTCCTCTCCGGTGTAACCCGTCCCGGCGACCGTGCACGGATGGCCGGCGAAGGAAAAGCCGGCGACGGCGAAGTGCCCGACCTGCGCCGCGTCGGGATCGACCTTGGCGACGGTCGCGCGTGCCTCGGGTCCTTGGATGGCGATCACAGCGCGCGACGCCGTCGTGTCCTCCCCGCCGATCGCGTCGCGTACGCGGCTTGTGTTCGAGGCGTTCGGCATCACATCGAAGACACCGTCCGCGATCCACCAGATGATGCAATCGTCGAGCACCGAGGCGTCGTCACCGAGCAGGTGCGTGTACTGCGCGCGACCGGGCTCGATTTTGCGCAGGTCGTTCGTGAACGACGACTGCAGCGCATCGAAGGCGTCGCGTCCCACGACTCGCACCGTGCCCAAGTGGCTGACGTCGAAGGCAACGACGCCGCGCCGACAGGCGAGATGCTCGGCGATCGTCCCCGTCGGATACTGCAGCGGCATCTCCCAGCCGCCGAATTCGACGAGCTTTGCGCCGAGCTCTTCGTGCTCGCGTCGAAGCGGGCTCTGTTTCAGGTCGTCATGTTGGGCCGTTATCCGGCCATGGTAGACGGAGGGCGCGCGGAACGGGCCGGCTCGAAGCCGCTGAGCAGCGCCTTCAATTCGAGGCTCGCGCAGTCCCGGCGATACAAGATGCGGATGTTGAGCTCAGGATGGAGTTCGCAGAGCCGGCGCAGCTTCGCGTTCTTTTTCGTCACGAGCCTTTGGCGCAGCGTCGTCAACTCCAAGAACAAATCGTGCTCTGGGAGGTAGAAGTCCGGCCGGAAGCCGGCGACCGGACGACCCTCCCCATCCCAATCGAGGGCGAATTCGACCGGCTCGTACTCCCAGGAAATGTTGTAGAAGTCGAGCATCTCGGCCAGGAGGCGCTCGGAGGAGTGCGCGAAGCGCACCGGGCGGGAGTTCGCCGTGCGGGCGATGATCAGCCCAACCCTTGCGCGCTCGGGCGGCGGCGTCCGTCGCCCGCGTCCACCGGCGCCGCGGGCTGCTCCGAGGAGTCGCCCCGCGCCCCTTCGAGGACGTGGATCGCGGCGTCGATTTCACCGACGACCCCGGCCAGCGGCACGATGTTGAAGACGCCCTGGCCTCCCTTCAACAAGTCGACGACCTCTTCACCCGAGCGGGCGAGGACGGTCCCTTCGGCACCGATCACGAGGTTCGCCGTCGAAAGTTCACCACCCGAGTCGCGCAGGCACTCGATCGCGCGCCGGGTGTGCTGCAGGTTGACGCCGGCGTCCAGGAGACGCTTGATCACCTTCAGTTCCAAGACGTCGCCGTAGGAGTAGAGGCGCTGGGTCCCCGATCCCCTGGCGTCAGCGAGGGACGGGCGCAACAACCCCGTGCGCGCCCAGTAGTCGAGCTGGCGATAGGTGATGCCGACAAGCTTGCAGACCTTCGGCCCCCGGTACCCCGCTTCTTCGTTCGCCATCCTCAGGCCTCCTCGGGCACCCCAGGCGCCGATCACAGGCGCGTAACTACGCAGGTGTGATGAGGCTACGGCGAAGGTTGGCGAAGGTCAACGACCGAGACGCGTCGACCGAGGTCAGGAGGTGAAATCCTCCGGGCGGACCCGATCGAGGAACTCCCGGAACTCGCCGACGAGTTCTTCTGGGGACTCCTCGTCCTCGTCGTCCTCGCCGTCGTCCAAGACGACGCCCGCCTGGTCCATCAGTTCGTCGTCGACGTACAGCGGCGAGTGCGTGCGCGCCGCGAGCGCGATCGCGTCCGAGGGCCGCGACGACAACTCGACCATGTGGCCCTGGTAGTCGAGGTGGATTTCGGCGAAGTACGTCGCGTCGCGTACCTCGGTGACGACGACGCGTTCGACGTGCGCTCCGAGCGCGTCGCAGAGGTCCTTCATCAGATCGTGGGTCATCGGGCGTTGCACTTCGACGCCTTGCAGCGCGAACGCGATCGCCGTCGCCTCCGGTGCGCCGATGAAGATCGGCAGTGAGCGATCTCCCTCGAGCTCTTGGAGCAACACGACCGGCGTGTTCGACTGCATGTCGACCCGAACGGCGGTGAGGCGCACCTCCATCAGGCTCAAACTAGCCCCGGTCGGGCTCGACAGGCACGGCGGATTCTGGCGCGAACAGGGCTTTTTCCACTCCGGCGCGGTCGGAGGCGAGCGCTTTCGGGTCGATCTGAACGACCGCGTTCAGATTGCGGTAGCGCTCGGCGTAGTCGAGCCCGTATCCGACGAAGAAGTCGTCTTCGACCGGGAGGCCCAAGTAGCGCAACGGGACGGGGATTATGCGACGCGCGGGACGGTCCAAAAGCGCGCAGACCTCAACGGTGCGCGCACCACGCGCCCGCACGAGCTCGACGACATAACCGATCGATAATCCCGTATCGACGATGTCGGCGACGATGACGACGTCTTTTTCGCTGACGTCGTGGCTCAAGTCCTTCAGGATGCGAACGCGCCGCTCGCCCGGCGCGTACGAAGAGAGCGCGAAAAAGTCGATCTCACAGGGAACCGAGAGCGCACGGATCAAGTCCGCGGCAAGAAAGATGCTCCCCTTCAGCAATCCGACGAGCGTTACGCCATTTTCGTGTTCGGCTTCGATCTCGCTCGCGAGTCGTTCGACGATCCGCGCGATCTCTTCGGCCGACAGCAGAGCCATCGGCCGCGCAGTCACCGCGTGTCGATCTCGCGAAGTGACGCGCGCACGAACGTGTTGTGGAACTGCGCAGCGGTCTCGACGAGCTCTTCGAGCACCGCCTTCGCGCGCTTTTGTGCTTCCGGATTGCGCCTTTGCAACATCGGCATGACGACTTGTTCGATCACACCGGACTCGCGTTCTGCAGCGTGCTTGAACGTGCGCAAATGACGCGGTTCGATACCGTAGCCGCGCAGCCGCGCCGCGAGTTCGACGACGCGCGTGGATTCTTCGGGATAGCTCCGCGACTCCCCCTGTCCTTCCCCCTCGATCAACGAGAACGCCTCGAGTTCAGCGATGAACGCCAGGTCGACGCGAGCAGACTTGGCGAGCGCTTCGGCGGAACGACGATCGGATCCTGTACGCGCCGACTGACGCGCTGGCTTGTGGGCGGGGCGGCGCGGCTCTCTCGGGCCGCCGCCTGACGGCGCACCGGCGCGGGACTCGCCCTTCTTTTCGACCGCGGGGTTCGTCGCCTCGTCGTTACCGAGGGTCTCCTCGTCGCCGTCGGGCGCGGTATCCCGGGGCGTCGGTGGGCCATCGGGATCCTGATTGAAATCGTCGTCGTCGTCGAAATGCTCGTCGGCCCCGATCTGAGAACGAGAGGACACGACGGTTTCTTCGGTGACCGACTCGAAAAGCGATTGGGCGAACAACGTCGTACCTGCTTGATCCAAGCGCCCCTTGATCACCTTGAGCGGCAGGAAGTTCTCCTTTTGTTGGCGGAGGATCCACCGCAACCGCTCGATGTCTTCGTCGCCGAACTTGCGGTATCCGGACGCGCTCCGCTCGGGATGGATGAGTCCGCGGCTTTCCAAGAATCGGATCTTGGAGACAGTGACGTCGGGAAACTCCCCCGACAACAACTCGAGGACATCGCGAATCGACCTCATCGCCTGCCTCGCGGTCGGACTCTCAGAGTTCGCGCTCACGGGGCGAGCGCGGAGACAAAGACGAGCTTGAACTTGCCGATCTGCACCTCATCGCCGGTCTTCAGCGCCGAAGAATCGATTCGTTCTCGGTTCAGATAGGTGCCGTTCAGCGAGCCGACGTCGCGCACAACGTATCCGTCCGGCGTGCGTTCGAACTCCGCGTGTCGACGAGAGACGGTGATGTCGTCCAAGAAGATGTCGCTGTCGGGATGTCGACCGACGTGCGTGACATCACCATCGAGCACGAACTTCGAACCGCTATTCGGCCCGCGTTTCACGACGAGCACACCGACGCCGTTGGCGAGTTCGGAGACCTCGACGCCGAGCTCGTCCTCGCCGAGCTCTCCCGTCGATTCCTCTGGGACGAACGAGATCGTCGTCTCGGCGTTCTGCGCGAGCGGAGCGCCACACGACGAGCAGAAGTTCACCCCTTGCGGGTTGCGGTGACCGCAGTTGCTGCAGAACACGACGCTCACCGTAGCCGCGATCCCTTTCCTGACTTCCTGCCTCTTCGTGCGTTTTCGCTGCTAGGCCGACGTGAGTTCCTGGTAACCCGCGGCGTCGAGCAGGTCATCGAGTTCGCCCGGCGACGACGGCGAGATCTCACAGATCCACCCCTCGCCGTAGGGGTCCTCGTTCACCTTCTGCGGCGACCCGGAGAGCTCCGCGTTCACCGCGACGACCTCACCAGAGACCGGCGCGTAGATCTCCGAGACCGACTTCGTCGACTCGATCTCCCCCAAGGTGTCGCCCTTTTTCACCGTCGAACCCTGCGCGGGCAGTTGAATGAAGACCACGTCGCCGAGCGCGTCCTGCGCGAAGTCGGTGATGCCGATTTTGACCGCACCGTTCTCTGCGCACGCCCACTCGTGGTCGATCGTGTACCGGAGGTTGTCAGGGGTGTTCACGGCCGACATGGTAGCGACGCCGTCGGATCAGTTCTCCTCGAGAAATGCCCGCACGTCGTCGACGGCTGTCCGCACCCTCGCGAACGACGCGGCCTCATCGTCTGCCTCGGCGAAGACGTGGGTCAACGGCTCCTCGGTGTCCGGCACGATCAGCGTCCACCCGCTCGCATCGATGAGCTTCACACCGTCGATCAGGATGACGTCCTCGCCGCGGGCGCGCTCGATGAACCAGCGCATGACGGCGCCCTTCTGGTCGAACGGCGTGACCACCGTCTCGTGGGCGACGTGAACCTCGGGCAGACCTCGTCGCAGGGCCGACAGCGAGAGTCCGCCCTCGGCAAGCATCGACAGCACGTAGACGAGCGTCGCGATCGCGTCGAAGGCGGGCATGAAGGCCGGGAAGCCGAAGCGGCCGTCGGTGCTCGCGGCGAGCGAGGCGCCGTTACCGGCGGCCACGTCCATCAGGTTCGACGCGCCGATCTGGGTCCAGACGACCTCCCCGCCGAGCTCAGAGAGGACCTCGTTCACCTTCCACGTCGCGCTGACCGGGACAGCGACGCGAGCACCCGGGACGGTTTCGGCGGCGAGGCGGGAGAGCACGAGCAGCGCCGTGCCGTCGTCCATCACCACGCCCTCGTCGTCGACCAGGGTGAGCTGTTCACCTTCTGAGCCCAACACGGCGCCCATCGCCGCGCCCGAAGACCGCACGAGGTCGGCGACGGCGGCAGCCGAGGCCATCCGGTCAAAGGCCATCGCGCCGGCGGTCGACACCATCGGGTTCATCGCCAGCACCTCGGCGCCGATCTTCGAGAGCACGCTCGGCATGACGAGGCTCGACGTGCCAAAGCCATAATCCAAGACGAGCTTGAAGCGCGCCTCGCGGAGTGCCTTCTGGTCGATGCCGGACATCAGCGCCGCGGTGTACAACTCGGCGGTGCGCGAGGGAAAGTCGATGTCGCCGATCTCGTCGCCAAGTACCCGGCGGAGGTCCTCGCGGTAAAAGAGCCGTTCGATCTTCTTTTTCGTGGCGTCGTCGACGTCGACCCCCTCGGTATCCAAAAAGCGGATCGTCACCGACTGGGAGTCGTCGGGGTCGAGCCCGACGGTCACCCCACCCCGGTTGGCCCCGGAGCGGATGTGAAAGCGGGTCAGCGGCAATGGCGCCGCTTCGAGGTCCTCGACGTTGACGCCCGTCGCGTTCAAGCCCACTATCACGGCACGCTTCAGCATCCGCGCCGAGCGCGACGAGTCCCTGGAGGTCGTGAGGGTCGAGCCCTTCGGGAAGCCAGCCGCAAACGCCATCGCGACGCGGGTCACGAGCTCGGGCGAGAGGTCGACGTTCGCCAGCCCCGTCAGGCCCTTGCGTCCGAAAAGCGCCTGCGCGCCGCGCGTCTCCCAGATGATCGAGGAGTTCACCGTGGCGTTCGACTCGACGATTTTGTGCGGATAGATCTTCACGCCGGAATTGATCACGGCAAAACGCCCGATCCGGCAGCGGTCACCGATGACGACGCCCTCGCCGAGGTGCGCGCCCTGGCGGATCTCCGAGGATCGGCCGATCACGCTGCTGCGTGTCGTCGCGGCCGGCCCGATGAAGCAATTGTCGTGGACGACCGAGTGCTCGAGGATCGCGTTTTCCGCGACGCGTACGTTCGCCCCAAGCACCGTGTACGCACCGAGGTGGGCGCCCGGCCCGATCCGGCAGTTGTCGCCGACCATGACCGGCGCGTCGAGCGTTGCCGACGGGTCAATCACCGCGCTCTCCCCCACCCAGACCCCGTCGCGCAGCGGGAAGGCACCGATGTCGAGGTCAACGCGGCGGTCGAGGATGTCCTCGTGCGCTTTCAGGTACGCGTCGAGCGTGCCGACGTCCTCCCAGTAGCGCTCCGTCGCGTAGCCGTAGAGGGGACGTCCCGAGTCCAAGAGCGCGGGGAACACCTCGGAGGAGAAGTCGACGGGCTTTCCGGGCTCGATCGCATCGAGCACGCTCGGGTTCAAGACGTAGATCCCCGTGTTCACCCGGTCAGAGAAGACCTGGCCCCATGTCGGCTTCTCCAAGAACCGTTCGATGCGGCCGTCCTCGGCGGTGATGACGATGCCGAACTCGAGTGGGTTCTCCATCGCCTTCAGTGCCAGGGTGACCTCGGCCTGGCGCTCGTCGTGGAAGGCGATGAGCTCGCCGAGATTGACGTCGGTGAGGACGTCGCCCGAGATGACAAGGAACCGCTCGTCGAGCGCTTCGCGGGCGTTCAGCACTGAGCCGGCGGTGCCGAGGGGAGACTCCTCGGTCGCGTATTCGATCGAGACGCCGAACTCCGAGCCGTCGCCGAAATAGGTGCGGATCGTGTTCGCCATGAACGCGACGGTGACGATGATTTCGTCGAAGCCGTGTTTGCGCAACAGGTCGATGATGTGCTCGGCCATCGGCCGATTCGCCATCGGCAGCATCGGTTTCGGCTGGTTCGTCGTCAGCGGACGAAGTCGCGTCCCTTCGCCGCCCGCCATGATGACGGCCTTCATGGCGTTTGGGAGCGCTGATGGACGCGCGGAGCGCGGTTCACGACGTCGATCCTTGCGCGTGCATCCGGCCGGTCGCGAGCGCGTTCTTGGCGGCCGGGATGTACAAAACCGTCGCGATCAGCAAAAACCCCAGCGCAGGCACAGCACAGATCCAGGCCACCACGTTCATTACGGAATCGAAAAGTGACTGTCCGTCACCAAGGACCATCAGGGGAAATGCGCACATCAGCCCAAAGGTGCCGGCCTTTCCGTACCAGTTGACGTCGATGCGCGCCGCGCCGAGCGCCGCCAGAGCAAGCACCACCCCGCTCACGAGCGCGTCTCGCGCTACGACGAGGGCACACAACCAGACCGGGATCGCCCCGTACACGGTGCTCGCGATGACCGCAGTCGCGAGCACGAGCCGGTCGACGCTCGGGTCGATCACCTTGCCGACCGTGGACACCTGGCCGATCCGGCGGGCGATGTAGCCGTCTAGGAAATCGGTCACGCCGGCGATCGCCAACAAGACAAAGGCGAGGGCACGGTCGTTGGCGGCGAACAACGCCGCCACGAAGCCGCCGGCGAGCAGCAACCGACAGAGCGTGATCGCGTTCGGCAACGTCCAGACGCGATCCAGGCTGTCCGGCAGCGGTGACGGCGACGCCCGACCGGCGAGATCACCGTCGAGGGCGGTCACCGCGAAAGTCTACGGACAGTCCGGATCGGAGTCCGATTCCGCTCGCGCGCCGGCCCGACCGCCTATCGCCGGCGGAACAGGCTGCGGATCGTCAGCGCGGCGATCGTCACCAGCGCGCCGACGACCGTCGTCGCGCGCACCCGTTGTGCCGCCGCCCCGGCGCGCACGACCGCCTCGGTGAGCAGCGTCTCGTCCGACTCGACCGGCGCCGGAACGAGGCGCTGGACGATCTCACGCGCCTGTTCCTCGCCGGGCCGGCGCAACAAGAACGAACTTTGCGCGACGGCGAACTGCGCGTCGCGGCGGAATTCGCGGGCGATCGCCGAGGCGTCGCGGCCACGCAACCAGTCGTTCGGGTACGGTGCGCCACCGAGCTGGCGATCCCACCATCTCTGCAGGTAGTGGGCAAACCGCGGACCCGGCCTCATCACGGTGCGAGAGTTTACGCCCATGTCTTTGGCGCCGATCCTCCAGGCACGCGCGCCCGTCTCCCCCAAGGAGCTGCGAAGGCGCCGCTCCTCGTCGATGCGGGCGACCCACCCCTTTCACATCGCCGACCTCGCCACGTTCCTCGAAGGGCGCTGGCACCTTGTTCGGTGGGTCCAACCCGCCGGAGACGCACCCGCTGGGCATTTTCACGGCGGCGCCACTTTTTCGGCGCGCGAGCCGACAGTGCTCGATTACTTCGAACAGGGCGAACTCACGATCGGCGGTCGCGTGCTCGAAGCACGCCGCCAGCTCGTCTACCGACTTCTGACGCCGTCTTCGGCGGAGGTGCGCTTCGCCAACGGCGCGTACTTCCACGCGCTTAACCTCTCGAGTGGCTCCGCTCGCGCCAGCCACCGTTGCGCTTCGGATTTTTACTTCGGTCGCTTCCTCGTCGTATCGAAAGATGTGCTCGTCGTCTGCTGGCGCGTCATCGGACGGGAGAAGTCTTTCGCTTCTACGGCGCGCTGACACGCGTCTCGAAGACGGCTCCGGGGCCGCTCTAGCGTTTCGGTCCCCGGCCGCCCGATCAAAGGAGACTGCCTGATGGCCACCGAAGAAGAGCTCCTCGCCGCGATCGGCGATCGCATACTCCAACAGCTGGAACAAGGCGCGACGAGCGAGACGATCCTCAAGCTGACCGAGGCTTGGGCGTGGATCCACTCTCCGAATCAACCGCACGGAGGATTCTCCCCGGGGTGATGCAGCCTTCAGCTCGCGGGCACGAACGCGCAACGAGGCGGCAGAATGATCCGAGCGGAACGAGCGCCACCCGATCCGCCGACTTTCAAGGGTGGGTCGCACAATGGCGAAGGGCGATGCGGTGAAGAAAACCCCGAGTTCGCGCGCCCTTGAGTGGTCGATCGCCGCTGTGGTGCTGCTCGTCGCCGCCGGTGCGGGCGTTGCCGTCGCCGTCACCCGTCACGGGCTGCACACCGCCGCGCCGGGTCGCACGACACCGGGCGCCCACCGGCCAAAGCCGGCGCCAACGCCCCCCCTCACCTTGTCGTCCGTCTCTCCGCAGGCGAGTGCCACGAGTGTCACGTTCCGCCCGACGATCACGCTCACCTTCAACTCGCCAATCGCGCCGGACTCGGCGTTGCCGGTCGTCACCCCGTCGGTGCCGGGCAACTGGACCCGACCCGATCCCGAGACGCTGGTCTTCCAACCGTCGGCCGAGTTTTTCCCGCTCGAGCGCGTCACCGTCGAGGTTCCAGGTGGCCTCGCCGGACTCGAGGCGACCAACGGTCGACATCTCGCGTCCGATCTGGCTTGGCACTTCACCGTCGAGGACGCGCCGGTGCTCCGCCTTCAACAGCTCCTCGCCGAGCTCAATTACTTGCCGGTCGCCTTTCAGCCGTCGTCGGTGGTCGCGACGCCCAGCCGCGGAGAGTCCGCGCCCGCGTCCGCCGGTGGGCAGTCCGACGCGAGCGGACTGGCTGCCGAGCCGACCGTCGCCGACTCGATCTCGCTTTCGCCTCTCCCCGGCACGTTTGCCTGGCGGTACAGCGCGATCCCGCCACAGCTCGGGGTGCTGTGGGCGCCGGGGAGTTTCAATGTCGTCACGCAAGGCGCCGTGATGGCCTTTGAGGCCGACCACGGTCTAGCGATCGACGGAGCCGCCGACGCGGACGTCTGGCGGGCGTTGCTCGATGCGGTCGCGGCACGCGACGCGACGACATCGCCGTACACCTGGGTCGTCGTGACCGAGACGGATCCCGAAACGCTCTACGTCTGGCGCGGTGGCCACGTCATCTACCAGACGCCCGCCAACACCGGGATCCCCGAAGCGCCGACAGCGGTTGGAACCTGGCCCGTCTATCTGCGCTTCACTTCGACGACGATGTCGGGCACGAACCCCGACGGAACCCACTACGACGATCCGGGGGTACCTTTCGTCTCGTACTTCAACGGCGGTGACGCGGTGCACGGCTTCTGGCGCTCTCAATTCGGGTTCCCGCAAAGCCTCGGCTGCGTTGAGTTGCCGATCTCGAACGCGGCGATTGTCTACAACTACGACAACTACGGCACGCTCGTCACGGTCACGACCGACAACCTCGCACAGGAGTTGGACACAGCTCCGACGTAGCGCCGACCGCAATCACAACCAATTGGGGCTTTTCCCGATGCGCGATCGCATGTGATTGGCTTGGCGCGTTGGCGCGCCGCGCTGACGCCAGTATTCGCGGTCAGAGAGGAGTTTCGATGGCGGTCGCGGTCGGTCCTCCTTTTGTCACGATCCACTACAACGACGAGTTCTGCGTCTGCGAACTGAACGGCGACATGTCGAGCACGAAGGAACAGGGCTACTTCGCTTCCGACACCCGCCTCGTCTCCGGCTACCGGATCAAGCTCGGAAGAGAGCGCCCGGAGTTGTTGAACGGCGCTGCGGTCGCCCTCCATTCTGCGCGCTTTGAATTCACGAATCCCCTCTTTTTCGGGAACGACGGCACCGCGATCCGAGAACACGCGATCCACTTGCGCCTCGATCGGGCGATCGGGCCGGGCCTGCACGAGGACTACCACCTGTCGAACCACGCGCGCGACGCGGTGACCTTCACCCTCGAAGTCAGTCTCGAATCCGATTTCGCCGACCTGTTCGACGTGAAGTCGCATCGGCGGCTCGTGCGCGGCTCGATCCACAGCTTCTGGGACGAGGCCGGGACCCTCACGACCCGCTACGTCAACGGTACGTTCGAGCGCGCCCTCATCGTTCAAGTGGTGAACGCCTCGTCGCAACCGGAGTTCGCGAACGGTGGGATCCGCTTTCCGATCACCCTTCCCCCAAAGGGGCGTTGGCATACCTGTCTGGAGTGGATGCCGGTGCTGGATGGCGAGCAGCGCGCGGTCACCCGGCCCTGCCACAACCTCTTGACCGACGAATCCGAGAGCGAGGCGCTGCGGATGCGCTGGATCAAGAACGCGACGATCTTCGAGACGGCGAACGCGACGATCACCGAGTCGCTCGCGCAGGCAACCGAGGATCTCGCCGGACTCCGCCTCCACCGCCACGACGAGATCGCCCGTCCGGATGACGAAGACGACTCGTGGGTGCCGTCGGCCGGCATCCCTTGGTTCGTCACGCTGTTCGGGCGCGACGCGCTCAGTGTCGCGCTGCAGACCCTCCCGCTCTCACCGCGCTTCGCGCTCGGGTCGCTACGCGCACTCGCCGCGCTGCAGGCCGACTCCTACGACGACGCACGCGACATGCAGCCCGGAAAGATCGAGCACGAAGTCCGCCACGGCGAGCTCGCACAGTTGCATCTCATTCCGCACACGCCGTACTACGGAACGCACGAGGCAACGACCCTCTACGTGCTCGTCGCGGCGAGGGCATGGCGCTGGCACGGTGACGACGAGGCGATTCGCGCCATACGGCCGAACATCGATCGTGCGCTCGAGTGGATCGAGCGCGACGGCGATTTCGACCAAGACGGCTTGCAGGAGTACAAGACACGCTCGCCGAAGGGCTACTACAACCAGGGTTGGAAGGACTCCGGCGACGCGATCGTGACGAGCGATGGCGAGCTCGCGAAGCTGCCGATCGCCCTCTGTGAGCACCAGGGACTCGTCGTCGCCGCGAAGCGCGCCTGGGCGGAGGTGCTCGAAGAAGTGTTCGGTGAAAACGTCGTCGCCCGGCGCTTGTGGGGCGAAGCGAACGCGCTCGCGGAGATGATCGAGGAGCGCTTCTGGTGGGAAGCAGAGGGCACGTACTACCTCGGCCTCGACGGGGACAAGAAGCCGATCGAATCCGTCGCGTCGAACCCCGGCCACCTGCTGTTCGCTCGCGCGATCGAAAGGGATCGGGCGGCGAAGGTCGCGCAGCGCCTACTCGAGCGTGACATGTGGAGCGGCTGGGGTATCCGCACCCTCTCCTCGCAGCACGTCGCCTACGACCCGCTCTCCTACCAACTCGGTTCGGTCTGGCCGCACGACAACGCGATCATCGCCGTCGGGTTCAGGCTGTACGGGCTCGACGCGCAGGCACAAAAGGTCGCGGAGGCGATCTTCGAGGCAACCTCGATGTTCGCCTCGCTGCGGCCGCCGGAGCTGTTCGCCGGCTTCGAGCGTGACCCGGGGGCCTTCCCCGTCCAGTATCTCGGCGCGAACGTTCCGCAAGCCTGGTCGTCGGGCGCTTTGATCCAGCTCGCCACGATGCTGCTCGGCTTTGACGCCGACGCCCCGGCGAAGCGACTGAGCATCCACCCGGCGCTCCCCGAGTGGCTGCCGAGCATCACCGTCCGCCAGCTGCGCGTCGGGGCGCAGTCGATCGACTTGCGCGTCACGCGCTTGGCCAATGGGGACCACGAACTCGACGTGCTCTCTGATCCCGGGGGGATCGAGATCAACCTGCGGCCCAGCTGACCAGGTTCGCGAAAAGTGATTCTCAGCTCGCCGGGGTCAACACCCCGTCGACGCGGCGGGGAATGCCGAGCGGGTTCTCCTCTTTGAGTTCGGGCGGCAAGAGCGCATCGGGCATCGACTGGAAGCTGACCGGCCGCAACCACCGTCGGATCGCGCTCGCCCCAACCGAGGTGTGCAGCGCGTTCGTCGTCGCCGGGTACGGGCCGCCGTGGTGCGTCGCCCAATTGATCGCGACTCCTGTCGGGTAGCCGTTGACGACGATGCGGCCGACGCGATCCCGCCAGAAGTCCGAAAGGCGCGCGGGAAGCTCGGTCTCGCCTTCGCCGATCTCCATCGCGCCGACGAGCGCGTTGTCGAGCGCGCCGAGCGCCGTAAAGAGCTCGCGCTCGCTCGCGTAGTCGATCGCGATCGCGGTCGGACCGAAGCACTCACGCCGCAGCATCCTCCCCTCGTGGCTCGAAAGCGCCTCGGCATCAACTTCGAACAGCACCGGCGACACGACGATCCGCCTCGTGCCGGGCTCGCGATCGCCCCGCGCGAGCGCCGACACCCGCTCCACGTGACCGATTAGATCGATCCCGGACATGAAGAATTCGCGAATGTCGCGCGTGAGCAGCATCCCCGGCGCGACGGTTCGCACCGATTGGGCCGCGGCGGCACGAACCGCTTCGCCGTCCTTGCCAGCCGGCACGAAGAACAGCCCGGGCTTCGTGCAGTACTGGCCGAGCGACAAGGTAAACGACGCGACGAATCCGACGGCGATTTCATCGGGACGTTCGCGCGCTGCTTGTGGAGTAACGACGACCGGGTTCACGCTCCCCAACTCGCCGTAGAAGGGAATCGGATCGGAGCGCGCGCTGGCGATGTCGAAAAGTGCCCGTCCGGCACGTTGGGATCCCGTGAAGCCGACGGCGCGGATCGACCGATGCCGCACGAGCTCGCCCCCGGCACGCAATCCGTAGACAAGCCCGAACGTTTCCTCCGCGACACCACTGCTCGCCGCCGCTCGTCGCATCGCCACCATCGCCAGCTCCGAGGTCACCGGGTGCGCCGGGTGCGCCTTCGCGACGACCGCGCAGCCGGCGGCGATCGCCGACGCGGTGTCGGTGCCGGGAACGGAGAACGCGAACGGGAAGTTGCTCGCGCCGAAGACGGCGACGGCTCCGAGCGGGACGAGCACCCGTCGAAGATCCGGCGAGGGACCGGTCGGCGCGTCGATCGCATGATCGATCGTCGCTTCGAGGTACGAGCCTTCGGACACGACGTCGGCGAAGAAACGGAGCTGGTAACAGGTTCGCACGACCTCAGCCCGAAGCCGTGCCGTGCCGAGGGCCGTCTCTTTGTCGGCCGCTTCGACGAGGGGGCCGGCGTCGCGTTCGATCTCGTCGGCCATCTTCGAAAGCAGCCGGGCGCGCCCGGCCGCTCCGATCGCCAGCAACGCCGCCCCGGCAGTTCCCGCGGAGCGGGCGATCTGGTCGACTTCGGACACGGTCGTCTCGGGAGGTGCCTCCGCGGCGACCTCGTTGCCGAGGTTGAGCCCCGCCATCCGCTCCTCCTCGCTCGAGCCGGCTGTCACTGTCCAGACTACGAATCCCAACCCGGCGAAGCCGGAGCCCCAGACGGTGCAGAAACCCGCACGAGAACCGCATCTTCCCCCCGACCAAGTGCGATCATGGCCTGCGGGGAGCACTGTGCAGCATCGACGCCGTCACAAGGGATCGCTACGGGAGATGACCGGCCGGCGGATCGCCGCGATCGGCATCTGTACTGCGCTCGCGTCATCGGCGATCTTGTGGGCGATCTCTCCGAGCGATATCAACACGGCGGCTGCGCGCACTCACACGGTGCGGGGGGCGGCCGATCCCCCCGTTGCGACGACGCTCGTTTCGACCTCGGTCGTCCCGGGCACGCGAACTCCGTTCCGGTGGCCAACGCACGGCCAAGGGGCGGTCGCGGTGCGCGGCATCGGCATTCTCGCGGCATCGCCTCTCGAACATCCGGTCCCGATTGCGAGCTTGACGAAGATGATGACGGCACTCGTCATTTTGAACGACCACCCGATCGGAGCAACCGCACGCGGCCCGTTGCTCACCATCTCCCCCACCGACGTCGCTGACTACGACTACGGCCTCTCGGTCGACGACAGCGTGGTGAAGCTGTCGGTCGGCGAGCGCCTCGATGAGCACCAACTCCTCGAAGCGCTGCTGCTCCCGTCCGGTGACGACATCGCCGACCTCCTCGCGCGTTGGGACGCGGGCAGCGTCCTGGCCTTCGTCGCGAGGATGAATGCCGAAGCGCGTGCCCTCGGATTGACCCACACCCACTACGTCGACGCGAGCGGGGTCTCTCCCGGCTCCGTCAGCACCGCCGCCGACCAAACGGTCGTCGAATCCAGCCTGATGGGCTACCCCGTTGCCCGGCTCATCGTCCGGATGCACGAGGCCCGCCTCCCGGTCGCCGGGGTAATCCCCAACTACAACCCGGCCGTCGGTGTCGACGGGATTATCGGCGTGAAGTCGGGCTGGACATCCGAAGCGGGTGCTTGTCTCGCGACCGCCGCGTACCGCACGATCGCCGGTCACTCGGTGCTCCTGGAATCCGTCACACTCGGTCAGCCCGGCAGCCTGTATGCGCCGGCACTTGTCGATGAAGCCCTGCTCGCCTACGCGACCCGCGAGCTCAAGCCGTATCAACTCGTCCCGACGACCGATGCGATTCAGCTGAAGACCGCCGGTGGTCTCGCCACCTTCTCGGCGACGTCGCCGTCAACCGAAACGGTCGCGTGGCCAGGGCTCGTCCTGAAAGGAGAGATCGCGTCGGTAACGAATCTCCGCGACCTCGCGACTCAGACCTCGCTCATCGGCACCGTCGTCGGCACCTACGAAATCGTCGCTCCGTGGGGTGTGGTCGCGAACGTTCCGGCGTCGCTCGAGAGTGTCGCGAGCGTCGCGCCGACGACGTCAACGACGACGACGTTGCTCTCTCCGCCGACGACTGACAGCTAGATCAGGCGATCGCGGCGCTCGAGGCTCCGTTCTGCTCGGACGACTCGACGATCGAGAACGCGAGAGACTGGTCCTTGCCGCGAGCCTTCGCCTCGTACATCGCGTCGTCGGCCGCACCGAGGACCTCGTCAAGGGTGGCGCCGTGATCCGGGAAGACCGCCACACCGACCGACGCGGTAAGACCCCGCGGCGCCGATGCCGTGACCCGGTTGATCGCCCCGCGCAGCGCCTCCGCCGCCCGCAAACCCTGGGATTCTCCGCAGTCGCGCATCATGACGAGGAATTCGTCGCCACCGAGTCGGATGGCAGCGTCTCCTGAGCGAACCGACGCCGACAATGCCTTCGCGACGTGGCTCAAGACCGCGTCACCGATCGCGTGTCCGAAGGTGTCGTTGACGTCTTTGAAGTCATCGAGATCGACGAGCAACAGCGCGATACGGCTACCCGAGCGCGTCGCCTGCGCAGCCTCACGGGGAGCGAGCTCTTCCCACCACCGCTTGTTCAACAACCCGGTGCCCGCGTCGGTGACGACTCGCTGTTCGAGCTCGAACATCTCGGTCGCGCGACGCCAGGCGTCCGAACCGATCTTGGCGAGCAGGGTGCACCGCTCGAGGTCGGAGTCGCTGAATTGGTCGATCCCGTAACGCCAGACATCGAGCACACCGACGCAAGAACCGCGGGCCGTCAACGGTACGACGATGAGCGACTCGCCGGTGTCCTCGTCGCTACCGGGAATGGGCGCTGACTCAGGATGGGTGAGCGTGTTGCCGCAGTTGTACGGAACACCTCGGCGGAGTGCCCAGCCAGTCACCCCAGTACCGAGCGGGTGGGGCGTACCGGCCATCGCGTAGAGGTCTTCTCCGATCAGCACCCGCGACTGCAACGTGAACGCGTTCCAATCCGCCTCGAAGATCGCGAGCCGGTCGAAACTCAAGGCCCGCCCGAGCATCTCTGCGAGCACCCGAAAGACCGCGTTCGGAGAATTCACGCGGAACATGCGCTCGGCTGCGTTGGCGACAAGCGATGCAAACTGCTCGTCGCCCACTACGCCCTGGTCCGAAGGTACAACCGTCGGGATGAACAGCACCCCTCGGTCCTCGACGGCCGCGAGATCGCTCGCACGGCCGCGCTCTGACGACGCTCGACCAGAGGCCTCTTTCACCTCCGGCGTCTCGAATTCGAACAATCGCCGGACGGGACGACCCCTCAGCCAAGAGATCGACTGCAACTGGTCGTCTTCTGTCGTGTATGCCGCGTCGAGGACGACTGGACGTTCGAGATGCGCACCGATGCCGTAAAACACCCCACGCCAGATCAGGGTCTCGACCGTTTCGTCCGTTTCGACACCGCGCGCGATAACTCGGCAACCGAGTCGGCCGGCGAGCGCCAGAACACCGGCGATCGCGGCGTCGAAATCCGGTTCGGCAACCCGCTCCGCAATCACAGTGTCGAAACAGATCACGGTGGGTCGGATTGCGACGACGTCTTGCCATTGGAACTGGCGGACTCGAACGCCATCGAGCGCGACGCGCCAGCCGCGATCGCGCAACGCAATCGCGCGATCACGAATGACTGAGTTCAGGTCTGTCTCCTCCGGATGGACGAGGAACTTCCACACGACCGCGCTGGATTGGACACCCGCCGCCTGCGCGATCTCATCGGGGCGGAACGATTCGTCGCGCAGCAACTCCTCAGGAACGGGAACGAAGGCGGGCAAGCCCAGAGCGAGCCGAGCCGCGTCGAAGGCAGCCTCGAATCTCGCGTGTGGATCGTCCGCGATTCCCCGTGGCTCGACGTCGTACGCGATCGTCCGTCGATCGTCGAGACCGAGTACCGGCAGCAGCGCGAATCCCACGCGCGTGCTTCGCACCATCGTGGTACCGGTCACGCGATTCCCACTTCCCGACTCGTCCTCACGTCCCGATTCCTTCGCGCGCTGGCCAACGAGGCCGCACCGAGATTCCATCAGGTCGGTGTGCTGGGCTCGAGCCCCGGCGCTGGTGGCGGCGCGCCTGACGATTCACGATCCCCCAAACTTGTCGCATTCTGGGAGACCCCTTTCTCAACGGCCAGGGGTCACCCGGGCTTGAGCGGTTCCCCCGTCTACCTGCTGCGATAATCCTCCTTCGTGCATTCTAGCGGTCGACTGACCACAATGTGTGTCAAATACAGACGTATTTGTGCTGTCTGATCAAATTCTGTCACTCAGGGTCGCTATACCGCCACTACGCGCGGTCAACTTGTCAACAAATCAGCTACCCTTGTTCGCCTCGTCCGGCGGCGACAGAGTTGCAGTCCGAGTCCGAGACGATCGTTTCGGTCAGCGCGACTCGCCCGAAACTGGGTACGGACCGCTCTCAGCAGTGATCATCGCGCGACCCTCGCCAAGATCCGCTGTCTGTTCCGATTCGCAGATTTGCGCGATCGACGATGCCCTTCGTCGAATCGTGACCTCGATCGGCGGCCACTGGTCGCGGCGTCAACCCTCGACAACGGACCTACGGGCACCGTCACTTTCATCGCCATTGCGGACCCGCAAGTCGGTGCCGCTTTCTGCGCGGCAGTCGATGCCTCCGGAGTCGCCCTTTACACGCTGACGTCACAACGCGCATAGACAGTGGGAGGGGAGGTGCGATCGATGCCAAATGCCTCGAACGCGGATGCGCGCCAAACGAAACATCTCGCCGACGGGAACGAGATCCCTCTTCTCGGACTCGGGGTCTGGCAAACGCGGGACGGATCCGAATGTGTGAATGCGGTGCACTGGGCTCTCGAACTCGGGTACCGACACGTCGACACCGCCCAGGCGTACGGCAACGAAGAGAGCGTCGGGCAAGGACTGCGCGAGAGCGGCGTGGCGCGCAAGGACGTCTTTGTGACGACGAAGTTCTATCCCAATCGCAACGACCCCGTCGCCGAGATTGAGGGCAGCCTGCGCCGCCTCGAGCTCGACTACGTCGATCTTTACATCGTCCACTGGCCAAAGGGCGGCGCCACCTGGGCATGGCCCGGAATGGAGCGCGCGCACGAACTCGGCTACGCGCACTCGATCGGCGTTTCCAATTTCGCCGTTGACGAATTGGAAACGGTGATGAGGGTCGCGACGATCCGCCCCGTGATCGATCAGGTGGAGTTCAGTCCCTTCGAGTACCGGCGAGCGCTTCTCGAGGCAGCAGAAGACCAAGAGGTCGCGATCGAGGCGTACAGCCCGCTCGGTACGGGTCGTCACCTCTCTGACCGGACGGTTCGAGAGGTTGCGCGGCGATACCAGCGATCGCCGGCGCAGGTCTTATTGCGCTGGGCCATTCAGCGGAACACGATCGTGCTCCCGAAATCAACGCACCGGGCCCGGATCGAGGAGAACGCGCAGATTTTTGACTTCTCGCTCAGAGATGACGACATGGAGGAACTCGACGCCCTCGATCAGACCGGCCTTACGGCCCGGGCGCGCGAGCACAAGTGGTGGTGAGTCACCGCCGAGGAGACAACCTCACCCCGAGGGCGAAAGACAGCAAGTCGGTGCCGAGGCAGGCGCGAAAACCCGGGAGCGGTTCTTTCCCAGGCTCTCGCCTCGCACATGACGAAGTCGCGCCTTTAGGCAGCCTGACGACTAGACATCTCGTTGGAACCCGATCGAATGCGATGAATATCTCGAGAAGCATCCAAACCCGCTCGCAGTCGGCGAGTCGACCGGTCCGATGGGCTCGCCCGGGGCTCGTTGCGGCGGCAACGGCGATCGCTGCCGCCTCCGTACTTTTCGTCGCCCCGGCCTCAGCGAGCAGCAGCGGCACGTCCAAACGAGTAGGCCTCTTCTCCTGCGCGAGCAAGATCGTCGTCAGACCAGTGACGTTCGTGATCACTTGCGCCGATGCGAACGTGCAGTTGACGGCGACGCAGTGGTCGCAATGGGGGTCGACCACCGCTGTCGGTACGACGCGGTTCGCGATGAACCTCTGCACCCCGAGCTGCGTGGCCTCGAAGATGTCCTACTTCCCCTCGAGCCTCGTTCGGCTGTCTGCGCCCGTACACACGAAAGCGCACGGCTGGTTGTTCTCGAAACTCGCCGTCACGTACCACCTCGGCGGAAAGACCAAGACCTACGACTTTTCGTGGGTGGGAGATCCCGCCTTCCGGACTTGAGATGTGCGCCGTCGCGAGGTCAGCTGTCCTCCGGCGCGATTTTGAACACAGGATGGTCCGGGGCGATTCGACGCAACGCTTCGTCCGGTGACGTCGCGGTTACACCGCCGAAGAAAACCCCGACTTCCGCCTTCCACCGCTTTAGGTAGGCCCGCAGGATCTCGGGCTTGTCGGAGTCCTCCAGCTCAGCCGCCGCGAAACTCTCAGCTCTCCTACCAACAACGAGTTCACCTCGCCCGGCAACTCGAAGGTTGCGCACCCACTGGGTCTCGCCTCGTGGCGCTACGAGGTAGCGATCGCTGCCGACGGTGAGGAGATTGACCGGCACGCTCCGCACCTCACCCGTCCTCCGCCCGCGCACGCGCAGGATCCGCGACCCCCAGACACTCAGCCCCATCCTCGTCGCGCAGGCAATGAGTGGATTGAAGACGTGAACCGCGAAGCGACCGGGCTCTTTGTAACCAGGCATCCAAGACATCGTGACCCAAGTGGGCTCAGTCCGTCGAGGTCCGACGTGACCCTGCCGAGCTTGAGACCGCTACGAGCCGATGACCCTTATTTCAAGTGGATCGCGCGCCGTATGGCCTAGGCAGGCACTCGAGGGACATGACAGCCCAGCTTGAGCCGTTGGGACGATAGGCGACGTCAGTCATCCCTTGCGAGATCGATTCCGGAGACCACTAGTGAGCGAACTGAGCGAAGCAGCGGCGTACCTCCTTCTCATCGTCGTGCCCGTTGCGTGTTTTTGGAAGAGATACGACCAAAGACGTTCGACGAAATCGGTCGAACAAACCGATCAAGAGCCATTCGGGTCAGACGCCGGTGGCATGAGTCCCAGCGAAAAGGCCACCCGCTTCGTCGTACGAGTACCCAAGTGAGGTCTCAGCGCCTTCCTCAATGGTTCCGCCGCCTCCTCCGCGTCGACCTGATGTTCCAGGGCGATTGCGGATATCTCCACACGCGTAGCCCCGAGTCGACCGACGTATATCGCTGCACCCGTCGAGCTGGCCATCCGGGTGTTCACTACACGAGGCGTCTCAATAAGCGAGACCTCAGTGCAATGGAATCTGCAGGCCGGGTGTCCGTTTGACAACAAACCGCTGACTCCCTGGACGAAGCGAAGTCCGCTCTGGTTCATCGGCTCCGACCGCACGACGCCACCCAACGAAATCATGGGTTGGGAGAAGGGACCGCGCGAGCATTAGAGGATGAAGCGGTTGCGCTTCATCAAAGATGACGGGGGTCGAGCCGCTGCCGGTTTCAGGGGCCAAGCCGATGACTGCGTGACCCGCTCGATCGCCATCGCGACTGGTGTCCCGTATGGGGACGTCTACGAGGACCTGAACGATCGCACGAAGAGGTTGCGACTTGCTGGCCACCGCGTGGGAGCGCGCGCCGGCGTGCCGCGAAACGTCTACCAGAGCTATCTCTTCGATCTCGGCTGGATCTGGCACCCCACGATGAGCATTGGTAGCGGATGCCAGGTGCACCTCCGTGCCGGCGAAGTGCCGGGGGATCGGATCATCGCAAGATGCTCGGGCCACCTCGTTGCAGTGATCGACGGAGTCATTCGAGACCTGAGTGACCCGAGCCGCGAGGGCACTCGATGCGTTTACGGGTGGTTCGAACCAGGAGGGGACGCGTGCGTTCCGGCGGAGTGACCGGTCTGTTCGAACCGATGACACAGTCACCGAGGGCAAGCCCCCCAATAACCGCGACAAGCGCTTTTGCTTGTTTCAGAAGAGCAACTTCTTGAGCCCCAGATTCGCTTAGTAACCGTGTTGCAAACCCTTATGGCGTAAAAGGAACCAGAGACTCACACAATGGAGTCCGAGCTGCGATGCCAAGCGAGTCGTGGCATCAGGCGCACTACGCCGCCACACTCGTGGAACAACTTTCCCGGTACATAAGAGATAGCTAGCCGGAGTTCGTTCCGATCATGCCGAGTTCTGCCATCGAATCCAACACAGCTCCAGCAAATGCATCGCCACGATCTCGACGCGACAATAGGAACGTCACAATCGGCGAGCTTCCCCAGTTCGTCCCCATGAAATTGCGCAGCAAACCGCAAGCTTGAAAACTCAGCGCCGCGACGAACAGAGAATCCCCGCGTGTCACGGCATCGGCGTACGTGGCTTGTATTCGGTCACTGAAGAGTGCACCGATTACGCGATTCGCCGAACGACGGTGGCGCGGCTTCATCGAACGTAACATTTCCGTGTAGAGCGCCATCGCCCGATGGGTTGCGGATTGCGCCTCGGGAGTTCGATCACGCACGGGGGAAATTCCTCGGTCGGCTCATAAGACGGTCGTGATGACTTCGACTGCAACCAGAAACGCCGTTCAAATCGGCAGCGGGCAGGTCGTTTCCTTTCGACAGCTTGATCAAATTAGGAGCAACGGTCGTCCGGTGGTCGCAATTATGAAGCCGAGAGCCAGCAGCCCCGTGTTGCAGCCCGATCGAGTGCAGTTCGCCGTCCGTGTTGTCCCACGTCATTCCCCTAGCCGCGGCTGCCACTGCTGCCGGGGGGCTTGGGCAGGACGAAGAGGCCCTCGCACGCGCTCTCGGCGTGCTCGTAGATCGAGCTGTTCTCATCGATTGACTTCCGGATCGGGAACCCGCCATTGGTGCCGGGGTCAGGGAAGTTGGCCACCCCGTGTGAACGCATGCAGTCGGCGTACTTGAGCTGCTCGGTCTCGACCTCGGCAGCGATGGCGGGCGTCACAGGAGATGCAACCGCGTACTTGCGGCAGGCCCTGGATGCGGCTTGGTACGTCGGCGAATTCGGGTTGAAGCTATTGCCGAGGTAGCTCATGCCACTGGCCCGAGGCGCGGTCCCGGGCGCGGGCGCATTCCCGAAGCTGACCCCATGTGCTTCCATGCACGCCTCGAACTCCAACACCTTCGAATCAGAAGGTGCGGAGCTCCCCGCCAACCCAGGCGACGTGGTCGTCGTCGTCCGGCTCGCTCTAGTGCCCGCGACACCTGGTCCGGGTGCCCCTCCGCAAGCCGCGAACACCAGCACCACCACACCTAGCGCGAGAGCAGTCGCACCGATACGCCTTCCGGGGGTTCGCATCGTCTCTTTTGTATGCCAAGCGCGGTCACACCACGGTTACAGCTAGACATCCGGTGATCAAATCCGCGCACGCGCCTTCATAATTTAATTACGAATTAGAGGACGGCAGAGGGAGGCGCCTAAATGGCGAAGACTGTTGAGCTGACCGGTGGTTGCGTGGCTAGCTACGAGGTCGTCGGGTCGGGACGCCCGACACTGATGTTCCCTGGTGGCCCGGGGTTCGCAGCAGCGTATATGAGGACGGATGCAGAGCTCTTCGCCGACACCTTCCGGACCTATCTGATCGATCCGCACGGTTCCGGCGCTTCCACACCGCCGAACGATCCATCGAAATATTCACCACAAGGTCATGCCGCCTTTTACGACGAAGCTCGTAAGGCACTTGGCCTTGATCACGTTCTCGTCCTCGGCCACTCGTTTGGAGGGACTACGGCACTCACGTACGCCGCTCTCTTTCCGCACGCAGTCGACGCATGCGTCGCGGTCGCGGCTTTCGGCATCGGGACCGACGTCGACGAGGCAGAAGGTGGTGACGCGGAAACAGAGTTCAACCGCGCCATTGACCGTCACGAGGGTGCGACCTGGTTTGCTGAGGCGAAGGCGACGATGGACTCGTGGACCGAGAGATCCCTTGCTGCCAACGACGCGAGTGAAATTGAGCAGATGATGGCGACAGTGCTCCCCTTGTACACGGCACATCCGGATCGACCGGACGTCGCGCGCGCACTAGCGGAGATGAAACACCACCTCACCGCCGATCTCGCGGCGATGAAGGCCTGGGAGGGCGGGCTCTATCAGACGATTGATCTCCGCCCGCTCGCTGCGAAGATCACTCGCCCGACGCTCGTCCTCGCCGGCGACCTTGATTTCATCTGCGGACCCGCTCAAGCGCGCCCGATTTCCAACGCGATCGCCAACTCTAAGCTGGAGCTGATTCGGAACTGTGGCCACGTCCCGAGCGTCGAAGCGCCGGACGAATACCGCAGTGCCGTTCTCCGGTTCCTTCAGCAGCTTTGACTTAGTTCTGACGGTCATAGTTCGGAAGCCCGTGCTTGCGCACACACGTCGCCGAGGACCGCGGAGTTGCACTGCGGCTACACGAAACACTCGCCGCAGATGGTCAACACGAACCCGGCCTGCCACGCACTGGCTCGTTGTTTCCGGAACCGCACCGATTTGACCATCTGACGAGTGTCCAGGCGATGTCGGAGAACAGCCTCGTCGATGATTTGAAATCATCAACGTCGATTTCGTCGAGCTCGGAACCCGTCTCGGTGATGTCGTTCGCACCCGCATGTATTGACGGACGCCGCCAATGCCGATGCCGCCGGAAAGGTACACGGCGAGATCCTCAACGAAATACGCTGCGGGTCGCCGGGGGCTGTTATCCGATCTCGATTTGCGTCGACAGTGAACGACGCTTGCCAGAGGCTCCAAATCGCAGTCCTCGCTGATGGTGAATGTGTACACTTCAAGACCTTTTTGCGAGAGTCCGACCGCAAGGCGGAGGTCGCACCAAAAACCTGAGTCGTTTGGGGGAGAGGACGTGTCAGTCAGGATTACCAAGCGGTTGATCAGGATTCTTCCCGTCCTGGTCGTAGCTGCCACTACCGCAATCTGTTTTGGTGTTATTGCTACTGCGGCAAGTGGCGCAGTAGCAACCGTCAGGTACTCGAAAGAACTAACGACATGTTCACAGGTCGTGTCCGTGTCAAGTGCAGCATCTCTGGTGCACGTTCGTGCTTCTGAAATCAAACTTCAGAGTGGGACATGGGGTGTTGCCAGAACACCTGCACCGACAGGAGACTGCGACTATGACGCTTATCCCTCGGGGTCCGGTGGCTACATCCTCCCTGATCTATCGAAGTCGCTTCACCTTCTTGTTTGGTTGAATCAGCCCAACGCACGTTCAATCTTCCATGCCTTCGAAGCATGCAACATGACCAACCTTTGTGATTGGAACGAGAGCAACGTCGGTCAGCCTGGCTTCCGAGAGATGACGGTTACCGCTATCGGCGTGCAGGCCGTGTGGGCAGGCTTCGATGGTGGGAGCAGTGCACTCCTAGTGCAAGCGAATTCTCATGTTGTTTTTGCCATCGGTGGACAGTCGGAGCAGGTCGATGTCGCCGCAGCACGTCGCATCCTGGGCGAGCGAGCCTTCGGCAAATAACGGCTAGGCAAGATTTGCTTCAACGGTGAACGAGCCCGGGGAGGCATAAAGCGAAATCGGGACTGATAGTGGGGAGGTCCTCCAGCGGATCCAACCGACGACAGCCGATAATGGCATCGATGGGCATTCCACCGATAAAGCAGCTGAGGACCTTTGGTGCTTCGTGTGCCGATGACGGCGCAGATTACGCGCTCGGCGTTTGACGGTCTCGGTCTACATGGCAACGAGCAGGAGGCGATCGACGCCGCATGCCGCGGTCGTTTGCTCACAGGGACTCTCGATCAGATCCGCGGCTTCGTGTACGAGGTCGAAACGGCGCGGTTAAGACCGGTCAGCGAAGCTTCATGGGTCCGACGAAACAGCGGAACGGTCCCGATTCCAATCGGGGCCGTTCCGTTTCCCCCCATGCTTCGGCCGCGTTCAGCGCACGTTAGCCAACGGGAATGGCAAGCGCCCGGCCAGCGTCGAGATCGGTCCTGCGAAGCAGATCATTGGCGCGGGACCCGGCGCCGTGGCCCCCTACTCGCCGAGCGTCTTAGCGAGTCGCTGCAGGAACGAGCGAATCGTTGATTGCGCGACCCGGTGCAAGACGGCACGATCGAGCGCCTCTCCCACCTCACCGAGCGGAGGCTCGTAGGAAGCAGCAAGAGTTAGGCGACACAATCCGCCGCCGATCGGCGCCAGTTCCAGATCCCCAGACAGGATCGGAAAGAGCGACCGATGCGCAACCGGCTCCCACGAAAGCGTGATCACGACGGCATCGCCTCGCGCTCTCCTCCCGAGAACGTGCACCCGAACCTCTCGCGCAAGCGGCCCCCAGGCCCAGGTAGGTCCGACCGCCACTCGGACGACGTCCCCGTCCTGCTGGGCAGCGTTGGCGAGCGGCTCGAGCCACTGCCCATCGTCGACAAACCGCGCGCGAACGCTAGGTGCCGGGCAAGGAACCTCGACGTAGTCCTCAACAAAAGTCCTGTACCGCCTGGGCCGACGACGGTCCTCGGGCATCTGACAACCGTAAAGATCGGTGCCCCGTGTCCCCAGGGTCGGAAGTCCTGAAGGTGTTCGTCCCGTTTGTCCTTTTGCACTCGACGCCTCCTCGGACACGGTCGCGGACCATCGATCGCGGAGCAAAGCAAGTCCTTTCCCGAGGAGGAATCAGATCCGCGGCTATGTCTACGACGTCGAGACTCGACGGTTCAGTCCGGTTATTGACGAACTGCGCAGCACGCCGACGTAATTGGCCGAGATTATGTATCAGCTTCCTCCACGCGGAACGCCGAAGAGGGCACGACGCAATGATGTACGTGGAGGTGCGGTGAAGGTACGGGCGGCAACCAAAGACGATCTGGACGCGATCGCGGGGCTCTTCGGCGCCGTCGAGGAGGCGATCTTCGGCCGTCCCTCGCACCTCGACGCCGACGCGGTTGATGAATGGATGGCGACGATCACCCTCGAGACGAACACATGGTTCGTGGAGGAGGACGACGTGCTCGTTGCCGGCGCCTTCGCGCAGCTCCGTGCCGGGCGCGGCGTCTCCGCCGGCGCCGTGCGTCCATCGGCGCGGGGACGCGGTTTCGGAGCACGGCTCGTCGAGCTGTCTGAAGCACGGCTGATCGACGAGGGCGCGGACCGAGTTCACGCCTGGACGGTCGCCGGCGACAAGGCCGCGGACGAGCTCTTCAGCGGTCTCGGTTACCGGGAGGCGCGCCGGTTCTGGGAGATGGCGATCGATCTAGACGTCGAGCTTCCGAAACCCGCCGTCGGGATCGAGACGTTTCGCGAGGAGGACGCGCCGGCGTTCCACGCCGCCCTCGAAGAGGCGTTCGAAGACCACTGGGAGCATCACCCCGAGACCTTCGACGAGTGGTGGTCGAGGCAGCGGGCGCGGCCCGCGTACGACCCGTCGCTCTGGTTCATGATCAAAGACAGAGATGAAATCGCGGCCGTCGTTCGCAACGACCCGAACCGTCTACACGGCGGCTTCATCGGGGCGCTTGGCGTGCGGCGCCCGTGGCGCGACCGCGGCTACGGACGGGCGCTCCTCCTGCACAGCCTCCGCGAGTTCCAGCTCCGCGGCATTTCGCGGGCGTCCCTCAACGTCGACGCCGCCAACCGAACCGGTGCGACGCGGCTTTATGGGAGCGTCGGGATACGCATCGAGCAGGAGAACGTCGTCTGGCAAAAACTCCTTCGATAAATCTTCCCCGCGCCGAAGGTCTCTCGCACGGTCACGTCGGTTACTGATCGCCGCTGACGCCGCCTTCATAAGTTGCGCGAACTATGCGAGCAGCATTACCCATCACTATTCCGGCATAAGAAGCTGGAATAAGCGCGATTTCGTAGTTGGCGCAAATACTGCGGCTTGCCCAAGCGTCCTCATCTCAGAAGGGGTACGGTGCGACAAGCCGCCGTAGGCACCGTTGATGGGGGGTTTCATATGGTTCAGCTCGCTTCGGAGTCCCGCGCGGACACTCGAATCTTTTACATCGTCCACAAGACATTTCGATTGGCGACGAACCGATTCGTCGAGGCAACCGAGAAACTTTCGCCCGCGGTACTCCAACCGCTGATCGGGTCTTACTGGAGCTTTTATGCCGACGTGCTCGATCATCACCACCGCACCGAGGACACGAGCATCCTTCCGGCGCTCGTTGCCTTGCGACCCGACTTGGGGGCGCTCGTCAATGACCTGGCGAACGACCATCAACGCCTGATCGGGGCGATCAACGACGTGAATGCAGCCGTCACGGCCTTTGAGCAACAGGCGGATGTCGCGAGCCAGAGAACGCTGCATGATGGAATCGTTGCCGTCCGTGACGAATTCTTTCCACACCTCGATGTTGAGGACGCGCAAATCATCCCCGCCATTACCGAGTCGATGCCGCCCAAAGAGTGGGAACGTCTGGACAAGCGAGCACTGGCGACGATGCCCAGGCGGTATCTACCGCTTGCAGTCGGTGCGCTGGACGAGGTTATTCGGGGCTTGCCCGAACAAGAGCAACCGCCTCCGCCGCCACTGCCGATTCGGTTGATGCTGGCACTGTCGTGGCGCAAGAAGTGGGCTGCCTGGATTAAGCCGGTACTCGTTTGAGATTCTCCGCCCAAAGGCGGAGTCCGTTTCCGGTTTCATTTGATCGGCAGCAGTTGGGATCGCGTGTCCCTCTCGCCGTCATATTCTCTGCGAACTATTGCCCCGCCAATCAACCGGTGGCTGAGTCCGTTCAGCGATATTCGGGAACTCACACCGTCGATCCACTGGTCGCTGCTCTGTAACCGACGCGCAACCAGTACCCGCGTAAAAGAGATTCGACGGACGGACCATCTCCTAAAGGGGGCTTGCCGTGAGGATTTCTTTTCTCAAGGCCAACGAAGCGAAGATCTATGAGCTTGGAACCAACGCTCCTGCTGCCGTTAAGAGCTATGTCTAGGTCTTCGTGGTCGCTGTCCGGAACGCCGTAGCTGCAAACGACCTTGCTCCGGTCAACACATCGGTTGTAGAGGCAGCATCGGGCAAGATCAAGTCATACTGCGGAATCAAGCAGTAGACGACCTGCCGAGGACATCGTCGTGTCCCGCACATAGGTGCCGAAGGTCGCCCATAACGCTCAAGCCAACAGTGCGCTGCGACTGCCCCCAACCAGGGTCGGCGACGTCTCAGAACGGGACTCGCACTTGCCCCGCGCTCGCCGCGTAGTCGCTGGTTCCCCCGTTTAATTGATCTCTATTACTTGAACACAACTAATTATTGGAACCAATTAAGACGCGTAAGGCCGCGTCAAACTCGCTCGGCTCTGGATCGCGTCCCGCCGAGTGGTGTAAATCGAGCGAAGCCCGAATTGAGCTCGACGCGTCGTCATCGTCTCACGCGGTGATGGTGAGTGACAGCCCCTTCCCCTCCAGCTCGTCGATGATGGGTTGGTCGATGAGTGCCATCGACTCCTCGGACAAGTAACGCCGCTCCGCGACCTCCCACTCGTCGTGGGACTCGACCAACACCGCGGTGGTGAGGCGGAGCACCGAGGCGTCGTTCGGGAAGATGCCGACGACGTTGGCGCGACGCTTGATCTCGGCGTTCAAGCGCTCCAAGGGGTTCGTCGACCAAATCTTTGGCCAGTGGGCGATCGGGAAGGTCGAGAACGCCAAGAGGTCCGCCTTTGCCTCACGCAGCAGCTTCGTCACCTCTTCGAAGCCGAAGCTGAGCGTGTCGGCGACGACGTCGAGCTGCTGGGCGACATGACGTGCATCGGGCTGAACGAAGATCGTCCGGATTGCGGCGGCGACCATCTGGGTCCTTGCCTTCGGGACCGAAGAGAGCGCGTTGCGCAAGAAGTGGACGCGGCAGCGCTGCCACGACGCGCCGATGAAGACCTTCTCGATCGCCTCCTTCAGTCCGAGGTGGAGGTCGGAGACGACGAGGCGAACGCCAGTGAGCCCACGCTCACGAAGCGAGCGCAGGAACGCCGCCCAGAACACCCCGTCCTCGGAGTCGCCGACGTCGACACCGAGCACCTCGCGGTTGCCATCTCCTCTCACCCCGGTCGCGACGACGACGGCGCGGCTCACGACCCGGCCGCGCACGCGCGCCTTCAGGTAGGTGGCATCGCAAAAGACGTAGGGGAAGGTGGCATGGTCGAGACGACGGGAGCGGAACGCTTCCATCTCGCGGTCGAGCTCGGCGCAGATCCGGCTCACCTCGGACTTGGAGATCCCCGAGGAAGCGCCCAGCGCCTCGACCAAGTCGTCGACCTTGCGAGTCGAGACCCCGTGCACATAGGCCTCCATCACCACCGCGTAGAGGGCACGATCGACCCGCCGGCGACGCTCGAGGATCTGAGGGAAGAACGAACCCGAACGCAGCTTCGGGATCTTGAGCTCGATGTCGCCCGCCTTCGTCGAAAGCAGCCTTGGCCGATGTCCGTTGCGATAGGTCGTGCGCTCGTCACTGCGCTCATGCAGCGCAGCGCCGATCACAGTCGTCGCCTCGGCTTCGATGAGTGCCTGGAGGACGAGCTCGACGCTGTGCCGGATGAGGTCGACGTCCCCGCCGGCGCGAAGCGTCTCCAAAAGCGCGTAGGGGTCAAACTCTTGCTGGGCCACCGGAGTGATCTCCTTTGTCGTGTCTGGGTAGGACACGTCGAGATTCACTTCGGTGGTCCGCTATGTGGTGGACCCTCCGCGCGATTTACACCACGTCATGGGACGCCAACCGGCTCTGCCCAACTCGAAGTCCGGGCGGTGCAGTTTGGACTCAAACTCGCTGGCTCTTTCGGCTCAAGTGGTTCAGGGCCTTTAACTTGCTTGAACGATGACAAAAGGAGCCGATAGGACGATCCTCCAGTTGCGGAAGTCGCGTTCCATTCAAATGTCTTCGGACGTCCTAGAGACCTGATCTATCGCTTTTCGGGTAGCCGAATGACCGATCGATTCACTCAGTACTTGCCGACGCCTCCTCTTGAAGAAACCTGGACTGTGTGCGAGCAGTGTGGACGCTGGCCCACGATCACCGTGGTTGTCCGTTCTATAGACGGCGGCGTCGTCTATCGCAAGATAAAAACATCACAACCAATCGCGTTATGCAAAGGATGCGGTGTTACCGCGTTTCATCGTGGACAGCAAATAGCCGGATACGGCGTCGTGACCTTGAACCTATTTGCGCCATATGTGGTCGCGAGAAATCAGAAGTGGCTGACGCGATTGAAACGACTTCCCCATCCGCGTCCCAGCGCTCCAGATTCGGCCGCGCAGAGCATTGCCTCTTCTGTGACGGAGAGCACTGGCTCCTCTGAGAGAGCATTGCCTCTTCTGCGGCCGAGAGCACTGGCCCTTCTGCGGAGAGCACTGGCCCTTCTGCGGAGAGCACTGGCCCTTCTGCGGAGAGCAATGCCTCCTCTGCGGAGAGCACTGGCCCTTCTGCGAAGAGCAATGCCTCCTCTGCGGAGAGCACTGGTGGTTCTTCTGCGGGGAGCATTAGCTCTTCTGCGGAGAGCGCTGCCTCTTCTCCGGAGAGCACTGGCCCTTCTGCGGAGAGCACTGGCCCTTCTGCGGAGAGCACTGGCCCTTCTGCGGAGAGCACTGGCCCTTCTGCGGAGAGCACTGGTGGCTATTCTGCGGGGAGCATTAGCTCTTCTGCCGAGAGCACTGCCTCTTCTCCGGAGAGCACTGCCTCTTCTCCGGAGAGCACTGCCTCTTCTCCGGAGAGCACTGCCTCTTCTCCGGAGAGCACTGCCTCTTCTCCGGAGAGCACTGCCCTCTACTGAGGCGGAGAGCACTGCCTCTTCCGCAGCGGAGAGCACCACCGCCTCCTCTGAGGCGGAGACTTCGCACGACTTAGTTACCGAATTTGTCACCGACATCAATGACCGAATTGGTCAAGGCGCGAGGTTGGCCGGAACACCGATCCCTCGAGGCTTTGCGGAGTACGAGGCCCTCGGAAACCACGGCGGCGGACTGTCGCCGAGTGAACTTGAAGCCTTTTCCATTTGGGTGGCATGGGTGTCATCGCGAAGTGGATACGTCGCGATGGAAATTCCCACAGAAACTCAAATCGAAATCGTCATGTACCGACTTGAAAATGGCGAGATCTCAGATGTGTCGGTGGACGAAGGCAAACGAGCGGCGACGGCCTTTCCGCATCTGCTGCGCCTGTCAAAAGACGTCGACCGAATTGTCTCCTCGAAGATTCGCGTTCCGGATGGCAGTCAGGTGGGTCAAATGCAACGCGCCTCGGCCCCCCTGACGGAACGACCGTCTATCGAATTCGATACTGGGCGAGGCAAATGGGTATGCACAACGCATCGCGATCCGGCATGTCCCGTCTGTCCCGGTGCTTATGACATCCTCGTCGCGCGTAACCACGAACGACGCCGCAGGAGTCAAACGTCGCGTCGCTGGAACATACGTATCGGACCGTAGTTGAAGATCCCCACCTTCCTAAGGCGCTTTGAGCGATTGAACGAGAAAGGACTCACCTCCCTCAAACATTCGCGACACGTCAGTCACGAACGGACCTGCGGGCTGAACTAGCGCGAATCGTTGACGCTCATAACTACGGAGGCATCGATCTCCTCATCATCCCGGTTAGCGGACCGAGCCAACAAGGTCCATTGCTCGGAAAAGGTTCAATGTTCGTCGCATACCTCCTCGACACTGCGATCGACACTTCGAGTTGGTTCCAACCGAGGTCCGGAAAGTTTGTAATTCATCATTGGGCGACGGGGCGATCACACAGCTCTATCCCACCCTGGAAGTGGCATCACCGCCGATTCCGGCCCAACAGCGCCGTAAGACTCTTATTGCCGTTCGCGACATTTCGTCTGGGACTCTTGAGTGCTTCGAGGGCGTCAATTCCCGGCTCACGCTCGATGGACGGTTGCCGAGCGAAGTCCGCTTCGAGACACGACGTCCCGCATCGGCGTTCACGACCATCACCCCGAGCGTCGAGAGTTCGAGTCCTCGCATTCGCTCGCGCATCGACTGGTAACCCTCAATCGTGACGGCCCAGGAGTGCGACTGACCATCGGCAGCGTCAGTCCCTCCCACAGACTCCCCCGTCCTGATCTTGAGCCCGGCATGTCGGCGCCTCCGCGCGTGCCGCGCGACGCCACTCCTCACGTGCAACCGCTCGGCCTACGGCCCAACCGAGCGCGTGCAGTTGCTCGATCGCTTTGCGGGCCTGCGCCTCGATCAGATCGCTCACACACGAGACCTCGTGTTAGCACCGTGTTAGCAAGCCACCCCGTTTCGCGCACTTACACAACGGCGTTCGTCGACGTTTTGCCTGCTAGTTGCGTCGGGCTGCCGGGATTTGAACCCGGGACCTCTTGACCCCCAGTCAAGCGCGCTAACCAAGCTGCGCCACAGCCCGTCTCACTATTTCCCCTGCTAGTGCGGGAGATTCACCGCTGGCAAACCCTACCGCGAACCGCTCGAACCGCCCTTGCAACCATCGTTGCAACCCAACCACTAGCGCGGCGATAGGTAGAACAGATCGCCCAACTCGTAGACCAACGAGAGCGCCCTTTCTTTCCAGCCGCGCCGCACCTCGCACTCGGCCGCTCGGTTGGGCGGGTCACCCGCATTGGTCCCGGCTACTGGCTCCGTGGCAGGGAACGTACGGAATGCGGAGGTGCGTTTCCAACCCAACCTCCTGAGGCCCCGGTCGACATAATCGGCGAGCGAGAACGTCGGGATGTCGATTCGTTCGAACTCTGGTTTTTCGCCTCGATCCAACAACCAGGCCAGCTCCCGCTCGCTATGGAAGTTGACCGGCCGATCCGTGTGGAGTTGGGTCGACATCTTGAAGGTCCATTCGCCATCGTCCCCTTCGAAGAAGATGGCGATGGCGCTTCTCAGCATTTCTTGTTCGGTCACTGTGAACATCGTGGTTGACACGTGATCGGACCTATCCGACGACTAGCCCCGGATTTATTCATGATCGGTTCCGGTGTCTTCGTCCTGTTCATCTGATCGATGGAAACGAGATCTCGTAGTTCGATTTGCTCAGCTTGAGTTAGCTCTTTCGAGCTGATTCCAACCTTTTTCTTTCTCTTCCCACCACGACGACGTCAAACTCCAACGAGTTGGGGCTCCCCAACGAGAGAGAAGGAATCGGACAATGGGCATACGTTCAGCGCAACACTTCAAAATACGAACTGGAGCGCAAAACCTAAAGGAGCGACCTGCGCCACTGCGGAAGGGGTTACTCATCACCGCTGCAGTACTTATAACCGGACTGGTCGCCATCCCGACTACAGCACTTGCGTCCGATGGGGGTTCCCACAATGGCGACCACCACCACGGCAAGCAGTACAACGGCGAGCAGTACAACGCCCCAGGATTGAGCTATCCGTGGGTCTACACTTTCGACAACAACAGCGGGCCAGACTCTGGCTACTGCACCAGTTACACGAATGCTTGGGCGAACGACAGGTACTCACGCACGTTCGTTGTTATCCCGCAAGTGGACGGCAGCTATCTCGTTGACGAAAGCTTTACGGGAACATTTGTCACGATCGCTGGTAATCCACAACCGAACGCTTCGCCTTGCGGGGCGACAGAGACAGGTGGCGTGAAAGGTAACTACGTCGGCACTGAATCCTTTACGATCAGCGGACCGGTGGAGTTCAATCCTGATGCCACGTGCGTCGCATGCAATGCGACTACGACAAACTCGTCATCTGCCGAGGCTGGTAATGCCGCCTTCGTGGCAGCGTTCTTCCCTGGCGGCACGTACAGCGGAGTCGGTAACTTCGACTTCCGGTACACGACGAAGCACAACGGCTCGTGGATCGATTCGATCGCTACTCCACAAGCATCGAGCGGTAACATCACCGGCTGACGCTCAGACAGCTTCTTAACCGAAATCCCCCGGTCTCGTAATGGGGGCCGGGGGATGTTGTTTCACCGTCGCACGAATCAAGGCGAGCCCCTTCATCCCACGAACAACATGATTCGGAGCTTTGTGTACGAAGACGGGGTACCCACATTCCGCCTTTGTTCTTCGGGCCCATCAGCCGCCTCCGATCGATGACGGATCAGGCCGTTTACGCAATCCTTCGATCTCGTGCGCAAAAGGCAAAGGTGAGATCGTTCAGCCCCCACGATTCTGCGGCGTTCGTGTGTTTCAGATCTCTTGGACGCCGGTGTCGACATCTCAGTCGTACAACGTTTTGTTGGGCACGCCAACTTGACGACGACAGCCCGTTACGACCGTCGGGGCGAACACGCCAAGAAGAGAGCGCCAAATCTCTGCACGTGCCGTTCGTAATTGACACGTAAGCACTAACGGCGCTCGCCCAGGTGGTCAGTTCTTTCCTGACCACCTGACCGCGTGGTCAGTTCGGTCAGGTTTAGTGCTGACCACTTGACCCCCCATACTCATCGAAATTGAGCTTCCCCCGCTTCTCCGGACAGGTTGGCTGTGGTGATCATGCCGCGATTGCGGCGTCGGTGTAGCGGGATTCGAATTCGACGGGACTGAGATCGCCGATCGAGGAGTGTCGTCTGCGCGGGTTGTAGAAGGCCTCGATGTACTCGAAGATCGCATTCGCGAGCTCACGGCGCGTCGCCCAGGTGTGGCGGTCGAGCAGCTCGAGCTGGAGTGTGCCGAAGAAGCTCTCCGCCATCGCGTTGTCGAACGCGTCGCCGATCGTGCCCATCGACCCGAGAATGCCCGCCGAACGAAGGCGTCTTCCAAATGCCCAGGACGTGTATTGGGATCCGTGGTCGGTGTGCATCACCGTCTGATCTGACCGGTCGTTCCGTCGCCAGATCGCCATCTGCAATGCGTCGACGACGAGCTCGGTGCGCAGATGATCGGCGATCGACCAGCCGATCACTCGTCTGGAGTACGCGTCGAGCACCGTCGCCAGATAGACCTTGCCCTCCACCGTCGGATGCTCGGTGACGTCGCCCACCCAGAGGGCATCGGGACGCTCGACGCTGAACTGTCGGCAGACGAGGTCATCTTGTGACTGGTGACGAGGATCGCGCCTCGTCGTTCCCTTTCTGTGTCGGCGGCGATAGATCCCCTCGATGCCGGCCGTGCGCATCAAGCGGGCGACGCGCTTTTCACCGACGTGGATGCCCTCGCCTAATCGCAGCTCGGCATGGACGCGCGGCGAGCCATAGGTTCGCCGGGAGGCGTCGTGGATCTGTTTGATGAGCTCGGTCAAGAACTCGTCGGTCATCTGACGGCGAGAGGGGTGCACAAGACGTGCCCGCCAGTCATAAAAGCCCGACGTCGACACCTGGAGGGTTCGACACAAGACGACCACCGGGTAGTTCGCCTTCTCCGCCTCGATGAAGGCGAAGGTCAGCGCGAGCGGTAGTTGCTCTCGTTGGCGAAGAAGGCCGCGGCTTTTCCCAGGATCTCCTTTTCCATCTTCAAGACGCGGTTCTCACGACGGAGACGGGAGAGCTCGTTGCGCTCTTCGGTCGAAAGCCCTTCACGCTTGCCCTCGTCGATGTCGGCCTGGTTGAGCCAGTTGCGAAGGCACGACTCGGAGATCCCGAGATCCTCGGCGATCTTCGCGATCGGCTTCGCTCCTTCACGGGCGAGCTCGATGGCGCGACTGCGGAACTCCGGTGGATGCGGACGTGGCATCCGGACTCCTTTCTGAGGAGGGCATCGCCCGCCTCAGGGTAGGTGTCCGTCAAACCGGGGGAAGCTCAAAATTGCCTTCGCAAACGTCACTGCAGGAGGTATTCAGTACCGACCTGTGCTGAGATCGATTAACCCACTCCCAAAGCTTATGTGGGAGGCGTTCACAACTGAGTAATCACGACCTCAGGTACCCGTGCGAAGCAAGGAAGGTTCGAAGTTGGAGGATGTAAGCGCTTGGTGGGGTCTGGTTGTCTGAGAACGCCAGATAACTCGGATCCACATGATGGAGAAAGGCGAATGTCGAAGCACATTTGCCAAGCTCGCATTCATCGGCCGCCCATGCGGCGAGCAGCCCTCGTTCGTCGTGGGGCGGTGCTCGCTTGATCGATCTTTGAAATAGGGATAACCAGAACTCGGCATCGAGAGCGATCAGTGACGGCCAAGAGCGAGTGACAGTGATCACGCTTTCCTCGCTCGGTGAGACCTGCAACACCTGAATCGGCATCGCGGAGCCCGCATAGTCGGTGAAGGCATAAGCGAAGGCGTTGTCTGCGGTCACGAGAAGGGAGTCCTTGCCAACTGCCGACAGGACGGCGGACGGATTTCCCAAGTTGACCGCACCAATGATGATGCCGCCCGACGAGCCAAAGAGATTGAGCACGGTACAGCAGTGCGCCCCCCCGGTGAACACGGGGACGATCACCGTCGGCTCGTATTTCGAGCCGAGCCACGCAAGACAGAGAGCCGAGGGCCGATATTTGCCCGTATTGCTGACGTTGGGATTCCAAGCCGTCGGAGCGAACGTCAAGCCGAAAAGAGTCGTCGGCTCAGGTCCGAGCACGTCGTAGCTCGACGTGAAGCCGTCGTCGGTCACGGAAACCGTTGGCTTAGACAAAGTGACGTCGTATGGGAGCCCCACCGTCTTCACGGTCCCGGAAAGCACAGCCTTATAAGCGCCGAGGCGGGCTTCGAGCTGGACGATGTCCCCCGGGCGGGTACCTTTGGGCGGCAAACCGGAGCACGAGAACGCCCGGTTTGTGAACGCCGGGCCGCTCACGACGACAACAGGATCGTTCTTGGACGCCAGGTGATTTGCTGTGACGACTCCCGATCCGCCTGCAGCCAGCAACACGGCTGCGAGAAGAACAAAACCCTTCACAGGATGCGAGCTTAAGACTCTGATCCTGGCGGTTATCGGTCCGGTCCGTGGGCCATGCCGACGTCACGACGACCGCTCGCTACGACCGTCGAGGTGAACAGGCGAAGAAACGAGCGGCGAAGATCGGTTCTTCCAGGGTCAGTTCTGCGCAGTCCCGGCGGTCTGGGACAGGCTCACGCCGGCATTCGGGGGCGCGATTATGGGACAGGTCACTGGTTCAAGAACCGTCGATATGGCGCGCTCATCATTGTGCAGAACGAATGTTTCTGTGCGCTGATCTGTCGCGCGCTCGCAAGAAAAGCACGGCCGCGATCAGGCGCCGCTTGGGGTGACCCGGTAGAGCGCGCTGAACCCGCCGACCTGATCCGCGGTAGGTCGCACTAAGGCGGGTGGGTCGAGAAGGAACAACGAGCCGTCGAAGGTCGTCGCCTCCCACGACGCAAGCGCCGGGGCGAGTTCGCCGACTGCCCCCGGCGAATAGCCCGGACTCAGGGTCGCCACCACCGTGAGCTTGCCGGTACGCGGGTCGACACGGATCACCTGCTGTTTGAGTCCTGAGGGGGAGACCACAAGGGTCCACAAGCCATCGCTGCCGTTGCCGACCACCATCGAGGGGCTGAACAATGGCCCCTGCTCGGCAACCAACCTGAAATCGGGGCTCGCCGTTTCGTGCCAGACCGGTACGGCGTCTGGACCGCGCAGCTCCCAGATGGTCGCGGGCTTGGAGACAGGCCGCGTCTGGTCGTCGATCCACACCGAGTCACCCGAGGCGACGAGCCACCATGCGAGGCCACCTGGTCCGAGCTTGAAGACGGGCGAAATCTTGGTTGCGCCTGGAGTGAGCCGATTAAGCGGCCCGCTCGATTCGCCTCTCGGCGCGATCCACAGCCCCTCCTCGTTGAATGCGAGCAAGGGTGTCTGAATCTTCGGAACGCTCAGGCGTTGGAGTACCGCTGCCGTCGTCGCAGAGATTCGGAGGAGGTCGAAGTGGTCCGTCCAGTCATAGAGCCACAGATCGCCACCGCCGTAGATCCAGCTCGGCTCGGTTTGCTCGTACGCGAACTCAGAGAACGTCATGACGATCGGGCCCAAGGCATACCCGGGTGAACCTGAGGTGACGTGGGCGATACGCACGACCTCGCTCGGACCTCCGTCGCCCGCCGGGAGCTTCTTGTCGAGCGAGATCGTGGGAATGACCGACCGGTCGAACACCGCCGGGTCGGCACAGCTCCCGCTGCGTACGCGGCTCAGCGCGAGCGTGGAGGGGTTCACGATGGCCGAGTAACAGGTACTCGTCGATGCAGAAGCTGCGATTGAGAGCGAAGCTGGACCGTAGAGAACGATCTTGCTGTCGACGACCGCAATGCTCTCGTACCGGTCGCTCTTCGTCAGGTTGAGCGTCGTGACCCGCCCGACTCCGGTCGCGCCCGACACCGCTGGCGACACGACATAACCAATGGCAGACGCGACGACAGCGCAGACCAAAAGGAATCGCAAATAGGGCCTCCTCACAAGGCGATTGTCGCGCCGCCATTACGGCGACGGAACGGAAGCAGGCGGGGCGCGATCAGGCGCCGGCCTGGGCACACAGAACGCCGACTCGATCCGGGCCGCTCCGCGCCAGATTCGGCGTTACGCGTCCGTGTGGCTGTCCCAGAACGCCGCCCGCGTAACCTGGCCGGGCTCGCCCCGAGGTGCCGAGATTCGAGGTGGTGACGCGCAAGGAGCGCTAACACTTCTGACGGTGTTCCTTCGCGATCGGCGAGAACACTCATGAGATCGAGATAGACGCATTCGTGACTTAGAGCGGCGAGCGAATACATACGTCCATACGTTGACTCGCGCCAAAACAGCTGACACTTTGGGATCGGCAAACCTGAAACGGACCTCTTGCGCGATGACTCGAACTGCCGCCTGAAGTTCGATGAGTGACGCCGCGGCACCGTCGTTATCCATCGGTGCGATGGTGAATTGAACTTAATTAGATCTCAAACAACGTCAGGGCGTACCCGTGGCCGACGAAGGCGATGCCAGCTTTCATCCACCGACCTGCAGACACATAGTTCGATCGTTAGTTAGGCGACGATGCAAATTTATGTGGTCATGTTCGAGCTGGTGGCGATGACGTGAGTGCGGGTCAGTCCCGGCTCGCACTCGCCGGAGCGGTCGGGAGCGTCTGCCCAGCCGTTCTGGGGTTCGTCCGCTGAGTGAACCCAAGTCCGACCGATTAGGATGCTGGATCTGTACTGCACCTCTTGGAGCCAGGTGCGGTCGATCCATCGATTCGAGGCGTCCATCACCGCATTACTCGCTGATCACGGCTTCCGCTTCGATTTCAACCTTCCAGCGGGGATCGAGCAGCGCCGCAACGACGACCATGCTCGCCGCCGGACGGATCTCCTTGAAGATCTCACCGTGCACTTTGCCGACGGCATCGGCGTCAACGGCTGAAGTCAAATACATTCGTGTTCTGATTACGTCGCTGAGTCCGGCCCCGAGCTGGGTGAGAGCGTCGTTGATGATTTCAAAACAACGCCGGGTTTGCTCCTCGACGTCGTCTGGACACTCGCCCGACGGCCAAATCGGTGCGGTGCCTGACGCAACGACCCGATTACCGACACGAACGGCTCGGCTGAAACCGATCGACGATTCATACGGCGAATCGGATGATGCTGTGGATCGGGATGAAGTCATCGTGCATAGGTATCACGGACGCACAGACGATCGAGGTCATCTACGACTCCCCCATCATCATCAGATCCCACGGTTCCTCACGCCCGGCAGGAGGTAAACAGCGCTAAATCGATACGAGATCGGATAACCCACTTCCAAAGTGCCGTGGCACCACTAAATGCGCTGCGATCGCGACAGCAATTCAAACTGGCGAACAGCAGCCCACCTCATGGAGTCTGTTCAGTTGAATTAGTGCGTGGTGCGCTTCGACGTACGCGTCCGCCGCAGGATCGCATTGGCAGGGCAGCTTCCGCAGCATCGCCGCCGCAACCGCCAAGCGGACCAGGACATCTCCGACCGCCTCTCGTGGGATGCTTACCTTCACCCCGCGGCAGTTGCTGAGAATCGACTGGATCGCTTTCGGGAGGCGTTTCACGTCCGGACCGCCGTCGATCAGGAGATAGGGCAGCTTCCATGACCTCACATCGTCGGCAGCTCCGACGTAGGCAAAGCAACGGACGGGAAGCTGGTACTTCGGAAGGAGGACTGATTTGTCTTCGACTGTGATCTCGATCACTGGCGGCGCATCGAGAACCTTCGCGATCTCCGGATCGAATCACGGACGAGGTCGGTAGATGCCGTGAACCGACACCCACCAGAGCGCTTCTGGTGGGGCTTCCTGATCGAGAGCGACGAGGACTCGGTCGCGAAGCCCGCCTCCTTCGTCGACGTCAGCTGCGTAGAGCAGGTTTCCGTCACTGACCGCCACAGCTCCGACTTTTTGGGTTGCGGCGTAACGTCTCGCCTGATCGAGCGCAGATTCGACGGCACGCCGGTGCCAGATCAGCGATCCGGGACGCTTCACTTCGAGCACGAGTCGCTTGATGCCGAGTTCGGAAAGGACGACGTCTGCCCGGCCGACCTGCGTTTGCTCTTCTTCGTCGCCGATCACGCTACCTCGGCATCTCGTCGTCCTTTGTTCTAAGCGCGATCCAAACGTTCCTTCGCCATCACGACCACCACGCGCGCAATCGACAAACTCACGACAGCGGCCGCCGTCGGACGACAGGACCCTCATGCTTGCTCACTCGCGCCCTTTTGCAACTGTTTGAGCGACCACGCCGCGCCGTCACCACATCCGCGCAGCGTCATTTCGCACGGAAGGTGCATTGATTCCAGACGCGAGCGCAGTGCCGAGGGTCGCGTGCGGCGACCGAGCGGCATCATCGTAGATCTCTTGCTTTCGCTGGTCACGGCCCTAACGGCCGGTCTCTTTGCTGTCGCAAACTCCCAGTCGCTTCACAGATTGCCTGCCGCGACCGTGTGGATAGTGGACCCCTTTGTCGGGCGAATCGCAGTCGTAGGGTCGACCGGTCGAATGGCGTTTGCCGCGCGCGCCTCCGGGCGCTGCGCAAGAACACCGACGGACCGGACTGGTTGCGGTCAGGAGCAACATTGAGCACGAGAGCCAAAACGGTTCAACCCTTGCAGCCGGCTCCAGAGCTCAAGTACCCGGTTGCTGTCGCGGCCATCGACTGCGACGTATCCGGGCGGATCCTCAAGATGAATGAGGGCGCGCGGCGCCTGCTCGGGATCACCGCGAAGCGCGTTGCCGGTGCGCGCGTCGCCGACGTCGCGCCGTGGGGACTTGCAGAAGAGATCCCGGCCATCTTGAGCGAGATCACGGCGGGCTTCGCAGTCGTTGCCGGTTCCCTCGAGATCGTCCGCGACGACAACTCGCTCGTCATGGTGAGGGCGAGGGGAACGCCAGCGATCGACGGAGGCGTCGTCGTAGGGTTCACGCTCTCCTTCGAGCCGGTCGGCGTCGAAGGGATGACGCCCACCGAAGCGCTCCCGGCGCCGAGCGAGGTCGTTGTCGATCGACCCCGGAGCACATCGGGTCCGGGCTATTGGTTTTGCGACTTCACCGATAACCCCACGTTCTATGTCGACGCGCGCGCGCAACGCGTCCTCGGGCTCAAGCAGCCCGGTCGTGTCGAGGTCGAGGAAATGGACCAACGGTTGAACCCCACCGACCGTCATCGCTTGTTCGACGCGCTCCGTAAGGCGGTGACCTCTGGGACGTCATTCGCGCTCGAAGGCGCGATTCACCTCCCGAGCGGATCGTGCCGCGCGGTGCACTTCGCCGGCGTCTGTGCCCGCCCGGACGCGCAAGGACCCGTTCGTCTCCAAGGCGTCGTCGAGGATGTCACCGAGGACTACCTCGACCGCGAGGGGATGCGGCGTACGTCCCATCTCGCCATCGAGCTCTTCGAACACAGCCCGGTGCCCGCGCAGACCGCCGATCCCGACGGCCGCATCACCCTCGTGAACGACTCGTTTTTAGACATGCTCGGCTTCTCGCGGACCGAGCTCATCGGCAAGAAATTCGAAGAGATCACCCATCCCGCCGACCGTGATCTCAACATGGTGCTGTTCCGGGAGCTGCTTTCCGGAATCCGCGATCAATACGAGATCGCCAAGCGCTACCGGCGCGCGGACGGCACATACGTTGCGGGTCGGTTGTGGGCGTCACCGATCCGAGACGAGTCCGGCTACATCATTGCCACCCTCGGCCAGTTCTTCGACGAGACCGCGCTTCACACCGCCCAACGAGAGATCGAGTACCTGAACCTCTACGACCCGATGACCTCGCTGCCGAAGTGGCAGCTCGTCTCGGATCGCGTGCTCCACGAGTTGAAGTGGTCGCGCGTCGGCCAGTACCGACTCGGCGTCGCGATCTTGGACCTCGACCGCTTCGTCACGATCAACGCGACCTACGGGGCCGAAAACTCCGACCTCGTGCTCGCCGAGATCGGCCGGCGTCTCGTCGGCAAACTGCGCACGACGGACGTCATCGGCCGGCTGGACGGCGACACCTTCATCGTCGTGCGCTCACAGATCGACGATCCGAGTGAGCTCGCGGTCGTCGCTGACGAGATCGTCGCCTTGTTCAGAGAGCCGTTCATGATCGGCGACGAACGCGTCCTCATCTCGGCGAGCTTCGGCCTCTCGCTGAGCACACCGGATTCGACACCGGAAAACCTGATGAGTGACGCGCGGCTCGCACTCGAACGCTCGAAGGCGGCCGGCGGAGGGCGCTGGGTCGTCTTCGACGATTCGCTGCGCGTGAAGGCCCAGATCCGCGCGTCAGTGACCCAGCAGATCAAGGAGGCGCTCGAGCACGACGAGCTCGTGGTCTACTACCAGCCGATCGCCGACCTGGACTCAGGAACCTTCGTCGGCGTCGAGGCGCTCGTCCGCTGGATGAACCCCGAGCGCGGCCTCACTCTGCCCGAGGAATTCATCGCGACGGCCGAGGAGTTCGGGCTCATCGTTCCGATCGGAGAAGTCGTCCTCACCCAGGCGTGCAAAGACCTCGTCGCGTGGTCGAAAGAGCTCCATCTGCCGACACTGCGCTGCGCAGTGAACGTCTCGCCCGTCCAGCTGCAGAACGACAACTTCGTCGACTCTGCGGCGCAGATCTTCGAAGAGACGGGGTGCGACCCCGGACAGGTCACCTTCGAAATCACCGAATCCTCGGTGATGGAAGAGAGCGGCGTCGGACGCCGGCGCGTCGACGCGCTCCACGAGCTCGGGGTGCGGGTCTCGATCGACGATTTCGGCACCGGATACTCCTCGCTCGGCCGCATTCGCCATCTCGCCCTCGACGAACTGAAGATCGACCGCTCCTTCACCGCAGCGCTCGTGACGAGTGAGGCCGATCGCAACCTGGTGTCGGCGATCATCGAGATGGGCCGGGCGCTACGTGTCGACGTCGTCGCGGAGGGCGTCGAGACGACCGAGGAGCTGCACTGGCTGCGACGCCACCGCTGCCACCTCGCCCAGGGCTACCTCTTCTCGCGCCCAGTGCCCGAAGACGAGTGCTGTGCCCGGCTGCAGGCCGGGTGGTGGCCAATCGCCGGCGACGCGCCCTCGATCCGTCCAGAGAGCCTGGACGGGGGCGTCGAAGAAGTCAGCTGAGGCGCGCGACCCGGCGAGTCAGCCGTGCCAGGCGTGACCGGTGAGCCAGAAGATGAACCAGATCAGCCGGTAGACCAGGTAGCCCGCCGTCCCGACGAGGAGCACCTTGAAATGCCACGGTGCCCGCATCGGCGCGTCGGTCTGTTCGGTTTCGACCGTCGCCTCGGTGTCGTCCTCGGTCTGCATCTCGTCTGGGCTCATCGTGACCGTACCCGGACGCGCAGCTTGAGCGGCGTCGGACCGAGCGCGAAGCGCTCGCGGATGATCCGTTCCACGTAGCGCAGGTAGCCCGGATTCAAGCGCCGGTTCGCGAAGAGCGTGATCGTCGGGGGATCGATGGCGCCCTGCACGGCGTAAGAGATGCGCGCGCCCGGCGCCGGATGGCGCTGCTGGAGCTCTTGGACAGCCGCGTTCAAAGGCGCCGTCGGGATGCGCCGGTGATAGGCGGCGATCGCCTCGTGAAGCGACGGCAACAATCGGTGCACGCCCTGACCGGACTTCGCCGAGACCCGCAGCACGGGCGCCCAGCCGAGGAACGCCAACTTCTCGCGTACGTCGCGCGCGGCTTCCAGGCGCTGCTCGGTCGTGAGCAGATCCCACTTGTTCAACACGACGACGATCGGGCTTCCTGCCGCGTCGATCCGCTCTGCGATCCGTTGATCCTGGTGGCTCACGCCTTCGCGCGCGTCGAGGACCAACAGCGCCACATCACTCGAATCGATAGCGGCCAGCGATCGGACGAGTGAGTAGTACTCGGTGCCCTCTCCGATGCGGGACTTGCGCCGCAGCCCGGCAGTATCGACGAAACGGATGCGCCCCTCGGTGGTGTCGACGAGGGTGTCAACCGCGTCGCGCGTCGTCCCGGGGACGTCGTGGACCACGGAGCGCTCCTCACCGACGAGCCGGTTGAACAACGTCGACTTGCCGACGTTCGGTCGGCCGACGATCGCGACCGCGGCCACGATCGCCCCGTCCTCCGGTTCCCTGTCCAACCCGGGCTCGCCGGCATCGGCCACGGTCGGTTCCTCTTCGCGCGGCACCGTCTCGTCGAGCCGCGCGACAACCACGTCGAGGAGGTCACCGACGCTGCGGCCGTGCAATGCGGAGATCGCGATCGGGTCACCGAGCCCGAGACGAACGAATGGCCAGGCCTCGTTCTCGTGGGTCGCAGCGTCGACCTTGTTCACGACGACGAGCGACGGTGTCCCGGTGCGCCGCAGTGCCTCGGCAACCTCGGCGTCCTCGGTCGTGATCCCCGTCGTCGCGTCGACGACGAGCAAGACGAGATCGGCGCGCCGGATCGCGTCGAGCGCCACGGTGCGCACCTGCGCGTCGAGCCCAGCCGCCGCGGCAGCGATTCCCCCGGTATCGACGACGCGGAAATCACGCCCGTTCCACGACGCCTCGAGCTCGAGCCGGTCGCGCGTCACGCCAGGATGCTCCTCGACGATCGCCTGCCGGCCGCCAACGAACCGGTTGACGAGCGTCGACTTGCCGACATTCGGCCGGCCGGCGATGACGACGTAAGCCGATCCCTGCCCACCACCTGCTCTCGGTCGCGCGGCGAGCTTCGCGGGGGGTGTCGCGCTCATCGCCGAGCGGCGAGCACTTCGGGCCGGATCGGGGCGCACCGACGGTCGAGTGCCCTCCGCAAGGTCGCGCCGTCGGCCGGAACTACCTCCACCGCCCGACAGAGCACGTCGGGAGTCTTTCCGTCCAGGAACCGGCCGCCGGAAAGACAGACGTCGGGAAGGAGCACCCGGGCGTCGACCGGCACCTTTTCCAGGCGTGCGTTCACGTCCGCGAAGGTGACCAAACCGGTAACGCCGATGTTGCCGCCGAAGAAGGTGTTGTCGACGACCGCCGTTTGCACGTCGCCGTATCCGCATTCGTCGAGCACCGGTCGCAGCACCTTTTCGCCGAGCCTCCCCGTCAACACGATGACGGGAGCGCCGGCGCTCGAAACAGGAGGAACGGATCGGAAACCGCGCGCGTCTGTTCTCGGGGCGCGGTACCCGGTCGCGGGTGCGCCGTCGACTGACGTAAAGAACCCGCCGTGGCGACCATGGGATCGCGAAGAGCGCGCTGTGAAGTCGCGGCGGAAGGCGACCGCCATGCCGATGCCGTTCTCGAGTTGCGGAAAACCTTCGTACGAGTCGACGTCGGGGAACGGCCGCTGCGAGAGGAGGTAGTACTCGTCGGCACAGAACACGAGTCGTCGGCCGAAGAGCGCAGCGAATCTCTCCTGCCATTTTTCGACGATGTCGACGACGGCGACCGCCTCAACGGTGGTGTGCGGCCGCATCTGTTCTTCGTGGCTATAGCGGCTGACACCCAACGGCACGACGCCCGCCGAGGCGAGCTCCGGAAAGCGCTCGAGCACGCCCGCCAACGTGTCGTCGAGAACCGCGCCGTCGTTAATTCCCGGACAGACGACGACCTGTCCATGGACCTCGATCCCCGCTTCCAAGAGCGCCTGCAGCCACCGCAGGCTCGTCGCTCCCCGGCGGTTGCGCAACAGGTGCGCCCGGACGTCGGGGTCGGTGGCGTGGATCGAGACGTACAGCGGCGAGAGGCGCTCGGTGACGACACGCTCGAAATCGAGCTCGGTGAAGCGCGTCAGCGTCGTGAAGTTGCCGTAGAGGAACGACAACCGGTAGTCGTCATCCTTCACGTAGAGGCTCTTCCGCATCCCCTTCGGCAGCTGGTAGATGAAGCAGAACGCGCAGTGGTTGTCGCAGGTGCGGACGCGGTCGAAGACCGCCGAGGAGACCTCGACCCCGAGGGGTTCGCCCGTCATCTTCCTGCTGACGACCTCGATCTCGAGCCCGCCGCGGCGCAGGGCGAGCTCGGGGTCGGCCTCGTTCGTCGCCGTCCAAAAACCGATGACGTCGTTCGGCACATCGCCGTTCACCGAGACGATTTCGTCGCCGAGACGCACGCCGGCGAGTTCACCAGGCGATCCCGGCGCGACCGCGACGACCTGCGGGTTCCTCATTGGCCCAGGTTACCGACCCCCCGCCGGTAGCCTTGGGGCCGTGCCGGCCGACAAAGTCCTGCTTGCCGCGCCGCGCGGCTTTTGCGCCGGCGTCGAGATGGCGATCAAGGCGCTCGCCTGGATGGTGCGGGTCTTCGAGCCGCCGGTGTACTGCTACCACGAGATCGTCCACAACCGCCTCGTCGTCGAGGAGTTCTCCCGGCAAGGCGTGATCTTCGTCGACGACGTCTCCGAGGTCCCCGCCGGCGCGCCGGTGATGCTCTCGGCACACGGCTCCGCACCAGAAGTCGAAGACGAGGCGTCGGCGCGCGGCCGGATCGCCGTCAACGCCGTCTGCCCGCTCGTCACGAAGGTCCACCACGAGTTGAAGGTGCGGGCGAAGAAGGGCTACACGGTGATCTACGTCGGCCACGCCGGCCACGAAGAGGCGATCGGCACGATGGCGGTCGCGCCGGAGGCCGTGCGCCTCGTCGAGAACGAGGAGGACCTCGAACAGATCGGCTCGATCGATACGCCGGTCGCGCTCTTGGCGCAGACGACGCTCCCCCACGACGAGTGGTCCGGGATCGCCGAGCAGGCAAAGGTCCGCTTCCCCGAGTTGTGGATGCCGGGACGCTCGGACCTCTGCTACGCGACGACGAACCGCCAGGCGGCGCTGAAGCAGATCGCGCACCTCTGTGACGCCGTCGTCGTCATCGGTTCGCAGAACTCCTCGAACACCGTTTCACTCACCCACGTCGCGAAAGCGGCCGGGTGTCCGCGCGTCCTGCGGGTGAACGCTGCCGACGAGCTCCCCGACGACCTCTCCGGCGCGGTCGGGGTCACCGCCGGCGCGTCGGCCCCCGAGTGGCTCGTCGAAGAGGTCCTCGCGCACCTCGCTCCGAAAAACGGGGTCGAGATCGTGCGCGCCGTCGACGAAGAGGAGTACTTTCCGCCTCCTCCCGAACTGCGCGAGCTTCTGCGCGCCGTGTGGGTAGCGGCTTCGATCGCCCACGGGCAACCGGCGTCCGGTGTGCCGCCATCCACCGAAGACCGCGACGTGCTCGCGGTCGACATGCTCGTCTCGGTCGGCGCGTCCTGACAGCAATTTCGAGATGAACGCCAGAGAGGCGCGACGCCGTCGCGCGACCGACGAACTGATCGACGACGTCGCACTGAAAGAGTTCGAGTCGTATCACGGCGCGCCCGAGTTCGCGCCGGTTGTCGTCGTCATCGCGGCGTATCACGAGCGTGACAACATCGCTGACGTCGTCGAGGCGATTCCGCACGAGCTGTGCGAACTGCCCGTCTCAGTGCTCGTCGTCGTCGACGGCGAGGAGGACGGCACCGCCGAGATTGTCCGCAAGCTCGGACAGTTCTGCGTCATCGCGCCCATGAACCGCGGACAGGGCGCGGCGCTGCGTCTCGGCTACGAGCTTGCCCGGCTGGGAGGCGCGCGCTACCTCATCACCGCCGACGCCGACGGCCAGTCCGACCCCGATGACCTGACGGTCGTTTTGCAGCCGATCGTCGACGGGATCGCCGACTTCGTCTCGGGGTCGCGCACCTTGGGCAAGAGTGAGTCGAAGGACGTGGTGCGCAGCGCTGGCATCCGATTCTTCTCGGTTCTTATCTCCGCACTCACCCGGACAAGGGTCACCGACACCGCCAACCCGATGCGGGCGATGCGCGGCGACCTCCCCGAGAGACTCACCTTGGACGAGCCGCAGTACCAATCGTCCGAGCTGCTGATCGGCGCGCTCTTCCACGGCGCGCGCTATGCGGAACGGCCCGTCACGATGCGGGCGCGCGTCTCCGGCGCGTCGAAGAAAGGTCACAACCTCGTCTACGGGTGGCGTTTTAGCCGCGTCGTGCTCCGCACCTGGTGGCGGGAGCGTCGCCGCGCGGGCGTCAGCGGCTGAGGACCCCCACTCGAGCGAGGAATGGCGTCGAGAAGACGTGAGCGCGATCGCGCCTTCGTCGGTCGAGCATCACCGTCGAGGGGTTCTTCGACCTCTCGTCGCGACCCGAAAAGCAGATCACAAAGGCTGCCGCTGGAAGTCGGCCCAGGTCCTCGAAAGACCGCCGCGGAGGTCGACATGCGGGGCGAATCCGAGGGCACGAGCCTTCGACGTGTCGACGACGACGGCCGGCATCTCACCGCGCTTCGCCGGGACATTCTCGCGGGGGATCTCGACCCCGGTCACCTCACGCGCTCGTCTTCCACAACTCGTTCATCGATACCGACACGCCGGCGCCGATCGTGAGCGTCTCGGCGCTGCCGAGCGCAAGACCGAGCTCGATCGCCGCGACGGCATCGGTGACGTAGACGTAGTCGCGCTTTTGTTCCCCGTCACCGTAGATCGACATCGGCGAGCCCGAGAGCGCGCAGCGCATCAGGCGGGCGACGACGCTGTCTTTTGACTGCATGCCTTCGCCGTAGATGTTCGTGAAGCGAAGCGAGACGGTTTTCATCTGGTAGCTCGCCGCGTAGGCGGAAAAAAGCATCTCCGCTGCCGCTTTCGTCGCGCCGTACGCCGTGAGCGGCCGGGGCACTACCGATTCGTCGATCACACCCGTGACGACGCCGGCCACGGCGTTCGTCGATGCGAAGACGAGGCGTTCGACGCCAATCGTCCGGCAGCGCTCGAGAATCAGCTCGGTCGCGCCGACATTCGTCTCGAAAGTGGCGTGCGGGTCCTTCGCCGACAAAAGCACCGAGGTGATGGCCGCCAGGTGAACGACGGCGTCGGTGCCCTCGTCGATCGCTTCGTCGACGATCTTTTCTTCGCGCAGGTCGCCTTCGACACAGTGCACGGAGGGATCCGGATAAGGGTTCCTGTCGGCGACAGCGACGTCGTCGCCGCGCGCGACGAGCCTTCGGACGGTGTGGCGTCCGACGAACCCCGACCCACCAGTGACGACGACGCGCACGGAATGCTCCTTTGTCAGCTGGGCGAACGGGCCGAGACGCTAGCGCGACGCCGCTCCCGCGCCTCGTCGCTCGCATTTTGGATCGCGACGACGAGCTCTTCGGTCAGTTGATGGACGGCCGAACGCGGCACGCGGCCGGGCCGCGCGATGGCGTGGCGTTCCACCCCCGCCATCAGCGGGTCGCCGACGACGATCCCGAGCCGCGTCGGGTGGACCATCCGGTGGCCGATCGGCAGCGCCTCGTCCGTTCCGGCGAGGCCGAGGGGCACGATCGGCACCCCGGCGCGCAGCGCGAGGTACGCCGCGCCTTCGCGCACCTCCCCGACCGTCGGTCCCGTCCGCCGCGTGCCCTCTGGGAAAAGGACGAGCGGCTCCCCGGCGAGCAGCACCTCGAGCGAGCGGTCGAACGCCTTTCGATCGGTCGCTTCCCGGTTGATAGGGAACGCGCCGAGCGTCTCGATCAGCCAGGAGAACGGGCGGTTGACAAAGATCCCCGCTTTGGCGAGGAAGCGCAGTCTGCGTCGCGTGATCCGCGCCGCGATGAGGAAGTCGACGTCGGAGCGGTGCAACGGGGCGATGATGAAGGCGCCCTTGCGCGGCACTTTTTCTCTTCCAACCACCTTCCCCGGTAAGAGGACCTCGCTCAGCCCGACGAGCAGCGCACGGCAGGCCGCGTAGAACCAGATCTGGGCGCGCGACGGCGGCCGGATCGGCCGTTCTGCCGGGTCGACCCGCGCGGAGAGCGACGCTGACGCGCCGAGCGCGTCGACAATCTGGTCGACGATCTCAGAGACGCTGCGCTCGCTCGAGTCGATGACGAGCGCAGCGTCGGTTGTGACGAGCGGCGAGACGGCGCGCGTCGAGTCCTTGTGATCGCGGGAGTCGATCGCCGCGCGCACATCGACAACCGCTTTTCGGTCGGGTAGTTCACGGGCACGGCGTTCGGCGCGTACATCGGGGTGCGCCGTCAAAAACACCTTCAGGTCCGCGTCGGGAAGGACGACCGAGCCGATGTCACGCCCTTCGACGACGCCAGAGCCGCGCGCTTTCACCCAGGCGCGTTGGCGTTCGACGAGGGCCCGGCGCACCCCGGGGTGCGCCGAGACGGCGCTCACCGCCGCGTCGACCGCGGCAGAGCGGATCGCCTCGGTGACGTCTGTGCCGTCGACGACGACGCGATCGCCGACATCGATCGAGAGCGTTTCCGCGAGCTCGGTGAGGCGTAGCGCGTCGTCGGTCGCGATCCCCTTTTCCAGCGCGAGCAGGGTGACGGCGCGGTACATCGCGCCGGTGTCGAGGCGCTGCAGCCCGAGCCGCCCGGCGAGCGCCTGCGCGACCGTCGACTTGCCGGCGCCGCCGGGGCCGTCGATGGCGATCACCGGCACGAAAGCCTCCTCAGCTCCCCTGTGAATCCGGGCCAGCTCACATCGGCGGCATCGAAGTCCTCGATATGTACCGAGTCCTTGCTCCGCAAGGCGGCGATCGCGAGCGCCATCGCGACGCGGTGGTCGCCGTGGGATGACGCGGTCCCCCGCGGTTCGAAGGGCCGCCCCTCGATGAGGAAGCCGTCCGGTCGTTCTTCGATCCGCGCGCCGATCGCCGAGAGGGCGTCGGTCATCGTCGCTATCCGGTCGGTCTCCTTCACGCGGAGCTCGGCCGCCCCTTCGATCACCGTCGTGCCGTGGGCGAAGCACGCCGCGACGACGAGCACCGGCAGCTCGTCGATCAGATCCGGCACCTCCTCGGCGGTGATCGACGTCGCCTGCAAGTCCCCGCCACCACAGACGAGGTTGGCGCGCCATTCGTCGACGGGTTCAATGTCGATCGCCGCCCCCATGCGCCGCAGCGCGCGTACAAAGCCGAGGCGCTCTTTGCCCGAGTAGACGTGCTCGACGCGCACCTCGCTATTTCGAAGGAGCGCGGCACCGACACAGAGGAACGCCGCCTGCGACGGATCGCCGGGGACCGTCAGCTCGAAGGGTTCGAGGTCCGAGCGGCGCACGGTGACGACGTACCCGTCGGCGCCGGCGGTCGTCGTGATCTCTGCTCCACAGCGGGCAAGGAGCTCTTCGGTATGCCGGCGCGTCGGCTGCGCCTCGGTGACCCTCGTCTCACCCTCGGCAGCAAGGCCGGCGAACAAGACCGCGCCCTTCACCTGCGCCGACGGGACTTTTTGGCGGTGGTCGATCCCTTGGAGCGCAGCCGGGCGAATCGCGAGCGGCGGGTGCTCGCCGTCCGCGGCTGTGATGGCGGCTCCCATTCGCCGCAGCGGTTCGACGACCCGGCCCATCGGACGGCTGCGCAGCGACGCGTCGCCGTCGAGCTCAGTCGGAAACGGCAGCGTCGCGCACACCCCCGACAACAGGCGCATCCCCGTTCCCGAGTTGCCGAGGTTCAGGGCGTGACGCGGCGCGCGCAGGCGCTGGCGCCCGCCGATCACGGCGTCCTCGTCGAACGCCGCGCCCAACGCAGCGAGCGCAAGGCGAGCGTGTCGCACGTCGTCGCCGAGGTTGAGGCCGCGCAGCTCCGAACGGCCGTTGGCGAGCGCCGCGCAGATCAACGCGCGGTGCGAGATCGACTTGTCGCCTGGCACGCGGGCGACGCCGCGCAGCGCTGTCGCGCCGTCGAATTCCACGTCAGCCATCAGCGCCCGACTTCGAAGTGACGGACGCCACTTGCCGCGTCTCGCAACGCGACGAGCTCGTCGGTTCGCAAGAGGCGGAACTCGCCGGGTTTCAGCTGCCGGTCGCGCAAGGGACCGATGCGTGTCCGCACCAGGCGGCGCACCGGATACCCGACGGCTTCGCACATCTTGCGCACCTGGCGGTTGCGGCCCTCGTGGATGGCGATGCGTAACACGCCCGGAGCGCGCCGGGACACCGAAGCCGGATGGGTGATCACCCCGTCTTCGATCTCGACGCCGTCACGCAACCGCCGGATCGCCTCGGGCGACGGATCTCCTTCGACCTCGCAGAGGTACTCCTTTTCGACACCATGGCGCGGATGGGCGAGCAGCTGCGCGAGCTCGCCGTCGTTCGTGCAGATGATCAGCCCCTCGGAGTCCAAATCGAGCCTGCCGATCGGAAACACCCGCGGCGTCGTAGGAAGTAAGTCGAGGATCGTCGGCCGACCCTCCGGGTCGTGGGCGGTCGTCACGACGCCGGCGGATTTGTTGACGAGGTAGCTGACGAGATCAGGGAGGATGCCGACCGGGATGCCGTCGACCGTGACGCGGTCCGCCTCTGGGATGACGCGGCGCCCGAGCACGGCGGCCTCACCGTTCACCCGCACCCGCCCGGCGGAGATCAGCTGTTCGGCCGCGCGTCGCGAGCCGTAGCCGGCGCGGGCGAGGATTTTCTGCAGGCGCACGCCGGCGTGGTTTTCGGTGCTCACTCCTCGGGGTCGGAGCGCAGCACGCGCTCGAGACCCTCGACCACCTCCGCGTCGGGGACGAAGTGCTCGAGCGGTGGCAGGCCGGCGAGCGAATCGAGCCCGAGCCGTTCCAAGAACATCGGCGTCGTCCCGAACAGCACCGCCAGTCCCGGCCCCGAGTCGTGTCCGACGGGCGCGACATAGCCGCGCTCGACGAGGACGCGCATCACGCCTTCGGGGTTCACGCCGCGGATCGCGCCGATCTGGCCGCGCGAGATCGGCTGCTTGTAGGCGACGATCGCCAGCGTCTCGAGGGCGGCGGGCGAGAGCCGGCGCGGTGCGTCGTCCAAGATGAAGCGCTCGACGTAGTTGCGGTAGGCGGGGTGGCTCTGGATGCGGTAGCCACCGGCGACGCGCACGAGCTCGAAGCCGCGTTCTTGGGTTTCGTAGTCGCGGGCGAGGTCCCGGCACAGCTCGTCGATGCGCTCAGGTGGGACCTCCAACAGCTCGGCGAGCAGCTGGGTCGTCACCGGCTCGGTGGCGACGGTGAGCACGGCTTCGATAGCCGCGACCTGCTCGCGCGATTCGTCGTCGAAGATGCTCACGGCTGCACCTCGACCGGCGCCGAGTAGTCGTCGATCTCGCCCGTGATCGCCGCCGCGTCGCCTTCGCCGCCGATCCATCGCACCGTCAACGTCCCGAACGTCGTCGGTTGATCCAAGTCGACGAGGGCGCGCTTGTAGAGCTCCAAGACGGCGAGGAACGACGCGACGACATGCGCTCTCGAAGGCAGGTACTCGGTCAGCTCGCGGAAGGTCGCGGCGGGCCGGTGCTGCAGCACGTTGACGAGGGTGGCGATCGTCTCGGCGACGCTCACCTCATCGACGAGCACGTGCGTGTCCTCGACGCGCGGGATCGGCCGCTCGACGAGCGCCCGCTCGGCGATCCGTCGCAAACGTTCGGGGCTCACCCCTTCGAGCAGGTCGGGGACGACGTCGATGAAGCGCTCGTCGGCGCCGAGCCGGCGTGGCATCGAGCGCTGCGCGCGCGCCTCGATCTGCTGCAGCTCGGCGGCCGCCTGGGCGAAGGTCCGGCACTCGACGAGCCGAGCCAACAGGTAGTCACGCGCCTCGTAGAGGGCGAGCTCATCCTCGTCGCCGAACTCGTCCGGGGCGGGCAATAGCCGTCGGCACTTCAGCTCGACGAGCGTCGCGGCGATCAGCAAGAACTCGGTCGAGACCTCCAAGTCGAGCGACTCCGCGCGCACCATCTCGGCGACGAAGGCATCGACAACGTCGGCGAGGCGCACCTCGTACAGGTCGACCTCCTGGGCGGATATCAGCTGGAAGAGCAGGCTGAACGGTCCATCAAAGACGCCGATGTGGACCTCGTAGGTCATGGCGAGCACGCTACCGGGCGACAACTTCGACTTGGTGAACCAAAATAGAGGCCTGTCGTGGCGGACCGGCGCCTCGCCCGCTCGTCATCCCTCGACTCGCCGAGAACCTTCCCGTACCCTGACGACGCCGCTGTGTCCGACGACGGGAGGCGCGCAGCCATGGTGATCGCGTCATCTTTGGCGGCCGGATTATTGGGGATCTTCATCGTCCTCAGCCTTTTGTTCTTCGGTTTCCTCTACGTCTCGGGCCGGGTGTTCGGCGCGGGCATGCGAAAAAGCGGAGATCTCTGGCGGTCCGGTCGCCATGACGCGGACGGGCGTTCTGGGGTTCGCCCACCGCCGGCTCCGCCCCCCGCTTCGAAGCAGGGACCAACCGAGCCACACCCTCCTTCGCTACATCCCGGCTGGTACCAGGATCCCTGGGGTCCGGGACGGCGCTACTGGAACGGCGTCAGCTGGACGGCACACACCGCGGCGTGATGGTGCCTCGCCGGCACGAGGAGACACAAAAAGCACGAAGCGCTCCTTCTCGAACACACGTAGGCAACAAAAGCCCTCGTCTATCGTCGCTTTATGGCTCGGGTCCTTTCCGGAGTGCAACCCTCCGGTTCTCTGCACGTCGGCAACTATCTCGGCGCCTTCCGCCAGTGGGTGCAGGACCAGTACAGCGACGAAGCCTTTTTCTGCGTCGTCGACCTGCACGCGATGACGACCGACATCTCGCCGGACGCGTTGCGCGAGCGCTCGCTCGAAACGGCGATGGGCTTTTTGGCGATCGGCCTCGATCCCGAGGTCTGCACGATCTTCTTGCAGAGCCACGTCCCCGAGCACACCGAGCTCTCCTGGATCCTCGAGTGCTCTGCCGGCTTCGGCGAGTTGCGCCGGATGACGCAGTTCAAGGAGAAGTCCCAGCACCACGAGGCGATCCGCGTCGGGTTGTTCACCTACCCCGTCTTGATGGCGGCCGACGTCTTGTTGTACGACACCGACAAGGTGCCGGTCGGCGACGACCAGCGCCAGCACCTCGAGCTCACCCGCGACCTCGCGCTGCGATTCAACGCCGCCTACGGCGAGACCTTCGTCGTCCCCGAAGCTCAGGTCCCCAGGGTCGGCGCACGGGTGATGGACCTGCAGCACCCCGACCAGAAGATGTCGAAGAGCACCTCTGCGCCGTCCGGACTGATCTCGCTCGACGACCCCCCCGAGGAGATCCGCAAGAAGATCCGCCGCGCGGTCACCGACACCGAGACCGAGGTGCGCCACGACCCAGAGAAGAAACCCGGCGTCGCCAACTTGTTGGAGCTGCTCGCCGCGGCGACGGGCGACGACCCGAAGCGCGTCGCCGAGCGCTACCCGAGCTACGGCGCGCTGAAGAACGACACCGCCGAGGCGCTCGTCGAGCTGTTGCGACCGGTGCGTGAGCGCCTCGCGCAGTTGTCGGCGGATCCGGGGGCGGTGCGCGCCGTGCTCAACGCCGGTGCCTTGCGGGCACGCGAGATCTCCTCAAAGACGCTCGAGCGCGCCCGCAACGCCGTCGGGCTCGTCGAACGGGGCGAACTGCTCTAAAAAGGGCGCTCAGCGCGTCCCGACGGCGGCAAAGACGATCACTGCGACCGCGTTGAACATCGCGTGTGTGAGCGTCGAAGTCCCGAGTCGCCCCGTCAGGTGACGGACGACGCCGAGAACGCTCCCGCCCGCGCCGACCGTGAGGGCCAACAGGGCGCCGGCGACGCCCGGATCGTTGGCGATGTGGACGGCGCCGAAGACGACCGCCGTCAAGACGACGCCGACGCCGACGCCCAGCCGCTCGACGAGCTGTCCCTGGAGGAGTCCGCGAAAGAACAACTCCTCGATCAGCGGCGCGCCGACACAGGTGAAGACGACGAGCGTGAACCAACCCAACGCGCCGAGATTCGTGATCGCGTAGAGCGACTGATCGGGGTTGCCGGCCTTCTGCGCGACATGGACGAACGGCACCAAGACGATCGCCGCGACGCAGCGTGCGACGATCGCCGCGATGAACGCGATCCACAGGTCCTGCCACTTGAACCGCCAGCGGAAGTCGGATCGGATCTTCCCCGTTCCGTAGCGACGGCTGGCGAGCACGCACGTCGCGTAGAGCCCGATCCACAGCCCCGCTTCGGAGGTGACGAGGCGCACGAGCTCGTCGCCGTGGTGCGTGACGAGCACCGGCAACACGAAGAGCAGCGAAAGCCCGAAGGACAGCACGAGCCCGACGACGGAAAAGACGAGCGAACCGACCGACGCGCTCCAAGCACCTTCGGGGATCTTTTCTGTGCCGAGGTGGTCGACCGAGACGGTGTCGCGCCCGTAGTCGTCGGCAAAGACCTGGTCCGTCCAGGTGTCACCGTTGAAGTAGCGGCATTCGGCGCGACGAAACGGGTCGCGGTGCCAGCCGGCGGGAAGTTCGGCGCGCCCTGTCCAGCGAGGGTTCCCCCAAAACGGCGCTTGGCGAGTCCCGCACTCGGGACAGAACGCCGCGTCGGCACCGAGCGGCGCGCCGCAACGGCGACAGCGCCGCTGTTTGCGCATCGCTACTTCACGCGGATCATCACCGAGCGCGCCGCCTTGTCGGCGAGCGTCTGGCGGCGGCTGTCCCACAGTGGCAACAAGTCATTTACGAGACCTGGGACGACCAGCGCGACGTAAAGGATCGTGCGCACGAACCAGCGCACTACGCCGCGCCAAAAACCGATCGGCTCTCCCGTCTCGATGTCACGCACCGCGATCCCCGGCGCGCGGTTGCCGAGCGTCTGGCCCCGACCGATCCCGTTCAGGATCGCGAAGTACAGCCCGCCAGCGATCGAGGAGACCACATCGACCACGGCCTGCGCGGCGCCGGAGAGTGTCTTCACCGTGCGATAGCTGTCGTTCACGTAGACCTGGTGTGGGTGACCGAAGGCGGCACTGAGAATCAAGGTGACGACGAACACCGGTACGCCGATCACCACGATGTCGAGCAGCATCGACCCGACCCGCTGCCACCAGCGCGCGAGCGGCGCACCGAAGGGGGCGAGCGGCTCGCCGCCGGCCTGGACGTTCGCCCACGCCGGCGGCGGTGCCTGCGGCGCGTACTGCGGAAACTGCGGGTATTGCGGCGCGTAGCCGGGCAGCGGAGGCGCTGGCGACGGGGGAGGCGGTGGCGGTGTCGGCTGTCCGGAGGTTGCGGCGCCGACCGGTACCGACCAGCCCGATGGAGGAGGAGGTGGCGGAGCCTCGCCCGCTTCAGACGAGATCGGCACGTCGTGGGTCGGGAGCGGTGCGCCGCACCGTTCACAAAACCGCGCGTTCTCGTCGGCCTGGCCGCCGCAGCTCGGGCAGAACACCTCGATCGCACCTCTTTCGGCGAACGGGCTAAGTGTCGATCACCTGATTCGCACACTACTGAGGGGACGCGTCCTGCAATGGGACCGCACGATCGATCAGCCGAGCGAGACCGGCCCGATGCCAATGATGCGACCCCACCAGCCCGTACCGAAGTTGAACAAGCGGTCCAATGCCGTCGGGTCGAACAGCACGAGGAATATGACGAGGAAGATCGACAGCATCCGCAACCGGTAGTACTGCGGCAGCACGCTCTCGGGAAGAAATCGCTCGACCACCGCCGCGCCGTCGAGCGGCGGGATCGGGATCAAGTTGAACACCGCGATGATCACGTTCACGATCCCGAGAAGGAACAAGAACTCGTCGCCGAGGGGCCACGACGCGATGTTTCCGGGATTCGGCAGTTGGGTGACGGTGTGGTAGCCGATAAATCGGAATGCGAAGCCGGCGATGAGCGCGAGCGCGATGTTCGTCACCGGTCCGGCGAGGCCGACGAGGACCGCGTCGTTGCGCGGGTGTCGCAACCGGCCGACGTTGACGGGAACCGGCTTCGCCCAACCGAAAGCCGAATGTGTCGTGACGATCAGCAGGATTGGCAACAGGATCGTCCCGATCGGGTCGATGTGCTTGATCGGGTTGAGTGTGAGCCTCCCGGCACGTTTTGCCGTGTCGTCACCAAACCAGTTCGCGACGACGCCGTGGCTGACCTCGTGCAAGATGATCGTGGGGATCAGCGCGACAAAAAAGAGCAGTTCTTCACTGTGCAGCGCGTGGTGCTTTTCGAGCTCGTACCCGATCACCGCGAGCACCGCGATGATGCCGACCGTCCACGGCCCGTAGCGGTGGAAGCGCTGGAGGCTTCCCCCCTGCTGGGTCTCGATCACTTAGGGAGAGTCAGCGGCGATTATTCGTGGCGCAGTCGATGCAGGTTCGCACGGCGGGCTTCGCCTCGAGACGAGCCGGCGCGATTTGATTACCGCACTTCTCACAGATGCCGTAGGTGCCCTCTTCGACCTTGGCGAGGGCGCGCTCGACCTCGATGAGCGCGTTGCGCAGCTCATTGACGAGCGCCTCGTTCTCGCCGCGCTCGGCCGTCACCTGGCTCGAGTCGGCGAAGTTCGAGTCGTAGTTGAGCGCCGATCCCGAACCGGCGGCGAAGCCCAGCTCTTCGAGCTGGCGCGCGAGCGAGTCACGCTCCTCCTCGAGAAGTTCTCGGTAGTCGGCGGCCGGAGCCTCGTTCGCCATGGCGAAAAGACTACTTTCTGGCCGCACCGGCCGAACCGGCAGTTCCGGGCAGAACAAGTCCTGGTCAGTGCGGTTTTTTGGCCGCCTGACGACGCGCGCGGGGGTGCGCCTTCGCATAAGCACGGACGAGATGGTCCTGGGAGACCTTCGTGTACACCTGGGTTGTCGTGATCGAGGCGTGACCCAAGAGCTCCTGCACGACGCGGATGTCGGCGCCGTGGTCGAGCAGGTGGGTGGCGAACGAATGGCGAAGGACGTGTGGCGTCACCTTGGACGCGAGCCCGGTGCGCAGCGCGTGGGCGTGCACGACACGCCAGATCGCCTGACGTCCCATCCGCCGGCCCCGCGCCGACAGAAAGAGCGCGTCGAGGTCGTCACGTCGCGCCGTTCTCGGGTGCACCAGGGTCTGACGACCGGTCGGTGCGAGCCACTCGTCGAGTGCGCGCCTCGCGAACGAGCCGACGGGGACGATGCGCTCCTTGTTCCCCTTGCCGAGGACCCGACAGAGCTTTGCCTGCTCGTCGATCGACGCAATCGACAACGACGCGAGCTCAGAGATCCGCATGCCCGTCGCGTACAAAAGCTCGAGGATCGCCCGGTCGCGTCGCGCGATCGCATCGTCGCCGACCGGTGACGACAACAACGCCTTCACCTCGTCCTCGCTGAGCGCTTTCGGGACGCCCGACGGCACCCGCGGTCCTTCCACCTCGGCGGTCGGATCCGTCTGCGCGCCGCGTTCGTCGGCGAGGAACCGGTGCAGGCCGCGCAGCGCGGCGAGGGCACGGGCACGACTCGAGGGTGCGAGGTGCTGATGCTGAAGGCTCTCGAGGTACTCCTCGATCACCTCTGGGCGCACCTCGAACAGCGTCAGGTGCTTTGCCGAGAGAAACCGTTCGTAACCCAAAAGGTCGCGTCGATACGAGGCGATCGAGTTGTGCGAACGGCCGCGCTCAACCGCGAGGTAGGACAGGAACTCCTCGGCGTCGAGAGACAGCACGGATGCGCCCCTCGGGGACGCAGGCGCAGCGCTCAGGGCGACGTCCGGCGCGCGAGCTCGCGCTCGGCGAGCGCCATGGCGATGATCGTCTTCGCGTCGACGAGCTCGCCGGACTCGACGAGCGACCACAGATCGGCGAGCGGCACGTTCTCGACGGTCATGAAGTGTTCCTCGACGCCTTGGGTGTCGCGTTCGACCTCCGTGAGCTCTTCGGCGAGGTAACAGAAGGTGTGCTCATCGGTGAACCCCGGTGAGTTGTCCATCTCGCCGACCAGTGTCCACCTCGAAGCGGCGCGCCCGACCTCTTCAGCGAGCTCGCGGCGCGCGCACTCCTCAGGCGGTTCGCCGGGCACGTCGAGCTTGCCGGCGGGCACCTCAAGGATGTCCCGCCGCAACGGCGCCCGGAACTGGCGGATCATCACGACATCGCCGCCGTGCATCGCGACGATCGCCACGGCGCCCGGGTGGCGGACGATCTGGCGCTCGAAGGAGTGGCCGTCGGGCGCGGTGATCTCGTCGGCGACGACCGCGAAGAACGACGCCTTGTACAGCTCCTTCTCGGCGGTGATCGAAAAGCCCGTGTCAGGACGCGGCATCGAGTCCGATCTCGAACAGGTGCGGGTTGCGCGACCGGGCCCGTTCGACCGCCGCGGCGATGAACTCCCGGAACAACGGATGCGGGCGGTCGGGGCGGCTCTTGAACTCCGGGTGCGCTTGCGTGCCAATGTAGTACGGGTGCGAAGGCAACTCGATGAACTCGACGAGGCGGTTGTCCGGCGAAAAGCCGGAGAGCGAAAGACCGGCGTCTTCCAGGCGCTGGCGGTAGCGGTTGTTCACCTCGTAGCGGTGGCGGTGGCGCTCGCTCACCGAGGACTCGCCATAGATCTTCGCCACCTGTGAGCCGTCCTCCAGCCGCGCGACGTACGCGCCGAGACGCATCGTGCCGCCCATGTTCTCGATGCCGGCCTGTTCGTCCATCAAGTCGATCACCGGATGCGGCGTCGAAGGCTGGAACTCGCTCGAGTTCGCGCCGACGAGCCCGGCGGCATTCCGGGCGTACTCGACGACCATCACCTGCAACCCGAGGCACAAACCGAGGCAGGGAAGGTCGTGTTCGCGGGCGTAGGTGGCGGCGGCGATCTTTCCTTCGATCCCCCGTTCGCCGAAGCCGCCCGGGATGACGATGCCGTCAAGAGAGGAGAGGTCGGCCTCGGCCGTTTCGGGGGCGACGTTCTCGGCCTGCACCCATTCGACCTCGACCTTCGCCTCGTTGAAAAAGCCGCCGTGGCGCAGGGCTTCTGTCACCGAGAGGTAGGCGTCGGGCAGGTTGACGTACTTGCCGATGACGCCGATCCGCACCGCGTCGACGGCGTGCTCGCCGCGATCGACGATCGTCTCCCACTCGGCGAGGTCGATCGCCTCGTCGGAGTCGTCGAAGCCGAGCGTGCGACAGACGATCTGGTCGAATCCCTCGTCGTGCAGTAAAAGCGGAATCTCGTAGATGTTGCGGGCGTCGACCGCCGAGACAACCGCTTCGATCGGCACGTCGCATAGAAGCGAGATCTTCCGCTTCAGCGCGTCGTTCAGTTCGTGGTCAGAGCGGCAGACGATGACATCGGGCTGGATACCTCGTGAGCGCAGTTCGGTCACCGAGTGCTGGGTCGGCTTCGTCTTCAGCTCGCCTGAGGGCGCGAGGTACGGCACGAGTGTCAAATGGACATAACAGACGTTGTCGCGGCCGACGTCGTGGCGGAACTGCCGGATCGCTTCCAGGTACGGAACGATCTCGATGTCGCCGACGGTTCCACCGATCTCGGTAATGACGACGTCGACGTCGTCGGTCGCGAGGCGCTTCACGCGGGACTTGATCTCGTCGGTGATGTGCGGGATCACCTGCACCGTCTTTCCCAAGAAGTCGCCGCGGCGCTCTTTTTGGATCACCGTCGAGTAGATCTGGCCGGTCGTCGCGTTCGAGGTACGCAACAGCGCCTCGTCGATGAAGCGCTCGTAGTGGCCGAGGTCGAGGTCGGTCTCGCCGCCGTCGTCGGTGACGAAGACCTCGCCGTGCTCGAAGGGGTTCAACGTCCCCGGGTCGAAGTTGATGTACGGATCGAGCTTGCACATCGTCACCCGCAGACCTCGGGACTTCAAAAGTCGACCGAGTGAGGAGGACGCGAGTCCCTTCCCGAGGGAGCTCGACACCCCCCCGGTCACGAACACGAACTTCGCCACGCCGCCCCTCCGGTGATTGGCCCTAATCAAACTAGCGGCACGGTGTTGTCGCGCCGCGGACCGCTCGCCGGGCGATTTCCCTCAGCGATCCGCCCCGACGCGTTCGAGCAGCTCTGCGGCGTGTTCGCGGGCCGCCTTCGAATCGGGGTGTCCCGACAGCATCCGCGACAGCTCGACGACGCGCTCTTCCTCGCGCACCGGTCGCATCGTCGCCACCGAGCGCCCCTTCAGTTCGTGCTTTTCGACGACGAGTTGGTGGTGCGCGTGGGCCGCGACCTGGGCGAGGTGGGTGACGACGAGAACCTGGTGGCTCCGTCCGAGCTCGGCGAGCGCGCGCCCGACCGCGAGCGCCGCCTCGCCGCCGATCCCGGCGTCGACCTCGTCGAAAACGAGCGTCGGTGGCGCGGCGGTGAGCACGAGGCGCAGGGCGAGCATCGCCCGGGCGAGCTCGCCGCCTGAAGCGACCTTGGCGAGCGGCAGGCTCGGCTCGCCGCGGTTTGCCCCGAGACGGAACTCGACGTCGTCACCGATGCCGTCGGCGGCGACCGTCACCTCCACGCGGGCGTTGCGCATCCCGAGGTGATGAAGACGGTTTTCGACCGACACGGCGAGCGCGCCGGCGGCTTTCCGCCGCTGGTCGCCGACGGCGCGCTCCGCGTCCACGAGCGCGGTGCGCACTTCTTCGCGTCGCCGCAGCGCGGTGGTCCGTCGTTCGTCTGCCGACTCGATCTCTGCGATGCGCGCCGCGACCTCCTCGGCGGCACGCAGAACGTCGGCAAGTTCGTCGCCGTGCTTTCGTACGAGGTCGCGCAGCAACTGGCGTCGGGCGCGCACTGCGTCCAAGCGCAGCGGGTCCTCTTCGAAGCGCTCCCCCGCCAGGCGCAGCTCACCGGCGAGGTCGTCGAGCTCGGCGATCACGGCGCGCATTCGATCAGTGAACGGACGGAGGGCGTCGAACCGTTCGAGCTGTGCCCGTGCCTGGCCGAGACGATCGAGCACTCCTGCGCGCTCTCCGCCGTGCACGACGGCGTAGGCGTCGGCGACGGCTTCCTTCAGCGCCGTCGCCGACGCCAAGATCTCTTCCTCTCCGGAGAGTCGCTCATCCTCGTCGGTCGCCACGATCGCGGCGCGGGCGATCTCGTCAAACTCGTAACGCAGCAAGTCGAGTTCACGCTGGCGTTGTCGGTCGTCCCCGCCGAGCGCCACGATCTCCTCATCGAGTTCGGCGAGCGTTCGGCGAAGGGCGCGCACGTCATCGAGCTCGACGCCCGCGAAACGATCGAGCGCCGCGCGCTGCACCGGTGATCGCAAAAGCGACTGGTGCGTGTGCTGCCCGTGGAGGTCGACGAGGTCGCGACCGCGCTCTTCGAGCGCGGAGATCGGCACCATCTTGTCGTCGATCTCGGCACGCGAACGACCGGTGCGCGGGACGACGCGGCGCAGCACGATCTCGCCGTCCAAGACAAAACGCCCCTCGATCGTCGCCTGGTCGGCGCCTGAGCGGACGACCGAGGGTTCGGCACGTCCGCCGACGAGCAGCTCCAACGCCTCGACGACCAAAGTCTTGCCGGCACCGGTCTCGCCCGTGATCGCGGTCAGTCCGGGCTCAAAGACGATGTCGACGTCCTCGATCACTCCGAGCTCGCGGACGCGCAGCTCCTCCAGCACGTCTACCGATCAGCCAAACCGAACTTCTCGCGCAGGATCGCGTGGAAGTCAGGTGCGGCAAAGCGCACGATCTGCGCGGTCTCCTCGGCACTCTCGACGACGACGGCGTCTTTTGGCCCGACTGGCCCCTTCGCCACCCCGTCGACGACGACGACTGCTGCGGGGGGACCTTCGCCGACCTCGAGGCGTACGGACTCGGAGGGGTCGAGCACGAGCGAACGATCGAACAGCATGTGCGGCGAGATCGGCGTGACGATCAACGCCGCGAGCTGGGGCGAGACGATCGGGCCGCGTAACGAGAGGTTGTAGGCGGTCGAACCGGTCGGCGTCGCGACGAGCACCCCGTCTGAGAGGTACGAGAGGAACGGTCGCTTGGAGATCGCGACGTTGACCCTGAGCGTCCGCCCGGCGGAGGTGCGCTCGATCGCGGTTTCGTTCACCGCCAAGGTCCGCTCGTTGACTCCCGAGGCGCGTTCGATGCGGACGTCAAGCACCATGCGTTCGTCGACCGCGACGTCGCCGTCAATGAATTGGGTGAACGCGGCTTCCATCTGGTCCGGCTCGACTTGGGTGAGGTACCCGAACGAACCGAGATTGACCCCGATGACCGGGACGCGCCGTTTCATCGCGAAGTGGATCGTCCGCAACATCGTCCCGTCGCCACCGAGGCTCACGGCGGCGATGAAATCGCCCTTGCCGCCGTTCTGGGTCCAGACATCGTCGATCTCGACGACGTCGTAACCGTGCTCCCGCCACCAAGTCCTTGCCCGCAGCGCGAGCGCGGCCGCCTCGGGCCGGGCGGCATGGACGACGAGCGCAACCTTCTTGTCGGCAGGCTGGTCCATCACCTCATCCTCGCGGCCTTCCCGGCCGGGGACAATGTCGTCGCCGCGCCGGGGGTCAGCTGGACTTACGCGGCGCAGGCGACTTCTTCGCCGCGGCACGCTGCGCAGGAGCCTTCTTCGCGGTGCCCTTCTTCGCCGCCGCCTTCTTCGCGACGGTCTTCTTCGCGGCCGCCTTCGTCGCCGAAGCGGCCTTCTTCACCGATTTCTTGGCGGCCCTCTCGGCGGACCTCGCCGCAGTTCGCGTCGCCTTGATGGGATGCTCACGCCGCCCCGGACCGAAGTACTCGCCGACGAGGCCGACAAGCCGCTCGAAGAACTCGCCGATCTCCTCGCGCCGCGACGGCGAGAACGAACTGAACTCCTTTTTCACTTCGACGCGGACAAGGTCGCTGAGGCGGTCGACGCCACGGCGCGAACGGGCACGCACCTCTTCGATCAGGTCCTCGACGCGTTCTCTGTTCTTGTTGTCGCCGCCCAGGAACTGGTTGGCGAACTGCTCGAGCTCGGATCGCGTCATGCCGGAGAACGGCGATCTGTTCTCCAGATAGCGGCGGACCGAGTCTTTCATCGACTCCCGGCCGTAGCCGGGCGGCGGGTTTTCACTCATGCGACCAGGCTACTTCCGGCTTCGAATCTTCACCCCCACTGTTCCTCACGTCGTGCCAGCCAAGAATCGACGAGCGCGAGGAGATCGTCCGCCTCGTATTCCGGGTCGATATCGCTTCCCTCCCGCCGTTCGGAGGAGACGCCGGTGTGCACGAGCCCGAACGACGCGGCGAGCGTCCGAGCGAAGTTGCCGTCGGTCGATGGCCGGTCGCCGACGACGAGGTCGACCTTCCCGAGGAGATTCCGCACCAGCGCGGCGGCGGGCTCGTGCGGCTTTCCGGCGACGACCGGCTGGCGCTCGCCGGCCGTCGCGACGGCGGCGAGGATCGAACCCCCGCCCGGGATCTCGCCGTCGGACGTCGGGTAGGTCGCGTCGGCGTTCGTGCCGATGAGGCGCGCGCCTTGAAGGAGCGCCGCCTGCGCCTGAGCGAGGCGGTGATAGTCGAAGTCGGGATCGAGCCCGACGACGACGACGTCGAATTCCGCATGCGCACGATCGCCATCTGCTCGTTCCGCGCTCGCGCCTTTCGCCTCGAGCGCTTCGACACACCCGGGACCGCCGACAACGAGGACACGGTCTCCGGACCGAACGAGGGTCGCCGCGGCCTTCGCCGAGGACAGCATTTCGAAATCGGACGCGTCGATAGCCTGGCGAGCGAGCTTGGCGAGGAGTTCTTTCGTGGTCACGTACGAGTTGTTCGTAAAAAAGGCGACGCGCGCCCCCGAGTCGCGCAAACGCTTGATCGCGTCCGAAGCTCCCGCGATTGCCACGTCGCCCCGCCAGATGACCCCGTCGAGGTCGACGACGACCGCGCGCCCCTCGCTCATCGGGCCATCTTCGCACCGGTGTCCCGAGCGCCTTGCCCGATCGACGCCGATAAGCGGCTAGCACGGCGATGCCCCGCCTCGAGCCCTTCCGCGGACTGCGCTACAACCCGCACCGCGTCGACTTCGATGACGTCATCTCCCCGCCGTACGACATCATCGGTGCGGACGAGCGTGCCCGACTTGCGGCGCGCAGCCGCTTCAACTCGGTCCTGATCGAACTGCCGGTCGATGATGCGACGCGCGGCCTCGACCGGTACCAGCACGCGGCGACGCTCCTCGACGCCTGGGAGCGGGACGGGATCTTGGTGCGCGACGAACGCCCGTCGCTCTACGCGTACCGGATGACCTTCCGCGACGAGACTGGTGCCGGGCGATCGACGACCGGCGTGATCGGCGCGCTCGGCCTCGACGACGAAGGCGGCGAGGTGCTCCCCCATGAGGGCACGGTGGCGAAGTTCAGCCAGGACCGCCTCGACTTGTTGCGCGCCTGCCAGGTGAACATCTCGCCGATCTGGTGCCTTTCGCTCGCGGACGGTCTGTCGAAGGCGCTCTCTTCGGCGATCGGGCTCGCGACCGACCATCACGAGGCGACCGACGACGACGGGGTCGTCCACGGCATCTGGCAGATCGACGACGCGGACGCCATCGCTGAGATCACCGCCCGCGTTCATCCCGAACCCTTTGTCATCGCCGATGGCCATCATCGTTTCGAGACCGCGTCGCGCTATCGCATGGAACGGCGATCGCTGAACGGCAACGAGCCGGGCGACTTCGACTTCTTGATGACGTTCGTCGTCGAATTGCGTCCCGATGAACTCGACGTCCGCCCGATCCACCGCGTCATCTCGGGGCTCCCAGAAGCGACCGACGTCGCCGCCATCCTTGGCTCGCTGTTCCGCGTCGAGGAGTCACCCGGCACGGTGCGGGACCTCTTGCACGAGATGGCGACGCACAACGTGCTCGGATTGGTGACGAGCACGAAGCTCTTCTTGATCGAACCGCCGCACCCAGAGTCCGGCAACGGGGTCGACGACGCGCTCGACACGCGCCGGCTCGATCACATCGTCGAGTCGCTCCCCGATCATGCGATCACCTTCGAGCATCGAGTCGACACCGCGCTCGACGCCGTGCGATCAGGTCGCGCCGACGCCGCGATCCTCGTGAAGCCGGCATCGATACCCCAAATCGCGGCAGCGGCGCGTCACAAGTCCACGATGCCGCCGAAAACGACCTTCTTCCGACCCAAACCGAGAACCGGCTTCGTCTTCCGTTCCGTGGAGTGCTGACGCCCACTTCTTGCTGCTGGCGTCATCAGGGTATGTGTTCGATGGCAGCGCCCCGAAACAGCTACTGCAGTTGCGCCCCCGGAGGTGCCGGTCGCCGGACCGGCCCAAGGACTAGTCGACGGTCCAGGTCACGCCGGACCGCAGCAGCGTGGCGAGGTCGCCGGCACCCTTTTTTTTCGACACGTCTTCGATCTGCCGACGAGCGAGGTCGCCGTATTCGGGGCGCTCGATTGCCCGGAAGATGCCAACCGGCGTCGGCTCGTAAGGCCCTCGTGCGAGGCGGGACAACATGAAGGCGAGTCCAGCGTTCGCGCGCGTCTCGTCGTGCACCAAGAGCGCGTCTTCGCCGACATCGGCGACGTCGACGATCTCGAGAGAGCCGTCCGGCCGGAGGATAACGCCACGATCTCCCTCGGCTCCGAAGCGGATCGGCTTGCCGTGCTCGAGGGGGATCAGCATGTCGGCGCGAACGTCCTTGCCGGTCACCTTTTCGAACGCGCCGTCGTTGAAGACGTTGCAGTTCTGGTAGATCTCGACGAACGCCGAGCCGTGGTGCGCGTGGGCGCGCCGGAACACCTCTTGCATGTGCTTGCGGTCCATGTCGTGCGTGCGAGCGACGAAGGAAGCCTCAGCGCCGATCGCGAGCGAGATCGGGTTGAACGGCTGGTCGAGCGAGCCGAACGGCGTCGACTTCGTCACCTTGCCGAGCTCCGAAGTCGGCGAGAACTGGCCCTTGGTTAGTCCGTAGATCTCGTTGTTGAACAACAGGATCTTCACATTCACGTTGCGTCGCAGCACGTGGATGAGGTGGTTTCCACCGATCGAGAGCGCGTCACCGTCACCGGAGATGACCCACACGTCGAGGTCAGGTCGTGTGACCGCGAGTCCGGTCGCGATCGCCGGGGCGCGGCCGTGGATCGAGTGCATCCCGTAGGTGTTCATGTAGTACGGAAAGCGCGCCGCGCAGCCGATGCCGGAGACAAAGACGGTGTTTTCACGCTTCACTCCGAGCTCGGGCAACAAGAACTGCATCGCGGCGAGGATCGAGTAGTCCCCGCAGCCGGGGCACCACCGGACCTCCTGGTCGGTAGCCCAGTCCTTCCTGCTCGTCGTCGGCGTCTCGACGTCGGTCACTGCGCGACCTCCTCTGTCCCTTCGGACGCGCCCAACAGATCGACGATCGCCCGCTCGACCTCTGCGATGCGGAACGGCGTTCCTTGCACCTTGGAAAGCGTCACCGCGTCGACGAGGAAATGCGCCCGCACGAGCATCGCGAGCTGACCCAAGTTGTTCTCCGGGATGAGCACGCGGCGATAGCGGCCGAGTACCTCGCCGAGATTGGAAGGGAAAGGGTTCAGGTGCATGAGATGCGCCTGCGCGACCTTGATGCCGCGGGCGCGGACGCGCTGGACCGCCGCGACGTTGACACCGTAGGTGGATCCCCACCCAAGCACCAACAGTTCCGCACCGTCGGGGTCGTCGACGTCGAGCGGCGGGATGTCGAGCGCGATCCCGGCGATCTTCTGTGCGCGTAAGTGCACCATGTGCTCGTGGTTCTCCGGGTCGTACGAGACGTTGCCGGAACCGTCCGCCTTTTCGATGCCGCCGACGCGGTGTTCGAGTCCGGGCGTGCCCGGGATCGCCCACTGACGAGCGAGCGTCTGCGGGTCGCGCACGTACGGCCAGAACGAGGCGTTGCCCTCCTCGTCGACGTGGTTCGGCTCGGTCGCGAATTCGACAGAGATGTCGGCGAACGCGGCGACGTCGGGCAGCCGCCACGGCTCGGAGCTGTTCGCCAGGTAGCCGTCGGTCAACAAGATCACCGGCGTGCGGTACTTGAGAGCGAGACGCGCGGCTTCGATCGCGGCCTCGAAGCAGTGCGACGGCGTGCGTGCGGCGACGATCGGCAACGGCGCCTCGCCGTGACGTCCGAACATCGCGAGCAGGAGGTCGGCCTGTTCGGACTTCGTCGGCAATCCGGTCGACGGACCGCCGCGCTGTACGTCGATCAGGACGAGCGGCAGCTCTAAGGAGATCGCGAGCCCGAGCGTCTCGGACTTCAAGTCGACGCCCGGCCCGCTCGTCGTCGTCACCCCGAGCGATCCCCCGAAGGACGCGCCGAGTGCAGCGCCGATGCCGGCGATCTCGTCTTCAGCTTGGAAGGTGACGACGCCGAAGTGCTTGTCCTTCGCGAGCTCATGCAAGAGGTCCGACGCCGGCGTGATCGGATAGGCGCCGAGGAAGATCTTCAAACCGGAAAGCTTCGACGCGGCGAGCAAACCCCAAGCGGTCGCGGTGTTGCCCGTGACGTTTGTGTACTCGCCGGGGCCGAGCTTGAACGCCGGCACTTCATACGAGGCATCGAAGAGCTCGGTCGTCTCGCCGAAGTTGAAGCCGGCTTTGAACGCGAGCGTGTTCGCTTCGACGACTTCGGGGCGTGACGCGTAGCGCTGCGCGATCCACGCGAGCGTCGTGTCGGTCGGGCGCCCGTAGAGCCAAGAGATGACGCCAAGTGCGAAGAAGTTCTTGCTCCGTTCGGCGTCGCGTGGTTTCGCGCCGGTCGGCTTGCACGCTTCGATGGTGAGCGAGGTCATCGGGATCTCGTAGACCCGGAAACCTGAAAGGCTGCCGTCTTCGAGCGGATTCGACGCGTAGCCGGCCTTTTCGAGCGCGCGCTGGTCGAAGGCGTCGACGTTCAAGATCACGGTGCCCGACTTTGCGAGCTCGCCGACGTTCGCCCGCAACGCCGCCGGATTCATCGCGACGAGCACCGTCGGCTCGTCGCCCGGCGTCATCACGTCGTGGTCGGCGATTTGGACCTGGAAGGCGGAAACCCCGGGCAGCGTCCCCGCCGGGGCGCGGATCTCGGCCGGGAAGTTCGGCAGGGTGGCGAGGTCGTTGCCGAAAAGCGCACTCTCAGTCGTGAAGCGGTCCCCGGTGACCTGCATGCCGTCGCCGGAGTCACCGGCGAAACGGATGACGACGCTGTCGAGCTTCTCGAGCTTGTGGCCTGGCGACCGTTCGACCGTGCTACTCAACGGCTGCCCCTTAAACGTACGTGGAACGCCAGTCTACCGGGGTATCTCTGGCAGGTGATGAGGGCCAATCGGCCCTAAGCGATCGTGATCGACTCCTCCAAATACACGTCTTGGACGGCGTGGATGATCTCGACGCCCTCTTCGAACGGGCGCTGGAAGGCCTTCCGGCCGAGGATCATCCCGGTGCCCCCGGCTCGCTTGTTGATCACCGCGGTCCGCACGGCGTGAGACAAATCGCTCGCTCCTTCCGATTCGCCACCCGAGTTGATGAGGCCGATGCGGCCCATGTAGCAGTTGACGACCTGCCAACGGGTGAGGTCAACCGGGTGATCGGTCGTGAGCTCGGAGTAGACGAGCGGATCCGTGCGGCCGAACTTGAGCGCCGTATATCCGCCGTTGTTCTCGGGCTGCTTCTGCTTGATCAAGTCGGCCTCGATTGTGACGCCGAGGTGGTTCGCTTGACCGGTGAGGTCCGCGGAAAGGTCGTAGTCCGCCTCGGGCGTCTTGAACGCCGCGTTGCGCAAGTAGCACCACAGCACCGTGAACAATCCATGACGATGTGCTTCGGCGAACATCGGGCTGACTTCGCGGATCTGGCGCGTCGCCTCTTCGGAGCCGAAGTAGATCGTCGCCCCGACGCCCATCGCGCCGAGGTCGACGGCCTGGCGGACTGATCCGAATGGCACCTGGTCGTACTTCGAGGGATACGTGAGCAGCTCGTTGTGATTGAGCTTCACGATCATCGGAATCTTGTGCGCGTAGCGGCGCGACAAGATGCCGAGGCCGCCGAGCGTCGTCGCGACCGCGTTGCAGTCCGCAGCAATTGCGAGCTCGACGATGCGCAGCGGGTCGAAGTACTCCGGGTTCTTCGAAAAGCTCGCCGCGGCCGAGTGCTCAATGCCCTGGTCGACGGGAAAGATCGAGAGATACCCGGTTCCGCCGAGCCGTCCGTGGCGGTACATAGCGGAGAGGTTTCGGAGCGTCGCGATCGGACGGTCGCTGTCGATGAAAACACGGTCGATGAAATCGGGTCCGGGAAGAATCAGCTGGTCGCGCTCGATCGTCTTCGAGGTGTGATTGAGGAGACCGTCTGCCTCCCCTCCAAGCAGCGACCGGACGTCGACTCCCACGATCCACCTCCGCTTTCGTGCGCGGACCCGCGCGCGTTTGCCGCGTCAGCCTACCTGTGGCGCTTCGGTGCACTACGACGGCTCGGTGTACTCAGCGACGACAGTCGCTCGACCGCGTCGGACGTCTCAGGATCCGCGTCGACGACTCGCTGGAACAACTCCCGCGCCCGCGGCACGTCACCTGTCCGCTCGTAGAGATCGCCGAGCAGATACCACTGTCGGATGTGGCGTTCGTGCGGTTTCGAGACCTTCCGAAGCGTCGCCGGACCCAAGAGCGCGATGGCCTCCTTGTACATGCCGCGATCAGCGAGCGAGCCCGCCATGACGAGCCGACCTTCGGTCAAAACGTCGCTCGAGGTGCCCGACTGGCGTATCTCCGACCAGATCGTCGCGACGCGGTCGTGGTGGCCAAGTGCACGCTCTGAGTCGGCAATAACCGGATGCTGATCGACCGAGCCGGTGAGCTCCACGAACGCACGCAACTCCCGCAATGCCTCACTCCATCGGCCCAGCCGGTAGAGCGTAAGTCCGCGCAATTCTCTTACTGCACCGATATTGCTGGATTCGTGCGGAAGGGAGCGCAGGATGCGAAGGGCGTCTTGATATCGATCACGCTCGTAAGCTGCCGCTGCTTCCACGAGGCGACCCTCGATTTGTGCTCGCAAGCGCGCCGGAGCCGCGGATGCAACATCGGTGCGTACGCCAGCCGGCGTTCGGCGTCCGCGCGGTCCGCGACCGCGGCGGCTAGTGACCGGTGTCGATCCCCGCTGTTCGTCGCGCAATACCCGAACGCCGTCGTTCGATCGAACAATTCGAAAGCGGGCGTTCAGATGTTGGGGGCGTGGCGACGGCTCATGGCGATCGCTTTCGGGACGTGAATCCGAACGCCGTTGACGGGGTTGCTCGTCCGGCTCAGCCGTTACTCGGAACGCACCTCGTCGAGCGACACTCCCCCAATCTGGACGACCCGGCTGAACACCGAAGTTTCCTCCACCGAAGGAGCCCCGCGCGCTGCGATCCGAACCGCGCCGTTGCGTCGAAGCGCGCCGTGGGTTCGCGCCTCGGATTGACGAGCTGCCTGCGCGGGTTCGAGCGCGATCCGGCGGTGATTCGTGACTCCCCGGCGTGCGATTCCGTGATGAAACAAAGCCTGAGCCGCGATCGCTGCGTCTGGCTCCGCGTTCCTCGGGTTCTCGGCGCCCGCGTTCAGGTCCGTACCCATCTTCCCGACGACGACTGCTCCTGATTGATCCCTCGCCGGCGCGATTGCTCTGGCCGCGTGGGTCAGATCTGGTAGCTCGGCCCGGGCTCCTCCGGTTTCCAGCCTTTCGAGCGTTGTCTCCGCTCGAGTTCGGGGACGATTGACTTCGGCGACCGGAGTGGGATCTCGATGGTTGCGCCGCGCCAGTGGATGTAGTGCGGCGCTTCGCTGGACCCTGGCCTCCGCGAACCGCTTTCGAGACCTGTCGACGGTGATTACCCGGCGATGCGGCTGATGACTGCGCGCGACCCGCCATATCAATCGAACCTACCGGAACGCACGGTGTTTACTGCGTTGGATTGAGAAACTTTCCGACGCGAAAGAGCCTCCGCACGACAGCGTGTTCGCTTCGTGCGGAGGCCCAATCTGAGATCAATTCCGGCGGCGACCTACTCTCCCGGAGGGTCTCCCCTCAAGTACCATCGGCGCGGGCAGGCTTAACTTCCGTGTTCGGGATGGGAACGGGTGTTTCCCTGCCGCTATGGCCACCGGAAACCTTGGCTCCCAGCGAATGCCTATTCAAAAAAGTGCATTCGCTCTGGGAACGCGTGAAGCGATCCTTCGAGCCTTCCATAGCGAGCACGAGCGAGAATCCAAGCCCTCGGCCGATTAGTACCGGTCGGCTGAACACGTCACCGTGCTTACACCTCCGGCCTATCAACGTGGTGGTCTGACCACGGGCCTTACCAGGTTGACCCTGTGGGAGATCTCATCTTGGAACGAGCTTCGCGCTTAGATGCTTTCAGCGCTTATCCCACCCGCAGGTCGCAAACCAGCCGTGCCCTTGGCAGGACAACTGGCACACGAGAGCTGCGTCCGTCCCGGTCCTCTCGTACTAGGGACAGCCTTCCTCAGATCTCCTACGGCTGCATCGGATAGGGACCGACATTGTTGTTACCACCGAATCTTCGTTTTCGGGGGCTAGGGCATTTCTGCCTAGCTCTGCATGTCGCCATGCAGATCGGACCATATCTTCACCGAATTCGGTGCTTGGCATATGGTCTCTGAGGATTCCCGTCCGTTAAGACGAGTCTTTCCTGCTGATTGACCGCACCCGTCACTTTGTCACTATCTGGAACTTTCCAGATGAGTAGCGCGGGATACCCGGTGTTTCCAGCATTTAGCCAAGTTTTACGACAGCGCGGTTGATTCACTGTCTCGCGACGTTCTAAACCCAGCTCGCGTACCGCTTTAATGGGCGAACAGCCCAACCCTTGGGACCGGCTTCAGCCCCAGGATGCGACGAGCCGACATCGAGGTGCCAAACCTTCCCGTCGATATGGACTCTTGGGGAAGATGAGCCTGTTATCCCCGGGGTACCTTTTATCCGTTGAGCGACGGCGCTTCCACAAGCAACCGCCGGATCACTATGCCCTGCTTTCGCACCTGCTCGACTTGTGGGTCTCGCAGTCAAGCTCCCTTTTGCCATTGCACTCGACGGCTGATTGCCAACCAGCCTGAGGGAACCTTTGGGCGCCTCCGTTACCTTTTAGGAGGCGACCGCCCCAGTCAAACTGCCCGCCTGACGCTGTTCCTGATCCGGGTCACGGACCGAGGTTAGAGTCCCAGAACTAACAGGGTGGTATTTCAACGTTGCCTCCACTCTGGCTAGCGCCAAAGCTTCCAAGGCTCCCACCTATCCTACACAATCAGTCCCAAAACCCAACATCAAGTTGCAGTAAAGGTCCACGGGGTCTTTCCGTCCTGATGCAGCTAACGAGCATCTTTACTCGTACTTCAATTTCGCCGGGTCTGTGGTTGAGACAGTAGGGAAGTCGTTGCGCCATTCGTGCAGGTCGGAACTTCGTCGTGATCCCTCTTTCGAGGGCGACAGACTATGCCTTCATCTTCAAAGTTCAATCGGAAATCTTCCTTTGAAGAGCCCGCGTATTGCACCAGTCGTAGATTTGCCAAAGCGGAACACTTAATTCCGATGAGGCAGGACTGGAGCCTCGCCCTTAAGGGCTCAGTCGTTACGGGGCCATGTCACAACCTTCGCAACAGAGGGCTTCCCACGGCATTACCCGCCAATGATTATCTCGTCCTTGGTCGAGACCATTGGGTGGGGCTTCGCCGTTATGAGCGGGTGTTTGCACGGAATCACTTCCGCGCCGGGCAACTCAATTACCCGACAAGGAATTTCGCTCGTTACTGTTACTTGTGAACCCGACACACTTTTCAAGTGTCGGGCGGGTTGGTCGTTTCCGCCAACCTCCCCGCGTCGCCACGGGGGTCGGACCATCTCTTCAACTCACCAGGGATGGCGAGTTGGTCGGCGTATGGTCTCTGAGGATTCTCAAGTACTGAGATGGTTTCCGCTGATTCATCGCCTCAGCGATCGTGGCAATTTCTGTCATGCCGAACGCTGTCAGGTGAACCTTTTGGGCAACCTGATGGACGATGCACGCGAACTTGTCGAAGTTTTCCCTCTTCGCAGTTCGCAACTGGTGGGACTGAAAGAACGGAATGATTACCTCGATCAGATCGCGGAGGCGGCTGACGCTGTAAACAACCAGGTCCTCTTTGTGATTGTCCTGGCGCTTGTTCGCGTAGACGCGACCGCATTCGAAGAATCTCCTCAATTCCTCCAGAACGTCCCGGCTGCTGGCTCCCTGCACAACCTTGAAAGTCGGTTGTACTTGCCAGCCCAAGGACGTCGTTCTGTTTCGGAAGATTAGGACAGCTGAAGCAGCCTTCTCCATCAACAAAACCCACGATCCATCCGTGGTACTCGAGTCTTTCCTGCTGGTTTTCCGCACCTTGCGCGTTGTCACTGCCGTCCATGTCTCTCGATATACACCCTCGGTGTATCACCAGACATAACGACTAGTAGCGAAGGATTCTCCGGCTTTTCCAGCAAATGGCCGACTACTCATTTTGTCGTCACCGACAAAAGGGGCAGCTCCTCTCTGCCTGCTGAGAGGGCGGTAACCTTAGGACCGTTATAGTTACGGCCGCCGTTTACCGGGGCTTAGGTTCAGAGCTTCGTCCCGAAGGACTAACCCCTCCCCGTAACCTTCCGGCACCGGGCAGGCGTCACAGCGTATACATCGTCTTAGGACTTCGCACGCTGCTGTGTTTTTATTAAACAGTCGCTTCCCCCAATTCTCTGCGGCCTCTTCAAGCTCAAGGGCGCGAAGCCCTTTCACCCTAATGAGGCCCCCCTTCTCCCGAAGTTACGGGGGCATTTTGCCGAGTTCCTTAACCACAGTTCTCCCGATCGCCTTGGTATTCTCTACCTGCCCACCTGAGTCGGTTTGGGGTACGGGCACCATGTCAGCTCGCTAGAGGCTTTTCTCGGCAGCATGGACTTGATGACTTCGCCTGAAACGGCTCGGGATCACGTCTCGAAGATGCGGGACCCGGATTTGCCTAGGTCCCCTCCTACACGCTTCCCCCAGGACAACCAACGCCTGGGCTCACCTATCCTCCTGCGTCCCCTCATCGCTTTCCTCTTCAGGGTCGGTCAGTTCGACCCGAAGGTCAGCCCCTTAGTACCCCTGATTTGGAATGGGCGCGGACACGGTGGTACTGGAATATCAACCAGTTGTGCATCGACTACGCCTTTCGGCCTCGCCTTAGCTCCCGACTGACCCTGGGCGGATTAGCCTTCCCCAGGAACCCTTGGGCTTACGGCGGAGGGGTTTCTCACCCCTCTCTCGCTACTCATGCCAGCATTCTCACTCGACTGCGCTCCACGACGATTCACATCCCCGCTTCGCGGCACAGTCGACGCTCCCCTACCACTCCCGCTTACGCGGGAATCCGCAGCTTCGGCTCTTGACTTAAGCCCCGTTACATTGTCCGCGCGGGGCCACTCGACCAGTGAGCTATTACGCACTCTTTAAAGGGTGGCTGCTTCTGAGCCAACCTCCTGGCTGTTTCTGCGTCCCCACATCGTTTTCCACTTAGTCAAGAATTTGGGGCCTTAGCTGGCGGTCTGGGCTGTTTCCCTCTCGACCAACGAAGCTCATCCCCCGTGGTCTCACTGCCAGACTTAGAGCACCGGCATTCGGAGTTTGATTGGGGTCGGTAAGCTTGTAGGCCCCCTAACCCATTCAGTGCTCTACCTCCGGTGCTAAACATCTGACGCTGCACCTAAATGCATTTCGGGGAGAACCAGCTATCACCGGGTTTGATTGGCCTTTCACCCCTTACCACAGGTCATCCCCCATGTTTTCAACCATGGTGGGTTCGGCCCTCCACGAGGTCTTACCCCCGCTTCAGCCTGCCCATGGCAAGATCACCCGGCTTCGGGTCTACCGCATGCGACTGAACGCCCTATTCAGACTCGCTTTCGCTCCGGCTACCCCATTCGGGTTAACCTCGCCACACACGGTAACTCGCTGGCTCATTCTTCAAAAGGCACGCCATTGCGGCCGATATTCGTAAATATCGACGACGCTCTGACTGTTTGTAAACCAACGGTTTCAGGTACTATTTCACTCCCCTCCCGGGGTGCTTTTCACCTTTCCCTCACGGTACTAGTTCGCTATCGGTCGCCTGTTAGTACTTAGCCTTTCGAGGTGGTCCTCGTAGATTCGCGCCGGCTTTCCCAGATCCGGCGCTACTCGGGAGAATCACAACGGAGATCGCTCGCCTTTCGTGTACGGGGCTGTTACCCCCTATGGCGTGCCGTTCCAGAACACTTCCACTAGACGGCGATTTTTTAACTCCGCGAGAGGTCTGGTGCCCCCTCAAGCGATTTCCCACGACCCCGACCCAGCAACGCCACCAGGCTTGACACTGGACCGGTTTAGGCTCTTCCCTTTTCGCTCGCCGCTACTCAGGGAGTCGCATTTTGCTTTCTTTTCCTCGGGGTACTCAGATGTTTCATTCCCCCCGGTTCCCTCCGCTGGCCCTATGCATTCAGACCAGGGTGACACCCCATGACGGGTGACGGGTTTCCCCATTCGGACATCTACGGATCGAAGCTTGGTCGGCAGCTCCCCGTAGCTTTTCGCAGCCTCCCACGTCCTTCATCGGCTTCAGGCGCCAAGGCATCCACCGTTGGCTCTTTGTAGCTTGGAGAATTTCAGATGCTCGTGCTCGCTATGGAGTTCTCAAAGGGCGCCGACGCGACGACGTCGCTCCCTGAGAGCGGAACAGGAACAGTCCCACGATCCACGCAGAGCTCCTCGAGAGGGATTCCCGATGCCGGAGCGTCGGGCGTTCTACCAATCAGGAGATAAATAGATCGTCGAATAACCAGTGATCGACTGGGAGTGTACGGGCCTTTAGCGAAAATGAATTCGCCTAGGACCGTCCATAACTCCTTAGAAAGGAGGTGATCCAGCCGCACCTTCCGGTACGGCTACCTTGTTACGACTTAACCCCAATCACCAACCCCACCTTCGACGGCTCCCTCCAAATAAATGGTTGGGTGACCGGCTTCGGGTGTTGCCGACTTTCGTGGTTTGACGGGCGGTGTGTACAAGGCCCGGGAACGTATTCACCCCGGCGTTGCTGATCCGGGATTACTAGCGACTCCGACTTCATGGAGTCGAGTTGCAGACTCCAATCCGAACTGAGACCGGCTTTATGGGATTCGCTCACTCTCGCGAGATAGCAGCCCTTTGTACCGGCCATTGTAGCATGTGTGCAGCCCTGGACATAAGGGGCATGAGGACTTGACGTCATCCCCACCTTCCTCCGAGTTGACCCCGGCAGTCTCCTACGAGTCCCCGGCATTACCCGCTGGCAACATAGGACAAGGGTTGCGCTCGTTGCGGGACTTAACCCAACATCTCACGACACGAGCTGACGACAGCCATGCACCACCTGTGTGGGACCCGAAGGTCAGCGTGTCTCCACGCCTTAACCCACATGTCAAGCCCAGGTAAGGTTCTTCGCGTTGCGTCGAATTAAGCCACATGCTCCGCCGCTTGTGCGGGCCCCCGTCAATTCCTTTGAGTTTTAGCCTTGCGGCCGTACTCCCCAGGCGGGGCACTTAATGCGTTAGCTGCGGCACGGAAACCGTCGATAGGCCCCCACACCTAGTGCCCAACGTTTACGGCGTGGACTACCAGGGTATCTAATCCTGTTCGCTCCCCACGCTTTCGCTCCTCAGCGTCAGTACCGGCCCAGACCACCGCCTTCGCTACTGGTGTTCTTCCTGATATCTGCGCATTTCACCGCTACACCAGGAGTTCCATGGTCCCCTACCGGACTCCAGCCATGGCAGTATCAGGTGGCGTTCCCAGGTTGAGCCTGAGAATTTCACACCCGACTTACCAAGCCGCCTACGAGCTCTTTACGCCCAATGAATCCGGACAACGCTCGCCCCCTACGTATCACCGCGGCTGCTGGCACGTAGTTGGCCGGGGCTTCTTCTGTGGGTACCGTCATTTTCGTTCCCACTGAAAGGAGTTTACAACCCGAAGGCCTTCATCCCCCACGCGGCGTTGCTGCGTCAGGCTTTCGCCCATTGCGCAAGATTCCCTACTGCTGCCTCCCGTAGGAGTCTGGGCCGTGTCTCAGTCCCAGTGTGGCTGATCGTCCTCTCAGACCAGCTACCCGTCGTCGCCTTGGTGGGCCGTTACCGCACCAACAAGCTGATAGGCCGCGAGCCCCACCCGAAGCGGAATCCTTTCCTCATGTGCTCATGCGGGCTCATGGGGATATCCGGTATTAGCATCGGTTTCCCGGTGTTATCCCGGTCATCGGGGTAGGTTGCTCACGTGTTACGCACCCGTTCGCCACTAGGTCTTCCTTGGTGTTGCCACCAAATGGACCCCGTTCGACTTGCATGTATTAGGCACGCCGCCAGCGTTCGTCCTGAGCCAGGATCAAACTCTCCATCGAGACCTCATATCGATCGATGAATCGATCAATATTTCGATCTTAGAGAGCCGGCTCGAAAACAAGAAATGTCTCCGAACCGACTGGCACCAAAACGGACGTTGTCCGTGTTCAGTGCAATTGACTTCGTGAACGCGCGACCTTTCGGGCGCGCGAGCATGCACTGGCTTTTGGCTGTTCCTATTCCGTTCTCAAGGAGCGACGACAGGCACACTTCCTTGCGGAAGGAGGTGCCCGCGCACGCTGAGGGCGCCGATCGACCCCAGGGGGAGACGGCTATCAGCGATTCCGAAGGGCATAAGGCTACTTCGGAGTGGCTCGGGCCAAACCTCGGTTCCGAGCAGCGGTTACCTTAGCACCAGCCGACTATGTGTCAATCAGCCGAGGCGCAGGTCGCGACACATTTTTATCGCCGGAAACAGCGAACCGCCAAGGGAACCCCACCGCCGCTCCACTGCGCTCCGAGAGTCCGATTCTGGTCGTGACCAGCGGTTTTGATGGAGGCGGTGTTCCGTCAGAGAGGATCCGGACACCTTCTGAGCCCGTGACGAGGTCCGCTCCATCTGAGCGGCGATCGAATCCGAGCGCCTGACAAAGGCGAGCCGGGCCCGCGCAGAGTTCGCGATCACGCCGCGCTCGAGGTCGCCTCGAACGCATCACCTCGATGCCCGACACGGGCGCCAGCGCCCGCAGCAACACCGCTCCCGCGACACCTTCTTCCTCGCAGACGATGTTCGAGCAGAAGTGCATTCCGTAAGTGAAATAGACGTACAGGTGCCCCGGAGGTCCGAACATCGTGCCATTCCGAGGTGTCCGGCCCCGATAGGCATGACTCGCCGCATCCCGCTTCCCCGCGTACGCCTCAACCTCGACGATGCGACCGACGACCCCGTTGGCGGCGAGCAGCAAGTTGAGAACGCGCGGAGCGACGTCGACCGGATCGCCGGAGAAAAAGGCACGCTCGATCGCCGCCGACCGGCCGAATTCAGTCTGCGTGGCGGGAATTCCGAACGCGTCCACGACGCAATTCAATCGCCCGTCGAAGACGGTCGAGCTGCTCGGACACCGTTTCCAGCGGGATACGCGGCTCAGCTTCGAAGACGAAGAGCGCCTCGGGGCCGAGTTGATCGGCCTCACGAACGAGATCGGGTAACGGCCGCATTTCCTCGATTGAACGCCGCACGAGCTCGGCGACCGTTCCGTGTGCCTCCCGGAACGGGACCCCCCGCTCGACCATCCACTCCGCGAGCTCGACGGCCCGCACATTCGCGTCGCTGGCGGCGGCGCGCATCGCATCGAGGTCGAATCGCATCGTCTGGACGACACCAGCGAGTGCGTCGAGAGCGAGGTTGATCTGCGAGAACGAATCGAAGAGAGGCTCCTTGTCCTCTTGAAGGTCACGGTTGTACGCGAACGGGAGACCCTTCAATGTCGTGAGGAAGCCGGTCAGGTGTCCGATTAGGCGCCCGCTTTTTGCTCGAGCGAGCTCGGCCACGTCCGGATTCTTTTTTTGCGGAAGCATCGAGCTCCCCGTCGCCCAAGCGTCGTCGAGCACGTAGAAACCGAACTCGCTCGTCGAGTAGATCGCGATCTCCTCGCCGAGCCGCGAGAGATGTACCCCTAAGAGCGCAATCGCAAAGAGTGTCTCAGCCACGAAATCTCGATCCGCGACGGCGTCGATCGGATTCTCGAATGCACGATCGAAGCCGAGATCTCGCGCCGTCTCGAGCGGGTCGATCGGTAATGAGGATCCACCGACCGCCGCCGCGCCAAGCGGCGATACCTCCACGCGCTCCAGAGCATCAAAAAACCGATCGACGTCGCGCAGTAGCGACCAGTCGTGTGCGCTGAGCTGCCAGGCGATCGGCACACGCTGCGCGCGCTGGAGATGTGTATATCCGGATACTTCCGCATCTCCGACCGAAAGCGCGCGATCGAGCAACGCTTCGCAAAGCCGGAGCACCGCATCGACAGTCCTCGCGATCTGTCGTGACGTATACAACCGCAGCGCCGTCGCCACTTGGTCGTTACGACTTCTCGCCGTGTGGAGCCGGGCGCCGGTCTCGCCGGCGAGCTCTGTCACGCGGCGTTCGATCGCCGTGTGGACGTCCTCGTCACCGTCCGCGAACGCGAAGGTGTCGGCCTCGAACTCAACCCGTACCGTTGAGAGCGCCTGGAGCAGCGAATCGACCTCGGACGGACTGAGGATCTTTGCCCGACCGAGGCCGCGCACGTGCGCTTTGGAACCTTCAACGTCGTCGATGCCGAGCACCTTGTCGAACGAGAGGCTCTCGGTGAACCGCTTCATCTCAGGCGCTGACGCGGCGCGCATGCGTCGCGACCAGAGCGACACCGGCGACCGACCTACTCCGCGTCGGCCGGACCGCTGGACGAGCCCGGACCTTGGCGGCTCGCCCAGGTCTTGATCCCGAGCCCGTAGATCCGGACGAATCCCTCGGCGTCTTCGTGGCGGAACGCGTCCGCCGCGTCATAGGTCGCGAGCCCGTAGTCATAGAGGCCGAATGGACTGCGCCGGCCGAGCACGGTCGCGGCGCCTCCCGGCGCAAATTGGATGCGGACCTCCCCCGTGACGTGTTGCTGAGTCGAGGAGACGAAGGCACCAATCGCCTCCCTGAGCGGCGAGTACCACATGCCGTCGTAGACGAGTTCTGCAAACCTCGGTTCCAGCCGCGACTTTTCGTGTGCGACGTCCCGCTCCAAGGTGATGCCCTCGAGGTCGATGTGCGCGGTAATAAGCGCCAGAGCAGCAGCGCATTCGTAGATCTCACGGCTTTTGATGCCGACTCGCCGGTTCTCCACCATGTCAATCCGACCGAACCCTCGCCCGCCGGCGGTGCGGTCGAGTTCCCGGATCAGCTCGACAAGAGGCATCGAGCGACCGTCGAGGGTGACGGGTACACCGGATTCGAAGCCGATCACGACTTCAACGGGCTCCGAGGCCTTCTCAACCGTGCGCTCGTAGACATCGTCGGGAGGCGCGACCCAGGGGTCTTCGATCTCGCCGCATTCGATCGTTCGGCCCCACAGGTTCTCGTCGATCGAATAGATGCGCTCTTTCGAAGCGGTGATCGGGATGTCGAACTTCTGCGCGTAGTCGACGGTGTCCTCGCGGGTCATCTTCCACACGCGGACCGGGGCGACGATGTCGAGATCCGGCGCGAGCGCTCGCGTGCCGATCTCGAAGCGGACCTGATCGTTGCCCTTGCCGGTGCACCCGTGCGCGACAGCGGTCGCACCGTGGCGCCTCGCCTCGGCGACGACCTGACGAGCGATCACCGGACGCGCGAGCGCGGAGACGAGCGGATACCGACTCTCGTACAAGGCGTTCGCCTGGATGGCGGGAACGACGAAGTCGTGGGCGAACTCGTCGCGGGCATCCCGGACGATAGCTTCCACAGCCCCCGCGGCGAGGGCGCGCTCACGGATCGAACCGAAGTCGCCCCCCTGTCCGACGTCGACCGTGACCGCGATCACTTCGTAATCGAGTTGGGCGTGCAGCCAGTGCACGGCGACGGAGGTATCGAGACCCCCGGAGTACGCGAGCGCGACGCGTTTGGACATCTGCGACCTCTCCCTTATTGCCCGGACATTTCCGAGATCTGCTTCGCGAGTGTGGTACCGCCGATCGCCTCGTCGGCGATCACGAGCACGGTGTCGTCGCCGGCCACCGTACCGACGACGCCTTCGACGCGGGTGCGATCGATCGCAGAGGCGACGACGTGCGCCGATCCCGGCGGTGTACGGACCACGACGAGATTCGCCGAGCAGGCGACATCGACGACCCACTCCCCAAGGACGCGGCGCAGGTGATCGACCGGCGCTGGCGGGGCTTGTTCGGGTTCTGCGACCGCGTAGACGGGACGCGTCGACCCAGGAAGGCGGACCTTCACCGCGCCGAGCTCTTCCAAGTCGCGCGAGACCGTTGCCTGGGTCGCGTCAATGCCCCGTTCCGCGAGCAAGTCGACCAGTTGTGGCTGATTCGTCACGGGGAACTCGGCGAGCAACCTCGCGACGAGGTGCTGGCGTCGGTTCTTCGGGATCCGGCTCAACGGTCACCTCCGAGCACGTACGAGAGCACCCCGCGCACCGCTTCAAGGCGGTTGCGCGCCTGTCGCCACACGCGGCTGTGCGACCCGTCGAGCACGGACGCGGTGATTTCCTCACCGCGGTGCGCAGGCAGGCAGTGCAGGACGATCGCGTGTGGTGCGGCTCGGGCGACGAGTTCGTCGTCGATCGTGAAGCCGGTGAACGCCTTGCGCTTTTCCTCGGCGTCGCCCTCGCCCATCGACACCCAAACGTCGGTGTAGAGCACGTCAGCGCCCTCCGCCGCTTCTGCAGGTGAGCTCGCCACGCCCACTCGCCCAGCGAGTCCTTTCGTCGCGTTCAGTACCTCGTCGCTCATCGTGAATTGCGGCGGGCTTGCGATGACGAATTCGCCGGCGAGCGCCGCCACGGCGAACGCGAGAGAACGGCAGACGTTGTTCGCGTCGCCGATGTACGCGACCTTCTTTCCGGACACGGTGCCGAACTCGTCGCGGATCGTCTTCACGTCCGCGATGGCCTGGGTCGGGTGCTCGACGTCGGACAACAGGTTGATGATCGGCACGTCGGTGCCTTCCAATGAAGCCGCCATCCGCTCGAGTGTCGAGTGCCGCGCTGCCCGCACACAGAGCGCCGCGTGGTAGCAGGCGAGCGTCCGCGCGACGTCTTCTGCTGACTCGCGGACGTCAATTCCGACTTCGTCCCGCATGATCGACGCGGGATGTCCGCCGAGGCCAACGACCGCCATTTCGGTTGCGTTGCGCGTGCGGTTCGACGGGTGCTCGAAGACGAGCGCGACGCCGCGTCCTGCCAACACCGGCACCGGATCGCTCTCGTCGGCGAGCACGAGCACACGCTCGAGTGCTCCGGGAGACAAGTCCCCAACTCGCAGCAGATTCATCGCGCGCTCCTCACCCGGTCCTTGCGACCGACATGGCGACACCCATCGCCCGACGCAGGCGGTCGACGCCCTCTTCGATCTCGTCGTCGGAGACGATGAGCGGCGGACAGAGCCGGATCACCGACGGTGTCACGTCGTTGACGACGACACCGAAATCGAGCGCCTTCTCAGCAACGACGTGGGCGTCAACTCCCGATGCCAACACAACGCCGACGAGTAATCCGGCGCCGCGTACCTCGTAGACACCTTCGACCGAGCCCAATGACTCGCGAAGACGCTCCCCGGCAGCACGGGCGAGCGCCGGAGCATCGATGGAAAGCATCGTTTCGAGGGTCGCCTTCGCGGCTGACATCGCGAGGGGCTGCCCACCAAAAGTCGAGCCATGGTCGCCGGGTTCGAATGACCCCGCGACGCTGTCGCGCGCCCAGCACGCCCCGACCGGAACGCCGTTGCCGAGCGCCTTCGCCATCGTCACGATGTCGGGGAGCACACCCTCGTCTTGGAACGCGAACCACCGACCGGTGCGCGCCAATCCCGTCTGGATCTCGTCGACGATCAGCAGAAGTTCGAGCTCGTCGCAGATCTCGCGTACCTTTTTGAGGTAGCCCTTCGGCGGCGTCACGACCCCCGCCTCCCCGAGGATCGGTTCGAGCATCACGCCGGCGGTGTCCGGTCGAACACCGGATTGGATCGCCGCGGGGTCGCCGTATTCGACGTAGTGAAAACCGTCCGGCAGCGGCATGAAGGGAGCCTGTTTGTGGGGCTGACCGGTCGCGGCGAGCGTCGCCATCGTGCGGCCATGGAATGAGTCGTGCGCCGTGACGATCGCGAAGCGGCCTTCGGGCGTCGCGCGCCGCGTGAGCTTGATCGCGCACTCGTTCGCCTCAGCCCCGGAGTTGGCGAAGAAGACCTTTCCGCCGAGCGGCTCTCCGTCGCCGACGAGGGTGTCAAGAATCGTCGCGACCTCCTCGTTCAGCCCGTTCGCGAAGAGGTTCGAGACGTGCAGAAGCTTGCCTGCCTGGCTGCAGATCGCATCGCGCACTGCCGGGTGGGCGTGTCCGAGCGAAGTCACGGCGATCCCAGAGAGAAAATCGAGGTAGCGGTTGCCTTCCGCGTCGACGAGCCATGCACCAGAGCCCGAGACAAAACGAACCGTCGGTGTCCGGTACGTCGGCATCAACGGGCTCGTCATGCGGTCACCATCGTTCCGACTCCGGACTCGGTAAAGAGCTCAAGCAACAGTGCGTGTGCCGTTCGTCCGTCGAGCACGTGTGCGGCCGCAACGCCCCCTCGCACCGCGTCGATGCACGCACGGGCCTTTGGAACCATGCCGCCCGAGATCGTCCCGTCGTCGATCAGCGCCTGCAGATCGTCCGCGGTCGCGCTCGAGATCACCGACGCCACATCGTCCGCCACACGGCGCACGCCATTCACATCGGTGAGGTAGATGAGCTTTCGCGCACCCAACGACGCCGCGACTGCGCTCGCGACAGCGTCGGCGTTCACGTTGTACGCCTGTCCCCCGTCGCCGGAGGCGATCGTCGCCACCACAGGGACGACACCTTCGTGCAACAGGTGTCGCAAGAGCTCCGGGTCGACGGACGAGACGTCGCCCACAAAGCCGAGCTCCGGGTCGCGCTCGATCGCGCGGATGAACCCCGCGTCCTCGCCGGAGAGCCCGACCGCGACCGGCGCGTGGACGTTCAAAGCCCCGACGATGTCGCGGTTCACCTTGCCGACGAGCACCATGCGCGCGATGTCGAGCGTCTCGGCGTCGGTGACGCGCATTCCGGCGCGGAACTCCGGACTCTTTCCGAGGCGCTCCATCAGCGCGCTGATCTGCGGACCGCCGCCGTGCACGACTACGGGCAGCATCCCGACGCTGCGGGCGAGGACAACGTCTTGCGCGAATCCCTCGAGAGCCGAGGTCGCCTCGGGTCCCCGAACGAGCGCACTGCCGCCGAGCTTCACGACGACGACGGAACCGGAGAACCGCCGGATAAACGGGATCGCCTCGACGAGGACCGATGCCGTCGTCGCCGGATCGTGGCTCGCGGACGTCGTCACGGCATCACGGGTGTGAGATCGAGGCCGGACGCCTCGTCGATCCCGCAGGCGATGTTCGCCGCCTGGATCGCCTGTCCGGCGCCGCCCTTGGTGAGGTTGTCGATCGCGCAGATCGCGAGGACGTGACCGGTGCGCGGCGCCGAGCGCACGGTGAGCTTGGCGAGATTGGAGCCGTAGGTCTCCCGCGTCCCCGGGGAGTGCTCGACTACCTCGACGAAACGCTCGCCGCGGTACCGCTCGGAGACGATCTGGAGCAGCTGTTCGGTCGAGTGAGGCGCCGTCGCGCGCGCATACGCGGTGACGAGGATTCCCCGCGTCATCGGCGCGAGGTGCGGTGTGAAGAGGACCCTGGCGCCGGTGACCTGTTCGATCTCCGGGGTATGGCGGTGGTCGATCAGTCCGTACGCCGCGAAGTTCTCGTTCACCGTGCCGAAGTGCGTGAACGCCGTCGGTTCGCGGCCCGCCCCCGACACGCCACTCGCCGCGTCGACGATCACTCCACCGGGTTCGATCACGCCTGCTTGCAACAGCGGGACGAGGGCGAGGGATGCCGCTGTGACGTAACAGCCCGGCGCGGCAATCAGCGTCGCGCCGACGAGCGCCGCCCGGTTGAGCTCGGGAAGTCCGTAAACGGACTGCGAAAGAAGCTCCGGGTGGCGGTGCGTGAAGCCGTACCACTGCTCGTAGGCCTTTGCATCACGGAGGCGAAAGTCCGCGCCGAGGTCGACGACACGCGTCGAACCGGCGAGCTCCGCGACGAGATCTTGCGAACGTCCCGACGGGAGCGCGACGAAAACGACGTCAGCCCGCGAGGCGGCTTCGGCGGCGAGCGACTCGACGACGAGATCCGGGTAGCCCAGATCGAGTCCGGGATGGAGATCCGCGACCCGTTCTCCCGCGGATCGGTCACCCTGGGCGATGGCGACTTCGAAGACGGGGTGCCCGGCGAGCAGGCGAAGCAGCTCTCCGCCGAGATATCCCGACGCCCCGATGACAGCCGTCTTCATCGCATAATCATACGTCATCTTGGATGACTATGCAGCTGGCCACCTCGACCGACCGCGGCTCCTACCAGTCCTCTTGCCAGTCGTACGGCCCGTCCCGCGGCTCGGTCGGCGCCGGGGCCGCGGCCTTCGCCGCCTGAATGAAAGCACGCACCTTGCGGGGATCTTTGCGGCCGGCCGTCTCGACGGTCGCGGACGCGTCGACTCCCCACGGTCGCACCCGGGCGATCGCAGAAGCGACGTTCTCCGCATCGATCGCCCCGCCGATCATCAACCGCGTCCCGCTCGGCACGCGCTCTGCGAGGCGCCAATCGAAGATGCGCTCGGGAAGCTGCGCCGGCATGTCGACGTAGATCGCGTCGGCCCGGTAGTCGCTCGCATCGGCAAGCGCCGCCGAGTTCGCCTGAAAGACCTTGATTACCAGGGGGATCTTCTGGGCAATAAAAGCGACATCCTCGGGGCTCTCATGACCTGACAGCTGGGCGGCGCGCAAACCCGCCTGGAAGACGACGTCGACGACGCGCTGTGGGGCGGCGTCACGGAACACCCCGACGGTGATCACCTCCGGGTGGAGGCGGCGCGCGATGTCTCTCGCGGCGCCGATCGCCATCTGACGCGGCGAAGGGGCGAAGACGAATCCGACGGCGTCGGCACCCATCGCCACCGCCAAGAGCGCGTCGTCCTCGTGGGTGATCCCACAGATCTTCACGAACACGCGCCACCCCGGTCCCGCGTCACGCGATCGGGCTCCAGCAGGCCCCGGACGACGACGACCGGCCCGGGCTGCGCCGGGACAGGAAGCGCCCGGATAGCGCTCCTGCCAGGCGCTTTGCCATCGCGACAGCGTATCGGCCACGCCCTATAAATCTTTTTGCCACGAATAGCCGCGCCACGCCGGCCGCTGTGCGTCAAACTTTTGGCATGACGGACGTGATCCGCGTCGAGAAGGAGGACGCCAACAAGACCGTGGTCCTCGTCGAGGACGACTACCACATCGCCGACCTCGTCGATCTCTACCTCCGCAAGGCGGGTTACCGCGTCCTGCAGGCGTCGGACGCGAAGCGCGGCCTCGAGTTGATCGCCAACGAGCGGCCGCACCTCGTGCTGCTTGACATCGGACTTCCGGGCCCGACCGACGGGGTCGAGATGTGCCGGGAAATCCGCAAGGCGAGTGATATCCCCGTCGTCTTCCTCACGGCGCGCGACGACGAGGTCGACCGGGTGCTCGGTCTCGAACTCGGCGCTGACGACTACATCACAAAACCCTTCTCGCCCCGCGAGCTCGTCGCGCGGGTGCGCGCGATCTTGAGGCGCGCCGACGGTCCGAAGCGGCAGGTTCCGACACCGATCATCGTCGGGGACGTCACCGTCGAACCGGCACGACGCGAAGTGATCACAAAAAAAGACGGATCCGTCGCGTTGACGGCCCGCGAATTCGATTTGTTGCTGCACTTCGCCGAGAACCAGCGCATCGTCTTCACCCGGCGCCAGCTCCTCGACGCCGTCTGGGGTTCGGGCTGGATCGGCGACGAGCGCACGGTCGACGTGCACGTGCGCCAGCTACGGCGCAAGCTTGGCGATGCGCTCCCCCTCGAAACGATCTGGGGTGTCGGCTACCGCTGCGACTGAAGCGCCCCGACCCGTGAGGCGCGGCGCCTTCCTCAGCATCGGGACGAGGATCACCCTTTCTTTCGTCATCATCTTGGCGGTCGCGCTGACCTTCGCCGGCATCATCAGTTTCGCCCTCGTCCAAAATGCCAACACCGAAAACGCCCGCGATTTGGTTCTCGCCCAAACCGAGAACCTGGCCCGCAGCACCGAGGCCCTCTCCCATCGGGGAGAGAGCGAGACGAAGATCTTCACCGAGCTCTTGCCGTTCGTCGCTACCGTCGCCGGGATCAAACAAGCGGCGATCATCGAAGCCTCGCCACCGGCGCTCCTCGTCTCCGTGGACCAGCCGCTCGACATCGGATCGCACGCTCTCGACGTCGCGACGCTCGCCCGCGGCCGCACGACCTCCGGCGTGAGCCAAGGGATCGCCTATGCGGCGGTTCCGCTGTTCACCCTGCCGGCGTCCGCGACACAAAAGAAGCTGGTCGTCGCCCTCTACCTCGCGCGGCTCGTCGGGGCCACCTCCGCGAGCATTTCGTACTTCTTGTTGGCGGGCGGCATCTCGCTCATCGCCGCTGCGATCGCCGCCGCGCTGATCACGCGGCGCGTCAGCCGACGCGTCGTCGACGCCGCCGTCGCGGCGCGTCGCATCGCGGCCGGTGACCTTTCAACGCGACTCGACCCCTCGAGGAGCGACGTCGGTGAGCTCGCGACGCTGCGCGACTCCCTCAACCAGATGGCTGCGCACTTGGAGGACCTGCGTGACCTGGATCGCCAGTTCCTGCTCGCCGTCTCACACGACCTGCGCACCCCGCTCACCTCGATCCTCGGTTACGCCGAGGCGATCATGGAAGGCGAGGTCGAGGATCCGACGCACGCGGCGCGTGTCGTCGTCGGCGAGGCGAACCGCCTCGAGCGACTGATCGGCGACCTGCTCGACCTCGCCCGGCTCGACGCGCACCAGTTCGCGCTGAACATCGACAAGCTCGACGCTGCGACCGTCGTGTCGAATGCCGCGGCATCATTGCGTTACGCAGCCGAGGCGGCTCTCGTCACCCTCGTCGTCTACGCCGACGATCCAGTGACGATCGTCGGTGACCGCGACCGCATCGCGCAGATCGTTTCGAACCTGATCGAGAACGCGATGCGTTTCGCACAAACACAAGTCGAAGTGCGCTGCGAGGCGACCCGCGACGGATTCGTCGTGATCACGGTCAGCGACGACGGTCCGGGGATCGCCGAGGAGGACCGGCCGCGCATCTTCGAGCGGCACTACTCCTCGGTGCGGCGTCCCGGTCGCTCCGCGGGAACCGGGCTCGGACTCACGATCGTCAGCGAACTCGTCGCGCAGATGGGCGGGACGGTCGAGGTGGAGTCGCCGCTCGCCGACGGACACGGCACTCGCTTCGCCGTCAGGCTGCCGGCCGATCCCGCCCCGATCAGGCAGGCAACGACGCCGTCACTGGCGGTACAAAGGGAGCGCTGACGCCTCGGCGGGAGATGCTCCCGATTCGGTGACGACGTCGAGCCCGATCGGCACGGCGACGTCGCGTCTCAAGTAAGCGAGCGCGACCGGCGCGTGCACGCGCGGCGAGTACGCCGCAGACGTCACCCATCCGACGTCGTTCCCCTCGAGGCGCAACGCGTCACCGGCGGAGACGTCCGCCCCGTCGATGACGAGCCCGACGAGGCGGCGGGGAACCTTGCCGCCGCGCGCGTCGATGCGAGCGACGAGCTCCTGTCCGGTGTAGCAACCCTTCGAGAAGCTCACCGTACGATCGACGATGCCGGCTTCTTGCGGGATCGTTTTCTCGGTGAGCTCCGTACCCATCTTCGGGATCCCCGCCTCGATGCGTGCCGCCTCGAAACCTTCGTCCGCGCCGATCGGGACGTCATCTGGCAACGCGATCTCTGGCCCGACGAGATCGACCCCCTCATACCCCGGGTACGAGACACGAACCACGACGGCGTCGGGATCGCTCGTTGCGAGCGGAACCTTCGGTCCGCGCAAGACGGCGCGCTCCCACGCCTCCAGGGCAAGATCCGCCTTCACGCGGATCTTGAACCGCCCCAACCGCTCGTACAGCGGTTCCCCGAACCCGAGCGCCGCGACGAGCACGGCCTCGTCTTCTGAGAGTCGGACCAGCCACCCGTAGCCGTCGAGCTTTCCTTGTGGCGAGAGCACCAGGGTTTCGACCGCGCCACCGGGCTCGAGCGCGCCGAGGTCCTGGGAGACCTGGCCCTGCAGGTAGCTCATCGCGTCCGGACCGCTCACGCGGACGACGTCGATCGGCTCTTCGTAACCGACCTTGCCGTCGTGGATCGCTGCATACGTCGCATCGCGATCGAGCACCGTGGTCATCTCATCGCGCCCTTTCGAAGCGCCCGTGCCCGAGGAAGATCGCCGACTCGGCCGGTGTCACAGGTACAGGCCGGTCCCCCCGTCCAGACGCTCCGTCGCGAGCGCCTGGACGTCGCGTTCGCGAAGGATCAGGTACTCCTCGCCTTGCACCTCGACTTCGAAGCAGTCCTCTCTGTTGAACAGCACCTTGTCGCCTGGCTTCGCGGTGCGGACATTCGGACCGATCGCCATCACTTCAGCCCAGGTGAGTCGCTTCGTCAGCTGGGCGGTCGCCGGGATCAAGATGCCGGCGCGCGAGCGGCGCTCGCCTTCGGGATCGGGAAGCTGGACGAGGATCCGGTCGTTCACCATCGTCACCGGCTGCTTCGCCGGCAAGGGACTCGAGACCTCGCGGATCTTTTTGGGAGTAGCGACCACGAAATGACGGTACCGCTTCCACGTCACGCGCCAGCCACCGCTGCGCCACGACCAGGGCGGACGTCGGGGATACTGAGTCGCACAACCGAGTCGTGAAGGAGGATCGTGCCGGTCGAGCACTCGGAACTCTCGTCGATGGCGAAGACGATCGAAGACTTGGCAAAACGCATCGCGGCGATGGGTGACGCCGCCCAGGCGGCCCGCGACGACGCGACAGCGCACGATCTCTATTCGGTCGAGCGCTCCCTCCTCGGAGCGACGCGCCGCATCGCCCGCATCATCGAGCAGGGGCGGTAGTCCTCGACCGGCGCGAGGCGGATGGCGCCGCGTCGAAGGACCCGGCGCTCGGGCAGACGTCGGCGAGCACGCAGGACGCGCAGAGCGGTTTTTTCGCCGTGCAGGTCTGCCGGCCGTGCAGGATCAGACGGAGGCTGAGGCCGCCCCATTCGTCCTCGGGTACGAGCGCGCACAAATCCTTCTCGATGACGTCGGGATCGCCCGAGCTACTCAGGTGCAGCCGCCCCGCCAGTCGACCGACGTGGGTGTCGACCGGCAAACCCGGCAGTCCGAAGGCGACCGAGCGCACGACGTTGGCCGTCTTGCGTCCGACGCCCGGCAGCGTGACGAGGTCCTCGAGCGCCGTCGGAACCTCGCCACCGAAGCGTTCGACGAGACCGCTCCCCATGCCGACGAGGCTTTTTGATTTCTGCCGGAAAAAACCCGTCGAGCGAATCAGCTCCTCGAGCTCTGAGAGCTCCGCCCCAGCGAGGTCCTCTGGCTCGCCATAGCGGGCGAACAGCGCCGGGGTGACGAGGTTCACCCGTTCGTCGGTCGTCTGTGCCGAGAGGATCGTCGCGACGAGGAGCTGAAACGGGTTTTCGTGGTTCAGCGCGCAGAGTTCCTTCGCGCTGCCTGGGAAGATCTCGCCAAGCCGTTCGGTGACGACACGGGCTCGCGCCTTCGTGTTCAAGGTGCGGGCCACGGCTCGACGGTACCAATGGGTGCCCGACCACCGATCGAGTGGGGTCGCGTCGTTACGCTCGCCCGGAGCAAGGTGGGAGAGAAGGGTCCGATGAGCCGCTACGACTACGACGGCGATGGGCTCGCGGCGTTACTCCCCGACCTGCCCCGTTATCGCATCGAGCAGATCTGCCACGCGCTCCTGACCCGATTCGCGACGTCCGAAGAAATCCACGAGATCCCCTCGGCGATGCGGAGCCGGCTCGCCGACCTCGACGAGCTCGCGCCGACATTCCACGTCGCGCGCGATCTGACAGCCGACGACGGAGCGACGCGCAAATGGCTCCTCGAGTTGCGCGACGGCGCGGCGATCGAGACCGTCCTTATGCACCACGAACGCCACTCCACCGTCTGCGTCTCGTCGCAGGCCGGTTGCGCGATGGCGTGCACGTTCTGTGCGACCGGCGATGCCGGCTTCGCCCGTCATCTCAGTGTCGGCGAGATCGTCGAACAGGTGGCACTCGCCGGGCGCGCGGCCCTCGATGCCGGCCGACGCCTCGACCACGTCGTCTTCATGGGGATGGGCGAGCCGCTCGCCAACTTCAGCAACGTCGAGAAGGCGACGCTGCGCATCGTCGACGAGATCGGCCTCGGCGCCCGCCGCGTGACGATCTCGACCGTCGGCGTCGTCCCGGGCATCAAAAAGCTCGCCACCTTGGACCGGCAGGTCAACCTGGCACTCTCTTTGCACGCGGCCAATGACGCGCTGCGCGACTCCCTCGTGCCGCTGAACCGTCGCTACCCGATCGCCGCGCTCATCGCCGCTTGTCACGAGTACCTCGACGCGACCCACCGCCGGATCTCGCTCGAGTGGGCGCTGATCGACGGCGTCAACGACACGCTCACCGACGCGCTCGAACTCGCGCCGATCGCGCGCGAGCTGCGCGCGCACGTCAACCTCATCCCGTTGAACCCAACCGAAGGCGGGCTGTCCCGCGGCCTTCGCGGCAGCCCCGCGAGCCGGGTGCGGGCGTTTCGCGACTCCCTCTTGGCTGCAGAAGTGAACGTTACGGTTCGGCGCACCCGCGGACGCGAGATCGCCGCCGCCTGCGGCCAGCTCGCCGGGTCGGCCGAATCCGCCGCCGCGGCGATGGTGCCCTCTGTGGGGGCCGACTGACAGACTGTGCCAATGCCCTCGTCGTCGCTCCAGCACGTGCGGTGGTTCCCGACCGGCCAGCCTCAGACGCTGCAGATCGCGACGGCCCTTTTGTACTGGAACGCCATCTTGGGTCTCATCGCCGGCGTCGCCGTCGGAGGACTCGGGCGGCTTTCGCTGCTCCTCATCGCGGCCGACCTCGCCGGCGCCTTGGGGATCTCGAACGCGAAGAAGTGGGGCTACTACGTGGCGATCGCCGCGGCAGTGCTGCCGCTCTTCTTGTTGATCTTCCTCGCCAGCGTCTTCGCAGCCAACATCCTCTCGTTGCTGTTCCAGATCGCACTCGTCGTCTTGTTGCTGCATCCCCAGAGCCGCCACTACGTGCGCATCTGGTACCGCTGAGCACTTGCGGTCCGCTTGAACCGAGCGTTTGCCCCGTGAGCAAGAACACGACCGTTCTCCCCCGTGGAGAGGAGAAGACCTCGGTCGTGCGGGCGATGTTCGACAAGATCGCTCCGCGTTATGACCTCATCAACCGGATCATCGCCTTCGGGCTCGACCAGGCGTGGCGTCGACGGACGATCCGTTCACTCGACCTCGCCCCATCGTCGTTCGTCGTCGACCTGGCGTGCGGGACCGGCGATCTCATCCGTCTGGCGGAACGCGAGCGATACCGCGTCATCGGGGTCGACTTCGCGCTGAACATGCTGCGCTCGACGCACGGCATCACCTCCCCACTCGTCGAGGCGGACGCCGGTCGCCTACCATTGAAAGACGGCTCGGTCGACGGGATCGTCTCGGGGTTCGCACTGAGGAACTTCACCGACCTCGCCGCCGTGCTGAAAGAGATGGCACGCGTGCTTCGTCCGGTCGGGCGGGTCGCACTGTTGGAGGTGGACGAGCCGGACCTTCCGATCCTTCGTCTCGGTCACCGGCTCTGGTTCCGCTTCTTCGTGCCGACGATCGGTGCCGCACTGTCTGACGCCGAGGCGTACCGCTACCTGCCGCGGTCGTTCGCCTACCTGCCGCCACCCCCGGCGCTGAAAAAGCTGCTCGAAGAGGTGGGCTTCGAAGGCATCGAGCGATTCCGGCTGAACGGCGGGATCGCGCAGCTGATCTGCGCGACGCGCTCGGGTGGTAAGCCCTTCCCCATCGCTTCCCGCCCGACCTCGACGAGAAAGACCGCCTGATGAACGCCGCCGAGATGATCGGATCGGACCGGCACCCGGTCGACGCCGCCTCGCTCTCCGCGAGACGCGTCAAGGTCGACGCCGTCCAGCGCGGGCGCATCGAGCGGCTCGCCCAGGCGACCGGTTTCGTCGTCGAATCCCGCGGCGACGTTCGCTACGGCGTCGGAACGGCGGCGCGCCTCGTCGCACCGGGCGGCTTTGCCGATCCGTCTGTTGCCAGGGAGGTCGTTGCGCTGCTCGGGGCGATACCGACCGACGGCGTTGGCGCGCCGGTCGCGTTCGCGTCGCTGGCCTTCAAGGCGAGCGAACCCGCAGAGCTCGTCATCCCGACGCTCACCCTCGTCCGACGCCGTGACGAAGAGGTCGTGATGCTCGTCTCCGACGGCGACGCCGGCCTCGACGACCACCTGCAAGGGGCCGATGCGGAATTGCGCGTCCGGCCGGGGCCCGACCGCTTCGAGGTCACCTATCCCGAGTCCAAGGACCACTACCTCCGACGGGTGGTAAGTGCGAAGGAGGCGATCGCGGCCGGCTCCTTCGAAAAAGTCGTGCTCGCGCGGAACTGCATCGTCACCGCCAACCTTCCGTACCGCCAGGACCACCTCGTCACGGCGATCCGCTCCGCGCAGCCGAAGACGACGGTGTTCGCGATCGACGGATTCCTCGGTGCCTCTCCCGAGCTTCTGATCGCACGGCGCGGCACGCAGATCGCCTCGACGCCGCTTGCAGGAACAGTGCCACACCTGCCCGATGCCGCCGACAACGCGGCGACGATCGCGTCGCTCTTTTCCTCGCACAAGGAGCGCTTCGAGCACCGCGTCGTCGTCGAGGAGATCGAAAAGGTCCTCACCGCCTGCGGCGCGAACCTCGAGGCAGCCTCGGAGCCCGAGCCCCTCGAGCTCGCGACGGTCACCCATCTCGCGACGCACATCACCGGCTCTCTCGACATCGACGACACACGGCGCCCGAGCGCCCTCGAACTCGCGCTGGCGCTCCATCCGACGCCGGCGATCGGCGGCTCACCGCGCGAGGCGGCGCTCGCCTATCTCGCCCGCACCGAGCCCTTCGAACGCGGCCGTTACGGCGGCCCCGTCGGCTACGTCGACGCGAACGGCGACGGCGCGTGGTGGATCGGCATCCGCTCCGCGACCGTTGACAAGAACGAGGCGGTGCTCTGTGCGGGGGGCGGCATCGTCGCCGAATCCGACCCAGAATCAGAATTCGCCGAGACCGAGGCGAAGTTCGCTGCGCTGTTGCCGATCCTTACCTCTGACGACTGAGCTGTGGCGTGCTGCCGTCAGACGGCGGCCGTCTCGAACTGGTCTTCTTCGGTCGAACCGCTCAAGGCGAGCGTTGACGAGCCGCCCTTGGAGAGGGTCGTCATCACCTCGTCGAAGTACCCCGCTCCCACTTCGCGCTGGTGGCGGGTCGCCGAGTAGCCGTCGCTCTCCAGCGCGAACTCCTTTTCTTGTAACTCCACGTAGGCGCTCATCCCGTGGCGGGCGTAGCCGTGCGCGAGCTCGAACATCGAAGCGTTGAGCGCGTGCCAGCCGGCGAGTGTCACGAACTGGAAGCGGTAGCCCATCTGCGCGAGCTCGTGTTGGAATTTCGCGATCGTTGCGTCGTCGAGGTTCCGCTTCCAGTTGAACGACGGCGAGCAGTTGTAGGCGAGGATCTGGTCGGGGAACTCGTCCTTCACCGCCTCGGCGAACGCCCTCGCCTCTGCGAGGTCGGGGGTTGGAGTCTCGCACCACAACAGATCCGAATACGGAGCGTAGGCGAGCGCCCGCGCGACGGCGGCGTCCATTCCCCTGCGCACAACAAAGAAGCCTTCGTTGGTGCGTTCACCTGTGACGAATTGCCGGTCGCGCTCGTCGACGTCGCTCGTCAACAAGGCTGCGCCGAGCGAGTCGGTGCGGGCAACGATCAAAGACGGCACTCCCATGACGTCCGCCGCGAGGCGTGCCGCCTCGAGCGTGCGGATGTGCTGTCCCGTCGGCACGAGCACCTTGCCTCCCATGTGCCCGCACTTTTTTTCCGACGAGAGCTGGTCTTCGAAGTGAACCCCGGCCGCGCCCGCTTCGATCATCTGCTTCATCAGCTCGAAGACGTTCAACGCCCCGCCGAAACCGGCTTCGGCGTCGGCGACGATCGGCACGAGCCATTCGGTTGACTGCTCGTCCTTGCGCTCTGACCACTCGATCTGATCGGCGCGGCGCAGCGCATTGTTGATCCGTCGCACAACGGCCGGCACGCTGTTCGAGGCGTAGAGACTCTGGTCCGGGTAGACCTGCTCGGAGAGGTTGGCGTCGGCGGCGACCTGCCATCCGGAGAGGTAGATCGCCCGCAGACCCGCCTTCACCATCTCGACGGCCTGGCCGCCGGTGAGCGCGCCGAGCGCGTGGACGTACTCCTCGGTGTGCAAAAGACGCCACAGGTCGTTGGCGCCCTTCTCCGCGATCGAGTGCCTGACGTCTACCGAGCCACGCAGTCGGACGACATCGGCGGCCCCATACGAGCGCTCAGTTCCCGACCAGCGCGCGTCACGCGCCCAGGATTGCTCGAGCTCGGCGACCTGGTCGTCAAAGCGGGGCCTTTTCGGCTCGTCGAATCGCCGCATCGTCATAGCCGATCCGTCCTTTCTGGTGATGAACGTCGAGTGCCCCGGCTCACGCCAGGTACCCGTAGGCGGGCAGGGTCAAAAAGTCGATGAACTCGTCGGAGAGTGCCACCTGTTTGAAAAGGGCGCGCGCCATCGAGACGATCTCCGCGGGTACTCCTTCGTCGAGGGCGCGCTGCGCGTGCTCTGCGAGGAGTCGTTCGACGAGCGCGCCGGTGACCTCTGTCCCGTCGGCGAGTTCGACGTCGTGGTGGACCCACTGCCAGATCTGCGCTCGGGAGATCTCCGCCGTGGCGGCGTCCTCCATCAGATCGTCGATCGCCGCAGCCCCGGTCCCCTGCAACCACGAGATGAGGTAGCGGAGACCGACCGAGACGTTCGTCTCGAGGCCCTGGCGCGTCACGCTGCCCGGCGGACGGTGCACCGCGAGCAGGTTGGAGGCCGAAACCGCGACGTCGTCGCGCTGGCGTTCGAGCTGGTTCGGGCGCGCACCCAGCACCGCGTCGAACTCGGCGAGCGCGGTCGGAACGAGGTCCGGGTGCGCGACCCAGGTCCCGTCGAAGCCGTCCCCCGCCTCGCGTCGCTTGTCGTCGGCGACCTTTTCGAGCGCCCGCTCGGTGACGTCCGGCTTTTTCCGATTCGGAATGAATGCCGCCATGCCGCCGATCGCGTGCGCGCCGCGGTCGTGGCACGTCTTCACCAGCAACTCGGTGTAGGCGCGCATGAACGGCACGGTCATCGTGACCATCGCCCGATCAGCGAGCACGAAGGCCGGGTCGGCGTGGAAGCGCTTCGCGATCGAGAAGATGTAGTCCCACCGTCCGGCGTTCAGCCCACAGATGTGGTCCTGCAGCTCGTAGAGGATCTCGTCCATTTCGAACGCGGCTGTGATCGTCTCGATGAGCACGGTGACGCGCACGGATCCCCGCGGCAAGTCGAGTTCGTCCTCGCAGTACGCGAGCACCTCGTCCCACAGGCGCGCCTCTTCGTGCGATTCGAGCTTTGCAAGGTAGAAGTACGGTCCGAAGCCGCGACCGATCGATTCGCGCGCGTTGTGGAAGAGGTACAGCCCGGCGTCGAACAGGCTCGCCGACACCGCCACGCCATCGACAGTGAAGTGCTTCTCGAAGAGGTGCCATCCGCGCGGTCGCACGACCAACGTCGCCGGGTTCTCGCCGAGCCGGTACGTACGCTCGGCGGTCTCGAGCTCGATCGAACCGCGCACGGCGTCGACGAGGTTGCGCTGACCCTCGATCACGTTCGCCCACGTGGGCGAGTTCGCGTCCTCGAAGTCGGCCATGAAGACCCTGGCACCCGAGTTCAGCGCGTTGATCATCATCTTGCGTTCCACCGGGCCGGTGATCTCGACGCGGCGATCGACGAGCCCCCGCGGCGCAGCGGGCACCCGCCAGGACTGTGAGCGGATCGCGGCGGTCTCTTCTAAGAAGTCCGGCCGCTCGCCGGCGTCAAAGCGGGCCTGACGCTCACGCCGCAGGGCGAGCAGGTCACAGCGCCGCTTGTCGAACGTCTCGTGCAAGCCGACGACGAAGGCCGTCGCCTCGGGCGTCAGGACGTCGTCGACGTGCAGGAAGGGTTCGGCCGCAACCGTGGTCATTGTGGACAATTATGCGAAATTTCTCGATTCAGAACTCTCGAATATCTGGCGTGGTTGTAATTATGTGAATTTCTGCGATACTTCACTCGTGGATGCCACCAGCCTCGACCCGCTCGTCTTCGGCGAGCGGCTCCGCCACTTCCGCCGGCGTCGTGACCTGACGCTGAACGAGCTCGGTGCGCTCGTCGGGCGACAGGCCTCCTACCTCTCCCAGATCGAGAACGGCCAGCGCGAGCCGCGGCTCTCGCTCGTCAACAACCTCGCCCAGGCCCTCGGCTGCACCGCCGCCGACCTGCTCGACCCGGAACCGCCGAACCGGCGTGCCGAGCTGCGCGTCGCCCTCGCGCGCGTCCAGGAGGACGCGCGCTACGCGAGCCTGCACCTGCCGTACCTCCGACCGAGCGCCGGACTCGACGACACCGCGATCGAGCACGTCCTCGCGCTGTTCGACAGGGTGAAGGCGCTCTCGACGCCGGCCGAGAGAGTTCCCAATCCCCTCGGGCGCGAGCCGCCAACGCGCGCGTCCGGATCGAGATGCGAGAGGCGGACAACTACTTCGCCGACATCGAGAAAGCCGCGGCGAGCGCGCTCCGAGCGGCCGGATACACCGGACCGGGCGCAGTCTCCGAACGGCTCCTGACCGATATCACCACGCACTACGGCTTCGAGATCGCGCGGGTGATGGACATGCCGACCTCGACGAGATCGATCTGCGATCTGAGGCGGCGCGTCATCTTCGTCCCGCAGCGCAACACGACCGGCGGTACACGCTCCGCGCGCTCGGTAATCGCGCAGACGCTCGGTCATTTCGCGCTCGGCCACCATGACGCGACCGATTTCGAGGAGTACGTCCGCCAGCGCGTCGCGGCGAACTACTTCGCAGGGGCGCTCTTGGCGCCGGAAGCGAGCGTCGTCAGGCTGCTGACCGAGTCGAAGGCCGCGGGGGATATTTCCGTCGAGGACGTCAACGAACTCTTCTACGTCTCATATGAGATGGCCGCGCACCGGATCACGAACCTGATTACGCACCACCTCGGGATCCCAGTCCACTTCATCCGTTCCGATGGCGACGGACGGGTCTGGAAGGCGTATGAGAACGACGGCGTTCCGCTCCCGAGAGCTGCCGATGGAACCGTCGAAGGACAGCAGACCTGCCGCTGGTGGGGTTCGCGCCAAGCGTTCGGATCCGAAGACGCCTATGCGCTCCACTACCAATACACCGAGACGGCGTCTGGGATGTTCTGGTGCGCGACGCACATCGAAATACGGACCGACTTCGGCGACGCGATCACCGTCGGTACGACCGCCGAGCACGCGCGCTACTTCCGTGGTTCGGAGACGACCCGGAAAATGCGGTCCCGCTGTCCCGACCCGTCGTGCTGCTCGGAGCCGGCGGCGGAGCAAACGCGCAGGTGGGATGGTGCCGCCGTGGCGTCGGCACGCGACCGCAGCCAGTTCGTCTCCGGGCTGCCGACCGACACCGTCGTCTTCTCCGCGCATCCCGGGGTCGACCTGTTCGAGGTGTACGCCTTCTTGGACCGCCACCAGACGAACTGAACGCGCGCGCCTCAGTTGACGAGGGACTCGTGCCGCCTGAGCACGCAGAACTCGTTGTCCTCCGGATCGGCGAGCACGACCCAGCTCACCTCGCCCTGGCCAATGTCGGCGCGGCGCGCGCCGAGTGCGAGCAAGCGTTCCACTTCGGCGTTCTGGTCGTCAGGATTCAAGTCGATGTGGAGACGGTTCTTCTGGAATTTGGCGTCGTCGACCGGAACAAAGCAGATCCCCGGATACGCGTCGTCACCCTTCGCGATCAGCACCTCCTCGTCGTCTTCGTAGAGCACGCGGTACCCGAGCGCGTCGGCCCAAAAGCGGGCGAGCGAGCGCGGGTCGTGTGCGTCGATCACGATCGTGTACCACGCAGAAGTCATCGGCGGCACCTCCACTTTCCGACGTCGGGCGCCATACGCACGACGCGGTGCGTGCGACCGGCGCGCTTCGCGTGAAAGTATCAGCGCCTCGCGCGCGTACGGTGTAGGCGGCGACGGATCGCGCAGGCGGCAATTACCTCGGTCAGCTTGCAGGAGGTCACAAAAGTCTACCCGAACCGCTTCCAGGCCCTGTACCACTTGGACCTCGAAGTCGACGACGGCGAGCTCATGGTCTTCGTCGGTCCCCCTGGATGAGATCACGTCGGGGAAGCTCCTCTTCGGCGACCGCGTGATGAACGACGTCCCGCCGCGCGACCGTGACGTGGCGATGGTGTTCCAGAGTTACGCGCTATATCCGCACATGACGGTCGCGGAGAACATCCGTTACGCGCTGAAGCTCCGCAAGATTCCGAAGCCGGAGGTGGCGCGGCGGTCGAAGAAACCGCTGAGATCCTCGGACTCACCGAGTGGCTCAGCCAGAAGCCGACCCGACTGTCTCGGTGGCATTCGCTGAAAGCGCGCGCAGCGAGTTCTGTGCGACCAATGCGGTGGCGCCATCAGGCCGACACGTCCTCGATGATGGGACTGGCGATCTTCTCGCGCCGGCGCTCGACGACCAGTTCGCGCGCCGCGACCTGGATCGATCCCGCAGCAGGCACCGCCAGGATTGCTCCGGAGATCGCGCCGAAGGTCGAGCCCAAAATGTTGCCGGTCTCCGCCCCGATCAACACGGCGAGCAGCACCCACAACGGCGACAGCCGCACCGTGCGCGAGACGATCAGCGGGTACAGGACGTGGTTCTCGATCTCTTGGTAGACGAGGAAGACGATCACGGTCACGATCCCCGCCGGGATGGAATGCAAGAACGCGACGAGCACCGTCGGTACGCCGGCGAGCAGCCCACCGACCATCGGTAGGAAGTCAACGAGACCAACCCAGACGGCGAGCACGGTGGCAAAGGGCACGCCGGTGATCTCGAGCGCGGCGAACACGACGAATCCGGCGATCACCGAAGTCGCGAAGTCGCCGATCATGAATCCGGTCACCTCACTTGCCATCGCGTCGACGATTTTCCGGACCCGACCCGCGTGATCGGGGTTCATCCAATCGAGCGCCGCTTCGAGGCTCCTCGGGCCCTCCAAGAGCACGAAGAACGAGATGAAGGCGACCGTGACGAGACCGGCGACGCCTGAGACGACGGTCTTTCCGACGGCGAACGCCGGCTTCGAGAGTTTCGTGAGGGCGCTCTCGAGCGAAGGGACGTGTTTGTTGACCCAATTCTGAAGGTGCAGTCGCACGATGAGATGGCCGATGACGCCCTTTCCTCTCTTCGCCTGACTGACAAGTGTCGGCAGATCTTTCGCAAAGCGCGTCGCGTTCGAGACGAGCGGGTGGAAGACGAGGTACCCAAAGGCGAGCGCCAGCAGCACAAGGATCAGATAGACGATCCCCACCGCGTAACCGCGGCGCATCCCCTTCCGACGAAGGAAACGGACGAAGGGATTGAGGAGCGCCGCAATAAAGATGCCGATCGCGACGAGCAGCAGTGTCGCGCGCAGCCGCCAGGCCAACAGGACCAACAACACGACGACGATGCCGGCGAGGAGCACGTAGACCGACGAACGGACGACGAGGAATTCCACTGCCTGTTCCGATGCGTTCGACCGCCGGAACCCGAGCCGGTTGCGGTCGACGCCCTTTTGGGTGGGCTGATCGCTCACGGCAACCCAGTCAACTCGACGGCGTCAAGTCAACCGCGGCAATCGCCTGATGGGCCGGGACTGGCACTTCACGGACGGCTTGTGTGTGCGAAGCCGCTGGTGAGCCGTGCGGGCGTGCGAGCATGGGCAGATGTCGACCGAATCGCCGGAACGGCCGCGCTCGAAATGGAGGACCCGCATCCCGGCGCCGCTCCGCCACGGCATCCTTTTGTTCCTCGTCGTGCTCGTCATCGAGTACTTGGTCGTCCCCGAACTCATCGGCGCGAGCCACAACCTCGCGCTGTTGAAGCGATTGAACATCGGTTGGCTCCTCGCCGGGGTCGTGTTCGAAGCCGCCTCGCTCTTCGCGTACGCGCTGTTGACCTACACGTTGTTACCCAGGCATCGGCCGACCATCTCGCGGCTTTTCCGCATCGACCTGTCGACGACGGCGGTCGCGCACCTCGTCCCGGGTGGCTCGGCCGCTTCAGCCGGCCTCGGCTACCGCATGCTGACAAGCGAGGGCGTCACGGGAACGGACGCCGGCTTCACGATGGCCACGCAAGGAATGGGTTCGGCGGTCGTGCTGAACGTGATGTTGTGGCTCGCCCTCGTCATCTCGATCCCCTTCGCCGGATTCCACCCGATCTACATCGTCGTCGCGCTGTTGGGGATGATCCTCCTCGCCGGCTTCGCGGCGCTCATCTACACCTTCACGAGAGGCGAGGACGCGGCAAAGCGCTTCGTCCGCCGCATCGAGCGGATCGTGCCCCGCGTGAAGCCCGATCAGATCGAAGCGATCCTGCGGCGGATCGACGAGTCGCTGCGCCGTCTCGGTCAGAACAAGGAACGCCGTCGCAGCGCACTCGTCTGGGCGACCTTGAACTGGTTGTTGGACGCCGCGTCGCTGTGGGCTTTCCTCGCCGCGCTCGGCAAATACGTGAACCCCGTCGAACTCTTCGCCGCCTACGGCATCGCCAACGTTCTCGCCGTGATCCCGATCACGCCGGGAGGACTCGGCTTTGTCGAAGCGACACTGCCACTCGTTTTGACGAGCTTCGGCGTCGTGAAGAACGTCTCTCTGCTCGGCGTCTTGGGATGGCGACTCGTCAACTTCTGGCTGCCGATCCCCGTCGGCGCCGTCAGCTACCTCTCTTTGCGTCTGCCGAGGGGTCAGGTGCTGCGCGGCTCACGCCGAGCGCTCACCGACTTTGTCGACCGGATCCCGCCGCCCGAGAACAGGAGTCGCTCAGCCAAAACCTGAGCCGCTCCCCTCCTGACGGTACGCGGCCCCGGGGGGTGCTGCCGCGCTGACCTCCAAGTCGACGCCGAAGATCCGCTCGAACAGTTCTTGCTTGCGCCGTGCGCTCCACAGCTCGAGGCCGGCGTCGGCGTTCGCGTGCACCGCGATCGTCAGCGTGCGGGCGGGTCCGAGCGGCGACACCTCGATCGCGCGCACGATCCCGCGGTGCGACGCGTCCAACGCATCGGCGAGACGCAGGATCGCGGTGAGCTCGACGGCTCGCGCCGCGTCGTCCTCGGAGAGCTCGGCGAACGCCTCGAAGCTCGGCTTCGGCGTGCCGCGGATGTGGAAGCGGCCGATCGAAGCGAGGATGCGGACCTCGGCCGGGGAAAAGCCGCGCAACCCCCCGTTCTCGATCAGATAGGCGGTGTGGCGGTCGTGGCCCTCCCGCGAGATGTGCTCGCCGATGTCGTGCAGGTACGCCGAGAACTCGAGCAGCTCGCGCTCGTCCGAGCCCCGCGCGTGGAGGAACCGCGTCGCGTCGAACAGCTGCGCGGCAAGCGAGGCGACCTGACGGGCATGCGGCTGGCGCCAGTTCGACCGGCGACACAGTGAAAGCACGGACCAGCGCCGTAGCGCCCGCGGGTCGCCGAGCAGCTCGACGGGGTCGTGCTCGCCGATCGCGTCGAGGACGATCCCTTCTCTGAGTGCCCATTCGCTCGCCGTCACCTCGCCGAGCCCGGTCTCGTTCAACAGGTACTCGAGCACTACGGCACCGGCGGGCAGCTGCTCGGCGCGACGTGGATCGGAGCCCGGCAGCCTCGTCCGATCCGCGGCGCGCAGCTTGAAGACGTCCTCGGCGAGCTCCTCGATCACCTCGCGCTCGACGCTCAGCTGGTTGACGATCTCGTGCACCGTGCCGTCTTGGCGCGCCGCTGCCATGCGCACGAGCGCGAGGAATGTTCCAGAAGAGACGATGAACTGCTTCGGTCCGCGCGCGACGATCTCGTCGATCACCGGGTCAAGCGCTTCGGCGACGACCTTGCGAAGACGGCGCAGGTCCGAGTCCTTCAACGGATCGTTCTCGATCGCAGTCGTCAGTCGGCCAACGCCGATCGGCACGCTCGCCGCGTAGGCGATCTCAGTACGGTCGCCGACGATCAGCTCCAAGCTGCCACCCCCGAGGTCGGCCGCCAGCGCCGGACCGGGATCGATGAGCACGCTCGAGCGCACGGCGGTGAAGATGAGCTCGGCCTCTCGCCTCCCGTCGACGACGGTGATCTCGACGCCGGTCTCAGTGCGCACCCGATCGACAAAGGCGGCGCCGTCGTTCGCCTCCCGGATCGCCGCCGTGCCGACGGCGATCACCTCGTCGGCCTTCGAGGCATGCGCGATCTGGATGAAGCGCGTGATGACTTCGAGCGCTTCAGACGTGCCCTCCTCGCCGAGGACACCGGACTTCGCGACGCGATCGCCGAGGCGAAGCGTCTGTTTCTCGCGCACCAGGGGCAAAAACGTGCCGTCGAGGCGCGCCTCGACGACGATCATGTGGAACGAATTGCTGCCGAGATCGAGCGCCGCGATGCGCACGAGCGATCAGGCCGCTCCGTCTGCGCCGCGCCGACGTCGAGAGCGCTCGCGCGCGAGCTCCTCGAACCGGCGTTGCGCGTGGACGCCGCGGATCTGTTGCACACGATGCCAATCGCCGCTTGGCTCGAGCTCCCATGAAGAGGTGTCGTCTTGAAGGTCGAGTGCCAAGATGTCTTCGAGTCTCGCGCACAAGTCCGCCGGACGGACGGGCACCACCGCTTCGATGCGGTGGTCCAGGTTGCGCTCCATCAAGTCTGCCGAACCGATGAAATACGTCGCTTTGTTCCCCATCGTCTTTGGCGGATCTCCTTTGCGCACGACGGTTTTCGCGAGCACGTCACGCCCGGGAACCCCGAAGCGGTAGATGCGCGAGTGCTCGAGATACTCACCGACGATCGACTTCACGGTGATGTTGTCCGAAAGCCCCGGTATCTGCGGGCGGATGCAACACACGCCCCGCACCAAGAGCTCGATCCGACAGCCTGCCTGCGAAGCCTCGTAGAGCGCGTCGATCACCTGCGGATCTGTGAGGCCGTTCACCTTGATGCAGATCCGGCCGTTCACTCCTGACTCGCGCTCGCGGGCGATCGCCTCGAGGACCCAGGGGCGAAAGCCCGTCGGCGACAAGATGAGCGAGGTCGTCTCGACCTCGCGCGAGAAACCCGTCAAGTGGTTGAAAAGGTTCGTCAGATCGATGCCCAGCGTCTCTTCGCAACTCAGCAGCCCGAGGTCCTCGTAGATGCGCGCCGTCTCAGAGTTGTAGTTCCCCGTCCCGATGTGGCAGTAACGGCGGATTCCGTCCTCTTCTCTGCGCACGACGAGTGCCGTCTTCGAGTGCGTCTTCAAGCCGACGACCCCGTAGATGACGTGCACGCCGGCTTCTTCCAAATGTCGTGCCCAGGCGATGTTGCGCCGCTCGTCGAAGCGCGCCTTCAACTCGACGAGCGCAACGACCTGCTTTCCTTGCTCTGCGGCGGACGCGAGCGCCGAGACGAAGGACGCCTCGCCCGAGGTCCGATAGAGCGTCTGTTTGATCGCCAATACGTCGGGATCGGCCGCAGCCTGCGAGATGAACGCCTCGACCGAAGAGGCGAACGAGTCGTAGGGGTGGTGGACCAACACGTCGTGCTCGCGGATCACGCCGAACAGGTCCGCCGGTTCGCCGGTGTCGCGGGTGAGCCGAGCCGGGGTGCGCGGCGAGAACGCCGGCTCTGATAGGTCGGGCCGGTCGAGCATCGCGATCGCCCAAAGGTCCGAGAGGTCGAACAGCGACGGGATCCGGTAGACGTCCCGTTCGTCGAGCTCGAGCTCGGAAAGGAGGAACGCGACGACATCTGGGGTCATGTCGGAGGCGACCTCGAGGCGAACGGCGCGGCCGAAGCGCCGGCGCCGAAGCTCGACTTCGACGGCCTCGAGTAGGTCCTCGTCCTCGGAGTCGTCCAGTTCCAAGTCGGCGTTGCGCGTCACGCGGAAGGTGAAGCACGAGCCGATCCGCATTCCGGGGAACAAATCGGTAAGGTTCGCGGCGATCACCTGTTCGAGGGGCACCCACCTTTCACCGCCGTCGAGCTCGACGAATCTCGGCAGCACAGGGCGGGTCGGGACCTTGATCCGGGCGAAGCGGCTCTCGCCTTTTTCGGGGTCCTCGATCGTCACCGCCAAGTTGAGCGCCAGCGACGAGATGTACGGGAACGGGTGTCCCGGGTCGACGGCGAGCGGGGTCAGGACCGGGAAGATCTGCTCGTAGAAAACCCGACGCAACGTCTCGAAATCGTCACCGCTCAGATCGGCGTAGTCGGCGATCGCGATCCCCGCCTCGCTGAGCTGCGGGCGGACCTCCTCGCTGTAGATCTGCGACTGGCGATCGATGAGGTCACGCACGCGTTCGCGCACCTCGGCGAAGGTTTCGAGCACCGTCCGCCCGTCGGGGAACGCTTCGCGTACCCCCACGGCGAGCTGGTCCTTCAGTCCGGCGACGCGCACCTGGAAGAACTCGTCGAGCCCCGAGGAAAAGATCGCCAGGAACTTCGCCCGGGACAGGAGCGGCGATTGCTCCGCTCCAGCGAGCTCGAGGACGCGGTCCGCGAACTCGAGCCAGGACAGCTCGCGGTTGATGAACCGATCCGGCCCGAAACTCTCTGGGGCCTTGCGGGCCTCCTCGGAAAGCTCGGAGGTCGCGGGCTCGTCGGCGAGATCGACGTCGGTCCGGGCGGTCACCATCCCCACGCTACCGGTGCCGCTGCCCAGAGATTGAGGCCTCCACTCCGGTACGTTTGACGCGTGAGCGCCGTCGCCGTGCAGCGCCGTCGATCACCGCGTCGCCGCACCGAAGCAGGAATGCTCTTTGTCGGCGCGGTCGTCGTTTTGTTCGCGACCTTGCTCGAGTCGCTGGCGCTCACCGGCAAGCTCCCCGCCCACATCGTCGAGTTCATCGTCTTCCTGGCGCTGATCGGCCTCGGCGTCCAGCTCGTGAATCGGATCTACGCGCCGAACGCCGACCCCGTGATCATGCCGGTTGTCCTCGTTCTGAACGGCATGGGCTACGTCTTCATCGAACGCGGCGATCCCGGCCAGGCGGGTCAGCAGCTCGCCTGGACGGTGATCGGACTCGTGATCTACGCGGGCGTGCTCGCAACGCTCGGCTACAGCCGCGACTTGGACCGCTACCGCTATCTGATCCTCGCGGCGGCCTTTTTGATGTTGATCGCGCCGCTCTTGCCCGGCATCGGCGAGAAGATCAACGGCGCCCGCCTGTGGGTCCACGCCTCGTCGTTCGAATTCCAACCGGTCGAGATCGCGAAACTGTTGCTTGTCATCTTCTTCGCCTCGTACTTCGTCGACAAACGCGAACTCTTGACGGTGCCGACACGAAGGATCGGCAACCGGATGATCCCGGATTTGCGCGCCTTCGGCCCGATCGCCGCGGCGGCGATCATGGCGCTTTTGATCATCCTCGTCGAAGACGACATCGGCTTCTCTTTGATCCTTTTCCTCGTCTTTTTGACGATGATCTGGGCCGCAACGGGACGGTGGACCTACATCGTCATCGGGCTCGCCGGTTTCGCGCTGGTCGCCTTCTTGGCAAGCCACATCCTGACGCAGGTGAACGAGCGCTTCACCGACTGGCTCAACCCGTGGCCGTATCCGACAGGGATCGGCCTGCAGCCGATCCAAGGCGAGCTCGCCTTCGGGCGCGGCGGGCTCTTCGGAACCGGTATCGGCTTCGGCCTCGCGCAAGGGGTGCTGCCGATCTCGTCCAGCGATTACATCTTCGCCATCATCGGAGAGGAGATGGGTCTCGTCGGCGCCTTGGCGATCGTCGCCTGCTTCGCGATCTTGGTCGGCGCGGGATTGCGGGCCGCGCGGCGCGCGCGTTCGGAGTTCTCCCGGCTGTGTGCGACGGGACTTACCGCCACCCTCGGGCTGCAGGCGTTCCTCATCATGGCGGGCGACACGCGGCTGTTGCCCTTGACGGGGGTCACGCTCCCCTTCGTCTCCTACGGGGGCTCATCGCTCGTCGCGAACTACGCCTTGGTGGCGATCTTGATACGGATCTCCAACGAGGGGAATCAGCGGCTCGTGTCGTCTTCGATGCCGGCCGTCTCGAGGACCGCCGAAGAAGCGACGATCGGAGCCGGCGGCCGCTGACGCAGCGCCATCGCGACCGCATCCGACGGCCGACAGGGGATCGTCTGCTGGCCGGCGTTGCCGCCGCTCACGACGATCTCCCCGTAGAAAGAGCCGCCCTCGACGGCGGTGATGCGCCCAACGGCGACCGATGCGTCGAGCGCCGTCAGCGTGTCGGCGAAGAGCTCGTGCGTGAGCGGCTTCGGCGTCGAAACATCGTGCAGCGCGTTCGCGATCGAGATTCCCTCAGCGGCGCCGATCGGGATTTCGAGCGAGCGTTGCGGTGGGTCAACCGTCCGCAGCACGAGCACCGGATTCGGGTTCGGAAGCCGAACGATGACGTCGACGACTTCGACGGGGATGAACCCCGCGAAGTCGCCGGGCTCGGGCGCGCTCTGCGCGTCGCCAGCCGCAACCGCCTCGACCGGTTCGATGGGCTCGGACTCCTCTTTGCTCGTCTTCGCCGGTGCGCGCTTCTTGGCCGGAGCGCGCGTCGGAGTCGCTGCCGCTTCCTCGCTCATCGGGCTCGCGATCGACGCATCTCGATATTCAAGACGAGTCCGATCGCGCAGAAGAAGGCGACCAATGCGGAACCGCCGTAGGAGATGAATGGGAGCGGGATGCCGGTGATCGGCATGATCCCCGACGCCATCCCGACGTTCTCGAAGACCGAGAAGACGACGAACGCGAGGATCCCCGCGCAGATGAGCCGGCCGAGTTCATCACGGGCTACCTGGACCGCCCGAAAGATCCGGAACGCGACGAACCCGTACAGCGCGATGACAACCGCGGAACCGATGAAGCCGAGCTGTTCGCCGATCGCCGAGAAGATGAAGTCCGCATACTGGATCGGAACGTACTCGAGGTTCGTCTGCGCGCCCTTGAAGAGCCCCGTCCCGGTCAGTCCTCCGGCGCCGATCGCCGTCTTCGACTGGATGACGTTGTAATCGAGGCCCTGCGGGTCGGTGCTCTGGTGCAAGAACGCCGTCAAGCGGTCGAGTTGATATGTGCTCAGCACGTGGGCGAAAACCGCGAAGGCGAATCCCAAAACTGCGATGGCGACGAGCGCGACGAGGAACCGCATTCGGACGCCTCCGAAGTACAACATCACGAACAACACGACGCCGAGCAGGATCCCGGTGCCGAGGTCGGGCTGTTTCACGACGAGCAAGATTGGGACACCGGTCATCAGGCAGAGCGCGGCAATTCGCCCGACGCCGAGTTCGCGGCGATGCCGAGCAAGGTACAGCGCGACCCCGCAAATCACTGCGAGCACCCCGAATTCCGAGGGTTGGAACTGCACGCCGGCGAGCGAGATCCACCGCTGCGAGCCGTTCTGGCTGTGTCCGACGGCGATGACGCCGGCGAGCGCGATGACGACGATGCCGTAGATGTAGTACCCGAAATCTTCGAGCCGCCGGTAATCGACCGTCGCACAGACGATCATCGCGATGAGCCCGACGATCGCGTAGGCGATCTGGCGCTTCAAGAAGTAGTTCGGCTCGGCGGGGTAGATCCCCTTCGAGGCCGAGTACACCATGACGAAACCGATAACCGTCAGAACGAGCGTCGCGACAATGAGGGCGAAGTCCACCTGCCGCAACGCAGCGAGGATTGGCGATGTCGTCTTGCGGTGGAGCCGCGGCGTGCGATCAAGAACGTGTGCCGCCACAACAAGACACCCTACCGAAGGGTCGATTGTCCGAATTTGCAGCTTGGGGAACCTCAGCTGGGGCTAAGTGCCCCCGGTTCGCTCGCCACAGCTCCCCACATCGCCTCGAGCGGCGCTGGCAAGCCGGTGAAAAGTTCGACTTGTCGGGCCGCCTGGTGGACGAGCATCCCGAGCCCGTGCTGGACCAGCGCTCCCCTTGCGCGCGCCGATTCCAAGAACGCCGATCGCGGCGGGTAGTAGTTCACGTCGACGACGAGTTGTCCAGGGCAGGTCGACGCACCGAGACCTGAGGCGAATCCGACGATCTCGCGATGATCGTCTGGGGTCGCTGCCCGCGCCGCATAGACGACGAGGTCGAGCCCAATAAGGTCCTCGGGGTCACCCACACGCGCCGTCGTCGGCGCGAGAGCGACCGCTGCATGCGCGCGATCAGCGGAGCGGTTGACAACGATGATCTCGTGCGCGCCGTGTGCATCGAGCGCCCGGACGACCGCGCGGGCGGTCGCACCGGCACCGATCACCCCGCAATTTCGGTTCCCCGCGTCAAAGCCGTGCGCTTGCCGCAAGTCGTCGAGCAGTCCTTCACCGTCGGTGTTGTACGCCAGCACACCGGCCCCGCCGAAGACCACCGTGTTTGCCGCGCCGATCGCGTCGACGTCTCTGGATTTTGGACACGCTTGCGCCGCTTCGACCTTCAGCGGTGTCGTCACCGACAGACCCACGTAGTTCGCGTCGCGTGCCTCGCGGATCGCGGCTGCTCCGTCGCCGGGCTGAACTTCGATCGCGCCGTAGCGCCAGTCGAGACCGAGCGCTGCGTACGCCGCATCGTGGACGCGCGGCGATAAGGAATGGCGAATGGGCGTGCCGATCACTGCCGCCCGAAATTGTCGAACGTGTTCACCGAGAACGCCGACCGGAGTCAATCTGCGTCACCGCCCGCGGTGGGAATCGAGATACGCCTGCAGGACAATCGCCGCCGCGTCGGCGTCGACGGGCGCGTGCCGCGATCCAAGCGGTGAGCGGGCCCGCTGTTTCGACTGCGGGCGCGCTTCGCGTCGACGCCGTGTCGCTTCCACGCTCGAGAGGCGTTCGTCGATCAGCTGTACGGGCACCGACACGCGTTCACGCAGCTGTGCTGCCTCGGCTTCGACGCCCGCGGCCGCCGGGCCGCGGCTTCCGTCGAGCGAGACCGGCAGGCCGACGACGACCTCGGTCGCACCCGCGTCGTCGATGAGCGCCGCGAGCAACTCGAGATCGTTCTCCTGGTCACCGCTTCTTCGCAGGACCTCGCGTGGCGTCGCGAGGGTGCGCGCCGAGTCGGAGATTGCCACACCGATGCGCACGGAGCCGAGGTCGAGCCCGAGCACGCGACCAAAAGGAGGCCGATCCGGCACGGCCTGGCCTTCTACGTCCGCCCGATGAGGGCGTCGAGTTCCTCGATCGCCGCGTCGATGGCGGCTACGTCGCGACCGCCAGCCGTGGCGAGCTCCTTCGATCCACCGCCGCCGCCACCGACAACTCGCGCCGCGCCCGAGGCGATCTCTCGGGCGTCGATGCCGCCGTCGGGTCGAGCAGCGACGACGATCGCGACGCGACCGGCGTCGGGAGCGCCGATCAACGCGACGGTCGAGACGTCGAGGGCGCGGATCGCCAGCGCCAGCTCACGGAGCGCGGTCGGGTCGACGCCGTCGCGGCGAGCGACGAGGACGCCCGAGTGCGCCTTCGAGGCGAGCGAACGCGCTTCATCACGCAGCGCGGATGTGCGCGCCCGGCGCAGCTCGTCCTCCAAGCCTCTCTCCCGTTCGACGAGGCGCTCGACCGCGTTCGCCACGTCGAACGGAATCGTGTGCAGCGTCGTCGCGGCACGCGTCAGCGTGTCGGACATCTCGCGGATCTCCTCGATCGAGCGAGTGCCGGTCGTCGCCTCGATGCGGCGGGTGTTCGCGCCGATCGAGCTCTCCGAAAGGATGCGGAACGGCCCGATCGAGCCGAGCGTGTGGACGTGGGTCCCCCCGCACAGTTCGAGCGAAGCGGGTCCGGCCTCGACGACACGGACGGTCTCTCCATATTTCTCGCCGAAGAACGCGACGGCACCGAGGTGTTCGGCCTCCTCCTTCGAGGTCTGATACGTCGTCACCGCGTCGTTGTCGAGGATCTGTTCGCTGACCATCCTCTCGATGCGAGCCAGCTCGTCATCAGAGAGCGCGGAGAAGTGGCTGAAGTCGAAGCGCAGGCGGTCGGGCGCGACGAGTGATCCCTGCTGTTTGGCGTGCTCGCCTAGTACCTCGCGCAGCGCGGCGTGGAGGAGATGCGTCGCGGTGTGGTTGCGCCTGATCGCCTCACGGCGTTCGACGTCGATCACGGCGAGGGCGCGCTCGTGCTCGCGCACCGTGCCCTGAATGAGGTATCCGGTGTGCACGCTCACGCCGTCGGCCGATGTCGTGTCGAGCACACGCACGACTCCGCTCGGTGTGCGGATCGTCCCGGTGTCACCGACCTGACCTCCGCCTTCGGCATAAAAGGGCGTGCGGTCCAAGACGACGTCAATGAACTCCGCCCCATCTCGGGCGCGCTCGCCGTCGACGTTCTCGAATGTCCCGGCGTCGTCGCGCACCGCCACCGCGAGGACCTCGGCGTCGGTCGCCTCCTCCTCGTAGCCGAGGAACTCGGTCGGTCCCCTCTCGGACAGGACGTCGCGCCATCGTCCCTCGGCACCAAAGTGCTCGAGCGCCCGGTGAGTGTCGGCCCGGCCGCGTCGGCGTTGCTCTTCCATCTGGGCGTCGAAACCGGCCCGGTCGACAGCGACGCCGCGCGCGTTCGCCACCTCGACGGTGAGGTCGATCGGAAACCCGTACGTGTCGTGCAGCTTGAAGGCGACGTCACCGGGAAGCGTCGTGACTGCGTCGCGCAGCTCTGTTTCAAGGAGTTGGAACCCGGCACGCAGATTGCGGCGGAACGCCTCTTCTTCGTGGGCGATGACCGTGCGGACCAGTTCGCCGTCGCGAACTAGCCGCGGGTACGCGTTGCCGAGGGTCGCCGACACCGCGTCGGCGACCCTCGGCAGGACAACCTCGGTCGCGCCGAGCTGGTGGGCACGCAACGCCGCACGGCGGATCATCCGACGGAGCACGTAGCCCCGCCCCTCGTTCGAAGGGACGATGCCGTCGGAGATGAGGAAGGCGGCCGAACGCGTGTGGTCGGCGAGGACGCGCAGGGCGACGTCGCTGTGGTCGTCGCGACCGAGCGGCGTCTTCGTCGCCGAGGCGGCCTGCTCGACGATCGGCGCGAGGACATCGGTCGCGAACACGGAATCAACGCCTTGCAACAGCATGAGGATCCGTTCGAAACCCGCTCCTGTGTCGATGTTCTTTTTCGGGAGGTCCTCCATCGTCCCGTCGGCGGCGCGGTCGAACTGCATGAAGACGAGGTTCCAGATCTCGCTGTAGCGATCGGAGTCGTCATTCGCCGGACCGCCTCCCGGGCCGAAGTGCTCGCCACGGTCGAAGTAGATCTCCGAGCACGGTCCGCACGGACCGACCTCGCCCATCTCCCAGAAGTTGTCCGCTCCCATCTTCTGGATCCGTTCGGCGGAGACCTGGACGGCGTCTTGCCAGATTCCCGACGCCTCGTCGTCTGATTCGTGCACCGTGATCCACAGCCGATCGGCATCAAACCCGAGGACCTCGGTGACAAAGTCCCACGCGAGCGGGATCGCGCGCTCTTTGAAGTAGTCGCCAAAGCTGAAGTTGCCGAGCATCTCGAAAAGCGTCGTGTGGCGCGCCGTCGTGCCGACGATCTCGATGTCGTTCGTGCGGAAACACGGTTGGACCGTCGTCGCCCGCGGAACCGGTGGCGTCTGTTCACCCGTGAAGTACGGCTTGAACTGCACCATGCCGGCGATCGTGAACATCACGGTCGGATCGACCGGAACGAGACTCGCAGCCGGCAGGGCGTTGTGGTCGCGTTCGACGAAGTAGCGCGTAAACGCGGCGCGCAGCCCGTCGCCGTCGATCGTCATTCGCTCACCGTGCCCGAATCCGTCCCGTCCCCGTCATCTTTTCGTCGCTTCCACCACCGCGCGAGGCGCTCCGCGACCTCGCGTTCGAAGCCGTGCTCGGACGGCTCGTAGTAGCGGCGTCCGGCGAGCTCATCGGGCAGGTACGTCTGATCGACGAAGCCTCGCGGATCGTCGTGAGGATACTGGTAACCGACTCCGTGGCCGAGGGCCTTCGCGCCCTGGAATCCGGTCCCGCGCAGCCTCGGCGGGACCGTCGCGAGCGGGCCGCGCTCGACGTCTCCCATCGCGTTCCAAATCGCCACCGCGGCGCGGTTCGACTTCGGCGCCGAAGCAAGATAGACCACCGCCTCCGCCAAGTTCAGCGCCGCTTCGGGCAGCCCGACGCGATCGAGCGCCGCGGCGGCCGACTCCGCGACGACGAGGGCGTTCGGATCAGCAAGACCGACGTCCTCGCTCGACAAGATAACGAGGCGGCGGGCGACAAATCGCGGGTCCTCACCGGCAACGATCAAACGGGCGAGCCAGTAAATCGCGGCGTCGGGATCCGATCCGCGGATCGACTTGATCAGCGCGCTAACGACGTCGTAGTGCTCGTCGCGCCCGTGGCGGATCGCGCGAGTCGTTCGGGCGGCCTCGACGTCGGCACGTCCGATCGCCACCTCGCTCGGATCACGCGACCGGGCGACGGCGATCGCGACCTCCAGTGTGACGAGCAACGCCCGCGCGTCGCCGTCGGAGAGGTCGACGGCCGCCGCGAGCGCCTCGTCGTCGATCGACGCACCTTCCCGCTCGACGCCGCGACGGGCGAGCAGCGCGAGGTCCTCGTTGCCGATCGGCTCGAATCGCCACAGTGTCGAGCGGCTGAGCAGCGGCGAGGTGAGGGAGAAAAAGGGGTTCTCGGTCGTCGCGCCGATGAGGACGATGACGCCCGACTCGACGCCGGGCAAGAACGCGTCCTGTTGCGCGCGGTTGAAGCGGTGAATCTCGTCGAGGAAAAGGATCGTCTGACGCCCACTCATCCCGAGGTCGCGCCGCGCCTGTTCGATGACTTCGCGTACTTCAGCGACGCCGCTCGAGACCGCGGAGAGCGTCACGAACCGTTTCGCCGACGTCTGCGCGACAAGACGGGCAAGCGTGGTCTTGCCCGAGCCGGCCGGACCGAAGAAGATCGCCGAAGAGAGCGAGTCGGTCTCGATGAGGGCACGCAGCGTCGCCCCCCGTGCGAGCAGGTGGGACTGACCGACGAATTCGTCGAGGCTTTGCGGCCGCATCCGGTCGGCGAGCGGCGCCCGGCGGGCGAGTTCGTCGGCCGCCGCCGCGTCAAACAGGTCGGGTTCGGTCCGCTTGCGCATCGGCGGGTCAGCCGGCGCGCTCTGTGTCTCGGTTCGTGCCGGGCGGCGCGGGCTCCTTCTCGACGACGCGCACCCCGAGTTCGGCGAGGCGCTCGGGCGGCAGCGGCAACGGTCCGCCGGTCATCAAATCGGCGCCGGACTGGGTCTTCGGGAAGGCGATCACCTCACGGATGTTGTCCTCTCCGAGCAGGCACGCCACGAAGCGGTCGATGCCGACGGCGAAGCCGCCGTGCGGCGGACCGCCGTAGCGGTACGCGTCCAGCAGGAAACCAAAGCGCGCTTCGGCGACCTCGGGCGAGATCCCCAACACCTCGAAGATCCGCCGCTGCAGCGCCGGTTCCGTGATGCGGATGCTCCCCGAACCGAGCTCCCAGCCGTTCAGGACGAGGTCGTACGAGCGGGCGCGCACCGAGAAGGGGTCGTCCTCGATGCGATCAAAATCCTCGACGTACGGCATCGTGAACGGGTGGTGCGCGGCGGCGGGGTTGCCGTTCTCGTCGAAGCCGTCAAAGAGCGGGAAGTCGACGACCCAGCAGAACCGAAACGGACCTTCGCCCATCGGCGGGCGGCCGAGGTCGACGCGCAATTGGCCGAGCACCTCGGACGCCCGACGGCGCTCGTCGGCGACGACGAGGATCAGCGCGCCGTCCGACGCGCCGGTCGCGGCCAAAACGCGCTTGCGCTCGTCGTCGGCAAGGAACCTGTCGACCGGCGACTCGATCGACAACGGCTCGCCTCGGACGCGCATCCACACGAGACCCCCGGCACCGAGTTGCTTCGCCCGCTCGATGAGCTCATCGAGGCGTGCCCGCGAGAACGCGGCGCCGCCGTCGACGACGATCGCCCGCACCGCTTCGCGGCGGAACGCCTTGAACTCAGTCGCCGCGAAGACTTCGGTGAGATCGCAGATCTCCATCCCGAAGCGCAGATCCGGCTTATCGGAGCCGTAGCGGTCGATCGCTTCGGACCACGTCATTGTGGCGAACGGATCCGGGCGAATACCGGTCGCCGCCTCGGTCGCCTCGATCATCGCTTCGGTGACGAAATAGAGGATTTCGTCTTGGCCGACGAAGCTCGCTTCGACGTCCAGCTGGGTGAACTCGAACTGGCGGTCGGCACGCGGGTCTTCGTCGCGCATGCAACGCGCGATCTGGTAGTAGCGATCGACGCCGCCGATCATAGAGAGCTGCTTCGCGATCTGCGGGCTCTGCGGCAGTGCGTAGAACGACCCCCGCTGCAAGCGCGACGGGACAGCGAACTCGCGTGCACCTTCCGGGGTCGGCGTCCACAAGAGCGGTGTCTCGATCTCGACAAAACCCAGCCGTTCCATCGTGCGCCGGATCGCCACGTTCACCGCCGCGCGCACGCGCAGGTTCTTCTGCATCCGCTCGGTGCGGAGATCGAGGTAGCGGTAGCGGAGGCGAAGAGCCTCGTCGACCTCCGTGCGCTCGTCGAGCTGGAACGGTGGCGTCTCGGAGGCCGCGAGCACCTCGATCCGGCAGTTGGCGACTTCGACCTCGCCGGTCGCAAGCTCCGGGTTCACCGTTCCTTCCGGACGCTCGCGCACCACGCCGACGATGCGCAGCGCATACTCCGGTTTGATCGCGTGCGCGCCGTCGACGACGCACTGGACGATGCCGGTGTGGTCGCGCAGGTCGACGAACGCAAGATGCTCTCCGTGCTCGCGCCGGCGCGCCACCCAGCCACAGAGCGCGATCTCTTCTCCGACGTCGTCTCTGCGCAGCGTGCCGCAGTAGCGCGTCCGCATCCCGCGGGCTTCGGCGGTCACGATCCCCACGCCCGCACCGCCTGCTCGAGCTCTTCGCGCGGCATCGTTTCCTGTTTACCGGGGTCGTCGCCGCGCAGGTCCCGCAACGTGACGGTTCCGTTGCCCTCTTCCTCGGCGCCGAAGATCGCCGCCAGCTTGGCGCCGGAACGATCGGCCAGCCTCAACTGCGCCTTCATCGACCGCCCGTCATAGGCGCGCTCAGCAACGAATCCCGCCCTCCGCAGCGCCCGAGAGACGTCGCGCGCCAGGCGGCCCCCAGTGACGTCGACAACGAAGACGTCGGGTGCGGTCGCCTCATCGCGCAGCGCGCCCTCAGCGTCGCAGGCGAGCAGCACCCGCTCGAGACCGCTCCCGAAGCCGATCCCGGCGGCGTCTTTACCCCCCAGCATCGACGACAACTTGTCGTAGCGACCGCCGGCGAGGACGACGTTCTGGGCCGCGTCCAGCGACTCGGCCGCGAACTCAAAGGTCGTGCGCGTGTAGTAGTCGAGCCCGCGCACGAGAAAGTCGTCCTGGCGCCACGCCATTCCCGCTGCATCGAGGCCCTCGGTGACGCGCGCGAAGTGCTCGCGACACGGCCCGCACCACGCGTCGGAAAGTCTCGGCGCATCGTCGCGGACCCGGATGCACTCCGACTTCTTGCAGTCAAGGACGCGCAGCGGGTTCTCCCGATAGCGCGTCCGGTGCTCATCGCACAGCTCGTTTTCGTGCGCGGCGAGGTAGGCGATGAGCGCCTCGCGGTAGCCGGGCATGCAGGCGTCGTCGCCGAGCGAGTTCACTCCGAGGGAGACGCGCGACAACCCGAGCGCGTCCAGATAATCGTTGCCAAGCGCGATCACTTCGGCATCGACGTCAGGATCCTCGGTCCCGATCACCTCGATGCCGAGCTGATGGTGCTGGCGATATCGCCCGGCCTGCGGGCGCTCGTAACGGAAGATCGGAGTGAGGTACCAGATCTTCCACGGCACCTGCGGGTTGTGTTCGATGAACGCCCGCACGACCGACGCCGTGCCTTCGGGGCGCAGGGCGAGATGGCGACCGCCCTTGTCGTCGAACTCGTACATCTCCTTCGAGACGACCTCGCTCGACTCTCCGGAGCTGCGTCGGAACACCTCGGCGTCTTCGAACATCGGCGAGCTCAACAAGCCGTACCCGCCGCGGCGGGCGAGCGATGCGAAGCGTGCGACGCAGGATTCGGCGCGGGCGCTTGCTGGGGGTAGTAGGTCGTGGGTCCCAGTCGGCGCCTTGAAGGCGCTCACCGGTTCTGGGCGCGCGCTGTCTTGTTCTTGCCGGGCAACAACCGGAAGGCGTCGTAGACGCCTTCCACGCGCCGCAGCGACGCGAGCACCGCTTCCAGATGCTCGGTGTCGGCGAGCTCACACTCAAAGCGCATGTGGCTCACCCTATCTGGCGTGCTTTCTGCGGACACCGAGATGATGCCGACGTTCTGCTCCGCGAGCGCGCGGGCGACATCAGCAAGCAATTGCGCGCGATCAAGCGCTTCGACGGCGATCGAAGCCGTGTGCCGGCCCGATTGCGCTTGGTCCCACTCGACTTCGATCAAACGCTCTCGCGCCGCGCTATCGAGCGTGATCGCGTTCACGCAGTCGGCGCGGTGCACCGACACGCCGCGGCCGCGGGTGACGAACCCGACGATGCGGTCCCCCGGCACCGGGGTGCAGCACGACGACAGCCGGACCAACACGTCGTCGAGTCCTTCGACGAAAACACCGGTCGACTTTCTCGACGACGGCCGGCGGGTCTGCAGCACGGTCGTCGGCAGTTGCTCTTCGGACTCCGACAGGATGTCGCGACGCAGCCGCGCGACCGCCGCGCGACCAGAGATGTGCCCCTCACCGATCGCCGCGTAGAACGCGTCGAGATCGAAGCCAAACGCCTTCGCCAGTTCCTCCACCGCTCCCGAGGCGTAGAGGCGCTGGGTCGGCAGCCCTTCGCGCCGCAGCGCCTTCGTGAGCTCCTCGCGGCCGTTGTCAATCGCGTCCTCGCGCCGTTCGCGCGAGAACCACTGGCGGATCTTGTTGCGGGCGCGGGGCGAGGCGACGATCTTCAGCCAGTCTTTCGACGGACCCGCCGTTGCGAGCTTTGAGGTCAGGATCTCGACGGTGTCGCCGGACTGCAGCTTCGCGTCCAGTGGCGCCAGTCGACCGTTGACGCGCGCTCCGATGCAACGGTGACCGACCTCGGTGTGGATGGAGTAAGCGAAGTCAACGGGCGTCGCGCCGGTCGGCAGCGTCATGATCTCGCCCTTCGGCGTGAAGACGTACACCTCGTCTTGTTCGAGATCGAGCTTCAAGGTCTCCAAGAACTCGATCGGGTCGTCGGGGACGTCCCGCTCCCAATCGACGAGCCGCTGCAGCCACTCGATCTCGGAGACATGCGTCCCTGAGCGCCGGCCGCCCTCCTTGTAGCCCCAGTGCGCGGCGATGCCGTGCTCGGCACGCAGGTGCATCGCCATCGTCCGGATCTGGATCTCGAGTGCTTTGCCACCCGGCCCGATCACGGTCGTGTGCAGCGACTGGTACAAGTTGAACTTCGGCGAGTTGATGTAGTCCTTGAAGCGACCTTGCACCGGCGGCCAGGCGGCGTGCACGGCGCCTAGCGCCGCCCAACAGTCCTTTTCGGTGTCGACGATGACCCGGATGCCGACGAGGTCGTTGATCTCGTCAAACTCCTTGTTCCGCACGACCATCTTTTCGTAGATACTCCACAGGTGTTTCGGTCGTCCGGTGACCGTCGCTTGAATGCCGAGTGCCGAAAGACGCAGCTTCATCTGCTCAACGACTTCCGCGACCTCCTGTTCGCGGCTGGGCGCGCGCGTCGCCACCATTTGCGCGATCTCGTCGTAGACCTTCGGCTGCAGGGCCCGGAAGGAAAGGTCTTCGAGTTGCCACTTGATCTGCTGGATGCCGAGACGGTGCGCGAGGGCGCGTAGACGTCGAGGGTCTGTTGCGCGGTCCGGCGCTGCTTCCACTCCGGCATGACGTCGATCGTCCGCATGTTGTGCAGCCGGTCGGCGAGCTTGATGACAAGGACGCGCCAGTCCTTCGACATCGCGATAACCATCTTGCGGATCGTCGCCGCCTGCTGAGCCTCTTTCGTCGAGAAGTTCAGCCGATCGAGCTTGGTCACACCGTCGACGATCTGCGCGATGACCGTCCCAAAGGACGATTCGATCTCCCCGATCGATACCGGCGTGTCCTCGACGACGTCGTGCAAGAGAGCGGCGGCGACGCTCGTCTCGTCGAGGCCCAACTCAGCAACGATCGTCGCAACGGCGATCGTGTGCGTCAGGTACGGCTCGCCCGACAGCCGCAACTGGCCCTCGTGCGCTCTTCTCGCGAGGTCGTGCGCGCGTCGTACGACCGTCGTGTCGGCATCTGGATGCAGCGAGCGGAGGGTGTCGAGGAGCGGCTCGACCGAGATCGCACCGGGTGGGAGTTCCTCGCGGCGAGAACCGCGGTCGGCACGTCGAGGTGATAGCGGGCCGGCGGGATCACCTGATCCATGACACAGGCTACCGTCGTGACCTGGTCGGACCGCTGGTCGACGCGGCCCGCAAAGCCCGAATGACAGCCTGATGTCCTCAGCCGATCCGTCATTGCTCGACAACCCACCGGTGCCAAACGGCCGCGCCGCCGTCTTCGCCGGGGGGCGCCCGCGTCTCGGACCCGCCCTCGTCGTGGTCGGCCTGGCGGTCGGGATCTCGGTCGTCGGCGCGGTCTTCGCCCTCGTCGGGACGAGCGGCCCGCCGGCGCCGGCCACCCACCCCGGCGTCGCGGTCGGCCACACCGAGCTTTCGACGGCGTCGGCCATCGCGGACTTCAAGGCGGTGACGAGCGGCGGCGAACCGCCGACCGACGTCTTGTCCGCCCTCGTCGTGCCCGCCGGCTCACGCCTCGCCGATGCCTCCTACGTCGGCGGTGGCGTCGAGTTGTACGACTCGAAGGTCGTGATCCGCGTCGACGCCAGCCCCTCACGCGTCGTTACCTTCTACCGCGACGAGTTGCGCGCGCTCGGATGGACGGACCGCAGCAGCTCCGCGCTCGGCAACAGCGGCACCGAGCTGCTCGGCGAGCGCCCGAGCTCGGACGGCTTTTACTGGGAGGTCGGGGTCGTCGTGAACCGCGCCACGACCTCGCTCAGTCCAGCGCTCGGCGGCGCCAGCGTCGCAGCGGCAAGCACCGTCGCTTTGACACTGTTCGAGGTCAATGACGCCGAGTAGCCCTCCGCCGTTGCGGCGGTCAACTGCAGCGCGTCGAGCAGGTACGCGAACACGAAAAGGTCTGCCGGATAGATGAGGTAGCCAAAGCGCGTTGCCGGCAAGAGCACCGTCGCGAGCAGCAGCACCCATGCCGTGAACCGAGCGACCTGTGCGGGAGTGCGCGGCGTGAGGCGCTTCAAGCCGTACGCGACGAGCACGAGGCCAACGCCGAGCAACGCGAAGGTGATCGCGCGGCGGTCGTGCGGAAAGATCGAGACGAGCACCTCGCCCACGAGCGGGCTCGCGGCCGGCGAGTGCACCTTGGCGATCCCGAGTGGGAACTTCACGACGTTGACGAAGAACGCTGCGGGGTTCGGTGCCGCGCCGACGGCGACGATCGGCAGGAACACGGCGGTGGCCGACAGCGTGTAGCGGAGTCCGGCGGGCCGACCGTCGCGATCGCGCGCCGCGAGGATCAGCAACAACAACACCGGCCAGGCGGTGAACTTCAGCGTCGCCGCGCAGCCGAGGACGAGACCGGCGAGTACGGGGCGCCGCGTCGCCGCAAGCACCAGACCGAGCAGCATCAGCGCGATCACCGGCATGTCGTCGCCGCCCGTCGCGATCGGCAGCGCACCGGAAGGCAAGATGACGAGAAACTGGAGCACCCGCCCGCGTCGACCGACACTCGCGCCCTTCGCCGCGAACCCGAGGGCCAGCGCGGCGACCGCCAAGGTGAAGACCGTCAGCGAGACTCGTGCGTCGCCGAGTTCTTTCGGCCACGACGTCGCGTTCAAAAGACCGAACGGCACCATGCCGGGCAGGTACGGGTAGTACGAGCCGGCGTCGATCGCCTTCGCGTCGCTCGACGGAGAGATGCCGACCGTCGTCGGGTGATTGAGATACGGGTTGGCGCCGGCGGCGAGGCGGTCCCCCGCCCGTTCAACGACCGCCACCTCGGCTTGCGCGTGCTGACCCGGAAGCGCCTCGGCGCGCCAGACGAGCTCGGAGATGAGCGGAGCGACGACCGCACCGGCGAGCACCCCGACGACAACCAACCGCCGCAGCTGTCCGACCCGAACCGACGAAAGCTGCCCACCGCGCGAGAAGGCGAGCGCGACGAGGCACACCACGCACGCCAGTCCGTAGGCGATCGCCGCCATCTCGCCCCAGTCGCGGTAATCCGCCGAGACCGCGACAACGGCCGTGACGAGCGCGAACACCATCGAGCCGCCGTACAAAAAGGCGTCTTTCCCGACCGCCGGCGCCGCGAGCGCGCGATCCAAAGAGGTCCGAAGGACGCGACGCACCAGGGCGATGGTACCTGGCGCTCCCCGATGCGGCCGGAACGCGACGACGCCGGCGCACGAGCGCCGGCGTCGTCGAGAAAGGAGTGCCGCCTGATCAGCGATTCGGCTGCGGGGTGAAGCGCAGGTACGACTTCACTGTCCGGAATCCCTTCGGGAACTTCTCCTTCGCGTCGGTGTCGGAAATCGCCGGAGCGATGATCACCTCTTCGCCATCGTTCCAGTTCACCGGCGTCGATACCGAGTAGTTCGCCGTCAGCTGCAACGAGTCGAGCACGCGCAGGATCTCGTTGAAGTTACGCCCGGTGCTGGCCGGATACGTGATCATCAGCTTGATCTTCTTGTCCGGGCCGATGATGAAGACCGTGCGCACCGTCAGGGTGTCGCTCGCGTTCGGATGGATCATTCCGTACAGGTCCGAGATCGTGTGGTCCTCGTCACCGAGCAACGGGTAGTTCAGCGTCTGGCCGGTGGCGTCTTTGATGTCGCCCTTCCACTCGTTGTGGGAGGCGACGGGGTCGACCGAAACCCCGAGGACCTTCGTGTTTCTCTTGCTGAACTCGTCCTTCAGTTTCGCCACCTCGCCGAGCTCGGTCGTGCAGACCGGGGTGAAATCCTTCGGGTGCGAAAAGAGGATTCCCCAACCGCCGCCGAGGTACTGGTAGAGATTGATCTCGCCTTCGGTCGAGTCCGCCGTGAAGTCCGGCGCGGTGTCACCGAGTTGCAGGGCCATGTTTCTCCTTCCGCCAATCAGGCGGTGTTCCAACCGTCGCCTCCGGGATTCGCGGTGAGCTTAACGGCCGGTTTTGATTGTCAACCAATTCGATCGAAATTCTAAATCGCCTGCTCAGCGTCTTTCGCGCGCTCACGGCGGCGGCGCCAGACGAGGAAGATGACAAGGGCGATCGCCGCCGCGCCGATGATGGAGCTCGAAACGTAGGTCCCGTAGGTGACGACCCTCGCGTACCCCTTTCCGACCTCGTATCCGGCGATCGTGTACCCGAGCCCCCAGATAAGTCCGCCAGCGGCGTTCGCCAAGAGGAATCTCGGGTAGTTCATTCCCGACATCCCCGCGATGCCAGGAACGAGCGCGCGGAAAACCGCCGTAAAGCGACCGAGGAAGACCCCGAGCGCGCCGTGGGATTCGACGAACGCCCGTGTGCGGGCGACGCCGCGACGACCCTTCAGTGGACGGTGACGCAACAAGAACGGCCCGAAGAGGCGCCCGACCTCGAATCCGACGGAGTCACCGGCGATTGCGCAGCCGACGGCGACCGCGCACATGCCGGCGAGACTGACGCGGTGCTCGGACGCGAGAACCCCGCCGAGGATGACCGCCGTCTCTCCCGGCAGGACGAATCCAATGAACAGCGCCGCCTCGCCGAAGCACAACCCGGCGACGAGCGCGTACGCCGCTGCGCCGCCGAGTGACAACAGTGGATGTAAGAAGTTGCTCACGGAGGGACCGCACCGAGCACCGGCGCATCGTACGGGGCACCTCGGGCAGCGGCGGGCTTGGGTGAAATCGACCGCCGGTCCTGTTGCTGCTGGCGGCCCTCGCGAGAATCTGGCGCGACGACCGTCCGCTTTCTGAGCGGGACTTTTGGCGGGCGGACGTAAATTTTCCGCGGGTTGTGCCAAAATTTTTGGGCGAGAAGGCTTCGGCAAAGGAGGGACCGACGGTGACCTCTGGTGGTGATCTTCAAGTCATCGACGGCAGACGAGCGCGCGGGCAGCGGACCCGGCTGAAGGTCATCGAAGCGCTACTCGAGCTGGTCTCAGAAGGCGTCGTGCGGCCGACCGCCCAGGAGATCGCGGCTCGCGCCGGGGTCGCGCTCCGCACCGTCTACCACCACTTCGAAGACGTCGAAGCGCTGCGGCGTTTGGCACTCGATCTGGACATGCAGCGCCACTTCGAGATCCTGACGTTGATCGACACGAACCTGCCGCTCGAAGAGCGCATCGTCGCGCTCGCCGCGCAGTGCCGCGCGCTGTACGAAGCGGTGACCCCGATCCGCCGGGCGACGCTGTTCGATCAGCACTCCTCGCCCGACATGGCACGGGGCGTCGCCAACGCGACGCGCGCGCGCTCCGAGCACGTCGCGAAGGTGTTCGCGCCCGAGTTCGCGAAATTCGGCGAGGACGAGAAGCTGCTCACCGACGTCGTCATTCTCCTCACATCCTGGGTCGGCTGGGAGTACATGCGGACGATGCTCCATCGTTCCGCCGCAGAGACGGAACAGAATTTCATCGGCGCGTTGCGGATGGTTTTCGCGTCGCAAGCAGCGATGGCCAGCGCACGTTTTGGCGCGAGCGACGATTTCGCCTCTCGATAAGGTTCGACGCGACCCCGCCGCAAACGTCAACCAAGAGGTTGCCATGACGCCTGACGAAATCGAAGCGCTCGCGAACCTCGCCCGCCAGCTCCGGGTCGACTCGATCCGCTGCACGACGGCGGTCGGCGCGGGGCACCCGACGTCCTCGCTCTCCGCCGCGGACTTGCTCGCCGTTTTGGCGACGCGCCACCTCCACTACGACTGGTCGGAGCCGAAGCGACCCGAGAACGACCACCTCATCTTCTCGAAGGGCCACGCGTCACCGCTGCTGTATTCGGTGTTCCGTGCGGTCGGCGTCGTCAGCGAAGACGAACTCTTGGAGACCTACCGCCGCTTCGGGGCGCGCCTGCAGGGACACCCGACCCCGGTGTTGCCGTGGGTCGACCTCGCCACCGGCTCGCTCGGGGTCGGTGTTGCCGCCGCAGTCGGTGTCGGCATCGCCGGAAAGTACTTGGACGAGTTGCCCTACCGGATCTTCGCCCTCTGCGGTGACTCCGAGATGGCCGAAGGATCCGTCTGGGAAGCCTTCGACAAGGCCGCCTACTACGAGCTTTCGAACTTCACGGCGATCGTCGACGTCAACCGGCTCGGACAGCGCGGCCCGACCGAGCTCGGCTGGGACCTCGACGCATACGCGGCGCGCGTCACCGCGTTCGGGTGCCACCCGATCGTCATCGACGGCCACGACCTCGAAGAGATCGACGCCGCGTTCTCCGAGGCGCGCTCGAGCGCGCACCCGAGCGTGATCCTCGCCCGCACGATCAAGGGAAAGGGCGTCCCCGAGATCGAGGACAAGAACGGCTGGCACGGCACGGCGCTCCCCGCCGACATGGCCGAGCAGGCGATCGCCGCCCTCGGCGGTCCCACCTCGATCGTCGTCACCTCGCCGAAGCCCGACGCCGGGATTCCGGCGATCACCCCGAACCCGCAGGCGAAGCTCGACCGGCCGCACTACGCGGCCGGAGACAAGGTCGCGACGCGCTCTGCCTACGGCGACGCCCTCGTGGCGCTCTCCGCGCGACCAGAGGTTGTCGTCCTCGACGCCGAGGTCGGCAACTCGACGCACTCGGAGGCGTTCGAGAAGGTGGCACCGAAGCGCTACTTCGAGGCGTTCATCTCCGAACAGCTGATGGTCGGCGCGGCGTGCGGACTCGCGGTGCGGCGCTACGTGCCCTTCGCAGCGACCTTCGGCGCGTTCTTCTCGCGTGCCTACGACTTCATCCGCATGGCCGGGATCTCCGACGTCGCAATCCACCTGTCGGGATCGCACTCCGGCGTCGAGATCGGATCCGACGGCCCGTCCCAGATGGCGCTCGAGGACCTCGCGGAGATGCGCGCAGTGAACGATTCGACGGTGCTCTACCCCTGCGACGCGCCGTCGACCGTGGCGCTCGTCCTGCAGACGGCCGACCGCCACGGAGTCTCCTATGTCCGCACGACGCGCGGGGCGTACCCGGTGCTGTACTCCCATGACGAGGATTTCCCGATCGGCGGCGCGAAGGTGCTCCGTTCCGGTCCCGCTGACGTCGTCACTCTCGTCGGCGCCGGGGTCACGGTGCACGAGAGCCTCGCCGCGGCCGACCAGCTCGGAGCCGACGGCATCGCGGCACGCGTCGTCGACTGCTACTCGGTGAAACCGATCGATCAGACGACGCTCGTCGCCGCGTGCCAGGCTACGGGAGGACGGATCATCGTCACCGAGGATCACTACCCGGCGGGCGGACTCGGCGAGGCCGTGCTCAGCGCGCTCACCGAGGCGCGGGTGAACCCGCGCTTCACCCATCTCGCCGTCGCCGGACTCTCCCAGTCCGGAACGCCGGCGGAGTTGCTCGACGCCGCCGGCATCTCGGCCGCGCACATCGCAAAGGCCGCACGCGCCCTCCTCGACGAGTAACGCGCCGTTCGAGACGGTGGGACTCGCGGCGACACCGCGTCGCCAACGAAAGACGCGCCGAATCGTCATCGCGCTCGGGGTCGGTTGCGTGATCGCCCTCTTCGCCACGGCAATCACCCTCGCCTTCGGGACGAGTTATCCGAACGCGACCCTCACCTCGCCGTCAGTCGCGGGTCGGCCCGTCGGCGCGCGGTTGCCCACGGACTTCCGACTCGTCCGTCTCGGAGGCGGCAGCACAGTTGGTCTCGCCCGTCTCGTCACCGGCCGCGTCGCCGTGATCAACGTCTTTGCGTCGTGGTGCCCGTCGTGCCAAAAAGAGCTCGCCGCCTTCGGAGTGGTCTCCGCGAGGTTCGCGCGTGCCGTCGCCTTCGTCGGTGTCGACACAAGCGAGTCCGATCCGCATCTCTCAGAGCGGCTGCTCGCGAACGCCCACGCGAAGTACCCCGTCGGACTCGACACCTCGGACCTCACCGTCGCCGACGCGTGGGGCGTCGAAGACCTCCCCGTCACGTTTTTTCTGCGTCGCAACGGCACAATCGCCGCGGAGCACCTCGGGGCCGAAAGCGTCAACGCGCTCAGCCGCGAGCTCAACACGTTGCTGGCAGCGAAGAACTAGGCAGCCAGTCAGCCGATTTGCAGCACAGCTGCGCCGCGCACGCGGTCGTGCGCCAGATCGACGAGCGCCTTGTCCGCGTCCTCGTAGCGGTACGGGGTCGTGACGACGCGGATGCCGATCGTCGACGCGATGGACAAGAACTCCTCGCCATCGGCGCGGGTATTCGCCGTGACGCTGCGAAGGTTCTTTTCATAGAAGAGCTCCGGCTCGTAGTGCAACGTCGGGATGTCCGACAAGTAGATGCCGGCGACCGCGAGTGTGCCGTTGCGCTCGAGCGCCCGCAGCGCCGGCGGCACGAGCATTCCGACCGGCGCGAACAAGATCGCGGAGTCGAGCGGCTCGGGCGGTGGATCTTCGTCTCCCTGCGCGGAGGAGGCGCCGAGATCGAGCGCGAAGCGTCGGGCGCCCGCATCGCGCGTCATTACGTGCACCGCCGCACCCTGTGCGAGCGCGACCTGCGCGGCGAGGTGTGCGGACGCGCCAAAGCCGTAGATCCCGAGGCGACCACCGGGCGGCAGCGCGGCAAGCTTCAGGGCGCGGTAGCCGATGATCCCCGCGCAGAGCAACGGCGCCGCTTCGTTGTCGGCGAATCCTTCGGGGATCCGGTAGGCGAACGCCTCCGGTACGACGGCGTACTGCGCGTAGCCGCCGTTCTCGTCCCATCCGGTGAAGCGCTGCCCGACACAGAGGTTCTCCATGCCGCGGCGGCAAAAGCGACACGATCCGTCCGTCTCGCGCAGCCAGGCGATCCCGATCCGCTCGCCGATCGCGAACCGACTCGAGCGTTCGCCGAATTTCTCGACGGTGCCGACGACCTCGTGTCCGGGCACGACACCGTGACGCTTCGGAAGCAGGTCGCCCTCTGCGAGGTGGAGATCCGTGCGACAGACACCACAGACGCGCACCTTGACGAGTACCTCATTCGGCCCGGGTTCGGGATCGGCGACCTCCACGAACGCGAGCGGGCCGCCGTCGACGGGCCCTGGGTGATCGACGATCCAGGCACGCACAATCCGAGTCTGTCACCAGGAGCTTCTCCGCCTTGAACCCGAGGAGTGATCGACGGTGCAACACTCGACTGCCGAATGCCACGTCGCGACGGAGCTGAATCCCGATGAACGCTGCACGCCCCGATCCGGCTGCCCCCAACACGCGCTCGGCACCGGCGCCGGATACTCCCCGTCGCCGCGGCCCGCGGTCGAATCTCGCGACGGCGCTGTTCGCCGCGGCCTACGGGGTCATCGCCATCGGCGCGCTCGCCGTCGGCTCGATTCTCGGCAAGGTCCACGGCACAAGGGTCGAGCCGAAGGTCGTGCTCGGCATTTCGGCCGCCGTTTTCGTCATCTTCGGTGTGGCGACGATCCGACGCCTGGCGAGCTGGTCCGAGCAAGCGGTCAACGTCCGATCGCGCACCGGATCCGGACGAGCATTCCGCGTCGTCGTCGGGATCGTCGGCTACACGGTCATCGTCTTCGCCACCTTGGGGCTCATCTCGGTGCCGCTCTCGCACGTCGCCGTCGGCGGTGCGATTCTCGGCGTCGTCCTCGGTATCGCCGCGCAGCAAGCGCTCGGCAATCTGTTCGCCGGAATCGTCATCTTGATGGCGCGTCCGTTCCGCCTCGGCGACCACATTCGCGTCCGGTCAGGCGCGCTCGGCGGCGAGTTCGACGGCATCGTGCGCTCGATGAACCTGACCTACGTGCTGATCCGGACCGAACAGGGTCTCTTAAACGTTCCGAACTCGTCCTTACTCGCCGCCGCTGTCGGGCCGTGGAAGAAACCCCCGGCGACGCCGACTCAGGCTGCCGTCACCTCACTCCTACCGCAGGTCGTCGCGCCGGAGTCACAGGAGTCGGACGGAAAGAAGCTCTCGAAGTAACAGCCACGGATTGCGCTCCCCGCGCCTGTTGCTGTGTCAACTGTGTGCTGCCGCGCCCTCAGCGCGTCGTGGACGCCGGGTCGCTGGGCTTGCATGAACGCGCGCCGAGCCGTCGAATTCGATGATGCGACACGGGATCGGTGCGTCTTCGGTTAGGTGGTAGCTCGCGCAGATGCGGTGGAAGCCGTCGGCGATCGTGAGCGGTGCGTCATGTTGGACACTGCCGGCGACTAGCAGGGCTGGCGAAAGCTTTCGCCCCTTGGAAACCTTCTTCAGGTCCTTCGCCACGTGCACGTTCTCCGGTGGCAACAAATCCAGCCGACTCGATCGCAACAGGTCCTTCGCGAAGTAGTGGGTGATCGGGGCCTTCTTCAGGGCCTCGACCGACTCCTTGGCGCGTTCCTCGGTCATCACGAGGCTAAGGTAGCTGAGCGCGGCCGGATAGTCCTGGTCGTCCGGCTCTTCCTTCCAGCGTTCCTTGCCCGTCATTCGGTCCCCCTCCAGCAGAACGCATCTCTAGCGCGCCGGGCGGCGTTCCGCCGCACAAGAGTGCGACATCCTGGCATTTTGCAAGCTAGTTGACAGTTCCCGATCACGCTGCTTCCATTCTCGCCAGCGCGCGAAGACGTCGAGCGCCGTCAGCGTTGCAGTGACCGAAGCATGACAGCGGAGGGAGGGATCCGTTGTACGCGCCGCGAGACGCGATCTCGACCGGTCACGGCGCCTGGCCGAGCGCCGGGGGGACTCGGCACGGGGGGGAAATGCAGTGACCGTCGGCGACGAAGCGATGTCGCGAACCGTCGGGGTGGTCGATCCCGACGTCGCAAAACTCCACCAGCTGGGCTACGCCCAAGAGCTGCGACGAAGGATGGGCGGGTTCTCGAACTTCGCCATCTCGTTCACGATCATCTCGATCCTCTCGGGATGCCTCACGCTCTACGGCTATGGGCTCACGACCGGCGGTCCCGTCACGATGGTGTGGGGCTGGCTATTGGTCGGGGTGATGACAACGGTCGTCGGCCTCGGCATGGCCGAGGTATGTTCGGCGTACCCGACGGCGGGGGGTCTCTACTACTGGGCGGCGAAGCTCGCCAAGCGCAACGGTGCCGCCTGGAGCTGGTTCACCGGCTGGTTCAACATGCTCGGCCAGGTCGCGATCACGGCCGGGATCGACTTCGGGATGGCACTGTTCCTCACCGCCCTCTTGAACCTCACGACCGGCTTCACCGCGACGCGCGACCACACCGTCTGGGTCTACGCCGGCATCCTGCTCGCGCACGGACTTTTGAACACGTTCGGCATCCGCGTCGTCGCGTTCTTGTCCGACGTGAGCGTGTGGTGGCACGTCTTGGGCGTGGCCGTGATCGCCCTCGTGCTGTTGATCGTCCCCACACACCACGCCTCAGCGAGCTTTCTGTTCACGCACTTCGTGAACAAGACCGGGTTCTCCTCCGGCATCTACGTCTTCCTCATCGGGTTGTTGATGGCGCAGTACACCTTCACCGGATACGACGCCTCGGCGCACGTAACCGAAGAGACGAAGGGTGCATCGACGGCGGGGCCAAAGGGCATCGTCAACTCGATCATCGTCTCGTTGGTCGCCGGCTTCGTCCTGATCCTCGGGATCACCTACGCGATCACCAACGACTACACCAAGGCGCTCACCTCGCCGACCGGGGTTCCGCCGGCGCAGATCTTCATCGACGCGATCGGCCGCCACGGCGGCGAGCTGTTGTTGCTGATTGCGATCGTCGCCCAGTTCTACTGCGGCATGGCGTCGGTCACCGCGAACTCGCGGATGATCTATGCCTTCAGTCGCGACGGCGCGGTCCCCGGTCACCGGCTCTGGCACCGGGTCAACCCCCGCACCCGCACGCCCACGAACTCGATCTGGTTCGCGGTCGTGTTTTCCTTCCTTCTCGCACTCCCCTACATCTGGAGCCCCGTCGCCTACTTCGCGGTCACCTCGATCGCGACGATCGGCCTGTACCTCGCGTACGTGACCCCGACGTTTTTGCGCCGGCTGAAAGGCGACGAGTTCGTGAAGGGCCCGTGGCACCTCGGGCGCTGGAGCCCGTTCATCGGCTGGCTCGGCGTCGCCTGGGTGTTCGTGATCACGATCCTCTTCATGCTCCCCGAGACCGGCCCGTTCCGCTCGATCTCTTGGAGTACCTTCAACTACGCGCCGATCGCCGTCGGTGTCGTCCTCGCCTACTCGGGGATCTTCTGGCTCGTGAGCGCCCGGAAGTGGTTCACCGGACCGAGAGCCCAAGGTGACGAGGCCGAACTGCGGGCGATCGAGGCGGAGTTCACCCACATCGAGACGGAGCTCGAAGAGGTCGATTGACACCAACACCTGCGCCAGTGCGCCCTGCAGGTTGGCTTTCCCTCGAGGACTTGGCGATCGAGGTCAAGTCGGGGAGGATTGACACGGTCCTCGTCGGCATGACCGACATGCAGGGCCGCCTGCAGGGTAAGCGCACCGACGCGCACCACTTCTTGGACGAAATCGTCCCGAACGCCGCAGAGGGCTGCAACTACCTCTTGGCGGTCGACGTCGACATGAACACCGTCGATGGCTACGCGCTCGCTTCCTGGGACCTCGGCTACGGCGACTTCGTCTTGCGTCCCGATCTGTCAACGCTGAGGCGGGTTCCGTGGCACGAGGGGACGGCATTGTGTGTCGCCGACGTTGTGACGGCCGATGGCGCGGAGGTTGCACCGAGTCCGCGGCAGGTGCTGCGCCGCCAGCTACAGCGCCTCGCCGACCTCGGATATCGCGCCTATGTCGGCACCGAACTCGAGTTCATCGTCTTCAAAGAGACCTACGAGGAAGCCTGGTCCGCCGCCTACCGCCACCTAACGCCGGCGAACTTCTACAACGTCGACTACTCGCTGCTCGGCACCGGCCGGATCGAACCGCTGTTGCGACGGATCCGTCTCGAGATGACCGGCGCTGGCATGCTCGTCGAGTCGGCGAAGGGTGAGTGCAACTACGGACAGCACGAGATCGCCTTCCGGTACCTGGAGGCGCTAGCCAAGGCCGACGAGCACAGCCTTTTCAAGACGGGCGCGAAGGAGATCGCCTCCCAAGACGGGCACAGCCTGACGTTCATGGCGAAGTTCAACGAGCGCGAGGGGAACTCGTGCCACATCCACTTCTCGTTGCGGGACCTTGACGACAAGCCGGTCTTTCCGGCTGAGCATGGACACTCGCCGGTGTTCGATCACACGCTCGCCGGAATGCTCGCCACGTTGCAAGATTTGACGCTGCTCTTTGCACCGAACATCAACAGCTACAAGCGCTACGTCAAAGGTTCCTTCGCGCCGACCGCGATCGCCTGGGGGCACGACAACCGGACGTGCGCCTTCCGGGTCGTCGGCCACGGCGACGGCCTTCGCATCGAGTGCCGAGTGCCCGGTGGTGACGTGAACCCGTATCTCGCGATCGCCGGCCTCGTCGCGGGAGCGATCGGCGGCCTGGAAGGCGAGCTCCCCTTGGAGCCCGAGTTCACCAGCAACGCGTACGTTTCGGACAAGCCGCGCGTCCCCTCGACGATGCGCGAGGCGGCAAAGCGCTTTTCTGAGAGCGCCTTCGTCCGTTCCGCGTTCGGAGACGACGTCGTCGACCACTACACGAACTTCGCCCGGGTCGAGCTCTCGGCGTACGACGCGGCCGTGACGGATTGGGAACGGTTCAGGGGTTTCGAACGGCTTTGAGCGGAACCTTCACGGTCGTCAATCCGGCGACCGCAACGACGATCACGACCGTGCCCGAACTCAGCGCCACCGAGGCGGACGCGGCGATCGTTCGCGCGCACGCCGCCTTCCCCGCTTGGCGGGAGGTCGCACCGGCAGATCGGGCGCGGCTTTTGCGCCGGTTCGCGGAGCGCGTCGATGCCGCCTCAGACGAACTCGCAATGCTCGAGGTGCAGAACGCCGGCCACACGATCTCGAACGCGCGTTGGGAAGCCGGCACCGTCCGCGACGTGATCACCTACTACGCGGCGGCGCCAGAAAGACATTCAGGCCAGCAGATCCCGGTCGCGGGGGGCGTCGACGTCACCTTCCACGAGCCACTAGGTGTCGTCGGCGTCATCGCGCCCTGGAATTTCCCGATGCTCATCGCCACGTGGGGCTTCGCACCAGCGCTGGCAGCGGGCAACACCGTCGTCGTGAAACCCGCCGAACTCACGCCGCTCAGCGCGTTGAAGCTCGCCGAGCTCGCCCACGAAGCGGGCATCCCCGAGGACGTGTTCCAGGTTCTCACCGGCTCGGGCCGCGAGGTCGGTTGGCGATTCGTCGAGAACGCGCTCGTGCGCAAGGTCTGCTTCACCGGTTCGACCGAGATCGGACGACAGATCATGGCCGGCTGCGCGAACCAGGTGAAAAGGGTCACGCTCGAACTCGGCGGCAAGTCGGCGAACATCGTCTTTTCGGACGCCGATCTCGAGCGCGCTGCGCAGAGCGCCCCGTACGCGGTGTTCGACAACGCCGGTCAGGACTGCTGCTCGCGCTCGCGGATCCTCGTCCAAGCGTCGGTTTACGAGCGCTTCATGGAACTCTTCGAGCCAGCGGTGAGAGCGGTGCGCGTCCTCGCGCCGACCGAGGACGAAAGCGAGATGGGGCCGTTGATCTCGGCTGCGCATCGCGAGATGGTGTCCTCCTTTGTCCCTCCGGACGCTCCGGTCGCTTTCCGCGGCTCCGTGCCCGGCGGACCCGGGTTCTGGTACCCGCCGACCGTGCTCGCGCCGATCGCCGAGGACGCACGACAGGTGCGCGAGGAGATCTTCGGACCGGTGGTCGCGGTGGTCCCGTTCGAGGACGAATCCGACGCGATCCGCATCGCGAACAACACCGAGTACGGGCTGTCCGGCTCGATCTGGACCCGCGACGTCGGTCGCGCGCTGCGCGTCGCCCGTGGGGTCGAATCGGGCAACCTCTCGGTGAACTCACACTCTTCGGTGCGCTACTCGACGCCGTTCGGCGGGTTCAAGCAGTCCGGCATCGGCCGCGAACTCGGCCCCGACGCGCTCGATGCGTTCAGCGACGTGAAGAACGTCTTCATCTCGACGACCGAATAGCCGAATCCCGCCCTCCACGAAGGGCGCGGAATTCGACCTCGAATGACGAAGGAGCACACCGTGTCTGGACGCCTCGAAGGAAAAGTCGCCGTGATCACCGGAGCCGCGAGCGGGATCGGCCGAGCGAGCGCGCGCCGCTTCGCGTCCGAGGGAGCCCGAGTCGTCGTCGCCGATCTCACCGATGATCAAGGATCGCAACTCGCCGCCGAGATCGACGGACTGTACGTCCACGCGGATGTCACGAATCCCGACGATGTCGCGACGATGTACGACGCCGCGATCGAACGCTTCGGGAGCCTCGACGTCTGCTTCAACAACGCCGGGATCTCCCCACCAGACGACGATTCGATCCTCACCACCGGGATCGACGCCTGGCGACACGTGCAGGAGGTCAACCTGACGAGCGTCTACTGGTGTTGCAAGCTCGGAATCGACCGTCTGTTGACCCACGGTGGTGGATCGGTCATCAACACGGCGTCGTTCGTCGCGGTCCTGGGCGCGGCGACCTCACAGATCTCCTACACGGCGTCGAAAGGCGGGGTGCTCGCCATGTCGCGCGAGCTCGGTGTGCAATTCGCCCGACAGGGCGTCCGCGTGAACGCGCTCTGTCCCGGGCCGGTGAACACGCCTTTGTTGCAGGAGCTGTTCGCAAAGGATCCGGAGCGGGCGCGCCGCCGCCTTGTCCACGTGCCGATGGGGCGCTTCGCCGAGCCCGCGGAGATCGCTGCCGCAGCGTGCTTCCTCGCGTCGGACGACGCGTCGTTCATCACCGCGACGTCGTTCATGGTCGACGGCGGCGTCCATGCCGCGTACGTCACGCCCGAGTGACGTCAGAATGACCAGTATGCGCCCGGTCGTCGGCATCACCGCGTACGAGGAAGACGCCCGCTGGGGTCCGTGGTCAGAACCCGCCGTTCTCGTGCCGTCGACCTACGTCCACGCCGTCGAACGCGCGGGCGGCGCGCCGATGGTGCTGCCGATCCACTCAGCAGGCGTCGCAGACTTGCTGGCGCACGTCGACGCGGTCGTTATGTCGGGCGGCCCCGACGTCGATCCGAGCCGCTACGACGCAGAGCCACACGAGAACACCCAGACCCCGCGCCCCGAACGCGACGAGTTCGAGCTCGCCCTGGTTGAGGCTGCGAGCGGATCGGACACTCCGACGCTCGCCATCTGTCGGGGGCTTCAGGTGCTGAACGTCGCGCGCGGTGGCACGCTCCACCAACACCTCCCCGACGTCGTCGGACACTCTGGACACTCGCCGAAGGCCGGTGAATACGCCTGGCATGGCGTGGAGGTCGAAAAAGGAAGCCGCCTCGCCAGGATCCTCGCCGGCCGCGACGTGCAGACCGCGAGCCATCATCACCAAGCGATCGCGCAGCTCGGCAAGGGTCTGCGCGTCGTCGCCCACGCCGACGACGGCACGATCGAAGCGATCGAGGATCCCGAGCTCGACTATCTGATCGGAGTCCAGTGGCACCCAGAGGTCGGCGAGGATCTCTCTTTGTTCGCCGCCCTCGTCGACGCGGCGCGACGCCGCGCCCAAGCGGCTGTGTGAGCGTCGCGAACCGTCAAACGCTGCAATCAGTTGCACAGTGAGTGACGGATTGCGGTAAAATCCCTCATCAGCCCTGCGCGAAGCCTCGCCGAGACATCTCCCAAACGCCTCAACGACGCGCACTACCAAGCGTTGCTCGCGCGCTGGACGGCGCTACGCACCTTCCTTCGTGACCGCGACCATGCGGCGATCGCCGCCGGCGTCACCCCGATCCAACACGAACTGCTGGTCGCTGTGCGCGGTCATCCCGACCGGCGCGGCCCGACCGTCGGAGACGTCGCGCACTACCTCGGACTTCGCCACAACAGCACCGTCGGACTCGTCGACCGCGCCGCGATGGCGGGTCTCGTCACGCGGCGGACCGACGACGACGACCGGCGCGTGGTGCGGCTGCGGCTCACTCCGACCGGTCGAAGCGTTCTCGCTGCGCTCGCCGCGCAGCACCGAAACGAGCTCGCTCGTCTCGACAACATCGCCCGGGTGATCGAAAAGGCGAACGCGAAGTCAACGTCCGACCACGGCCGCTCAAAGAACGGTCGCCGCTGAGTTCGCGACTAAAAAGTCGCCGGTCCCTGCTCCCGGGCGCGTCCCACCGCGTCGAGGGCATCACGCAACTGCGCGAGCCATTCCTGCTCGTGTTGACCGACGAGCTCGACGCACCACGCGAGCGCTTCCGATCGGCTACGGGCGACGCCCGCTTCGACGAGGGTGTCGAGGATTCGGCGATGCCGGATGCCGAGCCGGGTCATGAACGGCACACTCGCCGTCGTGAACAATTCGGTCGTTTCGCCGACCGTTGCCCCCCACGACACCGCCCGCCCGAACCGTTCCTCCGCTCTGCCGGCGACCTCGACGCGCCGGTCACGGCTGTCGCGGCGGAACGTGTCGATGCGCGCCGACTCCGCGATTGATTTCTGCTCCGACGTAGCGCCGAGGTCGTCGGCGTCGAGGGTCCCGACGACGAGGATCTCGTAGTCGTCGATCTCGAAGCTCGGGTCGCCGGCGAACCAGCCGTCGACAAGGCTTCCCTTGAACCACGCCGCGATCTCGGCGCGCTCCTCCGGCGTCGTCTGCGGCCTGCCCCGCCGGTCGAAGCCGCCGCGGAAGCCTCTCCGGCCACGCGGGCCTCTGCCCCGGTGGCCCTCTTCTCCATGCCAATGGTGATTTCTCATGATTACAAGATTACATAATTACTCGGCAAGTCATACAGACTGGCTTTGCAGGCCCCCCACCAGGAAAAAGGTCTACGGTGGAGGGGCGCCAGGACGCTTTGGGGGTTTCGAATGAGTCTGCCGACGAACGCCGAGTTGCAGCGGGTGGCGCGACGCCACCTGTGGATGCACTTCACGAGGCTCGGCGCGTACGAGCGCAAGGACATCCCGATCATGGTGCGCGGCGACGGGCCGTACGTCTGGGACCAGCACGGCAAGCGGTACTTGGACGGGCTCTCGGGCCTGTTCACCGTCCAGGCCGGCCATGGCCGCACGGAGCTCGCGCAGGCGGGGACGAAGCAGGCGGAAGACCTCGGTTACTTCCCGCTGTGGACCTACGCCCACCCGGCGGCGATCGAGCTTGCCGAGCGCATCGCCGCGCTCACGCCGGGAGATCTGAACCGGGTCTTCTTCACGACCGGAGGGTCCGAAGCAGTCGAGTCGGCGTGGAAGCTCGCGCGTCAGTACTTCAAGTTGACCGGCGAACCCGAGCGTACAAAAGCCGTCAGCCGCTTCATCGCGTACCACGGCACCACGATGGGCGCGCTCTCCCTCACCGGTGTGCCCGCGATCAAGACACCGTTCGAACCGCTCGTTCCCGGCGCAATCAAGGCACCGAACACGAACTTTTACCGCGCTCCCGAGCACGGGGACGACGAAGAGGCGTTCGGCCTCTGGGCGGCAGACGAGATCGAGCGGGCGATCCTTCGGGAAGGACCCGAAACGGTGGCGATGGTGATCCTCGAGCCGGTGCAGAACTCGGGTGGCTGCTTCACCGCGCTGCCGGGATACTTCCAGCGTGTCCGCGAGATCTGTGACCGCCACGGCGTCTTGTTCGTTTCCGACGAGGTGATCTGCGCTTGGGGTCGCCTCGGTTACTACTTCGGCGCCGAACGATACGGCTACCAGCCCGACATCATCACGATCGCGAAAGGAGTCACGAGTGGTTACGCGCCGCTCGGTGCGATGGTGGCGAGCGACCGCCTGGTCGAGCCTTTCCTTTCGGCAAAGACAAGCTTCCTCCACGGCATCACCTTCGCCGGCCACCCGGTCTCCAGCGCGGTCGGAATCGCAAACCTCGACGTCTTCGCTCGCGAAGACCTCTGTCGGCACGTGCGCGAGAACGAGGCGGGTTTCCGCACTGCACTCGACTCGCTGTCCGACCTGCCGATTGTCGGAGACGTCCGAGGTGCGGGCTACTTCTGGGGAATCGAACTCGTGAAGGACAAGGCAACGAAAGCGACGTTCAACGAACACGAGTCGGAATGGCTCTTGCGCGAGTTCCTGTCCCCGCATCTTTTCGAGAGCGGTCTGATCTGTCGCGCTGACGACCGCGGGGATCCTGTCATCCAACTCGCTCCTCCGCTCGTCTGCGGACCAGAGCAATTCCGAGAGATGACCGACATCCTCCGGACCACGCTCGAGGAGGCCTGGGACCGACTCTGACGCGCCCAGCTCAACCGGCATGAGCACGTACGAGGGGCTCTCGCTCTGGTTCGACTCGCTACTAGAGCCCGTTGTGCCGCGCCCGGCGCTCGATCACGACCTCGAAGTCGACGTTGCCGTCGTCGGAGGCGGATACACCGGACTGTGGACGGCGTACTACCTCCACGACGCCGATCCCAGCTTGTCGGTGGCGATCCTCGAGCGGGAGATTTGCGGCTACGGCGCCTCGGGCCGCAACGGCGGATGGTGCTCGGGGAAGCTCGCCGCGACCTGGTCGCGCATCGCGAACTCTTCCGGGCTCGACGCGACGACGCGCCTGCGCAAGGCGATGGAGACGACCGTGGATGAGGTCAGGGTTGTTGCCGCGCGAGAAGGCATCGAATGCGCGTTTGCGAAAGGCGGGACGATCGACGTCGCCCGCAACGAAGTGCAGTTCGCGCGCGCCAGCGCCGAGGTCGACGAAGCACGCGCGGCCGGTGTCGGCGAGGAGGACTTCGCGCTGCTCGGAGAGAAAGCGGCGCGGGCGATTCTCGACGCGTCGCACGCCGTCGGCGCGACGTACACGCCGCACTGCGCGTCGTTGCACCCGGCGCGCCTCGTGCGCGGCCTCGCGAAGGCCGTCGAACGGCAGGGAGCGAGGATATTCGAGAAGACGAAGGTCGACGAGATCTTTCCGCACGTGCTCCACTGCGGACGGTGCACGGTGCGCGCGAAGACTGTCGTGCGCGCAACCGAGGGGTACACCTCGACCCTGCCGGGCGCGGCGCGGGCGATCATCCCCATCTACTCGCTCATGCTGGCGACCGAGCCGCTCCCCGAGTCAGCGTGGGAAGAGATCGGGCTTGCGCACCGGGAAACGTTCAGCGACTACCGGCATCTGTTCATTTACGGGCAGCGCACGAGCGATGGCCGCCTGGCGTTCGGTGGACGCGGGGCGCCGTACCACTACGGCTCGCGCATCGCTTCCAGCTACGACCGGGACGACGACGTGCACGAGGCGCTTCGTCGTTCGATCGTCGACCTTTTCCCGCAGCTCGACGGCGTCGCCATCACCCACCGCTGGGGCGGACCGATCGGTGTGCCGCGCGACTGGTACCCCTCCGTGGCCTTCGACGCCACTTCTGGTCTCGCTTCGGCCGGCGGCTACGTCGGGTATGGCGTCGCCGCTTCAAATCTCGCTGGCCGAACGCTCGCTGATCTCATCTCCGGTCGCGACTCGGAGCTCACCCATTTCCCTTGGGTCAACCACCGGAGTCGCCGGTGGGAGCCCGAACCAATGCGCTACATCGGTGTCAACTTGGGCATCATCTCGATGCGAACCGGCGATCACGTCGAGGAACGCACCGGGCGCCCGGCTCGGCGTGCCGCTTTCGTCGAGAACCTTCTGCAGTCCTGACGCGAGCGTCGCTCAGCGCTCGTAGACGACGAACGAAACACGTCGGGCGAGCGTGTCGTAAAGCGAGCAAGCGGGCGCGTTGTATTCCTGGGTGTGCCAGTACACCTTCTCCGCACCCCGGCGGTCGGCTTCCGCGTACACCGTCTCGATGAGCCGACGGGCAACGTCGAATCCGCGGGCTCCTCGGGCGACGAAGAGGTCCTCCATATAACAGGCCGGTCTCGTGAACCACGTCGACGAGTGGAAGACGAGGTGAACGATGCCAATCGGCCCCTCTTTTCCATCCACGGCGACAAAGCCGACGAGACCACCGCTCCCGTCGCACAGTCGCAAGAACGTTGCCTTCGTGATCTCCTCAGAAACCGTCTCACGGTAAAAGTCGAGGTACCCCTGCCAAAGGACGCGCCAGCTGCTCTCGTCGCGCGCCTCGAGCCGTCGGATCGAAATCGAATCGCCATCCACACCAAGAGCATGCCAGGACCACGCAATCAGGACCGCTACCGTGACGAAGGACCCGGGACGCCGTACGCCTCGGCGCGTACCGTGCGCGCAGACCGATCGAGGAGACGCCGGTGCCGCCGAACGCGGTCGAAGTCGAACAAGTCACGAAGCGCTTCGGTGAGACGCTCGCGCTCGATCACGTCGATCTCGGCGCGGAAACCGGAAAGGTCCTCGGTCTCCTCGGTCCGAACGGAGCCGGCAAGACAACACTGATCCGGGTCCTTTCGACTCTTCTGCGACCCGATTCCGGGCGCGCGCTCGTCGAGGGTCACGACGTCGTCGAGGCACCCGCGACCGTCCGATCGCTGATTGGCCTTGCAGGGCAGTACGCAGCAGTCGACGAGCTGCTCACGGGAAGGGAGAACCTCGAACTCGTTGGTCTCTGGTACCACCTCGATCGACGGGAATACAAGCGCCGAGCCGCGCAAGCACTCGAGCGCTTCGGTCTCGGCTCAGCGGGCGACCGTCTGGTGAAGGGGTATTCGGGTGGGATGCGCCGACGGCTCGACGTCGCGGCAAGTCTCGTGGGCGAGCCACCCGTCGTTTTCCTCGACGAGCCGACCACCGGTCTCGACCCGAAGACCCGCAACGATTTGTGGTCGTACATCGAAGAACTCGTCGATCACGGCACAACGGTCTTGCTGACGACGCAATACATGGAAGAAGCGGAGCGGCTCGCGCATCGCGTCGTTGTCCTCGACGAAGGTCGGGTCATCGCGACCGGCTCCGTCCAGCAATTGAAGAATCAGTTGGGCGGCGACGTCATCGAGGCGCGCGTTTCCCACTCAGACGACCTCGAAGCTGTCGCGACGCTTTTCACTTCGCTCGCCCAAACGGCGTCGCACACCGATGTTGAACGACAGATCGTCAATGTGCCTTCGAGCGGAGGCACGCACCTTTTGCTTGAGGCAGGTCGTCGTCTCGAGGCAGCTGGCATCCCGGTCGATGATCTGGGGATCCGCCGGCCCTCCCTCGACGACGTCTTCCTCGCATTGACCGGAGAAAGGGCGTTGGACGGCGAGGAGGCCGAGACACCGACGCCGGCAAGGCCAGCGCGATCGTGAACGTCGCGGCCTCATTGCGTTCCTCGACCGGGCGCCGAGGCATCACGCTGACGGTACGCGACACCGTCGGGATGACAAAACGCAACATGCTGCGAGTTGCCCGTACGCCGATACTCGTCGTCGTGAGCGCCTTGCAACCGGCACTCTTTCTCATTCTGTTCCGTTACGTGCTCGGAGGAGCGGTCGTTGTTCCCGGCGAGAGTTACGTCAATTTCGTCGTTCCGGCGGTCTTCCTCGAGGCCGTCATGATCGGAAGCATGACGACGACGATCAGCATTGCGCAGGACATGAAGAGCGGCTTCATCGACCGTCTCCGAAGCCTGCCGATGTCCCGATCCGCTGTTCTCGCGGGCCGAACGCTCGCTGACCTCAGCCGCAGTGTTCTCTCGCTCGCATTGATGGTCGGCCTCGGACTCGCGGTCGGATTCAGCTTCCACGCCCCGATTCCGTCCATCATCGCCGGGCTATTCATCGTCATCGCGTTCGGCTACGGATTTTCCTGGATCTACACCGCGATTGGCATCGCGGCGAAGGACCCCGAGTCGGCGCAGATCGCGGGCATCCTGCCCTTTTTTATCTTGATGTTCGCGAGCAGCGCCATCGTCCCCATCTCGACGATGCCGGGTTGGTTGCGACCCTTCGCGAATAACCAACCCTTCAGCGTCACAGTGGGCGCCGTGCGAGCGTTGCTCGAGGGCGGTCCGGCGGCGCACTACGTCTGGCAGTCGATCACCTGGTCGGCGGGGATGTTCGCCGCTGCCTTCATCGTCGCCTTGTTCCTGTATCGGCGCGACGGCAGTTAGGTCTCATTTCACCAGGCACGACGTGGGATACGGCACCTGGGCCGCGCTGCGGCTGACATTCCTCGAGTGACGTGGACCCCCCTCGTTTGCCGACCGAAATGAAATTGCAATGTTCGGTCACGGAGCCTTGTAGACCGACGTGGCCACCGCTGCAGTCGAGGCGCGGCCCGTGCGTGCGGCGTTTTCATCCCGCATTTGGCGCAGAAGATCGCCAAATTGCGGGGAGACAATTCGAAGCCCCGGCGGTACCATGACGTTGCACGGACAACCGTGTCGGTTACCGAAGAAGGAGTCCGCGTGCGAACGAGTGACTCTTCAGAGGAGATGAGTCCGCCGGACAGGGAACGCCCGAGCTAACGCTCGGGCTTTTGTGTTCGAGGCGCAACACCGCCTTACGGACAACTGGTGCGAGCGTCAGAAGAGCTCGCCGAGACTCACCCCGTTCATACCGAGGAATGCGGCGAGCGCCAAGAACACCCCAAAAGCGGCGCATCGACGCCGGCGTCCCCGAGAGGGTTCGCAACTTTCCCGGGGTCGTAAAACGACAAGGACACGAGCCGATTATCACGATCGGCTCGTGTCGCGTTCCGGCACGATGCGCGCCCCTCAACGATCAGAGTGCCGGCTGGGCGAGCGAACCGGAGTCCCCGAACGCGGGCTCGGTGCCCCCTTGAAGCTGGAGTATCACTTCAGTATCACTTCAGCCATGAAGACCCTGTATGCGATGCGGCATGCGAAGTCGAGTTGGAAAGATCCAAGCCTTGCTGATTTCGACCGGCCACTCGCCCGACGAGGAGAAGAGGCCACGCGACACATCGCTCGAGTCCTGGCCGTTGCAGAGCCCCGTCCAGAGCTGGCGCTTTGCTCCACCGCTGCACGCGCCGCGCAAACCTGGGAAGTAATCGCCGCGCACCTTGGCTACTCGATCCCGATCTCGTTCCTTGGCGAGCTGTACGGGGCGAGTTCGACAACGCTGCTCAACGTCTTGCAGGGAGTTCCACGCAACGTCGGATCGGTTCTTCTCGTCGGGCATAACCCGGGAATGCAGGATCTCATCATCACGCTCAGCGAGGACGACGAGAGTGATGCCGCGCGGCAAGTGCGGCTTCACTTCCCGACTGCGGCCCTCGCCACGCTGCGCGTCCCCGGCGAATGGATCACTCTCGGATCGCTTGCAACGACGCTCACAAGAATCCTTCTACCTCGGACGCTCGAAGGTCAAGATGCCGGTGATCAACGAGGACGGCGTGGCTGAGATCGAGAAAGGGCGCGGCGCGTCTCCTCAGACGTCGCGAGTCGCCATCCTCCATGCGCCGATACCCGTCCAGCCGACGATCCAACCAACGATGACGCTCACCATCGCCCACGTCGCCATCGGCGGTATGCCGAGGGCACCACGACCGCCGAAGATCAACCTGCGCGGGCCACCACCGCCACTTCCGATGCCGGAGGTCAGGCCAGCGGGTCGAAGCTGGATCAGCGGGACGCCAACGACGAGTCGCTGACCATTAATGAAGTACGGAATGACGTGCGCCGCGAGGATCGGCGTCACGATGATTTGCAGGGCGATAATCACGATCACCGAGACCGTGCGCTGCCCGGTGAGGGCTCCGAGTCCGAGCCCGAAGATGAAGCCCACACCGACGTAGAGCTCCAGCCACAGCCCGATCTTCGCCATCTCATTGATCGGCGGATTGGACTGCGGGACTTCGTTGCCGGTGTAGATCGAGTAGTAGGTGGGGATGTTGCGCGCCGGCCCGGCTCGGAGAGCGGCGTTCTGCGCCGGCGATCCGTTGCTGAATGCCGCCACGCCCTCGCGCGGGTGATCGACGAGCCACGTCTCGAGCTGGTTCTCGCTCAAGCGCGCCGGGACCGAGTAACCGTTCACCGAGACCGATGTCGGTTGTGAGATGCCAGCGAAGCTCACGACGAGGCAGTTCATCGTGAAGCCGAGCGCGATGAGAGGCAGCAAGATCGACAAGCCGGCGGGAATCCGGGCCAGGTACAGCGCGACACGCGAACGGCCGGTGATCACGAGCTGGCGAAAGACCCCTTCGCTGAGGTCGGTCGCTCCCATGGTCGCGCCGACCGCCGCGGCAATGATGAAGCCGAACTCCGCCATCGGATCCACGAGCGACTGGAAGACACCGGGGCTGCCGGCCGGTGCGTAGCTCTTCGGGTCAACGGCGTGGAACAGCAGCCGCAGACCGAGTACGAGGACCGGCAGCGCGATCGACAGCAGCACGACGGCGATCATCAGTCCTCGGCGACGTCGCACTTCAAGTTGCTTCGTCGTGATCATCGCCCAGCTCGGTATCCACGACGTCAGTCGCATCCGCGTGTGACCTTGCTCAGGAGGGCGCGGTGCAAGTGAGTCGTGCACTGCCGCGGGGGTCGCCGTCGTCAGTTGTCGGCTCATTGCGATCCTCCAAATCGGCTCGTCACCGACAAGAACCACTGTTCGAGTGACGCGCGCAGCTCGCGCAATCCGTAGACCGCGATGCCAGCTTGAACGAGCCGGCGATTGATCTCCGCAACCGACTCCTTCGACGCGCCGTTCGGGAGCGTCACGACGACTTCCGAGTCCTCGAGCGCCGTCCGTGCGGCCAGACCGGAGCCTGAGATGAGCTGCCACGCGGCTTGCGGATCGGAGCAGTCGATTCGCACCTCGACCGTCCCTGCGCCGCGGATAAGTGTGTCGATCGGACCTTGGCGTATCACGCGGCCGTGATCGACGATTGCCACCGCATCACACGTTCGCTCCACCTCGTCGAGCAGGTGGGAGGACAACACGACGGTACGACCCTCGTCGGCGAGGCTGTGGATCATCGAGCGCATCTGCTGCATGCCGGCGGGGTCGAGACCATTCATCGGTTCGTCGAGGATGAGCAATTGCGGGTCGGCCAACAGACATCCCGCCACTCCGAGTCGCTGCCGCATACCCATCGAGTACGCGGCGACCTTGCGATCGGCCCATTCGGCGAGTCCGACGCGGGCGAGCGACGGCCCAATCCGCTGGTCCGCGCCGTCACCCCGTGCGGCAGCGAGCAGTCTGAGGTTCTCTTTGCCGGTGAGGTGGCCGTGGAATCTCGGCTCGTCGACGATCGCTCCGACCCGCGCAAGCGCCTCTCTGCGCTGGCGCGGTACTGGGTATCCGAGAAGCGACATCGTGCCGCCGTCGGCTTTCGTGAGACCGAGCAACGTGCGGATGAGCGTCGTCTTGCCCGCGCCGTTCGGCCCCAGATAACCGAACGCGGACCCACGTGGAACGAGCAATTCGACATCGTCGACGGCGACGGTGTCACCGAATCGCTTCGTCAGACCGTGCGTCTCGACGGCCCAGCTATCTCCGTTGTCCGACGATCTCGACCGGACCCGTGTGCGTCGTGGTTCCTCATCCGCCGGGAAGCGATCGGCGCCATTTGCCGGGACAAACGAGGGAGCAGGCTCTTGTGGATGGGGAGGAGACGTGACATCCGGCACCGCGACTCCGCGGGCGGCCGAGAACTGCCCGTCTCGTGGCGGCGACCCTTCCGTGCCCAGAGTCGGCCTGGGCCGCTCGATATGGGCGCCGCTGTCGGCTTCGGGACGTCGCCACCGGGACAGGCGCGTTGCTCCATAAGCGAGCGCCGCGACAACGATCACAATGAGAATGATCGGCCCCGCGAACAGGTGGCGACCGTGCACGGCGGCGGCGACTCCGAATGCGAGAGCCGTTTCGTGGCCGGTCATCGCGCACCCGGCGTGGCCCGGACGCGCAACCGGCTTGGGGCGCAGTTTCGATCAGCGGGCATCGGTTCCATTCTGAACGAGGCGGGCGGCGCTGTCGTCCTTCTCGGGGCTCGACTTCACGTCATCCTTCCGAACGATGCGCTCTCAACGTTCGCCCATCTCACATGTGACTGGGCTCGTCACCGGCCCATCGTCGTTCACGTCGCGCCAACGATTCCCGTCTCGTACGCGAGGACGACGAGTTGCGCACGATCGCGGGCCCCGAGCTTGGAAAGCACCCGACTGACGTGCGTCTTCACCGTGGGGAGACTGACGTGGAGCCCGGAGGCGATCTCGGCATTCGACAGTCCCCTCGCGACGAGCACCATGACCTCGCGTTCACGCTCTGTGAGCTCGTCGAGGCCCCTTGGGGCGCTCACCTTCGTCTGCGCGGCACCGGCAAAACGCGCGATCAGCCGACGGGTGACATTCGGAGCAAGCAGCGCCTCACCCGCAGCGATCACGCGGATCGCGGCCAAGAGCTCCTCCACCGGTCGACTTTTCAGGACGAAGCCACTCGCTCCGGAGTGCAGCGCGCCATACACGAGCTCGTCCAAGTCGAATGTGGTGAGAATGAGCACCCGCGGTGCGTTTTCGCGTCCGGTGATCAGCCGTGTCGCCTCGATGCCGTCGAGATTCGGCATCCGCACGTCCATCACGACGACATCGACGGCGTTGCCCGCGGCGAAATCCACCGCCTCGTTCCCATCTGACGCCTGGCCGACCACCTCCATGTCGGCTTCCGCGTCGATAAGCGAGGTGAACGCGCTCCGAAGGAGATCTTGGTCGTCGACGACGAGCACGCGGATCGTCATGAGACTGAACCGAGTGGCACTCGTGCGACAACGTGGAAGCCGTCTGCTCCGGTGGGTTCGGCTACGAGCGATCCCCCGAAAGCGGTCACTCGTTCGCGCATACCGATGATCCCGTGACCAGGCACGATCACCTTCCGCGACTGCCCTGATCCATTCGACGCCACCTCGGTTGGAGCGCGGGAGTCCGCGACTTCTACCTGGACGGTTGCGTCGGTGATCGCGATCGTGACCCGGACCTGCGATCCCGGGGCATGTTTGACGACGTTTGTCAGCGCTTCTTGCACGATCCGATAGATCGAGAGTTCGAGCGCTGGTGACAGGCGGCGTGTGTCGCCGAAGCTCTCGAGCGAAGTCGGCGTGCCTGCGGCGCTGACGACGGCGACGAGCTCGCCCAACTGGGCGAATCCCGGAGCGGGATTGCGCGGTTCGGCGCTCGGATCCTCGTCACGTAGCAAGCCCAGCACCACTTGAAGCTCGTTCTGGGCGGTTCGTCCGATTTCCGCGATCGACTCCAACGCGTCCTCGGCTTCCTGCGGCCGTTTTGCCATCAGCCGTCGCCCGACTCCTGCTTGGACGGTGATCACCGCGAGGCTGTGCGCGACGACGTCGTGAAGCTCGCGGGCGATCCGCACCCGCTCTTCTCGTACTTCCTGGCGCGCGCGCTCGACCTCGGCGAGGCGTTCGCGCTCCGCCTGCACCTCCAGTCCCGCGAGGTATCGACGTCGCGTCGCGACGCTGTCCCCAACGAACCACGCCGCGATCAACGGCAGGAATCCTTCGACCGAATCGACCGCGAGTGGCGCACCTTTCACGTCGATTGCCGCATAAAGGAGCGCGATGCCGAGGGCGACGCCAGACAAGCACACCATCCAAATCGACCATTCCCGAGGAAGCCTGGAGGCGACGAAATACGACGCAAAACCAAGCACGATGGCGAAAGGCACAGAAGCGTTGGCGGAGCCAATTTCGAGGGCAGTCGCGACCGTCGCCAGAGCAAGGAGCGAGCGCGGCCAGCGGCGGAGGAGCACCACCACCGCGCAGGCGACGATCGCAAGGAGGAATCGTTCGCCGGCGGCGCCGCGTTCTGCGAAACGAGCACGGTTGAACACCAGGCTCACTGAAACCAAGCCAACAGCGATCAGTAAGGCGAAACCGACAAGCTGTGCCCCCGCGCCGGCGGTCCACGGGCGCTTCAGCTGCTTTTCGCCTTCACCTGCACGCGACACTGAAGTGACGGTACCGATCTCGCGATGAATCCGCATCCACCTTGAGAATGACTTGTCTCTCATCTTGTTCGCCGACGCGAACGTAAACGTGGCGACAGCCAATGACCTGCGGAACCGCACTGCCACCACCGCGACGCCCCATCGGGCGTCACGGCTGGTGAAATGGTCGCCATGCGCGGAGGTCCGCAATGACCCGATACGGCGCGCGCCGGCGTCTTCCTCCGTTGTTCTGGATCGCCGCGATCGCCGTGGCCCTGATCGCAGGAGGTGTCGCGGGCGCGTTGATCGCGACGTCCGCTCGGCCCGCTGCCTCATCGAATCGAGCCCTCTCCAACAGCGCCACTCAGACAGCCAAACGCCAGACGAGCACCGCCTCGGCGTCAACGCTCACCATCGTTTCGGTCACGCCGGCGGTGGACGCGACCGACGTCGCGGGGAACGCCACCGTCAGCGCGACCTTTTCCGCCGCGATTTCCCCGAGCACAGCAGAACCCACCCTTAGCCCTGCGACGGCGGGGTCGTGGCGCGTTTCCGGCGACGTGCTCACGTTCACGCCGGCCGGGGCTTTCATCCCCTCGAGCGAGGAGACACTCACGATCCCCGGCGGAAGCTCGGGAATCCGGGCCAAGAACGGTGCCGAGCTCGCAGGCAGTGTCGTCGAACGATTCCGAGTCGCAGGCGGTTCGATCCTCCGGCTCCAACAGCTCCTCTCGCTGCTCAACTACTCGCCACTTTCGTGGTCGCCGTCGAGCCCCGCGATCGCGTCCACTGACACGTCAGCACAGCAAGCCGCACTTTTCGCCCCGCCGCAAGGATCGTTCTCCTGGACAAATACCGGTTGGCCGGGCCAGCTCCGCATGCTTTGGAAGGAGTCCTCGTACACCGTGTTCACGAAGGGACTCGTGATGTCGTTTCAAGCCGACCACGGACTCGATCCGAACGGAAACGTCGGGCCCGCACTCTGGAAAGGCCTTCTACAAGCCCTTGCGGCGAACACGGTCAATACCGGCGGTTACAACTACGCGCTGGCGAACAAACGGTCGCCGGAAAGGTTCACCGTGTGGCACGACGGACGGGTCGTCCTGCGGAGTCCGATGAACACGGGCATCGCTAGTTCGCCGACGCCCGACGGGATCTTCCCGGTCGACACTCGACTTCGCAACCAAGTGATGCACGGTACGAATCCCGACGGCGCGAAGTACGCCGATCCCGTGCAGTTCATCGCGTATTTTCACGACAACGACGCGGTTCACTACATGCCCCGAGCCGACTACGGCATCCCCCAGAGCCTCGGCTGCATCGAGCTCCCCCTCACGGACGCGGCTGCAGCGTGGCCGTATCTCGCCTACGGCACCCTTGTGAGCGTCGAGCACTAGGCGACGAGCCTTTCAGCTGATTCCCGCGCCTCATGTCGCACAGAGAACCGAAATACGAGCGCCGTTCTGCCTGAGATCGCATATCCTGGCGTCGCTCGGACATCTGTCTAACCCCGCCCAGGAAGCCGCACACCTTGAATCGTTTCTTCGACGCGCTCGGACGTAACGTCGTTCGCCTTCGTTACTTCGTCGTTCTCGTATGGATCATTCTCCTTGTCATCGCGAGCCGCACGCTTCCCTCACTCGGAAGCGAAGTCAACAACGACAACAGCCAGTTCCTTCCTTCCACGGCTCCAAGCTCGCAAGCCGCGACCCTCGCGACGCCGATCTTCGGGAATCCCAACACGACGAGCGATATCACGGTCGTCGCCGCGACCGCGCACGGAAGGCTGAACTCCGCTGATCAGTCGGCAATCGTCCGCGAAGCCGACTTGCTGCGCAAGGTTCCCCGGGTGGAATCGGTGCGCGTCGCGGGCATTTCGAGTGATGGTGATGCGGCACAGCTCCTCGCCCGTGTGCGCGTCAATCAGGCGGACATCACCCGCCAGAAGACAATCGTCACGAACGTGATCTCGACCTTCCGTCAGGCGCGCGCCCCTTCGCGTCTTCAATTCGCTGTGTCGGGCTCGATCGCGACCAACGTCGCCAATCAGGCGAGTTCGAACAGAACCGGCGGTCGCACCCAATCGTTCACCTTCATCTTCATTATCGTTCTGCTCCTCGTCGTCTTCCGTTCGGTGTTGGCGCCGATCATCACACTGCTCCCACCGGCGTTCGCACTGTTGCTCTCCGACCGGTTCATCGGCGGGCTCGGCGCGCACGGTTTGAAGATCTCGGAGATCACCCAGCTCTTGCTCATCGTGTTGCTGATCGGCGCAGGTACCGACTACGGGCTGTTCCTCGTCTTTCGCGTGCGCGAGGAGATCCGTGCGGGAAGGCGTGCGCACGACGCCGTTCGGTATGCGCTCATCCGAGTCGGCGAGTCGATCAGTGCATCAGCGGGGACGGTCATCTTCGCACTGCTCAGTCTTTTGTTCGCGAGCTTCGGGATCTACCACGACCTCGGCATTCCGCTCGCGCTCGGGATCGCGGTGATGCTGCTCGCCGGTCTCACGCTGTTGCCCGCCCTCCTCGCGATCTTCGGAAACGCCGCCTTCTGGCCCTCGAACCTCGAAGGCACGGATCGCGTCGGCCTCTGGGGACGGGTGGCCTCCCGCCTCGTGCGCCGGCCGGCGGTCACGCTCGCGAGCGGGGTGTTGGTCTTCGGCGTGTTGGCGGCGGCGCTCGTCGGATACCACTCTGGCGGGTTCGGCGGCGCGCTGAACGCACCATCCGGATCGAACGCCGCGAAGGGGAACACCCTCGTGGCCCGACACTTCCCACAGGCGAGCACGAACCCGGCGAACCTCGTCTTCCGCTATCACAAGCCGATCTGGGACGATCCGCAGACCGTCGCCACCGCCGCGGCCGTGCTGCGTTCGTCCGGCGACTTCAAGCAATTCGAAGGGCCGTTTGACCCAAACGGCACGACGCTCAGCGCGCGCCAGTACGCGCGCTTGCACACCGAGCTCGGACCCCCGTCGTCTCTTCCTGCGGTCTCCGATCCCGCTAGCGGTGTCAGCGCCTCGCTCTACGACGCATACCGCGCGTCACAGCTGTTCGTGTCGAAAGACGGAAGGACAATCCAGTTCGAAGCGACTCTGCGCGTGGGTGGGCAAGAAACGACCGCTGCGCTGAACGCGACCCCATCGATCCGAGCTGTCGTCGCGAAGGCCGCGCGGCGATCCGGAGCGACGGCGAGTGGCGTTGCCGGTGAAGCGGCCGCGCTCTATGACGTGTCGAGTACGTCGAATCACGACCTGTTCCGCGTCATTCCGATCGCCATCATCGCGATAGCGATCCTGCTCGCCCTCGTTCTACGCAGCGCCGTCGCACCCCTTTATCTGATCGTCAGCGTTGCGCTCTCGTACCTCGCGGCCCTCGGGCTTGCGACCCTCGTCTTCATCGAGATAGGTGGGTCGGGAGGTCTCACTTTCATCTTGCCCTTCTTGATGTTCATCTTCCTTCTCGCGCTCGGCGAGGACTACAACATCCTCGTCATGACGCGCATCCGAGAGGAGGCGCGGACGCGGCGATTGCGCGACGCCGTCATTCGAGCGGTTGCAATGTCCGGTCCGACGGTCACCGCCGCAGGCATCGTGCTCGCCGGTTCCTTCGCGGTCCTCGCGATCGTCGCCGGTTCAGCTCCGGGTGCGAGCCAGATCCGCGACATCGGATTCGGGCTCGCGATCGGCATCTTGATGGACACGTTCCTCGTTCGCACCTTGTTGGTCCCGTCGGTCGTCGCGTTGCTCGGTCGGTGGAACTGGTGGCCGGGCCGACTCAGTCGGGAAACGGGTCCGTCCTAGCCATCGCTCTTCGCTCGGGAGCCTCCTGAACGCCCCAGTGGGGAGCCGCCGAGGTCGAGGGTCTCAGAATCGTCGCTCCAGAGCGCGGTTTCAGATGAGAGCGCAGATCAGGCTGACCGACGTAACATTGCCATCACGTTTCACTTTGCCACCATCTGCAACGTCCACCGATAGGATCTGGAGGATCTGTGATGCGAGCGATCGCCGAATTGCACACAGGACTCCTCCTTCAGGGTCGATACCGACTCCATTCTGAGCTCGGGACCGGCTCGTCGTCGCGCGTCTATCTGGCGGCAGACGTCCGACTCCATCGACCGGTCGCCGTGAAGATCCTCCATCCCGCGCTCTCGGACGACGAGACCTTCGTGCGGCGCTTCCGGCTCGAAGCACGAGCCGCCGCCTCCCTGAACCACCCGAACATCGTCCACGTCTACGACTGGGGAAGCGACGACGAAGGCTTCTATGTCGTCCTCGAGTACCTCGCCGGCGGGAGCTTGCGCGACCTTCTCGCAAGCCGGCGCACGCTCGCCGTCGCGCAGGCGGCTTCAATCGGCATGGCGATCGCCCAAGCGCTCGCGTTTGCCCACGAACGCGGGATCGTCCACCGCGACATCAAACCTGCGAATCTGCTCTTCGACGAGTCAGGGACACCACACCTCGCGGACTTCGGACTTGCAAAGGCGCTGTCCGAAGCATCGTGGACGGAGCCGAACGGCCTCGTTCTTGGCACCGTTCGCTACGCCTCGCCCGAACAGGCGCTCGGTCAGCACCTCGACGACCGCTCGGATGTTTATTCGCTCGGGCTCGTCCTCTACGAGGCGGTCACAGGACGCGCCCCGTTCGCCGGGGATTCCCTGCACGCGCTCCTGGTCGCACGCGTTGGGAGTGAGCTTCCTCGGAGCCCCGAGCTCGGCGCCCTCGCTTCCGTCGTCGACGCTGCGACGCGACCCGAGCGGGCGGAGCGACTGAGCGCCGCTGAACTCGCGACGCGCCTCGAACGCGTCGTCCACGGTCTCGGAACCCCCGATCCGATCCCACTCGTCATCGGCCCGAGCGTCACCGATCCGCCCGACGACGAGGGAGCGGCAGCGCCGGAGGACTTGAGAGAGGAATCCACCGCTTTCGACGATGTGACGATCCTCGATACGGGTCGGAGATCTGACGCGGGCGATGCTCCCGATTCGACGGCAATCAAACCTGGGGCGGGTGGCAAGGGCGGGCGTCGCGCGCGTAGTCAACCGCGACGCCGGCGGCGACTCGTGCGCCTCGCATCGACCGCCGTCGGACTCATCCTGCTCGCGGCGGTCGGCACTATCGCGATCGCGCGCTACGTAGTCTTCACGCACGTCGTCCCCAACGTCGTGCACGATCAACTTGCTTCAGCACAAAGCGAAGTGTCCGCTCACGGGCTACGACTGCGCGTCGCGTCACGAGTTTTCTCGTCGCACGTGCCGCAGGGCACGATCACGAAGGAGTCGCCGCGTCCGGGAATCCGCGAGCGAGGCGGGGTCACCGTCGACGTCGTGGTCAGCCGCGGTCCAGCGATGGTCTCGGTTCCAAGTCTCCTCGGCGTCTCGAAAGCCGAGGCCGTCAACCGGTTGACGAAGGCCCACCTCGTCGCCGTCGATTCGTCGACCTATAGCGAGACCGTTCCGCTCGGCAACGTCGTCAGCGCTTCGCCATCAGCTGGCGTCGCGCGCTTTGGTTCGAAGGTCGACCTGTCGATCTCTCTCGGCCCGCATCCACGCACGATCCCGCGGTTCGCTTCGACGACGTTCCTCGTCGCGAGCGGTCAGTTGACAGGGCTCAAGCTCGTGCCGGTCGAACACCTCGCCTACTCGAACGCGGTGCCGAGCGGCGAGGTCATCTCGACCGACCCGGCCGAGGGCGCAAGCGGGGTCAAGGTGGGCTCCGAGGTTTCCGTCGTCGTCTCGCGCGGTCCGCGACTCATCGCCGTGCCGTCCGTCGCGAACCTGCCCATCACGACCGCGATCCAACTCCTGCGCCAACATGGGCTGGTCGTGAACGAACAGATCGGTCCCCCCTTCTCAACGAAGGCGACGACGACGAATCCGGCGCCGGGAACTGAGGTCCGGATCGGGACGGTGGTGACGCTCTATGTCGCCTAGCCGGCGGGTCGATCCGAATCCCTCGGGCTCCGTCCCGGTCACGGGCGGCGCGCACTCAAAGCGCGATCCCGAGGCGACGGGACAGGTGCCAAGGGTGCCTCGTCACCTGAAGGCGCGGGGGTCTGGGCATCGACGCGAACTTCGGAGGGGAAGGGTCTTTGCGGTAGCAGCTGCCGCTGCCGCGGCACTCATCGCGGTTATCGGCTATCTCGCGACCTCCTCGTCCCCGACCACGCACGCGTCAAATGGCACCGGCGCCTCCGACAATCCTCACGCGTCGCCGACCGTCACCTCGTCGCGCCCGACGACGACGCGTCCCGCTGTCTCGAATACGACGTCAGCACCGACGACGACTCTCCCGCCCGTCTCGACGACAACGTCGTCTCCTCCGGCTTCGAGATCGACCACCACCACGGCGGCGACGCCGCCTGCCGCCACCGTTCCGCCGTCCGACGTCCTCGTCGAAGTGCTGAATGGCGTCGGAACCCCCAGTGCCGCGACCCAGGTTGCGCACGCGCTGCACACAATCGGCTTTGCGATCAATGGGATCGGCAACGCCGCCAGCTTCGATCACACGCGCAATCTCATCGAATACGGGCCAGACTCCCTAGCCGCCGCCGAGACAGTCGCCGCGCACGTCTCTGGGGTCTCGCAGTACCGCGAATACTCCGCGTTGCAGAGAGATGAAGTTTGGATCATTCTCGGTGCGACATATGACGGCGTGACAGCGTAACGACGGCGCGCGAGACTCAGGGCGCGACCGATTCTGTCGAATGATCAGAGAGAACAACTGCTGACAATGCACACGGCGACGTCCGGCCGAATCACACGACGAGCAGCGCTCGCACTTTCCACCTCAGTCGTGATGTTTCTCATTGGGTTCGCGATGACCAGTGCCGCAGCTACTACGGCGTCTTCGCCCGGGTCATCACGAGGACGAGCGCAAATGGACGCCGTTCGCGCGAAGGGATCGCAGCTGTCGGCGATCGCGCACTGTCGGCCGAACCTCGTGGACGATCTTGCACACACGCGCGGCGCGAAACAGCTCATCACCGTCGAAAGCGTGGGCTATTCGGTGACCGATGCGACCCTCGAGGCTTGGTACCGGGTCGGTCGCTGCTGGGTACGCCACTTCGGTCCGTGGGCATCCCGCATCGGTTTCTCCGGCTTTTCGAATCACCACGTTGAGGGCGACAACACGACGCCGACCGGTATCTACGGAGTCGGCGGTGTGCTTTACGGGAACGCGCCGAATCCGGGGGTGCACTTCGCGTTCCATCGCATCGTCTGCGGCGACTGGTGGGACGAGGACCCCGGTTCGCCGTCGTACAACCGATTCGTGCACATGCCGTGCGGTACGGCGCCTCCCTTCGGCGGGGCCAGCGAACCGCTCTGGGAGGAACCTCGCGCGTATCCAATTTTCGCCTTCATCGAATACAACGCGTCGCCCGTCGTGCCCGGACGGGGATCGGCGATCTTCCTCCATGCCGACATCGGAGGTCCGACCTCCGGTTGCGTCACCGTTCATCTGCCTGAACTCGACGCGCTCATGCGATGGCTCAAGCCGTTCGATCACCCGATGATCGTGATGGGTCCACGTTCAGAAATCGAACACTTCTGATCGCGCGGGTTCGTCGTCCTCTTTACCAGACCGAAGGCACCCGCTCGAGCCAAGGCCGGGCCTGTTCAAGCTCAGCCGCCAATGAGAGCAGCACCGTCTCTTCTGCCGGTCGACCGATGAGCTGAACCCCGATCGGCAATCCATCGTCACTCCAATACAACGGGAGCGAGATCGCTGGTTGACCGGTGAGGTTCGCCGGCGCGGTGAAAGGAGTGAAGCGCTTTTGCGCTTCAAAATCTCGCTCGGGATGGTCATCGTCCCGGAAGGCACCGATCAGAGCAGGTCGTTGCGCCAACGTCGGCGTCACGACGATGTCGAACGGCGACATCGCGACGACGGTCTGTCTCGCCGCGAACTGAACTCTCGCAAGAGCAGACATGAATCGCGTCGCGTCCGCCTTCCTGCCGAGTTCGCGGAGCCAGCGCGTGATCGGCCGCAAATCGCTCTCCTTGTCCGCCGCGACCGGGATCGAAGCCGCGCCGACCGCCCAGATCAACTCGAACTCGGGCACGAGACCGCCCGGGAAAAGACGCGGGCACTCCCCCACTTCGTGCCCCAGCTCCGTCATGAGCGACGCGGCGGCGTCGAACGCGTCGCCGCACTCCTTGTCGAGCTCCGCTTCGGCGATGACGGGTTCTTTTGTAAAGCCGATCCGCAACCGTCCCGGCGCCCGCGTCGTCGAAGCGAGGAAGGTCTCACCCTCGGGCAGCGGTGGAGCCCAATACGGATCGCCCGGCATCGCCCCCGCCATCACATCGAGCAGCGCTGCGGCGTCGGAGACCGTACGCGTGATCGGACCGTTCACAGCGAGGCCGGAGATATCGGCCATGACTGGTCCGGCGCTCACCCGCCCGCGCGAGGACTTCAAACCAACAAGTCCGCAGACGCTGGCCGGAATGCGGATTGAACCGGCACCGTCGGTTCCCTGGGCGACGGCGACGAGACCTGCGGACACGGCCACCGCTGCTCCTCCGCTCGAGCCACCGGCGGAACGCGACGGATCAAACGGGGTACGCGCGGGCGGCGCAACTTCAGGTTCGGTGTAACACGTCAAACCGAACTCCGGAGTGTTCGTCTTGCCGAGACTGATGAGTCCCGCGCCACGAAGTCGCGTAACAACGTTGTCGTCGATCGGCGCGATGAATTCGGTCATGGCCAAACTTCCGAAACAGGTCTTCACCCCGGCGACGAGGTTGAGATCCTTGATGGCGGTCGGCACTCCGAACAGCGGTGAAAGGGCGCCGTCGGTGCCGAGTCGACGTTCGGCCTCGTTCGCCTCGTCGAGCGCACGATCGGCGGTCACGGTGACAAAGGCACCGAGGTCGCGGTTCAGTCCTTCGATCCGCGCGAGGTAATGCTCGACGAGCTCGCGCGGACGGATCTCGCCTCGTCGAATCGCCGCTGCTTGGTCAAGCGCGGTCAGATGGTGAAGTTCCGTGATGCCTCGCACGCTACCCAGCGTCAAGGAAAACGCGCCTGCTCGGCCCATCGACGGATGCCGCCGCTATGCCAAGAGCCCGGAGTGTCGCCTTGCCGACCGGGCTCGCGCCCCGTAACCTGTTGTCGTGACTACCGCGGCGCGTGCGACCTGGTCTTGGCGAGTCGAGCGGCGCGGGAGCCCGCCGTCGTCCTAGAGACGCGCATCCCCGACCGCTCGGCTCCGCAAGGAGCCGTTTTTTTATGCCCTTATGACCACTGAAATCCCAACCGACCTGCTCACTCCGCTCGGGGCGTACCTACGCCTTAGCGAGTCACGCGCAACCGGCGGGGCATTCCTCCTCGAGTCGGTCGAGCGGGGAAGGCTCGGTCGGTATTCGTTCGTCGGCTGCGGGGCCCGACTTTTCGACTGGGACGGTGCGAAAACCCTCGGTGAGCCGGTGTTCGGCTACCTCGGCTACGACGCGATCGCCGACTTCGAACCGAGCGTGCCGCTTCCGGCCGACGGACCATCCACCCCGACGAGCAGGTTCATCGTTCCCGACGTCCTCGTCCGGTTCGATCACGCCCGCGGCGTCGCCGACGTGCTTCGCGGCGACCCTTCTCAGATCGCGGCGCAGTTCACCTCGCCGGTCCCCGACCGGGTGTCGAGCGGCGGCATCCGCGGCCCGCTCGTGCGCCATCCCGGGCGCGCCGAGCACCTTTCGCGCGTCGCGCGGGCGAAGAAGTACATCCGCGAGGGGGACGTCTACCAGGTCGTGATCTCCCAACGCGCCGAACGGCCGACGTCGGCCTCTCCGGTCGGTCTTTATCGGTCCCTGCGACGAGTGAACCCATCGCCCTATCTCTTCCTCATCGAATTCGCCGACTTCGCTCTCGTCGGCAGCTCCCCAGAGACGATCGTCAAATGCAACGGTGCGCGTGCAGCCGTGAACCCGATCGCCGGCACGATCGCATCGGGCGTCGATGACTCGACCACTTTGCTCTCTTCGGAGAAGGACCGCGCGGAGCACGTGATGCTCGTCGACCTCGGCCGCAACGACCTCTCCCGCGTTTGCGTTCCCGGCACGGTGCACCTCGAACGATTCATGGAGCCCGAGCGTTACTCACACGTCACGCACCTCGTCTCCGAAGTCATCGGCGAGCTCGAAGACGACTGCACGCCATTCGAGCTCGCGCAAGCGTGCTTCCCCGCGGGCACAGTGTCTGGAGCGCCCAAGATCCGCGCGATGCAGATCATCTCTGAGGTGGAGGGCTACCGCCGCGGGATCTACGCCGGTGCGGTCGGGTACGTACTTCCCGAGGAGCGCACCCTCGACATGTGCATCGCCATCCGCACTGCCGTCGTACACGACGGTGTCGCGCACTTGCAGGCAGGTGGGGGGATCGTCGCCGACAGCGATCCCTTCGCGGAGCACCAAGAGTGCCTCGACAAATTGCGCGCCCTCGAGGACGCGATCGCGCTCGCCGAAGAGGAACAGCAACGATGATGCTCCTCCTCGACAACTATGACTCGTTCACTTACAACCTCGCGCATCTCTTCGGCGCACTCGGGGTCGTAGTGTCCGTCGCGCGGCAGCGACGAGATCGACGCCGACGACGCGGCGGCGCTCGCGCCCGAGTATCTCGTCGTCTCCCCCGGTCCGGGCCGTCCCTCGGACCGACCAGAGGTGATCGACGTGATCCGGCGCGTCGGTCGACACACGCCGACACTCGGCGTGTGTCTCGGACACCAGATGATCGTCGAAGCGTTTGGCGGAACGATCGGTTACGCAAAGGAGCTGATCCACGGAAAGGCGCGACCGATCCACCACGACAGCACCGGCCTTTTCAGCGGCGTGCCCGAGCCACTCGTCGCCGGCCGCTACCACTCGCTCGCCGCGACCCGACTGCCGTCTTTGCTCGAAGAGACCGCCCACGCGGACGACGGCGAGATCATGGCGGTGCGACACCGCAAGCTGCCGATCGTCGGCGTCCAATTTCATCCAGAGTCGGTGCTGACGCCGGACGGATCGGCGATCGCCGAGAACTTCCTCAAAGGGAGCCTCTGATGCCGCTCTTTGTCGATCAGCTCCTCGAACGCCAGGACCTCGCGCGCGAACAGGCGCAGGAAGCGATGCACACGATCATGGTCGGCGAAGCGACCGAATCCCAGATCGCCGCATTCCTCATCGCGTTGCGCGCCAAGGGTGAAACTGCCGACGAGATCGCCGGGTGCGCCCAAGCGATGCGCGACCACGCCGTCTCCGTGCGGCCAAAGCGCACTGATCTCGTCGACACCGCGGGCACGGGTGGGGACGGTGCTCGCACGATCAACATCTCGACCGCGGCAGCCTTGCTCGCCGCCGCGGCGGGCGCAGGCGTCGCGAAGCATGGCAATCGCGCGGTGTCGTCCGCGTGCGGATCTGCGGATGTCCTCGAGGCGCTTGGCTTCGAACTCGAGCAGCCTCGGCACCTCGTCGAGCGATCGATCGACGAGCTCGGTTTCGGTTTCCTCTTCGCGCCGTTGCATCACCCCGCGATGCGCTACGCCGCGTCGGTGCGCCGCGAGCTCTCGACACGGACGGTCTTCAACGTGCTCGGCCCGCTGACGAATCCCGCCGGCGCGCGCGCCCAGGTGATCGGCGTGTACTCGAGCCACCTCGTGCGCACGATCGCCGAGGTGCTCGCGCAGCTCGGCGCGCATCACGCCTTCGTGGTCCACGGGGCAGGGGGCATCGATGAGTTCTCGCCGGTCGGGGAGAACCTCGTCGCCGAGGTCACCAACGGTGAGGTCCGCGAACGCACCGTGCGACCCGAGGACTTCGGTATCTCGCGCTGTCCGCTCGACGCGCTCGCCGGCGGCAGCCCCGCTGAGAATGCCGGCGCCATCCTGCGCGTCTTCAACGGAGGGCGCGGACCGCAGCGTGAGGCGATCGTGTTCAACGCCGCAGCCGCGATCTCCGCCGCCCACGGATCGAGCGACCTCAAAGAGGGTGTCGATCTCGCGCAGCAGGCACTCGACAGCGGCGCGGCGAGCGAACGACTCCGAGAGCTCGTCGCCTTCTCGAATAGTGGGGCACTGACATGAAGTTCATAGACGCGCTCGCAAGGCCTGGGCTTTCGCTGATCGCGGAGGTGAAACGACGGTCCCCCTCTGCTGGTGCGCTCCGGCCAGGAGCCGACCCGGCACTGCTCGCTTCGCAATTCGCGGAAAGCGGCGCCGCGGCGATCTCGATCCTCGTCGACGATCGCTTCGACGGCTCGCTCGCCGACGTATCGGCGGCGCGCGCCGCGACCGATGCGCCGCTGATCGCAAAGGGTTTCTTCTCGACGCGCGCGCATCTGGGGGAGGTCCGCGATGCCGGGGCGGACGCCGTTTTGTTAATCCTCCGAGACCTCGGAGACCAACAAGTTGCCGAACTGCTGTCGTGCGCCGACTTGTTGGGTATGGATGCGCTCGTCGAAGCGCACGACGCGATGGAACTCGAGCGCGCCGTGACACTCGACGCGCCGGTGATCGGCATCAACGCCAGGGACCTCTCGACCTTCGCCATTGACCGTGGCGCGCAGCTCGCACTCGTCCGTCGCGCTCCGAAGGACCGCATCGTCGTCGCCGAAAGCGGCATCGAAACGCGCGCCCAAGCGGCTGCCGCGGAGCTCGCCGGCGCCGACGCCGTCCTTGTCGGCTCGGCGCTGATGCGCGCTGCCGATCCGCCGGCAAAGTTAGGCGAGCTCGGATCTCGCCCCCTTGTCAAAGTCTGCGGGCTCACGCGCCAACAAGATGTCGACGCGGCCGTTGAAGCCGGAGCCGACCTCATCGGGTTCGTCTTCGCCGATGGGAGCCCGCGCCGCGCCGAGCGGCTGCTCGACGTGCCACCGAGCGTGCTCTCGGTTGCGGTATTCGTCGGAGAGGCCCAGGCGACCGCCGCTGACCTCGTCCAGTTGTACGGAGAAGAGCCGGGGCTCCCCCGCGGGCGCGAGGCGGTGCTGTTGCGCGACGGTGAGCCGGTCGCCCGAGTCGTCGATCAGCCGTGGAACGGGCGAGATCCCACGCATTTGTCGTCCGCCGCCGGTCTCGACGGCCGGGTGATGCTCGCCGGAGGCCTCGGGCCGGAGAACGTGCGGGCGGCGATCGAAGCCGTCCGGCCGTGGGCGGTCGACGCCTCGTCATCGCTCGAATCCGCTCCGGGGATCAAAGACCACGCACGGGTGCGGGCGTTCATCGAGGCGGCGCGGACGTGAGCGCCGACTTCGGTCCTTTCGGCGGTCGCTACGTGCCGGAGACCTTGATCCCGGCCCTCGACGAGCTCGAGGCGGGCTGGCAAGAGGTGCGCGACGACCCGGAATTCCGCCGCGAGTTCGACGGCCTGCTCGCCAACTACGCCGGTCGTCCGACCCCGTTGACGATCGCCGAACGCTTCGATCCGCAAAAGCGCCTCTATTTGAAACGTGAGGATCTCCTCCACACCGGAGCGCACAAGTTGAACAACGCGCTCGGACAGGTGTTGCTCGCCCGCTTCCTCGGCAAGCACCGGATCGTCGCCGAGACCGGCGCCGGACAGCACGGCGTCGCGGTCGCGACCGTCTGTGCCCACTTTGGCCTCGAGTGTGTCGTCTACATGGGAGAGGAGGACATCCGCCGCCAGCAGCCGAACGTAGAACGGATGCGCCTGCTAGGCGCGGCGGTCCGACCGGTCGGCTTCGGCACGCGTACCCTGAAAGAGGCAGTCAGCGAGGCGATCCGCGACTGGATCACGAACGTCGAGACGACGCACTACTTGATCGGCTCGTGCGTCGGCCCCGCGCCGTACCCCGAAATCGTCGCCCAGCTGCAGTCCGTGATCGGCACTGAGGCGCGCCGCCAGATCCTCGAGGCCGAAGGCCGCCTGCCCGACGCCGTCGTCGCCTGCGTCGGCGGCGGTTCGAACGCGATCGGCATCTTCCACGGATTCCTCGCCGACGAAGGCGTGCGCCTGATCGGCGTCGAGGCCGAAGGCGCCGCCTCGATCGGCAAGGGCCGACCCGGTGTTCTCCACGGGGCGCGTTCGTCGATCCTCGCGGACTCCGACGGCCAGATCGAAGACGCCACGTCCATCTCGGCGGGGCTCGATTACCCGGGCGTCGGCCCAGAGCACGCCTACCTCGCGCACATCGGACGAGCCGAGTACGTGCACGCAAGCGATGCCGAAGCGCTCGCCACCTTCCGCGATCTCTCCCGATTGGAGGGCATCATCCCTGCTCTCGAACCCGCCCACGCGCTTGCGCGGGCGCGCGAACTCGACGCGACGCTCGTCGTCGTCTGTCTGTCGGGTCGCGGCGACAAGGACCTGAAGGAGGTGCTCGCCCACCTTGACGTCGGCTGAATCACAAGCTCGCGCGCAAAAGCGGCTCGTCATCTACCTGATGGCGGCCGACGACACACCGGTCTTCGCCCGCGCCGCAGTCGAAGGAGGCGCCGACATCGTCGAGATCGGCTTCCCGTTTTCCGATCCGCTCGCTGACGGACCCGTGATCCGCCGCGCCGCCGAGCGGGCGCTGAAGGACGGAATGCGGACGAGCCGCTGTTTGGAGGTGCTTGCCGCCACTCACGAACAGTGCCCAGAGATCCCGCTCGTGCCGATGACCTACGCCTCGTTGTTTGAGGCGTACGGGTGGAAACAATTAAACGATGACATCCGCGCAGCGGGAGCGACGAGTGTCATCGTCGCCGACCTCCCCGCCGATGTGCGCTCTGACTTGCACAGGATTCAACTCGTCGCGCCGACATCGAGTGACGAACGCATCCGCCTCGCTGCATCAGCGACGGACGGCTGGCTCTATCTCGTCACCGTCACCGGCGTCACCGGTGCGCGCGGCGAGATGCCGCTCTCACTTCCCGACTTTGCGAGGCGGGTGCGTCGCGTCACGGATATCCCGGTCTACGCCGGATTCGGCATCGCGACACCTGAGCAGGCACAGTCGATCGCCGACCTGGTTGACGGCGTCATCGTCGGATCACGCGCGATCGAAGTCGCGCAGGACGGTCCGGCGGCCCTGCGCGACTTCGTGCGCTCGCTGCGCGCGGCGCTCGACGAGAGAACGCCGGCGGATTCGGCGAGTATGGGCGCCACCTTCCTCGGGGACGCCGATGGCTACTGAATCGGGGGCGCGATCACCGATTCGGGATCGCCGGATCGAATCGATCAGCCCGCTCGTCTCGCCCGAAGAGGTCCTCGGGCAGTTCCCCCTCGACGGAGTGCTCGAAGAGGTCGTGCTCCTTGGACGTGAGGCGGTCGCCGCGATCATCGACGGCCTCGACGACCGCTTGGCGGTGATCGTCGGTCCCTGCTCCGTCCACGATCCCACCGCGGCACTCGAATACGCGATACGCCTGCAAGGGCTCGCCGACCGCCTGTCGGACCAGCTGTTCATCCTGATGCGCGTGTACTTCGAGAAGGCGAGGACGAGTCACGGCTGGCGAGGGTTGATCAACGACCCAGGGCTCGACGGCACGAACCGGGTCAACGATGGCATCGTCGCCGCCCGCCGGTTGCTCGTCGACATCTTGTCGCTCGGCGTTCCGACGGCCTGTGAGTTCCTCGACCCGATCACGCCGCCGTACGTCGCAGACGCGGTCTGCTGGGCAGCGATCGGTGCCCGCACGACTCAGAGCCCGATCCACCGCAACATGGCAAGCGGATTGTCGATGCCCGTCGGCTTCAAGAATCCGACCGACGGTCACGTCCAATCCGCCGTCGACTCTGTCGCGGTCGCCGCGCGCCCGCAGGTCTTTCCGGCGATCACCGATGACGGACGACCGGCAGTGATCCGAACGAAGGGAAACCCTGACTGCCACGTCGTCCTACGCGGGACCTCGACCGGTCCGAACTACGACGCGGCGAGCGTCGGCGAGGCATTGGACGCCTTGGAGCATCATCGGCTTCCCCGTCGCTTGATGATCGACGCCAGCCACGCGAACAGCGGCAAGGACCACGAGCGTCAGCGCGCGGTGATCGCCGAGCTCGCCGACCGCATCGGAAGCGGCGAAGGGGGCATCGTCGGCGTGATGCTCGAGAGTTTCCTTGTCGCCGGACGACAAGATCTGCGCCTCGGGCACGCAGGCTCGCTCGTCTACGGACAGAGCATCACCGACGCCTGCCTGAGCTGGCAGATGACGGTCGACGCGCTCGAGGCGCTGGCTGCGGCGATCACGACCCGGAGAACGCTCGTGCGGTCGTGATCCGGGAGAACGGTCGCGCAAGAAACCAAAGAGAAAGATTGAAGCGGTGTTGCCGCTACCGCTTCACCGCTAACACCGGACAGTCTGCTTCGAGGAGCACGTCTTGAGCGGTGGACCCGAGAAGGAACTTCCCGACTCGTGTTCGCCGATGCAGTCCGATGACGATCATGTCCGCGTCGCGTTCACGCGCGATGCGTACCAGGTCGTCGGCGGGTTCGTGTCCAAGAACAAACTCCTGCACCTCGTGATCGATGCCGGCAGAATTCAGGTCGTCGTCGATGCGCGCCAGCGCATTGGAATACGCTAGAACTTCTTCGTCAGTCTCCTCCAAACCACCTTTGCCCGAATGGACGACAACGAGTCGTGCGCTGTGCTTTTGCGCCTCCACGATCGCCCGTTCGAGGGCGGCTTGCGCTTCGGTTCCGAAGATGTAGCCGACAATGATCTCCCCGCGCATCGCTGCTTCTCTCACTCCCGAGCGTGATCGCGCGCTTCGGAGACGACTCGTAACGATCCCGCCGCTGGGAGGAATGTCGTCTCCTCTTCGTTATCCCAGTGGACTTTTACCAGGTCGCCCTCGACAGCGAGCACCACGCCGGAGCGCGAGGGCGTGCCCACTTTCTCGGACTCGACGACGATCCGAGATCCCACTTCGACCATGTCGCCTCCCGCCATTTCACTCGGAGCCCGCGAATGCCCCCGAGCACCCACACGGTCGAAACTACGCCAGCTCTCGGGTTCCGTCATGGGGCTTCCGTCCCTGCGCGACCTCCGGCCCCGACCGCCAAGCGCTGGACACGCAGGTGACCGCCTCGTGGCGCAGGAGGAGCGACCGCCTCCGTCTCGACGCGTCGAAACCCGCCTCCGCACCAGAAACGGGGGGTCGTCCCCTACCGTTTCAACCGTTGTCGTGCCGACTCCCCGACACATCGCATGGAGTCGCGCGCTGTTTTCGACGAATCATCCACCCGCGACCGCGGGCACGATTGAGAGGGTCTGACCGTTGTTGACAACGGTGTCCAGCCCGCCGAGCAGGCGGGCGTCCTCGTCGTCAACGAAGAGCATGACGAATCGCCGCAGACGACCATCCTCGTCGAGGATCCGCGACTTGATGCCGGGATGTGCCGACTCGAGCGACGCGATGACCTCTCGCAACGCACCGGCCGGAGCGGTCACCTCGCGCGCATTGCCCGTGAGTTGGCGGAGTTGCGTCGGAACCCGCACGGTGACGCTCATGCGGGCACCAACTCCCCGAGCGCGTCAAGCGCCGCGTCGAGCGACGGACGAACGGTCGCCGTCGTCTCGACCCGATCAACGAGCGCCTCGACGGTTTTCAACCCGTTCCCCGTGACGTAGGCGACGACGGTCTCGTCGCTGCGCACGACGCCCTCTGTCACCAGCTTCGCCAGAGTCGCGATCGTCACGCCCCCGGCGGTCTCGGCGAAGACCCCCTCTGTGCGTGCGAGAAGGCGGATTCCATCGACGATCTCGTCGTCGGTGGCCGCCGCGACTGCGCCTCCGGTTCGCCGGACGATCTCGAGGGCCCGCCAACCGTCGGCGGGGTTCCCGATCGCGAGCGACTTCGCGATCGTGTCCGGTTTCACCGGATGGACGTCATCCGATCCGTTCGCATACGCAGTCGCGACGGGCGCGCATCCGGCGGCCTGTGATCCCGAGATGCGGACGTTCCGCTCCTCGACGAACCCGATCTCGACGAGCTCGCGGAACCCCTTGTCGATCCGGGTCAGCTGGCAACCGGACGCGACTGGAACGATGACGTGGTCGGGCAGGGTCCAACCGAGCTGCTCGGCGACTTCGAAGGCCAGGGTCTTCGATCCTTCCGCGTAGTACGGCCGGACATTCACGTTGACGAACGCCCAGTCGGGGCGTTCGCTCGCGAGTTCGGCGCAGAGCCTGTTGACGTCGTCATAGTTCCCGTCGACGGCGATCACCTTGCCGCCGAAGACGGCGGTAGTGATCACCTTCACGGCTTCGAGGTCGGTCGGGATGAAGGCGACCGACTCCATACCCGCGAAGGCGGCGTGGGCAGCCAACGAGTTCGCAAGGTTGCCGGTCGACGCGCACGCCGCGACCTTGAGGCCGAGCTCGCGCGCTTTCGTCAATGCGACCGACACGACGCGGTCCTTGAACGAGCCCGTCGGATTACGGGTGTCGTCTTTGATCCACAGATCGCGCAACCCGAGCTCGGCGCCGAGGCGTTCGGCGCGGATGAGCGGGGTGTAACCGGCGCCGAGGCTGATCGGCGTCGGGTCGTCGACCGGCAGCAGACCCGCGTAGCGCCAGAGGTTCGGCGGGCCGGAAGCGATCGACTCTTTCGTCACCGAGCGGCGGATCGCCTCGTAGTCGTAGTCCACCTCGAGCGGACCGAAACACGCTTCGCAGAACGATTGGGCATCTGCCGGGTATACCGACGCGCAGTTGCGACAGGACAAGCCTGTGACGAAGCCCACGGGTCCTCCTCATCGGTCGGGCATTGGCACCTTGAATCCGAGAATTCCCGGACTTCTGGTTGCCGCGGCGTCAACGGGCCCGTCCCTCAGCCGCTCTGGATGATGGCGATCGTCAGTGTAAACGAATTCTCAAGTCCCGTTCACCTCGAAGCTGTTTTGAACTCGGTCGGCTTGGCTCTGCGGAGATGACTCGGCGTCACTAGCCGTTCTGTGTCACAGACTTCGCAGTCCCCGGCGGGCCGTTGCATGCCTTGGCCGCCTTCGCGTACAGAGCGGAGGTCATGTTGAGGGGGGTCGATGGGTTGTATCTCCAACCTCCCTGCTCGCCTCCTTTGGGATCGGGAAAGTTCGTGATCCCGTGCGCTCGCATGCAGTCCGTGATCTTCAGAAGCATCGCGTCGTACGCCGTCCACTGCGCCCGAGTCCAAGGCGCCATGCCGGCCGCCTTCGCCAGGTACGAGCAGTCCTTTGTCGCCGTCACGAACGCGTGCGAGTTCTGATCGATGTTCCGCAAGTTCGTCCCTGCGTACCCGCCACCGGAGACCGGGTCAGGGAAGGCGAGCACACTGTTCTTGCGCATGCAGACGCTGTACGCGAGCTGCGCCTTCTGGAGCGCCGACGACGGCGGTGGGCCGCTGTTCCCCGCCGGCGCGCTCGACGGCGCCGTGCTCGACGCGGACGACCCGACGCTCGCGACTCCAGACGGTGATCCGCCGCCGCCGCACGCCGCGAACTGCACGGCCACTGCGACAAGCGCGAGTCCGGTCGCGGCGACGTTCCGACCCCTCACGCCGCGACACCGGTCGACGAACTGCCGTATCGGGGTCGATGTCACCGATGCGTCCTGCGTCGACTTCACGACTCCTGTTGTACCTTGCAACCGGTTGCTGTGCGGTTACAGCGATCCGGCGCGACGTTGTTGTCCGTGCGGCCGGGCTCTTCAGCCACGGGACGTCATTTGACGAGGCGTTCTCTGTCTGGGAGAGTCGAGAGGTGGAGAGAGCGCCGCTTTTCGTCTCGGTCCTCCTTCTTACCTAACGGCGAGCGCTCGTTCGCGCTCGCCAAACCTCCTGTGCCGATCGGCCAGGAGGTTTTTTGTTCCCCCGGGCGCACGAGGGCAATCGAACTGAAAGGACGCCATGCCGCCGCCCAACGTGACGCCAAGAAAGATGCCATCCGAGAAGTACCGGCCGTACGCGCAGGTTGAGCTCAGAGACCGAGCCTGGCCGAACGCGGTGCTGACGAAAGCACCGATCTGGTGTTCTGTCGACCTTCGCGACGGCAACCAAGCGCTGATCGACCCGATGAACCCGGAGCGCAAGCGGCGGATGTTCGAAGCGGTCGTCCGCCTGGGGATCAAAGAGATCGAGGTCGGATTTCCGGCGGCGTCGAATCCGGACTTCGAGTTCATCCGCTTGCTGATCGAAGACGACCTCGTCCCCGACGACGTGACGATCCAGGTTCTCACCCAGTGCCGCCCGGAGCTCATCGAGCGCACCTTCGAGTCACTAAAAGGTGCCCGATCAGCGATCGTCCACTTCTACAACTCGACGTCGGTCTGCCAGCGCCGCGTCGTCTTCGGGCTCGACACGGAGGGCGTCACGAAGATCGCCGTCGATGCCGCTCTACTCTGCCGCGACCTCGAGTCGTCGGTTCCGGGCGCCGCGATCCGCTACGAGTACAGCCCCGAGTCTTTCACCGGTACCGAGATCGACTACGCGATCGAGATCTGCAACGCAGTCCTCGACGCGATCGATCCGCGCCCCGATTGGCCGTTGGTCCTCAACCTTCCTTCGACCGTCGAGATGTCGACACCGAACGCCTATGCCGACCTCATCGAGACTTTCCATCGCAACGTCAACCGGCGCGATTCGATCGTGCTCAGCGTGCACAACCACAACGACCGGGGAACCGCCGTCGCCGCGTCTGAGTTCGGGATGATGGCGGGCGCCGAGCGGGTCGAGGGCTGTCTGTTCGGAAACGGCGAGCGGACCGGCAACGTCGACCTCGTCACGCTGGCGCTGAACCTGTTCAGTCAAGGCGTCGACCCGCGCCTCGATCTCTCAGACATCGACGACCTGCGTCGGACGATTGAGTACTGCAACCGGCTCCCGGTCCACCATCGTCACCCGTATGTCGGCGAGTTCGTCTACACCGCCTTTTCCGGATCGCACCAGGACGCGATCAAAAAGGGCATGGACGCGCTCGGGGACGACTACGAACACTGGGACGTCCCGTACCTGCCGATCGATCCGCACCACGTCGGACGGACGTACGAGTCGGTGATCCGCGTGAACTCGCAGTCGGGCAAGGGCGGTGTCGCCTACGTGATGGAGAACGAGCATGGGATGATCCTGCCGAGACGGTTGCAGATCGAGTTCTCCCGGGTCATCCAGACCGTCACCGAAGACACCGGTACCGAGATCACGCCGAAAGAGATGTGGGAGGTCTTCACCGAGCAGTACCTCGTACAACCAGGTGGATTCGAACTCGTGCACCACGACGTCTCGCTGAGCGAAATTGCCGACAAAGTGACGGCTGAGCTGCGGGCCGCAGAACAGACGGTGAACGTCTCGGGGGAAGGCAACGGACCGATCTCGGCCTTCATTTCAGGGATCGCGGGCGCCCTCGGGATCGAGATCGACGTGCTCGACTACTCCGAGCACACGCTCACCTCTGGCGCGAGCGCCCAGGCCGTTGCCTACGTCGAGACCCGCGACCGGACCGCCGGGACGCGTTGGGGTGTTGGCATCGACGAGAGCATCGTCGCCGCGAGCTTGAAGGCCGTCGTTTCGGCGCTGAACGGATTGCGCGCCGCGGCTCAAGGCGGGAACGCCTTTCAGCCCGGCGACGTCAACGAAGGTAGGTAATCCGGCCGTAAACGCTCGAAGCGGGCGATGTCGTCCGCATGCTCGAGCGTCACCCCGATGTCATCGAGGCCGCGGACCAATCGTTCGCGTGCCTCGTCATCAATCGTGAAAGGCGCCTCGAAGCCAATTTCGTCGACGCTAACCACGCGACGCTCGACGTCGACGGTGAACTGGAGGCGCGGGTTCGCTCGCGCCGCATCAAGGAGGGCGCGCGCCGCTTCCGCCGAAACCGTCGCCGGGACAAGACCCGACCGAGTGGCGTTGTTGCGGAAGATGTCGCCGAATCGGGCGCTCACGACCGCCTTGAAGCCGTAGTCGACGAGCGCCCAGACAGCGTGCTCTCTCGACGAACCGATGCCGAAATTCGGGCCGGCGAGAAGGATCGGAGCTCTCGCGTAGTTCGCGTCGTTGAGCACGAAATCCGGATCGTGTCGCCACTCCGAGAACAGACCGTCGCCGAACCCAGTTCGCTCGATGCGTTTCAGCCATTCGCTCGGAATGATCTGATCGGTATCAACGTCGGCACGATCGAGCGGCACGGCAGTACCGGAGACAACGCGAACCGCCTCCACCCGAATCTCCTCAGTCGAGCGTCGACGGGGACGCGAGGTGACCGACGATCGCGGTCGCCGCGGCAACAGCGGGGGAAACGAGGTGGGTGCGACCTCCAGTCCCTTGACGGCCTTCGAAGTTCCGATTCGACGTCGACGCGCACCGTTCCCCGGGCGACAATCGGTCGGGATTCATTCCGAGGCACATCGAACACCCCGGCTCGCGCCACTCGAAACCCGCCTCCTTGAAGGTGACGTCGAGCCCGATCGCCTCTGCCTCGTGCTTCACCTTCCGCGACCCGGGGACGACGAGCGCACGCACGCCATTTGCGACCTTGCGTCCTTCGACGACCGACGCCGCTGTTTTGAGGTCTTCGATCCTGCTGTTCGTGCACGAGCCGATGAACACCGCATCGACCGGGATGGCCTGCATCGGGGTGCCGGGCTCGAGTCCCATGTATTCGAGGGCGCGCTTGGCGGCATTCGCCTCGTCCTCATCCGCAAACGATCCCGGATCCGGGACTTGTCCGTCGATCGTCGTGACCTGGCCGGGATTCGTACCCCACGTGACATGCGGGCGGATCGCAGCGCCGTCGATCTCGAAAACCTCGTCGAACCTCGCCCCCGGTTCGGTGGCAAGTGCGCGCCATTCCTCGATCGCGGCCTCGAAATCCTTGCCTTTCGGGGCGAACGGCCGTCCCTCGATAAACGCGAAGGTCACATCGTCGGGAGCGATCATCCCGGCGCGCGCGCCGGCCTCGATGGACATGTTGCAAACCGTCATCCGGCCCTCCATCGAGAGCGAGCGAAGGACATCACCGCGGTACTCGATGACATAGCCGATTCCGCCACCCGTTCCGATCCGTCCGATGATCGCAAGCACGACATCCTTCGCGCTCACACCTTGCTCGAGTTCGCCGTTCACCTCGATCGCCATCGTCTTTGGTCGGCTTTGACGCAGCGTCTGGGTCGCGAGCACGTGTTCGACCTCCGAGGTGCCGATTCCGAACGCGAGCGATCCGAAAGCCCCGTGCGTCGAGGTATGGCTGTCGCCACACACGATCGTCATCCCCGGTTGGGTGAGGCCGAGCTCGGGTCCGATGACGTGGACGATCCCCTGGTTCGGGTTCCCCATCGGGTACTCAGTCACACCGAATTCGGCACAGTTCTTCGCCAGCACCTCAAGCTGTTTCCGCGAGGTGGGGTCGGCAACCGGCTTGTCGATGTCGATCGTCGGGACGTTGTGGTCAGCGGTCGCGAGCGTGAGTTCCGGACGCCGCACCCGCCTTCCCGCAAGGCGAAGACCCTCGAACGCCTGAGGGGACGTCACTTCGTGCACGAGATGAAGGTCGATGTAGAGCAGATCTGCCGCAGACGCCGAGGACCCGCCGACGACGACGTGCCGCTCCCAGATTTTCTCGGCCAAGGTGGAAGGCATCGCTATCCCATTCTCTCCACGCCGACGACACTGTGAGAGTAACGCAGTCGTCCCAAGCGCCTTTCCGGCCAGTTTCTCGCGCCTCGGCACGATTCATGCCGCCGAGTCGCCTTCAATCGACTCGCGGATTCACGCTCCAACGCTCCGATTGACATCGGACGTGGCGCTTGCGAGACTTCCCACAATGTTCTGTGTGATCAGCGTTCTCCTCATTACCTAAAGCGCGCGTCCCCGATCGGGTGCGCGTTGACGACCGTCCACTTCGTGGGCGGTTTTTTTGTCGCCGCACTCCGCGGGGAGTGTCCGAGACGAAACGAGATCTCATATGAAGGAAGGCGACGATAAGTGAAGCGACACCGGATTGCAGTGGTCGGTGGCGACGGCATCGGACCCGAAGTGCTCGATGAGGCACTGCGGGTAGTCGCGGCCTCAGGTGTCGCTCTCGACACGACACCGTTTTCCCTCGGCGCGGAGCACTACGCAACGACCGGTGAGGTGCTTTCTGACACGACGCTCGAAGAGCTTTCGAACTTCGACGCAATTCTGCTCGGCGCCGTCGGGCCACCGATCGGTTCGCGCGGTGTGCCGACCGGCCTGCTCGAGCGGGGCCTCCTTCTCCGACTGCGCTTCGCCCTCGACCTCTACATCAATCTTCGACCCTTTAACGGCGTGCCGGGAGCGATCGCCGAGGACGCGGACTTCGTCGTCGTCCGGGAGAACACCGAAGGTCCCTACGCAGGCGACGGGGGCCAACTACGGCGTGGAACAGAGAACGAAGTCGCCACTCAGGGATCGGTCAACACCCGCTTTGGCGTTGAACGATGCGTTCGCTTCGCGTTCGAATTCGCTGAGAGCCGACCACGACGGTCGCTAACGCTCGTCCACAAGACGAACGTGCTCACCTTCGCGGGCGACCTTTGGCAGAGGACCTTCGACGAGGTCGGCGTCGAGCACCCGAGCGTCGCAACGGGCTACCAACACGTCGACGCTGCGACGATCTATCTCGCGACGGACGCGAGCCGATTTGACGTGATCGTCACCGACAACCTTTTCGGGGACATCCTCACTGATCTCGCGGGCGCGGTGACCGGAGGGATCGGGCTCGCGGCGTCTGCGAACCTCAACCCGGAGCGAACGGGACCGTCAATGTTCGAACCGGTGCACGGCGCGGCGCACGACATCGCTGGTACGAAGAAAGCGAATCCGATCGCCGCGATCAGGAGCGCAGCGATGATGCTCGATCACCTCGGGGAAGTCGCCTCGGCGTCGCGCGTCACGAAAGCTGTACTCGAAGTGCAGCGGGACCTAGGACGATCCCTCGCCGACTGCGACACGACCCAAATCGGCGACGAAGTGATCGGACGGCTCTAACGATGTCGGCACCTCTCGATCCGCACTCCTTGAGCCTTCTCGACCGGAAGCCGACGCGCGTCGATATCTACGACACGACGCTGAGGGACGGCTCCCAGCAGGAGCGCATCTCGTTGACCGTCGACGACAAGCTCCGGGTGGCACGTCAGCTTGACCATCTCGGCGTCGCGTACATCGAAGGCGGCTGGCCGGGTGCAAACCCGAAGGACGAGCAGTTCTTCGAGCGCGCAAAGGACGAACTCGTTCTCGAAACAGCGCAACTCGTCGCATTCGGATCGACGAGACGGGCGCATGTCGCGGCGCTCGACGACCTCTCTTTCGTTCGGCTGCTCAATGCAGGCACCGGCGTCGCCTGCATAGTCGCCAAGTCGGCGGCGAGCCACGTTCGCGACACACTGCGCACGACTCCCGAAGAAGCGATCGCGATGGTGTCCGACTCAGTTCAGGTCCTGCGGCACCACGGCTTGCGGGTCTTCCTCGACGCGGAGCATTTCTTCGACGGCTTCGCCGAGGATCGCGACTTCTCGCTCACCCTCCTCGAGGCGGCGGAGACCTCGGGTGCCGAGGCGCTCGTGCTCTGCGACACGAACGGCGGGATGCTGCCTACCGCCGTATCCAAGGCCGTCGCCGACGTGCGAGCGAGAACCTCGTGTGTCCTCGGTGTCCACTTCCACAACGACAGCGGATGCGCAGTCGCGAACAGCCTGGCGGCTGTCGAAGCCGGTGCCACCCACGTCCAGGGATGCATCAACGGGTACGGCGAGCGGGCGGGAAACGCCGACTTGTGCGCCGCGATTCCAAACCTGACGTTGAAGATGGGGATCGACACGATCCCGAGGGATCGCATCAAGCTCATCACCCCGGTTGCGCGGCACGTTTCCGAGCTCGTCAACATCAACTTGGACCCGCAGAAGCCCTACGTAGGGGCCGCGGCCTTCACGCACAAGGCGGGCCTGCACACTTCGGCGAACGCGCGCAGAGCCGGCGCCTACGAGCACATCCCACCCGACACCGTCGGCAACGGCAGCAGGGTGGTGGTGAGCGAACTGAGCGGCCGTGCGACGATCGAGACGCGGGCGAAGGAACTCGGTGTCACCCTCGACTCCGAGGCGCTCGAGAAAATCCTCGAAGCCTTGAAGCAGCTCGAGTACGCCGGGTACCACTTCGAAGTCGCCGACGGGTCGCTCGAGTTATTGATGCGAGCCGCAGCCGATGGATCCCCATCGACCAACCGACCCTTTGAGATCGAGTCGTTTCGGGTCATCACCGACTGGATCGCGACGGACAGCGACGGTGATTCGGGCGATCGCGTCCGCGACCTCGTCCACCCCTGGGGCACGTCCGGGCGACTGACGACGGAAGCGACCGTGAAGGTCCGCGTCGGCGAGGACCGGGTCCTCTCGACCGCCGAGGGCAACGGGCCGGTGAATGCGCTCGACGCGGCGATCCGCCAAGCGATCGGCAAGCACTTTCCCGAGCTTTCGGAGATCCACCTCACCGACTACCGGGTGCGGGTGCTCGACTCGCACCGAGGAACCGGCGCAATCACGCGCGTCCTCATCGACACCGCTGGTCCGGACGACTCCTGGTCGACCATGGGCGTCTCGGAGAACATCATCGAGGCTTCGTGGCAGGCGCTGGTCGATTCGCTCGTTTATGGGCTTCTGCACGCGACCCCGAGCGAGGCAGTCGCGGTCGACGAGGAGTGAAGTGATCCGGTCCACCTGCGCCAATCACCGACGACTCCGACCTGGCGTCATCGACGAACGGTCTGATAGCCTCGACTTCGTGCGTTGGTATTCGTATTTCGTCGAGCCGGCTTCGGTCGGGCTTCGGAGCGGCACCACGCGCTAACCGCACCCAAGATCGAGGACCGGCTCAAAGGCAAAGGCGATCCGCCTTTGCCTTTTGTGTTTCTCAGGTGAGCCGGTAGGCCTCGAGCTTTCGGCTCACGGAAAGGAGTTTCCGTGGCGCCGAGCGATCGCCTCAGCGATCGACACATCGTCGACGTGCGCCGCCTCGTCGCGCCGTCGACGTTGCGGTACGAACTTCCCCTCACGGCCGAACAACAAGATGTCGTGCTCGCCGGGCGGCTCGCCGCGGCGTCAATCTTGCGTGGCGAGGACGACCGCCTGCTCGTGCTCGTCGGGCCGTGCTCGGTCCACGATCCCACATCCGCTCTCGACTACGCGCGGCAGCTGCGTGGGCTGGTCACGGAGGTGCACGACGAACTCGCGATCATCATGCGCGTCTACTTCGAAAAGCCACGCAGCGCACTCGGTTGGAAGGGGCTGATCAACGATCCGGGTCTCGACGGCAGCAATCGGGTGAACGACGGGCTGTTCACGGCCCGGTCGCTGCTCGCGGAGATCCTGTCGATCGGCGTCCCGATCGCATGTGAGTTCCTCGAGCCGATAACGCCCCAGTACATCGCCGACGCTGTGAGCTGGGGCGCGATCGGCGCCCGCACAACACACAGCCCGATCCACCGACAGCTCGCGAGCGGGCTCTCCATGCCGATCGGCTTCAAGAACTCGACCGAAGGCGACGTCCAGGGCGCGGTCGACGCCGTACTCGTCGCCTCGCGCAGCCAGGTGTTCCCCGGGATCACCTACGACGGGATCGGCGCGATCTTCACGACGGCCGGCAACCCCGACTGCCACGTCGTTCTGCGCGGCAGCACTTCAGGTCCGAACTACAGCGCCGCGCACGTCGCCGAGGCGTTGGAACGTCTCGAACGAGTCGGACTGACACCCCACCTCGTCATCGACGCGAGCCACGGCAACAGCGGCAAGGACCATCGGCGTCAGCCCGTCGTCGCCGCCGAGATCGCGGCGCGCGTCGCCGAGGGCGAACGTGGCATCGCCGGCGTGATGCTCGAAAGCTTCCTCGTCGAGGGTCGCCAGGAGCTCACCTTCGGCCACGCCGGCACTCTCCGCTACGGACAGAGCATCACCGACTCGTGCATGGGATGGCAGGTGACTGCAGATGTCGTGCGGCAACTCGCGCGAGCCGCGGCGGAGCGCCGAACCCTCGTCGAGACGCCGTCATGAGCCGCGCCGTCGCCGATCCAGAACGGCAGCCGATCGCCTTCGCCACACCGGACGATTCGCCACGATCGGTGTCGCGAAACGGTACCGAGGCGCCGATCCCCTCGGTCGTGCGCGTTCAGCGCTCCTCAGGAGTTTCGGGTTCTGTCGTGGTACCAGGAAGCAAAAGCGTCACGAATCGGGCGATTCTCATCTGTGGTCTCGCCGACGGCACAAGTGAGGTCAGCCAAGGACTCGCGAGCGGCGACGCGACGAGCATGACGAATGGACTCGTCACCCTTGGGGCAACGGTGTCGGATGCAACACGAACGCGAACGCGGGGCCGATGGCGCATCGAAGGGAACGGCGGTCGCCTGCCGTCGGGGCCGCTCGTCGTCGACGCCGAGCTCGCCGGTACGACGCTGCGTTTCCTCACCGCCGTCGGCGCGCTTGGAAGTGGAGACATCTTGCTCACGGGACGTGCGCCGTTGCTCAAGCGTCCGATCGGTCCCCTCCTCGAGGCGCTACGCTCCCTCGGGGCGGAAGTGTCGGGTTCGGGTCGCCGAGGAGATGAGGCGCCCGTCAGCATCGGCAAGCGCGTTCGCAGACTCGGGGGCGTCGTCGGGATCGATGCCTCCCAATCGAGCCAGTTCGTCACGGCGCTACTGCTCGCCGCGCCCTACTTCGATGACGATCTGGTTCTGCACCACCGGGGACTCGGCGCGCGCGGTTTCGTCACCCTCACCGCCGAGATGATGCTTCGGCACGGCGCGCGGGTCGATCTCGGCAACGACATTCTGCGGGTCGCCGGAGGCACCGGCTATCGATCGGGCGACGAAGTCGTGCCGCCCGACGCGAGCGCCGCCGCGCACCTGTTCACGCTGGCAGTCACCTCGGGCGGAAGCGTTCGGGTCGTCGGTCTGCGAGCGGCGTGGCGACAGCCGGACTTCGCGTTCCTTCATGTGCTCGAGCTCGCCGGCGCGAGCGTCGCCCGCTGGGCGGACGGATCGGTCACCGTCTCGGCACCTGAGCGCGTACAGCCGATCAACGTCGACCTGACCGAGATGCCCGACCAGCTCCCGAACGTGGCAGTTCTCGCCGCTCTCGCGAACGGCCGCTCGCGCATCCGCGGGGCGGGCGTCACCCGGTTCCACGAGACCGATCGGATCGCTGCTGTCGTCGAGGAACTCGCCAAGGCGAACGTGTCGGTCGAGGTCGGCGACACCGATGTCGTGATCACCGGCGGGCACGCGAAAGGACCGGCGGCGTTTTCCGCGCACGGCGATCACCGAATGGCGATGGCGCTCGCGGCGTTCTCCGCATTCGTCGGCAGCTCGACGATTGAGGGCGCCGACGCGGTGGCAAAGACGTACAGGGAGTTCTGGGTCGACGCCTCGACGATCGGCCTCGACGCCTCGGTGGTCGGGGCGCGTCAATGAGCCAGCGGGAAGCGCAATCGAAAATCGACGAGCTCCGTCACTCGCTCGACGGGATCGACGGCGAGATCGTCCGGCTGCTCGCTGAAAGGTTGTCCGCGGTCTCACAGATCGCCTCCGCGAAGGGTCGCGACGCACTCAGCGTCCGAGACCTCGAACGCGAACGCCACGTGCTGGCGCAGGCGGACGCCGCGGCAATCCGCCTCGGCATCTCTCGCGATCTCGTGCGCTTGGTGTTCACCGCGATTCTCGAAGACTCGGTGGCGTTCCAGTCCCAGATCATCGCCTCGTCGGTGTCCGAGGGGCCGGCACCTTCGGTTGCGCCCATCTTGTAGGCACGCCGGACGGGGTGCAGTCAGGCATCGCTCAGACGGTCGTGTGCCGGACGACAGCGAAACGGGTCCAATTGCCAGGGTCGTTCTCGATCGTTGGGGCGAGGACTCCGAGTCCGTACAGATCTCCGGCGCGACGTGACGCGATGGCTGCTACGTCGTTCGACGCGAGCGCCGCGACGCGCCGTGCGGCGGACGATGTCGAATCCGCTGATTCGATGACTGCGGCGGGCAGCCGCTCATCGAGGAAGCGCCGGCACTGGGCCGTTGCCGCCGGGAAAGAAAGGACTCGTCGGATCGAATCGAGCTCAGCACCTGCGATCCCGAGCAAATCGAGGTGGACGGCGATCGTGATTTCGCGCTCGATCACGAGCCGAGAAGCTCCGGCGATCGCGCGCTCGGTCGCCTCGATGCGCCCGGCGACCGCGTTCTCCAACGGCACGACCGCCGCGGCGACGGCACCGTCGACGACGCGTTGCACTGCGTCGACGATCGAGGACGCCGGCTCCAGTTCCATGCCGACAAAGGTGGGATCCGACAGGATCGCCTGCTCGCTGAAGCTCCCTTGCGGTCCGAGATAGGCGATCCTCGGCGCTTGCCGCGTAACCGGGTGGTCGTTAGGAGCCGCCGGACACATCTTCGAGGCGCTGTGATGCCGCCGAGATGAACGGCATCATCGACCGCAGTTTCGCGCCGACCTTTTCAATGGGATGGGCGGCACCCGCTTCGCGCAGCTTGGCAAAACGCGGAAGTCCGTCCTTGTTCTCCTGGATCCATTCGGTCGCGAACGAGCCGTCGCGGATCTCTTCGAGGATCCGGCGCATCTCTTCACGTACCGAATCCGAGATGATGCGCGGCCCACGGGTGAGGTCCCCGTACTCCGCAGTCGTCGAGATCGAGTAGCGCATACCGGAGATTCCTTGTTCGTACATCAGGTCGACGATCAGCTTCATCTCGTGAAGGCACTCGAAGTACGCCGATTCGGGTGAGTATCCCGCGGCCACGAGTGTTTCGAATCCTGCTGTGACTAGGGCCGTCAGACCCCCGCACAGGACGACCTGTTCCCCGAACAGGTCGGTTTCGGTTTCCTCGACGAAGGTCGTCTCGAGAACCCCGGCGCGTGTCGCGCCGAGGGCGTCAGCGTAGGCAAGGGATAGGGCCATCGCCGTGCCCGAATGATCCGCCGCGACGGCGATCAGCGAGGGGACGCCGCCGCCCTCGCAGTATGTCCGGCGCACGAGGTGACCAGGCCCTTTCGGCGCGACCATGAAGACGTCGACCCCATCCGGCGGTTCGATGGTCTTGAATCGGATATTGAACCCGTGCGCGAAACCGAGGGCGTCCCCTTCAGAGAGATTCGGCGCGATCTCTGACTCGTACACTGCCGGCTGCTCGGTGTCGGGCAACAGAACCATGACGATGCTTGCCTCTTTCGTCGCGCTAGCGATGTCTGTCACCCGCAGACCCGCTGCCTCCGCCTTGGATCGCGACGAAGAGCCCTCCCTTAGGCCGACACGTACGTCGAGGCCGGAGTCGCGCAGATTCAGCGCGTGTGCGTGGCCCTGTGAGCCGTAGCCGACGATCGCCACCGGTCGATTGACGATCAAGCTCCGATCGGCGTCCTTTTCGTAGTACAGCGTCGTCATCGATGATCAACCTTTCCTTGTTTGCTGGCGAGCGGGGGACGGATTCCTATGCCGGCGGAACGATCGCGATGCGTCCCGTTCGTTGAAACTCGACGATGCCAAACGGGACGAGCGACTCCGTCAACTTGTCGATCTGCTCAGGGTGCGCGACAACCTCTGCGAGCACCGCGTTGTCGCGGTCTTCGATGATCTCGGCGCCGTAGCTCTGCAGCACACCAAAGAGCTCTCCGGCGGAGTCCTTTTTCACGCAGACGAGCGCCAGTTCGGCTTCGTGAGCCGTTCCTGGCCTGATCTCGCTGATCTCGACGACGTTCAAGAGCTTGTCGAGCTGGGCGCGAATTTGTTCGAGCGGAGCGGAGTCGCCGTCGACCACGATCGCGATTCGCGAATAGCGCTCGTCGTCGGTCGGCGCGACCGCCAACGACACGATGTTGAAGCCGCGGCGGGCGAACAGACCCGCGACGCGCACGAGGACCCTCGCCTTGTTCTCGACCGTGATCGAGAACAGATGGTGTGGGAGCGTTGAAACTCTCATTGCCCGCGAAGACTCGGATGCACGACGATGTCGTCGTTCGATGATCCGGCCGCGACCATCGGATAGACGTGTTCGTTCGGATCGGTCCTGAAGTCGACGACGACCGGCTGATCATCGATCGCATTCGCCTTCTCGATCGTCGGGCGAACGTCCTCCGCGCTCGTCACCCGGAAGCCGGCGCAACCCATCGCCTCCGCCCAGCGCACATAGTCCGGCACATCGGGAGAGAGGTACACCGACGAGTAGCGCTCGTCGTAGAACATGTGCTGCCACTGGCGGACCATGCCGAGATAGGCGTTGTTCAAGATGGCGATCTTGACGGGGATGCGCTCCGTCGACGCGGTGATCAGCTCCTGTGCGGTCATCTGGAAACATCCGTCACCGTCGACCGCCCACACCATCTGATTGGGTCGGCCGACTTTCGCACCAATAGCCGCGGGGATTGCGAAGCCCATCGTTCCGAGGCCGCCGGAATTCACCCAGGTGCGCGGGTGGTCGAAGCGCCAGTGTTGCGCAGCCCACATCTGATGCTGGCCGACCCCGGAGACAAGGATCGTGTCGTCTGGCGTCGCAGCACGCAGCTGCTCGATGACGAACTGCGGCTTCAGTGAACTCGGCGTCTCGTCGGTTTCGTAATGCAGCGGGTACGACGTCCGCCAGGCGTCGATCTCGGCCCACCATGGTTCGAGGTGCTGTGCATCGAACGAGCCCCCGGGACTTTTGGCGCCGAGTCGACGGACGAGCGCCTCGATGCCGGCTCGGCAGTCCGCCGCGATCGCCACATCTGGGCGGCGGACCTTTCCGATCTCGGCCCGGTCGACATCGAGGTGGACGATCTTCGCCTCGGGAGCGAACGCCGACACCTTTCCGGTGACCCGATCATCGAATCGTGCCCCGAGGGCGACGAGGAGATCGGCCCGTTGCATCGCCGTGACGGCGGCGTAGGTCCCGTGCATACCCGGCATCCCGAGACAGCGGGGATCGCTGTCGGGGAACGCGCCGCGCGCCATCAATGTCGTCACAACAGGAAAGCCCGTCCGCTCCACGAGCTGGGCAAGAGCTTCGGTGGCACCGGCTTTCAACACCCCGCCACCGACGTACAACACCGGCCGGCGCGCCTCACGTATCAGCGCAACCGCTGCGTCCACCGCGCTCAAGTCGGGCTCACCAATCAAGCGGTAACCGGGCAGCTCCATCTCGACCCGCTCTGGCCAGGTCGTCGTCGCTTGCGCAACGTCCTTTGGCACGTCGATCACGACCGGTCCAGGACGCCCGGTCGTCGCGACGTGGAATGCCTCCTTGACCGTACGCGCGATGTCTGCGGGATCGGTAATCAACCAGTTGTGCTTCGTGATGCTTGTCGTAATGCCGGTCGTATCGACCTCTTGGAAGGCGTCGGTCCCGATTGCCGACGTCGAAACCTGACCGGTGACAACGACGAGGGGCACCGAGTCGAGGAAGGCGTCTGCGATCGGCGTAACGATGTTCGTCGCGCCAGGTCCGCTCGTCACCATCGCCACGCCGGCATGACCGGTGACGAGCGCGTAGCCCTCGGCGGCGTGTCCGGCGCCCTGTTCGTGACGAACGAGGATGTGGCGGATCGAGGAATCGAGAATCGGGTCGTAGACCGGCAAGATCGCGCCACCGGGCAGGCCGAACACAACCTCGACTCCTTCGGTCTCGAGGCTCTTCACAAGAGCCTGGGCCCCGGTCAGTTTCACCACTCTCTCCTCGTCATTTGATCTGCGCGTCTCCGTTTTGCGGCAGGGAACAAAACGACCTCCCTTTCGGGAGGTCGTGAGCACGCGTGCGGCTGAGCCGGGCGCGTGCTAGGTGATGAGTACGAGGACGACTGTCGCGAACATTGCCACGAATAATGGCAGGTCCAGGGCGATTCCACAAGTTCGATTCATGGCTCGGTGACCGCCCCGCGTTCCGCGCCAGCCACCAAGCGGGCGAATTTCGCCAGCACGCCCCTCGTGTAGCGCGGATCAGGCGCCTTCCAGTTCGCTCGCCTGCGCTCGAGCTCGGCACCGTCGACGTGCAGTTCGATCGAGTTCGTCGTGGCATCGATCGAGATACGGTCCCCGTCGCGGACGAGCGCGATCGGACCGCCGACGAACCCTTCTGGTGCGACGTGACCGATGCAAAAGCCGCGCGTGCCGCCAGAAAATCGACCGTCCGTCACAAGCGCGTAGTCCTCGCCGCGCCCGGTGCCGCTCAGCGCACCCGTGACGGCGAGCATCTCCGGCATCCCGGGAGCTCCCTTCGGGCCCTCGTAACGGATCACGATGACCGCGCCCGAGGCGATCTCTCCGGCGAGGATCGCTTGCATCGTGAGTTCCTCGGAATCAAACACTCGCGCCGGGCCCTCGAATCGTTCGAGACTCGATCCGGCGATTTTCACCACCGCGCCGAGAGGCGCAAGGGATCCGCGCAGGATCACCGTTCCACCACGCGAGTGGATCGGCGCACTGAGCGGGCGCACGACCGTGCCGTCAGGGTGGGCGGGCTCGAGTTGCGCGAGATTCTCGGCAACGCTCCGACCGGTCACGGTCATCGCGTCACCTTGCAGCAGTCCGGCTTCGAGGAGCTCGCGCATCACGACGGGCACGCCCCCGATGCCATCGAGATCGCTCATGTGGAATCGACCGCCCGGTTTCATGTCGGCGATATGCGGGGTACGTTTCCCGATTGCCTCGAAGTCCTCAATCGAGAGATTGACGCGGGCCTCGTTCGCGATCGCGAGAAGGTGCAGCACCGCGTTCGTCGATCCGCCGACGGCCATCGACACGGCGATCGCGTTCTCGAATGCGGCGCGCGTCAAGATCGCCCGCGAGCTCAGACCGAGCTCCAAAAGACGAACGACAGCACGGCCGGACTCGTATGCGATCTCGTCGCGTCGAGGATCGACCGCGGGGGGCGACGATCCGCCGGGAAGGGACATCCCAATCGCTTCTCCGATCGTCGCCATCGTGTTGGCGGTGAACATTCCCGCGCAAGCACCTTCGGTCGGACAGGCCTGCCTCTCGATCTCGTGAAACTCCTCATCGTCCATGCGACCTGCGGCGTGGGCGCCGATCGCCTCGAAGACGCTCGTGATGTCGATCGCCTGCCCGCGGTGGTGGCCCGGGAGGATCGTCCCCGCATAGACGAACACGCTCGGGACGTCGAGGCGAGCTGCGGCCATGATCATCGCCGGTAGCGACTTGTCGCACCCGGCGAGGCCGACGAACGCGTCGAAGCGCTCGGCAATCATCACCGTCTCAACAGAGTCGGTAATCACCTCCCGGCTCACGAGCGAGGCGCGCATCCCCTCGGTGCCCATCGCGATCCCGTCTGAGACCGTGATCGATCCGAACTCGAGCGGGAACCCGCCGGCGTCGCGAATGCCGTCCTTAGCACGGATCGCGAGCCGGGCGAGGGACAGATTGCACGGGGTCACTTCGTTCCAGGTCGAGGCGACACCGACTTGCGGCTTCGCGAAGTCCGCATCCCCCATCCCGACCGCGCGCAGCATTGCCCGCGCCCCAGCCCGGCGATCGCCCTCCGTGACGTCCTGGCTGTGGATCTTCAAGCTGCGCGGTGCCTCCGACATGGCACCCAAGGTTACGGAGCTCCGGCCCTTCGGTCGTCAGTCGTCGGTCGATCCACAAAACCCGCTGCTTCGCCTGACAGAAATCACGTGGTCGTCGGATCGCGTTCTCGGCCGACGACGCGTAGCAGGGCACCGATCCGCTTCACCGGGGGAAGATCCTTCAACTCGGCGAGCGTCGATTGAACATCCGCCTCGAGCGCGAGGTGCGTAACGAAGACGAGTCGTGCATCCGGTTCCGCGCCAATCTGCTCCATCGACTGGATCGACACCGAGTGATCGCCGAATACCCGGGTCACCGCAGCAAGGACCCCCGGACGATCGGTGACGTCCATGGCCAAGTAGTACTGCGAGCACAGATCGTCGATCGGACGGATCCTCGACCGATGGCGTCGCGGCATGTGCACCGGGCGCGATCCGGTGAGGCTGCGAGCCGCCTCGAGGACATCGCCCAAAACCGCGCTCGCCGTCGGCATCCCCCCCGCGCCGCGGCCGAAAAGCATGATTTCGCCGCAAGAGTCCCCCTCGACATAGACCGCGTTGAACGCACCATTGACCGAGGCGAGCGGGTGGTCGACAGGAATCATCGCCGGGTGGACACGGACATCGAGCAGCGGCTCGACGCCGTTTCCTTCCTCGAGGTTCTCGGCGATCGCGAGCAGCTTCACCTCGTAGCCGAGCCGGTGGGCGAACTCGATGTCCGCCGCATCGAGCGCATCGATCCCTTCCCGATAGACGTCGCCGGCAACGACGTCAGCGTTGAAGGCGATGCCAGCCAGGATGGCTGCCTTCGCAGAAGCGTCGTACCCCTCGACGTCGGCGGACGGATCGCGCTCTGCGTAACCGAGGCTCTGGGCTTCCTGAAGCGCCTCGAGGTACGAGACTTTTGCTTCACTCATCCGCCACAAGATGAAGTTCGTCGTGCCATTGACGATTCCGACAATGCGGCGGATCCGTTCGGCCGCAAGTGAGACGTGGAGCGCACGGAGGAGCGGAATCGCCCCGCCAACTGAGCCCTCGAACAGCAGCTCGGACCCTGTGGCCTCCGCCGCCGCGAACAGCTCGGCACCGAAGTTTGCGATGAGCTCCTTGTTGGCCGTCACGACTGGCTTGCCAGCCTTCAGCGCTTCGAGGATGACGGTGCGCGCCGGCTCGATGCCGCCGATCAGCTCGACGACGACGTCGACGTTCGGATCCGTGGCGACCGAATGCGCGTCGTGCGTGAAACGATCGGGATCGACCGACAACGGCCGCCGCGGTTTCGCCAGATTTCGGACGGCGACCTTGGAGACCTCGAGACGCGTGCCACTGCGTCGGGCAATACCCTCGGCGTCGCGGTCGATGAGCTCGACAAGCCCACCCCCGACGTTCCCGCAACCGAGCACGCCGAGTCGGACAATCGGTTCGCTGCCCGCGCCAGTGTCGTTTGGTGCGACCATCCGACAACGCTACTCACACCGTGCGGAAGGGCTGGAGGGCGCATCTGACAGGAGGGGGGAGACCCCAGCGAGCGTGCGAATTCGAAATGCAGCTTTCTTCCGCACGCCACAGAACGGAAACAACGATCCCCGTACCATTTGGTGAACCGAGTCACGTTTGATCCATCGACGCCGCGCGCCCGTCGACCATTCATTCGCGCCGCGCATCAATGCGATATCTAAGGCACGTCGCCGAGGGAGGTCGGTGTGAAGGTCGTCGTTGCAGTGATCAGGCCTAACGAGCTTGACGATGTGAAATTAGCTCTCGAGGCAGTCGGAGTCCACGGTCTCACGATGGCTCAGGTCCTGGGCTATGGAGAGGAGGAAGGGCATGTCGAGACGTACCGCGACTCGCAGTTCGTCATCACGATGCTGCCGAAGCTGCGACTCGAGATCTTGATCGACGATTCGAAGGTCGATGCGGTGGTCGACACCGTCATCAAAAATGCCCGAACAGGTGCGGTCGGGGACGGCAAAGTTTGGGTGCAAGACGTCGAGGACGTCGTGCGGATTCGCACCGGAGAGCAGGGCTCAGACGCCGTGTAGCTGTGTGGGCGCCCGTACTCATGTGTGTCAGATAGGGCCTGATCAATTATCCGTCAGCGTCGGGCCAGGGCTCGCACCGGAGTCGAAGTCTGACTGAGCCGCTCTCGGACCTATGCGCGCGATCCGTCCGACGGCGTGGGTAAGAGTCGACCGGCAAGCTGACCGAGCTGGGTAAGTCGCTCGATCTCGCTCGGGCGAAACTGCGGCCCCATCTTGCGACACGTCAGCACACAAGTGTTGCCGGCGATCGGTGCAGCGAGGAGCCCGAGGGCATCGGAGTGCCAAGCCGACGGAATCCAGTCTTCTCCCTTATCGAACACAACAGGCTTTTCGATCGGTATCCAGGGAAGGCTCACCCAGCGAATCCTTGGCCCGTTCGCGCTCGCGTGCGTGATGACGTGCGCTGGACCGACCGATGAAATGACGACCGCCCAGTCGCAACGGACGATCGCCGGCACCAGACGAGCGAAAAGATCGAGACTCGGCCGTGGATTCGATGCCAGCGACGAGATGAGCTCGATCTCCTGGTGGAGATCGAAGTCGGGCGCGGTTCGCACACAGTCCACCGCGACACCGGAAAGCGACCGCAGATGTTGCGCCAGCTCGTCTCGAGATGTCGAGGCGAGCTCGACGACGAAGTCGTCGACGACGGTCTTGCCATCTTGTTCCACAACATCGAGCCAGACGATGTTCCCGCCGACGTCGGCGATTCCTGCTGCCGCGTGCGATAGCGCGCCGGGGCAATCATCGAGGATGAGTCGAACAAAGGCAAACACAGGGCGGCCCCTTAAACTTCAGACTCCCAGCGAACCGTTTCTGAACGTTTTCCCATCGGTTTCCGGGAGATGAATTTTCTCGCCGTGCTGGTGCGATGCAGGGCTTTTCCGCGCGTGCTCATTTCGATACTCGAGTGATGCCGTTACTCTCCTGCCATGTCACCGCTCGAGGTCGCGAAAACGAGCCTCTCGTCCCGACTGCAGCGCGCTTTCCTGAAGCCACCGTGGCCAGGAACCGATGCTGCTGCCAGCACGTCGCTCTCACGCGAGGATCTCGAAGCCGAGGCGAAAGCGGTCACCGACAAGGAGCGCCTAATCGGGCTCTTCGCCGCTCCGCTCGCTGCGGGTATCGCGCTGGTCGTCACCGACTCACTGATCGCAAACGACCCGGCCGCGACCCTTGCGAACGGCCAGCCGAACAGGCTCCACGTCAGCGTCAGCATCTATCACGAGGTTCTGGTCGCGATGTTGGTGCTCTCGGCGATCATGCTCGTCGCGTCGTGGTTCCGCAAGCGTCTCCCGATCGGCATGGGCCTCGCTTTGTACGGGTTGGCGATCTTCAACTTGCACTTCTGGGGATTCGGGGTGCCGTTCATCATCGGTGGCGCGTGGTACCTCGTCCGCGCCTACCGGTACCACCAACGCCTGCGGGAGGCGAGTGGCGACTCACGCTGGCGGCCAGGGCTCGCCGCCGCTGGATCAGGCAGTTCCTTCGTGCCGAGACCGACCGCGAGTAAGCGCTACACGCCACCATCATCATCCCGGCGATAAAGAGGTGCTCCGCCGTCCGAGCCCAGTTCGCAATACGAGCAGTCCGCTCGCAAGCACGAACAAGACGAGCGAGATCGCCGGAACGATGAACACGTCGGCGGACGCCCGTTCGGCCCGCACCGCGGCTTCAGTTGAAACGAGCGCCGGATCAGTTGGCACGATCACTGCGACGATCTTGCTCCCGGGCGCTCTCAGCAGATCGCCCGGGATCGCCTTCTCAAAGCGACGACGCCCGAAGGTGTAGGTGCCCCGGCACGCGTAACCAGCAGCGTTGCTGCCGCTTCCTCCGAGCAGTCCAAGGCACCGGGTGACTGTCATTTCGACCTGCACGCCGTGAAAGCGGAGCTCATTAATCTGCGCGTTCTTCTCGAACGCCGCAACGAGAAGGGTGACCGCAACTGAACCGAGCGCAGCAAGAAGCACGATTGCGATCGCGATACGGGTTCGTCGCGGATCCACATCCACCTTTGCGCCGCGCAGGACCGTCACTGGATCAGTCTCCGCAGACGGAGCGGCTACTTGTCCGATGTCTCCGTACGGCGCAGCGTCATTCACGGAACTCAGCAACCATGCGCACTGGGACTCCATCTGTTTATTGACCGCGTCACCGAGAGTCTCACCGACGCGTGTGAAGAAGCTGGTGTCCAACGCGAGCGCGGCGCGCTCTCTCAGTACATCCATCGTCACCGCTCATTCATTCCGTTAACGAACCGATAACACGGGTGTGACGAAGCAGAAACTCGGAGCCGTCATCGTAGGGGCGCGCAAGGGCGACGTCTTGCCGTCCGCGCGCCGGAGGGGTTGCATTTATGAACGCGCCGCGCCCGCGGCGCGCGACACTGAGAGAGCGAGGTCATTCAGCCGTGCTGCCGCTGATCCACGCGGTGCTCGTCCATCGGTCGGTCCCGGTCCCGTACCCGAGTTGGCTCGATACCGGCGACAACACGTGGCAGATCACGGCTGCGACCTTCGTGGGCCTGATGAGCCTTCCGGGTCTCGCCGTCCTCTACGCCTCGATCGTCCCGAGGAAGTGGGCGGTGAACACGCTGGCGATGATGTTTGCCGGATTCTCAATCGTGCTCATCGCATGGGTGCTGTGGACCTACAAGATGGGTTTCGGTGCCACCTCGATCGGAGGTGGCGTCCGCAACGGCGTACAGACACAGCTCTACCACGTCGGCTGGGTCAAACACTTCTTCGAGAACCTCGTTGGGAAACCGGGCCAGATCGTCAACAGCGCCGGCGAGCTCAATCAAGCGAAGTCGGCCGCCAATACCGTCATCCCCTTCCACTTCCCGACGACCTCGCTCGCCTACTTCCAGTTCGTGTTCGCCGCGATCACTCCGCTGCTGTTCATCGGCAGCGTCCTCGGCCGGATCAAGTTCAGTGCATGGTGTCTACTCGTCCTCGGCTGGTCGACTTTCGTTTACGGAATCAACGCCTTCTTGCTGTGGGGCGGTGGCTACTTCGCCCAGGAAGGCGCCCTCGACTTCTCGGGTGGTTTCGTCATCCACATGTCGGCGGGCGTCTCCGGCTTCGTCGCGGCATGGGTCCTTGGCCCGCGCCTCGCACGAGATAGACAGCACTTCCTCCCGAACAACCTGGTTATGGCGGCAGTCGGTGCTGGAATCCTCTGGCTCGGCTGGAACGGGTTCAACGGCGGAGACCCGTACTACGCGGGGGCCGACATGGCGGCGGCGGTCGTCAACACAAACGTCGCCACGGGCACCGGAGTCCTGGTCTGGATGGCGCTCGACGCCTGGCTGAGCAAGGCGAAGAAACCGACCTTTCTCGGCGGCATCAACGGCATGATTTGCGGTCTCGTCGGGATCACCCCCTGTGCGGGTTGGGTCGACGGGTGGGGCGCGATCGCTGTCGGCGTCATCGCCACCGGCGTGGTCTGGTTCGCCTGGAACTACCTCTCGAAAGTCCGTCCCTTCAGCAGGGTCGACGACGCGCTTGGTGTCATCTACACACACGGCATCGCCGGCCTGGCTGGAGGGCTGCTGCTCGGAGTCTTCGGCGACCCCACGATGTACGAGTACGGCTGCGGCACGCTCAACAAGTTCGGCCAAGTTGTCAATACGTCATCGGCCGCATTCAATTCGACGAGCAAAAGCTGCACTCCGTTCTCGGTGAGCGGGTTGCTGTACACCGGATCGGCGCACCAACTGTGGGAACAGTTCCGCGCGGCGCTCTTTGTCGCTTTCTGGTCGGCGCTCGCAACGTTCATCTTGTTGAAGGTGATCGGGTTCGCCCTCCGCGGAGCTCGTTACAAGAATGAGGTGCTCGAAGTCGGCGACTACGCGATCCACGACGAAGAGGCGTTCCCCGAGGAGATGATCGGCATCCGCACCGGGCTCACGCTCGCGGCGTCGGTCCACGGTCACAACGGGACGATCGAACAAAGTCTCTCGCCCCCGATCCCGCCGGAAACCGGTTGACGCTTCGACAGCATTGCCCCCGAGACGCGCGGTGTCGCGACTCGGGTGCAGCTTTTCGCATCCCGTCGCGAGATGTAACGAGATTTAAATACTGAGACGCGCACGAGTTCGCCGTACTCCTCGCGGATCCGCGTCGTGTAGATTCTCTTAACCGGGGCCCCGATGTCTCCGCGCTGAAGTGGGCACAGTGCGCACCGGCGACCGCGTCGAACACACGAGACCAGCGTGAGCGAGGGCACACACCCCAAAGGCCTCTACGACCCCCGCTTCGAGCACGATTCGTGCGGAGTCGGGTTCGTCGCCAACGTGCAGCGTGGCGCGAGCCACGAGGTGGTCGAGCTCGGCCTCACTGCGCTCGAGAATCTCGCCCACCGCGGCGCGTTCGGCGCTGATCCGGAGACCGGGGACGGCGCGGGGATTCTCGTCCAGATGCCCGACGCGTTCTTTCGGGCTGTGTTCGCCCGCCCCCTGCCCCCGCTCGGCTCGTACGCGAGCGGGATCGCATTTCTCCCTTCAGAGAACCTCATCGCCGAGAAGCGAAAGTCCGAGCTCGCGAAGCTCGCTCGCGAGGAGGGTCTGCGGGTGCACACGTGGCGCGAAGTCCCCGTCAACCTCTCGGTCGTGGGATCGGCCGCGCGCGCCGTCGCGCCGAGTTTCTGGCAAGTCGTGCTCGTCGCCGACCCGGGTGGTCCCGAGTGCACCGGGCTCGATCTCGAACGGACGGCCTTCGTGCTACGCAAACGGTTCGAGCACGCACACCCTGATAGCTACTTCCCATCGCTCTCGACGCGGACCTTTGTCTACAAGGGCATGCTCTCGACCGAACAGCTGCGCCGCTTCTTCGCGGACCTCTCTGATCATCGCCTCGAGAGCGCGCTCGCCCTCGTGCACTCGCGCTTTTCGACGAACACGTTCCCGTCTTGGCCCCTCGCCCACCCGTACCGGATGATCGCCCACAACGGCGAGATCAACACGGTGCAGGGCAACCGCAACTGGATGCGGGCGCGCGAGTCGCTGTTGGCGAGCGACCTCATTCCCGGCGATCTCCGCCGGATCTACCCAATCATCTCGCCCGGCTCGAGCGACTCAGCATCCTTTGACGAAGTGGCCGAACTCCTCCATCTCGGCGGTCGCTCGCTCCCCCACGCGCTGTTGATGATGATCCCGGAAGCCTGGGAGAACGACGAGGAGATGGATCCCGCTCTTCGCGCGTTCTACCGCTACCACGGCTGCTTGATAGAACCGTGGGACGGGCCGGCGGCGATCGCCTTCACCGACGGCACATTGATCGGCGCCGTGCTCGACAGGAACGGGCTTCGGCCAGCCCGCTACTGGGTGACGAACGATGGGTTCGTCGTGCTCACTTCGGAAGTCGGAGTTCTCGATCTCCAGGCCGATCGCATCGTGCGCAAGGGCCGGCTCTCACCGGGACGGATATTCCTCGTCGATACGGCCGAGGGACGCATCGTCGAGGATTCGGAGATCAAGGCCCGTCTCGCGGAAGAACACCCCTACGACAAGTGGCTGAACGACAACCTGATCAACATCGCCGACCTTCCTCCCCGGCATCGACTGGTCCCGCCGCACGAAACGCTGGTGCGCGAGCAACGGCTCTTCGGCCTCACCGAGGAAGAGAACCGACTGATCCTCGCGCCGATGGCGATCAACGGCAGCGAGCCGACGGGATCGATGGGATCGGACACCCCGATCGCGCCGCTTTCGGACCGGTCTCGGCTGTTGTTCGACTATTTCTTCCAGTTGTTCGCGCAGGTGACGAACCCGCCACTCGACGCGATCCGCGAAGAGCTCGTCACCTCGTTGAAGGCGTCCGTCGGTCGCGAGCGCAACGTGCTCGAGCCTGTCCCCGAGTCGGCGCGCCAGATCGAACTCGAGTTCCCGATCATCGGCAAGGATGACCTCGCAAAGCTCGTCCACGTCAATGAGCACGGTGAGACACCGGGCCTCCGGTCGTTCGTAGTCCGCGGCCTCTACCACGTCGACGGCGGCGCGGTGGCCCTCACCGAGAGCCTCGAACGGATTTGCGAAGACGTTCTCGAGGCGATCATCGATGGAGCGAACATCGTCATCCTCTCTGATCGCGGCGCGACGGAAGAACTCGCGCCCATCCCCTCGCTGCTCCTCGTTTCGGCGGTCCACCATCACCTCGTGAAGGAGAAAGCGCGCAGTCGGACGGGACTTGTCGTTGAGACAGGCGACGCCCGCGAGGTCCACCACATGGCGCTGCTCGTCAGTTACGGCGCCGCGGCCGTCAGTCCGTACCTGGCGGTCGACTCGGTCCTCAGCCTGGTGCGGGACGGCGCGATCGCGGACTCAGAAGAACACGCGGTGCACAACTTGATCAAGGCGCTCGGCAAGGGCGTCTTGAAGGTGATGTCGAAGATGGGCATCTCGACGATCACCTCGTACACGGGCGCGCAAGTCTTCGAGGCCGTCGGTCTCGACCAAACCGTCGTCGACCGGTACTTCACGGGTACGCCGAGCAAGCTCGGTGGTGTCGGTCTCGACGTGCTCGCCGAAGAAGTGGCGTGTCGCCACCGTCTCGCCTTCGAGACGCGATCAGGCGAGCTCGCCCACCGCGAACTCGAGATCGGTGGCGAATATCAGTGGCGACGTGAAGGTGAGTACCACCTGTTCAACCCGCGCACGGTGTTCAAACTGCAGCATGCGACCCGGACAAAGCGCTACGAGATCTTCAAGGAGTACACGCGCCTCGTCGACGACCAGACCGAAAAGCTGGCGACCCTGCGCGGGCTTCTGAGGCTGCGGGCCGGACCGGACGCACTCCGAGCGCCGGTACCGCTCGACGAGGTCGAACCGGTCGAGTCGATCGTCAAGCGTTTCGCCACCGGCGCGATGTCCTACGGCTCGATCTCGGCAGAGGCCCACGAGACGCTGGCCGTCGCGATGAATCGCCTCGGAGGTCGTTCGAACTCCGGCGAGGGTGGCGAGGACCCGGCGCGCTATGCCCCCGACCCGAACGGCGATTCACGCCGGAGCGCGATCAAGCAGGTCGCGTCGGCACGATTCGGGGTGACGAGCGAGTACCTCGTCAATGCGAGCGATCTGCAAATCAAGATGGCACAAGGCGCGAAGCCCGGCGAAGGAGGACAGCTCCCCGGGGCGAAGGTCTATCCGTGGATCGCAAGGACGAGATACGCGACTCCCGGGGTTGGATTGATCTCGCCGCCGCCGCATCACGACATCTATTCGATCGAGGATCTCGCGCAGCTGATCCACGACCTCAAGTCGGCGAATGATCGGGCGCGGATCCACGTGAAGCTCGTCGCTGAGGTCGGTGTGGGCACGGTCGCGGCCGGCGTCGCCAAGGCGCACGCCGATGTCGTCCTCATCTCCGGCGGAGACGGCGGGACCGGCGCTGCGCCGCTGACGTCGATCAAGCACGCCGGGGTTCCCTGGGAACTCGGGCTCGCCGAAACTCAACAGACGCTGGTGCGCAACGCTCTGCGCGACCGGATCGTCGTCCAGGTCGACGGGCAGATGAAGACGGGGCGAGACGTCGTCGTCGCCGCGTTGCTCGGAGCAGAGGAGTTCGGCTTCGCGACCGCTCCGCTCGTCGTCTCCGGTTGCGTGATGATGCGCGTCTGCCACCTCGACACGTGCCCGGTCGGCATCGCCACCCAGAACCCTGAGTTGCGGCAGCGCTTCAGCGGCCGGCCGGAGTTCGTCGAGACCTTCTTCACGTACGTCGCCGAAGAAGTGCGCGAATACTTGGCCGCGCTCGGCTTTCGCCGTCTAGTCGACGCCGTCGGTCACGTCGAGTTCCTCGACATCGAGCCCGCCGTACAGCACTGGAAAGCGCAGGGTCTCGACCTCGCGCCGTTGCTCGTACGCGTCGAGCCCGACCATGGCACGACAGATCTGCATCAGACGAAGTCCCAGAATCACGGGCTCGAGACCGCTATCGACCACGAACTGATCGGGCTCGCCGAACCGGCGCTCGAGCGTGGCGAGAAGGTGGCGATCTCCCTGAAGGTGCGCAACGTCGACCGCTCCGTCGGCACGCTGCTCGGAGCGGAGGTGACGAGGCGGCGCGGTGCAGCGGGGTTGCCACGCGACACGATCACCATCGCGCTCGAGGGATCCGGGGGGCAAAGCTTCGGCGCGTTCTTGCCGTCCGGCGTGACGATCCTGCTGAGCGGCGACACGAACGACTACCTCGCGAAAGGGCTGAGTGGCGGTGTCGTCGCGGTTCGGCCCCCAGTCGGAGCTGGATTCATCTCAGAAGAGAACGTCATCGCTGGGAACGTCTGCGGCTACGGCGCGACCGGTGGCGAGCTGTACGTCTCTGGCTTGGTGGGCGAGCGATTTTGCGTGCGCAATTCCGGCGCGATCGCGGTCGTCGAAGGCGTCGGCCATCACGGCTGCGAGTACATGACGGGCGGCAGGGTCATCGTGCTCGGGACGATCGGCCACAACTTCGGTGCCGGGATGTCGGGGGGGCTCGCATTCCTCTACGACCCGAACGACCAGTACGGTCACCGGATCAATCGCGACATGGTCGGTGTCGAGCCGATCGACGCCAACGACCGGAAGTTTCTCGCCGAGACGATCGAGCGGCATCGGTGTCTCACGGACTCGAAACTGGCGGCGCGTATCCTCGCCAGCGCGCCGTCGTCCTTCGAGTGCTTCAAAAAGGTCGTGCCCCGCGATTACCGACGCGTTCTCGACGCAACCCGAGATGCAATCGCGCGCGGAGAGTCGGTGGACGAAGCGGTCATGGCGGCCGCGCATGGCTGATCCGCGCGGCTTTCTCAAGTTCAACCGCGAGAACCCGCAGCGACGTCCGGTCCCAGAGCGGATCCGCGACTGGCACGAGGTTTATCTTCCATTTCCGGCTGACGCCCTCCGTCGGCAAGCCGCACGATGCATGAGTTGTGGAATTCCGTTCTGTCATGAGGGCTGTCCGCTCGGCAACCTGATCCCCGAATGGAACGACCTCGTGTCCTCGGGCGAGTGGCATCTCGCGGCGGAGCGCCTCCATGCAACGAACAACTTTCCCGAGTTCACCGGGAGATTGTGCCCAGCGCCATGTGAGGGATCGTGCGTGCTCGGTCTCGTCGAGGAGCCGGTCTCGATCAAACAAGTTGAGCTGGAGATCGCGGAGTTCGCGGCCGGCGATTTGCAACCGGCGTCGGTCGCGCCTTCAACTGGACGACGAGTCGCCGTCGTCGGATCCGGTCCTGCCGGGCTCGCCGCTGCCCAACAACTCACCCGCGCTGGTCATGCTGTGACGGTCTTCGAGCGTAGCGAGCGCATCGGTGGCCTCATCCGCTACGGCGTCCCGGAGTTCAAGCTCGAAAAGCAGGTGATCGACCGGCGCGTGTCGCAAATGTTTGCCGAGGGCACTCGATTCGAGACCAAAGTTGCGATCGGCGCGACGACGCCGCGTGACTGGTGGACGTCCGCGCACGATCGGATCATCTCAGCCGTACAGGTGGTCGCCGACCACGATGCCGTTGTCCTTGCGATCGGCGCATCACGACCAAGGGATCTCGACATCCCAGGTCGAGAGCTTGCGGGTATCCATTTCGCCATGGAATTCCTGAAGGGCGCCAATCTTGTCTGCGAGGGGGTACTCGCACGCGCTCCGATCGACGCCGCCGGAAAACGGGTCGTCATCCTCGGCGGAGGCGACACCGGTGCCGACTGCCTCGGCACAGTGCACCGCCAAGGCGCGGCGTCGGTGTCGCAACTCGAGATCCTCCCCGAACCGCCGCGTGCGCGTGCTGACGACAACCCCTGGCCCACCTGGCCGCGAATCCTGCGAAGCTCGGCCGCGCACGAAGAAGGAGGCGACCGTCTGTACTCGATGGCCACTTCGTCCTTCGTCGACAACGGCGAAGGATCGGTCCGAGCGATCTCGATCGAGCGGGTTCGGCCCTCTGCCGGGCGCTTCGAGCCAATTCCAGATTCGCGCGTCGAGATCGGCGCCGAACTCGTTTTGCTCGCGCTTGGATTCCTCGGTCCAGAGATGAACGGCATCGTCGGAGATCTCGATCTCGCGCTCGACAGCAGACAAAACGTCGCCGTGGGTCCAAACTTCATGACGAGCCGTGACGGCGTGTTCGCCTGCGGGGACATGGCGAGAGGCCAAAGCCTTATCGTCTGGGCGATCGCTGAAGGGCGGTCCGCTGCAGCGGCGGTCGATCACTACTTAATGGGATCCACCCGACTTCACGCCCCGCTGCGACCGGGCACGATGGCGCTCAGTTGATCCTCGACCAAGACCCGCCGCGCGTTCCCCAACTCGAACTCTTCGAGGTCATGAAGGTGAGGTAGCCCGCTCGACCGCGCCACTAGTGATCCTGGCGCGATCATCTGTCCATGCCTAGACGGATCCGTCGATTCGTCGATGCCCTCGTGGCCGCATCGATCGTCTGCTCGGCGATGTCGATCGCGTCAACTTCACTTTCAGCCGGTGTCGCGACAACGTCGCCGACCCGAATAGTCATAATCTCTGCGGTCCACAAGACGTCAGCTCGCGACCTCACTGCCTCACAATTGGAAGTCGTGCTGATGATCCGACCGGCCCGCGCGATCGTAAAGGCGCCGGTCACGTTCACCCTGACGATGAGCGACTCACACGCTGTCGGTGCATTCGGCTACGAACTGAAATTCGGCGACGGAACGAGCCGAACGATCGCCGTCCCGCAGTACTGCCTCGTGCCACCTGGCAGGCCGGCCCATGCTACGTGGCGATTCACCCATCGGTACTCGAAGATCGGCCGCTATCGCGTGTCGGTGCTTGGATACGTGAACTGCACATCGACTCGCGCTTTGAGGGCAATCACCGTCGTCATCACTTCTTGAGGGGCGCCGTCCTCGGGGTCAGCCGTTGAGTCAATCGCCTAGAGCGTCGTGGACGTATCCCCATCCTCGCGCTCTCGGATGACCACGACCGGGCAATGTGCATGGGTGGTGAGGAACTCGCTGACGGACCCGAGAAGCATCCCGGCGAACTCTCCGTGACCGCGGCAGCCGACGACGATGAGCGAGGCGTTCCTCGATTGCTCGGTCAGCACGACCTGGGGATGACCTTCGATGATCTCGGAGCTGACTTCGATCCCGGGATCTGGCCCGAGTACCTCGGCGACAGCCCGTGCGAGCGCCACCGTCATGTCTGTCGCTGGGTCGAAACCTTCGGGCAAGGGAGGTGACCAGCCGAAAGTCATCGGGACGTGCCACGTCGCAATGACGACAAGTCGCGATCCTGTAAGCCGGGCCTGTGTAGCGGCCCAGGCGAGCGCCTCCTTCGAAGAAGGAGAGCCGTCAATGCCGACGACGATGCGACCCGCGTCGGACGACGGATCTCCTGGTTGAGTGGACCTCGACATGACCTCGGTCTATCCGATTCCGCGCCGGGCGCCGTTCGCACGGTTGGGCAGGATGGGGTCGAAGCTGTTTGCTTCAAGGACTACTGCCGACTCCACGACTCGCCGTTCATGATCCACACCATGTTGCGTCCGACCTCGCCCGGAGCTTCGATCTGGTCGTCCTCGATCCTGTCGAGGCGGTAGCCGAGGCGGCGGGGAACGGCGGCGCTCGCTCGGTTGGCCTCATCGCAGTGGATCTCAACCCGTTCGATGTCTGACATCCCAAGGCCGGCAGTCGTGAGAGCTTGCGCCGCCGCCGCCGCGTAGCCACGACCCGTCCAGTCGACGTGCACCCAGTAACCAATCTCGATCGCTTCGGGACCCAGTCGGAGATGGAGACCGACAGATCCGACCAGTTGGCCAGTCGATTCCTCGCGGATCCAGTAGTTGAAATTCGTCCCGCGTTGCCATTCGTTGATGCTCCGACGCACGAACTCGTCTAGGTCGTTCTCGGTGCAGTGTGTCGTGGCCCACGGCATCCACGGCCGCAGATGGTCGAGGCTCTCGTTCACCGCCCGAACGAGATCTCGGGTCTCCCCTCCTCGATCAGCGCGCGAGTGAAATCGCGCCGCCCGCCAGTTCTTCGGGCGATCGGTCGACGACTTCAGACACAGAACCCATGCTACGAAGACGAGCGAATCCCAACTTTCGCCTGGTCGTAGTTTCGCGGAAGCGTTACTCGATAGTACGGCTCGTCAGGCGAAGCTCAACGACATCAGTCCGATCGCATAGGCGAGCACCGCATCCAGATTGTCGACCACTGTCATCGCCATCGGTGCTCCCTTCGCGGCGAATTCTCCAATCACTGCCGCCAAATGCAAGCGGAGCAACCGCCAGCGAACTTTGGCAGGTGAGGAGCGTCAGGACGGGTCGGGCGGCGCCGGGATCGATGACCCCGATCGTCAGGTCGTTGCGAGCGGTGCGGCGTGGTGCAATCGAGGATGACGCATTTGGAGCGCGATCGCTCCTGAAATGATCGCCGCCCACGCGCACCACACCGAAGCGAAACCGTCGACCGTCAAGAACGCGATCGTCGCGACGGCCGCGAGGTTCGCGACGCCGAAAGTTACAATCCGCCTGTCGCTTGAAAAGAGCGCCGCACCACAAGTCGCGACGACGTACAAGATGACGACCGCGAGACCACCGGTCAACCGAACTCCGTAGGCGAGATGGTATGGGCGCAGGTGCACGGTCATTGGACCACGGACCATCGCCGCGAGCAGCACAGCGGCGACGGCGATGCCGACGGCGGAGAACCCCGCAGCCACGCGCCTTCGCCATCGCGTCGGCTCGATCGCGGCGACGGCGAGCGGCACGAGAATCGGAAGGATCACGAACGCGACGATGAGGTAGACCCACAGTGCCGTTCGACCGAGCCCAGCCGGCAGATGGCCCTGAAGACTTAGCCAGATGATGCCTTCGACGAGCTGGTGCACGCCGAAAAGGATCGGCAGGCCAGCCAACGCGACGTGACTCGGGCGGTGATCGACGTGCCTAAGTGCATCAATCCCAATCCCGCTGATGACGGATCCGCCGATGAGATCGGCCTCAGGCGAGAAACACACGCAAGCAACCTAACTTGCGTCCCAAGCCGAACGCGCCGCTCTTCCTCGTTCTCGCACGACTCCGCGAATCGAAAACCGCTCGCATCAATCAAGACATATCCGCGCCGCATCTCGCCGGCGGTTATGTACGCGCAATCCTTAGCGAGGACCGCGACACGACAACTCGAGACCTCCCTCGTAAATGAAACGGGCATTGACGAGGATTTCGACTGGACTTTCTCATAGTCCAGAAATATGATTGGTTTAGTCGCGTTTATCTTCCCTGGGTGCAGACGGGCCCCCCAGCTGTGACGGACACCGCTCTGAGCCGCGATTTCTCGATCAACCTGTCGCGGGACCGCCATCCGCAGTGCTGATCGCGGTGTCTCGGATGTCCCGCGACAGGTCTTCGGAGGACTTCTCGGCCATCCGCGCACCACGCGCGTCTACGCGGTGACGAGGCGCACGTCGTGGCTGCTGCACGTCCCGGCGCGTGATGCCGAGGTAGACGACGAGGCAGAGGATCACGATCGTCAGCCCGACCGCGACCGTCCCGTCGCCCCATCCAAGGCCGCCGACACTCTGCGGCTTGCCCATCCAGTCGGCGAAGGACGCGCCGAATGGCCGCGTGGCGACGTACGCGAACCAGAACGAGAGGATCGGGTTCCAGTGGAACCACCAGTAGCCGACCGCGGGAATGGCGATCACCACGGCGAAAAGAAGCCCGGAGTCGAGATACCCGAGGTGGAACGTGGTGGCGGTCAGATCGCCGACGCGGTGCCCATCGCGAAAGTTGCGACAACCGCCGCCCAGTAGAAGGCCTCGCGGCGCGCGGTGTCGATGCTGTGGATCGACAGCGTCTTCTCCGTCCTCTGCCAGGTGACGAATACCGAGAACAGCACCGCCACGTAGAGAGCGGTCGAGACTGCGTACGGGACACCGAAACCAACATGGAGGACGTCGGCAGCCATCGTGCCGAATACCCCGACCATCACGACCGCCAGCCAGTACGTCCAAGCCAGATAGCGACGCATGGAGAATTGCAACCACAGGGCGAGCACGAAGCCGACGAAGCCGAGAACGACCGCAAGCTTCGGGTTCAGCCGGTGCACCGAGAAATCTGACGTGGCCTCGCCCATCGCTGTCGAGAGCGCCTTGATCACCCAGAAATAGACGGTGATCTCCGGCACCCGCCGAGCCCCGCGCCGAGTCAAGCTCGAGTGGGGTTTGCGTCCCGCTCACAGCACGCTTCTTGCCGCCCGCGACGCGAACGTCGGAGTCGGAGTTCCTCGTGCTTCTTGGCGAAGCTGCTGACATTGGCCGTGAAGGCCGCATAGCGCGCGGGGCTCGGAGGCTCGCAGTCCGCTCCCCGACTGGTGGCTGCCGGTGTCAAAAAGGTGGGGTCGATGTGACTCGTCGGCACGCGTTGTCATACGCGGCGTGAGTCCTTCGACGCACGCGACCACTTCAGATCCGATCCATGAGGACGACGAGGAACTCATCAAGGCGTTGGATGTTCTTGGCCGGTTTCTTCAGGAACCGGAATCGTTCCCTTCCGGCCCGGTCGATCCCCGTCGGCTATCGCGCCTCGATGTAGTTAACGAGCGCGTCGCGGTCCTTTTCCAATTCCTCCATCCGAGTCTTAACGACGTCCCCGATGCTGACGATTCCGACGAGGACATCGTGGTCGAGCACGGGCACATGTCGGATGCGATGGTTTGTCATTATTGCCATTAGCGAATCGACAGTGTCCTCGGGCGAACTTGCGTGGACATCGCTGGTCATGATCGCTCGCACCGGCTCCTCGAGAATCGCAGCACCGAACTCGTTCAAAGCACGCACGACGTCTCGCTCTGAAGCGATTCCCTCTACTGCCTTCCCGTCCCCAGATACAACGACCGCACCGATTTTCCGTCGGGTTAGTTCACTGACAAGTTCGCCAACGGTTGCATCGGCGGCGATCGTCGCGACAAACACGCCCTTATTGCTGAGCAATTTCGAAATTTGCAAGGTGATCGTCCTCAGGCTCGGTCAGAACAAATCATAACGAAGCGCTTACCGGCATGATCAAGCGAATATAGCCGTTGCGCTGGACCTTTTGTGAGGTCAGAGGGGTGGCTTGAAACCCCCAACGCCCTTGCGGATCCAACCCTTCAAGTGGGCTTGAAACGTCCATCGAGTCCGACAGACCGCGTTTCGGGCTCCAAACCGTCCGCCAAATCCGTGCAGACCAGTGAGTACGAAGGCGTTCTGTCCAATTCGTGTCCACGGCTCCGTCGCGAGACCGAGGAGGCGTGAATCGACCGAATCGAAGTGATCTCAATCCAATGCAAATCAAGAGCTCGGGTGCTCGTCTCGTCCGAGCAAGGTCAGCTCACACCCTGGAATATGTCCTTCGCTCGTCACTGCACCGCACACCGAACACACGAGATGTGCCCAGCAGGCAGGATCTCCGCCTGTGTCCGTCTCTTCCCGGTGTGCAAGACCAAGCTCGCCTTTCGGATTGTCATCATCGTCTTCGGACTGCTTCGGCACGTCGACCTCCAGAGCGGCGTAGATGTCTTAGCTTTCACGTTCAAGGTGCAGCGCTCCAATCGCGACGCGGTCAGTCTCGAATGAGATCAGCCAGCACGGCCGCCTCACTGATTTCGGGTTCTTTGGTCGCTGTGAGCGGCGTCAACGAACGCTGAATCGCCACGTCTTGTAGGTGTTTGAGCGCTTCGGCGCGTTCCGGCGTCCTGAGCTCCACCCAGTAGCGGCGGCGGAACTCCTCGAAACGCGTCGGGTCGTGGCCATACCACTTGCGAAGCGATGTTGACGGCGCGACTTGCTTGCACCACTCGTCGAGATCGGCTCTCTCCTTAGTTACGCCCCGTGGCCAGACTCGGTCGACCAGTACACGGACACCGTCCTGTCGTTCCGAACCCTCATAGATCCGCCGCACTCGCACTTCGTGCTTGTTCACCGTTGGCCTCCTCTTCGTTGTCTAACGGATCCTCTCGGGTCGGTGTATTGCATCAGCCCTGCCAACCACGAAGGCGGGTCGCTGGCTGGGAACGACTCCTCTCCCGCTTCTTCGTCGGTGTCTCGGCCTCGCTCCATGCAACAACTGCCGCACATGTCTTACAGATCTAAGATGACATCCGAGTTTCCCAAGGCATGCAAGCGAGGTCACCGACCGAGGACGCGTGACTCGTCGATGATGCACGCGTCAAAAAGCTCTGCGGCTACTCGATCTCGCCCTCTGGGCGAGATCGATCGCTCTGCTCGCCATGGTTGCTGTTTGCGAGATCCTCCGCCCCCGTTGGAATTTCAACCCACGACGATGGGCGACCGTGTTTCCGCTGGGAATGACCGCCGTGGCGACCTCGGCTGTAGCGGACGTCTACCGCATCTCCGGACTCCACACATTCAGCAATGCCCTTGCTTGGATCGCGTTTGCTGCATGGGCGGTCGTCTCATTCGCCACCACCGTCAGATTGAAACGCGACCATCGCCCCGCCGAAGCTAAGCCGATCCTCACCCGCCAGCCCACGGGTCGCCGACCCCAGCGCGGAGCGAGTTTGTGTCCACCTTGGACGCTCGCGACCAAGACAGGGTTCATTCCTGGAGATCAAGATGCTCGGCAGCGGCGATGAGGATCGCGTCCGCGCGGCGTCCCATCTGTTCGACAGCTCGGCGAATGAGAATGCGGCCCGTCGCTTTCTCGGTGAAGAAGGGCCTTCACCTCCTCGTTGCTTTCGAAGGTGATTACTCATCTGGGTTCGTCAGTGGTGTCGAGCTGACCCACCCTGACCGAAGCACGCCGTGGAGAGAGCCTCTCCGGGCAGAGGTCTCGGGGCGCGCTCTTGTGGGGAGATTGGCGTCCCTCACCCGGGAACGTGGCTGCTACGGGATATGGGTCCTGACCGATGACAAGAACGCGGCGGCATCGGCCACCAACACGCCCACTGATGGGAGAGTGAAAACGGGACAAGTCGTTGTCGTGTGGACCTCCTGATCGCCGCCACCCCAACCATTCACGCGCGCTCGATCCTGATCAATATGAGCCGCTCTGAATGCCGTGCATCCGAACTGAGCGACGTTCGACAACGTCGCAGGTGCCCCGGTCAATGCTCACTCCGAGCGCAGCAGCAGCGCGATTCGAGTCCGTGCGGCGATGCGGCCCGGAAATAGCGCAACGACGTTCGCTAGGACGAGAGTACTGAGCGCGACGAGGACGATAGAGATCGTCGGAACCGTTGCGTCGGGTACCGCGTGGATGCCGTGCGCAAACAGGATCCACAGCCATCGCCCGAGCAAGATGCCGATCGGCACGCCCACGATCGTGCCTATCGCCGCAGCGGTCGAGGCTTGCCAAGCAGTAGTGGCGGCGAGCTGACGCCTAGTAAACCCCAGCGTCTTCAACATTGCCAATTCTCTCCTCCGGCGCCGAACGGAGGCGACGAGGGTGAGGCCGAGGGCGATCACCGCGCCGGCCGCGAGCGCTGAAACAAGAATCGCGGGAGTCGCACCCATGGAGCGGTAGTTCACGATCTCGGCAGGACGCTGCACCGACAAGACGACGACCGCGCCACCGCCTTGTCCGTTCGGAACCTCGGCGAGCAGTTTCGTAGCCTCGTTCGCGATCCTCCGCAGCGACTCGAGGGCGAGGGCGCGACTGACTCCACGGCGCAATCGAACGACGAAGGCAGCCGGCCCATTGAGCGTCAGATACGGGGTTGCCAGTGCTTTCACCATCGAGGCGGGTTCGATGCCCGTCGGAAGGAGCGCCCCTGTTCCCATCGACGTATGGAGACTTCCCGAATTTCCCATCGCCGGCATGGTGGCGGTCCCGACGACGAGAAGGCGCGTCGGCGGCACATACGCGGGAGCATCTTTCGGGGTTCCGTAGGTGACGGTGACGGTGTCGCCGACGTGCGTATGTAATTGTGCGAGCGTCACTGCACCAAGCACGATCTGGTTGTTCGCTTTGATCGAGTGACCCGAAAGAATCGGTGGCGTAACGCTCGCGTGCGGGCTTTCGAGAACGATGGGCACGGTCTGTCCGTCGATCTGTGCATTGGCAAAGGAGAACCCGCTCCAAGCGACGACGTCTCGGTCGCGATCAAGAAGTGGGCCAACCTGCGGTGGAACGCTTCCGCCGTTCGCCGATGCCAGCGCGTAGCTCCAGTTCCAGCCGTAAAGCGCTGGGTGGGACACGAGTGTCTGAAGGCCGCTCCCGAAAGTGAGGGTCGCTACGACCGTGAGCACCGCGAGCCCTGTTCCGAGCAGAGCCGAGCGAACCGGCACCGCAGCTCGACCGCGTCCGGGATCCAAAGCGAATCCGACGCCGATCCTTGCGGGTGCGGGAAGTATCGATGAGAGGGTTGCGCCCATGAGCATCGAGCTCGGCCCCGCGAACTGCTGATCTTGACGCACAACGCGGTCGGGCGATCGCCAGTAGGCGAGGGCCAGCGTGACGGTGACGAGTCCAAAGATGAACACGACGAGCCCAAGGCCGAGCACCAGCCAGTCATATGAGATCTGTGGATTTGGATCGACCTCCCGAACGGCGCCGATCGGCGCAAGGGGCGACAGCCCGATCGCGACACCCACAGCGAGCAGCGAACCAACGACCACAGCGCCGAGGACGCCGAACAACCCGTCGGCGCGCGTCATTTTGGGATCAGCGCCGAGCGCACGGAGCACGTAGAGGTCGTCGAGATTCGTTCGCAGTTCCCGCCCGATCAACTGACTGACGATGAGAAGTGCGGCCAGCGCCGCAATGGCACCAAATGCCCCGAGCGCGACCGATTCAGGCTTAATCGCGCTTTCAACTTCTCCCTCGACCACCGACGGCACATAGAACTGATAAGTCGTCCCGCGTGGCAAGAGGCGGATGACCTCCCGCTCTACCGCCGCGACGTCGCGGCGCCCATGATCGAGTTTGAGACCGTAGATGAAGTACGGGTAGTAGTCTCCACGTGCGCGCAGCAACCGAGTAAGCGCTGGGGTGAAGAGCGCGTAGGAAACGTAGTGATCCACATCGTCATGAACGACGGCATGGTTGTTGAAAGCGACGATTCCGACGAGCTTCTCCTCGATGGGGTGGCGCGTTTTGCCCGTGGGTTCTCCTGTTGGTGAATTGAACTGCGCAAGGGAGTACGCGCCGAATGGAACGACCTCGCCGACATGCCATCCGACGAGATGAGCGAGGGATGCGTCTGTGACGAACTCATCCGGATTGTTGGAATTCGGCATACGACCCTCGATCACCGTGACACGGTCCTGCTGAAAGAACTCGCCATCCGCACTTCCGACCGGGTCCGCCTCGCTAGAGACAAGCGCATTTCCGGGATTCGGCGTTCCGTTCTTTCGGAGAGGTATGACGTTAAGGTATGTGTAGTCCACGACGCGTTTCACATCGGGGATCTGGGAGAACTCCTTGGTGAGAATCGACGAGTGAGCGGAGTTTGCGATCGTTGCGCCTTGGATATTCGGTGAAACAACGAGGTTGGACGGGTTCGTGTCGACGAGATAGTTCGGATAAAAGGACTGGGTGCGCCGAGCTCCAGCGACAGCCGCGAGAGCCAAACCGCCCATCAGCGCGAGCAGCATCACGATCGCGACATAACCGGGCCACCGCCGGCGGGATGTGGCCCGAAAGCGATACCACACAACACCGAGGATCTGCCTCATCTGTTTGTCACGCCACGCCGCCTACCTCTCGGGCGCGCCCCCACGTCGCACTATGTCTGAGAGCGAGGCGTGAACCCAGGTAGCCAGTAGGTTTGCGGACCTGGTGCTGGCACCACGAGGTTTACGACAGAGCGCGCAATGTTCAAACTGGCGATCGACGCAAGTCTCGGCCGTACTCTATTGGCAAGCTACTGTCCACATAGCCTCTGAACTGGCCTTTCGGATGTGTGTGCGTGAGGACAGCCTCATAGAGGCAAACCGACGGACCTGACGGGCGATTTGGCGCAGCAAACCCCAGTTGCGCGCTTCGAGCCTCTGAGTACGAGTTCAAAAAGGACAGAAGGAGGATTGGCCATGAGAATCCTGGACCCGATCCCTCATCGGCGAAGCCCCGCTGCGCGCGTTCACCGATTCGCGCCCGTCGCGCTCGCAATCGTCTTGGCCGGAGCGCTCTGCTCTCGGGCGTCGGCTACCGAACTTGCCAAACACAAGGTGTCGCCAAGTGGTACGGCGACCTTCGCGCTGCAACCGACCGACGAGTTCAGCTGGATGTTGCCGCTTGAAAACTCCGACAACGAAGAGCCGTGGGAGATGAGCACCGACGAGAGCCTTTGGTTGCCGCTTTACTTTCCGGGTGACGGGAGCAAACCGGTTATCAACTACGCCCTCAGTATCGGCAACCCGCCTGTCTACTCTGATCACGACCAGACGATCACGATCACCTTGAAGCATTTCAAGTGGTCGAACGGCCAGCCCGTGACCACGCGCGACATCGAATTCTTCTTCAACTTGTACAGGGCTGGCGAGTCGAAGATCGGTACCTACGTCCCGGGCGAGTTTCCGGGAAACATCGCGAGCATCGACTACCCGAGTGCGACGACCTTCGTCATTCATCTGAAGCACCCATACAGCGAACAGTGGTACACGGACAATCAGCTGATCAACATCGTCCCGATGCCGCAGAGGACATGGGACGTCGAGAGCGCTGGCGGCAAAGTCGGCAACTACGACCTCACCCCGACCGGGGCGGCCAAGGTCTTCAACTTCCTCTATGGACAGTCCGAGAAGCTGTCCACCTACGCGAGCAACGCGCTCTGGAAGGTCGTCGACGGTCCATTCACCGTGACGAGCTTCGACTCGGTGAGCGGGCGAACCGAACTGACGGCGAACTCCGCCTACGACGGCCCGGACGAGCCTCGACTGTCACACGTGATTATCGAGTCGTTTCCGTCCGCCGCCGCCGAGGTCGACGCCCTCCGCTCAGGGGAGATCGACTACGGGTACATCCCCTACAGCGACTACGGCCTGGTGGGTTACTTCAAGAGCCACGGCTACACGATCGCGCCGTGGGGGCCCGACTACGAGCAATCCGTTGAGCTTGGCTGGACGAGCCCGACGTACGGCCCGCTCATCCGCCAGCTCTACGTCCGCGAGGCACTGCAGCACCTCATCAACGAACCGCTCTATTTGAAGACGACACTCGATGGCATTGGTCAGCTCACCTACGGTCCGGTCCCCAACATCCCAGGATCTCCCTACGTGAGCCCGCAAGAGCGCACCGACCCGTACCCATTCTCAATTTCGTCGGCACGCTCGTTACTCACCGACCACGGCTGGAAGATGGGGTCAAGTGGTTTCATGGTCTGTGCGCGCCCAGGCACCGCGAACAACGAGTGCGGAAAAGGAATCGCGAAGGGTCGTGTTTTGTCCTTGAGGATGGACTTCACGATCACCGACCTCGTCAATTTGTCGGCGCAGGCGCTGTACTTCCAGACGTCGGCGAAACAAGCAGGCATTGACGTGGACCTGCATCCCGAGCAGGCGACGACGATGTATTCAGAGGATGGGGTCTGTCCGCCGGGGCCATGCAATTTCGCGATGGCGCTCTATCCGCTTTGGTTCACCAACTACGGTGATTTGGCGATCCTGCCGACGCTCGAGCAAGAGTTCGCCAAGGGCAACTACTACGGCGGCGGCTTCTACTCGCCGACAGCGCAGGCGTTGATCACTTCTGCTGAGGAACACTCGGGCCTCAGCTACCTGTTCACGCTGGAGAACTGGATCGCGACGGATGAGGCGGCCCTTTGGTGGACAACTGGTGACAACCAGATCTCGGTCGTCTCAAACAAGCTCCAGGGATGGTCGCCACAGCTGCCATTCGGGAACATTCTTCCGAACGAGTGGTACTTCAAGTCGTAGACGCGCCTGGGTCATTAGCGAGTCGGCGCGCGGCGCTGATCACGGCCCCGCCGGACGACACAATGACGTCTCGCGGGACGCTGGCAATCGACACCGGTTGAAACGTCTAGGAGGATCGTCCTGACCGGTTACTACGTGCGCCGGCTGGTACAAGCGGTGGTCGTCATGTTCATCGTGTCGGTCATCGTCTTCGTGCTTCTCCACTTGCTGCCCGGTGGATTGGTTCGCGCCCAGCTCGGCCCCCGGGCGACCGCGTACGCCGTCCATGAGTTCACGATCCAACAGGGACTCAACAAGCCGCTCTTCGTCCAATTCGGGATCTGGCTATGGCACGCCCTGCAGGGCAATCTCGGCTTCTCGTACAAGCAGAACCAGACCGTGGCGTCGCTCCTCGCGGCCTACGTCCCGCGAACCCTGCTCCTTGTCGGCTCTTCGATGCTGATCGCGTTGGCGATTGCGGTGCCGATGGGACTGATCCAGGGCCTTCGCCGAAACCACTTCGATGATCACGGCATCACCGCGATCATGCTCGTGTTCTACACAACACCGACTTTCCTCTTGGGCAGCGTGCTCATTGTTGTCTTGAGCATCTGGACGAACGTCGCCCCGTCCAACGCCTCGAGCTTCGGCACCGGAGTATGGACGGACTTCAAGGATCTGATCCTGCCAGTGCTTACCCTCGTCCTCGGCAACGTTGCCTACTTCAGCCGCTACATGCGCGCAGCGACGATCGACTCGTTGCTCGCCGATTACGTGCGTACCGCGAGGGCCACCGGAGCGTCACAGCGTCAGGTCCTCCTTCGTCACGTGCTGCGCAATGCGTTCTCCTCGACGATCACCCTGATCGGCCTCGCCGTGCCGTATATCTTCTCTGGTTCGCTGATCATCGAGGCGCTGTTCGATTTTCCCGGCGTCGGGCTGCTGTTCTGGAACGCGGCGCAGAACCGCGACTACCCCGTGTTGCTTGGGGTCGTCCTCGTCATCACGCTGGCGACAGTGATCGGCAATCTCCTCGCCGACATCGGCTACGCCATCCTCGATCCGAGGGTGCGACTCAAATGACCTTCGATGCGATTCCGAGCCCGTCACGGCCGATTGCGACTGGAGCGCTTCCGATCGCTCCGTCGGGCGATGATCCGTTTGCCATTGCCAAGGCGTACTGGCGCCAGTCGCTTTCCGCGTTCGCCGAGAGCAAGTCCGGAGTCGCCGGTCTCGTCGTGCTCGTGGTGATCCTGCTGTTCAGCTGGCTCGGACCGGTCTTCTACCACACAAACCAGACCGCGGCGAATCTCCTTTTGGAAAACCAGGCGCCGTCGGCACGGCACCTGCTTGGCATGACGCCTGATGGCCGCGATGAGCTCGGCGCGTTGATGGTCGGTGGACAGAGCACCCTCGAAGTCGGTTTCGCCGTGGGGGTGCTCTCTACTCTGTTCGGACTCGTCTGGGGGGCGATCGCCGGATACGTGGGTGGATTCATCGACTCCTTGATGATGCGAATCGTCGACGCCTTGCTGTCGATCCCCTTCCTCTTTTTCGTCGTCCTCCTGGCTTCGATGGTGACCCCCTCCTTGCTGTTGATCATCGTCGTCATCGGGACAGTGAGCTGGCTGTCGACGGCGCGCCTTGCCCGCGGTGAAACATTGACGCTACGAACACACGAATACGTCGCCGCCTCTCGCGTCTTCGGAGCACGCTCGCGATTCATTCTCCGGCGCCACGTCGCTCCGAATCTGCTCGGCATCGTCGTCGTGAACGGCACGTTGAAGGTCGCGGACGCCATTTCGCTCTTCGCGTACATCAGCTTCCTCGGCCTCGGTGTACCACCGCCCGCGACCAACTGGGGCAATATCCTCACCGACGGGATTACGAACCTCTTCGACGGTTACTGGTGGCAGCTCTGGCCGGCAGCCATTCTGTTCGTCGCCACCGTCGTGGCGGCCAACCTCGTCGGAGACGCGTTGAGCGACGTGTTCGAGCCTCGTCTCACCAGGCGCTGATCGCCGAGCCGGCCGCTCGCCGAAGGCTTGCCAACTGGGCGATTCCGTACCGACCGCTCACCGCAAGCCCGCCTCCGTTACCAACGCGTCGAGGCCGCGGAGCAGATGCTCCGATCCCGCCGAGAGGCCGATTCGGATGAAGCCGTTCCATGTCGGACCAAAGACCGAGCCCGGTAGCACCAAATAATTGCGCTGCTTCGTCAGCGTCGCGCACAGCTCCGTCACCGAAGACGGGTCGTCGACATGAACCTCGATCCAGCCGCAATAGCCGCCTGCGGGCGGGATCCAACTCAACGCGCCGCGAGAGTCCCGAATGAAGCGGTCGACCGCGAGGCGCGCCGCACGCGCCACGTTGACGGCCGAGTCGAGAAGGGTTCCTCGGACGGAGAGGGCGTATTCGGCGAGGCGCTCACTGACGATCGAGTTGCTGTTCGACGTGTAGTCCCGCGTGTTCAGCGCGCGTTCGATCACCTCCTCGTCTCGGCAGGCCAGCCATCCGATCCGGAGACCGCCGAGGCCCCATGCCTTCGTCATATCGCCGACGGAGATCGCGTCCGGTTTCAAATCGAGCGGCGAACGTAGGCCGGCGCCGTCGAGGGCGACGAACCGGAAAACGTCGTCGCTCCAGATTCGGCAGTTCGTGCGGTCCGAAATCTCGACGAGCGTTTGCACTGCCTGCTCGCTCGTCAGGCCATGACCCGTTGGGTTGTTGTATGGGTTGACGATCATGAGTTCTGCTCGATGGGCACGCACGAGGTGCTCGAGGCTCGCGAAGTCGTAGTCGTATCCGTCCGCTGCTCGAAGCTCGCAGGGCACGATCTCCGCGCCGAGCAACTCGAGAAGCGGCTCATAGATCCCGTAGAGCGGATGCTCGACGACCACTCGAGCGCCCGGATCGATGACCGCTTCGAGTGTGAGCAGGATTGCTTCGGTTGCGCCCGACGTGACAACGACATGCTCGAAATCAAGGTCCTCATAAAGCGCGGCGACGGCTTGGCGCGTCGACGAAGCGCCAGCGGTTTGCGAGTAGTCGAGCGACAACGCGCTCACGTCGGCGATAGACGCGCCCGCGAGGTTGAGGAGTTCGCCGATCGTCGGGGAGATCGGATTGCTTGGCGACAGGTTCACCATGCCCGGCCGGAACGCGAAGCTCCGGAACCATTCTTCGAGTTCGAAGCACTGAAGAGGAGACCGCTTCATCGTTCACGTCCTGGAAACGAGGACCTCAACTTTATGGATGTCCGTCGGATCCACATTGTCACGAAGCATCGCGGAGGAGACCACGGTTGGACGTGAATGACCCATACCATCTCACCAACCGTGCCTGGAAGTGCGCGGGGCCAGCTATGTGAGAACGGCCGCTGACGGCCGCAGCGTCACCACGGCCGGTCTGGTTGGCGCACCCGGCAACCGATCTCGGTCGCTTCTGGTCCCAATCGAAAATGGAAGTGTTGAATCCGCTGAGTCGGCGTCGGCGCCGACGTCGGTCACCCGCCGTCACCCGTAGTGGAAAACAAGCGGGTTCGAGCTGCCCGATTCGGTCTGTAGTCGCACCTCGACGGAACCCTTCAACCCGGCTGGCACCGTCACGAGGCAGCGACCTTCGCTCGGACAACGCGTCGGTGCAGGGCGGGAGTCGAACGTCGCGACGATCGTGCCGTTGGCACTCGTAAATGCCGTCCCGCTGAGTATCACCGTCTCGCCGGCGGCTCCGGTGTCTGGCTCGAGAGACGAAAGAACTGGTCCGTGGGTCGAGCTCGCCGGGCGCGTTGTCGTGGTCGTATTCGGTTTCGTGGGGCTCGTCGTTCGGCTGGTTCTCGTCTTTCGTGACGATGGACGCGTCGACTGGCCGCGCCGCGTGCGTTCTGCCGCGGCGTGCCTGGAGTTTGTGGGTCCGGAGCTCGAAAGTGCGACGCCCACGACGATGGCGGCCAGCGCCACAAAGGCGCCAGCCATCACAAAGCGAAACCAGCGGCGTGATCGGAAGTCGTGAGGTGTGGGCCGTCGTGGAACGAGAGAAAACGCCACCTGGACGCGGTCGTCCGACGACGTTGGAGCGCTCGGGGACGCCGTGCGCGAGGAACCCTCCGGCTCGCGGGTCTCTGACCGGCGCACGTTGTCACTGATTTCTCCGAGCGTCTCCATCGCTTTGAGGTATCGGTCGATCGAACGTCGAGATCTCGGCGAGCGGCGCCCGAATCGGGCGACAACCATGACCAGCGCTGCGAAAAGCACATAGAGGGCGGCCAAGGCGCCTCCGGCACCGGTATGACGTTTTACTGCGTGTGCCTTGAAGGCATTGAAGCGCGCCGCGGTGACATCCAGTAGCGCGGGCTGCCGCGCTGATTCCCTAAGTGGACGGGCGGACCGGGCCGCTCTCAGGGCATGGTCACTCGGATGGCGCCGGAGAAGTCGTTCCAGACGGGCAACGAGGACATCGGGACCAACTCGACGGACGCTCCCGTGTACGGCGCATCGATGACACGCCCGTCGCCGACGTAGATCGCGACGTGGTCAGCTGGTCCCTTTCCCCCGGGACCGGCGAAAAAGAGGAGGTCGCCGGGCTTGAGCTCATCGAGCGCTACCGGCTTCCCGGCGTGCTGCTGGTCGGCCGCGTCGCGCGGCAGGTCAACGCCGTATCGGGCGTAAACGGAGTAAACGAGGCCCGAGCAGTCGAAGCCGAATCCGCTCGTCCCGCCCCACAGGTAAGGCAGCCCGAGGAACTGGCGTGCTGCTTTCACGATCGCCGCGCCGGAGACCGGACCGTCGCGGACGGGGTCGAGCGCGGCCTTGCTGATAGCTCCCAACGCGCCGCCCGGAAGACCGACGATGGCGTAGGCCGAAACCGACCCGACGACCGGCAACTCGGTGTCGAAGCTGACGAGGAACCGGCGTCGGCCAACCACGCCGTCGGCAACGGCGTAGAGCCCGGTCCGAGGCACGCCGACGATGAGCTCGCGCTCTGCCGTGGGCGGTGCGACGGTAGACAGCTGCACGCTCGGTACCCAACCGACGATCCCGCTCGGGTACTTCGCGCCGATCTGCTCGGGAACCTCAACCCTGGTCCAGGCTCCTCGGTGCCCCGTGACGATGACCTGCTCGCCGAGCAGCACCTGGGTGTTGATGCGGCTGTCGAGACCGAGCCGCTCGGAAAAGCTCAGCGAGTTGAGCCAGTCTCCGATGCGTACCGGATCCCTGATTGCGGACGCATCGACGGGACGCGCGCTCGATGGGTGGTCCCACACCGTCGCCACCGAGACGCGAACCCAGGCAGGCGTCGTCCCGGCCGACGCGACCGAAGGCGCCCACGCGACGACGATCGACATGAGCAACACGAGAGCGAGGAGCAGTCGCCGAGCTGAGATGTCCCATGGTGCTCGCCACGCGCATCGCGCGATGACGCGCCCGTGCCGTACAGCGCGGGCTCGGGGGCCGTTCGGCCGACGGTCATAATCGCATGATCGATCACGCGTCGACGGCAACCTGCATCGGTGGATGGCCCGGGTCTCAGGGTTGAGGCCGAAGCACCTGGGTGATCTGCTGAGCGACATGCCGCTACCGCCGGTTGTCTGATCTCCGGCCATCTGCAGTTCCGTTCACGAGCGAGGCGGATCGGCTTCGTAGACAGCTTGCACCGTGACGGTGCTACCAGGACGAACCATCGAGCCGGCTGGGGGGTCCTGATCAACCACGATGCCATTACCAACCGGGTGCTCGGTGAGTCGCACGAATCTGATGTGAAGGTCGGTTCTGACGATCGCGTAGAGGGCATCACTCGCATGCAGGCCACACACCTCTGGGACTGAGACGTGACGCTCCTTCCTTCCGTGGGGCGCGAGCCAGTTCGCAAAGGCTGCCAGGGGGTCGTTCCAGGAATAGTCAAGGGAGGAGTGCGTCTCCGCCAGTCCTGGTCGATCAGCTGGTGAACCGAAGCCGCGGTCGGTTTGGGGATGCAGACCCAACACAGACGTCAGCGGCAACCCAAGCCTCTGTTCCATCTGCCAGACGTGGTCGGCATGGCGCTTGCGCCATTCGAGCCGCTTGACGCGAGGTTGCTGGCTGTCGGAGACGGCCGCGTGCAGATCGCTGTCGTATTCGGCTCGCGAAGACGAGTCCCCGAGGACGTGCCAGGCTGCTTCGACCGCCACCGTCGCCTGCTTGACCGCTGCGACGACCTCGCTTGGCGCGTCGACAAACCGTTCAGGAGAGACGCGTTCGATCTTGTCGAGGTAGGCGTCTCTGATTTCATCCGCGGATGCATCCTCGGGCACCCCGAGAACGTCGTAGTAATTCATGTCGCAGGCTCCCCCGACAACCCAGAGATGCGCCGCTTTGGGACTCCGTCGCGAAGGAGTGCTCGTTCCGGCGGTCAACTTCCGGGCGGACGGTAGTCCCCCCACACCTTCACGGCGGTGTCCACGGCCTCTGGAGTCAACAGCGTTCAGCCGCCGGTCAGAGAGAAGTGCTGGTAGTCAGGGGAGGCTGCCCAGCGACCTCCCCAATACCAGCCAACGGAGGTGAATGCGTCGACGAGAATCCCGCCCGGAACCGCCATCCCCGCCCGGATGTCGGAACGATTGAGGTAGGCGCGTCCCGCCGGAGGGATGACCATCGATCCGTCGACGTAGGGATTTTGAACGTCGTTCACATCGATCGCCTCGCCGTACGCGTGCACCGACCAGTGGGGAGGTCCCGGGGCGACCGCGTAGCGACAGTTGAATCCGGAGGTGTCGTCCGCCGCGGCCGCGGCGTTGTCGTCGCCGCCGTAGGCGGACTCTGGGACCATCTCCTTGATTGGAAAACGATGACTGAAGAGCGTCGAGAACACCTTGACGACAGCGTCGACGACCGGTGCGTTCACGATCATCGTTCCGACGTGCACCCGTCCGTCGAATCCCCGGTACGACATCCGGATGCCTCGAAGCTCTTGTGGCGCAACCGGGCAGCCCGTATGCCACGTCGATCCGAGCTGGGCCGCGGTCACCTTGAACACCGCATAAGAGAAAACTGACGATCGATCCGTCACAGGTGGGGTTTCGGCGCGACCACGCTCGAGGACGCCCCTCGCTTCCGGCAACCCATAAGCAAAGGTGGCAACGAAGCCCATGATGAGCAAGACGAGGAGAGTTCCGATTCGTCGAGTAAGACCGACCACCGACAGTCAATCTATGGAACAAGCATCGAAGCGCGCCCGATTTCGCTCAGCGTTTCGAAGCCGATATCGATTCGAGCGGCGGGCGATCCGCGGCCGATGGGAGAATGCCTTCGACGGTGGCGCGGCCTGGCATCATGCCTTCAACATCGATTAATTCCGAACCGAGTAATCGACACGTTCATCACAGGGCTCGTAACAGAAAGCCGCACGCAACTGGGCCGCCCAAGTATAAACAGGCGCCTTTTTTTCGCCGTATGAAGGAGATGTGGCCTCCGCCTACTACCGCAGGTTGTTGGCGCGACGGATTTGGCCTTTCGCACTCGTCGCGGTGCTTGCCGAGGCGAGCACCGCAATGCCACCAGGTCCTAAGTCCCTTCCTGCCCTCTGGATCTCCTTAGGCTTTCTCGTCGCTTGCGCTTTTACGATTGCGGCACCCTGGGTTCAGCTTCCGCGTTGGATGAGGGTTGTTCCAGCGATCCTTTTTTGCATTTCGGTCGTGTGGCTGGATGTCGCTCAGGGCGGCTCCGCGACCGGCGTCATGATCGTCTTCCTGATTCCCCTCATCTGGGCAGTCCTCTACCAGAGTCGGTTGGAGACCGCCGTCGTGGTTGCCGCCGTCGTCGCAGGCAATCTCTGTGCGGCTGCCACTACCCATGCGTCGACGCCGGTCATGGTTCGTCGCGGGGTCCTGTGGACACTGATCGGAGCCCTTATTGCCGTATCGGTGCATCTCGTGCGCGACCGGATGGCTAACAGCGTGGCGCAGCAGGCAGAACTCAGGCGTCAAGCAGTCGCGTTACGCGCGGCAGCTGAGAAACTCACCGCGATCCACGATGTCGACGGGGTGATCGCGACAAGTGTCGCGCTCGCGGCCGAATTGGCTTCACCAGCGGGAAATAAATTTACAAGGGCGACGTTCTTTCGGCCGGTTGACGGGAGGATCACCTCGCAAAGCGAATTCGACCAGAGGAACTGGAGTATGGGGTCCTTCCCAATTGAGGACGATCCCTACCTTCCGGAGGTGCTGACGACGCTCGTCGCCCGCCACGGCGTCCTGCGTGAGGAGGATGCCGGACCCGAGTTGCGCAAAATTTTGCGGGACTCAGGAGTGAAGGCTGCCGGATACGTGCCGGTGCTCTGCAAAGGGCGACTTGAAGGGGTTCTTAGCGTTTCCTCACGGAGCGGGCCGCTCACAGACAATTTGTTCGAGCAACTCAAGGGCGTCGGCCGGCTGACCGAGCTCGCGCTATCCAATGCTCGTGCGAACGAAGCGCGAGAGGCCCAGGCGGCCACGGACGAGCTCACCGGATTGCAGAATCGACGCGGCTTCGACCGGTTACTCGTCGATCGACCTGGCCGCTCTGGCTTCGCGATCCTTTCCATCGATGTCGACGATCTGAAGAGCGTGAACGACACGCTCGGCCACGGCGCGGGCGACGAACTTCTCGTAACGGTGGCATCGACGCTCAACGGACTGCTGCGCCGCGGAGATGTGATGGCACGCGTCGGCGGAGATGAGTTCGCCGCGATTTGCTTTGAATCCAACAGCGCGGCCGCGCGCGATGTAGCTGATCGCATGATTCGGGCCCTCGACGAAATGGAAATCGCGGGACGGCCCGTGAGGGTCAGTATTGGCGTGGCTGCGGGAGCGAGTTGCGACGAGGCGCGTGCGGTTTTCGAACGAGCCGACGCCGTCATGTACGAAGCAAAAAGGCGGGGCGGAATGCAGTTCGTCGTCGCCCCGGAACCCTTTGCGGATAAGCGCGTCAGCAGTCTCGCCTGAATCCTGACGTAAAGGAGACCCTCACAGATCGGGTTTCAACCGACTCGAGATCTGAACGCTTCTCTTCGAGCTCGGCATGCCTACCCAAGGTCGGCATGCTGGCCGGATGGATGTCGGAGGGCCGACTTCGCCAATCTGCGACTGGCGAAGTCGGCCGTTGCCCTAGACGGGGTCGTTGGTCAGGGCGACGCGGCCGGGCAGCCGACGGCACCGGCCTCAATCGTGCCGATGCGGGGTGGCGGCTTAGTTCGGTTCGCCTCGTTGGTCAGGTAACCGTCGAGCGTTCCAGATGGAGTGCGTGCGAACCAGCTTCCGCCCTGTGCGAGGGAGGCCCTGAGGGCGTGTCCATAAATCTGTCGTGCTGTTGTGAGAGTGTCGCCGACTCGCAGTCCAGCAGCAGTCGCCACGTCTGGAATCGATCTCGGTTGGCGTTTCCCCGAGACGGGTCCAGTGCTGTAGCCGACGAAACGGTTGTGGAAGAAATAAGCGGTGATCTTTGGCCATTCGAGAAAGGCGTCGACGCTGCAGTTGCCGTAGTACTGAGTTGGTCTGGTGGCTTTCGGGGACCCGAGCGCTTTGTCGAGGTTTGGTATCGCGGTCGCTTCTGGTTGCCCGAACCGGGCGGTTCCGATCCCGTTGCCGAGAAGCGTGATCGCACCGGTCGCCTCAGCTAGGGGCGGTGTCAAGGCGATGCCGACGGTGACTGCAACTGCGGCGAGCGAAGCGACAGCTGGAAAGGAAAACCCTCGCATCAAGGGAGTGTGCCACCTTGGGTGGCTCCCGAAGTGTCGGCCGCCCTATCACGGATGCCGGTTGAACTCCCGTAACAAAAGGCGTCTCAGGACTTCGAGTTGCGCGTCGCGCGGTGCAGCCGGTGTCGAACTACGCGCCCGTCAGTCCCCGAAAGGCTCGGGGAGCGCGTCGTGTGCCGGCGGTGGACGGCATTCTGGGCCTCGCCCTTGTCGGCGCCTTTGATCGCGTAAGTCATTTCTCGGGAAGCTTCCGCACCCGAGACGACAGTCTCGATCGCTGCCTTCTGGGCGACTGACTCCTCATCCTCGTACACGTACCTGGAGCCGCGTAACGCCGAGGTTGCCGCGGCGATCACGCTCATCACGACCGCGAAAACGAGTATCAACGTGAGGGCGTGCTTGAACGACGATCCGATGAGTGCGGGAAAGAACGCACGGCTCGTGATCGACGCCGCCTGCGCCCCGCTCAAGTGGGACAGCACAGATGGGCCGAGCATGCTCTTCAACGGGTTGTACCCCAAGAACGCGGCGAAGAGATAGCCGAGTGGTGGTGACTTCGCGATCGATGTCGCGATGTGCGTCGGCACACCGTGCGCAACGAGACCGGAGAGCAGCGCGTGCGGGACGGACGAGTTCAACCCGAGCACGAGCAGGGTGAAGAACAGCCCCATCGACAGCGGCATGCCGGCGTTCGCGAACGTCACCCGCATGCCTGAAGCGGCCCCGCGATGGCGCGCGGGAACCGAGTTCATGATCGACGACGTGTTCGGCGAAGCGAAGAGACCGTTCGCGATTCCCGAGACGAACAGCACCGCCGCGAACGGCCAATATGAGAAGTCCGCCGGGAACGCGATCATCACCGCGAACATGACAGCGGAGAGCGCCATGCCGCCGGTCGCGAAGGATCTCGCACCGAAGCGGTCAGAGAGCGCCCCGGAGACTGGCCCGGTGACTACAAAGCCGACCATCCACGGGATCATGTAGATGCCGGCCCAGAGCGGTGTCACCTTGAAGTCGTAACCGTGCTCGGGAAGCCAGATCGCCTGGAACCAGATCATCAGCATGAACTGGAATCCCCCTCGGCCGACTGCCCCGAGGAACTGCGCGAGATTGCCCGCCCAGAACGGTCGGATGCGGAAGAGCGACAGCCGGAACATCGGGGACTCGACCTTCGTCTCGACGTACAAAAAAGCGACGAGGAGCGCTAACCCACCGCCAATCATCCAGAGCACGAAGGGGTTCCCCCATCCGGTTAGAGCGTGGCGGTACGGCTCGAGCGCGTAGGTGATTCCGGTGAGAATCATCGCGAGCCCGCCCGCAAAGGACAGGTTTCCGAGCCAGTCGATTTTCGCCGGAATGCGGACACCGATCTCGCGCAGTTTCAGGTAGGCCCAGACTGTCCCGAACACGCCGATCGGTACGTTGGCGAGAAACACCCATCGCCACCCGACCTGGGAGAGCAATCCCCCGGCAAGAATGCCGGCGAACGACCCAAGCATCATCGCGATCATGTTCGTCCCCAAGGCGAGTCCGAGCTGCTCTGAGGGGAACGCGTCCGTGATGATCGCTGCAGAGTTCGCCATCAAGAGCGCCCCGCCGATCGCCTGGAGCATCCGAAAGATGATGAGCTCGATCGCGCCGGTCGACCCATCGCTCCAGACGACCGAGAGCAGGATCGCCGCTGCGGTGAACCACGCGAAACCGAGGTTGTACATCTTCACGCGCCCGAAGATGTCTCCGATCCGGCCGACGGTGACCACGACTGCGGCCATCACGAGCATGTAGCCCATGAGGATCCAGAGCAGATACGGGAAGTTCGACGGCTCGAGCGGGTTCAGTTTGATCCCTCGGAAGATCACCGGAAGGGCGATCATGAGGCTCGTCGCGTTGAGCGACGCCAACAGCACCCCGATCGTCGTATTGGAAAGGACAACCCACTTGTAGCGGGACCCGACTACGGGTACGGGGCGCGACGCGAGATCGCTCACGCGGGTACCGTCCGCGCAACACCACCGCGCGATGGCCGAGGGTGCCTGACAAAGACCCTGGTCGCTCGTGAATCGGCTTGTCCGCTTCGGGTTCCCACGCGCGCCGACAAGAAGGTTCTCTCCCCCCTGTCGTTCACACCAACAATTCGCAGTCGCAGCGGCACGACGATTTGCTCCTCGAGCGCCTTGTTCGAGTGTCACGGCGTGCGCCATCGAAGGGCAGGGCCAAAGGTCACGCCGCGCGGCTCGTCTCGGGGCGCGAAGACACGGAGCCCATCGATGCGTCACGCGAAGCGGATTGGGCCGCCGATTCGTTTGGCCGCGAGCGTGCCCGTGGCCGCCCAAAACTGAGACGGTCCCGCCACCGCTCCAGAGATGACACTCGGGGCTGCCGCGAGTTCAGTTGACACCGGTGGGACCCGAAACTCAGGCGCTGTTCGTTATGGACCTTCGGCTCTGGGCCGGCCGACGGCCAGCAGCGCAACCTTGAGGTATGGGCGTCGGTCTGACCGACAGAACGCAACTCGGCGGGCGCGATTTGTCCTACCAGCGGACCCGCCTCGCCGTGGAGGTGTCTGCCCTCTCGAAGCACTATGCGATCTGGAAGCGGTCAAGGAGATTCCGTTCGCACACGGCGAGGTCTTCGCCTTCATGCGACCAAACGGCGCCGGCACGACGACCACGACCAAGATGCTGTGCACGCTCGCCCGCCCGACCGGTGGCACGGCGCGGATTGGCCGGCTCCGACGTTCCGCGTCAGCCGAACTCGGTGCGACGCCACATTCGGCTCGTGTTCAGGAACAAACGCTTGACGACCAGCTGGCCGCCGTAGCTGAAAGGACGGTGACCGATGAAAGTCCGAGATGTCATGACGACCGAGATCGTCTCCGTGCCGCCCGAATTGCCGCTTAAGGAAGTAATCGATCGTCTCGTCCATGCGGAGGTGAGCAGCCTCCCCGTGGTCGACGCCACAGGGAATCTCGTCGGAATGATCACCGAATCCGACCTGATCTCCAAAGAGGCCTACGGCAGCCGACGTCGTCGCGCCCTCTCACTGCTCGCCGACGCGCTGGGTGGCCGGGATCACCTGTGGGTCACCAAGGCTGCCGGATCGATCGCGGCGGAGGTGATGACAACAAACGTAATTTCGAGCGGTCCCACGGAGGACATTCGCTCAGCCGCTCGTCGGATGCTCGAGCACAGAATCAAGCGGATGCCTGTTCTCGAGCGGGGTGTGCTAGTCGGCCTCGTCTCACGTCATGACATATTGGCGACGTTCGACCAACCCGACGACGTCGTCACGATCGATGTCAAACAAGCTCTGACGGAAGATCCCAGTCGCCCCGATGATCATCACGTCGATGTCTCAGTCGAGGGTGGGATCGTCACCTTGTCCGGAGATGTCCGCTACGCCTGGGACGAGCGAGTCGTCGTTTCGATCGTTCGCGATGTGCCCGGTGTTATCGACGTGGTCAGCAACCTGCACCACCGTCAACCAAACCCGCGATCCTCTGCCGACACTTGGGTGTTCGGTCCTCGGAGGTGAGCTACACGACGTACCAACAATCACCACATCTTGCACAAGAGCCGAGCCTTACGTGGCGTCGCGAGGCGAGGCGCATCGTCGTCGGCGTCGACGGTTCACCGTCTTCGAAGGCGGCCCTCGCCTGGGCGGCCACGCAGGCCCGGCTTACCGGGTCGCGGCTCGTTGTCGTTTCGACGTGGCACCTCCCAATGAATTACGGCTGGATGCCTCCCTGGCCGGAAGATCTCGACCCGGCTACCGACAGCAAGGTGGCGATGGAAGACGCCGTTGCCGAGGTTCTCGGACCCGACTCTGGAATCGAAATCACCACCGAGGTCATCGAGGGTTCTCCGGCTCACGTGCTCGCCGAGCTATCGAAAACCGCATCGCTCGTCGTCGTCGGCTGCCGCGGCCACGGCGAGTTCGCCGGGATGCTGCTCGGCTCCGTGAGCGAATTCCTCACCGCCCATGCGCACTGCCCCGTCGTTGTCATCCGAGACCACCAGGAGCCGGACACGTCGGCGTAGCCTTCTGGCGATCAGCCGTTGATCGGTACCCGTCTCCCGCGATCGAAACGATCGTCTGTTCCTGCGTCACGAGACGCGGAATGGCTCGAAGTGCCTCTATGCAATCTGCAATTCTTCGCGCAGCTGCCCGTAAGTCGGGGCAAGCGGATCAAGGCAGTATCGCCGGCGATCACCCGCGCCATCGGCGCAGCTCCGCTGAAGCCCCTTTTGGATCCTCTGCCGAGCAGATAGCCGACGCCACAGCGATTCCGGATACACCGGTATCGGCGAGTTCCGAAATGCGTTCTGCTGTGATGCCGCCGATAGCGATGCAGGGAACGGCCGAAACCGCGCACGTGGCGCGTAACACTTCGATGCCTATGGGCGGCGCGGCGTCAACCTTCGTGCGTGTTGGAAAGACCGGTCCGACACCCAGGTAGTCGACCGTCCCGCGCGGGAAAGCCGCGGCGGTTGCTGCCTCGACGACATTCGTCACTGACCAGCCGATTACGAACTCCGGACCGGCGATCTCTCGTGCCGCTTCGGCGGGGAGATCAGTCTGGCCAAGGTGCACGCCGTCGGCGCCGACTGCCATTGCGACGTCGAGGCGGTTGTCTACGAGGAAGCAGAGACTCGGGCCCTCGAGTACGGCGCGCAACTCGAGCGCCGCTTCGTAGAGCTGACGTGTCGTTGCCCGGTGGTCGCGTAACTGCACCGCGGTCACTCCGCCTTGCACTGCGGCCCGAACTGTTTGCACCAAACCACGACCAAGGCAGGCATCGCTGTCCGCGACGAGGTAGAGGGTCAGGTCGAGCTGACGTCGTTTCACGGCCGAGAGGTGGTCGCTTCGTCTGTCAGAGCACCGAGCTCGTCGAGTAGCGAGACGGCAAACGTTCCGAGGCCGGGATTCCCTTGCGCTGCGCGCTCACCTGCTGTGGCGAACACTGCAGATGCGGCGGCCGTCGCGAACAGAACGTCCTCGTCGACCGCCACGAACGCCGCGATCAGAGCGCCGAGCGCACATCCGAGTCCCGTCACTCTCGTCATCATCGGACTCCCGCCCGGAACGTTCACCGCATCTACTCCGTCGGTGATGTAATCCACGGCTCCGCTCACGGCAACGACGCAACGCCGAGAGCGGGCGAGTTCGCCTGCGGCTTGACGCGCCTCGTCGGTGCTAGCGAGGGTCTCGACCCCGCGACCGCCTCCGCCGAACCCGGCAAGACTCATCACCTCGGACGCGTTCCCGCGTACGACGGTCGGGTGGAGCTTGAGGAGTTCGAGGGTGAAGGCGGTGCGGTGAGACAGCACTCCGACCGCGACCGGATCAAGGACCCACGGTCGGCCGCTTTCGTCGGCCGCCGCCGCAGCCAACCGCATCGCGAGTTCGCGTTCAGCCGACAGAGTCCCAAGGTTCACAAGCACCGCGTCAGCGATTGCGGCGAAGGCGCCGGACTCCTCGACGTGCTCGATCATCGCCGGCGACGCGCCCACGGCGAGAAGGACGTTGGCGGTGTAGTTGGCAACGACGACGTTCGTCAGGCAGTGAACAAGCGCTCGCTGTTCGCGGACTGCGTTCAATACCGCCGGCACGCGACGGTCGGCCCAAAAGAGTTCGGTGGGCAGCGGTGACGTCCCTTCGTTCGGCGCGTGCGTGATCAGTTCCAACACGCGCACTTCTCAGTCAGCACCCGCGTCGGCAACAGCCAACGGCGGGAGTCGAAGGATCGAGACGATCTTGTACTGGCATCCTTTGCAGCTTCTATTCGCGCACTCATTGCGTGGACCGGCGCGCTCCGGCCGGCTACTCCGCGACTGCCGCACAGAAGCCGGCGAACACCTCGATGAAGCGGTCGATATCGGCTTCTGAGTGCTGGGCGGAGATCGTCCACTGCTCCTCGTTTCCCGGCGTCATGAAAATCCCGCGGTTGACGAGCCACGCCCACGAGGCATCGAAGAGCTCAGCGTTCGTCTCGAGAAAGCTCCGGTAGTCGACGAGCGGCTCGCGCCGGTAGGAGATGCAGCCCTTGCAGCCGAGGTCGACGACATGCGCCGGAAGCTCGTGCTCGATGATCGCCGAGCGGCAGCCCGATGCAAGCCGGGCGCCGAGTTCGTCGAAGCGCCGGTACGCCTCTGGGGTGAGCACCTCGGTCAACGCGGCGAGGGCGGCGGCAGCGACGAGCGGGTTGCCGTTGAATGTTCCCTGCTGGGCGATCCCCGCGCCGATCTGGTCCATGAGGTCGGCCCTGCCACCGAAGGCGCTTCCCGGCAGTCCGCCGAAGACCGACTTGGCGAGGCAGATGAGATCCGGCCGGACGCCGAAGCGTTCGGTCGCCCCACCGGCGGCGATCGTCGCGCCGCACTTCACCTCGTCGAAGATGAGGACAGTGCCGTAGCGGTGACAGAGGTTGCGCAAGCCCTCGAGGTATCCGGGCCCCGGCAGAACGATTCCGATGTTCATCATCACCGGTTCCATGATGAGACAGGCGATCTCCTCGCCGCGCTCAGCAAACAGGCGCTCAGCCGCGGCGAGGTCATTGAACCGAAGGACGAGGGTCCAGTCCGCCATCTCTGGAGGGATCCCCTTAGACGCCGGTATCTGCACTCCCTCAGCTTCAACCTTCTCGATGAGCATGAGGCTCGGGGTCACCGAGAACATCACCGCGTCGTGGTGTCCGTGGTACGAACCCTCGATCTTGCAGATGGTGTTTCTGCCGGTGACGCCGCGGGCGACACGAATGGCGTCCATCGTCGCCTCGGTGCCCGAGTTGCCGAAGCGAACGCGTTCCATCTGAAAACGCCGACAGAGCTCCTCTGCGAGCTGCACTGTGCGCTCGGTCGTGACGGCGAAGTGCGTGCCGGTGCGGGCAGCACGCTCGATTGCAGCGACGATCGCCGGGTGGGCGTGACCGACAGCCATCGCTCCGAAGCCGTTGTTGAAGTCGACGTAGTGGCGGCCGTCGACGTCAATCACTTCAGAGCCCTGGCCGCGCGCGACGTAGATCGGATACGGGTCTATCGCCTGGAACGAAGAAGCGACCCCAAGGGGCATCGTCTGGCGCGCTCGCTCAAAGAGCGCTCGCGAACGCGGCGTCGCTTCGAGCAGCGCCGCCCTCTCCTTGGCATAGAGCTTGGCGGCGCGGTCGGTCCAGCTGCTGTCCTCGCCGAGATCTTTTCTCATTCCCGACCTCCACTTTTACTTCTCCGACGTGGTTCGCTCGCCGCCCTTGGTCAGCTCACCTCGATGAACATGTCGAATCTCCCAGCCCGCGGGCAAGAGGCGTACTTCCCTGAGCCGGAGTCATCTCGATGCCGACAGTCTGCATTCACCCGCAGTGGAAGCTAAGCGCGTTGAAGCTGCCGATTCGGTCTGGAGTCGCACGTTGAAAGGACCTTTCAACCCACTTGACGTGCGGCGTCGCTCAGGTTTCCGGCAACCTGCCGGCCGGATCGTGCTCCACGGTGGCGTCAGGACCCGGAAAGACGAGCCCTTCGTGGCCATCGGACTGCCAGCGCACGAGATAAGGAGGCTCTCCGTCTTTGCCCTGCACGGAGAGGACCTCAGCTCTCTGTGGAGGCGTCCCGACCCTGTGTCCAGTCACCAAAATGGTGTCGCCGACGGCTGCCTTCATGCCCACCTCCCAATTACGCGACCAATGGTTGCGCCCAAACCATTGTGGGAACGTTTAGCTGCGCCGCGGGAGAGTCGTAAGGCACTTCCGCCGTTCGTCACCCGGGAACATCTGCGAGGTCGCCCTGGAGCGCGGACACCGTCACTTCAAGCGACTACCCCAGCTTGCCGTGCGACGCTCCTGTAGGACTTCTTGGTACTGGCACGATCGTGAGGTGAAACAAGAGGTTTTCGCGGTCGTCCTGGTTCCGCTTCTCCTCGTGGGTCTCGCGGCTCCAGGGGCCCAATCTGCGAAGCGGCATGCGAATCTTCCTTTGCTGTGGCAAGACGGGCGCTCGTCAGTTGCCGAGCGAAAAGTTGACCCGTCGTGTCCAATACCGGTGCCGAGTCCTCTCTCTCAGGCACCTGCCATCCCTGGGGGTGGCAGAACGGTCGCCCTGACCTTCGATGACGGGCCGGGTCCGAGCACGATCGAGATCCTCTCGATCCTTGAGTCCTTTGATGTGCCGGCAACGTTCTTCAACATCGGCGTCCAGGAGGAGAGATGGCCTGACGCCGTACGCGCCGAAGCGGCGGCGGGCTATCTGATCGGGAACCACACCTGGGACCACCCCGACATGACCGCGCTCTCTCCGAGCAACCAGGCATCCGAGCTCGACCAAGTGATCGACGAGCAACGGTTACTTGTCGGGTCATCACCATGTGTTTTCCGGCCTCCGTACGGTGATTACGACGCGACGACTCTCGCAATCGCGAGAGCGCGGCATTTGGCGACGTGGCTGTGGGACGTCGACACCGAAGATTGGGAGGCCGAAGGGTCGTCGTCTGCGTATTGGGTGAATCGCATCATCTCGCTCGCCGAGTCCGAAGGCGGTGCCCTCGAGCATCCGGTCCTGCTGATGCACAACCAGGCGATTCCGATGCCGGCGACGGTCGGCGCACTGCCAACCATCATCGAGTTTTTCAAGAGTCGCGGGTACACCTTCGTCGATCTCCTCGGACGAAGCGGCCCGCCGATGTCCTGTGGCCCAACACCGACTGAGCAACCGGGGAGGACCATAAAGCCAGGCAACCGCTTGGAGCCAGGAACGGCGGTGGCGTCGCCGGGGGCGGAGTTCCGTCTTGTCATGCAGCGAGATGGCAACCTCGTCATGGCGACGTCCACCGGCCGACCGTTGTGGGACACGGCAACCGCAGGTCATCCTGGGGCCTTCGCGGCGATGCAAGCAGACGGCAACTTCGTCATCTACTCGTCGAACGGCCGGACGCTTTGGGAGAGCGGGACCGAAGGCCATCCCGGAACATCGCTGTCCGTTCAAACTGACGGCAATGTGATCGCCGAAGACGCAATCGGTCCGCTCTGGTGCACCGGTTCGAAAGACACCGAACTGACCGCTTCAGAGCGCCTCAAGCCCGGCTGGTCGCTCGAGGCACCGACCTGGGTCTCGCGCCTCGTCATGCAACCAGACGGCAACCTCGTCCTCTACTCGATCGGCCACGATGTTCTGTGGTCGAGCGGGACCCGTGGGAACAGCGGCGCCTTTGCGACCATGCAGGCGGACGGGAACTTCGTCGTTCGATCAGACACCGGTCGGGTTCTCTGGGAAAGCGGGACGAGCGGACATCCCGGTGCGCAGCTGGTGATCTCGGGTTCTGGACGGGCGTCCGTCATGTCCCCAACAGGAGCTGTGCTCTCGTCTCTTGGTTAGCGGAAGGAAATGGGCAAAGGCTTGCGCGCTATCTCCATGAAACCGTGACCTTCTTCTCTATCTATCCGATCGACCATGCAGGAGCATGTGCTTGATGTGATCCGATCTTGCTCTTCGACTCGCGTCCGGTAACGCGTGCCGCGGATTTCACGGAGGAGCATTAGTAAATCGTCTCCGCCCATGATCGTGGATAGACGGCGGTGGGTCACTCTCGCGGTGCTGTGCGTGACCCTTCTCCTCGTCACCCTCGACACCACGGTCCTCAACGTGGCGTTACCGACCATCGTTCGATCAATGCACGCGACATCGAGTGAGCTGCAATGGATCGTCGACGCCTACGTCATCGTCTTCGCCGGTCTCCTCCTCGTGCTTGGAAGCCTGGGGGACCGGACCGGTCGAAAGTGGATCTTTGTCGGCGGGCTCGCAGTGTTTGCCGTCGGTTCGGCCTGCTCGGCCTTGTCGACCTCTCCTGACCGGCTGATCGCTTCACGCACGCTCATGGGCATAGGCGCAGCAGCGATCATGCCCTCGACATTGTCGATTCTCGCCAACGTGTTCACCGATGCTCGTGAGCGAGCGCGGGCGATCGGGATCTGGACCGGGGCGTCAGGGCTCGGGGTCGCGGCTGGACCGGTGATCGGCGGGTGGTTGCTCTCGCACTTCTGGTGGGGGTCGGTCTTCCTGATCAACGTCCCGATCGCGCTGGTCGGCATCGTCGCAGCACTACTCGTCGTCCCGAACTCCGCCAATCCCGCGAGCGAGCGGCCCGATCCGATCGGCGCCTTGCTGTCCATCGTCGGGATGGGTCTTTTGCTCTGGGCGATCATCGAGGCTCCGACGAATGGCTGGACGTCGACGACGGTCCTCGCGGCACTCGCCAGCGCGCTCGTTGTTCTCGGGGTGCTCGCGCTTTTCGAGCGACGGTCAACCCATCCGATGCTGAGGCTCGAATTCTTTCGATCGGCGAGATTCTCGGTCGGGATCGCAACCCTCGGGTTGGCGATGTTCGCGTTGCTTGGAAGTCTCTTCCTCCTCACCCAATACCTCCAGTTCTCGCTCGCGTACAGCCCCTTGCAGGCCGGGGTGCGCGTGGCGCCGATCGCGGCGGTGCTCTTCGTCGCCGCCCCGCTGTCGGTCCTCCTTGTCCGACGTGTCGGCTCGAAGATCGTCGTCTTCTTCGGAATGGCGCTCGTGGGCCTCGGCTTGTTGCTCTGCTCGCGAGTCACGATCGCCGGGTCGTACCTCGACGTATTGCCTGCGCTCTTCCTGATCGGGATCGGGGTCGGACTTTCCCTTGCACCCTGCATCGAGTGCGTGATCGGATCCCTTCCGCCCGACGAGGCAGGCATCGGCTCGGCGACGAGCAGTGCCATCCAGCAGACCGGCGCAGCTCTTGGCGTCGGAGTGCTCGGCAGCTTGCTGAACAGTCGCTATGAGGACCGGTTGACACCCGTACTTGCGCATTACGCCATGCCGCACCCCGTCCTCAGCATGATCACCGGATCGCTCGGCGGGGCACTCGGCGTCGCCGCCCGCGTCGGCGGCGTGTCTGGGCGCGAACTCGCCACATTCGCTCGGATGGGGTTCATCAGCGGAATGGACCTGGCCGTCCTCGTCGGAGCAATTGTCGTCGCCGCGGCGGCTCTGCTCGCCCTTGCCGTCCTCCCGAGCCGCGCCCCGCCACGCAGGCGTCACGATCCGGAGGTCGTTGTTCCGCGTCCGAACGCTTCGGCGCTTCCCTCCTCTTCCGCGTCGCACGACCGCGTCGCGGTGAAAAGCAGGCAGAGGCGGCCGGATCAGCAAGAGTTATCTTCCTCGGGCAGAGCGATGCGCCGCGATAACCCTCGGCTGGAGACGCCCTCAGACCGAGTACAACAGAGCGCCCGGCGCGGCGCCGATGAATCGCCGCGGGTTGCTCGCGAGGCGCGGATTATCCCTTATGCAGACGCTCCTATAACGCGAGCCGGGTTGGCTCACCTTCTAGCTCGCGAAACAGCTGACGCGCGATGTAGCGCTTCAGGCAGCGTTTGATCTCCCGAACGCCTCAAGTGACCGCCGGTCTGCTGCCGGAGCTCGGTCCACATGGCCACCGGAGTTGCAAGTTATCCGGTGAGCCTGCGGGTATACACCTCAGAGAACAAGCCGTTGTTCGGGCAGGCTTTCTCGGCTCTCTCGTACTGGGGCGAGTTCGGGTCCATGATCCCCGTCGGGGTGATCGAGATCAGTCCTTTCGCGTTGGGCTCAGGGAAATTGGGCTCGCCGTGGGAGCGCATGCACTCGGTGTACTTGAGCGCGTAGGCCGCACTCTGAGCGGGTGTCAGGTTCGCGAGGCTGGGCGGGACGTCCTTTTGGCAGGCCTTCGCAGCGGACTGGTACTGCGGTGAATTGGGGTTGATACCGCCCGGAGTGTCGTAGCCCTTAAAGGCGTACCCGCCCCCCTGCGCGGGGACTGGGTCCGGCATCGTCGGATAGCCGTGTGTCCGCATGCACACCGCGTACTTCAGCAACTGTGCCTCCGTGGGTCCTGACTGGCTGGAGGAACTCGATGCTGAAGTCGTGGTGGTGCTCGAACCGACGCTCGCGACGCCTGGTCCCGAACCCCCGCACGCCGCGAACAAAAGACCAGCTATCCCGAGCGCAAAAAACACCGGCACGGCTCGTCGGAATCGGCGACGGGGGCTGCTTCGTTCCCTCGGACCGTGCGCGTCATTCATCAGGCGCAACTCGCTGCAGCTTGAGGAACCAGCCACAGGACTCGTTATACGACATCGCCTGTAACAATGAAGTCAAAGGGACTGGTAAGCCCCTGTTGCATCGGAAATCACGGCGTAATTCCCGAAACCTAAAGTGATCCACGTCTGGTAGCAGAACTGCTACCATACTCCCATGGCGACCATCCCTCAAAAAGAGCTACGTAACCAGGTAAGCGAAGTGCTGCGTCGCGTCGAAGCCGGCGAGACGCTCACGGTCACCGTCGCCGGTCGCCCGGTTGCCGAGCTTGGTCCGGCGCACCAACGTCGCTGGGTGAGCGGCGCTGGGCTCGCCCGCGCGTGGACCGGGGAGGCCCCAGCCGGCCTTGTGGATGACCTGGCGCGCTTTGAGGCAGGGATCGTCGACCCATTCCCCTCGTAAGGGCACTTCTCGACACTTCCGTACTCATCGCCCGCGAAGCTCCGCCGGAAGACGTCGAGGCGGCGATCAGCGTCGTTTCGATCACCGAACTCCACTTTGGCCTTCTCGTCGCGCCCGACGACGACGAGCGCGCACGCCGCGCCAACCGGCTCGCCGCGGTGGAAGCGACCTTCGATCCGCTTCCGGTGAGCGTCGAGGTTGCTCGGGTTTGGGGACAGCTGGCGGCAGCGGTCATTCAGCGGGGCGGCAACCCCCGACAGCGTCAGGTCGACCTGGCGATCGCTGCAACCTCCGTGGTCGAGAAGGTCCCACTGCTCACCTACGACCTCGCGGACCTCGAGATCGTCAGAGACCTCGTCGATGCACGGCGACCAGCGGATCACCCTTAGCTTTGGCACCAAGCCTCGCAACCAACGCGTCGTGTCCGAGTTCCGCCTGCCGAGATGGTTGGTGATCCGCTTCACGGGCACGCCGGCCTCGTGCATCTGCCAGATCGTCGCCCTGTCTGCTTCCGTGAACCTCCTCACGGAACACCTCCTTGATCGACGGCTCAGTGTCCGCTTATCAAGGAAGTCGTTGCGATGATCAGTTGAGGACGCAGGCGTTTGCGGACACTTCCGATGCGGGTGCCCGACGCGCATTATGGGGCGGTCTCGCCCCTCCGCGACTTCAAGTGCGTGTCGAAGAACGCGAGGATGCGCCGCCGTGCATCTCGCGCAGATTCCTCGTGGTAGCCCGATCCAGGCGAAAGTATTCCGAACACCGGCTCCAACACAGAGAACGGAAATGGATTCTTGTCTCCAGCTCCTACATGGTCATTGAGAAAGGAGTGCCCGGCCTCCGGGTATTCCTTGACGTCGTGTTCAATCCCGACGGCCGTCAACGCCCGGTCGAGGCGATCGGCGGCCCCTCGCAGTGTGCGATCCCTGCCGCCGTAGCTTCCGACGATCGGGCAGGCCCGTCTCAAGAAGCTGGCCGTGTAGGCATCTCTTGGAGCGGTGCCGTAGTTGACGCTCGACACCGTGAACCCGCGAGCGGCGGCGAGCAGCAAGGCGAACCCCCCTCCCATGCAGTAGCCGATCACGCCGATCCTGCCCGTGCAGTCCTCCCGGGCCGCCAGCCAGACGCGGGCCTCCTCGATGTCGTCGAAGGAGCCTCCCCGTCCGGCGCGCACGTCGCGCATGACCGAGATCATGCAGGCCACCATCCCTCTCCCAGAGAAAAGGTCCGGCGCTACAGCGAGGTACCCTTCGCTTGCAAGCCAGTCAGCCTGGTTCCGCAGGTCCTGGCTCATCCCCATTGCGTCGTGGATGACGACGACACCTGGCCAGGGGCCCTCCCCAGCGGGCATCGCCAGGTAGGACGGCAGCTCACCCGGGGAGGGGATCATCACCTCGGGCATCACGCCTCCTTGGACGAAGCTGGTCGTTCCGGTCCATCCGCATCGGTGGCGCTGCTCGATACAACGCTTGCCGCGAGTCTTTTGCCCCATTCTTGGGCTCGGGCCTCCTGGTCCGGTTCGAGGTGATTCTCCAAGGAGACGAAGAAGCTCTCGGGCTTGGCCACCATCTCGAACCCGTGCCGACGAAGCTTTCGGCTGATTACCTTCGACGCCCTCCCTCTGAGAATCGCCGGACCCTTGAAGCGGGTGTCGAAGGCAGCAACCTTTGTGTGGCCATCGCCTAGCGACCTGAGCCAGTCACGCATGCCTGGGCCTTGGGCGTCGCGGTCGAGCACCAGATCGTTCTTCGGTTTTTGCGCGGTGGCGACCGCCCACTTGCGGGTGCGTGTGCGACTCATGCCGTGAAAATGGGTCGGCCCGCCCACAACGAGCAACTCGGCGTCGGTTAACCGCGCGCGTCCTGCCTCGACCACCGGGACCACGACCACGTTGCCCGCTTGTTCGAGACCCTTGCCGATGGCATCGGCGATCGCGTGCGTGTTACCGAACATCGACTCATAGACAATCACCGCCCGCATGGCCACACCCCCTGTGCTCGCTCACGAAGTCTGCTGGGACATGCACGGCTCAGTGACGCCGCTCTACTGACGCACTACTTCGTCCTGGCTGCCCCCTGGCGCTCGACGATTGTCGCCAGTCGCGCACCCCAGGCACGCCGCCCGATCCGTCTCGCCCGGCGCAAGTGGCTCTTCCAGTCCACGAAGAAGCTCTCGGGTGGCACCACCACTATGAACCCGTGACGCGATAACGCCCGACGACACCCTTGGACATTCGGCCAGTGATCGCGGCGGGTGCCTTGTACCGAGCGTAGAAGGCAGAGGCCCTAGCGTGAAAATGGTCGAGGGTGTCCAACCACTCCCGCACACCGGGTCCGGTGTCGGCACCGGGCTCAAGCACCAGATCGCTACCGGGTTGGCGAACGGACTTGGGCGCTCTTGCGGGTACTCGGCCGCGACATTCTCGACCAATGCGTCGGTCCGCCGACGATGACGAGGTCAGCACCTTCGAGTGCGTGCGCATCGGCGTCGGTAACCCTGAGGACGCGGACTCCTGGTCCGAACCCACCGCGTAGAACTACATGACCGGTTGACCATTCGCTCGGACCGGCCTCGCAGCGCCAGCCCCACCTCGGACCCGGGCGGTCTGGGGCACCGCCGTCGCCATAGGGTGATTCGTGGTGCAAGAACCTGAGACGCCGCCCGAGAACGCCGACGAATGGTCGGACCAGCAATGGATTGACTGGTTGAACTCGACCGATGGCGGCACAACGTCAAACGAGGAGTCAGCGAAGACCGTCGGTCGAATCGCGCACTCGCCGAGCGGCCGAGTCCTCGGCAACGCGATGATCGGATTGGCCCGAGCGCTGTACGGGCCGCAGGACGAGAAACCGGCAATCGTTGTCGAATCTGGCGAGCCGGACACGGACCAGCCCGTTGAGGTTCACCTCGACTTCGACCATCCCGATCAGTCGTTCGTCGTTCTCAGGCCGGACTCCGAACCGACCGAGTAAAGCCCGAACGGTTCGAGCTGTCATCTGCCCGGCGACATGAGGCAATCGCCGCGCCTCACCTCGACGCGCATTATGGGACGCGCCCGCGGGCACGGAATCACTGCCTATTGATCGAAGAGTGACTGGCAGGCGTTCAGTGCGAGACTATCCCGCTCCGTGCAACATCTGAATTGATGAACAGGCTCCTATCGTCTTGCTGCTCGCCATACACGACCGGATGGCCAAGCGATCGCCCTAAACGCTGCATGGCGACGCCGTTCGTCGGGCGACGTCTAGCTCGGATATATCTGTCCATCTAAACGAGAAAGTCGTCTCGCGCTGACCTACTTTCCACATCTCGGCCCACGCGCCATGTCGCCGAGTCAGGGAACATTCGCGACTCGGCTGTCAAATACTGGCGCGGCCGTGAGGCCTTATTCTCACCGCAACTAGCGATTGAGCGAGAGGGTGGGACGATGCCGACCAAGACCGTGATCGAATATATAGAGGACGCGGAGCGGGAGCTCGTCGCGGCCGAAACGTCGACTGGGCACTCAACCGAGAGTCGGTATCACACCGAACGAGCGCAGGTGTTCGCGACCCTCGCGCTCGCTAAAGCGACGTACGACCAGGCCAGCTGATCGCGTTGACTCGTGTCTATTGAATGGCGTCTTCGGTCAGACGCCATGAACGACTGACGCCGCGCGCATATACCAGTTCAATTAAACGTTGAGTCCCGTGACTGGACGTAGATCGGCAGCGTGTCCTGGCGTCACTGAACTCGCAGCACCTCGAGGCTACCCCTGACGCTCGATGAGATGCGCGTGATGAGCGACCTCGGGGCTGGTGCTATCGCCTTACCTCGCCCGCTTGGGTGTCGGTAGCGACGCGAGGCCTCTCAGAGATTGGTCACTGTGGGACAACTCCAGCTTCCTGTCATCGTGCTGGCGCTCGAGTGCGCGCTCGTGGTGCCGTCCGACCAGGTCATCTTGTACTTGAACGAGCCGGTCTTTCCCCCAATGGTGATCGTCCCGGAGGTCGCTGAGAAGAATTTCGAGTAGACGATCACCTTTGTCGGGGAGAAGGGAGAGAGTATGGCCGCCTTCGACTCGGGGATGCTGCTCTGGGTGAACGTCCCGTTGGCCTTCGCCCCGGCGATGAAGCTCCACTCCGTCCAACTGAGCCCCGAGAGCTTGCCGAAGTAGTACAGCTTGACAACGTCTCCCTTCTTATTGGGCAGGTTGTCGAAGAGCTCCGGGCAGTCCTTCGCTGGGTCCTTGAGCTTCAAGGTGCCCGAGTACCTGCCGGTCACGACGATGGTGTTCGTCGCGACGTGTGGCGCGAGCGCCGCCGACCTCGCGCCAAGAGCGGCATGCTCGGCGACAAGGCCACCAGGGGCGACAACGAGCGCGGCACCAAGCAGCAGCGGCAGCCACCTACCACCCGGCCAGCTCGGGAGCGTCATTCGGCGCAGGATCTGTCGCATCTCGTCCTCCGTTCGTCGATGCCGACGCCTTCCTCTCCTACCTCCAGCTTCTCCATCTGACCGGGGAACCCCGGAAGGACCCGTCCGTCCGGTGGGAACGGCGAGGCGCCTTCGGCTACGGCGTTGTCGCTCAGGGTACCGAGCCTGTTTCTCCTCGTCCTCGGCTGCCTCCTCCGAAGTTTGCGCGGAGTCAAGACTGCAAACGGGATAGCCGCGCAGCGCGCCGGCCGGCGGTCAGGCCCCGGGCTCGCTGCTCAGGCGACGATGTCGAGCGCCAGCAGGCGCTCGCCGGCGGGTATTTGCCTCGCCGCGGTACCAAAGGTCTTCGCCGCGCCGCCCAGCGCCACGCCGTAGCCGGTGGTTCCCTTGTTGTCCGCGACGCCGACGAGCTGCCCGCCGTTCAGCGATTGTGCGTAGGTCCAGCTGAACGCCGTCGAGCCGACGGACGGAAGGGAAGTGAAAATGAGTTTCACGCCCTTGGGGGACTCAGCGGCAATTCTCGCTTCGGCCTTGGCCCGGGAGGAGAGCTGAGACGCCGGAATACCGGGCTGCTTCGAGATGACGACCTCGTCGATCGGGTGCGTGACAGAGGCCGGCGCCTTGCCGAAGTAAATGCACTCGAGGGTGTTGCTTTTGACGACAGCCTCGAAGAGCGAAACCGTTGCCCCGACGATCGAGGAGACCTTTGTGGCCGGGATGTGTGCACAGAAGGTCGAGACGGTAGAGCGCGGTCCCGTTGCGCTGGGCTGCAGAGCCTCCGCCGTGGCCGGAAAAACGGCCAGAGACACCGCGCAGCTGCCCGCCGCGAGCAGCATGGCCGCGGACCGACGCGCCCAGGCCCTGCGCCGGATCGGGATCGTCGAGGCGGTGTGCGACATGGCGGCTCTGGAGGTGCTCATCATCTCTGCCCCCTTGGTTGATGTTGATCGGGGTGTGCCCGTAAGTGGCGGCCCGGTCCTCGAATGATGTCACTCCGTGTGACCGGTGTCGGAGGGCCGTTCTCCACAATCTCCGACTGGCGAATCGCTCCTTGGTCAGCTGACTAACCGGCAGCGGTCGGGGGGCAGTCGCATCGGCTCATCTCGACGCGCTCCCATTAGGAGACGCGCCCGCGATTCTGAGCTGGTGTCGGAGGGGGGACTCGCGACAACTCCGCACGCGGTGAGTTTGAGCTAGCGGTTGCCGAGCTGTGGCTACCAGCCGCGTAGTGGCGAAACGTGCCCCCGACCGGCACTTATGCCGCGTGGCCGGGAGTTGTTCGGCCGCGCGTTTGGGGTCACAGACACAGATCGCCGAATCGGGGCCGATCTGAGTTCGAGGAGGCCAAGTCCAAGATCCTGGCAGCCTGATCGTCATTGATCCTGGCTCGGAGAGGGTCCTGGCCGGTCTATAGGCCTGATTTGACGGTGATCCGGCCATTTGCCTCTGCAGCTTTGAGGGCCTCGTAGTCACGCGCGTTCTGGTCGGCGTAGGTCTCCGCGAACTCGGCGATCGCCCCGTCGAAGGTGGGTCCGCTTCCTAAGTAGCTGGCAATGGCGACGCAGTCGCCCGAGCGGGCATGAGCCCGTGCGAGGGCCTGGGCGCAGACACCGACGTACTTGGTCAGCTCTGGCGGGAAGGTCCTTTCGACCTCGAAGGAGCCCTTCCAATCCCGGAGTTGTCGCACGTAGAAATCACGGTTCACACCGTCGGGGCCCTTTACCTGTTGCCAGCCGAGGAAGATGTCGCTGGCGGCCTGCATGAGGTGCTGGCCCGCCACCACCCGCTCCGCGTGGTTTGCGTAGTCGCTCTTGCCCATGAACTCTTCGAGCACGGACGCCTCAGCTTCCTTGGCCTGGAGGAAGAGGGGATCGTCGTTGCCCCGGCCAACCAAAAGGAGAATCCAGGTCCGGGTGCCGACGCTGCCCACGCCCACCACCTTGCGGGCGATCTGGACGAACTGGAACTCCTCGAGCAGGTGGCGCCGATCGGTCTGGAGGCTCCGACGGTAGCCAAGTACGAGCCGGTGGAAAGACTCGCGGAGCGCGTCGCTCTCGAGCTGGGGGAACAGCTCCTCGACCGGCACGATGAGGGGCGGGTTGCTCACGATCCGGAGTTGGCCATCGACGACGGTGGTGAGCTTGCCCAGGGCCTGGAGGCTGTCGCGGGTGCGGGCTTTGGCGATCTCCTTGGTGGTGCGTTCGGCGATTCGTTTGTCGGCCTTCGACCCCGTCGAACCGGCTCCGGCCTCGAGTTCGGCGAGGATGGAGGCCACGTCGACAGAGGAGTACCACACGTCCAGCGTTGTCATCGCGGCCAGGCGTGCCATCTCCTGGCGGTAGCTGGCCCCGGCCTCGAGGGCTGCTGTTCGAGCCTCTTTCGCGGTGAACTCCCGGTCGCGTGCGGCGATGACCGCGCTTGCAGCCAGGCGCTTGACGTCCCACTCCCAGGGGCCGGGGAGGGTCTCGTCGAAGTCGTTGACGTCGAACATCAGGGCCCGTTCAGGCGAAGCGAACAGTCCGAAGTTGGACAAGTGGGCATCGCCGCAGATCTGGGCCTTGAGGCCCGACCGAGGAGTTGTGGCCAAGTCTGAAGCCATCACGAGCGCCGCACCCCGGAAGAAGGTGAACGGTGAGACGAGCATTCGCCCGTAGCGGATAGGGACCAGTTCGGGCACCCGGGTGGTGGCCTGGCGATCGAGCAGAGCGACGGGGTCCGGGCGGTCAGCCCCTGGGCTGAACTGCGCCTGGGATGAGCGAGGAACCCGGGTGCGAGCCTCCTTGCCGATCTTCGCCCTCTCCTCGATAGAGAGGTGCTGCACCGATCGGCCTGTTGGGCCGGCTGTCTGTGCCTGATTCGCCATGGGCTCGCCCGATCGTGGTTGGAGCGCTGTTGGTGTACTGGATCAACCATTCTCCCGTCGTTGCAGCCCGTGCATCGTGGAGGACCCGGCCTCGCCTGGATAGCCGGTGGACGGGGGAGAACACGTGCTGCGGATCTTTGCGTCTCGGCAGCTCTGCTGAGGACAAGCGCGCTACCAGCTGTCTCGCTGGGGCAGAGGGAGTCGGGCGAGGCGTCGGGCTTCGTTGGCGCGTAACCCGAGCAGGCGAAGGCAGGCCTCGACGAGTTCGTCGACGGCACTTTCGGCTACCCGTTCGGGGTGGCGCTCGTGGAGACGAAGCAGGCCGAGGAGACCACCGGCAACGGCGCTGAGTGCGATCTCGGCATCAGGCGCGGTGAAACGCCCGATCGCCTGGCCGGCGCGTATGTCGCGAAGGGCGCGCGGTGCGAGCCCTCGCGGTGCGTCGAGGAGCTCCAAACCGGCGCCGGTGATGAAGCCGGCGACCTCTGGGTGGGTCCAGGCGAGACGGCCGGAGATCCTCAGCGAGACGGCGAACACCTCGGCGGGGTCGTCGAGACCGGCGCAGGCGGCGTCGAGCATCTGCGCCCAGCGTTCGAGCACCTCTTCCGAGGCTGTCTGGAACAGTTCTTCCTTGCTTGTGAAGTGGTTGTAGAAGGACCCAAAGCCGATGTCGGCCACTTCCGTGATCTCTTGGACGCTTGCTCGGTCTCCCCGGCCCTCGGCGATGAGCAGGACGGCGGCGTCGATGAGTGCCTTCCTCGTGCGGGCCTTCCGGCGATCGAGCCTGTTGGCCGGGACGGTCCCGTTTGTCGTTGCCGCGTTCATTGTTCTCTCCTCTTCTGAGCGGCCGTCTCACTACTGATTCCATGCTACAGAACTGTGGTATCTCGCCGACGTGGCCAACGGCGGGCGCCTGACTGGCGCCCGCCGGGCTCGGGGCGGTATGGGTTCAAGCGGCTGCCTTCATCTCGGTCGGCGGAGTTAGGGAGTGCAGCCCTGCGTTGGTCCTGCGCAACTCGATGCCGCGGACGAACATCGAGCTTCCGGCGATCAAGTTGAACAGGCCGAACAAGAGGGCAAGGGAAATAGCGCCCATGCCGGGGCGAGCGAAGAGCACGACGCCGAACGCCGCGGACACCAAGCCACCGAGGATGAACATGGCCCGGGTGCCGGCCTCTTCTCCGCGGCGAAATCCGGCGACGATTCCGAGCACGCCGGTCACGATGGCCCAGCTTGCGACGACCAACACGAGGACGAGGGCGGTGGGCGCCGGCCAGGCCAGGGCGACCACGCCGGCGCCGATGTCGATCAGTCCGAGCAGCAGGTGCCCGAAGACCGGCCCGGCGGTTCTGCTGCTGAATGCCTGCATCGCCTGCAGGCCGGCCGCGATGAAGGCGTAAACGGCGAACACGACGACGAGGGCGAAAACGGTGACCCCGGGCCAGGCGAGGGCCACGACCCCGATGCCGAGGGCGAGCAGGCCCCGAAGGATCAGGGAGGTGCTGAGTGACTTAAGCATGACGGCGTTTCCTTTCGTGTGGAGATGATTGGCGCGACGAGCCGGCGCCTGTGTTGATGAACTCCTACAGACTTGATGACTCATCACAGGAGTGATTATGATGTCGGTCAGTCGGTCTGTCAAGGGCCGGCCCAAGCCTCCCGAAAGGAGCTGGATCCGTGTTCATCGCCCTCTCGCTGCTCCTCGCAGTCGCCTGCGTCGTCCCGGCCATCGGAAAGATGCTGAGCCACCCGAAGATGGTGGCGTCGGCCAGCCACTTCGACATCCCGTGGGCCCAATACCGGCTCATCGGCGTGGCCGAGCTGGCGGCCGCTGCCGGGGTTCTCGCCGGGCTGTCATGGAGACCAATGGGCATCGCCGCGGCGGCGGGCATGGCAGTGCTGTTGATCGGGGCTCTGACCGTCCACCGGAGGACGGGAGACGGCATCAAAGAGGCGGCGCCGGCAATCCTCGCTCTCGGTATCAGCCTCGCCTACCTAGCCGCAGCCCTTACTCGCTGACGACGCGGAACTGTCGAGAAGCAACTCGGGTGAACGGTGGTTCACTCGGGAAGTCGCCGAGCATCGCCGAGGTCAGGTTGGAGCGCTCGGCCGGGCGGGCGAGCCCGACGACGCGGTGGACCCTCAGGCATTGTCATTGTTATGTGACACCTGACGAGAATCGCCAACCGCCGGAAGAGCGAACCGGACGACAACTGGGCCGGCAAGTCCATCGATCGCGCGTCGAAAGCGCGGACTGTCCTCTGAGAACGCGATCAGTGTGAGAGTTCACAGCGGATATGCGCCCGACGAGCATCATCACCTTTTGGCGTCATCTCTTGCCCTTGGGCGAGGCGAGCATCAACACGGTCGGTATCAAGATCGCGAGCACCGTCAGACCGATCGCGGTGGCACCAATCACCACCGTCGGCTGCCAGGTCAAGTAGGGCATCCAAGTGTTCGCGAGCGCTTTCGAGACGACGATGGTGGAGCCTGAACCCGCCGCTGCGCCGAGAGTGAGACCAACGAGAGCGAGGATCGTTGTCTGCCAGATGGTCATCGAGAACAACTGCCGGGTCGTCGCGCCGACCCGCCGAAGCAGTAACAGCGCTCCCCGCCGCTCGATGGTCGCCATGACGAGGCTGTTCACAAGGGTGACCGATGCGAGGAGGACGATCAACGCGAGAAAGAGGTTGTTGCTGTACGACTGGTTCGACAGGTACAGCTCCGCTTGGGCATTCACGACACTGCGGCTGGCAACACTGAGGCCGGGAAAGCGGCCGGTGAGGGCTTCGACCTCGGACGAGAGCTGACTGGCCGAGGCATTCGGGGTGCCCCGGACCAACACCTCGGACATCGTGGCTGATCCGAGGTGCCCGCCCCCGGCCGCCCCTACCGGAACAACGACGTCAGCAAAGCCGAGCGATCGTTGGTAGATGGCAGTCAATCTGGCCCGATAAACGGTGCCGTCTGCGAGGTAGGTCGTGACCATCTTTCCGACGTGGTCGTTCACTGCGAGCGGACCGATGATGGTCTTGCTGAGCGCGATGTCTCCCGGGCCGAAGTGGTCAAGGCTGCCGGAGATCACCTGCAGATTGAGCACCGACCCGAGTGAGCCAGGAGTGACCGCCTCGGCCAGCGCGGAGTCGTTGCCAGGGTCGGGAACAAACACTGTCGTTGGTATGAGTCCGATCGCCTCGGATACTCCCGGTTGAGAGGCGATCGCGGGGAGTGCACTGGCAGCGAGTCCGGGACCTGGCGCGGACACCACAACGTTGGCGACGAGGCGCTGGCCGCCCTGGACGACTGCCCCGTGGGTCTGGGTGACATCGATCAGGTACTCGGCGCTGACGAAACCGACGCCGAGGGCAACCGCCGTGACCGCCGCGGCCAATCGGCGAGGGCGCCTGCGGACATCGGCCAGCGCCAAGCGGCCCCCCACGCCAGAGACCAGCAGCAGCGGCAATCGCAGGACGAGTTCTGCTATGCGGACGAGCACCGGCCCGAGCAGCGCAATCGCGATCAAGAAGGACAAGCCGGTGGCGATGGCGAGGGTGAGATCGAGCTGGACGCTGAAGGAGACGGTCACTATGAGAAAACACAGCGCACCGCCACCGCCGAGGAAACCAAGTCCGAGCAGGAGTCGCACCGGGTGAATAAGACGGGGCTCGACTGTCGTCTCGACGAGTGCTGCGGCCGGCCGTATGCGGCTGACACGTCGCGCCGAGACCATTCCCGCCGCTTCAGCGACGAAGACGCCCGCGCCGGCGGCGACGAGCAGCATCAACGGGCTCGTCCAGGCGTGTGGCGAGGGCGGGAGGAGTTGGTGCGCGCCGAGCCCGTCCAGAGACAATCTTCCGAGCACCACTGCCGGCAGGTAGGCCACGAGGCCAGCGACGGTGCCGAGAATGGCGAACTCGAGAACGAGCATGCGCCGTATTTGGCCAGGCGTCGCGCCAATAGCTCGCAAGAGCGCAAGGTTGCGCCAACGCATCGCGACCGACAGCGCGACCGTCCCGGCGACGACAAAGAACGCGATCGATACGACGTAGATACCGGCACTCGTCGCGAGCTGTATCAGGCCCAGCTTGTCGATGTTGGCGGCGAGGTCCTCGGCTTTGCCGGTCTGCGTTCCGCTGAACACGGTCAGGTTCGTATCGCCGAGCTTGGATCGCACACGGGCGGCGAGCGCGGTAGCGGACACCCCCGGTCGCGCGACGATTCCGATCAGATCAGCCTGTCCCGGGTGGCCGTATAACGAAGCGGCCTCTGCGTTCGAGAAGAACACCGTCCAGTTCTCGGCAGGGTTGTCACCGGTCGTGGTGGCCACACCGACGACACGAAAGGCGGGAAGCGGCTCGCCGACCATGCGGACAGCGGAGCCAACGCGTAAATCCGACGAAGCGGCGAGGCCCGCACCAATGACGATCTCGCCAGCCGCGAGAGGGCTATGGCCTTGGGTCAGATGGAAGGGAGTGAGTGGGGCACTCTCCCATGCGTGCCCTTCGATTGGGTCGGCAGCACTGCCCGTCGCGACCCGCCCGTTGGGCAGCTCAAGCGCGACCTGCAACGAGATGTCGGGAATCGCGGACTGCACGCCCCGCACCGCGGCCAAGCGACGGGCGAGACCGACCGGCACGCGTCGGTAATCGGGGAGAGGGAGTACGTCGGTCTCGGCGTTCTGGCCGCTCGGGATGGAATGGATAGTGACGTTTGGGTTCCCGGTCACGGCCACCGCCGCGCCCGCGAGTCGCTGAGCAGGAACGGACAACGTGAGGGCCGTCCCCAGAAACATGGTGGTCATCGTGACGAGTACCGCCGCTACCGTCAGCGCGACGAACGTGCCGATGAGCGGCGCCGGTCGGTGGCGAAATGTCGCGAGGAGCTGTCTCATGAGACCGTCTCCTCACCCGCACCCAACCGCTGTAACTCGTTGATCAGTTCCGTCGGATTGGGTGCCTCCATCGTTCCGACAAGACGCCCACGATCCAAGAGAAGGACACGGTCCGCCCACGCCGCCACACTCGGCTGGTGGGTGACAACGATGACCGTCTGGTGCAGTTCATCGACCACCTTGCGTAGGAGGCCAAGAACTGACTCAGTGGTATAGGGGTCGAGCGCAGCCGTTGGCTCGTCAGCAAAGATGACTTCGGGATCAGTGATAAGCGCTCGAGCGATCGCGACCCGTTGTTGCTGGCCGCCAGAGAGCGTGTCCGGCAACCGGCGCAGCATGTCGGCGATTCCGACCAGACCCGCTAACTCTTGGACACGTTTGCGGTTGACGCGGCGGCCGTCGAGGCGAAGGGGCAGCGCGATGTTCTCGGCCACCGAAAGGGTCGGTACGAGGTTGAGCGCCTGGAACACGAATCCGATTCTCTGACGTCGTAGCACCGAGACCTTCTTCCGACGCAGGCCGGTGACGTCAATCTCACCGAGGTGGACGCTGCCGGCGCTTGGCCGGTCGAGGCCGGCCGCACACTGGAGCAGGGTCGACTTCCCGGACCCCGACAGCCCCATAACCGCGGTGAGGGTGCCTTTGGGAAAGCTCGCCGTTACACCTTGCAGTACCTGGCTGCGGTGGCGTCGACGGCCGTAGGACTTACAGAGCGAGACGAGTTTGACGGCATCAAGGTTTGATTCGCTCGAATAGCTTGTGACAGATGTAGTCGTGAGAGTCATGGGAACCCGGCTCCTTTCAGCCCGAGCCTGCGCAGTCATGCCGAACGGCCGGCAGGAGTCCACTTGAAACGCCAGAGCGCGACCGCGAGACCTGCACCGATCCAGAGGGCGAGGACACCGAGGTCGCTCCAGGCGACCGATGTCGCGCGCGGCGCGACATCAAAGGCCTGGTGCAGGCTGTCGGCGAGGCGCTCGACGGGGAACACTTCGGCGACTCGGCGGAGCCAGGCGGGGAGTTCAACGGCCGGGACGAAGACCCCCGAGATGAAGTAGAGCGGCAGGACGATCGCCTGCACGATCGGCTGCGCTGCGTCGGCGGAGCCGATGAGCGAAGAAAGCGCGTAGCCGAGGACGCAGAAGGTGATCGAGCCGACGATGGCGATAAGGGCAACGGCGGGGATCGCCCCCACCGGAAGGCGAACGTCGTAAGCGAAGCGTCCCACCACGAGCACGGCCGCCAGTACGCCGAGCGAGACGGTCATCGTGCTGAGCGCCCGGCCGGCGATGAGCACGGATGCGGGAACAGGAGTGACGCGGCGGCGCTTGAGGACTCCTGACTCGCGCTGGGCGGTGATCGACATGACGAGGTTGACGAAGGAAGACGAGATCACCGCGAGGGCCGCGAGACCGGGGACGAAGTAGGTCGACTCCTTTATGTGTGCCGGGCCGACCGTGTGATTGCCGAACATGCCGACGAGGATGACGAGGAAGACGAGCGGAAGCAGCAGGGTGAAGAAACGCGCCTGCTTGTTCCGCGCGAAAGCGAGCAGGTCGTAGCGAGCCTCGTGGAGCACGAGACATAACGTTCCTCGCGCCGCGCCCGCACGGGAGGCCCGTGCGGGTTGCGACTCGTCCCTGTGGGCGCGGTGGCGGCGGTAGAGCCAGCGAATGAGGAATATCACGAGAGTGTCCTTTCAGGGTCGGAGCGATACCGGGTCAAGCGACGTGCTCGAGTGTCCGGTTCTTGTGGGCGCGGTAAAGGCGCAACAGGAAGCGGATGAGGATGATCATCAGTTCTCCTTTGGGTGGTCGGTAAACGAGAGGTAGACCTCCTCGAGGGTCGGCCGGCGGACTTCGAGCTCGTTGAGCTCAATCCCTGTTTCGGCTGCCCAGTTGGTCAGCTCGTTCAAGTGGCCGAGTGGGCTCCGGCTGTGCAGCACTACTGAGTGCGCCGGGCCGCGCTCGACAACGAGCTGCAGGCGTGGTGGGAGTTCGCTCACGCCGACGCCGGGGGGGAGGGTAAAAGCAATGCGCGTTGCGAGTCGGTCGCGCCCGCCAAGAGTCTGAGGCGTTCCTTCGGCGACGATCCTGCCGGCGCAGATGACGGCGATCCGATCAGCGAGGTGCTCCGCCTCATCCATGTAGTGCGTGGTGAGAAGAACGGACTTTCCCAGCCACCGCAGACCCTCGACCATCTCCCACGCGTTGCGCCGAGCAGAAGGGTCGAAGCCTGTGGTCGGCTCGTCGAGGAAGATCAGCTCCGGGTCCCCAACCAGGGCGAGGGCCACGTCGAGGCGCCGGAGCTGGCCACCAGAGAGATGCTCGGCAAGGGTGCCGGCCTGCTTCTCGAGGCCGACGAGGGCGATCGTCTCTCTGACGTCGCGCGGCGAGGTGTAGTAGCCGGCGTAGAGGTCGAGGCACTCGCGAACGCTCAGCCCGGGCTCAGGGTGCGACTGTTGCAGCACGATTCCGACGCGGTTGCGCCAGGCGCCGTTGGCCTCGGCCGGGTCGACGCCGAGCACGGAGACTTCGCCGTCGTTGCGCCTGCGAAAACCTTCGAGGATTTCGACAGTCGTCGTCTTGCCGGCACCGTTCGGCCCGAGGAAAGCGAAAATCTCTCCTCGTCCAACGTCGAGGTCGATGCCACCGACAGCGACGTCGTTGCCGTAGCGCTTGACGAGACCCCGAACGCTGATCACCCGATCCGGTGTCTGCTGCGCACCGATGCCTGGATTGCCTGCTTGAAGCTCTTGTTCGATGGTGTCGGTCATGTGTCCATCGTCGCTTCGCGCGATCTCATCGTCATCGGCGTGCAGATTGAACTCGGAGACGCACTGCAGATCACCCGTGGGTTGAAGAGAGTCCATCCGAGGGTGGAGGAAGACGCACGCAAGGCTCAAACCACAGGGCGATGATCGACGCGTTCCCCGCGCCTACCCTCCGCATGGTGAACACGTCAGCAACCTCGAAAGCGGTCCCGCACGAGGGCGCACTCCTGGGCCAAGGCGGGATACGGTCCTTGCGGGCCCTCGCGATCGCGCTCGTGGTTCTCATCGCGGTCAGCGCTTCACTCACCCATCCGCGTCCGGGGCTCTCCGGCCACCGCCTCGGGGTGCTTCTCACGCTGTTGGGGATCGTCGTCGGCGTCGCCGGCGCGCTGCGCGCTCCCCTCGGTGCGAGGGTGGTCCAGGTCTGCTCTCTTGCCGTGATCGTCGGCAGCTCAGCGACTCTCGTCTGGCTGCAGCCGAACGGCCCCGGCTACCTCGGAGCATTCCTCGCCGCAGCCATGGCGGCCTGGCGCCTTCCCTTCGTGACCAGCATCGCGGTCGCTACTACGACACTCGTCGCCCTCGTCGTCGCGAGCGCGGTATCCCACGGGAGCTGGATTGGCTCGGTCGCGACCAAGGCTGTCGGAGTGATGGCGTTCTACCTGTTGGCCCTACTCGCCCGTCGGCTGAGGGAAGGAGAGGAGCAGGCGCGGCAGCTGTTGCTCGAACTCGAACAAAATCGCGAGGCGCTGGCCGTGGCGGCGACCCTCGCCGAGCGACAACGGCTCGCGCGAGAGATGCATGACGTGCTCGCCCATTCACTCTCGGGCCTAGCCCTTCAGCTCGAGGGTGCGCGCCTGCTCGCGGCGCAGCATCAAGACGATCCGAAGCTGGCCGAGACCGTCGAACGCGCACACGGACTCGCAAAGACGGGCCTCGATGAGGCACGACGAGCCATTGGTGTGTTACGCGACGAGGCCTTGCCCGGTCCCGAAAGTCTCGGGGTCCTGGCTCGGTCTTTTGTCGATGACACTGGTATCCCGTGCACATTTGAGATCAACGGCCGAGAACGCGAACTCTCGTCCGAGGTGCGACTCACCCTCTACCGGGTTGCGCAAGAAGCCTTGACGAACGTGCGTAAACACGCGGTGGCGAAAACGGTGGAGATGGGGTTGTCTTACGAGCCGCAAGGGACGCGGCTGGTCGTCGAGGACTTGTTGGCAGAAGGTCAACCTCTAGCCATCACTTCTGGTGTGGGTTATGGGCTGACCGGCATGCGTGAGCGAGCTGAGCTTCTCGGAGGTGAGCTCACAGCGACGCCGACGACGTCGGGTTTTCGCGTCGAGCTGTGGATCCCGTGGTGAGCGCGCCGACGCGCGTGTTGATCGCGGACGACCAGCGCGTCGTACGCGAAGGTCTCGTGCTGCTGCTTGGGTTGATCGACGCGGTGGAGGTCGTCGGAACGGCCTCCGACGGGGAAGAGGCACTGACCCTTGCGACCGAGCTCGAGCCCGACATCGTGCTGATGGACTTGCGTATGCCCCGTTGCGACGGCGTCGAGGCGACGCGGCGCCTGCACGACTCCCGTCCCAGCATCAATGTCATTGTGCTCACCACTTATGCCGACGACCGCTCGGTTCTCGACGCGCTTCGGGCAGGCGCGCGCGGCTTTCTCACCAAGGACGCCGGTGCCGAAGAGATCGCGCAGGCGATCACCGCGGTAAAGCACGGCGAAGCGGCGATCGACCCAGCGGTGCAGCGCCATGTCCTCGACGCGATTGCCGCCTCGACGACCGTCGCAGCAGACCGTCGCGCGCCAGATCTGCCCGACGGACTCACTGAGCGCGAAGCCGAAGTGCTCACCCTCATCGCCGAGGGCCTCTCGAACGCCGAGATCGCCGGACGCCTAGTGGTGACCGAGGCGACGGTCAAGAGTCACGTCAACCACATCTTCACCAAGACCGGTGTGCGCGATCGTGCTCAGGCGGTCACCTACGCGTATCGGCATGGCCTGACTCGAACAACCTGAAAGCGACGCCCTCTTGCAGGGCCACAGCGATTCAACGCGTGCCTTTGGTTGGGTGCCCCTAAACATTCTCCTGAGCAGCGACTCGAAGGTGCCCCTGACCGCCGGTTGCGCGCCATCGTTCTGCACTTTCAGCCGGCGCCCTGCAACGTAATTGCAGTCCGGCCGGTACCGTCTCGAGTAGACGGCATCGCATTCTGCCCGAGGAGAACCTGTGTCCACTACCGTTCCCACACTCCAACCCCAGCTCGATGAGATCACCGCCAACATCCCCGACGCGATCGCTTCGCGTATCGAGGCCGGAGTCGGCGACATCGATGCGTCGGGCGTCGCTCCCGGCCTCGCCATCGGTGACCACGCACCGAATTTCGCCCTGCCCGACGCTCTCGGACAGTCGGTGACACTGACAGATCTCATCCAAAAGGGACCTGTCGTCGTGGTTTTCTACCGAGGCGAGTGGTGCCCGTATTGCAACATCCAGCTGCGAGGCCTGCAGGCGGCGCTGCCCCGCTTCCGCGAGCTCGGCGCCTCGCTCGTCGCTATCAGCCCTCAGGCACCTGATCACAGCCTCTCGCTCATCGAGAAGCACGAACTCGCCTTCCCCGTCCTAAGCGACCTCGATCAGGAGGTGATCCGCGCCTACAAGGTGCAGTTCGCCCTGGCGGGGGACCTCGAAGACCTCCAGGTGAACGTATTCCAGAACGATCCCGCCAATCAGAACGCTGACCACTCGCGCTCCTTACCCGTTCCTGCGACCTTTGTCATCGACTGTGATGGGATCGTCCGCGCGGCGTTCGTCTCTGCTGACTGGCGCGTCCGAGCCGAACCGGCCGACGTCGAGGCCGCATTGCAGGCCCTGTCAGCAAGCGACTGACTCGGCAACGCGCCATGGCATTAGCAAGCTGATTTGAGGCCTGGTTCCGACAACGGCGAAGGAGAGACCCCTCCCCGCGAGCAGGGCGCTCGCTGCACCATCGCCATCGACCGCATGCTGATCGGCGGATGGAAGCCGGCGGCATGACTAATACAGCGCGCTGAGATTCGCGGCGAGAGTGGGGAGATGTAAGTCTCGGTAACTGCCGATTGACGCGAAGCGCCGAACTCCGAGTTTGCTAGAGCAGGTACATCTGCACGATTATTCGAGAGCCGCCACTTGCGCCGCGACGAAAGAATCGATTTGGCACGGCAACATCGATTGAGCCCGATCGGTTTCTGTTGGGCGATCGAGTCGGTAGCGAGTGCGGCCCGCCCATCGAGGTTCTCCTTCGGGCGCCCGTCCCAGAACAGCTCGGACGCCCGTCTCGCGAACCCTGGGTGTTGATCGGCGGCGCCCGACGTACTGGCGGACGCCGCCGATAGCGCGGGCTAGAAAGCGACGATGCCCTCGCCGCCCACAGCGTCGGTCACCGTGACGGATCCGATCTCGGTGAGGGATCCGTTCGCATTGACCTGGAACTCGTCAACGATGCCCTTCCCTCCGGTCTGCACGTAGAGGAACCGCCCGTTGGCCGACGCTGAAGCGTCGACCGTTCCCGGGTCGGTAGTCGTCTTCCCGAGCAGGGTGAGCTGGCCGTTGGCGCTGTCCTGGAAACCGCTTAGTGATGGGCCTCCAGCGTTGGACGCATAAAAGAACCCTTGGGCTTCTGCGACCCAACACGTTGCTGGCTGGCTGGTGCCGACGGAGTCAATGAGGGTGACGGTTCCATCCCCGTTGAGGGTGAAGGTGGACAAGGCGGCGTTGGTGCCCGCGTCGGCGACGACGAGGTGGCCCGCCGAATCGAAGGTGACGCCGAAGGGGACCGTACCGGGCTCAGAGTTCACCACCGGGGATGATGACAGCAACCCGAGGAAGCCGACTCGGAAGACGTCGATGTCGTTGCCGTTCATCTTCGTCGTGACGATCAGTTGGGAGCCGTCCGGCGAGAAGGCGACCTGTCCGGGGGTGTTGGTGAATTGATTTGCGTTCGTCACCGGCGTCAAGCCGAGAGACCGATTCGATCCCGGGATGGGGAACAGTCGGCCGAACGCAACGAAATACCCTTGGAGCGATCCAGCGCCCTCGGCGTTGAGGACGTAGACAAGGTCTCCGTGCACCGCAACGCTCACAGGGAAGGTCCCACCCGAGTTCACGACCTGGCGCAGCGTGAGCTGGTCGCCCCGGACCGAGAAGACCGAAACGGTGTTGTTGCCAGCGTTCACGGCGTAGAGCAGATCGTTGCGTGGGTCGTAGGTAAGCGAGCCTTGCGAGGCCAAGTAGTCGACCTGCGCTCCGTTCAGCGCGCCACCCAACCCGTCGGTGTTATAGGTGTTCGCCAAGGTCAGAGTGCCGTTGTCGGCACGGTCGTAGGCAACGACCTGGTTACCCGCGGTGTTGTCGGTCTGCACGAAGACGACGTGACTGCCGCCTTGTTCGAAAAGAGGTCCGCCGACCTGGACCCCTGCCGCACCGGCGAATGGTGCGATCCAAGCCGAGAACCCCAGTACCACACCGGCACCGATGGCCAGTCGGACAAATCTCCTCATTGCGTCTCCTTCGGTCCGAAGTTCAACCTCTAGAACTACGGTCTTCGGGAGCCGGCAAAGCGTTACGCGAAGACCAACGCGCACCCTCGACTCGTTTCGGCTGCAACTCCGCGTCGTCGCCGAAGACGTCGGGTCGTTAGGCAATGAAGAGATATCGAAAAAAGAAAGGCCGTATGCGCGCGCGATCCGGTAACCGAATCGTCAGGTCCTACGCTTCCAGCCGTGGAGACGGACGTCGAGTTGCTGAGCCGCTTGCGCAACGGTGACGAGGAGGCGTTCATGATGTTGGTGTCGCGCTACCACCAGCCCATGCTTCGACTCGCCTGCTCGATGGTCGCCAACCACGAAGTGGCAGAGGAGGCAGTCCAGGACACGTGGATGGGTGTAGTTCGCGGGATCGAAAACTTCGAGGGGCGTTCGTCGTTCAAGACGTGGCTGTTCCGGATCCTCGTCAATCGAGCATTCTCCGCTGGCTCCCGAGAGCACCCGAACGCGCCACTCGAGGCGCTGCACTCCGTCGATCCGGCCCGCTTCGACGCTCAGGGCCAATGGGCCGATCCCCTCGAACGCTGGGTGGAGGAAAGCGAGAACCGTCTCGACGCCATCACTTGGTGGCCGATCCTCAAATCTGCTCTCGACAATCTGCCCCCGCGTCAGCGTCAGGTCGTCTTATTGCGCGACGTAGAGGGGCTCTCCAATGATGAGACGTGCGCCGTGCTCCGCATCAGCAGCGGTAATCAGCGGATCCTGTTACACCGGGGTCGGTCACGCTTGCGAGAGATCCTTGAGGCCGAGATGGAGAAGAGCTGACCGATGTTGTCACTCCGACGGAAGGACATCGTGTGTCAGCAGGCGGTCGAACTCGTCACCGACTACCTCGAAGGGGCGCTTTCTCCTCGCGAACGCCGCCGCTTTGAGGCCCACCTTCGTGGGTGCCTCAACTGCGCGGCCTACCTCGATCAAATCAGGATGACTATCCAATTGACCGGCGCGGTCGAACCCGATGACCTGAGCCCGGAAGCGAGACGGGACTTCATCGAGCTTTATCGGCGATGGCGATCCGAGTAGTGCTGCATCGTCAACCTCGACAGCGCCCGCGTCGTGCCACTCCTTGTCGGCGGTGTGTGTCCCAAAGCGCCGGTCGGGTCCCACCACCGAAGTGCGCCCAGCGTTGCTCAGCGGCACCTCGTTGCACTCAATGTCGCGCGAGCGGGCCGCTGAGCTTGAAGATGGAGAGAGTAGCCGTCCCATGACGCGCGAGGAGCTCTGTGCTCGCAGTGTCCCCGACCCGAGCGGACCACTCAGTCGCAACCTGCCCGGTATTCGGTCACAGGGATTAGACGGATTGCCCGGTGGGTTGACAAGAGCATGACTGAGTTGACAACTGCGCAGATCGAGTACCTAGCCGGCCAGCGACTGGGCCGGCTCGCGACCGCTGGTGCGGACGGCAAGCCGCACGTGGTGCCAACTTCATTTCGCTACAACGACGAGCTCGGCACCATCGACGTCGGCGGACACGCTGTCGCGACGACCAAGAAGTATCGCGACGTCCAGGCCAACCCCTGGGCCGCGATAGTCGTCGACGATCTCGTGTCGATTGACCCTTGGACCCCCCGCATGCTCGAGATTCGTGGCCGCGCCGAGGCAGTAAGAATCGGTGGAGCAACTCTCGGTCCGGGCTTTGGCGACTCTTTCATTCGCATCTACCCCGAGAGGGTCAACAGCTTCGGCATCCAGTGATCTCATTGATCTCACTGGGCTGACGATCTTGCGGTCTTCCAAGCGGCGAACGGTGACGTGCCCCCAACGCCGGCTCAGCGGCCATCTGGGGAGTCTCGACCTTCGAGCAACAAGCTAAGGAGTCTGGCCTTCTGCTCAGGGCAAACTCGCGGCAATGAGCAAAGCCGCTCTGATGCTGAGCCGCTGACAGTCAGTCGGAGTGTTCTGTGGCGAGGTGCTTGGTGATCGTCTCTGCAATGTCGCCGAGCGTGTCGAGCTGTTCGGGGCTCAGAAGGTCAGCAAAGCAGTGCCGGACCGTCTCAAGATGGATCGGCGCTGCGGCCTCGATCGCTGCGAGTCCCGCATCGGTTAGCACGATGTCGAAGCCGCGCGCGTCGTCCTCGCAGTCGGCGCGCTGCACCGTGCCTCTCGCTTCCATGCGGGCGATTTGGTGCGAAAGTCGGCTGCGCTCCCACCCGAGCTTGCTGCCGAGATCACGTGAACGGATCCTTCGCCCTGGCGCCTCGGACACGTTGACGAGCACGGCGTAGTCCGCTTCGGTGAGAGCGCTGTTCTTACCGAGTTCCCTTGCCAAGTGGGCGATCAGCTGCTGGCGCATCTGATGAAAGCCGCTCCAGGCCCTCATTTCTCGCACGTCCAACCACCTCGGCTCCATATTTGCCCAGTATACAGGCTTTGTTGATGTGTCACGACCACAGAACTAGGCAGCGTTCGTTCGATGTTCATCGACGCGATAGAGGCGCCAGTTCTCCCATCGCACCAGACCGGTATCGAGCGATCGCGGACTCGATCTGAGCGACATCGTTCATGATGAACGGCCCCTCAGCGACGACGGGCTCGTCGATCTCTACGCCGGACAGAAAGAGGAAATGTGCTCGAGGGAGGCTCTTGATGGTCACTCCGGCACCGTTGCCACGAAGTGCGATCGCATGGCCGCCGTCCACTTCCTGGTCGCAGCCGCCGGCGCGAATCACGAGACTTCCTGAGAGGACGTAGATCACCGCATTGTGGGACCGTGGGAGATCGGTTGAGGTCTCCCGTTGAAGTTCTGCGTCGAGGAGCGTGAACGGCTCGATTGGGACGAGGGGTGAAACCACCCCGTCGAAGGATCCGACGACGACCCGGACGCGCTCATCATCGTGAGTGTGAAAGACCGGTACGTGATCTGGCTGTAGGTGCAGTACCCGCGGTGCCGCGAGCTTGTGCATCGAACCGACGTTCACGAAGAGCTGAATCCCGTGCAGCTCGCGCCCTTTCTCGGCGGGGATCTCCTCGTGCACCACGCCGCTGCCAGACTCAGTCCAGACGATTCCACCGGGCTCGACTGTGAGGTCGACGCCTGAAGAAGTGCGGCTGCGCACACCGCATTCCGAGTCCTCAAACACGTACGTGACCGCGGCGAATCCCGCATGCGGATGCGGCGAGAACGGCATGTCTCGCACACGGAAGTCGTCGAGCACAGCGAGCGGCGATGCCGAGACTCCGAGCCGCTCGAGGTCGACGTAGCGCAGCGAAACAAAGCCCGGGAGTTGGCGCGGCATCGCGGCGATTGCGGCTGACAGCTCGACCGACATCCCAGGCTCCTCTCTCGTGTCTGGTGCAAGCGCAGCTGTCGACGCGTCTTTCCCGCCGTTCTGTTCGCTGAGTTAGAGCGGTTTGTTGCTACGTCAACAAAGAGACTAGAGGCAGATGGTTGACGTGTCAACAGTCCTGTTGACACGTCACCGGATGACCCTGGGTGTCGGGTTCCGCGCACGGCCCCAATCCCTGCGGCGGCGCTGACGACTCGTTTATCAGGGACCTTTAACTTCTGAGTCGAATTTTGTTGACATATCCTCAGAGTTGGATATTGTTGACATGTCACGCGGTGGCGAAGGTTTCCAAGAGCCACTGAGGCCAAAGGAGGCAGAGTGATGACAGACACCGGAGTCTCGGGAAACACACGGATGGGCGCGTCTTGGCCGGCGCCGGGGGAGGTCGCTCCAGCCACCGCAAGAGCCACAGGCGGGCAGTGGCCCGCAGGTGGAGGCGGGTCGCCGGACGGTGGGGCGCTCGCTAACAGCCCCCAGCGCTGGCTGATTTTGGTCATCATTGCGATCGCGCAGCTGATGATCGTGCTCGACGCGACGGTCATGAACATTGCGCTGCCCTCGGCACAGCGCTCGCTCCACTTCTCTCTTGCCGACCGCCAGTGGGTCGTCACGGCCTACGCACTCGCGTTCGGCAGCCTCCTGCTGCTCGGCGGCAAGCTTTCGGACCTGCTCGGGCGGAAGAGGACGTTCATCGCCGGGCTGATCGGCTTCGCTGCCGCGTCGGCGGTCGGCGGTGCCGCGACGAGCTTTGCCATGCTCGCCAGCGCGCGCGCCGTTCAGGGCGCCTTCGCCGCGCTCCTCGCCCCGTCCGCGCTGTCCCTTCTCGCCACCACCTTCACCGACCCGGGCGACCGCCGGAAGGCGTTCGGCGTCTACGGCGCCGTCGCCGGCGCCGGGGGCGCTGTCGGCCTCGTGCTCGGGGGGCTCTTGACGGAGTATCTGTCCTGGCGCTGGTGCCTCTACGTCAACGACATCTTCGCCGCCGTGGCGGTCTTCGGGGCCATCATCCTGATCGGACGCCAGGCCTCCTTTGGCCGCCCGCGCCTGGACCTCCCCGGGGCGCTGCTCGTCTCGGGCGGCATGTTCTCCATCGTCTACGGCTTCTCCAACGCCGCGACCCACAGCTGGAGCACGCCGTCGACGTGGGGCTTCCTCGTCGCTGGCGCCGCCCTGATCTCCTCGTTCGTGTTCTGGCAGACGCGCGCTCCCGAGCCGCTCCTTCCGCCGCGCATCGTCGCTGACCGCAATCGCGCTGGCGCGTACCTGGCGATGCTCTTCGGCGGCGCCGGGATGTTCGGCATCTTGTTGTTCCTCAACTACTACATGCAGCAGAACCTCGGCTTCTCCCCACTAAAGACCGGGCTCGCCTTCCTCCCGATGGTCGGCGGGGTGATGATCATCGGAAACATCGCCAACATCGGGCTGATGCCACGCATCGGGCCGAAGCCGCTCGTGGCACTGGGGATGCTGCTCGGTGGGACCTCGGCCGCGCTGTTGACGAAGCTCGGCCCGCACGCCGGCTACGCCGCCGACATCCTGCCGTCCGTGCTGCTCGTGGGGATCGGGCTCGGACTCATCTTCGCTCCCGTCGCCGACACCGGCACCTCCCGCGTACCACCCCGGGACACGGGTGTTGCGTCGGCCACCCTCAACACCGGGAATCAACTCGGCGGATCAATCGGCACCTCCCTGCTCAACACGATCTTCGCCGGCGCCATCTCGGCATTCATCGTCGCCCACGCCCAGACTGGCGGCTTCGTGCACGGTCACGCGACCAAGCAGCTGGCCGGCCAGGCCGCGTTGCACAGCTACCACGTGACGTTCTGGTGGGTCGCGGCCATCTGGGCCGCTGGGGCGCTGATCTGTGGGACCGTCCTCCGCTTCGGACCGCTCGCACAAGTCGATGAGTCGGCCGCGCCGAGCGCCGCCGACTGGCAGGGCGCGCGGTCAGCGGCGCCCGTGGTCGCCACCACCTCGGCCGCCGCACCGGCCCTACAGCCCTGACACACGTCACGTACGGCCCTTCGCGCCTCGAGGAGGACGAAATGACGGCGATTGAATCTGCCCCGGCCCCCCGGGCTGGCCGCACTCCGCTCTCGACGATGCGGCGAGCGTCCTTCGTCATGTGTCTCGTCCTCCTCGTGCAGTACGTCCTCGGCATCGGGGTGAACCTGTTCGTCCCGACGCTGCCGACGCAGGACAAGGGAGCAAGCGGTGCGACCGCCTTCGCACGGGCCGTTGCCAACGGCCCTGTCGGGCTCTCGATCCACGCTTCGCTTGGCTTGGCGCTCGTCGTCATCGGCCTGGGCCTGGCGCTGCGCGCAGCGGCTACCCGCCGCTGGGGGCTGATGGCCTTGGCGATCTTCGGTTTCGCCAATCTCCTCAGCGCATCTGTCTCTGGGGCGCGCTTCGTCGGCAGCGGCGAGAACGGCGCGTCGATGGGGATGGCGATGTCGTGGGCTTTCGCCTTGGTCTCGTACCTCGTCATCATGTTCCTCACCTCGCGGCAACGGGCCGCTCAGCGTTAGCTGGAAACGCTCCAAGTGGGCGCCGTCGTCACCTACATCGTCATCGTCCTGTTGCTGACGGGGGTGGGGAGCCGTCTCCTTGGCATGCGGCTGCCGCTGCTGCGGGCGCTTGCGCTCGGCTTCCCCGGGCTGGCGCTTGGCATCCTCTTCGCCTACTTCGCCTACCGCCGCCACCCCGGTCACATCACAGCGCAGGTTTGGGGCGTCGGGCTCGTCTCCGGGTTCATCGCCACCATGGTGGTGTTGGTTCTCTCCGAGCTCGTCGCCCGGCAGAACCTCGGAGGTCCACCGGGCGGGGTGCCGCGCCCGTGGCGGGCGCTGCGCCGAAAGGTGCGCAATGCGCGCCGCTACGTGCAGCTCTCTCGCATCGCCGCCCGTTACGGCCTGAGGGTGGCCCGTCGCGGCCGGACCGATCCGGCGCAGCTCGGCCGCCGCCTGCGGGCAGCGCTCGAGGAGGCGGGCCCGATCTTTATCAAGCTCGGCCAGGTGCTCTCAACGAGGTCGGACGTGTTACCGATGGCAGTCACCACCGAGCTCGCCAAGCTGCAGGACGACGTTCCTCCGACACCGTGGCGGCAGATCGAGACGGTGCTCGAAGAGGAGCTCGGGGCCGAGCCGGGCAAGGTCTTCCCCACGATCGATCCCGAGCCGCTGGCGAGCGCCTCGCTGGCGCAGGCATACGGCGCCCGTCTCGACGATGGCTCCACTGTGGTGCTGAAGGTGCAACGTCCCGGCATCGACGAGCTCGTCGCCCGTGACCTCGACACGATCCGCCGCGTCGCCCGCCGCCTCGAGGTAGAGACCGATTGGGCCGCCCGCTACCACGTCGAAGATGTCGCTCGCTCCTTCGCCGACGCGCTCGCCGAGGAACTCGACTTCCGGGTCGAGGCACGCAACATCGCTGCCGTCGCCGCTGCCGCGCCCCCACATCCGACCGTGCTCGTCCCAACGGTGCACAACGACATGTCGAGCCGGCGTCTCCTCGTCCTCGAGCGTTTCGACGGCATCAGCGTGCGAGACGCCGGCCCGCAGCTCGTCGACGACGGTGCCGACCGCGATGCGCTCGCACGCGAGCTGCTCGGTTTCCTGCTCCGCCAGATCCTCCTGCAGGGCACCTTCCACGCCGACCCCCATCCCGGGAACGTCTTGTACCTACGGTCCGGACAGTTGGCACTCATCGACTTCGGCTCGGTGGACCGTCTCGACGTCCGTCAGCAGGGGGCGTTGCGCCGGCTGTTCGTCGCCGTCGTGCAGCGCGACCCGACCGAGCTGTACGACGCTGTCGCCGAGCTCGCAGTGGGCCGGGTGCAGGACGAGGAGCCGCTCGAGCAGACCCTGGCCACATTCATGACCCGCCATCTCGGCGCGGGAGCGAGCCCGGACGTGGCGTTTTTGCGCGACCTGATGAACGTGCTCGCCGGCGCGGGCGTCACCTTCCCCTCTGCAGTCGGCTCCGTCTTCCACGCCCTCGTCGTGCTCGACGGAACGCTTCGCGCTATCGCACCGGGATTCGATCTCGCCTCGGAGTCCCAGGTGGTCGCCCGCCAGCTCGCCAGCGAGGAGCTGTCACCGGGCTCGCTGCGTGAGAGCGCAACGGCTGAGTTGCTCACTTTGCTGCCCCTGCTGCGAAAGCTGCCGCGCCGCGTCGACCGCATCAGCGCCGCCCTCGCAGGCGGTCGATTCACCATCAACCACCGCCTTCTGAACGACCCGAACGACGTGGCGGTGCTCACCAGCTTCGTCAACCGGGCGGTGCTCGGACTGCTCGGAGCGGGGCTCGGCCTGATGTCGGTAATCCTGCTTCTCGCCCACGGCTCGCCGGTCATCGCCGCTGGTCTGACGGTTCTCGATCTGCTCGGCTACGTCGGGTTGTTCCTCAGCGTGTCGCTCATCTTTCGCGTCGCCGTCGACATCTTGAGCCCTCGTCGGCACCGGTGAGCGAGGTGATAGGTGAGCCGCTCATCAAGATCGACCGGTCGTTTTCATTGCCCGCAGACAATCCGGGACCGTGATCGAGCAACTCCCACATGCGGAGACCTCCCGACCGGACTTGGGCCGATCCAGATCTTCCGGTTCGGCGTGCAACCGAAAGGCTAGGGAGACGCAGTGGCAACGCCAGCTCGACTGTTCGGGACTGCAAAGCGCGTCCCATAATGCGCGGATGCTGCCGAAGTGAAAGTGTCCCCGACCGCCGGGACCAGGTCAGGTTTTCATCGTCTTCCTCGACGATCGGAGGAAGACAATGCCTGGACTGCAATCGACAACCGCATCCCTTGAATCACCGGAGAGGGGAAATCCCTTCGGCGAAGCTCAAGTGGCTGCGGCTGCTTTTCTCGCCCGCTACAGCGGAAGGACTCTCGACGCTTACCGATTTGACCTTCGCTCGTTCTTCCAGTGGGCAACCGATGCAAAGCTCCCGGTTCTCGATGCGACGCGACCGCATATCGAGCTCTACCGCACGACGCTCCAAGAGCGCGGCCTCGCCGCTTCGACGATCGACCGACGGCTCTCAACTGTGTGTGGTTTCTACCGTTTCGCCCATATCGACGGCCGGATACTTGCCAATCCCGCCCAGTACGTGCGGCGCCCGAAGGTGTACCCGAGCGAGGGTCGCGGCATGGATCGCGGAGAACTCGGCTCGTTCCTCTTCACAGCGGAACGATTCGACCGCGATCACGCCGCCCTCGCGGTGCTCCTCGGACTGAACGGTCTTCGGGTGAGCGAAGCGTGCGGGACGAACATCGAAGATCTCGGCTTCGATCGCGGACACCGAACCCTTCGCATCATCGGGAAGGGCAGCAGCAAACCCGCCATCATCCCGCTCGTGCCGCGCACGGCAAGAACGATTGACCTCGCCGTCGGTGAGCGATCGGAGGGCCCGATCCTTCGCCGGCGAGACGGCACGCGCCTCGATCGCCGAACCGCCCACCGTTGGGTGCGCTCGATCGGAAAGCGGGCCGGTGTTGGGGCCGTCCACCCCCACATGTTGCGGGCTGGGTTCATCATGGCCGCGCTCGACGCCGGTGTTCCGCTCCGCGATGTCCAGATTGCAGCCCGACATGCCGATCCGCGGACGACGACGGTCTATGACCGACGACGTGAGAACTTCGACCGACATGCCGCATACGTCGTCGACGCGTTTGTTGCCGGCGGTTGACCGCTCACGAGCTGACCCAAACGTCACAACGCGGCACTTGCGGGATACCCGGCGGCGCTACATCGACCGCGCGTTTCGGGACACTCACCAACCGATCGGCTGACACTTGTGCCTAAGGTGTGCTGCCTAGTGCGCCCCTCACGCGGAGGATGACTGGTGCCGTCACGTGGCCTTCCTTCCTGCCGGCGGGGCACACCGGAACCCGCCATGCCTAACTCGTGCCTTAAACAACCGGAACAAACCGTACGAGCAATCTGAGCGGGACCGACGAGATGGTGCGCAACCTTCAGCGAGCTTCAACTTCGGTCGGCAACCACTAGTTCTCTTGGCAGTCAACGTTCACTTTGGTCGTGGCCCCTTTGGTCACGGTGATCGGTCCCGAAGCGCGGCAGTCAGCGGTGCCGCCTTTGTACTGCGGACTCTGCGCTGAGACCGTGTATGTACCCACGGTTGCGGGTACCGAGAATCGACCGTTGGCACCGACAGTAATGGCGGCAATGTTTCCACTCGACCCATGGAGGGTGACCTGTCCGCTGAGGGTTCGCGGGCCCGCGCCGGGAGGTCCACCTACAACCTGGAGCGTGCCGGTCACAGTCCCTGTCGGACCTGGGGGTCCTGCGGGCGATGAGAGGTCACAGCTGGCTAAGGACACCGAAGTAACCAAGGAAGCGAGCAGGATCAACGAGAGTCGACGGACGGGACCACTTCGATCACGCATACTTAGACGTACTGTCAGTTACGCCGCGCGACGACGGACAAGCAAGACGGTCACGGTGACGAGCAGCGCTGACAGCGCGAGGAGCCAGCCCCCCTCGATCCATTGGAAGGGCCAGAAGTGGCTGATCGGCTGGTAGTTGGCCCATTCCGTGTAGCCGTGCCGGAGGAGACACTGCGTTGGGCTAACGGAGCCTGAAGACGAGGTGATGCCGCCGCGTCCAGTTGCAACGAACGATGTAGGGCAGAGCTGCGGGAGCAGGCCGAGAGGGGGTCGGGCGCCGAACACGAACCTGCCGCCCTTCGTCCACCACTCGCTTATGACCCAAGCCGAGCCAGGTATGTTCAGATTTCTCGCGACGAGGGGCGCCAGGTAGTGCTGGCGCAGGACATTCGCCGTCAGGAGAGCGAGTGCGGCATAGACGGCGAGGGTGGCAACGATCGCGGGCACGATCCGGCGGATGAGCATGCCGGCGAGGACGCCGATCGAGAAGGCGGCGAGGGTCCATGCGGCGAGCGCGACCGGGCGGAGGTCGAACAGCCCAGCAGAGAGCGGGCTCGCCCCGGAAACGTTGGGGGCGTTCTGCGCAGCGACATACGGCTGGTAGTACCAGGACAACAAGACGCCGAAGGCTGCGGCGAGGGCAGCCACTGCGACACCGAGCGCCACAAGCTTGGCGACCGCCCAGCGCCACCGACCGAAGGCCTGGGTCCAGGCATAGCGGAAGGTTCCGGTCTCAAACTCACGGGCCAGCACCACTGATCCGACGAACGCCCCGATCAGCGCGGGCACCGGCTGTAGGACGAAGCCACCTTTCAGAAACGAGTTCGTGCTGTCGAAGATGATGGCCAGGTTGGTGCAGTTCGCCGAACCCACTGGACGGCAGGCGACCGCAGCGGCGTACTCGTGGTGCACCGAAAGGCCGGTGATCCACAGCCACACCGCCAGTGCTCCGAGGAAGGCCACCACGCCGGCCAGTGCGACTCGATGATGCCGCCAGATAACCCAGCCCATTCGGCGCCAAGGCACTGGTCGTAGACGGGTGTCCTGCTCAAGACGGGCGGGGAAGGTGAGCGTGGTCATTGCACCAACTCCGATCGATCGACGCCCCCGCCGCGGCTCGGGCCAGGCAGCGCCGCGGCATCAGGCTCACGCAGATAGGCAATGGTCAGTTCCTCCAGAGTGATGGGCCGTGCCTCCCATCCGGCCGGCACCGGATCGGAGGTGCCGTTGCAGCGGACGCGAAGGTGCACCCGCGACGCATCGCGACTGGCGTGCACGACATTCCACTTCTGCGCATACCGCTCGGACTCCGAAGCTGGGCCGGTGAGGACACGGTGGTGGGCGAGGAGATCGTCGACCTCCCCGACCACCTGGACGCGCCCACGCGAGAGGAGCACGAGGTAGTCGCAGACCCGCTCGAGTTCCGCGAGGACGTGGGAGGACAACACGACCGAGACGCCGTCGTCCGCGACTGCTGCCATCACCGTCGCCATGAAATCGAGCCGGGCGAGCGGATCGAGCATCGCCAGCGGCTCGTCGAGCACGAGGAGCTGCGGCCTTCGCGCGAGCGCCAGCGTCGACGCGAGCTGGGCCTGCTGGCCGCCTGACATGTCCCCCGCCTTCTGTCGAAGTGGGATCCCGAGCTCGCCGAGGCGCTGCTCGGCGTAGCCCTGGTCGAAGCGGCGGTTCAAGTTGCGCGTCTCGTGGACGAGGTCAGCTGCCGAAAGGTTCTTGTAGAGCGGCGTGTCCTGTGCCACGAACGCGATCCCATCGAGGGCGGAGGGAGAACCGGCGGGGCGACCGCCGAGCACGGTCACCTAACCGCTCGTCGGCACTGCGAGACCGACCGCTAGGTTCAAAAGCGTCGTCTTTCCGGCACCGTTCGGACCGACCAGCGCGACGACGTGCCCCTCAGGGATCGCCAACGTGCAATCTTGCAGCGCCTGGGTATGGCCGTAGGACTTGCCGAGAGCGTGGGTCTCGATGACGTTCATGCCACACCCTCCGCCTCGGGCCGCGCCGTGCCGCGCTTGGGGGAAACACTCCCGCCGCGTTCATGAAAATCCCGCATCACGTTCGCCATGAGCGCATTGATCCCGTCCTCGTCGAGCCCGGCCGCGTCGGCGGCCGTCACCCACGAGACGAGCGAGTGCCGAAGCTCGGTGAGCACCGGAAGTGCCACCTGATTGAGCGTCGCCTCGATGAACGTTCCCTGGCCGGGTCGTCCTATGACGAGGCCCTTCATTTCGAGCTCTCGGTACGCCTTCATCACAGTGTTCGGATTGATCGCTAACTCCGTGACCACGTCGCGCACCTTCGGAAGCTGATCGCCGGGCGACAGGTAGCCGAGCCGCAGCGCATGTTCGACCTGCTGGACGATCTGCATGAAGGTCGGCACGCCCGAAGCGAGATCGAGGTGGAACTCGATCGACGGGACTCGCCGCTGAGTCGCCGCTTTACTCTCGTTCTTATCCTCTGTCATAGCACAACGATACAGAGATGGAAGGTTCTGTCAACGGCGGCCCAGCCGTCAACCGCGCGATCTCGGATGGAGCGACACCCGCAGAGCAAGTTGGACCGGCCCGACTCCTAAGCGCACCTCCAGGTGCACAGCGATTCCGTCAACTGCCCCAGAATGTGAGCCGACGAACTACGGCGAGGGTGTCCCAGATCGCCGGGTCGATGCGCGTCCGCGGCGGCACTTTCGCCATGCGACCGTGCCCCCTTCGAGCGCGCATTAAGTGACACCTTGGTCGATACCGATCGCCAAGTTTGGCGTGAGCCGAGGGACGGCTGGAAGGCGTGCTCGTAACCGCGGTGCAACCGCGTACGGCGTACAACCACCGTGCGGAACGATGAAGCGAAGATTCCCAGAACGGAAAGAGTGACGCGAACCGCTCAAACAAAGAAGTTGCGTGCCGCCGGGGTAGGGCTCGCGCTCGCCGCCGTGGTAGTGCTCTTTGCTGCCTGCGGTGGTTCGGGATCCCCGGGCGTCGCGAGCACCGGCTCGACGACCACGACGACCACGAATTCGGGTCCGTCGAACTCTTCAGGGAGGTCGGAGACCGAGGCGCTGAAGTACGCGGAATGCATGCGCGCCCACGGCGTCACGAACTTCCCCGACCCCGACGGCGGGGACGGTGGCATCAACTTCGCCGGCACCCGCATCAACCCGGACTCCCCAACCTTCAAGTCTGCGCAGGCGAGGTGCTTCGAGCTGATGCCCGACGGCGACCCCAAGACGAACGCCAGCGAGCAGCAGATCACGCGTGCGCTCGAAACCACCAAGTGCATGCGAGACCACGGCGTCCCGAACTTCCCGGACCCGATCGTCACCGCCACGCCACCGGCCCTCGGCACCCACGAGTACAGCGAGACGACGTACGGAAACGGGATATTCATCGGAATCCCCACGTCGATCGACGTGAACTCTTCTGCATTCCAGGCAGCGGCGAAGGCCTGTAACTTCAACTCACCCCCCGAGTTGATCAGAGCGCGCAGTACCGGTCGATCAGCCCCTCGCCGACGGATCCTTCGGCGCTGACGCGATCCCCGCTGCCGGATCGGCGTTCTTGTGCGTCTCCGAGATCACGGAGTCGAGCGACCAGTCTCTACCGGTAGACCTCTCGTCGATGACCAAGCTTCACGATGACGACCAGAAGGATGTCATCCCTTATTTGGTAGATGATCCGGTAGTCGCCGACTCGGACCCTGTAGGCGTCTCGACCGACCAGGGGGCGCGAGGCAGGAGGTCGCGGGTCGCGGGCGAGGAGCTCGATCACGCCGTGGACGCGGGGCTGAATCGTGCGAGGCAACTTGCGCAGATCTCGGAGGGCCGCCGGCGTCACCTCGATGCGGTACAGACTCACCAGCCGAGTTCGGCCTTCACCTTCTCCCAGGGGATGTTCGGTCCAGCCTCGGCGAGTGCGGCATCGAGGGCCTCGACGTCCTCGCGGTCTTCGAGCGCTGACATGAGTTCTTCGTATCGTTCTGGACTGAGCATGACGGCGGCTGGGTGGCCGCGGCGCTCGAGCAAGACCGTCTCGTCGCGCGCCTTATCGACAAGCTCCGGAAGGCGCGCCCGGGCCTCGCTGACTCCAATCTTCACCATGGTGCGATTGTACAGTTCGGCAGGCCGACTGTACACATCGGCGCGGCGGCGCCCGCGGCCGAGCTGATGGAACTCCGCCTTTTCGCACTCCAAGGCGGTTTACCTGCTTCTGAAGGGTGGTGGAATCGCGGTTCGGTCCGTCATCCTGGGATGCGCGTCCCCAAAGAGTTGCGGTCCGCTACTGCCCACAAACATTCAATGTGTGAGGACCTCCTCGACGCTCGCACGGGCAACCATTCGGTTGTCGATACACCCAAGCGAGCGCAAGGAGGTCCTTCATGAGCATGGTAGGTGGACTCGATCTGCACCGGCGACAGATCACCTACGACGTCTTGGACGTGGAATCCGGAGAGATCTGGCGGGGGCGGTTGTCGCAGCCCGACCGATCTCGCTTTCGTTACTGGCTCGAACAAGATGTGACTGTTCGAGCACACAACGGCGCGGTCGCCCTCGCTGTCGAGGGCTGCACCGGTTGGCGTTACGTCACAGAGGAGATTTCGGCGGCCGGCTTCACGCCGTTCCTCGCCGAGCCGGCCGACACCCAAGCGGCGCGGGGAAGAAGAAGCGCGCGAAGACCGACCGCTCCGATGCGCGGCTGCTACGCGAGCTCTTGCAATCAGGCGAGCTTCCCGAGAGCTGGATCCCACCCGAAGGGGTCCTCGAGTGGCGCGATCGCGTCCGCCTCTACAAGTCCTTGGTCGACCAACGCACGCTTTGGTGCCAGCGCATCCACGCGACCCTCTACCACCACGGCGTGACGATCCCAGAAGGCGCCATCCGCACCGAAAAGACCCGATCGATGCTCGCCAGAGGCGACCTTCCGGTCTCAAAGGCGGGTCGCGAGCGAATCGACGCCTCCTACAAGATGATCGACGCCGCCGACCAAGAGGCGCTGCCCCTGCGGCGCGTGCTGCAGCGCTTCGGCGAAAGACAGCCGGCGTATCGAGCGCTCGTCGACGCCCAGTACGGGATCGGCGGACTGCTCGCCGTCGTTGTGTGATCCGAGCTCGGCGACTGCCGACGCTTTCCGCGTTCAGAACAAGTGGTGCGACACAGCGGTCTCGACGTCACAGTCGACTCCTCGGACCGCCGCCGCGCCAATGGACACCTCTCGCGTCAAGGACCGGAGACGCTTCGCTGGGCGCTCTACGAAGCAGCGAAGAACTCCTCGCACGCGCAGCCGCAGTTGCATAAGGAAGTGTCGAACGTCATCTTGGTGGCCTTCGCGGCAACGGGCAAGAGGGAGAAGTTGCGCGACGTCTTGCTTGGTTGCGCGGGCTGGTGGATGGACTGGACGTCGGCGACGATTGCTCGTTGGGGCTACCCGCCACCGAAGTCTCGACCCCCGTGGACGCGATCGTCAGGGCTGAGCGAACTTCGCTTTGGCGTTCTCGGGAACCGTACGAGCGACGCATCAAGGTGCCTGCTCTGTATCCCATATCCGCGTAGCAAAGGTTCGATCAGAGCGTCACAGACCGCCGGGTCGAAGTCAGATTGTTTGCGAGGTCACGCGCTTCACCTCTCGGTGAGGTTGCGGAACGAACAAATGCCGCCTTCAATCAGGTCGGCACCCTTAGGTGGTCAACCTGACGAGGAACAGCCACGCGTTGACCACGCCGCCGAGGAGACCCGCCGCAGCGGCGGGGATGAGCCAGTACAAGCCACCGCCGGCTTTCAACAGGAGGGTCATCCCCGCTACGCCGACGAGCAGGGCGGTGGTTGTGTTCGGGGAGAACCTTTCGATGTAACGGGCCACACCCTGTTCGGAGTGGTGACCCCCCCGCCGGTCCAAGACGAGCAGCGTCACGCCGACGACCACACACGTGGCGAGCAGCTCTGCACCCAGAGCCGTCGATGGTTGAGGAGCCACCACCAAGAGTGCGATGAGCACGGAGGATATGAACAGCACGAGGGTTTGCGCGGCGCGAGATCTGAGGCTGCGCGACGCGGCCAGCGTGTCGCTCTTCACGGAGACCGCGACGAAAAGCAAGCCCGTCAGCGCCCCCGAAACGGCAGCGAGCGACTCGCCGAACCTGTGCCACATCGCGGGCATGTATCCCATCGGGGTGGCCCCCCAGGTCCTTCGCCGATCGAGCGAGGCTAGTCAATCAACGACTTTGCCTTGGTCGAACTATCGGACTGTGCTCGACGGAAGGCAACCCGAGCACCCGAACACGCGTGATCAGCGATGGGTGCCCCAGAACGCCGGGCGTGTCGCACTATCTATATGCGGCCGTCCGGCACATTGAGGATGCTGTCCGGGGATCGCCGGCGTCGTGGTTATGGGTCGGTCCGGCTCACCGCGCTATCGCCGGTTCGACGCTGGCTCGCGGGCGTGGAGTGCACCGAACGGCGCGTTCCGAGCGCGTTCGCAAGGAGTACCTCGGGCGGTGCCGGTTGTCTGCCGCGATGGTGGCCGACGTGCCTGGCAAAAAGTGTCGGAGGAGGGACGCGCTCGTTCTGCTACCAAGCACTGGCGGCTTGACATCTAAATGCGAGAAGTGACCCCGATCGGCACGTTGTGGATACGAACCTCGCTGCCCGTTAGGTGACAACTTCTCGAGCCTCTTTAGCTTCCTTGTATCTGCGATGCTCCTCAAGGATGTGTTCGTGCGAAGCACCCTTGGTCGGGACATCCGGGTGGTGGTGCCGGCACAAGATGTAAGGAGTGCCTTCTAAGGGGTGATGGCCAATCCTCCAACACCCCTTGGTGTGGCAATTCACCTTACGCACACCGGTGTACACCCCGATGCCGACTGCAGTGATGAGGGTCGCCTCGCCGAAGTCGGAACCGAAGCCCGACCAGAAGTTGTAGTAGACGTCCGGCCCTCCGTGGAGTGTTCCGGTATGAAGCGCCAGCCAGTGACGAACAACATCGAAGAACGCGATAAGAAAGGTAACTCCCACCACGAGGAGGAGGAGGAGAAAACCGACTCCTAACCTCCTCGGTCGGCCGCCACTCTCAATTTCTGAACCGACTCCCGTCTCCTCGCCATTTCCAGGGAGTGGAAGCGGAGTTGAGGCAGTCCCAGTCGTCTCGGTCGAAACATGGGAATCGGGCATCGTCGATCTAGCCTACGGAGGTGGCACGTCCTTGAACGTGATCGCGTCGAACGCCGGGCATCTAACGGCCCCGGTGCGTGCCCGAATCCCTTATGCGGTGTCCCCGAGTCAATGGCTCTTGGATTGGATAAGCGGTTGCACCGACCACTTGAAGAATCGCGATTGGCCCGCGCCCCCAATCGCCGGCTCTGAGCGGCACTCGGGTGACAATCTGCCGAGGCGAGTCCGCTCACTCCCGTCCGTATCCCTCCAGGAAACGGTCCTCGAGAAGTTCCGACAAGCGCGTCCAGCAACCGGATTGATCTAACCCTCTAGCGTCTGGCCCAGCTATAAGTGCTTCGGCAATCCGTGACGAGTTGCCGAACGTGACCATGGTCCATATCAACCAACGAACTCGCGACCTTGGTGGGACCCACGTCAGCTCTGGTTGGCCCTCGGGGCCAACGGCAACAATGTGGTCCACTCCGGCGAACATGTGAGTAGCCCTAGACGAGTCCGAGTACACAATCGGGACCCATTTAAGACGCGGAAACTCATTGCTTATCGTTCTCAAGGCCTGAGCAACGTGTCCTCGGGAAGGGGCTGGTGCCGACCGCATGTGCAGCCAGTCTCGACGGCGCGAAGCTCTGCTCGACGAATCTCGAAGCGCTGCACAATCTCCGGCGGAAGCGCGCCGACACGGCGCGCGACATCCTCGGCCTCTTTAAGGGCGCCGAGTTCGAAGCGCACCCCGCGGCAAACGATTGTTCCATCAGGAGCGCCGATTCCTGCGATGAACGCGAGATGAGCCCAAGCCTCCAAAAGGTTGCGCAGCAACACAAACGCTCCTTCTGAGGTCTCCTTGGTCCGAAGGCATTGAAGCGCCGACAGACATCGTCCACCAAGAGCCAAGTTGAAGCGTGCTGCCGTCGAAAAGGGAAGGGAACTTCGCAACGGTTCGTCCGGCATCTGATCCTGCACCGTAGGCACGACCAGACGGACGATGTCCCACGCAGCTTCTAGCTTGATATGGAAGCCCTCATCGAATGCCGCTTCTTCCTCCGCTGTCATTCTTCGATGCTAGGAGTCAGGAAGGTATCCCTATCGCCGGAACATTGCGGCAGAAGGAAGACCTCGATTATTCGATTGTTGAGCAGGCGGTGCGCGGTTAGCCCCGCTAGCAATCACTCGTCCTCATCGTCTTCGTCGTCATCTGACTCAACCCCCGACGTATCAATCCCTTCGAGCAATCCGGCAGCGTCGAGAACCTTCATCGTGGTGAGAACTGCATTGTCTCTGTAAGTCTTTGAAGCAGCGACCATCCGAACTGTGCCGATGACATCAGAGAGTCCAAATACTTCTATTGGTCCTCCTCCGACTATCTGCTTTCTGCACCATTCGCGTATTTCACGTTCGTGCGTGCCGGTCGACTGAGCAGCAAATCTTCCGACGTAAAGGCGAAGGTGCACTTGCTTCAACTTTGATCGCCTCGGATACGACGAGACCCTCGTGCTCTAATGCGAGCGCCACAAACTGCTCAAAGGACTCCATCCGCAACCCCTCTCAAGCACATGTTTAGTTGCGTCCGGCTCATTCCTATGTCACGCAGTCGGAAGAGGCGATTCTGCGTACGCATGACCTGCCCCTGATCGCCGGTTGAGCATCTGTCCCGGGCCAGTCGGATAGCGCTAGGCATTGGTCGTGACAATGACGAGCTCGATCTTCCTCCACGACGTATGGCACGGCCTTGGTGCCGTACCGTGGTGGGGTTGGATGCTGCTGATCGGGAGCTTCGTTCTTCTCAACGTGCAGCGCGTCAGATCCAAGCACTAGGACGAGCATCCCCGAACGCTGCCGGTTCGTCACCACGTGTCGGAGGGGCGTTTACTACCTTGAGTACACGGGAAAACGCCAGCTCGGCAGCATGGCACAGTGAGTGGGCAGCCTGATCAGAACGCGACGTGCGGGCACTCGCCGCCCCTCGTGCTGGAAGCCCGGGCAGTCACGTGCCCGCAAACGAGTTTCCGCTATTCAGCCCGACCTTGAATGTCACCGCTCTTCGTCGCTCGCTGGGAGCTGCCGCGCAGCAGACGTCGAAGAAGTCGCACTCCCCCGCCGAGTGCATCCGTGTAGATGGTGGCTCCAACCTCCACGTGCTCAAGTGCTGCGGAATGAAGCGTTTGCCGTCGCGTGTTGGGGATCTCTGCCGCGCGAAGTTCGCCGCCTCGCTGCGACACACCAGCCACGATGGCCTTGTCTTTGCCGCCACCAGCAATGGCCGCGGGTGTCACGAAGTATCGGTGGTCTGTCGAGCAAATCGCGGGATTGCTCGACTAGCTAGGGCAGCTTCGGCAACGGGGCGACGACTTACGGCCCCAACAGTTGGGGCTTGCTGCTCCTGACGGCCGTACTCGGCGTTGGTAACGAGCCGAACGTCTAGCGGGTCGAATCGAGGTGGTCAGCCATAACTGCTCGGTTCCAGCAAGTGACGAAGAAACAATCAACAACGTTGACAGCAGCGATGACGCACTCCTACGCTCAGCGCCGTGGCGATGTCGGAAGTCGCCAGACCGGCGGGTCAGCGACTTTCCCGTGAGGCGATCATCGAGGCGTATCTGCGCGTCGCGGAAGGACAAGGCCACGATGGTGTGAACATGCGCCGCCTCGGGCGAGAGCTCAGTGTGGACGCCACTGCGGTCTATCGGTACTTCCGAGACAAAGACGAGATCCTCGCGATGGCCGCCGCCACGTTGCTCCGAGAGGTAGTCCGTGATGTGCCGGAGGCAGGTCCGTGGCGAGAGAGGCTGCGAGTGCTGTTGCTTTCGCTCCGTCGCGTTTACCTAGCCCACCCGAATGCCCTGCTCGCGCTTCAGCTCACCGCGCCGATGCTGGATGAGGGATACGACAACGTCGACCTGGAGCTCGCTCTGTTGCGTGAATCGGGCTTGCCGGAAGAGGAGATTCCGCTCGCGTTCGAGGCACTCGAGACATACACGATCGGCGGCACCGCATTCGACGCGAGGGCAACCGAGGAGAGTTTGGAGCGCTGGCGGAGGGTCTACAGCGCGTTGCCGGAAGGTCGCTTTCCCAATCTCGCTTCCACTGGTCGGCGCCTCTACAACGATGTGGAAAAGGCGTTCAGCTACGGCCTCGACCTGCTCTTCGACGCCATCGAGGCGAAGGCAGATCCGGGACGAGGACGCGCTACCGCTACGAATCATGACAAGAGAGAACCGAGCGCGAGCCTCGCGTGAGGAAATCAAAAGGGGGAGGACTGAACATGGCCGATTTGAATCATGTTCACCAGGGCAAGAGGAGTCTGCGAGACCGTCGCGAAAGGGGGTTCCTCCTCCGGAAGTTGGCAATCCTCCCTGCCTTGCTGCTCGCGGCCGGCGCGTACGTCCCTGCTCATCTCACCGAGCGCACGACCCGCGGTGCGACGGTCACCTTCGCTGAGCAACCCGGCTCACCGCCGGACTACGTCTTCCCTTTGCAGCCGGCGGAGTGGTTCACGTTCGCGAACGATCAGGAATTCAGCTATCTGCTGTACCCCACGCTCTATTGGATCGACAGCAATGGCGAGCCGGTCGTGAACGACTCGATGAGCTTGGCTTATCCACCAACGTTCAGCATCAACGCGGCGCATGACACCGTGGCCACCATCACGTTGAAGAACATTCACTGGTCCGACGGCGTCCCGCTGACGACACGCGACGTCGAGTTCTGGATGAACTTGTTGTTCGCCAACAAGACGGAGTGGGGGGATTACGTCCCGGGTCAGTTCCCCGACAACGTGAAGTCCATCAGCTATCTGTCGAAGACGCGCTTCGCCATCACCTTCAACCGAACGTACAACCAATATTGGCTGCAGCTAAACGAACTGAACTCGATCATTCCGATGCCGCAACACGCGTGGGACCGCACGTCGCTCAGTGGACCGGTCGGGAACTACGACGAGTCGAAGAAGGGCGCAGTCGCGGTCTGGACGTTCCTGAACAAGCAGTCGACGGAAGGAAGCACCTACGCCACGAGCCCGTTGTGGCGCGTAGTCGACGGGCCGTGGGAGATCGAGCCGAAGGTCGGCTACAACGCCACGACCGGCTATCTCGTGCTGGTGGCGAATCCCCGCTATTTCGGTGAGTCCACCCACAGCGTCGCCAAGTTCATCGAAGAACCGTTCACGAGCACGTCAGCCGAGTTCGACGCCGTCCGCTCCGGAAGCGTCGACTACGGATTTCTGCCATTGGAGGACGCCACGTCGGGACTGGAATCGGCGGTGCGCTCGGAGGGCTACCAGATCGTTCCGTGGAACATCTGGGGCTGGAACTTCTGGCCACTCAACTTCGCCCAACCGACAGCGGGTCCAATCTTCAAGCAGCTGTACATCCGACAGGCGCTTCAGCATCTCATCGACCAGAGCGCGTGGGTGAAGTACTTCCTGCGAGGGTTCGGCTATCCCGAATACAGCGACATTCCGACGGTGATCAAGAACCCGTACGCCGACGCCTACGTCAGCGAAGACCACTACCCATTCAGCGTCTCGGCGGCGCGGAAATTGCTCACCAGTCACGGCTGGAAGGTCGTCTCCGGAGGGGTCTCCACCTGTGTGCACCCGGGTACCGGCACCGGGGAGTGCGGTGCCGGTGTCAAATCCGGTGCGGCGTTTAGCTTTTCTTTCGAGTACAGCTCCGGAAACACAGCACTAGGTCAAGAGGTGCTCAACTTCAAGACCACCGCCTCCGAAGTCGGCGTTCAACTCACGCTCACGAGCCATCCGTTCAGCAAGGTGTTCGCCGACTATTTCTCGTGCTTCGGCGTCAAGTCGTCGGCCTGCCATTGGCAGATGCTCGCCGGCGTGATAAGTGACGAATACGGCTGGTACCCCTACTACTACCCAGACGGTGCGGAGAACTACAACACCGGCTCCGGGTTCAACGGGGGCCAGTACAGCGATCCGACGATGGACGCCCTCACCCACGCAGCGCACGAGCTGCCGGGTCTCGCGCCGCTGCACGCCGCCGACAACTACGCCGCGGCCCAGCTGCCGACGCTGTGGGTTCCGAACGGCCCGTACCAGATCTCCGTCATCAAAAAGAACGTGCGCGTTCCGCTGCCACAAGGATTGGAGACGAACCTGTACCCGCAACTCTGGACAGTTTCGGGCTGATCGCGCCGGCGAGGCCGACTCCGATCGTTCCAGCAGAAAGGGTGAGGCGTGGAGGTTCGTGAGTTCGCGCGCTACGACGCGACCGGGCTGTCCGAGCTCGTGCGGCAGAAAGAGGTGAAACCGAGCGAGCTCGCGGAAACTGCCGTCCGGGCGATCGAACGAATCAATCCGGAGCTGAACGCGGTCATCGAGGTCTACGAGGACGCTGTAAGCGTCATCTCCGACGACGAAGCCAGCGCCGCGCCGTTTGCCGGCGTCCCCTTCGTCGCGAAGGATCTCGGCTGGGCTGTCGCCGGCCGGCGGGTGGAAGCGGGTAGCCGGCTGCTCGCAGGTTGGACGAGTCCGCGCACTGGAGAGTTGGCGCGCCGCTTCCTAGCGGCCGGCCTAATTCAGATCGGCCGCAGCGCGACGTCCGAGTTTGGCGAGGTCGTGACCGTCGAGACCGCGCTGTACGGCGCGACGCGGAATCCGTGGGATGTCACGAAGAGCACAGGTGGATCAAGCGGCGGTTCGGCCGCCGCGGTGGCCGCCGGTATGGTGCCCCTCGCACACGGCAACGACGGGGGCGGGTCCATCCGCATACCGGCGTCCTGCTGCGGGTTGGTGGGCTTGAAGCCGAGCAGAGGACGAATTTGGTCAGAGCCGACGCGCGTGTTCCTCGGCGACATCACGACCGAATTCGCCCTCACTCGGTCGGTAAGAGACGCGGTCGCATTGCTCGCAGCGGTGGAAGGTGCGGGGCCGGGTGCACCCTTTCGTGCGCCGACCGGCGACCTCCGGGGCACGGACGACTTCGGAGCGACGCCACGGAAACTGCGCATCGGTTTCACCACCGGCAATTTGTGGGGACGGCACATCGACCCGGAGGTCGCGTGCGCAACGCTCGAAGCCGCGAATCTCTGTGCGGAACTCGGACACGAGGTGTTCGAGCGTCCACTGACCTTTGATGTCGAGCGGTACATCGCATCGACGATCGACATCTGGGCTGCGATGGCGGCGACGGAGGTCGACGCATCCGCTCGGGCTATGGGCCGCGCACCTAACACCGAGACCCTCGAGGGTTACACGCTCGCGCTGTACGAACACGGGCGCCGCCTCGATGCGAAACGAGTCATCGAGGCACTCGAGACCTATCGGAAGACCACTCGGGTAGTTGACGAGCAGTTGCAGGACTGCGACATCTTCTTGCTCTCTACAATGCCGGCTCTCCCACCGACGCTCGGCTCCTACGATCCGTACCGACAAGTCGGCGTCGACTGGTACTTCGCCAGCGACCTCGGAAACCTCGAGTCAGGGACGTCGCTGTTCAATTGCACTGGGCAGCCGGCGATCAGCCTGCCGCTCATGACCGAGGCTGGTCTGCCGATCGGTACGCAGTTCGTCGGACGGTGGGGTGAGGACAAATTGCTGCTGCAACTGGCGAGCGTCCTCGAGCAAGCGCGCCCCTGGTCGGCGCGACAACCATCGGTCTTCGCGTAATGTCCCAACAACCGAAGTGATGTAAGAAGCAGCGGTGGTCGGCTACATCGTCCGGCGACTAATCCACGCGGTCTTCGTCGTCGTCGGGGTAACGATCGTTGCCTTCATCCTGCAGAACCTGGTCGCCACCGGGCCGGCTCTCGCCCGCGCGGTGATCGGGTTGCGAGCCGGCCCTACCCAGGTGCGCGCATTCATCAGGGAGTACGGGCTCAATTCGCCGCTTCCCGTGCAGTACGGCCACTACTTCTGGCAGATGTTGCACGGAAACCTCGGCTACTCGTACAAGTTGAACGACTCCGTGGACGCCCTGATCGCCCACGACCTGCCGAGGGACCTGCTACTGGTCGGTTCGGCGCTCGTCATCGCGTTGCTCATCGCCATTCCCGTTGGATTGGTTCAGGCCGCCCACCGCAACGGTCTCATCGATTACGTCGGAACGACTGTGTCGTTCGTGCTTTATTCGATGCCGTACTTCCTTCTCGGCCTGCTTCTGATCGCCGTGTTCTCGGTGAACCTCGGGCTCTTACCCGCAGAAGCGCCGCAAGGCACGACGATCACCGAGGTGCTGTCACAGCCATCCGGGTTAGTCCTCCCGATCGCCACGCTCGCGCTCGGCACGTACGCACTCTTCAGCCAGTACATGAGATCTGCTGCGGTAGAGAATCTTGCGCAGGACTACGTCCGAACCGCTCGGGCCAAAGGCGCCTCGAAACGACGCATCCTGTGGCGCCACGTGCTTCGGAACTCGCTCCTCTCGGTCGTAACTCTGGTCGGCCTTTCGGTGCCGGCCGTCCTCACGCTCGGCTTCGTAGTCGAGTACGTCTTCAATTTCCCTGGGATCGGGTTGCTGTTCTACAACGCGGCCGTGAACGCCGACTATCCCGTGGAACTTGGCATCACCATTCTCGTAAGCGTGGCCACGGTCCTCGGAAACTTGGCCGCCGACATCGCATACGCCGTGCTCGACCCACAGGTGCGCTACACGTGACCGCAAGCGACCACTGCCGCTGCGCCGCGTCCGCGCGTTCGACGAAGTGAACGCAACTCCACCGTCGAGTGCCGCGCTCTTTCGGCCGGCACACACCGCCGTGGAAGTCGGGGATTGGGTTAGCGAAGGTCGTCCTGGCAGCGCGTGGCGGCTGATCGGCGCAACCTTCCTCGAACACAAGCTCGCTCGCGTCGGGTTGCTGTTCATCCTCCTAGAGGTGGGATTCTGCTTTATCGGTCCGCTCGTTTACCCGACCAACCAGTACCGCTCGAGCATTTTCATCAACTTGGCGCCATCGACGTCGCATCCTTTGGGCACGGACAACAACGGCTTCGACGTCCTCGGGCGGTTGATGGCGGGCGGTCGCACGACGCTCGAGATCTCGTTCGGGGTCGCAGTGTGCTCAACGTTGCTCGGCATGCTCTGGGGGGCGATCTCGGGATTCACCGGCGGCAGGCTCGACGCAGCGATGTCGCGTCTGCTCGACGTCTTCATTTCGATTCCGCCGTTATTCGTCTTCATCTACCTCGCCACGGTGTACCGCCCGACGCTGCTGTTACTCATCGTGGTGCTGTCAGGTCTCTCGTGGCTGATCCCCGCGCGACTCATCCGCGGAGAGACACTCGCTCTGCGCACCCGCGAGTACGTACAGGCAGCTCAGCTCATGGGTGGACACGGCTCAGGGATCATGCGACGCCACATTTTTCACAATGTCATCGGCACCATTGTGGTGAGCGCAACCTTCCAGATCACCAACGCCATACTCATCCTCGCCACCCTCGACTTCTTCGGGTTCGGACTACCTCCTCCAGCACCCACGTGGGGGGGGATGCTCGCGAATGGAATCAATTACCTGTATGACGGGTACTGGTGGCAGATATATCCAGTGGCTGCCTTGATCGTCTGCACCGTCGTCGCGGTCAGTTTCATCGGGGACGCGCTTCGCGACGCGTTCGAAGTGAGGCTCCAGCGCCGATAAGAAGAGACACTTCGTGACTCACTTGCGAGAGACCTGCTCCTATTTCGTGGCGGGGGGAGGATTTGAACCTCCGACCTTCGGGTTATAGATGGGGGACGAAGCCGTGGTCGTCAAACGGCTCGAGCCACTGCGGATCGTCGCATTGACAGAGGATCTCAGCGGGTACGAGGAGATCGGCGAAGCAGCAGGCCGAATGTACCCAAAGCTGCACGCTGCTTTGGCGCGGCACGGGGTCCAATTCGATGGTTTGTCCCACGCGCTGTACGAGGACACGGGCCTTGAAGATCCACCTGTTCGTCTTACGACCGCGCTCAACGTCCCAAGCGGAGTCTCGATCGAAGAGGACGGCTTGTCGACCGTCGAAGTCGATGCCGTCGAACGTGCCCGCGACCACAGTTGTCCGTGGCTCACCAGATCAATTCAAGGACGCGTTCCGAGCTCTACACGAATGGGTCGACATGGCCGGAGAGATCGCGACGCCATTCGAACGGGAGCTCTATATCGACTGTGACGGTCCGCGTGACACCTGGGTGACCCAGCTCCAGACGATCCTCGAGCCGAGAAAATAGTTCTCGCCGGCATTCGGTCCACATCACGGCGGTTGGGGACACTCGGAGCCTTCATTTCGCCGCGAATTATGGGGCGCGTGTTGGATTCCCGATCCGTCTGATTGCGTTAGTGCTTCACCGCGAACCGAAGACTGAACAGCGCAGATGAGGGGTCAGCACCACTTCCTGCGCGCTCGCGAGCGGCAGGATTGACCTGTGCTGGTGCAGACCCTCGAGCCGCTGAGCGTTCAGGCCGAGCTCGGGAGCTCTCCGAGAGGACTGTCCTCCGAGGAGGTAGCCGAGCGACGGACACGGGTCGGGCCCAACGAACTGCCTCCAGCTAGGAGCCGGTCGATCTTGTCCGAGCTCGGAGCGCAGTTCACCAACATGTTCGCGGTCGTGCTGATGGCGGCCTCGGCGATCACCTTCCTTACTTATCTGTTCACCACGCCGCGCAACTCGGCGAACCTCGAGCTGGCGATCGGCATCCTCGGCGTGGTCGTCCTCAACGCCGGCATCGGTTTCGCCCAGGAGCACTCCGCCGAGCGCACCGCCGAGGCTCTGCAGGCGATGGTCCCTTCAACGGCGCGGGTGATCCGGGACGGTGAGCTCACCGAGGTGCGGGCCGCCGATCTCGTCCCTGGCGACCTCGTCGTGCTCGATGCCGGTGACGCCATCTCCGCGGACTGCCGCGTTGTCGAGGTGCACGACCTGCTCGTCGAAATGGCGGCGCTCACCGGGGAGAGCCGCCCCACGCCACGCGTCTCGGAGGCTGTCGCCCCTGACGTGCCGGTCCACGAGGCCCCGAATTGCATCTTCATGGGCACCTCAGTGGTCAACGGCACCGGACGGGCGGTGGTGTTCGCGACTGGGCTCGCCACCGAGTTCGGGCGGATCTATCGGCTGACAGCCGAGACACCCCAGGAGGAGAGCCCGCTGCAGCGGGAGGTGACCGTGATGGCCAAGCGCGTCGCCGCGGTGGCCATCGGCGCCGGCGTGGCGCTGTTCGGCCTGCGAGTCCTCGTGAGCCACGCCGTGGTCGGGTCCTTCGTGTTCGCCCTCGGTGTGATGGTCGCGCTGGTCCCCGAGGGGCTGCCGGCGACGATGTCGGTCTCCCTGGCGGTAGCCGTACGCCGGATGGCGAGCCGCAACGCGCTCATCAAGCGGCTTGCGGCGGTGGAGGCCCTCGGGTCGACCACGATCATCTGTACAGACAAGACCGGCACGCTCACCAAGGCCGAGATGACGGTGCAGACGGTCTGGCAGTCGGGGCGGTCCCATGTCGTTTCCGGCGTCGGGTACGGCCCCGAAGGCAGCGTCGAGGAAGCCCATCAGGTGGCCGAGCTGCTCCGGGTCGGGGCGCTGTGCTGCGACGCACGACTGCTGGCACCCGACCCGGTCCGCCGGGTGGGCTGGAGGGTGCTCGGCGACACGACCGAGGGCGCCATCCTGGTCGCCGCTGGCAAGGCGAAGCTGGACCTCGCCGCGGAGTTGCAGCGCTGCCCGCGCGTCGCCACGTTCCCCTTCGACGCCGATCGCAAGCTGATGACGACCGTCCACCGGACCGAGGGGGGATACGAGGCCTACGTCAAGGGATCGCCCCAGGCCGTGCTCGACCGCTGCGTCTCGCTTGTTTGGGAGGGACGCGAGTTGCCCCTCGACGACGAGCTGCGGCATCAGGTCGAGAAGGCGAACGACGTCATGGCCTCCGAGGGCCTGCGCGTGCTCGCCGTGGCGCTGGGTCGCGTCGAGAGCGGCCACCTCCGAGCCGAGCAGGCCGAGCAGGGCCTCACGCTCCTCGGTCTGATCGCCATGTCCGATCCGCCCCGGCCGGAGGTCGTCGACGCCGTCACGGCCTGCCGGGCGGCCGGCATCCGCATCTACATGATCACCGGGGACTACGGCCTGACCGCCGAGGCGATCGCCCGACGGGTCGGGATCGTCACCGAGGGAGCGGTGAGGATCGTGTCGGGGCCCGAGCTCGACTCGATGAGTGATCCCGAGCTCGCCGAGCTGACGCTTCAGTCCGAGCAGCTGCTGTTCGCCCGGGCTCGGCCGGAGCACAAGATGCGGATCGTCGCGGCGCTGCAGAGCCACGGCGAGGTGGTCGCAGTGACCGGCGACGGCGTCAACGACGCTCCCGCGCTCAAGCGAGCCAGCATCGGAGTGTCCATGGGCGAGGGTGGCACCGACGTCGCCCGGGCCGCCTCGGTCATGATCCTGCTCGACGACTCGTTCGCCTCGATCGCGGCGGCCGTCGAGCTCGGCCGCGCCGTCTATGAGAACATCCGCAAGTTCCTCATCTACCTGTTCAGCCACAACTTGGCGGAGCTCGCCCCAATCCTGGCCGCGGTCTTCGTCGGCTTCCCCCTCGTTCCCCTGAGCGCGCTGCAGGTACTCGCCATCGACCTCGGCTCTGATGTCATGCCGGCGCTCGCCCTCGGCACGGAACGGCCCGAGCCGACGATCATGGCGCGCCCTCCCCGGCCGGCAAGCGAGCACCTGTTCAACTGGAAGCTCGTACGGCGCTTCTTGTTCCTCGGCTCGATCCAGTCAGCCGGGGTGGTGTTCGCGTTCTTCTGGCGCATCCACACGGCGCATCTTCCGTTCTCGGCGTTCACGGCCTCGAACCTGGTCTACCGCGAGGCGCTGACAATGACCCAGGCGGGGATCGTCGTCAGCCAGTTCTTCAACAGCTTCGCCGTGCGCACCGAGGAGGAGAGCGTCTTCAAGATCGGGCTCCTGTCGAACAAGCCCCTCGTCCTCGCCGGATGCTTCGGCATCGCCTTCGTCTCCTGCGTCAGCTACGTGCCCGTTCTGCAGACCGTGTTCCACACCGCACCGCTCAGGGTCAGCGACTGGCTGATCCTCGTCGGCTTCGGGGTAGTGCTCTTCGTCGCCGAGGAGACCCGCAAGGCGCTGCGGCGTGGCGCCCGGCGCCGCCGGGCGCGCCTCGGTGCTCCCGATACGGCCGGCGCGCTCGCTGGCGCCTTGGCAAAGGAGATGTCGTGAAGGTCGTGATCATGGGATGCGGGAGGACCGGCTCGGCGCTCGCCGTGCGGCTCGGGGGCGAGGGCGACGGCGTGGCGGTCATCGATCCGGATCGAACCGCCGAGGGACGCCTGCCCCCTGGCTTCTCCGGCCGCTTCCTCCTCGGCTCGGGCGTGTCCCGGCGGGTGCTCGAAGATGCGGGCATCGCCGACGCCGAGGCCTTCGTCGCGATGTCCCACCAGGACAGCGCCAATGCCGTAGCTGCACGCGTGGCGCGGGACGTCTTCCGGGTGCCGCGGGTGCTGGCTCGGCTGCACGACCCGGTTCACGCCGCGGTCTACACCGAGCTCGGCATCACCACCGTCGGTTCGGTGGCGACCACCGTCAACCGGGTGCTGCAGCTGCTGCACCACGCGCGGCTCGAACCGCACCAGACCTTCGGCAACGGCGAGACCATGCTCGTGCGGTCGACGATCCCCGACTACCTCGCCGGCCGGAGGGCGTCGGAGCTCAACGTCGACGGGGAGATCCAGGTCGTCGAGCTGAGCCGCAAGGGTCGCTCGCGCATCCCGCTCGGGGCGACGGTGCTCGAGCTCGGCGACGTCGTCAGCTTCGTCGTCGCCTCGGGCTCGCTCGGACGGCTGAGGAGCTTCCTCGGCGGGGGGTGGACGTGATGAAGGTGATCGTGGTCGGCGGCGCCGGGCTTCCCGAGCAGGTTGCCGGTGCGTTGCATGCCTCCGGTGACGACGTGACGATCGTCGAGACCGAACGGGACCGCGGTGCCGTTGCGGTGCCGGGAGGTCCGCCCACGGTGCTCGGCGACCCCATCGTCCCAGCGACGCTCGAGCGGGCCGGCGCGCTGAAGGCGGACGTCGTCGTGGCCTGCACCCGCTCGGACGAGGACAACCTCGTGATCTCCCTCTTGGCGAAGCGACTGTTTTCGGTTCCGCGGGTCATCGCCCGGGTGAACGATCTCGCCAACAGCTGGATGTTCGACGAGACCTGGGGGGTCGACACCGTCCTCTCGCCACCGGCGCTGCTTAAGTCGATCATCGAACAGGAGCCGCCGAGCACCTGAATCCGTGAAACTCTCTTCCTGCAAGCAACTACACGGGCGACACCGCGTGCCGATGCACGTGCACAAAGGCCTCCGCGGGTGACTACCGCGACGAAAGCGGTTCGTCGCGTGCGAGCCCGTGGAAGAGGTCGGCTACCACCTGCGCGATCAGACAGTTGACACCCGCGCAAAAGCACTTCGCCGGGTCAGCGCGCCCGTCAGTGAGATGCTCGTTGACTCGCTTCTCTTCGGCCCATGCGGCGACCTCCTCATCCGTGAACGAACCGGTCACGCCTCAACCTCCTCGTTCCACGCCGTTTGCCCGATGTCCCGCAGCTTGCCTCTTGGTCAAGGTCATATGTTCCGATGGATTGTTGGCAAGGACAACAGGCTGCACTCACGATGATGTTCCGAATTCCGTCGAACGTCGGAACCTCCGGCTGCCGCTTCTCGCGCGTCGTTCTTCACACCTGGCGCTTCTATTCCGCGTCCGGTCCCGCGATGAGCTCGTAGTCGGGATTCAAGATGGCGAGCTGTCCTTGCCATGCGGCCACCATGCCTCTCGCGACGAGGCGGGCGCCCTGTTGTACTCCCGGTATCCGCCGGCGTCCTTGGAAGACGAGGAGGATCGCACCAGAGTCGTCGACGAGGGTGCATTCGAGAACCGCGGTCGCACCTCCCGTCGGAACTCGGACTGAGCGGATGCGCCCGGCGACCCGGACCCGTTGGCGCCAGCGCGCCTCGCCGATCGGCGTCGTCCCCGTTGCCCGACCGGCGAACTCGTCGACGTCCTCCTCACGCCCAGTCGCGTCGCTCCGAGCGGCGACGGGAGGCTTCTCGGCGCGGGGCGGACGTGCCGTGTGACGACGCGAGAGCTGAAACGGGACGATCGTGGCGTTGACGTGCGGGAGACCGGCAACCGAGGCGGCGATCCGATCGGCGCTGCGGTCGTGGAGCAGCCGGCGCCAGCCCGCCGCGTATCCACGCCTCGGAAGAAGGATCGTGAGCTCAGTGTTGTCCGACCCGGTGATCTGCGCGGCGAGCTCGGCCACCGCGCGCGAAAGGCGGCGGTCAGGGCACTCGATGATGTCGAGCGGAAGGCGAGAGAGCGCCAGTCTCCCCCAGTCGCGCTCGAGTTTTTCGGCTTCGAGCGGGTCGATGGCAAGGTGTACGGCGCGCAGTTCGTCTGGCGAGAGCGTCCGCGCGTATTGAACGGCACGCGCCGTCGCGAGATCGACCCGATGAACGAGAACGATGACGACGTGGCGGCGAAGCACGGGAACCTCGCACGCTTCAGCCGCTCCGGCTTCGAGCTCCTCGTCCTCGCGGACATACTGCCGGTGGAGCCTCATGAGCGCGAACACACCAAGCGGAAGGACGACGACAACGACCCACGCACCCTCAGTGAACTTAGTAACGGCGAAGATGAGGTCGACGACGAACGACAGCGCGGCAGCCGTCCCGTTGATGATGGCGCGGCGGCGCCACTGCGGCTCGCGGTGGCTGAGGTGGTATTTCACCATGCCTGCGCCCGCCATCGTGAAACCGGTGAAGACCCCGATCGCGTAGAGCGGGATCAAGCTGTCGACCCGCGCTCGCGTGACGAGCAAGAGCCCGATCGCCACCCCGGTAAGAACGAAGATCCCGGTCGAAAAGACGAGACGGTGGCCACGGCGGGTGAGCTGGCGGGGAAGGTAGGAGTCGGTGGCCGCGAAGCTCGCCAGATACGGAAATCCCGTGAAGCTTGTGTTGGCGGCGAGGACGAGGATCAACATCGTCCCGGCCTGCAAGCAGACGTAGAGGAACTGCGAGGGCGCGCCCGAGCCGTAGACGTACTTCGCGACTTGCGAGATGACGGTCGGCGACCCCGTCACGTACGGGATTGGATGAACGATCGCCGCGAGGGCCGCGATGCCAAGCACGAGCGAGCCAAGGATGAGGCTCATGATGACGAGCGTGATACGAGCATTTCTCGACTCGGGACGGCGAAAGATGCTCACCCCGTTCGAGATCGCCTCGGTGCCAGTGAGCGCCGAGCCCCCAGAAGCGAAGGCCTTCAAGACGACGAACAGCGACGCACCGAGGAGCAGCCCCTTCCCGGGCGTTCCGATGCTCACCGCCCCGACATGGTGGAGCGAGTGCGCGTGGAGGTCTCCGAGGACGGCCTTCACCGTCCCGACGACGATGAGGATCCCCATGTTGGCGATAAAGAAGTAGGTGGGGATGGCGAAAGTCCGACCGGCTTCTCTCACCCCACGCAGGTTCCCAAAGGCGATCAAGACGACGAAACCGATCGAGATCCAGACGGTCGCCCCGGTCAGGGTCGGAAAGACAGACGTCATCGCCGCGGTCCCGGCGGCGACCGAGACGGCGACGGTCAGCGTGTAGTCGATGAGCAGCGCGACGGCGGCGATCTGTGCGACGCCGAGCCCGAAGTTCTCGCGGGCGACGACGTAGGCGCCCCCCGCCTTCGTGTAGACCTTCACGACCTCGAGGTAAGAAAGGGTGACAAAGGCGAGGACGAAGACGACGGCAACGGTGACCGGGACGACGAGCGAGAACGCCGCCACCCCGATCACGCGGACGAGCTGGAGGAGGATCTGCTCGGTCGCGTAGGCCGATGACGAGATGACGTCGGACGAGAGCACTGCGAGGGCGGTCGGCTTGCCGAGCCGCTCTTTTGCCTGCCGGTCGCTGGCGATCGGCGGGCCGAGGAGTTTCTTCGTCAGCCTGTAGCGAAGGCTCTCCGGGAGCTCGGGACGGGCATAGCTCGGTAGCGCGCTCGGTGCGACGAGGCGCTCCGATGCTGGCGGCTCGGCGACCCCGCGTGGCGAGAGGCGATCTTCCTCCCCAGGGCCGGTGGTCGCGACCCTGCGAGGAGCTTCTTCCACTCGCTCAGGTAATCACAAGTTCCGAATTGTCTGGTGACTCCCAGCCGAGTTGCATGGTGGGGATGCACATCGTCGTGGTCGGTTGTGGGCGGGTCGGATCAGGGCTCGCGGTGCGACTCGACGCTCGGGGGCACTCGGTCGCGATCATCGACAAGGCGCCCCGCTCCTTCCGCAGGCTCCCTCCCGAATGGCCCGGACAGAAGGTCGTCGGGTCCGGCTTCAACCGCGACGCCCTCGACGCAGCTGGCGCGTCGCGGGCGCAAGGGCTCGCCGCCGTGACGAACGGCGATAACTCGAACATCTTGAGCGCTCGCATCGCACGGGAGCACTACGGGATCGCGAACGTCGTCGCCCGCATCTATGACCCCCGCCGGGCCGAGATCTACCAGCGCCTCGGCATACCCACCGTTCCGACGGTGTCGTGGACGATCGACCGGGTCATGCAGCGTCTCACGCCAGACTTGGAAAAGGCCGAGTGGACCGATTCGACCGGCGGGTTCGCTCTGGTCGAACGATTCCTTCCTTCGAACTGGGCCGGCCGCCCGCTGGCTTCGCTCTCTCAAAAGGGGAAGTTCAGCCTCATCGCCGTCACCCGTTCAGGAGAGCCGCGCCTCGACACGAACGGTCTCGTCGGTCAAGAAGGAGACGTCCTCTATCTCGTCGTGACGAAGGGGGCCGACGAGGCCCTAAAGAGCCTCTTCGAAGCGCCAGTCGTTACGGCCGACAAGCACGACAAGAGGACGGCGCGGACGTGAAGGTGGCGATCGCTGGCGCGGGGAGCGTCGGGACAGCCATCGCGAGAGACCTCCGGCTGAACGGACACGACGTCTTGTTGATCGAAAAGGACCCCGATCTCGTCGAGGTTCTCCGCCCAACCCTCGACATCACTTGGGTGGTGGCCGACGCATGTGAGATGAACTCGCTCGACGCGGCCGGCATGGCTGAAGTGGACGTCGCTGTCGCGGCAACGGGGGACGATGAGGACAATCTCGTCATCTCCTTGCTCGCGAAGCAGGAGTTCGCGGTCCCGCGCGTCATCGCCCGCGTCAACGATGCGGCGAACCAGTGGCTCTTCGACGATTCATGGGGGGTCGACATTTCGGTGTCGACCCCGCAGCTTCTCACCTCGCTCGTCGAAGAGGCTGTGACCGTCGGATCGCTCGTGCGATTGCTGCAATTCGGGGGCGGAACTTCACAGCTCGTCGAGGTGACCCTCGCCGCCGGATCTCCCGCGGCCGGCATCGCGATCGCCGACTTGGAGATGCCTCGCGAGGCAGCAATCGTCGCCGTCGTTCGTGAGCGACGCGTGCTTGCGCCGCATTCTGAGACTGTCCTCGCCGATGGCGACGAAGTCCTGCTCATTACAAGCGGCGACTCGGAAGAAACCGTGAGACGCTTCCTCGTCGGACCGTAAGCATCTCACGCTCCCGCCGAGGTGCTGCTTGATGTTGAGGACGTGGCAGCCGGGCACGAAACAAAGCTTCGCTGGAACGATCGGTCCTCCTGGATATGGTCGGCCGAGCACGCGCATGAGCCGCTCGTCAGCTCCGAGGACTTCGCAAAGGTGCAGGCGCAAATGACGGCTGGGGTGCACCGTCCCGCACCGATGAAGGGCCGGGTCGCGGGTCGCTATTACCCCCTTAGCGGACTGGTCCACTGCGCTATCTGTGGAAGGCGGATGCAAGGCGCCACAGCGCATGACACCCGGCGTTACCGCTGTCTGTACTCGCGCGAGTACGCGCTTACCGCCGATGTCGACCATCCGCGCAGCGTGAACGTCCGCGAGGACGCGATCGTCCCTCATCTTGACGCGTGGATTGCCCGACTATTCGACGATGCGAACCTTGATTCGACATGCGAAGCATTGGCAGCGGTCGGAGGTCCTGACGATGGGACGGAGGCTCGCGCTGAGGCCGCGAAACGCAAGATCGCCGACTGCGATCAGCGGCTCGAGCAGTACCGCAAGGCGTTAGACGCTGGCGCCGATGTGACCGTCGTCACCGGCTGGATGGCGGAAGTCCAGGCTGATCGTCTGCGTGCCGAGCACGAACTTGGCACCGCTACCCCGAGCGACAAGCTCACGAAAGGTCAGATCCGCAAGCTCGTGCTGAAGCTCAAAGACGTCGCTGGCGTGCTCGCGACAGCGGACCCGAAGGACAAGGCTGAGGTCTACCGCGAGTTGGGGGTGCAGGTCTATTACGACCCGCACCAACGCATCGTTAGCGTGGCGGCAGGGCCGTGTACACCGTGTGGTGTCGGAGGGCTGACGTCAACATTCTGCGACTGGCGCGTCCGACCCTGGGCCAAGCGGTGGTAGCTCGACAGTGCTCGTCAACAGCTGGGCGAGAGCGCCGCACGAGCCAGGTTCATGATACGAACCGGTCGTCGTCCATTCCGATGAGCTCATGCGGGAAGACCTCGGGCACTGCCTCAAGCGAGATCTCTATATCGCGATCCTTCGATAGGCGACCAGCACGCATGAGCCCGATGCAGGCTTGCACGACCTCCGGATCAAAAAGCCTTCCTGAGCCCGCCGAAAGCTCCTTTTCAATCACCTCGAGACTTAAGGCGCTGCGGTACGTTCTATTTGAGGCCATCGCGTCGAATACGTCAGCCACAGCGATGATTCGGGCACCAAGGGATATCTCGTTGCCGCAGAGGCCGAACGGATAGCCAGATCCATCAAGTCGTTCGTGGTGCTGCAGGACCATGACACGCAGCGGTTCAGGAATGCCAACTTGCCCAAGTACCTCGTAGCCGGCCTTCGTGTGTCCACGGACCAGTTCCATCTCTGCGTCGTTCAATCGACCCGGTCGGGTGAGAAGTTCCGCAGGGATCGCGAGCTTTCCAATATCGTGGAGCTTTGCTGCGAGACCGATGGTGTCGATCTCAGCGGCTTCAAGTCCGAGGGCTGTGGCGATCGCGACCGCAATCTCTGAGACTCGGTCCTGGTGCCCCGTCGTGTAGGGATCGCGCAATTCACTCGCGGCAACAAGTGCGGAAACGACCGAATCCCTGAGAGCGATTTCGTTCTGTTCCAATCGTTTCTGAGCCGTGATGTCGATCGCGACGATGCCAATGGCGATGACCTCTCCATGTTCGCGTATCGGGTAGAAGTTCGACAGGTAGTAACGGCGGGCACCGGGCTCCGAGGCGACCTCTCCTGACACCTCTTGATTGAGAACCGCCTCACCAGTGTCGAGGAGTGCCCGATACATCGGCTCTAAGGCGGGCCAGAGGCCAGGAACCGTCTCGGCCACGGTCCGGCCAATCTGGTCTTCGATCGTCCCCCCGTGCACCCCCGCCAGCATTTGGTTGAGCCGAATGTACCTGTAATCGCGATCGACGACTCCAAAGCCGACCGCCGAGGTCTTCTGTAGGGCATCAATCACAGCGAGAGTCTGGGCCGTCTCTCGACTTGCCTCGCGCAATCTCTCCTCGAGGAGCTCACGGTCGGCGTCCCAGATGCCATCGACAGGTTTCGCGTTCCGTCTCGTCCCAACAGAACGCGTCGAGGTCTGAGGGGTGGAAATGCAATCGCGTCCAGAGGCCTTCGCGAAATACAACGCCGCGTCGGCGTCACGAAAGAGACGTTCCAGGGTTGGTTGTTGCCAATCCAGCTCTGCATAACCAATGCTCACAGTGACATCGATACCATCAGGTCGTTCCAACGCTTCGGACATCCGCTTTGCGACCCGGCCTGCTTCGTCCAAGGTTGTCGCCGGAAGGATGACGGCGAACTCGTCCCCTCCAACTCGTCCGGCCACGTCAAAGCTCCGGCTTGTGTGCTTCATGACCGATCCGATCAATTCCAGCGCGTCGTCACCGCCGAGGTGTCCATGCTGGTCGTTGAAAGCCTTGAACAAATCGACGTCCAAAACCAAGAGACTCAGGGGTTCGCTGTTTCTTAATGAGCGATCGATCTCGTCGCCGAAACGCCGAAAGAACGCTCCGTGGTTGAGAAGGCCGGTCAGCGAGTCGGTCTCCGACAGTCGATAAACATCCGCGAAAAGACTTGCTTCCTCCACTTGAAGACGCGTTCGAGTGGATACCCATCCACTCGCCAAAACGACCATCCCGACAACGGATGCCACAAGCATCGTCAGATTGGCTATCGACTGTTCGCTCCGAGGATCGGAGAGGGCGATCAGGACAAGTTCGGTGAGGCCGACGAGCGCGCAGATGCGCACGGCGCGAACCGAAAGGGCGAGGGCCGCGCTCGCGATCGGAAGAACCAAAAGATAAGTCAGCGAGCTTTCAAGTCCCCGTCCGAGCACGATGCATGCAGTTAAAACGGCCCCGGAAGAAAGGGTGGCGCCGAGGGAGAATAGGGGTCTCCACGTCTGTCGTGCAATGAACCCGGCGACAAAGGCCGCACCGGTCGCCAAGAGAGCCGTGATGGACGCGAGAACGACGCGCAGAATCCGGTGCGGTTCGACGGACTGCAAAATGAAGTAGACGAGCACGACAACGCTCTCACCGGCGAGCACGGTGAGAGTCAGGCGCAGGTATGACCGCCAATACCGAAAATCGTCCTGAGGACTGTGAGGCGGCACGGTCACCGGAGATAGGTCGCGCGACATCGGCGCAGCCCCCTACGGAACCGCTTGGAAGACTTCGATCACCGGGTACTAACGGCGCGATGAGGTGGCGGGATGAGAGTCCGAAGTCCCTCATCGGAGCTTCGCTCGACCGTCGCGGGAGCCGGCCGAGACTACCTGATCATCCCATCAGTGCAGCTCAACCACGGTTCCGGAGGGGGTTTGTGAGTTCATGAGATAGCGGTGTCGGAGGGCCGACTTCCACAATCTCCGACTGGCGACTCGAACCGTGGGGTGGACCCGGCGCGCGAATGCTTCTTTCGCCGACTTCACCAAGGGCACCCGCGATCGATTGGAGTATGGGACACGCGAGGTGATCACCGGTTAGCGTTCGTGCATACCGGATGAAGCTCCGGTGGGTCACGCGACCCGAACCGCCCGACGGCTGATGGCTTCTGCCAGGACCAACACGTTCTGGTGGGGCCGGTTGTCGGTCTCCTACCAGACCACATATGGCAGGAGGAGCGATGAACCTCTACTTCGTGGCGGCGATTTGGCTCGGGCTGGCTTTACTTGCCTCCCTCATCAGCATTCGCATCGCCATACCGGTCGCGCTCGTCGAGATCGTCCTCGGGGCGCTGGCAGGGAACATCCCGGGCATCAAAGAACATGTCGCCCAGACCGCGTACACGACCTTCTTGGCGAGTCTCGGATCGGTGATCCTCACCTTCCTCGCCGGAGCCGAGATCGACCCGGTGTCGCTCCGCAAGAACTGGAGGGCGAGCGTGGCGATTGGGTTCGTGTCGTTCCTCTTGCCGCTCCTCGGCGCGTTCTCGTTCTGTCGCTGGGGGCTCGATTGGCGGTTTCACGCGGCGGAGATCGGTGGCGTCGCACTTAGCACCACGTCGGTGGCCGTCGTCTACGCGGTGATGGTTGAAACCGGATTGAATCGTCACGACATCGGAAAGCTCATCCTGGCGGCCTGCTTCGTCACCGATCTGGGGACGGTGCTCGCTCTTGGGGGGCTTTTTGCGAACTACGGCTGGTTGCTTGTCGTGTTCGTCGTGGTCAGCCTGGCGGCAGTCGTCGTGCTCCCAAGCCTCACCCGTTGGGTCGTCGCGAAGATCGGGCACCGGGTGAGCGAACCGGACATCAAGTTCCTTCTTGTCGTTCTCTTGGGCCTTGGCGGCCTGGCCGATCGGGCCGGAAGCGAAGCGGTGCTTCCGGCTTACGTGGTCGGACTGGTCATCGCCGGGGTGTTCCTTCACGACCGCGTCCTCATGGATCGGATGCGGGCCATCGCGTTCGCGCTGCTCACCCCGTTCTTCTTCTTGCACGCGGGTCTCCTCATCAACGCCAAGGCCCTCGTCACCGGAGCGGGGGTAATAGCGGTCCTCTTGCTTGTGAAGATCAGTGCCAAGTTCCTCGGCGTCTGGCCCGCCACTACCGCAGCCAAGCTCCCTCGACGTGAACGGGCGTATACGACTCTGCTAATGGCGACGGGCCTCACGTTCGGGTCCATCTCTGCGCTTTTCGGCCTGACCCACCACTTGATCAGCGAGAGTCAGTACACGGAATTGATCACTGTTGTGATTCTCTCAGCGTTCGTTCCCACCGTGATCGCCCAAAAGTTTCTTCAACCAATCGTGGCGATCGACGTCGAGGAGGAGGAAGCTCTCGGAGCGGAGGACGTGTCGGTTATCCATCACCGATCGATCGCGCCGACAACCGGTGACGCCTGAATCTGCTCCGCGGGTGCGCTCCCTGTAACACAGCACCCGCAAACTGCATCACCCTCATCGTTTGTCAGACTCGAAAGAAGTAATCCCTGCCGCACCGAAGCACGATCGGCGGTCGGGTTACCACTAGGCAGCTACTCCCGCCGCAACCGCCACGGCATCATCCCAATCGTCGTCGTCGATGAGGAAGTACCAGTAAAGATTTATGGCTCCGTCGTCTCTCACAGTTATGCTGTAGGTGACCTTGTAGTGCGAGAGGCGAGTTCTGCTTCCCTTTATGTGCCTGTATTTGATCCGAAATTCGATCTCGCCCGAATACTCATCTCCACCCGCGAATTGCTCCCGGTCAAGCGGCACGTGCACGACGGGTAGCATGTACGAGAAGCTGCGGTTCGGCAGAATACGTGACTTCTTCAGTCCTATAACGGCAGCCTCGTTTTGGTAACTCTCAAACGTGACGGAATCATCGAGAAACTCGTATTCAATTACCTCGCCACTGCCATTGTAGATTTCGGCTTGAAGATTGATCAGCCGGAAACCCTTTTTACCCCAAACCTGCACATCGAAATCGTGGAATCCCGTGCAGGTCAATGCGTACTCGATCGACTCATCGCGTTGGACGCGGTCCAGTTCCTTTGCGGCGAGTTTGCCGAACCAAGGGAGATCGATGTATGTCGATAGGTAAATCCAGAGGCCGAGCGCTGCACCCGCGAGGAGTAACCAGAACACCAGCGTGAGAGGCGACGGATGGACAAGCGTCCCATTTGGACCCGCTGAAATGAAGGTACGCGAGACATTGAACCAACCAACCCCGAGTACTAGCGCGCCACCCATCACGCCTGCTCCGAATCGGCGCCAGTCGCGCTGCCACGTTCCGAGGTGCGAATCCATGAAACCCTCCTACGCCCTGGGGCCGGTGCCCCGAGCGTAGAGACGCCTTTCGACAGCCGTCTGTTTCGATGCAGACCGTCAGGGCTGTCAAGGCCGACCGGAGGTTGCCCGTAGGGGAAGCCTTGACTGGCCCGGTGATTGTCGTCGGGACAATGGAAGCGAAACCGGCGCAGCCGGTTCCTGGTTGCACTCCCCCATCGGGTCAGCTGGAACGGTCGACACACTCGCTATTGTGCGAGTATGACTCCAGACTTTCGTTCGGATCCGATGGAAACACCCGAGGGAAGGGGGCTTGCCCGTCAAGCGTGGGAGGCCTACGTCGGGGTTGTTCGCAAGCGGATCTATCCTCACGTCGCTCCTTTTGTCGAGCCCAAGGTCGAACCGCTCTCCTGCCAGATCGTTGAAGACCTCATTGGCTTTTGGGTCATGTGGCATCTCTACGGCGGGTTCGAAGGGCTTGAACGATTCGGGATGCACAAGTCGACGATCTGGCGGAAGGTGGCGCGCTTTCGGAGAATGACCGGCCAACACCCCGACGAGTTCGAGATGCCAGGGATCCAAGTCGACCCGAAGGAGTACTGGTTGGCGCCTGGCAGGAAGGTCGGCCGGAGGCCATAGTCGCGGAGTTGCGAGTGACACAGGTGTAATTTATACTCGCAACTATGCAAGTCGAGGTTGAGGGGAGCGGGACAAGCGGTCGGCTGGTCGAGCTGGCGTCGGGCGTCGATGCGGTCTATCTGTCTGGCCGGGCAAGCCTCCCTACCGAATTGCTCGAACGCTTGGGCAGGTCTCGCGAACTCGCCGAGAGTGGAGAGTGTTCGGTTCCGTTCGATCTTGGCGGGTGTGGGTTCATGCTCCGTCCGTACGGGCTCGGGCGATATCGCTTTCGGCTCGATCACCCGAATGGCGTGGTCGGCATCACGCCGAGCCGCAATCTCCCCGCGATCCGAGTGCAGCCTCGCGCCGAGCTGATCCACGGCGAGGGTCCGGTGGCGACGGTGCTCTTCTTCGCGGACCTCCTCGAAAATGCGGTCGGCCCACTTCTCCTATCGGTGAGCCGACTGGACCTTCACGCGGACTTCCAGGGTTGGGAGTTATCAGGAGACGATCGGCATCGCTTCGTTTGTCGTGGACGTGAGCGAGATACCTATGAGGAGGGCGAAGACTTCACAGGGTTTGTCTTCGGCAAACGGGCGACTGGAACGATCTCAGCGCGCGTCTACGACAAGACGATCGAAGTCAATAAGAAAGGGAGCGATTATTGGCCAGAAATCTGGGGAGCGTCGTTCGATCCAGCGCGGCCAGTGCTTCGTGTCGAATTCGAGATCGGGCGAGCTGCGCTTCGCGAGTACGGGGTGGAGGGGCCGGACGAAGTTCTCGCTGTGCCAGGCGCCATATGGGCGAACCTGACCGATGAGTGGCTTACGTATCGGCTGCCGATCGCTGACAGCACGAAGTCGCGTTGGCCGATCGCCAGTGAGTGGCGGGTCGTCCAGCGCGCATCGATTCGCCAAAACGAGATCGGGCTTGAGCGAACGACCGAGGGCAAGCGAGTTGGTGACCTTCGGAGGCAGATGCCGCGGCTCGTCGGTGAACTCACGAGTTTTGGCGCGGTCGTCGGAACGGACACGCTTCCTGACACCGTTATCCGTCTTGCGCGAGAGGTGCGCCGGTACGAAGTCCGCTCAGGTGTGACGTTTCAGGCGAGAGTGAGAAAGAAACGAGCAGAAGCCGGACGCGCATGACAGGCTTCGACCGCTCTCCGGTGGCCGAGATTCTCGTTCGGATCGCACTTCGGATCGCTACGAAGGTAAAGGAGCTGGAAGGGAAACCCAATGTTGAACGTCGCTTACTGCCGGGTGTCGACCGAGGAGCAGGCGGCCGAAGGGTTCTCGATCGAGGGCCAAGCGGACAAGCTCCGTGCGTACGCGCTGCTACATGATCTCGGTGACGTCGTCCTCGTTTCGGACCCTGGCAAGTCTGGAAAGGATCTGGACAGACCGGGCTTGCAACAGGTGCTTGCCATGGTGGAGGCCGGGCATGTCAGCACGCTGCTGATCTGGAGGCTCGACCGGCTCTCGCGCAACCTCGGCGATTTGATACTGCTCTCCGAAAAGTGCATGACGCTTGGCGTCGCGCTTCATTCGGTGAACGAGAACTTCGACCTGTCCTCTGCGACGGGACGCATGTACTTCAACATCATCGGCGCGTTCGCGCAGTTCTACCGGGAACAGCTCGCGGAGAACGTGAAGATGGGCTTGCATCAGGCAGTGCGGGAGGGCAAATGGGTGAACCGGCCGAAGACCGGTTACGACCTCGTTGAGGGTGAGCTGGTACCGAACGGCGATGCTGGGCGAGTCCGAGAAGTGTTCAGGCTGCGGGCGGAGGGAGCGAGCCATCGGCAGATTGAGGAGCGCACTGGGATCAAGTACTCAACAGCTGGCGTCATTCTTCGATCGCGGATCTACCTCGGTGAGGTGCAACTGAACGGCGAGTGGTTCCCTGGGCGACATGAGGCCATCGTCAGCGCTGCGGAGTTCGCTGCGGCTCAACGTGGGCGTGTGCCGGGACGCAGGCGTGGGACGGACCTGCTGTCAGGCCGGGTGTTCTGTGGGCTGTGCGGTAAGCGGATGGCGATCGAAACGACCGGCGAGGGGCGGTCGATGTACCGGTGCCGTCACCGGGGGAAGGGCTGTGGCCAGCCGAGGAGGACGAACCGAGGACTGCACCGAGCAGCACTGCTCGGGATGCAGCTCCTGGCGCAGGACGAGGGGCTGCAAGAGGCGATCCGCCGGCAGCTGGGACGGGCGGGCGGACAGCCCCGAGAGGGGCGGCGACCGGCCGGCCGGCGTCCGGCGGACACCCTGGCGGAGCTCGATCGGCGCCGGCGCAAGCTGCTCGAGCTGTACTACGCGGGGAAGATCGGTGCGGACCTGTTCGGGGATGAAGAGCGCGCGATCGCATCCCAGATCGAAGCGGTACGGATCGCTATCGGGCACGAACAGGAGAAACAGGTAGAAGCGAACGAGTTAGCTCTGCGCTTTGAGCAAGTCGCCGCGATTCTTCGGGACCTCGACCTGAATCAGATTTGGGCCGAGGCAACCGAGCAGGAGCGACGGGCGCTGGTCGATGAGTTGGTGGAGCGCGTCATCGTGTTTCCGGACCATCTAGAGGTCGGCATCTTCGGCGCACCGAAGCTCAACGTGACTCTGTCTGAGGTGGGATTGGGCACCCAGTCGGAGAATGCGTGTGTCGGAGGGGGGACTTGAACCCCCACGCCCTTGCGGGCACCAGCCCCTCAAGCTGGCGCGTCTGCCTATTCCGCCACTCCGACGTACCGAACTCGGAACGATTCGAGCGCGGTGAGGCTACCGCTTCGAAATCGCGAATCCGAAACGACTCATCCCGCGGGAACGGGGGCCAAGGTCGTCGTCGTGGTCGGCGGAGGACTCACCTGGATCCCCCACTGTTCTGCGTTCCACATCGGCCCCGCCCAAGAATAGGAGTAGCTCACGTTGACGAGGCTGTCCCGGTAGATGAGAACCGTCGGCTCTTGGAAGAGCGGCAGGGCCACCATCTCGGCCCACAGCTGGGAGTCGATGTCGTTGTACAGGTTCGACGCTTTGAGGAAATTGAGCTGAGAGATCGCACGCGGATAAAGTTCCGTGACGACGGGGTCGTCGAACCCGAGGACATCGCGGGTCACAACATCGGCCGAATCCGCGGATGGTTCCGACTCTGATCCCTCGCTGTAGATCGAACTCCCCGCCGGCACGGACGTGCTCGGCGTTGTCGGAAGATTCGGCGTCGGTCCGACGGGATCGCCGTATAGGCCCTCGGTCGTCGAGGGAAACCGGGACAATAGGTACGGTGCGATCGCGAGCTGGTATTCACCTCGGGGCAGCTCGGTGTCGAGAAGCGTTGACAAAGCGACGTTCTGGATCCGCAGTCCGATTCCCGCCGAGAGAAGTTGCGCTTGCAGTTCGTCCTCGACCCGGTCGATCAACGGATTGCCCGTCGGACCGGTGACCGTGAGCATGAGCGCGCTCCCATTCGACGTCGTGACGAGCCCATCGCGATTGATCGAGTAACCAGATGACTCCAGTAATTGGTCGGCGATCGTGAGACTCGATCCCTTGTAGGGTCCGTCGTCCCGCCGATGCCCGGGATCTCCGGCTCCGTACAGATGGTTCGATGACGCGAACACGCTCGCGCTGAGCAGTCCCGCGGAATCCGACACAAGCTGCGCACGATTGATCAGGTTCGCCAGCGCAAGACGGAGTTCGAGCGAGGACAGCGTCGGGTCGGCGAGATTGAAATCGAGTTGCCACATCACCGGTGACAGTTCGTTCACGGCGTCGAGATCTCTGTTGCGGAGGACCGTGGACGAGACGGCCGGCCCCGGATCGAGCTCGGCGACGTCGACGCTCCCCGAAGCGAGGTCCGAAAGCGTCGCGGCTGCATTCCGTTCGACTTTGAAGATGATCTCTGAAAGATGCGCTGGCCGTTCCCAGTACTTCGGATTGCGCGACAGGACAAGTTCGCTATCCGGAACGACCTTCGAGACGATAAATGGGCCGCCGGACACCAGGTGAGTCGGGACCGGTCCGGTGAAGGCGGCCGACCATCCGTACCGTTTGGCGACGTGCGCAGGAACGAGATTCGCGAAGAGCGCTTGCCAATCGGCGTAGGGCGTCTTGAAGACGACGGTCACAGTGTCGTTCTTCGTCGCGGTGATCGAGGTGATCGCTTCGTAGCCCGCCAGCGGGAACGACGCCGGAAGCAACGGGCCTTCGGCGACGAATTCGTGCCAGTCGTAGACGAAGTCGGCAACCGAGATCGGCACGCCGTCAGACCATCGTGCGCCTTTCGCCAGCGTGTAGACGACGGTTTGTGGCTTCACCCCGACGAGTTCAGCCGCGGTGATCAGCCCCGGGCCGATGTCGACGCGTATGTCCGAGCCAACGACGAACGGCTGTGGCCATACCTGTTCCATCACCATCTGGGTGACCGCGTTCGAGCCCGCTGGCGTCGCGGGGTTGTACTCCTTCGGCAGGCTCTGCACCGCAACGGTGACGATGCCGCCCGATTTCAGCGTGATCGTGCCGCTCGAGGTGGGCGTTGCTGAGGTTGTCGATCGCGATACGGCGGTTGCGGTGCTGCCGAAGGCCGCGAAGACGACAGCGAAAAGAGCTGCGGCTGTGGCAGGTCTTAGCCCCACCTGATGCCGATGATCACCACCGAGAAGGCGAAGATCACCGCGACGGTGATCGTCAGGCGGTCGAGGTTCTTCTCGGCGACGGTCGACCCAGCCGCCGCGGACCCCACCGTCGACCCGAACATGTCGGAGAGGCCGCCGCCGCGCCCAGAGTGCAACAAGATGAGCAGGATCAGCGCGAACGAGGCGGCGGTCAAGATCCCGACGACGACGTCGGTCAGCACGTTCAGGATCCTCCTCGGTCCGCGGGATGGAGCGCAGGCAGGCTACCAGCCCGCTGAGCAGGGAATCGACGCGCGTCGCGCCTACGCGCCCGCGCGTACGATCGAGAAGAATTTCTGGGCGTCGAGGCTCGCCCCGCCGACCAGGAAGCCGTCGACGTCCCCCCCGGCGATCATTTCGGGAGCACTTTCTGGGGTGACCGACCCGCCGTACTGGATGCGAATCGCCGCAGCCGCCGACTTGGCGAATCGGGCGATCTCCTCACGCACGACGCCGCACATCTCCTGTGCATCCTTTGCGCTCGCCGTCTCTCCCGTCCCGATCGCCCAGATCGGCTCGTACGCGACCACGCAGCTCGCTATGTCGTCGGACTTCATCCCTTCGAACGCCACCGCGACCTGGCGACGGACCTTGCTTTCCGCGGCGCCCGCATCGCGTTCTTCGAGGGTCTCGCCGACGCAGACGATCGGACACATACCCTGTCGGAGAACGGCACCGACCTTCTTCCTCACGATCTCATCGGTCTCGTCGAAGTACTGGCGGCGCTCGGAATGCCCGCAAATGACGAAGCGGACGTTGAGGCGGGCGAGCATCTCGGGGCTCACCTCTCCGGTGTACGCGCCGCGGTCTTCGAAGTAACAATTCTGCGCGCCGAGCGCGACCGGAACGTGATCGGTCTCGACCGCCGTCTGCACCGTGCGCAACGACGTGAACGGCGGATGGATGCTGACCTCGCGTCCTTGGGGAATCGCACCCTGCAGCAACAGCGCCGCGAGTTCTTGGACGAGCTTCAGCGACTCGAAGTGATTCTCGTTCATCTTCCAGTTGCCGCTGATCAGCGCGCCGCGCTCAGGGTTCACGCCCGACCCCCGTCGCGTGGCGCGTTCGATGCCGAGCGAAGGGCAGCGAGGCCCGGGAGATCGCCGTACTCCAAGAGCTCGAGCGACGCGCCGCCTCCGGTCGAGACGAAATCGATCTTGTTCTGAAGACCGAAACCGTCGATCGCCGCGACGACGTCGCCCCCACCGACGACGGTGAACCCGTCGGACGATGCGAGAGACTCCGCGAGCGCGCGCGTGCCATAAGCGAATCGCGGATCCTCGAAGAATCCGACCGGGCCGTTCCAAAACACCGTGCCCGCACCGTGGATCAGCTTGGCGTACCCGATGCGCGTCTCCTCGCCGATGTCGACCCCCTCCCAGCCGTCCGGAATGCCACCGGCGAACGTGTCAATCGGGTCGGTCTCCTCGGGCGATTCCTCCCCCGGTCGAAGCGTGCCGCCCGGACCGATGGCGACGACGTCACTCGGCAGCCGGATGTCGAACGAATCCGACAGCAGCGCCCTGCACTCGTCGAGCTTCGTGGCGTCGAATAATGATTCGCCGATGCCTTCGCCCCTCGCCGCGAGAAAGGTGTACGACATCCCACCGCCGATGAGCACGGTGTCCGCCTTCGCCGCCAGGGCACGCACGATGCCGATCTTGTCGGCGATTTTTGCGCCACCCAGCACCGCGACGAACGGGCGTTGCGGCGACGCCAGCAAACCGCCGATCACCTCGGCCTCTCGGGCGAGCAGCCTGCCGGCCGCGGAAGGGAGCCGACTGGGCGGCCCGACGATCGAGGCATGGGCGCGGTGCGAGGAGCCGAAGGCGTCGTTCACGTAGAGGTCCTGACCCTCGACGAGGCGGTCGACGAATGTCGGATCGTTCGCCTCCTCCCCCGGGTCGAACCGCAGATTCTCCATGAGCGCGACGCCGGGAAGGATCTCGGCGAGTCGCTCGCGAACGGGCGCCACGTCGTAGGCGGGATCGGGCTTCCCCTTCGGTCGTCCGAGGTGGGTGGCGCACGTCACCTTCGCTCCGTGGTCGACGAGCCAGCGCAGCGTCGGGACTGCGCTCATGATGCGGAAGTCGTCACCGACGACGCGTCGTCCGTCAACCTCCCGGATCGGGACGTTGAAGTCGACGCGGACGAGGACCGACTTCCCGTCGACCTCCGGCAGGTCCTCGAGAAGCGGCAGGCGTGCCGTCACGCCGCGCCGACGATTGCGGCGAGGTCGACGAGCCGGTGCGAGTAGCCCCACTCGTTGTCGTACCAGCCGAAGACCTTCGCGAGCGACTTCGCCCCGTCGAGCGGCATCATCAGCGTCATCCCCGCATCAAAGGTGCACGACGCCGGCGAGCCGACGATGTCCGATGAGACGATCGGGTCCTCGTTGTAGACGAGGACCTTGGACAGCGGTCCTGAGCCTGCCGCCTGTTTGAACGCGGCGTTGATCGCGGCGACATCGGTCTCGGCGTTGAGGATCCCGGTCCAGTCGGTAATCGAACCGACCGGCAACGGCACGCGGAGCGCGGTGCCATCCAGACGGCCCTTCATGTTTGCCATCACGAGGCTCGTCGCGCGCGCTGCGCCGGTTGTCGTCGGCACGATGTTCACGGCAGCCGCCCGCGCACGATGCAGGTCTTCGCGCGCCAGATCGAGGAGCTCTTGGTCGTTCGTGTACGCGTGCACCGTCGTCATGATCCCCTTGTCGATCCCGAACGCGTCGTCGAGCACCTTCATCATCGGAACGAAGCAGTTTGTCGTGCATGAGGCGTTCGAGATGACGATGTGACGCTGTGGATCGAAGTCGGTGTCGTTGACACCGACAACGAACGTCGCGTCGGCGTCGTTTGACGGGGCGGAGATAATGACGCGCTTCGCTCCACCTCGCAGGTGCGCGGCCGCGGCGTCGCGCTTGGTGAAGCGGCCGGTCGATTCGATGATGACATCGGCACCGACCTCGGACCATTCGAGCCGTGCGGGGTCCTTCTCCGCGAAGACAGTGATCGTCTTGCCGTCGACAACAAGGTCGCTCCCCTTCACCTCGACCGTGCCGGGGAAACGCCGATACGTCGAGTCGTAACGGAGGAGGTGGGCGTTGACCTCCGGCGAGAGGAGGTCGTTGACCGCGACGATCTCGATCGCCGAGGAGGACTCTCGAGAGGCGCGAAGGAAGTTCCTCCCGATCCTTCCGAATCCGTTGATACCGACCCGTACCGTCATCACGTCACCATCTTTCTGTCCGCATGTGGACCGAATCCCATGGCTTCGCTCGCGGTGTCGCGACGAGCGCCGCGCCAGTTGAGACTCGCGGCCAACCACATCCTTAGCCAGAGGCTAACGGCCAAGCCGGTGTGCCCCGAGGCGTCCTCGACGCATCTGTTACTCGTTCGGTCGGTTGTCTAGGGGCTCGTCTCCCTCGGATTCGGAACCGAAGTGCTAATCGCCGAACGAGACGATCTCGCCACGCTCGCCCAATACGGGATTCGGGTTCCAGACAATTTCCCAGGCGTTCCCCTCCCCGGGTCGAGCGCACATCCGGACCGACCCCCCGACGTTCGGTCGGTCGGCTCTCCGGCGACCTTGGCGCCGGCGGCGAACTGCGCGGAGACCTCGTCCACTCGAGTGAGGTTGCAGCCGAGCGTGAAAATGTCCGCCGTGCTGCGTTGGGTGATCTCCGAACGGCGAGGCACCGCCCTCCTGAGCGAGATCCGAGGCCGGAAGGGGCGACAGGCTCACGCCTCCGACGACGTAGGCGACCCAGTACTCGTCGCGCCCCGCACACTCTGCCCACCCGAGACCCTCGGAGTAGAACCTGCGCACCACCGATTGGTCCCACGTGCCAAGCGTCACAAATCACAAACGGCTGGGTGTCGACATCGATCCGGTGGAGGCCCGCGTTAACTGTTCACCGCGGTGATAAGTGCGCGGGCGAGCGCCCGCTCGTCGTGGACGAAACCGTGGCGGCTTGCAACCGAGCTGAGCACGACGCGCACGCCTTCTGGCAGCGCGCCGAGTTCCATCTGCTCCGGGTCGCAGATCACGACGTCGGGCACGACCCCATGGCGGATCAGCGCCGCGACGTGCGCGGCGGCGTCGAAGCCGCTCGTCTCCGGGACCTGCTCGTGAAGGTTGCAGACGTAGATCCGCTGCGCGGACGTCCTGGACAATGCGGCGCCGATGGGCGACGGCGCGAGCGCGGCGAGCACGCTGGTGAAGAGCGAGCCGGGACCGATGACGATCTGATCCGCATTTTCGATCGCCTCGATCGCCGCTACGGGCACCGGTGCATCTTCGGGGATGAGTGAAACAGAGGTCACGCCCTCGGTCATCTTGATGCGCGCCTGACCCTGCATCTCCGAGCCGTGGACCGTCGCCTTAAGTACCACCGGGAGGTCGGTCGCCGGGACGACGCTGCCGACGGTCCGCAGGACCGCACAACACTCCGCTACACCCGACGAGAAATCGCCGGTCGTCGCGGCGAGCGCGGCGAGGAGCACGTTTCCAAAGGCGTGCCCTCCGAGTTCGCCCGCCTCGAACCGGTACTCGAGCGCGTCACCGAGCGGAGACCGTGCGGGTAACAACGCGCCGATGCAGCGCCGGATGTCCCCCGGGGCGGGCATCCCGAACGCCTCACGGAGGCGGCCGCTCGAGCCTCCGTCGTCCGCGACCGAAACAATCGCCGTGATGCTGCTCGCGTACGCGCGCAACGCTCTGAGCGTGCGGGCGAGTCCATGGCCGCCGCCGATCGCGACCGCGCGCGGTCCGTCGCGGTGGAGGCTCGCGTCATCCGCGACCGCGGCGAAGTTTTCGAGACTCACCGAGTGATGTCGCGGTGGTGCACCGACGGCTCGTACCCGTCTTTGCGGAGGCGGGTGGCGAGCTCCTCTGCGAGCACGACAGAACGGTGGCGCCCCCCGGTGCAGCCGATGGCGATCGAAAGATACGACTTCCCCTCCCGCGCGTAGTACGGCAGCAGGAACCCGAGCATCGACTCGATGCGCTCGAGGAACTCCACCGCCTCAGGAGACGAGAGCACGTATTCACGCACGTTCGCGTCCAGGCCGCTGTGCGGGCGCAGTGCGTCGACCCAGTGCGGATTCGGCAGGAACCGGACGTCGAAGACAAGATCGGCGTCGAGCGGCAGGCCGTTTTTGAACCCGAACGAGACGACCGACGTTTCCATCGCACCCGCGGCGGTCCGTCCGGCGTACAGCTCGACGAGGCGGGCGCGCAGCTCGTGGACGTTCGTCTCACTCGTATCGATCATCGCGTCCGCCTCCGAGCGCAGCGGCGCGAGCAGGTCGCGCTCGGTCCTGATCGCGTCGACCACGCCTTCTGCTTCGAGCGGGTGACGCCGCCGCGTCCCGGAGAACCGGCGGACCAGCACGTCGTCCGCGGCGTCGAGGAAGAGAACCCGGACGCGCGCTCCCGAGGCGCGCAGCTCCTCGATCGCCGGGACGATCTCGCTCAGCGATTCCGGACCGCCGCGGCCGACGACGAAGCAGAAACGGTCGAACTCGCCGCCGCGCTGGCCACCGAGCTCCGCGACTTTGCCGATCAGCGCTCCGGGGAGATTGTCGATGACGAACCAGCCGAGGTCCTCGAGGGTGGCGGCTGCCGTCGAACGGCCGGCCCCCGACATCCCTCCGACGATCAGGTACTCAGCCATCGCGGCGCGACCTCCATCGCGATCTTCGCATCTGGGAACCCGATGCAGGCGTCCCGATCGCCCAGATCGGCTCCTCCGAAAAGACCGAGGTCAGCCCGGCGGCGTTGTCCCATCAGCTCGCCGGGAAGGGACGTTCGAATCGCATCGCGCACAGTCGCGGGATCGTCGCCTCGAAGTCGGGGTCGCTCGAGCCGTCCAGGAGCTCGCGCTGGGGCGATGGTTCGATGAGGCGCGTCAGGACGAGGCCGGCGTCAACGGCCGGATTGATATAGCGGGAGAGCGGGCGGTGGCTGAAGCCGAGGGAAACCGCCGGGTCGACGTTCTCGATCACCCACTGCTCTTTGAGATACGGCCCGACGCGCCAGTAGTGCTCGTCGAGAATCTGATCGTCGACGAAGCCGCTGCCGGGACCCTGGAACGCCGGGTGATTGACGAGCAGCAGGAATCGCCCGCCCGGGGCGAGGATGCGCGCCGCCTCGGCGAGCACCGCATCTGTGTCGAGGGTGTGTTCGATGACGAGGCAACAGACGGCCGCGTCGACGCTTCGCGAACGCAGTGGCAGCGCTTCCCCGATTGCCTGCACATAGGCGATCTCGTTCCGGGACTCGACGAGCGCGTTCTTCAGCTGTTCGCCAGACGGATCGACGCCGACGATCGCCGCGCCATCCGCCGCCAGCCGGCGCGCCACTTGGCCCTCGCCACAGCCGATATCGACGATCCGCCTTCGGCCGAACAGTTCCGCCGCGACGAGCGGCAGGATCTCGATTTCGTACTCTCGGTCGGCACCGTCGGTAAAGGTGTCCTTCCACCACTTCGCGTTGGCGTCCCAGACTTCAGCGGACGCCGACTCCGGACCGACGGCGTCGGGGGTTCGCATCGCGCTCACGCCGACTGGGCCTCCCGATCCGAAGGCTGGAACTCGGCATCGGGGTGGAGGCGACCGAAAACGGCATCGCCGACGGCATCCGGCAGCCAGCTCAGCGCGCGCAGCTGATCGTGCGATGCAGTGCGCAGCGCACGCAACGACCCGAATTCGGAGAGCAAGCGACGGCGCCGGTTTGCGCCGAGGCCGGGCACCTCAGCAAGTGGATCCGGTCGCATCCGGCGCGCCCTGATGGCGCGGTGGTAGCCGATCGCGAAACGGTGCGCTTCGTCGCGCAGCTCCTCCAACAGATAGATCGCCTCGGAATCGCGCGGGATGCGGATCGGATCCGGGCGCCCGGGGACGAACACCTCCTCGAACTGCTTGGCGAGTGACGCCACCTCGAGCCTGTCGGAGAGGCCGAGCTCTTCGACGACGCGGATGCCGACGCTCAACTGCCCTTTCCCGCCGTCGAGGAGCAACAGCTGGGGCGGATAGGCGAAGCGTCGGGGTCTGCGCCTGTCGGCGGTATCCGCCGTCTCGGGTTTCGGCTCGGCGAGTCGACGGAGCCGCCGTTCGAGCACCTCGCCCATCGCCGCGTAGTCGTCGTTCCCGGCGACGGCGCGCACCTTGAAGTGGCGGTAATCGCTCCGTTTCATCAGACCGTCTTCCATGACGACCATCGAACCGACGTAGTCACTGCCTTGCAGGTGGCTCATGTCATAACACTCGATCCGCAGCGGCGCCTCCCGCAGCCCCAAGTACTCCCGCAGCTGCTCGAGGGCGCGGGCGCGGCTCGACAGATCGGTCGTACGCCGCGTGCGATGACGGGTGAGCTGCTCTCTCGCGTTGTTCTCCGCGACGTCGATCAGCGCGCGCTTGCGGCCACGTTGGGGCACCTTGATCGAGACGAGACCGCCACGTCTCTCCGACAACCATTTCGCGTACGTCTGGACATCGGTCGGCTGCGTTCGAACGAGGATCTCGCGCGCGACGCCCAACGGGGTCTCGGCGTAGTGCTGTTCGAGCACGCGCTGGTAGAGATCGGGCGTCGAGAGCGGCTCGACCTTCTCCAGGATGAGGCCGTTCCGCCCGACAAGTAGCCCGTGACGGACGTGCAGGACCTGAACGGCCGCCTCGAGTTCGGCGTCGGCGATCCCGAAGACATCGAGATCGTCACCGGCCGCGGCGACGATGTCTTGGTGCTCGCTCGCCAGTCGCGCCGATTCGAGTTGGTCGCGAAGACGCGCCGCCAATTCGAACTCCTCGCGGTCGGCGGCCTCGTGCATTTGACGCTCGAGCCGGGAGAGCACAGCCTTCGTGTCTCCTTCCAAAAAGCGCGCCAGGTCGTCCAGGTACTCGCGGTACGTGTCTTTGTTGACAGCCCCCACACAGGGACCTGAACACCGCTCGATGTGGAAAAGCAAGCACGGACGACCGAGGCGGACGTGACGGCCGTACTTCGCGTTCGAGCAGCTCCGGATGGGGAACGAGCGCAGCAGCGAATCGAGGGTCTCTCTCAGCGCGTAGGCGTGCGCGTACGGGCCAAAGTAGCGCGTGCCCTTGCGCTTCGCGCCACGCACGACCATCGCTCGGGGCCACTCCTCGTCCATCGTGATCGCGAGGTATGGGTAGCTCTTGTCGTCGACGAGGCGGATGTTGAAGCGCGGCCGGTGCTCTTTGATGAGGTTGTACTCGAGCATGATCGCCTCGACATCGGAGCGCACCTGGATCCACTCGACCGACGCCGCCCGCTCGAGCATCTGCTGCGTGCGCGGCGGCAGGCCGGCCGGGTTGCCGAAGTAGTTGGCCAGGCGGCTGCGCAGAGAGCGCGCCTTGCCGACGTAGATCACGCGTCCGTCCCGGTCCTTGAACTGATAGGAGCCCGGCGCGTCGGGAACGTCTCTTGGCCGCTCGAGCACTAATCTTGAGGCTACGCCGGCCTGGTATTCCGGCAGACATACGAGCTTCGTGGCCGACAACCCCGCGGACGGGCGACCAGGCTGTCCCCGCCGGCCGCAGGCGAAGCGCAAACGGACAGAAAGAGGCCCATGTTCCGCCTCCAGACACCGCTCCCGCAGCGGTATACCGACGCGACGGATGATGAGCTCGCGGAGATGATCGGCGCGGCGCGCACGGAACTCGGTCAGCGCGTCGTCATCCTCGGCCACCACTATCGAGCGCGACGAGGTGATGCGCTGGGCGGACGCAAGGGGTGACTCATTCGGGCTCTCGCGCTTCGCGGCCGAACAGGAACGAGCCGAGTTCGTCGTCTTTTGCGGGGTGACGTTCATGGCCGAGGCCGCCGACGTCCTCACCCGGCCGAACCAACAGGTGGTCCTCCCTGACTTGAACGCTGGATGCTCGATGGCCGACATGGCTGATCTCGACGAGGTCGAGCAGGCCTGGGCAGAGCTCGGCAAGGTCACCGATCTCGAAGCGATCGTCCCGGTCACCTACATGAACTCCTCCGCCGCGTTGAAGGCATTCGTCGGTGACCGCGGCGGCACCGTCTGCACGTCCTCGAACGCGGCCGCCGCCGTACGTTGGGCACTCGGCGTCGGAACAGCCCTCCCCGCCGGCGCACCGCTCGCCGATCTCGTCCGGTCGAGTGCTCGCAAGGTGCTCTTTTTCCCCGACCAACACCTCGGCCGCAACACCGCCTACGCGCTCGGGTTCGAAGAGGCAGATATGGCGGTGTGGGATCCTCGCCGACAATTCGGAGGTCTCGACGACGTCGACGTGAAAGAGGCAACGTTTCTACTGTGGAAGGGTCACTGCTCCGTCCACCAGCGGTTCAAGACGACACATGTCGAGGCATTCCGCGCCGAGCACCCGCGGGGATTCGTCGTCGTACACCCCGAGTGTGCGCACGAAGTCGTCGAGCTCGCCGACGCAGTCGGATCGACGGACGCGATTATCCGCTTCGTCGACGCCGCGCTTGCGGGCGCGGAGATCGGCGTCGGAACCGAGATCCATCTCGTCCACCGGCTGGCGACCGAGCACCCCGATAAGACGATCGTCTCGCTCGACCCGCTCGTCTGTCCGTGCTCGACGATGTTCCGCATCGACCCCCAACACCTGGCATGGGTGCTCGAGGGGCTCGTCGAAGGCGACGTGCGCAATCGCATCGTCGTCGACGAGCAGACCGCCGCCTCCGCACGGCTTGCGCTCGAGAGGATGTTGGCGATCGTCTGACGCCGACGCGGGGTGCCGAGGTCGCCATCCACCACGAGGAAGATCATCGCGATTCTCCGTTCGTCTGAGGGCGACCGCGCGGATCGCGCCACCGTTCCTGGCAGGACCGCACCGTGCACCGCGGCACGTAGCATTCCTGGACCGAGTCCGCTGGCGACGAGCCCGTGCCATGAGAACGACGGCAACCGATCCAGACGCGCCGGATGGCACTGCTTTAAAGCGCGAGATTTGCGATGAATTCGCTTCGACGCCACCTTCAGCAAGCGACACGTGATCCCACCTTTCGATGTGACCGCGGATCGACGCGAGTGGCGGTGCGCGCAGCAACTCCGACGGGTCGGTTTCGGCCAAACCCGATCGCGACCGAACGCAGACTAATAAGGAAGAACAGAAAGTAGCGGTCGCGTCTGTTGCAATCCGATTGCGCTCCAGACAGATAGCGAAGCGCGCCGCAACGCTTTTTTCATCTTTCTCTTACACTTCGCTCGCGTTAACGTGGGCGCGCCGGTCGTTCTCTGACGGTACGCGTTGATCCCTGCCCGCCAATTGCGACGCAAACGAGCCGCGCGCAGCACGCGCTCTGTCAGACCATCAAGACCGATCAGGAGATACCCACGTGCACCTTTCCATCCGCAGCGTCACGATCGACTGTCACGACCCGTTCAGCCTGGCGAAGTGGTGGTGCGAAGCGTTCGACGTCCCGATGAACAAAGAGGATTTCCCGGAAGATCCGGAGGCGATCTGCAATCTCGGTGACGACCAAGCCCGGCTGCTGTTCGAGCGCGTCCCCGAGGGAAAGACGCTGAAGAACCGCGTCCACCTCGATCTCCGTCCCGCGACATCGCGCGAGGAGGAGGTCGAGCGGCTGATCGCCCTCGGCGCGTCCCTCGTCGCGGACCACCGTGCACCCGACGGTCACGGTTGGGTCGTGCTCAGTGATCCCGAGGGAAACGAGTTCTGCGTCGAGCGCGCCCGGACTGAGGGCTGACCGAAAACCGACGCCTACGCTGGAACCGCAGCCTTCGGGCGCCTTGGCGCCCGCCGCTTCGCCCCGCGAACGAGGAGCGGCTTCAAATAGCGCCCGGTGTAGCTCACCGTCATCGAGGCGACCTTTTCCGGTTCGCCTTCGGCGACCACCCGACCGCCGCCGCTCCCGCCTTCGGGACCGAGGTCGATGATCCAGTCGGCGGATTTCACGACATCGAGATTGTGCTCGATCACGACGACCGTGTTGCCCTGGTCGACGAGACGTTGCAGCACGCCCAGCAGCTTGCGCACGTCGTCGAAGTGCAGTCCCGTCGTCGGCTCGTCCAGGATGTAGAAGGTGTGACCGGTCGAGCGCTTTGACAACTCTGACGCGAGCTTCACCCGCTGCGCCTCCCCACCGGACAGCGTCGGCGCCGGCTGTCCAAGGCGGATGTAGCCGAGCCCGACGTCGGTGAGCGTCTGCAGGTGACGAGCGATCACCGGTTGGGCGGCGAAGAACTCGCTCGCCTCCTCGCACGACATGTCGAGCACATCGGCGATCGACTTGCCACGCCAAAGAACCTCGAGGGTGTCGCGGTTGTAGCGCGCGCCCTTGCAGATCTCGCACGGAACGTAGACGTCGGGAAGGAAGTGCATCTCGATGCGAATCGTCCCGTCACCGGAACACGCCTCGCACCGACCACCCGGGACGTTGAACGAGAAGCGGCCCGGCTGGTATCCGCGCAGCTTTGCTTCCTGGGTCTGGCTGAAGAGTCGTCGGATGTAGTCGAACACGCCGGTGTATGTCGCGGGGTTCGACCTCGGCGTGCGGCCGATCGGTGACTGATCGATGTCGATCACCTTGTCGACGAGCTCAGCGCCTTCAACAGCGCGGTGACGTCCGGGGACCGTCTTCGTCTTGTAGATCGCTTGTGCGAGCGCGCGGTGGACGATGTCGTTGACCAGCGTCGACTTTCCCGATCCCGACACCCCGGTCACCGCGACGAAACACCCGAGCGGGATCGCGACGTCTATGTGTTGCAGGTTGTGCTCGTAGGCGTCGCGCACAACGAGGTGACCCTTGTCCGTCGGGCGACGAACGTCCGGAACGTCGATCCTCGCCGTGCCCGCGAGGTATTTGCCGGTGATCGAACGCGGCTCTTCTGTCAACCCGGAGACAGGACCCGAGTAGACGATCTCACCACCGTGCTCGCCAGCACCCGGTCCGATGTCGACGACGTGGTCCGAGATTCGGATCGTCTCTTCGTCATGCTCGACGACGATGACGGAGTTGCCGAGATCGCGCAGTCTCTCGAGCGTCTCGATCAGTCGCCGATTGTCTCGCTGATGGAGCCCGATCGACGGTTCGTCAAGCACGTAGAGGACGCCGACAAGACCACTCCCGATCTGGCTCGCGAGACGGATACGCTGCGCCTCACCTCCCGCAAGCGTGGCCGACGAGCGATCAAGTGTCAGGTAATCGAGACCGACGTCGACGAGGAACTGCACACGGACACGGATCTCTTTCAGCAGTCGCTCAGCGATCATCGCCTCGCGTCCTGAGAGTTCGAGCGCCGAGAGGACTTTCGCCGTCTCGCCGATCGGCTTCGCCGACAGCTCAGCGATGTTCATCCCATCGACCGTTACGGCGAGCGACTCCGGCTTGAGCCGCGTCCCGTCGCACGCCGCGCACGGTACCTCGCGCATGTAGCCCTCGATCTGCTGTCGGTGCCACTCCGAGTCCGCCTCGGAGTGTCGCCTTTGCAACCACGCGATGGCGCCTTCGTACGTCGTCTTGTACGAACGCTGTGTGCCGTACCGGTTGCGGTACGTGACGTGGACCCGGCGGTCGCCCGCGCCGTAAAGCAACACCTTTTTTTGAGCCTTCGTCAACTTCTTCCACGGCTTCGAAAGGTCGATGTCGAACTCCTCGCCGACGGCGCGCAGCACCCGGGAGAAGTACTCGGTGCGCGCCGAGGCCCATGGCGCAATCGCGCCGTGGGCCACCGACAGATCGGGGTTCGGAACGACGAGGTCGGGGTCGACCTCGTAGCGCGTGCCCAGACCCAGGCAGACCGGACACGCTCCGTACGGCGAGTTGAACGAGAAGTTGCGGGGCGCCGGGTCGTCGAAGGAAGTCCCGTCGTAGGTGCACGCGAGGTGCTGGGAAAAAGTCAGGATCTCGTCGGTGTCGAGGAGGTGGATCTCGGCGATCCCTTCTCCGAGTCGCAGCGCCGTCTCGATCGAGTCGGTGAGCCTTCGCTCGATCCCGGAGCGGTGGACGAGACGGTCGACGACGACTTCGATCGTGTGTTGCTCATAGCGGGCGAGGGAGCGCTTCTGGCGTTCAGCGAGCTCGACGAGCTCACCGTCGATGCGGGCACGGGCATAGCCCTGACGCGCGATGTCGTCGAGGAGCGAGTCGTACTCCCCCTTGCGACCCCGGACGACCGGCGCCAGCACGTGGAACCGGCTGCCGTCGGAAAGGTCCATCACCCGGTCGACGATCTGCTGCGGGCTCTGGCGCGAGACGACCCGACCGCACTTCGGACAGTGCGGCAGGCCGATCCGCGCGTAGAGCAGGCGGAGGTAGTCGTAGACCTCGGTGACGGTGCCGACCGTCGACCGCGGGTTGCGCGAGGCGGACTTCTGGTCGATGGAGATCGCCGGCGACAACCCCTCGATGAAATCGACGTCGGGTTTGTCCATTTGCCCGAGGAACTGCCGTGCGTACGACGACAGGGACTCGACATAACGTCGCTGGCCCTCGGCGTAGATCGTGTCGAAGGCGAGCGACGATTTTCCTGAGCCCGAGAGTCCGGTGAAGACGATCAACTTCTCGCGGGGCAGTTCGAGCGAGACGTTCTTCAAGTTGTGCTCGCGCGCGCCGCGAATCACCAGAGAATCGGACATCTCGGCGAGGATACCGGCGGGCTGTGTCGGGGCCGATGGCCCCCTTCGCCGAGGCCAGGGTCGCCGGGAAGCGCTCGCCGACGGTAGACGACCCGCCCTCGACGGTCCTCCCCTGGCTCAGGACGGGTCAGCACAGCCGGCGGCGAGCGCTTCCGCCTCTTGGACCCGAGGATCAGCTGGGTCGGAGAGGTTGAGGCGGACGAGGAGCGCCGCCGATCGCGCCGCCGCCGCGGCCAGGTGTGCGGCGGTGTAGGCATCGCCGCGGAGGTTCGGATTGCCTCGCTCGGCTATGTCTCTGGCGAGTTCGTTCACCCGACTACCGATCCTGGTCACCTGGAGCGGGACCTCTGACGCCGCGATGAGCGCCGAATCGATCTCGGTGACTCTCGTCGGGTCGTCTCGCGGGCGGCGTTTTGCCGCGAGCACCGCCGCATACGCCTTCGCGTCCTCGCCGACGAGGCCGACAACTCGGTCACGGAGCAAGTCGGCCTCGGCGCGCATCGAGGTGGCGTCGAGCGGGGCGTCCTTGGCGAACGCGGCTGCCATCGCGACGAGCGCGGCCGCCATCGCCACGGTCAGGGCAGCGACCGCTCCCCCGCCTGGGACCGACTCACGTCGCGCGACCGCGTCGAGGAACGTGGCGACCGGCGCCGAGGAGTAGTCGCCTGGGTCGAGCACCCCTTAGGCGAGGCCGACGATCTCGCCGTCCTCGTCGATGTCGATCCTCGACGCCTGTGGGCTCGCACCGAGTCCCGGCATCGTGCGCATGTCACCGCAGATCGGATAGACGAATCCAGCGCCGACATTCGCCCGCACTTCGCGCACCGGCAGGCGCCACCCCGTCGGCGCGCCGAGCAGCCGCGGGTCGGACGAGATCGACAGGTGGGTCTTCGCGACGCACACCGGCAGGCGGCCGAAGCCGTTGCGCTCGTAACTGTCGATCTGGCTCGATGCGGCCGGCAGGTAGTCGACGCCGTCAGCGCCGTAGACCTTCGTGGCGATCGTCTCGATCTTCTCGCGCAGCGAGGCCGATTCCGGGTAGAGGAACCGGAACTCATTTTTCTCGGCCGCCGCTTCAGCGACCGCTTCCGCGAGCTCGACCGCCCCGCGCCCCCCATCGACGAAGTTCGTGCACGCCGCGGCACGCGCGCCGCAATCGTCCGCGATCTGACGGATCGCATCGAGCTCGGACGGGTGATCCCCCGGAAACGTATTGATGGCAACGACCGGTGACACCCCGTGCAAGGTGACATTCTCGACCTGCTTGCGGAGGTTTGCGCCGCCCTCGAAGACCTCATCGGGGTTCTCTTCCAGGATCGCCGGAGGAAGCGGCTTGCCCGCGACGACACGGTGCTTTCCCGAGTGCGCTTTCAATGCCCGCACCGTCGCGACGACGACGGCCGCGTCGGGACGCAATCCCGAAGCCCTGCACTTGATGTTGAAGAAGCGCTCGGCGCCCATGTCCGCGCCGAATCCGGCCTCGGTGACGAGGAAGTCACCCGTGCCGATCCCGATCAAGTCGGCGACGACGCTCGAGTTCCCCGTCGCGATGTTCCCGAAGGGGCCGGAGTGCACGAGAACCGGGGTGTTCTCGAGCGTTTGCATCAAGTTCGGCTTGATCGCCTCGCGCATGATCACCGTCATCGCGCCGGCAACGTGCAGTTGCTCGGCGGTCACGGGCTCGCCCTCGGCCGTATATCCGACGACGATCCGTCCGAGTCGGGCACGCAGATCGGAAAGCGACGTCGAGAGCGCAAGGATCGCCATTACCTCCGACGCGGCGGTGATGTCGAAACCGGTCTCTCGCGGTATCCCGTCTTGAGGTCCTCCAAGGCCAACGACGATGTTGCGCAGCGCTCGGTCGTTGACGTCGAGGACCCGTCTCCAGGTGATCTTGTTTTGATCGATTCCAAGCGAGTTCTTTTGATACAAGGAGTTGTCGAGCATCGCCGAGCACAAGTTGTGCGCCGCCGTCACGGCGTGCATGTCACCGGTGAGGTGGAGGTTGAACAGCTCCATCGGAACGACCTGGGAGTAACCGCCGCCTGCCGCGCCGCCTTTGATCCCGAAGGTCGGCCCCATCGACGGCTGTCGGATCGCGATCGTCGCCCTCTTGCCGATGTGCCTGAACGCTTGACCCAGACCGACGGTGGTCGTCGTCTTCCCCTCACCAAGTGGCGTCGGCGTGATTGCGGTAACGACGACGTACTTCGCCCGCGGCGCCTTCGCCAGCTGGTCGATCGCCGAGAGCTTCACCTTCGCGACGTCTCGGCCGTAGAACTCGAGGAGCTCGGATCCGATCCCCATTTCCCCAGCGATGTCCTCCAGCGGTTTCAGCGACGCCTGGCGGGCGATCTCGAGGTCACTCGGCATGCTCATCTTTTAGGCCTCCGGTCAAAGTCGTGTTGTCGGAGATTCATGATGGTGGTCAATCCCCGAGTTCGATACGGCGTTTTGTCACATATTCCTCGAGCTCGGCTCGCACAGCGGCGTCGAGCGGTGGCGCCTCGAACTCGTCGAGCGCCTTTGTGTAGATGTCGCGGGCGCGCGCCGCGGCATCCTTCGCCCCCTGCTTAGTCGACCATCGTTCGAAGTTCGCCGACGAACTGAGCATCGGGCGATAGAAGCAGTCGCGGAACCGTTCCATCGTGTGCGCGGCACCGAGGAAGTGCCCGCCGTGGCCGACCTCGACGTGTGCTCCGAACGCGAGCGATTCCTCATCGATCGAGAGCGGGCTGAACATCTCGCGCATCATCTTCAAAAGCTCGATGTCAATGACGAACTTCTCGTAGCAGCTGACGAGTCCGCCCTCGAGCCAGCCGGCCGCATGCATCACGAAGTTCGTCCCGGCGAGGAACGTAGGCAGCAGCGTCGTCGTCGCCTCGTACGCCGCCTGCGCGTCGGCGGTCTGGCTCGAGGTGAGGCAACCGCCGGTGCGGAACGGCAGCCCGTAGCTCCGGGCGATCTGTGCCGTCGCGAGCAGCCCGATCGCCGACTCGGGTGTGCCGAACTGCGGGGAGCCCGACTGCATGTCGATGTTCGAGAGAAACGATCCGAAGACGACGGGACAGCCCGGCCTGATCAGCTGGGCGAGGGCGATCGCCGTGAACCCCTCCGCCATCTGCTGGGCAAGAGTCGCCGGAATCGAGACCGGTGACATCGCGCCCATCAAGAGGAATGGCGTCAGCACCGTCGCCTGTGCGGCGCGGTTGTACTCGAACTGCGCGTCAAGCATGCGGCGGTCCCAGCGAAGCGGCGAGTTGCAATTGATCAACGCCAGCATCACCGGGGAGTCCTCGATCGCCTCGCGACCACCGAAGACGATCTCCGCCATCTTGATCGAGTCGAGTGCATTCGGGCCCGAAACCACGTTGCCCATGTAGATCTTGTCGGTGAGCGTCTGCAGCGCAAAGAGCATGTCGAGGTGCCGCGAGTCGAGCGGCACGTCGTTCGGTTCGCAGATCACGCCACCGGCCGAGTCGAGCTCCGCGAAGTGTTGGGACAGCATCGTCAGCCGTCGGAAGTCCTCCATCGTCGCTTCGCGTCGTGCATTGGCCTCGCGCACGAATGGCGACCCGTACACTGCGCTGAACACCATAAGGTCGCCACCGACGTGCACCGTGTGGTCGGGATTGCGAGCCTTGACGTCGAACTGACGCGGCGGCTTCGCCAGCTGCTCGACGACGAACCCCGGGTCGAATTTCACAACGCCGCCGTCCTCGACCTTCTGGCCAGCGGAGACAAAGAGCTCGATCGCCTCCGGATGGTCGAACTGCACACCGACCTCGGAGACGATGCGCCGCCATCCCCGGTCCAAAACGGCGAGCGCGTCCGGGGAGAGGATCTCGTAGCGGGGCATCGAGTTCTTGAACATCAGCGCCTCGACTCTCGCCCGGACCCGCTGGCGGCACTCGCCACCCGACGTCCGCGCAGCTAGAATCACATTGTAAAACAAGGCTTCCGTGTTGTGGAACCTTCGATCGGCGAAAGGACTTCGCTTGCGCTCCCCCGCCGGAACCCAAGCCGTCGACCGGGCCGCTGACCTGCTCGTCCGCGTCGTCGACTCGCCTGAGCCCGTAGCCTTCTCGACGCTCGCCGAGCGCAGCGGCTTGCCGAAGAGCACCGTGTCTCGATTGATGTCCGCACTCGAGCGCCACGGACTCGTCGATCGCGACTCCGGACGCAGCTACCGACCAGGAGAGGTCTTCGTCGGCTACGCCCGCTCCCGGCCGTTCGAACGCGACATCACCGAGGTCGCCCGCCCGTTCCTCGTCCGTCTCGGTGAGGCGACGGGCGAGACGATCAACCTCGGTGTCGCGACGGCCGGAATGGTGAAACAGATCGCTCAGGTCGACAGCAGTTATCTGATCGGCGTGACGAACTGGCTGAACTTGCCCGTTCCCCTGCACTGTTCAGCGCTCGGAAAGGTGCTGCTCGCCTTCGGGGCCGCCGAACTGCCGCCGGGGCCCCTCGAGCGACGCACCGAGAAGACCGTGACCGACCGCGACGCGCTGTCCCGGGAACTCGTCGCCGTGCGTCGGCTCGGCTACGCGACAACCGACGGAGAGCTCGAGCCGGGACTCGTCGCGATCGCCGCGCCGGTGCGCTCTGGGGGTCGGGTCGTCGCCGCGGTCTCGGTTTCTGGTCCGTCGACACGCTTCACCGCAAAAGCGGTGCGCGACGCCGTGAAGCGTTGTATGGAACAGTCCGACGCGCTTTCGCAGATGCTCCCGCGACGCAACGATCCGGCGTCGACACGGAAAGAAGGTGCGGCGTGAACGAGGTCGAACTGTTGAAGGCGCTTTACGACGAAACGCTCGTCGGCAACGCCCCGCGTGTCCTCGAGCTCACCGAGGAAGGGCTTTCCACCGGGCTCGCTCCCGAGACGCTGTTGTTCGACGCGCTCATCCCTTCGTTGGAAGAAGTTGGAGCACGTTTCGAGCGGGGGGATTTCTTCGTGCCGGAGATGTTGATCGCCGGCAAAGCGATGGCCGGCGCGCTCGAGCGGCTCCGCCCACTTCTGTCGCAGACAGACGCCGCCGGGCTCGGCACCTTCGTCATGGGCACAGTGAAGGGCGACGTCCACGACATCGGGAAGAACCTCGTGAACATCATGCTCGAAGGTGCTGGTTTCCGGGTGATCGATCTCGGTGTCCAGGTCGCGCCGGAGCGCTTCATCGAAGCGATCCAGGAGCACAAGCCCGACATCGTCGGGTTTTCGGCGTTCTTGACGACAACGATGCCGATGTTCAAGGCGAACATCAACGCGCTCGAGAAGGCTGGGCTGCGCGATCAGGTGATCGTCATGGTCGGCGGGGCACCGGTCACGCAGGAGTACGCCGATGCCGTGGGAGCCGACGGGTACGCCTCCGACGCGTCAGCCGCCGTCGCGAAGGCAAAAGAGCTGCTGAACAAGCAGCGCCAGCTGACTTCCGCGTAAGCGCGCACGATGTCGTCCAGCGTTTCCCACACCGTCTTGCGATCAGCCTCGCGCGAGGTCGTCATCGGCCCAGATCAACCGTTCTGCATCATCGGCGAGCGGATCAATCCGACCGGCCGCTCGATCTTCCAGGAGCAGCTGCGCGCCGACGACCTCTCCCGGATCGAAATCGACGTCGCCCAGCAGGTCGAAGGCGGCGCGATGGTGCTCGACGTCAATATGGGTGTTCCGCTCGCCGACGAGGCCGCCCTACTCGCGCGTGCCGTGAAATTGATCCAGAGCCTCACCGACCTGCCGCTCTGCATCGACTCCTCGGTCGTCGAGGCACTCGATGCCGGCTTGGCGGCGTACGAGGGAAAGGCGCTCGTGAACTCCGTCACCGCCGAGGACGAACGGCTCGACGCGATCTTGCCGATCGTCAAGCGCTATGGCGCGGCGGTGATCGGATTGCCGAACGACGAGCACGAGATCCCCGAGGACCCACGTCGACGCGTCGAACTCGCCGGCAAGCTCATCGCTGTCGCGACGGAAAAGTACGGGATCCCGGTCGAGGACATCGTCATCGACCCGCTCGCGATGCCGGTCGGGGCCGATTCAACACTCGCGGCGAAGACGCTCGAGACGATCGGTTTGCTGCGCGAACGCTTCGGGGTGAACATGACCCTTGGCGCCTCGAACGTCTCGTTCGGTATGCCTGAGCGCCCGACGATCGGCGCGACCTTCTTGCCGATGGCGATGTCACACGGATTGACCAGCGCGATCATGGACGCCCGCAACCCGCAGATCGTGCGGTCGGTGAAGGCCGCCGATCTCCTCGTCGGCAATGACGAATGGGGCGCGAACTGGATCGCGGCGTTCCGCGCACGATCCCAAGGCTGAGCTGATGTCCGGTCGCGCCGCGGCGGCGCGGAGCGAGGGCGACCAGAGCGACGCGACGGAGATGGCGTCAGAACGGCACACCGACGACACTCCGCGCGGACGAGTGCGCATCCGGTTCGCACCGAGCGGCCGCGACGTTCACGTGCCCGCCGGTGTCGCGGTGTTCGACGCCGCGAGCTGGAACGGGATCGCGATCGACTCGACCTGCGGCGGTCACGGCACCTGCAAGAAGTGCAAGGTGCGCGTCATCGGCACCGCGGCGCTGCCGACGTCGCTCGACTTGCGCGCCTTCAACGCTGATGAGCTCGCCGCCGGATGGCGGCTCGCCTGCCGCACGCAGGCGATGTTCGACGTCGACATCGAAGTGCCGCCGCTGACGACGCGACCGAAGGCGGCGACGGTCGGCGTCGGACGCCAGGTGATCCTCCGCCCCGCCGTGCAAAAGCGCTACGTCGAACTCTCCGAACCGTCGCTGTCCGACCAGACACCGGATATCGAACGGCTGCTGCGAGAACTCGACGACCTCGAATTGCGCGTTGACCTGCAGGCGTTGCGGTCTATCGGCCGTGCTCTTCGTTCGAACGACAGCAAGGTCACGGCGGTCGTCGTCGACGATGTGTTGATCGACATCGAACCCGGCGACACGACCGCCGCGATGTACGGTCTCGCCTTCGACCTCGGCACTACGACCGTCGTCGCCACCTTGCTCGACCTGTCGACCGGTACCCCCGCCGCGGCGCGCTCGGCACTCAATCGCCAACAGCCGTTCGGCGCCGATGTCATCACCCGGATCAGCGCGGTCATGACCGGAACCGACGCGCTCGAAAGACTCCGATCGCTCGCGCACGAGACCCTTGCCGCGCTGGCGGGCGAGGTCTGCGAAGAGGCGGGCGTCGACCCGAAGAACGTCTACGAAGTCGCCCTCGCTGGCAACGCGACGATGACCCACATCATCTTGGGCGTCGATCCCGAGCCGCTCGGCGTGGCACCGTTCATCCTCTCGACGCGTGCATTTCCCGAGATCCTCGCGTCGGACTTGGGTGTGCCGGTACACCCACGGGCGCGGGCGGTCGTGTTCCCTTCCCTCGGCGCCTACGTCGGTGGTGACATCATCGCCGGGCTTCTCGCCTCCGGGATGGACCGAGACCAGCGGATGCGGCTGTTCATCGACGTCGGGACGAACTGCGAGATCGTGCTCGGCAACCGCGACCGTCTGATCGGCACGGCGGCTCCTGCCGGACCGGCGTTCGAGGGCGCCGCTATCCGTTGCGGCATGCGCGCCGAGGCGGGCGCGATCGAGGGCGTCTCGATCAGTCCCGAAGGTGTCGACGTCCGCGTCATCGGTGACACCGCGCCGCTCGGCCTGTGCGGATCCGGCCTCGTCGACGCGGTCGCCGAACTATTAAATGTCGGCCTGCTCGACAACTCCGGACGCTTCATCGCCGAAGAGGCAGCGCGCACCGTCGCGCCACAGATCGCCGAACGTCTGTCGATGATCGGCGACGAGCGTGTCTTCGTGCTCTCCGAGGAATCGCAAAATGGCGGGGCACGCGTCTTTCTCTCCCAGCGCGATGTACGCGAACTGCAGTTCGCGAAGGCCGCCATCGCGACCGGATGGAGCCTTCTGCTCTCGACGGCGGGGTTCTCCACCGCCGACGTCCAGCAGGTCCTCCTCGCCGGATCTTTCGGCTCGTATCTGTCGCCGGCGAGCGCCGTACGGATCGGCCTCGTGCCTTCGATCTCGACGCTGCGCGTCGTCAGTGCTGGCAACGTCGCCGGCGAGGGAGCAAAGATGGCACTCCTTTCGGTCCGTGAACGCGCCGGAGCCGTCGCACTGATCGAGGAGGTGGAATACGTCGAACTTTCCGACCGCGCCGATTTCAATGACCGGTTCGTCGAGCAACTCTCGTTCCCTTCCTGAACCCGTCGTTCGGAACTCCCGTGCCCGCGAGCGGACCGGGGTGATCGCCTGCGGCGCCCTCGCCGGTCGCGTGCGATCGATCGCGGCCCGACGCGCCTGGCCGGTCGACGTCTACCCGCTGCCCGCCGCGCTTCACAATCGTCCGGAACGCATCGCCGACGCCGTTACGGCACTCGCGCTGGCGCTGAAAGCGCGCCATCGCGCCGTGGCGCTTGCCTACGCCGACTGCGGCACCTACGGCGCCCTCGACGACGTCTGCCGATCCCTCGGACTTGAACGACTTCCCGGAGAGACGTGCTACGACGTTCTCGCTGGGCGTTCGACGATGGAACGACTGTTCGTGCAGGAGGCTGGGACGTATGTGCTCACGGACTTCCTCGTGATGAGCTTCCACTCGACGGTCTGGAGGGGGCTCGGACTCGATCGCCACCCGGAGCTGCGCGACGACTATTTCGGCAACTACCGCCGCGTCGTCTGGCTCGCGGAACGGCGCGGTGACGAGCTCGAACGCCGTGCAATCGACGCCGCGACGGCGCTCGGGTTGCCGCTCGAGATCGTCGATGTCGGTGAGAACCGACTCGAGCGAGCCTTGTTGGCGCTCATCAAGAGAGCGGCCTGAGCATGACGCGCAAGCTCGACTCGCTACGAGGGCTGATCGAGAGCGCCCGCTTTGAAGTGATCCCGACACGCACGATCGAAGAAAAGATCGCGCACGAGCTGCCGACGAGCCGAGTGCTCACCGTCACAGCGTCGTCGTCACGCGGTCTTGAGGCGACGATCGACCTCACCGAGCGGCTCGTCGCCCGCGGCTATCGCGTCGTCCCGCATCTGTCGGCGCGCCTCGTCGTCGACGAGTCACATCTGAAAGAGGTCGTCGACCGTCTCGTGGTGATCGGCGTCGATGACGTCTTCGTACCCGCCGGCGACGCGGATCCGCCAATGGGCAAATTCGACGGCTCGCTCGGCGTCCTCGCGGAACTCGACGCACTCGGCAGTCCCTTCGCGCGCGTCGGAATCACCGGCTATCCGGAGAGCCATCCAAAGATCCACGACGACGTGACGATCCAGGCGATGTGGGACAAGCGCCGCTATGCGAACTACATCGTCAGCAACCTCTGCTTCGATACCGGCGTCTACCGCAAATGGGTTCGGCGAGTGCGCGAACGGGGGGTCGACCTTCCGATCGTCATGGGACTCGCGGGGCCTGTCGATCGCGCAAAGCTCCTGTCCGTCGCGGCACAGGTCGGAACGGCTTCTGCGACGCGGATGCTGCGCCAGCACAGCCAGTGGTTCGCCCGATTCTTCACCCCGGGCGCGTACGACCCGTCGCGGTTCCTCGGTCGGCTCGGGCCGATGTTCGCCGACCCGTCGTCGCGCATCACCGGTTTGCACGTCTTCACCTTCAACCAAGTCGACAAGACCGAAGCCTGGCGTCGGGGGCTGCTGCCTGAGCAGGGTTCCTGACGTCGTACGAGCGACGCGCGACTTCAACCCTCTCGTCTTCGGGTGCGGTCAGAGTTTGAACGGCAACGCCATGACGAGTTCGACGTTGCGATCCTCTGGCGCGCCCTCTCGGTGGGCATCGAGGCCAGCCCCCGGAACATTCGCTGCGAGCTCCCGATGCAAGGAGGCCAGGCGCGCGACGCCGTCTGTTTGCTCGGGTTCAGGAGCCGCCTCATGGTCGAGCATCGTCGAGAGGATGGAGAGCGATCCATTTCTTCCGGCTACGAGTTCGACCACCCGCGCCTGGCACGGCCAGTCGGCCATCGCAGCGGTCGAGATCTCCCAAAGCGCTACCGTCGGCTCGTATGGGCTCGGCCAGTGGACGACCTGATTCAGATGTCGGTGACCGTTCAACCACAAGACGACGTTGCCGAAACGGTGCAGGAGCGCGCGCACTTCGTCGGTCGTCGCGCGCGGTTGATCATCTTCGGCCCCGCCGGGGTCCTGGCGAGCGTTGCTGAGCGTCGCCAAACCGTGGTGTGAAGCCAACACGACGAGACGATCGGCGTTTGAGGTCTCCACGAGCTGTCCGTCGGCGGTTCGAAAGCGCGAGTGCACCTCGACCAGACGCTCTTCCAGCCAGCGCATCTGGCGGCGACCGATGCTGCCGTGGTGGTAACCGTCGAGATTGGCGGTGTCGAGCAGCACGATCCGGACGAGGTCGATGTCGTCATAGGTAGCGTACGCGGTCGCGTCTCTGAGGTTCGCCTCGCTGAAGCCGTGCCCCCGCGGGAACCCGGGCGCGCCGAGGTGCGCGGCGACGAACTCGGCCCTCCCGACGATGCGACGATCAGGATCAGGGGTCACCCGCCGAGCCGGTCCGGTGAGGAAGTGCTCGGGGTGCGACAGAAGCTCTGCCTCCCGGTCGAGGAGGTCCGGCCCAGGAGGCAGTCCGACCGCCTTCCGTCCGCCAACGACCACGTTCCGGTACGGCGCGGTCGGGATGGCGGTTCCAAGGACGAGCCCGTCGTGGTTTCCGAAGCAAGAGAGCCACGGCACGCCCACCCCGGTCGCGCGAAAGCGCGCCATCGCTTCCTTTAGCAGCCCGGGGTGCTCGGGGAAACCCCACTCGGCTTTGAAGTCGTCGTTGCCGACGTCGGGATGCCAATACAGGGGGTTTCGCCAGCTGTGTGCCTGCTCCCCTTGGTAGGTTCGCCCGCCCGAGTTCGGCGCAACCACACCACCGCTCAACAGGTTGATGAACATCGCGAGCTCGTTCGCTTGCGCGTTGTCGATGTTGTCGCCCGTGCACAGCGCGAGCGAGAGCGCTGCGCCCGTGTCGGGGCTTTCGCCGAGGCGGCGGATCGTGCGCGCCATCACTTCGCAGGCGTGCAAGGCGAGCGCCTCTTGCGGGCGCTGTGCGGGAACGAAGGCGCTCGCGCCCGGCCGGCCGTAGACCTCCTGGAAGAACTCGAAGCGGCCTGGAGATTGGACATCGGCGAGCTGGAAGTCGGTGAAATGAACGAGCCGCACGAGGCTGTTCGCCCCTGGCCCGAGGGCCCTCGGTGCCGCATTCGCGCGCCGTACGAGACGAGGTTCGCCAGGTCCGTACGCCAACCGCCGGTAGGCGCCTCGCCGACCCCGGCGGCGAATCGTCCCAGCCGCGATGACCCGCTCGAGGGTCGTCCGGGCACCTCCTTCGCTTGACGACACGATGGGGAGTGCCGGCGACGGTTTTGGTTCAGTCGAGGTCATAGCCGGCCCGCACACCGAGCATCTCCGCGTCGGCCGAGGCATCATCGGGTTTGGACTGGGCGGCGGTCGCCGCAGCGACCCGCCGCTGGTAGCGGGCGACTTCTTCCTCGAGCCTCGCGGCGTTCCAACCGAGCACTTCTCCCATCACCGCGCCAACCGCCCCGGCCGCGGCCGTTCCGGCGTCCGGGTACTCGACCGCGATGCGCGTCCGTCGCTCCACAACATCTTCGATGTGGCGGGCGCCCTCGTGGGACGCGGCGTAACGGACCTCAGCGAGGAGGTATTCGCCTGCGCCCGGGACCGGCGCAGCGGGTGCCGCGCCCTCGCTGACGAGCGCGACCACGTCGTCGACCAGCCCCCCGTAACGCGAGAGCAGGTGCCGCATCACCTCAGGTGGAATGCGCCCACGTCGGGCGAGCTCGTCTCGCCGTGCGAGCACGTCGGCGTAGCCGTACGCGCCGACGAGAGGGAGGTCGGAGGTGCGCGTGCTCGCGAATCGCCCGCCGAGATCGGACAGCGCCGCATCGACGGCGTCCACAGCCATGACGCGATACGTCGTGAATTTCCCGCCGGCCACGACGGTCAGTCCGGGCAGGGGCTGTGCCACCTCATGCTCTCTGCTCAACCCTGCGGTCGAAGCGGCCCTGCCCTGCAACAGCGGTCGCAACCCGGCGTAGGCGGCCACCACTTCGTCCTGTGAGACTTCGACGGAGAGTTGCGCGTTGAGGTGGTCCAACAGATAGGCGATATCGCCGCTGTTCACGGCCGGGTCGTCCCGGCTGAGGGACCAATCGGTGTCGGTGGTGCCAATTAACCAATGACGACCCCACGGGATCACCAACAGCACGCTCTTTTCCGCGCGCACGATCAGCCCGGTCTCGAGCGTCAGTGACTCCCTCAGCAGCACGAGGTGGACACCTTTCGACATCCTCACCTCGAGCCCGCTCGCCGCGCCGGCCAAGGACTGCAATTCCGCGGTCCACACCCCTCCAGCACAGATCACCTGACGGGCTTTTACCTCGAACTCGTTGCCGGTCTCCTCGTCGCGAACGACAACCCCGCGAACGCGCTCACCGTGGCGAAGAAACCCGACGACTTTCGCCTGATTCGCGACCTTCGCACCGAAGGAAGCCGCGGTGCGAACGACCTCCAGCGTGTAGCGGGCGTCGTCGACTTGCGCGTCGAAGTACCGAAAGCCTCCGCGCAGTCCCCGTGATCGGATCGCCGGAGCGATCGTGAGCGTCTGTCGCCGACTCAAGTGACGGTGCCGCGGGATCGCCCGCGTCCGGCCGTCTCGCCAGCTCCCCGCCATCAGGTCATAAAAGACGAGTCCCGAACCGACGTAGGCGCGGTCGAAGCCCCGATGGCGCAGGGGAAACAGGAACGGCACCGGGTGGACGAGGTGTGGGGCGAGCCGTTCGACGAGCAGCGCACGCTCACGTAGTGCCTCGCGCACCAGCCCGAAATGCAGATGCTCGAGGTAGCGGAGTCCGCCGTGGATGAGCTTGCTCGATCGGCTCGACGTGCCCGCCGCCCAGTCCCGTGCCTCGACCAGCCCGACCGAAAGCCCGCGGCTCGCCGCGTCGAGCGCCGCACCGGCACCAGTGATCCCGCCGCCGACAACAATGATGTCGACCTCGTCGGTCGCCATCGCCGCGAGGTCGTCATCGCGCCTCGCGGGCGAGAGATTCGCGGCGAGAACTTCCTCCCCCGAGCGGATCACCCTCTCTTGCGGTCGACGACGAAAAGAACGTCACCTCTGAGTTCGACGTCGACACGCGCACCGGCTGGAAACGTGTACGCCTCGCTCGCCGGCAACGTCGAAGTCACCTCGACTCCGTTCGGCAAGGTGGCGACGACGCGAATCACAGCCCCCAGAAACGCGGCGCGCGCGACGATCGCCTGACCGTCTGGTGCCGGGCACAGCGTGACGCTTTCCGGTCTCACCAATACGTCGACATCGCTGCCCGCCGGCAGATCGTGGGCCGCACCCGCGGGGATCGTCAGACGCGAACCGAGAACAGCAACGGTGCCCGGGGCCTCGACTTTGCCCGGCAGTCGGCTGACGGATCCGACGAACTCGGCAACGAAGTTCGTCGCGGGATTCGAGTACACCCCCGCTGGCGAGCCGAGTTGCTCGAGATGGCCGGAGCGCATCACCCCGACGCGATCGGCGATCGACAGCGCCTCTTCTTGGTCGTGGGTCACGAACAGCGTCGTGATCCCGACCTCGAGCTGAATCCGTCGTATCTCGTCGCGCAGCTGCGCCCTGACCTTGGCGTCGAGCGCGGAAAGCGGCTCGTCGAGCAACAAAAGGCGCGGCTCGACGCACAGCGCCCGAGCGAGCGCAACCCGTTGCTGTTGCCCGCCCGACAGCTCGTGCGGATAACGCTCCGCAAGATTGTCCAGACCGACGAGCTCGAGCATCGCACCGGCGCGCTTGCGCCGTTCGGCTGAGGTGATCCGGCGGACTTCGAGGCCGAAGCCCACGTTCTCCAACGCGTTCATGTTCGGGAAGAGGCTGTAGGCCTGGAAAACCATCCCGAGATTGCGACGGTGGGGCGGCGTGTCGGTGATGTCGTCACCGCCCACCAACACCCGACCCTCGTCGAGCTGTTCGAGACCGGCCACCGCCCGAAGGGCGGTGGTCTTGCCACACCCTGAGGGGCCGAGGAGCGCGACGAGCTCGCCAGGGGCGATCGTGATCGAGAATCCGTCGAGCGCGTGCACCTTGCCGTACGAGCGACGGCAGTTGACGAGCTCGACGACGACGCCTCCGTGCGCCGGTCTGCTGATGTTCGGCTCCGCGACTGCAGTCAGGGCCGTCACACCCACGTCGCGCTCGGCGCTCATGTGGCCACCTCGGCAGCGGGAAGCGCCACCGCCAGGTCTGCCGCTTCGACCTCATCGACGAGTTCGACGCCGAATCGACCACCACTGGGCCGCCGCCTTCCCGCGCCGGCGAACGCGAGGACGACGAGCAGGACCCAAGTGACCAACAGCGCCGTGATCGAGAGCGCGACGGCGACGTAGGGATTGTTGCCTTCCACCGAGACCAGCCAGACGGGGAAGGTGGAAAAGCCCATGATGCTGGCGATGGCGAACTCGCCAAGCGACAACGCCACGGTGAGGAATGCCGCGGCGAGGATTCCGGATCGCAGATTCGGCAGGAGGACCCTGGCAAAGAGCTTCCCCCATCCGGCGCCCATGGAGCGCCCGGCGTCGACGAGCGTATGGAGGTCGATCGCCCGGACGCCGGCGTCGATCGCCCGATAGGTGTAGGGCATCGCGAGCACGACGTAGACGAGGGCGAGAATCAGCGGCGTGCCGGTGATGAACTGCGGAAGGTTCCGGTAGGCGCCGAGCACGCCGAGCACGATCACCACCGCGGGGACGCCGAGGGGAAGCAGGCTGACCGCGTCGAGCACCGCTCGCCAGCGCGGAAAACGCAGGTTGACGAAGATCACCGTCGGTACGAGGAGCGCCAGGGTGATCGCCATCGCCCCGAAGGCGACTTTGATCGAAGTGAGGAGGCTCGAGCCGAGACCCGGCTCCGCGAGCGCCTGGCGGTAGGCGGTCAGCGAGAGATGCCCTTGGTAGCCGGCTTCCAAGGAGAACTGGACCGAGGCGGCCATGGGCGCGATCACAAACAGTCCCAGCAGTGCGAGGACGACCCAGCGGAAGGTGCGCCCTGTCTTCACCGAAGCCACCGCGAGGTGCGGCGCTGCACGAAGACGTACAGCGTCCCGGCCGCCGCGACTATCACAATCATGCCGAAGCCGAGCGCGTCGCCGAGATTCGCTTGATTCGTGACGACGTTGCCGGCGAGCAACGCGCCGATCTCGATCGGCACCAGCGGAACCGATCCGGTCGTCAAGGCTTCGGCGGTCGCGTAGGCGGCGAACGCGTCCATGAACAGCACCATCAGCGTGGCGATGAACGGCGGGGAGAGCACGGGAATGCCCACTTTCTGCCAGTACTTCCGTGGGCTCGCACCGAGCGTCGCTGCCGCCTCGCGCCATTCGCGGCGCAACGCCTCAACCGGCGGCAGCATGAGCAGGATGACCAAGGGCAGAAGGAAGTAGAGGTAGACGATCACGAGGCCGCTGAAGGAGTACAGCGTGAAGCCGTGGTCGTAGGGGTTGAAACCGAGCTCCCCGAGCACGTGGGTCGCGATCCCCGCATTGCCGATCGTGGCGATGAAGGCGAAGGCCAACGGCACGCCACCCGTATTCGCAAGCACCCCACACGCGGTTGTCACCAGCCTCCGCACGATCTGGTTGGGTGAGCTCACGAGCGCCACGGTTCCCAAAAGACCGAGCACCCCGGCCAGTGCCGCCGATGCCGCCGAGAGTTCCAAGCTGAGCGCGTAGGAGTGCAACCACGGCTGTTTGGACGACAACACCTGTGAGAGATTCGAAAACGAGAGGCCGCCGTTGTTGTCGCGAAACGCTTCCACCATCACTGAGCCGGCAGGAATGATGAGGAAGAAGGCGACGTAGGCGAGGAACGGCACGACTCCGATCGCCGACAGATAACGGTGCCGCCTCGCGAGGGGGCCCGCGCTCTTCGCGCGGGCCCCTGTCACAACACTCACTGAACCATTTTGTTGCGAATCGGAATGATTAGCCGACTGCAGAAGCCCAATCGGAGACCACGAGCGCCTTCGCAGCGGTTGCCTGCGCGTTGGTCGCGAGGACTGGCGGCTTCGGAAGCTTCGGGATGGCAGCTTCGGCTGCCTTGCTCACCGTGCCGTCCTTCTGCATCGTCGTGATCGTTGCCGGTACCGCTCCACCTTCGAGCCACAGGTTCTGGCCCGTCGGCGAGTACATGTACTCGAGGAAGAGACGGGCCGCAGCTGGGTCACGCGCGTACTTGCTGATCGCCATGGCGTAGTACGAGGCGTACGGCGTGCCCTTGAGGATCACGATCTTCCAGTCGATGCCGACGGACTTCAGTTCCTTCGCCCACGAAAGCTGGTTGTAGGTCCAGTCGAGGGTGGCAAGGACCGTCTTGTCGGCCATCGGCGCGTCGCCAGCGCCGCCGGCCTCAACCGGATTGTAGTTACCAGCGGCCTTTAGCTGCTTGAACCAGTTGATGCCGGGCAGGATGTTGCTCAGCGACCCGCCGTTGTCGATCGCGGCCGCGTAGACAGCGGAGAAACCGGCATTCGAAGACGTCGGGTCATTGCTCAATCCGACCCCGTCCTTGAACTCCGGGAGAAGCAGCGAAGACCAAGTGGTCGGGGGAGTCGTGATCACACTGGCGTTGTATCCGAGCGACATGACGCCGCTGTAGTCGAACGTCCAGTAGCCGACGCCGCTCTTCCAAGCCGCCGGGATCTCGCTCCACTCGAGGGTCTTGTACTTGGCGAAGATCGGCCCCTTGAAGACTCCCGGCTCTCCGTGCACGCCCTCATACGCGAAGGATGGTCCGACATCGACGACGTCGGGCTCGTTGCCCTTACCGCGATCGAGGACGATCTCGCTCAGCTCCTCGGCGCTGGTTCCATTCGGGTTGAAGTCATTGACGTGGAGGCCGTACTTGTTGCCGAAGTCCTTGATGATGTTGCCGTAGTTCGCCCAGGTATCGGGGTCCGCGGTGAGGTTGAGCGTCCCCTCCTTCTTGGCGGCGGCAACGAGGGCCGTCATTCCGCCGCACGATGAGATATCGACCGCCGTCGCCCAGCACGACGCCGATGACCGCGCGGACACGGCGCTCGACGAACTGACCGGTCCAAAAGCCGCGATCAAGGTCAGCGCGCTGACGGCGACTCCGGCCGAGGCCAACCGGGACCAGCGTGATCCCGACAGATATTTCATGAAAACCCCCAGTGAGATTCATGAGCGGGTGGCGGGGCCCGCTGAGATCGCCGGCGGGATCGTACCGTACGGTCCGGTGACGAGCAGATGAACTTTGATGGACTTTTGAAAGATTTGGCAGGCGTTGCCAGAGGTTTCGGCGCGCGCGTCGAAGGAGCGACCGATTCATCATTCGCTGAAGGTGCGCTCGACGTAGTTTCTGCGTCGTTGTGATCACTCTCCCTGACGCTGCGCTGTTGCTCGGGGCCGGAGTGATCGCTGGCGTGGTAGGTACCGCCGGCGGTGTCACGAGCCTGATCGCCTACCCCGCGCTGCTCTCGGTCGGCATTCCCGTCTTTCCAGCAACCGTTTCGAACATCGTCGCGGCGGCGGCGTGCGGGCCGGGCGCCGCGGTCGCTTCGCGCCCGGAACTGCAAGGAAAGGGCGCCTGGCTCCGGCGAAGGGTCCTGGTGACGGCGGCAGGAGGCGCGATTGGCGCTGGTTTGTTGTTATCGACGCCAGCGGCCGTGCTCACGATGGTCGCGCCGTACTTACTGGCGTTCGCCTCATTCGGCATTTTGCTTCAACCAAGGTTCTCTTTGTGGGTTGAGGCTCGTCGCGGCCGCGGGAATCGGCTTCTCGTGCCGGGCGGCGTTTTTGCAGTGTCGACGTACAACGGCTACTTCGGCGCAGGAGCGGGGATCATGATGCTCAGCATCATGTTGATATCCGTCGATCATCGCGTCGCGACAGCGAACGCACTGAAGAACATGCTCATCGGTTTCGGCACGGGCATCTCCGCCGTTGCACTCATCGCGTTCGGACATGTCGATTGGATGGCGGTGGCGCCGTTAGCGTCCGGAATGCTTATTGGCAGCATGATTGGACCTGCCGTCGCGCGGCGCTTGCCGGGCAACCTACTGCGTTGGCTCGCTGCCCTGACCGGTTTGGCTTTGGCCGCTCGATTGTGGGTGGCGCCAATCTGACATCGAAGTTGATCGCCTGGTCGATCTGGCGTTTGCAGCCCCGACCGAAAAAGCGGAGATGGCGAGGATGAAGACATCCGGAGGATTGGTCCCGGTCGCTGACACCAAGCTCTATATCGAACAACGCGGCGAAGACCAAGCGTTTCCGGTCGTCGTCCTCCACGGTGGTCCGGGACTCGATCACCACGAGTTCGGTGACTATCTCGACCCGATCGCGGCGTCGGAGCGCTACCGGCTCTTGATGGTCGATCAGCGCGCGCAAGGGCGCTCGGACCGTTCGGCACCACCAAAGACGTGGACACTGAAGCGCATGGCGGCCGATGTTTCGGATCTTTGCATCGCGCTCGATCTCACTCGGTACGCCGTGCTCGGTCACTCGTACGGCTCGTTCGTCGCGCTTCAGCACGCCGTCGACTTTTCTGGCGCGGCAGTGGCTGCGATCGTCTCGAGCGGTGTCGCGTCCTCCCGCTGGCTCGCGCGGATCGATGATGAGCTCACGCGCTTCGAGCCGGTCGAGCTCCGAATCCAAGTGTCCGAGTCGTGGGCGAACGAGACGAAGGTGAAGACCGAGGCCGACGTCGCCGCGCTGATGAAAGCGCAGAACCCATTTCATTTCGCCGATCCGCGCGATCCAAGGATCGAGGAGTACGAGCGCCGTACGGCCGACTCGCGCTACGCGCCGGATGTGCTCCGCACCTTTGCCGGCAAGCAGTACGGAGGGATCGAGGTCGAAGAGGTCCTCGCCTCCGTGCCACAGCCGGTCCTCGTCCTCGCCGGACGCCACGACCGCACGTGCTGCGCCGAGGCGGCGGTCGAGATGGCTGCCCGCCTGCCAGACGCCGAACTCGTCGTCTTCGAGCACTCCGGTCACATGACCTTTGTCGAGGAGCAGGACCGCTACGTGTCGGTCGTTTCCGACTTCCTCGAGCGACACGTCTGAGACTTCGCCGCGTCGGGTTGATGCTCGATCCTTAGGGGCTTTCGCTCTCGGCGGAGGGCAAAACGCCGACCGCGCCTACAGCCCTCCGAGGTTGATCACGACCGTCTTCAGCTCGGTGAAGCGCTCCATCAGATACCTTCCGCCGACCCGCCCGACGCCGCTCTTCGATCCGGACCGACCACCAAAGGGCAGGTGCGATTCCCAGTAATTCGTACCCTCGTTCACGTTCACCCAACCGGTGCGCGCCGCCTCGGCGAATCGAAGACCGCGTTCGAGGTCCCGAGTGAACACCGCAGAGAGCAACCCGTATTCGGAATGGTTGACGAGATCGATCGCTTCGCGCTCACTCTCGATCGCGGCAACCGGCGCGACGGGACCGAAGGTCTCTTCGCGGGAGATCGTCATCGCGAGATCGACCCCGGCGATCACCGTCGGCTCAAAAAACAGGTCGCTGCCGAGTCCCTTCGCCCTGTGCCCGCCGGTGACGATCGTCGCTCCCTTATCGATCGCTTGTGCGACGTGCGCCTCGGTCTTCGCCACAACTCCGCCGTTGTTGAGCGGGCCCATCGTCGTCTCTTCATCGAACGGATCGCCGACACGGATCTTCTCCGCGACCGCCGCAGACAACTTCGTTACGTAGTCGTCGTAAACCTCCCTCGCGACAAGGATCAGCTCGCCAGCAGTACAACTCTGTCCGGCGTTCAAGAAACACGCGGTGAGCGTCGCTTCAACAGCGGCGTCGAGATCGGCGTCTTCGAGGATGACGAGCGGACCGTTGCCGCCCATCTCGAGCAGGAGTTCCTTTCCCGCTGCGCGCTGCGCAATCGTGATGCCGGTCGCGGTGGAGCCGACAAAACCGATCGCCTGCGTCCCCGAATTGGCGGCGATCTCGTCACCGACGACTGGTCCCGGGCCGGTGACCAAGTTGAGAACGCCGGCCGGCAGGTCGGCCTCAGCGATCGCGTCGGCGAGGGTCGCCGCGCAGACACTCGTCGAGGGAGCCGGAGCCCACACGACGGTGTTCCCGGCGGCGAGCGCCGGCGCGAGGAGCTCGGCGGGCATCGTGTACGGCCAGTTCCAGGGGCTGATCACACCAACAACACCGCGCGGGACCCGGTACAAAAGGACGCGCTTGTTGGCATCGTTCGATGGCGGTAGCGCCCCTTCGAGGCGGGTGGCATCTTCGGCCGCCATCTCGAAGTAGGTGATCAGCTCCTCGACCTCGTCGTAGGACTCGGCGCGCAGCGGCTTGCCCTGATCGCGCGTCAGTACACGGGCGAACTCGTCGCGGCGGGCGTCGATACCGCTCGCGACGCGACGCATTGCCTTTTGCCGATCGAAAGCAGAGCGACGCGCCCAGTGATCCGAAGCCGCGTTCGCCGCCGCGATGGCGCGCTGTGCGTCGGCGCGCGTCCCTTCGGGGATCGTGCCGATCGTTTCACCTGACGACGGGCTCGTCGCGACGAAGCGAGCACCCGACTCAGAATCGGTCCACTCGCCGCCGATGAGCATCGAGTACTCGATCATCGATCCCTTCCCGATGACGTCGGCGCTCGCCGAGAGCGCGGCGCGTCGATCAGGCGGCGGAGGCGAGGACCTCGCGCTCGTCGAGGAACGCCCACCACGCATCGGCGGCGTCGCGAAGCGCCGCTTGGATTTGTGGTGCGTTCGTCGCCGAGTCAGCGACGGCTTGGCGCGTCCATTCGCGGTGCTCGATATCGACCCGAGCGTGGTGATCCCAGAACGCGACGGCCTTCGAGTTCAACCCGTAGTGCTTTCGGAGCCCGTCCGCCTTGTTCGCCGCAACCTCTGCGGCTTGCGATTCGTACGCAAGAAAGCCGGCGAGCCCGGACTCAGGCCCCTCAAAAAGGAGCGCTTCGTAGGTCACGAGAAGATGCCCGGTGGCCGGGGAAGGCCGCTTATCATCCGCGCCGACCGCGTCGGCGAACTGCTCGAACAGTTCGACGTGCGGGATCGGGTCGCCGAGCTCGTCGTCGAGGTTCGCCTGCACGAGCGCTCGGCCAGGTCCCTCGGGCAACAAGGAGACGATCTCGGTCAGGAAACCGGGAAGGTAATTCTCGAAGTGGCGGTACTGCTCGGCGTACGACTTGAGCTCGAGCATCGACACTTCTCCGCCTTCCCAGCGCCGATAAAAGGGGTGCGTCAGCAGCCGACGGCCCTGCAATGCGGCGTCGACCCATGAATCAATCGGAGAGGTCTGCATGCGTGCCGAGGTTAGACGATGCCCCGTTTCGAGGACAGCGTCACGGAAGGCCTCGGGCCGCGCAGATCGAAGACGGTCGTGAACGGCGCCGATCGCGCTCAAGAACACCGCGCTCCAGAACACAAGGGGAATCGCGCGTGGTCGTCTTGCCGCTCCCGCGCCTCGCGATACCTGCTCGGATAGCTTCTGATCGCCGTCACGATCCAGGGGGGACCGACTTGACGATCTCGGAGCGGCTCTTCGAGATGGCGACGGGACTCGGCGGTACCCCCGAGGCGCCGGCACGGTCTCGCACGCGTCAGGCACTGATGCTCGGCCGAAGCCTCGATCGCCAGGCGGTCGCGTACGTCATCCTGCTCGCGCTCGCCGTCGTCGACTCCGCCGGTTACAGCATCATCGGACCCGTCCTGCCCGCGCTCGCACGGACGACGCGTTCGAGCCCGCTCGTCGCCGGGTTCGTCGTCGCCAGTTTCCCGATCGGCATGCTTGCCGGGTTCGTGGCGGGGGGCGGCATGGTGCGGCGATTCGGCGCCCGCACGACACTGCTCGCGGCTTTGGCCGTCGTCGCGGGCGGCACACTGGGCTTCGTCGCGTCGGGTTCCCTGTCCGGGTACATCGCGTCCCGGGCCGTGATGGGTTTTGGCTCGGGTGGGCTGTGGCTCGGCATCTCGTTCAGCGCGCTCGAAAGCCGGCCGGGTCAGGGATACGTCTCGATGAGTCGAGTCTTCGCGGCGTACTCAATCGGTGCGCTGCTCGGACCGGGGCTCGGCGCAATCGGCGGAATCGACCGTCCGTTCGTCACCTATCTCGCGCTGGTCGCCCTCGGAGGATTGATCGCGACCTTCATCCCCGTCTCGCCGGAGCGTCGCGTGTTCCAAGCGGACCGGACGGAGCTCCGTCGGCTCGGCTTCTGGGTGGCGGCGATCGCGATCACGGTGGCGATCCTTGGAACAGGTCTCGTCGACGGCGTCCTCCCTCTGCACTTTGCGAAGCATCTGTCACAGCCCGAGATCGGTGGCGCGTACGTCGGACTGGCGCTTCTCGTTGGATGCGGATCGGTTGGGGCGACGCGACTGCGGCCTGGACAAGCCACCGCAATCGGCATTGCGCTCCTCATCGCCGGGATCGAACTCGCCGGTGCGACGAGCATCGTTGTGACGTGGCTCGTCGGGCTGGCGCTACTCGGCACCGGGATCGGCGTTGGCCAGACCGGGGCGACGGGACTTTTGCTCGAAGCCGTCCCGAGCGAGCGCATCGTCAGCGCGATGGTCGTTTGGTCGCAGATGGCGATGATCGGATATTTGATCGCCCCGATCGCGGGCGGCGCGCTCGGAGAGACGCTGGGTTACGGGTCCCTGACGCTGCTTCCCGCCGCAATGGTGGCTGCGCTGATTGCCGTCGCGCTCGTCACACGTCATCGAAGCGAGACGTCGCGCGAAGTGACCGGCTCGAGCTGATAGGGCGGCGCCTCTCCACTCAGCGACCCGCACTCTCCGGTCGTCGTTTGATCAGTTCGTCGTCGCGGTAGCGGTAGAAGCCAACCGGCTCGGGAGCGAGTTGGTCGTTGCCGAGAATCATGTCGGCGCCGCGTTCGGCGATCATCACAACCGGCGCGTTGATGTTCGCGTTCGTGACGGACGGCATCACCGCGGCGTCGACGACGCGAAGCCCCTCGAGGCCGTGGACGCGTAGCGAATCGGGGTCGACGACCGCGTCGTCATCGACGCCCATCCGGCAGGTGCACGATGGGTGGAGCGCAGTCTCGGCGTCGTGCGCCACCCACGAGAGGATCTCCTCGTCGGAGCGGACCTCGGGTCCCGGAGAGATTTCGCCACCGTCGAATGCTGCGAAGGCCGGCTGCGAGAGGATTCGTCGCGCCAGCCTGATCGCCTCGACCCACTCGCGTCGGTCGTTCGCGGTCGAGAGGTAGTTGAAGCGGAGGGCGGGCTTTTGCTGTGGATCCTTCGAGCGGATCTTCACCGTGCCGCGCGAGTCGGAGTACATCGGACCGATGTGCACCTGGTAGCCGTGATCGCCCGCCGGTTGCGATCCGTCGTAGCGGACGGCGATCGGGAGGAAGTGGAACATCAGATTCGGGTAGTCGACCACGCCGTTCGAGCGCGCGAATCCTCCCCCTTCGAAGTGGTTCGTCGCCCCCAGCCCCTTTCGGAAGAACAGCCACTCAAGAGCGATCCTCGGGCGATTGCGCAGGAGTAAACCCGGAGCGACGGAGACCGGCTGCGTCGCCCGATGCTGGACGTAGACCTCGATGTGATCTTGCAGGTTCTCGCCGACTCCCGGAAGGTTCTCCACCGTGTCGAGGCCGAGCGCTTTCAACTCGTCAGCGTTGCCGACTCCGGAAAGTTGCAAGAGCGCGGGCGACAAGAAGGCTCCGGCAGCGAGGATCACTTCGCCGGCGCGCACCTGACGAAGCGGCCCGAGGCCGCGGCGGTACTCGACCCCGACCGCGCGCCGTCCCTCGAAGAGAACGCGCGTCACCGTCGCCAGCGTCTTCACGTGCAGGTTCGGCCGGTTCATCACCGGGTGGAGGTAGGCCCGCGATGGCGCGAGCCGCCGCCCACGGTGAACGTTGCGGTCGAAAGGGGCGAAGCCCTCTTGGCGGTACCCGTTGACGTCGTCGGTCAGGTGCTCACCGGCTTGTTGCACCGCTTCGAAAAACGCGACAAACAGCGGACTCGATGCCGGTCCGCGTTCGAGAACGAGCGGCCCGTCGTGGCCGTGGAACGGATCGTCGGCCGCCGCGGCGAGACAGTTCTCCATGCGTTTGAAGTACGGCAGGCAGTGTGCGTAGTCCCAACGTCCCATGCCGCGCTCGGCCGCCCATTTTTCGTAGTCCAACGGATTGCCGCGCTGGAAGATCATCCCGTTGATGCTCCCGGAGCCGCCGAGCACCTTGCCGCGGGCGTGGTAGACGCGCCGGCCGCCGAGGTGTGGTTCTGGCTCGGATTCGAACTTCCAGTCGTAGAGGCGATTGCCGATCGGCATCGTCAGCGCCGCCGGCATCGAAATCAGCGGATCCCAGACGTAATCCCTGCGCCCGGCTTCAAGGAGCAGCACCTGGCGCGAGCGGTCGACGCTGAGGCGGTTCCCGAGCACGCTCCCGGCTGATCCACCGCCCACGATGACGAAGTCGTAGTTCACGCGCGCTGCCCTCCGATCCGGCGCGCGAACAAAAGCGCCTTGCTCAACGGCCGGGCCGTTCTTTGATCGCCGCGATCAGCGCCGGAACGATCTCGTTGACATCGCCGATCAGCGCGTAGTCGGCCCGGCTCATGATCGGCGCCTCCGGATCGGTGTTGATCGCGACGACGTGCTTCGCGCCGCGACAGCCGGCGAGGTGCTGGATCGCACCGCTGATCCCACAGGCGAGGTAGAGGTTCGGCGCGATCTTCGTCCCGGTCTGTCCGACCTGCTGGGAGTGCGGTCGCCATCCGTTGCTCGTCACGACGCGCGAGACGCCGACGACACCGCCTAAGAGCCCAGCGAGCTCTTCGAGCGGCGCGAACCCGTCTGCGCTGCCGACGCCGCGACCTCCGCCGACGACGACGCGCGCTTCTCCGAGTGACGTGGAACCGGCAGGACGCGCTTCGCTCGACGACACCGCGACGACGAACGCCGCGTCGTCAAGCCTCGGTTCCCACTCCGTTTTGGTCAACGCGACCGGCGCGTCGAGGGGTACATCGGGCGCGGCGTCGGCGACGACGGTGATCAGGGCCGGGCGGCCCTGGAGTTCGGCATCTTCCAACAACGTGCCCGCCCACCGGTATCGGGTGAGGGTGAGGCTGCCGAACTCGGCACGCGAGAACGATAAGCAGTTGGCGGCGACCGGCTGGCTGCTGAGCGCCCCGGCGTGCGCGAGCACCTCATTGCCGCGATCGGTCGCTGCCGCGACGATCGCCGATCCGTCGCCCGCGCCGCTGAGCTCAAGGATCGATCGCGCCCAGGCGGCCGGCGCGTAGGCGGCGAGTCGTGGCAACGAGGCGGCGTGGACCTCATTCACCCCGTACTGGGCGAGGTCGTCGCTCGCCTGCGGGGCGGGTACACCGACCGACATCGCGGCAAGCGGCGATCCCAAGGCCTCAGCTAGCGATCGCGCGAACGTCAGGGCGCGTCTCGTCGGCGGGAGGACCCCGGATCCGTCGTGCTCGACGAGGCAGATCACGCTCACGTGATCACGCCGAGTTCTTCGAACAGCGCCACGAGCTTCGGTACGGCCTCCGTTCCGCGGCCGAGCACGTCGGCACCCCCACGAGTCTCGGCAGGGAGTCGGAGCGCCAGCTTGCGCAGCCCCTCGTCTGCCCACTCGACATGAACGCGATCGACCGTCGCCTTCTTCGACCGCATCAGTGCCGGGAGCGACGGGTAGCGCGGCAGGTTGATCCCTTCTTTCACCGTGACGACGGCCGGCAACGCGACCTCGAACGTCTCCGCCGCACCGAGGTACTCCCGCCGGGCGGTGATACGTCCGTCTCCGATTTCGAGCGCTTTCACTCCGGTGACGACGGGAAACGCTAGGTGATAGGCGACGCGAACGCCGATTTGATAGTTGCCCGAATCCGCCGATTCATTTCCGAACAGCAACAGGTCGAATGGTCCGCGCTCGGTGGCGAGGCGGCCGATCGCGGCGGCGGTCGCGATCGGCCCCCACTCGCGTCCGTCCGTTTCGAGCAGCACCGCCTCGTTCGCTCCCAGGGCGAGCGCGTTGCGCAACTGCTCGATCGCCGTTTCGGGTCCGAGCGTCGCGACGGTCGCGCTGCCGCCTTCGCGCTCGACGATCCGCACCGCCTCTTCGACCGCGCACTCTTCGTGCGGGCTGATGGTGAAGCCGAGGAAACTCGTGTCGATGTCCTGTCCGTCAGGACGCAGCGCGACGCGCCCGCCGACGTCGGGGACGCGCTTGATGCAGACGAGGATCTTCATCGGCGGAACGCGGCGACTTCCCGCACCGGGTTCACGTCAGCTGCGGACGCGTTCGTTGTCGGGATCGAAAAGCGGCCGACTCCCGACCGTCGCGACGGTGACGGGCAAGTGCTCCCCCATGTATTCGACGGCGAAGCCCGCTCCTTCGACGGCACGTTCGGTGGGGACATAGGCGAGCAGGATGTGCTTTCCGACCGAGGGACCCGCACCGGCACTCGTCACGTAAGAACCCCGGCCACGCGTGTCGACGAGGCGTTCGCCTTCTCGGGTGAGGATCGGCTCGCCACCGAGCGGGAAGCGCTGACGACCGTCTGAGGCGCGGTGGTCGTCGATCGTCAAGGTGCACAACATGGCGGCTGGCCGTTCGTCGCGATGGCCGAGGTGGGCGTCCTTGCCGACGAAGTCTGCCTCTTTCACCTTCGGCCGTTGCATGCCCGCTTCGACGACGTTGAAGTCGGCGGTGAGTTCCGCGCCGTAGGCGCGGTACGCCTTTTCGAGCCGTCCGGTGACGAGGTAGACGCCGAGTCCGGCGGGCACGACGCCGAAGGGTTGGCCCGCTTCGAACAGCGCGTCCCAGACGCGCGCGCCTTGTTCCATCGGGATGTGGAGCTCCCAGCCGAGCTCGCCGACGTAGGAGATGCGCGAGGCGAGCACCGCGACCCCGTCGATCTCGATGCTGCGACACGTCGCGAACGGAAAACCAGCGTGCGAGACGTCATCGGGTGACGTTGCGGCGAGCACCTGGCGAGCATTCGGCCCCCACACCCCGAGCGTCGACCACGCCGAGGTGACGTCCGCGACCTGCGCGTCGCCGACGAGGTGCCGCCCGAAACAGCGTCGGTCTATGTTGCCCGTCGCCCCGCCGGTCACGACCCGGAAACGCTCCTCTCCGAGGCGCATGATCGTCAAGTCGGCGACGAAGGTGCCGCGTTCGTTGAGGATCGGTGTGTAGACGACGCGGCCGACCGGCACGTCCATCTGCGCGAGGGCGGTCCGCTGCACGCTTTCGAAGGCGCCCTTGCCGGAGACCTCGAACATCGCGAAGGCGGAAAGGTCGACCATGCCGCATCCGTCGCGCATCGCGAGATGCTCAGCGCTGATGATCGGCGACCACCACCGCGACTCCCACTCCGCTTCGCGGCGCACCACCCTGTCGCCGTACCGATCGAGAAGCGCCTCGTTCGACGCGTACCAATAGGGGCGCTCCCACCCAGCGGTCTCGAAGAAAACTGCCCCGAGGGCGCGCTCGCGCTCGTAGAACGGCGAGACCCGAACCGGTCGGTCGGACTCCCACTGTTCCATCGGGTGGACGACCCCGTAGATCTTGTTGAAGCCTTCCGACGCCCGTGCCGCGACGTGTCTGCGCGTCTTCTCCGCGTCGTAAAAGCGGGCGATGTCCGCCTCATGGATGTCGATCTCGGGGGCCTGGCCGCTCATCCACTCGGCGACGGCGCGAGCGATTCCCGGCCCTTCTTTGATCCAGCTCGCCGCGACTGACCACAATCCGTCCGTCTCGGGGCACTCACCCAACACCGGGTGACCGTCAGGGGTCATGGAAATCAAACCGTTGATCGCGTGCCGTACGCCGACGCGCTCGTCGTCGAGCACCTCCGGCATCAGTTCGAGCGCCTCGGCCAACTGGGGGTCGAAATCTTCCTGGGTGAAGGGGAGCTCGGTCGGCGACAGCGCCGCCTTCTCGTTCGGCGGGATGTCGTCCGGCTCGACGAGGATCGACCGGTGCGCGTACGAGCCGACTTCCAGGTCCGCTCCGTGCTGTCGCTCGTACATCAGCGGGTCCATGTCGCGAACGATCGGGAACTCGATCTCCCCCGAGGTCGCGGCGAACATCGGGATCGGGCCGACACTGATCATCTGGTGCACGGTGGGGACGAGTGGGATACGCGCCCCCGCCATTCGGGCGATGCGCGGGCTCCAGACACCACAGCAGATGGCGACGCACTCGGTCTCGATGTCGCCCCGGTTTGTGCGAACGGTGCTAACCCGATTCGTCTTTTCATCGACGTCGATCGCAAGCACCTCGGTGTTCGCCTGAACCGTGAGCGCCCCATCGGCAACGGCGCCCTCGCGCACCAACGTTCCGGCGCGCAGCGAATCGACGACTCCGACCGTCGGCAGATAGAGCGCTCCGAGGATCACCTTCTCGTTCAGGTATGGAACGAGCTCACGCGCCCGCGCCGGCGTCACGATCTCAGCCGGGATCCCCCAGGCTTTCGCCATCGCCGACCGGCGACGCAGCTCTTCCATGCGCTGCTCTGAGCGAACGACTTCGAGCCCGCCGCTTTCCACGAAAACTCCGAGCTCTTTGTACGACTCGGAGGAATCGGCGGTCAGCTCCATCATCATCTTCGAGTACTCGATCGGATAGATGAAATTCGACGCGTGACCCGTCGAGCCCCCGGGATTCGGCATCGGTCCCTTGTCGACGAGGACGATCTCTCGCCAACCGAGCCTCGCAAGATGATGGGCGAGGAAATTGCCGACGATGCCGGCACCGATGACGACGACGCTCGCACGTTCAGTTGGCATTCACGATCCTTTGGATCTCGACGCGAACAGCTTCACTGATAGTGGCGCCTCATTCGCGTCTGAGCAACACAGTGCGCGGCGGTCGACGCGTGATCGTTCGAGAGTTCCACATAATGGACGCGACGTGCACGCCACGCGTCGCCGATCGACGACGGTGGCGCGCACGCGCTCCGACTTCACATCCGAATGGGTTCCCTCAGGATCACGTCCCCGGAACCGGCGCCAACGTCTTGGTGAACGACCCGCTCAGCCAGGACTGAACCAGCGACTTGTGGGTGTTCACGAACAGCTTCGCCGCGGCGCTCGGGCTCATGCCCTTCACCGCGATGTCGTAGCCGACCTCGTTCTGATCGGCTGACGTCCAATTGAAGCGCTTGATGAAGTCCGCGACCTTCGGTGCGATCGTCGGCAGCTTCGCGCTCATCGCCTTGTACAGGTTGTACGGAGGGTATGAGCAGTCCCAATTCTGATCATTAGACCCAGCGTCCGCCGCACACTTTTGGGTGAACGTCGGCAGCGCGATCTGGGAGAAGCTGTACAACGCGTTGATGTACTGCGGCGTGTACCAGTAGAAGAGCACCGCGCCATGCGCCTTGTAGATCCGCTCGACTTCCGCGAGCTGGGAGGCTTCGGTCCCGGCGTAGACGACCTTCAGATCCAGGCCCAACTTGCTGATGATTGCGGCGTCGTAGGTCACATAACTCGGCGAGCCGTCGAGGAACTGACCTTTTGGAGTCGTCTGCGGCGTGACGAACAGCTTCCAGTCCTTTTCCAGGCCCTTCCACGTCGCCAACTCGGGGTGTTCCTTCATCAGATACGTCGGCACGTACCAGCCGATGTTGCCGTCCGGGCCTTCCAGACCGGCGTCGATCACCTCGTGGTTGCCCTTCACGTACTCCTGGTACAGGTTTTGGTGACCCCACACCTCGAGCACCGCGGAGACCGAGCCCTTCGCCATCGCCGGCCACGTCGGGATCTCGTCGATTGTCAGCAAATTGACTTGATAACCGAGGTCTTTCTCGATGACGTACTGCGCGACGACGTTGTTCGAGTCGGACCCCTGCCATGAGTTCGTCGCGAGAGTGATCGTCGGCTTCGAACCCGCCGAGGCGGAGGTGATCGCCACGCCGCCGAGCGCGAGCCCGATCGAAGCCGCCGCCAACGCGACGAGCATTTTCTTTGCGGACCAAGCCCGCAGCCCCTTCTTTCTCCTCACGTGTAGCTCCTTTCGTTTCCCTTATTCGTTATCGAGGACAACGGCGCGACGGCCTCAGGCTCCTTCGGCGACAGGACCACCCGCGCCCCGGCCCGCCCCTTGGGTGAGGCGGTCGAAGACGATTCCCATCAAGACGATGCCGAGACCGGCAGCGAGTCCGAGGCCGAACTCGTCGCGGTCGAGCCCGACGACGACGTCGTAGCCGAGGCCACCGGCGCCGACGAGCCCGGCCACGATGACTTCGGCGAGCACGAGCATGATCGTCTGGTTGACGGCAAGGAGCATCGCCGGGCGGGCGGCCGGGAGCTCGACCTTCCACAGCGTCTGCAGACGCGTCGAGCCGAACGCTTCTCCCGCCTCGATGATGTCGTGACGAACGCCGCGCAGCCCGAGGATCGTCAGGCGGATCGTCGCTGGCACCGCGTACACGAACGAGGCGATGACGCCGGCGACCGGCCCGACGCTGAAGAAGACGACGACCGGGATCAAATAGACGAAGGCCGGCATCGTCTGCGCCGTGTCGAGCAGCGGGCGCAACGCTCGGCCGAGCCACGGCCACCAGTAGGCGAGCACGCCGATCGGGAAGCCGATGAGCACGCAGAGCCCCAGCGCGACGATTACTTGGCTGAGTGTGGAGGCGGCATCGGCCCACACGCCGAGCAGCCCGACCCCGACGAGGCAGATCGCCAGCTGCGCGCCGCGACGCACGTTGCCGACGAGCACTCCGGCCGCACCAGTGCCGAAGACGGCGAGCCACCATGGGACGGCGCTGAAGAAACTCGTGAACGGGTTGAGTATCGAAAGGGTCAGGAAATTCGAGAGGTTCTCGGTGCCGCCGACGACCGGCACGCCCGAGTAATGGTAAAGGTGCGACTCGAGCCACGTGAGGCCGGTGTTCACCGGCCCGCTGATCGAGAACGACCAGTTCTGGGGGAAGTCCCCGACGCCGAACGCGTAGTGGGTGACGAACACGAGCACGATGCCGGCGCCGAGGCACGTCAGCAACAGCGGACGGCGGTGCCGCTCGAAGAACCCCGGTCGCGTTGGCAGCGCCTGGTGAGCATGGCCGATGCGGTCGCCGTAGGCGGAGACGATGCGATCGAGCAGCATCGCCATCGCGACGATCACCACGCCCGGCGTGAACGCCTGACCCAAGTTCTGGATGGTCAGCGCGGCGAGAACCGGGTCACCGAGCCCGCCGGAGCCGATCAACGACGCGAGGACGACGATCGACAGCGCCATCATGATGACCTGGTTGATCCCAAGCAGGATCGGCCGCAAGGCCAACGGAAGTTGGACCTTCGACAACAGCTGCCGGCGGGTCGATCCGAACGAGGCGCCGGCTTCCATGACATCTGATCGAACCGAGCGGATGCCGAGCGACGTCAGTCGGATCACCGGAGGCGCGGCATAGATCACCGTCGCGATCACGCCGGCGGGGTTGCCTATGCCGAGCAGGATCACAACGGGGATGAGATAGACGTACGCCGGCAGCATCTGCGCCGCGTCGAGAATCGGTCGCAGAACGTGGTCGACCGGGTCGGACAGCCCGGCGACGATGCCGAGGGGAATACCGATCACGAGCGCGACGACAATCGAGACGGTCATCAAGGCGAGCGTCGCCATGCTGTCGGCCCACAGACCAAGCAGTCCGAAGCCGGCGACAACGATCGTCGCGAACACGGCGGTGCGGGCGCGCCCAGCGCCGAGCGCAGCGAGGACGAAGACAGCGAGCACCCCCGGCCAGCCGATGAAGGTGAACACGCTGACGAGCGCGTTCACGATGTGGCCGAGCCCGTCGCCGACCGGTGTCACGAAATCGGTGAACACCGGTGCACTCGCCTGGTGGGCGGTGATCCAGTTGTCGAGGCTCGAGAAGGCGTTTTGTGACCCCGGAACCCAGCCGGCGGGAAAGCCGGCCGCCGTGCCGGAAGCCGCGGCAGACACCGCCATGCCGACCCCGGCGAGTGCGATGCCCGGCCAGGGGTGGCGCAACGCCAACCGCCAATTCAGCGCGGTGACGCTGCTCCGTCGTGGAAGCGCCAGCGCCACGCTTGACCTCAGACTTGAACGGCGAGCAACGCGTCAGGGTGTGGCGGCCCGGTGGCGACCGCCTGCAGGACCGTCGCCCGATCAATGGTCCCGACCATCGTGCCGGATGAGTCGACGACACCGACAACTTCATCTCGCTCGGCGAGGAATCCGAGAACGTCTTCGAGCTTCGTCGTTTCTGGCACCGAGCGCTCGGGAACTTTGCCCGCAACGACCGGACGCATCACCCACGCCGCCGTGAGGATCTTGGCCCGCGGCACGTCCTGAGTGAACGCGGCGACATAGTCATCGACCGGTTGACCAACTACTTCCTCAGGAGTGCCGAGTTGCACGAACGCCCCGTCGCGCATGATCGCGATGCGGTCGCCCAGCTTCAGGGCTTCGTCGAGGTCGTGCGTCACGAAGATCACGGTCTTGTGCATTTGCTGCTGGAGCCGGGCAAGCTCGTCTTGCATCCCCCGCCGGATCAGCGGGTCGAGCGCCGAGAACGCCTCGTCGAAAATGAGCACCTCAGGATCGACGGCCAGCGCACGGGCGAGCCCGACACGCTGTTGCATGCCGCCGCTCAACTGATTCGGATATGACCGCTCCAAGCCAGCGAGCCCGACGACACCGAGGAGCTCGCGGGCCCGTTCGTGGCGCTTGGCCTTGTCGACGCCGCGGATCTCGAGGCCGTACGCGACGTTGTCGAGCACGTTTCGATGCGGGAGCAGGGCGAAGTGTTGGAAGACCATGCTGACCTTGGTCCTCCGCATGTCGCGTAGACCCTTCTGGTCAGCGTTGACAACGCTGCGTCCGCATAACTCGATGTCACCGCTCGTGACTTCGATCAATCGAGTTATGCAACGGGTCAGTGTCGACTTGCCGCTACCCGAAAGACCCATGACGACGAAGACTTCGCCCCTCGGGATTTCGAAGGAAACGTCGCGGACGGCGACGGTGCACCCTTCGCTCTCCATTAGCTCCGCGCGACTCAAGTGGGCTTTCTCGCTACCGGGAATCCTCTCTCCGCCGCGACCGAAGACTTTCCAGACGTTGCGGCACGAGACCTGAATCGGACCGTCCGCTTTCGCGTCCGTTTCGTGCTCCGCCCCATTTGACGCGACTCCCCCAAGCACCGCCCACACCTTACGCAAAACTGGGAAAGTCGGGCACTACAGCGGCGATTTCTTGCGCCGCCGATGGTCGGTGCGGCGCAAGTTTCTGACCCGGCTCGCCGATTAGTTCCGCATCGTGGATCGCCGCGAACGCACAACTCTTTTCACGACCCACCGGTTTTTCCCGATCCGTTGGACGGACATGCACCAACACCAGATGCCGTTGTGCCGCTCAACGAGTTGGGTGAAGTCCCCAGGTCGTTTCGTCGAGCGGCTTCACTTCGAGGCCCATCACGTCCATCTCGAGGGATACAACCGTCGGCGCGCGGTTAACCGACCTCCGCCAATTCCCGGTTGAGTCGCCGGATCTCGTCTCGCAACCGTGCTGCGTACTCGAATCGGAGCTCGGCGGCAGCCTGACGCATCTCGGCTTCCAAGGTCGCGATCAAACGCTCGAGCTCGTCCGCGGGGAGTTCGGCTGGGCTCTCGACGAACTCCCCCGCCGCGCGTTGTGCCGCACGGCGACCAGCGCGCCGCGACCGTTCCGACACCGAACCGACCGGAACCGGGGCGGAATCGGGTTGGAAACCGCTCTGTGCGCGGAACTGAGCAACGAGGTCGGTGACCGCCTTGCGGATCGTCTGCGGATCGATGCCGTGTTCGACGTTGTAGGCGCGCTGCAGCTCGCGGCGTCTCTCGGTCTCCGCCATCGCTTGTCGCATCGAGTCGGTGATGACATCGGCGTACAGCACCACGCGCCCGGCGACGTTGCGCGCCGCGCGCCCGATCGTCTGGATAAGAGACGTCGACGAACGGAGGAAGCCCTCCTTGTCCGCATCCAGGATCGCGACGAGTGAAACCTCGGGAAGGTCCAGTCCCTCCCGCAAAAGGTTGATGCCGACAAGAACGTCGAATTCGCCGAGGCGCAGATCGCGCACGATCTCGATGCGTTCGATCGTCTCGACGTTCGAGTGCAGATAGCGGACTCGCAGCCCCGACTCCAGGAGATAGTCGGTGAGGTCCTCCGCCATCTTCTTCGTCAACGTCGTGACGAGAACGCGCTCGCCGCGCTTGACGACCGTGTCGATCTCTGCGATCAGGTCGTCGATCTGTCGCTTGGTGGGCTTCACGACCACCTCGGGGTCGACGAGGCCGGTCGGACGCACGATCTGTTCGACGACGGTGTCCGAGACCTCGATCTCGTATGGGGACGGCGTCGCCGACATGAAGACGCACTGGTTGATGCGCGCCTCGAGTTCCTCGAAACGCAACGGGCGGTTGTCGAGCGCCGAGGGGAGCCGGAAGCCGTGTTCGACGAGGACCTCTTTGCGGGAGCGGTCGCCGAAGAACTGGCCGTGCAGCTGTGGGACGGTGACGTGGCTCTCGTCGACGATCAACAGCCAGTCCTTCGGGAGGAAGTCGAGCAGCGTATACGGCTCTGATCCGGGCTCGCGCCCGTCGAGGTGGCGGCTGTAGTTCTCGATCCCCGAGCACGTACCGACCTCGGCGAGCATCTCCAGGTCGTGCTCGGTGCGCATCTTCAGCCGCTGCGCCTCGAGGAGCTTTCCTTGCGTCTCGAGCTCCCGTAGGCGTTCGCGCAATTCGTCCCCGATCGATTTGATCGCAGCGCGCATCTTCTCGTCGCCCGCGACGTAGTGGGTAGCGGGGAAGACGATCAGCTCTTCGAGTTCGCCGAGGATCTCGCCGGTGAGCTCGTCGAAGCGCGTGATCCTTTCGACCTCGTCGCCGAAGAGTTCGATGCGCACGGAGAACTCCTCGTAGGCCGGGTGGATCTCCAAGGTGTCGCCGCGGACGCGGAAGCGGCCGCGAACGAGGTTCTGGTCGTTGCGGTCGTAATGCATATCGACGAGCTGGCGGAGCATCGCCCGCTGATCGTGGACCTCGCCTGGGCGCAAAACGAGCAGCTTTCCCTCATATTCTTCGGGCGAGCCGAGGCCGTAGATCGCGGAGACCGAGGCGACGACGATGACGTCGCGCCGCGTGAGCAGGCTGGCGGTCGTCGAGTGCCGTAGCCGGTCGATCTCGTCGTTAATCGACGAGTCCTTCTCGATATACGTGTCGGTCGCCGGCATGTACGCCTCGGGTTGGTAGTAGTCGTAGTAGGAGACGAAGTACTCGACGCGGTTGTCGGGGAAGAACGAACGGAACTCCCCGGCGAGCTGCGCGGCAAGCGACTTGTTCGGCGCGAGAACGAGCGTCGGGCGCTTCACCTGCTCGATCGTCCAGGCGATCGTCGCGCTCTTGCCGCTGCCCGTCGTGCCGAGCAGCGTTTGGAAACGGTTGCCGGCGTTGATCGAGTCGACGAGCGCGGCGATCGCCTTCGGCTGGTCGCCGGCGGGCGAAAACTCCGAGACGACGTGGTAATCCGGCACTGCGCAAGGGTATCGACGACGTGCGCGCTCGAGGACGGCGCAAAACCCCAGGTCTTTTGACCCTAGAGACGCAAACGCGCGCCCCGTAGGTTCCGAATCAAACGGTGCGCTCCAGATGCCCGGGCGCGCCGAGGACGACAGGGAGCCCAGCATGGGCAGATCCGAGGACGGCAACACCATGGCCGGGACGCAGGCGAGGCGCCCGAGCGTGGACGAGTCGCTCGCGCAGACGCTCGCGCAGGCGGCGGTCGAGGTCGACGAGCTCTGTGCGGAACACGGAATCACACCAGAGCTCCTCGAAGCCCGACAGGCGATCGAGTCCGCGACCGCCGCGCTCGCGGACTTCGTTGACGGGGACCGCGTGCTTGACCAATAGCCGGAGACGATCGCCACCTAACCGGGGCGTCTTCGCGGCAACTCCGTCAACACTTCGTCCGTCGTCAGCGTGAGCCCGCACCAGTGGTCGACCACCTTGCCGGCCGTCTGACGGCGTCCGATCATGGATCAGGCTGCATCGGGCGAGGGAGAAGAAGGGCGACCATGGATATTGCGGTCATCGGCACCGGGAACATCGGCGGCACTGTCGGGATTGCTTTCGCGAGGGCAGGACACCAGGTCCGTTTCGGGTCACGCCACCCCAACGACGAGCCTGCAGTGGGCGAAACGGATGCCACAGTGACCGGAGTGGCCGAGGCGCTCGCGGGCGCCGACGTGGTCGTCCTGGCCATTCCGGGTCCGACGGTCGGGCCGTTCGTCGATGAGCACGCCGGCGCCCTGGCTGGAAAGCTCGTCATCGACGCCACCAACAACATCGGAGGTCACGGACCCGCCAACGGCCACGACCTCATCGCAGCCCGCGTACCGGAGCTGCGTTACGCCCGGGCGTTCAACTCGCTCGGTGTTGAGAACCTCCGCAACCCGCGTTTCGGCGCGGAGACCGCCGACATGTTCTTCTCGGCGTCGGACGCCGATGCCGCGACCGTCTCCGACCTCGTCGCAGCGGTAGGGCTCCGCCCGGTCCATGTCGGAAGCGACAGCCAAGAGATCGTCGACGGCGTGCTGCGGCTGTGGTTCGCTTTGTCCAAGAGCCGGGGTCGGCACCTCGCCTTTCGGGTTCTCGACGACTCAGACGGATAGCAACTGACGGTTCATCCGCTCAGGGCAGCATGTGACCGGAAAGCGTCAGCGCGCTCGCGATGACAAAGAGCGTCGACTCGGCGGCGAGGAACACCGCCAGGCGCGCGGCGGTCAGCCTCCGCGCCCAGACGATCACGGCGGGGAAGGCAATCAACAAGATGCGCGCGTTCGGGGGCGTCATCACCGACCACAGCGACAGAACGGCGATGCCGATCACCCAGCCGAACGCCGCTGCCGACAATTCCTTGCGCGCGCGATAGAGGGCGACAAGCGATATCGCCAGGAACGCCGCGCCGAGGACCCCGTTCCACAGGTTCCAACTCGCCAGGTACGGCAGAACCTTGCTCGGCGAGGCGATCAGGTGGTGGACGATCGGCTGACCGAAGATCCCGAGCGGGCCGTTCTGCTGGTACCAGCCATCGTGCTGCGCGATGAGCGTGGCGAACGGCGTGCCCGTCCAGACCCACAAGAAAATGGCGAAGCCCCCGATCCCAAAGGTCGAAAGCACGGGAGCGAGAACGCTGCGGCGGGCGCCCGGGTCGCGCCATCCGCGCAAACGCAGCTCGCGCGTCGCGTAGAACGCGAGCACGGGAACGATCACGACCGCGGCCGGTTCGACGGCCGTCGCGAAACCGGCGAGTGTGCCGGCGGTGATCCAGCGTCGGTGGGACAGGACGAGCAGGCATCCGACGATGAGCGGGATCGTCAGGCACTCCGAGTACGTCATCGAAAAGACGACCGATCCAGGGAAGAGGACGAAGACAACCGCCGCGCGTCGTCCGATCTCTTCTCCCCACCAGCGCGTCGCCAAGCGCTCAACGAGCACCGTCGCGACGAGACCGCCGGCGAAAGAGACGATCAACGAGACGACCGGGACCGAGGCGAGCGTCAGCCAGTCGAGGGCGCGCACGACCATCGGATAGAGCGGCAGAAAGCCGAGCGTCGACTGGCTGTGGGTGATGCTCGTCGGGTAGCCGTGCTTGACAAGACGCAGGTACCAGCCGCCGTCGAAGCCGGTGAGTTCCGAGGTGATCGAGTGGTGTCCGTCGAGCGCGATCAGCCCGGCGAGGAGGAGCAACGTGGCGCGCGTCGCAACGTAGGCGATCATCGGCCACAGCCACGTCCGCGTTGGGACCGCTTGTGCGGCAACCTCGGGAGCGGGCGCCGGCGCGAGGGCGTCGCGGCGATCCGGTACGAAAACGTCGACGCTCGAGGCGCGGGCAGTCGGCGCCCCGTCAGTCATCGGGTCGCTCACCGGTCTCAGCGCCCTAGTACAACGCCTGCCTCATCGGCACGCCCCTCGCCCTCCCCTACGCCGGCATCGGGAGATGCCGGCGATGCTCAGCACATCGAGGCAGGTCGGCGCCTTCTTCCCGGTGGGCCGCCGTAAGGCTGTGCCATCAGCTCCGCGGGCCCCCCGGAGCGAGGTCGAGCGGTGCCGAACCTGGACCGAGGTGCGCAATCCACTGCCAGACGATGTTGACCATATCGGCAAGCTCACCAAGCGTGCCGGAATTTTCGATGATCGCGTCGGCGGCGGCGAGCCGAGAAAGGCGATCCGCCTGAGCGGCGATCCGCGCCTTCGCCGCCTCCTCGCCCATCCCGCGTTCATGAACGAGCCGCTCGAGGACGACGGGCTCGGGGGCATCGACGACAACGACGACGTCGAGACCGTAGCGGTGTTGGGCGCCCGTCTCGACGAGCAAAGGGATGTCGATGACGACATCAGCGTCCTTTTCGCGCGCCCGGGCGAGCTCGGTCGAAATGACCTCGCCGACGGCGGGATGAACGATCGCCTCGAGATCGCGGCGTGCGCGCGGATCAGCAAAGACGACCTGAGCGAGCGACGCTCGGTCGATCGCACCGTCAGGGCCGACGATCGCCGTTCCAAACCGATGGACGACCGCGAAGAACACCGCCGTGCCCGGGGACATCACTTCGTGCGCGATCGCGTCGGCGTCGATGAGGCGCGCCCCGTGACGGACCAAAAGCTCGGCGACGGTCGATTTGCCTGAGCCGATTCCGCCTGTCAGGCCGATCGCGATCACCCGGCTACCTCCGACGCCGTGCGACGGCACGGCGATTCGGCGTGGTTCGAGTGTTGGCGGCTCTCGCCGACGCCCTGGATCAGTCGCCGCTCGGCGGGCCAGCGTCCCTTTCCGGAGCGTCCTTTGTATCGGATGTATCAGACGCCGCGGGCTCTTCGGTGTCGACCGCGTGGTCGCTGACGAACTCGTCGGCCCACGCCGCCTGGGCCTCGGTCTCCGGCGTGAACTCGCCCGGGGCGTAGGCGCCGATGTAATTGCCCTCGGCGTCGTAGGCGTGCTCGCCGAACGCCTCCCGGTATTCCTCGGCGACCTCGCCACCTTCTGCGGCCTGACTGATCGAAAGCGAGATCCGCCGGCGCTGCAGGTCGATGTCGATGATCTTTACCCACAGCTCCTCACCGACGGTGACGACCTGCTCGGGGAGTTCGACGTGGTGGGCCGCCATCTCAGAGATATGGACGAGACCCTCGATGCCGTCACCCACCTGAACGAACGCCCCGAAGGGAACGAGCTTCGTGATGCGGCCGTAAACGAGTTCTCCGACCTTGTGCGCCGCTGCGAACTCCTGCCATGGGTCGGACTGTGTCGCCTTCAATGAGAGCGAGATCCGCTCCTTTTCCAGATCGACGTCGAGCACCTGCACGGTCACCTCGTCGCCAACAGAAACCACCGACGACGGGTGGTCGACGTGCTTCCATGACAACTCGGAGACGTGAATCAGCCCGTCCATGCCGCCCAAGTCGACGAATGCGCCGAAGTTCACGACCGAAGACACGATGCCCTTGCGGATCTCGCCGGGCTTCAAATTTTCGAGGAACTCGCTGCGCTGTTCCTTCTGGGTCTCTTCGAGCCAGGCGCGCCGCGACAACACGACGTTGTTGCGGTTCTTGTCGAGTTCGATGATCTTCGCCTCGAGCGCACGCCCCAAATACGGCTGGAGGTCGCGCACGCGGCGCAATTCGACGAGCGACGCCGGCAGGAAGCCGCGCAGGCCGATGTCCAAGATGAGTCCGCCCTTGACGACTTCGATGACCGGGCCGCGCACGACACCACCGGAGTCCTTGATCTGCTCGATCGATCCCCAAGCACGCTCGTATTGGGCGCGCTTTTTCGAAAGGATCAGTCGACCTTCCTTGTCCTCTTTCTGGAGGACGAGCGCTTCGATCTCGTCGCCGAGCTTCACGACCTCGTGCGCGTCGACGTCGTGGCGGATCGAGAGCTCGCGAACGGGGATGACGCCCTCGGATTTGTAGCCGATGTCGAGGAGCACCTCGTCGTTGTCGACCTTCACGACCGTGCCCTTCACGATGTCGCCTTCGTCGAAGGCGACGAGGGTCTGGTCGACCGCCTCGTCGAAGCTGAGCGGACCGAGGTCGTCCTCGGTGATCGTGTTGTACGTGTAACCGTTGTCGCTCGGCTTCGGGGTCTCTGTTGCGGGTTCGGGTGCAGCCTCGGTGGCGGGGAGTTCGACCTCGTCGGTCGGGCCAGCTTCGATCGTCGCCGCCGGCGTCTCGCCGCTCATCTCGTCGGACATTTAGGTAGTGGCCTTTAATTGTCGGGCCGCCCCGCCGCGCGCACTGCGCGCCGCGAGCCGGCGAAGGTTGGTCTTGGTCGCCCAGCCTTCCACCAGCGCGAGAGGCGCTGGTCGGGCCTGTTAATGGTACACGGAGTGTTCGGCGGCTGTGCCGACGATGGCGAGCGCCACCAGTCGCGGCGGTCGCTTGTTACTTCGCGTCAGCCCAGCTCTTCCCCCACGACAAATGGACCTCGAGCGGCACGTTCAGCGGATAGGCGTGCTCCATCGCCTCGCGCACGATTTTCTCAGTCCGCTCGCCCTCGGAATCGGGCACCTCGACGAGCACTTCGTCGTGGACCTGCAGCACGAGGCGCGAGGCGAGCTTCGACTGCTCGAAGGCGTCATCGATGCGCACGAGGGCGATCTTGAAGATGTCCGCAGCGAGTCCCTGGATGCCGGCGTTCATCGCCTGGCGTTCGGCCGCCTGACGAACCCGGAAGTTGTCCGACATCAGCTCCGGCAGATACCGGCGACGACCGAGCTCGGTCTCTGTAAAGCCCTTCGCTCGCGCCTCTCGCACTGATCGTTCCATGTACTCCCGCACCGACGGAAAGGCGGCGAAATACGAGTTGAGGATCTCTGCTGCTTCCGAGATGTCGACGCCGAGGCGCTGGGAGAGTCCGTACGCCTCCATCCCGTAGGCGAGTCCGTAGGAGACCATCTTCGATTTTGAGCGCTGCGCGGTGGTGACGTCCTTTGCCTCCACGCCGTAAATGCGTGCCGCGGTGGTGGCGTGGATGTCGCGACCCTCGGCAAATGCTTCAGTCAGTCCTGGGTCGCCGGCGAGGTGAGCGATGACGCGCAGCTCGATCTGGTTGTAGTCGGCGATGAGGAACGTCGTCCCCTTCGCCGGAACGAACGCCTCTCGGATCCGGCGGCCTTCCTCGGTGCGGATCGGGATGTTGTGCAGGTTCGGCCGGTCGGACGACAAGCGACCGGTGCGCGCCACGGTCTGGTTGAACGAGGCGTGGATGCGCCCGTCGGGCGCGACTTCGCAGAGCAGCCCTTCGCCGTAGGTCGAGCGGAGCTTTTCGACCTCGCGGTAGCGGAGCAACGTTTCGACGATCGGGTGCGCCTCGCGCAACTTCTCGAGGGTTTGCGCGTCGGTCGAGTACCCGGTCTTCGTCTTCTTGCCCGGCGTCAGCTGCAACTTCTCATACAAGACATGCCGGAGTTGGGTCGAGGAGTTGACGTTGAACTCCTGGCCGGCGAGCTTATGGATCTTCGATTCGAGCGAATTTGCTTCGGTGGTCAGCCCCGCGTGGATTGCGCGCAGTCGCTCGACATCGACACCGATGCCGGCGACTTCCATCTTCGCGAGCACCCGGATCAGTGGGCGCTCGATCTCGTCGTAGAGCCTGAGCCCGCCAGCCTCGTCGAGTTCATCGGCGAGCAATCCGGCAAGGACGCGCCCCACTTCGGCGCGCGCCGCACTCGCGCCGAAGGACCCTCGCTCGGTGCCGTCCCCCGCGAGGTCGAAACCGAGCTGGCCCGAGCCTGCCTCTTCGGGCGCAACGAGTCCACGCCGCGCCGCGAGATCGATGAGCGAAGCCGATCCCTGCGCCGGGTCGAGCAGGTATGCCGCGACGTTCGTATCGAGGTCGACTCCGGTGACGTCAGAGCCCTCGCTGAGGAACGCCCGCACCAATTCCTTGAACTCGTGCCCGGCGAGACGCGGCGTTGGCGGACGCCCCGATGCGCCGAGCGCGGCGACGACCGCTTCGTCGTGGACCCGCTCCCCCGCCGCGACCACGACCGTCCCCTCGCCGGGCGGAGCAAAGGCGATCGACGCGATCGCGGAGCGGCCGGGGATCCCCTCCCAGGCGACGTCGATCCCGACGCGCCCCTTCGTCTTCAACCCGTCGCCGAGCGCACGCGCGAGTTCCTGCTTCGACCGCGGAACCGCAACTTCACGGGCGGCGGGAGCCTCGACCTTCGGCGGCGAACGCGTGGCGAGCCCCTCCTTGTCGAGCACCTCGAAAAGGCGCTGCTTCGGCGTCCGCATCTCCAAGAAGTCGAAAAGGCGCTCGAGCGCGTCACGGTCGGGAGCGAGCACGCCGAGTCCGTCGGCGATCGGCACGTCGCGATCGAGCGGAATCGCGCGCAGATTCGTCCGCACCTGATCCTCCGCTTCGGCGAGAGAGGCGCGCAGCTTCGGGGTGTTCTCGTCGAGGTGGGCGTAGAGCGTGTCCACATCGTGGTACGTCGAAACGAGCTTCGCCGCCGTCTTTTCCCCGACTCCCGGGACCCCGGGGAGGTTGTCCGATGTGTCGCCCCGCAGCGCGGCGAGGAAGGGGTACTCACTCGGCGGGACGCCGGTGCGCTCTTCAATCCCGGCCTCGTCGTAGAGCACGTAATCGGTGACGCCACGACGGTTGTAGAGCACGCGGATGTGCGGGTCCTCGACGAGTTGGAACGCGTCGCGATCGCCGGTGACGATCACAACGTCGTCTCCGGTATCGCGCGCCCGTGTCGCGAGCGTCGCCAGGATGTCGTCGGCTTCATAGCCGACCGCATCGAGCGCCGGGATGCCGAGCGCCACGACGAACTGCCGGATCAACTCGATCTGTTCGAGCAGCGGCGCAGGTGTCGACGGGCGCCCCGCCTTGTACTGCTTCACAAACTCATCTCGAAACGTCGGCTCGTGCCGATCGAACGCGACGGCGAGGCCATCGGGCGAGAAGTCGGCGAGCAGCCTCGTGACCATTGAGACGAATCCGTAAAAGGCCTGGGTCTCCTGGCCGGAGGAGGTCTGCATCCCTGCGTCTTTCAATGCGAACCACGACCGGAAAGCGAGGCTGTGGCCGTCGAGGAGGAGATAGCTCGCCACTGCCGACGATCGTAGGCGTCGCATCTTCGATCGACTTCGCTGGGAGAACTCGCTCGTACCCACCGGTACGATCGGAGCGATGTCGATCGGATTTCACCCGCCGCTCGAGGAATACCTGGAAACGGTGCTCGCGCTCGAGGAAGAGGACGTGCCGGTGATTCAGGCCCGCCTCGTCGAGCGACTCGGTCACACCCCCCAGGCGGTCTCCGAGATGATCCGCCGACTGAGCGATGAGGGATACGTGGCCCGTTCGGGTCGGGGACTCGCTCTCACCGTCAAAGGGCGCGCACGCGCGGAAAGCGTCGTGCGTAAACACCGTCTTGCCGAGCGATTCCTCGTCGACATCGTCAAACTGCCGTGGGACAAGGCGCACAACGAGGCGGGCCGCTGGGAGCACGTGCTGTCCGACGACGTCGAGGCACGTTTCAACGAGCTCCTCGGGTACCCAACGACCTGTCCCCACGGCAATCCGATCCCCGGCGCGAAGCGCGACCCGACTCCGCAGTTCCCGATGACAGAGATGTCAGAGGGTGCGGAGATCACCCTCGCTCGGATCACCGAACAACTCGAGATCGACCACGATGCACTGCTATATCTGAGCGAACATGGCCTGATCCCCGGAAGCAAGGCACGGGTTCGCTCGCGCGCCCCAGACGGAACTCTGACGCTCGAACTCGCCGATGAACCTGCAGCTGAGTCGGTGGCAATCGGGCCGCGGATGGGTCGTCAGCTCTACGTAACGATGTCCTGAGAAGCGCACCCGACGGAGCGCGCCGGGCGACTCTCAGCTGACGAGTTTTTCGATCAGCTCATCCTGGGTCTTTTCGAGCTTCGCGATTTCGTGGCGGAGGTTGTCGCGAGCGTGAGCCAATTGTTCCGCGTGTCGACGCGCTTCATCCCACTGCTGATTCGCGAAAGCCGTCTCGGCGACAACGGCGCGAACTTTCGCTTCCTCGGCCTGATCGGCGAGCTCGACGAGTTGTTCCTCGATCACCCCAAGCTCGGTGCGGAGCTTCTGCAGCCGCTCGTTGATGTCGAACAGGCGCCGTTCACTCCGTCTCTTCGAGTCGATGAATGCCGGGCGCACCAACTGGATGCTAAGACGCCGGAAATCGTCGGGAGGTCGCGGTCAGTGACTCGACGACGTCGTCTCGCAGCTCGACCCCGACGCCGGGATGCATCGGCACGGGCAACATTCCCTTGATCAGGGTGTGTGGTGCGGTGATGTCCTGCGCGAAGTAGCGCGCACTCGGTCCGAGGTCGCCCCCAAGGTCGAAACCATCGAGCGCCCCCACGACGATCGACGCGGCGCGACCGAGCCCCGCTTCGAACAGCCCCCCGATCGCACAGGGCACGCCGGCGGTGACGCATCGGTCGCGCGCCGTACGTGACGCCAAGATGCCCCCGAGGCGCGCCGGTTTCACGCAGACGCCGGTGCACGCACCAGCGTCGAGGGCATGGTCGAGATCCTCGAGATTCGAGACGGATTCATCGAGCAGGATCATCGTTTCGAACTCACTGACCAACTGCGCGTGGCCTGCGAGGTCGCCCGGTTCTAAAGGCTGCTCGATCGCGGCGACGCCAAGTTCGTCGAGTGCGCGCAGAGACATCCGGTGGCTCGGATCGGCGAGCGAGTAGGAGCCGTTCGCGTCGACGACGAGGTCGACATCGGGAAACTCGCTGCGCACTTCCTGTACGGCGACGACGTCGGCGCCGGGCGCGATTTTCAACTTCACGCGGCGGATTCCGGCGGAGACGGCATCGTGCACGCTCGCGACAACATCGCGAATCGGACCAATGCCGACGGTCGCCCCAGCGGGAATCGCGACGCGCGACACCTGAAGGTACGAGGCAAGCGAGCTCGCCCTTGCCCGCAACGTCGCATCCAAAAGTGCCATCTCGAGCGCGGCAACCGCCATGCGAGCCTCGCTGCTCGACGTGGCCACGGCTATCGCCGATTCGACCGACTCGAACTCCGCCCGGTCGTTCAAAAGCGCCGGAATGATCTCCGACGCAAGTGCGTCCTCCGCGGTATCAAGCGATTCCCCTGCGTATTTCGTCGACTCGAGCGCTTCGCACTCACCCCAACCGACACCGGCATCGGTTTTGAGGCACACGAGAAGGATCGGACGATGAAGGTGTCTTTCCGTCGCGGTCGCGACCGCCGTAAGGAGCGACATCTCAAGTCGCCGGAGTTCGACTTCGATCAGTCGCACGGGATCGGTCTCAACCTGCAAGGAAGCTGAAGCGCACCCGCCGTCTCGGATTGTCGCGGTTGGTGTCGACGAGAACGAGACTCTGCCACGTGCCGAGCAGTGGGGTTCCGCTCTCGACCGGGACGGTGACCGACGGAGAGATAAAGCACGGAACGACATGATCGCGGCCATGTCCGGGTGAGCCGTGCCGGTGCCGGTACGCGTCGTCGAGCGGGAACAGCCGGCCGAGGGCTACGGAAAGGTCCTCCTCCGATCCCGCGCCGGTCTCCATCAGGGCCAGACCCGCGGTTGCGTGCGGGACGAAGACACTCACCAATCCGTCCCCTCGGTCGCGACAAAAACTCACTAGCCGTTCCGTCAAGTTCGTGACGAGCTCGTCACCGGTGCTGACCTCGTGCTCAGCACTATCCATCTCTCGGGTCCTCCTCGCTCGATTTGGTGTAGTGAAAGTGGCCGGATCAACTTTTACGATGCCATGCCGTGACCGACCAACAGAATGGACCGAGTAATCGCACGATCGCGTCGCTCGACCCGACCGTCGCCGACAGGTTGGCGTCTTTGCAGCTGCGCCAATCCCAGTTGGACATCTACGACCAGCCGATCGGCGTGAGACTGCTCTATCGCAACGAGCACAGCGGAGCTGAGCACTATTTGATCCGCTATCCGGCTGGGTTGCGCGCGAAGCACCACCGTCACACGGCGGCGCACACCTTCGTCATCCTTGAAGGCACCCTCGTCGCCAACGATCGACGGCTCGGTCCTTGTTCGTATTGTCACTTTCCTGCCGGGACCGTCATGCACCACGCGCCCGTCGGCGACAAAGACTGTTTATTCGTCGCGATCTTCGACGGACCCCAAGACGTTCAGGCGGTTGATGCGGTCGAGGTGAGGCGCACCGATTAGTCCGATCTTGCGTCGAGCACTGATCCGGTCGTCGTTGCGTTTGCTCCGGGTCTTGCCGCAAGCGACCGGTCTGAAAGTAGAAGGGAACCCCGCGGTGCCAGCGGTGCATGCGGGGATTCGGGTTGGTTGCGTTTGCGGTACACGTTGGCAGTTCGCACACTGGCGGGATGGCGGGGGACCGAGACGTTGCTCAGTTCGATCGCTGGTCGTCCCACTATGACCGCTCCGTCCTGCAGCGCTTCTTCTTTGGACCAATCCAAGAGGCGACGATCTCCGAAGTCGCCATCAGCGCGCCTTCGGTCGAATCCGTGCTTGATGTGGGATGCGGGACTGGCCAACTGCTACGTCGCATGGATCGTCGCTTCCCCGAGCCGAGCTTGTCGGTGTGGATCCCGCTCCCGGAATGGTGAAGCAGGCTCGAGCCGCTCGGGCAGATGGACGCATCGACTTCGTAAATGGCTCGGCCGAGAGCCTCCCTTTCCCCGACGCCCACTTCGATCTTGTTCTGACGACCCTCAGCTTCCACCACTGGGCGGATCAGCGGCAGGGTCTCCACGAGATTCGGCGTGTACTCCGTAGCGGTGGGCTCTTTGTCCTGACTGACATCCTTGCTGCAGGGTGGCTCCGCTGGCTCTTGGCACGACGACCCAGTGAAGGTCGGTTCAACTCCTCGGTCGTCCTTGATCGGATGCTGGAAAACGAGGACTTCCGAATCGTCCGGCGTGCGTCGGTGCCCTGGCGACCGCAGATCAAGATCACGTCGGCCCAGAGCGGCTAATAGTCCCGAGACCAGACCGTCCGTGGTCAGTACATCTAGGTCGTGATTATCGGGCGGCCTTTGCTCTGGGATGCGCGCTGATCCGGCGTTCAGTGACACCTTTCGGCCGCTCCACCACTGCTGATTAGGGGGCAGTCGCAGCTCGTTCGGACGGTCGTCTCGATCGACGCGGCGCACCTGGTATGCCGAGGTTCTGGTGGCTCCGATTCCTTGCAGACTTCTAATGGCTGGGTGAAGTCTCAGCAGCTGAAGGTGACAGGGCTGTCGTCACTGATTCATTGCCGGATGGGCGTCGTGCCGTCGAGCGCCCGCCGGCAACTCATAGACAGGCACTTAGCTAGATGCCATACTCACTAAGTGACGAACACTTGAGCGAGGTAGCGGTCCCGCGGCGGCGGCAGCTGGGCTGCCACGGTTGACACGGCTGACAGCACTGAGGCTCACCGCCACCTTCGACACCGTCTCCGCTTCCACTCACGGCAACCACCCACATACCTGAGCAGAGAACGTTGAAAGGGAGACACACGATGTCCACGCAGACCAAGCTGGCGGCCCACTTTCTCGAGCTTCATTCGAGCGAGAAGCCGCTCCTGATCCCCAATCCCTGGGATGTGGGCTCGGCGAAGATCCTCGAGCACATCGGCTTCAAGTCACTGGCGACTACGAGCAGTGGTCTGGCAGCGACGATGGGGTCGCTCGACTACTCAGTATCCCGGCACGATGCACTGGCGCACTGCCGGCTAGTGGCCGCGGCAGCCACGGTGCCAGTGTCGGCCGATCTCGAGAACGGGTACGTCGGCGCCCCGAACGAGGTCGCGGAAACCTATCGACTGGCGTGGGATGCGGGACTGGTCGGTGCCTCCCTCGAGGACTTAGACCCGGAGTCCGGCGACCTCTACGAGATCGGCTTCGCCGCCGAGCGGGTTGCCGCCGCTGCCGAGGCCGCCCACGGCCAGGACCGCAACCTCGTCCTCACGGGCCGTGCCGAGACGTACCACGTCGGGCGAAAGGACCTGGACGAGACGATCGCGAGGCTGCAGGCCTACCAAGAGGCCGGTGCCGACGTGCTCTACGCGCCGTTCCTGTCGGACCTCGGCGGGATACGCAGCGTCGTCGAGTCCGTCGATCGCCCGGTCAACGTGCTCTTAAGGCCGGACGGGCCGACGGTTGCCGAGCTCGCTTCGGTGGGCGTCGCCCGGGTGTCGGTCGGCGGGAGCTTCGCCTATGCGGCGCTCGGGGCTCTCGTCAGGGCCGGACGCTCGCTGCTTGCCGAAGGCACCTACTCGTGGACGGACTTGTCGCAGCTCGGTGCGGAGGGCGTCAAGGCTGCGTTTGGGCCTCGGTCGTAGCGGGGACGGGCGGACGCCGCCCTTGCCCGGGAGGGCGTCTAGGGGTCGAGCCTGGCGCCGCCGCCACTCAGCACCTCGATGAGAACCTTCCCGACGGCCTTCTTCTCCACTGCATCGTGAGCCGCCGCGATCTCGTCGAGCGCAAACCGGTGGACCGGCAGCTCGGTCAGCGCACCGTCTTCGATGGCCCTCGTGATATCAGCAGCGGCTCTCTGCACCGCCTGTTCGCCCACGCCGTAGAGAAGGACGAACTCGAGGGTCACGTTGGCAGTCATGAACCTGCGGATCGGCAGGAGCGGGTCCGGCCCGTCCGCTGCGTAGACGACGATCGCGGTCCCAGGCCGGCTGACGGCCAGATCGATGTCCATGTTGGGTCCGAGGGCGACTTCCACGATCCTGTCGACGTGTGGGACCACCTGTCTCACGCGGTCCACCACGTCGGGCCTCGTGTAGTTGACAACGAAGTCGGCGCCGGCCTTGCGAGCGAGCTCAGCCTTCTCGTCGCTGCTGACCGTTGCGACGACACTGGCGCCGCCCCACTTGGCGAGCTCGATCGCGAAGTGGCCGACCGCGCCGGCTCCCCCGGCGACAAGAACCGTCTTGCCGCTAACCGGCCCGTCGCAGAACAGGCAGCGATGCGCCGTGACGGCCGGCACCCCAAGGCTCGCTCCGAGCTCGAAGCTGCTCCCATCCGGAAGCCTGACCGCGTGCTGTGACTGCACCACCGTCCACTCGGCTGCAGTCCCCCATCGGCGGCCAGCGGCGGCGAGCATCACCCAGACGCGCTCGCCAACCCTCAAGTCATCGACGCCCTCCCCCACGGCGTCGATGACGCCGGAGCCGTCCTGGTTCGGGACCTGGAAGCTGCTGATCTGACGCGGCGTCGCACCAGAGCGCGACTTCCAGTCGGTCGGGTTGACCCCTGACAGGTGCAGCCTGACCCGGACCTCACCCGGTCCCGGTAACGGAGTCTCGACCTCCGTGATCCGGAGCACTTCGCTCGCTGCCCCGGTCTGCTCGTAGACAGCTGCCTTCATGGGGCTCTCCTTACGCGGTCCTCAGAACTCCGTCATCCCACCACGGCGTCAATCTCGATCGCCGCACCTAGGGGAAGCGCGGCCACACCGATCGTCGTGCGAGCAGGGTACGGGGAACGGAAGTGCTTTTCGTACACCGAGTTCATCTCGGCGAACGTGTTCATGTCCGTGAGGTAGACGCCGACGCGGACAACGTCGTCAAGCGTCTTGGCTGCTGCCGCCAAAACCGCCGCGAGGTTCGCGAGCGCTTGTTCGGACTGCGAGGGGATGCCACCGCTGACGACGTCTCCTGTCTTGGGGTCCGCGCCGATCACTCCGCTGACATAGAGCAGGCCGGTCGCCCAAACAGCCGATGAAAACGGACCCGCCGGTGGCGGGCCTCCGACATTCGTAACTGCGTCTCGGGGCATCGCTTCCTTTCTGATGCGCACTTGGTTCCTGGCCCCGACATTAGACAGGCAGTTAGCTATCTGCCATACTAACAACATGACTGGAACTCGTGGAACAGGAGTGCTGCCCGCACCCAACGATTGGAATGCCGGCGCGCCCCTGCACCACTACGTCGTATGCGACGTCTTCGCGGCTGCGCCCCTCGAAGGCAACCAGCTGGCCGTTTTCCTCGACGGCCGCAGCTTTACGGCCGAGGAGATGCAGACGATCACGCGAGAGATGAACTTCGCAGAGACGGTCTTTCTCTTCCCGCCGCTCACCGGCGGCAACGTAGCCGTCCGCATCTTCACGCCGCGAACCGAGCTTCCGTTCGCCGGCCATCCGGTTCTCGGCACCGGTTTCGTCGTCGCAATGGCGCTCGGGCTGGACGGGGTCGTCCTCGAGACTGGCACCGGCCACGTCCCGCTCGTCTTCGAGCGGGACGGTCCCGGCGGGGAGCTCGTCTCCGGCCGGATGCGCCAGCCGATCCCGTCCTTCGCTCCCTTCGAACGCGCCGCCGAGCTTCTCTCAGCCCTCCGAGTGCCGGAATCAGGGCTCCCGGTCGAGATCTACAAAAATGGGCCTGAGCACGTCTTCGTCAACCTCCCTGACGAGGATGCGGTGGCTGCCCTCAAACCGGACATGGCAGTGCTGACGGATCTCGGCGTGGCTGCGAACTGCTTCGCCGGAAGTGGCACAAAATGGAAGACGCGGATGTTCTATCCGGCTGCCGGCGTTGCCGAGGATCCGGCCACTGGGTCAGCCGCCGGGCCGCTCGCCGTCCATCTCGCCCGCCACGGTGCCATCGCGTTCGGCGAAGAAATAGAAATCACACAGGGCGTCGAGATCAAGCGGCCCTCGGTTCTGTACGCGCGGGCGACGGGTGAAGGCGACCGGATCGACACGGTTGAGGTAAGGGGACGTACGTACGTGGTCGCCGAAGGCCAGCTGCGGATCGGCTGACCTACCAGCTGCCGCTCAGCATCTTCTTCACGGCTTTGATGCTCGCCTCGTCCCGCTTGTAGAAGACCCACTGCCTGATCTTCTTCCCGTTGAGAAGGCCAGCTCGGGTGAGGATCTTGAGGTGCTCGCCAGCAGTTGGCTGGCTGACGCCCAGCTTCGCAGTGATGTGAATCGAGCAGACGCCGTCCTTCACGAGGTCGCCGTAGACCTGAGGCGGGAAGTTCGCCACGGGGTCGCGCAGCCACTCGAGGATCTGCAGGCGTTTCTCGTTCGCGAGCGCCTTGACGATGCTCGGATCTACTTCGGTCATGGTGGCAACTAGCTTAGTGGCTAAATGCCCCGGTCCTGAGGCCTGCCCGGTGAAGAGCGCGGCTCGACGTGGGCGACCTCCTCGCCGTTCGGGCCCGCACGATGTGCCAGCAAGGTCACCGGGTCTACGTGCACTGGCTCAGCGCCGAGCAGCTACGCATTGCGACGTGTCACCCCACTCAACAGTGATACGCAGGCGGCGGCTGGTCGGGGACACGGCGAGCCGTCTCTTTTCATGAACGTTTTGGGGCATGCAGTTCGCGCGGTTGCTTGAGGCTCGAATCATGCTCCCTCCTCGTTCCTGCGCCGCTGGTCCCGGAGGCACTCTCCCTCCGTTGGTACGAGGCCGCCCTCGTATGGCTGACTGCTATCTGACGGGTCTGAAAGCGGCACGGAGCGACTCGGCGAACAAGGTCGGTTCGGCGACTGCTGGGAAGTGGCCGCCGCAGTCGTGTTCTTCCCAGCGAGTGACCGTGAAATAGCGCTCGGCGAGCGCGCGCGGCGGCTTCGGGAACGGCACCCGTTCGCCGCCGAAGATGGCGACTGTCGTCGGCGTCGGACCTGGTGCGTCGAGGGAGAGTGCCGAATCCGGCAGGTGGCGGTAGCTCCAGTACGGGAGCATCGAGCTTCCGATCGTCCCGGTCGCCCAGTACAAGGTGAGCGTCGATAACAAGCGCTCGCGTCCGAACTTCGGCTCGCCGTCTGGTGTCAAGCTCGACCAGGAGACAACTTTTTCTCCGATCCAGGCGGCGAGTCCCGCCGGCGAGTCGGTGAGCGCGGCGGCGAGCGTCGCCGGCTTCGTCGAGTGTTCGTGGAAGTACCCGCCTTCGGCGGCCATCCAGGCTTCGGCTTCGAGGCGGTAGCGGTCCTCGTCCGCGGTCCGAGGAAGCTGGCCAGGCGCAAGCCCAGGTGTCGCGAGGTGGATTGCGGACACCTGATCGCCAGCAGCCCGAGCAAGGCGCGCCGTGACGGCGACGCCGAGGTCGCTTCCGTGCGCGACGAAGCGCTCGTAGCCGAGTCCGTCGCGCATCAAGCGGTCCCAGAGCCGTGCGACCTCCGCAGCAGAGAACCCGGCAGCCGGTGGCGGGCTCGAGAAGCCGAACCCTGGCAACGACGGTGCGACGACGCTGAACGCGTCCGACGGGTCGCCGCCGTGCGCGCCCGGATCCGTGAGGAGCGGCAGGACGTCGAGGTACTCGAGGAACGATCCCGGCCAGCCGTGGGTGAGGACGAGCGGCAAGGACCGCGGTCCTCGACCTGGCGCGTAGACGAAATGAACCACCGTCTGGCCGTCGATGGTCGCCCGAAAATGGTCGAGCGTCGCGAGTTCGACTTGGAATGCCTCAAAATCAAACTGCTGCCAGTCCTCGACGAGTGGCGACAGCCACTGGCGGGGCGCCCCGAGTTCCCAGCCGGCTCCTTCGGGCGAGGTCCACCGTGTGGTCGCAAGGCGTCGGCGCAGGTCTTCGATCACTCGCGTCTCAATCGTCGGGGACAACTTCTCAAGCGTCACATCCGTCGTCCTCATTTCTGAGAGTTTCTCGCGTCGTCGAGGGATGCCGCGCCCGCATGTTCGGGCGTTGTCTTCACCCCAGATCCTGGTTGGGGGCACTGAAGACAAGCGCACCGAGCCGGCTGGTTAGGGACGGTCTCGCCGGCGATCTCGCCGCGCGTTATTGGGTCAGGTCGCACGTTCCCGAACATCGGTAGGCACGCTGAGCCCAAGCGTTACGGCAAGATGACCTCTAAGCGATCACGACGTTGTGCTCTAGGACTTCGGGAACTCCTCATCTGCTGGAACCCGGCGCAGGTGGACAAAGCCGAGGATGCTCAAGATGAGCATCATGCCCGCCAGGATGAACGAGATGATCGACGACCACAGCGCCACGGTGCCGAGGGTCGAGAAGCCGTACGCCTCAAGCAGGAGACCCCGCAGGGTCGCTGCTTCGAAGGCGACGGTCTTGTCCGCGGCGAGCGCCTGGTTCTTCGGATGCTCTATGGAAGCCGTTGAGATTTTGGCGTAAACGCCGTGGTAGGGCAGCCCGTAGATGTCAGACGCGATCTTCTCGGCATATGCATTGGCCTGCGCGCCGGTGAGTACTTCCTGCCCCGCGTACCGGAGCAGGTAGGGCCGTTGCGCCGGAGTGATCTCAGATTTCGGCGGAAAGAAAATCTGCTGCTCGGCAAGCTGTTTGTGCACGCTGTCGTTCGTGTACGTGTAGCCCCAGAGAGCTAGGGCCCCGGCTGCCGCAAGGACGACTACCAATAGCGCGCCCACCATCGACGCGATCAAGTCAAATGTCCTGCGTCGCATGATCCGCTCCTCTCTCCCGGCATGACGAGATCACGGGTGGTGGCAGCCGCTGCCCCAAGGTGCCGATGGTGGGCACCCGCGAAGCGGCGGGTGCGCCCTCTGTATCACAGCACCATTGAGTTCAGGTGGTCGACCCCCTGCCCTCGCTCCGAAGTGCGTTCATGGGCGGTCGCGAATACCGAACGTTGCGGCCCGAAACTCGATTCGCCTTGACCTCCGAGCACACATTGACGGTTCCAGAGCGGCGGGCTAGACGCTCCGCCGATTGGCGCAGCATCTAACTCTCGTGCTCGCCCTCCTCGTCGATCGTCCACGTCCTTGGCGTCTCTCCGTCCGGCCCGTAGATCGTGAACGTCTCGGGTCGGTGCAGCCCGTTCGGCCTCAGCGCGACCTTTCTCGAAAAGCGCGTGGTCGCCCACTTCTTTGCCGCTTCGTAGATGTCCGACATCACGTTGGAAAGCAACGCGGTCGTTACCGCGCCGGCGATGTAGAAGGCGACGGCCTCGGCCAAATTGAAGGCGACGCCTCGGCGGCCCGGGACGTATTCGGTGATTTCGATGTCGACGTTGATACCAGCCGACCGCAGACGAGCGGCGAGTTCTTCGAGATCCTCGCGACGCTCGCGATGCACTACGAGGTAGGGACGCCCGGCCCTCAGAGTCACTTCCGGCATCGAGCACCCCCGTTGTGACCAGATTGTGACCAGGGGCCAAGATTCGGGTCGTTAGGAGCTGGTCGACCTGGGCAATCCCGGTGCCCGGAGTGGGATTCGAACCCACACGCCCTTGCGGACAATGGCTTTTGAGGCCATCACGTCTACCGTTCCGTCATCCGGGCTCGTCTCCAACGGTACCGCGCCCGTTTCCGCGGCAATTTCGATGGGCGATTCGTCCAGTCGTCACGTCCTTGCTGCCGCCTCGAGTTCTGCCAAGTCGATCTTCACCATCTTCATCATCGCTTCGAGCACGCGATTCGCGCGATCAGGATCGGGGTCACTGGCCAGCTCGCCGAGGCGGTTCGGCACGACCTGCCACGAGAGCCCATAGCGATCGGTGAGCCAGCCGCATCTGGAAGCCTGACCGTCCTCGAGGAGGCGTTCCCAGTAGTAGTCGACCTCTTCCTGGGTCTCGCAGCCGATGACGAAAGAAACCGCCGGCGTGAACGGGAAGTCCGGTTCGCCGTTGAGCGCGATGAACGGTTTCCCGTCGAGCTCGAAAACAACGGTCAGCGTCGTCCCTTCGGGAAGGGGCATGTGCGGTCCGTACGCGCTGTCGCTGATCCGGCGCGAGTTCGGAAAAATCGAAACGTAATGGTCGACGGCCTCATCGGCGTCGCCGTGGAACCAAAGAAATGGAGTGATCGGTGGCATGGCCGCACCGTACGCGAATCCCCGTCGAGTCGTTACGCGCCGAACCTCGGGGACGCGATCCGCCACGCGAGTGCCGCACTTGCGGTCCCGATGACCGATGACCACGATGTCGGCCGTGAACGTCGGCTCGGCACCCCCGATTGACTGAACCACGGACGGCGCGCGTCGCGGTCGGCCCTGTCGCCGGGTTGCTGGAAGATGCCATCGAAGCAGGCGGCGGCGTACCAACGTCGCTCTCGGACGAGCCGAACGCCCTCATCTGGACCGAGTTCGCTCCTCGAACCGTCCCCGAGCTGAAAAAGGTCTTGGAGCTGCACCCGTCGATCGAATGGGTCCAGCTGCCGATCGCGGGAATCGAACGCGTCGTCGACGCCGGCATGATCGACGACACCCGTGTCTGGACTTCGGCGAAGGGTCTCTACGCCGAACCGGTCGCCGAGCACGCGGTCGCGCTCGGACTCGCGTGCCTACGCGACCTACCCGAACGCGTCCGCGCGACGTCGTGGGGGCGTCCGGCAGCAAAAACCCTCTACGACCAGCAGATAACGATCGTCGGCGCCGGGGGCATCGCCGCCGCGCTGATCGGATTGCTGGAACCGTTCCGCGCCGAGATCACCGTCGTCCGTCAACGCCCCCAGCCGCTTGCGGGTGCCGACCGCACAGTGGGTGTCGACGCATTGAATGACGCGCTCTCCACTGCTCTTGTCGTCGTGCTCGCCCTCGCCGTCACCCCGAAGACGAAGCGCTTGATCGACGGCGACGCGCTGGCGGCGATGCGGCCCGACGGAGTGCTCGTGAACGTCTCCCGCGGCGCCGTCGTCGATACCGACGCCCTCGTCGCCGCCTTGCAAAACGGCACGATCGCCTGGGCGGCGCTCGACGTCACCGATCCGGAGCCACTGCCTGATGGCCACCCGCTCTGGGCACTCTCGAACTGCCTGATAACCCCGCATACCGCCGAGACGGTCGAGATGACGATGCCGTTGCTCGAGGCGAGGATCAGGGCAAACGTCCGCCATTTCGGGAAGGGCGATCCCCTCGAAGGCATCGTCGACGTCGAACTCGGGTACTGAGAGGGCGTTCCATGCGGCGAAGCGTTGTTTTCCGTACTGTGGACAAAACGTAACCATCGGCTGACCGCCGGGGTCCAATCCCTGGCGTCGCGCCCGCCACGACCTCAGCCAAAGGGGGCTATTTCTTGCTCGCGTTCACGTTTCCTGGCCAGGGCTCCCAGCGGCCAGGTATGGGCGCACCGTGGTCCGAGCACCCGTCGTTCGAGCTCGTCGACCAGGCGAGCGAGGTCGTGAGGCGCGATGTCCGCCGGCTCATCCTTGAAGCTGACGAAGAGACCCTCCGCAACACGGCGAACGCGCAGCTAGCGACTTTCGTCACGAGCTGCGTCGTCCTCGACGCCGCCGAGCGACTCGGACTCGAGCCGGCATTCTGCGCCGGCCACAGCCTCGGTGAGTACACCGCGCTCGTCGCGACCGGTGCGCTCTCGTACGAAGATGGTTGTTATCTCGTCGCCGAGCGCGGCGCGGCGATGGCGGACGCCGCCGAGCACAACCCGGGAACGATGGTCGCCGTCCTCGGCCTCGACGACGACGATGCCGAAGCGGTCTGCGCACTCGCCGAAGGCGAGGTCTGGGTGGCGAACTACAACGCGCCGGGACAAGTCGTCATCGCCGGCGAGGGCGAGGCGATCGAACGCGCCGCCGAGCTCGCCAAGCAGCGCGGTGCAAAGCGCGTGCTGTCTTTCCCTGTCGGCGGCGCCTTCCACACACCGCTGATGGCGTCGGCCCGCGACCGGCTCCGCAAGGGACTCGCGACGGTGACGTTCCACGAGTCCGAACCGGAAGTCGTCGCCAACGTCGACGCGAAGCCACACGCCGACGGGACGGAGTTCTCGAGCCTGCTATCCGCGCAGCTCACCGCGCCGGTCCGGTGGCGACAGAGTCTCGAGACGCTCTTCGACGCCGGTGCACGAACTTTCGTCGAGCTCGGGCCGGGCGGCGTGCTCACCGGCCTCGCGAAGCGCGGACTCCCCCAGGACGTCGTGGCGGCGTGGTCGGTGGCGACGCCGATCGAACTCGAAACGCTCGTCGCCGCCCTCGGCGCGGCAGTGGAGGTCCTGCCGCCCGAAGAGCGCGAGGCGGTCGAGCACTACGAGATTTTCGAGCGGATGATCGTCTCGCCGGCGACCGGACCGTTCCGCCCCGTCGAGGCGTACGCGCACGCTGCGCCGAAGTTAAGCGCCGATGACGACGAGAACGATCCGCTGCACATCGTCGTCGGCGACCTGATCGGCTGGGCCGGCACGTCCGAGATCCGCTCGGCGTTCGCCGGTCGGCTCGCCGGGCTGTTGGTGCTGCCCGGCGAACGTGTCGTACACGGACAGCCCGTCGCGTGGTTGCGCGCGGCGGTCGGCGCAGAGGAGGACATTTGATGGGTGCGGCGATCACCGGCTGGGGCTCAGCGCTCCCGGCGAAGGTCCTCACGAACGCCTGGTTCGAAGAGCGCCTCGACACGACCGACGAATGGATCGTCGAACGCACCGGCATCCGCGAGCGGCACGTCGGCGGGACGACTATCGGCCTCGCCGTCGAAGCAGGGCGCGCGGCGCTCGAACGCGCCGAAAGGAGCGGTCCGGACATCGACCTGCTCGTCGTCGCGACAACGACGCCGGACCAGACGATCCCCGCCGCGTCCTCGGTGGTCCACAACGAGCTCGGCTGCGTCGGTGGAGCGTTCGATCTCAATGCGGCGTGCGCCGGCTTCTCCTACGCGCTGACGATGGCAGACGCGCTGATCCGCACCGGCGTCAAGCGAGCGCTCGTCATCGGTTCGGACACCTTGTCGCGGGTGACCGACTTCGATGACCGCGCGACGGCGATCCTCTTCGGCGACGCGGCCGGCGCGGTCGTCGTCGAGTCCGGGGCGGACGACGACCTCGTCTTGGCCTACGACCTCGGCGCGGACGGCTCGGCGGCGCCGCTGCTCTACGCGGAGCTCGGATGCCCGATCCGGATGGATGGACGCGAGGTCTACCGCCGCGCGGTACGTGCCGAGGTCGACTCGATCACCAACGTCCTCGAACGCGCCGGCGTCAGCCCTCAGGACCTGGCGTTGTTCGTCCCGCACCAAGCGAACAAGCGAATCATCGACGCGGTCAACGAACGGTTGAAGATCTCGAGCGACCGCACCGCCTACGTGCTCGATCGGACGGGAAACACGTCCGCCGCGTCGATCCCGCTGGCGCTCGCCGAGGCTGCCGACGAGGGGCGCCTGCAAGAGGGTGACCTCGTGCTCTTGTCCGGGTTCGGTGCCGGCATGACGTGGGCGTCGGTGATCATCCGGTGGGGGCGGCGGGGCGTCAAGTGAGTCGGGTGGCGTTCGTCACCGGCGGGTCGCGCGGCATCGGGCTCGCGAGCGCGCGCCGGCTGCAACAAAACGGCGCGCGGGTCGCCGTCGGTTACCGCAATGCCCCGCCAACCGATCTCGGCGGCGACAACGAGATGACGCCGCTTTATCCCGTCGCCTGCGACGTCACCGACGACGCGGCGATCGACGCCGCGTTCGCCAAGATCGAAGCGGAGCTCGGACCGGTTGAGATGCTCGTCTGCTCGGCGGGGATCACCGACGACGGACTGATGCTGCGTATGAGCGAGGAACGCTTCGAGAACGTCATCGACACCGACCTCACAGCGTGCTTCCGCGCGACGAAGCGCGCGCTGCCGCAGATGGTGCGGTCGCGCTTCGGTCGCATCGTCTACCTCTCCTCTGTGGTTGCGCTGATGGGCAACGCCGGCCAGGCGAACTACGCGGCGGCGAAGGCCGGGCTGATCGGCCTCGCCCGCTCGGTCGCGGTGGAGGTCGCGAGCCGATCGGTGACGGCGAACGTCGTCGCGCCGGGCCTCGTTCAGACCGACATGCTCTCGGCAGTGAGCGACGCCCGGGTGGAGGCGCTGATGTCGCGGGTCCCGCTCGGGCGGGCCGCCGATCCGGACGAGGTGGCGGCGGTCGTCGCCTTCTTGTGCTCCGACGAGGCCGCCTACATGACCGGCGCCGTGGTCGCCGTCGACGGCGGGCTGGGGATGGGGCTATGAGTCCCGGAATCCAGGGAAGTCCTAACTACTGTCATAGGGGTCCGCTTACGGCGGAACCCGATAGGCCAGCCACTCGAGATTCGACGAGGAGCGAAGCGTGAGCGACGACGCCACTTTCGAGAAGTTCAGGAACTGCGCCGTTGAGGTGCTGCAGGTACCGGCGGAGAAGGTCGTCCCCGAGGCGAGCTTCGCCAACGATCTCGATGCCGACAGCCTCGACCTCGTCGAATTCGTGATGGCCCTCGAGGAGAGCTTCAACATCACCGTCGACGAGTCCGAGCTCGACGGCGTCGAGACGGTCGGCCAGGCGTACGACCTGGTGCTCGGCAAGCTCTGATGACAGAAGCCGGCGCCCGACGGGTCGTCGTCACGGGCCTCGGCGTCGTCTCCTGCTGCGGCACTGGCAAGGAGGCCTTTTTCGAGGGACTGAATGGCCCACACGCCACCGAAGCGCGCCGCGTCGACGACTTCGACCCGGCCGACTGGTTCGACCCGAAAGAGGCGCGGCACCTCGACCGCTTCGCGCAGATGTCGATCGCCGCCGCGCAACTCGCGATCGACGACTCCGGCCCAACCGAGGCCGACCCGATCCGCTCCGGCGTCATCTTTGGGACGGGGGTCGGAGGACTCGCCACCTTGCAAGGTCAGATCCAGGTCTCGATCAACAAAGGCCCGCGCTGGGTCTCACCGCGGCTCGTGCCGATGATCATGGGCAACGCCGGTGCGGCGGGCATCTCGATGCGCTTCGGTTTCCGCGGACCGTGCGAGACGATCGTCACTGCCTGCGCGGCCGGCACACAGTCGATCGGCAACGCGCTCTGGCTGATCCGCAACGGCCGCTGCGACGCGGTGATCACCGGCGGCGGCGAGGCGGCGGCGACGCCCGTCGACGGGATGGCGCCGATCGGCATCGCCGCCTTCTCGAACATGACCGCCCTGTCGACATCGGGGAACTCACGTCCTTTCGACCGCCGCCGCGACGGATTCGTGATCGGTGAGGGCGCCGGGGCCCTGGTGATCGAGGAGCTCGAGCACGCGAGGGCGCGCGGCGCGCGGATCCGCGCCGAGCTCCTCGGATATGCGTCGACCGCCGACGCCTACCACATCACCGCGCCATCTCCGGGCGGCGCCGGCGCCATCTCCTGCATGGAGCTTGCCCTCGAAGACGCCCGCCTCACGCCCGGGCAAATCGCGCACATCAACGCGCACGGGACGTCGACCCCGCTCAACGACCTCGCCGAGGCGGAGGCGATCGAGAAGGTCTTCGGACGCCCGGGCCCGCCGGTCACCTCGATCAAAGGCGTCACCGGGCACTCACTCGCCGCGGCCGGCGCGCTCGAAGCCGTCGCCTCGGTGATGTCGATCGAGCGCGGCGTCATCCCGCCGACGGCCGGGCTCGAAGAACAGGACCCAGAGATCCATCTCGACATCGTCACCGGGGGTCCCCGGTCGTTCACGCCCGGACCAGTGCTGTCGAACAGCTTCGGGTTCGGCGGGCACAACGGGTGCCTCGTGTTCGGCCCGTTCAGCTCCTGAAAACGCGCCCCCCGCCGGACCTCGCGGTCGGGTCGTTCTCGAACGACGCGCCGTGGCTCGTCGAGCGCGACGAGCTGCCCTGGCTGATCGGTCTCGACCTCGTTCGCCGCGCTACCCAAGACGAAGTGCCCGAGCTGTTGCGACGGCGACGCCTGCCGCCGTTGCGCCGCATCGTGCGCGTATCGTCGCAGATCGGCTGGGCGGTCGCGCTCTGGTACCTGCGCGATCGTCGCCGCGGCCGCTCGGCGTCGCGGGCCGGGTTGTCTCGCCGACTGCGGATCGTTTTTCAACGGCTCGGTCCGACCTACATCAAGCTCGGCCAGATCCTCTCTTCCGGCGAGGGGATCTTTCCTCCCGAGCTCGTCGGCGAGTTCAAGCTGCTGCGCGACCGCGTTCCCGCCGAACGCTTCTCTGATGTGCGCGAGGTCGTGGAATCCGATTTCGGACGGCCGCTCGCAGAGGTCTTCGCCGAGTTCTCGACCGAACCCGTCGCCGCGGCGTCGATCGCACAGGTGCACCGGGCGCGACTCGTCACCGGCGAGGAAGTCGTCGTGAAGGTGCAGCGGCCGCGCGTGGCCGAGCTCGTCCATCACGACCTCGCGGTGATGAGCTACATCGCGCCGTTCCTCGTCGGGCGGATCCCTGTCGCAGTACTGGCGAACCCGCCGGCGCTCATCGAACTGTTCGCCGAGACGATCGTCGAAGAGCTCGACTTCCGCCTGGAGTCCGAGAACATGCTCGACATCGCCGAGGTGCTGGCGACGACCGATCAGCGGGCGATCGTCGTCCCCCGCCCCCATCCGCGCCTCATCACGCGGCGGGTGATCGTCATGGAGCGACTCGACGGCTACGCCTGGGACGACGTCGCGTCGATGCGCGCCGCGGGGATCGACACCGAACAGGTTCTCCACGCGGCGATCGTCTCGCTTCTCGAAGGCGCGATGCTCTTCGGCGTCTTCCACGGCGATCTGCACGGCGGCAACCTGTTCGTCCGCGAGGACGGGCGCGTCGCGCTGTTGGACTACGGCATCACCGGCCGACTCGAGGAACCGCACCGCATCGCCTTTCTGCGGCTTGTGATGGCCGGGACGATGAACAACGTCCGTGCCCAGGTCGAAGCGTTGCGGGACCTCGGCGCGCTGCCAAAGGACGCCGACATCGACAAGGTGATCGTCGACCTCGGCCTCGGCGGCCCGCCACAAGACGTCGTCGAGATGTCGGCCGAAGAGCTCACCCGCCAGCTGCGCGAACTCACGCAGCATCTTTTGTCGTACGGGGCAAAGATGCCGAAGGAGCTGATGCTCTTTGTGAAGGACATCTTGTTCGTCGACGGTGCGGTCTCGACGTTCGCACCGGACGTCGACCTCCTCGGAGAGATCGTCGCGATCGCGACGTACTTCGCCCAGCGCTACGGCGGACGGATCGCGGCAGAGATCGGCATCGATCCCCGAACGACCGGCGTCGACTTGACGGGGGTGCGAGCGATGTACGGCGTCTCTGCCGACACCGAACGCCTCAGCTACCGCGAGCTGCAGGTCCGTCGGGAACAGGTGCGCGAGAAGTTCGTCAAGGAGCGGCGCGAACGGCACTAACAGCGGTCAGCGCCACCACGGCACGTTCCTCGTCGCGGCGACCCGGTCGACCGGCTCGACGAGCAAGTCCAGCTCGTGGCCGACGTTGTCGAGGTGCTCGCGCACCCAGCGGCCGTATCCCGTTTCGGGTCGCTGCATGTTCGGCGCGATGAAAGCGAGCCCGGCGAGTTCCTGCGCGACGGTGGCCGGTCGATTGGCGATGCGCGACGAATAGTCGTCGCACACGCCTGCGAGATGGACGGCCTGTGCGAGGAGTGGCGATGACACCTCGTCGTCGACCTCGTCGTGGCGGAGCTCGACCGCGAGCGAGCGGGCGGCCGAACGCACCCGGCCCACGGCCGAGACGAGGCGCCACGCCTGTTCCTTCGGAACGTGTCGCACGCCCTGTTCGACCATCAGCGCCCGCGCCGCGTCGCCGAGTCTGACGTCCGAGCGGGCCGCCTTCTCGCCGGCGTCAGGTGGGGCGGTCCGGCGACCGAGCGCCCACGCCGTCGATTGCACGAGGAACAGCCCGTCGTAGTGGAAGGCATCGGCGAGGTCGTCGCGCACGACCCCCGACGCGCCCCGCGGCCAGAACAGCACACCGGCGACGATGCTCACGGCGACCCCGATCGCGACGTCCTCGATGCGTACGACGCCGATCTTCCATCCGACGGGAGCGATCAGGTTGTAGACGACAACCAATACGACGGTGAATCCTGCTTGCGCGACCGCGAACGGCGCCGTCCCCGGCGCATAGGCGGCGACCGCGACGCCGATCGGGAAAATCGCCCAAAGCACGTCGGTGCTCCCCCCGACACCCACCAAGAGCGCCGCGCCAATCGCGAAACCGATCGCCGTCCCGAGCAGCGCCCGCCAGGCGTTCACCCCGGTCGACGCGGCGTTCGTGCGCAGAACCGTCAAGGCGCCGAGAACGACCCAGAATCCGTGCTGGACGTTCGTGAGATCGGCGATCGCGACGGCGGCCGCGATGGCGATCGCGCCGCGTACCGCATTAAGGAACGTCACCGACGCGAGACCCGAATGGATCCTCAGCACCGCCAAGAGGGACGAAAGGTACGCCGCCGAACGCCCGCTGGGCGTCGGCTCGCTCGAGATGTATGCGCCTCGCGCCTCCCCCTCGGCAATCAGCCGCCGCGGACCGCGCCGCGCGACGGTCAGCGCGTCGAGCCCTGCTGTCCTCGCGGCGCTCGCGATCATGCGGGCGTGGAACGAGAGGTGGATCGACCTTTCCGTCACCTCCTTGCTTTCGCAGTACGTGCACATGCTCTCGTCGCGATCAGTCATCAATTTTTCGAGCTCTGCGATCGGTAGCTCGGCGCCCACGCCACTCAAGAGCCGGCTCGCCCCGCTGAGCACCGTCGACGACGTCGCCAAAAGACGACAATCCGTCGCGTCGAGCTCTGTAAGGTCGCCCTCCTCGAGCGCCACCTCGTCGACCAACGAGACCGCCCACTGCACCGTCTCCGCGAGGTCGGCGATCGCCTGGTCCGCGGCGCCGATCCCGATCGGCCGTGAAGGCGCGCGGCGGAACGCCTCGACGAGGTCGTCGCGGGTTTGTCGTGAGTGCCGCATGTCGGCCTCGAACACCTGGCGCGACCCGAGGGCGTCGATCGTCGCGGCGACCGCCTCCAGCGCGCCCGCCGCGTTCGCCCGCAAGCGGTCCCCTGTCGGTCGGGGTGACAAGACGAGTTCGACGATCGTCCCCGCCGCCATCGCCAGCCACCTTCCCGCGAGGCGCGACGGCACGAGAGAGATCGCGCCGGGCGACGCCGCGGGGAGGATGAACGCCAACAAGACGGCGGTCGTTCCCGACGTCGCATTCGAACCGAGGACGCCCACCAGGATGACGACGAAAACGACCAACAGAGCGATCGGAGACGCGAGCGCCGCCGAGGAGTTGATCGCCGTCCCAATCGGGATCAGCGCGGTCCCGGCGACCGCCAGCGCAAGGTGCGCGATGAGCTTGTCGCGACGTGTTCCCCCGAAGTTCGACATGATGACGGCGGCAAAGCCACCAAAGGTTGCGAACAACGCGAGCTGCGAGTTGTCGAGCACCTGGGTGCCGATCGCGAATAGCGAAGGGATGACAAGCAGGGCCCGCACGGCACGAAAAGCGGCCGCGGACGACCACGCCGGACGGAGGTTCGCGAGCCCGTCGCGCACGCGATCGAGCGAGAAGAAGGGCGGACGCACCGCCGCCACTTCGGCCATGCATCGTTCTACCGCGAAGAGCTAAAGCTCCGCCGCGGTCACGATTTCATGGCTTCGACCTGCTTGATGATCTTCGAAAGCGCGGCGTCCTGGTTGAGAAGGTGGTGCTGGATCTCGCGCGCCTCGTGGAGGACCGCCTCCGCGTCCTTGTAGGTGAATTCGGAGCGCTTGTCCGACGCCTCGGACAAGATGTTCTGGCCGACCATGATGATCGACAACAGCACCAATTGAAGGAACGTCTGGGAGATCCATGAGACAAGGACCACCGCCGAGTGCGACTTGATCGCCTCGGGCAGGCTGACGATTGCAAGCGCGGCGAACGCGTAGGCGCACCACATCGAGCCGACGCCGTCGGTGATCTTCACCGCCAGCCAGGCGTTGAAGCGCGCGACGGGGTTGCCACGGGGCAACTGATCGCGAACACGAACCGGCCTGGCCTTGCCTGAGAGAATCTGCTTCGTTCGCTCGTGCGGCGGGTACAGCGGTGCGGCACTCGCTTCGGTCATTCGGTCCTCCTCGTCATCGACGCCGATCCGCGGCGGATCCGCTCGGGTAGTTGACCACGGAGAAATGCGTCTCGTCGCGATCTCCCCCCACCCGTACGATCAGCGCCATGGCCGAAGAGCGAAGCGCACCTGCCGCCGCGTTCGCATCGATCTGGCGAGTTCTCGTCGGCCGGCCGCTCCGCATTTCAGAGACCATCAAGGAACGGATCTCCCCCGTCGAAGGCCTCTCCGCTCTCTCGCTCGACGCGCTGACCTCGGTCGCGTACGGACCGGAGGCGATCGTCGTCGTCATCGCGCTCGCCGGCGTGGGCGCGCTCCACCTCGTCTGGCCGATCACGATCGTGATCGTCGTCCTGCTCACGATCTTGGTCGCCTCGTATCGCCAGGTGATCGATGCCTACCCGAGCGGGGGCGGCGCCTACGCGGTTTCGCGGGCGAACCTCGGCAAGTGGCCGAGCCTGCTCGCCGGCGCGGCGCTGATCGTCGACTACACCCTCACCGTCGCGGTTTCGATCGCGGCGGGCGTCGGCGCGTTGAGCTCCGCGTATCCCTCGTTTCAGTCGGCAACGGTGCCGATCTGTCTCGGCATCCTGGCGTTGATCACCGTGATGAACCTGCGCGGACTCGGCGACGCGGCCCGCGCGTTTCTGCTCCCGACGATGTTGTTCATCATCGGGATCTTCGCCGTCATCATCATCGGCCTCATCCACCCCCTCGACCGCCACGGCCCACTTCCTGGGCATTCGCTCTTGTCGACGCACGCCGTCGAAGTCGTGAGCGTGCTCCTCGTGTTGAAGGCGTTCTCCGCCGGCTGCTCGGCACTCACCGGTGTCGAGGCGATCGCCAATGGCGTGCCGTTGTTCAAAGAACCCCGCGTCGAGCGAGCGAAGCGCACGGAGCTTCTGCTTGGAACGATCCTCGGCGCGATGCTGCTCGGCCTGGCGTGGCTGGCGAAGATCTGGCACATCGGACCGCGATCTGGCCAGACCGTGCTGAGCCAGATCACACAGACGGCGCTCGGGCGTCACTGGGCGTACTTCGCGGTCTCGCTCAGTGTCACGGTCGTGCTCGCGCTAGCCGCCAACACCTCATTCGGTGGGCTGCCAGTGCTTTCGAGCCTCCTCGCCCGCGACAACTACCTTCCCCATCTGTTCCAGCTGCGCGGCGACCGCCAGACTTTCGCCTACGGGATCTGGTCGCTCGCCCTCATGTCGGGCGTGCTCCTTGTCGCGGTGGACGGGAACACCGACCGTCTGATCCCGCTGTTCGCGATCGGGGTGTTCACCGGCTTCACCCTCGCCCAGTCCGGACTCGTCGTGCACTGGCTGCGCACCCGGCAAGGAGCGTGGCGACAGCGATTGGCGCTGAACGCCCTCGGCGCGTTGATGACCGGTGCGGCGACGGTGATCTTCCTCGTGACGAAGTTCACCTCAGGGGCATTCGTCGTGGTGATCGCCGTGCCGGTGTTCATATTCGTGTTCATGCGGATCAAGAAATACTACGACGCGGTTGGACTGAGCCTCGCCCTCGGGGGCACCCCGCAGATGCCGCGCGGACGGCGCGCGCTCGTCATCGTGCCGATCGCGTATGTGAGCAAGCTCGCCGAGCACGCCATGAGCGATGCGCTGAGCATCGGCGACGAGGTCATCGCCGTCACGGTCGTCGCCCGAGGCGACGAGAACGACACCGCCGCTTCGATGCGCGAGGCGTGGGACAGGTGGAATCCCGGAATGCCGCTGCTCGTATTGGAGACGGACTTCGCTTCGGTCGTTCAGCCGATTCTCGAGCTGATCGACAATCTCTCCCAGACTCGAGACGAACAGATCGTCGTGCTCATCCCCGACGTCAGGCCCTCCAAGTCCCGCTACGCATTGCTCCACAACCACATCGACTTCGTGCTCTCGAGCGCGTTACGCCAACGCGACGACATCGTCATTGCGCGCTGCCGTGTGTCGATCGCCGAGCTGGCTGAATTCGACGACGGGCAGATGAATTCTCACTCCGCATCGCTCTACGACACCGACGAGACGACGTTGGGTTCATAGTCGCGTGCGCCGAGCGCGGTCCTGAGGCTTAGACGAATCGACGGCGGAGGCGTGGCCATCCCTTGCGCCACCCCGCGTAAGCGATACCGAGCGCAACCAGAGCCGCAAGGATCGCGAAGGCGATATCACCGAGAACCGAAACGAGGTCCTTCACGGCGTTCACGAAACTCGAGATCGTGACGTGCCATGCGTGGGCGAAACCGGTGCTCGATACCTTGTGGTGTGCAACGACCGGCACGCCGAGGTGAACCGTCAGGGCGGAGAATGCCACTTGCTGGGAAAGGACACGCTGTTCTCCTTGGATCTGTTGGATCTGGGATTGAACAGACTCGATCTGGTCCTCGACTTGCAGCAGGTCCGAGACCTTCGCCGATTTCGACAACAGCACTTCGAGCTGGCTGCGTTCGTCCTGCAGCGCGGTGAGCTGGGCACCGAGGTCGATGACCTGGCCCGTCACGTCCTGGTCGGACGTCGTGAGCGAGCGCACCGTTGCGGTGCGGCGGGCGCGATCGATGAGCGACTGGAACGAGCTGGCTGGGACGTCGAGCAGAAGCGTGCCTCCGACGTTGCGGCCGGACTCGACAACATCGGACTTGCCCACGTAACCACCGAACCCCGCGGCGAGCGACTCGAGATGGTCGACTACTGACGAAAGACCGCGTGCGCGCACCGAGAGGTGCAACGAGCCAGTGGCGACGATGTCACGTGCCGCGGACTTCGCCGACCTCGACGTCGTGGCCCGCTTAGCTGGGGAAACGAGCGCGGGCGCCTTCAGCACCACTGGAGTCGAGCGCGCGCCCAAGTATGAAGTCGTCACGTGCGATGTCCCACTTGTGGCGCTCGCGAGCGGGGAAGGCGTCACGCCGCCGCCCATGGTGAGCAGCACGCCGATGAGCGCCGCCACCGCGGCGACGCCCCCTCCAGCGAAGGCCAGTTCGCGGGGGCGCAACGGCGAGATCCGGCGCCTCGTCGCGAACGGTGCACCGCTTTGCGCTGCGGTGCGAATCGTCGACGATCCGCCCTTTGGGACCGTGACATCGTCCGCGGCACGCTGCAACAGTTCGCTGAGTTCGTCTTCGGTGATCATTTCGTGTCCTCGATCGGTGTCGCCAGGTGATGGAGCGAAGGATCGGCGCTGAGCATCCGGCGCGCTTCGTGCAGACGCGACTTCACGGTACCGGCGCGGCGGTGGATGGCGAGGGCGATCTCTTTGTCCGGCAGACCGGCGTAGTAGCGGAGCACGACGGGAATGCGCAACGACTCAGGAAGGCGCTGCAGCGCCTCGCGCACCGCACGCGCCGTCTCGTCCGCGACGACGACATCCTCGGGCTGTCGCGCGAGATCGGCGACATCGGACCCCTCCGCTCCCTCGTCGCGCCGGCGCTTCGCGCGTTGTTCTGTACGCGCGAGCGAGTAGCAGGAATTCATGACGACGCGAAAAAGCCACGGACGCGCCGCTTCGCCGGACGGCATCGCGGCGCGGAACCGCCACATCCGCAGGAACGCCTCCTGCACCGCTTCCTCGGCATCCGAGGCGCTTCCGAGAATCAGAAAGGCCGAGCGATAGGCGGGCGCGTACCACTGCGCCATCCATCGGTCGAGCTCGCCGTCGCCTTCCGGCGCCCGCCTCTTCATCGCGGGAGCACGATCTTTTCTCTCACGCCATGTCAACTCCCAAGCGATGCGGGCGGTTCGATCCGGCCCGTGACCAGGGTCGCTCGGTCGCTCGGTCGCTCGGTCGCCAGGCGCGCGTTCCGATACCTCCATGGTCTCACCGGCTACCTTCGGCGCGTGCTCGCAGCCACGAATTTGACGCGATGACGAGCGGCGTTCGGGACACATCTTCCGCGTGACGCTCGAATTCTCCGGGCTCTCCCGGCGCTACGGCAACGTCGTCGCCCTCGACAACCTCTCGTTCTCAGTACCGAACGGTCAGGTGTTCGGCTTCCTCGGTCCGAACGGCGCCGGAAAGACCACGGCGATGCGCGCCGTGTTCGGCCTCATCGAGCTCGACGCGGGCTCCGTGACGTACAACGGTGCACCGATCGACGACAACGAGCGACGGCGCTTCGGTTATATGCCCGAAGAGCGTGGCCTGTACCCGGCGATGCTCGTGCACGAGCAGCTCGAGTACTTCTGTGAGCTGCACGGAGTCTCCCCGCGCGACGTGCGCGCCGCGACGACGCGTTGGCTCGAGGCGCTGGGGGTCGGCTCGCGCGCCGACGACAAGCTCAGCGCGCTCTCGCTCGGCAACCAGCAGCGCGTCCAGCTCGCGGCGGCACTCGTCCACGAACCCGAGTTTCTCGTCCTCGACGAGCCGCTCTCCGGACTCGACCCCGTCGGAATCGATGAGGTGTCGGGGATCCTCGCCGAGCAAGCGTCGCAAGGCCGCGGGGTCCTTTTTTCGAGCCACCAACTCGACTTGGTCGAGGACATTTGTGATTCGGTCGCGATCATCGACCACGGACGCGCCGTCGCCGTCGGGCCGCTCGACGAGCTCCGCCGACAAGGTGCCCGTCGTCTCGTCGTAAAGGTCGACGGCGACCCGAACGCAAATTGGGCCCGCGCGCTTGCGGGGGTCACGGTTTCCCGCATCGACGCTGGCGAGGCACGCCTCGTCCTCGACGACTCGGCAGACAGCCAGGCAGTACTCGCTTCCGCGATGGCCGCCGGTCGCGTCGTGCGGTTCGACTTCGAGGAGCGACGGCTCACCGAGGTCTTCCGCGAGGCGGTCGTATGAACGCCGCGGTCTTCATCCCGATCCTCGCCGTACTCGTCGTTTTGCGGATCATCATGCGACGGCGGAAGTCGAGTGGGCCACGACCGCCTTCAGAGCGCTCGCTGAGCGACGTTGCGCTCGTCGCCCGCCGAGAGATCCGCGAACGGGTGAAGACGCGCGCGTTTCGGATCGCGACGGTGATCGTCTTGTTGGTCGTGGCCGCGGGGATCGTCATCCCGGTGCTGCACAAAGGACATAAGACGACGGTGTACGTCGCTGTCGTCGGTTCGACGAGCGCAGCTCTGGGCACGACCGCACGTGAGGCTGCTGCGGCGGCAGGCGCGAAGCTCTCGATCGCAACAGAACCGAGCCTCGCGGTCGCTGTCGGAAAGCTCCGCGCCGGCAGCATCGATCTCATCGTCGACCACGATTCGCGCCTGTACGTGGAAAACGCGCTCACGGCGAGCGACACCGGACCGATCGCCACTGTTGCTGAGACGATCGCGAGCAGCCTCGGCCTTGAAGCGGCGCTTGTGCGCGCCGGGCTGCCCGCCAAGACCGCCGTCAAATTCGCCCGACCAATTTCACTTCCGATCACCGGGCTCAAGTCGGCAGCGAGTCTGAAGAAGAAGACGACTTCGACGGTGACCGCGATCTACGTGCTCATCTTGATGTACATCCTGCTCACCCAGTATGGGACGTGGATCCTGATGGGGATCTTGGAGGAGAAGTCGAACCGTATCGTCGAAGTGCTGTTGTCAGCGGTGAGTCCGCGGCGTCTCCTCATCGGCAAGGTCAGCGGCATCGGCCTCGTCGCGCTGGCGCAGGCGGCGGTCATCGTCGGCTTCGCACTGATCCTCGCCGCGGCAACCGGGTCCGCGCTCTTGAAGGGCACCGCTCCCGCGGGGGTCGTCGTCGGGCTCGTCTGGTTGCTCCTCGGGTATTTGTTCTATTGCTGGGTGTACGCCGCAGCGGGCTCGATGCTCGAGCGTCAGGACCAGTTGCAAGCCGTCGCGCTCCCGTTGCAACTACCGATCCTGTTCGGATACATCGTGGCGTTGACGTCGATCGGGGCATCTTCGCCGTCGCTGTTCGTCGAGGTCCTCGCCTATCTCCCGCCGACGGCGCCCTTCGGCATGACGGTGCTCGTCGCAGACAGCGCAGTCGCATGGTGGCAGGTGACGATCGCCGCCCTGATCTCGATCGGCGGCACCGTCCTCATGGCACGCTTCGCCGGCTCGGTCTTCCGCCGGGCGATCCTGCAACCGAGCCGACAACTGAGGCTCGACGACGTGAGGCGCTTCCTCGGTTTGGGGGCGAAGGTCTGAGCGCCGTCCCGCAAGGAACCCAATTCGCTTCTCGAGCGGACACCTTCAGACCTTCGATCGAAGCGGTCGCCTGTTGTGCCGCGGAAAGTGGTGGTGGTACGGCCGAGCGAGCGTGGCCACCCACCTCGACACGCCGCTCGACGGAACCGAGAATGCGCGAACCGCACGCACGTCGACGCGTCATCGGAGGTCCTCAGCGTTGTGAGCCAGGTCGTCGGGGTCGCCTGGTACCGCTTTCGGACAACTCTCGGCCGTCGACTTGGTGGCTACCTGAGCGTGATCCTGCTGATCGGCGCGATCGGCGGCTTGTCGATGGGCGCCGTCGCGGGCGCGCGACGAACTGAGTCGTCCTTCCCCGTATACCTCGCGAGCACTAACCCGATCACCGCGATGGTGCTCACCGGGTTCGACGACCCAGCACTCGGCCAAACCACCGGCTACGTCCCGCGCTTCAACAAAGCGATCGCCGATCTGCGCTTCGTCAAACGCGCGGCGACCGAGGTCATCTTCGACGGCAATATCAACCTCAGCGCGGTCACGGGGGTTCACTATCACCTCAGACCTGGAGAAACCCCGCCCGTGATCGAAGGCGGCCTCGATGGCGCGTTTACCGCGCTGGACCGCGTCACGCTGATCAAGGGCCGCTTCGCGAATCCGAACCGGCCAGATGAAGCCGTGATGAACACTGAGGCGGCACAGGAGTTGGGTTTGCGCGTCGGTTCGGTCATCCACATTCCCTTTTACACGGACGCCGAGGCAAACTCATCGACCTATAACGGGCCGCCCCACCTGATCGTAAGAATCGAACTCGTCGGCGAGGTGGTCTCGAGCGAAACGGTCGTCGAAAGTGACATTTCCGCCCTCCAATCAGGAGCCATCATCTTTTCGCCGGCACTGACGCGCGAACTGGCACCTTGTTGCGCCTACGTCTCCGGCGCCGCCCTGCAGATCACAGGGGGCAAGGCCAACGCGGCACGAGTGCGCGCCGAGGCCTCCCGGATAAGCCCGATCGCGGCGCTTTCCATCGGCGGCAGCCAGGGTGTCCCGTCGGAGGTGGCCGATGCGCAACGGGCGATCAAGCCTGAGGCGATCGCGCTCGGGGCTTTCGGCGGCATCGCCGGGCTGGCGGCCTTGTTGATCGTTGGTCTGCTGATTGGCCGGATTCTCCAGGGACAAGACGAAGAGACCGAGATCCTGCGAGCGTTGGGGGCCAATCGGGCGGTCTTGCTCGCCGACGGGCTGAGCGGCCTTTTCGGCGCGGTCGTTGTCGGAGCAATGCTCGCGTTCGCGGTCGCGGTCGGTCTCTCGCCACTCACGCCACTGGGACCCGTTCGGCCGGTCTACCCGTATCCAGGGGTTGACTTCGACTGGACGGTCCTCGGGTTCGGTTTTCTCGCGCTCGTCATCATCCTCGGTTCGCTCGCCGTGATCCTCGCGAGACGGCAGCTGAGTCGATTGGCATTGACGTTTCCGGATGTCTCGCACGCGCAAGGAGGAGTCGCGCGCGCCGCGGCACGACTCCCGGTAGCCGTCATGACCGGTCTTCGCTTCGCGCTGGAATCGGGGGGAAGCAGACGTTCGGCACCTTTACGTACGGCCATCTTGGGAGCGGTGCTCGCGATCGTGGCTCTGACCACAACGGTCACTTTCGGCGCGAGCCTCGACAATCTGTTGTCGCATCCGCCGCTGTACGGATGGAACTGGAACTACGCGATGTTGTCGGGTTTCGCTGGCGAGGAGGATCTTCCGCGCAACCAGATCGCCACGCTGCTCAACGCGGACCGCGAGGTCGCGGCGTGGTCCGGTGTCAACTTTGTCGGGGGAACACTCGATGGCCAGGAGGTAAAAATGCTGGCCGAAGCCCCAGGGGCTCAAGTGGCTCCCCCCTTGCTCTCGGGACACCACCTCCAGGCGACCGATCAGATCGTCCTTGGTGGTACCACCTTGCGGGCACTCCATAAGAAGGTGGGTGACACCGTCACGTTCGGCAATGGGCGCACGAAACCTCGGCGTTTGCTCATCGTTGGCACCGCAACAATGCCCACGATCGCCAACGGCCTCGAGATGGGTACCGGAGCGTTGGTCGCCACGGGCGACTTTCCGCCTTCGCTGCTCAATACCCAAGACAGCGCGATCCCAGGCCCGAACGCGATCCTCGTTCGCATTCGAGCGGGAGCGAATCCCTCCGCGGCCCTCCGCTCGCTCGAGGAGATCAACACAAAGGTGAATGCGATACGCGGCGCCGGGTCACCGGCAGGGGGGGTGGTCTCGGTTCTGCGCCCGGCCGAGATCGTCAATTACCACTCAATGGGGACAACCCCGGCGATCCTCGGCGCCGGGCTTTCCATCGGCGCGTTGGTTGCCTTAGGCCTCACCTTGGTTGCTTCGGTCCGACGGCGCCGTCACGATCTCGCTCTGCTGAAGACACTCGGCTTCTCGCGGCGTCAATTGGTCCTCGTCGTCGCCTCGCAGTCGAGCGTCGCCGCCCTTCTCGGGCTCGTCGTCGGCATCCCCGTCGGCATCGTCCTCGGGCGCCTTTTGTGGGACACGTTCGCCCACGAGATCTACGCCGTGCCAGCGCCGACAGTGCCGGTGACAACGATCATCCTCATCGGCATCGGAGCGCTGATCCTCGCGAACATCGTCGCCGCCATCCCAGGGCGCATGGCGGCACGCACCCCGACGGCGCTGTTGCTACGAACCGAGTGATTCCACTTCGCGCGATCCGATGACGTCGTGGACGGCGTTTGCGAGTACGTCGAGTCCGCGGCCGAGCATCTCGACGGAGATGACGAACGGCGGCAGCAAGCGAATGACGTTCCCCCAGGTGCCGCAGGTCAAGACGACGACCCCGTTCGCGTGACAGGTCGACGCAACCTTCTTTGCCAAGTCGGCGTCGGGTTCCAAGGTGCCGGGCCGTACGAGCTCGATCGCGAACATCGCGCCGCGTCCGCGCACGTCGCCGATCTCGGGATGAAGCGCGCGCAGCTGCGAAAGTCGGTCGAACAAGACGTCGCCGATATGCGCGGCCTTGTTGACAAGGTCGCCCTCACGCATCGCCTCGATCGCGCCGAGCGCCGCCGCGCACGAAACGGGGTTGCCGCCGTAGGTACCACCGAGCCCGCCGGAATGGACGGTGTTCATCACCTCGGCCCGCCCGGTCACCCCGGCGAGCGGCATCCCACCGGCGAGCCCTTTCGCCGTCGTGACGAGGTCGGGAACGACGCCCTCGTGCTCGGTCGCGAACCACCGACCCGTGCGACCGAAACCGGACTGGATCTCGTCGGCGATGAACAGCGCCCCCGACTGCGCGCACCACTCGGCGAGCATCGGCAGGAAGCCCTCGGCAGGCACGATAAAGCCACCTTCTCCTTGGATCGGCTCGACGAGGACCGCCGCGACGTGCGACGCGCCGACTTGGGTTTCGATCTCGTCGATCGCCCGCCACGCCGCTTCCTCGCCGGTCATCTTCTCCGGGTCGCGGAACGGATACGACATCGGCACGCGGTACGTCTCGGGCGCGAACGGTCCGAAGCCGTCCTTGTACGGCATCACCTTCGCGGTGAGCGCCATCGTGAGGTTCGTGCGCCCGTGGTACGCGTGGTCGAAGACAACGACCGCTTGACGGCCGGTCGCGTAGCGCGCGATCTTCACCGCGTTCTCGACCGCCTCCGCACCGGAGTTGAACAGCGCCGAACGCTTGTCGTGGTCGCCGGGAGTCAGCGCGTTCAACTCCTCGCAGACCGCGACGTACCCCTCGTAGGGGGCGACCATGAAACACGTGTGGGTGAACCGCTCGACCTGCTCGGAGACGTTCCTCACAAGACGCGGGTCGCGATGGCCGACACCGGTGACGGCGATCCCCGATCCGAGGTCGATGAACTCGTTGCCGTCGACGTCGAAGAGGGTCGCACCGTGTCCCCGCGCCGCGTAGAACGGAAGCGACGATGAGACGCCGGTCGCGACGGCCTGCGCGCGCCGCTTGGCGAGGTCCTCCGACTTCGGTCCTGGGATCGTCGCCATCACGCTTCCTTTCCGCTGCGCGAATTGAGTGGCCGGTCGGACGAATCGGGCACCTACCAGGTCCAATCCGTCGTTTCCGGCTCGTCCGGAACCCAATTGACACTACTGAGTGCCTGCTCCGCGCATTGTTTTGATCCTCCGACGGGTGGGACGAGATCCTGGCGATTGTTGCGCTTGCGCGCGACAATCTCGCACCGACTAAGCAGGTTTCACCAGCATCGAACCGGGGGGAAGATGATGGCCCATACCGCTGAGCGGGCAGCCACGAGGTCCGAAGTCGCCGCGGACGACCAACTGCTCGAGCAACTCGGTTACAAGCCCGAGCTGAATCGTGTTCTGTCGTTTTTCCAGAATTTCGGTGTCGCCTTCTGTTACCTCTCGCCGATGGTCGGCATCTTCTCGCTCTTTGTGCTCGGTATCGGCTCGGCAGGACCTCGATACCTGTGGCTGATGCCGATCGTCGTCGTCGGCCAACTCTTCGTCGCCCTCGTAATGGCGGAACTCGGAAGCAGCTACCCGATTGCCGGCGCACTCTTCCAGTGGGGCAAACGCCTCATGGGCGAGGGATATGGCTGGTGGGTCGGGTGGATCTACGGCTGGGCGTTGTTGATCACGATCGCCTCGGTCGATACCGGGATCGCTCCGTATGTGACGTCGATCCTCAACAACTGGTTTGGCACACATTTCAACGGCGCTTCTCCGAACACGATCCTCGTCGTCACCTTGATCCTCATCGGCATCCAAACCATCTTCAACGTCTTCGGAGTGAAGTTGCTCGGACGGATTTCCGTCATCGGCGTGTGGGTCGAGGTGCTCGGAACCTTCGGAATCGCCATCCTCTTGGGAATCAAAGGTTTCCACCACGGCCTCGGCTACCTGTTCACGACGCAGGGGACCCAGCACGTTGCGACGAACCCGTACGGGGTGAACTTCGGCAACGATTGGTGGTTGGGCGCGGCGCTCGTTGCGATCCTCGCCCACGTCTACATCTTCTACGGGTTCGAATCCGCCGGAGACGTCGCCGAGGAGGTCGTCGGTGCGTCCCGCAAGGTGCCAAGGGCGATCGTGACCTCGTTGGTCTTCGGTGGGATCGCAAGCTTCATCCTCGTGGCGGCGCTTGATCTCGCGATTCCGAAGGGCCACAAAGGATTCCTTGCCTCGGTGACGGGCGGAGTCCCCTACATCCTCACGACGACGATCAACAACAGCGGCCTCACCGACTTCATCCTCGTCCTCATCTGCTTCGCCTTCTTCAGCTGTGGAACTGCGGTCCAAGGCGCGGGGCGCGACTCGCGTTCTCCTACGCGCGGGACCGCGCGATCCCCGGCGCCGGAGTGATCCGGAAGGTCTCCCACAAGCGTGAAACACCGGTGGCGGCGATCCTCCTCGGAGCGGTCATCGCGGCACTGTTCACGCTGCTCGTCCACGTCAACCCGTCGAAGCCGATCCACATCTTGTGGTTCACCTACCCGAAGGGCGTCAACGCGCTCTTCGCGCTCGTCTCCTTCGGCGTCTCGGGGATCTACCTCTCGTTCCTGATGATCACGGTTGGCTCGCTGATCGCACGGCTGCGCGGCTGGGAGCCGCGGGGTTCGTTCCGGTTGGGCAAGTGGGGATACCCGGTGACGATCCTTGGCGTGATCTATGGAGCGGCGATGCTCGTCAACGTCGTCTACCCGAGCGGGTTGACGAGTGGGCGGGCGGAGCTCTTCAACTACGACTGGATCACCTTCGTCGTCATCCTGATTATCGTGATCATCGGCGGGATCTACTACGTCCTCTCGCAGCCGCAAAAGCGGATTCGCTCGGCGGAGAAAAATGAGCGCGCCGCGGCGAGCGCGATTCTCCAGGGCGCCGACGAATAGGGACCGCGAAACCGGCGCCCCGGCGGAACGCCCGGGCGCCGGGCGATCACTCGCCCATGAAATGCATAACGTGCTTGATGCGCGTGTAGTCCTCGAAGCCGTAAACCGAAAGATCCTTGCCGTATCCGGAGTGCTTGAAGCCGCCGTGCGGCATCTCGGCGACGATCGGGATATGGGTATTCACCCAGACGGCACCGAAGTCGAGCGCCTTCGTCATCCGCATCGCGCGGCCGTGATCTTTCGTCCAGACGCTCGACGCAAGGCCGTACTCGACGCCGTTCGCCCAGGCGATGGCCTCTTGTTCGTCGCTGAAGGGCTGAACCGTGACGACCGGCCCGAAGATCTCACTCTGGATCATCTCGTCGTCTTGGCGCAGATTGTCGACGACGGTCGGCGCGAAGAAGTAGCCGTGGTCTCCCTGCCGAGTGCCGCCGATCTTCACCTCGGCATGGGAGGGCACATGCTCGAAAAAGCCCGAGACGCGGGCAAGCTGATTGGCGTTGTTCAACGGGCCGTAGAAAGCCTCCTCGTCGTCGGGTCCGGCGGTCCTTGTCTCTTTCGCCTTCTCGACGAGCGCCGCGACGAATTCGTCGTGGATGCGCCCCCCGGTGAGCACCCGCGTCGCGGCGGTGCAGTCCTGCCCGGCGTTGAAGTACCCGCCGATCTGTACGCCCGAAGCCGCTGCTTCGATGTCGGCGTCGTCGAAAATAACGACCGGCGCCTTGCCTCCGAGTTCGAGGTGGACGCGTTTCAAACCGTCGGCCGCAACGGCTGCGACTTCCTTGCCTGCCCGTACCGAGCCGGTGATGGAGACCATCTGTGGCGTCGGGTGGGCGACGAGCAATCGCCCCGTGTCGCGGTCACCGCAGACGACGTTGAACACACCTGGTGGCAGGTGCTCGGCCATCAGCTCGGCGAGGAAGAGCGTCGACGCCGGCGTGGTGTCGGAAGGCTTCAGCACCATCGTGTTGCCTGCCGCCAACGCGGGGGCGAACTTCCAGACGGCCATCATCGACGGGTAGTTCCAGGGAGTCACCGCCGCGCACACCCCGACGGGCTCTCGCCGGATGTAGGACGTGTGGTTCGCCATGTACTCCCCCGCCGAGCGACCCTCCGGGGTGCGCGCCGCGGCGGCGAAGAAGCGGATCTGGTCGACCATCGGCGGGACCTCCTCGGACAGCGTCAGCCCGATCGGCTTGCCGGTGTTCTCCGACTCGACCCGCACGAGCTCCTCGGCGTGGCTCGCCATCGCGTCAGCGATGCGCAAGAGCGCGAGGCTGCGCTCCGACGGCGTCGCATCGCGCCATCCCGGGAACGCATCCGCGGCCGCCTCGAATGCCGCGTCGATGTCCCCCTGTCCAGAAAGCGGTGCGCGGGCGTAGACCTCGCCCGTCGACGGGTTGATGATGTCGGTGGTCTCACCAGACTTCGCAGGCACCTTTTTGCCGCCGACGAAGTTCTCGAGCTCGACGATCTTGGATGATGTCTGAGATGGAGTCACGGCAACCTCCCTGGTCAGGCGGAGCATATCCCCCGGGTGCTGAGAAGCGACCTGGCGAAATCACAGCGTCGCGCACGCTGCTTTCGTCCAGTGCGCGCGTCGCGGTGACGGGCGCGACGGGATTTATCGGCTCGGCGATCGTTCGCGCGCTCATCGCGAAGGAGGTCGAGGTCATCGCGATCTGCGAACCCGGTACCGACGCCACGAATCTCGACGACCTGCGGGTCGAACGCCGAACAGCCGACGTTCGCGACACCCGGGCGGTCGCGGCGGCGATCGAGGGTGCGCGCGTCGTCTTCCACACCGCCGCCCTTTACCGGTTCTGGGCGAAGAATACGAGAGACTTCTACGCGATCAACGTCGAGGGCACTCGTCACGTCCTCGACGCGGCGCGTGCTGAGAACTGTGATCTCGTCGTCTATACGAGCTCGGTGGGGGTCCTCGGGCTCGACGAGGTGCGGGCGCGCGGACCGGCGAATGAAGACGCGTTTGCACGCGTCGATCACCTCTTTGGCAGGTACAAGCAGACGAAGTATGTCGCCGAGCACGAGGCGCTGCGGGCCTGCGCGCAAGGACTCCCGGTCGTCCTCGTCCTGCCGACGACGCCACTCGGGCCGGGAGATCGCGGGCCGACGCCGACCGGACAGATCGTCGTCGATTTCCTGAACGGTCGCCTACCCGGCTGGTTCGAGACGACGCTGAATATCGCCGACGTCGATGACGTCGCGAACGGCCATCTCCTCGCTGCAGATCGCGGCGGCGTCGGTCGCAGCTACATCGTTGGCGGCGAGAACCTCTCGCTCCGGGCGGTGCTCGGCATGCTGGCGACGATCAGCGGACTCCCGCCGCCCCGCTTCGAAGTGCCGCGGGCCGTCGCCCTCGGCGCGGCGGTGATCTCCGAGTTCGTCGAAGGCCGGTTGCTGCGACGGACGCCACACGTTCCGCTCGAAGGCGCGCGCATGGCGACAACGATGATGGCCTTCGACGATTCCCGGGCGCGCGCCGAGCTCGGATACACCTCGCGCCCCGCGTCCGAGGCAATCGAACGGGCGGTCCGGTACTTCGTCGAACACGGCTACGTCCGACCAGACCGCGTCGACAGGTTGCGGCTTGGTTCCGCGCCCAACATCTAAGGCTTTCGCTCCGGGCAAGGGCGCGCGACGTCGCTTTCGCCGTCAGACCCAAAATTCGACCGCGGCCTCCGGGTTGGTCGTCGTCTGCCAGAACTCGGTCATCTTCCCGCCCTTGACGTGGAAGACATGGGTCCCGAGATCTTCGAATGACTTTCCCTGCCGCGTCGCAGACGCGGTGACCAGCGCCACCGAATGCTCGTCGTTGGCGAGCACGTCGTGAAGTTCCAATCTGAAGGTCCCGCCCGTTTCCTCGGCGAGTCGGGCGAACATACCGAATACCTCGTCGCGACTCCGGTACGTGCCCGCGAGTGGTCCCGGTCCTGATACGTGCCACACGATGTCGTCCGCGAATACGTCCGTGAGGGCAGCAAAATCACCCTTTTCGAAAGCGGCGTAACCGCGGCGAGTCAGTTCGACATTCGGATGTTCTGCCATCGTTGGCCCCCCGTCGCTCGCCAATTTGGTGAGCACTCGGATTGTAAACATGAGCGAAACGTGGTGCTCGGGTGACAGAGAATGACGAGTCAATCGGTCGAGTCTGATGAGCCGCGAATGAGCTCCGCCCGCAAGCGCTTGCAGCCGTACCAGGCAAAACGAGATGCGTCTCGCACCCCGGAGCCGATGGGTGACTCGGCGCCGCGCCCGTCAGGACGAAAGCGGTCTCGCCCGAAGTTCGTGATTCAAGAGCACCACGCGCGTGCGCTCCACTGGGACTTTCGCCTCGAGCGTGGCGGAGTCCTCGTCTCATGGGCAATCCCCAAAGGCATCCCGACCGATCCGGCGACGAACCATCTCGCCGTGCACGTCGAGGACCACCCGCTCGAGTACGGCGGCTTCCACGGCGAGATCCCAAAGGGCGAATACGGCGGCGGAACCGTCAGCATCTGGGACAAAGGAACCTATGAGACCGAGAAGTGGAACGACCGCGAGGTGATGGTCGTCCTCCACGGTCGGCGGGCGAAGGGCCGCTACGTCCTTTTCGCCACCAGCGGCAAGAACTGGATGATCCATCGAATGGATCCGCCCGCGACCGGGTTCGAACCGATGCCGAAAAACGTCAAGCCGATGCTGGCGGTCGCGGGCCGGCTCCCCGCTGAGTCACAGGATTGGGCGGTCGAATTCAAGTGGGATGGCGTGCGCGCGGTCGTCTTCGTCGACGGCGGGCGCGTGCGAGCCTCGAGTCGAAACGAGAAAGACCTCACGGAGTCGTTTCCCGAACTGCGCGCCATCGGCGAGTTTCTCGGATCCCGCTCGGCGATCCTCGATGGCGAGATCGTCGCCTTCGACGAAGAGGGTCGCCCAGATTTCGGTCGCCTGCAACAGCGCCTCCACCTGACCGGTGAGCACCGCATCTCAACCCGCGCCCGGCAGATTGCGGCGTCGTTCCTCGCATTTGACGTCCTCTATCTCGAGGGCCGGTCGCTGGTGACCGAGCCCTACGACGAGCGCCGACGGCTGCTCGAGTCACTGAAACTCGCCGGCGACTCCTTTACAACTCCGCGCGCCTTCGATGGAGCCGAAGGACAAGACGTGCTCGCCGCGGCGAAACAGCGCGGCCTCGAGGGCGTCGTCGCCAAGCGGCGCAACTCGCCGTACCGCCAAGGCGAGCGCAGCAGCGACTGGATCAAGGTGAAGAATTTCCGCTCCCAGGAGGTGGTCCTTGGAGGATGGACCGCCGGAAAAGGCTCGAGACAAGGAAGTCTCGGCGCGCTGTTGCTCGGGTTGCCCACGCCCGATGGCCTCCGCTACGTCGGCAAGGTGGGGACCGGATTCGACGAGCGGGAGCGAAGACAACTCCTTGACGACATGTCCCCGCTCCACAGCGACGAGGCGCCCTTCACGACGAAGATCCCTCGGGCCGACGCTGTGGTCGCCCATTACGTACGGCCAGAGCTTGTCGGGGAAGTCGAGTTCAACGAGTGGACCCGCGACGGGCACCTTCGCCAGCCCGTCTGGCGCGGACTTCGCCCGGACAAGTCACCGAATGAGGTCGTCCGTGAGTAGCGCGCGCACAGAGACCGAGGTCGAAGGACGTCGACTTTCCCTCTCGAACCTCGACAAGGTGCTGTTCTCCGAGGTCGGGTTCACCAAGGGCGCCCTCATCGACTACTACGCGCGCGTCGCCTCGACAATGCTCCCCCACCTCGCCGGTCGTGCGGCGACGCTGCGACGCTTCCCGAACGGTGTCGACGGACACTCCTTTTACGAGAAGCACGCCCCCGCTCACAAACCGCCGTGGGTGCGTACCGCGCACGTCGACCTCGCTCACTCGGGTCGGCGAACCAAAGGTGTCGGTGATGTCGAGTACATCGTGATCGACGATCTCCCGACGCTTGTTTGGGTCGCCAACCTGGCAACGATCGAGATCCACGTTCCGTTGTGGCGCGTGATGCGCGGCAAGAAAGCCCCAACTTCTATGGACTTCCTTGTCTTCGATCTCGATCCCGGTCCGGGGGCGTCGGTCGTCGAATGCTGCGTCGTCGCCTCCTGGATCAAGAACGCACTCAAGGAAAGAAACTTGACGAGGTGCGTTCCGAAGACGAGCGGGTCGAAGGGACTCCAGGTCTACGCGCGCCTGCCGGGGCGAACCTCGTGGGAATCCGCTCGCGACGCGGGACACGATCTCGCGCGAGAGCTCGAACGAGACCATTCCGACCTCGTTTTGACGAACATGCGCAAACAGCTCCGCAAGGGACGGGTCCTCATCGACTGGAGCCAGAATCATCCTGCCAAGACGACGGTCGCCGCCTATTCGGTACGCGCCCGACACGAGCCGACCGTCTCGACCCCGGTGACCTGGAAGGAGGTCGCCGACTGCGCGAAATCCGGGGCTGCTGACCGACTGCGCTTTACGACGTCAGATGTCCTGAAGCGTGTGGCGAATCGAGGGGATCTCTTCTCCGACCTCCTCGAGTGATGCGCGGGGTCGGCCAGACCTCATGACGCCCGTCTCCTGCGACGTTTCGCCTCCAAGTCGGTGAGGGCATCGACCAGTTCGGGCTTCGACATCCGAGAGCGCCCCTGTAGCTCGAGCTCTGCCGCGCGTTCGAGGAGTTCGGCTTTCGTCATCCCTTCGAACTGTTGTTGGACGTTCGCCGACTTCGACGCCGCTTTCGCGGCCTCCTTCTTCGCAGGTTCGGCGGTCGCGACTCCAGAATCCTTGGCGCGAGCAACGGACGCTTCGAGCGCCTCCATCAAGTCGATGACGTTCGACTTCGGAACCGTCTCGTGGTGGATCACGACCTCGCGACCCTTGCGCTTCTCGTCGATCAGCGCCTCGACGCGCTCGCGATAGGTGTTCTTGTACTTTTCCGGAGTCCACTTCGTGCTCAGCGACTCGACGAGCTGCTTGGCAATGTCGAGTTCACGCCCTTTGAATTCGACTTCCTCGGGCAAGCTCTCGAGCTCAGACTTTGCCTCACGGATCTCGTCGCTGAAGAACATCGTTTCGACGATCAGAACGTTGTCGCCGGGCCGCACGGCGACAAGGTGTTCCTTGTCGCGAAGGACGAACGTCGCGATGCCGACCTTGCTCTTGTCACCCATCGCCTGACGCAGGAGCGCGTAGGCGCGATCCGAGCCCTTGCCCCGCGGCGCGAGGTAGTAAGTCTGCTTGAAATACATCGGATCGATCTCGTCGAGGTCGACGAAGTCGGTGATTTCGATCTGTTCCGAACGACCCGGAGCGGCTTCTTTGAGCTCCTCTTTGTCGAGCACGACGTATTCATCGTCACCGACCTCGTAGCCACTGACGATTTCGTCGTTGTCGACTTCTTCGCCGGTCGCCTCGTCGACCTTCTTGTAGCGGATTCGGTGCGAGGTCCCTTTGTGCAGCTGGTGGAAATGCAGCGTCTGGTCGCGCGTCGCCGAATACAGCCCGACCGGAACGTTGACCAGGCCGAAGCTGAGAAAACCCGTCCAAATCGAGCGAGCCATCTTCGCTCCTATCTCCTGTGTTCATCGCGGCACGCAGAGCAATTCAAAAAGTCAAAAACGACCAGCAAGATTACGTCGGTTCATTCCCCCGAACAATCGGCCTTTTACCTGGTCAATTGCGTCATCTGCCGGGTCAAATCGAACCGTGTCCCTCGTTCGGTTCACGCCGGACCGTGCGGTTTCCTTGCCCCCCCGCTCGAGAGGGCGTCAAGCAGGTTTGACCGCCGAGATCTCCAATACCACACAGAACCATTGACGCCCTACCGTCGTCTCTTCGCGGTGCCGCCGACGATCAGCGGACTCGCCTCATATCCGGTGCGAGCCTTCGCGATTCTCCCGAGCCGGCGCGCCCCCCCGATCAGAAGACGAAGGGGACCAACATCTTGGTCGAGCTCTTGTACGCGGGGTAGGACTCTGGAAAGAGTCGCTCCATATTGCGCTCCTCGACGGTCGCGCTGTAGATGAAGTATGCGCCGAGCAAACCGACGGCGAGGAGCCAGTAGAGACTGACCGCCATCGTCGTTCCGATCATCCCGAGGATGATTCCCGAGTAGATCGGGTGGCGAACATACCGATAGGGACCGGTCGTAACCAATTCGGGATCGATCTTCAGGGACATCGGAGTCCCCCAGTTTCGCCCGAGATGGACCCTCGCCCAGACGGCGAGTGCGAGCCCGGCCAAGAACACGGCAAGGCCGAAGCCCAGCAGCCACGGGTTGTGAATCGTGGCACCCGAATGCCCCTTGAAGACGCCGACACGGAGCGACAGGAGAATCAAAATCAGGATCGCGACCCTGATCGGAAGGGACGACGCGTTGCGGCTCCGTGTCGTCTTGGTGCGGACGGCAGCTACGAGCCAATAGACCCAGAAAGCGACCCAGACCACGGGGATGATGACGTCGATGGCGTGCATGAGGGCTCGAAAGAAATTGTAGGCGGGCCTTCGTTCTTCCCCGGATCGAAACTTCGCCATACAGAGTGCGATTTCGATGTCGTCGTTCCGCTCTCCTCGTTGGTCTTACTAATTGAGGGATCAGGTGACAAGAAGGGGCGTGGTACTGCGTATCGGCGAACTAGGGAACGAGCAGAGCGACGACACGGAGGCTGCCTTCACGGAGTCACCGTCGCGTTCGCCAACCTCGGCAACCCTAAGTCCGTCACCGCGCCGCAGGGCGCGGTCGACTTTCAGGGAAGGGGTTAGTTCGGCCTTTTATCGATCGATCGCGCGCGGTCTCGCTCCGACGCTGTCCAGGTAGCCGCCTCGACCCATCATCCCGTCGAGGGGGCGGCGCGTGCCGCGTCGGGGTGATCGGTTCGAGCGACGGCGGCCCGGGGCGGCGCGAGCGGCATCGCGTCTCCGCGCGCTGGCTCGGGCTCCGGCTTGCCAACGATCTGGTAGACGACCGAGCCGTCGACCGTCTCGTTCGCGACGAGAAGATCGACGAGGCGGTGCAGCTCGTCGCGGTGACCCTTCAAAAGGCCGACGGCGCGCTCCTCCGCCTCGCGCAATAACCGCGCGACTTCTTTATCGATCTCGGCCTGCGTCGATTCGGCGAAGGGCCGCGTGGTGAACGCTTCGCCTCCGCCGCCGAGGAACGCCGAGCCGCCCGAGGGATAGCCGACGGGGCCGAGCTTCGGGGATAGTCCGAACTCCCGCACCATCTTGACGGCGAGGTCGGTCGCGCCGGCGAGGTCGTTCGAGGCGCCCGTCGAGCCCTGTCCGAACTCGACGAGCTCGGCGGCCCGACCGCCGAGCCGTACCGCCAAGGTCGCGTGCAGGTAGTCCTCGTTGTAGAGGTGGCGCTCGACGAGCGGCAACTGCTCCGTGACGCCGAGGGTCTGGCCCGCCGGGAGGATGGTCACTTTTGCGACCGGCTCCGCGGTGTCTTGCAACGCGGCGACGAGCGTGTGCCCCGACTCGTGGACCGCCACTGCGTGCTTTTCCTCAGGGAGTAGGACGTTCGAGCCCTCGCGCCGGCCGAGCAGGATCCGGTCGCGGGCCTCGTCGAAGTCTTTCTCCGAGATCACGGTGCGATTTGCGCGCACGGCCACAATGGCCGCCTCGTTGACGAGGTTGGCGAGGTCCGCACCCGAGAAACCCGGAGTGCCGCGCGCGACGACGTCGAGGTCGACGGTCGCGTCGAGATGCTTGTCGCGGGCGTGCACCTTCAAGATGGCAGCGCGCTCGGGAAGCGTCGGCAGGGGGATCGTCACCTGGCGGTCGAATCTCCCCGGGCGCAGCAAGGCCGGGTCGAGGACTTCTGGACGGTTCGTCGCGGCGAGCACGACGATTCCGGTCGCTGGATCGAAGCCGTCCATCTCCGCTAAGAGCTGGTTGAGGGTCTGCTCACGTTCGTCATTCGAAACGAATTGGCCCGCACCGCCGCGTCGCTGGCCGATGGCGTCGATCTCGTCGATGAAGATGATCGCCGGGGCGCGCTTTTTCGCCTCGGCGAAGAGGTCGCGCACGCGCGCCGCGCCGACTCCGACGAACAACTCAACGAAGCTCGAGCCGGTCACCGAGAAGAACGGCACGCTCGCCTCTCCGGCGACGGCGCGGGCGAGCAACGTCTTTCCGGTCCCGGGTGGGCCGACCATCAGGACTCCGCGCGGTGCCATCGCACCGGCCGCGGCGTAGCGAAGCGGGTGGCGCAGGAAGTCGACGACCTCCTTGATTTCGAGCTTCGCGCCCTCGTAGCCGGCGACGTCGGCGAAGGTCGTCTTCGGGCGTTCCTCATCGAAGACCTTCGCCTGCGCTTTACGCACCCCGAGCGCACCCTGTAGCTGGCCGCCCGCGCGTTTCGAGACGCGCCACCAGATGAAGCCGATGACGATGAACGGCAGCAGCAGGATCAGCCAGGTCAGAATGTCATCGCCGAAGGACGTGCTTGGCGCCGTGGCCTTGATTTTCACGCCTGAGGCTTCGAGCCTTGTGAGCAGCGCTGGGCCCGCCTGGGGCGGGATGACGACGGTGTAGCTCTTGCCGTTCTTGAGGGTTCCCGAGGCACTACCCGTCGTCTGTGGGATCGTCACCGACGACACCTTGTGGGCGGCGACATCAGAGAGGAAGCCCGAGTAGGTGAGCGACACAGGGCTCGGGCCGCGAGTAGCGGGTAGCACGAAGAAAAGGACGATGAAGGCAGCGAATGCGACCAGCCACAGGTAGTGACGCCAGGCCGGTGGCGGCGGCGCTGCCGTCGGCGTGCCCTTGTCGCCCGGAGGTGAAGGATTGGCTGGTCTCGTCATGGATTGTCCCCGTTGCCGTGCCCCGATAAGGCGCGTCCGCACACGCCGGCCATGTCAGTCTGTCGCGTCCGATTTCGCGTCGCCTCTTCAAGAAGCCGCGCGAGATTTCGGTAGATGAATCCGGATGGCCGGCGTCGATCCCAGTGGTCCATCGACCACTGAGAAAACGAGGACGATTCACACGATGCCGACACGGACGACCCAGGCTCCCCGCTCGACGAGAGAGAGCTTGGAACAGGACGCGCGCTCGATCGAGGAGCGAACGTGGTTCCGTCACGTAGCGCAAATCGGGCTGTCGGCAAGAGCGGTGATCTACCTGGTCGTCGCCGGATTAGCTCTCGAGATCGCCGCAAAAGGCAGCTCCTCCGCCCAGGCGGATAGCGAGGGCGCGTTCAAGGAGATTGCCCGTCAACCGAGCGGACCCGTTTTGCTCGGAGTGCTCGCCTGCGGACTCGCCGCATATGCCGTCTGGCGACTGGTCCAGGCGGTGGCGGGAGAGGCCGTCGGCGAACGAGGTGGCAGTTGGATACGAATCGGACGGGCGGCCATCGGCGCGCTTTACCTCCTGCTCTGTGCCGAGGTGATCGAGCTCATGGCCGGCGCTTCCTCGACGAACATCTCTTCGCACCCGGAGCCACTCGTCGCGCGCGTGCTGAAATGGCCGGGAGGTCCCGAGGTGCTCGGCCTCGTTGCGTGCGGGATCGCCGGCGGCGGCATCGCCCTCGGCGCTTGGGGGTTCCTCCACGATTACGCCAAGGTCATCGACGCGCAGCGGCTCGGAAATCGGTTCCCTCTCGCGCGGATCACCGGAGCCGTCGGCGAAGCCGCGCGGGCGCTGCTCGTCGTGATCGTCGCGGCGTACCTGTTCTTTGCCGCCGCGACCGGCGATCCAACGCGATCTCGGGGGCTCGGCAACGCAGTTCAGTCGTTGGTGCACGACCCGTTGGGGCCGGAACTGCTGGGGGTAATCGGAGCAGGGTTGCTTTCCTTCTCCGCCTACTCGGTGATCGAGGCCGTATTCCGCCGCTCAGCGGCCTAGCGGTTCAGGGGCGGGCTTTCGAGGTCGACGGCTGCCGCTCTTCCGCGGCCGCCCTTTCGACTGCAGCGGAAACCGCCGGCACGACCGCCGGATTGAACACCGTCGGGATGATGTAGGCGGGCGACAGTTCGTCGTCGTTCACGACCGCGGCGAGCGCGCGGCCCGCCGAGAGCTCCATCTCTTCGGTGATCTTGTGTGCGCCGGCGTTCAGCAAACCGCGGAAGAGCCCCGGAAAGACGAGCACGTTATTGATCTGGTTGGGCTCGTCGCTGCGCCCGGTCGCGACAACCGCCGCGTGGCGCCCAGCGGCGTGGCTGTCGACCTCGGGGACGGGGTTCGCGAGCGCGAAGACGATCGCGTCGTTCGCCATCGAGGCGACCCCTTGCTCAGAAACGAGGCCCGGACCAGAGACGCCGATCAGCACGTCCGCGCCACGCAAGGCTTCGCCGATGCCGCCCTTCAGGCGGGAGGTGTTCGTCTGCTCGGCGATCTCGCGGCGCGGCGCGTCGAGGTCGGGCGTGTCTTTCGTCAGGATCCCTTGCCGATTGACCGGCGTGATGTCGCCGACGCCCTCCGCGAGGAGGAGCTTTGCGATCGCCACGCCCGCCGCGCCAATGCCCAAGATGACGACTCGAAGGTCTTTCAGCGACTTGTTCACGACGCGCAGCGCGTTCTGCAACGCGGCGAAAACGACGATCGAGGTCCCGTGCTGGTCATCGTGGAACACCGGGATGTCGAGCGACTTGCGAAGTCGTGCCTCGATCTCGAAACACCGCGGCGCGGCGATGTCTTCGAGGTTGATCCCCCCGTAGACGGGGGCGATCAACTCGACGGCGCGGACGATCTCGTCGGTGTCCTGCGTTGCGAGACACACCGGCCATGCGTCGACGTCGGCGAACCTCTTGAACAACAGCGCCTTTCCCTCCATGACGGGGAGGGCCGCTTCTGGTCCGATATTGCCGAGACCGAGCACCGCGGAGCCGTCTGTGACGACGGCGACGGTGTTGCGCTTGATCGTCAGATTGCGCGCCGCTGAGGGGTCCTTCGCGATCGCGAGCGACACTCGGGCAACGCCTGGCGTGTACGCCATCGAGAGGTCGTCCCTCGTCCGCAGCGGGACCCTCGGGGCCACACTGAGCATGCCTCCGAGGTGCATCAACAACGTCCGGTCGCTCATCGCACGAACATGTGCACCGTCGAGGGCGTCGACAGCGTCGTGAAGGCGCTGCGCGTGATCGTCGTTCACCGCGTTGCACGTGAGGTCGACGACGAAATCTCCTCCGCTGGGCTCAACGACGTCGAGCGCCGTGACGACCCCGCCCGCGTCACCGACCGCGGTCGTGATTGCGCCGATGAGGCGCGGGTCATCGAGGTCGACTCGCATCGTCACCGAGAACGAAGCGCTCGGGTACATGTCGTCCTTTCCTATCGGTTCGACTTCCCCGAGCGTACGGGCAACGACGCATTTCGGGCCAAGACACTCAAAGCAGAGGAGAAAATCGTTGCACGTCCGAGGACGTTCGACTCTTCTCCCCGGAGCGACCCGGTGGTGGCATGAGTGGTGTGAACGGTGCGTCCGTGACGGACAGCGCCCGTGCCGATACGGAGGCGAAGACGATGGCCGATCCGGCAGATCCCGAGAGGCCCTTTGGGAGGACGCTCCTTACGCGACCAGAAGCGAATAAGGATGCCGCGTTCTCTGACGAAGAACGTGGCGCGCTCGCACTGCGCGGCCTGCTCCCCTGGCGAGTTGCGTCGATCGAGGAGCAGATGGCACTTGAGCTCGAGCACCTCCGTCGCAAGGGCGACGACTTCGAGCGGTACATCGGCCTCGCGGCCCTTCGGGACAGGAACGAGACGCTGTTCTTCCGCCTGCTCGTCGAGCACCTCGAGGAGCTGGCGCCGATCGTCTACACGCCGACGGTCGGCCGCGCCTGTCGCGAATACAGCCACGTGATGCGCCGTCCACGCGGGTTGTGGATCACACCCGAAGACATCGACCGGATCCCCCAACTGCTCCGTAACAGCGGACAAGGCGACGTCCGCCTCATCGTCGCGACCGACAACGAACGGATCTTGGGGCTCGGAGACCAGGGAGCCGGGGGCATGGGGATCCCGATCGGCAAGCTCGAGCTCTACACGGCCGGCGCCGGCGTTCGTCCGGGCCTGACGCTGCCCGTCTCGCTCGACTGCGGAACCGACAACGACGAACTCCGCGACGACCCGCTCTACCTCGGCTACCCGAAGCCGCGCCTTCGCGGCGCCGCCTACGACGAGTTCATCGAAGCCTTCGTGGAATCGGTCATCGAGGTCTTTCCGCACGCGCTCTTGCAGTGGGAGGACTTCAAGCAACAGAACGCCTTCCGGCTCCTCAACCGCTACCGCGACCGGCTCCCGAGTTTCAACGACGACATCGAGGGCACCGCCGCGGTCGTGCTCGGCGGGATCCTCGCGGCGCTGCGGCGCTGCGGAGGGAACCTCGTCGAACAACGCCTCGTATTCCTCGGTGCTGGCGCGGCGTGCATCGGCATTGCCCGGCTCGTGCGCGCGGCGATGGTTGAGTGCGGGGCATCGGTACAAGACTCGCGAGATTCGATTGTCATGATCGATTCGCACGGACTCATCGCGGAAGGACGCGACGATCTCGACGAGTTTAAGCGCGAGTTTGCGCTCTCCCGCTCCCGAGGAGCAGAGCTCGGCATTGAGCGCGACGACGCTCGGGAACTCGATCGCGTCATCGCGCGCGTTCGCCCCACGGTGCTCATCGGCGCGACCGGCGTCCCGGGGACGTTCAACGAGCGCGCGCTGCGTGCGATGACCCAGAGCGTGGACAACCCGATCGTCTTCGTGCTGTCGAACCCGACCGCGAATTCCGAGGCGACGCCGGAGCAGATCCTCGAATGGACCGACGGTCGCGCGCTCGTCGCGACGGGCAGTCCGTTCCAGCCGGTCGAGATCGACAAGGAAAAGCGGATCATCGGACAGGCGAACAACGTCTTCGTCTTCCCGGGCATCGGCCTCGGGGCGATCGTCGCGCGTGCCCGGGAGGTGACCGGCGACATGTTCCTCGCCGCCGCGAAAACCCTCTCGCTGCTGGTCACCGACGACCGCCTCGGGGCCGGGGCGATCTACCCGCCCCTCGACGATCTGCGGACGATCTCCCGGAGGATCGCCATCACCGTGGCGGAGAAAGCACGCGACGAAGGTCGGGCACGCATCGTCGACGATGCGTGCATCGAACACGACGTCGATGCTCAGATGTGGTTCCCGGACTACGAGCGCGGCAAGTCGGCCTCGCTGAGCGATCGCTGAAAACCGCGGGGGGTGCCGCTGGCGCACGGGATCCCAAGACGACGCGATCTCCTGCCGTCTACGTCTCCACCTGCCGTCTGGTTGATACACCCCGGCGATAGGTTGCGCGCATCGAAGGTCGTCACAACACCTTCCTCGATCCGTCGGTCTCGGAGAAAGGAATTGGCGTTGCGACGCTGCTCCGATCGGAGGGCGCTCACCGTCCTCCTTGAGGCTCTCCCCTCATACCTTTCGGTCTACGAAGAGCTCTGCTCGCGACACGGCGAGAGGCTCCCGGCAGAAGTGCTCTTCGCCGAGGTCGCGAAGGAAGCCGATGAGCTTTTGTACAGGTCGCGCCGACACGACGAGGAAGTGCGGCTGGAGTCGATCGCCGAGGCAATGGAGCGCGTCGTCACCGATCCACGCGTCGATGCCGCGTCGGTGATCGAGGATTTCTTGTCGCGGTTGTCACCAGCGGCGTGGCTCCGGTTCGACGCCTACCTGCGACCCGTGTCGGCGCGCCTGGCCGGAGACGGCGAGGTGCGCAACATCGCTAACGACGCGCGCGGCGTCAGCCCCGCAGCACCGCCCCCACTTCGCCCTCGGCCGCGGCGATACAGCGGGCGCGCACCGCGGCGACGTCGTCGTCTGTGAGGGTGCGGTCGAGCGCCGCGAACCGGATCCGAAACGAGACGCTGCGCTTGGCATCCCCGAGCCCCTCGCCGCGGTAGACGTCCACGAGCTCGACCCACTCACACCATTCCCCAGCCGCGCGACGCAGTACCTCTTCGACCTTCTCGATCGTCACGTCGTCAGCGACGACGAAGGAGAGATCGATGTCACTCGACGGGAAGCGGCTCACCGGTCGGACGATCTCGGGTTTCCGGCGCAGGTTCAAGAACCGCTCGAGGTCGACGGTCAGCCAGCCGACGCGCCGTCCGGCGATCCCCGTCCGTTCGAGCACGTCGGGATCGACTTCGCCGACAACGGCGACCACCTCGCCGCCGCTGCTGCGCACCGTCGACAGCCGGGTCGGGTGCATCCCGTACGCGACCGGATCGAACGCGCTCGGCATCGGGGCAGACTCATCGAGGTGCATCTGCGCGGAGTCGATCCGCAGCCCGGCTGCTAGGAGACGCAGGCATTCGGTGGCGGTGCGCGCGTCGTCGTCGTCGCGACCGAGCAGCACGCCCAGGTGTTCGCGCTCGATCGGCGCCTCCTCCGCCGCCTGAGGGTAGCGGAACACCTTCCCGATCTCGAAGAACCGCACCGAAGCGTTGCGCGTGGCGACGTTGCGGCGTAGCGCCTCGAGCAAGCCCGGCAGCAGTGTGGTGCGGAGTGCCGACTCTTCGCGCACGACCGGATTGACGAGCGTCAAGGGTTGCAGTCCTTCGCCACCGAGTTCGTCTTTCTGTGGGTCGACGATCGCGCTCGTCCAAGCCTCCGCCGCGCCGAAGTCGGCGAGCAGGCGGGTGACGTTGCGGCGATCCTTTTGGTACGCGGTGAGTGAGCCGACGCGCGGCGAGCGTGGCAGCGTCGGTGTGATCCGCTCGTAGCCATAATGGCGCGCAATTTCTTCGATGACGTCGACTTCCCGCCCGACGTCGGGCCGGAACGACGGCACCGACACCGCCAGACCCTTCGGCGCTTTGCCTGCCGAAAAGCCGATCGGTGCGAGCAACGACCGCACCGCCCTACGGTCGAGCTCGGTACCCAAGAGATCGTTCACGCGATCGGTGCGTAGGTAGATGGGCGGAGAGACCGGTGGAGTGCCGACGGCATCAGCGATGCCGCGGGCGACGATCGGGGGCGTGACGCCGTGCTCCACGTGGGCCGCAACGATGAGCTGCGCGACACGCGCCGCCGCCGGGCCCAATCCGGCGGGGTCGATCCCGCGCCAAAAGCGCGTCGACGCCTCGGAACGGAGGTCCTGGCGCGAGGCGGTCTCGCCGACGAACGCCTGGGTGAAGTCGGCCGACTCCAAGACGACGTTCGTCGTCGAGTCGGAGATCTCGCTCGACGCGCCGCCCATGATCCCCGCCAGTCCGACGGCAACGTCGTTCGCGTCGCAGATCAACAGATCGTCGACCGGCTCGGTCTCGCCGTGCCGGTTGCGATGCTCGCCGAGGACGCGCTCGACCCCGTCCAGGGTGACGAGCCGTTCGCCCTGGTGCGCGAGGCGGACGCGAAAACCACCCCCACCGAGGCGGTCGAGGTCGTAGGGGTGGGTCGGCTGGCCACGTTCGAGCATCGTGTAGTTCGACGCATCGACGACGGCGTTGATCGGCCGCATCCCCGACAGGATCAGCCGCCGCTGCACGTCGCGTGGACCGGGAAGCGCCGCCACCCCGGTGATGACTCGCGCGACGAACCGCCGGCAGGCGTCGGGCGCTTCGATCGCGATCGAGACGAGCCGATTCGCGGCGAGTCCGGTCTCTTCCACCCCAATGGGCGGCACCTCGAAAGGGATCCGGCGGTGTGCGGCGACGTCGCGCGCGACCCCGACCATCGACAACAGGTCGGGACGGTTCGGCTCGATGTCGAGGTCGAAGACGGCGTCGTGCTCGAGTCCGAGGTAGTCGACGAGCGCCGTGCCGAGCGGAACCACCGCCGGCGCTCCGCGACCTTTGGGTGGCGAGAACAGGACGAAGATGCCGCTCGCGTCGGTGCTCAATCCGAGCTCGCGCCCTGAACAGATCATCCCCTCCGAGACGACGCCGCGCATCTCGCGGCGTCCGATCTCCAAGCCACCCGGCAGGCGCGCCCCGACCGTCGCGAACGGGACGTAGTCGCCGACCTCGAAGTTGAATGCGCCACAGACGACCGTCGTCGGCGCAGCACCGGCGTCGACAACGACTTTGCGGATGCGATCGGCGCCTTTGATCGCCTCGATCGCGGCGACCCGGGCGACGACGACGCCGGGGAACGCCGCCTCGACGGTGTCGACGTGTTCGACGTTCATCCCGAGCATCGAAAGCTCGTTCGCGAAGTCGCGCAGGCCGGCCGGGTCGCGAGGATCGAGATCGATCGGTGTGAACTCCTTCAGCCACGAAAGCGGCACCCGCACGGTGTCGAACCTTTCCTCTGCGAATCAGAACTGACGCAAGAAGCGGACGTCGTTCTCTACAAAGCTGCGTAGATCGTCGACGTCGTGCCGCATCATCGCGATCCGATCGATGCCGAAGCCGAACGCGAATCCCGACCACTGCTCGGGATCGACGCCGGTCGCCTCGAAGACGGCCGGGTGAACGAGACCACAGCCGCCGAGTTCGAGCCATCCGACGCCACCACAGGTCCGACAGCCCCGTCCCTGACAAATCGTGCACGAGATGTCGAACTCCGCCGACGGCTCGGTGAAAGGGAAGTAGCCCGGTCGAAGGCGGGCCCGCACGTCCTTGCCGAAGATCGCGGCGACGAAGGTGTCGATCGTGCCGGCGAGGTCCCCGAAGGTGATGTTCTTGTCGACGACGAGCGCCTCGAGCTGATTGAAGTACGGCAGGTGCGTCGCGTCCGGCGTGTCGCGTCGGTAACACCGGCCGGGGACGACGGCGTAGATGGGCAACTCGCCGCGCTCGAGGATGTGGATCTGGACCGGCGAGGTGTGGGTGCGCAACAGCACCGAGTCCTCTTCGCCGATGTCGATGAAGAAGCTGTCGTGCGACGAGCGCACGGGGTGCCCCGGACCGATGTTGAGTGCCGTGAAGTTGTACCAATCGGTCTCGACCTCAGGACCCTCGACGACCTCGTACCCCATCCCCGTGAAGATGTCCTCGAGGTCCCACCGCACCTGCGTCACCGGGTGGATGTTCCCCGGTCCCGGTCGGGGGAGGACTTCGCTCAGGTCGAGGCGATCCTTGGCGAGGATCTGCGCGCGCTCTGTTTTCGCGAGCTCTGCGCGGCGTTGGTTGACCGTCTTTTCGAGGCGTTCGCGCGCCGTGTTCAGTGCCGAGCCGAGGCGCCGGCGCCCCGCCTCGTCGAGCGAGCCGAGGTCACGCTTCCAGCGTGAGAGCTGCGAGCGCTTGCCGAGGTAGCGGGATGCGATGGCGTCGAGGTCGCCGAGAGTCGTCGCAAGCCCGATCGCGTCGCGGGCCTCGACGAAGTGACGATCGAGCGCCGCGATCGTCGGCGTCTGCGCGCGCGCCTTTTCCTGTTCAGGCTCGGTCGACATCGGTCGGCTCATCGTAGGACTCCGCCTTGTGCGAGCTTTTTTTGGACGACCCGCTCGTAGCAGATGACCGCCGCCGCCGTGGCGACGTTGAGCGATTCCGTCGAACCAGTCATCGGGATCGTCACGACCTCTTCGACGAGCGCTTGGAGCTGTTCGGGGAGCCCCGAGGCCTCGTTGCCGAGGACTATCGCCACCTTCTTCCGATAGTCGACCTCGTCGTGCGCGGTACCCCCTTTCGTCGCCGTCGCGATCGTGCGGAAACCGGCGACGCGCAGTTCAGCGAGTGCTGCGAGAGGTTCCTCGTTGTCGACGATCCGCAGCGCAAAGCACGAACCCGCCGAGGCGCGCACCGCCTTCGGGTTCTGCCAGTCGACACAGCCGATGCACGAAACCACGGCGCCGATGCCGGTCGCATCGGCGACACGCAAGATCGCGCCGAGATTGCCGGGGTCGCGCACGTCGACGAGGACCAGCACGGCGTCGTCGTCGACAGCGGTGTCAAGACCCCGCTCGATCGTTCGCACGGTCGCGAGAAGTGATTGAGGCGTCTGGGCGTCCGCGACGGTGTCCATCACTCCCGGCGCGAACCGGCAGGTCGCGACCTCGAGGTCGGAGGCCCGCTCGAGCACCGCACGCGCCACCGCGCTGTGTTCTGCGCGCGGCGCCGCAAAGATCGTCTCGATCTCCGCCCCGGAGTCGAGCGCGGCCGCGACGACTTTCTCGCCCTCCGCGACCAGCACTCCCTCGCGGCGGCGCTCGGCTCGCTTTTCAACGAGCCGCCGCAGTCGCCGCACCTCGGGGTGGTGCGGCCCGAGCGGGTCTTCGCTCAGGAAGCCGCCCGTTCGCTCTCCGCGTCCCCGGCGCCGTCGTGCTCGAGATGACGGCGGGCAGTCGCGACCAGCTTGCCGAAGGTGTCCGAATCGCGTACCGCGAGATCGGCGAGCACCTTGCGGTCGACCTGGACCTCAGCGCGATGCAACCCGGCGATGAGGCGCGAGTAGCTCATCCCCTCGGCACGCGCCGCGGCGTTGATGCGCTGGATCCACAGTTTGCGGAACTCGCCCTTGCGCGCCCGGCGATCACGGTACGCGTACTGCATCGAGTGCATGACTTGCTCGTTCGCTGAGCGGAACGAGCGCGACTTGTTGCCGTAGTAGCCCCGTGCCTGACGGAGGACGGCCTTGTGACTCTTCTTCGCGGGGACGCCGCGCTTGATCCTCGCCATCGTGCTCCTTTCTGATGCTCGTAGACCCCGAACCAAAAACCACGGTCCGGGCTGGGCGTCAGATCCCGAGGATCCTCCGTACGCTCTTGCGGTCGGCCGCCGACACTTCGGTGTCACGCCCGAGCCGCCGCGTCCTCACTGACGACTTCTTCTCCAACAAATGCGACCGGTTCGCCTTGCGGCGCAAGATCTTCCCCGTCCCGGTGACGTGAAAGCGCGCCGCGGCGCCACGATCGGTCTTCATCTTCGGCATTGCCTGACCCACTCTCCCCTTTGCGGCGAGGTTCTCCCGCCGTCCCGCTCACTCCGTCCCGTTCGTCTCCGCTACGTCTTGAGTCGCCGCACGCGCCGCCTGGGACTGACGGGCCCTTTTGTCCGGCGCAAGCACCATCACCATGTTCCGACCGTCGAGTCGTGCTTCGGATTCGACCTTGCCGCTTCCTTCCATCGCCTCAGCGATCCGGTCGAGGATCTTCCGTCCCAACTCCGGGTGATACACCTCGCGGCCACGGAACATGATCGTGATCTTCACCTTGTGCCCATCGGCGAGGAACTTCGCAACGCGTCGTGTCTTTGTGTCGAAATCGCCTTGCCCGATCTTCGGGCGGTACTTCATCTCTTTGATCCCGACATTCGTCGACCGGCGCCGTGATTCCTTCTGGCGCTGCGCCTCGTCGAACTTGAACTTCCCGTAGTCCATGATCCGACAGACGGGAGGATCCGCGAGGGGTGCCACCTCAACGAGATCGAGGTCCAAATCTCGGGCGATCGCAAGCGCTTCGGGGAGCAACTTGATCCCGAGCTGCTGACCATCCGGATCCACGAGGCGAACCTCGCGCGCCCGGATCTGTTCGTTCATGCGCGGCTCGTTGATGGTGGGTGCTGTCGAGATTGGGCATCACTCCTTCCGGCTACGCGGCTCGTGCCGCAAATGGGAAGCGATGCCGAAGGCAGGACCCGAACCCGATGCACTCGTCGGGCTCGGCCGGAGACGGTGATCGGGTGGGAGCCGCCGCTCGCGACCCCGCTTTCCCTTTGAGTTTCCTCCTAGGGTAGCAACGTGTCGAGTCTGTGGACACCGGGAGGCGAACATCGCGTCCGTGAATCCGGTGTCGATGCCGATGAGATTCCACCTGGCGCGCCGGCCGAAACGCACGAAGAGGGGCCCCTTTCTGAAGCCGACGTCGATGAATTGCGCCGGGACCTCTTGTCGGCTCCCGTCGAGGACATCGTGGCGAACCACTGCTTCGGGCTCTTCCAGCTCGCCGCGTTGCATCTCGACGAGCAGCCCCCGGACCTCGAAAAGGCCCGCCTCGCGATCGACGCCCTGGGCGGAATCATCGAAGCCGTCGGTGACCGGCTCGGTCAGCACGCCGACACGCTGAAGGGAGCACTGTCGAGCATCCGGCTCGCCTTCGTCGAACTCTCGAAGCCGCGTGATGGTGAACCTCCCGCTGCCACCGACGGTGGCGCCGCAACTTAACCACCTAGCGGGGAGTCACCTCGGTCGCTTCGACGCGTCCCCGGGCCGCCAGGAAAACCAGGAAATGGACCTGCGTGCCGACCTGAATCGTCCGAGAGCCATCAGCGATCGCCGTCGTGTGGAACGGATAGTTGCCGCCGTCATCCGCGTCGATCTCGCCGAGGCCGGTGTCGGCGTCGAAGGTGCTCACCCGTCCGGAGTGGATCTTTCCCAACTGCGGCGCCGATTCGCTCATCGTCTCTCCGCGGCGCGCAATGCCTCCTCGACGACGTGGCGAAGCGCGCGCACGGCGGCAGAAGGACTCGGCTGGGCGTAGACAGAGGTGCCGGCAACAAAGACGCGCGCTCCGGCGCACGCCGTCGTGGCCGCCGTGTGTGCGTCGATCCCCCCGTCGACCTCGATCACGACATCAAGGTTGCGGCGCGTGATCGCTGCGTAGGACTCCTCGATCTTCGGGAGGACCGATTCGATGAACCCCTGGCCACCAAAACCGGGAAAGACGGTCATCAACAACAACAAGTCGATCGACTCGAGATGCGGCTCCGCGACCTCGAACGGGGTGTCGGGATTCAGAGCGAGGCCGACGGCGAGGCCGAGCGCGCGCATCTCGGAGATGACCTCTTTGATCAAACCGGTCTCGGCGTGCATCGTCGTCAGATTGGCGCCCGCCTTCGCGAAGGCGTCGATGAACTCGCCGGGATTCGTGATCATCAGGTGGCAGTCGAAATATGCACGGGAGTGCGCGCGTAACGACGCGACGACGGGCGGTCCGATCGTGAGGTTCGGGACGAAATGGCCGTCCATCACGTCGATGTGCAGCCAGTCGGTCTCATCGGCGACGGCGCGCGCGGCTTCGGCAAGCTCGGCGAAGTCCGATGCCAGCAGCGAGGGATTCACCTTGAAGGCGTCGCTTCCAAGAACGGTCCCGCTCACCTTGTCTCCCCGCCGCCACCTCGGATCACCGGTCGTCTCCTGCCTTTTCGCCGAGCGTCTCGCCTGCGACCAAGCGGGCTCCTCCCGACCAAGCGCGAAAAGCGAGCGTCGCCCGTCCTTCAGACTGCACCTCGAGCAGTTCGAGCGTGCCGACGCCACACTGCACCAGGTCGCCCGAGATGACACCCGGCCGATCTGCGAAGCGGGATTCGGGTCGAGCAACAGCGCGTCGGACAATCAAGCGCCGGTTGCGAAACGTCGTCCAGGCGCCCCCGACCCGCACGATGCGGGCGAGATCCTCGGCCGGTCGGGAGAAATCGAGGCAGAGCTCGTCCTTGGAGACTTTCTTCGCGACCGTCGCCTCGCCGGATTGCGCGTGCGGCGCCGGTAGATCGCCTGGTTCTTCGAGCAGTTCGAGCAGCATCTCGGTTCCGATCAGGCCGAGTCGGTCACGAAGTTCGTCGGCGGTCTCTTCGTCACCGATCCGCACCTCGCGTCGCGCGTAGACCGGGCCCGTGTCGAGACCCTGTTCGATCTGCATCAGGCAGACGCCCGTCGTTTCATCGCCGGCGAGGATCGCCCGCTCGATTGGCGCCGCGCCACGCCAGCGCGGAAGCAGCGAGAAGTGGAGGTTGATCAGCGGCACCACCGAGAAGACCTCGGCGGGGATCAGCTTTCCGTAGGCGACGACGACGCCGAGCTCCGCCCCCGAAGAGGTGATGACGCCGATGTCGAATGAGACAGGCAGTCCGTGCGCGATCGCCACCGCCTTCACCGGCGACGGAGTTGGGGCTTCCCCGCGTCCTCGACGGCGGTCGGCGCGCGTCACGCAGCAACGGATTTCGTGTCCGACGGCGACCAGCGCTTCGAGTGTTCGGGCGGCGACGTCGGGCGTGCCGGCGAACGCGAGCCGCCGGCGCGTCGGATCAGGAATCGGCGACCTTGGCGGCCGTAGCTGAGAAGTCGCGCATGCGCAGCGCGCGCATCGCTTCCTTGCGTTGCGCATCGTCGAGATGCTCGAGAAGCAAGATCCCCTCCAGGTGGTCGACTTCGTGCTGGAAGCAGCGTGCGAGCAGGTCCTCCGCCTCGATGTCGAGCTCGTTTCCGTCGAGGTCGAGTCCCACGAGTCGGATCTTGTGCGGCCGCACGATGTCGAAGTGCTGTTCGGGCACCGACAGGCAACCCTCGAGGTAGGTCCACTCACCGGTGCGTTCGGCGATCTGCGGGTTGATGACAACACCCGGTCCTTCGCCGACGTCGTAGACGAAGAATCGTCGCTGCACGCCGACCTGGTTCGCCGAAAGGCCCACCCCCGGCGCGTCGTACATCGTCTCGAACATGTCGGCGACGAGTCGGCGCAGCGCGTCGTCGATCTCGGTGATCTCGGCCGTCGGCTGACGAAGCACGGGGTCGCCGAAGATGCGGATCCGGATCAGGGCCACGGCCGAAGGTTACCGGCGGACTTCCCCACCGGAAGCGGGGTCGGCGATGCGTCGATGAAGCCGCAGCGCGCCAGGTCCGACCGATGCGTGCGCTCTCTCTCCCACGATCACTTTGACGATCACGTCGTCGTCGCCATCACTCTCGACGATCTGCGCGACGGCGTGGACCAAGTCGCCCTCGGTCATGAGGTCTGCCGAATAGCGGCCCGCTGGTGGCAGCAACAGCTCCCGCGCCACGACGAAGCGCAGACCGTCGCCGTTCACGAACTCGCCCCGCACCTCGAAGGGCCGTCCGAGGAGCTGCTCGGCGTCGTCGAGGCGACCCTCGGCAATCAGCTCGCGGATGTGCGATGAGGAGACGACACCGCCCGTATCGTCTCCGACGAGGTCCAAGGTCACGACTGAGAAGCCCAGCCTCTCCCCCATTTCTTGCAGCATCGCCGCATCGCCTCGCGCCCGATGGCCGAAGCGGAAACCCGCACCGACGACGACGACCGCAACCTGCAACTCGCCGACGAGAAAGTCCTCGATGAAGCGCTCCGGCTCCTGGTGGGATCGGGCCGCGTCGAAGGTCAAGACGATGACGTCGTCAGCGCCGAGCGAATGGAGGAGCTCGATCTTCTGTTCCTGCGTCGTCAAGAGCTTCGGTGTCACCTCCGGGCGGATCGTCGCGAACGGATGGCGGTCGAAGGTGACGACGATGTCGCGCAACTCCTGTTCGTCGGCGAGTCGACGCGTTGTCGCGACGAGTTGTTGATGTCCGACGTGTACGCCGTCGAAGGTTCCGATCGTCGCCGCGCTGCGCGGTCGTTCGGGGATCGTCGCGGTCATCGATCGGTCACGCTAATTGGCGACGCAACGAACTCAGGAGCCCGCCGTCAGCACGACGAGCGGCTTCGAGCGCTCGGCGCCCACGGGCGCGTAGATTGCGAGCAGGACGCCGTTCTCGTCGTAGAGGACGAACGGTCCGTCGCCGACCGCGCCGATCCGACGTCGCTCGAGCACGCGGCCGTGCCGCACCATCGTTGCGACGTCCTCGTCGACTGTTCCCTCTGGCAGGTGTGCAACGAGCTCCCTTGGTGCACGCACCGCGGCGGCGGAGACGTCCGCTGGTGTGACGGCTCCGGACAGGTCGAAGTGTCCGACCGAGAGACGCCGCAGCGCGCGCAAGTGCGCACCGCCGCCGAGCGCCGCGCCGACATCCGCCGCGAGCGTGCGGACGTACGTCCCCGACGAACAGTCGACTTCGATCCGGAAGACGAGATCGTTCGTCGTCGCCTCGACGTCGAAACGCCGGACCTCGACAGTGCGTGGAGCGCGTTCGATCTCGATTCCTTGACGAGCGAGCGCGTGCAGACGGCGTCCGCCGACCTTCAATGCCGAGACCATTGGCGGGATCTGTTCGATCGACCCCGTCAACGTGGCGGCGACAGAGCGCACGTCGTCGAGCGATACCCCGGCCATGTTGAACGTCGCGACGACTTCTCCCTCGTCGTCGAGTGTCGAGGTCGCGACGCCGAGCACGACCTCGCCGACGTAGCGCTTTTCCAAGTCAGCGGCGAAACGCAGCAACCTCGTCGCCCGACCGAGCCCCAAGACGAGCACGCCGGTGGCGGCGGGATCGAGCGTGCCAGCGTGACCGACGCGGCGTTCGCCAAGAAGGTGGCGCGCCTTCGCGACGACGTCGTGCGACGTCCAGCCGGCAGGTTTGTCGACGACGACGACGCCGTCCAGGAGCGCGTGCTCGATCAGGGCGTCGCCTCGTCGGAGCCGTTCGGCTGGCGGACGCGACGCAGGGCGTCCTCGATGCGGTTGCCGGTCGCGACCGCGGGGTCCACCTCGAAGCGGAGGGCGGGCGTCCTTTTCGTGCGGATTTCCGATCCGAGGCAGCCCTGCAGGTGACGCCGGTGCTCCTCGAGCGCCTCGGCGGCGCCCCCAGGAAGCGATGCGAAGAACACGACTGCGTGGCGTAGGTCCTCTTCGCAGAGCACGCCGGTGACGGTCACCAGGCCGAGCCGCTCGTCGGCGTCGGCAAGGCGCTCGATCTCGTCGGCGAGTACCTCGTGGACGAGGCGATTCACCCGCGCGAGGCGCGGGTACGGCCGCTCGGGGGTGTGGCGGTGGTGGTGCGTCGCTCGTCGGCTCATATTGGCCTCCGGCCTCGCTGTCGGGCGGGAGACAACCCGGTCAGCTGCGCGGAATCTCCCGCTCTTCGTACGTCTCGATGATGTCGCCTTGGTGGAGATCTTGGAAGTCGGTGAGCCCGATGCCGCACTCGAAGCCGGACTGAACTTCACGCACGTCGTCTTTGAAACGACGCAGAGAACTGATCGCGCCCTTCCAGATGACGACGCCGTCGCGCAAAAATCGGACCTTCGAGCCGCGGGTGATGACCCCGGACTGCACATAGCAACCTGCGACTGCGCCGACGCGCGGCACGCGGAAGACCTCGCGCACCTCGGCCTCGCCGGTGACGATCTCTTCGAAGATCGGCGCCAACATACCGACCATCGCCGCTTCGATGTCTTCGACGAGCTTGTAGATGATCTCGTAGGTGCGGATCTCGACGTCGTGCGTCTCGGCGAGCTCGCGGGCACGGCGATCCGGCCGGACGTTAAAGCCGATGATCGTCGCCTTCGACGCCACGGCCAGCTGGACGTCGTACTCGGTGATCGCGCCGACGGCGCGATGCACGAAGGCAATTTTCACGTCGTCGCGCTCGAGGCGGCGCAAACTCTCCGTCACCGCTTCGAGCGATCCCTGGACGTCCGCTTTCAACACGACGTTCAGGGTCGTCGCCTCACCGCGCTGGATCTGTTCGAAGATGTCTTCGAGCTTCGCCCCCGATTGGGCGGCGGACGGCATCGGCGCGTATCCCGCCGATCGCTGCCGCTGCTCGCGCATCTCACCGATCTCGCGCGCCACCGCAAGCTCTGTCGTCGCGCGCAATTCGTCTCCCGCGCCAGGTGGCTCGGAGAGCCCGAGCACCTGAACAGGCATCGACGGCAGCGCCTCTTTCACCTGGTCGCCGCGATCGTCGATCAGGGCGCGCGCCTTGCCCCACGCGGCGCCGGCAACGATCGTGTCCCCGACGCGCAGCGTGCCCGATTGGACGATCACCGTCGCCACCGGGCCGCGGCCGACGTCGAGGTTCGCCTCCAAGACCGTGCCGCGAGCGGGACCTTCGGGGCTCGCCTTCAGCTCCAACACCTCAGAAAGAACAGAGATCTGATCGAGCAGGTCGTCGACCCCCATCCCTGTCAACGCCGAGATCTGCACGGTGATCGTGTCACCGCCCCACGCCTCCGGGACGAGTCCTTGTTCGGAGAGCTGCTGCAGGTCGCGGTTCGGGTCGACACCTTCTTTGTCCATCTTGTTGAGGGCGACGATGATCGGGACCCCGGCCGCCTTGGCGTGGTTGATCGCCTCGATCGTCTGCGGCATCACACCGTCGTCAGCGGCGACGACCAATACGACGAGATCGGTCACCTGGGCGCCACGGGCGCGCATCGCGGTGAACGCCTCGTGGCCGGGCGTGTCGATGAAGGTGATGTGCTGGCCGTTCCGCTCGACCTGGTAGGCGCCGATGTGCTGGGTGATGCCACCCGCCTCGGACTCGACGACGTGCGCCGAGCGGATCCGGTCCAACAACAGCGTCTTTCCGTGGTCGACGTGACCCATCACCGTCACGATCGGAGGGCGCGGACGCAGCGTCGCCGGGTCGACCTCGCCATCGTCGGCGAAAAAGCGCGCCTGCAACTCGGCTTCTTGCTCCTCGCCCGGGTCGACGAGGGTGACCTGCGCACCGATCTCCGCGGCGAACAGCTCGATCATGTCATCGGTCAGCGACTGCGTGGCGGTGACGACCTCTCCTTGTAAGAAAAGGAAGCGGATCACGTCGCCTGCCGAGCGGTTGAGCCTCGGTCCGAGATCTTGGGGCGTGCTGCCGCGCTCGACGATCACTTCGTGATCGGGCACCGGCGCGTTCGACGGCACGTACTGCGCGACCTGGATCGGCTCGAGCTCTTCGACATTGCGCCGCCGCCGCTGCTGACGCCGTTGCGGCGCACGGCCGCGTCCACCGGGACCACCTCTCCCGCCCGGCGCACCACCAGGGCCGCCCGGTCCACCACCGGGACGTCCGCCGAAGCCGCCGCCGCCTGGTCGGCCAGCACCGCCGCCGCCGAAGCCACCACTCGGTCTTCCGCCGCCGAAGCCGCCACTGCGCGGCGTGCCCCCGGGCGCGGAACGCTGACCGAAGCCGCCGCCTCGCGGCGCGCCAGACGACGGCGCGGGACGGCCAGGCGAGCCGGTCGATCGCCCACCCATTCCAGGCGGCGGCGGGATCGGCCGCCCGCTCGGACCGCGCGGCCCAGGCGGCGGCGGGATCGGCCGCCCGCTCGGGCTCGTCAGCGGGGGGCGCGGCGAGGCAGGCGGGGGCGAGCCGGCAGGGCGGAGAGGTGCCGGTCGAAGCGGCGCCGGCGGTTGCGGTCGGGCGGGCGCGGCCCGCTGAGCCATCTGGGCGGCGGTCTCACCGAGTTCGGAGGCGGGGCGGCTTCTCACGACGCGGTGGATCTCTGCAGCGGGTTCGGGCTCCGCGACGACCCGCGCCGGCGCGCTCGGGCGCTCCGGCTCCGGGGCGGCAGCCAGCTCGGGCGCCGTCGCGCGGATCATGCCTTCGCGCTCCGCCTTGCGGCGGACCCGATCGGCCTGGGCGTCCTCGATCGACGACGAGTGGCTCTTCACGCCGATGCCGAGCGACAACGCGAGGTCGAGCGCCTCTTTATTCGTCAAACCGAGCTCTCGAGCGAGCTCATAGACGCGGATATTTCTCGCCAACTTCCAATGACTCCTCGGTCTTTGCACACACCGGACGGCACAAGCCGAACAGTGCGCGCAGCTTCACCATCCTCCCACACCTCGGACCAGGTCGTTTGAGGCGAAGAGGCGAAGGCGGGGGAACGACCCCGCTCCAAGCGTCTTACCCGGCGTTGCCTTCCGTCGCCGGGTCGGGGGCGGTTTCGGCCGTCTCGACGCCTTCTGGTGACGCTTGTTCGACGACCGCATCGGGCGCCGCGGCTTCGGTGGTGCTCGGCGTCTGGTCGGCACCGTCTCCTCCACTAGCGCCGCCCTGTTCCCATTCGGCCATCGAGACGGGCGCGCCACCACCGGCGGGCTGGAAGACCATCTCGCCGGCCTCGTTTTCGACCCACTCGCCCTCGGCCCAGTCGACGCCGGCAATGCCCGACTCCTCTTCGGCGAGCTGGGTCTCGCTTTTGATGTCGATGCGCCAGCCCGTCAGGCGCGCCGCCAGGCGGGCGTTCTGGCCCTCCTTGCCGATCGCCAAAGAGAGCTGGAAGTCGTGGACGATCACCGTCGCCGTGCCGGACGCCTCATCGAGGCGCACCTCTTTCACCCGGGCGGGCTGCAGCGCGCGGGCGACGAACTCGGCCGGATCGTCCGAGTACGGAACGATGTCGACTTTTTCGCCGCGCAGCTCGTTCGTCACCATGCGGACGCGCGCGCCGCGCGCGCCGACGCAGGCGCCGACGGGGTCGACGTTCGGGTCGTTCGACCAGACGGCAATCTTCGTGCGGTGCCCTGGCTCACGTGCGCACGCCTTGATCTCGACGACGCCGTTCGAGATCTCCGGCACCTCGAGTTCGAACAATCGCTTGATGAGCCCGGGGTGACTGCGCGACACGACGATCTGCGGGCCTTTCGCGGTCTTGCGGACCTCAACGATGTAGGCCTTCAGCCGGGCGCCGTGGTCATAGCGCTCGTAAGGGACCTGCTCGGCCTGAGGCAACAGCGCCTCGACCTTGCCCAAGTCCAACAACGTGTAGCGGTTGTCGGATTGCTGGATGATGCCGGTGACGATGTCGCCCTCGCGGCCCGCGTACTCCTCGTACTTGAGGTCTCGCTCGGCTTCGCGAATGCGCTGCAAGATGACCTGTTTCGCCGCCTGCGCGGCAATGCGCCCGAAGTCGTCGGGCGTATCGTCCCACTCGCGAACGACGTTGCCCTCTTCGTCGAGCTCCTGTCCGTAGACGCGGATCTCACCGGAGTCCGAATCGATCGTGACGAAGGCTTCCTCTGCCGAATCGGGAAGCCGCTTGTACGCCGCGACGAGCGCGTTGGCGAGCGCCTCCAACAACGTGTCGACCGAGATGCCCTTGTCGCGGGCGATCTGCTGGAGCGCGTCTAGGAATTCGAAGTTCGTCGCCGTCATCGCGCCGCGTCCTCCACCTGGTGCGCGTCGCGCTTCGCGCTCGCGAGCGCAGCCTTCCAGTCAAAAACCGTGTGCGCGCGATCGACGTCCGCGTAGGCGATCTGCTGCGTCGAACCGTCGTCGAGCGCGATTAAAAAGCCGTCCTCATCGGCGTTCAAGAGCGCGCCTTCGGCGCGGCGTTCTCCGGGCGCGGTGGCGACGGTGCGCACGGCGATACGTTGTCCGACCGATCGGGCGAAATGCGCGGCGCGGCGCAGCCGACGTTCGAGCCCCGGACTCGAGACCTCGAGTTCGTATCGGTGAAGCGGCGCGAGATCCGGTCGCTCATCAAGGAAGGCGGACACGGCGGCCGAGACCTCGGCGATGCGGTCGAGGTCGAGCGGGCGGTCGCCCTCGACGATGACCCGCAGCGTCCTTCCCGCCTGCTCGGAGTCGACAACCTCAAGGCCGAAGGCGCCGACGACCGGCCAAAGGGCGCGTTCGAACGCGTCGGAACCCGCCGACGTCATGTCGCCCGTCGCTCCGCTGCTCACCGTTGTCAACTCCCGCTCCCCGTTTCCCCTGGTCACCCCGGTCGTCGGCGGGCAGGAAAAGAAGAACGTGGGCGGAAAGCCCACGTTCCTGCCTACCCTTCGTTCGACAAACCGCTGGTGGAGTATACCTTCCAGTCCCCGCGCACAGACTCGAGTATTCGGCAGCTTTGACGAAGCCCGAGCAGCGTCGGCCCCTTGCCCAGCCGGCGTCGCATCCCCCTTCGGCGTTTGGCAGGCGGGCCTCGGCCCGCTCCGGTCCGGCCGTTCTTTCGAGAGGACGCCACACTGAGTGGAGGTCGCGCCACTGTCAGTGGCATATTGCCGTGACACCCGGTATCATCGGCGACCCGGCCTCACCGGCGAGACGCTCCCGACCAGAACGTTGGCCTGCCAGTGAATGTGAAAGGAATCGAGATCCTCACGAAAAACCGGCCGCGATGAGTTCGACGCGCACGGACGTCGCTCTCCTTTATCGACGCGCCGGGTTCGGCGGGGACGGCGCCCAACTCGCCGCCGCCGCCGCAGCCGGCTTCGAAGCGACCGTCGACCAGCTGCTGGCGGGCCTCTCCGAGCCAGACCGGGCTCTGGTTAGCCCCCCGATCGTTACCCCTTACGCCGAAGTCGCCAGGGGTCACGGCGGCAACGAATGGAATCAGTACATCGGGCTCATCGGCTGGTGGCTCGACAAGATGGCCGCGACGACGACGCCGCTGCGCGAGAAGTTGACCCTCCTCCTGCACGGGCAATTCCCGACGGGGTTCAGCAAGGTCGGCGTCCCAGTGTTCATGTACCACCAGAACGAGCTCTTTCGCACCCTCGGGCCGGGATCGTACGAAGAACTCACGCTCGCCATCGCGAAAGACCCGGCGATGCAGATCTGGCTCGACGCCGACACCGATGTGAACAGCTCCCCGAACGAGAACTTTGCACGAGAGCTGATGGAGCGCTTCACGATGGGAGTCGGGACGTATTCACAAAGCGACGTCAGGGAATCTGCACGCGCGTTCACGGGATGGTCCTACAACGTCGACGGAGCCTTTGTACTGAACGAGTGGGCACACGACTTCGGCGATAAGAACTTCATGGGGTATTTCGGAGATCTCTACGGTGACGACATCATCGCGATCGTCACCCGGACCCCGCAGTCCGCGCGCTGGGTCTCCGCGCGGATGTGGTCCTGGCTCGCGTATCCCGTCGATCTTTCCGACCCGGTGGTCGCCGAGCTCGCCAGTGGCTACGCACGCGACCTCAATATGACGAACCTGCTCAGGGCAATCTTCTTGCATCCGAACTTCCGGTCCGAGCAGGCGTACCGCGGCCTCGTGAAACAGCCGATCGAGTGGGTAGCTGGGATCATGCGCGGACTTGGGCTGCGGACGAATTCGTTCAAAAAGATCGGCGGGGCGGGCTATCTGCAGTGGGTGCTCTCCAACCTCGGCCAGATCCCCTTCGATCCGCCGACGGTCGGTGGCTGGGGGTCGAATTTGTACTGGCTGTCGACGGCGGCGAGCGTCGCGCAATTCGACTTCGCGCAGAACGTCTCCCAGATCGCCGATACCACCCCGATCGAGGAAGCGGCGGGACCGGAGCGGATCGACATGATCGGCGCAATGCTCGGCGTCGACGCGTGGACCAACACGAGCCGCGCCGCGCTGAACCGAGTCCGCGACGAGCCACCTGAACTGCTCGGGCTTGCGCTCACCGCACCAGAGGTCCTGGGGAACTGAGGACGTGATGGAACGAACGATGGACCGACGCGAGTTCCTCGGAGGCGCCGTCGCGCTGGGAGCCGCCGGCGCGCTGGCGCGGCCGTTCGGGGGCCTGTTCAGCGCGCCCGCCGCCGGGGCCTCGGACCTGTCACGAGCGGATCAAGCCGAGCGACGGCTCGTCCTCTGCACCCTGTACGGCGGCAACGATGGCCTGAACATGGTCGTCCCCTACGAGGACCCGGCGTACTACTCAACACGGTCGAACATCGCGCTCGCGGCGGACTCGTTGCTTCCGTTGTCGGACGGGATCGGGTTGAACCCGGCGGTCCCCGGCATGAAGAGCCTGTGGGACGCAGGTCAACTCGCGATCGTGCGCGGCGTCGGGTATCCCGATCCGAGTCTCAGTCACTTCCAGTCGATGGCGATCTGGCAGACGGCGTCTCTTTCGAGCGACGTGTCGACGGGCTGGCTCGGCAGGTGGCTCGACAAAACGAGGCCGGACCCGCTGCGCGCCTGCTCGGTCGGGGCGACGGTCTTGCCTGCGATGGCGGGAGAACAAAGGCAGGCGGCTGCGGTGCAGGACTCGACGTCGGGAAGTGACCAATTGCCCGATGCATCACACGACCTCTTGGCCGTCTACCGACAACTGCAAGGACGCCGACCTGGTGCGGGCGTGACGGCGAACGCGATCGCGACGAACGGGCGCGACATGCTCTCGACTTCACGCACCTTCGCCTCCGCCCTCGACCACGAACCCGCGCCTGTCCTTGCGAAGGGCATCGACGACGGCGACATCGGCACGCAGCTCGACATCGTCTCGAGCCTCATCCGCGCGGGAGTTCCGACGAAGGCGTACGCCGTCACGCAGAACGGATACGACACGCACTCGGGCGAGCTCGGCGTCCAGACGCAACTCCTGTCTCAGCTCGACACCGCCATCACGGCGTTCTTTGCGTCGCTTTCGGGTTACCCGGAGGCGAATGGCACGACGCTGCTCATCCACACCGAATTCGGTCGCCGTGTCGAATCCAATGGAAGCCAGGGCACCGACCACGGCGCCGCGAACAACGTCCTCGTCATCGGCCCATCTGTGACCGGCGGTTTCTATGGAGACCAGCCGAGCCTCACGAACCTCGACGAGAACGGGAATCTCCGTTTCGAGATCGACTTTCGCTCGGTGTACGCGACAGTTCTCGAACAGGTGATCGGGGTCGACTCGCGTTCGTTCCTCGACAAGCGTTACCCACTAGTCGATTTCATCTGATCATGACCCGCCTTCGTCGTCTGGCGCTCGTGATCGCGGCGATATTCCCCATCGTTGCGATGAGTCGCGTGGCCGACGCCGGCGAAGCGGTGAACTCCTCAACGGATTATGGCGCCCTCTTGAGTCTGTGGATGCGAGCGCATCCTGTAAATTCCGCGCGCTGTGCAATCGGCTCCTGCTACGGACCGCTCGTCCACTCGGCCACTGTCGAGCCGGAGTTCAGCTTTGTGCAGATGTTCCGCGATCACGTCGTCGGTTACGACCAGGCGCTTCCGCGTGGCACGTCACTGCTCGCCGCTGAGCTTGAAGTGGCCCAGCAGTTCCCCTCTGACGTCTCGATGCCGCGCTCGGTCACGGTGATCCACCACGATCAATTCGGACACTCGTGCGCTGTGATCGATTTGTACAGCAAGACCCTCGCCCGGGAATTCGGACGCAAGGGTCCAGCGCACCAAGGCGACAGCATCGGCGTCGAGCTCGCGACAATCGGGCCCGGTGGCTCGACACGGTTCGAGCCGAATTCGATCGACCTCGCGATCGTCACCCCCGACTACCTCGACGGTTCGTCGAACTGCTGATCTTCCTCCGCACCTTTTCGTCTGGCGGAGACCGAATCGCTGATCGGCTTGCGGGCTGCAGAAGGCCCCCGACGGCGGCGCTCGCCAGTCTCGACTGACACAACCAAGCGGTCGGGCCTGCCAATCCCGGCGAGTGCCCGGGCTGTGCAGTCACTCTTCGTAGTGTTCCTACCACGGACGGTAGCGGGACCGGAATCCGGGCGGCTAGATATCAGTCCTAAGCGGATATTCCGGACGGGCTGCGAGTGCGGGAACGTCTCGCAGGACCGGAGGTGAAGGGAGGGGCACCGGTGGGAGGAAGGGACGAACACGGTCGTTTGGAGGATCACCTCCCGCCGAAAGCAGGCGGCGTCGCTGCGCTTCCGCTCCCCTCGGGCGTGAAGCTGCTCGAGGAGAAGCCGATTCCGCCGATCGAAGACGAGGTCGCACGGGCGGTCGGCGCGATCGTGAAGCCGCAATCGAGCAGTCGGCCGGTCCTGTACACCGTTGACGGCCACAACGTGACCTGTTCGTCAGATGTCCCATTCGCCGTCGCGTCGACGTCGGATTCCGATTCGCAGCGGTTGATCGTGACGATGCCGCTGCCGGAGCCGTGGGACGAGATACCTCCGCACGACGCTCGACTCGGTCTCGCCGCGATCCCCTCCTTGAACACCACCGCGACCATCGTCGACTTGTTCACAGCCGGTTTGACTTCGGTCGTCGGCCGTCACGACCGCGCCCCCGACTTGGGGTCCTGGATTTTCACGTCCTTCCTTCGACGGCGTCGCTCCGACATCGGCGCGCTCCTCGTCGGCCGTCTTGACTCGGTGCAGTGTCCGCGCGTGGACTCGCTTGCCGAAGCGTGCTCCCTCGTCGCTCACAACTCTGATCCGCTGGTCATTTTCGTCGAGGCCGACCGGACGACGGACGACGCGTTCGAGCGCCTGATCGTCGCGACGCGCCGCCATGGATCGGCCGGCATCGTGACCACCGCAGCGCATCCCGACGCGCGCGTCGTCCTTGTCGCGGGCGATCCGGGGCGCTGCGCGGTCTTGCTGCGCACGGTGACACCGACGTCGGCGAGCGCGGTCGGAACGAACGTCGCGCATTCGGAGGCCAAATCCGTCCCCCCCAACCCTCCACGAAGCGCCGTCGAGGTGGCGATCCTGGGACCCGTCGAGGTCCGCAACACCGCCGAGCCACTCGGAGGGCACCCCCTTCTCACCGAGCTCGTCGTCTACCTCGCGATGCATCCGGAAGGGGCGACGACCTCGGCGTGGGAAACGGCGATCTGGCCGAATCGCCGCATGCCGCAACAGACGATCGCAAACCGTCTCTCTGAGGCGCGTCGAGCGCTCGGCGACGCCGCGGACGGACGTCCGCGGCTGCGCAAGATCGACGAGCGGCACCTGATCGCCGACTTCAGGACCGATTGGGAGGAGTTCTGCGCCCTCGCCGCGACCGAGGACGCCGCCTCCTGGCGACGGGCACTCGAATTCGTGCGCGGGCGCCCGTTCGGCGACCTACAACAAGGACAATGGGCGCTTCTCGAGGGATTCTCCGCCGAGATCGAACACGCGATCTCGGCCCTGGCGCTCCAGTACGGCGGTTACGCACTCCGGCGCGGAGACCCAGACGGCGCGACGTGGGCTGCGCACCGGGGCCTGCGGGCGACGCCGTGGGACGAGCGCCTGCACCGCTTACTCATGGAGGCGGCCGACGCGAACGGCGACCGCGCCGGAGTCGAGGCGACGTTGCGTCATCTAGCGCTCGTGCTCGAGATCGACGGCGATCCGCTCCGCGCCGTCCATCCCGAAACGGCGCGGCTCTACGAGCGCCTTTTGGGGAGAACGGAGCCCGCGCTTTCGAACGTCTTCGCCTGAAAGCTGAAGGCTCGGTTATTCACCTTTCTACAGTTCGTCGGCTTCGATGTTTCGCAATCGCTCGTTGAGCGCCCGAAAGGTCGGCAACGTTTGGCGGTCTCGTGGGCGGTTGGCGGCCTGTTTCGACGCGATCACGTCTCGCAACGCGGCAAGAGGGACATCCACGCCGTGCACGGTGACAACGAGCGAGTGTGATGCCAACGACTCGTAACCGGTGCCGGAGGGCCGGACGACGATGTCGAGTTCGCCGAATTTCGTGATCAGGTTGAGCACAAGGATCGCCTCCAGAGTGTGAGCACTGTGCAAGAAGGCGAGGCCATCTGGGATCCCCTCCACCCGAACGCGCGCGTCGATGTCGGAGAGCGCGGCGGGCAGCCGCTCGAGGTTCTCCGATGACGACTCAGGCGTGACGTCGACGTCGACAGTCGGAAGCAGGTTCCCCCATGCGGTTGCCGCAAATCCACCGATGACGACGTAGGCGACGCCGTGACGGTTCAGCGTCTCCGAGATCGCGACGGGGTCGTAGTCAGGCATCTCGAGCTCGTCGGGTCGCTCGCACCGCTTCTTGGAGCAGATCGGCGGTCCTGCGGAGCGCGACGAGGCGGTCAATCCGTTGTTCGGGTGTCAGGCGAAGGCTGGACTCGATGAGGCCGAGGTCGTGCGGATCCGGGACCGGCTCCATTTCCAAGAGGAGGTCAAAGCCGCAGGTCCGAACGAGCCGGGCAAGGTCTCGACCGAGGGGCGCTCGCATCCCCGTTCGATTCGTGAGATGAGCGGCTGTTGGACGCCAGCCGCGACGGCAAGCTCGCGCTGGGTCAGCGCCGCTTCCCAGCGCGCTCGCGACAAGACATCGGCCGCTTGTGACATATCCCCGGGAGAACTGATTAATTATCAATCAGCAATTGAGAGCAGCCCGCTGTCTGCGTCTTCGGTTCAGCGGACGATGCGGGCGATACCGTGCGCGCCGTGCGTCGCGTGCCGCACCGCCGGCCGCACCAGCCATGGCACGTAGCGCAGCACGCTCGACCACTCGAGACCGACGGACATCGTGAGGCGCGAGCACCCGGCGTCGAGGGGAACGATGCGCCAGTCGGTGACGATCGATTTCAAGCCGGGGACGTTCGACGAGACCCCACCGAAGACGATCCGGCACGGTTCTTCGTACAGCAGGACCCGCTCGTCGACCCGCGCGCCAAGGAACCAGACCGTCCGCAGTGACCCCTCACCGACGACGCCGTTCGAAAGGCGCACGCTCCGCACGCCCGAGTACCAAACGGGCCAGCTCACGTCGTCCGACAAGACGGAGAACACCGATTCGGGAGGAGCGTGGACCTCGAAGGAGTGCTCGACCCGCATCGGAGCACTCGCCATCCATGCCGACGTCTGCTCCTCAATCGCAAACGCCATGCAGATTTATTAGCCGCGGATCTCTCCCCTCGCGCTGCCGGCAGATGACGATTTGGTGCCGAAAATCGTCACTTTGACGACGGTCAGCCGATCGAACAGCAGAGGTCCACCGAGGCTCTCCGCGGTCCTTCCGGCCGAGGTTGAGGGCGCCTCGCCGTGCCCAGGTGGACGCGAATCCACCCGGGATCAAACCCGAGGTGGACGCAGAAAGGCCCTCCCTGCGGACAATCAATTCCATGACACTTACCGATTACCTCATCGACATCGCGTTGCTCGCGATCGTCCTTTTGCAAATCCGTGGCCGGGTCCTCACGACACGTTCGCTGCTACTCCCGATCGGCCTCGGAGGCTGGGCCGCCACCACGTACCTGCAGGTGATCCCGACGGCCGGGAACGACCTCGTGCTCGTCGCCGGCTGCGCGGGGGTCGGCGAAACCGAGGTCCTCATCCTGATCGCGGAGGGACTCTCAAACGCCGAGATCGGCGCGGCGCTCTATGTCGCGGAGTCGACGGTGAAGACCCACGTCAATCGGATTTTCGCCAAGACCCGTAGCCTCGATCACATACAGGCTGCTGCGTACGCGCATCGCGCTGGGCTCCTGTGACAACACCACATGCTGAAGTCAACGCGAACAGCGGGATCGCGCAATCGCGCTGCGCGTACGGTGGACGACGCGAGCCGCTGTCGATAGTGTCCGGCCGACTCGCGAGCGGCCATTACGGCGGGAGGTGACCGAGTGGGCATCGTCGAGGGAAAGAAGTTCCTGGTCACCGGCCTGCTCACGGCCGACTCGCTCGCCTTTGGTGTGGCGCGCCTCGCCCAACTGGAAGGCGCCGAGGTGGTCCTCACCGGATTTGGCCGGGCGATGGCGCTCACCGAGCGCACCGCGAGGCGGCTTCCCGAACCGACAGAGATCTTGGAACTCGACGTCACCAACCCGGAACATCCAAAGCGCGTCGCGGAAGCGATCGCGCAGCGTTTCGGTCGACTCGACGGCGTCTTGCACTCGATCGCCTTCGCGCCCGAAACCGCGATCGGACACGGCATGTTCGAGGCGAGCTGGGCCGAAGTCGCGACGGCGATCGAGGTGTCCGTGTATTCGCTGCGCGTCCTCGCCGAAGGATTCATCTCCCTCCTCGAGGCCGCGCCTACTGCGTCGATCGTCGGGCTCGATTTCGACGCGCAGTCCGCGTGGCCAGGGTATGACTGGATGGGTGTCGCCAAGGCCGCCCTCGAATCGCTGACGCGTTATCTCGCGCGCGATCTCGGGCCACAACAGATCCGCGTCAATCTCGTTGCCGCGGGACCGATCAGAACCGTCGCCGCGAAATCGATACCTGGATTCTCGAGGTTCGAGGATGCGTGGTCGGAGCGCGCGCCGCTCGGCTGGAGCGTCACAGAGGACGGCGATGCAGTCGCGAAAGCGTGTGTGGCGCTCCTGTCGGATTGGTTCCCGAAAACTACCGGTGAGATCGTGCACGTCGATGGCGGCTACCACGCGATAGGCGCGTGAAGCGGCAGCAACCGTTTTCTTTCAAACGGCTCCGCTCCCGATAACGTGAAGACGCCGGCGGCGTGGCCGAGTGGCTCAGGCAAGGGCCTGCAAAGCCCTCTACACCGGTTCGATTCCGGTCGCCGCCTCCAAACGCCCAGCTCAGTGGCCTTGCAACTGTGACCATATAGATAACAAGAGCCCGCGTCCCATAATCGAGCGGGAAGATCGGGAGAACTGGACGCGAGTTCAGATCACAGAACTTGCTTGCGTAGGTCGCCTACCGACTAGCAACGGACGACGGCGAAGCGAATCTCGCCAAACGCATTCGAGACGCGGTTGAGGGAAGCCTCAGCGAAACGATCGCCCGGCGCGTTAAGCCGGCCACACTGCGAGTAACTCTTCCGCTCCTAGCGATAGGTCCGGCTCGACCCCGACCTCTACTCCTGCCGTCGACACCACGACAAGTCGAGCCGCGCTCGCTCGGTCCACGACCGATCGTGCGTTCGCTAACTCCGAGAGCTCGCGGGCGTGGAACTTCTCTCGGGTGCGCCATTTGATCGACCCGACCGCATCGACACCGCCTCGTCGAGTCGACCCGACGAGGTCGAACTCGTGACGCTCGGTTCTATCCCACCAGCCATCTACGGACTCGATCGATTCGTACGGCGTGCCGAGGCTGGGCGCGAGAAGCAAGAACCCCTCGCGTACGACGGGCTCAATCGCCTTGCCCCGCCACGCCTCCCATCCCGTTTCGTAGCTTTTCACCGCGATATCGAAACGTCCGACTTGGATGCTCCGGAGGTTCGGCTCGATGAAGCGGAACCAGAACCGAAGATATGAGTCGGCGATCCGGTAGCGCTTGAGCCTCGACTGTCGGTTGCCTCCTGGAAACTCGGTCGCAACGATTCGCTTCGCCTCGACCAGCACTTCGAGTGCGCGGTCGACCTTCCCTTCGGCCGCTTTGCGATCGCCACCGAGTCGGTCGGCGATCCGCGAGTACTTGATCTCCCCCATCTCGTCGGCGCCGATCGCCGAAAGGACGAGCCGCGCGTTCTCGCTCTCCAAGAGCTCACCCGCGAGCCGAATCTGTGCGGCGTCGACAAGCGGAGAGTCGGCCTTCGACAAAGAAGCGACTACAAAATTCTTGATCGACCCTTCGCGTTTCGCCTGTTCGACCAACCCGGGAAACCCGCCGGTAACGAGCTGTGCGTCGAACACTTGAAGAGCCGTTCGGGTTCCCCCCAAAGCCGCTGCCGTCTCAGCCGGGTTGAACGGTGAGACGACGAGTAGCCGGTCTGCCTTGTTAAACAAAGGCTGGTCGTGCTTGAACAACTGCTCCATCATCGCTTCGTCCGACCCAACGAGAATGAGGAGCACCTGGCGGCGACGAAACTCTCCGTCGAGCATCGCCTTCAGTAGCCCGTCGAGCCGCTCAGATGACGCCTCCATCATCCAGGGGAACTCGTCTAGAACGACGATCGTGGGGGTTTCACCAACCGCAAATGGGATGAGCGACAGGACGCGCACCCAGGTGGAGGGGGGCGTCGCCGCTTCGAGGATGGCGCGATCCGGAAGCGGCCGGAGGGAAGACCGGAGCGCCTCGAGCGAGTACGAGACTTGGGTTGCCTCGGTGGTCCCCTTCATGCCGGGCAGGCTTGCGTAGGGCACGCCAGCCGTCTCGGCAAACCTCTCGACGAGGGTCGATTTCCCGACCTGCCTGCGGCCCCTTATGGCGACAAGTCGAGTTCGACCACCGGAACGCACCTGTTCGAGCTCGTCATTCAGCGCTTCGAACTCCGTAGTTCTTCCATAGAAGGTAACCGGCATAGAGGTAGCCTACCTCAATGCAGGCTACGTCGCCACAGGTTTGCCCATCTCCCGACCCCGCCTTACCGCCGACCCGCCCGTTATTGACGTAGGAACCAATGGAGTTCCAGATAGCTCGCACACCTCAATTTCGAGCCCCGAGCCACCCTCGACCGCGCGTGTTGGACACGAGCGAACCCGGCGGGCACTTCGCAACTGCGGAATGCTGATTCGGCGCTCGATCCAACTGGCGCGGTCGTGTCCAAGCGACATGTTGCGCGCCACGACCCGGCGATCTGGGACACGCTCGGTTTCTCTTACTGGGACGAAAGTCGGACGATGTCGGCCAGCCACGCCTCAGCGAAATGAGTGCCGAAGACCGGGTTGATGTCGAAGCGATCGGGAGTGAGTGAGTCGATACGCCAGCCCGAGCAGAAGGCCGCGCGGAGCTCAGTCTCGGTAACCCGGCGGGGGCCCCAGTCGCCGGGCTGCTGGTCGCTGAAACACATCAGATGAAGGTGGCCACCTGGACGGAGGACGGCGCGCACGGCGGTGATGTACCGGGTGCGGGCAGCGTCGTCGAAGACGTGGAACAGGCCGCTGTCGACGGTCGTGTCGAAGGAGTCGCCGAGCGTGTCGAGGCGTAGCGCGTCTAACACCCGGAAACCGGTCTCGACGCCGCGCTCGGCGGCCTTCCGGCGAGCGATGTCGATCGCGCGCGGTGAGATGTCGATGCCGAAGGCGCGGGCGCCGCGGCGCGCGGCGAGGATCGTGTGCTCGCCCGTCCCGCAGCCGGCGTCGAGGAGAGCGCCGGTCAGCGCGCCGGCGTCCGCGAGACGGACAAAGGCGGGCTGTGGGCGGTCAATGTCCCACGGAGGCGACGGACCTGTATAAGAGTCGTCCCAGTCGTTCGCGCGCTCGGGTGCGGTCATGCCGCATTCTCTATCGTCGGACGAGCAGAGCGGCGCGCCAACCCGGCGGTCTGGGACGGTCAGCCGACGAAACCCACCTGCGGATAGGGGACGCACCCTGTGGGATGAAGAACCTTGTTGCGCTGCAGCATGGAGATCACCGCCGGGCTCCTATACGTCTTCCGCATGCGACGAGGATCAGAAGCGCCATAGGCTCCGGGTCTTGCACCAGAATCCGATCCATCGGTTGCTGTGATGAAGCGCTTCCGCACCCATGCCGTGATCGTCGCGTTGATCGCGGCGGCCATCGTGATCATCCTCCTCAGCCACTCGGTCCGAGTACGGCTGGAGTGGGGCACCGGCGGCTTCGTCTTGGGTCTCATCGCCGCGGCGGTAGTGGTCCTCGATACGCGTCATCACCGCGAGCGACGCGAGAAATAAGTACTGGGCTCTGCAGCGGCGGCTTCGCCGCGCGTTCGAGACGTGACGCGATCGAGGAGCCGTTATTGGGAGTTCGCCTCGCCATCCCCCTTGATGATCCGAGATTTCAGCTCTTGGAACTCCGCCTCGGAGATGACTCCATCTCGTTTCAATTCGGACAGTCGGGACAGCTCGCTTGCCGGGGAACTCCCGCCGAATCCGCCCTGCTGAAAGTCGCGGAACGCTTGGTCTTCATGCTGTGCCTGGATCTGGTGTGCGCGCATCTTGTCGCCTCGGACAATGAAGTAAACGAGGATTCCGATCAGCGGAATCACCAGCACGAACACGATCCAGAGAGCCTTTTGCCAACCCTTCAGGTCGTGGCTCCGAAAGATATCGATGAAGATCGAAATCATGAGCCAGATCTCGACAAAGAAGAGGAAGAACCAGAGAATCGAGTAGACGACCTGTCCAACCCCATACGTCGTAGCGAACATGCTCCCTCCTCGTTCTTCTTATTCACATCGATTTCGACACTGTTTGTGAACGACAGACGCGCGAATCCTGGCCCTTGTAGGTCAGTCTGAAAGCTCGATCCGAGTCTCGAACCCCCGGAGCGTTTAGCTGCTGGCGACCTCTCTCAGCTCCTTGGTTAGCTCGTCGGCTGTCGCATCGAAGACCTGCTTTACGGTCTTTGTCGCGTGCGTGACGGCTTTGCCAAACGCCTTCTCGAGTGTTGGCTCTCCGACGACGATCAGACTCACTTCGCCGGCGTCAAGCTCCACAGCCACCATCTTCAGTTCCTTGCGTGACAGAGGTCCGAAATTGAGTTGGTCTGGGATGACGTGCACCATGGGCCGGTCCAGCCGCTTGGCGACGTGCAGTTTGCCGTTTCTCTTCTCGATGATTGCTGCGTCGAACGTCCCGATGAGATCGAGTTTGTGCAGGTGCTCGAAGGCGTCGAGGTCGGCCTCAGCCGAATCGTTGCTGTCGTAGACAGCGACGTACATGGCTAGATCCTTTTCCTTTGCCATAGGAACCTCCTCGCTCGCGGGAGAATTCAGCAGTCGAAGGCACAAGCCGTTCCGCAGCACGACCCGCGGGTGCTCAATCCCTCCTGTCGGAGGCATATCTATGGCACAAGGAAATTCCCAGGGTCGAACGGCTCAAGGGGAGCGGAACCTGCGCGATTCTCCAGTACGTCCCACTCGTCCGAACTGCGGGTTGGCGCATAGTTGTCGGCGCGGCTGGCTTCGACAGCCGGGCCGCTTCCCAGAGCCTCTGGGATTCGGCTGATCGGCTTCCCGGCCCGGTTGTGGCCCGAAAACGGGCAAGTGAACCTCGCGCCATATGCCGATTCAGGTCGGGACGGGTCCGGCACCAAAGGTAAAGATCGGTTGCGTGAGCGACGCCTTGCGCGTGATCTGGCGGGCATCGTCGTGATTCGGCGCGGCGCTTCGTGACCAGCACCTCACCGTCAAAGGTTCCGCTCGCGCCCGAGCGCGAGGTACCGACGTGGCGGGCGATCGCAAAAAGAGCCCTGCCCGTCTTCGTGAGCGGCGCCGTTATTTACGTCCTCGCCCCGGTTCTTGCCCGCGTCTTCGCCGCCTGGCCGCGACTTTCATCGCTGCTGCCGCTTTGGGCGGCGCTCGGTCTTCTCGCCGAGGTGGGGTCCTTCACCTGCACCTTCATGCTGAAGCGCATAGCACTCCACACCAAAGCCACCTTCGCCGTCGTCACCAGCGGTCTCGTCGGAAACTCAGTTACCAACGTCCTACCTGGGAGCGACGCAACCGGTGCCGCCGTCGAGTTCCGCATGCTTTCATCAGCGGGAGTCGGCGCCGGTGCCACCATCGGGGGGCTCACTGCCACCGCGCTGCTCCAGACGGGGAGCCTGTTCGCGCTCCCGATCCTGGCGCTTCCCGCGATCCTCGCGGGGGTACCGATCAGCCGAGGTCTCGTTCACCTCGCCTTTCTCGGGCTCGGCATGTTCGCCTTCTTGGTCGTCGCCGCGATCCTCATCTTCACGACCAACTGGCCGCTGCAGCTCGTCGGACGGTTTGTCGAGCAGGTTCACAACCGCCTGCTGCGCCACCGAGAATCGATTTTCGGCTTGGCTGATCGACTGGTCGCACAGCGGAACTCCACTCGGGCCGCCCTCGGAGCAAAGTGGTGGCAAGCCTTGCTCTTCACGATTGGAAAAGTCGGGCTCGACTTCGGTTGTTTGCTCGCCATGCTGGCGGCAACTCGCGCCAATCCTGAACCCTGGCTGATCCTCATCGCGTACGCCGCGACCTCTGTACTGGCCCTGCTGCCGCTGACGCCTGGCGGCCTTGGGATCGTCGAAGGAAGCCTCACTGGTTTGCTGGTGCTCGCAGCGGTGCCCGCGTCAAGCGCAGCTCTTTCCACGCTGGCCTACCGACTCGTCTCCTACTGGCTGCCGACTCTCCTCGGGCCGTTCGCCTATATCGCCTATCGAAGCCGCTATCACGTCAGTCCCACGACAGAAGGGTCCCCCTCGGGCGACGAGTCTGAGAAGGGGGGGATTTGCGGACCTTCAGCCCTACCGCAACGCGCGCCCGTCACTCCAATCAAAGTGGAAGGTTCCTCATCGGATCGAGCCCAGCGCGGAGGTTTCCACCGGCAAAAGAAGGGCACCTAGCATTTTTCGTCGCGGTTTATGGGTTCGTGATGGACCGACTCCGGTACCACCCTCCGAGAACTCCGCTCCGCAATCTCGCCGAACACCGCGAGACCGCTCTTGTTTCCGCGACGCGCCAGAACGACGCCAACGCGGACCGTTGAACGTCTAACGAAATACGCACAGAGTCAGCCCTGGGTATCGGAACGGCTAGCCCATAACAATGACAATGCCCCAGAGGGTCCACCGCGTGTTCGTTGGTTCTCAATAGTTTCGGGAGCGCTAGGAGTTCAGCTTGACTTGAAGTGATGACGACCTCGGTCGTCGTCGGTTGAGCTCCTTCGGCCGCACATTGAAAACGGCACGTCCCGTTCCGAAGCAAGGGTGATTGGACCGTCTTGCAGCAACAAGGCGGACCACCCGTCACTCCGATCCGGGACGGCCGTGCCACCCCTCAATCCCGCTTAAAGAAAGGAAGGGATGGCGATGACAATGCTAGATACGCGTCGAGTGACCGGTGGTGTCGACACCCACCTCGACGTGCATGTTGCCGCGGCACTCGATCCACTCGGTGGTCTCCTCGGCACGAAGTCGTTCGAAGTCAACCCCGCCGGCTACAAGTCGTTGCTCTCATGGCTCGAGAGCTTCGGTGCGGTGGGGAAAGGTCGGTGTCGAAGGAACCGGTTCTTATGGAGCCGGGCTGGCGCGCTTTCTTCACCGACACGGCGTCGATGTCATCGAGGTCGACCGGCCCAACCGAGCCGAACGCCGCCGCTCGGGAAAGTCCGATCCGCTCGACGCGGTCGAAGCCGCCCGATCAGCGCTCAGTGGTCGAGCAAAGAGCCTCCCGAAGTCAAAAGACGGCGCGGTCGAGGCGATCCGCGTCCTCGGTGTCGCCAAGCGCTCGGCACGCCAGGCGCGGGTGAAAGCCCTCACCCAGGTGCGCCACCTCGTCATCACCGCTCCTGACGAGCTCCGTCGCAGGATGAAGGGCCTGAGCGTCGCTGCCTTGGTCAAAGAGGGAGCGAAGCTCCGTCCGCGATCGGCCGATCCAGTCACTGCCGGGACGAAGGCCGCCATCTCTTCGCTTGCGCATCGGATCCAAATGCTCGAGCGTGAGCTCGCCGAACTCGACGAGATGATCAACGCGCTTCTCATTGCGACCGCACCCGAACTGCTCGCCCTGTTCGGGGTCGGCCCCCACACGGCCGCTGCTTTATTGGTGTGCGCCGGCGACAACCCCGAACGACTCCACACAGAAGCTTCCTTCGCGCATCTCTGCGGGGTGGCGCCGATCCCGGCGTCGTCGGGGAAGACCACCGGCCGCTATCGACTCGACAGCGGTGGTGATCGTCAAGCGAATAGCGCGCTGTGGCGCATCGTCATGGTTCGCATCGCCCATGACCCCGAGACCACGGCTTACTTCGAACGTCGCGTGAAAGAGGGTCGATCCAAGCGCGAGGTCATCCGCATCTTGAAGCGCTACGTCGCCCGCGAGGTCTATCGCCATCTACCTCGCGGCTGAGTCCGTGGCCGTGGGTTTGGCTCTTCCCATAACTGTCACCCGAACGGGCTGACTTTCGCGCGACTCGCCGACCCACGGCCCGGCGATCACTTCGTCGAAACGCGTGGCCTCATAAGAGCTTGCCCTCCGACGCGGAGTGGCTCTTCATTGTTCTGCCCGCTGTTTCCACTCCCGAAGATCGCCAACGGGGCTTGACAACTGATAGGAGCGTCACGCGGTCATATGGATAACGCGGGTGTGGCATAAGTGCTGTCTGGGCACATTGGCTGATGAGAGCGGTCTCGGTGGACCCAGACGATGTCCTGGACGCTTCCTAACGCTCTGCAAAGCCCTCTACAGCGGTTCGATTCCGCTCGCCGCCTCCCTGCTCAGAGGCACTTTTCCGGTAAGCAGGCTCGAGAGCATCCCGCGTGCATCCCGCAGGTGATTATTTGATCCTGCGGACCTTGGCTCTCGGCCGCGCCGTTCCGTCGCGTGCTGATAACGCAGGGCAGCAACGGGTGACGCGTGCCCTATCGTCGCCATGAGTTCCTTGAGCATCACGTCAGGCTTGCGGGCCATCATCCTCGCGCCGTGGTGTCTCAAGTCGTGCGGATGTACTCCAGCGAGTCCTACGACCGCACATGCGTCCTTCCACTCATTCGACAGATCCGAACGTCGCAGCGGTAGCCTTGACGGACGGGTGAACACAGGCGCGGTCGATTCGGCTGCCACGAAAGCCTTGAGATGATCGTCCAACGCAGCGAGAACGACCGTGGGAAGTGCCCAGGGTGCGCCTACCGGCTTCAGACTTCGGCTCGGTGATTACGCGTTCCTGGCCCGTGATCTCGTGTGCCTGACGTCCAACGGTCACGGTGCGGTGCAAAACGTCGATGTCTCGGCGTTGGAGTCCGAGCAGTTCGCTGGGGCGAAGCGCGACGAACCCACCTAAGAGGACGAGACAGCGAAGCCGTGGCGTGATCGCGTCGGCCAGCTTGAGCATGTCGCTGGTGTCGAGCATCGGTCGTTCCGGTGCGTGCTCGATACCAGCACCCTTGAGGACGCACGGATTACGCGCGATCAAATCCGATCGTGTGGGCACTTTTCGAACCACTGCAAGGTTCAACGGTGAAACCGTATTGGGTGATCGTCTGCTCGGACACCTTCGGTAACCGGTATCGGTTTTCACCAGCCGGTCGAGAGATGTCGCCGCGCGGTGATCCGGGTCCACCGGTGTGGGCGGTTACCTGGATATGAACACGATTAGACGGGCGCGGTAATTGATCTCTATTACTTGAACACGATTGAACGCGCGCTATTACGAGGTTTCCCCACGCGAGCGTCTCCGACTTGCACCTGACGGAATCCCTAGGATGTGCGCGATGGAGGGAAAGCCTGACGGCGAGGAACGCTCGTACCACCTCCTAAGCGGAATCTGGCGCGACATCAAGGAAGGTGCCGCATACTGCACGGTCGTTTCGGCTGGAACCTACACCGCCAACGCCCATCAGCAGCACTGTCGCCCGATAGCGAGTGACACCCAAGAGCATCGCGAACAACCTTCATCGCAATCCGACTGAGTGATGCGAATCGGTTTTCCGATGAAAGTCGCGGGACTCCGCTCTTAATTGAACTGATTTATCCCAGCGTCTCGGTCAAATGCCGGGATCACAGCACTCATCCCTTCACGTAAGACAACGAAAGAGGGGCGGAGCGGGCTTGAACACAATCAGTCACACCTAGCCGATGCTGCGTGCGATGGGCTCGGTATGAAACCGGATGTGTGCGGGCGAAAAGCCCAATCGAGCCTGAAAGTACTGAAGACCTGAAGGCAATCTGAGGACGTTCTCGACAAGCACGTACCGTTTGCGCCGCAGGATGAAATCGCGGACGATCTCCGCATGCAACAGATACCGGCAGGCGCGTTCTTCTTCGGTTGTTTTGGCGTGGGACCAGAAGAGATAGGCGACGTCAGTGTCGACGAGAAAGATCGAAAGCTGGATTGGTTCTCGTCGGTCGTTGTACGCGATGTAGCCCTCAGCACCCGACATCATCGCGGCGAGAGCTGAGTAATTCTGCAACTGACTATCCCAACTATTGCTCCAGTCTCGAGTAACCCACAGCGCCGCATCTCGAATCTCATCGTGACACCGAGTATGCGAGCAGATGATCCCCCCATTTGATGCCTTTCGCAGGTTCGTACGCAGCGCTTGTTTCGATCGTCCCGAGATGTACTTCTCAAAGGTAGGTGGAAGCGTGAGGACGGCGACAAACCGGCGAAACAGCTGACACCCCCAGCTTTTCTCGTTGAAGTGCCCACGAATCAACTGGCCGTTCGCGTCGTTGGACACGCGGATCTCCAGTCGCGGAATGCGTCGGAGCGAACTCAAGCTAGTGAGAAGCGTTAATAACGACCGTGAACAGTCAGAAACCGCACTCAGGCTGTGAGGCCATCGACACCGATTCCACGCCAGGCAGAAGCGGAGGAAATCTGGGTCGCGGTAACCCGAAAGACCCGGATTAACCACGGCGACTGATCGTACTGAGCCACAAGGGAGGCTCCCCGTGCTTGCTGTGCTGTTCAAGTCGCGTCTTGGCTAAGCCACGAGTCGCTTCAGCAGGGCATGCGTAAAAGAGCACGGTCCGCTGGCAACACAGATCGGCCGGCTGCTGTCTGGCGCATCTACCTGAAGGTAGGTCGCGTCAAGCGCGGCGGCAAGCTTGGCGCGCCAAGCGACCAAAGCTGAGCTGCTCAAACGACAACTCTGTAAGTAGTCGCGGCGAGCGCGCCGTTATGCGTCCCTAACGGCCGCTTGAGGTTCGCAGTAATAGAACTGATTCACTCGGCCTTCAGGTCCTCATTTTGATGTGCGGAGACCATCTCGTGTGTGAGCTTCGTGAGTTCGTGAACTTGTCGCGTCAGTTCCGTGTTCAGTTCGAGGCTCTTGGAGAGGTTCAATTCCACGTCCGAGATCTTCTTGCCCTGCGCGCCGATTTGGCCGAGGGTGGTCTCGAGGTTCCGTTCGGAGCGGTTGGACGAAGCACCCACCAGGAAACCGATGTACAACTCGGCGACGGTCGTGACCAGGTTCAGCGGGAAGTTGAAACCTGTGGACGTGAACCAATGGGGCATGAATGAACCGCTTTGGACGCTCTTGGAATGGTCAAGCGCAAAAATCAATATCCACCCGACCACTAAGACGACCCAGATCGATATGTTTAACGGCGTCCCCATCCCGTAGCTGACCTTGTCGGCGACCCGTTGGAACAATGACAGCCGTTCGGAGGCAGTCGTGACACGGGGTCCACCTGGCTCGAGCACTTGCGTCTGGCTCATTGTTCCTCCGCGTGCGATCGATCTTGGCTCTAGAAGACTGCGGTGTTGACAGGTGAAGCGTGCCGTGACGGCGCTTGGCGCGCCAATGACCCCAGAGGGAGATGGGGTCATTGGGCTGAGCATCGCTCACTCAGTCGAAGCAATAAGGGGGGAGCTGCTCATCGCTTCGTCACCCAGTTTCTCGGCTGGAGATGACACGACAGCGAACGCGACGTGAAACTTGAGCGAAGCGCGTGTTACATCTGCACAATTACGCGGGGCCACGGCCCGAGCCGATCTTGACGACTCGTTTTGGGTGGACTACCAGCGCGTGTCGGAGCGATCGAGCGACTCGAAGAAGTTTGCGTCACCCTCGAAACCGATAAATTCGATTCCGATCCTCAAATCGTCTTTCATTCCCGCCGTGGCGTTACGGACATCGCCGCTCACATGAATCACGACATCGAGTTTGCGGCCGTGCACCTCTTCTGGCGTCAGGCCGAACACTCTCAAGCCGCATCCCGCAGACGAAATGTCATACATGAGGCAGTCGCGCCATTCTCCTTCTGGGTCGTCGCGAAATCTGCACATCGCGTTCCAGGAGGCTTGTTGTCGTGGAACCGTCCTCCGCAATTCGCCGGCTGCATCGGCTTTGACTGTCGACTCGTCGACAACGACACGTTGCTCGAAGTTATCCAGGATGATGGGCACTTCGGGCTCTTGTTGGTGATGTTTCCTTCTGAGACTCATTTGCTCCGGCCTCCCTCACGAATGAGCCGTTCGACCTACTGACTCAAACGACCAAAAGGGGAGCGAATTTGAGGTTGCTGCATTCGATGTGGAAGGTGGCATTTCCGGACGCAGCTTCTGATTCCCGCTAAATGAGTTCAAGTCAATGAACCCAATTACTGCGCACCCCAAGGTGCTGAACTGATGGGATGCCAACTGCGGCCGTCACGATCTACGGGGTGTGCGCGCTTTCATTCATGATGGCGATGTATGCCTTGGAGCAACGTCATAGAGGATTCCTCGTCGCATTTGCTGCGGGCTGCCTGTTATCTAGTGCTTACGGATTCCTGGCGGGCGCATGGCCTTTCGGCGTCGTTAAAATCATCTGGTCTGGCATCGCCCTGCGTCGCTATCGGGGTTCAGGGTCCCTTCACGCTTAATTGAATCGATACATCCACGACGCGCTAGTCAGGCGGCAGTTCGTGCCCTTCCGCGCCGACGTCATTGCAGAGATCGACGCACTCGTCGCAGATGAAGACGGTCTGTCCGGGCTCCGTGTCCGGCTCCGGCGATCAGCTGCTTCACCTGCTTCCGGGGCTTGCCACAGAAGGAGCACTGCGTGTTCGGGTCGTTGGCCACGTCCTTAATCTCGCGCGGGCTAATAGTTCAGAATTACTGCCGAGCAACGCGAGTCTGAAAACTTAGTTAAGAGGCACTCTGGCGTTCGAAGGGATTTTGCCTTGTGGCTTAGCTCGCCTTTCACATACATAAGCTCAGGATCGCCCAGCGGGAACACGAGCGTGCCCCGGCGACGCTGAGAGAATTTGATGGTTGTTCCCTTTGCCGAGCACCGCGTCGTACTGCGTCCGCGACATTGTGCTTCTGCCGCGAGCAAAATGTCGCGAAACTTGACGATATTTAAGGAATCCAGGTGTGTCGTCTGATGCCACACAGACAATGAGAGAGGAGTCGAGGTGAGGGAGCTGAGTCTCGAAGTTGTGGTGGTGCCCGTCTCCGACGTCGACAAGGCCAAGGCGTTCTACGAAACGAACCTGGGGTGTCGGCTCGATGCGGATTTTGTTGCCGGGGAGGACTTCCGGGTCGTGCAAGTGACACCTCCCGGTTCGGGCTGCTCGATCATCTTCGGCAAAGGTCTCTCGTCGGCGGTACCGGGCTCAACTGACAGTCTGCAACTCATCGTTGACGACATCGAATCTGTCCGGGGCGAGCTCCTCGGCCGTGGCGTTGAGGTGAGTGAGGTCTTCCATGACGTCGGCGGGGTGTTCCACCACGCCGGCACCGTGGGACGGGTGACTGGCCCGGCTTCGGACCACAAGAGCTACGGCTCGTTCGCGTCTTTCAACGATCCGGACGGAAACATTTGGTACCTCCAGGAGGTCACGACGCGGCTACCCGGGCGAATCGAATCGAGTGATACGACCTTCGATTCCGCCGGCGAACTTGCGAGTGCGCTTCGACGCGCCGCCGCGGCGCACGGTGAGCACGAGAAACGGATCGGCAAGGAGGACCCCGACTGGACCAATTGGTACGCCGAGTACATGGCGCGAGAACGCGCCGGCGAAATGCTGCCGGAATGACGTCCGACTACGACGTCATCGTCATTGGTGGCGGCTCGCCGGGAGAACACTGTGCTGCTGCTCTGGCCGAGGGCGGCCTTCGTGTCGCGCTCGTCGAGCGTGAGCTCGTCGGCGGCGAATGCTCGTATTGGGCGTGCATTCCTTCGAAGACGCTGCTGCGTCCCGGCGAAGCGGTACACGCCGCGCGTGATGCCGCTGCGAATGCTGAAGTCGACGTCGAAAAGGCGCTCGCGTGGCGCGACTTCATGGTGTCGAACTACTCCGACGCTGGGCAGGTCCGCTTCCTCGCGGACGAACGCATCGATCTGTTGCGCGGGAACGGCCGGCTCGCCGGAGTCGGCGTTGTCGAGGTCGACGGCGTTCGCCATACGGCAGAACACGTCGTCCTTGCCGCTGGCGCCGATCCGGTGGTTCCTCCTGTTCCCGGTCTCCGCGAGCTCGACGGCATCTGGACCAATCGCGAAGTGACCGGTATGAAGGCCGTGCCCCGTCGGCTGCTTGTTCTCGGAGGAGGACCAGTCGGTGTCGAGATGGCTCAGGCGGTTCGCCGGCTCGGCGGAGAGGTCGCGCTCGTCGAGGCGGCCGAGCACCTGCTCCAGCGCGAGCCCGCCCCGCTCGGCAACGCGCTCGGCGAGGTCCTGCTTAGGGACGGCGTCGAGCTGGTCGTCGGCGTCTCGGTTTCATCTGCGCGCCGCGAAGGTGACGACTATGTGCTCGAGCTCGCTGACGGTCGCTCACTACGCGGCGACCATTTGCTCGTTGCGACCGGCCGAAGACCGCGCGTCGACGCGATCGGCCTCGAGACTGTCGGCATAAAGGCTGACGGCCACGGAGTTCCCGTCGACGCGCGCCTGCGCGCCGGCGAGCGCCTGTGGGCGGTCGGTGACATCACCGGCATTTGGCAGCTGACCCACGTCGGCAAGTACCAAGGCGAGGTCGTTGCGGCGAACATCCTCGGGGAGGTACGCGAAGCCAACTACGAAGCGGTACCGCGCGTGGTCTACACGGATCCGCAAGCGGCGTCGGTTGGAGCGTCAAAGGCACGCTTCAGCGCCACGGTTCCGATATCTGAGTTGGCGAAGACTGAGACGTACACGCGTGCTTACGCGGATAGCAACGGGTTCATGACGCTTCTAAGCGACGGAGGTCGGCTGGAGGGCGCATTCGCGCTCGGCCCCGAGGCGGGTGAGTGGATGCAGCAGGCGACTCTGGCGATTCGCGCACGCGTGCCGCTCGAGGTACTTCGCGACACGATCCAGCCCTTCCCCACGTTCTCTGAGATCTACGTCGCTGCCCTAAAGGCTCTGCACAGCCAGATCGCGGAGACCCTCCAGCCAGGTCCGAGCGAAATAGGCGTGAGTGCCCGGATCCGACGAGCTCGAAGAGGGGACTGAGATCTCCGATCGACGAATGTCGTCTGCGCGGGCTGTAGAAGGCCTCGATGTATTCGAGGAATTAGCCCAAATTGGTGCATTCCGATCAGCTCGACAGAACGTACAAGTCTCGGGGTGTCCGACCAACCAACTGCGCGACTTCCGCTAGTCGACGATCAGGATTCTCCCTATGGCGGATCCTGTGCTCGCCCTCGCGGCTTACGCGTATAAATAAGTATTGTCTGCACCCCTCGCTTTCGATGAACGGCATAGGTATTGAGGTAGAGATGGGAATGGCACCGGAAAAGCTGTCCGAGGGGTTCGACGTCCTCGTCCTCGATGCACACTGCAGGCAGAGCCTCGCCGTGGTCCGCAGCCTCGGTCGGGCCGGCTTGCGCGTGGCGACCGGCGCATGTTTCGCCGAATGCGACCCTGCGGAGTCCGTCCTTGCCTTCCGTTCCCGCTATAGCCGCCACAGCGTCGTGTTCCCGAGCTATGCCACGGGAGCCGACGCGTTTGCGGACGCAGTGGTGGACTTCGTCCGACGGCACCCGACCCGTGTCCTGCTTCCAGCCACCGATGGCTCGATCGCCGCGCTCTCGACCCGGCGGGGAGAACTCGAAGCGCTCGGTTGTCGGCTCGCCTTGGCTTCCGATGACGCGCTGCAGGCGGCGAACGATAAAGACCGCACCTTGAGCGTGGCGCGTAGTCTCGGCATCGCATACCCCGTGACCCTGCTGCTGGAAACCACCGCGCGCGTTCCTGAGGTTCTCGGCGAGATCGGATATCCGGCAGTGCTCAAACCGACCCGGTCATGGGCGACAAGCAGTGGCCAACGCCTGGAAGCAGTGGAGGTCGTCAACGAAACCGAGGCCTTCGCTGCGGCACGACGGCTATTTGGTGCCGGTGCCGCCGGAGTCCTCGCCCAGCAGTGGGTTCCCGGCAGACGCGAAAATGTGACCCTGCTCGTGCAGCGCGGAGAGATCCGCGCCAGCTTCGCGCTGGTGGCGCACCGCACGACCCCGGCACTCGGCGGCGTCACGGTGGTGAAAGAAAGCATCCCGATGCCGCCCGACATCTACGCGTCCTCAGCGCGCTTGGCTATGGCGATCGGTCTCGAGGGCCCGTGCGAAGTGGAGTTCAGGCGCGACGAGCACGACCGCCCATTGCTCATGGAGATCAACGCCCGGCTTGCCGCACCGCTCGAAACGGCAATCCGCGCCGACCTCGATTTCCCGCTCATGGTGTGGCAATGGGCAACCGGGGTCCCCGTCGACAGAGCCGGCGACTATCGGACGCCGGTGCGCATGCGTTGGCTTTGGGGTGACTTGTGCTGGTTGCACGAGAGCTTCGTACGAGCGGGTCGGCCAGACACCGTGTCCCGCACCCGCGCCCTGTTGCTCTTCGGGACCGAGTTCCTCCGCTTTCCGTACTACGACTGCTTCGACTGGAGGGATCTCGGACCAGTCTTAGGCGAGCTTCGGAACACGGCCCACGCGGTGCGCGTCGCATCCCCCCTCCGGCGGGCGCCGCATCCAACGGCTCCGGTGACGGAGACGAGCACCATGGGAAAGAACCGTCCCACGAGCACGTCCAGCGCGGCCACTGACGACGTCCTTGTACTCGGGGCGGGCCCGTATGGGTTGTCGATCTCCGCCCACCTTCGCTGGCTCGGCATCGACCATCGGGTCGTCGGGCGGCCGATGGAAATGTGGCGAGAGCACATGCCCGCCGGCATGAACCTCAAGTCCGAGCCCTACGCGTCCGAGATCGCGGCACCGACGGGTGGCTACGACCTTGAGGCCTACTGCCGAGTGCACGGGCTCGATTACGTGGAGCGCCTGGGCGCGGTGACCCTCCAGCGGTTCGTGGACTACGCCGACTGGTACGGCAGCTCCCTGGCACCCGAGGTAACCGATGATTCCGTCACCGAAGTGAGTCCCGCCGGCGACGGGTACTCAGTGACGTTTGCTGGGGGCTCCACCCGCCAGGCGCGCAAGGTCGTGGTCGCCACTGGCGTCCTGCCGTACGCCACCATGCCGGTGGAGCTGGCAGGCATGCCAATCGACCTGGTGTCGCATTCCGCCGACCACCATGAGCTCGACCAGTTCAAGGGACGCCGGGTCGCCGTAGTCGGAGCTGGGCAGTCGGCCCTCGAGACGGCCGCGCTTCTGCACGAGTCGGGCGCCGAAGCCTTGCTCGTCGTCCGGCGGCCGGCGATCTTGTGGCTCGAGCCCAACCCAGAGCGGCTGAGCCGCCTCGGTCATCTTCGACGACCGGTCACCAAGCTCTGTGAGGGGTGGATCTGTGCCTTTTGGAACTCGCCCGCAGCCTTCCGACTCCTTCCCCGCGACATGCGGACGGAAAAGGCGCGGACGGTCCTCGGCCCGTCAGGCGCCTGGTGGCTCAAGGATCGTGTCGACGGGGTCGTCGAGACGCTGACCGGCCAGCAGGTGCGTGGCGTCGTCGCTCGTGGCTCCGGGGTGCGCTTGCTCGCCGTCGGTCCTCGCCAGACGACGCTCGACGTCGACCACGTGATCGCCGCCACGGGCTTCCGGGTCGACGTCAGCCGGCTGCCGTTCCTGACCGGGCCGCTGATGGCGCGTATCGCGACCCTCGACGGCTTTCCCGACGTGTCCCGGGCAGGAGAGTCCACCGCGCCGGGGCTCTATTTCGCAGGAGCCGCTGCGGCTGGCGGCCTGGGGCCCTCGGTACGGTTCATCGCCGGGACACACACGAGCGTCGCGCCGCTCGCGCATTCGTTGGCCCGCTCCCTCGGCGCGGGCCGCCGCCTCGCCGCCGCGTGGCGAGCACCGGTCGGCGCTGCGACAGCTCCACGATGAAGCTTGTCCCTCATGTGCGAAGACTCCCCCGCGACCTGGCTCTCTTTGCCAAGGCGCTGGCTGTCGAGCCGGTCGAAACCCTTCTGTACATACCGGAGCAATTGAACTGGTGGCTGACAAAACCGATCCCATACGAAGTGCGAGAGGAGTGGGGACCGCCCTTCCATGAGATGCTCGGGGTTGCCTGGCCCTGCCCTGAGCTCGAGTCGTCACGACAGGTCTGGGATACCGTCCTCGATGAGCTCAGCGCCAAGGGGCTTTCGGTCGGTCGCATGACCTACGGCGAGATCTACAGCGACGCCGATTGTGCGTTAGCAAGTGCCACGTGGTGTGCCGTCCGCCACCTGCGCCCGTCCAATGTCGTCGAAACCGGCGTGGCACGGGGCGTGACGAGCCGAATGATCCTCGAGGCGATGTCCAAGAACGGACAGGGTCACCTGTGGAGCGTGGACTTGCCGTACCTTTTCGGCACCGGACTTCAAGACCAGACGGCAGCGGCAATACCGGGCGGGAGCCACGACCGCTGGACGTACATACGCGGCTCCAGCAGACGACGCCTGAGGCCGCTGATATCCCAGGTGGGACACGTGGAGATGTTTGTCCACGACAGCTTGCATACGGTGCGCAATATGCGTTTCGAGATGGAAACCGTGTGGCCGGCACTTCGGACTGGGGGGCTGATGCTGATCGACGACGTCGACAATTCGGCGTTCCGAGACTTCGTCAGCGAGGCTCGACCAGATGTCTCGATGGTTTACCGTTCCGCCGACAGCGTTTGGATGTTCGGAGTGCTACGAAAGCTCGGGTCCGGCCAACGCGCGACGATCTCGGAACCGAATGGGTAATCGCTGACGTGCTCGACGATCAGCATTAGGACAAAACGCGCGACGAGGACGAATTTTGTGAACAGCCGCAGATGAGCCTTCACGAATCGCGCGCGCCTGTCGACGTCAGCTTCGTCGTCATCGCGTATAACGAGCGCGCCGTGATCGGCGAATGCATCGGCTCGGTCCAGGCGCAACAAGGGCTGGGCTCGCACGAGATCGTCGTTGTGGACGACGGCTCGGCAGATGGCACGAGTGAGCTGGTCCGTCAGCTCGCTGCCTCGGACGCCACCCTGCAGCTGATCCGCCACGAGAGAAACCGCGGGCGGGGGGCCGCCCGGGCGACGGGTGTGACAGCAGCCAGGGGAAAGTTCCTGGCGATGGTCGACGGCGACATCGTGCTTCCTCCCCGGTGGTGGCTGTCCTGTGTTGCCGCACTCGAGGATCACGACGTCGCCTCTGGCACGGCGGTCCCCGATGGGGATGTGGCCTACCTCGCCAGCCGCTACTCCCTAACGCCGAAGGTCGTCCCGCACGCCACGCTCGTCACCGGCAGCAATGCGCTCTTCCGGCGGGAGGTGTTCGATCGCGTCAGCTACGAAACACAGCTGCGCGAGGGAGAGGACGTCGCGCTGAGTCACGAAATTGAGCGGAACGGTTTGCGCGTCGTGACGGTTCCGGGGCTCGTCGTCGAACATCGTGAGCGGCGCGGCCTTCTATCGTCGCTGGTCTGGCTCTACCAAAGCGGGGTCGGGGCTTCGCGCCAGCTCGAGCGCTACCGTCAGCTGCGAAGGCCCGACATCGCTTTCCTGGTGGTCGTCGCTTCGGCCGCCCTCGCGTTTACGATGCGAAAGTTGCCGCTGCGCTGGCGCCTGTTCGGCCTAGCGGGCGTGCACCTGACAGTGTCGTGGTTGCACGTCCGAGGCAAGTTCATCTTCCGGCGAGAAAATCTCGGGCGTTGCCTCCTCGCTGCGATCACGGATGCGGCGCTGCTGGCGGCATACTTCAGCGGGCGTATCGCCGGTCATGCCCGGCTACGCGCCGCGCGAGAGACCGTTTTGTCTGATGGCCTTGTCGACAGCGCGAATTGTCGTGATCGCGAGGTTTGCCGGCCTAAGAATTCGCTGTCGGTGTCGTCCTCTTTATTGGCGCGCTCCTAGGGTTTCCGCATACGCCACCAACGACCGCGGGGCGACGGCGGGATTGAGCTGGTAGACGCCGGCGTGGCCGTCGTCGAACCAGCACTGGTAAGCGACGTCGTGGGTGTCGACGAAGTGCCCGACGTGGGCGACGTAGCTTCCGTCATCGCCGACGCCTTTCACCGTGCCCCACTCCGGGATGCTGAGCGGCTTGTGGTGCGCTCTTGCGAAGGCGGCGAGCGCGTCGAGGCCGAGCGGCTCACCGGCGAGCTTGTTCCAGTGTTCAGGCGATCTGATCGCCGGAACCGTCCCTCCGATGTAGTCGTAGAAATCGATGCCGACGATGTCGACGTAGGCGTTCCCGGGATAGAAGTCCGCCAGTGGGATGACGCGATAGCCGGCGTTGACGTTCCAGTCGAAGAGGAAGTGCGCACCTTTGACGGCCCGCATCGTCATCACGATCTGGGCGAAGTACTCCGCCCATTGCCGCCATTGCGTGGGCGTGTTGCCGATGTAGTCGTTGTGCCCCGGACCGTTCATCTCGGGGCCGAGGCGGATCACCGAGTAGCCAAAGCCAGCCTTGACCAAGTTGATGGCGAGCTCGCGCGCGTAGTGATCGAAGCGCCCGGCGGCGCCTTGGGCGCGCCAGTTCGGGTTGGAGGCCTCGCTATTGGGGATCAGGTCCTGGGTGATGATCACCGTTCGCAGCGTCGGATCCTTGGCGAGCCATTCGGCGTAGCCGTAGGCGCGCTCGGTCATCCAGGGCTCCACCCAGTTCACCCAGGTGGGGTCGGAGTCGCTAAAGGTCTCGAGGCAGTTGTAGCTCACCCCAGTCGATTGCTCGACCGACTGGAAGGTCGGCCGCCAGGGGTACGAACCGACATAGATGCAGGCGGTCTTCGAGTCGCCGGCTTGGATGAGAAGCCGGGGGCGCGCCGTGTGAGTCCGAGGAAGGACGATCCAGAGCGCGATCGCGACGACGGCTGCGACGACGGCGGCGACCGCGACGATCCTCGCCCTCGATCGCCTGCGGCGATGGCGGGCGCGGCTAGTTCGCCGCAAGGGCGCTCACAGCTCCGGCTTCGCGGCCATCGGGGCGACGTTGCCAGGACCGTTCTCCAAGGCAGCCCGGTGGCCGGCACCGAAGGAGGCATCAGCGCGGCCGTCGTCGAGCAGCGCCCGCAGTGCATGCCAGTCGAAGCTCCGGGCGGCGGAAAGTATCTCGGCACGCCCTTCGTGACGTCGGGCGATGGCCGACAAGGAGAGAGCGAGTCTCGGCTCGGCCAGGACGGCGTAGCACGCGAGGGCTGGTATTGCCGGAATTGCGCAGACGAGTAGTCCGGCCGGTCCGGCAGGGCTGATCCAGTAAATGGGCAGCTCGAGGAGAGCGGCCAGTGCCGCCGAGCAGGCCACCGCTAGCCACGGGATTCCGGCGAAACAACTCTGCAGACTGGGCGAAATGCGCCGGCGCGATTTCCTGAGGAACCAAGCGCTGGCCAGAACCTCGGCGAACGCCGTCGCCACCGCCACGCCGAGCACGCCGAACGCGATGGCGAGGGCGACCGAGAGGGCGACCGTGAGACAAGCGCTCAGAATCACGTAGTCGCGCTCGATCTCGGGCCGGCCAACGCTGGCGACGAGCGGGTTGAGCGGTGCGGTGAGCAACCAAAAGGCATGACCGCCGAGCAGGATGACAGCGACCGCGCCACCCGTGGCCACGTCGGCACCTAGCCAGCGCGAGATGGCAAACCACGCCAATGCGGCTCCGACCACTGGCACCGCCGGCACGATGCGCGTCCACACCTTCTGAATGGACCGATGCCGGTCGAGGGTTGGCTCAAGCCCGCCGCGCCCGAATGTCTGCGAGAGGTAGACCTTGATCGGTTCGAGCGCGTTCGTCGGAATCGTCCGCAGCTGAAGCGCGAAGTTGGCACCGATTGCGTACAACGCGACGAAGCGGATCGGCAGTAACAGCCCGATGATCAGAGGGGGGGACTCGAAGTTGACCTCGCTGGCGATCAGCGCGACCTGGATCTTGGCGGCATAGCTGCAGAAGGTGCGCGTGTCTCGCCAACTCATCAGGCGACAGCTCGACAGATCCACGAACCGCAGGGCGGCGAGCAACGAGGCCACGCTGCCGACGAACTGGCCGGCAGCGAGGGCACAGACGAGGCCGATCATCCCGAATCCCGCACCGACGAGTGAGAAGGCAAGGATCGCGTAACAGATTTGCCCGCCGATGGTGATGAGGCCGAGGCGTCGCCAGCGATTGTGAGCGGCGAGCAGCGCTTGCAACAGATCGCTCCACATCGAGACGACGACCACGGGAACGAGGATCCGGAGAATCAGCGCCGCCTGCCCGTAGAGCTGATGCGGGGCGTGGAAGCGCTCGACGATGCTCGGCGCCAGCACGCCGACCACGGCGCCGAGTGCCCCCGCGCCGACGGCGAGAATCAGCGATGCCGTCACGAGCAGTCGCGACTCGGCTTCTCGCGCGCCACCGCCGACGTGGACGGAGAAGAAACGCAGCGTGCTGGCGCCGAACCCGCCGTCAAGATTCGAGAGCACGCCGATGACGGAGCTGACGAGCGCGAAGATGCCGTAGCGGTCGAGTCCCAGCCTCAGCACCAAAAAGGGCGTGAGCACGATGGCGACGGCGACCGACGTGATCTGCGCGAGGCTGTTCCAGCTCAGGCCGGAGACGATCGAATTGCCGATCGAGCCAGCGCGTTGCTCGCGCCCGGGCTCGCCTTGGCGGTCAGTCATGCGCGTGTCCCGCTTTCCTGCGCATCAAGGGTGCGACGCACTTGCGGTCGGTCCGCGGAGTGCGGTGCGGGTGCAGCGATCTGCTCGTAGAGCTCGTTCGTCGCGAGCGCTGAGGCCGTCCAGCTGAAGCGGTCGGCGTAGGCGAGCGCCGCGGCAGCCATCGCGCTGCGACGTGCCGGCGGCGTGCTCGCCGCCTCGGCCAGGGCCTGCGCCAACGCCGCGCTACCGCCGGCGTACCGCCAGGCGCAGGCGCGCGGCACATCGGCAAGGGCCGGAAGATCAGGTATCACGACCGGGCAACCGGCGCTCAGCGCCAGCAGCACGCTCCCGCTCGTCGTCACCGAACGGAATGGGAACACGGCGATGTCCGCCGAGTCGAGCAGCGAGGCGACCTCCTCGTCACTTAACCGCTCGAAGCGCAGCTCGATGGCAGCGGAGTTCGACGCCGCCTGCTGCGCGAGCGATTCGGCGAGCTGGCGGTCGCGGCACTCTCCGGCGATCACGACCGAAAGCCCGGATGGGCAGGTTGGCAGAGAGAGCGCTGCCATCAGTTGCTCGAGACCCTTGTAGCGCTCGACACGGCCGACGAAGACGACCCGCAGCGAGCATTTCCCCGTCCGATCGACAGGTTCGCGAACGGCGCTCACGACCTTAGGTCCGCCCGGGGCGATCACCTTCGTCAAGGGTAGGCGACAGCCAATGGCCGACAGCTCCGCGAGCGTGACCTCGTCGTGGGCGATCACCGCCGAGCAACGTGCGACGAGCTCGCGCCGGGCGCGCCGATCGTCGTCGAACACCTGCTCGTGCGGCAGCACGTTGTGTGCGGTCCACACGGTGCGCACGCCGAGCCCTCGGAGCAGCTCCAGCAACGCGACGAGGTACCACCGCATCGCCTTCCTCGAAAGGCGGGCCCGGGGGGCGATGGGCGCGGTGAAGCGGAACACCCAGTGCAAATGGAACAGCCGGAAGCCGGCGGCGCGCCGAACGACGAGTTCGAACGGCAGCAGGCACAAGTTGAGCGTGTGCGACCGGGTGAGCTCGCCGGCGTAGCGATGTTCCACTCCAAGGCCGCGCAGCTCGAAGTAGAGGCTCTCCAGGTACGGGTTCGAGTCGGCAGGGTGGACGAGAACCCGTTTCCTTCGGATGCTCACCGCACCACCTCCCACAAGGCGCCAGCACCAAAGATCAGGTGGTCGACCACGGCGGCGAGCGGCTGGCGATCGCGCGCCAGCCAAGCAGGGATGACAAGCAGGAGCAGGTAGAAGGGCCAGAGTAACGCGAGTGGCAGTCCGAGCAGGAAGGCGGGGTAGACGACGACAAGCGGATCCCTGCGCGCGATCTGCAGAAACGGCGTCTGATGCTTGCGGTGCAGGCGGACGCACGCCTGGCCGTAGCGGAAAGAGCGCTTCATCTGACGCCGGCGGTTGCCCCATTCGGCGGTGATCTTTGCCTCGGGCACGGCCAGGATGCGAAATCCGGCGCCCACGACCCTCCACGAATAGTCGATGTCGGATCCGTAGGCGAACCGCTCGTCGAACTCGCCGACCTTGTCGATGACGTGCCGGCTGAGAGCCAGGTTGATCGTCGAGGCTTCCTTGAGGTAGGAGCCCGCTGGCAGCGGCTTCGGCTGGTACAGGATCGACCACGGTCCTGCACCAAAGGTCTCACCGCACGTCACGTGCTCTGCTCCTTGGCGGATCGGCGCAGTGAGTGCCGCCAGCCACCCGTCGGACAGCAGGCAGCCTGCGTCGGTGAAGACGACGATCTCGCCGCGGGCGGCGCCCATCCCCCGGTTGCGCTGCGCGGCGATCGTGATTTGATCCGAGGCGGGATAGTCGATCCAGGTCACGTCGGGGAAGCGTCGGCGGATCGTGTCGAGGCGGCCGCTCGAGGCGTCGACGACGACAACCTCGAAATTCTCGCCGAGCTCCTGCGCCGAAAGCTCACCGAGGGTGTCGCCGAGCATCGGCTCGTCCTTGCTGATGACAACCACCGAGATCACCGGTGCAGCACCTCCGTCGTTCCGGTGGAGAAGACGACGTTGAAGTTGTCGTTGAGAAAACTGGCCGGGAACTGGTATTCAACGGGACCCTCCGTCGACACGAGGCCCCACGTCCGGCGACCGACGAGATTGGCGGTCGTCGCATAGACCCAGGCGTGCCGGTCGAGCGTCTCGGGCGAAATCACAGTGAATACTCCTCGTCGCCGGCTCGAGAACTGCTCGAGCGAGAGGGCCCCATAATTGTCGGCATAGATGACGTCTGTTCCCGGCACGGTGGCTGAAATGAAGTGCACGGTCGCCTTCTCCTGCGCCGTGACGTAGAGGCGGCTGTAGTCCTCGCTGTGGTTGTCGAGCAACAGGGATGGATCGCCGCCGACGATCGGGACGGAGAGGCCCGAGTTGTAAATGAAGGCGAGCGCCAGCACCACCCCGAAGGCGAAGGGGGCCGCCTGGCCGAGTTTCGGGGCCGGGAAGCGTTTCGATGCGACGTCGATCAGCGCGACGGCGGCAATCGCAAGGAGGAAATAGCACTGCAACCACAAGCGCGAGGAGTTGTAGTCGGCGGAGAGCGTGCCGCTGAGCCGGCTGGCGGCGAGCAGGACGATAGCTCCGAGCCCGGCGTAGCCGACGGCCCCGAGGATCGGATCGCGTCGGCGACGGAGGACGAGCACGACAGCTCCGATGGCACCGAGGGCGTTGAGCAGCTGCTGGATGACGAGCTGGGCGTCGTCGAACGGCCCTTGGAGGAACGGCGCCAGCCCCGTCACGGAAAAAGAGCTCGCCGGGCGCAGGGAAAACCTCGTCTGGCCGGCGTCCCGCAAGGGGATCAGGAAGGGGTAGTCGCGGTGGTACTCCAGCGCGACATCGTGCTGGAACGTGGCAAGTGCGATCGGCGGCTCGCGCAGGGAGTTGAAGTACGCGCTGATCACGTTCTGGCCGGCTTGGCGCCCGGGCAGCAATGCGATGCCCTGCTTTTCGACCGTGCGGACGAAGAACGATAGGTCGCTCGTCGAGTGGGTGACCGGCACGTACCAAACGGCGGCGACCGCGAGCATCGTCACGGTAGCCAGCAGGTACGGCGCGACAGCGACGCGCGGTCGGCGCCGCCGCAGGATTGTGGCCCCGACAACGACGGAAAAGCAGATGAAAATCGCCACGTACGTGGTCGAGTAGTGGAAGACAACGAGCGTCGCAGCGAACATGGCCACGAGCAAGGTGCGCTGCTGCTTGCGAAGCGCCGGGTCGAGGAGCGCGCCCACGAGCCCGGCGAAGACGACGAGCGCCAGCTCCTGGCGGGCGATTTCGGGCTGCTGCTCGAAGAAGTAGTACTGGCTGATCAACAACGCGGCGGCGAGGCAGGCGGCGCGGCGCGAGAGCGCCCAAGAGGCGAGGTAGAACACGGCGACGGGGAAGATGGCGAACAGCGCCGGGTATACGAGCTTGAAGATCCACACGTCCTGGCCGCCGATGAGGCTGTGCAACGAGGCAGGCAGGACCGTCAGGCTGAGCATTGCCTCGTACGGGTTGAGGTGCCCGGGATGCCAGACGCCGGAGAGCACCGTCTGGTGGAAGTCGAAGTACTCGCTGCTGATGTCGTATCCGACGACGTAGGCGCTGCGCATGCTCGTGAGCAGCATCGTCGCCAGGCCACCGCCATAGATCACCATCGAGAGGTGCTGGGCGTTCATCCGCGGAGCGAACAGCACTCCGGCGGCGAGGACCACCACTACCGAGGCGAGGACCCCGGGGGCGAGGGCGTTGCCACGACCGTTATCGAGCCGAGCGGTGGCGGCGATAGAGGCGACAGGCAAAAGCAATGGCCACAACCAACGTGCCCGTTGCACGAGGTTGGCGCGCCTCACGCGGTACGCCGGCGTCGCGTTGCGTCCGAGGATCCCGAGTGCCGCCGTGACGACGTCGACAGCGATGAGGAGCGGCAGGCGGTGTAGCGGTGCGGCATCGCCGAGGACAGGCCCGAACAGGTCCACCAAAAGGGTCGTCGCGGTGAGCACCACCAGGCTGGCGCAAACGACGTACGGCGGAAAACGTCGGACCAAGGCGGCGGGAACCCTTGCCGCCTGCAGTAGCAGTCGACCCGGCAAGTAGACGAGGAGGAGCGCGGCGACGAGGCGGCTCGGCCACAGCTGAGAGGTGGCAACGGCGAGGTCGAGCACCGCGAGCTCGAGGATCCAGCCGCGCCAAGGGGCAGCAACAGCGACGAGCGCCGCGCCGCCGCTGCGACGCGGCTTGGTTTCGTCAACCACCGGCGCTCTGCCAGGTGTCGCCAGCTTGACGGCTACCCCCCGCGAGGCGAACACGTCAACCATTGGTCGATGCGGACACGGCTGTGCGCGAGGGCGACCAGCAGTTGCACGCGGGAGTCACCGTCACAGCTGACATGCAGGCGAGCGACGACGGTCTTGGCCGCGCCGGGAGCGACCGCGAGGCGTCCGTGCCCCACTTCTCTTCGACCGGCGGTCGATGTGACGTCGGCGTACCACCCAACCTGTCGGCGATGCAACGCCTCGGACCGCACCACGAACCGAAGCACCGTGTCCTGGTCTCGGTCGAGCGTGGAAGGGAGCTGGGTCGGGTGGCGGAAGTAGAGCTCCAGGTAGGACGGGTCGCTGCGCGCGACACCGGCACCACCTAGTGCCCGCTGCCCGAGCTCGGTCTGTGCTGCACCAAACAGGACGATCACCCCGACGCTGACAGTCAGCCAACCCAGGTGACGGTGGAACCAGGGGCGAGAGGGCGCGAGCCGACGCAGCGCTCGCCTCAGGCGGCGGGGGCCGGTTCGCGCCGCACCAAACAGAGCGAACACCGCGCCGGTGACGGCCGCCCGGCCGAAATGCTCGTGGAGCCAGGGGCGAGAGGGCGCGAGCCGACGCAGCGCTCGCCACAGGCGCCGGGGGCCGGTTCGCGCCGCGCCAAACAGGGCGAACACTCCACCCTTGACGGCCGCCCGGCCGAAATGCTCGTGGAGCCAGGGGCGAGAGGGCGCGAGCCAACGCTTCGCTCGCCACAGACGCCCGAAGCCGGTCTGCGCTGCTCCAAACAGGGCGTTCACCATGACGACCGCCCTGCCTAAGTGCCGGCGGAACCAGGCGCGAGAGGGCGCGAGCCGACGCAGCGCGCGCCACAGGCGCCCGTGGCGGCTAGCGCCGGGCATGACTGGGTCATCTTCGGCCGGGTCGCTCGACTCAATCACGCGCTGTAATCCAATGCCGGTAGTGCCAGGCCCCGGCCGCCCAGCCGAGGTTGTGGAACGCCTCCTCGACCAGTCTCACGTAGCAGTCAGCTATCGGTGAGAGGGATCGGCGCTGAAACGCGTCGAAGAGCCCACGAGCGAAGACCGCCTGAGGAACGAGTGCGGCGACGAGCAGCTTGCGCCGATCGAACAAGCCGGCGAGGAGCAGCGCAGCGGCGAGAATAGGCAACGGGTAGATCGTCGGCGACAGCTCATGTCGCTTGCAAAACAAGCGCCCCACACCATATCCATATGCGCGGCGACGACGGAGCAGCACCCGAGGGCGTGTATCGAAGTGGTGCCGAACGACCGCTGCCGGATCGAACCACAGCGCGCCGTTGCCAAAGCGGTCGAGCAGGCGCAAGCAGAGATCAGTATCTTCGGCTCCGAAGGTGAAGCGCTCGTCGAAGCCGCCGGTCGCCTCCAGGGCCGCGCGGTCAAAAGCCATGTTTGGACCAGCAAAGGCGTAGACCGGCCCAGCCTGTGCCGGCGCGCGGCGCAGGTTTCGCAGCAGGTACCGCCAGAAACGGTACGGCAGGGAGGTGCTCGACGCGAGCTCGGCCTCCAACGGAACGGCAGGGTTGTTGCGCTCGAGGTAACCAAGCATGTAGCCGCGTCGGCCAGCGACGGTCACAGCTCCGCCGACTCCCACCACAGCCCGGCGTGAGGCGGCGAGCAGCTGCTCAGCCCAGCTCGGTTCGGGCTCGCAGTCGTCGTCGATGAAGGCCACCCAGGGCGCGTGGCTCGCCGCGATCCCTGTGTTGCGGGCAGCGGAAACTCCACGATTCGTCTCGTGGCTCACCACCTTGGCGCCGTGCGCCGCGGCCACTTTCGAGCTGTCGTCCTGCGAGCCGTCGTCTACAACGATCACTTCAAGGTTCTTGGCGATCGTCTGCGCGTCGAGCGCAGCGAGAAGAATCGGCAGTCGCGCCGCGCCGTTGAGCGTCGGGACCACGACGCTCAACGCGGCTGGACCGGACGAAGGAGCCTGGAACCGGTCGTGGACGGCCGACATCAATTCGGCCTCCAGCTCGCGGCGTCGAGCAACGGCACACCGGCGCTGGAAAACCTCGCTAGGACCTCGTCTAGCAGTCCGGGCCGATTCGAGGTGCCGATGATCCAGTCGTGGAAGCTGAGCACGCAGGGACTCCCCGCGCGCCATGGAGCTGCAGCAAGGCGCTGTGCCGCGAACCTCAGCAGTTCACCGTCGCTTGCCTCGTCAGGACGGGGAAGGCCCAAGAAATCGCAGTCGAGCGGGGCTTGCAGCGCAACCTCGAGGAGGTCCCCGCGCCGGTAGGTCGGTCGCCCGCGGAGGAGCCACCGCCCCCTTGCGACCGGGCTGCCAAGGGTCACCTCCCGACGGAGCAGGCTGACGTTGAGCGCGAGCGCGGCGAGCGCGCCGACACGCCGCTCATCGAATAGTCCGAGCGCCTCCGCGGCGTCCCGCGCCAGTGCCCACGGCACGCGGTCGGGGCGAAACACCTCCTCGCAGAAGCGGATCTCGCGGTTGCTCGTCCACACAAACTTGCGGTCGGCGAGCATGCGGTCGAGGTCGGGATCGGCAAAGGCTGGGGTGAGCAGGTATGGGGCGCGGTAGGCAATCGGTGCGCGCCCAACCAGGCTCTGCACCCGGGCACATACCTCGGTCAGCTGTTGCCCGAACTCGCGACGCGCAGGAGGGGTGAGCCGCGCGAAGTCTTCGTGGCGGTACCCATGCAGCCCGACCTCGTGGCCGCGAGCGGCCAATTCGCTGACCAGCTCGGGCTGTTCCTCGACGATCTTGCCGGTGACGAAGAACACCGCTGACGCCCGGTGCCGCCCGAGTGTTGCGAGGATCGCGTCTGCGGAGCGGTCGAGGTCGTAAAAGAGCGCGTACGGCATCCCCCACTGAGCTTCGAAGTCGAATGTCACGAGTACCTCTTGCGGCCGCGTCGCCGCCCTCTGACTCACGGCGTCGGCCTGCGAAAGCAATCTCGTGCGGCGTAGCGCCGACATTTGACGACATCGCCCAGTCCGGTTCGCGCCGCCTGATGCTCCTTGCCCGTTTCGGCCCGACTCCGACTACGAGGACGCGCGCCTAGCTCTCGGCGCCTCGTCACTACCTCGCCCAACAGGTTTACTTCCTATTTGATCTATTTGATCTATTTGATCGACAACGGATCAGACCCCGACCCTCGCATGTCGGAGCCGATGCCGAGATCCATCGCTGAACGAAGCGCGTCTCGGTACGAATCTGCTGACGCATTCCAATTGAATTCCTCGACCCAATCTTCCGCGGGCCGCTTGCCTCGACCCGCGTCGTCCAACGCCGTCTTGATGGCGACGGCCAATGCTTCAGCTGTTGGCTCAGTCAAGTACCCGCGGTCAGAGCGCGCCACGAGATGGCGGGCATGATTTTCTGAATGCGAAGTCGTAATGACGCGGGTCCCACAAGCGAGAGCCTCGAGGGCGGCAATCCCAAAACCTTCGCGAACCGATGGAAACACAAAAACCTCGGCCGCCTTCATGAGCGCGAACACCTCCACTTGGGAGTGGATATCTGAGCGAAGCTGAAAAACATGCTCTGAGTTGGCGTTGGCGACTTGGTGTTCAATGTTCAACCGTTCCGGACCAGACCCAACAATTGCGACGTGCAGCGGCCCTTCGGAGTGGATCATCCCGACCGCATCAATGAGGAGCTCGAGCCCCTTGTGCTTGAGAAGACGACCGACGAAGAGAATCTCCAACGGTCCTTCAAGTGCGGCAGGGGGCACTTGTCGAATCAACTGAAGATCGACGGCATTCGGAACGACCCTAATCGGAAACTTGTCGCCAACAAATCGACGTAAGCGTTCCGCGGTTCCGACTGATACCGCGATGATTTCGTCTGGAAGACTCATTGCGGCGCGTTCGATCTTCCAAGCGATCGCGCCGAACGGGCGCCCAAGGTACTCGTTCCAATACTCGCGACCCCAAACTTCGTTCCAGGTCACGACGAAGGGTCGGCGCCGAAGCTTCGCCACCATCTTCAAAACGAAGAGTTGCAAATACGGCATGTGGTCCGCCTCGAGGATGTCGAACCGCGCGGCGAGCAGTCGCACGCACGCACACGCGAAAACAAGTGCCTCGAACATTGATCGACGTGCTTTGTTGTATAGAGCGAACTTGGGACAGATCGCTCTATATTCGATCCCCCCCTCAACTCTTGTCCTTGACTTCTCGGGCCACCAGTGCATGGTGTACACGCGAACGTCACAGAATTCAGCGAGGCGCGGTAGAAGTTCAAAGTAGCGAATCTCCTTGCCGCCCCGGTGATAGGGATGTATGGCGTCGGTAACGACGGCGATCGATATTCGCTCTTTGACGCGCGGCACAGGTGTGGGTTTGATCAAAGGTCTGTGGCGATCGCCGGGCTCGTTAGCTGGAGGACGGGAGGGGCAATGGATTTGTCCCTTGTCCCGTAGCGCGTGCACCCCCGCAATCGGACCTTCATGAGTACCACCAAACATCGGAATGCATCCTTCAGGCGGATCTTCTTGCCTTCTTCACGCGAACGACCGACGTAGCTGACCGGCACTTCGAAGGGCCGAAATCCAAGTCGCAGTAGCTCAGCACTGATTTCGGTGTCGAGGCCGAAGCCCTCCTCCGCGAGACGCATCTGATGGAGCATCGGAATTGGCAGAAGTTTGAGACAGGTGTGGAGATCGCTGATCGCGGACCCGAAGAGCACGTTGGCGAGCATCGTCATTAGTCGATTGCCTATGACGTTTATCAGAGATGGAAAGGTCGTCCCCGCGCCACGTACGCGTACGCCGTATACGACTTCGGCTCGACCGCTCACAATCGGAGCGACCAATCTTGTTAGGTCTGCCGGATCGTATTCGGAATCAGCATCGAACACGAGCAAGTGCGTGCCCGTTGCTAGGGCCATTCCTGTCCTAACTGCAGCTCCCTTGCCACGGTTCACTTCGTGCCGAACAGTCACATGTTGATTTCGAAACGTCGCCTGGAGGATCTCCCAGCTTCTGTCGGTCGAACCATCGTCGACAACAATGATTTCGACATAACTCCGAATCGGCTGTGAGGCAAGAGTTTCTACAACTTTGTGGATCGTGGTTTCCTCGTTGTATACCGGCACGACGATGCTCAGTTTGAACGGAATGCCCCCACTACTCGCGTCTTGACGATCCGCGTTTTCACGCGGAAACAATGCCAGTGCTTCTGGTTCAGACACTTCCAGGTCATTGCCGACTGCCGCTGCTGGGATGGTCATGCGTAGCGCCTTAGCCAAGTGTCTTCACGAGCATCACAGGTCACTGCCCGTTAGACGCTCGACCGTTGCGGCCGAGGACACAACCGTTTCTGCTCCACTCCGAGAAGCGTCGAGCTCGTCATTGCGCCGCAGAGAAACCGTTGCGAAACCATCGGTCACCGGCCGTCCGATACCGATGTATCGGAATCCGGCGGCCTGAACGGCGCGCGGATTGAAGACATTTCTCCCGTCAAAAAAGACGTCGCCACGGGTAATGCGGCGCAGCTTGGCGAGATCGATCGTGAGAAACTGAGGACTATCAGTGGTAATGACCACCGCGTCGGCTCCACTCGCGGCCTCAAACGGACCGCTCAACGTCCTGATCGTCGGATCGTCTGGAATCACGCCGACCATAGGGTCGTATGCGGTCACGAACGCGCCACGATCGATGAGTCGCCGTGCGATGTCCACACCCGGTGAGTCACGCAGGTCATCGGTTCCAGACTTAAATGCGAGTCCGAAGATGCAAATACGCGCGCCTCTCAGGACCTTCAGGTGACGAAGCAACTCGTCGACAACAAGTTGGCGCTGGCTGTCGTTCACTGACACGACCGCTCGCAGAAGTTCCGGCTCAAAGCAATACTCCTGCGCCGTGTGGATCAAAGCCAAAAGATCCTTACCGAGGCACGAGCCACCCCAGCCGATCCCTGCGTCGAAGTAATTGCTGCCGATGCGCGCATCGAGTCCGATTGTCGCGATTACCTCGGTGATGTCGGCTCCGACGCGCTCACACACACGGGAGAGTTCGTTTGCAAAGCTCAGCTTGGTCGCAAGGAAGCTGTTCGAGGCGTACTTTGTCATTTCAGCGGTTGCCAAGCTCGTGCGAATGACCGGGACTGGTTCGCCTTTCGCAATTGCGCCCGAGCTCCGTGGGTCAATGATCGGCTGATGCAGGTCGATCACCCGCTGGCATGCGTTCTCATCATCGCCTCCAACCACAACCCGGTCCGGATGCAGGAAGTCTTGGACTGCGCTGCCCTCGCGCAGGAATTCGGGATTTGAGACGATGCTGAATTCCGAAGATTTGCCAACTGCTGCAAGCTGATCCTCGATCAGGGATTGCAACCAACGGCCGGTTCCTACGGGGACCGTGCTTTTCGTCACGATTATGAGCCCCGTGTGGCTGTGTTTCCCGACCACACGAGCCGCCGTCGCAATAGCCGACAGGTCGACCTCACCGCCTGGCCCGGCTGGAGTCCCAACACAAAGGAAAACGATGTTGGATTCCCTTGTCGCCGCGGCAAGGTCGTCGGTGAATACGAGATCTCCGCTATCTAAGGTGCCCGCCAGTAGTTCATCGAGGCCGGGTTCCGGAAAAGGCGCTCGAGCCGCGCCCAACTGCTTCAGCTTTCGTGGATCTGACTCGACCGCTACGACGCGATGCCCGATCCAAGCGAAGCACGCGGCGACGACGGTACCCAGGTACCCACTGCCGACGACCGCTATAGCCTCTCGAGGTAGTTTTTGGTTCATTGCTGGGTCTTTTGGTTCATTGCTGGGTCATTTTCAGGTCATCCCAAATCTCCCGAAGAACCGTCAGCCAACTAGAAGCCGATCGATTCGCACTCTTCCGGGGCAGGACGGCCCGCACAGCCCGGCACCGCCGTGAACCTAAAAACAACTGGAACTGCGAGGCAAGACCTTCAGGGTCAATTGACCGACAATGAGCGCCAAATTCGTCGATGTGACTTAGCTGACAATTAGTTATGCTGGACGGAGCGCGGTCGATTGCTCACGCTTGGCGTTCAATCAGGGGATCCGAGAGCCTTTCGAGCCAAAATTCGCGCGCACAAGGCATCTAATAAATCAAATATCGACTGACCACGTCGGAAAGCGAGCAAACCCGAGAAGAAAATTCTCCGAGGGTTTAAACTTCGCTGACCTGCGGGTTACAGCAGTCCTTTTGCTTGAATGCCGACTCGTAGATCCAATGTTTTTGAGCGCTATCTTGCATCCTATTGTATTAAAGTCGATCGCAACTCATACTCGGAGTGGTGCTCGTCTTAAGAGCGAGGCAGCATCGCTTGAATCGGCTCGTTTGGCCTATATCTATGCGGCCAGCATGTCGACACATTGCTACCGCCTTTTGCACAGAGCAACCGGAGAAGACATAGGGGCGGTGGGCTTGGAGTCATTCGACAAGCTGAGGCGGCGCGGGCAGTACGTGCAGATCAACGTGATGAGTCTCGCGACCGCTCGGCAGATCTGCCTCCGAACGAGATCTCGCGACCGGTCAGGAAGTTTTGTGATCCTTCCAGCAGAGCTTGTTTCAACACGATGCGTCTTGCTGCCATGGCATAGGTGAATGAGACATCCGAGGAAGCGCGAGCGATCGCGGCGAGCACGACGATCGTTCTTGGCTCGCGGCCCTCAGACCACTTGTAGTCGCGGAGACACTCAGGAACCTCGCGGCATCGTAGCGGGGCTGTTCAGATCGGTTGTATCCATCTCGCATGACCAATTCCGAGCGGATTTTCGTTCGCGCGAATTGCGTCCGTGCAGCCACGGAGTGCGCGAGAACATTCACCAATCGTGAGGTCGCAATCACACACCGCCCAAAACGTCGGCCAATTTTCCAAATGGACGCGACCACATAATCCGTCTTGACCCAAAAAGGCAGTCTCATACGCAGTCAAGCGTCCGCCCACGCGCTGAGGTCCGCTATGTCCCCCTCGCCAAACGGATCCGGAACGTAGTTGAATTTCGATTGTCAATTTCTTCCAATAGGTCCGACAGCGCCGCGCTCTTTCGAGCGGCCCGCTGCCGAGCGTTCCGGTTCGGAGCTTCGACAACGAAGGAGCGGCGATGTCCACGAACGAATCGATGCAATCGTCTCGAAGGATCCCCTGGTCGATCGCCGGGTCAGGATTTCTCGCGTTTGCCTTGGGGCTCGCGTTGTCAGCTACCAGCGTGGCGGGCGCAGTTCCGACGAGCGCGCAGGAGTCCACTCATTCATCGAAACCAAAACCACCGAACACCAAACAGATCGAGACCGAGCTGAACAAGCTCGCGACATCCGCCGGGGGCGAGTCCAAGGCGACCTTCAGTGTCACCTACGACTTCAAGAATGCTGGGTCCACCGGCGAGGTGACGCTCAAACAGATGGGCGGGGATGAATTATTCAGCACGGGCACGGGCGAGATCCTCTACAACGGCAAGCAGACGTATTACTGCTCGCTCTCGACCGCGCTGACAACATGCATCAAGTACGGATCGGCGACCACGAGCCCGCTCGGAGCAACGATGGGCATCTACGAAAGCGGGGTGTACGTCGATGCGATGAAGAGCTGGGCGGGCCTCGTCGAATCCCGGGTCGCCGGCTACCACGTGTCCTTCACGAACAAGACGATCGCCGGCCAGCCGTCGACGTGCGTCACCTGGAGCTATAAGGGCAACAACGAGACGTACTGCGTGACCGACCACGGCGTGCTGGCGTCCGTAGGCGGATCGACGGCGAACGGATCCACCTTCAGCTTCACCCTGGCGAAGTTCTCGTCCACGGTCGCGTCGTCGGCGTTCACGCTTCCAAAAGATGCCAAGGTCATCTCAGAGCCCTAAACCACGACCGGCCAGATAGTCGGCGAGGAACTGGGAGCGTCAGCGCTTAGCGGTCGCCGAGCTAGATGAATGCTCCCAGACCGTCTCAGCACTCCCGTCGATCCCAGGCCCCAAGACACGGCGGCTCTTCCGGGATCGTCGGTCGTGGAGGCGACGCGGCCACGGCTCTGCCCGAAGAGGCGTCGCTACCCATCGGGGAAGCACCCAGTTCACCCTGCCGAACATCGCGACGAGCGCCGGAACGAGCAGCGATCGGATGACCGTCGCGTCGAGCAGAATCCCGAAACCCAATCCCGTCGCCAGCACCTTGATGTCGGTGATCGGCGCGCTCGAGAGCGACGCGAACGCGAGGAACAAGATCAGCGCCGCGCTCGTGACGAGCCGCCCCGTCCGACCGATTCCGGTGACGACCGCCTCGTCGGTGGAGCCGACCGCGTCGAACTCTTCGCGGACCCGGGAGAGGATGAACACCTCGTAATCCATCGACAACCCGTACAGGAACGCGAACACCAACACGGGGATCCAGATAGTGATTGCCCCGGTCTTCGCGATCGAGAAGATCGCTTTGGATCCCCACCCCCACTGCCAGAACGCCGTCATCGCGCCGAAGGTCGCGCCGAGCGAGACGAGGTTCAACAGCACCGCTTTCAGTGGCAGAACGACCGATCGGAACGCCCGCGCCAGCAACAAGAACGAGAGGATGACGATGACGACGATGACTAGGGGGAGATGTTTGTAGACGCCGTTGATGAAATCGATCTGGGTTGGACCGGTCCCCGCCACCCCGACGACGAGTGCATCGTCTTTCACCGACGCCTTGACGGCGCGCACCGCGGCAAGCGACACCGAGTTCACGGTCTCAGCCGTCGGGACGACGACGACGATCGAGGTCCCATGGCGATTCAACACGGCGGGTTGCGCGACGGCGTCCGCCACCCCCTGGACACTCGTGAGGCTCGCCGCGACCGACGGCGATTGCTCGCCACGCACGAGCACCTCCATCGGGGTGAGCACGCCTTGTGGGACGCCGTCCCTTTCGAGCGAGTGAAACGTCTCGTACGCCAGTCCGCTCTTTGCGAGCGCGTTGGTGGACGTCAGCCCGACGTTGATGCGGAAGAGCGGCACGATCAAAAGCGCCAGGATGACGATCGCGATCGACGCGGCGAGGAAGCGGCGGCGGACGACCCAAGACGCCCAGCGCGACCACCACCTGCTCGCCGATCCCTCGTGGCGGATCCGGGGCCAGTCGGCGCGGGGGCCGATGCTGCCGAGCAGGGCTGGGAGCAATGTCGTCGCCGCGAGCACCGAGACGAGCGGAATCAGCGCGCCCCCGTATCCCATCGAGCGGAGGAAGGGAACGGGGAGCACGACGAGCGAAACGAGCCCGATCGCGACGGTCACGCCGCTGAAGACGACCGCTTTGCCTGCAGAGCGCATCGCGGCGATAACCGCCGCGTGGTTGTCGAGTCCATGCGCCCGCTCCTCGCGCCAGCGCGTGACGATCAAAAGTGAGTAATCGATCGCGACGCCGAGGCCGATCAGCGCGACGAGATACTCGACGATGTAGGAGATGCTCGTGATGTAGGTCAACCCGAGCAGTGCGAGGTACGACGTGAGGATCGAAACCGCGGCGATGAACAGCGGCACGAGCGCGAGGAACGACGCGAAGACGAAGACGAGCACCGCGAGCGCACCGATCCCGCCGATCATCGTCTCGACGAAAACGCCCGGGCCCTTCGAGTCGCCGCCACTCGACAAGGCGTCGTAGCTCGTAATGCCCGGCGTCGAGCTCGCCGGCGCGACGGTGGTGAGGAGCTCTTGCGCGCGGGTCTCGTACGGGTCGCCGAATCCCGCGGAGGCGACAGGGGGCGGGACGAATACCAGCGCGTAGACCGTGTGGCCGTTGCCGGTGACCCAATTCCGGCTCGTCACGACGCGCACCGCCGGCATCGCATCTTGCAGGTGACGATAGGCGGGCATGGCGGCAGCAAAGGTCGTATTCGCGAATGTCACGACGAGCGGCGCCTGCTCGTCGCCGTTTCCGTAGGCGGCGAAGATCTTCTTCTCGGTGTTGTATCCGGACTGCCCGGGAAAGGAAAAGTCGGCAGTCAGGCGCTTGATCGTGTGCTCGGTGATTGCCCCACCAATCACCAACAGCGCGAGCCAGATGAGGACGACGATTCGTTTGTGCCGGAGCACGAACTCAGTTGTGCGGCCCATCGATCCCCTCGCCGACGAGTCCGTCACCGACCCGAACCCGACTGTTGTGCCTCTCTCTGTGCACTAAATAGTGATAATTCGGCAGCCGCGAGGATCGCGTACCGACAGAGCGGCCGTCGAGGGGCTAGCGGTATCGACCTCGCCCCTTCTCCTCTTCGCCGTCGCGCCAGGGCGGATCGAAGAGTGACGTCAATCGCACCGCTGGCGGCGGCAAGCGCCGTCGCCAGGGCAACAGCGGTGCAGCTTTTGGCCATCGTCCATCCAGCCTCCCGAGACCCGTCGGTTCGATCTGCTGGAGTCGCCCGCTACCGCTTCAGCGCGACGAAAGCCTCCGGAGCGTCAAGGAAGCTGGCGCTCGGTACGAAAAAGAGGCTGCCGGTCTCGGCTTTGGAGAAGTCGAGGACGCGGTCGTAGTTGCCCGGAGGCTTGCCGGCGAACATGTTCGTCAGCATCTGCTCGGTGACTTCGGGGGTGCGGGAGTAGCCGATGAAGTAGGTGCCGAACTCGCGCGCGCCGACCGCGCCGAAGGGCATGTTGAAACGCACGATCTGACGCTGCTCGCCGTGCTCGTCGATGATCGTGTTCAAGGCGACGTGTGAGTTAGATGGCTTCACGTCGTCGGGCATCTCGATGTCCGCGAGTTTCGACCGACCGATAACCCGCTCCTGTTCCTCGACCGCAATCGCGTTCCAGCGGTCGAGGTCGTGCAGGTACCTCTGGACGATCACGTAGCTGCCGTCCGTGAACGCGGGGTCCTCGTCACCGATCAGGACGGCTGCGCGCGCCGTCATGCCGGCCGGGTTCTCGGTGCCGTCGACGAAGCCGAGGATGTCCCGCTCGTCGAACGACTTGAAGCCGTGCACCTCGTCGACGACCTCGCCGCGACCAACGAGTCGGTCACTCAAGTGCTGTGCGAGCTCGAAGCAGAGGTCGAAGCGGTGGGCACGAATATGGAAGAGCAGGTCGCCCGGCGTGGCAACCGCGCTCTGCTTGGCACCGGCCACCTTGCGGAACTCATGCAGACCCGCGGGGCGCGGCCCGGCGAACAGGCGGTCCCAAAACAGCGAACCGAGGCCAACCACGCAGGTCAACTCACCATCAGGGACCCGAAAGCCGACCGACCGCGTCAGCCCTGCGCTATCGGAGAGCAGGTCACGGACGTCGCCCTCGGAGCCAGGGGTCACCGTCACGACCAAAAAAATGGCCGATTCGGTGAGCGGCGTGAGGATCGCTTGCGGCTCGGTCTCAGCGGTGGGAGCGATCGACCTCACATCCCCCCCTTTTCTTGGCGCCCTACTTCGCGACCGATCGCACAGTAGCCACGTCTCTGCGAGCGAGGAAGGTCGAACAGCCCTTTCGGTTCCGTTCGTACAGAACCCCTGATCGGCACGGGAAGGAGGAATAACGGGTCCCGCCATCGCAGGCGCATCCTGTCCAGATCCCTACTGCTGGCTCGCACACTCATGGGATTCTCGGGACAGCGAGCCACTTGGAATGTGTAAGCACACCGAATCAAAAAAACCGATCCGCCGGGGACACCATGGAAGACGCGAATCGGCCCCCCTGCCAATCAGCAGGGGGGCCGATCCTCAGCCGCTCAGGGTTCGAGCGGTGATGGTGCCTCAGGGAAACGCCAAGGAGTTGACGGACGTCCCCCAGTTCGCCATTCCGTCCCTGTGTCCGCCGCAGATTCCGAATCCGGTGGCGCTGAAGGCGCTACCCGTGCAGTTCGGATACTGGATGTAGTTCGTGGCGAAGTAGATCGCTCCTCCTCCTGGCCCCGATCCCGGAACGAACACCGCCCAGCTGTAGTCGCCCCATCTCGGACGGGTCCCTGTGTAGCTGGGTGGTAACTGCTGGTATTCCGTGAAGCCGTCCTGAGGCGATTGACCGAGGTCGGCGATGTTCACCTGGGATCCGATCAGGCCGTTCGAGGTGCTGTTGAGCAGGCCGTACGCGGTGCTCGGGTAGAAGCCTCCGTGGTCAGCCGGATTGGCCGCGGTGTAATTGTTCGGATTCGGGTTGCTCGCCGTGGCGGCGTCGCTCACCCCGTCGCCTGAGAGGGTGAACGTCATCAGCGCGCTCGCTTGGCCAGCACCCGGACCGGAACTCGCCTGGTCCGTCGCCGCGATCGCCGGGAACTCCAAGTCCTCATGTGCCGCCGAAACGTACCCCTGACCGGTGAGGCTGAGCTGCCCGGTTTGGTCGAAGCTTTGCGTATTGATCACCCAGTAGGCGGCACCTTGATGCGTCTCCGAGGTTGTCCTGCTGCCGTGCCCGAACACTTGATTGACCTCGGTGCTGATGGCGCCCCACAGCTGTCCCTGCGCCTGCGCGGCCTGCGTCATGCCGTCGCCGTTGGTGGCGATGCCGTTCTCCGGGCACGTGGACGGTGGCGAGGGGTCCGTGGGCAACTGGACTGCCGCGCAAACGTCGCCGAGCGGAATTGGACCTTGCTTTTGGGCGCCGAGGAAGGCCTCTCCGTAATAGAACTCGACGCCGCTAAAGAGCGTGCCGCCGAAGGCGATCTGTCCGCAGGCGGTGCAGTTGGAGCTGTTCAAGGCGCTGAGACCGGTCCAGTCGAATGCGGCAACCCGGTCGTCACCTTGGCCCACGAAGTCGAGCGAGGCGAGCATGAACCCCGAACCACCGTGGCTGTTGTCGTATTGCGACGGATCGGCAGCTTGTGCCGGGATGACCTGATACCAGCACGTCACGCCGCCAGTCTCTGGACAGCCTCCGTCCGGGGTGGGAAGCAGACCCATGTTCTCAATGGCGACGTTGACGTTCGCCGCCGGCATCCCTTGTTCGAGAGCGGTCTTGTCGAACGCGAACTCCTGCGCACCGTTGAAGGCGCCACCGCCGAAGCCAGTGTTTGAGGGGTAGGCGAGCGGGAACTCGTCGTAGAAGACGAGGAACGCGTCTTGCGTCGTGGCGATCTTCGCGAAGTCGTTCAAGAGATTGGGGTAGCCGGGCTCGGCCGGGTTGTAGTCCGCGTGGAGGAAGTAGACGTTATAGGGACCAAAGGGGCTGTTCCCAGTGGTCACCGCGATCCCCTCGTAGCACGCGTTCGCGGCGGCTTCGAAGCAACCGTTGCTCGCGAACGGCCCATCGTTCGCCTCGCTCGACGCGGAGACGATCTCTGTGAAGAACCAGTGTCCGCCGTTTTGATAGTCGTAGGTGCAGGAGATGTCGCCGCCGCTGCTCCAGTTCCTCTTGGTCAGTCCCATCATCGTGTCCAACGAGATGACGGACGACACCCGGTGCAGTGCGGTGTCGAAGGCGAGGATCTCACCGAGGTTGTTGTCCTCGACGACGTAGCCGTTTCCGGCGCACAGACCCTGGTCGGCGGGTTCGAGGTCACCGATCGTCGTGTTCGTCGAGAGCGTGCCGCTGTCGACCGCGTTCAGGCCCTTCACGGCGGTCACACCTGGTGCCGACGCGTTGATCGCGTCACAACCCGCACCCGGGCAAGTCACCGTCGGGGGCGTCGGGTCAGGACCATCCGCGGGCTTGTGCGGTCCCGGTACGACGTGCGGAACGTCGGCAACCTTGTTCGTCGCGGCGTTGGATTTGATCGACGGAGTGACGTTGGTGCTCGCGGAAGACGAGCTCGAGGATCCCGGCGAAATGGCGGGCGTCGGGTACGGGCCCGTAAGCAAAGAGCAATTTGCATAGTTGCAACCCGTCGCGGCTGAGCCGACGAACGTTGGCGAGCCCTGACTGAGGCTCGACGACGTGACTCCCGGCGGGTTCGTTCCGCTGCGGGGCGCGAGGTGAATGGCGCTGTTCCTTGCGGGTGCAGCCGAAGCGCCCCCTGAGGCGGCGAGCAACCCCACGGCGAGCGAAAGCGCCGAAAGCACAGAAAGGATCACAACTCTTCGCTGTCTCATTGCTTCCCCCTTCATGGCGGAGTGCTCGCGCGCCGTCGCACTGCCTGGCTTGAACTACACGTGGTCTGGCCGGTTGCACCCGAACCGGAATGTGGTACAGCTCGGGACGGTATCGCCACAGAGTGAGGCGGTCAACGCGCGCACCGCGTCGACCGCGTGTTATCTCCCTGTAAACGCGCGCGTGTGATCTCCCTGTAAACGCGCGCGGGTGATCCCCCTGTAAATGTCAGTCATGTGCACCGCGCGCGAGGCGCTCAACGCCCACCTCGCGCTGCCACGCGCGCTCGTAGATCTCGCGCAAATACGGCTCGAGGGCGAGGTTCGCCTGCTCGACCGCTTCGTAGTTGCGAAGCAACGCCGGCGTTACGGCGCGAACCTCGGCGAGCAGGTCCGCCTCGTCGATCGACAGGCAGATCCCTTCACGCACGACGGTGCGACCGTCGACGACCACCTCGCGGATCGAAGCCCCGTTCTCGCAGTAGACGAGCTGGCGGACGATGTCGTTCTCCGGGGTGAACGCGATTGCATCGCGGTCGTAGAAGACGAGGTCGGCCTTGAATCCCGGCGCGATCTGGCCGGTCGTCGCCGAAAGGCGCGCCGAGCGCGCTCCCGCCCGGGTCGCGGCGAAAAGGATCTCCTCTGCCGTCGGGCCGCGTTCGAAATGCGGTGAACTCACCTTGTGGATCAACGCGGCGGTCTTCATCACGTCGCTCATCCGCATCGAGTCGTTGCTCGACGCGCCATCGGTGCCGAGCGCGACGTTCACCTGCGCGTCGCGCAGGGCCCGCCACGCGAGGACGCCAGAGTCGAGCTTCAGGTTCGAGACCGGGTTGTGGGCGATCGACGCGCCGGTATCGGCGAGCAGCGCGATATCGCCGGGGGTGAGCCAGATGCCGTGCCCGAGCGTGACGCGATCCGACAATGCGCCGATCCTTTGCATGTGCTCGACGAGGGTTGAGCCGTAGAACTCCCGAGCCGTCACCGCTTGGACGCGGGTCTCGAGGACGTGGATGTGGTACGACGCATCCCATTGCGCCGCCAACTCGTGCGCCGCGACCAACAGGTCGTCGGTGCAGCGCTGTGGTCCGGACGGTGCGATCACGTAGCGCAATCGGCCCGACCGGCCGTGGTAGCGACGGAACGCCTCGCGGGAGAACTCGAGGTACTGCTCGGTCGTCGGCACGGGAAGGGCGCGCAACTCGGCGAGGAGTTTGGCGGGCAGCACCTCGTCGACAAAGGGCAGCGTGTCGATGAACGGCTTGTTAACGATGTGGCCGGAACAGTTGGCACGGATGCCGCACTCCTCGTACGCCGACATCACCGCGTCGAGCGACTCGAGACTCTGACCGGGCATCTCGATCACGTCGTCGAGCAAGCACGTGACGCCGTTTTTCAACGACTCGAGCGCGACGAGCAGCGTGCGAAGTCGGATGAGCTCGATCGGCATCGGCTCGAGACCGACGGGCGGATACGACCGCAGCATCCACAGCTCGAGCGGCAGGTTGTCGTAACGACCTTTGAAGAACCCCTCCCAGGAATGGACGTGCGCGTTCACGTAGCCGGGGACGGCGACGAGGCGGTTCGCCTCGATGACCCGGTCGAACGCGTCCGAGCCGTCGACGCCGAACCGTTCGCGGACCTCGGCGATGTGGTCGTCCTCGACGACGAGGTCGGCACGAAAGGGTCTCGCCCCGTGGTCGTCGTCCATCGCGACGATGGTGACGCCGCGCCAGCAGCTGCGCACGGTTAGGCGACCTCGTCGCGTGTTGGCGTCGTCGCCAGTTCGGCCGTCATGGCGCCCCGTGCCGGTCCACCGAGTGGTCGCGCTCAACCGCGCGCCGACAGAGGTCGTCTCGCTCTGAAACCGCCACGTCTCGCACGAACCGCGTTAGGTGTTCGTGCTCGGAACGTCTCCGCCGCAGTGGAGACAGCGCGTCGCCGCGACCGGCAGGTCGGTCGAACAGCACAGTGGACAGGTCTTCGTCGGAGCGGGGTCGCCGAACACCATCGTCCCCCGGCGGCGCATCGTTGCGCGGTACGGCACGACGATCGCGAAATAGACGACGGCGATGAGGACGAGAAAATACACGATCGCGGCGACGAAGGCACCCATGTCGATCCGCTGACCGTGGATCGTCCACCAAAGACCGCTCGACGTCGAACCGTTGCTCGCCGCCGCGTCGATGAGCGGCTTCAAGACGTCGGTGGTGAAAGCCTCGACGAGCCCGCTGAACGCGAGGGCGACGATCAGTCCAATGGCGACGACGATGACGTCGCCACGCAGCAAGAAGTTGCGAAAGCCTTTGAGCACCAGTCCTCCCTTTTCGTCAACAGCACGAGTCTGCCCCGAGGATCAGCACCGACGCGGATCCGAGATCGGCTCAGCTCGGCACGGATCGTTTCGAACGCGGATAATTAAGGAAGACACGGGCCCCATCGAGCCTGGAGGCAAAGCCGATGCCCGCGGGGAACGACGAGGCGAACGCAGACCGATCGACGGCCCGAATAGGGCGCAAGACCGCCGCCCAAGTCGCGGGGCCGCTGCTCGAGGCGTTGATCGGACCAATTGCCGCCCGATTCGCGTTCTATGACGGGAGCGCGATCGGGCCCGAGGACTCGCCGGCGGTGATCACCGTCCGGTCGCCGAACGCCGTCCGCCGGATCCTTTATTCCCCCGGCGAGCTCGGCATCGCCCGCGCCTTCGTCGCCGGCGACTTGGACATCGAAGGCGACCTCGCTTCATGCCTGCGGGCGCTCGGCGACAGGGCCGACCGACCACGGGCGCGGCTCAGCCCGAGGATCGCTGCGTCGGGTCTTCTCGTGGCGAAACACCTCCGCGCGCTGGGGCGACCTCTCCCGCCACCAGAGGAGGAGCTCCGCCCGCTCGGCCGAAGGCACTCGAGGCGCCGCGACGCGCAGGTCGTTCGCCATCACTACGACGTCGGCAACGATTTCTACCGCCTCGTCCTCGGTCCGAGTCTCGTCTACTCGTGCGCGCGCTTTGTCGACGCGGACATGGGACTCGACGACGCGCAGTTCGCGAAGCTCGATCTCACCTGCCGCAAGCTCGGACTCGCCGATCGGCCCGGTTTGCGGCTGCTCGATGTCGGGTGCGGGTGGGGATCGATGGTGCTCCACGCCGCGAAGCACTACGGCGCGAGCGCGATCGGCATCACCCTCAGTCCCGAGCAGGCAGAGCTCGCCCGCGATCGGGTGAAGGAGTCCCGCCTCGACGATCGGATCGACATCCGCGTCCAGGACTACCGCGATCTGAAGGGTGAGCGCTTCGAAGCGATCTGCTCGATCGGCATGTTCGAACACGTCGGCTCCGAGAAGATGTCGGAGTACTTCGGCAAGCTGTATGGCTTGCTTGAGGAAAAGGGTCGGCTGTTGAACCACGCCATCGCCAAGCCCGGCGGAACGCGCATCTCGCCGAGTTCATTCATGGGGCGCTACGTCTTCCCCGACGGAGAACTCATCGACATCGGGGAGTCGACGCTCGCGATGGAACGCGCCGGTTTCGAAGTCCGCGACGTCGAAGGACTGCGCGAACACTACGCAAGGACGCTGCACTGCTGGGTCGCCAACTTGGAGGAGAACTGGGACCGCGCCGTGGCGCTCATCGGCGAGCCGAGGGCGCGCGTCTGGCGCCTGTACATGTCGGCTTCGCAGAACCGCTTCTTGGACGGCCGGCTCGGCGTCTTCCAGACCCTCGGGGTGAAGGGCGACGCCGCCGGAGGATCCGGGATGCCGCCGACGCGATCGGACTGGGGCTAAGTGGTTTTTCGCCCCGCGCGCCGACTGCGCGCGGTTTTCAGAGCTTGTAGCCGATCGCCCGCAAAAGCGCCTTGCGCTCAACGACGTCGTCGGCGGTTTCGACGCCGAGTGGCGGTTCGCCGTCGATCACGCCGAGCACCCCGCGTCCGCGGGAGGACTCACCGACGATGATCTCGAGCGGGTTCGCTGTCGCGCAGTGGATCGCACAGACCTCGGGCACGGCGCTGATCGCCCGCAGCACGTTCACCGGGAAGCCATCTTTCAAAAAGACGACGAAGACGTGGCCGGCGCCGATCGCCTCGGCGTTGCGGGTCGCGAGCGCGACGAGCTCGTCGTCGTTCCCTGACGTTCGCACGAGCCGCTTGCCCGAGGCTTCGCAGAACGCAATACCGAAGTGCAGCACCGGACTCGACGACGCGAGCGCCTCGTGCAGGTCCTCGATGGTCTTGATGAAGTGGGACTGACCGACGATGACGTTCAGGCCGCCCGGGTTCTCGACCGGGACAATGGAGAGCTCGAGTCCACTCACGGATGCACCTTCCTCACAAAAAGCGAATCAGCAGGTCCAATCTCCCCTGTTTTGGCCGGTCGATGCAATCGATTCGGCCGAGGCCGACCGGCCCTTCCGCGCGACAGTCTTTACTTCCTAGCGTGTTCGCGAGCGAGGTCAGGGTTTGACGAAGCAGTTCGTAGCGTGAATTCGGAAGGCGAAGGACCCGTGGCCGACGCCGCTGCCCGACCGCACGTGGGTTTCGGTGCGGGAAACGGCCGCCAGCCGCTGCGTTTTCTCGACCGTGTCGACGCCGGACGCCGCCTGGCGAGGTCGCTCGGGCCGTTCCGCAACCCGAACACGGTCGTCGCCGGCTTGCCCCGCGGCGGTGTCGTCGTCGCATTCGAGGTCGCCGAAGCGCTCGGGCTGCCCCTCGACGTCATCATCGCCCGCAAGATTGGCGCTCCGCTGCAGCGTGAACTCGCGATCGGCGCCGTCGCCGAACACGGCGTGCGCGTCTTCAATGCGTCCGTGCAGCGCCTGGCGGGAATGAGCGACGAGGAGCTCGACCTGGCGACTGAACGCGAGCTCGCCGAAGTCGGACGTCGCGCCGTGCTCTACCGAGAAGGTCGCGACCCGATCTCGTTGGCAGAGAAAACAGTGATCATCGTCGACGACGGTGTCGCGACGGGATCGACGTGTCATGCGGCGTGTGAGTCGGCGCGGCGCGCGCAGGCGGCTCGCGTTGTCGTCGCGCTGCCGGTCGGCGCCGCAGAATCGATCGACGAGCTCGCCCGGATCGCCGACGGCGTCGTCCTCTTGGAGACACCGGCCGGCTTCTCCTCGGTCGGCGAGTGGTACATCGATTTCTCGCAGACGACCGACGCGGAGGTTGTCTCGCTCTTGGCGCGAGCGGCGTCTCGCGGCGACGCCGGAAGCGAAGGCGTGTAGAGGTCGGGGCGCGAAAAAGGCCCGACGCGTGCCGGGCCCTTTTCGCTGCTTTCGCTGGGGGGGTCAGCAGATTTGGGCGTTACCGCTCGACGATCACCACCTGCCCCGTCTCCGACGTGAGGTTCAACCGCTCGAGCCGGCCGACGATGCCGTAGGTGCCCGGCACGAGGGTCTCTGGCGCGATCGTCGCGAGCGCGACGGGAACGACGATTGCCGCCGAAGGGGGGACGAGGATCGAGCGCGACAGCACGCGGTCGAGCGGCGTCTTGAAATCGGCGCGCGAGGCGAGCAAACGACGATTCGACGGCAGGTCGATCAGCCAGGCGACGACGGTCAACGGTTCTTTGTAGTCGGCGAGCCAGGGCTCGTGACCGTTGTTCTTCACCTTCGCGAACAGTTGGGCGGAGCGTCCGCGGACGATGATCTGCTCGCTCGGCCAGACCAGTTCGAGATCGCTGACCTGCACCGAGCCGGTCGTGTGCGGAAAGAGGTTCCGTTCGGCACCAGAGGCGCGCCAGACGCCGCCTTCGAGGCGCACTGAGGCGACCGCCCACTCGCCCACCGCCCCGGGTTCGGGCGCCGCGTAGACGCGGGTCGTCGCATCCTCGTGGACGAGTCGCCAGCCGTTCGGCGGCAGGAACCGCCAGGCGTCGAGCGCCTCGCGGCCGTAGAAGGTGCCACCTTTCGCCAGGATCGCGTCGATGCTCGTGCCGTCACCCGACAGCAGGGCAGCGTCGAAGGTCCACTCGGAGAGCTCGACGCTCTGCGCGAGGGTCGGAAGGATCTCGATGAGATCGTTCGTCGCTGGCACTTCTGCCTCGGTCACTGCCACATCACTCAGTGTGGCAGCTTCACCACTCTGCGTCAACGGGGCATTAGTCCATTCGTGCAATTTCGCACCTCACGGGAACAGGACTTTTTCCTAACGACCGTTGGTCTCACGCCATAAAGGTCCTGGCACATCCTGAGCATGGTGGTCCGAGTGCGTCATGGGGCTCTTGTCAACGGAAATTCCTCGCTTTTTGGGCGCGAGTCGGCAGCTCGAGGACCTCGAGGCGCTCGGCGACGACCGAACGCGCCACCCCGGATCCCTCGAGGCGACCCCGGACGATGAGGGCTGGAGCCGAGGTGGCGCTGCCGCGGTAGTGGGTCCACAGCCCGGGCGAGCAGATGACGTTGACGACGCCGGTCTCGTCTTCCAGGTTCAAAAAGATCGTGCCGCCCGCCGTCGATGGGCGCTGGCGGTGGGTGACGATGCCGGCGACGAGGATCCGGCCCGCCTCCTTCCCGGGGAGGTCGGCCGCCAGGACGACGCCGCGGTCTGCAAGGAAGGGCCGCGCCGGGGCGACGGGGTGGTCGGCCGGCGAGATCCCCGTTGCCCAGAGGTCCGCCGCCAGCTCGTCGACGAGCGACATCTCGGGGAGCGCCGGTGCCGACGTGCCGGGGACCATGCCGGGCAACCGCTCCGGGCCGCCACCAGCGAGCGCGCCCGCCGCCCAGAGCGCGGCGCGGCGCGCCCCGCGTCCAGACGTCGGCGTCGCGCCGGCGACCGGCGACAGGTCATCGAGCGCTCCGGCGCTGGCGAGGGATTCGAGCTCGGCCCGGTTCGGTCCGGCGCGGCGCGCCAGGTCGTCGATGCTCTCGTACGGCGCGCCGTCGGCGATCTGTTCGGCGAGCGAGGCGCCGATGCCGCGCACCTGGGCGAGGCCGAGGCGCACCGCCGCGCCGCCGACGCTTTTCTGATCAGAGACGAGGGTCGATTCGGCGCCGCTTTTGTTCACCTGCGGACGTAGCGTCACAACGCCGTGGCGGCGGGCGTCGGCGACGAGGCTCTCCGGCGACCAAAAGCCCATCGGCTGGGAGTTCAACAGCGCGCACAAAAAGGCCTGGGGGTAGTGGAGCTTGAACCACGCCGAGGAATAGACCAAGTAGGCAAAAGAGACCGAGTGCGACTCGGGGAAGCCGAAGTTGGCGAACGCGGCGAGCTGGGAGTAGATCGCGTCGGCGACCTCGCCTTCGATCCCCCGCTCGGCCATCCCCTGATAGAGCCGGCCGCGCAACTTCTCCATGCGCGCCGCGGAGCGCTTCGAGCCCATCGCTTGGCGCAGCTCGTCGGCGTCGGCAGCGGAGAACCCCGCCACGTCGATCGCCATCTGCATCAGCTGTTCTTGGAACAATGGCACGCCCAAGGTCTTTGCGAGCGCACCTTTTAATAGGGGGTGCAGATAGCTGACCTTCTCCTCCCCCGAACGGCGGCGCAGGTAGGGATGAACCGAGCCACCCTGGATCGGGCCGGGGCGGATGAGGGCGACCTCGACGACCAGGTCGTAGAAGACCTTCGGCGCGAGGCGCGGCAGGGTCGCCATCTGGGCGCGGCTTTCGACCTGGAAGACGCCGATCGAGTCCGCCCGCGACAACATCGCGTAGACCGCGTCCTCCTGGGGGATCGTCGCCAAGTCGACGGTCAGAGAAAAGAACGACGCGACGAGGTCGACCATGCGGTGGATCGCCTCCAACATCCCCAAGCCCAACAGGTCGAACTTCACGAGACCGGCCGCCGCGCAGTCCTCCTTGTCCCACTGCAGCACCGAGCGGCCCTCGCGCCGCGCCCACTCGACCGGGCAGACGGCCACGACCGGCCGGTCGCAGATCACCATCCCGCCGGAGTGGATGCCGAGGTGCCGTGGCATCCCCTCCAACGCCGCGGCGAGCTGGGCGACGTCTTCTGGCAGGCCGAGTTCGGCGGCCGTCGGCTCCGGGCGGGCGCCATTGCGCCGTGGCGCAGCGATGCTGGCGACGAACGAGTCGCCGAGGAGCTCCGTCCACTTGCCGTGCGCGCCCGGCGGGTAGCCGAGCGCGCGCGCCGCGTCGCGCACCGCGGAGCGCGGGCGGTAGGTGATGACGTTCGCCACCTGCGCGGCGTGTTCGCGCCCGTAGCGCTCGTAGACGTAGGCGATCACCTCGTCGCGCCGTCCCGACTCGATGTCCAAGTCGATGTCGGGTGGTCCGTCGCGCGCCGGTGACAAGAATCGCTCGAACAACAGCCCGAGCGCGACGGCGTCGGCGTTCGTGACCCGAAGCGCGTAGCAGACCGCCGAGTTGGCGGCCGAGCCACGGCCTTGGCAGAAGATGTTCGATCGCCGACAGAACTCGACGATGTCCCAGACGACCAAGAAGTAGCCGGGGAAACCGAGCGCCTCGATGATCTCGAGTTCGCGATCGATCGCCGACCACGCGCCATGAACCCGCTCGTCTCCCCGCGACCCGTAACGGCGCTTCGCGCCCTCGTAGGCGAGCGCGCGCAGAAAGCTCGCTTCGGTCGATCCGTCGGGCACGGGATACGGCGGCAGATTCGGCACGACGAGACGCAAGTCAAAGGCGCAGGCGCGCCCGACCTCTGCGGCGAGCTCGACGGCTCCGGGATAGCGCGCGAAGCGCCTTTGTTGCTCGAGCCCAGAGCGCAACGGCGACGACGCCCATGCCGGCAGGTAGCCGTCGACCGCGTCGAGGCTCGATCGGGCGCGCACCGCCGAGAGCGCGGTCGCGAGCGGGTACGCCGACGGCGTCGCATAGTGGACGTTGCCCGTCGCGACAAGACCGACCCCGGCGCGCACGGCGAGCTTTGCGAGCGCGTCGTTGCGCGCGTCGTCGAGTGGCGTGTCGTGATCGGTGAGCTCGACGAGCACGCGCTCGGCACCGAATGCCTCGATCAGACGCGCGAGCTCACGGGCTGCCGCCTGGGGTCCGTCGGCGACGAGCGCCGCGGGCACCGCGCCGTGGCGGCAGCCGGTGAGAACGAACCAGTGACCGTCGTGTGCTTGGGCCAAGGCGTCGAGCGAGTACGACGGACGACCCTTCTCACCCCCGGCGAGCTGGGCACGGGCGATCGCCGTCGAAAGGCGCGCGTAACCCTCGGGATCGGCGGCCAGCACGAGGAGATGCGTCGCCTGCGGATCGATCGCCCCGGCGCGCGCCTCGACACGACGCTCCGTGCCCGCCGGCAGCGACAGCTCGGCACCGAAGACGGTCGGCAGTCCGCACTCCCGCGCCGCCTCGGCGAAGCGGACGACCCCGTAACAGCCGTCGTGATCGGTGAGCGCGAGGGCCTCGAGACCGAGCCGCGCTGCTTCGACGGCGAGGTCCTCCGGGTTCGAGGCGCCGTCTAAGAAGCTGAAGTTCGAGTGACAGTGGAGTTCGGCGTAAGCGACCCCGCCCGGTGGCTCGGCGCGCTCAACCGGTGGCAGGTCGAGCTCGTGCCAGCGGATCGCGGGCACGACCCCGGCGAGCAGCTGGTCGGATCGCCGCGCCGGGAGGCGCCCCGAAAGGCGCCGCTCGAGCTCGGACCACGGGATGATCGGATTGAACGAACTGATTTCGTTGACAATACGAACATACGTTCGATACTGCCAGTCCCCTTCAGCAGGTCATTCGCCTGCTCCACGCCGCGGACTCGGGTTCGCTGCGTTGAGCCCAGGGCCGACCAGGCCGTCGCGAGGCTCACCAGGACGGGTGGGCCGACGTGTCCGCGACCTGTTGCTCGGACTAATCACTGTGCCGGGCCGCTCGCAAGCGTGACAGCGGTGGTCATCGAAGCGCCCTGTTGATCGAGCCACCCAACTTCTATCGACATGCCGGGCTTCGCGCGGATTAACAGGTTCGTCAACACCGTATTGGACGTAATCAGCGTGTCCTCGAACGAAGTGATGACGTCCCCCGGGACGACTCCGACCTGCGCGGCTGGCGTACCGGGGATCACGTCAGTGACGACAACTCGTTCAGTGATCGAACCACCGTCGTTGTAGGGCGCCTCCTCCGTTGCGGCGCCGAGGAAGGCGGTCGGACCAACATGGATGGCTCCCGATGAGCGCCCATCTTCGATCGCGCGAACCAAGCGGAGCGCTTTATTGATCGGGATGGCGTAGCCGACCACCGACGACAGGCGGGAGAGCCTGCTCGACCCGGCGGTGTCGATGCCGATAACTCTCCCCGCTGCCGACACGAGCGGGCCACCTGAGTCGCCCGGTTGCAAGGGGGCGCTCGTCTCGAGCAAGCCCTGCAAAGTCTCCGCGCCGCCGAACTCATCCTCCGCGGTGATCGAGCGATCGAGCGCGGTGAGCGTCCCACTCGTGGCACTCGGCGTCCCGCCACCACCTCCGGCATTGCCGATGGCGGTCACCGGGGCACCGATGCGCAGGCGTGCCGAGCTGCCGAGCGGCGCCCGGCGGAGGCCGCGCGCGCCGCTCAATTTCAGTACGGCGACATCCGCGTCGCGGTCGTATCCGACGACGGTCGCGGAGTATGTGCGGCCATTGGCGACGTCGACGACGCTGATTGACGTCGCGCCCAGCACCACGTGGTTGTTCGTGAGCACCTCGCCTCCCGAGGAGAGGAGGATGCCGGTGCCGGCACCTTTCGCGCCCTGGTAGGAAAGGGTCACGCTGACGTCGACCACGCTTTTGTCCACTCTCTTGAGGACGACCTGTGTGAGCGCGGCTGCCGGAACGAGGTTCACTCCAGCGACGAGCAGTATCGCAAACACGACGACCGCAACGTGCATTGATCGCGTCAACTTTGGCGTCCCAATTCAGGCCACCGCCGATACTCCGTATTGGCGTGCACGACAAATCGCGCACCGGCGACGTTGACGAAAGCCTATGGATTCTCACGAAACCTTGGCAACGATCTCCACGACACTTCCATCCAGATCGCGGAGTTCGACATGTGAAGGAGTTCCCTCCGAGTGCGGAACGTCTCTGCGAAGCCGAGCTAATCGCGGTAGAAGTGCAGTCCGGCCGCGGTGTCACGCGTGTAGAAATGAACCAGTCCAGTGACAAACACGCGCGTCTCCTTTTCCCAGTGAGATCGTTGCGCGACCCGCGAGGGTCAGTCGAAAGGGGTGCGCGAGGAGAATCCTGGGCGCAACACCACGCCAAGTTGGGCCTCGAGCCCCGAGGCGGCTTCGATGAGTACCGACTCGGACCACGCCCGCCCGAGGAAAGAGAGACCGACCGGTAGCCCCGAGACCGTGCCGATCGGAAGCGTGATGGACGGGTACCCAGCGACCGCGGCGATCGAGTACCCGGCACCGAGAAAGCTGTCGCCGTTCACGTGATCGATCAACCATGCTGGCGCGGTCGTGAGCACCGCGAGCGCGTCAAGGTGCTGTCCGTCGAGCGCGAAGTCGATCCCCTGCGCGCGCGACAGCTCGATACAGCGGGCTCGGGCGTCTTTGTATTCCGCTTCCTCGAGCGAACCGGTGCGCGCGGCACGTTCGAGAATGTCCTGACCGAAGAGCGCGAGCTCCGCGTCGGCGCACTCGAGGTTGAACGCGATCACGTCGGCGAGCGAGCGCGGGCCCGAACCGGTCGCGTCAGCTCGCGCCGCGAGGTATCGGTCGATCCCACTGTGGAACTCGTAGAGCAGGACCGTCAGCTCATCCTCTGACGAACGCAATGGCGCCGCACCGGGAACGGTCACCGGGTCGATGATCGTCGCACCAGCCTCTCTCATCGCGTCGAGCGCGAGCGCGAAGCACCGGTCGGCGCGAGGGTGATAGCCGGAGAAGCCATCACGCGGAACGCCAATGCGCTTCCCGTTCAGGCCGTCTCGACGACATGACGGCGCGTAATCGGTGACGAGCCCGTTGGGACGCGATGCGTGCGCGGAGTCGGCCGCATCCGATCCGGCGATGACCGACAACAGCGCCGCGGCATCGGCGACTGAACACGCCATCGGCCCGGCGGTGTCCTGGCTCTCGGCGATCGGGATGATGCCGCGACGACTGACAAGGCCGACCGTCGGTTTGATCCCGACGATGCCGCAGACCGCGGAGGGACTCAAGATCGAGCCATCGGTCTCTGTCGCGATCGCGATCGGCGACAGTCCGGCGGCGACGGCGACCGCCGATCCGGACGACGATCCGCTCGGCGAGCGCTCGAGCGCGAAGGGGTTGTGCGTCTGGCCGCCCATTGCGCTCCAGCCGGAGCTCGATCTCTCCGAACGGAAGTTCGCCCACTCCGACAGGTTCGTCTTGCCGAGCATGACCATGCCAGCGTCGCGAAGAGCCGAGACGACTGCGGCATCGGTTGTCGGGGGTCTCGACAGGGCGAGCGAACCCGCACAAGACGCGAGTCCCGCGGTGTCGAGGTTGTCCTTGATGACGATCGGGATGCCGTGCAGAGCCGAGCGCGTGACTCCGGACTGGCATTCTCGATCGCGCGCCTGTGCCGATTCGATGGCATCCGACGCGACAGCGAGGATCGAGTGCAGCGCCGGTCCGGTCCCGTCGATCGCGTCGATGCGCGCGATCAGCGCTTGGGTGAGCTCCGCGCTCGTCGTCTCGCCGTGATCGAGCGCCTGTCGCAACGTCGCCAGGTCCGCGTAGACGAACTCTTCGCTCTTTTCGTGGGGATCGCTCACGTCGTCCTCTTCCTTCGGCGTCGTCGTGGAGTTTTGTCGATCGATCGAGTCTTGAGGCGCGTTAGTCGTACGTGCCTTCGATCACCCACTTGCCGCGCTCAAGCACGAGCAGGTGCCCTTCACCCGTCGCCGTGACGGCCTGGAACCGCGCCCGACGGCGTCGCGACCGCCGATCCCACCAGCGCTCGTCGAGCGGCCAGGGACCCGCCCATCCGACGAGTGGGATCGCCGCGCCATCGCCGACCACGAGGCGCGCCGGCGTGCTGGTCAGCTGCCCGCGACCGTCGACGCCGATGTGGTTCTGCTGCGCGTCGAGGAGTTCCGCTGCGGGCGGATCCTTCCAGACGACGGTCGGATTCGGTGCAGGCAGCTGTCCGGGCCAGGGGCTCGCGGCATCCTCCACCACGGGCAAAGGGTCGCCGGCGGGGATGAGGCGGACCCGCTCTTCCGGTCCGCGCCCGCCAACAAGCACGGGGAAGGCGACGCCCTCCGCTCCGAGCAGGCTCTGGACTCGAGCGAGCGCGCGGGCGGCGCGTTCGGGATCGCCGCGACGCCCCCACAGCTCGAGCTGCCGGCCGACATCGGGGATCACCTCGATCGGATCGAGACGGAGACGGACAACTCCTCCGCCATCGTCGTCGATGTCAGCAACAACGCCTCGCGCCTGGGAGATCCACGCTTCCATCTGGAGACGAAGCCGCTCCGCAACGAGCGCGGGGTGCACCGCCGCCGCGTTCAACCAGCGACGAACGAGCAGCTCGCCTCCGGAGAGTTCGATCTCGATCTCGACAAGCGTGCAGGCGAGTCCGGCTTCGCTCAAGTTGCGCGCCAGTCGTTCGGCGAGCTCGCGCACGCAGAAGGTGGCAGCATCGACCGCAGACGCCGGTTCGTCGAGCACGGTTTCGACCGACCGCGACTCGGTCCTCGGTCGCAACCCGCTTAATGCGCCGTCTTCCGCGCGAGCGAGCCGCTGGGCGTACCCGCCGTCGCTGCCGAAGCGAGCGAGCACGTCTTTGTCATCGAGCGCGGCGAACGCGCCGAGCGTCGTCACCCCGAGGCGGGCGAGGAGGTCGGCGAGCTCGGGACGATCGAGGCATTCGACGCCGAATGGTGCCAAGAAGGCGGCAGCCGTGTCCGCTTCGACGATCTCTCCCAAAATCGCGGCGAGTGTCGCGGCGAATCGACCGTCGGCGATGCCGATCTGCCACCACGCGCCGGTGAGCGATGCGCGCGGCTCTGAGACAGTCCGTTCTGTCCGGGTACCGACGCGACCTGCGAGTGCTTCGAGCGCCGCGCCGACGGATGCGGCGAGCGACACTTCGCCCCCGAAGTAGCGCGCCGGACCGCGGACGGCGAACGCCGCCCATCCGGGACGGTCAACGACGACTGGGGCACCGAAACCAGCCAGCTGCGCGACGACGATCTCGAAGGCCCGCGACTCGGATCCGGGATCCTCTTCGCGTACGACGAGGTCCGGACAACACGACACCGCTTCGCGCTGACGTTGCGCCGTGCGCACGCCTTGTGCGCGGGCCGCTTGCGACGCCGCGACCACCTTTCCCCTCGCGACGACGGCCACCAGATCGCCGGGGCCGAAACCCGCCGCGGTGACCGGCCAATCCGGACAGATGACGACGAGCGTCCGCTCGGCCGAGGGAGCACGGCGCGTGCTCACCGAACGGCGACCTCTTCTTGATCCACCGACGGAACGAAGGGCGCGGCGATCTCGATCACCGGGGATTCCCCGGTGATCAGCCCGAGCGTCGCGCGCACCGTGCGTGGCGTTGCGGAGCGTCGGGTCGCGACGACATCGATTCGGCGGTGCACCAACCGCCCCGTCCCAAGTCCGAGCCCACCGAACGCGCTCCCCGCGACCTCGATCCGCACGTCGACGCCTTCGGGCACCGGTCGAGGGAACGATCCGACGGCGAGCGAACCGGAGAGCACGATGAGAACCGAGCGGCGCTCGCGCGCCCTCGCCGCCAGGCGGCGGAATTCGGGCGCCGAGACGGCAGCCGGGGCGAGAACGAGGTCGCAGCCATCCAGGAGCGCGGCGATCACCGGAGCGAGCTTTGACCCGGGACGGGGGACGAGGGCGAAACGGTCGAGCGCCACTCCGATCTCTGCCGCGGCGACGATCCCGAGATCGGCGATCGCCACCGCGGCACACCACGCCCCCTCGGTGCTCGCCGCGGCCAGAAGGGAACAGGCGAGCGACGTTGCACCGGCGTGGCCGGTCGTCGAGATCGAGACCGTGCTCCCCCGCCTGAGTCCTGGGGTTCCGAGCAACTCGGTGAAAACGGGCGCCACCGGTAACAGCTCGTCCCGGGCGAGGACGGTCGGGCGCAGGCGGTCAGCGAGGAGACGGGGAGGGACGGCCGAGGCGGGCGCGGAGGTTCTGACGCTCATCGGCGGAGCATACCGAACATGTGTTCGATTCCACCAGAGACCGGGTGGCTTTGCGCGAATACCGGGCAGCCTCCGGGCTACGCCTCCGAGGTTGCGACGGCCGCGATCAGGCCGGGGTCGTTGTTCGCCACACTGCCCACCCGGCGGTCAACCGGCACAAAAGACAGCGTTCCCGCGTGCGACGGGCGAAGAAGAGACTCAAGCTCGTCGCGCCCTGCACCTGACGGATCGATCCACCGCTCGAGCGCGTCCGACTCCAAGATCACCGGCATCCGGTCATGGAACGGCGCGACCTCGCTGTTCGCGTCCGTCGTGATGATCGTGCACGACCGCATCCACTTCGCATCACCGTCTTTAGCCGACGGATTGCGCCAGAACTCCCAAAGACCGGCGAATGCCATGGGGTCGTGGTCGGTGCGCACGAAATAGAAGGGTTGGCGCCTGCCGTGCTCGTCCTTGCGCCACTCATAAAAACCGTCGGCAATCACGGCAAGACGACGCGCCTCGAACGCGGCGCGAAATGAGGGTCTCCTCGCGACGGACTCGGCCCGCGCGTTGAACATCCGGCTGCCGACCGACGGGTCCTTCGCCCACGACGGGACGAGTCCCCAACGGAACTCGTCGAGCACTCGGCCCTTCGAATCCTCTTCTACGAGCCCGAGCACGGAATCCGTCGGGGCAACGTTGTAACTCGACCGGTACTCCGCACGCACGCCGGGCGCCAGGTTCGCCTCGAAGAAGCTCACGAGCTCGTCGATCGGAGCCGCGAGGACGTACCGCCCGCACATCTTTGGAGTTCAGAAGGGTCAGGCGCGCGACCGACGCATCAAAAGACGCGCCAGCAGGAAGACGATCGCGGCGATGACCGCGATCTTGACAATCGTCCAGACGACACCGGCGATCGCGGCGAGAACCGCGAACGCGACAACGACGAGCACCGCGAAGACGACGACGACGCCGACGGCGTGGAATGGGCGAATTCCGTTCTTGTGCTGGGCGGGCTGGATCATCGAAGGATCCTTTCGTGGTCTTCGTGCATTGTACTGGCGCGTGGTCAAAATTCCGTGCGAGCTGGGAAAACGCTGTGGTCCGGGTTGCTCAGCTCAGGTGCTGCAAAGCCCCGGGAAAACACAGCGACCCCGGTAGGCTGGGTTTTTCCGGTTTCACGCGACGCCGTCCTCGCGCTTAGAGGAGGTGCCCATGCATATGGTGCGGAGAACGAATCGACGTGGTGCCCGACCTGGCCCTTTGTTTGTGGCGTCCACCTTGGTCGTCGCCGGTTCGCTGCTGCTTTCGGCATGCACGTCCGGCGCCTCAGCAAATGGCCACACGAAAACGAGCGGCGCCACCAAGAAGATCACAGCGGATTGGACGGCCTTTTTCAAAGGCTCAACGCCGGCGACGGAAAAGATCACCCTGTTGCAGAACGGCTCGGACTTCGCCTCGTTCCTCAAGGCGCAGTCAAAGACCTCGACAGGCGAGGCGGTGTCCGTCAAGGTGACGAAGGTGAACGTCACGTCGAAGTCATCGGCGACCGTTACCTACACGATTTATCTCGGAAAAACGCCCGAGCTCCCGGGCGCGACGGGCAAAGCGGTCTACCAGAACGGCAAGTGGAAGGTCAGCGACGCGAGCTTCTGCGCGCTGTTGTCCTTGGAAGGCACGGCGTCACAGGTAAAGGCCTGCGCGAAGGCCTGACCATCTGGAGACCCCACTAAGCGCGGACAGATTCAGCTTCAGTCGAGCGCGGCGCCCCAGCAGGCGCTGAGGCGTGCGCCTGGCTCGACGACGCGAACGCCCTCACCGCTGGCGAGGGCGTTCGGCGGCGCCGTCATCGGCTCGAGCGCGAGCGCGCGTCGCCGATCGATCTCAGCGAGCGAGTCGCCGGTGAAGCACATGACGTGCGTGAAACCCTCGTCGCCCCATACGAGGACCGGGGAGCGTTCGCCGTCCGGCCAGAAGCGAACCTGCCAGCGTCCGTCTCGACCGCGCTCTAATTCGCCGAAGGCGTCGTCCAGGACGCGTCCCTCAAGCCGCATACCCTCAGCGATCGTCGGAAATGCTGAAGCGGTGATCGGTTGCACCTCGATCGGCAACATGCGCTCGTTCGCGACGAGATGCTGTGCGGCTGGGATCGCGACCGTTGACGCATCGACTCCATCCGGACCAGCCGCGAAGTACGGGTGGAATCCCAATGCGAAGGGCGCCGCAACGCTGTCGAGATTCTCGAACGTTGTCGACACGGTGAGCGATCCCGGCGCCACGGCGTAGGTGACTTCGAGTCGCCACCACCACGGATACGCAGGTTGTGGTCCGAGGCGGAGCAGGCAGCGCACGGTCGCGTCGTCGACGCGTTCAACGACGAAGGGCAACCAACGCACGATTCCGTGGATCGCGTTGTGGCGCTCGGGTTCGTCGAGCGGCGCCTTCGCGTGGCGCGAGCCGAAGCTGTAGGTGCCATCGGCGAGTCGATTCGGCCACGGTGCCAGCACCTGTCCGCGCCCGTAGGAGGACATCTCGTCTGCACGAAATTCCCACACGACTTGCCGGCCGTCGACGACAAAGGACCGCAGTGTCGCTCCGATTTCGGTGATCGTTGCGATCGTCGTCCCTGCGGCGATCAGGAATGGCTGGCCAGCGGGGAGCGGCATCGACGTATGGTACCGATGGTCCCGCGATCGCCTCGTGCCGGAAGGAACGCTCGTGCACATTCTCGTGACGAATGACGACGGCGTCTTCGCGCCCGGTATCGCGTCGCTCGCTGGCGCGCTCGCCGAGGCGGGTCACGAGGTCGACGTCGTTGCGCCGCTCGAGGATCAAAGCGGCTCAAGTGCCGCAACGGGCGTGCAGCCGCAAGGCTCCGCCGACGCGCTGGCGCTCGAAGCGGTTGAGCTCGAAAGGACGACCGGCGTGCGCGCCTTTGGGGTCGCGTCCTTGCCGGCGGCGTGCGTCGCGATGGCGCTCGGTGGCGCGCTCGGGCCGCCCGCGGACCTCGTCGTGTCGGGAATCAACCGCGGACGCAACATCGGACGACTGATCCTCCACTCCGGCACGGTCGGCGCTGCCTTCACCGCCGCGAAGACGGGCCGGTCGGCGCTCGCGATCAGCGTCAAGGCCGACGGTAAGGCCCCCGTCCATTACGCGACCGCCGCGAAGATCGCCGTCGCGCTGATCGACCCGCTCGCCGCGATGAACCCGGGCAGCGTGCTCAACTGCAACGTTCCGAACTGTCCCCTGGACGCGGTACGAGGAGTGCGTCGTGCTCATCTGAGCGAAACCGACATCTTCCACTCGACGAGTGTCGACTCGGGTCGAATCCGGGTCTCGGTCGGATACCGAGGTCGCTCGTTGCGCCCCGACGACGATGAAGCACTGACGAACGCGGGCTACGTCACGCTCACCGCCTTGACACCGCCGAGAGAGGACTCCGACGCGAAGACCACCGCGCTCGTCGGCGAGCTCGCGGAGGAACTCGACGTCATTTTCGGCGTCGACCACCCGGAGTGAGCGCTCCTCGCGTTCCGAGCCAGATGACGCTTTCTCGGCGCGCCCCGACCGAGTGGCACCCCATCTGAGCTGGAATTTTGCATTTCTTCGCCACCCTTGCAGTAAACGGTCGATAACATTCGGCCTTCAGCGACAAACGGGGACCACGGCGCGCGTGCCGATCCCCGGACCGGGCGTTCGCCGGAGCGAGACCCGCACAAATCCACATGCGAACGCGCGCGGGCGGTGCGTTTTGACGTGCCTCCCCGACCGATCAAAGGAGCAGCGAGAGAACCAAGCGAAGGGCACGGCCAGCCTGCACCTCGCACGGGCGAACTTCGCCCCGATCCGTCTTCGCCCTGCCGGCACCGGATCACGAGTCGAATGCAGAGAGGCGGTCGGCCCGCATCCGACCCACCTGGACCAGTGGGAGTACCCCGATCCAAGGAGGCCCTTCGATGCGACCGCACCCAATGCTTGCGATCACTTCGGCCACTGTCATGTTGGGCGCCGCCGGCGCGATCGGCGTCGCAAATTTCAGCGGGAAGACCAGCCCGCTCGTGAGTGCTGTACGACACACCGACCAAGCGCGCCTTGTCGCGCGCCTGCATCGGATACCACCGCGGCTCCCTCGCGCGGCGACGGCCATCGTCGCCGGGGTGTACCGCACGACACCACTTCCCTACCTCTTCGCGCAGCGTCATCACGCGGCGCGTCCGCAGTCCGTCGCGCCGATCATCGGTGTCGCCATCACACCGTCGTCGGCGGCGACGCCCGCGCAGTGGCTCGCGTTGCGGCTATGCGAGTCGAACAACAACTACGGAGAGGACACCGGCAACGGCTACTACGGCGCGTATCAGTTCGCCGCGTCGACGTGGTGGTCGCTCGGATTCCCGGGGTTGCCGAGCCAAGCGAACGCGGCGCTACAGAACGCGGCCGCAGCGAGGCTCCAGCGCGCCGTCGGCTGGTCCGCTTGGCCGGTGTGTGCCGAGGTCGTCGGCTTGTAACACGTTGAAGACAGCCCGTCGGTAGATTCCCGTCGAAGTGGAACGGAAGGTCGACCGGCTCGCTGATCGCCCACTTTCGCGCCCCGCCACGTCACGCCTTCCTCTCGACACGCCGAACCGGGAAGCGATTCTCGAGGCGCACGGGGCCGCACTCGCAGGCGGATCTCCCGGCTACACCGATCCGACCTCGGGGCTTTTCGTCTTCACGGCGGACTATCTCGCCTCTCGCGGATATTGCTGTTCCCAAGGGTGCCGACACTGTCCCTACGTCGATAATGACTGACTTGGGCTCGCCGAGAAGGAACGCCTGGATGAGCTGGTCGACCGGCAAGGACAGCACCCTCGCGCTCCACCGTGCGCGCGCCGACAGCTCGCTTGAGGTCGTCGGTTTGCTCACGACCTTGAACTCGAACGCCGACCGGGTCGCGATGCACGCGGTCCGTCGCAGCTTGCTCGAGTCTCAGGCAGAGGCGCTCGGACTCCCATTGCACGTCGTCGAACTTCCCTGGCCGTGCCCGAATGCGGTCTATGAAGAGCTGATGACGTCTGCGATCTCGACCGCCGCGGATGAGGGCGTCGAGCGCGTCGTCTTCGGAGACATCTTCCTTGCTGATATCCGCGCCTACCGTGAGACGATGCTCGATGGCACTGGGCTTTCTCCGGTGTTCCCGATCTGGCACCGGCCGACCGACGCACTCGCCGCAGAAATGATCGCGTCGGGAATCCGAGCGGTCATCACCTGCGTTGACCCGAACCAGGCTCCCTCAGATATCGCCGGGCGTTGGTACGACGCCGACTTGCTGCGTGAGCTACCCGAAAGCGTTGACCCCTGCGGGGAGAACGGGGAGTTTCATACGTTCGTCGTCGACGGTCCGGGATTCGCCCATCCGATCGACGTCGCCGTCGGCGAGATCGTCGAGCGGGACGGCTTCGTTTTCGCCGACGTGCTGCCGATGTAACTCGCGAGATCCGCGCGCATGGGAATCACACCGGGATGAAAGATGCCGGCAAGCGCCTCGACCCCGTCGACGAGCCGCGGGCCGGGTCGGACAAAGGAGGAGTCCGCGTCGACCGCCCACACGTCACACTCGACCGGCAACAGTGATGCCGAGATCAGTTCCGTCGCGAGTCGCCGCGCATCGTCGAGGTGGTAGCCGCAGGGCGCGACGATGCAGACCTCTGGCTCGGCCCGGGCAATCGCCTCCCACGCGACTTGCCGAGAGGAACGCCCCTTTTCTCCGAGCACCGACGCGCCACCTGCCCGGTCGACCATGTCGGGAATCCAATGGCCAGCGTCGAATGGAGGATCCGTCCATTCGAGGACCGTGACTCGCGGACGAACGCGACCGGCGATCGCGAGCGCGACATTCTCAAGCCTTCGATTGAGTTCGTCGACGAACGCGCGCGCGACGGCATCCTTTTCGACCGCCATGCCGATCGTCACGATCGAGTCGAGCACTTCAGCAAGGTTCTGTGGGTTGATCGTCAGGACGATGCTTCGACATCCAAGATGCGCGAGCGCGTCGTCGACTGTCCGCACGTCGACCGCACACACCGCGCACAGGTCTTGTGTGACGAGCAAATCCGGATCGAGCTCGTGCAGCGCGTCTTCGTCGAGTCGATAGAGCTCCTCGCCGGAGGCGATCCTCGCCTTGACCTCGGCGTCGATCTCGCCCGGCGTTGTTGCCTTCGCGAGCGCGGTCGTCGAGACGACCCGCCGAGAGCGCGCTTCCGCGGGGTAATCGCACTCGAACGTGACGCCTACGACGCTGTCGCCCGCACCGAGCGCGAAGAGGATCTCCGTCGTCGACGGCAGGAGCGAAACGATCCGCACGTATGGAAACTAACTAACGTCCTTGCTGTCAGTCGTCACGCCCGAGATCCCAGGAGCGGCTTAAAACGATGGCCCGTGAAGCCGGGGAGCCACCCGCCGAGATCGCCCTCACCTTCGACGACGTGCTGCTCCTCCCCCAGGACTCGGACGTCCTTCCCCACGAGGTCGACACGGCGACGAAGCTCTGCGACCGGCTTGAGCTGTGTATCCCGCTCGTCTCGGCGGCGATGGACACGGTCACCGAATCCCGCATGGCGGTGGCGCTCGCCCGGCTCGGTGGCCTCGGCACGATCCACCGCAACATGCCCGCCGAACGCCAGGCCGAAGAGGTCGACCGTGTGAAGCGCTCGGAGGCGGGCATGGTGCAGAACCCGATAAAGATCGGCCCCGACCGACCCGTCGCCGAGGCGCTCGAGCTGATGCGCCACTTCCACATCTCCGGGGTTCCCGTCGTCGATCCCGACGATCGCCTCGTCGGCATCATCACGAACCGTGACCTGCGCTTCCACGACGATCCGCGCGTCGCAGTCTCCGCCGTGATGACGTCGGAGGGCCTCATCACCGCTCCGGTCGGAACCGATCTTGCCAAGGCACGCCGCATCTTGCAGGACGCGAAGGTCGAGAAGCTGCCGATCGTCGACGGCGACGGCCGACTGCGCGGCCTCATCACCGTGAAGGACATCACGAAACAGGAGGCGTTCCCCGAGGCGAGCAAGGACTCCGATGGCCGGCTTCGTGTCGCGGCGGCGGTCGGCGTCGGCGCCGAGGGGTACGCGCGGGCAAAAGCCCTCATCGATGCCGAAGTCGACGTGATCTGTGTCGACACCGCGCACGGCCATTCACGCCGCGTGATCGAGACGGTCGCCGAGTTGCGGGAGAACTGGCGGACCGGCGTGATCATTGCCGGCAACGTCGCGACGGGCGCCGGGACGCGCGCGCTCGCCGAAGCGGGCGCAGACGTCGTCAAGGTCGGCGTCGGGCCGGGGTCGATCTGTACGACCCGCGTCGTCACCGGCATCGGCGTTCCACAGTGGAGCGCGATCCGCGAATGCACCGACGAGGCCCGTCGTCACGGGGTCGGGATCCTCGCCGATGGGGGCATCCGCTTCTCCGGGGACATCGCCAAGGCGATCGGAGCCGGCGCGCAAGCCGTGATGCTGGGCGGGCTCTTCGCCGGCGTCGAGGAGAGCCCGGGCGAGATCACGATGATCGGCAACCGGCCGATGAAGCGCTACCGCGGGATGGGGAGCCTTTCGGCGATGGCGACCCGCTCATACTCCAAGGACCGCTATGCACAAGAGACGGTCGCCGATCCGGACAAGGTCGTCCCGGAGGGCGTCGAAGGCGCGGTCCCCTACCGCGGACCGCTCAACGAGGTCGTCCACCAACTCGTCGGCGGCCTACGCCAGGCGATGGGCTACGTCGGCGCGCGCACGATTTCCCAACTGCACGAGCGGGCGAAGTTCATCCGCGTGAGCGAGGGCGCATACCGCGAGAACCACCCCCACGATCTCTACGGCGTCCTCGAAGCTCCGAACTATCTCGGCAACGACTCGTAATCGGGTCGCGGATCAAGCGCCGCGAGGGATTGCGACCTCGGCGCCCGGTGGCATGTCTGGATCGTGAGGAATCTTGATCGTACGGTCGACACGTTCGCGCCATGGTTCGGCTTGCAGCTCATCGAAGATCTCTCCCGCTTCGACCAAGAGCGGGACGGCGTCATCTTTTCGAGAACGCGCCACGAGTGACTCCGCGTGCTCAAGCAGCGTGACCGCGAGATAGAAGCGCGCACCGATCTCCCGGAACTTCGATTCGGCTTCACCGAAGTGATCGTCCGCCGGGACGCCGCGTCGCGATACGTCAAGCTGGGCGCTGAACCGGGCGGACTGAGCCGAGAGAAACGGAGTCGTCTCGCCTGGTCGAAGGTTCGCGATCTTTGTCAGCAGCTCGCCCGCTTTTCCGCTCGCGCCGAGGACGATGGCCGATTCGATCGCTTCGACGACGCCGAGTTTGAAACCGGCGAACGTAAGGTTTCCGAGCGCATCGGCGGCTTCGAGCGCGTTTTCGGCGCGCTCGAGAGCCGCCTGCGAAGAGCCCTCGGCTGCGAGCACTCCGGCGAGGCAGCACAAGTGGAGAATCCGGATTTGCAGATCGGGCGACTCCGCGTGGGCCGACACGGAATCGAGGAGCTCGTGGGCGCGACTGAGCTGACCCCGATGGGCTCGGACGAGCGCTGCAACAATGGACTCGTAGCTGGTTCCCGATGGCTGCTCGATTTCCGCAGCCCGGTCGAGAAGTTCGTCCCATTGGCCGGCGAAATACATCGGTACGAGCGTGGTCGCAAGCAGGGCCGACTCCCAGGTCTTGCTGCCGGTCCTTCTGGCGAGTTCGAGGCCGGCCCTGCCGAGCACGAGTGCTTCGGTGTAGCTGTCCTGGTTTTCCAAAAAAGTCGTCACGTTGTTGTATGCGCGCAACGCCGCTTCGCTGAGCCCATGGTCGATCGCGAGCTTCAGCGAGCGGTCTATCAGGGCACTCGCTTCGTGTTTCCGGTCCAGCGAATGGAGAAGCACCGCTTTGGTGTTGAGCGCTTGCGAGAGCTGCTCTGGTAGGTCGAGCCGCTCAGCCAGGTCGAGAGCAAATTCGATCCGAGTGGCCGCTTTCTCGCGCGCTCCGGTGAAGTACAGGAGGCGGCCGAGCTGGGCGGCGAGCGCGGCGACGTCCGCATCGCTCTCATCACTTGACAGCACAGCGAACGCATTCTCCATCCGCGCGATGGCTTCCTCGTGTCGTTCTTCAAAAAGGTCGACTTCCCCAAGCCGCGCGCTGACGCGGGCGCTCGCGTGGGTCCGTCCGGAGGCGTCGAGCGACTCGATCGCCCTTTCGAAGTACGACCGTGCCACCTCGAATTGACCGGCCCACGAAGCCATCTGTCCGGCGCGTTCCTCGAGGACGGCTCGCGTATCGGCGTCGTCGGCCAGGGAGAGCGCCTCTTCGAAATAGAGCCGCGCCTCTTCGGCCGCCGCGAGAGAAGCAGAACGCTCACCGGCTTGGACGAGTTTTTCGCGCGCCCTCGATTTCACCTCGGCGGCGTCGTCCGCGTCCGGCGCGAGCCGATAGGCATCGAGGTAGTGAGAGGCGATGACCCCGACGATCTCCTCATCGTCGTCACCCCACACCTGTTGCAGGTGGGTCGCGACTGCGAGGTGCTTCTCCTTGCGTTGCCGCCGCGGCAAGGACTCGTACACGACGGTTCGCACGAGGTCCTGAAGGAACGTGAACTGTCCGTGTTCGGGCGAGCGAGGGTCGTTTTGGCGACCTAGGACCTCTTTTTTCATGAGCGAGGCGAGGAGTCCGTCGAGATCGGCCTCGGCGACACCTGACAACGTGAGCAGCGACGCCTTGGGAAAAGACTTTCCGAGGACGGCGGCGTCTTGGAGCAGGCTCCTTTCGCCTGGCAGGAGACCATCGAGACGAGCCGCGATGAGCGCCTGCAGCGTCTCGGGAACGTCGAGGGTGCCGATGACACCGACCGGTTGGTAGCTCGAGCCCTCGCGCGCGAGCAGGCCGCGGTCGATCAGCATCCTCACCGTCTCGACCGCGTAGAGGGGGACCCCTTCGGCGCGGGCGAGGATCTGGTCGCTGATCTCCTCCGGCAGACCGGGCACAAGACCGGTAATCAGATCGTGCATCGCCTTTTCGGAGAGTGGCTCGAGATAGATCGACGTGAAGTTCCGCCGCCCCGCACCCCAACTCGGGCGTCGCTCGACGAGGTCCGGCCGGGCGAGAGTGAGCACGAAGATGGGATGGTTCTTCGACCAGTCCAACAAGTACTCGATGAAGTCGAGCAATGACGCGTCTGCCCACTGCATGTCCTCAAAGGACATGACCACCGGATAGATCTCGGACATGCGCTCGAAGAACAGGCGCCACGCCGAAAAGAGGTCCTCTTTGTCCCGAGCCGTCCTCTCCTCGAGACCGATCAAGTGAGCGAGGCGCGGCTCAACCCACTGTCGCTCGGCGGAGTCCGGGACGTGCTCGACGACTGACGCATGGAGTTTTCCGGCGGCCGACGCGGCGTCCTCACCCTCCGAGATGCCTGCGCGTCCCCGAACCATCTCGGCGAGCGCCCAGTAGGCAACCCCTTCGCCGTAGGAAAGGCAGCGTCCGCGGTGCCATCGGAACAGACTCGAAAGTCCGTCCATGTACTTGTAGTACTCCCAGGCGAGCCGACTCTTTCCGATGCCAGCGATGCCCGTCACCGACACGAGATGGGCTCTCGAATCTTCAGCCGACGCGTGGAACAGGTCCTTGACGAGGCGGAACTCGCGATCACGCCCGACGAAAGGAGCTTCGAGACCTTCGGATTTGAGCGCGCCACCGACGCCGGCGACGACGCGCAATGCCTCAAACAGTCGTACGGGCTCAGCTTTGCCCTTCAACTCGTGCACCCCAGCGTCCGCGAAGACGATCGACGCATCCGTTGCTCGTCGCGTCGACTCGTCCACGAAGCAACTTCCTGGGGGCGCGGCCGCCTGAATGCGCGACGCGGTATTCACCCGGTCTCCGACAACGAGGCCCTCTTCCGGAGTCTCGGTGATCGCTGCTGTGCCGGTCACGATCCCCACACGCGCTTGTAGACCTATCCCAGCGTGCTCGTTGCCATAGTTCGCGACCGCCGAGACGAGCTCCAACCCGGCACGAACCGCCCGGTCGGCATCGTCTTCGTTCGCGATTGGCGTCCCCCACACGGCCATGACGGCGTCACCGATGAATTTCTGAATGACGCCGCCATACCGAGAGACGATGGCCCGAGCGAGGTCGAAGTAGCCCGACAGGAGCTCGCGAACTTCGTCGGGGTCAAGTTCCTCCGAGAGTCGGGTGAACCCGACGAGGTCACAGAAGAGAACCGAAACGCGCCTCAACTCTGTCGTCGGGCTCTGGCTTCGGACCTCGCGTTCTGGGGAAGCGGGGCCGGCGACCGGTCCCGCGGTCGACCCCTCTTGCGCCACCATCGGCGCTTGGGCGACCGGCGAGGCTCGGAGAACGGTCGGAGCACTAGCGATTGCCGCGCCGCAGTCGGCACAGAACGGTTTTCCCGGGACAAGCTCAGCGCCACAGAACGAACAACGTCCAACGACCGCCGCGCCGCAATCGGCGCAAAACCGCTTGCCTTCGAGAACCTCGCTCCCACAAGAGGGGCACCGCATTTCTGGCCTCCAGGGGTCGACAGACACGGTCGAGCCGTCCGAAAGCCGACCGAGCTCTCCAACAGCGAAGGCTACGACGTCCTGCGAGGGTGGGCAGGGTGTCCGTCGTTGGCTCGGTCGCACCAAAGCTGTGAACCGAGCGTTGGAACGTCCGCTCGGCAGGAAGCGGTCGTGTGCCGTGCCGATCGTCGGTTACAAGCGTTTTCGAATTGGCGCGCCACATTCACTCAAGTTTCACGCGCCGGTCGTTGAGCGACGCGGTGACGCCTGACGAGACTGCTCCTATGCAGATCCACCCCCGCCACCCGGGCCGCACCTGTCCTCGAAAAATCTCCCCGGCAACGCCACCTCGAGGGGCGAGATTCACCCTGGTCAACTTCGACAGCAGTCGAGGAGTGTGACCGGTTCCGACGAGGACATCGCCCGCCCGACCGCGAAGTCAGCCGCGCGCGACTCCCCCACGCGCGGCTGACGACGCGCGCCGACAGCGCGGCGGACACACCCTCCACGTCCGGAGTGACGCGCTGTCGTCGGAACCGAGGCCCCGCCCGGCGCTCACCTCAGAAGGCGACACCGTGCAGGTCGTCACCCCGCGCTGGTCGGTCTTCGTCATCGTCAGCGGACCAGAGATTCCCGGTGAGGGCTTGCCGTATCAGGCACCGGCAACCACGCGCACGTGGACGGTGACGATGTGGAAGCGAACGGTCCGGTGCCTATCTCGGTAAGGGACTTCGACCTCATCGACAATGTCGGTGCGGTCTTTCAGCCCCGCGTGTGCCGGGAGCGCCGCATCCGCCTGGGGTCCTCGAGCCGGACGTGCCATCACCTTCGAACTGCGCGCCGGTGAACCGATCGGCGAGGGGTTGATGGATGGCTACCGCTCCGGGGGCGCATCGTCGCGAAATGGGACTTCAACGTGGCGAACGATTGACTGCTTGATCACGCTTCCTGACCGCACTTGACGAGCTGTCTGGGTGATGTCATTATGACATCACCCAGACAGCATTACGACGTCAAGCGAGGCACAAGGAACGTGAATCCCCTGCTCATCGAGTCCCTCGCCCGTCAGCGGGCGATGTCACAGCGGCCAACGAAAGGCGGCCTCGTCGTCGTCCGGGTCGCGCCGCGACGGCGACCGCTCCTCAACCGACTCGGCGAGGAGCTGATCGCACTCGGCTCGAAGCTCGCTTTCTCGCGTGTCGACGCCTCCTTCGTCGGGATGCGGCAGTCGTGGTGACGAGGGCTCGGCATCCGAGCGCTCCGCGATGAGGATCTCAACCGTCGTCGCCGCGGTGCGCGAAGACTTGGTCAGCGTTGCGGCACTCGGAGACGAGGCGACCGCCCTCATCGCCGAGCGGCTCGCCGAAGCGATGGTTCGGCCCGTCACGGCGACGCTGCTCGAACTTCTCGGGCAGATTGCGTCCGAACTCGACGAGCGGCTCCCCCACGGTCGTGTCGAAGTCCGACTCGCCGGACAAGACGCAGAGCTCGTCTACATCGACGACCCAGATGAGACGGCCGACGAGTACAGCGACGACACGTCGGCGCGCATCACCCTGCGCCTGCCCGAACAGCTGAAGTTGCGCGTCGAACTCGCCGCGCAACGCGAAGGGATCTCGGTGAACAGCTACATCGTCCGCGCGCTCAGCCAGCGCTCTCGCGTGCCCAACGTCAATATCGGTGTCGGTCGACGCCTGAGTGGATACGGGCGCAGCTGAACGCGCCATCAGAACGCACTCGAACGCAACTAAGGAGGAAGCCATGCGACAAGAACGGTTTGCGACCGCTGGCAAAGTGCACGTGCACATCGAGGACCCGTCGGGCTCGGTCGAGATCAGCACCCACGATGATCCCGAGACGGTCGTCGAGCTTTCGATGAGTCGTCCCGGCGGAGACGAATCGGTCCTCGGCGAGGCGCGCGTCGAAGCCGTGGCGCGTGCCGGTGGACACGACATCCACGTCGAGATCACCGGCCATCGCGGCGGACTCGGGTCGCTTCTGCGCTGGTTGATCTCGACCGGTGGTGTGAACGTGACCGTGCGCGCCCCGCACGGCGCCGATCTCGATGTTAAAACCGCATCAGCGCGCGTCGACGCCCGCGGACAGTTCGCCGGCGCGACGCTAAAGACGGCGTCGGGAGGGATCCGCCTCGATGAGGCCGCTGGCGAGGTTCACCTCCGCACGGCGAGCGGCGGTATCGAGTGTTCAGCGCTGAACGCAAAGTCCTCGGTCGCCACCGCGTCGGGCTCGGTGCGCGTCGGGTCGGTGCTCGCCGATGCGGAGATCAAGACCGCAAGCGGACGGATCGAGATCGAGGACGTGCACGCCCGCCTCGAGGCGCGCACGGCGTCGGGCTCGGTCGAGATCGGCTGCGCCGAAGGCGACCTCCGTGTCGAAACGGCGTCCGGCCGTCAGCACGTCGGCCGCCTCATTTCGGGTGACGCCGAGCTGCGAACCGTGAGCGGTTCGGTCGTCGCCGGTGTCGCGCAGGGCACGGCTCTCCACGTCGAGGCCGAAGCGGTCTCCGGCTCGCTCGAATCCGAGATCCCGCTCGACGATGCTCCGGACCTGTCCGAACCATCGGGAGCGGAGCTTTCGCTGCAGATCCGATCGGTGAGCGGCAGCGTCCGCATCGTGCGCGCACACGCGACGGCCGCATAAGCGTCACAGCGCCAGCGGTTTGATCTCCGCGAGCAGCAGCTTCGGGTCGCGCCAGTCGATCCCTTCGACATCGACGTACAGCTCGATCTCGTTTCCATCCGGATCGGTGATGTACACACTGTGTGTCACGGTGTGATCCGCCGCGCCAACGATGTGCGCGCCTGACGCGCGCACCTGTTCGAGCGCCGCACGCAGATCCTCGTCGCTGTCGCCGACTTTCAGACCGAAGTGGTAGAGACCGGCGTGGCGTCCCTTCAGCGGACCAGGTGCGTCCTCGCCGACCTCGATCAGCAAAAGCTCGTGGTGCGTGCGGCCGCCGCTGAACATCGCGGTGGGGAAAGCGAGCGGGATTTCGACTTCGACACCGGGGCCGGCGACCTGACGCCAACCGAGCACGTCGCGATAGAAGGCCGCTGAACGCTCGAGGTTCTTCACATACAGGACAAGGTGGCCGAGCTCTTTCACCGCCATCAGCTCTCCCCCTTCGTCGTGCCGATGCGGCGACGCGCGTCGGCGACCAACAGTGCGTGCACGCGGGGGTCGGAGACTAGCTCGGGGTGGAAGGCGACGGCCGTCACGTTCTGCGAACGGCATCCGACCGGTCTCGTCTTGCCGTCGGACATAGCCACCTCAGCGAGTACGTCGACGTCATCGCCGACCGACTCAACGAACGGCGCTCGGATGAATACCGCGTGGATCGGTTCACCGGTCGCCGCTTCGAAATCGAGGTCCGACTCGAAGGAATCCGCTTGACGGCCGAAGGCGTTGCGCCGCACGGCGATGTCGATCGCGCCGAAGCTCCACTGGTCGGCCCGACCATCGAGGACCTCGCGGGCGAGAAGGATCATCCCAGCGCAGGTACCGAGCACAGGTAAGCCGTCCGCCAGGAGCTTCGCGATCGGCTCGCGCAGTTCCGCTCCTTCGATGAGCAGTTGCAGCGCCGTCGACTCGCCGCCCGGCAACACGAGTCCGTCGATGCCTTCGAGGTCCGAGGGAACGCGCACCTCTCTGACCTCGACACCGAGCGATTCCAGCAACCTCGCGTGCGCTTCGACGTCTCCTTGCAGGGCGAGGACGCCGATCACCAGCTGGTCCGGGTCTTTTTCGCTTCTCCCGTTGACGGCTGCGTCGGTCGCCGTTTCGATCACCAGCCGCGTTCTGACAGCCTCGTCTCGAGCGACGCGATCTCGGCACCGGCCATTGGCGCGCCGAGCCCGCGGGAGACTTTCGCCAGGATCTCCGGATCGTTGAAGTGCGACGTCGCTTCGACGATGGCGCGCGCCCGCGACGACGGGTCTTCGCTCTTGAAGATGCCCGATCCGACAAAGACCGCTTCCGCGCCGAGCTGCATGACGAGCGCGGCATCGGCCGGCGTGGCGATCCCACCCGCGCAGAACAGCGGCACCGGCAGCCGTCCCGTCTCGGCGATCTCCTCGACGAGCGCGATCGGGGCTTGCAGTGATTTCGCCCACGCGTACCGCTCGGCGCTGTCAGCGGTCGTGATCTTCCTGATGTCGCCGAGGATCGAGCGGAGGTGACGGACCGCCTCGACGATGTTGCCGGTTCCCGCCTCGCCCTTCGAACGGATCATCGCCGCGCCCTCAGAGATGCGACGCAGCGCCTCGCCGAGGTTCGTCGCCCCGCAGACGAACGGGATCTGAAACGCCCACTTGTCGATGTGGTGCGCTTCGTCTGCCGGCGTCAGCACTTCGCTCTCGTCGATGTAGTCAACCCTCAGCGACTGCAGGATCTGCGCTTCCGCAAAGTGGCCGATGCGCACCTTCGCCATCACCGGGATCGTCACGGTGTGCTGGATCGCTTCGATGAGCCCCGGATCGCTCATCCGCGCGACACCGCCTTCGCGTCGGATATCCGCCGGCACCCGCTCGAGCGCCATCACCGAGACCGCCCCGGCGTCCTCGGCGACCTTTGCGTGCTCCGGGGTGACGACGTCCATGATCACCCCGCCACGCAGCATTTCGGCGAGGCCACGCTTCACCCGGTCGGTGCCCGTCGATCTGCCGGCGGAAACGTTCGTTTCGACTTCGTCACGCGGTGCCATACACCCAATCTACCTGGACAGGCGCACGATTTGACCTGGCAATTCGGCTCGCGGTTCACGCCGCTTCGAGCTCGAGCTCGCTCTCTTCCGCCTCGCGACGTGCCCGGCCGGGAATCATCGCTGCCACGATCGCGCCCACCGCGACGACGGCGATTCCGACTTTCGCTGCCGGCAACAGACCTGCCATGTAGGAGAGCCTGGTCGCGTAGCTGCCAAAGCTCGCGAAGACGGCACCGAGCACCGAGATGCCGAGCACCCCGCCGAGCTCACGGATGGCGTTGTTCGTTCCCGAGGCGACGCCTTCGGCCGCCCTCGGCACCGACGACAGCAGCACCGACGCGACGGGCACGAAGAACAGCGACATGCCGATGCCCGACAGCACGAAGGCGGGCACGATGTCGAGGTACGGCGTCCCGGGAGAGATGACGACCGCGATCCAACCGAGCCCGATCGCCTGCAGCAGGAGCCCGAGTGTGATGAGGGTTCGGCCACCGACCCTTTCGACGAGCGTCGCAGCAACTGGGGCGACGACGACCGGCATCGCCGTCCACGGCAACGTGCGGAGCCCCGCCTCGAGGGGCGACAGACCCTGGACGATCTGCAGGAACTGCGAGAGGAAGAAGATCGATCCGAACATCCCGAAGCTCATGAAAAGCGCCACACCGTTGACGGCGGAGAAACCGCGCCGGCGGAACAGCGACAGCGGCAGCATGGCGTGGTCCGAGCGCGACTCGTTGACGATGAATCCCACGAGAGCGACGATGCCGACTGCGAATGAGGCGAGGATCTCGGCATTCGTCCACCCGACGTCGCCACCGCGCACGAGCCCGAACACGATGCCGAACAGCCCGGTGCTGGCGAGCGCGATGCCCGCGCCATCGAGACGACGCGCGTCGCCGTGTGACTCCGAAAGGCGCGTGCTTGCGAGCGGAAGCAGTGCCACTCCGATCGGGACGTTCAACCAGAAGATCCACTGCCACGACAACCCTTGGACCACCGCCCCGCCGATCACCGGTCCGACCGCGACGGCGAGTCCGCCGATCGCGCCCCACACCCCGAGCGCGACGTTGCGACGCTCGGGGGGAACCGCGGCCGAAAGCAGCGTTAACGAGAGGGGGATCAACAACGCGCCGCCCGCGCCTTGAACAGCGCGCGCTGCGACGAGAACGTCGATGCTCCGTGCCAGGGCGGCAACGGCGGATGCGACGGTGAACATCGCGAGCCCGACGACGAACATCCGGCGTCGGCCGAAACGATCGCCGAGCGCTGCCCCAGTGAGGAGCAGAACGGCGAAGGTCAACGTGTAGGCGTTCACCGTCCATTCGAGTCCGGCGAGTCCCGTGTGCAAGCTGCGCCGGATCACCGGCAACGCGAACGTGACGACAAGGTTGTCGAGCGATCCCATGAAAAGCGCGGCACCCGTAATGGCGATCGCCCATCGGACCGACGATGGTCGCCGAGTGCGTCCGGTGGTGACGAGTTGCGTGGTCGAGACGGTCATCGAACCTCCCTTTCAGATTGATATTGAGTAGTCACTACCTTTCACCGACGTGCGAGTGCGCGGCGCAGTCGTTGCATTGGAATCAGTCCCTCGCGGCGCTCAAGGACTCGACGAAAGCGGCTTGCTCGGGTTCGTGACGCCAGTCACCCCACAGCTCGTCGAGCGAACCGAGATCGAGGGCGGACATGACGTTGCAGAGCATCCCCATCGCGAAGAACTCCCGCAGCGGCTGCGGCCCGAGCCCGGTCCGCTCGGCGACGAATCGCACGATCTCGCGGAAGCGCTGCGAAACGAAGACACGGATCTCGGGGTCACCGGAGGCGGCGTAGCCCTGCAGCTGGATGAGGAGCAGGTCACGATCGGCGATGAGCGGCGCGTAGGCCACTCCCATCGCTTCGAGCGCCGCTTCTCCTTCGAGTCCTTTGCTCGCTTTTTCGAAGGTGCGAATGACCGCTCGACAGCCGAGCGCGACCGTCTCCAAGAAGAGCTGCTTTTTGGTCCCGAACAGCCGGAACAGGTACGGCTGCGAGATCCCCGCCGACTCCGCGATCGCGTCGGTCGACGTGCCGCCGTATCCGTCGCGGGCAAAGGCCTTCAGCGCCGCGGTGAGGACGGCGCTCTTGCGCTCGTCGGCTGTCATCCGCAGTCCGCTTCGTGTCCTCGCTCCCGTCGAAGTACCCACAAACGGCAAGTTAGTGAGTACTCACAAGATTGTCAAGGCCACACCGGTGCACGGCGGTGGGATCAGAGTGCAGCGAGCACAGCGTCGGCGCCGCTCACTGAGACACCAGGCGCGGTTTCGACGCCGAGGTATGTGACGACCCCGTCGTCGAGGACCATCGCGTAGCGCCGCGAGCGCATCCCGAGCCCGGAGGCGGACGCGTCACGCTCAAGGCCGAGGGCGCGGGTGAACTCGCCGTTGCCGTCGCCGAGCATCATCACCGCGTCGCCGGCGCCTTGCGCGACCCCCCAGGCACCCATCACGTAGGCGTCGTTCACTGAAACACAGGCGATCAGGTCAACCCCTTTTGCCTTCAGATCCTCCGCCCGCACGATGAAGCCTGGGAAGTGGAAGTCCGAGCACGTCGGGGTGAAAGCGCCCGGAAGCCCGAAGAGGACGACCTTGCCGTGGCCCAGCACGTCGAGGCTGCGCAGCGATTCGGGCTCACGTTTGCCCATCCGTCGCAGTTCGACGTCGGGGATCTTGTCGCCAACAGCAATGGTCATCGCAGGTCTCCTGTTTGGGCGAGGGCGAACTTCGTCATTCCAAGATACGGAACCGTCGTGGGTCGAGATTTCGTCGGATATCAGGTTGGCTAGAGAATTTTACTCAGGCTAACCTGATATTCGGGAAAGAGGGAGGATCCTTGCTCGCTGGTTTCGTCATCTTCCTCCGGGAAGGCACCGAGGCGAGCATCATCGTCGCCGTCCTCATCTCGTACCTCGACCGTGCCGGCCACCGTCGCGAGTTCCGGGCCGTGTTCCTCGGCGCCGGGATCGCCGGAGTTCTCGCTGCCGCCGGAGGAGTGGCCGCCTACCTCACGATTCGCACGTACGCCGGATCGCGTGTCCAGACGATCTTCGAGACGGCGACGTACGCACTCGCGGTCGTGATCCTCACCTACATGACGTTCTGGATGCGCGCCCACGCGAAGACGATCTCGAAAGAGCTCGCCGCAAAAGCCGAGTCGGCTATCGGCAAGAAAGAGAAGTACGGCCTCGCGCTCCTCGCCTTCCAGGCGGTGGGACGCGAGGGCCTCGAGACCGCTGTGTTCACGCTCGCGATCGTCTTCGCCGCCGGCGCGGCGCAGACGCTGCTCGGTGGACTGTTCGGACTCATCGCCGCCCTTGGAGTCGCGTACGCGATTTTCCGGGCCGGAAAGCGTCTCAACCTCTCGGCCTTTTTCACGACGGTTGGAACCTTGCTGATCGTCTTTGCCGCCGGGCTCGTCGCCGACATCGTCGAAAACCTCCAACAGCCCGGACCTTCTGGGCTCGGTGCGATCCACGCGTTGAACGGTCAACTCTGGAACACCACCGGCTTTATGTCGGAAGGATCCGCGATCGGAGATGTTTTCCACTCGCTGTTCGGATACGCGGACCGACCGACAGCTCTGCAAGCAATCTGCTACCTCGTCTACGTGGCGCTCGCCGTCGGCACCTATGTCTCGTTGAATCGGCGCGGAGCGCGCGCAACGCGCACCAGTCGCGCCCAAAGCGAACTCGACGCACTCGACGCCTCTCCCTCGTAGACCACGCCGGAGCCCTCGTTGCACGCCCGCCGCCAGCGGGTCAAAATGTCGTGCCGCAGAAAGAAAGACCGAGGTGGACCCCGGCGGCGGTCGCTGGGGCTGAAAAGGGAAGCCGGTGGGATTCCGGCACGGTCGCGCCACTGTGACCGGGGAGCGATCCCGAACGTGGCCACTGGGACTTCGTCCTGGGAAGGCACGGGAGAGCGTCGATCCGGAAGTCAGGAGACCTGCCTCGGGACAGGAGATGTCGAGCCTCGCGTCAGGGCGAAAGTACGGATCAGCGGTGCTGGGATTGCCAGCGAGATCCCACCAAGTGCCTTGGCGTGAGCCGACCGATCGGCCGCGCGTTCGGCCAGAAGGGGTGGGACATGTCCCGAGGCAACACGTTCCCTCGATTCACGCGCTCACGTGGCGCTCGCAAGCGATTCGGCACTCGATCGCGAGTCATCTCTGCGCTGACGCTGCTCGTCGCCGTCACCTCGCTCTCGACGACTTCGATCGCCTCGGCGGCGCGTATGCACGATTCCTCTCCGTCGCGGATCATTTCGCTCTCACCGACCGCGACAGAGATGCTGTTCGCGATCGGCGCCGGCCACCAAGTAGTCGCCGTCGACGAAGACTCTGATTATCCGAAGGACGCGCCGCGGACGTCGCTTTCGGGGCTCGAACCGAACGTCGAGGCGATCGTCAAGTACCGACCGCAGCTCGTCGTCATCTCGTACAACCCGAACAACTTCTCCCAAACGTTGGCGAAACTCGGAATCACGGTTTTGCTGCAGGACGCGCCGGCCAACCTCGCCGGCGCCTATGGGCAGATCGAACAACTCGGCCAGGTGACCGGTCACGTCGCCGCCGCCGATGCCCTCGTCGCGCGCATGCGCACAGAGATCACCGCTGCGGTGCACGACGCACCGCATTTTTCGAGCACGCCGAGCTACTACTACGAACTCGACCAGGGTGGCTACTCGGTGACGTCGTCGACATTCATCGGGCGCTTGCTCTCCATGTTCGGCCTGCACGACGTCGCCGACGCGGCGAAGGGCGCGTCGGCTTCAGGCGGCTATCCGCAGTTGTCGACGGAGTACATCGTGAATTCGAACCCGAACCTCATCTTCTTGGCCGACACGAGCTGCTGTCACCAGTCGCTGAAGACGGTCGAAAAGCGTCCGGGGTTCGGCGTAATGATCGCGGTCAAAAGACGAGACGTCTTCGGTTTGAACGATGACATCGCCTCGCGCTGGGGTCCGCGGGTCGTGATCCTCGCCCAAGACATCGAGAAGGACCTGTGGCTGTACGAGCGCCGGCTAGCGGCCTGACCGACGGCGGCGGCCGGGCGGCGCGGTGGCGCACCCGCCCGGCCCTCCGGCGCGACGTCATTTTCTATGTCGGCGCGGTCGTTCTCGTCCTCGGCGCCGCGACCCTCGCTGTCCTCGTCGGTCCGGCCGACCTTTCACCGGCAACGGTGTTCGACGCGCTCGCCTCGAAGCTCCTCGGCGTGCACCCCCACATCTCGGCGCTTGATACCGCGATCGTCTGGCAGCTGCGAGCGCCCCGGGTCGTCCTCGCCGCGATCGTCGGCGCGACGCTCGCGATCGCCGGCGCCTCGTATCAGGGGGTCTTCCAGAACCCGCTCGCCGATCCGTACCTGCTCGGCGTGGCGGCGGGCGCCGGCCTCGGGGCGACGCTCGCCGTGGCGCTTGTCCACGACCCGAACTCCTGGGCAGTGAACCCGATCCCGCTCTGCGCCTTCGTCGGGGCGCTCTGCTCGGTCGCCCTCACCTACGTGCTCGGGCGGTCCGGTCAGCGATTGCGGACGACGACGAGCCTGATCCTCGCCGGTGTCGCGGTTGGGTCGTTCTTGACGGCGATCCAGACCTACGAGCAGCAGCGCAACACGAAGACCCTTCTCGAGGTCTACTCGTGGATCTTGGGCGGACTCTCCGGGGTGGACGGATGGGGAGAGGTGTTGCTGGTCCTGCCGTACGTCGCTGTTTGCATCGCCGTGCTCCTGGCGTCGCGTCGGTTGCTCGACGTGATGGCCGTCGGAGACGAAGAGGCCGACAGCCTCGGCGTGCGCGCGACGCGCGTCCGCCTCCTTGTCGTCGTCGCGGCGACGCTCGCCACCGCGTCGGTCGTCGCAGTGAGCGGGCTCGTCGGCTTCGTGGGCATCATCGTTCCGCACACGATCCGGCTCGTCGTCGGCCCGAGCTACCGGAGGATCCTGCCGCTTTCGATCCTCGTCGGCGCGGCGTTTTTGATCCTTGCCGACCTCGTCGCGCGCACCGCGCTCTCCCCTGCCGAGGTACCCCTCGGCGTCGTCACGGCGTTCTGCGGCGCGCCGTTCTTCCTGCTCGTGCTGCGGCAGTCGAGGCGGGCGACATGAAGATCGCGATCTCGGATCTCGCCGTCGAATACGACGGCGCACCGGCGCTTTCTGGGGTCTCGATCGGCGTCGACGACGGCGGGTGGCTCGGTCTGATCGGTCCGAACGGCAGCGGCAAGACGACCCTTCTGCGATCGATCGCCGGGCTCGTCGGCTACGCGGGGCAGATCACCTTCGGCGACGCGCCCGTCTCTGCTGCCCATCGCCGACGCGTCGCGCGCGTCGTCGCCTACGTGCCGCAGCGACCGGTGTTGCCGGCACAAATGACCGTTTCGGAGTACGTGCTGCTCGGTCGGACCCCCCACATCTCGTTCTTCGGTTCCGAGAGCCACCACGACCGGGTCGTCGCCCAAGAGGTGATCGAGCGCCTGGATCTTGGCGACTTCGCGCACCGCCCGCTCGCCTCGCTGTCCGGTGGCGAGGTGCAGCGGGCCGTGCTGGCCCGCGCCCTCACACAACAAGCGCCATTGTTGTTATTGGACGAACCGACGGCAGCGCTCGACATCGGCCACGGCCAAAAGGTGCTCGAGCTCGTCGACGTGCTCCGTTCCGAGCGTGATCTCACCGTGATCTCTTCGATGCATGACCTGACGCTCGCCGGGCACTTCGCCGACCGCCTCGCCCTTTTGGTGAAGGGCCGTCTCGTTGCGACGGGGCCGATCCGCGAGGTGCTGACGGAGCGCGTCCTCGCCCGCCACTATGGCGCCGAACTGCGCGTCATCGAGGACGGCTCCGGGGGCGTCGCCGTCTTACCGCGGCGAAGGCAAGCGCGTCGCGGTCGCGCGCAGGACACGGCGTGACGGCGAGCAAGCAATACAGCTTCTGGCCCGGCGCGGACGGAATGGACGCGTGGGACGTCGAACGTCTGATCGGACTCAGCGCCGAACTTCCCGTCGAAGAGGTCGACATCTCGACGATCGGCGCCGTCGAAACCGTCTATTGGTTCAACACGCCCGATGACGAACCGACGGTGCGCGGCGTCGCCGACCACGCGCGGCTGATCAACGAGGTCGATCTCTCCTATCCGATCATCCTCGGCGCCGACGGCCGGGTGATGGACGGTATGCACCGCGTCGCGAAGGCGATCCTCGGAGGACACACGACGATCAAGGCGGTCCGCTTTCGTGTCCAGCCCGAGCCCGATTACCGCAACTGCAAGCCCGACGAGCTGGCGTACAGAGACCCCGACCCTTGCGTCGCTTCAGCGCGGCTCGCCAAAGGAACAGCGTCAGGCTCGGGGCATTGGCGTGTGAGCTCCCCCTGGCATCCTCGGGACCGGCGTCGTCTCGATGGCGGCCGCGATGCCGGCGGCGATCAGGAATGATTCCGCGCCCGACCGGGCGCTGCGCCGGCCCGGGCACCGTGTGTGCCCGGGCCGATTTCCCCTCCAACCCGACCGGGCATTCAACGGAGAAGGCGCGCCCGGTCGAGACCGCGACTACTTGTTTTCGAGCTTCGCCTCCAGCTCAACGATGCGCTGTGTCGTCTTCAACACGGTGTCCGGGTTGAGACTCATCGAGTCGATGCCGAGTTCGACCAAGTACTCCGCCATCTCGGGGTAATCCGAAGGCGCCTGGCCGCAAATTCCCGAGTGGATGCCGTTCCGCTTGCATCCCTCGACGGCCATCTTCAACATCGCCTTCATACCCGGGTCGCGCTCGTCGTAGTCGAACGCCACCATCGCCGAGTCCCGGTCGACGCCGAGCGTCAGCTGGGTGAGGTCGTTCGACCCGATCGAGTAGCCGTCGAAGAGCTTCGAGAACTCGTCGACGAGGAGAACGTTGTTCGGGATCTCACACATGGCGTAGACCTCGAGGCCGTTCTCGCCGCGCCGCAGCCCGAATTCCGCCATCTTGTCGAGGACCTGTTGCGCCTCGGCAACGCGGCGGACGAACGGGATCATCAAGACGACGTTCGTCAACCCCATTTCCTCGCGAACCCGCTTCATCGCCTGGCACTCAAGCTCGAAGCCCTCCTCGTACGCCGGGTGGGCGTAACGGGAAGCGCCGCGGAAGCCGATCATCGGGTTGTCCTCTTCGGGTTCGAAGACGGCTCCGCCGAGCAGGCTCGCGTACTCGTTCGTCTTGAAGTCCGACATTCGCACGACGACCGGCTTTGGCCAGAAAGCTGCCGCGATCGTGCCGATGCCTTCGGAGAGCCGCTCGACGAAGAACGTCGCGCCGTCCGGGTAGCACCAGGTGAGCTTGTCGATTGCCGCGCGTTCGTCGGCGTCAGTCACCTTCTCGGGGTGCAACAACGCCAGCGGGTGCGCGCGGATCGACTCCGACACGATGAACTCCATCCGCGCGAGGCCGACGCCGTCGTTCGGCAGGAACGCCGTCTTGAAGGCGATGTCGGGGTTGCCGAGGTTCACCATGATCTTCGTCTTCGGTCGGGCCATCCCTTCGACGTCGGTCTTTTCGACGTGGAAGGCAACCTCACCGCGGTAGACGCGAGCGGTGTCGCCCTCGGCGCAGGAAACCGTGACAACACCAGCGTCGGCGAGTTTCGTCGTCGCGTCACCACAGCCGACGACGGCCGGGATGCCGAGTTCGCGGGCGATGATCGCCGCGTGGCACGTCCGGCCACCACGGTTCGTCACGATCGCGGCGGCGGTCTTCATCACCGGTTCCCAGTCCGGGGTCGTCGTGTCCGAAACGAGCACCTCGCCGGGTTGGAAGTCGTTCAGATGCTCGACGTCAGCAATCACCCGCGCCCTTCCAGTCGCGACCTTCTGGCCGACCGAACGTCCTTCGGTGATCACTTCGCCTGAGCCGTCCAACACGTACGTCTCGAGCAGCGTCGCCCGCTTCTGTGAGGCGACAGTTTCGGGGCGTGCTTGAACGATGTAGACGGTGTTGTCGAGCCCGTCCTTTGCCCATTCGATGTCCATCGGCTTGTCGTAGTGCTTTTCGATCGCGATCGCGCACTGCGCGAGCTCCAAGACGTCCTCGTCGTTAATGCAGAAGCGCTCGCGGTCTGAGCGCGGCGTCGGGATGTTGCGCGTCGTCTGCTTCGCGCCGCCTTCGGAGAAGACCATCTTCACGGCCTTGTCACCGAGAACCCGCCGCAAAACTGCGCGGTGTCCTTGCTCGAAGGTCGGCTTGTGGACGTAGAACTCGTCGGGGTCTACCGCACCCTGGACGATGTTCTCACCGAGTCCGTAGGAGCCCGTGACGAAGACGACGTCGCGAAAGCCCGACTCGGTGTCGAGCGAGAAGATCACGCCCGATGCGGCGAGGTCCGAGCGCACCATCTTCATGACGCCGATCGACAGTGACACCTTGAAGTGGTCAAAGCCCTGATCGATGCGGTAGTGGATGGCCCGGTCGGTGAACATGCTCGCGAAGCAGCGCCGGCACGCGTCGAGCAGGTTCTCGGATCCTTTGATGTTCAAATAGGTCTCTTGCTGTCCGGCGAAGCTCGCGTTCGGCAGATCCTCCGCCGTTGCCGACGAGCGGACGGCGACACTCAGGTCCTCGCCGTACTCCTTTTTGAGCAGCGTGTACGCCTCCAGGATCTCGTCGACGAGGTCTTTTGGAAGACCTGCCCCGTAGACGATGTCGCGGGCGCGCTGGCCGCGGCGGGCGAGGTCGGAGACCTCCGAAGGCTTGAGGTCGTCGAGCGCCAAGTGCAAGGGCCGCCAGGCGTCCGCCTCGTCGAGCATGTGGCGGTAGGCCTCGGCCGTGATCGCGAAGCCGTGCGGGACGCGCACGCCGACGCCCGAGAGCTGCTGGTACATCTCGCCGAGGGAAGCATTCTTGCCCCCCACCGATGCGACGTCGCCGATGCCGAACTCTTCGAAGAACTTCACGTATTTGAACCCGTTCAACCGGTCCATCGCTGCTCCTTTTCGCGATCGAAGACGGCGCGGACCCACGTTGCGTATCGGCCGGTCAGTCGTCGACGTCGCATCGTCAACGCCAGTCTTCGTCGACTCCGCTCCAGGTAAAAGGGCCCAAGGTCACTGACGAGGGCAAATGTCCCGCCGAAAGAAGGGTGATTCCGGGCTGGAATTACCTGTTTCCTGGGCGACGGCGCTTCAAATAGGCATTGCCGACAGCAGGCGGCGCGCACGCCAACCAGCCGTCACGAATCAAGGCGCGCAACACTCCCTTCGCAACGACGGTCAGCTCGATCAAAATCGCCGCGTAGCCGTCGAAGTGCGGGATGGTGAAGACGCCCGGCGGCGGTGCAGCCAGGATCGCCTCTTTCTCCCCGAGGTCGTCGACCCGCACGGCGAGGATCGGGCCGGGCGGGGGGACGCCCTCGCCGTAGCGGCGGAAGTCGGCCTTCGAAAAGGGTCTCTGCCAGCAGAAGGCACGCTCGTCGACGAACCAGGTGCGGTTGCCGTGTCTCTCGCGCTCGACGACGTCGGGCAGCGCCGAGACGATCTTTTCGACGTCTCGAAAATCGGCCACCCGAATCTCCTATGCGGACGAGAGGTTGTCCGTGAAAAGGTACGTCGTGCTGTCGGTCGGAGCGAAAACGACGAGGATGTGCTCGATCGGGATCGACGCGCGAATCGGTCGCGCGAGACGGTCTCTCAGTACCGAATTTCAGTACCTGTGCCCGTAAAGATAAAGAGAGGAGGCAGCCGCTCGATGGTGGTGAACCGCCGGGCAAAATCGCGGGTGAACCAGACTGCACCGCCGAACGACAAACTTCATCTGAATCTCGCCGAGGCTCCGGGCGTGAAGTCCACCGCAGCGGTGTTTGCGCTGGCGATCGCCGTCCTGTGCCTGGCGGGTTGCAGCGCCCCCGGTTCGGGGGCGGCTGCCGGCTCTTTGGTGGACGCGGGCTTTCGAGCGAGCGTCGTTCAGCGAGAGGTGAAGATCGGTGTCGTACCGGGCCTTGGAAAGATCCTGGTCGATGGCCGCGACTACGCGCTCTACGCCTACGTACCCGACCACCAGGGCCGGTCGAAGTGTTACGGGGAGTGCGCGTTCGAATGGCCCCCGCTCGTGCTGCCGCGCGGGACGAAGCGGCCCGTCGGTGGACCGGGGCTTCGAACCACCCTCCTCGGCACGACACGACGGGCGGGCGGCGCGCTTCAGGTCACCTACGGCGGTTGGCCGCTGTATCTCTATCGGAACGACGGCGCGCCTGGCGAAGCGACCGGTCAGGGCGACGACATGGGACTGTGGTACGTGGTGAGCCCGAGCGGCGCGATCGACCGGCAGCCGCTGAATTAGCGCCCAGAGAAGTTTCACGTCCTTTTCGCGTTCGCGCCGGCTGCGTTTCACGCCGAGACACCCAGACAAGCGATCGCGGTCGTATGACGACGACCCGGGCCGGCTCCTTGGTCGCCCCGATCAAGAGATCCGGATCACCTCGAGCGTGTCGGCGACGGAGACTTCGGCGAGCGGTGAGCCCGCCAGGGCGACGACGATCTCCCCGGTCTTCGCCGCACCGATCGCCACCGCGGCGTCGACCGCCTGGCGGATGACGTCGTCGGTGGTCGATTCGGTCTCCCCGGCGACGACCGCTTGGACGCCCCAGCTCACCGCGAGCTGACGCCGGACGCGCTCGGTCGTCGTCACGGCGACGATCGGCATCTTCGGACGGAATCGGGAGATCGCGCGTGCCGTCGCGCCCGATCGTGTGCAGGCGATGATCGCCACCGCGTCGAGCTCCAGCGCCGCCCGCCACGCCGCACCGGTCACCGCTGCGGTGATGTGCGCGGGCGAGCTCAGCGGGCCTGCGATCTCCTGGGGCGCGAGGTCCCTGCCCCATGTCACGTAGTTGAAGTCCTGTTCGGCACGCAGCACGATGCGCGCCATCGTCTCGACGACGCGCACCGGATCCTTGCCGATCGCCGTCTCGCCAGAAAGCATCACCGCGCTCGTCCCGTCCAAAACGGCGTTCGCCACGTCGGTCACCTCGGCGCGCGTCGGCAGCGGCGCTTCGATCATCGACTCGAGCATCTGGGTCGCGGTGATTACCGGCAGGCCGAGACGCACGCCGGAGCGAATGATCAGCTTTTGCAGGTGCGGAACGTCCTCGAGGTGGACGCGCATCCCGAGGTCGCCACGCGCGACCATCACCGCGTCAGACTCTCGCAGGACGGCGTCGAGGTGCTCGATGCCGTCCGGGGTCTCGATCTTCGAGACGAGCATCGCGTCCTTGCCGTTCAGCGCCTGTCGGGCGTGGCGCATGTCTTCCGGCCCGCGGACGAACGAGACGGCGATCATCTCGACGTTCTCTTCGACGAGCACGCCGATCCGCTCGAGGTCCTCTTCGGTCGGCGTCTGCAGGCTGAGCCGGTGCGACGGAACCGTCACACCGGGGCGTCCTTGCAGCCGCCCGCCGCCCGCCGCGACGCAGACGGCGAAACCGTCCCTGCGCTCCTGGACGAGCAGCACAACACCTCCGTCGCCGATCGCGACGCGGTCGCCTTCGGCGAGGTCGGCGACCGCTTCGTCGAGCGCGACCCCGATGCGCGAGGCGTCGCTGCTCGTCGCCACCGAACCCGGCGCCAGGACGACCTCACTGCCGGCGGTCAGCTCGACGCCGCCGACGGGAAAGGGGGTCGCGCGGATCTTCGGACCGGGAAGGTCGGCGAGCACCGCCACCCCGGGTGCGGCCTCTCGCACCCGGCGGATCCGCTCGATTGCCGCCGACGTCGGGCCGTGGGCGAGCGAGATCCGGGCGACGTCCATCCCCGCCCCGGCGAGGCGCTTCAAGGTTTCGACGTCGTCGGACGCCGGCCCGATCGTCGCCACGATGCGGGTCCGCCGACGGGAAAATCCGTCGCGCGCCAACGGCTCGGACGGCGAGGTCACCGGGACAGTTTCGTCCAGAACGAAAGCTTGGTGGCGCGAAAGTCCCGTGGAGCGATCGTCAACTCGCCTGGCTCACCGAGCTCATGTTGAACTCCGCGACGCGAAGGGGCGGCATCGCCGTTCGATTCGCCCACTCGTGCGACTCGCGCGACAGCGCACGTTCGGTGCGTCCCGCCTCGACCGTCCGTCCGAGCATGTCGATCGGGCTCTCGTTGAAGCGGAAATTGTTCACCGCCCCGACGATCTCGCCGTGCTCGACCAAGTAGACGCCATCCCGGGTGAGCCCGGTGACGAGCAGATTCGACCGGTCGACCTCCCGGATGTACCAAAGGCAGGTGAGGAGCAGACCACGCTCGGTCCGCGCGATGAGGTCCTCCAGCGACGCTTCGGCGTCGGGAAGCCGCAAGATCAAGTTGTCGATCCCCGGCGTGAACGCGACGCCGGAACGACGCGCCCCGGCGCGGTGGTAGCGCAGGTGGTCGAGCGAACCGCCGCGCAGCACGTCCACTTTGTCGATGCGCACGCCGTTGTCGAAGACCGAGGAGTCGGTTCCCGAGGAGGTCGCGACGACAAAGGGCGGGCATTCGAGTCCCGTCTCGTGCGGGTCGCCGTAGAGGTCGAATGCCATGTCGGTGAGCCGCTCCCCGACGCGGGTGCCGCCGCCGCGACCCGAGAACACCGTTCCGCCGTCCTCCGCGTCGCGGCCGCCCGCCGCGTAGTCGATCTCGAGAACAAGATCGGCGACGGAGTCGGCCGGCAGGATCACTTCGTAGCGGCCGGCGGGAAGGTCGATCTTGCGCTTCGCGACAGAGAGGCGCTGGGCGAGCTTTGCGTCGAGCGCGGCGAGCGAGACGTCGGAGAAGTCCGGCGTGCCGACCCCCGCCCACGTCGACGCCGATCCGTCCGTCGATCGCTCGACGAGCTGGAACGCCCCGGTGGGCTGCACGAAACGGCGACGCGTGCCGGCCGACGACCCGAGATAGATCGTGCGGATCTCGTGGGTCGCGAATCCCGACAGCACCCGGCCGTCGGTCCGTGCCGCCTGGAAGGCGTCGGCGAGTTCGGAGAGCACCGGCGAGAAGATCGAAAGGGCGGTCGCCCCCGGCGCGTCGGAAAAGTCGGCGTCTTTTCCCCCGTCTTCGAGGGGCGACGCGTCCTCGGCGGGTGACGCGCCTTGGGCGTCGTGTTCTGCCTTCGCGACAAGGGGCTCGATGTCCCCGGTGCCACTTTCGGAGACCACGCCCGAGCGGGCGTCCTCACCGTCGCCGCGGATCGCGATGACGCTCACCCGCCGATCGCGTCGCACGCCGTTGGTCGTCGTCGTGTTGTTCGCGAAGCGGACGTTCGCGTCGACGACGTCCTCGACGATGACGACGCAGCCGTCTGCTTTCGACGCGGCGAGCGCGCGCTCGACGAGCTCCGCGGCGGCGACGAGACCGTCGGTCGGCGTCACCGTCCCGCCTCGGACCGGGTGTTGAGGATCCGCACTCCCTCGAACACGGCGCTCGGGCAGCCGTGGCTCACGGGCGCGACCTGACCGGGCTGTCCCTTGCCGCAGTTGAACGCGCCGCACAACAAGTAAGTCGACTCCCCGCCGAGCGCGACGAGCGAGCCCCAGAAGTCCGTCGTCGTCGCCTGGTACGCGATGTCGCGCAGCTGGCCGGTGATCCGGCCGTGCTCGATCTTGAAGAATCGCTGGCCGGTGAATTGGAAGTTGTAGCGCTGCATGTCGATCGACCAGCTCTTGTCGCCGACAATGTAGATGCCGAGTTCGACCGAGGAGATGAGCTCTTCGGTCGACGGTCCGACGCTTCGCGCGGGTTGCAACGAGACGTTCGCCATGCGCTGAATCGGCACGTTGAGCGGCGAGTCCGCGTACGCGCAGCCGTTCGACCGCCCGAATCCCTGGCGCCTCGCGAAGCGGCGGTCAAGCTGGTAGCCGACGAGCACGCCGGATTTGACGAGATCGAAGCGTTGGCCCTCGACGCCCTCGTCGTCGTAGGCGACCGTCGAGAGGCCGTAGGGCGTGATGCGATCGCCGGTGACGTTCATCAAGTCCGAGCCGTACTGCAGCGAACCCAATTTGTCGAAGGTGGCGAACGACGTCCCCGCGTACGCCGCCTCGTAGCCGAGCGCCCGATCGAGTTCGGTGGCGTGGCCGACGGACTCGTGGATGGTGAGCCACAGGTTCGTCGGATCGATCACGAGGTCGTAGCTGCCGGGCTCAGCCGATGGCGCCTTCAGCTTCTCCTTCAGCAGCTCGGGGATCCGGCTGAGCTCTGAAGAAAAATCCCAGCCGTCTCCCTCCAGGTACTCATAGCCGCGGCCGACCGGTGGAGCGACCGTCCGCATCGTCTCGAATCCGGTCTGTGCGTCCCCCACGGCCAGCGCCTCGATGCTCGGGTGCAGCCGGACGCGCCTCTGGGTCGAGACGGTGTTCTCTGTGTCGGCGTAGTACTTGTCCTCGGTGACTGCCATCAGGGTCGCCGTGACATGATCGACCCCGTCCGCGGAAAGCAGGTCGGCGCTCCAGGACTCGAGGCGCGCGACTCTGTCGGCGAGCGGGACCGCCGTCGGGTCGATCTTGTGCGGCGCCACCCACGTCGACGAACCGTGAGAGGGCTCATCAGCTAGTTCGACGCGCTCTCCTCCCGCCAGGGCGGTGACGCGCGCCGCTTCGACGGCCGCGTCGGCGAGTCCCGCTGCGTCTGCGGAGCTGATCGCGACCGTGGCGGCGAAACCGATCGATCCGTCCTTGATCACCCGCAAACCCATGCCGACGGAGCGGTCATCGACCGTCCCCTCGACGCGCGCGTCTCGCATCGCGACGATCTGGGTCCGGAGCTGCTCGACGCGCAGCTCAGCGCGATCGCATCCGAGTTGATTCGCCCGCGTCAGCGCGGCGGATCGCAGCACGTCAAGGGGCAAGGACTCGAACGCGTCGTCGTTTCCCACCGCACCTCCGGAGACTGCAGGCGAACGCGCCGACCCTATTCGATGATCTCAGTCGGCAGCGTGAGCGAGCGCCGATCCGGGAAGCCTCCGTCACATTCGCGGCCAACGCGTTGTCCTGGCGAGCCCGATCACGGCCTCGCCAGATCGAGATGCGGCAGGGAGCGCATACCTAGGAGCTTGTCGAGCGCCGTAATGCTCTTTTCGACGACGGTGCCCTCGCTGACAAGTTCGTGCTCGCTCTTAGCGAGTTCAGCGATCTCCGCGACGTTGCGCGGGTGCTGGATGAGCAGACTGACGTCGCCGATCATCCTCATCGCGTCGGTCTCGCACCAGCTCAGCGACTGCGTCACGAGCTGATTGAGATCCCTCCCGAGCGTCGAGTTGGGCTCGTCCATGCCCGCCAGGTCCTCGATGTTCGCATCAACCAACGAGCACGCCTCGTAATCCTGGCGAACGAGGCTCGGCACTTCGGATCGATCGGCGCTGCTCAGGGTCGGGGATTTGATATCTGCATAGAGGCGAAGCGATTCGTTCACCGAGTAGCTGCAAGGTGCGACATCGCTTGCCACTTCGGCGATGACGCTGCGCGCGCTAGCTACATTGCTTGATCGGGACGAGCTCAGCGGCAGGTCGAGGACAACGGTGATGGCGGCCACGATGACGACTCCGGCCGAGACGAGTACCGACCGCCTTTTCCACCACGTCCGTGGGGGTCGGGGGGCGGAATCATCGTCTGGCGCCGTGGTATCCGGATCGGTGATGGAATTCATTTCGCATGCCCGACGGAAATCAGTTTCGCTGCATACTCGGCGATCCCTTGCGCCCATCGCCTGATGCCCGATTCGGACAAGGCCCCCGTGCCGTTGGCGAGCTCGTTCGCATACGGAGTGACCTCGTAGGCCTCGTCACCGGCCGGGGTGACGAAGTAGATCGCGGCGGTGTAGGCGACGGTGCCCCGCGATCCTTCTTCGACCGTGATGTCGTACTTCCGCCAGGTGGCCGAGAGCTCTGCTGAGCTTCCGGTGAGGAAGAACCAAGACGGGATCGAAAAGAGGCCGTAGGCGGACGAGTAGGCGAGCACGTCCGCTGGACTGCGGAGCGCGGCGTCAACGTTGACCCCGACGAAGTCGACTTTCCTCGCATCCCTTCCGAGGTCGGCGGCGGCGCCGCGAAGCTCCTCTTCGACCACGGGACAGAGGGCGCTGCAGCGGTCGTCGAGAAACGTGAGCACCACGACCTTGCCGCGCATCGCCGCGAGCGAAACCGCAACCCGGTCCTGGTCGACAAGACGGATGCTCGGTGCCGGCCGGTCGCCGAGCCGAGAGAGCCCCATGAACGCGGCAATCCCTGATGCTGAGTGCCCGACACCTTTCGGCGCAGTGTCCGTCGTCCGGCTTTTGGGAGCAGGTCCACCGCCATCGGGGAGGAAGACGCCGGCGAGCGCACCGAGCAGACAGAGCGTCCCGATGACGAGCACGGCGAACCACAGGTGCCGCGCCGTCAGGCGCCGTCTCGTATTCACGCTTGCGAACGCCGCCTGCCGCTGTTCTGGACTGAGAGCCCCTTGGCCCGTGTGGGCTCCGCTCGTCGTCATTCCGTTCGCCGACGCCGAAGGGCGCGTTCGGCGATCGCCGAGATGCCCAGCGGATCGCCTTTGCTCTGTTCAACGATCCAAGACCGTCGCGCGTGTCCCGTCACGCCGAGGAAGAGCCTGACGCCAGTCGGCCGTAATCCGCGGCGACTCATCGCCGGGTCCACCCTTGCGCGGTGCTCTCGTAACCGAGGGGTGCGCTACGACCGATAACGCTGAAAGTAACCAAACGCCAAGACAACCACCAACGTGCCGAGCAGGACGGCGACGGTGAGTGCCTGGGGCCCGACCCAGCTGAACGCCAATGCCGCGATCACCTCGCCACCTTGAGCCTCAGATCGTCGGAACCGCAGCTCTGCATACGATCACACAACATAGAAGAAGAGCCAGAAGAGGACCTCGACGAGCACAACGAACAGCAGGAACGCTGCGCAGCTCTCGATATTCGCCCGGAACAAGACCGCCACCGGTCGCGTCGAGCGCGCCACCCCCCCGTCCGCAGCGACCGCCCGACGGAGACGCAGCGATCGGGCAAGCACGGTTTCCAGCCAGTACGCCGAGCCGAGGAGGAGCCCGGCGTTCATCACCGCCCAGCCGACAAAGCATGACGCGTACCCGCTCGAGCCTGGGAAGAACGGCAGCTGTGTCAACTCCCAGATCTGGAGCGCAACACAAAGCAGGAGGCCCAAGAGCGCGATCCAGCCGCTGACCTCCCAGTCGGCGACCCTCCCCATGCGCATCCAGCGTGTGCCATAGAAATTCAGCACGCTCGCGGCGACGGCGAACGCGAAGATCGTCGCGCCGGTCGCTGTCGGCGCCGTGATCCCGCCCGGGCGCCAAAGGTGCTCGTTGTTCGACGAGCGCAGGTAGAAGTAGGCGAAACCGAGGGCGGCGAAGCCGAACGTCACGATGCCGATGAGGAGCCTGCTTCCGGTCCAGATCGCACCCTCTTGCGCGCGCAGATCGAAAGCGAGCTCTTCGGGCGCGCTCATCAGCTGCGCCCCGACGGCGCCGCTCGGGGAAGGTGCCATGTCAGCCACCGGTCGAACCTCCGCCGCCGTCGAGCCATAGCTCGTGCTCTGAGGGGCCCGACCCCACCCCGACTCCGCTCCCACTTGTTGCGCCGGCCGGCGCAAGCCCGAGGTCGGCGACCGGCACGGGGTGGCCTTCGCCGTAGTGATACGGGTCGTTCAAGATGACCGGGATCTGCGCGAAGTTCCCCGGCGGCGGCGGCGAGCTCACCTGCCACTCGAGGCCGTTTGCGTGCCAGGGATTCTCGGGCGCCTTCACCGGGTCGATGAAGATCGACCAGACGAAGTTCGCCACGAAAACGAGGAACGAACTCGCGAGCAGGTAGGCGGAGATGCTCGCGATGTCATTCAGCGTGCCGAGGTTGCGGGCGTACTCGAACACCCGACGCGGCTGGTCGAGGAATCCGACGATGAACAGCGGAAAGAAGGTCAAGTTGAAAAAGACGAACATCATCCAAAAGTGGATCCTCGCGAGCCGGTCGTTGAGCTTGTGACCGGTCATCTTCGGAATCCAGTAGTAGAGCCCGCCGAAGAAGGCGAAGACAAGGCCGCCCATGATCGTGTAGTGGAAGTGGGCGAGCACGAAGAAGCTGCCGTGCACCGTCACATCGATCGGGACGTCCGACAAGAAGACACCGGTCATTCCTCCGATGAGGAAGTTGAAGAAGAAGGCCAGCGCGAACAGCATCGGCACCTCGAAGCGGATCTTCGCTCTCCACAACGTCCCCATCCCGATGAGGAAGATGATCCCCGTCGGAATCGAGATCAATTCCGTGGTGAGCATGAAGAGCGGACGCATGTCGGGGTTGATACCGCTCTGGAAGAGGTGATGCTGCCAGACGAAGAACGACAGCAGCGACACGCCGAACATCCCCGCTGTCGCGAACCGGTACGCGAAGATCGGCTTTCGGCAGAACACTGCCAGGATTTCCATGACGATGCCGAATCCCGGCAACGCCATGATGTACACCTCGGGATGGCCGAAGAACCAGAACAGGTTCTCCCAGAGGAACGAGCTGCCTCCGTGTTCGTTGACAAAGAACGCGGTTTCTGCCGCCCGGTCCAGACCGCCGAAGAGGCACGCGACGAACAGCACCGGAGTCGCAAGCGTCATCAGGACCGCGGTCGCGAGCATCGACCAGCAAAAGATCGGCAGCTTGCCCCAGGTGAGTCCCGGCGCCCGGTTGTGGATGATCGTCACCCCGATGTTGAAGGCGGCGAGGATCATGCCGATCCCGATGATCGCGAAGCCGGTGAGGTAGCAGTCGATTCCCGCCTTGTCCTGTGTCTGTAGCGGCGCGTAGCCGGTCCAGCCCGTGTCGAAGCCGCCGAATCCGAACGAGGCGAGGATGCAAATCAGCCCGGTCATGAACGCCCAGAATGAGGCGGCCTCGATGCGGGGGAACGCCATGCGGCGCGAGCCGATCATGAGCGGGACGAGGTAGTTGCCGAGCGGACCGACGACGAGCGAGCTCGCCATCATCATCATGATCGAGCCGTGGGCGCTCACGATCTCCAGGTACATCTCCGGTTGCAAGATGGGCGTCGATCCCGCCGAGCCGGAGAACGAGAGCAGCTCGGTGCGGATCCCCATCGCCAGCAAGCCGCCGGTGAAAAGGAAGAGCAGCACGCCGACGAGGTATTGGAGCCCAACGACCTTGTGGTCGACGGTGAACTTGAAGTAGCGGACCCAGCCTTGCGTGACCTCTTTCTGCATCGGCTCGCGGCCGATGAGCTTGGCGGCGGGGTAGTTCAGGGCGCCGATGCCCCCCAGCCAGCCAAGGATGCCGAAGATCAGCCCGAGGAAGGCCGCGGCGTCGTTCTGGAAGATGAAATAGGGCGCCGTGTAGCTACTGGTGATGTAGTTGCCGGCCCAGTGACCGAGCGCGTAACCGCCCACCATGAGGACGAGCGCCGTCCCGACGTGCTGGCTCATCCAGGCCGGTCTGCGGCGCTGTGTCCGCGACGGCGGTTCGGGCGGTTCGGCTTCTCCAGGCAGCGCCCGCGCCGGCGCCTCGACGGTCATCGCTCCTCGCCCTTCCTCTCAAGTCGGCCCACGTCGTCACGGATCACGTGCGGCCCTCCCCCTGGTAGGGCGCGATCTCTTCCTTCGAGAAGGAGTCCTTGCCGCCAGACTTCGGCGAGTCGCTCGTCGGCGACAGCGTCGGTGCGATAACCGGATAGCGGCTGCCATTTTCGGCGAAAGCAGCGACGGGGTTTGCAGAAGGGACGTAGACGTACGAGAACCTCGGCAGCGTTGCCGTCAGCGCTGCGAGCTTCGTCTCCGTCGCCTTCGCCCACGCCTCAAAGGCCGACTTCGACACCACCTTGCCTGTCGTGTACATCGCGCCGTGCCAGATCCCACAGAGCTCGGCGCAGCGCACGTTGAAGCTCCCGGTCTTGGTGGTCGTCGCGTAGGCGATGTTGTCGACGCCTGGGTTGGCATCCGCTTTCACGCCGATCTGGTACGCCCAAAAATCGTGGATGACGTCGAGCGAGGTGACGTGGAAGGCGACCGATGTGTTGTCCGGGACGACGAGCTCGGACGACTCGAATCCCCCGAAGGTCGGGTAGCGGAAGGTCCAGTACCACTGCTGGCCGATCACCTGAACGGGCAGCACGGTGTTTGACGTCGGTGTCCAGATGGGGCTCGGTCCTTCGCCTCCGCCGGCGCCCCCTGGTTGGACGAGCTCGTAGGTGCCAAAAGCGAACACCCAAAGGACGATGACGGAGGTGATGCCGAGCCAGCCCCACTGGATCGACCGGTGCTCGCGCAGTGGCGGCCCGTCGCTCAGCGGCGCGCCCTTCGGCTCGTGCCAAACGATGATTGCGTACACGAAGTAGATGAGCACGGCGAGCGCCACCGGAATCGCCGTGACGCCAAGCACCGTCGCGTCGAAGGTCGCCCCGTTCGCCGCGCTCGTCAGCGAGCCCTTGCCGGGCGGGATGTACGGGCCGACGAAGAACCAGAAGAGCGGGTCGGCCACCGCCGAAAGCACCAACCAAACGACGATGAGCTTTCGCCAGTGCTGCTCTCCTCGCCCGGCGGGACCGCCGGTCGCGCCACCTTCCCGTGTGATCGAGCTCATGCGACGCGCATGAAACCCGTCATGTAGCCGATCGTCGCCATCGGCCCGCCCTGACCGTCGAAGTAGGAGTAACCGCAAGGGATGAAGCACTGCCAGCGGTACGTGCCCGGTCCAGGCGTCACGAAAGTGAAGGTCGTCATCGTGTGCGGATGCTGGTCAGGCAAACAGGGTGCGGCCGCACAGATGGAGTCCTTCCCACTGATTGGGGTGACCGGCGAGAGGCCCTTCAGCGGGACGTTCAGCCCCAGCGAGGGGAATGAGAACGTGTGGCCGATGTAGGGATAGACGTTCGAGTCGATGAGCGAGATCGTCTGATAGGGCACCTTCTCCGAGCCGCAGTAGCCGTCACAGCCACCGACGTAGACCTTGACGGTCCCGCCGACCGTGCCCGTGATCCTGCCCCAGATCTGGTTGCGAAGCGCGTCGCCGGTGTCGAACTCGTACGCCGTCACCTCGACGCGCGTGTGAGCGGGAACGATGAACAGCGTCGAGTGGTCCCACGATGCCGCCGAGTCGACCGACCCGGTTGGTTTCTTGAACATGTATGTGACTGAGGGCGCCAAGTTTCCAAAGCCCGTCGTCGGGTCCGACTCGATGGTCATCTTGATCGGTTGCCCGGCGACGTGGTCGGCGGCGTAGTTCACATACTGCGGCGAGGCGGCGAAGACGTCCATCACCACGAAAATGGCGACGCCGACAACGGCGGCAAGGAGCGTCAGCGCGACGCCGAGCCTCGCCCAACGGGACACCCCGCCCCCCTTATCCGCGTCTCTCCCGAATGTCTTTCCGCGCGTCAAACAGCCTCGACGAGGCTCTGCCCGACGTGAGAGTTGTACAACAGGCGATGTCGACTAGCACGAATTCTGAATGGATTGTCAGGGCTGTTTTTCTGACGATCCCTTCAGAATCCTGACTCGCCCGTATTGCCGAGCCTTCGGCCACGCCGGGTGCTTGGAAGCGGGGCAGTTCCTTGTCGTGCGAGGTTGCTCAAGCGGGAGCCGGGCGCAACGACTCGGAAGTCCTGAGCGCGACCGGCTGCTCGATCTGGCGCGAGACACCGTGATCGCGCAACGGCAACCAAATGCTCACCGCAGCGCCACCCAATGATTGAGACGGCGCCGCCGTCGCCCGGCCGCCATATGCCTCGGCGACCGCCTGGACGATCGACAAGCCGAGCCCGAAATTCTCGGTGACCTGAGGCTGAACGCCAGCGGGAGCATCGGTGTTCCCCCGGCGGAATCGCTCGAACACCAAGTCGTACTGGTCGGAGGGGATTCCCGGTCCGGAGTCGGCGACCGTCAGCACGGCGTCACCTTCAGACCTGCGGACCGATAGTTCGATGCGGTCGTCCTCGCCCGTGAATCTCACCGCGTTTTCGAGGAGTGCATCGACCGCAACCGACATTCGGTGCTCGTCGGCAACGACTTCGAGGTCGTCGGCGACAGACGTCCCCCACTGGCGCGGGATCGCCTTCCAGCGCTGCATCGTCTTGTCGACAAATTGCGCGAGTGAAATGGAAGCCTGCTGGTCGACGTTGGAACTCTGAACGGTTGCGAGCGCCAGCATTTTGTTGACCAAGTGCCGCATACGGCCGAGCTCGTCGACGACGATCGACACGTCGGAAGCAAGCTCGGCGCTCGCCACTTGCAGCGCGAGCTCGGCATGGGCGAGCGCGACGGTGATCGGTGTACGCAGTTCGTGCGACGCGTTCTGCACGAACTCGCGTTGCCGTTCGAGAAGTGCCGCGTTGCGCTGTGAAACCGCACCCAACTTGTCCATTGCCGCCTTGCGGTGGCTCGTCAACCGGGTCATGGCGAGGAGCAGCACGACCATGACCGGCAGCTCGATGAGCTCTTCGTATGGTGCCCGTCCCCGGATGGCTGGGTCCCCGAATACGAGCCCGATCGCAACCATCACGGGGGTGACCAGGCACCACATCAGGACCCTGCTCCACGAGCGAATCCCCAGGCCGTAGAGGAGCAGAAGACTCATCCACGTCAAGTGGTAGGGCAGCATCGACCACGACGGCAACAGAACCATCCACGTCAAGTTGCCCAATGCGAAGAGCGTCCAGATGCCTTCTGGCCAACGCGACGACCAAAACTTCCGCATCAGCCGGGAAAAGTCAGACACGGTAACCCTCGCCGCGCACCGTCATGACCGCATCACGACCGAGGCGCTGACGCAGTCGACGGACGTAGACGTCAAGCACGTTCTGTGCGTAGTCGGGATCGGACCCCCAGACGCGAGCGAGCAGCTCCTCTCGGGAGAGCACGATTCCCGGTTGGCGCATGAGCTCCCAGAGCAGCTGACACTCTCTCCTCGTGAGTCGCACTGGCCCGGATCCAGAGTCGGCTTGCTGGTGAACGAGGTCGAGCGTCATCCGCCCGTGCCTCAGTACCGCCGGGCTGCGGCGCGCCGTGGCCCGCAGCCGCGCACGCACCCGAGCGACGAGTTCGCCGACGTGAAACGGCTTGGCAAGGTAGTCGTCGGCTCCGAGGCCGAGGGCGGCCATTTTCGAGTCCGGGTCACTAAGGCACGACAAGACGAGTACGGCCTGTTCGGGATTGCGGGTCATGATCTCCGAAAGGACGTCGAACCCGTCGACGTCGGGCATCAACAAGTCGAGGATCACGAGCTCGTAGTTGCCCGTGCGAACCAACGAGAGGGCTCGCTGAGCATCCCCCGTGGCGTGCGCTTCGATCGACTCGCGACGGAGAATGCGTACGAGGACCTCGCGTAGGCGCGTTTCGTCGTCCACCACGAGCACTCGGTGTTCGCTGCGATCCGCGTCTGCGCCGGGCCGCGCGGACACCGCCCCCTCCGGAGCCAGCACAGCGGGAGATTACCCCGACGACCTGATCCCTCGTCTCCGGAGTGCCTGGCGCAGACGAGTACGCCTACGCCGCCCGAGATGACAAGACGTGCCGCGCGTGGAGCGCCGCCGGTTGTGAGCGTTCAGAATGGGCTCTGACCTGCCGCGTTCCCTTTACGTGGCAGCTACAAAACGAACCCGGGTCCGCCCGAGTCAGCGACGATCGGCAGCCCTGCGTCCTGCCACGCGAGCATCCCGCCGGCGAGATTGATGGCGTCGTAGCCCTCCGTCTTCAGGGTCCGCGCGGCGATGCTCGACCTGTTGCCGCTGCGACAGACGACGACGATCGTCGAGTCCGTCGGCAGTTCATTGAGACGCAGCGCGAGATCGCCAAGGGGGATGGTCACCGCCTGATCCGCCCGGCCCGCAGCGATCTCCTCCGGTTCGCGGACGTCGAGCAGCAGCGCGCCTTCGCGCAACAGACCGGTGGCGTCGGCTATGCCGACTTCCCGCACCGACCGGTCATCCATTTCGCGCCACCGAGCGAGCATGTTAGGAACCGACGACGCGATGCGCGCCCCGTCGTCCGCGTCATCTGCTGGTCCAAACCACCTCGGTAGCGTCGAGCAGGTGGGCGAGGTGGCGGCGACGAAACCGGGCTTTCGGGCGATGGCCGCCTCGGCCGCCGTGCGCGTCGCCTCACGGGCGTCGCGTGCGACGAGGATCGGATCGGGGTCGACGATCGGCGGGCGCATCGGACTGCTCCTCGCCCCCGACCTGCTCGCACGCCTCGCTGGTGGACGCACCGTCGTCCTTGTCACCGGCACGAACGGCAAGACGACGACGACGCGGCTGATCGCGGAGGCGCTCGGAAACGACGGCGTCGCCACGAATTCCGCCGGGGCGAACCTCCCCGCCGGTCTCGCCGGCGCGCTCGTCGACGCCCCGCCGGGAGTACCGGCGGTGCTCGAAGTCGACGAGCGCTACCTCGGCGTCGCGGCGAGCGCACTGCATCCGGCGGTCATCGTCGTCCTCAACGTGTCGCGCGATCAGCTCGATCGGATGAGCGAAGTGCGGATGGTCGCCCAGCGTTGGCACGACGCGCTCAGCGCGACGGATGCGACCGTCGTCGCCAACGCCGACGACCCTCTCGTCGTCTTCTCCGCGCGCGACGCGCGCCGCGTCGAGTGGGTGGGAGCCGGTGGCGTCTGGCACGACGACGCGTACCACTGTCCGATCTGCGATTCGCGTCTGCGCTTCGCTGCGGATGACGCGGGCGGGACGGAGACAGGATGGCGTTGCGGCTGCGGCTTTGAGCGCCCGACGCCGACCGCGATCATCGACGGTGAGAAGCTCGTTCTCGCCGACGGGACGTCCTACGAGATTGCCCTTTCGTTGCCTGGCCGTTTCAACCGCGCGAACGCCGCGCTGGCGGCGATCGCGGCTCGCGCGCTCGGAATCGACGTATCCGACGCGCTGGCTGCGGCAAAGAGCGTCGAGACCGTCGCCGGTCGCTACGCGACCGTCCGCCACAACGGAGCAGCGGTGCGGTTGCTGCTGGCAAAGAACCCCGCCGGTTGGGCGGAGCTGATCGCATTGTTGGAATCGGGCGACGAGCCGCTCGTCGTCGGCATCAACGCCCGCGCGGCGGACGGCCACGATCCGTCGTGGCTCTGGGACGTCGAGTTCGAGCGGCTGCATCCGCGCTTTGTCGTCGCGACCGGCGAACGCCATCGCGACCTCGCAGTGCGACTCCGTCACGCCGAACTCGCGCACGCGAGCGTCGCCAACCAGGTCGAAGCGTTGGCGGTCTGTGGCGAGGGTGCCCTCGACTACGTCGGCAACTACACCGCCTTCCAAACCCTTCGACGCGGTCTCCGCGCCAAGCAGCGCGTTAGGGGCACCCCGCTCGCCCCGGTGCGCGAGCCACCGGCGGTGCCGCCGCGGCGTGATCGGGAATCGGCGCTCTCGGTCGTCGTCGTCCATCCGGATCTGCTCGGCACCTACGGCGACGCCGGCAACGGGCGGGTGCTGATGAACAGGGCGCGCTGGCGCGGCCACCCGGCCGAGCTCGTCCTCGCCCGATCGGACGAGCCGCTCCCTTCGAGTGGCGATCTCTACCTGCTCGGCGGCGGCGAGGACGGACCGCAGGTCCACTCGGCAGAGGTCCTCTGTTCCGGCCCGCTGCGGCGCGCCGTCGATCACGGCGCCGTCGTGCTCGCGGTTTGCGCCGGCTTCCAGGTCGTCGGCACCACCTTTCCGGGCACAAAGGGGGTCGCGACCGGTGTCGGTCTGATCGACGCCGAGACGGTCCACACTGATGAGCGCCGCGCGGTCGGCGAGGTCGTCGTCGACGTCGGGGTGGACGCGTCCTGGCCGCTCGAGCCGGGGCGTCTCACCGGTTTCGAGAACCACCAGGCGCGCACCCGACTCGGGTCCGGGGCGCGCCCGCTCGGGCGGGTGCGCTCCGGCGTCGGCAACGGTTTCGGCGGCGTCGACGGGGCGGTGCAGGGACGGGTGTTCGCGACCTATCTGCACGGCCCGGTGCTGGCGCGGAACCCCGCGTTCGCCGACCTGTTGTTGTCGCTGGCGGTGGCTTCGGCCCTCGATCCGCTCGACGACGAAGAGGAGGAGGCGCTGCGGCGCGAGCGCCTCTCCCGGACGCGACTCAGGTCGTAGGCGATCCCCCCGGACGCGGACGAAAGCGGGAGTCCGAGCGGGCTTCGCCCGTCGGCTCGCGATGCGGCGGGCGGTCCGGCGGGGCGAGGCCGGCGGGCAGGTGCCGACGCGGTCCCGACCACGGCGCGTGCGGGGTGACGAGGTAGTCGGCGAAGCGGTAGGCGAGCGCCTCGTAGTTCACGCGCCAGCCGTGGAAGTGCGGCCACGCCGCATCGGCCTCGCGCTCGATCGGGAAGCCGACGTCACGCAGCTGCTCGACGGCCTGGGCGAAGTCGTCGAAGCTGAGGTCGATCGGATCATCGGGCTTCGGGTCGATGTCGTAGGGCCACCCGAGCGTCTTCGCGATGCGGCGCAGCGCCGTGAATCCCATGCGCATGCAGAGCCTCGCCTCGCTCGGAGCCTGCGACGGCGCGAGCGAGAGGTGCAACGCGCAGGCGTCCATCACGGCGAGCAAAGAAAGCAGCCAGGAAAACCCCGGTCGCGGAGAGCGGAACAGGTTCAGCACCGGATACGTGCTGTGGCTTTCGGCCACGTCGGCCGACCACAACTCCCATTGCTTGTAGAAGTCGGCCAGCGCGTCGATCGTCGCCACGAGCTCGTGGCGGATGAGGACCTCCGGCCCCCACGCCGGGACCCCGGCGCGGGCCTCCATCATCGTCACGAGTGATTCGCGCCGCGAAAAACTCTGGTAGATGACCGGCAGATAGCCGATCTGGATCGCGATCGACACGGCGCCGCTGATCGCCGCGAAGACGATCAGGTACTCGTTCGTGTGGTGGGTGAAGTCGGCGATCCCGACGATGAACAGCGCGGCCGCCGACTCTCGGATGGCGAGCGGAAAGCTGTGCGCCCACGGGATCAACGCCAGCGCGTAGCCGAACGCGAAAAGCGTGAGGAACGAGAGCAGCTGCACGACGAGCGCGATCGCTCCCGCCGCGGCGAGCAGGCCGTCTTTGTCGCGGAAGTTTCTGAACAGGTGGCTTGCCCAGACGAACAGCCGGTAGACGCCGAAGATCAGCCTCGAAGGGAAGCGCTGGAAGAGCGAACGTCCGCGGGGGATGACGAAGACGGCGATCACCCCACCCCAGGTGGAGACGATGAGGAAGATCCCGACGACAAACGCTGCGACGCGCACGACGAATCATCGCGGATTTACCGGTTGATGTGGCCGTTCGCGCACGACGGTAGGGCCGGGGCCCGCCGCCACCGGGACTCGGCCCTACCGCGATCTGAAAGCGCCGATGGGCGATGCCCATCGCCTCCCCACGGAGCCGGGCGGGGCCGGAGGCGCAAGCCGTCCGAGGTTCGCTCCCGGCCCCAAGTCAGACGCCCAGGATCTGACCCGGCTCTGTGTTTCTGACGTCATCCTCGCCCGTCGGTGTGTGGAGCCCGCAAGGTGCCTGTGAGGAGAATGTGAGGGACGCGCCGCCCGGATCCTTTCGCCCGAGTCACGTCGGCTTTTCGGCGCGTACGATCGTGAGAAATCCGAACCTCTCGGCGGATGGAAGCGCGTGGAGCCTCTCCGGTTGGTCGAAACCTGGCAGGAAGCGGACGAATCCGCAGTGGTTCGCACCGTCTCGGACCTGCTCACCGACGCCCTCGCCACCGCGGCGCGCGCCTACGTCGTACGCGAGAAGGGCCGCGAGGAAGAGGACCTCCACCAAGCCCGCGTCTGTTTGCGGCGGATCCGTTCGCACCTGCGCACCTTCCGAACCGTCGTTGACCCGATCTGGGCGAGCGCGGTCCGCGCCGAGCTCGGTTGGTTCGGCGGGCTGCTCGGTGACGTCCGCAACTTCGACGTGATGGCGGGGCGGATCAAAAAACGCGCCGATGAGGGCGAAGACCTCGTCGGCTACAAGGAGCTGCTCGCGATGGTCGACCAAGGGCGAGCCGCCGCGCTCGGAAAGCTCGCCGAGGCGCACGAACTCCCCCGCTATCAGTCGGTCCTACGCCAGATCGACGCCCTCGCCAACCGCCAGGTGCGGCTCGGCCCCGGCGGGTCCGAAGAGGCCGCATCGGCGTGCCGGCGCATCATGCTGCGGCCCTTCCGAGCTTTGCGGCGGGCGGCGAAGACCGCCCGGCGTTCACCGACCGAGACGCACCTACACGTGCTGCGCATCCGCGCGAAAGAGCTCCGCTACGCGTCAGAGATCTCCGCCGAGGTGATCGGCGCTTCCGCCTCGCGCCTCGCGCGCTCCGCGCAACGCGTCCAGGACCGACTCGGCGAGCACCGCGACGCGCTCAGCACCGCCGCGTTCGCGCGCCACGCAGCGATCGAGCACCCCTCGTGCGCCTACGCCGCCGGCCAGCTCGTCGTCGTCGAACGCCTCACCGCCGAGGGCAGCCTCGACGGACTGCGGCAGGACTTGAAAGAGATCCGCGGGCGCTGGCGCGAGTTCGAGCGGTCAGCGCAGACGAGGAAGAGCTGAAGCGCTGCGCTCAGCGGCCGCGGCGCTCGCGCTCGCTGAGACGCGTCGCGAACACCGCCGCCTCGGTCCGCCGCTGCATGCCGAGCTTCGACAAGATGTTCGAGACGTAGTTCTTCACGGTCTTTTCTGCCAGATACAGCTCGGCGCCGATCTCCCGGTTCGTCTTTCCCTCGGCAACCAAGTCGAGCACCCTGCGCTCGCGTTCGGTCAGGCGGGCCAAGAGCGCGTCTTCGGGTCCGCCGGCACGGAGGCGGTCGATGAACTGCTGGGCGAGCGTCGGATCGAGCAACGATTCGCCGCGCGCGGCGCGCTTCACACTGTCGACGATCTGGCGTCCGCGGATCTCCTTCAACAGGTAGCCGGCGGCTCCGGCCATCACGGCGGCGAACAACGCCTCGTCGTCGGCGTAGGACGTGAGCATCAGGCAGGCGATTTCGGGGTGCGCCGAACGGATGTCGCGACAGACCGAGATTCCGTCTGCCTCGCTGTCGCGCAGGCGAACATCCAAGACCGCGACGTCCGGATTCACTGCCGGGATCCGCGCCAGCGCCTCTTCAGCGGTCGACGCCTCACCGACGACGGTGATCTCGTCATCGGCACCGAGCAGGTCGCGCAGCCCGGCGCGCACGACCTCGTGATCGTCCAGCAGAAAGACGTTGATCATTTCGCCTCAGTCTGCCCGATCGGGGCCCCGGATCCGGTCGGAATGACGGCGGTCACCGCTTCCTGGACGCTCGGGTATTCGCGGGCACCGGCGAGCGCAAGGATGCCCGCCTTTTCCAGTTCCGCCTCGACATTCGGCGCGAGGCGGGCAAAGGCCAGCGTGACACCCGCGGAAGACAGTTGGTGCGCAACGATCAAAAGGGCGCGGCTCCCCGTGTAGTCGACGTCGGAGATGCCGGCGCCGTCGAGGACGAACGACCGGACGCCGGTCCCCGGACCGGCGAGCGACAGGATGCGAGCCGCGACGCTGTCGGCGTTGGCAAACCAGATCGGCGCGGCGAGGAAGTAGACGAGCAGTCCCGGGACGGTCTCGAGATGCAGTTGCGGGTCGCTCAGCACCCAGCTCGACGTCCCGGGCAACTTCCCGAGTTCGCCCCCCCGCGGTATTGCCGTACGCCTCGTGCGGTCGGCGATCGCGAGAACGACGGCGAGACCCATGCCGAATTCGACGTTCACCAGTGCGACGACACAGAGCGTGATGAATGCAAGACCGAACTCGATGCGGTCGAAGCGGAAGATCGAGCGCAAATCGCGGGGTTTCACGAGGCGCGCACCGATGAAGGTCAAGATCGCACCGAGCGTTGCGTAGGGCACGTCGGTGAGCAGGCCGGCGGCGACCGCCGCGACGACGAGGACGATCGCGGCCGCCGAAAGGCCCGACATCTGGGTCTTGCCGCCGGCGTCGGTCACGATCGCGGTGCGGGGTGGGCTCGCGTCGACGGCGAACGATCCAGCGAACCCGGTGAGGAGCGAACCGGCGCCGATGCCAACGAGGTCGTCAGAGAACGTGCTGCCGCTCACGGCCGACGTGCCGATTCCTCGCACCGTCGCGGCGGACTGCGCCAACACGACGAGCGAGATCGCGACGGCCGGCAAGACGAGTTGCTTCAGGGCCGAGAAGCTCGACGCCGGCGCGGCAAAGTGCGGCAGCGCGCTCGGCACCGTGCCGAGCACCGAGAGCCCGTGCGCCCTCAGTCCGAAGATCGCGACGAAAGCCGTCGTCCCGATGAGCGCCAACAGCGCGCCGGGGAACCGCTTGTTCCACCGCTCCGCCATCCCGACACCGACGAGCACAACCGCTGAGATGCCGAGCGCCCAGCCGTTTGCATGACCGAGCGATCTCAGCGTGTCGTACGCCGTCGCGAGCTGGTCCGGATGTCCGGTGAGGGTGATGCCGAACAGCGACGGAAGCTGCTTGAAGATGATCGCGATCCCCACGCCGGCGAGGAATCCCGTCACAACGGGGCGCGACAAGATGTCGGCGAGCCACGCCATACGGGCGATGCCGACGACAGCGACGATGAGCCCGACCAGCAAGGCGAGCAACGAGGCGTCGGCGCGATACGTCGCGGATCCGGCCGCGACGACCGACGTCACGCTCGCCGCGATCACCGGCGCGATCGTCGAGTCGCCACCGACCGACAACGTCCCCGTGCGCCCGAAGATCGCGATCGCGAGCGATCCGAAGATGAAGGCCGCCAAACCAGCGGTGGTCGGCATCCCTGCGAGACGCGCCGTCGCGATCTGTTCCGGGACGGCGATCGCTGCGAGCAACAGACCGGCGAGGAGGTCCGGGCCGAGCGCGCTGGCGCGATAGCCACGCAGCGTCGGGAAGAAGATGCCGGTGAGCCGCGGGCGTCGATCGGTACGCGCCGAAGCAGACGTCATCGTGTCTCCGCCTCGACGACGCGTGACCGATGGGGACACGGCATTCAAAAAAGCGTAGGTCGAGACCAGGGCGTTGACCTGGACCTTCCCGTCATTGCACGCAAGGTGGCGCGTCCGTGCCGGTTACCGTGCGATCCATGGTCCCGACCGCGCCGTGACCGACACACTGCCGACACGCGAGATTGTCATCGGCGAGGGGGCGCTCGAGGCGCTCGGCGCGTACGCGACGCGGCGCGAGTGGTCGCGGTCCTTGGTCGTGATGGACGCCAACACCGCTGACGTCGCCGGGTCGCGCGTCGTCGCACAGCTCGCAACCCAAGCGAACAAGGCCGCGGCCTTCTGTTTCCCCGAGCGCAGCGGGCTGCTCGCCAACGAGGAGAACGTCTCGCGATTGTCGGACGCGCTGGCCGACGCCGGGTCTGATTCGCTCGTCGCCGTCGGCTCCGGAGTGCTCACCGACCTCACCCGATTCGTCGCCAGCCGCGCGGACCGCGAGTTCGTCAGTGTGCCGACAGCCGCGTCCCAGGACGGCTACGCCTCGGGCGTCGCGGCGATGGAGTTCGGCGGCATGAAAAAGACCTTCCCCGCGGTTGCGCCCGCCGCGATCTTCGCCGAGCCGTCGACGCTCGCCGCGGCGCCACTCGAGATGACGAGATCGGGGCTCGGCGACCTGCTCGGCAAGGCGACATCACGCGTCGACTGGCTCGCATCGAACGCCCTGTGGGACGAACCGTTCTTTCCCGATGTCGAGGCGCGCGTCACCGATGCCTTGGTCGAAGCGGCGACGAATGTCGAGGCGATCCTCGCGCGTTCGACGGATTCGATCGCTGCTTTGTTGCGCGGCCTCCTCGACTCGGGTGTCGCGATGGCGATCGTCGGCAGTTCGCGCCCGGCAAGCGGCGCTGAACACCACCTCTCGCACTTCTTCGATCTCCTCGCGGCGCAGGGTCGCCGGCCGCACGCTCCCCACGGCCTGCAAGTCGGCTACGCCTCCCACTTCGCGATGGCGATGCAGCGGTTCGCGTTCGGTGGCGTCGTCGGGCACCTCGACGAGCCCGCCGAACCGCGCGAGGATGATGAAGGGCTGATGTGGTTCGCCGGCCACGACGAGGAAGTCCGTGTCGTCATCGACGAAAAGCGTCGCTTCCAATCGGAGCACGCCGCGGCGTGGCCGTCGACGGAAGCCGCGTGGCACAAGATCGAGGTGCACCTCACCGAGGCGATGACCGTCTATCCGCTCGTCGAGCAGGCGCTCGTCACCGCCGGGATCCCCCCCGCGCCCGGCTTCCTCGACGTCGACGACACCTTGTTGCGCGCCGCGCTCCGCTTCGCGAACCGCCTGCGCTCCCGCTACACGGTGCTCGACTTCTTGGAGGGACAGGGCTTGCTCGACGCGGCGATCGACGCCGTGCTCTCGCCGCTGTCAGAGAGCGGCTAGCCCGAGATTCCCTTCGATCAGTGCGATTGGCCGTAGTACGCGTCCGGGCCGTGCTTTCGCTGGAAGTGGCGATCGCGCAGCGCCTGACCGAGCTGCTCGACGTCGGGGCGGAGCGAGACGGTCAATGCGGCGATACGCGCCACCTCCTCGAGCGTGACGGCACGCTCGAGCGCCTGCGCCACCGTCGCTCCCCAGACGAAGGGTCCGTGACCCGGGACGAGCGCGGCCGGCACCTCGTCGATCGTGTGACCGCCAATCGCCTCGCGCAAAACGACGCCGGTGTTCTCTTCGTACGCGCCGGCGACCTCCGCGTCGGTGAGTTGGCGGGCGATCGGGATCGGGCCCGGAGCGAGGTCGGCATGGGTCGTTCCAAGAATCGGGACCTCCCAACCAGCCTGTGCCCACGCCGTCGCCCAGGTCGAGTGGGTGTGGATGATGCCGCCCATCGCGCCCACCTCGCGGTAGAGATAGGCGTGCGTCGGCGTGTCCGTCGAGGGCCGGCGCGAACCTTCGACGACCTTGCCCGACAAGTCGACGACGACGAGGTCGTCACGGGTCATCACCTCGTAGGCGACGCCGCTCGGCTTGATCGCGACAAGCCCCTGTGCCCGATCGATCGCGCTCGCGTTCCCCCACGTCAAGGTGACGAGGCCGTAACGGACGAGGGCGAGGTTCGCCTCGAGGACGGCGTCCAGCAAGTCCTCGGCGACGCGCACCATGCCTCCGGTCAGATCTCGACGAAGTCGATATCGAGCAGTTCGGCGAGGAGGCGCCAGCGCTCGACGTGATCGCCGAGGTTCGTCACGAAGTGGTGCGTGCCGCCGTTGCGCAGCCAGCCGTCGAGGTACGCCCGCATGCCGGCGTTCGGGCGGAAGTGGAAGTACGGCATCTGGACGAGCGGTAGCTCCGGCGTGTCGAGGATCTCGCCGCGCGCGACGGCGAGGCGGTAGTACTCGCCCTCGAGCGCGATCAGCGTAGCGGTCGTCGCCGGTCCGGGCTGCGCGGAGAAGACGACCGTCGGCGGATTGCCGAGACCGCCGATGCCGAGCGGCCGGTCGATGAGGCGCAGCGGACGGTCGGACCGCGCGACCTTCCAGTTGCCCTCGCCCATGTGACTGATGAGCACCGAGTCGAGCGAGTAGTCCATCGCGTACATTTCGCTGAAGTGCGCGTCGCCGATCAAGGTGTGGCTCGCGCAGACGAGTGTCGCGGCGTTCGTGTCACCCTCGGCGCCGTAGCCGTAGCCGTCGGCCATCAGATCGGACGCGGCGAGCAGAGGCAGCTGTTCGAAACGACCGTCCCGGCCGACGGGTTCGAAGTGCATCGACCATCCCTCGTAGCCGCGCTCGGTGAGGATCGCGCGCGAACGCGAGCTCGAAGCGGATCGCGTACTCGTGGCTCTCGCGCGACAGGTTCGGATCGATCGCGAACCACTCGGCGTGTTTATTCCGCATCGCCTCGACTGCTTCGGCGTCGAGCGTCTCCATCAGCCGGTAGACGTCGCCGAGGTTTTCGTTCACGACCATCGGGCCGATCTTGCGCAACAGCGCCGTCGCGTCATAGAGGATGTCCTCCATCCCGTTCATCGGGTAGCCGAAGAGCGCGATCTTCGTCTGCTTCAGCTTCGTCACCGTCTGGGCCGCCTTCGCCCACGACTCGAACGAGGCGAGGAACGCCTCCGAGCGCCAATCGTCGGTGATCACCGAGTACGCGAGCCCGGCACGCGAAAGCGCGTTCGACTGGTCCTGGGCGCCGTGGATGCCTTGGTTGTAGGTGAGGTCGTCCATCGTCCATTCGGCGGTGACCCTCGGCTCGGGCTGGACGTTGGCGAGCAGCACGGGCAGCGGGTTCTCGAGCAGGGCGCGCACGGTGCGCATCGCCGGGCCGTAGGTGAGCATGACGATCATGATCCCGTCGAGGTCGTGGGCGACGAGATCCTTCACGATCTCTTCGACGTCGTCACGATTGCGCGCAGGACGCGTGAAGACGACCTCGGCGGCCGGTTCGAGCCGCGCGCACAGCCCGCGCGCGAACTCGGATTGGTGCTCGGTGATGCGCGGGATCATCTCGTCGTAGAGCTCCTGCATGATCCCGAGCATCCCGATCCTCGGGCGCTGTGCGGTCACCATTTGGGGCCTCCTTGGTCCGCCGCGCGGTATCTCATCGCTTCTGGAAAAGCGCGTGGCGGCGGATTTTCTTCAGCTCGTGCAACCGCTCGACGTGGTCATGACCGAGGTCGTCGTGCAATCCACGGAAGACGGCGTAGATCTCGTCGTAGGTCTGATGGCGGGCGAGCGACGGCTCATAGCCGCGTGACGCTCCCGGTCGCATCGCCGCGATCGCGCCGGCGATGTCGTCGAAGCCGCCGCGCGCTTCGCCGGCGGCGAGCGCGCCGAAAAGCGCCGAACCGCGCGCCGGGATCTCACTCGAATTCGTCGTCCGCACCGACATTCCGGTGACGTCGGCGAGGAGCTGCATCATCAGCTGGCTCCGCTCGGCGATCCCTCCACAAGCGACGATCTCGTCGAAAAGGAGGCCGTAATCGGCGAAGTTCTCGACGATGCGACGCGCCCCGAAGGCCACCGACTCGAGAAGCGCCCGGTAGAACTCGCCGGGCGTCGTCGCGAGCGAGAGCCCGGCGATGACGCCGGACAGATCGGCGTCGCCGAGGATCGTGCGGTTGCCGTTCCACCAGTCGAGGGCGACGAGTCCGCTGCCACCGGGGACGAGCTTTGCCGCCTCCCCCTCGATGTCGGCGTACCAGCCGCCGTCCCCGTCGCGCCCCGTCAGGCGACCGAACCAGGCGAGCATGTCGCCGACCGCCGCCTGTCCGGCCTCGTAGCCGAAGTATCCCGGCAGGATGCCGCCGTCGACGACCCCGGTGACGCCGGGCATCTCGACGCCGCGCGGATCGATGGCGAGGTCGCAGATCGAGGTGCCGATGACCATGACGAAGCTGCGCGGCCGATCGACGCCGATGCCGGGCAACGACACGAACGAGTCGACATTGCCGACGGCGACGGCGGTTTGCGGACTGAGGCCGACACGCTCGGCGATTTCCGGCCGCAACGTGCCGGCGCGATGCCCCGGCGAGAAGAACGTTGTCCCGAGCTTGTCGGTGAGATCGGGCAGTCCCGGAAAGCAGGCGGCGAAGTAGTCGTGCGACGGGATGCCCTCGCGTGCCGACCAGCACGCCTTGTACCCCGCCGTGCAGCTCGCGCGCGAAAGCGTCCCGGTGAGCTGCCAGACGATCCAGTCGGTCGCCTCGACGAACACGTGCATCGCGTCGAAGACATCGCGGTCTTCGAGCCAGGTCTCGATGAGTTTCGGGAAATACCACTCCGAAGAGAGCCGCCCGCCGTAGCGGTCGAGAAAGTGCTCCTTGCGCTCGACGGCGATCGCGTTCAGGCGATCGGCGACCGGCTGCGCGGAATGGTGCTTCCACAGTTTCACCCAGGCGTGAGGATGATCGCGCCACCGTTCGATCGCACAGAGCGGAGTCCCGTCCTCGGTGACCGGCAGCACCGTGCAGGCGGTGACATCGATGCCAATACCGACCACCTCGTCGGCATTGGCACTGGCCGCCGCCATCGCTTCGGGGACGCCGCGGGCGAGCACCTCCAAGTAGTCGCTCGGGTCCTGGAGAGCGGTATCGGGAGGAAGCTCGGCACCGTTCGTTGCGAGGCGCGTATCGATCACTCCGTGCGGATAGGCGACCGACTTGACGGCGACCTCCTCACCGCTTTGCAGATCGAGCAGGAGAACACGTCCCGACTCGGTGCCGAAGTCGACGCCGATCGCGAGCCGCCGAGTCGTCATTGCCGCACCGCCTCATCGCGCGGGCCGTTCAGCGTCAGCTCTGCCGCTTCTGCGTAGCGGGCGCGAATGAACAGCGCCGGATCCGCCTCGTACCCCGCTGCTTCTCCGATGGACCACTCGGGCGGTTCGACGCCCCCGTCGAGCGCCCACGCCGCTTGACGCGCGGCACCGACCGCGACGTACTCGCCGGGTGGTGGGACGATGACCTGTCGGCCGAAGATCGACGGGGCGATCCGGCGCACGGCCTCTGAGCGCGCCGCCCCTCCGACGAGGATCACGCGCTCGGCGCGCACGCCCTGATTCAACACGGCGTCGAATCCGTCGGCGACGCCGCACAACACGCCTTCGATCGCAGCGCGCGCGAGCATCGGTGGCGTCCAATTCTCGAGGTGCAGACCGTGCACGGCGCCGGTCGCGAACGGCCGGTTTGGCGTGCGTTCACCTTCGAAATACGGTACGAGAACAAGGCCGCCCGAGCCGGCGGGCGCCCCCAGCGCGAGCGTCGAGAGTCCATCGTCGTCGACGCCGAGCAGCCTCGCCGTCGCGTCGAGAACGCGCGCCGCGTTCAGCGTCGCGGTGAGCGGAAGGAAGCGACCCGTTGCGTCGGCGAAGCCAGCGACGGTGCCGGTCGCGTCCGCGGTCGGAGTTTTGCTGACGGCGCAGACCACCCCCGACGTCCCGATCGAGACGATGATGTCGCCCGCGACCGCGCCGATGCCAAGCGCCGCCGCCGCGTTGTCACCGGTGCCGCAGCCGAGCAGCTGACCCTTCGCGGTGTGCCCCGCCGACTCGGCCGGTCTGCGCACCGTCGGCAAGTGCGCCTTGCGCCCGAAAGCGTGCTCAAAGAGATCGACCCGGTACTCCCCAGTGGCGGCGGAGAAGTAGCCCGTTCCGCTCGCGTCGCCGCGATCGGTCGCGAGCGTGACGAGCGCGGCACTGTCCGAAAGCCGCCACGTCAGCCAGTCGTGCGGCAGGCACACCGCGGCGGTCGCTGCGGCGTGGTCGGGTTCTTTCTCGGCGAGCCAACGCAGCTTCGTCACGGTGAACGACGCCACCAGCACGCTGCCGACGGCGTCGGCCCAGAAGCGCGCCCCGTCGACGGGACCGCCGAACTCGCCGACGAGCTCCGCCGCCTGCGGGGCGGAGCGGGTGTCGTTCCAGAGCAACGCCGGACGCACAACGGATCCCGCATCGTCGAGGCAGACCATCCCGTGCTGCTGCGCGCCGACCGCGATCGCCGCGACGTCGTCGATACCGCCGGCACCCGCGATCGCCACCTCGAGCGCGGCGAACCAGTCGGCGGGGTCGACCTCCGTGCCAGGCGGATGCGGCGCCACCCCGGAGCGGACGAGCGCGCCGGAGGCCGCGTCGCAGACGACGACCTTGCACGATTGGGTCGACGAGTCGACGCCGGCGACGAGCGTCATCGCGCTCTCCTCACCTCATGTCGCCGACGCCGCCGGTCAGCGCGCGCCGAGGAGGTGTTCGACCGCCAGCTGGTCGAGTTCGACGATCCCACAGCCGCGCCGCCCCGAAGCGTCGACGTCGAAACGCTCGTAGGCGTCGGCGTCGGAAAGGAATGCCGACGCGCTCTCGTCCTTCGCGAGCGTCGGGACCGAAAGCTCGTCGACCTTGGCCCTCTCGAGGGCGGCCTGCACGTCCGGATCGGCGCGGAACGACTGCGCGCGCTCCTTCAACAACAGATACGTGCGCATGTTCGACGCCGCGGAAGCCCAGACACCTGCGAAGTCCTCGGTCCGCAGCGGCTTGAAGTCGAAATGACGCGGACCGTCGTACGCGGGGCCCCCGCCGTGGGAGCCGAATTCGAGCAGGTCGACCAGGAAGAACGCGCTGATGAGATCGCCGTGACCAAAAACGAGGTCCTGATCGAACTTGATGCCGTGCTGGCCGTTCAAGTCGATGTGGAAGAGCTTTTGATGCCAGAGCGCCTGCGAGATGCTGTGGGTGAAATTCAGCCCGGCCATCTGCTCGTGGCCGACCTCCGGGTTGACGCCGACCATTTCCGCGTGCTCGAGGGACGAGATGAACGCGAGCGCGCTCCCGACCGTCGGCAACAAGATGTCACCGCGTGGCTCGTTCGGCTTCGGCTCGATGGCGAAGCGGATCGCGTAGCCTTGGTCGATGACGTACTGCGCCAGGAAGTCAAGCCCCTCGCGGTAGCGATCGAGTGCGGCGCGCACGTCCTTTGCGGCGTCGGACTCCGATCCCTCGCGCCCGCCCCAAAAGACGTACGTGGGCGCGCCGAGTTCAGCGGCAAGGTCCAAGTTGCGCATCACTTTTCTCAGCGCGTAGCGCCGGACGCCACGGTCATTGGCGGTGAAGGCACCCTCTTTGAACATCGGATGGAAGAACAGGTTCGTCGTCATCATCGAGACGGCGATGCCCGCCTCCTCAGTCGCGCGGCGGAATCGTTTGATCAGCCGCTCGCGCTCGGAGTCGTCACTTTCGAACGGGATGAGGTCGTTGTCGTGGAACGAGACCGCCCATGCTCCGAGTTCGGCGAGGTGGCTGACCGCCTCGGCCGGGTCGAGCGCCGTGCGCGTCGCGTCGCCAAAGGTGTCGCGCGCCTGCCAACCGACCGTCCACAACCCGAAGGAGAACTTGTCATCTTTTGTCGGTTCGACCATCAGCGATTCACCCCTCGCGTCCTCTACCGGCGCGCGGCTCGCGTCGGTCCAACGCGCCGCGAAGCGGCGCGCTCGTCATTTCCTCTCGCGGCGCTGGCCGAGCAGCGACTCGTCGCCCGGGCTCAATCGCTCGGCGGCAGTGTTGGCCTGGTGCCAGTACGGATAGATGAGCGGCAGCGCGCTCACGTCGTCGAGCCGCGCTCGCTCCGTGTCGGACAACGGCGCGTCGACAGACCCGAGGTTGTCGATGAGCTGTTCTGCGTTGCGCGCACCGACGATCACCGACGTCACCGCCGGCCGACCCAGCAGGTAGGCGAGCGCCGTCTGCGCCGGCGACGCGCCGCGCTTTTCGGCGACATCGACCAAGGCATCGATGATGCGGTACATCCGATCCGGGTCGTAGACGGGGGGCTCGCCCCAGGGCGTCGTCTGTCGCACGCCAGCCGGCGGCTCGACGCCGCGTCGGTACTTGCCGGACAACAGCCCGCCGGCGAGCGGGCTCCAGACGAGGACGCCGAGATCCTCGTCGATCGAGAGCGGGATCAGCTCGTACTCAGCATCCCTGTCGAGCAGCGAGTAGTAGATCTGCTGTGTCACGTAACGCTGCAGCCCCAGGCGCTCAGAGATCCCGAGCGCTTTTGCCACATGCCATCCGGAATGGTTCGAGACCCCGATGTAGCGCACCTTGCCCTGATGGACGAGCGTGTTGAGCGTGTCGAGCGTCTCTTCCATTGGCGTCACGCCGTCGCGTTCGTGCACCTGGTACAGATCGATGTAGTCGGTGCCGAGCCGCCGCAAGCTCGCCTCGCAGGCGCTGATCAGGTAGCGACGGGACAACCCACCGTCGTTCTGCCCGCTTCCCATTTCGAAGCGCGCCTTTGTCGCAACCACGATGTCGTCACGACGGCCCTTGATCGCCTGGCCAACGATCTCTTCGGCGCGACCATCGGAGTAGATGTCGGCGGTGTCGATGAGATTTACCCCGGCGTCGAGCGCCCGTTCGACGATCTGGCGCGCCTCGTCGACTTCCGTCTCGCCGACGAGCGCGAACTTTCCCCGCCCACCAAAGGTCATCGTGCCCAAGGCGAGGGCGGAGACCCGAAGTCCGGTGTGTCCGAGCTGGCGGTACTCCACGTGGTGCCTCCTTGTCGCTGCGACCATCGTGTTTTCTAAAAGCTCCGCAACCGAACGCGACATCGATCCGATGCGCGTACTCGACGGATCAGGTCTGCAGCGCCTGTTCTCCCATCCTGATCCGCCGGCGGTACTCCGAGACCATGAGCTCGGTCATTTGCTCCATCGACGTGTCCTTGACGAGGACGTCGTGGGTGATGCGCCCCTCTTGGAGGACGTTCAGCCGGTCACAGAGCTCGAACAGGTGCGTGTAGTTATGGTCGATGACGATCATCGAGACGTGGCCGTTGCGCGAGAGGTCGTGCACTAGATCGATGACGAGTGCGGACTCCTTCGCACCCATCGCGGCGAGCGGCTCGTCGAGGAGCAGGATCTTCGAACGCTCAAGCGTCGCGCGCGCGAGCGCGACCGCCTGACGCTGACCGCCGGACATGTTCGCGACAAGCGAGTCGACGCTCGGGATGTTCACGTTGAGGTTCTCGAGGTACTGCCGGGCCATCTTGCGCATCCTGCCGTTCGAGAGCCACCGGAACGGACCGAAACGGGTGACCTCGCGATTCAAGAAGAGGTTCTGGTAGACGTTCAGCGCGGGGACGAGCGCGAGGTCCTGGTAGACGGTCTCGATCCCGTGTCGGCGGGCCTCCTTCACCGAGTGGAAGGAGACATCGCGTCCTTCGAGGAAAATGCGTCCAGAATCTTGGCGTTGGAATCCACAGAGGATCTTCACGAATGTGCTCTTGCCACTGCCGTTGTCACCGACGAGTCCGAGGACTTCGCCCCGACGCAACGTGGTGTCGACGCCCTTCAGCACCTCGAGCGGGCCGAAGCTCTTTCTGATCCCTTCGGTGCGCAAGATGACGTCGTCGGACGGGGACGGCTGCGGTGCCACGCCCATCGCGGCAGGCACCGGACCGGCTGTTGCGCCCGTTTCGACGCCGTAAGGCGAAAAAGGTGTGTCCGCGACCCCGGCGTTCGTCACGTCGATCTCCTCTGCCCGAGCGACATCCGACCGAGTTGGACGTTCACTGCCATTGCGACGAGGATCACCGCCCCTTCGACGAGGATGAACCAGTTGGCGCTGACCCCGATCAGGTTGAAGCCGTCCTCAAGGACGCCGAGCACGATTGCGCCGATCAGGGTGCCGAGCACCGTCGCCTTGCCACCGGTGAGCGCCGTGCCGCCGATGACACACGCCGTGACGCCGCTCAACATCTCGTTCAGCCCGGGCGAGGCCGGGTCGAGGCTGCCGATCCGGACCGCATCGATGATGCCGATCAACGCCGCGGCCAAAGCGATGAGGACGAAGCACCACACCTTGACCTGTCGGACCCGCACGCCCGCCTCGGCGGCACCGAGTTCGTTGCCGCCGGTCGCCGTGACGTGCAGGCCGAAGACGGTCCCTTTCAAAAGCGCCCAGATGACCAGGCAAATGCCGAGGCCCCACAGGCCCTCGGCCCAGTTCGAGATGCCGAAGATACCGCCGAATCTTCCGGTTGTTCCGACCATATCGGTCGTGATGTCACTCGAGACGACGAGGACGTAGCCGGCGAGCAGGAAGTTCGTCGCCAAAGTGGCAACGAACGACGGCACGCGCAGCCAGACGACGACGAGGCCGTTGAACGCCCCGATCGCGACCGATATGGCGAGCGCGAGGACGATCGCCCAGCCGAGTCCCACGCCGTTGCGCTGGATGAGCACGACGAACCACGGTGCAGTGAGGAAGACCTGCCCCGAGGAGAGGTCGATCTCGGCGAGATCGAGCAGCAACGTCTCGCCGGCGCCGATGACGGCGATCGGCGCGGTGTACTGCGCCATCGTCACGAGGTTCGTGTAGGAGACGAAGGCTGAGTTGCGGAACGCGAAATAGACGATAAGGACGACGCAGACGACGAGGATCGTCGCTTCCGGTCGTCCAAGCAAAAAGCTGCCGAAACGACGCGCTGGCCCCGGCCCCGATGACTTCGGGGCCGGGGCCAGCGCCACCTCCTCTTGTTCAGAAGCGGTTGTCGTCGCCACTTAGTCGGTTAAAGCTTCTTGGCGTTTAGTACTTGATCGTCGTCGGAGGCTTGTAGGCCGTCTCCGCCGTCGAGGAGCCCTCAAACCGCGTCGGGTGGGCAAAGTACGGCTTGACGTTGGCAGCCGTCACGAAACCGAGGCCAGTGTCCGTGTTGCATGGCTTCATCAGACCAGCCGAGATGTTGTAGAGGAACAGCTGGATGGTCGGGATAAAGCCCTGCAGGTACGCCTGCTGGTCGATCGTGAACACGAGGTTGCCGGAGTTCACGCCTTGCAGCACCGGGATCTGGACATCCCAGCCCGAGCCGCCCGTGATGCCGTGCAGCTTGTTGCTCGAGATGCAGTCGGCGACGGCGGCTGAGTCACCGCTGTCGACGGCATACAGGAACTTCACGTCCTTGTGGCCCTCCCACCACGCTTGCACCGCGGTGATCTCGGCCGGCTCGAGGGCCCCACCGGCGATCGTCGCGGTCGTCAAACCAGCCTTGTGGAAGGTCGGCAGGGCGCCGTTGATCCGGGGCTGGATGTTGCCAGTCCCCGGGGTGGCGATGACCATGCCGACCAGGTCACCCTTTTTGATTCCCGGCTGCGACACGATCATCTCGGCGGCCGCGGCCCCAGCGGTCAGGTTGTTCTGGCCGATGTAGCACATCCGGTTGTTGAGCGGCTCGTCGGCGTTGTAAGCGACGACGGGAATTCCGATGTGCAGCGCGCGGTCGACCGGGCTGTTGAACGCCGTTGGGTCGATGAGCGTCGTGGCGATCCCGTTCACCTTGCCGGCGATCGCGATGTCGATCGCGTTGACCATGTCCGAGACCGCGGAGACCAGAGATCCGGTCCACTGCGGTACCGGGATACCGAGGATGTGTGCGGCATCTGCCATGCCGTACTGGGTGGGTGTGAAGAACGCGTTCGTCGTCACGTGGTTCACGAATGTGAACTTGTACGCCGGGTGCGAGGCGAACAACGGGTGCGATTCGTCGCGGAAGGTCTGCGCCCCCGCACCCCGTTCGCTCAACACGTCGATCAGACCACCGAGGAACGGCACGGATGCCGCGGTAATGCCGGCGTTCCGCAAGAAGCGCCGCCGCGACATCTCGTATTGCTTCGGATTCACCTCATAGGGTTCTTGTTTCCCCACGGGACCTCCCTTTCATCTATGTATTGATCATCTATGTATTGAGAGCGCTAACAATTCGCAATCCGCCCAAGACGGTATCGGCATCTCCGCTTTGGGGTTGGACTGCTGACGCGCGTCCTTCACGAACTGAGCCACGGCTGAGTGTCGGGGCCAGAGATGCTGACCCGGGAGCACGCAACACGCGTGGACCGACGCGCCCCAGCTCCCTCCTTTCCCCCCTGACCAAACAGGTCACCCAGCTGTGACGCTACTGACACATTCCCCGCGCTTCAAGGGACATTGGTCCGCGCGAGATTCGACAGTCAACTGGAGTTTTTCGGCCGGCAGACGAACTCTATGACGAATCCGCGCCAAAACTGTCACAATCCGCCCACCGACCAGGTGGGCAATGCCGTGGGTTAGGCGCCGGTTACGGGACAGGCGATGCCGGTGCCGCCGAGTCCGCAGTAGCCGCCGGGATTCTTCGCCAGGAACTGCTGGTGGTAATCCTCGGCGTAATAAAAAGGTCCGGCGGCGACGATCTCGGTCGCCGGCTCTCGATAACCCTTGTCGGTAAGCGCCTTCGCGTAGGTGTCGCGCGCTGAAGAGGGCCTCCTCGCGCTGGCGTTCGGAGAAGGTGAAGATTGCCGAGCGGTACTGGGTGCCGACATCGTTCCCCTGCCGCATGTGCTGGGTCGGGTCGTGGGCCTCGAAAAAGCGCGCCAATAGCTGGCGGTACGTCACCTTTTCGGGATCGAAGACGACGAGGACCGACTCGGCGTGGCCGGTCTTGCCGCTGCAGACCTCTTCGTAGGTCGGGTTCGGCGTGTATCCCCCCGAGTAACCGACCGCCGTCGTGTAGACGCCATCTATTTGCCAGAAGACCCGCTCGGCTCCCCAGAAGCAGCCGAGCGCGACCAGCGCCCGCTCGAAGTTTTCTGGGAACGGTCCGCCGATCGGGGTTCCGAGCACGAGGTGGGTGCCGGGCGTCATGATCGGTGCCGACCGACCGGCGAGTGCCCGTGAATTTTCGATCATCTCCGGCTTCGACGAGGAGAACCAACCCACGGCGCCAGGTTACGGGCGCCCGAGGCGCTCGTCGCTCAGGCGGTCACCACTGGCGCGGCGCGCCGCCGCAATACCCGCATGTAGGGGTCGGGGCCGGTCGGACGGGGGGCGAAGCGCACCTTCCAGTCGAGTGCCACCGCGCCGCCAGCCGAGACGGTGATCGGGTTCAGATCGAGCTCGATGACCTCGGGGACCAACTCGGCGATCGCGCCGACGCGTTCGATCGCGTCGCGCAGGGCGTCGACGTCGACCGGCTCGGCGCCGCGGTAGCCGTGGAAAAGCGGTGCGCCGTGGATCGAGTCGATGAGCTGTTGCGCGTCGCCGACCTTCAGGGGCGGCACCGCGAACGCATGGTCGCCGAGGAGATCCGTCGCCACTCCCCCGAGCCCGAACATCAACAGCGGTCCGAACGCCGCATCGACGGTCAGCCCGACGATGGCTTCGATGCCCGGATACGCCATCTTCTGGACGACGACCCCGTCGAGCGCGTCGCCGAGGCGCGTTGCCATATCTGTGTAGGCGTCGGCGACGGCGTCTGGCGCTTCGAGACCGAGCACGACTGCGCCCGCCTCGGTCTTGTGCACGATGGCCCCGCCGGCCGCTTTCAAGGCGACGGGAAAGCCGATCTTGTCTGCCGCCGCCACCGCTTCTTCGAGTGAGGCGGCCTGAACGGTCTCGATCACCTCGAGTCCGAACGCTTTCAACAGACGCGCCGCATCGCCCGCGTCGAGCCAACCACCCGCCGGGGCCTCGATGAGGGCGCGCTCGACGATGCTGTGGGCGAGCGCGAGCTGCACACCCTCCGGCTTCGCTCCGACCGGTTCGGCCGCCGCCAGCCAGGTCGCATAGCGCGCCGCCTTTTCGATCGCGCTCGCGGCTCGCTCTGGCGACGAAAGGACGACGACGTTTTGCAGGCGGGCCCGAACGACGTCGTCGGCCGTGGATTCGCCGAAGACGCATGCGATGACCGGTTTGTGGGCGCCTGACGCGACACCACAAAGTGCATCGAGCACCTCGCCGCGCGGCGCTTGGGCGAGAGGGGTCACGACCGCGAGCACCGCGTCGACGTCGTCGTCCTCGAGAAGGACGCTCAACGTCGCGGCGAGGATCGCCGAACCACCGTCCGCTGTCACGTCGACGGGGTTCTGCACTGCGGCGGCGGGACTGACAATCGAGCGCAGCGCCTCCTGGGTCGGTTGCGCGAGCTCAGAGACCTCGAGACCGGCGCTGCTGCAGGCGTCCGCGGCGAGGATCAACGGTCCACCGGAGTTCCCGACGAGCGCGATCCGCCGACCCTTCGGCAGCACGCCCGGGGTGAACACCGAGACCATGTCCAAAAGCTCGTCGAGGTGAGAGACCGCGACGACGCCCGCCGCGGATAACAAGGCATCGGACGCAAGTGCGGGCGTCGCCGCCGCCGCGGTGTGTGAACGCGCTCCGCGCGCGCCGGCAACGGTCCGTCCGGCCTTCAGTGCGACGATCGGCTTCCTGCGCCCGACGCGCCGGGCGATGCGGAGGAACTTGCGCGGGTTGCCGACCGACTCGAGGTAGAGCGCGATGACGTCGGTACCCGGGTCGTCCTCCCAAAAGCACATGCAGTCGTTGCCGCTCACGTCGAGCTTGTTGCCGACCGAGACGAAGCTCGAGATCCCGAGCCCGAGCCGCGCCGCCTCCTCGAGGAGGACGACACCGACGGCCCCGGATTGCGAGAACAGGCCGAGTCGTCCCGGCGTCGGCGGTTCCGGAGAGAACGTCGCGTTGGCGCGGATTTCCGGATCGGTCGAGCTGACGCCGAGACAGTTCGGTCCGACGACGCGCATTCCAGCCGAGCGCGCGATCGACAACAACTCCGCTTCAGCGGACGCGCCATCGGTTCCGGTCTCTGCGAATCCCGACGTGATGATGACGAGTGAACGAACCTTCGCTGCCGCGCATTCGCGAGCGATATCGAGAACCGCCGGCTCGGGAACACAGATCACCGCCACATCGACCGCGGTCGGGACGTCACCGATCTTTGGGTACGCGTGGACTCCGCAAATTGAGGTCGCGTGCGGGTTGACCGGGAAGACGGTCCCGGTGAAGTCGCCGGCGAGCAGAGCCCGGAGGATCTGGTGACCGATGCCGCCCGGAGTCCGACCGGCTCCAATGACGGCGATCGTGCGCGGCCGGAGAAAGCTCTCGACGCTCGCCGCGGCGGCAACGCGCTCGCGTTGCTCACGACTCGCGAGGTAGTCGGCGGTCGGTTCCAAGTCGAGTCTGACCCTGACCGTCCCCTCGACGAGCCGGCTCACCTCGTTCAGTCCGGCGTCGGCGAAAACCGCGAGCATCATCGAATTCTCCGGAAGCGTTTCCGCGACGAAATGCGTGATGCCCCGCTCGCGTGCGTAGGCGGCAAGGCTTTCGAGCAATAACGTTCCGACGCCTTGGCCTTGGAATACGTCGGCGACGACGAAGGCGACCTCGGCGACCGAGTCCTCCTCGGTGAGGTCGTAACGAGCGAGGCCGACCATCTCTTCGCGCACGAATGCGACGAACGCCATCCGCGCCACGTAGTCGAGATTCACTGTCCGTTCGAGATCGCGCTCGGAAAGCTCAGCGACCGCACCGAAAAAACGCAGGTAACTGCTCTCACGAGAAAGTGAACGGTGCAGGTTCTGCACGCCCGGTCCGTCTGAGGGACGGACCGGGCGGATGTGCACCGACCTGCCGTCGATCAGCAGCGAATCCATCTCCCACGCCGCGAGCACGCTTTCTGGAACCCTCCCGGCCACGTGGGTATCAGTCGTCGTCATCGGTCCTCCGTCGCCGTGGTCCTCGCAGCATCGTGACCTGCGCGGGACCGCGATGGAAGAGGATCAAGTCCCAGGAGGAGAAGATTCGCCCACTAGCGTCGGATCCCAGTTCGCCCTGGTAGGGCGCGTGTTGCCGGATGGAGAACCGACCGATGAGCACCTCGAGATGGGCTGGCAACTGGCTGACTCGCGCCGTTGCGTCCGAAGGTTCGCCGCGGCCGCTCGATCCGGCGTCGACCCTCGGGGTGCTCTACGTCACGGGAGCCGTTGTCACGGCCGTGCTCGTCGCGACGCCGAACATCGGAACGGCGGACGCGGTGATGATGCTCACCACCGCGGCCGGAGCGCTCGTCGTCGGCGGAGCGCTGTGGCGGTATCGGCCGCCTGTCACCCAACCGTTCATCCTCGCCGCGATCGTCGTCGGCACGACATGGATGGGAGCCGACGCCTACGCCCTGTCGCACGGGGGACTGCTCCTCTGTATCTGGTTCGCCCCGGCGGCGTTTGCGCTCGTTTCGATCGCGCCAGCGGTCCTCGTCGCCGCGTACGCGATCGCCGTTCCAGGAATCATCGTCTCTGCGACGAACCAACTGACCACGAGCGCGGCGAGCGGTGCCACCAAGACGTGGGTCATCGTCGCCGCGGTGATCGCCGCGGCGTCAGCGGCAGTGTGGGTGCTCACCCGTCGAACAGTCGAGCGCGAACGCACGATCGCTTTGATCGCCTCAGAGCTGGCGGTTGGCATCGCCGTCATCGGTGAAGAACGCCGATTCCTGGCCGTCAATCCCGTGCTGCACGAGATGCTCGGAGTCGGCGGAGAGGCGATCGTCGGCCGCCAGGTCGAATCGTTCACCTCGTCCGAGCATGTCTCTGAGGTCCGTCGAACTCTCGACGCGCTGCTGTCGGGTGCCGCCCATTCCTCCGCTTTTGACCTTCCCGTCCTACGCCCACTCGGCGAGAGGCTCTACGCGCTCGTCTACGCCGCGTCGATCGAGTCCTCTCCGCGCGAGCCGCGCTTTGTCGTCGCGCTCATCTACGACCTTTCCGAGCGACGTCGTATAGACGAAGAGCGCGCGGAACTCGCGTCGCTGTTGGTGCGCGCACAAGAAGACGAGCGGCGCCGGATCGCTGGCGAGGTGCACGACGATCCGCTGCAGGCGTTGATCGCGCTCTCGCTCGAACTCCAGATTCTCGAGCGGAGAACCGACGATGAACGTGCGCTGGAGTCGATCGCCGATCTGCGCGAGTCGGTGAAGCAGGCGATCGAGCAGATGCGCGGTCTCTTGTTCGAACTCCACCCGCCGGCCCTCGAGCTCGGCGGACTCAGCGAGTCCCTGCGAGAGCTCATCCGAAGGTACGAAACCTCCGGCGGTCCGAGCGTGACGTTCGAGGACAGGACGGCGAGGGAGCCCAGTCCTGAAGAGGCGGTCGTGTTGTTCCGTATCACCGCCGAAGCGCTCACCAACGCCCGCAAGCACGCCGACGCGGCGCGTATCACGGTCTCGCTCGTCGAATCCCAGGGCGGGATCGCATTGTCGGTTGCAGACGACGGCGTCGGAATGGACGGTGACGCCAAAGTCGTCGTCCCCGGACATCTCGGCGTCGCTTCGATGCGCGCGCGCGCGGCGCGAGCCGGGGGAAGCCTCGAGATCACCTCACGTCCAGGCAGAGGCACGACGGTGCGCGCCTGGATTCCGCGCCAGGAGAGCTGACTCTCGGCTAGTGAGCTCCGGCCGCCTCGGCGAGAGCGGCCGCGGAGCGGATCGCCGCCAGCATCTCTTCGACGGGTGCCTCCTTGGCGACGTACGCAACCGCGCCTGCGGTGAACATCGAACTCACGGTGACCGGATCATTGAACGCCGAGAGCGCGACCACCTTCGTCGGCAGCTCGCGCGCCCGGATCTCGAGCGCCGCGACCGGGCCCCCGCCGAGCGGCATGCGCACGTCTAACAGGGCGACGTCGGGCAACTGGTCAATGCAGACGAGCAGTGCCTCTTCGGCGCTGTAGCCGGTGCCGACGACTTGGATGTCTGGTTGCTCGCTGAGGAGTTTCGTCAGCGCACGCACGATCATCGGCTGATCGTCCGCCACCACGACTCGAATCGGCCGTTCCGTGGCTCCTCCTTCAGTTCACGTCTGGCGTTGCAACGAGACGATCCCGTCGCGCGCCGCGACCGCCACAGCTTCGAGCTTCGAGTGCGCACCGAGCTTCGCCAAGATGTTGCGGACGTGGTTCCGAACGGTGTGTTCGGAAAGGAACAGCGACGAGGAGATGCCCTCGGTCGACATGCCCTTCGCGAGCATGCCGAGAATCTCGAGCTCACGCGGGGTGAGGTCCCCGTGCTTCCCCTTCGGGGCCCGCTTCAGACGATCGACGAGACCGACAAGGACATCGGTCGGAACGAGGGACTCCCCCCGGGCGGCCGCGCGCACGGCATGAACGACTTCGTCGCCACTGCGATCCTTCGGCAGGAAGCCGGAGCAACCCGCCTCGATCGAGCGCGCGAGCAGCTCGTCACCGCCGACGGCGGACAGCATCACGACCCGCGTCGACGGCGAGCGCCGGAGGACTTCCTCGGTCACGCCCGCACCGTCGCCATCCGGCAATCGGAAATCCAGCAACAAGACGTCGGGCTGGAATCGATCGACCAGTTCGATCGCCTCCGCGGCGGTGGCGGCGGTGCCGACGACGTCGATGTCGGCATGCTCGCTGAGCAGGGTTTTCAGGCCATCAGCGACCATCGCGTGGTCGTCGACGATCCCGACACGCACCGGCGACCCCTCGACGGACGTCCGGACCTCTGTTTCCTCCAGATGCATTACCTCAATGATCCCACGTCAGGACCGCCGAGAGCGTGACGCATCTGTGCTGTGCTACACCGCGGGATCAGCCGCACACGACCACTCTGCGTCACCGCTCGCTGAGCCGGAAGAAATGGTCACGGTAATAACGGAGCTCCTCGACGCTCTCGCGCACGTCGTCAAGCGCGCGGTGCGCGCCGGCCTTCGCCGGCTTTCGCCCGTACAGCGACGGCGCCCAGCGCTTGCAGAGCTCTTTCACCGTCGAGACGTCGATCGAGCGATAGTGGAAGTACGCCTCGAGCTCGGGTAGCTGCGCGGCGAGAAACCGGCGGTCGACTCCGATCGAATTGCCGCACAACGGAGCGCGGCCTTGCCTTGGGATGTGACCGCGAAGGAACTCGAGCGTCGCCGCGCTGGCGTCGGCGAGCGACAGTGTTGACGCCTCGACCTTCGCGAGCAGGCCCGACCCGGTATGCATCTTGCGGACGACGTCATCCATCCTCGCCAGGTCCTCGGTCGACGCCGAAACGACGAGATCCGGACCTTCGGCGACGATCTCCAAGTCGTCGCCCGTCACAATCGTCGCGATCTCGACGATCACGTTCAGGTTCGGGTCAAGCCCGGTCATCTCGAGATCCATCCACGCGAGCACAGTTGTCCGAGGGTATCCGGCGCCACCGATCCGTCGAGGACTGACGGGACGACGAGGTAGGTTCGCCGAATGGTCGAGATCCCGTCGGTCACCTTGGGCGAAGGCGTTCTACCCGTCTACACCCATCTCGGCGATGCCGGCGCTGACCTCGTCTCGAACGAGGAGACTGAACTCGCACCGCGCGGAGGCCGCGCGCTCATCCCTACTGGTGTCGCGGTCGCGATACCCGACGGATACGCCGGGCTCGTCCTCGCGCGCAGCGGACTCGCGATCAACCACGGGGTTGCGTGTCTTAACGCGCCGGGATTGATCGATTCTGGCTTTCGCGGCGAGCTCAAAGTCGTTCTCGTCAACACCGATCCGAACAGGGCCTACGTTGTCCGCCGAGGCGACCGCATCGCGCAGCTGGTGATCGTTCCCGTCGAGGCTGCGAGCTTCGTTGCAACAGAACGCTTGCCGGAATCAAGCCGAGGCGAAGGAGGATTCGGCCACTCCGGCCGTTGACGGGCGGCAAGCCGTCTAATGGGATCACTGATCGGCGGCTCGGTAACATTGCCCCGACGCGGACGTGGCTCAGTTGGTAGAGCATCACCTTGCCAAGGTGAGGGTCGCGGGTTCGAGTCCCGTCGTCCGCTCCAAAGAAAACCCTAGTGAAGCGCCCTTTTCGGAGGGCGCTTTCTTGCGCGTCCGAGGATCGATCGGTCTCGGTGGGCGCGCTCCGGCCGCGATCGTTCTCGAGTAATGGTCGCGATCGGCACGATTTCGGCATCCTTCGCGAGCTGTCCGAGCGCATCGGCAATCGCCTGATCGCGGTCCTCGGTGGCGTGCTGGTAGCGGAGCGCGGCCCGAGGGTTGGCGTGACCGCCGCGGCGCATCAGCTCGGCAACGCTCGCACCGCTGGCCGCTGCCCACGTGAGCCCAGAGTGCCGGAGATCGTGCAGGTGAAGGTCGGTCCGCCCGACCTTCTGCCTCGCATGGCTCCAGCACGCGATTGAAGTTCCGCGGCGATAGGCACGTCCCGGTCGAGGTGCCGAACAGCCACGCGGTCGGCTCCGGTCCCACGAAACGCTCGAGGTGATCCTCGACGGCCGGGAGCACGTTCGGCGGGATCGCGAGCGTCGCGGACCCCGGCCTCAGTCTTCGGTGGCCCGATCATCGGCTTGCCGCTCATCGGTACTGACCATGCTCGCTCGACGCGGATCGTGCCGTGGAGAAGATCTACGTCCCTGCGCTGTAGGCGCGAGCACTTCACCGCGCCGCAACTGACACCACGCGGGGAGCAGGAGAGCCAGCCGGTAGCGATCCAGGACGGCCTCGACGGCGCGAGCCGAGATCTGCTCACGGACGCGACTGGGCGCTCGGGCGAGCGCACCTGTCCCGCGCCCTTCACGTGGCACGGGTTCTCGCCGATCATGCGGTCCGCCTTGGCGACGTTCATCACCGCGCGCAGCAGCCGGTACGCGTCATCGGCCGTCGTCGAGTGCTGTCGAGCGAGCTCGTGATACCACGACCGGACTTTGGATGGCGCGAGAGCCGAGATCGGAGTCGATCCGAGCTTCGGCAAGATGTGGTTTTCGAGCAGGTGGTCGTACTTTGCCCGTGTCGTCTCGCGTCAGGTCGCTTCGACCTTTCAGCCAGGCGGTCGCGTACTTGGTGAGAGTGACCTTGCCGGCCATTGGGTCGATCCATGTCCCGCGGTGAATGTCGGCCTCGGTGTTCGCGAGCCAGGCGGTCGCGTCGGCCTTCGCCTTGAACGTGACGGGTGCGACGTGTCTCTCGCCAAGATGCCAGTACGACGACTGCCAGCGACCCGAGGATCGCTTGCGGGCATTTCCGAATGAGCGGCGCGGCACGAGGCCAAGAATAGAGCAACAATCTCCGAATAGTGGCGAACGGTGCTTGACACGGGCACATTGACGTGCTTTGCTTGATCTCACTAAAGCCAACGTCTCGCCGGTAAATCCGGTGTCGAAGGCCTGCGAGTCAATCTCGTCGCAAGTGCAGAAGAGCTTCGCGCTCACTCACAGGACGGATTGACTATGGAATCTCTTCCCCCGCCATCCCTGCTCGACTATGACGGCGCGGCTGTCTATCTAGGCGACACGCCACGGCACGTTGAACGGCTTTGGGCCGAGCGCCGCATCGCCGCCGTGAAAGTCGGCAAAAAGGTGCGCTTTCGTCGCGAAGATTTGGACGCCTATATCGAGGCCAATCGAATCCCAGCGGTCAGATAATGCGCGCGCCACCGGGCGCCCTGACGCGGCCCCGCCGGGGCGCAAACCCCGGCGAGTGCTCGAACAAGGTCCCGACGACCGTTGATGACAGCCACCAGGCTACTGCGCTCCGCGATGGCACTGGTCGCCACCGAGTCAACGACACCGCCAGCACGGGGCGGGGACGGGTCAGCCTTCGCGACTACCAGCTCGACGCTCTCGCCGAAGTCGAAGCCCGCTACTCCGCCGGCATCCATCGTCAGCTCGTTTCGCTACCGACCGGCACCGGCAAAACGATCCTGTTCGCTGAGGAGATACGTCGTCGCGGTGGACGCGCCGTGGTGATCGTGCATCGCGACGAATTGGTGCGCCAGGCCGTCGACAAGCTCGCCGAGGTTGCGCCAGACCTCACTGTCGGCGTCGTCAAAGCCGAACGCGACGAGACGAATGCTCAGGTCATCGTCGCCAGCGTTCAGACCATCGCTCGTCCGCCCCGCTTGGCTCGCCTTGTCGGTCCGTTCGCCACCGTCATCATCGACGAGGCCCACCATGCCGCAGCGCGCACGTACCGCACAGTGATCGACCGCCTGGTGACCGCTGACACCTTGCTTCTCGGCGTCACTGCCACGCCTGATCGAGGAGACGGCGCGGGGCTCGATGGAATCTTCGAGGAGATCGTCTATTCCAAGGCGTTGCCCGAAATGATCGCGGCCGGCTACTTGTCGGACCTCCGCGCCGTCCAGATCAAGACCGGCGCCGACTTCGCTTCGCTCCGCGTCTCACATGGTGATTACTCCGACGTCGAGGCCGCCGATGCGCTCATGAAGGGCAACGCGCCCCGAGCTGATCGCCGCGCCTACCTTGAGTACGCGAAGGATCGGCGGACGCTCGTGTTCACACCGACCGTTGAGGTCGCCTATGCGATGGCCGATGCGCTTCGATCGATGGGTGTCGCCGCTGAGGCCCTGGACGGCACCACGCCGACCGATGAACGCCGTGCGATCCTCCACCGGCTGCACACCGGCGAGACGACGGCCGTAGCCAACTGCGCGGTGTCTGAGCTGAGGGCTTCGACGAGTCGGCGATCGACTGCGTGATCCTCGCGAAGCCGACGCGCTCGCGGGCCGCTTACGTCCAAATGATCGGTCGCGGAACGCGTCGCCACCCTGGAAAAGATCACCTCCTCGTGCTCGATGTAACTGGTGCCACCGTGCGCCACGATCTCGTCACGCTTGCCGGGTTGGCGGGCCTAGAACCCTCCCTGATCGCACGTAAGTCCGTCGTGCAGGCACTCGCCGAGGATCGTCCTACAGAGGCTCCAGCAGGCACGTGGGCCGCCGAGCTCGTCGCCCTTGAGGTCGACCTGTTTCGCAAGCGCCCGATGGCCTGGGTCACGAGCGCCGGCCGCTACGTCCTCAGTCTCGGCGATGGCTACCTCGCTCTCGAAGCCGATCGCGACAAGTGGTCCGTGGTCCGCCACCCGCGCTCCGGTGCACCCGAGCACGTCGCGAACGGGCTCAGCCTCGAATGGGCAATGGGGTCCGCCGAAGACATCGCCCGACAGCTCGGCGCAATCGTGCTCGTCGATCGGTCCGCGCCGTGGAGGACGCGCCCGGCGAGCGCAAAACAGCGCGACCTTCTCCGAAAGTGGCGCGTCCGCGTCGGCGACGAGATCACCGCTGGCGAGGCGTCGGACTTGATCGCCGCGCGCGTCGCAAGGCGCGCATCGTGAGCGAGAACGGCATCGCGGCACGCGCCTATGCCGAGCGCGGTTGGCACGTCTTCCCTCTCGCCGAAGGATCGAAACTGCCGAAGATCGCCAGGGCTGCGGGCGGTCACGGGTTCAAGGATGCGACGCGCGATCTCGACCAGATCGACGCGTGGTGGTCGCGCTGGCCGCGGGCGAACGTCGGTATCCGCACCGGAGCGACTTCGGGTCTCTTCGTGCTCGACGTCGACGTGCGCCACCGGGGCGACGCAAGCCTCGACCGCCTGATCGCCAAGCACGGGGAGCTACCGCCGACCCTCACCGCGAAGACCCCATCGGGCGGATGGCATCACTACTTCGCGTGGCCCGGTGTCGAGCTGCGCAATTCTGCCGGCCTGCTCGACGACGGGCTCGACACGAGAGCCGAAGGCGGATACGTCGCCGCGCCTCCGTCGATCATCCCGCGGGTGGGCGTCTACTCATGGGTCGACGAAAGTTCTCCGGTGGCACCGATGCCCTCGTGGCTCGTGAAGCTGCTCCGCAAGCCTGAGCGTCCCACCGGCCCGCCACGGATGGTCACGGTGCCCCGAGCCGCGGCGCTGTCGATCGCTCAAGGCGTGCTCGCCGATCGGGCGCGCCAGGTCGCCATCGCTCCGGCATCACGCCGAAATGTGACGCTCAATGCGAACACGTTCTACCTCGGGTCGTACTTCGTCGCGGCCGGGCTCCTCGACTCTGCCGAGGTGTGGGCGGCACTCACCGATGCGGCAATGGCCGCCGGTCTCTCGGATCGCGAAACGCGGGCCACCATCGCCGAGCCGGGCTTTCGGCCGGTCTCGCTGACCCGGCGCGGAGCGCGTCGTGAGCGTGGAACCGATGCCCGAAGATGCCGGCGTGACGCAGATGCCCGGCAATGTCTTTTTCGACCAGCAGCGCAAGCTCGTCACGCCGCGTCTCGGCGAGGTGATCCGCCAAGCCGGCCATCTCCGCTCCGGTGTCGACGGTCGCCTATGGCGCTATGACGGCGGGGTCTATCGGCCCGACGGCGACGTTTTCACCCGCGATCAGATTCGGACGTTGCTCGGCGACGAATGCCGGCGCGTCCACTTCGATGAAGTGATGACCTGGCTCCGTAGCTTCCCACCGACGATCACAGGCGCGGTCTCGACCAAATATCTCAACGTCACGAACGGAATGCTGGACTGGCGCACCGGCGAGCTGTCGGAGCATGACCCCGAGCACTGCTCGACCATCCAACTTCCGGTGGCGTGGAACCCCGAGGCGCGCTGCCCGCGATTCGCGCAGTTCCTCGGCGAGTCGATGCCCGAAGACGCGGCACCATTCGCAGAGGAAATCCTCGGCTATGGACTGCTGCCGTCGAACCCGTTCCACAAGGCGGTGCTCCTGAAAGGGCCTGCGGGCAACGGGAAATCCAAGTTCATCGGGGTGGCTGAGCGACTGTACGGGTCTGAGAACGTCTCGAACATGGAGCTAATCAATATCGCCGAGAACCGTTTCGCTACGGCCGACCTGCTCGGCAAGTTGGCGAACCTCTGCGGGGACATCGACACGCGAGCAATCCGCCAATCCTCGACGTTCAAAGAGATCACCGGCGGGGACACGATCGCGGCGGAGCGAAAGTTCGGACAGCCCTTCAGTTTTCGGCCCTTCGCACTCTTGATCTTCTCCGCCAACGAGGCACCGTTCAGCGCCGATCAGTCCGAGGCGTGGTTCGACCGGTGGCTCATCCTTCCAATGCCCACACGCTTCCGAGGCACCGACCGAGAGGACCCGTATCTCGACAGCAAGCTTGCCAGGGAGATCGAGGGGATATTCGTCTTGGCCGTGGCAGGGTTGCGGCGCCTCATGGACCGAGGCCGCTTCGCTCCTCCCCAGTCGGTCACGGATGCCGGTGCCGAGTATCGAGAGCAGCTCGACACCGCTGCCGGATTCATCGCCGAAGGTTGCGTGTTGCACGTCAACGCCTGGGTATCGCGACCAGCGCTCTACAAGGCGTACCGGTCCTGGTGCGAGGACTCCGGCCGCTTCCCCACCAGCGCAGTGCACTTCTACGCCCGTCTCCGCCAGCGCTTCGAAGGTCAGATCGAGGACCGCAAACGGCAAGGCTGGCCGGGGTTCGCCGGGATCGGATTACTCGCCGAAGACCGCGATAACGGCGAAAAAGGGGAAAAAGGGGAAACACCGGGGGAAGTCGGCGCGCGCGAAAAAGTGGCCTTGAGCAGCGATAACGGCGAAAAAGGGGAAAGAGGGGAAACGAAGTCCCACTCTGCCCCCATACGCGCACACACATGGGGGGAGAGTGGAGAACACTTCCCCTCCTTCCCCTTCGGAGACGAAACCCCTGCTCAAGTGGCAGATACGGAGGGGAACCTCTTTCCCCCTGACTTCCCCTCAGCAGACGAAAGCGGTCGCGGTGCTCAATCCTCGAATGGATCCGCGCCTCCTCTGGACGATGACGCGCCCACCGGCGAAAGCGAACCGGCACCCGTCGAAAACCCGGAGACCGTGGCCGCGAAGGCTAGAGCGATGGAGCGCCATGCTTTGCTGCGCGCTTCGAGCACCGTCACGCCGACGACCAATCCGGCACCCGAGCCCGAACTACCACCGGTCCGGCCGCCGATCCGGCCTGTTTCTCGAAAGACCAATCGGGCGCGATCGAAAGGCCGGAGACGATGAGCGCCGCGCCGACGTCAACCACCGCCCTCGACTTCGCCAGCGCGTTCCTTGCCGTGGTGCTCGAAGACGGACCGCAACCGGCAAAGGCGATCGAGGTGCGCGCCGCGAATGTCGGGATCAGTCCTCGGACCTTGCGCCGGGCCCGCGAATCGCTCGGCGTGAAGGTGCGAAAGACCTCGGCCGGACCGTGGGAATGGCAGTTAGGCCAAGTGCGCAGGGAAGGTGACCAATCGATCAGGGGGAACGACCAGCCTGCTCGGAATGACGGCGCTCTCGTGAGCTGCGAAGGTGACCAACCCGACACCGTGCCCGCGATGGCCGCCTCGACCAATCTCGGCTCGTCTCCCGCCACCGACGAACAGCACGCAAGGATCGCTGCCGCCTGCGCTCGTTTTCCGCTCGACGAGAATTTCGAGCTCTTCCGGCGCGTCCTCGGCCGCTCGATCTACGAATCCCAGCCGTTGAGCCACGCCGAGGCCGTCGTTTTGATCGCCGCCCACGAAAAGCGGGCGAAGCGATGACCGCCGGGCTCGCTCTTGACCTGGTACGGGCGGTGGCGTGGCTGCGCGCTGCCTACGAAGCCGAAGCCGCTGGCGATAATCCTCGACCGGCCTTCGCCCGCTCGCAAAGCGCGGTCTCGCCAATCGACCTCGCCGAGGCGCTCGGTCTCGCGCTCGACGCTCTCGTCCGACTGACCTGGGACGATCCCGAGACGGTCATCGAAGCGCTCTGTCTCGACGCCGATCTCAGCTCCGACCTCGACGCCTTCACCCCGGAGCCGGGCGATGAGCCCCGAGTACGAATGTCTCCGGTGCGGGCGCGATCTCGGCACTCTCGCAGCCGCAACCCGCCACATCGCCACGGCGCACCCGACGCGCGCGCCAAAGCCCCGCTACCGACGCTCGCTGCTCCGGCGCGGACGACTCGCCGAGCAGTCACCAACCGACCGCACCACGAAAGGAAATCATGACCACCGAACCGACCGGACCCGAGGCCGACAAGCAAGCCGCGAAGGATCGCATCGCCGCAATCGCCGCCGCGCCCTCACCGTGGCCCTGGCTCGCCATACCGCCGCTCAAGCCTTGGCGGAACTTCGCTACGGGCACGATCCCCGTCGCTGTTCGCCGCCGCGCCGAGTACGTCGAGGTGCGCGGCGCTGTCATCGGCGGTGGCCGTGGTCAGCCTGTGTTCACGTTGCCGGAGAACTGTCGGCCGCCCGGCCTGATGAGATTCCCCATCGCTATCGCGCTCAGTCTCGACATACGAACGATCGGGACCGCTCAGGTGGCCATTGACGCCGCTGGCAACGTCGTTATCGAGACCAACGAATGGTCCGCTAACCCGCGGTACTTCGACCTTGGCTCGATCAGCTTTGCCGTCGATGAGGAACTCGCCGAGACGATCAAGCGCGACGCCGAGCGAGCCCGCCCGAAGGCGAAGGCGACACGGACCGAAAGCAGCGCCCGCATCGTGAAGGGAGCTTCTGAGTATGCCCGGTAGATCAGGACCACCAACGACCTTCGCAGCCTCTCAGAGCCACACAGCGGCTCCCCCGCACCTCGTGAGCACCCGCCTCGACCTTCCATCAATCGAAAGGCAATGACATGACCGGAATCGCCGCAAATCCGAACACGCACTTGGCGAACATGCTCAATGAACATCACCAGCGATTGACCGCTGTCGAGCATCAGCAGCAAGCCTTCATCCTCAACACCCAAGGAAAAAGCGTCATGATCCAGGGCAACCTTTTGAACGACAACAAAGGCGAAGCCACCGGGCTCGGGTTGGTGTTCGGGCTCGCCCTGCTGGCCGCGTCACCAGTGACGACAACAATCACGACAACGCTCAACTCGGTCACCGCGACCGTCGGATCACTGAGCGGGCTGGTCGTGGGCGAAGCTCTCATCTCCGCGAACGTGCTCCCTGGCACGACGATCGAGGGCATCAACATCGCAGCTACCTCGATCACGATGACGAGCGCGGCGAAAGCGTCGGCCGGCCCGACCGCGCTCACTACGACAGGATGGGTGAACGTCGCGGCCGCGCTCGCGGCTCTGTCGGTGCTGGCACCGGTTCCATGATCAGGACGGCTCTTCGAGCTGATCTAGGAATGCAGCGCCGTCACAGCCCACAAACGACATCGGAGACAACATGAAGCGCACTCTCGCCACCATCGCCTTCGCAGCCGCCCTCCTCGTGCCTAGCGGCATCCTGAGCACCGCGGCGAGCGCGTCGACGCCCAACCTCTCAGCGAAGCTGCTCAGCATCGGCCAGATGCCGACCGGCTGGGCCGTTTACAACGAACCGAGCAATGGACTCGGTTGTCTCGCGAAGATTCTCGAACCAAAGGCCGTCAAACAGACCGCGAGCGCGAGCGTCGAATTCGAGGACAATGGCAACGTCCCCGCGGTCGTCGAGCGGCTCGCGACCTTCGCGAATGCGAAGACCGGCTATCAGAAGATCGTCGCAAACCTCACCGCTTGCAAGCGCCTAAGCGGTACAACTGGCGGCCAGAAGTTTTCTGGCACGGTCGGGCAGGCGAGCTTCCCTCACTATGGGAATGCAAGCGCGGCATTCGAGGCGAGCTTCACTATTCAGAGCGAGTCACTCGGCGAAGACATCGTGATCGTCCGCGAGGGCAGCATCGTCATGGGGATCGACGAGGGTGATTTCCCGCCCGTCGACACGAGCCAGTTCCAAGGATTCGTCGCCAAGGCGCTCAAGAAGCTCGGATGAGCGACGACAGCCAGTTTTTCGACGAGGAGGGCAACATCGGCGATGTGTTCGGCTGGGCACGTGCACACGCCGACAGCCGAGGGCTACGCGTGGGCTCTCGACCTGCCGGAGGGCGATCGTGCCAAACAGCAGGCCGATCTCGCCGAAGAGCTTGCTAGCCGTTGGAAGGAACGCGGCGGTATGTGGCGTGCCGATCGTTCGGACCCCGACGTCGCCCGCTGGGCGGCACTTACCGACCTGATCACCGGTGAAGCCAGGATGGGAATTTCCACTGAGAACATCACTTCGGTGGGCTTCGATGATCCGGGGCTCGAACCCGACGACGGGAGCACCGATGGCACGTAAGCGCAGTATCACCTCGCAGCTCTATCGCGCGGCCCGCGTCTCGAACAATCTCCGTGCCGCGAGCAAGGGTCCGGACGCGTCCACGGAAGCGAATCGTTCGCCGGAAGGTCTACGGCAAGGAAATGGGCGCGACACGCAAGCTGCTCAAGATGTTCGGACTGAGCAAGTGAGCGATCACAGTCCGAGCGCTATCGCCTCGAATCTTCGAACCGCGCTCGCGCTGCTGGAGACGATGCCGAAGCGGGACAATCTCGAACAGGTCATCCGCCAGTCCGACCAGTCAGCCGAGGATCTGTTGTTTTCGACGATCGAACTAGCGCACCTGCTCGTGGGACTCTGCGCGAATGCACGAGGTGCGACACCGGAGGCGATGCTTGCGACGCTCGCCGACAGGTTCGACAAGCGGACGGACGCGGATTACTGGTCGACAGAGGACTGATCGGCGAACTTCGCCTCGAGCCTGCGAATCTCGGCGTCGACGACATCGAGGGGGATCGTCTCGACCCTTAGTTTCGCCGGCTCGTCGAGCCCGAGCAGCCGTCGCCCGCCGTTCCTGCACGCGGAGCAGCCCCGTCGCCGCCTGCACGACTGGCCCGTCGTCGAGCATCGGACGCTGTGTGACCTCCCTGTCTGCCGGAGTCGTTCGACAGTCCCAAATGATGTTCCGACCGTGATCCACCTTGAGCGTTGTCGCTGACTGAGCACGACGAACAGCCGGCGTTCGATGTCGTCGAGCTTCGCCAGCTCCAACCGCTTTCGCCGCGACCACGTCCTTCGTCGGTACGGCTGTGCATTCCGTGTGTCACACGCTCGAAGGCTGTCGACACCGAAACTCCCAGCTCGGCCGCGATCTGCGGGTAGGTCAGGCTCGCCGATCTCAGCTCTGCCGCTCGCGTGGTCCTGCTGGACGCTTTCGATTGCGACCTGATCGCGCGCCCTCTGCCGTCTCGCCTTGATCGCCTTCGCGGTGGTCATGTGACCGATGGTACTGCCGGGCTTGCGAGGATCGACCTTTTACGCCTCTGACCAGGTGCGATACAATGAAGGATGGCAGACCAGATCAAAGCGCTTACGATTCGCCAGCCCTTCGCGTCGCTCGTCATGGCAGCCGTGAAGACGACGGAAAACCGCACATGGCGGACGAACTATCGAGGTCGACTCCTCATCCACGCTGGGGCCCGCGCCGATCGAGAGGCGATGGCTCGGTACGGCCACCTCCTCGACGACTACCCGCGTGGCGCGATCCTCGGAACGGTGGAACTGCTCGACTGCGTTCGAGACTCCGAGAGCGAATGGGCGATGGCCGATCACTGGCACTGGCAGCTCGCCGATCCCCAACCGTTCGAGACGCCGATACCGGCTACGGGCAAGCTCGGGCTGTGGACCTTCACCGTTTGACGCGTGACGCGCGCCGCCCTCATCGCCGAAAAGCCATGACCACCCGAATCCGCCGCCGGGCGCGATCGGGCGCGAAGGAATGGATTATCACGGTTCCGAACGGAGTCGGGCGGTTGAGCAAGTAGCAGGTAAACCGCCAGATACGAACATCGCCGCAGGTGGCAGATTTGGCCTGCTCCTACTTGCCAAGGTGAGGGTCGCGGGTTCGAGTCCCGTCGTCCGCTCCAAAGTGGCTCCTCACAGCTCCTCACACTCCTCACACAGATCCTCACCAGCATGTGCGGGTACCGAAGCTCACAGCTCCTCACCAGCATCCTTCTCGCGAGAGCGGGCCCGGTCGGCGAAAGTAGAGCATCACTGCGAATACGAGATGCTCTACTAACCACTCCGTCCCGCTGCTCAGACAGCTAGAAGCCTCGACTCGGAGTGCGAGGCAGCGATCGGGGAGAAGGACGATCTGTAGCGTTCGACGCGGTGGTTCCCTCCACAAACGACGATTCGCTCGCCGCGCGAGTTCGCGAACTCGAACAAGAGAACGAGCGTTTGCGCGGCGCGCTTGGTCTCGATCAGCCCGGACGGGCTGCCCCCGTTCAACCGTGGGACCCGCGTCTGCTCGACCCGACGGACCAGTCGGGCCAGATATCGCGACGCGTGAACCGGCGATCACCCGCTGAGGAGAAGGTCGCTCTCTATCGGTCGCTCTTCCGTGGCCGAGACGATGTCTACGCGCTGCGATGGGAGAACGCTCGATCAGGCAAGTCGGGCTGGACTCCTGCGGTGCAGGGCGGTTGGGTCAAGGCTTCCGCCTCCGAACGTCAGTTGCTACCCCTGACGAACAAGGTGCTGTCAGAGCACCTCTCAGGTCGGATCCACGCGGGGGCCTTTACCCCCTGCTGCGAGGTGATATGTGCCGCCTCCTCGCCTGTGACTTCGACGGATCGAGCTGGATACTGGATGCCCTTGCGTTCTACGACGCAGCAAACGCGATGGGTCTCCAGGCGGCCCTCGAGCGCTCGAAGTCGGGAGACGGAGCCCACGTCTGGACCTTCTTTCGCGAGGCCGTTCCGGCCGCGTCGGCACGCCGTATTGGTTTCCATCTCCTTCGCGAGGCGATGACAATAAGAGCAGAGATCGACCTCTCGAGTTATGACCGCTTCTTCCCCGCTCAGGACACGCTTCCGAAGGGCACGTACGGGAATCTCATCGCTTTGCCCCTCCAGGGTTCCGCAAGGCAAAGGGGCACGACCGTATTCCTCGACCCCTCGACGCTCAAGCCCTACCACGATCAGTGGGAGTTTCTCGCATCGATCGTTCCGAGTTCCGCAGAGGCGATCGCAGCACTCGGCTCACAGCTGGTGTCAGAGATCAGCGCCGGTCCTCTCGCGCGCCGCCCCGCGCGAAGGGCATCGTCGAGAGCGGAGCGCCAAAACGTCCCAGGTCGCGTCGTCGCTGCCGCCGGCGCGATGCTCGCCATCGACCGGATCGGACTTCCGGCTCCGATCGTCGCGGATCTCAAGCACCTCGCATCGCTGCACAACCCGAAGTTCTACGAGAACGAGCGGCTGCGATTCTCGAACCACGCAACGCCGCGATTTATCCGCGCATATCAGGAGAGTCTCGATCAGCTCCTGATCCCGCGGGGTCTTCGCGAAGCGGCCTCCGACTTGATCGCGGGTGCGGGAAGCGCTCTTGAGGTGAAGGAGCAGTGGCCAGACCCGAGCCCACTCGGCTTGCACCTCTCATCAGAGCTCACTGCAGCGCAGCGCCGAGCCTTCGACGACTTGGTCGATCACGATCTCGGTGTCCTCGTCGCGCCACCGGGTTCTGGCAAGACCATCGTGGCCTGCGCGTTAATCGCTCACCGTGATCGCCCAACGTTGGTGATAGTCGATCGCAAGCCGCTCGTCGACCAGTGGCGTGACCGACTCGGGACTCACCTCAGACTGTCGAAAGACCAGATCGGAAAGCTCGGCGACGGGCACGATCGTCAACGCGGCGTCGTCGATATCGCAATGGCACAGGGTCTCGCGCGAAGACACGACCTCGAGGACGTGACCGCCGGTTACGGACTCGTCGTCATCGACGAGTGCCACCACGTTCCAGCTGTCACGTTCGAACGCTGCGTGCGACAGATACCCGTGCGACGTTGGCTGGGTCTGACCGCCACGCCATATCGGCGCGATGGCCTCGAAGGTCTGATCGCGATGTACTGCGGCCCCATTCGTCACGATTCGACGCGAGCGCGAGGCGAATCTGAGATGCGGCTGGAGCTGTTCGTTCATCCCACCGCTCACGAGGTCCCTGCCGACGAGTTATCGATCCAAGAGATCTTTCGGACGGTCGTTGAAGACGGTGCCCGCAATGCACAGATCGGTGACGATGTGATCCAGGCGTCGCGAAGCGGTCGCAATTGTCTCGTTCTTACCCAGTGGACCGAGCACCTTGAATCGCTCGTCAAGGTTCTCGAGGAAAGCGGAGCCACGCCGATTGTTCTTCGAGGCGGTATGGGCAAGAAAGCGAGAGCGAGGGTGTTTGACGAGCTTGCTGGAGCACGGCCGGGCGATGGCACGGTATTGGTTGCGACCGGTGGTTATCTCGGAGAGGGGTTCGATTCTCCGCCGCTCGACACGCTCTTTTTGACGTTTCCGCTTGCGTTTAAGGGGCGACTCGTCCAGTACGTCGGACGGGTCATGCGATCGTGCGAAGCAAAGGATTCGGTTCAAGTTCACGATTATGTCGACGGTCGCGTCCCGGTCGTGGCGCGCATGCTCGCCAAGCGCCTGCCGATCCTCTGCGGTCTCGGCTTCGAGCGCCGTTGATCGATGACGAAGTCGTTGAAGCTCCGATGACTGAGCAGTGCCGACGACAGCGTTTTTTCTCGCCGATCCGGCTCTGAAGGCGGACGAGACGCAGCTAAAGCGCGCTTGACATTTTCCCATCCGCGTCGGAATATCCCGACGCGGGGTATCAGTCGGAAAATCCGGACAGCACTACATTGTCGGAATATCCCGACTGTGCTACAATGTCGGAATATGCCGACAGACCCAGAAGATCAGAGGTCTTCAACTGGTCCTTTCCGGATCTATTCCGCGGCTTCACTCGGCGATGCGATCCGCCACTACCGGACGGAGGCGGGATTGAACCAGGCGCAGTTGGCCGAAATGGCCGGACTGCAGCGGAGCTACCTATCCGAACTGGAGAGCGGGAAAGAGACCGAGCAGCTGAAGCGCATCCTCCGTGTGCTGAGACAACTGGGTGTCCGAATCACCCTGGACAAGGCGGATTGGTAGTGGCGGACGCACTGACGGTGTGGCTCTACGGCGTCCGCGTGGCAACCATCGACCGCGAGCGCGGGCGCCCTCGCCTCGTCTACACCGGCGATGCGCTCGGTCGGTATCCGTTGGGCACGCCTTTGCTTTCGCTGTCGCTCCCGATCGCGACCCGCCGGTACACCCAGGGCGTCGTCCGACCGTTCCTTGACGGCCTGCTCCCCGAAGGCAATGCTCGGATTGCGATCGCCCGAGACGTTGGCGTCTCACCGGAGGACACTTTCGGGCTGATACGGGAGCTCGGCCGAGACTGTGCGGGCGCAGTCGTCATCCAACCCGACGAGGATCCGCCTCCTTCTCATCCCACCACGGTCACGGCCCAGCCGCTGGGTCCGGACGAGATCGCTCATCTGGTCAAAGACCTTCGCAGTGCACCTCTTGGTGTGGGCGGACGGGTCCGAATCTCCCTTGCAGGGATCCAGGAAAAGCTCGTCTTGACGCGAATGCCTGACGGATCGTGGGGCCGCCCGATCGACGGGACCCCGTCGACTCACATCCTGAAGCCGGAGATAGCGACATATCCGCAAACGGTGGAGAACGAAGCCTTCTGCATGCGGATCGCGCGACATCTCGATCTCGACGTTGCCGAGATCGAAACGACCGAGATTGGCGGTCGCAAGCTGATCGTGGTCAAGCGATACGACCGTATTGTGAGTGCTGACGGCTCCGTTGAACGCGTCCACCAAGAGGACTTCTGTCAGGCGACGAACCTGCCGCCCGAGACGAAATATGAGGGGGAAGGCGGGCCGTCTCTCCGACGTATCGCCGGCATTTTGGAGTCCGTGGCGGCTCCGGATTCGTTGGAGAAGCTGCTACGGGCTGTCACCCTCAATGTCTTGATTGGCAACGGAGACGCGCACGCCAAGAATCTCTCGTTGCTCCACGAACCCACCGGGGGCCTGGCGCTGGCACCTTTGTACGACCTCCTTTGCACGCTTCAATACGGCGACGATCGCCTTGCCATGTACATCGACGACGTTCGCCGGACAACTCGCGTCACAACGGAGCGAATCGAAAACGAAGCAGTCCAGTGGGGGCTTTCACGAACTCGCGCCGCCGCGATCGTTAGCGATCTCCTGGCGAAGGCTCGTGACGCGATCACTGCTGCACGCGACGAGACCCAGGGAGTTCCTGCGGAACTTGTCACGACTATCGAGAATCAGCTCAGGCGGCTGCGAGCGACCGAGTAAAGGAGCATAGGTGCGTCGGGCGGCACCGGATCCATGGTCTCGCGAGTACCCCCCAAGCGTCAGTAGACCGGTCTACTACGGGGGCCGATTCGGGGGATCTCGGTAGACGGTGGCCCAAACGGAGGCGCAGCTCAACAAACTCGAGCGAACTTGCTAGACATTTCGCAACACCTTGCCAAGGTGAGGGTCGCGGGTTCGAGTCCCGTCGTCCGCTCGAAAGAAAGTCCAGGCAGAGTGTGGTAGTTCGGTAGATCTGCGACACATTGGCTCCGGTAGATGTGCGACAGTTCCCGGACGCGGCTTCGGTAGATAGGCGACACTGGCTCCGGTAGATAGGCGACACCCAACCCCCTCGTTCAAAGCATCGTTCTTCGTCGCGGATTCGACCGCCCGGGACGAAGAAGGGGGCCGTCGTGCTGGTGGAGCTGGGGCTCGTGGAACAGCGGTTTAAGGCCGTGCTCGAGGTGCTCGAACAGGCGGCGAGTGTCACCGACGTCGCTCGTCGCTATGGCGTCGGTCGCCAATCGGTCCACCGTTGGTTGCGCCTCTATTCAGAAGAAGGACTCTCGGGCCTCGCTGATCGCAGTCATCGACCCTGGTTGGTTCCTCATTCGAGGGGAAAACTAGTCACACCGCTCCCGCACGGTGTTCTGCACGTGTTTCGTGATCGCGTCGTCTGGAAAGGGAGCCGCCGACACCCGGAACTCACTTTTGACAAGTCGGAGTAGTTCGTTCGACCTTCCTCGCCGGGAGAAGCGCACGGAAAGTTTGCTCTCATCAGCATCATCAACAGGCGGGACATCCGAGTGCATCAAGAGATTCGCGTGTCGACTCCTGACGAAGAGTTAGTACGGGCAATCGTGAGTGGAGCATGAGCGACGTCAACGATCTCCGAGCGGCGGATCACTCCTTGCTCCGGGGACGGTTTCCGTGGGTGCGACTATGGGCGCCCGTTAAGACTGCTCGGGCGACTCCTCTTCCTCAGGGAAGCTGACGAGCCGAGGACGTGAACCCGCGACAACGTCGAAAAATGGATTCATCGATGGCGGCGGAGGAGGAAGCCGATTCACCGAAGCCTCCGCGGTACGTAGTTCGGGATTTGATTCGATTTCCTCTAATTCGGAGAGTGCGTCGTTTGCATGAGCATCGCGATGTCTACGGCGAAAAATGCTCATCAATGTCACGATAACTGAACGGGCATCCTACGGACCGAGCGACTCTTATCTCGTCCCATGTGTGCGGCGCGTATCGTCAAGGGCAAGAGCGTGTGAGGGGGTTTCAGATGAGAGGGCTGAGAGGCCTAAGAGGGGCACTCTTTTTTGCCGCGTGTGTCTGTGCCCTCATTTTCGGTATCGAACTGGAGCGAGGCGTCGCGCACACGACTGTCGGTTGGTGGGCGATCGCTGGGGCGGCCTGTGCACTGGCGGCCTCCCTGTCAGTACTCCTCGCAAGGCGTTCGGGCTAGGAGGGTGACCGTTAACGACCCACGGTCCGAGGACGAGCTTGCAGTGGCAGCGCGCCGGTTTGGGCGGTGCGAGGTGTGCAAATACCCGCTCGACTTCGATACCGAGACGCGTGAGGTGTACTGCCCGGTTGGCGCCTACGTACACCCCGATCGACCCGTGCGCCATCCGTCGCCACTGACCTCGTCGTAAGCCTTCCGGCGAGGAGATGGGGCTCACGCGGTCGATCATCAGGCGTGCGGACTGAGCAAGTAGCCGCTGCCTGCGCTGGGAGACTGCGCATTCGCGTTGGAGATAGGTGCACAAGGTCCTTAGCGAGAGCCGCGTGCTGGTTTCGCGAACGTGCGCACCGCATTTTTCAAATCTGTTTCGAGCTTGCTGAGTCTGACGTGGAGGTCAGCAATTGACTTGAACGTATGTTCGCTCGCGCGCTTGCCCTCAAGGCCCTTCAGGCGTTTCTCCAAATCCTTCACTCGCTGTTCCAAATCGGGTCCGTCCGCCATCATGCACGCCTCCTTGTCACAGCCTCCCACGCTGGCTCACGCCAACACGACAGACGAATTACACATCCACGTCCATCCAGGACATCCGCCGCGCGCCGTGCCTAGGGGCGTTCGTCATCAGATCCGCCGGCTGCGGGACCCTTTACGAGAACACTGTCGATGGCGAAGCCCGGACGAAGGATCTGACCGAGGCCGAAGCTAGCCAGCTCTGGCCTGGGTCACGATGAGCTCAGTCACCGTGATGTCGGAGATGACTTCGTCCCCTGGATGGGTGCGTCGAGCTCGTGCAGGCTCGTCATCGGAGTCGGGAGAGTCGATGAAGGGTTCGGTCACGGTCGGCAAGATCGCTGGGATACCGATCCGGTTGCATTGGTCGCTCGTCTTTCTCGTGCTGTTCGCCGTCGGCCCCGGAGTGACGGCGTCGAAGGCACTCTCCGAGGTTGAATGGATCGTCGTCGTATTCGCCTGCGTCGTTGTGCATGAGTTGGCGCACTGTGTGTTGGCGCGACATCGTGGTCACAAGGTGCGTGGCGCGGTGCTCATGCCCCTCGGAGGATTCTCTGAAATCGTTGGCCTTGGCCGCTCCCCGACTGACGAAGCCGCGATCTCGCTCGTCGGTCCCCTCTCGAACTGCGGAATCGCCGCTGTGCTCACCGCCGTCGCGCTGGCGATCGGAATGCGAATTTGGCCCCCGACGCTGTTCGGCCGAGCATGGCTCGTTCGCGTGATTTGGGCGAATGTCGCGCTCGCCGGCCTGAATCTTCTTCCGGCGCTGCCGCTTGATGGGGGTCGCGCGCTGCGCGGACTTCTCTCTCAGAAGAGGGATCGCGCGGTCGCCACGGAGATCGCGGCGCGCATGGCGACGGCCATCGCGATCCTGATGATCGTTGTCGGAGTGATGGTCGACCTGTGGTTGGCGCTCATCGGCTTCCTCTTGGTTCTCGGCTCTAGCGCCGAACAACGCATGGCGATGGCTGGCGAGCTGCTGCACGGGCTCAAGGTGAAAGACGCGATGGTCGAAGATTCGTGGGGGCTGCAAGCGAACGAGTCGGTGGAGGACGTGACCTCACTCCTCCGGCAATTCCCGAACCGGGCCTTCGCCGTTGTCGATGACGGCACGGGCATCGGGGTCGTCTCGGCGAGCGACCTCGCTGCTCACCCGCGCGCGTCGACGCTTCGCGACGTGGTGGATACGTTCGCTCCGTTGCTCAGCCCGGAAGACGACCTCTACCCGACGGCACTCGATGCCTTCTCAGAGTCCAGACGCAGATCCCTGCTCGTTGAAGTCGGCGGGCATCCGTCAGGGGTGCTGTATGCGTCAGATGTCGACGCCCGCCTGCGCGAACGGGCTTCTGTGGATGAACGCCAAAACAGTCTCTCGCCGTGATCGTTGTGCTCACTCAAGGGGACGAGGCGTGCGCAGAGAACCCAAACGAGTCGTGAATCAGCGCGGCGGGCGCGCCCGTATAGACAAGGCCCTTGGCGGGCGCTCCGCTTTCCGGGCATGAAACTGAACAGGCTAGACGCCCATCCTCGAAAAGGAGGTGGGCGTTTGTCGTGGGGCGCAAGTCTGGCAGGAAGCCCCGACGGCCGTCCGCCCACCCGCTCGTTCCCGATAGGAGCCGCGCGCTCAAAGGGCAATCAGCCCCTGATGTACCCCGAGACGACGCCGATACCCTCGCAGCAGGAACTTGGCCGACAACCAATAAAAACCCCAGGTAGATGGCTCGACACGGGATCGGCCGAGCTAGACGAACGACCGACGGCGAAGTGTCAGGTCGTCGCCGCGTCCATTGCTTGATGTGGTTTGTGCGCCATCAGATCGCGATGCCCTATCCCAGTGCGGCGCCTTCGGGTGCGGGCCTCGCTCAGATCATGGATACCGCCGGGTCTCTCGCGTCGGCGAGCAGGTACGCGACGACGTCGGCCGCCGTCCAACTATTCTTCGTGCCCAAAACGCCAACCAAACGAGCGAGGTCATCGCCGCTCGTCACGATCGGCGGTTCGGATCCCGAATCGCGCAGCTGCGCCAGCCCGACGGTCGCCAGGAGCGCGCTGCACAGACACTTCCGCCCCAAAGTGTCGTCGCGTTTGCCGCCCTTTCGCACGTAGGCGCCGACTGGCTCGCTCGGGCACCGGTAGCCGATGCCGCCGTCGGCACGTACGTATGGTGCGCGCAGCAGTCCGACGTCGCATCGCCGCTCGCGCCCGATGTAGACGGCAGACTCGGAGAGCGTGCCGCCGAGCTGGACGACCTTGAACGGATAACCGCTCGGCGAGGCACGAGGGTCGGTCAGGACTAGAGCCGTGCCGGCGCGCGCCGCGGCGACGAGTCGGGCCTTCAGCTCGGGGGCCAAGCTGGACTCCGCACAAAGGGCGAACGCCGTGCCGACTTGAATTCCAGCGGCTCCAGCGGCGCGCGCTTCGACGAGGTTCGCCGGAGAGGCAACGCCCCCGGCAATCCAGAACGGCAATCCGAGCGCGGCGATCTGATCGAGATCGACCTCGTCTCGGGGCCCGTAGACGGGCTGGCCGCGCTCGTCAAAAACGGCAGGGCCGCGCGGCGGCGCGTTGTGGCCACCGGCACAGTGGTGCTCAACGACGAAGCCATCGGGACGGGTCACGGGGTTCTTTGCGAGGAACGAGGCCAGCGTGTTGGACGAAACGATGGCGACGAAGCGCGGTCGGACGAGTCGGGCGGGGTGACCGACGAACTGCGCAGGGTCGAAGCGCACGGCGTGGCCGTCATGGGGTCCCGCACCGGTCACTGCGACGCGGTAGGCGACCGGCGCGCCGAGGGCGAGATCGTCGAGAAGGTGGGGCACGTCTGAAGGAATCCCCGCCCCCATGAACACGTAGTCGACGCCGGCGAGCATGGCGCCGTAGATGGCGTCGGGCGTCGGTATCTGGACCTTTTCCAGGTAGTTGACGCCGATCGGGCCGTTGTGGCCGGACTTGGCGAGTTGCACCTCGGCGAAGTTGGAAAGGACGGTCAGCTCGCGCAGCGCCCGTGGAGACTCGAGACGGAACATGGGCACAGCCCGGTACGGCTCGCCTGACAGGCGCCCACCGGCGACGAACCAACGGTCAAGAACACGCCGCACCAGAGAGGGTTCGGGAAAGGAGGCGTAGGCCCGCCGCAAGTGGCCGCTCGGGTCGCCGTCGCCGAGCCGCCGCGCGTGGACCGTCTCCAAGGCGGTACCCGACACGACACCGAGCTGGCCGAGAGTCGCCACAGCGCGGGCGAGCGGCCATCCCGATACCGAGACTCCCATCCCGCCCTGGATCACCGGCGGCAGGTCCGGCGCGAGTCGCTCGTTTCGAACGATCACCGACAGCAAGCTACCAACGTGCGGCCGAGTCGCCCGTCGGGGCGTCCGCTTGGTGCCGGAACTGTGTGAGTGCTCTTAATGTCAAAGGCTTATTGGATCCGGGTCTGGCGGTTCCTTGGAAATGAGCGGGATACGGATCCGTGTCGGAAGGCTCGGACGTCGAGACGTCGACTTTCCCCGAAGATGCCCCACTATCGGCCGATATGGGCGAATGCTCGGATGCACCCGGGATCCTCTCCAAGCGGGTCTCCGGTGGTCGCGAAAGCCCGGGCGCGCGATCCACCACAGAGATCTGCGTACTCACACGTGCCGCACCTTCCGCCGAAGTTGGCATCCCGGATCGAATGCAACAGAGGATGGTCCCGATATATCTCCACGATGCTTTGTTCGCGGACACTGCCGACTCGTAGAGGTAGAAACCCCGACGGAAAGACGTCGCCGTTGTCAGCGATGAAGATGACGCCCTTGCCGTCGCGAGTTGCAGCACTCGGGGCGCGTACGGGCGCGGTGGGTGATCCCAATTGCGCGTGGAGGCGGTCGCGGAGATGTGAGTACAACGGTCCGAGTTCGAAGGCGTGCTCGGGAGGCACGTCACCAATGCGACGACGATCGACGACGACTCTTCTGAAGAACGGCGCTTCGACGGTGCGAACGGTGAAGCCGTAGCGCGATGCATCGACGAGGAAGTGACAGATGTCCTCATTCTCGTGAGCACTCGTTGCCTCCATGCGGGCACCGCGTCCGGTAGCGATCAAGAAGAACACTTCCCACACATTCACACCGGATCTTTGCATCAGCGAGGCGATGTCGGCGAGCTCTCCGACGTTGCGCCGCATCACTGTCGTGTTGACCTGAACGGCATACCCGTTCACTTTCAAGTTGTTGATCGCGTGCATGGTGGCATCGAAGTGGCCGTTGACGCCGCGCACCGCCTCGTGGGTTTCCGGTGTCGCACCGTCCAGACTCAGCGATGCGGTCTTGACGTTCTGGGCGCGTAAGTGGCGCAAAATCGTCGACGTCAGTTTGGGCGTGACCGACGGCGCGATGGCAACCGGAACGTCCATCTGCTTTGCATGGGCGGCGAGAGCGACGAGGTCGTTGCGCATCAGGCAGTCGCCACCAGTGAGGATCATGATCGGACGCGGCCTGCCGATCGCCGCCAGATCGTCGATGAGGGCAAATCCCTCAGCGGTCGAGAGATCATCCGAACCCGGATCGCGCTGGGCGTTTGCCCGACAGTGGCGGCACGTGAGCAAGCAGGCCTTGGTCGTCTCCCAGAACACCAGAAGCGGGCGATCGTCGAATGAACGGGTTGGACCACGACCTTCAGCAGATCCAGCGTCGTTCACGACGAGGTGCGGTGTCACTCGGACGAGGCTAACTGCCGGACTGTACGCGTACCGAGTGGAGCCTGACCTCCGCTCGCGCCAATGCCCTATGACATTCGTAAAGAGACGAACCGTGAGTGCCGTGCAACGGATCAGTGCCGCCCAAGCGTGACAGCAAAGGACGTTCTCTCAACGGTCCTCGCGACCGGCGGGCGCCAAGACCGCCCTCTCGACGTCGCGGGAACCGACAAGAACAGTGCTGTCCCTGGTGCCCCTTGCCGACAGGGCGGCAACCGCGACGACAAGAGCCCACAGTGCCGACGCCAAGGCGAGATGCACGTCCGCCAGGGCCGCCGCTGAACCGAACAGCGCGTCGAATGCTCCGACAGCGACCTGGATTGTAAGCAGCACAAGCCCGCTCGCCGCGAATAAGCGCTGCGCGTGATTGACACCTCCCTTGCGAAGCAGTGCAGCGAGGTAGACGACAACGAGCGTCCCGCCGATAAGGACCATCGAACGATGGGCGAGCTGGAGCGCGACGAGTCCCCCGGATGCCCGACTTCCAAAACACGCCGGCCATGACTCACACGCCGACTGAGCTCCCCCGTCGACGACGAGCGAACCGGAGATGAGCACGAAGAACAGCCCGGCGACAGCAACCCAGGCGAGGCGGCTCGGTTCGTGAAGCAGTGACCGCGACTGCGAAGGCACGATGAAGGACGCGACCGCGGTCACCGTCACGACTCCGAGGAACAACAACCCGACCGCGAGGTGCAGCGCGACAGTGACCGGTGCGTTGTTGGTGATCACCGTGATGGCACCGAGCACGATCTGCACTGCGATCACCCCCACGCACACGAGCGCTGGTCCCAGTACATACCGAACCGCAGGGCCGGTGCGCCAGACGAGCGCGGCGAGCCCGAGGATCAAGACGGTCACGAGCGTCACGAGATAGCGGTGGGATTGCTCCAGCAACGGGTGGAATTGGGCGATCGGACCGACTTGCCCGGAGCACAGCGGCCAACCCCGGCAGCCCATCCCCGAGTTGGTCACACGGACGGTGCTCCCGAGCACGACAAGGCAGTAGGTCGCGACCACCGTTGCCAACGAGAGCGCCCGGATCCAGCGAACACCCGCATCCTGTCGACGGGCTCGGCGCCGGGCACCTCTTCTTGCACTCGGGCCATACATGCGTCGTCAAACTATTCGCTTAGGCGTCACCGCACCGCTTCGAAGGCGGCGAAGCCTGCCAGGCTGCGATGAGTGCGACAACGGCCATTCCTGCGAGGTCCTCGGTTTTGCCGTAGCCGAAGGTGAATCGGCGCGTCGGGGGACGGCGTCCGAGCCTGAACGCGAGCCACAACGGCACCGCGGTAAGCGCGTCGGCAGCATTGTGAAGAGTGTCGCTGAGAAGGGCTACCGATCCGCTCACCGCCACGACGAGAGCTTCGATCCCGGCGGTGACGAGGAGAATGACGAGCGACAACGCAACCGCTCGAATCCCTTCGGTGCTGGATTCGAGCGCCTGATCAAGTGAGTCGGTTGCGTCGTGCGAATGAGGCGCGACCAAGCTGCGAAGGAAGTGGCCGAAGCCGCGTCCATCTTCACAAAGGTTCGCCTCGTCGTGCGGGTGGTCGTGGCGACCCGATCCGTTGCTTCTCTCTGCGATGACCAAATTCTCGTCGGAAGCTTTCTCACGAGCATGTTGCGAACCGGTCGCTTTTGAGTCCGATATGCGCCACGGTGTCTTTAAACGCGGTTCAAACGGTGCGCGTCGGGGAGGGCGAGAATCAAGTCACATCACCCTGACTGCCAGAGGCCCGCGAGGAGGAACACATGACCGACGAGGAGCAACTGCCCGCGCATGCCTCAGCACACCTCTTGTCAACCTCAGTAAGTCGGCTCAATCGGATACGCGCCGCAGTCTTGGGCAGCAATGACGGGGTCACGAGCACTGCTGGCCTGGTTGTCGGCGTCGCAGCGGCTACGACAAATATGACGACTCTGATACTCGCGGGACTGACCGGACTGGTTGCCGGATCGCTGGCGATGGGGGGCGGCGAGTACACCTCGGTCCAGGCACAACGCGACAGTCAAGAGGCACTGTTGAATGCCCAGCGTGCTGAACTAGTGGCCGTCCCCGCCGAAGAGTTAGATGAGCTAGCCCACCTGTACATGCAGAAGGGTCTGTCTCTCCGGCTGGCTCGCGAGGTCGCCGCCGAGCTGACCAAGCGGGATGCCCTGGCTGCTCACGCCGAAGCAGAACTTGGCATCGACGTGGAAGACCTTGTCAAGCCGTGGGAAGCCTCACTCGCATCCGCGCTTTCATATCTGGCCGGAGGCGTGCTGTCGCTGGTCGCCATTCTGCTGCCACCGCGCACCTATCGCATCCCCGTCTGTGTCGCCGCGGTGCTGCTTGGACTTGGGCTCACCGGCTACTTCGCCGCGCGACTCGGAAGGGCACCTGCAGTTCGAGCGACAGTGCGCAACATCCTGGTCGGAAGCGCCACTATGGCCGTGACATACGCCCTCGGCTCAATTGTGAGAGCACTCTGACCTGAGCGCGTAAGAGCGCTTTCAGATACGGGCGATTGCAGCACTGTCCAATGGTGGCTACAAGGTCCCGGATCGAGGTGTCCCTGATCAGTCGCCAGTTAGTCGGCTGACCAAGGAGCGATTCGCCATTCGGCGATTTTCGACGTCGGCCCGCCGTCGAGACGATGATCGCGATCGATGTCCGAGCAATGAGTCAGGACGTCTCGCTAAAGCGGGGCTTCCGCGCGCTGACGACTCAACCAGCTCCGGATGTGCTGCTCGGCTGCGCCACTCGCTCTCGTTCGATCTAAAGCGGCGCGCTGAACTCTAGCTGTAGATCACCCACTTGTTGCTCACTGGGGATGGACCTCGGCAGCGCGCTCGTTGATGAGGTCGAACAGAGGTTCCGCGTTTCCCACGACCTGGGTGGCCATGGCGTAACGGGCGATGTGAAAGGCCTCGATGAGCTTTGACGTGGCGATCGCCTGCTGGCGGGCCTTGTTGAGCATGGCGATCGTGCACGCCTAATTCTCGACGACGCCGAGTCGGCGCGCGAGGTCAGAAACGAAGACCCCTTTCGGATCAATCCGCTCGCGCGTCTCGAGCCACTCGTCGAGGCGCGGGTACATCACGCGCAACAGTTCCGGTCGAAGACGACCGTCCTTCGCGAGGTACACACGGCCCCCCGCGGTCGCAACGAGGTTGTCAATCTCATCGAGGGCGGGGCCGACCGCTGCACTGCCGAGCGGGATGTCGAGCGCCAGAGTCCAGCCGGGCATCGGGAATGAGAGCGGTGCTGGGTCCGCTTCGCCGAGTCGCTTTAGCACTCCGAGCGATGGGCCAACTCCGGCCGCCTGGAGGTGTTCGAGAACCTGTTGCACCGTTGCCTCAGCACCAAACGGGACGACGAACTGGTATTGGGTGAAACCCCGAGGTCCGTAGAGCCGGTTCCAGTTCGCGATGGCATCGAGCGGGTAGAAGAAGCTCGCGAACGACTCGAGTTCGCCCGTCCGTCGAACCGGCGACTTGCGATACCAGAGCTCGTTCCCAGCGCGCACTGCCGCCCGAACGATGAGATTGAACGGTGAAGCAACTGGGACGTTCAGCGGGCTCGGCACCCGGTATTCGAGTGCCCGGGTCCGTCGCCCGGGAGGGAGATCTGCGAGGCGAGCATGGTCACCTCTGCTGAGCACCGCACGGCCGAACTGACGTCCGTGCGCTTCGCAGTCCACCCAGGCGACGGAGTAGCGGTAGTCGTCATCGGATGCGGCGAGCATCGCCATGCACTGTTCGAGGTCGGTCGCGCGCTCGATATCGACGAGCATGAACGCCGTTTCGATCGGGTGCATCCGAATCTCAGCGTTCCCGATGACTCCCGTGAGCCCCATTGCTCCGACGGTCGCCCAGTACACGTCTCGTTGTCGATTCGAGCTGACATCGACTCGGCCGGTGGGCGTCATGAGGGCGAGGCGCTCCACGTGTGATCCGATGGCTCCGTCTCGATGGTGGTTCTTGCCATGGACGTCGGCAGCGATCGCTCCACCGATGGTGACGTGTCGCGTGCCGGGCGTCACCGGCACGAACCAGCCCATCGGGACGACATAGCGGAGCACCGCGTCGAGAGAGATACCGGCTTCGACGTGGAGCGATCCGTGGTCGAAGTCGGCATCGATTATCCGATCGAGCGCTGTGCAGTCGAGGAGGATCCCATCAGCACATTGCGCGGCATCGCCGTACGAGCGCCCGAGGCCGCGGGCAAGCATCGGCGTCTCCGATTTGCTGGCGGACACGACGAGGCGTTCGAGATCCTGTTGGCTCTCGACCTTCTTAATCCGAGCAGCTGAGCTCGAGGCCCTTCCCCAGCCGGTGACGAGTTGGGGACCCGCCACGTCCGAGGCCATACATGACGCGTTCACGTGTAGATCCCAAATGCGATGAGCGCCAGGCAGGCCATCCCGAGCACTTGAATTGCACGATTGCGGAGGACGAGTTCCTCGGGGGCGCCACCCTCGCCACTCTCGAAAGCAAGCTCAACGCTCAAAATGCCGAGGACGAAGGGCAGAATCGAGAGTTCAAAGAGCACGTTGTCCGTGTCTGCATGCCCAATATCGATGTGGGCAGCACGCTGGAACGCCCACAGGCAGAAGCTGACAATTGCCACTGAAGACGCGACCATGCGGACCGAGCGCAGGTACGGCTTGGTATATCGCGTGAGCACATGACGGTGGAGAGCCCCTGTACGCCCCAACACATCGATCTCCGCGGCACGTTTGCCGGCGACAACGAGAAGCGCTGCTGACGACGTCACAATCGCGAACCATGGCGAGATCGGAATATGGACAGCCGCGCCTCCTGCGACCGCGCGAAGAACGAAGCCGGCAGAGACACATGCAAGCTCCAGGACCGCGATTCGCTTGAGCCAGAGGCTGTAGGCGACGCTCGTCACGACGTAGGCACCGATCACGCTTGCGAGTTGGATCCCGGCGACGAAGCTGGCGCCGATGACAGCGAGGATAAGGAACGAGGTGCCGAAGCCAATTGCGAGGGTGGCAGATAGCTCACCCGCGGCAACCGGGCGATGTTGCTTGTCTGGGTGGACCCGATCCGAAGGAGCATCGATCGCGTCGTTGACCAGGTAGGTCCCGGCGGAGGCGATGAGGAAGATACCGGTCGCTGCTGCCGTTCTTTCGAGTATCGAGGGACGACCTAGGAGACCGGCGGCCCCGGGAGCTGCGAAGACGAGAAGATTCTTTATCCATTGTCGAGGTCGCGTCGCGACGAGAAGCGCGCGACGTCGCGCGAATCGATGAGGTGCATATGCCAGGGGAACGTCGTCAGGAGAGAAGGACGTCTCTGACGTGATTGAAGGTGGACGAGGAGCGATCGTCCTTGATCGATGTCCAGCGTCAAGGGCATGCACGCGTTGGTTCATCGGCCGTCAGCCGTTGAAAGAGCGCGCGGACATCGTGAAGAAATCGCGGGACCACCACGACTCGAAATAACGCGCTGTAGTCCCCGTCATGCCAGGAAGCAGCAGTGTGCCGTTCACGGGTGTTGCAGGCGCACCCGCCGAAGCCGGGTCGTACGTTGCGAAGTTCACCCAGTCGGTGTTGATGTCGAGCTCCATCGCTCGCACAGCGCCGGCGCGCACAAGGAGGTTGGCGAGCGTCGTAATGTTCAGACCCGGTCCTCCGACGTAGACGAGCGCGCCGCTGGCGGTGACGCCGATGCCAGATCGCCAGACGTAAATCTGATTTCCAAGCGTGTAGCCCCACTGTGTCGTGTCGTTTGCATTCAGCCCGGGAACTGGTTTGCCGCCGTCGACGAGGAGATTGAGGTTTTGGCGCACGGCGACGACGTTCGAGGTCAGCTTGGCGTCCCGACCCCAGTCTGCGACGGTCGCCGAGCCGTTTCGATAGATCACGAGCGAAGCGGCGCCGGCGCGCAGCGGGATTACGACGTGTCCGTCGGTGTAGTAGCCGCCGTTTGCGTTGTTCATGAGAAATCCCGCATTGAACGCGGCGACGAGGCTCCTTGCGGCACCGGGTTCGATCGGCGCCGTGTACGGGTAAGGACCACCGCCGGGAATCGTGCTTCCGGAATAGAGCGTCGCTTTGAGAAGTTTCGTGTCCATCCACGCGACCCCGACGACAACGCTCGTGTGGATGGCATCAGGACGGAGGAAGGCCGCGTAGACCGCGGGCACCCCGTCGACCTTTCGGCCGACGGGGTGCCAGACCCCTTCGCCGGCGATCGCCGGACTGGCGAGCGGAGCGATCGGAGCAGGCGCGGGCAGGTGGGGCGGAAGAGCAGTGGCCTTACTGATGGCAACGGAGGCGCGCGGAGGGGGCGGGATCGCTCCCTTTGCCGGTGTGCCGCCGACCGGTGGTTGGTGATGCGAGTACCAGAGGTTTTCGGCCCAGACGACGACCGAGCTTGCGCCGTTCTCGCGGGCCCATTCGGCGAACCGCGCCGGCAGCGAGCTCCCAAGGCCCGGGTTCGTGAGCGCGTCACCGAGCGACACCCACACGGGGGTGAGACCGAGGAGCACGACGATGATCGCCGTGCGAACGGGATGCCTTCCGAAGATCGTCCGGCGCGCGAGGCGTACGGCGCGTCGGCGAGCACGGCGAGCCCGGCGCCCTTTCGGTTGTGGTGCGTGCAACGAAGTGCCGTTGCCGTCCTTCGTCGGAGTTGCGTCGAGGTCCCGCAGGCGGTCGAGCGCAGGTGATCGGCTCGATGTGTGCTGAAGTCGGGTGCTCATTGCATTCCACGAAGAAGCGAAAAGCGCACGAAGGCGATCACCGGCCCGACCAGAACGATGATGAGGTCGGGGACGAGCTTTCCTCAGCGGATCTGCGTACGGCACCGGGCTGGTTGCGTCTGACTGCGCCGCGCGCTCTCAGAGTTCGGTCGGTTCCGCCGATCCGGCTCTCGCCGTCATCGCGTGCGCGGCGTTCGATTTGCGCGTCGCCCACTTGCGCATTCCGCCGACTCGGCAGAATCCAATCGGTCAAACACTGAATCGACCCCCGAGGGTCGGAGTTCCGGGCATCCATCATCGAAAAGGGGCGGGCGCGTGACACCGTGATCGAGGGTAAAGAGGGAGCCTTACGGAGACATGAACACATCGTTTTCCGGCGCGATCTTCCCCTGGATCATCAGGCATCCTGGATGAACGCACGCCGAGTATTCACAGGATGTACTCAACAACGCTGCGCATCGGTTCGAGTCGCCACGGTGCGAACGGATAGTCGATTCGCGAATCGCGACGCCAGAACCGACCTCGACCCCCGAACTGCGACCTCCGCGCGCTGATGACTCAACGACACCGCGTTGGTGCAATGTGGAGACATAGAAAAGCGAGGAAGCGTCCGATTGCGCCGATACTTGAAGCGCTTCGCCCTCGTCGGTGTCGCGGCAGTTCTCGCCGTCGCTCTCGCCAGCTTCGGCTATTTCCTCAGCCTCCCCGGAGTGGGTGACGCCGAAGCTCGAGTACATCGGATCCTCGCTGCCCGTCACGACGCCTTCGGCGTGTTGCCACCTCCGACCAAGCTCGCCGACGCGATGGTCGCCGTCGAGGACGAGCACTTCTACTCGAACGTGGTCGTGGACGTCTTCGACGGCGCGGCGCGCGGCGCTATGGCGAGCCTGCACTCGAATGGCGACCCAGGCGGAAGCACCATCGCCCAACAGCTCGCAAAGCAGATCTATGGAAAGGGAAGCGGATTCGGAACGACGCTCGAAGAGATCGGCCTCGGAGTGAAACTCGAGTTGCACTACTCGAAGGCAGAGATCCTTGAGATGTACCTGAACGCCATCTACTACGGAAACGGCTATTGGGGCTATGCGTCGGCGGCGCGTGGTTACTTCGGGGTCAATCCGAACGCACTCAATTGGGCCGAGGCTTCGATGCTTGCCGGCCTTCCCCAGGCCCCGTCGGCATATGACCCGCTATCGCACTTCCGCCTCGCCAAGCAACGCCAGCGTCACGTTCTCGACCAGCTCGTTGTCAACCGCTACCTAAGCGAGGCGAAGGCGAACGCGGCTTACCGGGCACGACTTCCGCTACGACATTGACCCGCCGCGATCTCCAGTTGACATCCTCTCGCAGGAGTCTCTTGGCAACACTTCCGAGCGACTAGAGAGTCTGTGAATACGCGGTAGCACTCTGTGTAGCGAGTCCCGCACGGTCGCGGTGTCGTTGGATCTCGCTCGCTCTGAGCATCGTCGTTCGGTGACAAGGGGTGCTCGCTGAACCAAGACACAGGTCGCGTGACCGCGACGCCCCGTTGGCTGTTTCTCCTGACAGCGATCGAGATCGGTCAATCCGGTATCTGTGGGTTTGAGCTCAAAGGACCCGTCGTGCCCGAATTCGTGTTGAGCGTCCGAGGACGAGACGCTGTCGGGCGCTTCCCAGCAGGCTCAGCGAGAGGCCGAGCACGCCGACGTCGCGTAGCACAAGATCCGACAGACCACCCGAGACGACGAGCGAGACGACAATCTCGAAGAGTAAGACCACCGCAATCCCGGCCGATGCCCGCGGCGCAAACCCGATGATGAGCGCGGCGGCCAAAACGAACAGCACAAGGCCGTGGATGAGGACAAGGACGACGCTCAGGTTCGACTGAGGCGAAAGAACCGGTACGTACCCGGTCCACAGGCCAGGCTGGACGAGCTCATGGTATCCGAACCACGCGAGCACCAGGCCGAGCAGCATCCGGCCGAGCGTCGGGGCCCATTCACCAAAGGCGGTGGTCGCGTCTTTGACGAGATCTTCGAGTGGTCGTGTCGCGCCACGCGCGGCGTACGCCCCGAGGACGGCGCCATCCGGCTCATCGGGAATCGCGCTCGGTGACGCCGCCGCGATCGTGACCGCGACCCGCGGTCGGCGGTCGATGCGGCGTCGTGCCCGCTTACCTCTGCTCATCGCTTTCCACTCATTCGTGGAGGCTCATTGCACGATGCGGCCGGACGAGTCGGTCGCGATCAGTCCGTCGTCGCCGTAGCTGTAGTCAGAGCCACCCGAGTCATCACCGAGTGTGGTGTCGATGAAATAGAGCTTGTCGCTCGTCGGATAGGACTTCTGGATCGCCGACTGGCCACTCCCAGAAACGACGAGGTTGAGCACGATGTCGGAGCCGCGCTGGCGAATCGAGTACCCGAATCCGGACAGCGCGAGCCGCGTCGGCGCGTTCTCCTTCGACGGGTAGATCTCGTACGCGTAGGAGGCGTAGGGGCTGCTCGAGAGGAGCGGTCCGCGCGTCTTCGCTGGCGAAGAGGACCCTGCGCGCCGTGACGCCGAATGCGATTGCGAAGAAGTGCTGGCCGTAGCGTGAGGTGCCGGCGGATTGCGATGCGCTCGCGACGGAGGTTGTGCAGCCGCTTGATGGGCTGGAGAGGGCACGCTCTTGCCGCCGCCGACGGAAAGCGCGCCAGTGACCACGCCCGAATGACGGACTGACCACCCGTGGATCCCGAGGGCGATGCCGACAGCTGCGAAGAGAACCACTACCGCAAGGGGTATGCGAGACCGGTTCCCATTGAGGAAGTGCCGGTCGACTCGAGCGCGGTTCCTGTGCCCGCTCATGTTGGGACGCAGCTGGGAGGGTTGGCCTGCTGCGTACGAAAGAAGGCAAATGGATGGTGAGTCGTCTTTCTGGGCGCCCAGCGCGAAACATGCTGCGGAGATTCAGAAGAACTGGGTCCGGCCCGCGCTCGAGGAGTGAAAAGCTCCGCGCATCGAAGGGGTGTCTTCACAGACGCATGTACGAATTCGCCGGTTTGCCCTTTTGCTTTTGCGCTGGATCGCGTCTCGTGGTTCGAAAGCACTTCAGCACGAAGTACGCGAGGCAGATTACGCCAAGTCCCACGATTTTTTGCCATCGTTCTCCTCTACCGTCGCTTCCCGCGGCGATGCCACGATCGTGAACTCGAGGGTACGTGTCGGACCTTACGCAGACATGAAGCTGGGGATCGAAGCGTTGGCAAGATCAGTCTTATTTCACCAGAAGGCGAGGCACTCGCTGATCAGCGAGGATCGCCGAGACGCTCATCCCGACCGTGCACCGATCAGAGCCCTTTTTCTGAAGGAGATGAAGTCTCGTCGCATGGTTGTAGGGATACCCCGCGTGCGTCATCTGGCTGGGCGGAGTTTGTCAACTCTCGATTGCAGTCGCGCGGTCAGTGTCGGCGCCTGCGCCGAGCGTTCGGGCGTCGGGGACAGCTCGTCGATGAGCTCGAAGCAGCGAGCCACAGCGCCGCGCACGCCCTGTGAGCTGAGGCTGAGGTCGACGAGCCCGTCGAAGCCCCCGAAGACGCGTTGTGCGAGCAAGTACACAGTGATGAGCGTGCCGACGAGATGGGTGCCGGTGAACGCGGCGGCAACCACTGCCGCAATCGGTCCGAGCTTCGCGAGGCCACCGGAACCCTGAAGATTGATGGCTCGCACCCAGCCGAGGCGGACATCGGCTGCGAGGACTCGGTCCGCGACGGAGCTGAATCTGCTCGTCGACTGGCGGTCGTCGGGGCCCTCTACGAGCTCGCGCGCGACCGACAGCGTCAAATGCTCGAGTTCCTCCTGGCGGCGCTGACCGGCGAAAGCTACCGGCTGCTGCATTCGTCTCGTCGCAATCCAGATCAGCAAGAGCTCCAGAGCGACGACGGGGACCGTCCACGGTGCGAGCAAGACGAGAGCGACGATCGCACTTGCGAACTCGACCAATAGCATCGATCCGCTGTCGAGCACGGACACGGTGATCCCGAGCGTCTCTGCATCAGAGATGAACCGCGCCGGCAGACCGGCCTGCTTGCTCTGGTCGTCACATGCACGCGCGCGAGCGCCCTCGAACATCCGTAAGCGGACGCTGCGGTAAAGGCGACCGGCGTTTTTCGCGTACATGCGGTCGGAGGCGATGTATGCCACGGTCTCGACGATGACTGCCAATCCGATCAGACCAGCGAGCAGCGCAGCCTCGCCCTTGTCGTTGCGCTCAACGAGTGCATTGACCAGAACCCCGAGGGCTAACGGAGGCACGAGACCGGCCAGAGCGCCGCCGGTGCTCAGCCCCACCATCCCAGCGAGCCCCAGGCGAATCGGTCTCGCCAACCCGGCCAGACGCCTCCAAGGAAGCGGCGCGGGGCCGAGCTTCGAATTGGGATCGTGAATCATGCGACAACCTCGGTGACAAGATTCGTGGAGACAGGTGCGGTCAATGTGCGCGCAGTCTTCGCCCGCGAACAAAAAAGGCAGCGCCTCCGGGCGCGCCACCCGAACATTGGTGTGGCGCGCCCCGAGGCGGCATGCGGCTATCCCTTGTCGTGTTTGGAGTCAGCCTTCTCCTTGCCCTTGGGCTCCGGGTCCCTAACTTTCTTGGCCATCGTGTTCACCTCCTTCGGGTGCATCGGGGCTTCCACAGCCCCGCGTCTCAGGATCGTCCGAAGAGTCGTAAGAGGTACCCAAGTCACCGCTAAGACTTTGCAAAAAAGCGTCTGAAATTCGACAACTGCCTGCGATATCCAAACCGTCGCCCAGTCGATCGGATCCTTGGTCCTGACGGTATTGAGCATCGACTGCGCGCCCATGCGTCGCGTGACGGTCCAATGGATGGCGAGGTCTCGCTCATCAAGTCGTTCTGAATTACCGGTCGTTCGCTCCGCGCCAGTTCGGCAGCCCCCGGTGGTTTACGTCCGTTGTCGAGACGGTTTCTCAACCTCCGGTGCGATCGGTATCGTCTCCGGGATCGTGAGTTCGACGCGGAATCCCCCGCTTTGGGAACGTCCAAGGTGCATCGCTCCTCCGGCACGTTCCGCTGTTCGCCGAACGATGTCGAGGCCGAGGCTGGTCCCTGCGACGTAACGCGAAGTCGGAGTTCGCGGCTCGGTCGAAGATGGTCCGTCGTCTTCGACCAAAAGCGTCCAGCTCGTCGAGCCCGGCGACGTTTCGCGAAGTTCGACCCGAAAGCTCGTCCCTTCGGGCGTGTGGGCGAAGACGTTCGAGACAAGTTCGTCGATCGCGGCTTCGAGGTCATCTTTGTCGAGCGCGACCTCGATGTCGCGCGACGGCACCTTGACCGAGAATCGCCGATCCTGAGACCGTGCAAGCACGGTCCAAAAGGTCGCGCGTCCAGCGATCGCAGCGGCGAGGTCGGCGTGCCCGCGAGGCAGGGGAGGCTCGCGGGTTTCTCGAATAAGCCGATTCACGGCCCGCTCGAGCGCTTTGAGATCCTTGACGAGAGCGTCTTTCGTCGAACGATCGGCGAGTGCCTCGATGTCGAGCCTGAGCGCGGTGAGCGGCGTTCGCAGTCGGTGTCCGAGATCTGCTCCGGCCATGCGGGCACTTTCCAAGAAGCTGTCGATCCGGTCGGCAAGCTCGTTGACAGCCCGACCCACCTCGGCGACCTCGTAAGGCCCAGCGGGGTCGACGCGTCGCAGCATGTCCCCCGCGGATAGGAGGCGCGTGACGTCTTCGAGCTCGGAGATGGGTCTGACGATCGTTCTTCCCATCCAGTCCGCGAGGACGATCGCGATCAGCACGAGCAATACGCCGCCGGCGTATAGGTACACCAGCTCTCGAGTGACTCCCCGCGTGAGCAAGCCACGCGGGACGCTTACCGCGACGGCTACGGCGTCACTCTTGGCTCGGACGGCTACCCAGACCTCTTCTCCCGCCGGCGTCGCGATCGTCACGGCGTGACCCGCCCGGACGCTCGCCGGAACGACGGTCGGGGCGCCCGGCCGAGCCCCGAGCATCTGCCCGTTCACCAGGTAGACGGTGGCAGATGTGCTTGCGACGACATTCTCTTGGCGGGCTAGCCGCTCGATCGTGGCGTGGTCGCTCACCGCGGTCAGCTCGGCGGCAAGGGACCGCGCCTCGAGCTCCGCTCCGTCGATGGCGCGGTCGTTCGCCACCGAGGTGATGAAGAGTGTTAGCGGGATGCAGAAGGCAACGACCACGGTGCCGGTCACAACCGCGGCCATAAAGGCCATCCTGCGGCGGATCTTCGCGTGGCTTTGGATTCGATGCCGGTCCATTTTCAAGTTTGTTTCGGTCGGTCGTCGTCGTCTTCGCCACCGTCAGGGTTCACGAGCCGTACGCCGACTCCATGGATCGTGAGCAGGTAGCGAGGGTTCGTTGCTGACTCGCCGAGCTTGCGCCGAAGCCACGAGATGTGGACGTCGACGGTCTTGTCGCTCCCTCCGTACGGCTGGTCCCAGACCTCGGTGAGGAGTTGCCGCTTCGTCACAACCCTTCCGGCGCGAGTGGCGAGGAAACTCAGGAGATCGAACTCCTTCCTGCTGAGCGGGAGGCGCCGCTCGGCGAGGGTCGCCTGACGAGTCGCCGGGTCGATCCGCAGCGCGCCCACGGTGACGGCAACCGTGCCCAAGTCCTCCTGAGATCGTCGCAAGACAGCTCGCAGACGTGCCTCCATCTGCTCAGTCGAGAACGGTTTGACGATGTAGTCATCGGCGCCGGCGTCGAGGGTGCGGATGATCTCGCTCTCGTCATCTCGAGCGGTGACGACTATGACGGCAACGGCGCTCACCGCCCGGAGCATGCGTAGCAAGTCGACGCCGTCGATGTCGGGCAGGCCGAGGTCCAACAGGACGACGTCGGGGCGCTCGTCGACGACTATCGACAACCCTCCGAGGCCGGTCGCAGCAGTTCGCACGTCGTAACCCCGCCCGGTGAGCGAACGCTTGAGCGCGGCTCGGATCGTCGCGTCGTCTTCGACTATGAGGACCGTGGTCAAGGCATCCGCCTAAAGCTTTGATGACGCGGCGCGTCGTTGACGAGGTACGTCGGGTCAGGTCCGGTCGGTGAAAACGGGATCGGTTGGCAACAGAGGGTCGTCTTGGACACTCGGCACATCGCTCTCGTCTTCTGCTCGGAAACGCGTCCACGAGACCTCGATGCGGGCGCCTCCGAGGGGAGCAGTGGCCACGTCCCATGTCCCGCCGGTCACCTTCACAACCGCGTCCGCGATGGAGAGCCCGAGTCCCGCGCCTCCCGCGACGGCACTCGCACGATGAAATCGTTCCTTGATGTGCTCCCGTTCCTCCTCGGCGATCCCGGGACCGCTGTCGTCGACGGTGAGCATCACGCGATGCTCGGTCGAAGCGACGGTCACCTCGACGCTGTCCGCCAGCGTTGGTATACCGACAGGCGTTATCGAGGAGAACCGAGACGAGGCGATCGAGCCAGTCGGCCGGAGCGATGATGATCGGAGCGAACAGACCGGCCTCGGTGGCAGAGATCGTCAGCCCGTGTCGAGAAGCGACGGTGACGAAGCGTTCTGAGCACGATCTCGAGATGTTCGCCACGTCGACTGGCTCCTGCGGCGGACTCAGAGGAATCGCATCGAGACGCGCCAGCCACAACAGGTCGTCGACAATGCTACGCAACCTCTTGGACTCATCCGCGACGCGTTCGAGCGCCGTGCGATAAGCCGCCGCTGTCCGATCGGCGCTCAGCGCGAGGCCGACTTCCGCTTCGATGACGCTGAGCGGCGTACGTAACTCGTGTGACGCATCTGCTGTGAACTCGAGCTGGCGAAGGCGTGCCAGCTCGATCGGCATCGCGGCACGCCGACCGATGATCGTCGCGGCAAGGAACAAACTGACCAGGATGATCGGCGCGAGTACCGCCTCGACGAGGAGGAGCGTCGAGCGCACACTCGCGACTTCTTCCGTGCTCGTGGCAACCACGATTCGGCCGCTCGGAACCGCTGTCCCCTCGAGGCGAAACGTTCGACCTCCGATTCCTGAGTCGACCGGGCGACCAGCCCGCAGATCGGACGCGGGAAGAGCTGGGGCATTGGTGCTGAGCCGACGGGCTTGGGTTGCACCGACCGGCACGAACCAGGCGAGGATCGGCGCGTCATCGAAGTCATCATTCGGGGTCGGCGTCGCTGCAGGGGCCGGACTCCCCCTTGACTGCTTCGGGATCCCGTGGGTGAGCGAGACCAGGCGCCCTGTTAGGCGAGCGTCGATCGAGCTGTAGAGGTGATCAACGACGACGAGGTCGGCAACCGAACAGGCCAAGAGGTAGACGACCAGGGCGAGCAACGTCGCGCCGAGCGCGACGCGTCGGGCGTGGAGGCGGACGCGCCCTCTCGAATCGCCGGATCCAGCCGTTTCGGTCCTCACCTAGCCACCAAGCGGTATCCCGCACCACGAAGGGTCTCGATTCTCGCGTCAGAACGAGCGAGCTTGGCTCGAAGGCGCGCGATGTGGACGTCGATCGTGTTTGATCCGACGGCGTCGGCCTCGTCGGGCCACGCTTGGATGGCGATCGTGCGGCGCTGGACGACGCCCGGGCTCTTTCGGATGAGCAGCTCGACAATGGCGAACTCCCGCGGCGTCAGATCTGCGGGTGCCCCGCCGACAAGGACCTCTCGTGTGGCTGGGTCGACACTGAGCGATCCGCAACGAAGCAGCGGGCTTCGTTCGCCACTCGGTCGCCGGAGAAGCGCGCGGAGCCGGGCGAGTAGCTCGCCATAGTCGAACGGCTTGATCAGATAGTCGTCCGCGCCCTCGTCGAGAGCGCGGATTCGGTCGGGAGGGGCATCTCGCGCTGTCAGCATCAAGAACGGTGTCTGGATTCCCCGCTGGCGTGCCCAGGTGATGATTTCGAGGCCGGACATTTCCGGCATCCGCCAGTCCAGTACGACGACGTTGTATTCATAGGCTCTTAAGTATTCGCGCGCGTCGTTCCCGTTCGCGACCGCGTCGACGATGTAACCGGCCTCGCGAAGACCCCGCTCAAGGACGTCCCTGAGGCCGGCGTCGTCCTCTGCGACAAGGATCCGCATAGAAGAAAGTGTGTCAGTCCCCTTCGATGCTCGGGAGCCGGGGCGCTTCGGTTCGCCAGCGTGTGGTTGTGAGCCGCGCAGTTTCAATTTGTAATAGCGAGAGCATGCGCCCCCGCGTTGGCGGTCGATCGAATAATTCCAGTTCCAACGAATGCTCCCTCGGTCTCACGAGGAATCGAGGAGGGCTCCGGCCCGGGCACGAGCTAACGCGATTCCGACACGCAAGCGGTCCGTCCTGACGTAGATATCGAGGCGCACGAACGCATGAAGATCGACTCAACCCACGCGGGCGGAAACCGTGATGAAGTCACGCGCCCAGGAGGGGTCAAATTCGCAGCGCTGTAGCCACTTCTCTGGCCAATGTCCCACCTCATGTCGGGACGGTAAGCACGAGCGCCTTACGAATCCATGAACGTCACACTTGAACGTCACGAGCTTGTGAAAACGGCGCGTTAATCGCCGGTTGACAACCTCGCGTTCATCGAATCTCTGGAACCACCACCCCCTGTCCTGGGGACTCGCCGCACCGCTCAGGTCTGAGGCGGTAATCCCTTTGATACGCCGTCGCGTCGTTCATCTTCTCGTCAGGTGTCCGGGCGAGAATGAGCGCCCAGGAGCAGGTGCGCCAATACGTCCACCCCAGTTCGGCATGACCATCGACCCACGACCCGCTCGTAGCCACGAGCCCGAGAATTCCCAGTCGTCTGCTGGACGGAATATGCGAGGAATGTGGACCGTCCGCATCCGCCATTGGGAGATCGGTCGTGCGCTCCCAAGACGTAGCCGAGGGATGACCCTCACGGCGCGCCGGCCGACTGGGTTGGGCGTGGCGCGAACCGAACGATCGGCGCTCACCATCTCGAACGCGACATGTCCCTAGGCGTTTATGGAGTCCGACAGCGGCAGCGGCACGCCGTCGCTCGCCTGGCGGGCAAGAAGTCATTTTTGGGTTCGCTCCGGCGAGACGGAGGGTCGCCAGCCCGAGGACGCGGTTCGAACGACCCTGTCCAATCGGCGGCAACATCCCCGTTCGATCGACCGGTTGCCCGTACGGTGCCGATGCTGTTGGGGATCGGACTGGTGGCGCTAACGGCGTTGCCCGCGCAGGTTGCTGCGCGTCCAACGCTCGCGACCGGGCTCGACCCCGCGTCATCAACTTATATCTCGGAGCTCCAATTCCAGTTCACGCAGGCACACGAGCTGAACTTCGCAGTGCAACTTGCGCGGGGCTATCGGAAGTTGTGGAGGCCCCAGTCGCACACCGCCACGCGCCGCGCGCTTGCAAGGCCCACCGCGGTGGTGCCGTTCGCGAGGACCGCGCTCGCCGGTCAGGGCCAATGGCGCCCCAGCGGACGACCCGTCTCGGGACTTCCGGCGATTTACGAAACCGCGCTTGTTCCGCCCGGCGGTGGCGCGCCTGCGGGCATCGCGTGGATGGACACGAGACTGCTCCGGGCGACCCTCTATTCGGGTAGCGGGAGCCCAGGTGGATTGGGGTGGCGCTACACGGCGCCGATCGAGCCCGCACAAGCGAGGACGCTCGTCGCGGCCTTCAACGGCGGTTTCTACATGTCAGTGAGCGGCGGCGGTTACTACAGCGAGGGCCGCCTCGTGGCGCCATTGCGCGCTGGAGCGGCGTCACTCGTCATCGACGCCAGCGGGTACGTCAACATCGGCGCGTGGGGAAGTGACGTCACGATGACGCCGAACGTCGTCTCCGTCCGCCAGAACCTTGTGCCTCTCGTTGCGGGCGGCTACCCGACGCCATTTGCTGCGACGTCCGACTGGCTCGCCTGGGGTGCGACGTGCGGGGCGTACTCCTGTTCCGGGACGGGAATAGAGAATCAGTGGCGATCCGGGCTCGGTATCACTGCGAACGGTGCCCTCGTCTACGTCGCGGGACCTTCCCTTTCACCACTTCAGCTTGCGCAGATCCTCGTGCGAGCGCGAGCAGTGCGAGCGATGGAACTCGATATCAATCCTTATTGGACCGTCTTCGCGACTTACGCGCCCTCCTCGCCGAATGCGTTCGCGTCACCCGCAAACGGGACGGACCTGTTGTCGACGATGGAGGGCCAACCGGAACGGTTCTTCGATCCGTCCTGGTTCCGCGACTTCGTCACGATGTCGGCCCGCTGAACAAGACGGGCTTGCCGTGACGCCTGCCCGATGATCCTCACATTTCGCGAGGTCGCTGACGGAACGACGGTCACCAAGCCGCGCCGCAGGTATCACCTGGCGTTCGTCGCGGGTGTGCTAATCGTCTCCGCGACTGGCGCTGCCGCCGCGGTGCTCAATGATCACGGACTTTCTGGGAGTCGGCGCAACTCAAGCGCCGTTGTGCTGACAGGACGAGACCGATTCGGAGCCGAGCGAGGCGCGGGAAGTCCCGCCGCTCCCGGCCTCTTCGAGACCGGTGCCTGCGTCGCGTTCCCGCCGACAAGCGGTCACCGCCACATCACCGTCTTTCTCGACGCCGGCCACGGCGGGCTCGATCCGGGCGCCATCGGGACCACCCGGGCAGGGCGCCGAGTCGAGGAGGCGAAACTCACCCTGCCGATCGAGCTTGCCACGGCCGCGCTGCTGCGGCGCGACGGCTTCCGTGTCGTCGTGTCGCGAACGCGTCAGACTGCCGTCGCGCGTCCGGGGCCCGGATCGATCTCGGGGGGCGTCTACACCGTGAACGGGGACTTACGAGAGGTTGCGGCACGCGATGTGTGCGCCAACGTCTCCCAAGCAGACTTACTCGTCGGGCTGTATCTCGACGGTGGGTCCTCTCCATTGAACGCTGGCAGCGTCACGGCGTACGACGCCGTCCGACCCTTTTGGAGATCGAGCTTGCGCTTCGCCGATCTCCTGCAGGCCGACGTTCTCGCTTCAATGAACGCCCGCGGCTGGGGCATACCCAACGACCGCGTCCAGCTCGACAGCTACCTCGGTGGCCCGGCGCTGTCTGTCGCAGCCGCGCGCTATCACCACCTGCTGCTGTTAGGCCCTGCGATGAAGGGATACTTCACGAAGCCGAGCAAGATGCCCGGCGCGCTCATCGAGCCGCTGTTCATCACCGACCCGTACGAAGCTTCCATTGCCGCGAGCGCGGCAGGACAGCACGTCATCGCCGCGGGCATCGCCAAAGCCGTCACGCAGTACTTCGCCCGCTGATTGGAGGCACACAGATGTCCGCCGAGGACTACGAGGTGTCGCTCAACGCCAACACCTGGGATCCTTCCCGCGATGCGCCGCTGAGCATCAAAACCGAGCTGTCTCCGGCGCTGTGGCTGGAACCGAGACTTGCAGCAGGGACCTACGAGGTCCGCGTGTCGGCGCCGCAGGGGTTCGAGGCCTACGCGCGCATCTTCTTCCCGTTCGTCATCTCGTCTGTCGGCGTCGGCGGTGAGGCGACTCGCGGATACGTGACCTGGCGCGAGCTGGCGCGTCGGAATGGACGCGTAGCGCATGCCCTGATGGAGCGCGATCAATGCCGCCACGCCTGGCGCAGCCGAGTCGTTTATTCGGATGGCCTTCGACATCGACGTCCGGTCGGTCGTGCCCACGATCGGCGTGCCGACCTTGATCGTCCATCGCACTGACGATCCCGTATGTCACGTGGAAAATGGCCGATTTCTCGCTCGTCACATTCCGGGCGCGGAGTACGTTGAGCTTCCGGGCGTCGACCATGCCCCGTGGGCGGCCGGCGACGAAATCGTGGCCGAGATCCGCGAGTTCCTGACTGGCGTGCGCGAACCCGCCGAGCCAGATCGCGTCCTTGCGACCGTGCTCTTCACCGACATCGTCGGTTCGACCGAACGGGCCGCCGCGATGGGCGACGAACGGTGGCGAGGTTTGCTCGATGCGCACGACCGAGCGGTCCGCGACGAGCTGCGACGATTCCGGGGGCGCGAGGTCAACACGACCGGTGACGGTTTCGTTGCCTCCTTCGATGGCACCGCCAGAGCCCTTCGCGCAGCACAAGCGATCCGCGACGCCACGCGAAGACTCGGGATCGAACTGCGCTTCGGTGTGCATACAGCTAGGGTCAGCTTCAGGTCAGACCACAATTCTCTGGAAGAACGGGTGTGACCGGCGGGACGGTATACATGGCCCCCACCGCCGGATCGCGATCGCCGTACGCGACGAAGCCGGCTCCGATGCGCGCGTTTCGAACCGACAGCCGGAGGAATCGAATCGAAGTGGCGGTTACGAGGGTGAGTGCCCGCTCGTCCGAACCGTCAAAGGGCGATCGGTGTTGTGCGCTCCGCAAGAGCAGGAAGAAGCGCTCGTCTACGCGAATCGCTTGATAGAGGGCGACGGCATCTCGCTCGGGGTTGCAATGATCGCCGGCGCTTTGGACCATGAGCAGCGGGAGGCTTGGATCGGGAGCGCCGTATGGGCCGAGTCCAGCTTCGGCACCCGAGAAGATCAGTGCTCCGCGAAGCGAAAAGCCTGCGCGGAGGGTTGACTCTGAAACGCCTTGTGGATCCGATCCGGTCCCGAAGGCGAAGAGCGCGGCCGCGATCGCGCCGTCTGAGTGTCCGGCGACGACGAGCACGTGCGGATCGATCATCCCGAATACTCCCGGGCACAGCCCGCTGCGATGCGCTGATGCTTGTTCCAGAGCGTGCCCGACGTAAGCGAGGTCGGCCGGCTCGTTCGCGAGATCGCCCTCGGTGTTGGTGCGCTGGGCAACAACCTCCGCTGGGTTTTCGTCGGGGAACGTTGGAGCAGCGACAACGAAGCCCGCTTTTGCCCACGCTGTTAAGAGCGGCGCATATACGCCGGGGTAGGAATCGTAACCGGCAGCGAAGAGAACGAGCGGTCGAGTGTGGACGGGCGCGCTGGAAGTTGGGAGCCAGATCGTGGTCGGCAGTGAACGGACCTTCGCGGCAACGGATGGTGGTTGGGTCGCATAATCGGGTACTGACCGCGATGAATCGACAAAGCCGCAATGGATCTCTGTCGGGGTTGGCGCACTCGATGGCCGTCGCACAGTCGCTGGCGTGGCCGATGCCGGCAAGATGTCGGTGACGAGAAAAGCAATCGCGCAAAGCAAACCGAGCCGGGCCTGAAGAGGCGGACGCCGGATGCGCTGTCGATGCGAATAGGCGACGCGGCCCAACGCAGCCGAGTCGAAGGGACGTCGTAGGTGGTGTTCGAGATTTCGACGGAGGGGCACCCGGGCGAAACCTAGCCCCTCAGCACGCCTCCTAGACACAGCGAATTGGACATTGCGCTCGACGGTACGTCGATGGCTCAGGCTCTTCATCGATCTTCCATGAACTTTGGTACATGCTCGGGCATCAGTGCCCGAGAGTTGTCTCGCCGAACGCCCGAGTTCTCTTAGTGGAACGGAACGGTGATCGGGCCGGGGAGGCGCCGGTAGACGGCGAAGAAGTCACGATCGTCGGGAACGAGGTATCGGTTGGGGGACTGATTGGGCTGGGGTTCGACCATGGTCGGGATGAGACCGTGCGCATGGGTGTACGTAATGAGGGTGTGCCAATAGGGGTTGATGTCGAACTCCATAGCGTTCACCGCGCCCACATGTTGCAGGATCTGCGCGAGTGAGATCACGGTCTGGTCGTTCGCGACGACAAAGATGAGGTTCCCGTGACGGTCGATGCCGACGCCGGTACGCCAGACCTGCGTGACGCCGCCCAACGTGTAGCCCCACTGCGGGCTGTTCGGGTTGGTGTTCAGCGTCGGGTTCAGCTGTCCGTTCCAGACAATCGGAGCGAGGCTCTGGCGCGCCCACGCGACGTTCGGCCCGGGGTTCGGACCACCACTCCACTTCACGATCGCGACGGTGCCGTTGCGATAGCCAATCAGCGTGGCGTTACCGTCGGTGAGCGGTTCGTTCACGAGGCCGTTGTCGGCGGACCCATTGGTACCGTCTGAGTAAATGAAGCCGGCATTGAAAGTTGCGAGCAGTCGGTTGCGCTGGTCGTACGGGACCATCATCGGTCCTCGAACGGCAGCGTTCGGCGGCTCGTAGCGACCCGGGTAGTACGCGAGCGCGGTGCGCGAGTGGTCGAACCAGGCGACGTAGGCGACCATCTGCGGGTAGTCGAGCTCCGGCCGGTAGGTCGTGACGAGCACCGGTGGGCCACCGTCGACGGGCGGCCCGGTCGGCTTCCAGGTTCCTTCACCAGGAAGCGGGTGTGGGAAGACTGGCTTGATTGGCGGCGGCCAGGGCGCCGCCTGCGTCGAGGGCGTTGTTTTGGTCACCCGATGCGCTTGACCGGTTGTCGGATCGGAGAGCCCGACCGAGGGAAGTCTCTTTAGTTGCGGGCCGCCCGGCTTCGGCGCCTTCGAGCCGTAGTAGTAATGCTCGGCCTTGTCCACGATGAAGTTTCCGCCTGGAAGGCTCCTTACCCACTCGGCGCTGCGCGCGCCGAAAGACTCGCTCGTTGGCGCCAGCATCCAGCTCGCATAAGAGACCGCGAGCCAGACCACCGGTATTAGGAGGAGAACGGCGGCTGCGAGCAAGGGGCGGCGATGTCGCCTTCGCCATTGCTTTCGCGTCTCGCGTCTCTGCGCTCGACGCGTGGACCTCCGGGCGAATGGTGCTGAGGCGGATGTGTCAGCAGCATCCGCCTGAAGCCGTGGGCGGGTCGAGCGTCTCCTACGTCCAAGGGCACTACTCATGATTTGCGTTGCCTTCGAGCGCGTGCGTGCGCTGCCGAGATCGCCCCGGAATGCACAGGCCTCGCCGCGGCCACCGGCGTCATCCGGTCGCGGTGTGCGTCGGCGTGACACCGCCGGCCGCCAGGATGTCGAAGCCGTCGGGAGTGTCGAGGAGTCCAGCCGCAGTGCCGGCGACGCCCGACGCGCCATACTGCCAGACGAGCGCGCCCGTCGATGGGTCCACTGCGACGATCCGGTCGTTGTAGTCGTAGTTCGCCATGAGCACTCCCGAGGGGAGTTGTTCTACGAGCGACGGATGGTTGAGTGCGCCCGGACCGGAGACCGGGCCGTAGCGGTAGAGGACGTCGCATTGCCGGTTGAACTCGACGAAGGCGCCCGGGCTCTCGTAGTCAGCAACCAGGTAGCGATCGGGACCGATCTGCGGTGGGTCAGAGACGTAGCCGACGCTTGACAACTGGCAGTCCCAAACCAGTCGGCCGGAGGTCGTGTACTCGTCGATCCAGTCTCCATTGATCTCCGAGATCAGCAGGTTCCCGTCAGCGAGCGGGATGTCGCCGTTCGGTGAGCCGACCCCCGACGGCGGGTTGTGCGCGCACGAGCCCGTCGTGCCGATCTGCGTGAGGACCGCCTTCGTTGTCGGGTTGATCACGAGGACGCGGCGCCCACACAGTATTCATAGGCGCGTAGGTACTGGCGGGCATCCTCGTCGTTCGTAAAGGCATCGACGACGTAGCCGGCTTCGCGAACCCCACGTTCGAGCACGTCTCGCAGGCTGGCATCATCCTCGGCTACAAGCACCCGCATAACAAATAGCGTCGCAGCCTCAGCCCAGCTCGTCCGGCAAAGCGATGCGCTCGAGCTTGAGCTGTCGTAGTCGGTGGACGATGAACACAATCCCGATGACGACGACCACTCCGACGGCGAGATAGCCGACGTAACTGAAGTCCGTGACGACGCGGTGCCAGCTCGAACCGAGCGCGAATCCGATGCTCGCGAGCCCTCCGCACCAGATGGTGCAGGCGGCCAGGGTAAAGGTCACGAATTTCGCGAGCGACATCTCGCCGATCCCCGCAGCGATCGAGATGAATGACCGTACGAACGGTATGAAGCGACCAAAGAAGACCAGCGGTTCTCCTCGGCGAGCGAACCATCCCTCCGCGCGATCGAGGTCCTTATGGGTGAGAAGGACGTACTTGCCGACCCGATCGACGAGATTGCGACCTCCGTAGCGCCCGATCGCGTACCCGATGGACGATCCCGTGACCTCACCGATGGCTGCGACGAGAATGACGAGCACCAGCTGAAGGCGGTCGTGGTGACCGGTGACCACTTGGCCGCTGGCGAGCACCCCGGCGTAACCGATGGCGATCTCTGAGCCAACTGGTATGCCGAGCGCCGCGAGCGCCGCGATGCCGAAGAGCGCGAGATAGCCCCAAGTTGCCAGGATGTGTTCCATGTGCCTCTCTAGATAGATGATCGAGTCAACGATGGTCCGCGAACATGACGCCTACATGAAGGCGATTCTCGGCGGCTCGGCATCACCTTGCCTAGGGAAGGACGCTTCGGTGGAGGTCCGCGTCGGATAGCCCCTCGAGGATGCCGAGTACGTGTCGGCGCTGCTTGTCGAGCGCGCCAAGCACCTCCGGACTATCCGAAAGGCTCGAGCACGGCACGTCCAGCGGGATTCGGTACTGACTCGATGCAGGTCGGTCAACAGACGATCTACCTCTCTCGAATCTTGAGGTCAGCAATTTCAGCTCGGCTGACGCTTATCGGGTGGCCACGCGAAGAGTGGTCGTTGCTCGACAAGCGGCTGCAGGACATGGAGGCGGAGATTCTGCGGGCGATCGGAGTCAGTCGACGATCGGCGATTTGACCGGCACGCGCTCTCGGATCTGGAATCGTCTTTCGCGCCGTTAGCTGTTCGAGGAAGGGCCAGTTTCCCTTGGGAAGCGCGTGAGATCTGCCGTAGTAGACCCGTCTACTACACGGGCACATTCGGGCTATCTCGACGGACCGTCCCGCCGACTCGTCCGCACTTCAGCCAACTCGCCATGAGCGGCTGGACGTTCGCCAGCACCTTGCCAAGGTGACGGTCGCGGGTTCGAGTCCCGTCGTCCGCTCGAAAGAAAGTTCAGGTAGGGGGTCCAGGTAGGGCGCCGACTCTGCACGACTCACACGATCCGAAGATCGGTTTTCGTCCGGTTCTCCGATACGGACCCTGGGTCTACCTCAACCTCGGTTGCCGCAATGTGCACGACGACAAAAGCGGCTGCCACAACGAGTGAACTGAGTCGCACAAGTCCCACAATCAGTGGGCAACAGAGCAAAGCATGCACCCTGTTTCTGGTTATTTGCGACCGAGATGGGACCTATGGCCTGGAAAGTCAGGCGGAGGTTCGGAATGCTTCCGGTGGGAAAGCACTGATACTCAGCCTGTAGATGGTCGCTTAGGCGGAGTTGAGCTGAATAGCGAATCCGACGCGTACTGTTTCACGCATAGCTGATGCTGGCTGATCTTCGCATCTACTTGCGTGGCGCCTCCGCGTGTTCGTGGGGCGCTCTCACACGGGGGCGCCGGTGATGCGGAGCAAGACGATCCACGGCGGCAAGCGCCTCGCCCAAAGCGAACTCGCGAAGATGGTCGCGGAGGTTTCCAACGGGAACACGAGTGTCGGGACCGAGACGGTAGGCGATCTTCTCGACCAGTTCCTCGCGCATGTCGAGTCGCTGGGCCGCTCGCCGACGACGATCTACGAGTATCGGCGCATTGCCGAGAAGGTGTTGCGACCCGAATTCGGGAGGTTGAAGCTTGCCAGGCTCACCGCACGCGACCTCGATCGCGGCTCACCGCGAAGGGGAATAGTCCAGCCACGGTGCGACGCGTACACGCTTTCATCGGCGTCGCGCTGCACCAGGCCGAGCGTTGGCAACTCGTCGACCACAACGTTTCGCGCCAGGCCACTCGGCCGCCGCTGCACACGGTCGAGGTCGACGCGCCACATCCCGACGAGGTGCGACGCATTATCGAGGCGGCCGCGGCGATCGAACCGACCTTCGCAACCCTGCTCCTCGTTGCGGCGCTCACGGGCGCCCGACGCGGCGAGTTGTGCGCGCTGCGCTGGTCTGACCTCGACTGGCACGACGGGACGCTCCGCATCGCCCGAAGCGTGTACCAGGTCGGCGGCAAGTGGGCGAGAAATCGACCAAGACGCACGCCGTTCGGAGAATCGGACTCGGCGAAGTTGGGCTAGAGGTCTTCCGTCACCACCGGGCTTCGGTCGACGCGCTCGCCAACGAGTTGGGCGTGACCGTCGAGCCAAACGCTTTCATTTTCTCGCGCTCGCCAGCCGGTCTTGAGCCGATACGGCCCAAGGTGCTCTCGATGTTCACCTTCAAGGTTGCGAGACAAGTCGGTGTCGACGCCCATCTCCACTCGCTCCGGCATTTCTGCGCGACGCAGGCGATCAGCCAAGGATTCGACGCGGTGACGGTAGGCGCGCGGCTCGGGCACGCGGACCCGTCGATCACGCTCCGCGTGTACGCCCACGCCGTCGAACAGCGGGACCGAGAGCTTGCCGCAAGCCTCGGTAGGACTCTCGGCCTACCGCAACCCTCGGTAGCGCGACAACGAAAAGCGTCTGCACAACGAGTGAACTAAGTCGCGAAAGGCCCACAATCAGTGGGCAACAGAGCAAAGCATGCACCCTGTTTGTGGTTATTTACGACCGAAACGGGACCTATGGCCTGGTAAGTCAGGCGGAAGTTCGGAATGCTCGCGGTGGGAAAGCACTGATACTCAGCCCGTAGATGGTCGCTTGGGTTGGGTGGAGCCAAGAGCGAAACCGGTCCCGGTTCAGCAGTCGTGACAAGACACGACCTCGAACGCGGTGAAGAGAAGAGACGAGCGGTTCGCGATTCGTCCTGCACTTCGGCGAAAGTTTTTACGCGACCTTGATCTAGGCGACGAAACGTAATTTGACGCCGCCATGCCGACCTCTTCTCGGAGGTACCCACACCGCGTCAACCCGGTCACTGGGCACCGCGACGGGTGCCCTCGTCAGCAGGGGAATTGGCGCCTAGCGAGAGAGAGACGTAATGAAACTTCGAACTATGAAACTTCGCACGATTGCCTTCATTGGAGCAGCGAGTCTCGGAGGCTTGGGATTGATCGGTGTCGGCGCTCACGCCGCCTTTACGACCAATACCTACAGCACTCAGTCGATCACCGCCGGAACAGCTTCGGTCGTCGAATGGGCGGCCGGCGCCTCGAACGGCTGCACGAGCCTAACGATTGCCGTTGGTAACCCGGGTACCTGCACATCGGTCACGCTGCCGACACAGACCGTCGGATCGACGTTTGAGTCGACGGCATATGTGGTCCACGTCGTGAACATCGGCAACATCCCGGTCTCCGGCATCTCAGCCGCAGTAACAGACAACGGCTCCAACGCCCTGGAGTCAGAGATGGGAATCTGTCTGGACCAGCCCCTTGGTGCTCTAGCGAGCAATCTGTTGACCGATGTGGAGAGCCATGGGCCATACCCGCTCAATCCTTCGACGTTGACGACGGGAAGCGGAGCTAACGCCACAAGTACGGGGACCTACAGCGTGGACTTCTACGCCGGAGTTACGGACACATTGTGTGGCGGCGGCTACGTCCCGGCTTTGCTGTCGGATGCGGAAGGTGAAACCTCCACTGTGACGGTCACCGTTACCTATAACGGCTAAACGGTCGAACTCTTGATGAACTGCAACCGGCTCCGGCCCGATGGTCGGAGCCGGTTGATCAGAGTCGGCTCATTGCGAAGAAGCGGAATGACTGGATCAGTTGAGGGCGGTTGTCGTCTCTCAACTGATCCGGCGCCGTGTTCGCTCGCGAGAATTTTGCGGCGCTGCACAGTCCGCATTGATGAAGATCGAGAATGAAGAAGAACCGTCTTTTCGGCACAGTTTCGCTCGCGGCGACGATCTGGCTCGCCGGTCTGGGATTCACGGGCACCGGCGCTCACGCCGCGCTCGCCGGTGAGCTTCTTCGCGGTCAGAGTTTTGGGTCGGGAACGCCCAATGTCGTTCTTTCGACCTCTGACCCGAGGGCAAGAGGGAATGGCACCTCGAACTTGACGCTCGGATCGGATGGACCGGTCGGGTCGTCGTTTTCAACGAGTCCCGAACCGATCACGATCACGAACAAAGGCAGCGTGACGGTGACCGAGTTCGCTCTGCGCCTGACGGACGCACACACCAATTCCACATTCGAGCGCGAAGTGTGGGTGTGCTTTTACAGCGAGGCGCGTCTTTATTTCAACGAACCTTTGACAACGGTTGAATCGTACGGCTGGGTCGCGTTTTTAGACCTGACGATCGCGCCTCGGGGTACCGAGACGTACACCGCGGTGTTCTACGCGGGTCCACACGAGAACACCGGCTGTGGCGGTCCCTACACGGGTTATCGCGCCCCGGTGTTCGGTGACTTCACGGGCGTTTATCTCACGACCCTCGATTATTCGGGATCTGCTCCGTCGCTGGGGCCGAATCCGGGGGCGGCGTTGCTGACGAACCCGGCCGAAGGCGGAACCGTCACCCCGACGGTCACGATCTCGTACTCGACTGTCGGGCAGTGCCGCGACTGGGCAGGCTCGTCGGGCGAATTCTCTGATTGCCGCAAGGGCTGTAATTACGACGAACAGTGGTCGCAAGGTTGGCCGCTGTGGTGGTTTGCACCGGACTTCGAAAGTGGACAGCGGTCGTCGCTCTTCGCTGGAGCGACGGACGGTCGAGGACGACAGAATGACGGCAGTGAAGGCTGCTAGTCACCGCGCGTCGAGACACCCCTCCGGCTCGGTCGGGCAAGTCGCGCGACGCGTGCAGCAAGTCCTCACGACGGTCGTGGGCTTGGCTGTGCTCGGGGCGGTCGCGATTGCGTGCGTCGCTTTGATTCGCGGCACCTGGATTCTGACGCCGATCCTTTCGGGCAGCATGCGACCCGGCCTCGCCGTCGGTGGTCTCGCGATCAGTGAACGGGTGCCCGTCGACCGACTCGTCGTTCGCGACGTGATCGTGTTCAGAGATCCGAACAATCCTGCCAAACAGGTGGTCCACCGCATCGTCCGCCTGAGGACGAGCAAATCGGGGCAAATCCTGATCAACACGCAGGGCGACGCCAACACGGTGCGCGATCCCTGGACGCTGACGATACGCGGACGCTATGCGTACATGGTCCGTTGGACCGTCCCGCTCGTCGGGTATCTGGGCGTCGCCTATCAGAACAATCGCGGGTTCGTGCTGCTCGGCGTAGGAGTCGCCTTGGTACTGGCATCCGCCGGCATCGTTCTCAGCTCAATCCGAGGTCGCAAACGTCGGGCGCTGGAAGAACGACGGAGCACCGTTCCCGAAATCTCTGCCGCCTTCGTCCTCGGATCGAAGACCGGGTCGGTTTCCGAGGTGGCCGATGGAGACGCGGGAGTCCGCATTCTCTCCGACGGAAACGGAACCGCCCCGCGCTCGGCGCCGGTCTCCGCGGGGAACGGTTCGGCACGACCGGCGGTGGCCAACGGTTCAACGGGAAACGTCGGCGTGGATCCGATGTCCCTCGACCTGGTCCGCGTAAGTGACGCCGTGAGCAAGAATGGCTCGTCTCGGCGGAGACTCCATTCGCGCTCGCATCGTCGGAGTTGATGTGATGGAACCAGCGAAGGCTCCCGCCTAGCAGCGTCCAGTCCGGCGGGGCCCGGTCGCAGCGCCGCCGGTTGGGCTCCTTACCTTGGGCGAGCTGCGCGACCGCCCGAGACGCGGATGCTGTCTTTGCCCTTTTCAGGATCGACTACTTCGAGAGGACCTCGAAGAGGCGAGTCTCCGGTGGACCTTGCGCGTGAGCCGACAGGTGCTCGTTGAGCACTGGCCGAACGGCCGCTGCTGCGCTCTGGGCGTGGGCTTCCGAGTCCCACAACACAAAGACTCCACCTTGGCCATCGCTGTCGTCGCCAAAGACGGTGACGCTCGCGCAACCCGGCTGGGAAGCGATGAGCGGAGCCAAATGGTCAGCGATTGCTTGGGCCTCGGCACGCTTACCCGGCCCAAGCGAGTACCTCACTAGTCGTGCGTACATAAGTGTTCAGCCTCCCGTCTCAGCGCTGTGAGCGAATGAACTCGGCGACTCGCCTTGCGGTTGCGGTTGTGAACGACGCTACAATGTTGGAACCCCCGCGCTTAATTGGGTTCTATTAAACGCGAACGCCTGCGACTCTTAAGAAGTGATCGGCATGTGCTGCGTCACCAACCCGACTAAGGCTGGGCGGCTCTCAGCTCGTGACCTTGGAGTAGGCGATCGTTGAGGCGACCGGCGGTGCGCTCACGGCGACGTGCTCGCCCCACTTCGAGAACTTCGTCGTAGCTGAGCCGCTCGCCGCGGTCGAGATTTCCTCTACTGGCAGGGTCGCTCCCACGGCCGAGATGGTCATCGTGTTCGACAGCTCCGGCGTGGAACTCGTAGCCGCGGTCATCCACTTGAGGACGTACAGGTGAACGCCATCGGTGACGGTTGTGGACAAGGTCGTACCCTTGGTCGCCGGGAGCACGCCCGCGAGCGCAGAAATCGTGAGGCCGGTCTTGAATTCGGCGTACTCGCTCGTACCGGCCTTCACAGAGATCCAGTCCTTGCCGACCTTCTTCGCCTCGTTGGCGGTCAGACCGAGGATCGTCGTTAGTCCGGAGGAGCTCCCGCTTATGTAGGCGTAGGTCAGACTCAGCTTAAGCGTGAGGCTCGCCTTGCCCGCTGACAAGGTCTCCTCACCGCTTTTCGTGCCGAAATCGACGATCGCCAGAGTCGAGGAGGAACCCGATTTCGAGGAGTCCACCACGTGAACGCCGGTCTGTTTCGCCATTGCTGCCTTCGCGGCCTTCAGTACGGAGCTCGTCGTCGCGGCCGCAGACGCTGCGATGCAGACGACGATTGACATCACGAGCGCGGTCGCGCCAAGTGAAACGAAGAGGACCCACCGTCGGCACACGCGAAACATCACAGAAATCCTAGAGGCCCCTGTTTGGGGGTCGGCCGAGTAGTCAAGCGCAGGCTGTCCCTTACGCGGGTGATCTTTCAGGCTTCGGCTTTAACGATGCAACCACGTCGCGGCCGATCGGCGACACTCGAGGCACGGGGTGAACACTGCCTAATAGTGCAGAAGTATCGGTTCTAAAGAAGTGGCCAGAGCTTCGCGGAATTTCACATCAAAATGCGGTTACCGCGAGTCGCGTTGTGACGCGCCACACATCCGGCAGCGATTGGGGATACATAGCAAAGAGATGCGCTGCGACGGGCGCGGAGCGTCTCGGGTGTTAGCTCGCGGTAAGGCGCTCGGGCGTACCAGCAGGAGATATCGGTGTATCGGTAGTACATATGAAGGACCGCGCCCGGGTGCCGCGGCGATCTCCTACCTGAATGCGAACACGGCACGAAGCAATCCGAAAAGCTAGGTTCGGAGCCACGTTCCTGTTCGAATTCCGAAGGTAGGTGCAGATTGACTACTCCGCAGACCACTTACGAGGCGATTGTCGTTGGCACCGACGGATCGGACCGCGCGGCTATCGCCGTCCGGCAGGCGTTGTCGTTGGCGAAGATGACTGGCGCAAAGGTGCACGTGGTTCACGCATACCACACTGGTGGCGGACCGACGAGTTTTCCTCATGACTATGAGGGCCGGCTCACCACCGATCGCATGGTCGAGGAAGCAAACCACATCCGAGAACAAGTACTTGCGGAGGCTGAACGAGCAGGCGTGACCGCGGAGGTGCACGACGTGAGCGAAGATCCCGCCGATGGCATCATCAACGTGGCTACATCTGTCGGCGCCGATCTCGTCGTGGTGGGCAATCGGGGAATGACTGGAGCGAAACGCCTCGTGCTCGGGAGCGTCCCGAACGCGATCGCTCACAAATGCCCCTGCAGCGTGCTCATCGTGAGCACTGATCGCGCTCTCTCCCTGTAAGTAGACTGAACCTGGCGGCCTGTGAACTGGTCAATCGCGCGATAAGAGCTTCGTGAGGTCAATCGCGCGATAAGAGCTTCGTGAGGTTACGTCGCCTTGAGAAATTCGTTCCTCGTTCTCGATGAGCGCGAAACGGACGAAATGCGCACCCGCTTGACAGAAAGAAACCAAGGGGCAAGGCGAGCGTCCCGAAGGCTGTCATCCAACCGGCGTCTTGGGGGCGCCGCGCCACGCCGAGCCAGGTGCGGCTTAATTGAGTTCAAAATTAAACGTTCGGACGACTACCTTTTATAAGAACCTCGCCGGGGGAGGCGACCCATGCCGGATGTCGGCGATCAAGTTCGTATCGCTTCTACGAAGGTTGGTGAGGCCCCACGCGAGGGTGTGGTGACTAGCGTCATCGGGCAACTGCTTCACGTCAGGTGGTCGACGGGCGAGGAATCGACGATCGTGCCTGCTTCCGGATCAATGACCGTGATCGGCAAGCTGAAACACGCCAAGGCCAAGAAGGCTGCCGTGCCAGTGAACGCCGCCAAGGGCAAGAAAGCCACAAAGCGACCGCGTCGTTAGGACCAGAACCGCGCGCCCAACACGGGAGCACGAAAGCTGTTCCCTGGATAATTCAGTTCAATTAAACCGCGGAGTGCTGCGCGTGCAACCATGATCGGCACAACGAGGCGAGTCTTTGGAACGATATTGCTGCGCGTTATGTGACACTCACCAGTGCGCGTATCTTCGATTCTCGGCGCCGAACGCCAGTCGACATTATGAGCGCGCACCGGCTTGTGTGGTCTCCCCGACATGCTCGCGTGGGAGAACACCGCTGTGGCGAGTTTCTCTCCGTTGCCCTTGTCCTGAACGCGGCTTGGCGCGACCATCAGGGCTCGTGATCCGGGTAGCGATCGGGCGTGCAAGCTGACTCTTAGGGGACCGGCGATGACGAACCGAACAGCGAGGCTTGCGGTGCTCGGACTCGGCACCATGGGTCAGGGAATGGCGAGTTCCGCGCTGCGTGCCGGCATCCCGACCGTTGTGTGGAACCGTGATCCTGACGTAGCTCGTCCGTTCGGTGAACGTGGAGCCGAGGTTATGTTGACGGCTGCCGCCGCAGTCAAGACGGCCGACGTCTGCATCACGATGGTCACCGATGCCGAGGCGATCATGGCGATCGCCGTCGATCTTGGCATGTTGGACGCTCTGCCATCGGGTGCGGTGTGGGCACAGATGAGCACGATCGGCGTCGATGCCACTGAGGCGATCAATTCAATGGTCAACGAGCGTCGCCCGGATATCACGTTCATCGACGCGCCGGTGTCGGGCAGCAAAGTCCCTGCCGAACAAGGGAAGCTGACGATCTTTGCATCTGGGCCCCAAGCGGTGCGTCCCAAGATCGAGCCGATCTTCGCCGCGATCGGGGAACGGACGGTATGGGTCGGACCCGTGGGGAACGGCTCGCGGATGAAGCTTGTGAACAACACGTTGCTCGCGTTCAGCGCTGAAGGAGTGGCGAATGCGATCGCGTTGGCCCACCGACTCGGACTCGCAACGCAAGGCGTCGTCGAGGCGTTCGAGGGCGGTCCGCTCATCTCGCCGTGGGAGGCCGGAAAGTTCCGGCGCATCAAGGACGAGGACTATTCACCCGAGTTTCCTCTTCGGCTCGCGCTGAAAGACGTTCACCTCGCCCTGGACCACGGCGGCTCCGAGCGGTTTGCCGTGTTGGCGTCACTTTCCCGGGAGTGGGAGCAGATCGTTGCACAGGGTGTCGGCGATGAGGACGTCACGGTGGTCACCCGGGTCCTCGAGCGCTGAGTGCGATGTGACCAGCTAGCTGGACCGCTACCGGACCTACGCCGGATTCGTCACGGCAATCGTTGTCGCTGACATCGCCTGCCTGTTTTCGGCGCTGGTCAAGGCGGTGTTCTGGCCGCACGAAGTGATCATCGACGTCGCCGCCATCGCGTACTTGGTTGGCCTCCGCGCCTATGGGATGAAGCTTCCAATCAGAGAGCGCGCTGACCGGTCCGATGGAATGATCGCCCGAGACGTCAGGGCACGCCGACCGGTACGAGATCGGACTCGGCCCAACGCCACGCTGCCGGTGATTACTCGAGTGCATACGAGAGATATTCGGCAGCTCGCTCGAACAGGCGCTGGCTCTCGCGTGCGACAGTTCGGACATCTGTCGGTCTCAACTCCACATTCTTCAAGCTGACACCGAACGCCATGCAGATAGCTCTGTAACAGAGCTATTCTGGGTCATGCGTGTTCATGAGGCACGGCGACGCCTCCTCGCCGACCAGCTGTTCGGCGCCATGGCCTCCGTGCGCCGCACCGCACGCCGCCGTGCCGAGCGGCCGGCAGAGCTCTCGTCTCTGACGGGCGCTCAGCTCGAGCTCGTTCGTCTCGTTCGGCACAAGGCTGGCGTGTCCGTTGTGGAGGCCGCCTCCGAGCTGAGCCTTGCCCCCAATACGGTGAGCACCCTTGTTCGCCAACTGAGGGACTTGGGTTTCCTCTCGCGCTCGGCGGATCCTTTCGATCGGCGTGTGGCTCGCCTGGATCTACGCCCCGATATGCGTCGCAAAGTGGACGCGTGGCGCGACCGCCGGATCGAGGCCCTCTCCTCGGCGATCGGCAGGCTTTCGGCGCGAGAGGAGCGATCTCTCGAAGAGACGATCGCAGCGCTCCAGCGTCTTGCCGGACACCTCGAAGCGGAGGAAAAGGTTCAACCCGGACGAGAGATACCTCGAGCAACAAACGGTGAAAGAGCAACGGTGCGCGCCAGGACCGAGAGAAGGACGGGGCGCGATGCGGGTCGGCCCGCGCGCGCGAATCGGTGAGACGCCCAAGACGGCGCGAGGAGGCGCTCGGCGCGCCCCTGGCATCTGAGCCGCCGGACCTGGCGGCCGCCTGCACTGGCCTGCGTCATCGCTTCGGCGGCCACGTAGCAGTGAACGGGATCGATCTCTACGTCGCCCGTGGCGAAGTCTTTGGCCTCTTGGGGCCGAACGGCGCGGGCAAGACCACGACGATCCGCGTTCTGAACACGCTGCTACCGGTCCAAGAGGGGACCGTGAAGGTGTTCGGCTTCGACGTTCGTCGCTCACCCATGACAGTTCGTCGTCTCCTCGGCTACGTGCCCCAGCAGCTCTCGATTGAAGCGGCACTCACCGGGCGAGAGAACGTGATGTGGTTCGCTCGCCTTTTCGACGTGCCGCGATCAGAACGCAAGCTTCGCTCGAGCGAAGCACTGGAGCTGATGGGGCTCTCAGAGGTGCAAGACCGTCTGGCGGCGACGTACTCAGGGGGAATGATCAGACGGCTCGAACTCGCCCAGGCCCTCGTAAACCGGCCGCGCCTGCTGATCCTCGATGAGCCGACGGTCGGTCTCGACCCCGTCGCTCGAGACGGAGTCTGGCAGCGAGTCGAGGAGATGCGCCGTGCGACGGGAATGACCGTGCTCCTGACGACGCATTACATGGAGGAGGCAGAAGCCCTGTGCGACCGGCTCGCTCTCATGCACCTGGGGACGATCCGCGCCGAGGGAACGCCGGAGGAGCTGAAAACCTCCCTCGGTGCCGGGGCCTCTCTGGAGGACGTCTTCCGTCACTTCACAGGAGCCGATCTGGACGACACCACGGAGGCGAAGGGAGGCTTGCGTGAAGTCCGCACCACTCGCAGAACTGCGCGACGCGTGGGTTGAGGTACCAGAGCTAATCCAAGGGCGAACATGGCGACGGATGTGGAGACGCGTCGTCACGTTCTGCCTAGTCGAGCTGCAAAAGATTCGCCACGACCGCACCGAGCTTTTCACTCGCGCTGTGCAGCCGGTGCTGTGGCTCGTGATCTTCGGTGAGACCTTCGCCCACATCCACGCGATCCCGACCGGTCACGTGCCGTATCTCGACTTTCTCGCCCCGGGGATCATCGCCCAATCAGGGCTGTTCGTCGCGATCTTCTACGGCATCCAGATCATCTGGGAGCGCGACGCCGGGGTGCTCACGAAGCTGCTTGTGACCCCGACGCCTCGCTCCGCGCTGATCTTGGGGAAGTCCTTTGCCGCGGGTATTAGGGCGCTCGCGCAGGTCGTCGTCGTGCTCGTGTTGTCCGCCGCGCTCGGTGTCACGCTCAGCTCCAATCCGCTTCGGATCCTCGCATCATTCATCGTCGTCATGCTTGGAGCAGCCTTCTTTTCCTGCCTATCGATGACCGTGGCCGGGGTGGTGCTAAAGCGCGACCGCCTCATGGGGATCGGTCAGATGATCACGATGCCCCTCTTCTTCGCCTCGAACGCCCTCTACCCGGTGAAGATCATGCCGGGCTGGGTACAGGCGTTCAGCAAGGTGAACCCGCTCAGCTACGAAGTGAACGCGTTGCGCGGGTTGCTGATCGGTACCCAGGCCAATTTGGCTGAGGACTTCATCGTGCTCGTCATCGCGGTGGTGATCGGCGTGTCTGCCGCCTCATCCCTTGTCAGCCGACTGGCACGCTGACTCGGTATTCCGTCGGGCGCTCGCATTCGGCTGCCAACACGGACACTTCGCGAGAAGCTCGGAGTCCGAACCGCGACGCGCGTGTCAACCAGGCTGGGATCGCCGTGGCGACACCTACAGGCGGTCCACTCAATCAGCAACTGCGCGGCGTGGTTCTTCGGCACGGTGGTCGCACCGTTGCGTCTGTTCTTTCCCAAGTTTGGTGACCGATAGCGACCGCCGCGAAAAGGACAGCAAGTCCTCCCGATCACGGATACGTCGTTGTCAAATCTCGTCACCTTCCATGCGCCTTCCAAGCGACTCGATGAGCGCGATCCGAGCGTTTCGCATTTCCTTTCATCGGCCGCCTCGGTCCATGTCCGAAGCGGTGTTGAGCACAGTTCTGCGAAACCGAAGGTCACACCCCGGTCAAAGTTGTCAGTTCCGAGTACGCGAAAGCGGGCCCTCGGGGCTTTATAGAAGTGAACGAACAGTTCGCGACCGAGGGAGCTCTGCTCACTATGGGCCACGCCATCCGAAAAGACCTCACAAGCCCCGCTGCCTTGATCCTCGGAGCCGTCGTTGTCCTCGGCGGCACGTTCGGGGGACTGCTGCTCGCTGGCACGTCGGCGGCAAGCAGTCGCCAGGTGGTTGCGACAGGAACGACCATCGACGTCACCGGAACGGGCGTGGCAAGGGGCACGCCTGACACATTGACGATGCAGATCGCGGTGTCCACGACCGAACCGACCGCCGCAGTGGCGCTCGAGGCGAACAACACCAAGATGACCACCCTGCAAGCGGTGTTTCGTCGTTCGGGGGTTACTCCCGAGGACCTGCAGACGACGGGCCTCAACCTCTCGCCGAACTATGACTCGAGCGGCAACGTGACCGGGTTCAGCGCTGAGGACGACCTCACCGTCACGATGCACGACCTCGCGCGGGCAGGAGCGGTCATCGACGCTGCCGCGAACGCGGTCGGCAACGCCACCGAGATCGAGGGCATCTCGTTTTCGATCTCCGACACCTCTGCATTGGCCAAGGTCGCGAGAACCGAGGCGATGGCGAACGCGAGGCACGAGGCTTCGGATCTCGCCTCGGCAGGTGGGTATTCACTCGGTCCGATCATGAAGATCACCGACCATGAGCAGGCGAGCACACCACCTCCGCCGATCGTCGCCGGCAATGCGGCGGCCTTCGCGAAGTCCGCTGTCCCGGTTCAGCCCGGGAGCGAACAGTTATCGGTTCAAGTCAGCGTCGTCTACGAACTCCGGAGTTGAGCACAATGCCACCCGACGAAAAAGAGCTCTCCCACTTGCTCGATCACTCCGACGCCGTTGCGTCGAACGCGACCCTTCGCTCGATCGTCGCTCGTTCGCAGCGTTATCGGGAGCGAAGACTGAAGGTCGTCACCGCGACGGCGATCGTGCTCATGCTCGCTTCGGTGAGCTTCGCGGGGATCACCGGCGCAAACTCCGGTACCAATTCCGCTTCCGGATCGCCGGCGAAGAAGAACGCGTCGACCAATCGCAACTTCTCCGCTGCCGGAACTTCGTGGACCAAGCAACACCGTGCTCTCGGCGCAGCGCCGAAGGGGCTCCGTTGGTCGACGGCGTCGGAGGCAAATTCAAAGGCGGCCTCTCCTACCGCCGGATCCGCTTCGTCGAAGAGCTCGGCTGCCGTGCCAGCATTTTGCACGGTCGACGGCTGTCCTGGATACCTTCTGACTCCGAGTGGTCCCCTGACCCGTCTTTTCATACGAACTGTCGGCGATGTCACAGTCCGGGCATTCACCGAACCGATGAACACGACGCAGCCAGAGCCGCTCATCTCGTCTCCGGGGAGCGTTCCGAGCGGATCAACGACCGTGCCTTCGTCCTCGTCGACGACGACCACCGCACCGAACTCGTCGACGGGATCGGGTGAGGGTTCGACTGGGACTGCCCTTCCCCCGATCGAATCGTGCGAATCGACCGAGTCGCTCGTCGTCGAGGTGTCGAATCCCGGCGCGATCGGCGAGGTCACCGTGGCGCTCCCCGGCATCGTCGTTTCGAGCGTCGATCAGCCCTTCGACCTCATCGAAAGCGCCGCCGTCGGCGTCGCCGAATCCTCACCGATCGAGGTGCTCGCGGTCTACGTCTCGCCAAATGTGAACGGCGTTCAGGCGAGTTTTGCTGACGGCTCTTCCGATCAGATGACCGTGAACGACGGCTGGGCGGTGCTCGTGGACGACGGGAGTGCGCCGCTCCCCGCGACCCTCACGGCGTTGGACGCCTCCGGCAACGCCATCGGTAAGGCAAGCGTTTCGAGTGACGAGGCGATCGCAGAACCTGCGGAGTGCCTGTCGCCGTTTGCCGTCGAGCCGTCGGCCCCAGTCGGTGGCGCCTCGGGTACTACGTCGAAGTGAACCTTGTCTCAAGTGAGCCGACCGGCGCGGACCGTGCTCATCTATCCGTTGTGGATGAAGCCTCGCCCGACGACGACCAAGGTCCCGAAACCGAGGGCGGACGGCAAGGCGTCGTCGGGCCGAGTTCCGCCGGCGTTGACGAGGGCTTCGTTGCGCTCTACGAGGGGCACTACCCGCGCCTTGTCCGGGCGCTCGAACTGGGCGGCGCGGATCGGGAAACTGCCGAGGATGTCGCTCAGGAGGCCTTCTCGCGAACGCTTGCACGCTGGCAGCGCGTCCGGCGCGGCACGAACCCTGCGGGTTACGTCTATCGAGTCGCCTTTCGCCATCTCCGACGACGCCGCTACCGCGAGTACCTGATCACCGAGGAAGCAACGACGCCGGATATCGCGACCGAGGTGAGCTTGTCGCTCGACGTCGAGCGAGCTCTCCAAGCGATGCCGCCAGCGCAGAGGCGATGTGCCGTGCTGTGTCTCGTCGCGGGCGTTTCAACGAAAGACGCCGCTCGCTCGCTTCGGATCGCACAATCAACGGTGCGAAAGCAGATCGAGCGAGCGCGTGGTGACCTCCGACACGTCCTTGCAGATCAGCCGTGATGCGACACCATGGGGACGCGTCGTCGGGTCGAGATACACAACGAGCCGGCAGTGAGGACTGATCGACGGCACCACGAGGCACCACGACAACCGTGGCCGCACCCGAACACTATGACGCGAGCGCTTTACAAAGCGTTCGACCGGTCTCGTGCAAGTCGGCGCTCGCTCGCAGCCACTCCTCTTCCCCTTGGCATTCGGGAGACCATGCGCTAATCTACAACCAAATGGTTGTACAAGTTTCGACCGAAGAGGAAGTCGACCGCATCTTCCAGGCGCTCGCCGACACGACGCGCCGCGACATCCTCACCCGCGCGATCCAGAACGAGCAGTCGGTGTCAGCTCTCGCTCGCCACTACGACATGAGCTTCGCCGCGGTGCAAAAGCACGTGGCGGTCCTCGAACGAGCCGAACTCGTTGTCAAGGAGCGACACGGCCGTGAACAGATCGTCCACGGAAACGTAGCGACGCTGCGCGAAGCAGCCGCACTACTCGCTGACTACGAACAGCTCTGGATCCATCGAGCCGAACAGATCGCCAGCATCCTCGCCGGCAGGAAAGGAAACACACGATGACCGTGATCAGCACAATGACCGACCCAGAGGCGATGCAGCTCATCCTCGTCGCCGAATTCGACGCGACGCCCGACCAAGTGTGGGAAGTGTGGGAGGACCCCCGAAGGCTCGAACAGTGGTGGGGACCTCCGACGTATCCCGCGACCTTCACGCGTCACGACTTCGTTGCCGGCGGCGAGTCGCGTTACTTCATGACTGGTCCCGCTGGCGATACCCCGCACGGCTGGTGGCGTGTCGATGCGCTCGACAAACCTCGGCGCCTCGATTTCGCGAACGGACTTGCGGGTGACGATGGCGAGCCGGTCCCCGGTGTCGAACCGATGCCGAGTTATGTGATCTTCGAGGCCATCGGCACTGGTACGCGCATGACCGCGGTAACCCAGTTCGTAAGCGTCGAACAGATGGAAACGATGCTTGACATGGGGATGAAAGAAGGCATCGAAGTGGCTGCCGCCCAGATCGACATGGTGCTAGCGCGGGCGACCGCCTAGCACGTCGACCCGTCGCAGCAGATCCCGCGGGGCGCGAGTTGGATGCGGCGAGTTTCAGACCCCGAGCGCGGCCGCGGCGCGCTCGTAATCGGCGGCGGCGACCCAGACGATCATGCCGAAGTGCCCTGATCCGTCGCACAGCGCAGCATCGGCCGTGACGTTCACTCCGGCCGAGGCGAGCTTCCCAAGCGTGCCTTCCACGGCCCCGATGCGATCGTCGCCTTGAACAAGGAACGCGTGCTTCACCCCGCTGAGTGTCAAGCCCGCACCCTCTGCCGCCGCGCGCAAGGCGGCGGGGTCCTCCGGCACGAGATCGACTTGCGTCTGACCACCTGAGGCCGGAAAGCCGAGGACGGCGAGAAGGTTGACGCCCGCATCGCGCAGCATCGAAAAAATGCGTACCCCCTCCCCCGGTCTGTCCGGAAGGGTGACGTAGTAGTACTCAACGCGCCGCACGGAATCCACCATCACCGTTCCCCTTTCGGCTTCTCGTTCCGCGCGAACCATACGCCCGAAGGAAAGACTTCGCGCTGTACCAGTCCGACGGGTCAAGGACGCGAGGCGTGCCTCGACCTGGGGAAACGGTGACCACGATCGGCTAGCCTGGGTCACGCAGGTCGGCGTAGCGCGCACACCGATTCTTGGCCGTCGTCCACTAGGTCCTTCGGCGAACACTTTGCGCATCGAAAGGAAGGCCAGTGGCTACAGGCACTGTGAAGTGGTTCAACTCGGACAAAGGATTCGGGTTCATCGCGCAAGATGACGGTGGCGCGGACGTGTTCGTCCATCACACCGCAATCGAGGGCACGGGTTTTCGCAGCCTCGAGGAGGGTCAGCACGTGGAGTTCGAGACCACGGAGGGACCGAAGGGACTCCAGGCGAGAGCCGTCCATCCTGCCTAGGACCGGGGGAAGGCCGGACTTCCGTCGAGGGTCTCGCGATGGTCGCTCAGCTGAGCGACCCCCGTCTTCCCGACCGCCGAAACGTCACAGCGATGAGGACGTGCTCGCTCTGCGCAAGACGGGTCTCTCGTTCGCGGCGATCGCGTCCCGTCTCGGTCTCAAGCGGTCGAAAGATGCATTCGAAGCGTTCCACCGGGCGTTGAACTCGAGCGCTGACACCGAAAAACCGGAGCTGATCCGGCAGGAAATGGAACGGCTCGAGTCGCTCGAAAGTCGTATCCGTACGCGCGACTCCGCGATGCCCGAAAAGATGGAACATCGGCTGCAGGCACTTGAGCAGATGCGCCTCCGCCTGAATCGGCCCCGCGGCGAGGAATGACACCGTTGCCCTCGAACGATGAGGGCTGACGTGGCGAAGCCTTCCTGATCGTTCGAGGCGTCAGCCACTCGGGCCGAAGCGCTCCACACGGATCCAATCGGCGGCAATCCCGCACGAAATTACGATCTCCGTGGCCGCATCGCAAAAAGGCGACGAACCGCAGATGTACGCCGTCGCGCCCGGATCGACGAGCGGCGCGACGTCGTCTCGCGTCATCCGACCCGTCGGACGAAGCGAATCCGCTGGACTCGCCCTGGTATAGATCACCGAGGTCTCTTCACCAGGAAGCTCCGTCGCGTAGTAGAGGTCATCGGGCGTGCGCACTGAGACGAGGAGACGGACACTCGAGCTGCGTCCGAGTCGACGCGCGAGTCGCAGCATCGCCATCAGCGGCACGACCCCCGAACCGCCGCCGATCAGCAGGGCGGGGGCTTCCCCTCGCCAGACGAACCACCCGCCGATCGGGCCGCGCACCTCGATGACGTCGCCAACGATCACTTCGTCGTGCAGGAAGAGCGAGACCTCACCATCGGGTAGGCGCTCGATCGTGACATCGAGCTCGCCCGAGTCGTCTGGCGTGGACGCGATCGAATACGAACGCGACGCGCTGTAGCCGTCGGGCGCGCTGAGCCGAACGACGAGGTGTTGTCCGGCGAGATGCGGAGTCGGTCGCTCAAGCCGGAATGTAAATGTCTTCGCCGTCGGCGTCTCGACGTGAATGTTCGTGACCGTCGCCGATTGCCATCCACCTCGCGGTTCAGGTTGCGCCGGGGCCAGATCAGTCATCCGAGTAACGCTGCTCGAGCCAGGGATCGCCGCGATTGTGGTAGCCGTTCTGCTCCCAAAAGCCCGGCTCGTCGTGATCGAGGAGCCGCAGTCCCGCGACCCACTTCGCGCTCTTCCAGAAATACAGATGCGGCACGAGAAAGCGCGCCGGCCCCCCGTGTTCGGTCGGGAGCGGCCGTCCGTCGACCTCCCACACCACCCACGCCTGGCCGCCAGTCACATCGGCGAGTGGAAGATTCGTCGTGTATCCGGTGTGCGAAAACGCGACCACGTGCGTCGCTCTACGACTCGGGCCCGACGCGTCGAGGAGCGTGTCGACCGAGACCCCTTTGAAACTCATGCCGAGTTTCGACCACGTCGTCACGCAGTGGATGTCTCCTTTGTAGGTCGACGAAGGAAGAGCGTTGATCTCCGCCCAGCTCCAGCGGGTGGGCCGTTCGACGAGCCCCTCGGTCGAAAACGACCACATCGTGACGTCGAGGTGCGGCGTCGCCTCGGCGGTGAGGACCGGCCAGATCGCGCCGGTGTCGTATTGGCCGGGTGGCAGGCGCGGGTCGCGCCCAGCCCGGCGACTGACGAATCCACGGGTGATTCTCGCCATGCGCCCGTCCGATCTGCGCCGTTCGACCTGGACTGTACGGCTCTGCGCGGCGACCCGCCGGAGCCGTTCGGATGATTATGTAAGTCGGCAAAGGGCGTCGGCAACAAGAACGATGTCGCTCCTGTCCGAGACGTTGACCCTTACCGACGAAGCCGGCGGAACAACTGACGCGGCGCCGAACGCGTCGCGGCGTCGATCACATCGAGGCGGTGATGCTCGTCGCGTCGATCTCGCCCATCTCGAGCGGACCTTTGACCGTCAAAGTGTCGCCAACCTTCAGCTTCGAGAGTTCGACGTCCTTGTTGTCGAGTCGAACGTGCGTCATGTCGTCGATCTTCACGACGTAGTCGTGGGTCCCGACCGCCATGGTGAAGGAGGTTTTCGAGTCGATCTTCGTCAGTTTCCCCATCTTCGTGACCGGCCTCATCGTCGTTTTGTGAACAGCCGCCCCGCTGAGCGACGCGGCTGCGATGCTCGCCGAGCCGGCGCCGATGCTGATTGCGGCCGCGAGAACCAACGGAACGATCCTGCTCCGCTTCATCGGTGCTGTCCTCCTGTTCGCTGTTGACTGACGGTACGAGGGGTGCGTGATCCGTTCACTCCGGCGCGCCTCGCGACATCATCTCGGGGACCTTTTGCGTCCTCTCGAGCGGCGAGCGCCCACGCCGGAGCATGGCGCTTCGCCCAACGAACGGTGACACGACCGCTCACCATCGAGCGAAGTGCTCCGGGATGCGTGAGGGCGAACGCGATGTGGCCGAAGATCAAGGCGGCCAGAAAGACCGCGAACCAGTCGTGGACGAAGGTGGCGCTCGTCCGCCAGCCCACGGAGGCGAAGTTAAAGAAACGCATGATGAGGCCGGTGAGAAGCAGCATCGTCAGCAATGCTCCGACCCCGTAGGTGTTCAGCTTTTGGCCGGGGTTGAACTTCCCGATCGACGCACGGCCACGCGCGCCGAAGCTCCGCAGCCAGGAGAGCTCGTCCTTCGTGAATCGATTCATCGAAGCGAGATCGCGTCGAAGAGCGCGCCCCCACGGGCCGACCAGCGAAACGATGAGCGGCACGAACATCGCGATGCCGACGTAGACGTGAATGTTCTCGATGAGGAGGCGTCGTCCGATTGCCACGCTAAACGACGGGATGTACAAGATCGCACCGGTCACGATGAGGACGAGGACGAGAGCCGCGGTGAGCCAGTGCGCGACGCGCTCGACCCGGTCGAAGCGGATGAGTCGCGCGGTGTCGCCGCGCGTGTCAGTCGATCGGGGCACCCGAAAGTCCGTTCGAACGACCGACCCAGGCGTTTACGGCGTAGCCCTGCTGCTCCCAGAATCCGGGGATCGCCTGTGGCACGAGTGAGATCGAACGCAGCCATTTGATCGACTTGTATCCGTACATCGGGGCGACGTAGAGACGCACGGGACCGCCGTGCTCCGAAGTGATCGAACCGCCCAGCATCTCGTAGGCGACGATGACGTCCGACCGGTGCGCCTGGTCGAGCGTCAGGCTCTCGGTGTAGACACCGTCAAACGAGGTGAACTCGACGGCATGGGCGCCCCGCCGCGGCTTCGCGAGATCGATCAGGTCGGCGAGGTGCACCCCCGCCCAGTGGACGTCGGGAACCCGCCACCCGGTCACGCACTGGAAGGGGAAGACGAGCTCGGTGCGCGGCAGGGCACGCAGTTGATCGAAGGTGAGCTCCATTGGCTGTTCGACGAGGCCTTCGACGCGCAGGCGATAGCGCTCCTTTGGTATGTCCGGATAGGAACCGGTGACCGTGTAGAGCCGGAAGCGGTTCGCCCCCGGAATGAGCGCCCCGAGACCGGAACCATTGGCGTTCGTGAACGGCGCGGTGATCGTGCCGACGATGCGCTGCACCGTGTTGCCAAAGACGACACCGATCGCGCCGAGTCCGAGGATGCCCAAGAACAGACGCCGTCCAATCGGCTTTCCCGTCGCAGCCTTAGCGGCGACCGCACCGGCCCCGTCCGGCGGCGCACCGAGGCCGCTCGGCTGGTGGCGAGTCACGTCCATAGAGACGCTCGATGGGACGATCTGATTGCGCCACCCTGGCGCGGCTGTCGGACGCTCATATCAGGTGCAATCGGACGGCGACGGCCGGCAGCTCGGCGGCCGGCATCTTCGCGATGAGGAGCATCGACTCGCCGTTGCGGTCGTGATTCATGCAGAACACCCCGAGGTCGCCCATCGACGCGAGCCAGCTGCGCGACGACGAACCGCTCTCGAGCTCGGAAGATGCGACCATCGGGAACGGTGTCGTTTCGGTCGCCACGGTGACGACGAGATGATCGACCACGAAGAACTGCACGTGCATCGTTTCTCCATCGACGGTGATGCTTCGTTCACTCGGCGCCGACGGCGCCGACGACATCGGTTCGGCGATCGCGGCCACGGCGGCAACCTGCGCCGGCATGCCTGGCGTCGAGGACCCGCTGGCGAACACGAGACCGAGGGCCAAACCCGCCGCGGCAATGGCACCGATGGCGGCCGGCAGCCACCGGCGCCGGCGCGCCGTCCCGGGTCGTTCGTCGAGGTCACCGGGTACGCGGCGCACCCCCCAGCGGTCGTCGGCACGGCGGTCGCTGGCGGTTCGATCCGGCACCATCTCGGTGAGCAGTGCGATCCGATCGGCAAGTCCGGTGGGGGCTGGTTCGCGCAAGCTCGAAAGAGCGAGGCGCGCCGCCCGGTCGGCGCGCACGGCGTTCCAGCACGCTTCACAGCTCAAGAGGTGATCGTCGAACTCGCGCGCTTCGTCGACGGAGAGTTCGCCCGCCACGAAGGCGACGAGCAGATCCTCAGAACACGTCATGGCCGAGACCTCGCTCGACGAGCAGTGCGGCGAGCCGCCGGCGGCCCCGATGGACTCGGGCGAGAACGGTGCCGCGGGGACAGCCGAGGATTGCCGCGACCTCCGCGGCCGAGTGGCCGACGAGGTCCATCAACACGATCGCCAGCTTCTGTTCGGGAGGGAGCTCGTCGAGTGCCGCGGCGATCTCGTCCCTGCTGAGCGCGGTATGCACATCGTCGAAGACGTCCTGGCCGAACGGCGGTTCGCGCTCGAAGCTCTCGACCGGCACCTCCTCGAACCGGCGAGAGCGGCGTCGTCCTTCGCTGCGGGCCAAGTTGAGACAGATCGTCGTCAGCCACGCCTTCGTGTTCTTGACCGCACCTTCCTCGTAGTGCGTGAAGGCACGGAGATAGGTCTCTTGCACGAGATCCTCGGCCGCCTGCCGATCGCGCGTCGACCGGCTCGCGAGGCGATAGATGGCATCGAGGTGCGGCAGTGTCGCGTCGAGGAACGACCGTTGTCGCTCTCGCATTGGCCTCGCTTCTCTGGACGCCCGGCAGGTCCACCGTCTAATAGACGCCCAGCCCGCCTCAATGATTGCATCGACGCCGGCCGAACTCGCAGCACGGTCGGCAGGCTCGCTTGCCCACGGTCCGCGATGGCTGGTCAGGCGCTCGACGAGCGGGACGGCGCCGACGTCAGGACTCGAGGGCCGCGAGTACCGCCTCCTCGGTGGCGTCGACGACTGCCGGCATCCCCACTTGGCTCACCGCGAGGTCCGGGTCCTTCAAACCGTGCCCGGTGAGCACGCAGACGACGCGCGAGTCGGGATCGACGCCGTGCTGGAACAACCCAGCCACAGCTGCGGCCGATGCCGCCTCGCAGAACACGCCTTCTTCGCGGGCGAGGAATCGTTGCGCGGCCAGGATCTCCTCGTCGGTCACGGCGAGAACGGTCCCTTTGGACTCCGCCACCGCCGCTGACGCGGCGGACCACGACGCCGGGTTGCCGATGCGGATTGCCGTCGCGACCGTCTCTGGATGCTCGACGGGACGACCAATCACGATCGGCGCGGCTCCGGCAGCTTGCGCGCCGAGCAGGCGCGGCAACGTGGCCGCCCTCCCGGCGCCTGCGTACTCACGGAATCCGCGCCAGTAAGCGGTGATGTTTCCCGCGTTTCCCACAGGGATACAAAGCAGATCCGGCGCGTCGCCGAGCACATCGACGATCTCGAACGCCCCAGTCTTCTGACCCTCGACGCGGTACGGGTTGATCGAATTGACGATCGTCACCGGATGGCGTCCGGGAAGCCCCCGCACGATCTTGAGCGCAGTGTCGAAGTTGTCGCGCACCTGCAGGACTTGCGCGCCGCAGAAAAGCGCCTGGGCGAGCTTGCCGAGCGCGACGCTGCCCTCGGGAATGACAACGAGACACCGGACTCCCGCACGCGCCGCGTACGCGGCGGCTGATGCCGAGGTGTTCCCCGTCGAGGCACAGACGATCGCCTCCGATCCCTCCTCGACAGCCTTCGAGACCGCGACCGTCATGCCGCGGTCTTTGAACGATCCGGTTGGGTTTACCCCCTCGATCTTGAGGTACACCTCCGATCCGACGCGGTTTGAGACGCGCGGAGCAAAGAGCAACGGCGTCGCGCCTTCGAAGAGCGTGACCACCGGCGTCGATGCAGAAACGGGGAGGAATTGCGCGTAGCGCCGAATGATTCCTTTCGGTTCGTCCGGCGCCGGCATCTGCGCAACCTACCGCCTGTCTTGCGACCACTTATGGGCTCATCGACTCCGAGAGGCGTGTTGACTTCCAGCGCGTGCGAGGACCGTTGGTAGTCTCAGCGAATGTTGGCGGGGAGACGCCAAGGGTACCTGTCCAAACCCCTCGGCTGATCGGCGATCATGCGCGCACGCTGCCCCGCCTCAACCGCCAATCTCGGTCCGGGTTTCGACGTCCTCGCCATCGCGCTTTCGCTCTACGTCGAGGTCGCTGTCGAGCCAGCGGCAAGTTTCGAGCTGTCAAGCATCGGCGAAGGATCTCATCTCCCCGCTGATCGAGACCACCTCGCGGCGCGGGTCGCTCGCAGCGTCCTTGGTCACGATCGACTCTTGATCACCGTTTCGTCCGAGATCCCGGTCGGCCGCGGACTCGGCTCATCGGCGGCGCTTGCGGCGGCGACGGCCGCCGCCTGCGGGAACGCCGATCCGTTCTCGGTGGCCGCCGAATTCGATGGTCACGCGGAGAACGCCGCTGCATCCGTCCTCGGCGGGCTCGTCGCCGCGACCGTGGATGACGAGCGAGCGTGCGCGGAACCGCTCTCTCTCGATCCGAGCCTCGTGTTCGCCGTTCTCATCCCTGACCACGAGCTCCCGACGGAAAAGGCACGCGCCGCGTTGCCGACCGAGGTCCCATTCCGCGACGCCGTCGCGAATCTCGGCCACGTCGGGCTGTTGATCGCAGGCCTCGCCGACGGCGACCGCCTGCACGGCTTCGCCGGAGATGACCGGCTCCACCAACACGCGCGGGCGTCACTCTTCCCCGCGGCAGAAGCGCTGCTCCGCTCGATGCGAAAGGCGGGCGCCACAATCGCGTGCTGGTCCGGCGCTGGTCCGAGCCTCCTCGCGATCTGCAAGAACGAGGAGATCGCGACGCACGTCGCTTCGACCGGTGAGAAGGCGATGCACGAGCTCGATGTCCCAGGTCGATCGCTCGTTCTACATGCCGATACGAAGGGGCTCGTCACGACGTAGACGCGCCACAGTCGAGTCGGCGGATCCCCTCCCACCGACTCGGAAACGGGAACCGAGGGGCAGTACCCAATTCGCGGGGATACGAGCCCGGTTACCTTCTGAGTTGCGGTAGCCGTCGGTCCCTCGGTACGAGGGGCGCGGACCGCTGTTTGGAGCTGCCGACACAAAGCCGGATGTAGGCGGAGGTCGAAACTGCGCCACTGCCCAGGAAGGAGTTAACGATGAGGATCGCGATCGTCGGCACGGGCCACATCGGCTCGACGCTCGCCCGGCACTTCGTCGACTCCGGCTACGACGTCGTCGTGAGCAACTCGCGCGGACCTGAATCGCTCGTCGATCTCGTCGAGGAACTCGGCCCGCACGCATCCGCCGCGACGGCCGAGGAGGCGGTGCGAAGCGGCGATCTTGTCGTAGTTTCCGTGCCGTTGAAGAACTACCGCGACGTGCCGTCCGGAGGGATCGGCGACAAAGTCGTCATCGACACGATGAACTACTTCCCCGATCGCGACGGCACGTTCGCTGCGCTTGAGTCCGGGAAGACAGGCTCGAGCGAGATGCTCGCTGAACGCCTCGGCTCGCGTCGCGTCGTCAAGGTCTTCAACACGATCGTCTGGGATCGTCTGCGCGACGGTGGGAGGCCGGAGGGATCGTCCGATCGGATCGCGCTCCCGGTGTCGGGCGACGACGACGAGGCGAAGGCGGTCGTCAGGCAGCTCGTTTCCGCGATCGGTTTCGAACCCGTCGACGTCGGTTTCCTCGCCGAGGCGGGGCGCAAGCAACAGCCCGGCGGACCGCTCTTCAGTGCAGATTTGTCTCCCGCCGAGCTGCTCGAGGCGGCGCGCAGCTAAGGGACGCTCGGCGACGTGTACGCGGCGGTGCTGTCGGTTGAGCTCTTGATCGACGCGAGCCGCTCGCTGAAGGAAAAGCGTTCTGTCGTCAAGCACCTCGTCGATACAGCGCGACGTCGTTACGCAGTCTCGGCGTCAGAAGTCGGTCACCATGACCGGTGGGCGCGCTCGACGATCGGTTTCGCGGCCGTCGCGGCCGACGCCCGACACGTCGAGGACGTCCTCGACAGCGTCGAGAGATTCGTCTGGTCGCATCCCGAGATCGAGGTGACGTCCTCTGAGCGCTACTGGATCGACTGTTCGGAATGATCCGATCGGCGCCCGGGCGGCGGGAGATTCGACGGGTCGATGCCGAGCGTTCGAAAGGGACGGTCCCTCCGGACTTGCCCTTCAGTCTGTGAAGGTCAGCGCCCGGAAACGCTCAATCACCGGCGCCAGTTCGGTTGCAACGGGGAGCTCGACGCGCCGATAGAGCCAGAGCAGGAGATCGGACGACGAGGCGCGCACGGTCGACTCCTCAGCCAGTTCGCCGGCGATCACGAGCAGCGTCCCAGGCCGCGGGCCGTCTTGAATCGTCCACGCTGCGCCGCCGTCCCTCGACGCGATAGCGAACGCGCCGCCGAGCGCGTCGGGGGGAGGGTCCGCGGGGTCGTCCGCGTTCGCGATCGAAAACGTGAGGAACTCACCGACCGCGTCCGTCGCGATCGGCACTTCGAGCTCGATCGGCATCCCGGCGGCGTGGGCGGCGTCCCAATGGTGCACCGCCGCTTCTTGCACCTGGTGACGAGAGACGAACGCCACGTCGCGTTGTGCTGGCGCCCACGTCCACACCTTCGCGTCGTCTGGGGCGCGCTCGAGAACCTCGACGAGACGGTGCGCGCCGGTCCGGAACCGGTCGACGAGTGCGTCGTCGCCGGGGCGCTCCGGGCGGAGGGACTCGTCCGGAGGAGATTTCAGGCGCTCCTCGACGATCGTCGCCCAGAACCAGTGCACCTCAGTGAGATGCCAGACGAGATCGGCGACGTTCCAACCCGGGCAATGCTCCACTCGCGCCTCGAGGTTGCCTTCAGCAGAGGTCGCGAAGCCCTCGCTGTGCTCCGTGATCGCGGTCAGGTAATCGAAGTCGAGCATCGCCACGGCATGACCGTATTGCAAAGCGGAACCCGTAGTGTGCTCATCATTCCGCGCAGTTGTTTTGCGGCCCTGTGCGCCTACGGCATGAACAGGCCGCTGTTGAGTGCATCGTCTGGGCAGTCAGGTAACGGACCTCTTCGCCGCAGAGAAAAACGACCAAGGATGCAACGTCGTCAGGCGTCCCGATGCGCCCGAGTGGTATTCGAGTGGCGATCGCGGTGAGATCCGACTCGGAGTAAAAGGATCGGTCCTCATCGCCTAAGGAGCTACCGCTCCAACTGAACGATCAGAACAGCGAGGGAAGGGCGCGGCCGAGTGCCTCGAGCCGCGCGAGCGATACGGAGGCGGTCGCGAAAATCTGCGCCTGCGTCGTGCCGTCAAGCACATATAAAAAGCGATCGGGCTCGGCGACGTACGTATAGGCCCCGGACTTTATGCCGGCGATCTTGTGTTCCGAATGCGTTTTCGCGAGCGACGCTTCGACCGCCGCGAACGCCGTTGGCGAGGCCGGGACGTAATTGATCGTCGCCTCATTCGTTGCTCGGCCGCTGTTTCCGTAGTACGAGCAGATCAGCGCCCCGGCGGGAGACGCGGGATGATGCGCGGTCACGTGCGCCGCATCGATCCCGAGCTTCGCGTTCACGAGCGCAACCGACACAACTCCGCACGTCGTTGGCGACGAGCCGGCTTGACCGTCCGCCACGAATGCGAAGACGCCGACCAGAGGACCGAAGAGCGAGAACGTCAACCCGAGTTTCGACACGAGGCGTGTTATGAGCCTCAACGTACCGGACGCCGCCGGTAAAGGCTGGGTATTCCCCGCGGCTTGCAACTCCCGTGCTGCGGCAGTCAGATGGCACCTCTGACTTCACAGAGCATAGGAGGCATCGTGACGAGGAACGTCATACCGATCGAAACCGGTCGCCATGCCGAAAACGAGGCGATGCGTGTCGCTGAGCACGCCCGTGACGAAGCGCTGTTGGCCGCCGACGACGTCGCGCGAGCCGAGCTCGCCCGAGCCGACCGCGTTCGAAAAGCCACGATCGCCCGAGCGGAGCGGATTCGGGCCGCGACTCTCACGCGGGCCAAGGCGTTGAGGCAACTCACCCAACTCCACGACGAGCAATTGCATAACGCCGAAAAGACGCGAGCCGCTGCAGCCAAGGCGGCCGAGGAGAAATACAGCAACGCGCTGCAAAGCGCCGAAGTCGTGGCGGTGCGCGAGGCCGAACAGGCCTACGAACACGAGCTCACGGCGGCTCGCTTGGCGCACGAGGAAGCGATGCGGGCGGCGGAGGTCGCGTCAGCCAGCGCGATCGAGCGGGCAGAAGCCATCAAGCGTGCAGGCGCGGCACGCGCTGAGTCGATCTACCGAGCGGGAGTGGCGAGGGCGGCCGAGCTACGCGACGCCGTCGACGCATACGAAATCGCCGTATCCGGTGCGTCGCATCGTCGCGCCGAGCAATTGAAGCAGTCGTCTTCGGAGTTCGACGAAGCGATGTCGAGCGCCGCGGAGGCGTTCGACGCGGTCTTCAAGGAGGCGGACGAGCTCCTCAGTGCCGACGAGGAGACGCGCGAGGAAGTCCCTGCAAAGCAGGGTACGACGGCGGCAGACGCGCAGGCCGGCACCGGCTGAGCCCGCCGCAAGCGCGTGCCGAACACTGCGTCCGTCATCAGCAGTTCAAGACGGAGATCGACGGCGTGGACACCACTTGATCCACGTGAAGTAGTGCGCGAGCCGGTAAGCAGCTCCGCCGTCAGACGCGTGCCCCTGTCCCATCCGTGGTTCAGGGCGAGACTGCCAGCTATGCGTCCAGGAATATGGGTCGTTCACGGCTATCCCGGTACCTTCAATGCGACTGCGATCCATAAGAAGGGGGGACGATCGGTGGCGCAAGAGGACGCCCCCAGCAACGCGGAAGCTGCGACGTGCTGCTCTGAGTTGGTCAGCCTCGGCCCGTGATTGAGTTGGCGAAGCACCAAGGGCTTGCTTCGCTTTCGGGCTTTCCGTTCGAGGTGCGCACCAGCGCCTCGACGCGCGAGCACGCCCGGCAGTTGGCCGACCGTTGCACCAGGGCCTACTCGTACCTCGGCGAGACGCTCGCCTTCCGCCCCGAGTGCGCGCTCGTGGTCCTAGACCGAGCTGACTGGTCCGAACGCGCATCCAATCCTCTCTACGGCATGCCGTTTTACAGGGCTGGGAACTTGTTCCTCCCAGGCGAGCCCTCAGACCTCGCCACCTTGCTCGAAGAAGTTGTTAGTTCTGCTCCTCCTCGAGCGGCCCAGGAACTCGAGGACGTCTACGGGACGGGCACCGACCGCCTGGCGCCTTTCGGCGACATGCTTGTCGTCCACGAGCTGGCGCACGCCTTCCACGACGGCCTTCCCTTCCTGTTTCCGCGTTCATGGCTGATGGAGCTGTTCGCCGACATGTCGCTCTATGTCTTCGTCGTGACAAATGAGCCTGATCGGATCGCGCATCTCGAGACGCTGCCGCGGGTGGTGCTGGACAACAATCTGGTCACGCCGGTCGCCCGAGATCTCCGCTATTTCGAGGCGTTCTATCCGGACATTGAGCCGCTCACGTATGTCTGGTACCAGTTCCGCTTCACGATGATGGCCAAGGTGGTCGTCGACGCGACAGGTCCGAGTGTGCTCCGCCGTCTTTGGGAGACGTTTGCCCTCTCGGACGAGCAACTCGCTGCCGTGCTTGGTGGCCGAGTCAATCCAACGGCCGGCCGGTGGCTGACCTCGTGGAGCGAGCTGGAAGGCGAGAGCTAATCAACTACCGCAGCGCTCGGCGGGCCGAAGTGCCGATTGGAGCGCAGTGACTGAAGCAGGCACGGGATTCCCGTCGAGCGACAGTCGAACGTCGGGCCGACCTCCACAATCTCAGGCTGGCGACTGAAACCGTCGAACTTCCGACCTAGAGCGAGCCGGGACAAACGCTGTTCTTGATTTCGTAGATCGGCTCGCTCGATGAAGATGGCGCTTTGAGTTGGTAGAACGCGAAGACGATTCCGGTGGGTGTGCTCCAAAACTCACTGCCGGTCTGTCGAAGTGACGGGTAGACACGCTTAGCTTCCGCCGAGGTGTCTCCGAGGGTGATCCCCGCTGAGGTCGACAACTTGGGAGTCACGGCACGCAGAAGTTTGGGCGACGGAGCGACACCGTACGGCGGAGCATCGACGTATCGATACCCCCTGAAGCGCCCCGAGACGAACTGGACGATGAGGTCGTGCCATGCGGTCTGGGCATAAGCGCTAGTGCAGCCAGCAGAGGGATGACCGGTCGGTTTTCCGAGCACGGCGCTCAACGCCGCGGTTGCGGAGGCGGCCGTTGCTCCGAAGCTCACGACGCCGAGGCCATTCCCATCGAGTTGGATCATCCGAGCGAGAGGCGCGAACTTCCAGAGGAAGCCGAGAGAACCGACCGGCCGCGGCCCGACGACGATGTCCATGGAGCTTCCTGACGCCGTCATCGTGTAGATCACGTCGTCCGTCGGTCGCAGGAGGATTCCGTGGCGGGCGTCTAGCGGAGCGAGCCAGACCCCGAGCTTCACCTTGCTACCCCAGAAGCTGCTTCCCGCCTCACCCATCCAGAATCCGCTGTCGTCAACTCCGACGACTGGACGCGAGATGTCGGGCATCGAGGTGCGCTGAAGGATGGCTCCCGTGGTCGCTGAGAGGCGAAGTACCTCGGGGCCTCGCTCGGTTGCGCAATCAAAGAGCCATATCGAATTGCCATAGCGCACAGCATCGGGGACGACGCCTCCTGAATACTGGCCGTACTCCATGAGGACGGGACCGATCGCGATGACACCGCGAGCCTTGTCCAGGCGGGCGAATCGAACGTCGCTCGTCAAGGGGCCAGACTGTTTCGGGTACTTGGCACCTCCGATCGCCGACTCCAACAGTCCGAAGCTCTGTCCGTGCGCGAGCAGGTCGCAATGCTCGGCCGCGGCCTCCTTAATCGAGATTGATGTCTTGCCGGGGGGCCATGGGCAGTTGGAGAACAAGGCAAGCGACAGGTTGATGTAGCTCGGTCCTGGTACCGACGGGACCCTCGGGAACTTTTGTTGAGAGAACGCGAACCGTACCGGCGAGGGCTTGGACGAATGAGTGGAACTGTGCGCGGACGAGGGCTCACGACCCGGTACTGAGGACGAAGTTGCCTGACGCGGTAGCGCAAGGACGAGTACGGCTATAGCGACGCCTGCTGTTCCCCAAAGCCACCGGTTCACGCGCGAATTGTCGCGCCAGGTGTTGACCGTCCTACTTCAGGCCGACTTTCACAATCTCCGACTGGCGGCTTGAGGCATAGGGAGGCACCGTTCGGGGTCACATCACGTTCGCGCCGCATTGTTATGGGGCTCCAGAATGGTGGCCCGCGATCCCGGATCGTTGACCGGGCCCGGGTTCGTATGATGCGGCGAGTCCGAGAATCGCACCCAGGATGTGGGATTGTTCGTCGCCGTGAGTGTCACGCGCCCTCCCAACTGTCTTGTGTGTCAGGAGGCGTTCTTCACCGAGCTCGACGAGAAGGTTGAGAACTGAGCGGCGCGCGTAGCCGGCGTTCGGGGGCGCGCCGCGCCGTAGGAAGATGATGTCGATGTCCTCTCGCACTCTCCCGGATCGCCTCGTTGCGGTAGCTGAGCAATCGGGACACGGCGAGTGGCTAGAAGCATTGCCGACGCTCATCGGCAAGATCGAAACTTCCTGGTCGCTCAAGGTGGGTGAGCCATTTCAACCAGGCGGGCAAACCGCTTGGGTGGCTCCAGTTCGCGACGCAAACCGCACTGAACTCGTTCTGAAGGTGGTGCGTCGTCACTGGGAAGCCGAGAACGAACCCGAAGGACTGCACGAGTGGGACGGGAACGGCGCAATCCAGCTGCATCGCTCGGAGAGGCTCGATGGCTCCGTCGCGATGCTTCTCGAGCGATGCGCGCCGGGAACCCCGCTGTCAACCCGACCTGAGACGGATCAAGACATCGTCATCGCTGCCCTCCTCCGTCGTCTCTGGATCGAGCCGGTTTCGAACGGATGTTTTCGGCCGCTCAAGTTCATGTGCGACCGATGGGCCGACGGGTTCGAACGGAAGTTCGCATCCGGCAGAGTGGGGATTGATCACGGGCTCGCGCGCGAAGGCATTGCGTTGTTTCGCGCATTGCCCGAAAGCCCTGTGCTGAAGGTGCTGCTGTGTACTGACCTGCACGCCGAGAACGTGTTGGCGGCGGAACGGGAACCTTGGCTCGTCATCGATCCGAAGCCATTCGTCGGCGATCCGAGCTACGACGTGCTCCAGCACTTGCTCAACTGTCCCGAGCGACTGCGATCCGATCCAGGCGGTCTCGTGCAACGGATGGCAGACCTCGTTGGTCTTGACGCAGACCGCATTCTGCTTTGGCTGTTCGCTCGATGTGTTCAGGAGTCGCCTGAAAGACCTGAACTTGTCGAGGTCGCTCGTGACATTTCTCGTGCATGAACGGCGTTCGGTGGCGGGCCGCTCGCGGTATTTGGGGGCACTACTCCGGTACGTTCTAGGTGACGCTTCTGTGCTCGGAAGCTTGGAATATTTCGCCAGCTCCTTTGGACCGAGGACCACGTGTCCGTCAGGATGGCGCATGAGCTCTGCATTGCTTGTCATGGACGTCCAGGTAGGCATCGTCGAACGCTTCGAGGAAGGATCAGCCGTTCGGGAGCGGCGCCCTCCGGAGCTCGGTTACCCCTTTTCCGCGCTGGCGAGGCTCTGGGTCTTGGCCATCCGATAGAAGTCGGCGTCAGTCAATAGTTGGGTGCCGCCCGTCGGGTGCTCGGTCCGCAACGACTGGAGGACGCGCTCGCGGAACTCCTGCTGGGCTTGTCTATCCAGGGCGTCGTAGAGACCTCGGTGAGCATGAGCCAAGAGCCAGTCCCAGTGTTGCTCGGGTCCATCGAGACCTATGCACACGTCTACGGTCGCCCGGTCCACGATCCTGAGCCCGGCGGTGACCGCCATTTTCTGCCACAGGTCCGTCGGCAGCGGGGTCGCCTTGGGAAATTGAGCGCGTTCGCGAAACTCATCGAGGATGTGGCCGTACGCAACCCACCAGCCTTCGTTGTCCGGGCCAGGGACGGACATCACAAATGTCCCCGTCGGTCGCAATACCCTCGCCACCTCGGTGAGGGCACGGGCTTTGTCGGCGAGGAAATGCAGCACGAAGGCGCTGAACACGACGTCAAAAGATCCGTCTGGCTCGTCAATCGCCGTCGCATCGAGGTATTTCACGGTGACGCCGAGCAGCTGGCGGGAGCGGAGCCGGGAGAGCATCTCGGTGGATACATCCCCAGCCACGATGTCAGCCGCTGGTCCCATCCACTGAGAGAGGGCGCTCGTCACTGCTCCCCGGCCTGCACCCAGGTCCAGCACTCGTTGTCCGGGCATGGGACCCATCCACTCAACGAGCCGTTCGCCCAGCGGGCCAAAGAAGGGCACAACCTGGTCGTAGATGGGAGCGAGTGCATCGAAGCGCTCCGCGTCGGGCGCAGTCATGGACGACAGTCTGGACTGCGCGCCTCAGATGTGCCTTGGACGACGAGCGTCTCGATCACCGCGCGGTGGATGCCTTCGGCATTATCACTGATCGGGGGCATTCACAGCTCCCTGATCAGGTCGGGCTATTGGCACAGTGAGTCAGTCAGCCATATAGAGCGGTTCATGAAGACAGCTCCCTTTGGTCGCGCACGACGCTTCTCGAAACAGCGTGTCAACTCTCCACGGCGAAGAGTTCCCATGACCCCGGTACACCTTTGAGCTGGTGTTCACCGCGCCCGCGGAACTCGATACCCGATCCCGCAACCAGGTCCTTCACCGTGCGGGAGACCAACAGCTCGCCCGGACCGGCGAGAGCGCCGACTCGCGCGGCGATGTGCACCGCGAGGCCGGCGAGATCGTCCCCGCGAACCTCGCACTCTCCTGTATGCACACCGAATCGCAGTTCGATCCCGAGTCTTCGCGTGGCGTCGCGGATCGCTTGTGCTGCGCGAAGTGCTCTGGCGGTGCCATCGAAGGAGGCAACGAAACCGTCACCGGTCGTGTTGACCTCGCGCCCCCGGAATCGGCGCAGCTCGCCGCGGACCGCTCGGTCGTGCGCATCGAGCAAACCTCTCCACCGTTCGTCGCCCATCGCGGCAGCCCGTTCGGTCGAACCGACGATGTCGGTGAAGAGCACGGTCGCAAGGACGCGATCTGGTTCGGCGGGTTCGCGCACGCCAGTCAGGAACTCGCGGATCTCGGCGACGATGTCGTCGCCGGCCGCCCACGGGACATGGTCGACGCCCGGGAGCTCAACGTACTCCGCGCCCGGAATGTGACGAGCGAGAAATCGGCCATTTTCCACGTGACATACGGGATCGTCAGTGCGATGGACGATCAAGGTCGGCACGCCGATCGTGGGCACGACCGACCGGACGTCGATGTCGAAGGCCATCCGCATGAACGACTCGGCTGCGCCAGGCGTCGCGGCATTGATCTGCAATAGTTGAGCCCACTCGCGCACGCCAGCATCTGTTGCCAAGCTCGGCGCGATGTAGTCGATGAACCCTCCAGCGCCCCAGCGCTCCCCCAGCGTTGCCATCGCCTTATCGAACTCCACGGGGGTGTTCTCGCCCCACGGCCAGTCCTCGCTCGTCTTTTCTGCGACTTCAGCGCCGACAAGGAGGAGACCAGCCGTCCTTTCGGGGTGAGCCGCCGCGAACAACATCGCCAGCGGACCGCCTTCGGACTCGCCGAGGATCACGGCGCGCGAGGAGTCGGCCGCATCCATCACCGCTCGAACGTCGTCCATCCGCTCCTCCAGCGTCCCGGCCTGAACTCGGTCGGAAAGCCCCATGCCGCGTTTGTCAAACCAGATCAGGCGGGCAAAAGCGCTCAACTGCTCACAGAAGTGTCGGAACGCCGACAGCTCCCACATCACGCCGAGATGACTAAAGGCACCCTGCACGTAGACGACATCGGGGGGACCCTCGCCGAGGGCCTGATAGGCGACGTGCACGTCGCCACTCTTCGCGTATCGGGTCCGTGGTGCATCCACCGCGCGAGAGCCTGCTGCAACCTGGGCCGCTGGACAACCTTTCGATGGTGCTGTTTCCTCGCGCAGGATCGCGCACGGCCGGCAGTCCGCCGTGTTCGGCAAGGTGCGGGGTTCCGTTCGGAGGGCCGATGTCAGCAGTCTCCGACTTGCGAATCGCTCCTTGGTCAGCTGCCTAACCGGCGGTCAGTGACAGGCTCGCGCGGGCATTCGGGGGCGCGATTATGGGATACGTCACTGGTTCAAGAACCGTCGATATGCGCTGTTGCTCGTACGCTCGACGTTGTCGTTCGGTCCGCGCAATCTGTTCACGCTCAGCGGCCGCATCTCGATGGCGCGTTTGAGGTCGGACTTTCGTGCGACGCTCCCGTGAAATGTCGAGTGCCTCAGGATCGGTCTCTAGCTGACGGATGGGTCGGCGGGCGACGTCATCGCGCTGTTACTCCGGAATGGCGCGAACTAGCGGGATGCTGCGACGAAGTAGTAAGTGATGACGCCAAGCGACCGCCAGCTCCTCGAATCCTCGATTGAAGACCCGTCGACGTTTGGCGGGATATTCGATCGACACTTTGCAGCGATCTACCAGTTCTGCGCACGGCGGGTCGGATCAGGACGCGGCGAAGAACTCGCCGGGGAGACCTTTCGACGCGCGTTCGAACAACGCGATCGATTCGACCCAGCCACCGGTGACGTCCGTCCGTGGCTCTTTGGCATCGCGCTGAATCTCGTTCGCGACGCGCTCCGTCGATCAGGACGCCAGGACGCCGCCTATGTCCGGTGGTGGAGGTACGAGTCGTCGACTGTGCAAGGGATCGCGTCGGGGGCGGTTGCTGCCGTCGACGCTGAGCGCGATCTCGCGTTGGTCCTCGCGGCCCTCGACCTCCAACCATCCGACGAGGTCGAAGTCCTTCTCCTGCACGTCTGGGACGACCTCTCCTATGCAGAGATCGCCATCGCGCTGGCGATCCCGATCGGCACGGTCCGCTCACGTCTTCACCGCATCCACCAGCGACTTCGCGAGGTGCTCGACCCTTCGCTCCCGTTCGGTCCGCCATCCATCTGCCTAGCAGGAGGTTCACGATGACCTACGACGTCTTCAACGACGTACGCGACGCCGCCCCAGCGGTCGAGCCGCCGACCGAGCTGCAGTTCGCACGACAGCGCCGGCTCCTCGCCGGGGCAATGGCGGAGCTCGCAGACACCCGGCCTGTGTCCCATGACACGTCGGAGCAGTCGACGGCAGCGCATATCCTCGACGGTCGCCGCCACCTCCGCCGTTCGCTCGCCGGGGGCATCGCAGCGGCGGCCCTCGTTGCTGCGGGCGTCGGGATCGTGTCCACGGGCAGCAGCACGAGGTCCCCTCAGGTCGCGACGACGCACCCTGCCTCGCGGACCCACACCATCCTCTACCAGCTCGCCTCAGCGTCGATCGACGACCCGGCGCTCGTCGGTCGATATGTCGTCCTGTCGGAGACCGACACCGAGACGGGGTACCCGGGCACGAGCCAACGTACGACCGTCATCGATACCGAGACCGGGGCGTCCACGACCTATCAGCAGCCGTACGCAGGGACGAACGCTCCTTCCGTGCTCACCGCGGGACCGGACGCGAGCTCGACCGAGGCATGGTTTACCGCCCTGCCGACCGACCCTGTTGCGCTGCGGGCGCAGTTGCTCACGATTGCCGAGCAGCAACAGGCCCAGTTCGAGCAGAACAGCGAAGGCTTGGCCGCGACGGCCGGCACGGCGCGTGCGGTGCCGATCATCCAGCGGGCCCTTTCCGATGATGACCTCGTCTACGAGGAGGCCAACGACCTGTTGTGGAGTCCGCTCGTCCAGCCGGCGCTGCGATCCGCGCTCTACAAGGTGCTTGCCACGACGAGTGGCTTCACGCTCGACCCCGATGCCACCGACCCCTCGGGGCGCCCTGCAATCGCGATGGTCCGCCACTGGAACGGCACCGATGAGACCGACACCACCTACGAGGATCCACAGACGGGCATGGTCCTCGCACAGGTCTGGAATAGCACCGTCATCGGCACCATCACGGCCGTCTACCAGCCCGCGACCTCGAGCGACACTGTCCCGCCGAATCCGTACGCCGGCTGAACTGCCAGTAACCGCCAGTAAACGAGGTCTTCCGAACGCCGATCGCGGGCTGGACCCGTCGATATGTACACACGTCGCTGGTTTGGGACGAGTGTTCTGGGTGCCCCGTTGCCAGGGCTGGTCGCCATCTCTCAAGAACGCCGAACGGATCAATCTGGACGCGTTTGCCTACTCCGAGGGTGGATCGTCTCACCCCGGGCCAGCATGGCGACGAATAGTTCGATCCGCCGACGGCGGGTCTCTGCCCGCTTGGCCGTGGTCACGCGATATAGAAACGCGTAGCGATTGCTGGCGTCCAGCTTCTCGAACATGGCCAGTGCGGGAGAGTTGGCTGCAAGTGCCGCGGCGAAGTCGGGCGGTACCGTCATCGCTCGTTGGCCCTCGTAGGCCCGGTCCCAGCTGCCATCCTCCTTGGCGCGCTCCACGGCGGCCATTCCTCCAGGCAACATGCGGCCTTCCTTAACGAGCCGATCGGCGAGGGCGACATTGCGTTTGGACCAACCGCTACCCGGCCGGCGCGGGGTGAATCTCCTGCGGAACGTCCGCTCGTCACCCTTGGCGAGCTGGCCGTCGACCCAGCCATAGCGGATCGCCTCCTCGAGGGCCTCGTCGTAAGTGAGGCGGGTTGGCTCGACCGTTCCCTTCTTGGCGAGGACGAGCCAGACGCCTTCGCTCTGGTGTTCATTTTCGGTCAGCCATTGGGACCAGGCCGACGCGTCGGCGACAGTGAGAACGGGAACCTCGTCGGACACGGTGACCAGTCTTGCGCCCAGGTGGTGGCCGATCGTCGCCCCAGATCAGAGCGCGGCTCGCGATAGGGGCGGGCAGCGCGCAAGACGCTGACATCTCGTCCTGAGCGCGTAACTGACACCCGGGGTGCGTTGGTCAAGGACATGCCTTTCGGCGAGCGTGCGCATACTCGACGATCACGAACGAGCGCAGTGCCGTCGGAAGGATTCCGCGTCGCCATGTGGCTGGTTGTCGTCGAGCGCCGAGTGGGGCGATCTGCGCTCACCTGGGCCGCGGTCAGCCGCCGCGTTTGACGGCGACCGGTGCTCTTCTTGCAAGAACATCGGCAGCAGAGGAACCGGCCTGGGATGATCGACATCGCATGGCCACTGCCAGCGCCGAGCCCAGCGGAGTCAGAGCCACCGGCTTGACCAAGTCCTACGGCTCGGTCCAGGCGGTTCGCGGGATCGACTTGGTGATCGCGCCCGGCGAGACCGTTGCCCTGCTCGGTCCGAACGGAGCAGGCAAGACGACGACGATCGACATGATCCTCGGCCTGCGACACCCCGACGCCGGAGCGATTGCCGTCTTCGGCGTTCCCCCGGCTACCGCCGTCAGGTCGGGCTGGGTCGGGGGGATGCTCCAGACCGGGTCGCTGCCTGACCATCTGCGTGTTCGCGAGTTGCTCACGCTCGTGGCCTCGTACTACCCGCAGCCTCTTGATGTCGAAGATGTGCTCCGACTGACGGGGCTGAGCGACCTCGCGGAGCGATGGACGACGAAGCTGTCGGGTGGGCAAGCCCAGCGGGTGCGCTTCGCCACGTCCCTCGTCGCCAACGCCGATCTCTTGGTGCTCGACGAGCCGACCGCTGGCATCGACGTCGAGGGCCGACACGAGTTCTGGGAGGTGATGCGCGGAGTCGCTGCAGAAGGAAAGACCGTCGTCTTTGCTACCCACTACCTCGAAGAGGCTGATGCTTTCGCGGACCGCATCGTGCTCATCGCCCGTGGTTCCATCGTCGCCGATGGGCCGGCCACCGAGATCAAGGCGAAGGCGGGGTCTCGAACGATTCGGGCGACGCTGCCGGTGGTCGACCTCTTGTCGCTTCGCTCCCTGCCCGGCGTGATGAACGTCGAGCGCCACGGTGAGACGGTGGTGCTTTCGTGCTCGGACGCCGACGTGGCGCTCCCAGCACTGTTCGCAAAGTTCCCCGAGGTGCGCGACGTCGAAGCACGCGGCGGAAGCCTCGAAGAAGCGTTCCTCGAGCTGACAGCCGAGAACATCGACGCTCGTCCCGAGAAGGTGGCTGAATGAACGCGGTCACACACGTGCACTACGAACTCCTCCGCTCCGTGCGCAATCGCCTGATGTGGGCGCTCTCTTTGGCGCTTCCACTCGTCGTTTACTACTCCGTCGCTTCGGGCAACCGTCACGTGTTCGTCTACGCCGCGGGCGTCTCCTTTCCTCTCTACTTCATGACCGGGATGGCGGCCTATGGCGCGATGTTCGCCGCCATCGGACCGGGTGCCCGTCTCGCGCGCGACCGCGCTCGGGGCTGGACCCGCCAGTTGCGGATCACGCCACTGCGGGTCCGCACCGACTACCTCGCGAAGACGCTCGCCGCCTACTTAGTGGCGCTGCCCGCGCTCGTCTTGGTTTTCCTGGCCGGCGCAACGCTTGGGGTGCGCCTCAACGTGGCGCAGTGGCTAGAGATGAGCGGCCTGCTTCTTGTTGGCTTGGTGCCGTTCGTCTTGATGGGCCTCATCTTGGGTCACCTGATCGCGACGGACGCCCTCGTGCCAGTCATGGGCTGGCTCGTCGTCTTCTTCGCCCTCTTCGGCGGCGCGTTTGGGAGCTTGTTCAACAAAGGGGCAATGCTGACCGTCGTCAAGCTGCTGCCCTCCTACTGGCTCGTGCATGCCGGCGCGGCCGCGCTCCTCCACGGGGACTGGCCGGCAGAGGGATGGATCGTGCTCGCCTTCTGGACCGCCGCGCTCATCCCGCTCGCCGTCTTCGCCTACCGACACGACACCGGCGCGGCGTGAGCACGACAGGACCGATACAGAGCAACGCAACTGGGCGCAGTCGGGCATCGGAGATCTCCCTATCCGAGCCGCGCCGACCCGGCGCGGGCCCATAGCTGGATGTTCTGAGTGCCGCGGTGCGCGATCCTCGAGCCGTTGGCAGGAACGCAGATTCGGCGTTACGCGCAGTGGTGAGCGCCACATAACGCGCGGCGATTAGGCGGCAGGGCCCTCGCCCGAAGGTGCCGAACTGCGTCGCACTCACCCGGCGGTCGGGGGAAGCCTGATTCGGGTATTCGGGTCGCGATTCTGGGACGCGAACTCAAGTCCCTCGTGAATCGGATTCCGAGTGGGCGCGCCGGTGCGGCACGACGACGCTCATTACCCTGACCCGCCTGCTGCTCACCGGACGTTCTCCGCGCGATCCACGCGCCCGATACGGCTCGAGCACCGCTCTCAGTTCCTCGGCCACCCGTTGAAACTCCTCGACGGTCAGCCAGAGGTCGACGTTGCTCAGGACGGCATCCCGCCACTCCTCTGGCTCGACATGTCCTGCCTCAGTGAACTCGACAGCGATCCTCCGGGTCGTGTCGAAGTACGCCGCTCCCACGGCCGCCGCGGCCGAGGCTCCGGCGGGCGTCGAGACGTCGAGATCGAACTGTGTCGAGCGTCGGGCCGCTCGCCATGGCCGCTCCCGGCGGTCCGGTCGCGGAGGTGCCGTTTCCGCGAACCCGAACCGTTCCAGGAGCTTCAGGTGATATGCCGTAGCGCTCGGACTGAGCCCGGTCAGCTCCGCGCACTGGGTAGCGGTCAGCTCTTCGCCCGTCGCCAGAGCGTCGATGATGGCCAGCCGGGCCGGGTGAGCCAGGGCGCGGATGCTGCGGGGATTCTCGAGACGGTGCGGGGCGGCGTCTTCCGTTGGGCTCTGCTCGTCATGGCCCTCGGACATCGATCTCAGAGGCTACTGCTTGACCGCCAGATGTTCAGCAAATACTGTTCAATGAATGCTGAATATCGGGTCCAGCCGAAGAGACCTGTTCATCGCCCTGGGCGGGCGAATGGTCTCGACGTTCGGCGACGGCGTGGCAGTGGTTGCCCTGACCCTTCGCCTGCAGGCCGACGGCGCCCGGCCCTACGAGGTCGGATTGCTGCTTGCCGGTGGGATCATCCCGCTGCTGCTCCTCTCCCGCCCGGTGGGCCGACTGGCCGACACGCACGACTCGCGACGACTCCTCGTTGGCGGCGGCCTGATCGAGGTGGCGTGCACCGCCCCCCTCGTGGTCGTGCACTCGGTCGTCGCCATCGTGATGCTCGTTGCCCTCCTCGGCGCGGCCGGTTCGGTGACCGCTGCTACCTGGTCGGCACTCGTCCCCCGCGTCGTCGGTGAGGACCATGTGGCCGAGGCGGTGTCAGCCCAACAGTCACTGAATGCCCTCGTTCTGGTGGGCGCCCCGGCGGTCGGCGGTCTGCTCGCTGGGGCGTTCGGCACCGGTCCGCCTCTTGCCATAGACGCGGCCACCTTCGCCGTCGTCACCGCGGCGGCGGTGCTCGTCCGCACCCGAAGGAGGCCGGCGGGGCTCGGGTCGGCCAGCTCGGGCCGGGCTCGGGGTGGCTTCGAGATCCTGCGCACCGACCGCGTGCTCGCCCCACTCACCGTTGGCCTCGGGCTGGTGGTCCTGTTGGTCGGCATGGTCGATGTGGTGCTCGTCTTTCTGGTCCGGGCGACGCTTCACGCGTCAGGTGTCTGGTACGGGGTCGCCGAGGCCGCGTGGATGGCCGGGATCGTGGCGGGGGCGCTCGGCGCCGGCCGGCTCAGAACCGAGCGCCTCCAGACCTGGGCGACGATCGCCGGTGCGGGTGTCGCCTGCGCCGCGCTTGCGCCGTTCGCCTTGGTCCCGGCGGTCTGGATGCTCGTGCCACTATCCGTCCTCGGCGGGATCGGAAACGGGTACGCGGCCGCGTGCTACTCGACCCTGCTCGTCAGCCGCACGCCCGACGCAGAGCGGGGACGGGTTTCGGCCGCTGCCAACGCCGCCATCGGCGGTGCACAGGGTGTTTCTCTGCTGGTCGGCGGGGCGGTGGCCGCCGTGCTCAGTCCTCGCGCGATTTACGCCATGGCCGGAATGCTCGGCGTGGCCGTCGCGATTGCGATCGCCGCGTTGAACGCCGTCCGGGCGACAAGAACCGGCCGACTCATGCTTCCTCGGTTCGAAAAGCCGCTCACCAGCTGAACCGGGACGCCCCGCGACCGCGGGACACGCGCCGCGTATGCCGAAGGCGGTTGCGCTGCGGTTACGTCGGCGCCTACGACCCGGTCGGGGGCACCGCCATCTCTTTCTCGCACGTTTAGGGACACACTGGTCGAGTTCGGACGGCGTCGAGGACTAGTGCGGCAGAATCGAGCCGAAAGGAACTATGACTCCGCTCGCCACGGTCGAGTGGGGCGTTCCTCGAGGTGACCACACCGAGTGCACTCCCGCCATTCCAGCTCGCCCAAGCGATACGGGCGCCAACGACTCCACCGGTGGTCATCCCCGCACACTCGCCAGCCATTGCGCCGCACACGAACACGACTTTCCGGTGCAACGAACCCGATCACCCACTTCCAGCCAAACTACTCTCGACGTAGCGCACGACCCGCGTCGTCGCTAGCGCGATGCGCGGAGTGCCACCCTGCCGGCGATATGGAACGCGGCGAGTCAGGCTCTTAGCCCGGCTGAGGAAGTCCACGGCGCCAGCGCTCGATGGCATTTCGACCGAACGGATCCGGCCTCGTGTAGTACCAGTCGCCCGACTGCACGCCGCGTGCGTACGACGCGAGCAGCGATGCGTCCTGCTCGGACCATCCGTTGGCCTCAGCCCAAGTTCTTATAGCGTCAGGCTCCCAGCTGTAGCCGTGATGCTTTAGATGTTTGAAGATATGAATGGCCCCGGCTCGAGCACTGGGGTCGTCCAGAGTCCTCGCACGCGCCTTGAGTCGCAAACCGACGATGTGGCGCCGCCCATTGGCTAACTGCCCGAGCTCGGTCAGGGCCGCCACAAGGACGGGATCCAAAGAGATCGGTCTCGACGAATCCCGATCCATGCGTCAGGTACTCCCGCACCTCAGACGACCAAGCCCTAGGGCGTCCCAACGTAACGCGCTGCCCGCGTGCGTCGCGTACCCGGCGGTATGGGGCAGTCGCGGCGCTGCGACTGCCCCCGACCGCCAGCTTGAGGCGCACGGAGTCGGCACTTCCCGGATGGACTTTGAACATGCAAGCTCACGGCTAGCTGGTGCGCGAGAAGTTCGAGGGAGGCAGCTGCGGACGGCGGGTGCAGTCAGGACGGCTGGGCCAACGACCGGGCGTGGACCGTGTCGTGGATGAGCATGAACCGCATCGACCAGTACCCGGGTCGCGACTCGGAAAGTTCATGTCGGGCCCAGAAAAATCCGGTCAATGTGACGGCGGCGGCCGCTAGCCAGATGATCTCTCCGACGGCCAGGACCCATGGCGTGGATCCCGACAACATCACGATGAGGCCCGCAATGGCGACAGCCAGCCCGAGGTAGCCCACGCGAAGGGCCCAGACGGCCATCCTCCAGTGTTCGTTGTGCTGCAGCTCCGGCGGCTCGTCCATACCAGGATTGTGCAGGAGTCACGGTTGCGCGACAAGGGTCATCGGTCCACCCGGCACTGTCCGGATCTCGAGTACCCGTCGAGCGCTGCCAAGAAGAGCCGATGGGTATCCCCTATCCGCGAGCATCGCAAGTTGACGCCATGCCCCAGAACGCCGGAACGGAGGGACCCGTCGACCCGCCGTTTTCTCCATGCTTCATTCGGATTCTGCAGCTCTCTTGATCGCTACAAGGGTCGCCGGAATCCCTTGGTGGGCGGCTTCGGTTCGATCAACTATCTGCGCGAGAGCGTCATCACCGAATCGCGCCTCGAATCGTGCGATACCAGCCGGGAGGAACTCCCAAGACTCAGTGACCCTGGTCCCACCTTCGACCGGTGTGAACGTATAGCCCCAACGAACCCACGAGTCACCGACGACAAACGCGAACTCTCGGCCTCGCTCTGCTGCCACGACTTCGGAACGTGTCTCCCACGTCCGTTCGGAGGTTTCGTTGCGACCGGTGAACCGAGCGCCCACTCGGGGGCCATCACCCTCGTCCCACCAGCAGGCTTTGCAAACTGGACTCCATTCGCCCATCCGGGTGACGTCGGAGACCATGTCGTAGAGCAGCTCTCCTGCGTGGTCGATCACGATCGACTCTGAGTAGCTGGGATTTGTCATTGGCACATTCTTGCGCCTGGCTGTGGAGTGCCCCCGAACGCCGGGAGTGTCGCGCTATCTAGTCGCGCTATCTATATGCCGCCGACCGGCACTTCTGCCACACCCCGTTGCCCAAATGACCGGTGTTATGGGCTACCCGCTCCGACACCGACCGCCGGCTCTGCGCCGGTACCCGGGCGGTCTGGGACGGCCCTGTCGGAGGGTCGCGAGGGTTGACGTGCCGGGAGGGAGCTGACAAGCTCTACTATCTTCCTAGTGGAATGGTAGTTGGACTTGATTGATTTCAACCTCGACCCGAGTTCCGGAGTGGCGCCATACCTGCAACTCGTTCAGCAGGTTCGTCGAGCGCTCCGGCTCGGCCTTCTGCAGGTGGGCGACCAGCTCCCAACCGTCAAGGAGGTCGTCGGACGCATCGCGATCAACCCGAACACCGTCGCCAAGGCGTACCGGGAACTGGAGCGTCAGGGCCTCGTGGGCGCGCGTCCAGGACTTGGGACCTTCGTCGTCGCCCCCTTGGGTGACGCTTCCCTGGCCGCTCAGGGACCGTTACGCACGAAGCTGCGGCGCTGGATCATCGAGGCGCATCGGGCGGGGCTCGACCAAGAGAGCATCGACGCGTTGTTCCACGACACCTCCCGAGCACTGTCCGACGAGGAAACGGCATGACGACCGTCGTAGCGGCCGACGGTCTCGGCAAGCGCTACCGCCGGCGATGGGCGCTTCGCGACTGCACGCTCGCCGTCCCCGGGGGTCACGTCGTGGGCCTCGTCGGACCGAACGGCGCCGGAAAGAGCACGCTGCTGCAGCTCGCGGTCGGGCTTTTGGCACCGTCCGCGGGGAGGATCGAAGTTCTTGGCAAACTGCCCGCAGACGACGCGGTCCAGCTCAACCGCGTCGGCTTCGTTGCCCAAGACGCACCGCTGTACGCGGGACTCTCGGTGGCTGACCACCTCCATCTGGGACGGAAGCTCGCTTCGCACTGGGACTCCGAACTCGCGGGGCGTCGAATCTCCGACGTTGAGCTCGACCCGCATCAACGAGCGGGCACGCTCTCGGGTGGTCAACGAGCCCAGCTCGCGTTGACGCTCGCGCTCGCGAAGCGACCTGAGCTGCTGCTCCTCGACGAACCGGTCGCGAGTCTGGACCCGCTCGCCCGGCGGGACTTTCTCCGAGGGCTCATGGAGGAAGTTGCTGAGGACGAAACCGCTGTGGTCCTCTCGTCCCACCTCATCGCCGATCTCGAGCGAGTCTGTGACTACCTGATTGTCCTCGCGGCGGGGCGGGTGCAGCTTGCCGGTGAGGTCGAGGATCTCCTTGCTACTCACCATCGGCTGATCGGTCGGCGTCGGGATCTGAAGACGCTTCCGTCCAATCAGGATGTGGTCGAGGAAAGCCACACCGACCGGTCAAGCACGTTGCTCATTCGAACGGACGAGCCGATCCTCGATCCCTCGTGGACCGTGGAGCGCATCAGCCTCGATGACCTCGTGCTCGCCTACATGGGTCGTGCTGTCAGGCGAGAACGAGATCGGGCATCGGAGTTGGAGGTCCTCCGGTGATCTGGCTGACGTGGCGACAGTTTCGACTCCCGGCGATCGTCGCCCTCGGCGCGCTCGGGGTCGTCGCGATCATCCTTTCAATCACCGGGCCCCACATTGCAGACCTCTTCCACACCAGCGTGACGACGTGCGCGATCAATTGCCCGTCCGCGAGGAGCACATTCGCTCGCTATGACCTCCCCCTACAAAATGGCTTGAATGCGCTGGTGATCTTTGCGCCGGCATTGATCGGATTGTTCTGGGGCGCACCACTCGTGGCGCGGGAGTTCGAGACTGGGACGTTCCGCCTGGCCTGGACCGAGGGCGTGACGAGACGATCCTGGATGGCGACGAAGCTCGCCGGGGTTGGCGTCGCGTCGATGTTGCTCGCCGGGCTTCTGTCCTTGTTCGTCACGTGGTGGTCGAGCTTGTTCGACCGAGTGAACCTGAACCGCTTGTCGCCTGGCGTGTTCGCCGCGCGTGACATCGTCCCGATCGGGCTATGCGGCTCTTGCGTTCACACTCGGAGTCACCGCCGGACTCCTCACCCGGCGAACGATCCCGGCGATGGTTGTCGCGCTCGGCGCGTTTTTCGGAGCGCGGCTCGGCATGACTTACTGGCTGCGTCCGCGCCTCTCGGCACCGTTGACCCTTGCCCGCAGCTACTGGACCCCGTCCCTCGCTCGCAGCTACGGAAGCGCCGTCTCCAAGGGCCAAATCTTGCCGTTCTCGTATCCGATGAACGTCGCGACTCCCAGGGGGGCGTGGGCGGTCTCGAACCACACCGTGAATGCCACTGGCCGGGTCGTCAACGACATTGGTTGTGCCTCGAGCGGTGGCGTCAGAGTCCATGGCCACAAGCCAGTGCACCCAACGGCGGCCTCCATTCGCGCGGCCAACGCAGCGGGCGACCGAGCTCTCCACGCTTGCCTCACCCAGTTCCATCAGGTGCTCGGCTATCAACCTGCCAGTCGCTTTTGGATGTTCCAATGGGACGAGTTGGCAATATTTATCGGAGTCGCGATCGCCCTGAGCGGCTTCTGCATCTGGTGGATCAGCCACCGACTTGCTTGAAGGCGGATCAAAAAATCGCGACGACTACACGACGCCGAACGGCGGTCACGAACGACGGGACGCCGGCGCGGATCAGACGGATCGGGAATTCAAGACGCGTCCCATAATGCTCGCCCCGCAATGTTGGGCTCATCTCGACACGCATTATGGGACGCGTGCGGCTTTGGCGGCTTCACTTCACAATGCGCTCGCGCTTACTGGATCGCCCCCAATTATTGAAGAATGTCTGGCAGGCCTTCATCGGCGCTTTCGACTGCGGGGCGAGGACCAGGAGCCACTGACAGCGATCACCGCGAGGAGCGTGTTCGGCCCGGTGTGAACGTCAGCCACTGGTGGTCGGCGTCGACGTGTGCGGGATGTTGGAGTGGCCGGACGGGGTGCAAACCGAGTTCCCACACATCGGGCCGCTTTGCACCGAGATGTCGCCCGGTGGTCCCGCGCCGCTGATCCACCACGACGGTGCGTGAATCTTCTTGCCGCAGATGTCGTTGGCCCGCATGAACAAGGGGCTGTTCAGGTCGATGCCGTTCAGATTCGTCCGTGAGCTTCCCCCGCTTCTCCGGACGGTTGGCTGTGGTGATCATGCCGCGATTGCGGCGTCGGTGTAGCGGGATTCGAATTCGACGGGACTGAGATCGCCGATCGAGGAGTGTCGTCTGCGCGGGTTGTAGAAGGCCTCGATGTACTCGAAGATCGCATTCGCGAGCTCACGGCGCGTCGCCCAGGTGTGGCGGTCGAGCAGCTCGAGCTGGAGTGTGCCGAAGAAGCTCTCCGCCATCGCGTTGTCGAACGCGTCGCCGATCGTGCCCATCGACCCGAGAATGCCCGCCGAACGAAGGCGTCTTCCAAATGCCCAGGACGTGTATTGGGTGAAATCAATTGGTCGTCGCAACACCTCGATGCGGAGGTGTGCGGATGGGACGACGACCAGGATGGGCTGAGGTTGCAACTGGGAGGCCGCCAATGCGATCGCCCGGTCGCCCGTCTGTCGCCCGGCGAGAGGATCGCCAGCGCTTCTGGGCGGCGATCGCACGCGGACTGTCGAGCGAGGACGCCGCTTCGGAAGTCGGTGCGTCGCGGCCGGTCGGCACTCGTTGGTTTCGCGAGGGTGGCGGCATGCCCACGGTCACCCAGGCTCCGCTTTCGGGACGCTACCTGTCGTTCGCTGATCGGGAAGAGATCGCGATCTTGAACGCCCGCGCGCTCGGCGTCCGGCAGATTGCTCGACAGCTCGGCCGTTCACCGTCGACGATCTCGCGAGAACTGCGCCGCAACGCCGCGACGCGCGGCGGCCACCTCGACTACCGGGCGACGAACGCACAGTGGCACGCCGACTTGCGCACCAGACGCCCGAAGCCGTCGAAGCTCGCAACGAACGCCGAGCTCCGTCGCTACGTCGAGGATCGCCTCGCCGGCGTGATCACGAAGCCGGACGGCAGTGGCCTGCCCGGCCCGGGCTTTCGTTGGATCGGACGGCGCCACGGACCGAGAAAGGACCGGCGCTGGGCGAGGTCATGGAGCCCGGAGCAGATCGCGAACCGGCTCCTAGTCGATTTCCCCGATGATGGGACGATGCGGATCTCGCATGAGGCGATCTATCAGGCGCTCTACGTGCAAGGCCGCGGAGCGCTGCGGCGTGAGCTCTCCGCATGCCTTCGCACCGGACGGGCGCTACGCGTCCCGAGGGAACGGACCCGCGGCCACGGCAAGAAGTTCGTTACCGACGAGATCATGATCAGCGAGCGACCCGCGGAAGCCGACGATCGAGCTGTCCCCGGCCACTGGGAGGGCGACCTCATCTTGGGTCTCCGCAGTTCTGCGATCGGCACGCTCGTCGAGCGCACCACTCGCTTCACGATGCTCTTGCACTTGCCGCCGATGCAGGACCACGGCGTGCCGAGGAAGAAGAACGGCCCTCCGCTCGCCGGTCATGGGGCAGAGGCCGTGCGTGACGCGATCGCTGCTGCCATCACGACATTGCCCTCCGAGTTGCGTCGGTCCCTCACTTGGGACCAGGGCGCCGAGATGTCCCAGCACGCGAAGCTCACGATCGACACCGGCATCGATGTTTACTTTTGCGATCCGCAAAGTCCCTGGCAACGCGGGACCAACGAGAACACAAACGGTCTGCTGCGTCAGTACTTCCCGAAGGGGACCGACCTCTCCCGCCACAACGCCGAGGATCTCGCGGCGGTTGCTGCTGCACTGAATGGTCGACCGCGAAAGACGCTCGGTTGGAAGACCCCCGCTGAGGCGCTGAACACGTTCCTATGCTCAGTTCAACAAGACAGCGTTGCGACGACTCCTTGAACCTGGGTTGGGATCCGTGGTCGGTGTGCATCACCGTCTGATCTGACCGGTCGTTCCGTCGCCAGATCGCCATCTGCAATGCGTCGACGACGAGCTCGGTGCGCAGATGATCGGCGATCGACCAGCCGATCACTCGTCTGGAGTACGCGTCGAGCACCGTCGCCAGATAGACCTTGCCCTCCACCGTCGGATGCTCGGTGACGTCGCCCACCCAGAGGGCATCGGGACGCTCGACGCTGAACTGTCGGCAGACGAGGTCATCTTGTGACTGGTGACGAGGATCGCGCCTCGTCGTTCCCTTTCTGTGTCGGCGGCGATAGATCCCCTCGATGCCGGCCGTGCGCATCAAGCGGGCGACGCGCTTTTCACCGACGTGGATGCCCTCGCCTAATCGCAGCTCGGCATGGACGCGCGGCGAGCCATAGGTTCGCCGGGAGGCGTCGTGGATCTGTTTGATGAGCTCGGTCAAGAACTCGTCGGTCATCTGACGGCGAGAGGGGTGCACAAGACGTGCCCGCCAGTCATAAAAGCCCGACGTCGACACCTGGAGGGTTCGACACAAGACGACCACCGGGTAGTTCGCCTTCTCCGCCTCGATGAAGGCGAAGGTCAGCGCGAGCGGTAGTTGCTCTCGTTGGCGAAGAAGGCCGCGGCTTTTCCCAGGATCTCCTTTTCCATCTTCAAGACGCGGTTCTCACGACGGAGACGGGAGAGCTCGTTGCGCTCTTCGGTCGAAAGCCCTTCACGCTTGCCCTCGTCGATGTCGGCCTGGTTGAGCCAGTTGCGAAGGCACGACTCGGAGATCCCGAGATCCTCGGCGATCTTCGCGATCGGCTTCGCTCCTTCACGGGCGAGCTCGATGGCGCGACTGCGGAACTCCGGTGGATGCGGACGTGGCATCCGGACTCCTTTCTGAGGAGGGCATCGCCCGCCTCAGGGTAGGTGTCCGTCAAACCGGGGGAAGCTCATCCGGCCGTTTGTGCTGGGATCGGGGTAGTTCGGGACACCGTTCGCCCGCATGCACTGGGCGTACCGCACGAGCGACGCCCGGTCTGGCGGCGTCAGGTCCTTCACCCCGGCGCGGAGAGCCGACGATGCCGCGGCTAGGTACTCGTTGCACGAAGCGGTGCCGTTATGGACTGCATTGGAGAGCGACTGCGCGGAACCAGGGATGGCGATATTGATCACCCTGTGGGAGTCGATCGTCGGGTCGGGCTGATTGGGATCGCCGTGGCTTCGCATGCAGGTCGCCCACTCGACGAGCGACTTTGCCGCGTTCGTCTTCGGCGCGGCCGCCGCGGTGCTTCCGCCTTGTGTGGGAGTGGTTGTCGAGACGTTGGCTACCGAGGGGGAGCCCGATCCCGTTCCCCCGCACGCGGCGAGCCCGAGGGCGATCGCCGCGACGGCGAGCGCGAACATGACCGATCGGCGATAGCGCGCTGTCATTTCACGTGTTCTCGCTTGTTTGCCTTTCGTCCACTGTGTCGAACGCCTTCAGTCAGTTGTACGACAGGAGACGTCACACCGGAGTTACAGGATCGGTCGTTCAGGGTGTGCCGAAGGTTGGCGCAGTCCCGGCGATCGGGGGCACTCTGACTTAGGTATTCGGGTCGCGATTCTGGGACACGAACTCAAGCCCCTCGTTAATCCGATTCCCGCGCGCAAAGAGATCTCAGTCTCCGACCCGGCGTTTTGCCGGCAGTTTTATATAAGCTCACCATTCACTAGGGACCTACCCGCTAGGACCCGTCGGGGGCAGAGCGTGAGCACTACGGAGTCCTCGGCGACCACGGAAGACTCGGCCTGGTCTTCTGGCTCGCGGTCGGCACGGTGGTGGTCGGTTGGTATGACTGCCGAGGGCTCCAGCGCATGCCCCCGGAACTCTTAGCCCACGTCAGTCGCGCTGTGGAGAGCTACCGTGCCGAACACACGGGCATGTCGGCCAAGAGCGAGGGTGCCGCGCCGGCTGCTCAGGCGGCCCCGTCACCGACCGAGCAGACGCCGGAGCAGAGCAGGGAGCAGAGTCGCCGTGTTAGCTCCAACTCCTTCGATCGCCCGCCGCTCGCGATCGCTCGGCTGCAGCCCTTCTAGTACCCAACATCCCCATCGTTCCGAGGAGGTGGATATGCCTACCGTGACAGTCCAGCGGTCAGTATCTCTGCAAGAGCTCACAACGGCGTTGCAAGAGAAACTGGGAAGTCAATACGAGGTTCGCCAGCACGGCAACGGTCTCAAGATCAAGCAGTCGGCCGCTTCCACTGCAACCGTGCGCCTCGCGAGTAGTGGAGGTGCCACCGTGATTCATGTCCACGGAGGAGGTTTGCTCATCACGCGGTTGATCAACGAGTTCGGAATCGCGAAGAAGGTGGCTTCGGCCATACAGGAGGTTTGAGGAGACATGCCGACCAGCGCTTGGGTCATCAACCTCGCCGTGCTGGCAGCGGTTTTGCTATCTGACCTCGGGCACAGGAAGATCAATGTTTTCCGCCTCGCGAGGCCAGTCGTACTTACGGCCGTCATCATCGGCTTTTACGTCAAGAGCGTCGTGACAAATGGAAACGGGCTCATCTTCGAGCTCGGGTTAGCCGCGTTCGGAATCGTTCTCGGCGCCGTGGCTGCCGCCCTCTTTCAGGTTCGCCGAGAGTCCGACGGCTTTGCCTGGAGCAGGGCGGGCGCGATGTACGCCCTTTTGTGGGTTGTCGTCATAGGCGCGCGGCTCGCCTTCGAGGACGAGGCCTACACCTCGCACGCGCTCGACCGGTGGTTTGCCACAAACAGCCTCTCGGCGAATGCGATCACGGACGCGTTGATCTTCATGGCCATAACTATGGTCCTCGCGCGGACGGGCGGTCTGCGCATTCGAGCAACCTTGAGTGCTCATCGACCGACGACCCCGAGCGTGGTGGCGAACGCCTAGGGGCAATGCAACCAATCCAGAACGATCTCGAGTTCACTGGGCCGCAACAGTTACTCGTTCAACGGGACCGAATGTTGGGCACCGCTGAAATGAATTTGTCGCTAATCGGCGGCCGACGCGATGTTTGAAGCATGAACGGTGACCAATTGGTTTCACCGAATAGCCCTTCTTCTTCATTCGGTGATCCGTCTCGTCGGACCTATCTCGCCACGGAACGAACCCTGTTGGCCTGGTGGCGCACTGCGTTTGGCGCCGTCGGTGTTGCTCTTGCCGTTGGCAAGTTTCTCCCCGATGTCGCGCACCTCCCGAAAGTTCCGTTCCTTGGACTTGGGGTGGGCTGGGGAGTTCTCGCCGTGATTTTCGTCACCTTTGGAACCGTGCGACAAGGAAGGGATGATCGGGCGATCCAGGCAGGGAGTTTCATCCAGCTCGGCCAAATCACGATGACCGCGCTTTCAACCTATGTACTGCTTCTCATCGTCGCGACAGTCGTTATGTTCAGCTGGTATGGGTGAATGCCACATCGGTCCCTCTGGCTGAAAAGGGCGGGCCTCGGCTCGCGAACGACGATCGCGAGCACCGTTTTGTTACTGGGCGACAAGCGCGTCAGTGAGTGGACCGATTCCGGCGAGATTTCCCGCGAGGTCAGGTGGAAGGTTGTGACGCGCCGCGAGTGCAACGGGGGACTCGTAAGTGACCTTTGTCCGATCACCGTCGGCCCATACAAGCAACTTGAGCGGCAAGTCGAGCGCTGCCAAGGGCGCGGCCACCATGACAGGTGTGCCGGCGGCCGGGCTGCCGAACATCACCAGGACGGTGTCACGCAGCTGAAGTCCAACCTCTCGCGCTTCAGCAGCCTGATCGATAACGGCGAAGAGTTTCATCTTCTTCGCGGTCACCAACTCAGTGAGACGCGAAACGGTGTCTCGGACCGACAGGGGGCTAAGTTTCGTGACGACCTCCGTCTCATCCGGCGCCGGCTCCGAACTGGGCATCGCTTTGCCTCCTTCGTTGGGAAACGTCGATCGACTTGGACTGACGGAACCTACTGGTCTGCGATCCAGTTCCCGTGAAGGCCGAGCGGAATCCGGGACGGCAGATGGACGCGGCCAACCGGTTGCCCGTTGAAGTCCTGTGCCGCGAGGATCACCAGGTCGGCTGCGCCGCGCTGGGGGTCGTTGACGAAGGCGAGCACGTAGCCGTCGTCCTCGGCGCCGTCCGCCTTGGCCGGGGCAAAGACGGCCTCTCCGACGGCGGCGTCCCGACCGAACTCGTGTGGCTGCACGGTACCGGCTGACAAATCGTGTTTGAGAAGGGCGTTGGTGAACTCGTCGTCGGACACGTCCCCACTCAGGGAAAGGGTCGCCTTTGTGCCTGCGCCGATAACGGCGGTGTAGCCATACCGGTACGGCCTGCCGATACGGCGTTCGTCGACGCGCGGGAACTCCTGCTTGCGGTCGTCGAGTCGCTGCGCGGTGAGCTTGCCTCCGGCCGGGTCGATGATCCACCGATCGAGGGTGAGTGGACCGGGTCCCCTCAACTTCGCCACGTCGTACGAGTGGTCGTATCGGCACAAGTCGACCACGACTCGACCGGCGTCGTCGTAGCCGCCGAGGGTGTGGAAGACGAAGCACGACTCGATCTCGATCCAGCGAACGTCGTCTGAGCCGCCGTCGCGAGGAAGCAACCCAACGCGTGCCTGATGGTCCGGATTCCAGGTGTAAGGAAGCTTGCTGCCCGCCGCTGCCAACTGCATGCTGAACGTGACGGGCAAGTCGAGCAGGACGATGAAGTTCTCTGTGAGGACGAAATCGTGCATCATCGGTCCGTCGGTGACTGGGACGTCGGTCGTCCGGGTCACTCGTCCCGTCGTGTCGATGACGATGTGCTGGACGTGGTCCCAGGCCCAGTAGTAGGCGATGGCGTGCAGCTCGCCGGTGCGCTGGTCGAACTTCGTGTGGGCCGCAAACCCACCAGGAAGCGTGCCGGCGAAGTCGCAAGGCCCGACGGTCTCGAGTTCGTCGGTGAGCTGGTAAGGCAAAGGACCTGCCTCGACGGTTGCGAGGATGCGTCCGGCGTGGGCGAGGACGTGGGTGTTAGCGGCGAAGTCCGCATTGTCGTGCACCGGGCCGGCGGGCCACGTCTCACCCAGCGCGGCCGCGACGCTCTTCGACCGCACCCACCTGTTGCGGTACCACTCGGCACGGCCGTCGCGAAGCCTGACTCCGTGCACCATCCCGTCTCCGAGGAACCAGTGATAGTTCGGGTCGTCGGTTCGCATCGGATTTGGTCCGTTGCGCAGGTACCGCCCGTTCAACTCGGTCGGTATCTGGCCAGTGACCGGAAGGTCGAAAGCAGTGATCTCCTTTTCGACCGGGGCGAATGGGCCTTCGAGGAAGCGACTCTGATCGGACATCGCGAATTCCTTTCAGTTTTCGGGTCGACCGGGGGCGGCCAGGGTAGGTGGAGTCGTCAGGGTTGAACGCGAGTCCAGAGATCGTTAAAGGAGATGCTGTCGTAAAAGGCCGTACCGTCGACCACCTTCCCGTCGCGCATCGTCATGAACCACGCGTAACTGTTCGCGTAGGGCGCGCCGTCCTTGGCAATCCCTCGTCCCTCCCATAGGACGATCACCATTTCACCGTCGGCGTGGACCGATCGGATCGTGCTCGGCCGGAACGGGTCTGAGGAGTTGAATCTGGCCGCAAAGGGGGCCAGTACCTCGTCGATAAATTGCCGTTTGTCCCGGTACTGTTTGGAGGCCAGTGAGTGACCTTCGATGCGCCATACCATGTCCGGGGCGAACACGTCGGTGATAGAGGCGGTTCCGTCGCGCCACGCTTCGAATGCCTCTCGGATGACCGCCCGGTTGGCCTCGGTGCGGATTTTCGCGGTGTCGCTCACGCGGCACCTACTGATTGGATGAGGCGGCGGCAACCGGCATGGCCACCTTCTAGATCGCTGAACCTCGGAGAATAGGGCTGGGGAAGCGATGAATCAACCGCCGGGCACAAAGCGCTGCACGAATCCGAGAGCGGTATCTGCCACTTCGCGCCAACCGCTGTCGATTGTGAGGGAAGACTTCGGCATTCACGCGGAGACCGTCCAAAATGTGCCAGGTACGCGTAAGCGGCAGTGATGTCGGAGCGGTAGCCCATAACACGCGGTCATATGGATAACGCGGGTGTGGCAGAAGTGCCGGTCGGGGACGGTCGCTTAATCGTTCAGGATTACTCGAACTATTTCTTGAGGGACTTCAGGGTATTTCAGCCGGGTGGAGCAGTCCTTGTTGATCGGACGAAACAGGGACGAATTGTCCGAAATCGGCGCGAGAACATAGCTAACCGCGAAATGAGGTCCAAGTGAGCGACTTTGACGGTCCCGGAGACGAGGAGTTTGATGAACTCGCCGAGGCTGCGTTTCTTTCGCGGGATGCTGGCTTTGAAGATTTGTTCAGCGAAGCCCGCAACGCACCGGAAGGGGAACGGGAGTATTGGCGGCGCGCGTTGACAGACGATCCCCTTGGGCCGCAGATGTCTCTCGAAGAATTCGAGGTCTTCTGGAAGCATTTCAGAGAGGGAACTAACGCGACGTAGCGAAAGTGTTCGACGCGGACAGGTGGTCGAGGTGCGTATCGAGGAGCGGTCAGGTGAAAGTGCGCGTTTAATCGAGTTCTATTAAGCGTTTAATCGAGTTCTATTAAATCGGGTAGTCGTGCAGATTGCGCGTGCATTCGCCAATCCGGTCGCGCCGTTTTGGACGTCTCCACCGCAATCCGCGGACTACTTCGATCACCGATAGCGCACACGCCACCCCCGGCTTGGGGGTGGCGCGCCACAAAGACGTCAGACGGTCGTGAGGAAGAACTCCATGTCGAAGGCTTCTAGGCCCTCGAGCAAGAAGTATCCGAGCTCCGCCAGCTTGACCCGCGCCCTGAAGGCGTTCTCAGGGGTCGCGTACTCGGCCACTGCAATGAAGTCGTAGTGGCCGACGGTCGCCCACACCGACTCGACCTTGCCACCGAACTGCTCGGCGACTCCGGTCATCTTGAGCAGAATGTCCTTGGCCTCGGGCAAGTGCTCGCGGCCCTTCGGTGTCAGGTTCAGCAACGTGATGTATTTCATGGCTGCATCCTTTCGCTGACTCTCGAGCAACTCGGTGTCGACGACAGGAGGGCCTGGGGGTCTGCGACTCACTCTACTCTAGATCCATATAACTAGCAATCCACTTCTGGAAATGTACTGCTATATTGTGTCTGATGGCGGAGTGGAGCTTTCTCACCAACCATGCCCGAGCGCTCGTCTGCATCGCCCACGACCCCGGGGTGCGTTTGCGCGACATCGCCGCGTCGGTCGGCATCACCGAGCGCAGCGCCTACGGCATCGTTACCGACCTCATTTCATCCGGCTACGTCGTGAAGGACAAGAACGGCCGTCGCAACCGCTACTCCATCCAGACCGATTTGCCCCTCGGAGAAGCCATCGGTCGAGAACGAACGATCGGTGAGGTGCTGGAACTTTTGGTCAACACGAACACCCCCAACGGACCTGGAGGAAACGGCCGATGACGAAATACGGCCGGAAGCGTGCGCGTTTAATCGAGTTGAATTAAAACGCGAAGTCTCACGCCGGCCTCGTGCAATACAGCCTTGCTGGTCGCTCCGTCAATACGGCTGCAATGCGGGCCCGGCTAGCCTCCGAACGGTGCCTTTGTTCGCGCTCCATCGTGGATACGAAGGCACCTGCAAGGACTGCGGAGGCCGTTGGCTGCTCACGCGTCGCCAAGCACAATTTGTTCCGAGGCTACCCGGCAGGCGAATGTTCTCTCAGAGTGCCGAATAACTCGTTGAAGCCCAAACTGAGATCCAGGATCGCCTCAGATCCTGTCCCGAGTGCGGGTCGGAGCTCTATGTGCAGCACGCCGTGACGAAACGCCGTCCCGTCGACACTGGCACGACAGACGAAACACCCTAGAGACTTCGTAAGAGTGCGCGCGTTTAGTCGTGTTCGATTAAACGCGAAGTCTGGCGTGCGACAGTCCTGCTACCGAAGAGGCCGCGCGAACACGTGCTATCTCGGAAGCATCCCGGAACGGATGTTCGGCTACCTACCGAACGGCTGTACGATGCATTGAGTCCACTTCGAACTCCAGCGCCGCCGCTTTTCGGCGGCAAGATCGGCGGTTCTGATGGGCCTAGCCACCGGCAGTCCGTCGCTCGCCCACCTCACATCTCGTCAATGCTCCAGATGTCGGGAGACCTTCGACCTGGGTTCGTCCTTTGAAGCCACAAGCTTGTCGAAATGGTGGCTGTGTCAACCGTGCTGGGAGATTCTCATTGCGAACGACCCCCGCCAGATCGGGACGCGGGGATTGGACGCTGGGAGGGTGCGTTCCACCCCGCCGTGCTCGAAGTGAACGTTGCGCGGTTGAGGCGCAGGTGCCAACGCATCGTCAAAACTGAGCATGGGCGAGAGCGGTGCGACGGGAGCGCTGTATGGCGTGGTTCGCTCCACGCTGGTCGCGACGTTTATGTCGTGGAATCTTGCGACCGACATCGATCAGGACTTGTCGACGCCGAACCGCTCGATGGAAACTCGGAGATGCTCGTTGAGTACCACGCGTGACCTGAAAACCTAGGCGCTCCGCCACTTGTGAGCGGACACATCAGCCGCAGTGCTCGTCGGTGATTTCGCTTAATCCCGTCCAAGTAATTGAGATCAATTAAACGGGAAACCAGCGACTGTGTGGCGAGCGCGCGGGGCGAGGTGCGAGTCCCGTTCTGAGGCGTCGCCGATCCGGCGATCTGGGGCATTCCCGTCCGAACCTTCTTTCGCACCTTTAGGGATACTCAAACGAACTCGTGTCCATGCGCGTCTGCGATCGCTCACGGAACCTCCTTCCACTCGGAGAGGTCGGTTGGAACGGCACGAACGGGCGTCAGCTCTATCAAGGAATCGTGACACTACGTGTCGCGTGGTTATTCCAAGAGGCCGGACTCGTACTTCTGATAGATAGCCGGGTGCGCTGAACGATCAGACTCATGGAGTTCGCTGATGAGCTCATGGAGCCTCCTGGACAAAATGATGATGAATCGTGAAGGTTGCGGTCCCGCATTTCCAAAGGTGTGAGGAACACCAGCAGGAACAAGAACGGTCGATCCGGCTTCGACCATCAACTCTTGATCCTCGAATCGAAAGCGAAGCGCCCCCGAGATGACGTGCCACGCCTCATCATCTGCGTGATGGACATGGAGGGGAGCTACTTCAGTCGCGGTGCCTGAGGAGGGCCAGTCTTCGATGACTAGGTGTGTCCCTTCGGCGACCACTCCAGGCCCTTCATCGATCGAACGGCGAATGATGATCGGTGTCGAAGACATGAGGGACCTTTCCTCCACCTTCAATCCGCTTGAAATGCGAGCTTGGCTGAACTCGGACGGGTCACACTCACGATCGAACTGTACGACCGCATCCCTTTTGTTGGTCGGCCTCCCTGTTCCCTGACAGGCGTTCTGGGACAGTGATGCCGACCGGTACGGGGTGGTAATACGACGCCGAGACACCGACTGACGCCCTTCTTGGCTGGTAGACGGGCCCACACAATGAACAGATGGTCGGCACACCGTGAGGGACGACCTTTGGGGAGGTGCCTGCTGTTGAGTCCCGGAACGGTCGGTGTAGCCCGGTACAGGTTCGTAACCACTTGGCATCGCCAGCGAGGTGGTTATGTCGCGCTCGTAATCCTGATCGGGTTGGTCGGCGGTCTCGCTCTCGGCTCGATCGCGGCGGCCCGCCGGACGGCGTCGTCATACTCCGCGTTTCTGGCCAGTACGAACCCCTCAGATCTCACGATCATCCCGGCGGGCGGATTGATGGGTTATTCCGCGCGCCTTGCGAGCCAGATCCGTCGGCTGCCCCATGTCGAACGGGTGAAGAGCTACGTCGCCCTTAGCGCGTCGCTCGTCCGATCGGGACGCGTCGAAGCGGGCAGCCTGAACAGCGAGGTGCATCTGGTCGGAAGTGTCGACGGCCTTCTTTTCAACCAAGACAAGTTCACCGTGACAGCCGGTCGGATGGCGGATCCCTCCAAACCGAACGAGGTCGTGGTCACCGAGACCGCGGCAGCCACGTTGCACCTCCGCCTGGGTCAGACCCTGACGGTTGCGTTGAGCCCCACCTCGAAGAACGGCCCTGCGCGCAGGGTCTCGCTAAGGATCGTCGGGATTGGTCTGGTGAACCGCGAGGTCGTCGAGGACCAGATCGCTCGTTTCCCCACTTACATCATCGCTACACCTGCACTCACGCGCATGGTGCTCGGGGACGCGGCGCTCTCCTACTACGGGGTGCAGCTGCGCGGCGGCGCGCGTTTCGTCCCAGATGTCGAGCGAGAATTCACCGCGAACGAGCACTACTTCACCGATTTTGAGGTCGCGTCTGACCTGAAGGCCGAGGCGCAGCAATCGATCAGACCCGAGGCGCTCGCGCTCGGAGTGTTCGGTGGCATCGCCGGGTTGGCGGTGCTCCTCCTCAGTATCCAGGCCTTGGCCCGTCAACTGAGTCAGCGTGACGAGGACCTGCGCGTCATGCGGGCGATCGGTGCGGGTCCCGCGATGACGAGCGTCGACGGTCTCATCGGCGTGACTGGCTCGATCGCGATCGGTTCGCTCGTCGCCGCGGGCGTTGCGGTTGCGCTCTCACCGCTTGCCCCCATCGGGCCCGTTCGTCCCGTCTACCCCGATCGCGGCATCAACGCAGACTGGACGGTGCTGGGCATCGGAGTTGCCGTTCTTACCGGCGTTCTCGTCGCGTCAGCTGTGCTCATCGCCTACGTCGACGCGCCACATCGAGTTGAGCGGCGCCGAAGCGGAGTCCGTCGGCACGCGGCGACGGCGGAAATTGTCGCTAAGTCACCGCTTCCCGTTTCTGCGGTGGTTGGCACACAATTCGCCCTCGAACGTGGGCCTGGCCAGACGGCCAACCCGACCCGTTCGGCCCTCCTTGGCGCAGTCGTCGCCATGGTTGTTGTGACAGCAACGTTGACGTTTGGAAGCAGCCTGCAAACGTTGGTGTCGCATCCGAGGCTCTACGGCTGGAATTGGGATTACGCCGTGCAGAGCTCGGACGGATACGGCCCGGTGCCGAATCGGGCGATCGCGGCCACGCTCGCAAGCGACCACGCGGTCATCGCTTCGTCCGGCGTGTGGTTTGCCACGCTGCAGCTTGATGGCGTCGAAGTTCCCGTGCTGCTCGCCAATCCCAACGCGCCGGTGAGTCCTCCGATCATCGAGGGGCACGGGCTAGACGGTCCGGGCCAGGTCGTCCTTGGGGCGATGACGCTCGCGGAGCTGCACAAGAACATTGGCGACACCATCGAGCTGCGGTATACGCCGGCGTTTCCGCCTCGACCGATCCGTCTCAGGATCGTAGGAGTCGCGACCCTGCCTGCCATCGGAATCGCCGAATCGCTGCACACATCGATGTCGGTTGGTGCGATTGTTCCAGCGGACAATGGCGTCCTCACAGAAAAGTTGGGGCCCCAGGCCTACCCAGGCTGTAACGGTCCGAACATGGTTTTCATTCGAGTTCGTGGCGGGCCAGGCTCTCCGAGGGGTCTCAAGGCGGCCCAACGGCTTGCCGCCTCGGCGAACGCCATCTTGGCAACCGCACCGCATAACTCTGTCTGCGGCGGTAACCAAGCGACGGTGTTGTCAGTGCAACACCCAGCGCAGATCGTCAACTACCGCTCAACAGGCACGACTCCCGTCCTCCTCGCAGCCGGGCTCGCGATCGGAGCGGTGGTCGCCCTCGGATTGGCACTCACGGCATCGGTGCGACGTCGTCGGCGCGACCTTGCGTTGTTGAAGGTGCTTGGGTTCACGCCGCGACAACTCGCCTCGGCTATCGCTTGGCAGGCTTCGATCTCGGCGGTGGTAGGAATCGTCGTCGGTATCCCTCTCGGCGTCGCACTCGGTCGTTGGCTCTGGACTCTCTTTGCCCGCGAGATCGGCGCCGTCCCTGCACCCACGGTGCCGGTGTGGTGGATCATCGCCGCGGCACTGGCCGCCGTCATCCTCGCCAACGTTGTCGCCGCATTTCCGGGCCGGACAGCGAAGCGGACGCCGACCGCCCTCGTGCTTCACGACGAGTAGTCCCCTCGACCATTCACTTGGAAAGGCGGGCCGCGCCCGTGGAAGCGTCTGCATCACGACGGGGCCACAGCGCGTATCCGATTGAGCGACAGAAGCGTCCCATAGGTGCCGCTCGACCGCATGTAGATAGCGCGACAGGCCCGGCGATCGCGGACGCGCAGTGGCTGAGTGGGCTGCGCATTATGGGGGAGCAGCTCGCACGACGACATCAGGATTTGGCTCACCAGAACTTGCGGCCGTGGCGCATCGGATGGAACTACACCTCGGAGGCGGGGAAGATCATCGCCCGCGAGGCGCTCCACATCTTCGGGTGCGAGCCGGTTTGGCTGATCTGTTAGCCACTTCGTGATCTCACGTCTCTTCACCACTGCCACTCCGTCAGGCTGAGATTTGATGACAATGACAATGCGATCACGGTCAGCGATCACGACAATCATTGGCGTGACTTCGAACTGGACACTCGATCCGGCGAGCCGCCTCGTCACTTCCCGCTTTTCCCGCTGCGCTTTGCGCAGATAGTCGGTCGGTTTCCCGTTCACATAGAAAGCATGCTCCGCCACCCACACTCGGCCAGAGAGGTTCTTCGCGTTCAGGGAGAAGACGCCTCCCGGGCCGATGAGAGGTGATCCAGGTTGTGATCTTTCTCATTGAGAGGAATATCGGGGATCACTCGCCAAGAATCCGGTAGACGCGCGAGCTGCTCGTCGACCATCTCCTCGCCCTTGGCGCCCTGTCTCCAGCTCGCTCGGTCGTATGTTCTCCGAGCACCCGTCCGAGAAAGGAGCGAAATGGGGCCGCCCTTCCCGCTTCGCGAGCCATGTGCCGAGCGCCTTCACCGGCTGAAGTCGGCTCTTCGCTCACACATCCTGTCTGCAGCGCCAAGACGGCTCGTCGGCGGCACGAGTCGCGAGCGCACGTCTGGATCGCGTCTGATCGACGCATTCCAGCCATGCGCGCGTTTGTGGGCAGTAGCAAACAACGTGGGACTGAGCGATAGGGGGCACGTCTCCCCACCCCACCATTCAACTCATCATGTCGGTCGGGACCGTGAGCTCTCCAGCAGCGTAGAGATCACTGATCGCCGCAATGTTGTCGGCCGCGCACGCGGCCGCGATCTGATCGAGGATCTCGTCGAAACCCGGAGGTGCATTCCCCCGGTACATGGCCGGCATGGGACCCCACTCGTCCCAGGGCAGCATCTCCGCCTTGTTTAATGCGGCGAGATCTTTGATTGCGTTGCCGCGGATCTCGGCAGGACCCCAGTTCTCCGTGCCGTAAACGCCGAAGCATGACGCGTCGATCGTTCCCTCTCGAAACGCCGCCCAGGCCTCTCCTCCGCTGAGGAACTGTCCGGGCTCAAGGTCGGTGGGATCCCGCACTACCGATTCGGCGATGACCTCCGAGTCGACCCGGACCCACCGGCGTTCTCCCTCGTGCCAGTACTCGGTGATCCAGTGGTCGAGTCCCTGGCCTGGCTGGAAATAGGTGGCAAAGCCACAGCGCACTCGCGAGCGGATTCCGCGGTAACGCAGCAGCGCACAGCTCACGACGGCGAAGTGGCGACACGTTCCGACGACTCGAGCGGAGGGCGGTCGCTCGATGTGCACCGGCTCGGGCGCGAGGCTGAGCAACGCTTCAATGATGCGAGCCGCCGGCCGCAGATTTTTTTCGCCGAACCTCACCGCCGGGATGTTGTGATCAACTGCGTCGTCCGGTTGAACGATAAGAGCGTGTGCCGGCCAGCAGATCCCGACCGGTCTTGAATCGAGGCCATCTAACACCCTTGGCTCGATGGTCGATAGGTCGGTGATCGGACCTGGCCTCGCGTAGTCGATCTCTTGGCTCATGCCCCGAGGGTACCGACGAGGTATTCGTCCAGGACCAGACGAAGGGCTCCGTCACGGGAGAAGGAACGATCCCGTCATTGGTCGGGGCCGCTTTCAGTTCGGCGTCAGATCGAGTTATTGGGGCGCCGCTGGGAATCTAAGTCAGACGTGAGGTTCGGCGCTTGAGCACGCGGTCACTCCGTGCTTGCCGATGAAGACCAGCAAGTGACCGCCAGCCAAGCATTGCCGCACCTAGGAATCCCAACGCTACGAAGACGAACGCAACTGCTGTTCCCTGCCCTGATATGACGCGCAGTACCATCCCGACGCCAACGGTCGCGATCAAGATCAGAACACCTTGCATTAAAGAGAAAGAAGGCGACCGTCGAGCCCAAAGTGTGATCCATCCGAGCGAGAGCCCTGTCGCGAACGGCCACGCTGTGGAGAGAAAGCCGGTCACGGTCATGACATGGCCGTGAACCGATCTTCCGATGGCCACGAAGACCGAGATGGCGATGAGGTCCATAACGATTCCAACCCGCCGCACTTTGAGAACCTATCTCTCGCGCCGTTCTACTTGTAATGGGCCCACGTCACCATTGGTTGGGGACGCGTGGATCCAAGATTTCACCGAACAACGCCACATTCCGGCGTTCTGTGGCGCTCCTGCCTGTCCGGATAGCTCCGGGGTTAGATGAGGCACCGCTCCGCCAGGGCGGGTCGATTCCACTTGTGGGATGTGCGGTATCAGCGAGGAGGACCGCCTGCGACGTACTCGCGCACCTCGTCGTAGACGAGATTGAAGGGCCCCGGCCCCGTAAGGAACCACGAGACGCCCGCCTCTGCCCATTGGGCGTAGCGCTCATCGTCTCGATACACCATCTTTTGGTCACGCTGGCCCCAGACCACGATGTCGAAGTGGTCGAGGTCGGCCTCGGCCTCCACCAGTCTCATCTTGAGCTCACCCACCTGCTGGGGTTCAGTCATCTGGATGACCACCATCCCCTGGTGCCGAGCGGCGCGGCGAATTGGCGCCGGATTCGGCCACCGACCAGCCGTCCACACGGAAATGCCGTCGGGGCGATACGCCGTTGGCTGGAAGGCCACTTCTTGAGCCATCAAGAACTCGCCAGTGAAATTGACCTCCTCTCCAGAGACCAAGCCCTGAAATATGGCGAGCCCCTCGTCCAAGGCACGACCACGTTCATTGGCATTAGTCAATTCGCCAAAACAGGCGAGGTCGCCGCCGGGGTAGTCGTCGCCAATTCCGAATCCCATCACGAGACGGCCCTTGGAGAGGCGGTCGAGCGCGACGGCTTGACGAGCCACCACCTGAGGGCGACGGCGGATCAACGGGGTCACCAAGGGTCCCAGCGTGATGCGCGAGGTCCGAGCGGCGATGACCGCCAGGCAGACGTAAGGATCGAGGATGTCGCGCACCGGCGCGAGATAGCGAAGGTGGTCCCAGACGAAGAAGCCATCCCAACCAGCCCCCTCAGCGAGCACCGCCAGATCGGCCATCCGCTCAACGTCTGCAAGGCCGTCAAAGGGAGGAAGAAAGAGTCCGTGTTTCACGTCATCACCCATCCTGGTCGCAGACGTAATTCGAGGCCGCAACCGCTTCGCCGACCCGAAACGTTCTGAATATTTATCCCTAGCGGGCACGGGAGCACCCGCCGAGCCGGCAGGGGCATTCGCAGCGGCTCATCTAGACGCGCATTATGGGACGCGCCTGCTAGCGGATCTGTGACGAGTTTCTTTCCGACATCGAGCTCCTAACGTCCTCGCGGAACGATTATCCCGCTCATGCTGAAGAGCGCATCCACGGCCCGGTTCGTATTGATCGGCACGAGTCGGGTGCCAGGGTGAGCGTTTTGCCACACTCGGAAAAGCTCGTCGATGAACCCCTGCCCAACCTGTTCGACGCCGGCGAAATCGATCTCGACTTCGTCGAACATCTCAAGTTGGGCGCCCATCCGCTTCGCCTCAGAGCGAGAGACGAATACGCCCTTTTCGAATAGAGACACTCGAACGGTTGAGCGGTTGAAGCCCGTTTCGAGCGGGGCAAAAGAGCGGAAGACGTCGCTTGGCACGACTTGCGTGTCGCTGTCCGCCTCGCACCTCACGAACGTCCCGGTGCGCTCGACTGGCAAAGAACCGATCGCTTGATCGTCTCGTCGGGAGTCCACTGTCCACACGAACGTTCCGCTGCTTAAGACAAAACGGCTGACCATGCGGGAGGTAAAATAAATGCCAAGTCCGCTGTGCGCTATCGGCGCGGTGGTCTGCTTCCCCTTGGCGAGTTCGCCGATGGCATCTACATCGTCGTCGAGGTCGCGTTCATCCCGCACGTTGCGAAATACGCCCACGCCATCGTCTTCGACCTCGAAGGCGATCATCTCGTTGGTAATAAACCAGCGAACGTCGACCCGTTGCCCTTTCGAGTGGTCGATCGCGTTGTTGAGCATCTCGGTAAACGCGAAATTGAGGATGGAGCCGACGTTCGAATTGTCGAGGACGACTGGGTCGCGCCGTTTGATCTCGGCAAATTCATTCGACCAGACCTCATCCTCTCTCAAGCCACCGAGCGGATAGCGGTAGGCAAGTGTGGCGACCTTGCGGTAGCGACCGCCTCGCCCGGTTCCCTCGTGTACGAGGATGCCGTGTTCCACCATGGCCCGGAGCCAAACACTGGCAGCCTGCCGGGTCACGCCGGCCACTTTTGCCACCTCGCCCGATGTCACAGAGTCGTTGGCGCTGAGAAGCTGGTCGATCGCCTCCGGAATCCGACTCGGATCTTTACCTTTTGCCATTTCGACCGCCTGAGGTTTACCTTTTTACCTTTCTGGGCAGTATAGGCAGATAATGTAAAAACGTAAACTACGTTCTGGCGGCTAGGCCTCGACCTGGCCGAACGAACAGGATCGAGCCATCGGGAGCGCCCCGTTCAAGGGGCGATTCACCGACCGGGCGGCGTGATCCGACTAACCATTGTTCGGGTCACCCGATGGTCGGCTCGATCAGCGCTCAAGCGGTGCGACCGTCGTCTCGCCAGTGCCCCATGTCGCGGGCCAGTCCGCTCCTTCCTGTCCCGCGAGTGAGCTGCAAGGTCCTCCAGGTGCGTCTGCCAGCTCCGTATGCGTAGAGCAGGTCGAGGGGTATTCCACGCACCTCAACCACGAGAGTCGTGTGGTCGCCATCTGCGACCAACTCCACCGCAAAAATCTCCTCCGGGCCTTCTTCCTCCCACACGGTCAGACGCAACTGCCGCGGAGGCCTCGTCGCATTGGCCTACCGGATGGTCGTGACCCGCGACGCGTGAGCTACAAGCGCGCCGCCCGAGGCGACGCGGCATAACAACGCGGACACCGTGGAAATCGTGCCGCCTGTCGCATGAATATCGGCGATCTGGCTTGCGCGGAGGTGTCCCAGAACACTCAGCGGAACAGCCGGCCAGGTTCGCCCCGAGGTACCGATCGGCCGCATATAAATGGCGCGACACACCCGGGGTCAGGGGCAGTCGCAGCGGCTCATCTCGACGCGCATTATCGGTCGGGTGCGGACTTGTCTCACCCTCCTCCAGGCGCGAGCGACTTGCAGGCCTCCAATGCCTTTTGGACCTGGGGCGAGTTCCGTTTCCCGGGCAGAAGGAGAGAGACCCCACCACCTTTAGTGCTCGGGTCGGGCTCGTTCGGGAAGCCGTGGGTGCGCAGGCACTGGACCAACTTCAGCGCCTGGGCGAGCAGGGCTTGCTGCTCGGCCGGGGTCAACTGGCCCCCGTTTGGCAGCAGGTGGGTACACGCCTTGTTGGCCGAGTTGTACTGAGCGGAGTTGATGTCGATGGTGACGCCGTTGAGCTTCCCCGGCGTGTGGAGGAACAGACCTTTGCTGTTCGGGTCGGGCATGTTCGGCACCCCGTTGGTCCGCATGCACTGGGCGTACTTGACAGCGTCTAAGTAGTCCGTCTCATTATTCGTGTTCGACGACGCTGCGGCCGGAGTGGTCGTCGTCGTGGTCGACGACCCGAGGCTCGCGACACCCGGCCCGGAAGATCCTCCGCAGGCGGCAAAGAGCAGCGCAACTGTCCCGAGTACGAGAACAGTTGCAGCGGTCGTCGCCGTGCGTCTTCGCTTGATCCGCATCGACGTCCTCCTCGTGCCGACCTTCTTTGTACGCCGATAGCGGTTGCGCCGCAGTTACGCCGACGCCTACCAGCCGGCGTTCTGCGACATGGACGTCTTAGTACCTCGGCACAGCCCCTTGCTCTCTCGTTCGACTAAGAACAGGGCATGGTTCCGATTAGTGATGCCGTGCGCGAGGTTCTCGCGGGCAGACATCTTGCCCACTTGGTAACGCTGAACGAGGACGGTAGTCCTCAGGTGACGATCGTCTGGGTGGGCCTCGAGGGAGACGAAGTTGTTGCGGCCCATCTCGGCTCGTGGAGAAAGGTTCAGAATATTCAGCGCGATGCTCGCGTTGCGCTCTCTATAGAAACCGGCCGTGTCCGCCCGGGTGGCCTCGACGAATATCTGGTGCTTTACGGTACGGCTCGAATTACCGAAGGTGGCGCCCCGGAACTTCTCCAGCGGCTCGCGTTGACGTATATCGGTCCAAATGTGAAGTTCCCCCCCATGGACAATCCGCCGTCTGGATACATCACCAGGATCACGATTGAACGCGTGGCGGGAAACGGCGATTGGTCGTCCGACTAGTTCCCCAACTCTGGACCAACGTGCTCGCTCAACCGGTGCGAGTTCAAGTGATCAACGCAACGCGATCCTGATTGGCGAACAGTTGGTGTCGTCGATCAGGAGGTGTGGTGGTGACAAGACGCTTCTCGGAGCGGCATGTCACCTCTCCACGGCAAAGAGTTCCCACGACCCCGGTACACCTTTGAGCTCGTGTTCACCGCGCCCGTGGAACTCGATATCCGACCCCGCAACGAGATCCTTCACTGTGAGGGAAAGCAACACCTCTCCTGGGCCAGCGAGGGCACTGACGCGCGCCGCGATGTGCACGGCGAGACCGGCGAGGTCGCCCCCTCGAACCTCGCATTCGCCCGTATGCACGCCGAGTAGCAGGTCGATTCCGAGTCGTCGCGTGGCGTCACGGATCGCTTGCGCAGCCCGAAGGGCACGAGCGGTTCCATCGAACGAGGCGACGAAACCGTCGCCCGTCGTGTTGACCTCGCGTCCCCGGAACCGCCGCAGCTCGTCGCGGACCACTCGGTCGTGCGAGTCGAGCAGCGCCCGCCAGCGTTCGTCGCCTAACGCGGCGGCGCGTTCGGTCGAGCCGACGATGTCTGTGAAGACCATCGTGGCCAGGACGCGTTCTGGCTCGGCGGGTTCGCGCACGCCAGTGAGGAACTCGCGGATCTCGGCAACGATTGCGTTCCCGGCGGCCCACGGGGCATGGTCGCCACCGGGTAGCTCGACGTAGACCGCGCCCGGAATGTGCCGAGCGAGAAATCGCCCGTTTTCCACGTGACACACCGAATCGTCAGGGCGGTGAACGATCAAGGTCGGCACGGAAATGGTGGGCACGACCGACCGGACGTCGATGTCGAACGCCATCCGCATGAACGACTCTGCTGCGCCTGGAGTGGCGGCATTGATCTGGAGTCGTTGAGCCCACTCGCGCACGGAGGCATCCGTTGCCAAGGTGGGTGCGATGATGAACCGCCCAGCGCCCCATCGCTCTCCCAGGCTCTCCATCGCCTCCTCGAACTGCGCCGGAGTGGACTCGCCCCACGGCTAGTCCTCGCTGACCTTTTCTTTGACTTCGGCGCCGACAAGGAGAAGACCGGCCGTCCTTTCCGGGTGAGCCGCCGCGAACAACATCGCAAGCGGACCGCCTTCGGACTCGCCGAGGATCATGGCGCGGGAGGAGTCGACCGCGTCCATCACCGCCCGAACGTCGTCCATCCGGTCGTCCAGCGTGCCGGCCCGGACACGGTCAGAAAGCCCCATGCCGCGTTTGTCGAACCAGATCAGGCGGGCAAAAGAGCTCAGTTGCTCGCAGAAGCGTTGGAACGCCGGCAGCTCCCACATCACCCCGAGATGGGTGAACGCGCCCTGCACATAGACGATGTCGGGGGGGCCGTCGCCGAGGATCTGGTAGGCGACGTGCACGTCGCCTCTCTTCGCGTATCGCGTCCGGGGCGCGTCCACCTCGCCTGAGCCTGCTGCAACACGGGCCGCGAGACAACCTCTCGATGGCGCTGTTTCCTCGCGCACGGAACGCGCACGCCTGGGTGGTCCGCGATGCCCGGCAGGGTGGGGGTTCCCTTCGAAGGGCCGATGTCAGCAGTCTCCGACTGGCGAATCGCTCCTTGGTCAGCCGCCGAGCCGGTGATCGGGGCGTCTACGACGGCGTCTCGCTCCCTTGATGGCCTGCGTTGTCGATCCTGCGGGCTCTCCGGTGCCTATCGTCGGGTTGCTCTCGACATCAGGAGAGATCATGGACTGGCGGCGGGCCGGTGAGGCGTGGGGGGACCGCGCGCTCGATTGGGCGCATCTGATCGAGTCGTACGCGCGTGCGGCCAACGATGACGTGTTCGATCGTGTCGGTGTCGGGCCCGGAGTGCGAATGCTGGACGTGGCGTGCGGGTCTCGTTACGCCACGATGGTCGCGGCCCAGCGAGGTGCAGAGGTCTCTGGTCTTGACGCGGCGGCGGGGCTGATCGAGATCGCTCGCCGTCGCATTCCTGACGGCGACTTCCGCGTGGGTGACACGTTCGACCTGCCGTTCGAGGACGCCGACTTCGACGCGGTCACGAGCTTCAACGGGATCTGGGCTGGCTGTGATGCAGCGTTGGTCGAAGCGGCTCGGGTGCTGCGCCCGCGAGGGATGCAAGGCATGATCTCTCCCTCAGATGCGGAGATCTCTCCCTCGTCTATCGGGTCAGAAAACTTCACAAAGTGCCAGAGGTGACCCGATGAGACCTCAAAGTCCCTTGGGGACGTTCCGATCGGTCAAGACCGCCAGCAATTCTCCGATCGTCTGCTCTCGGACGACGGATTCTCCGAGGGGAACTTGAGCCTGGATGCGGTAGCGATTTCGGCGGCCGTCCTTCTCCTTGACGACGTAGCCAGTTGCGATCAGGTCGGAGACGATTCCAAAGGCGGTGCGATCGGTGATGCCCAGCGTGGCGGAGATATCGCGAAGGCGCACCTCGGGGTCGTGGGCGATGCAGACGAGGGCTTTCGCATGGTTGGTGAGGAAACTGAACTCCGCCATGGGGCCAATCTAGTCGTACGTTACATGAAATAAATTGCTAGTTGTCGCACGTTCATGCAACAACTTGCCGGCAATTTAACACTAGTGTATGTTTGCAGTTATTAGGGCTCGACTGTCGACGACCGAATCCGGTCGACGGAGCGGGCTACGACAGAGAGAAGCGAGCCATGGGCCGCATAGGAATGTTCCTCAGTGTCATCGCGATTGCGGCAGGTGCCGTCATGCACTGGGCGGTGACCACGACCGGTCACGGGTTCAACGTATCCACGGTCGGGATCATCCTCCTGGTCGTCGGCGCAGTCGGCCTCGTCGCCTCGACGATCATCTTCGCCATCTCCCGTCGTCCGGCGGGCGGCACCCATCACAGCTACGACCGTGAAACGGTCGACGCGCAGGGTCGCTCGACCGAGGTGCACGAAAAGGTCGCCTAGTGCGCGTCACTCACAAGATCAACATTTTGGAAGAAGGTTTACCCCTGATGTCAGTCAAATCAACAGAGTCCCGACGCATTTCGTCGTTACTCGGTCAACGCCGAGTCTCAGGCACCGTGATGTTGGCCGTGCTGAGTGCCGCTCTTTTGTTCGGCCTGATCGGTTTCGCCCTTCACACGCTTTGGGTTGTCGCGATCGTCGTCCTCGCCCTCGGGCTCGGCTACGTCGTCGCCAACGCCCGTCAGGATCGCAGAGAAGCCATCGACGGGAATCGGGAGGACGCCGAAAGCGCGCGCGATGCACTTATCGAGGAATCGGGCGTTGTCGACAAGCCGAAGGCTGCACCTGCCAGGCGACCTCGGAGGAAGGTGTCCCGCCCGAAAACAAGTTCACTCGTGAACGATCGGACATAACGCGAAGCGCCAAGGAAAGAGACCAGGAAAATGATCATCCTGCTGCTATTGATTTTTGTTCTTCTCTTTGCCGGACTGGGGTTCACTGCGCATGTGTTGTGGTTCTTCGCAGCGGTCTTGTTCGTGTTGTGGTTGGTTGGGTTCGTACTAGGGCGCGGCGAGCGTGCCGGGAGGCATCACTTCTACCGGTGGTGACCGGCAACCGCAGGACATCAGTGCAAATTCGATTCTGAGTGGAGGGCACGACCCTCCTGTTACGTCCCAAGAAAAGGATCAGGCTGTGGCCACAACCGACAAGGCAAGAAACACCACACAACAAGCGAAGGGAAAGCTCAAAGAGGCGGCGGGCAAGGTGAGCGGCAACGACAAACTCCGAGCCGAGGGCAAGGCCGATCAAGTAAAGAGCGATCTCAAGCAGGCCGGTGAGAAGGTCAAGGACGCGCTCAGAAAGTGACGCGCCATCAGGTGGCGTCGATGTGCGAGAGCTCGACGACTGGGTGAAACGAGTTAGCTGATGACGATGTTCCGTCAAGCGCATGCCGGTCTTAGCGACACAGTGCCGGATTACCTTGGTCCCCCTCTCCAAGAAGAGTTGCGGTTCGATCCATCGCTCCGGACCGCCTGGCAAATGACCCATCCTGCGGGAGTCGACGTCACTCGTCCGGAAACGCCCCTGGACCTGTCCGCCGCTGACGCCTCGCCCGCGCACTTCGGGGTCCCCGCCAAAGGATGGAGTCCCGCTCGAAGGTCATGTCGTGAACAACACGGCACATCGTCGGAGTTCGAGGAATTGAATTCGCTGAGCCGATAGGACCGCAAATGGCTGGAATCTCTCCGCAATGACGAGCATCTCGGACGCGGCCGAACTCGGGCGATCGCGCCTCGTTGGGGCCGCTAAGCAGTCCGACCCGGTCCTCGACATCGCTTGGGCGCCGTCGTATCTCGATACGCGACCGATCCCGATTACTCGGGTCGTCCACCGTGAATCAGCGAGACAAGCTTTGTACTACCCATCGAGGCGGGCGGCGAGGGCACCGGCGCCACTCGGCGTTCGTATCTTGGTCTCGGCGCTCTTGGTGGTGTTACTTGCCTGCGTGGGCGGGTTGACTGTTTTGAGAGAGCACCCGAAGTGGCTGAGCGCTTTCCGCAACGTGCCTTCTGCAACGAATGTGTCTTCTGCGACGGAACGCCCAGCCGCGCCGCCTCCGCAGCGTCCGAATCGGGTCGCACTTGTTTCGTCGTCGTCGACAGCGGTCACCTACCGCGTACCAACGAGCTCATATTCGATCGTCGTCGCGGTCGACCATCCGTGTTGGCTGGTCGTGAAGTCACCAGCGAACTCTTCTTCGTTGCTCGTCGCGACGACCTTGTCACCGACCGCCAGTCCGATGTCGATCCCCGTCCATGGCAGCGCCTCGATCACGGTCTCTGCGCAGGCCCAGTCGATCACGATCGCCCTGGGAGCGAAAGTGCTTAAGACGATCAACGCACCCGTGCTCGGTATCGCCTACACGTTCTTACCGGATTCCTAGCAAACTCCTAGGTGTGGTGCTCGCAACTTCGGTGTCCTCAATGACCCATGACACGCTTCGAACCAGCATCTCGACCGCCACCGAGTCAGACCTTCACAGCAGCTTGCGCCCACGCTCGGGCGAGTAACTGTGCGGTTTTCTCCCGAGCAGGCCCAAAATGCGGGCGTTACGATGCCTCTGCGGCGCCGTGGCGGTGAGCCGGGGTGCTGTCGACCAGGTCGCGTGGTTCCACATTGCACCGTGGACGACCACGGCCTGGTCGTACGACCCGGTGCAGAACAAGAGGGTGCTGACATCCCGGTTCTCGCCGCGGCGTCGTACCTTCAACCCCGCCGGCGCTCATCAGCCCAAACTCGCTTTTGAAACTTCAACGGCGCGCCAAGCGACGGCCGCTCTCCGTGTTGATCGGCGTGTAGTTCATCTCAAAGTGGTGATAGAGCGTCGACTCATTGGCCTGTGAGAGCTCTTCGCCGTGCATCTCGATGTCAGGCGCGGAGCGGACCTGTTCCTTTGTGACTGCGACCTGCAAGTCGTCGGGGCCGATCTGAATCCCCCCCAACGGTACGAAAGTCAGGTGGCGACCGATAAATCCCTCCTTGACCGTCGCGAACTGCGGCTCGTCGGTCTCGACGTCAACGTAGACGTCTTGCAGCTTGCCGATGCGCTCACCGTTGGAATCGACGAGCATCTTTCCGTGCCATTCAGCGACGCTCCACTTAGCCGGCTCTTGATTTTCGGTCATGTCGATGTCCTCGTCCCAGCCCGTAGTTTGTCGAGAAAGATCGTGTCTTAGTCCCGGTGCTTAATCCAGTCTCTTAATAGTGTTCTATTAGACGTGCTACTTGGAGGATCCAAAGCGCTCGGAACCTGACCGCTTCTCTGGACGGTCTGAGGGTGGTCCTACCCAGGGCCAAGCGAGACGTCCTCCAAGGCGTTGGTCAAACCGCTGCGGACAACAGGCGCCAGCCTGAAGTGGTTGCGCCGAACTGCGAGCCTTCTTCTCATAATGCGCTCAGGTCGACATCCTGAAGCGCCGAACTGCATCGCACTCACCCGGCGTTCGGGGGCAGTCTCTGGTAAAACGCAGCCCGGTGTGGCATGGGGGAATCAGACGTCGGTGCTCCGCGGTCGGCGCGCTCGTATTGATCGCGACGTTGGCGGCGGTGATCGAAGGTGGCGGGCGCTCGATGGCCGCAAGTTCCACGGTGGCGACCTCCGCTCCGCCTGCAAAAGTGTCACTGTCAGCGGATCTCCCGGACTCGCCCGCTGGACACCAGCTCGGATGGGTCATTGCGGTCGCACAGGTGCCACCCATCTCGGCGGCAGCGGTTCGCCAGCACTTCGACGCCGAGTTCCTTGCCAAGGTGTCGCCGAGCGAGCTGAATAGCGATCTCGGCAAGCTCGGTGCGCACTCGCCCTGGCGGATCGTCGCGTTAGACGCAGGCACGGCCGCGAATGTTCTGGTGGCCGACGTGGAGTCGGGCAATACGCGTTTCGGTCTCGATATCGCGGTCGACAGCTCCGGTCTGATATCTGGTCTCTATGTGAGCTTGGTGCCGCGATTGCCAGCGGCGCCAACGACCTGGACCGCGGTGGACGAGAAGTTGCGCTCGCTCGCACCTGACGTCAGCTTCGAGGCAGCCCGCATCGCGCCGTCGGGAAAGTGCGTGGCGGTCAATGCCATCTCCCCTACGGTGCCGCGCCCGCTCGCGTCAATGTTCAAGTTGTACGTGCTCGAGGCTCTGGCGCGGGCCATCGCATCAGGTCGCCTTACCTGGCAGCAGTCGGTTCCGCTGTCTGCGAGCCTGCGCAGCCTGCCGAGCGGGGTGTTGCAGACCGAGCCTGCCGGGACACGTGTCTCAGTGCTCGAGCTTGCCGAGTTGATGATCTCGAGCAGCGACAACACCGCTGCCGACGAGCTCGCATCGCTCGTTGGGCGCTCCGCAGTGGAGGCGGCCGTCGCCGCGACATCCAAGCACGCCGCCCTCGATATCCCCTTCCTCCGCACGCGCGAGCACTTTGTTCTGAATTACGCCGACTACCCGAAATACGCAAACGCCTATCTGTCGCTTAGCAGTTCGGCGCGCCTTTCATACCTGACACGTGTTGTCGACAAGGTGCCCCTTTCGGCGATCATTCTCGCCCCGGCCAGCCTGTCGTCTCCCCGCGACATCGACTCAATCGAGTGGTTCGCCTCGCCGACAGACCTGTGCACGATCATTTCGTTGCTATATCTCCAGTCGAAGAGCAAGGCGTTGTCGCCGATCGGTGCGGTGATGTCGATCAACGACGGCGGGCTGGCACTCTCGAGCTTGAGGTGGCCGACGGTGTGGTTCAAGGGAGGGTCTGATACCGGAGTCTTCACGCTCGGGTATCTGGCCAAAGACGCTCATGGGGGCGTCGACGTGGTGACGCTTGAGGTCTCGAGTTTTCGAACCACTGTCGAGCAGGCTTCACGGGAGTTCGATGCGTTGGCAACGATTCGGGGTGCTTTCGCGCTCCTCAGCTGAGAACGAGGCGTCCCAACGAGCCCAGATCGCGTGTGAGGGAGAACTGCGGGGTATCCCTCTAGTGCCGGTCGGTGGCAGTTACTCCCGGAGGGCTATGCGGAGTTAGACACCTGTCTGAGCGCTGTGCTCACCGTCCCAGCGATGCCGCTGCTCCAATTACCCCAGTTCAGTAGCCATTTAGTGGGCGCTGAGGGACTCGAACCCCCGACCGGCTCGTTGTAAGCGAGATCGGCTTAAACGCTGTGCTAAGTGGTATTCGTCCAGGTCACAAGCGAGCGAAATCGAATAATTAGCAGGTGTCGATCGCGGCTCTGACTCGGCGGCCTGAGGCGGTGCGCCATGGCCCCGGTTCACGTCGTTCTGGGGCAGTGTCGTCACGCGTTACCGAGCGGCTTCGCTAAGTCGGCGGGGGCTAGAGATGTCGGAGTGCGTGCCGAACTCCGGCTGTCTGCCCTCGGCGGTGAATCTGTCCGAGGAGTCCGCACGGTTCCGGCGATCAGGGGTCCTCACGTTGAACTTTCGGGTGAACGTTTAGGGATGTTCAGGCTGCGGGTCCACGAGGTCGGATTCTCAGCATCGAGTCGGATCCTTCAACATCGAGGGGCGGAATGCCGTTAGTAGGCATGGAGTGTCGACCGACCGGGTCGATGCCCGAGTGTTTCTGATCCTGTCCAAGCGGGGCCATCACCGTTGATGGTTGGCGGTCGGGTGAGTTCGGCCGGGCCCGGGCGGAGCGCTTGTTGACAGGAGAAGACATGACGTCGACAACTCATTTGACCAACGCCGGTCGTCTGCGCGGCTGGTTTTCGGTGTTCCTGGCGGTGGGCGTCGTCTCCGCTATGGCGATTTTTTTGGGCGGGATCTCTGCGGGGTCAGCTGGAGCGACCCAGGCCCCGGTGCCCTTGGGGACGGCCGCTCCCTTCGCGATCTTGTCGTCCCAAGGGATTTCGAGCACGGCCAACCCGTCTCCACCTTTTATTACAGGCGACATCGGGGTAGATGACTTGCCCGGCACCACCATCACCGGATTAACCACGACAGATGTAACCGGCACGATCTATTCAGTCGATAGCTCTGGTCCTGCAGGTTCCGCGGGGGACGACCCGGGGTTACTGAGCACAGCTGCAGCTGATCTCGGTACCGCGTACACATCAGCGGCAGGTGCACCACCGACGAACAACACGAACTACGCCGACATCACCGGACTGACCCTCGGCCCGGGGGTGTACAACGCGACCTCGACGATGGACCTTACGGGAACGGTCACCCTGAACGGGAACGGGGTGTACATCTTCCAGGTTGGCTCCGGCCTGACGACCTCGACGACGAGCACGGTGGCGCTCGAAAACGGGGCGCAAGCGGGCTGCGTCTTCTGGCAGGTGGGTAGCTCGGCGACGTTGGCGGGTGGCACGTTCAACGGGACCATTTTGGCTCTGACCTCGATCTCGATCGCCTCGACGGCGTCGGTCACCGGACGGCTGTTGGCGGAAAACGGAGCAGTCACCCTCGTCGACGACACCATCACCGCGCCGCCAGCGTGCACTGTTTCGGCACCAACAACGACAACGACGACAACCACGACCACGCCATCAACAAAGACGGTGGCGAAAAAGCCAACGACTAAGACAGTGGCGAAGAAGCCGGTGGCGAAAAAGCCGACAGTCGCTCTCACGCCCAAGCCCACACCGAAGCCTGCAGTTACGCCTACGCCCAAGCCCCCGACCGTGGTGCCTCCGGCCAAGACCGGTGAGCCATGGGCGGGCTGGCCGTACTGGCTTCTCGTGATACTTGTTGGGGGTCTGGGGGTCGGTGCCCTAAACCAGGCTCGGCGTCGTCGTGCACCAGCAACCCGGAATTTCTGAGCTCACGTCCCGCTCCCGCACACACGGCACGGCCCGCCGATCCCGCCTTTGGGCGATGGTCGGCGGGCTGCTGCTCCTCGTGGCCGCAGCTGGTGTCGCCTACCCAATCTGGTGGAATCACCGCTCTAGCTCGGTCGGACACGAATTGATCAAGCGAGCACTAGCCGGTACCGCGCCCACGAAGAACTCAGCTCGCACCTGCACGAGTCCAACGACCACCCCTCTCGGCACACTCAATCACCCCGGCCTCCTCACGATTCCCGCCATCGGACTCAAGGCTCCTGTTCTTCAGGGCATCGACGATGCGGTGTTCAACGTGGCCGTTGGTCATGATCCTTCCAGCGTCTGGCCGGGTTCGAGCGGTGAAAGCGTGCTGCTCGCGCACGACGTCAGCTACTTCTCCGGCCTCGATCGTGTCAAGGTCGGCGAGGAGGTCACCTGGATCGCTGGCTGCAGGGAGGACTTCTTTCGCGTGGTGGGTCACGAGATCGTCCCGCCGGGCACCGCTATCGCCGTGCCGACTGGAGGAACGGCGGGTTTGGCCCTGATTACTTGCTGGCCAACCGATGCGCTGTTCTGGACAACCGACCGCTACGTGGTCGAGGCCGTCTTCACCGGCGGACAGTTCGTCGACCTGGCGACAGCAGCTTCGCCGCCACCTCCGCTTCACCTGAGCGTCCCCGCTCCAGCAGTCCTCAAGAATGAAGGACTGTCGCTCGGACGTTCGGGGGTCTTCGCTGGCACCCTCACGACGCGCGGCTCGTCGTCTCCTTCGTTCAGCGAGGGCCCTGATGCACTGGAGGCCGCCAATCTTGCCCTGAGCGACTACGCGGCTGCCGAGAAGACCGCCGTGGCCAAGAACCGCTCCTGGTGGAAGGATCTGGCGCTGGTGGCGGTAGCACTCCCTGCTCCTTGGTCGCTCCGCTACGAGACGAACGTCACGCTTTCGGTCACGGGGAACATTGTCGAGGGGGCAACCCTGAGCTCACCCGCTGCGACTGTCACTCTCACAGTGCGAAACGGTTCCTTCTACGTTGAAAGCGTCATACCCTCATAATGTCTCCAACAGCAGAGCCCGAACCGATGCGCTCGGTCAACCACGTCGGTTGGGGCCGACAAACCCCCTGCAGCGCGGACATCTCCCCATCCAACGCAGTCAAACGACTGTTCGACTTGGCGCTCGACATGCTCGGCACCGCATCGTTTGACGGGTACTTCACCCAACTCAATCCAGCCTGGGAGCGAACGCTCGGCTGGACCAACGAAGAATTGATGGCCAAACCGTTTGTCTCATTTGTCCATCCCGACGATCGCGAGGAGGCAACGAGGCAGGCAACGAGGCTTACAGAGCCCGACGCCCCGCCCGTCATCGACTTCGGGGTTCGTTTTCGCGCGCGAGATGGGGACTATCGGTGGCTCGATTCGACCGTCGTCGCCAATGAAGGTGCGTTTTACGTCGTTGCCAAAGACGTCACCGAACGCAAAACGGCGGATGTCGAGCGAGATCACGCCGCCAGTTTGATGAAAGGCATTGTCGCGAGCATGGCTGATGGGCTCGTCGTCACTGACACGGAGGGAAGCCTGACGTTCATCAATCCGGCCGGGGTGTATTTGCTGGGCTACGAATCAGCCGTCGAGGTTCTCGGCCGAAACCGTCATGCGACCTTTCATCACAGCCGCTTGGACGGCACTCCCTACGCGATCGAGGACTGTCCGATGTCTAAGGTTCGTACCAGCGGCTGCCCTGTCCACGTCCACGAGGACACTTTTTGGCGCAGGGACGGCTCGCCAATACCGGTCTCGTACTCCTCCGCGCCGATTGATCTCAGCGATGGCACAGGCGCTGTTGTTGCCTTCCGCGACATCACAGCCTTACAAGCCGAGCGCGAGCGACTGCGCCCGAAGTTCGGCGACGTCGCGTGGTTCGAAGAGGTCCGCCAAGCGGTGGCCAAGGATCGTCTCGTCCTTTACGGCCAACCGATCATCGACTTAACGTCCGGCGCAACCGTCCAACACGAACTGCTGCTGCGGATGCTCTCTCCGACGGGGCAGGTCATCCTCCCGGGCCTGTTTCTACCCGCTGCAGAAAAGTACGGGCTTATCGAAGACATCGACCGTTGGGTCATCACCCGCGCGCTTGAGATAGCTGCTACCGGAGAGTCGGTGGCGATGAACCTCTCAGCTGAGTCGGTCGGTCGCGTCGAGATCCTGCTGCACATTGAGCACGAAATGGCTCGGACGGGAGCTACTCCAGAGTGCGTGACATTCGAAGTCACCGAGACCGCGGCCATGAAGGATTTGCAGGACGGCCGACGTTTCGCAGATCGACTCGTGGCTCTCGGCTGCTCGTTCGCGCTCGATGACTTCGGCACCGGCTATGGCTCACTCACCTACCTTCGTCAGCTTCCTATTGCCTTCTTGAAGATCGACGTGCAGTTCGTCCGCGAGATGGTGCAGAACAAAGCTGATCGAAGACTCGTTGAGACCATCGTTTCGGTTGCCAGGGCCCTTGGCAAGCGAACGATCGCTGAAGGAGTTGAGGACGAGGAGACCCTAAGCCTGCTGCGCGACCTCGGTGTCGATTTCGCTCAGGGCTTCCACCTTGGACGGCCAGCGCCGTTCCCAGTAGGCGCACGTGTGCGGTCACTACATCCCGCCGCATAGCTCCCAAGGAAACATCGGGGATGCGTTGCGGAGCATCCGAGATGGCATATCCAGAAAGTGCCGGTCGGTGGCAGTTCCTCCCGGAGAGCTACGCGGAGTTAGACACCTGTCTGAGCGCTGTGCTCACCGTCCCAACGGTGCCGCTGTTCCTATTACCCCAGTTCAGTAGGCCATTTAGTGGGCGCTGAGGGACTCGAACCCCCGACCGGCTCGTTGTAAGCGAGATCGGCTTGAACGCTGTGCTAAGCAGCATTCGGCCAGGTCGCAAGCGAACGAAATCCAATAATTAGCAGGTGTCGATCGCGACTCTGACCCGGCCGTCGGCGATGGTCACGGTGTTGGATGCGGACGTTGGTAGGGGGCGCTATGGCCTCGGCGAAGTTGCCCTCGACCCGGCCGAAGGTGGCCATGTCCTGGGCGGGTATAAAACTCGCCATGGGTGCGGCGTGGAGCCCCAAGGCCGAATACCCGAGAAGTAAGGAGAAACCATGAGTTCTGCTGAGCACACCGTGCACGAAGATCACACCCACCAACACGGACCCGCGTGCGGTCACGCGACTGTCGAACACGAGGGCCATCTCGACTACATCGACGACGGTCACGCCCATTGCGCTCACGACGGTCACTACGACGAACGCGACCTGCCTCATGTGGAGCACTCCGGCCATGGCCATATCCACGCTGACGGCTGTGGGCATGTGACCGTCCTTCACGGCGACCACGTCGATTACGTGCATGATGGGCACCGTCACGCAGCCCACGAGGGGCACTGGGACGAGCACTAGGTATTTCTGAGCGCGCTGATGTGCTCGGATTCTGCGCCGCGCGAATTTCCTACGATGAAAGTCGGACCTGGCGCAATGACCCGGCTATCAGTGACATCACTATCAACCAACACTTGGTCGCGCGTTCGAGACACGCCTTGGGTTCCCGACCGGTCGATATGCCCCGTCCTCACCGCGTGCCAACCCCCGCGAGGGAGGCACTCAGATGATCCATTCGGGGGCAGGTTGGCAACAGTCCTTAGAGAGCCGTTAGCGGTTTCCACACGTAAGGGGTCGTCGTGGTGACCGCGATAAAGCCAAGACGTTCGAGGATCGGTCGACTGTCGTCCGAGGCGTCCACCTGTAGGTAGGTCTTCCCCCACAAAGCTGCGAGTTCGGCGCGTTCTCTGACTAAGGCCCGGTAGATGCCTCGTCCTCGCCAGTCTGCGAGGGTGGAACCGCCCCAGAGCCCGGCGAAGTCGGTCGGCGGGCTGGCGACGAGCCACGCGGCGGAGACAACCTGACCGCTGGCTTCCGCAACGAACACAGCGATCGCGTCGGGTCCGAGACCTACTCGACCGGCGAGATCGTCGGCCATCCAGGAGAGGTCATCTCCCCAAACCTCGGACTCCACAGTGGCGATCGCCCGCAAGTCAGCCGCTGCCGTCGTGCGTCGGATTGTCACCCCTTGCGGCAGCGGCGACGGCATCCCCGCAAGGTCGACGACTCGGCCGATCATCACTGTCTCTAGCTCTTCGGGATTGAAGCCTGCCGCCCGCAGCCGGTCGAACACCTCGGCCGGACGGTCGTGGCCGCGGGTCTTCCACTCGACTTCTTCGCCTCGTTCAGTGAAGAAGTCACGTTGGCGGGCGATGAGCGCCGCCAGGTCGTCCCCTTCGACCCCGAGGTCGACGGGAACGCTGATGAAGCCTCGGTGCTGGCCAACGATCCGCACGATTGGCCCGTCCGCTTCGGCATAGACGCCGGGGGCGAGCTGACTCGCTTCGGCCGACCGCACTTGATCGTCGTAGGCGTTCAGAAGTTCAGCGCGAACATCCACGGGTCGACGCTAACGAGCAGGAGAGGCCGCCCGTCTAACCGGCGATTGGGGGCACCCCACCCAACGGGTCGTAACGGCTGCTCAGTCTCCACGACTCGGACTTTACGATCACGAGCTGAGCCGCCAGCTTCGACAGATCGGTACAGCGCATCACCGCCAGATGGGCCCCCAACGGGAGGACGAGTGACCAAGTACATAGAGGACAGCTCGAACTTTGGAGCCGATGGCCCCTTTTTCCGCATCATCCGAGAGGGGTTGCAAGGCCTAGCCGACGGCGAGGACTACTTCGATCTGCTAGCTGACGATGTCGTCTTCGAGTACGTCATCTCTGTACCTGGTTATCCGAAGCGGGTTGAAGGGCGACAGAACATCATCGACTTATACAGCGACTACGACAGCTTCATGGCCGTGAACAGCGCTGACGGTCTCCATGTCTATCGAGATCCCGCGGCGTCGGTCGTGATCCTTGAGTATGAGGTGCATGGCGAATCAGTGCAGACGGGTCGTCCGTACGACAACCGGTTCGTCTCCATCGTGACGATCAAAGATCGCAAAGTGACACGGTGGCGGGACTACCTAGACCCTGTGGCAGTGTTCGACGCCGCGGGTTGGCCCGGTGGTCAGGCTAGGCAGTGATCGCCGAACCGCAGCAGTCGACAAGACATAACCGAAAAAGTGGGCCCCGTGTTTAATCGTGCGCGCTTAATCCTGTCCTATTAAACGCGGAGTCCCGCAACCGGAACGTCGATCGCCAACATGTTGGGGCGTCTGCAATCATCCGTGAAATGAGACGTCCGCCGGAGACCTACACCGCCTACAGCATCGGTTGTGCAGTTGTCTGGGCGCTCATCTTGGCGGTCCTCGCCGTGACGGGCCAGAAGGAGAGGTTACGTACCGTCTTGCCTGTTTGCGGTGGCTGGTGGATGGGCTGGACCTCGGCCACGATCGCTCGGTACGGCTATCCGCCACCGAAGTCTCGACCGCCGGGGGTTCACGACCATGAGCCCTGATTGTCGATATATCAGTTCAATTAATTGGGTCCTATTACACGCGAGTCGTGTTCTGGTGTGTCACCGACCCGGTGCGAGTTCAAGTGATCAACGCAACGCGATCCTGATTGGCGAACAGTCTCAGCGCACTATTGACGTGAATGTTATGGGGCGACCCGAATTTCCGAATCGCTGTATAGCGCAGCGGTCGCTTGCGACAAGCGGGGGGCGGTGCGGCACAATCGCCGGTCGAGGCGAGGACCTGCGGAGATGGGATTTGCAAAATGCGTGCGTTGTTGTCGACATATGGGGGACGCGGTGATGTCGAACCACTGGTGGGGCTCGCGGTGCGGTTGCGCGAACTCGGTGCGGAGGTGCTGACGTGCGCACCGGAGGACCGCACTGAGCGGCTCGCCGAGGTTGGCGTGCCGGTGGTGCCGGTCGGTCCCCCGGTGCGCCCGCTGCTGCATGGGGCGGCGCGGCCAACTCCGGCGGATCTGCCCCGGATCGCGGCCGAGGTGATGGCCGCGCAGTTCGACACGCTCGGCAGAGCAGCCGAGGGATGTGATGTGCTACTAGCGACCGGCCTGCTGCCGGCCGCGGCGAGCGCACGGTCGGTGACCGAGAAGCTCGGCATCCGCTACGTCTACGCGGCCTACTGTCCGATCTTCCTGCCCTCGCCGCACCACGCGCCGACGCTGTTCCCGGGCCGGCCGTTCCCACCCGACGTCACCGACAACCAGGTGCTGTGGGACTTGCAAGCCCAGCGCGCGAACGAGCTGTTCGGCGCGGCGCTCAACGCCCGCCGGGCGTCGATCGGCCTTCCAGGGGTGGACAACGTCTACGGCTACGGCTTCACCGACCACCCTTGGCTGGCGGCGGACCCGACCCTAGGCCCGTGGCTGGAGCCGGCGGAACTCGACGTCGTCCAAACGGGCGCGTGGATCCTGCCGGACGAGCGCCCACTCCCGGCCGAGTTGGTGGCGTTCCTGGCCGCGGGCACACCACCTGTTTACTTGGGCTTCGGCAGCATGCGCACCCCGAAGGACATCGCCCGGGTGGCCATCGAGGCGACTCGCGCCCAGGGCCATCGCGCTGTCGTCGCCCGCGGCTGGGCCGACCTGACCTTGATCGACGACCGGGACGACTGCCTCGCTGTCGGCGAGGTCAACCAGCAGGCACTGTTCAGCCGCGTGGCCGCCGTTGTGCACCACGGCGGCGCGGGCACGACTACGACGGCCGCCCGAGCCGGCGCGCCGCAGGTGGTGGTACCCCAGATGGCGGATCAGCCGTATTGGGCGGGCCGGGTGGCCGACCTGGGCATCGGCGTGGCGCACGACGGCCCGGCTCCGACCACCGAGTCCCTGTCAGCCGCGCTCAGCACGGCCCTGGCTCCCGAGACCCGTGCACGAGCGACCGCCGTGGCAGCCACGATCCGCACCGACGGGGCAGAGGTGGCCGCGAAGTTGCTGCTCGACGCGGTCAACCAAGAGAAGCCGCCGGAGTCCGGGTGAACCCCGGCCCGGATCAGCCCCACGTGTCTCAAAGCCTCAAATGGGCCTGGGTGCCACATAACGCGCGGCGATTAGGTGGCAAGGCCCTCGCCCGAAGGTGCCGGTCGGTCGCAGTTCCTTCCGGAGGGCTATGCGGTGTTAGGCACCTGTCTGAGCGCTGTGCTCACCGTCCCAGCGGTGCCGCTGTTCGTATTACCCCAGTTCAGTAGCCATTTAGTGGGCGCTGAGGGACTCGAACCCCCGACCGGCTCGTTGTAAGCGAGCTGCTCTAACCACCTGAGCTAAGCGCCCTTCGCGCTCATTTTCGCATCGCGGCGATCGTCGCCGGCCACCCGGCGCGTGCCTCAGGGATGTTCGGAGCCGGGCGTGCCGATCGCGTAGATCTCGACCGATCCCCCGCAGACCGAGATCGCGATCGCGGTCGAAAGCTCCTGATCCGTGGCGGGGAGCACGACGCCCGCCGACGCGACCGTCGAACAGCCCAATCCGCCAACGGGGACGTCGTGATAGACGACGATGAATTGCGCGTCCTTGCCCGTCGCGACCGACACCGTCGTCGCCGCCGGCCCGGAGTCGATGTCGGTGATTGAAAGACGTGGGCCAGTGATCGTGGTTCCGGTCTTCGCCGGTCCGTAGAAGGTCACCGACGGGTACCCCTCGAACGAGCACGGGACACCGTGGTTCGTGAGCGTGAACACCGAGTATGACGTCCCCGCCGCGGTGCCACCGAAGGACGTCGTGAGCACGATCGAGGTCGCCGTGCATGCGGGCGGCACCGTCGTCGACGTGGTTGACGTCGACGTGCTCGGCGTCGAGGTCGTGGTGATCGTGGTCGTCGAGTGGCTGTGGTGCTGATGGTGCTTCCCACCAGAGGCCGAGGGCGTCGACGTGCAAGCGGCAAGCACGAGCGCGCCGAGCGCGACGAAACAAAGCGCGGAAAGCAGAGCGCGGCCACCCGCGAAGTGAGGACTGCCCGGGCGCAGACGGTTTATGGGAACAGCCCCCGCAGTCGCGTCGTCTCGGCAACGCGGCTGAGGCCGAGCGCGACTGCCGCGCGCCGGAGCGGCACTTTCAACGCTTCGTGTTCGTTCCACGTCGCCTCGAAGGCAAGCTCCATCGTTGCGAGATGGCGCTTCGTGAACAGCTCCTTGTCCCATGCGTATCCCTGACGTGCCTGGGCCCACTCGAAGTACGACGCGAGGACGCCGCCCGCGTTCGCCAACACGTCCGGGACGACGACGACCCCGAGCTCTTCGAGGATCGGGTCGGCCTCCGGCGTCGTTGGGCCGTTGGCCGCCTCGACGAGCACGCGCCCCCCGAAGTTCTTCGCGACGTCGGCCGTGATCACACCGTCGAGCGCCGCAGGGATGACGAGTTCGCATTCGATGGCGAACAGTTCAGCGGGGTCGATCGCGTCGGCGGCCTTGAAGCCGGCGATCGTCCCGTGCTCGGAGAAGTGGTACGCCAGCTCCTCGGGGTTGAGCCCTTCCTCGCTGTGGATCGCACCACCGACGTCCGCGACCGCGACGACGCGCGCACCTTCGCGAGCGAGCAGATCGACGAGCGGCGCGCCGACCTTTCCGTACCCTTGGATCACCGCACGCGCTCCGGCGAAGTTCATACCGAGCTTGTTGAACGTCTGCTTGGCGCACAACACGACGCCGACAGAAGTGGCGCCGACGTGTCCGACGATCCCCCCGACTTCGACGGGCTTTCCGGTCACGACACCGGGAACGTTGTTGCCCGCCATCATCGTGACGGTGTCCATGATCCACGACATGATCCGCGCGTCGGTGTTCACGTCGGGGGCAGGGACGTCGCGATCGGGACCGAGCAAGCTCGCGATGTCGAACGCGTAGCGTCGCGTGAGCCGCTCGAGCTCACCGTAGGAAAGCGTCGAGGGATCGACGGTCACTCCCCCCTTCGCCCCGCCGAACGGGATGTCGACGACCGCGCACTTGATCGTCATGTCCGCGGCGAGCGCCATCACCTCGAACTGGTCGACGTCGTGGTGGAAGCGGATCCCTCCCTTTCCCGGGCCACGCGCCGTCGAGTGCTGCACGCGCCAACCCGTGTAGACCTCGATCTCGCCGCTGTCGAGTCGGATTGGGATTGCGACTTCCAAGATGCGCTCCGGCTTGATGATCTGCTGAGTGAGACCTTTCTCCAGGCCGAGGAGGTTCGCCGCGTCTTCGATCCGTCCTCGGATTGACTCCCAGGCCCTCAAGCCGACGTTGCTCATCGAATCACCGTTCTTTTGCCGATCACCGTGAATTCATCACGGGACTGGAGTTCCGACGGGTGCGTCCGCAACGACTCTGCGCTTCGACAGTCGCTCCGCCTCGCGCGACGTCGAGATGAGCGGTGACTGCGAGAGGACGAGGAGCGACGAGAACATCAACCCGAGGAAGACTCCTTCCACCACTGCGCGCGCGCCTGTCGCGTGTACGTGATCATTGAATAGCCAGATACCGATGACGATACTCGACAACGGATTCACGATGAGGAGCGCCGCTTGCGACGCCGCGACCGGGCCGGATTCGAGCGCGCGTTGACTGATGACAAGGCCAGCGAGTCCACTCGCCGCGACGGCATACGCCGCGGGGTGGGAGAACACGTACGCGAGTCCTTGCTGCCATTCGTTTGCGACCGTTTTGATGAACGTCGCCGTCAGCGCGAAGACGATGCCCGCGCTCGCACCGTACGCCGCGGCGCGAAAAGAACGCGAACCGTGTCGCGCGCAGATGAGCGAAATGACGATCGCGGCGCCCGCGGCGGCCAAAAGCAGGACCCAGTCCTGGAAGTCCGGCTGTCCGGTGCCGCGGCGCGAGTAGCTGAGCCCGAGGAAAACGCCGAGTCCGATCGCGGTGCCGATCGTGCCGACCCACTCGCGCCAGCCGAGGCGCTGATGGAACCAGATCCCGAGGATCAAAACGAGAAAGACGATCTCGGTGACCATGACCGGCTGAACCGAGGTGAGGTTCCCGAAGGCGAGCGCGACCGATTGGAGCAGGAAACTCGCCGTCGTGAGGGCTAGTCCGGCAAACCAGATCGGCCGCCGAAGGACCGCCGCCATCAACTTCCTCGTCGTCGCGCTCCCCGTCGTCACCGACTCCACTCCGAGGCGCTGGAGCACCGTCGCCGCCGCGTTCGCGACGGCGGCGAAGATGGCGAGGAGGATGGACACCGGGACCGTTATACCTGGCGAGGCGCCGACTCGACCACGGAGTCGGACGAACGGACATTCCAGCTGCGACGATGGATCGGCGACAGCCCGAACCGCCCGACCGCTGCGCGATGCGCTGCCGAGACGTACCCCTTGTTGTGCTCGAAGCCGTATCTCGGATGGTCGGTCGCGGCGTCGATCATCCACTCATCTCGCGTCACCTTCGCGAGCACGGACGCAGACGCGACGAGCGCGCATCGCTCGTCGCCGTCAATAACGCAGCGGGCGTTCGTATTCGTGTAGTCGATCGGACCGTCGATAATCACCGCGTCGAACTCGCTGCGCAGGCCGGAGAGCGCGCGCTGCGCAGCAAGCACGAGCGCCGCAGACATACCCATCGCGTCGCACTCGAGCGCGGAGACATGACCGAATGCGTAGGCGCGCACCGCGTCGGTCAGCGGACAGTACAGCGACTCGCGTTGTCTCGCTGTCAGTGCCTTCGAGTCGCGGACGCCGTCTGGCAGGCGCCGGAGTTCAGACCAACTGACCGCCACCGCGCCGACCGTCAACGGACCGGCCCACGCGCCTCGTCCCACTTCGTCCACGCCGACGATGACGCGGCATGACCCCGACAGAAGTTCCGTCTCGACGTCAACGGTCGGCTCGATCATCGGTCCATCCCGAAGACGAGCGGGTCGATCTCTGATTTCGGTGCGCGCCGCATCAGGATCGGAATCGCTTCTCGGGGAGAGCGACCGCCGTGACACACCGCGACGACCTGCTCGGCGACGGGGACCTCGACACCGAGGCTGCTCGCGAGCTCGAGCACTGGTCGGCAGCTCTTCACACCTTCGGCGACCATATGCGTCGAACCGGTCGCCTCGGCAAGCGATCGACCCTGTCCAAGCGCGACGCCGACCGAGAAGTTCCGACTCTTTTGGCTCGTGCACGTCGCGACGAGGTCCCCGAGGCCCGCGAGGCCCGCGAAGGTCGGCGGATCCCCGCCAAGCGCGACGCCGAGGCGGGTGAGCTCGGCGAGCGAGCGGGTGATGAGGGCGGCGCGGGTGTTGTCTCCGAAACCAAGTCCGATCGCCATTCCGCTCGCGATCGCCATCACGTTCTTCACGACCCCAGCGATCTCGCAACCGGTGACGTCGGGGTTCGTGTAGATCCGCAAGGTTTCGGTTGCAAAGAGTTCACGCACTTCGGCCGCCAGCTCTTCGTCGGCATAGGCGATAACCGAAGCCGTCGGATGGCCCGCGCAAACCTCTCGGGCGAGATTCGGTCCGGTGAGCACGCCGACCGGGCATCCCGGCCAGCATTCGCCGACAACTTCGCTCATGCGCGCCATCGTGTGCTCCTCGAGACCTTTCGTGAGGCTGAGCACGGTCGCGTGCGGGCGGACGAACGGTGACGCCTCGACGAGCACCTGGCGGAGCCCGTGACTCGGAATGGCGAGGACGACTACGTCCGCCTCCCAGAGGGCCTCGGCGAGCGAGGCGGTGGCGCGCAGCGCCGGCGACATTTCAAAGGATCCGAGGTACGCAGCATTCGTCCGCCACTCGCGGAGCTCCTCGGCAACCGCAGCGGATCTCGCCCAGAGCGTCGTCGAGGTTCGTGGCGCGAGCAGCGAGGCGATCGTCGTGCCCCAAGACCCCGCGCCCAAGACCGCGACGCTCATCGGTGCGCGGCGCGATCCTTACACGGAGAGGTCAGCACCGCGGCCACCATACTGAGCCGACCCGGGCTCCTTGAGGACCGATCGCCGCGCCCGAGCCAGATTGCAGCGCAAATGTCCCCCGTAAGCTGCGCTCGTGCGAGCCCTGCTCGTCCCCCTGAAATCCTTCGCCCAGGCAAAGGCGCGTCTCGCCTCGTCCCTCGACGACGAAGCACGCATCACGCTGATCAAACGGCTCGCCACGCAGGTGCTGCGCGCCGCGGGCACCCTGCCGGCCTTCGTCGTCTGCGACGACGGCGACGTCGCCGATTGGTCGGTCCGCCGAGGCGCGCTGGCGCTCTACGCGCCGGGCCTCGGCCTCAACGGCGCCGTGACCGCCGGTGTGAGGCTTCTCGGCACCCTCGGCTTCGACCTCGTGATTGTGGCGCACGCCGATCTGCCCTTCGTCGAGGGGCTCGAACGCTTCGGCTCGGACGGCGAGGTCATGATCGCCCCCGATCGGCGTGACGACGGAACGAACGTGATCGCCATCCCGATCGGCGCCCCCTTCCACTTCTCCTACGGTCCAGGATCCTTTGCCCGCCACGTGCGCGAAGCCGAACGACTCGGCCATCCCTTAACGATCGTGCGTGATCGGAGATTCGCCACCGACGTCGACGTCCCCGACGACCTCGCCGAACTCGGTCAGATCCCGGTCGCCCAGGCGGGGCTCGGCGTCGAAGGGGATCCCGCGGCGAATGACTGAGGTGCTCCGACCGCACCGACGTCAACCCCGCAAGCTTTTCATCGCTCGACCTCGAGCCCCAAGGGTTGCCGCGCGGGCCCACTGTTCTATAGAGGTCTGCCCGCTCTATAGAGCTCTGCCCGGCGGCCCGCCGGCTCTATAGGGGGCTGCGCGCGGCCCTCGGCCCGAGGTCCTGCTCTTAGGTGAGGCGCCGATCACCTGGAGAACATCGAGGACAGTTCGGGCGTGAAGATCGAAGCCCTGCTTGAGCGGGGCAGCCAGCTGCGAACGACGACGGAAATCACCGATGAGCTGGCTGTTCCCGGGGCGCAGGTCGGAGCCCTCCGGGTGCGCGTCGAGCGTAGGCGAGACAGAATGGCAATTGAGCGGGGCTGGCGTTGGGACGAAGCGTTCGGGCGCCCCACCCCGTGAAAGCGCTCGTCCCGGGCACCGGCTCACGAGCCGGGCCCGGGACGAGGGTGGTGGAGCTACCGCTTGAACTAAGCGGCGATCCGCGCCAGACGACGCATCGATGCGCGTGCTGGACGGCGCCTGCTCGGTGCGCGGCGTGACGTTGTCCGTTTCGCCGGGCGCCTGCGGGTCGTCCGCCGCTTCAGCGGAGCAGTGCGCTTCGCTGGCCGACGCTTCGCCGGAGCCTTCTTGGCGGGGCGACGCTTCGCTGGGCGACGCTTCGCCGGCGCCTTCTTGGCGGGGCGACGCTTCGCTGGGCGACGCTTCGCTGGTGCCTTCTTGGCCGGGCGACGCTTCGCTGGGCGACGCTTCGCTGGTGCTTTCTTGGCCGGGCGACGCTTCGCTGGGCGACGCTTCGCCGGAGCCTTCTTCGCGCCACGTCGCTTCGCTGGACGACGCTTCGCCGGTGCCTTCTTCGCTGCACGCTTCTTTGTCGCACGACGCTTTGCGGGGGCCTTGCGGGCCGCACGCTTCTTCGCCGGACGCTTCTTCGCCGCAGCCTTACGTGTTGCGCGCTTTCTCGCCGGAGCCTTCTTGGCCGCCTTCTTCGGCGCAGCCTTTCTGGCTGTCCGCCTCTTTGCGGCCTTCTTCGGCGCAGCCTTCTTGGCTGTGCGCTTCTTCGCTGCCTTCCTCGGAGCCGCCTTGCGAGCCCTCTTCTTCGGCGCAGGTGCTGGTGTCGCCGGAGCCGGTGCAGGCATGGGCAGTTCCGCGCTGGCGTTCAGATCCGTCTTCAATTGCGACCCCGGGGTAAAACCAATTCCCCGAGACGCCTTGATCGCCACCGTGGCACCCGTTTGCGGGTTGCGTCCGCTACGCGCGGGACGCTGACGCAACTTGAATGTGCCAAAACCGGTGATACGGATCGGATCACCCGAACGTACGCTCTTCGTGATCTCATACACGAAAGCGTCGAGCGCGGCCTCCGATTGCTGACGGGTCAGTCCCGAGTCGGCACTGATTCTCCCGATCAGTTCGGTTTTGTTCACGGCCACCTCCTGTACATGTGGTGTAGCCGACGCAATAAAAGGCGATTTCGCCATGAAATGCAAGCATTTTCGATTTCGCGCGACGCGCAGACGCGAGACAGGTGTCGCGGCGTCGCGAAATTCGCTCAGCGCTCGCGCGTCATCGCGCACGATTTACCTGTGTAACGCATCAAAACTGTGTTAACGACGAATTCTTCACCACCCTTTGCGATTTCGTAACAGCCGTTATCTCAATCGGGAGTGACGCGCGTCAGCATCGCCGTCGTCGACCGATGATGATGCAAGAACGCGACGACGCATGGGAGGTCCATCGCCGAGTTCTCGCCGTTTCGCGGCGCGCGAGGCACGCGATCTTCCTCGGTGAAACTTGGGGAGAACTTGTGTTCGCGCCGGTGGAGCATGGGGTGCTCGTTCTCGGACCGCCGCGTTCTGGCAAGACATCGAGCGTCGTTGTGCCAAATGTTCTCGCGGCGTGCGGACCGGTGGTTGCGGTGTCGACGAAACGCGACGTCCTCGATCAGACGCTGTCGGCGAGGAGGCGCCTCGGGGACTGCCTCGTCTTCGACCCGACGGGATCGATCGATGGACTCCCCCAGGCGCGCCGCGTCGGATGGTCGCCGTTGGTTTCGTCTCGTTCATGGGATGGAGCGGTGCTCGCCGCGGAAGCGATGGTCGGCGCGAGTCGCGAAGGAAGGAATACGCCCGAGGGTTCGCACTGGACCGAACGCGCCTCGGCCCTGTTGTCGACGATGTTCCACGCCGCCGCGGCCTGTGACATGGCATTCAGGGACGTCGTCTCCGCCGTGAACCGAAGAGAGCCTCAGCGATTCCTCTCCGCGCTCGCGCGCGCCGACGCCGAACAGGCACTCGATCTCCTCAAAGGTTTGACCGAAACCGAGGAGCGCGAGCAAAGCGGAATCTGGTCGACGGCATCGAGCGTCCTCTCTGGCTATCGCACCCGCGCCGCGGTCGAGAACGCCTCGATCCCCCCCTTCAATGCCGATCGCTTCGTCACATCGTGTTCGACGCTCTACATCGCGGCGCCGGCCGAACATCAGTTGCACCTCGCACCACTCGTCGCCGGTGTCCTCCGCGAGATCCGCACCGCTGCATATCGCCAGTTCGCGAGCGTTACCCGCGCAAATCCGGCGCCGACGCTGTTCGTCCTTGACGAGCTGGCGAACATCGCGCCGTTGCATGACCTGCCGGTGCTCGTCGCGGAGGGCGCCAGCCAAGGCGTCATCACCCTGGCCTGCTTGCAAGATCTCTCCCAGGCACGGGCGCGCTACGGAGTGGCTGCCGACGGATTCCTCACCCTGTTCGGTTCCAAGCTCGTCTTGTCCGGGGTGAGCGACGTGCGCACCCTCGAGGCGCTGTCGGCCCTCGCGGGGCGGCACGACCTGACAACATTCACCCGGTCTTCGTCCCGGGCTGCGGGTCGGTTCCGCCGACAGCGCACCGTCTCGTCCTCGCTGCGCAGCGAGCCGCGCCTGCCAGTCGACCGGCTGGCGACACCGCCGTTGGGAACGGCGATCGCCTTCCTCGGTGCCGAGCCGTACCGGGTCGCCCTGACGCCTTGCTTCTCGTCATCGACGTGGTCTCGGATCGTCGCGCCCGCGTCAGGCGACGAGATCGGCCCTCCGACCCGCGAGGCCGAAGGTGTCCGTCGACGCCTCGCCGTCCCGCTTCGTCACCGCTCCGACCTCTGACTAAAGGTCCCTGCCGATCTCGCGAGCTCTACGAGGTGGGCGATCGAATGGCGTCCGATCGAAGGGTCTGGCGGAATCGAGCGCCATCGCACGATCGCGTGCTTCGCTGCGGGAGATCCACCTCGCGCGCTCTTTGGAGCCGAGCGGGAACCGTCCGAGGGATCGCCGTGCACCGAGCGGCTCGGCGATGCCGAGCGCGGCGGCGCGCCCGACACGGTCTCGCCCGATCGAAGAGAGCACGAGATGAATGCGGGATCCGTCGGCGACGTCGACGATCGCCCGCGAGAGGACAGACGCTGCGCCGACGGCGATGACCTCCGGGCAACGGTGGCGACCGAGTGCGCCCCTCAGGCGCGTCGGATCGATCGTCTGGCCGACGAGGTCGGCGATCGAACCCGGACGGGCGCTCACGACAATCGGTTCACGGCCGTTCGCCCTGGCGACGTCGGCGACGCGGCGAGCCTCGAACGCGAGACGCGTGAGATCCGGGGCAACGACGAGGCGGACGCCGTCCACATCGAAGCGCTCGAGCGGTCCCGAATCGCCGGCAAGCACCAGATCGCGGCGGGGAGGATCGCCGTGCGCGCCGTCGAGGAAGACCGCGGCGATGCGACCGGACCGGGCGAACGCGACGAGCTTGGCGGTTCCGCGAATCGGCGTGAAGCGTGGACCGTCGACGACGACGAAGGCGCCCTCTGGAATCGTCGGGGCACTCGTCCACGGCTCCGGCTCGATTCCGGTCACCGCTTCCAGGTGCGCGGCGCCGACGCGGCTCGCGGCGAAAGCCAGGATCGGCCGGCCGGCTTCGTGCGCGCCCCTGGCCGCCGTTCGCACGAGCTCGTAGGCGGCCACCGTCGGAGGGACGACGATTCCGCCGCGTTCGAAGGCCCGCGCGTCCTTAGCGGCGAAAGGGCGCGCCGAACAGCCGAGGTCGGCGAGACCGTCGTCGCGCTCGCGAACGAAATCGGCGACTTCGCGCGTCATGTATCGCGCCTCGACGAGGCCGGAAGGAAACCGACCAGAGCGCGGTCCACTGAGGTACGCGACACGCGCGTCCGCTCGAACGAGCGGTGCCCTGTTGAGCTCGGCATCGATTACGGACTCGACGGCTTCGACCGCCGCCCCATCGACGAGGCGCGCCGACGTCGCGCGGACGAGCTCTCCTCGCGTGAACGGCCGGTCAAAGGATGTAGCGGACGCTTCGACGGCGCGCGCCAGATCGGTGATCGATCCGGAGACGTTCTGCACGCCCCGAGAGGGAGACGACAGCCGCGTGAGCGTCGAGCGCGAGATGCCGAGGTCGAAGGCGCGCGCACGCCACTGTCGAACGAGGGTCTCGTAGTTGACCTCGAGCTGTTTCGGACGTCGCGTGCGGTCGGCGGCGACGTCTTTTGCCCGTCGCGACGATCCGTGGGCTTCTCGCAGCTCGGCGTCGATCTCGTCCGACCGCTGCGAAAAGCCCCGCAGCGCCAGCTTCGAGATCCCGACGAGATCGGCGAATCCCTCGACGCGGCGCTCCCAGGAGATGTCGAGACGATCGGAGATCGCTCGGCGGAGGCTCGATCGGTACAGCGAACCTACGGCGCCGGCGTGCGCGTAGATCGGACGGCTGTCGATCGCCGACCACCTGCCTTCGCCGTCGACGCCGAGGTTCGCGACAAGGAGATGGGTGTGCAGGTGCGGGTCCGGGGCTCGGCTGGTCCGATGGACGAACGCCGCCGCGAGCAGACCGCCCGTGTCGACGAGTCGTCCGCGGCGCCGGACGAACGCCGCATGGCGCTCGAGATAGCCGAGCGCCCCTTCGACGGCGCGCTCGTGCGCCTGGCGCACGATGCTGCTGACCTCGTCAGAACCGAGGGCGTGCAGCACGCTCACCGATTTCGGGGCAAAAAAGGTTCAAATGGATATATCTGAGCGGAAGGTAAAAACCCCTGGTAGATAAGTTTTAGTTGGGCTTCATTGAGCGCAGTTGAACTTCAGTTTGAGCTTGGAAGGGGAAAACGCATAGGGAATTACCAGGTCAACCTGTAAAAAGTTGAGCTAGTTGAGCTAGTTAACCCTGGATCGGCCGGATATAAAAATCCGGCTACACATGCACGTTCTGGTTTTTTCTCTGAACCAGATTCTCGTATATAGCTTAAAAATAGCTCAACTAGCTCAACTAGCCCAACTATTTCGTTCATTTACCTGGGGTTTCCCGATCGTTCTTCATTTTTCGAGCTCAATCTAAGCTCAACTGATTTGCTGGTCTACCTGCTATTTCTCTGCTCTCAGAAGCTCAACTGAAAAACTAAAGAAACCATCGAAACAGAGGAGGAAAGACCCGCCGCCTCACATTGCTGGATGGGTGAAATAGCTACACGCGTCCAGAAGAAATTCCCTCTTTGACCTGCTATTTTCCTACGCTGTCGCAGTTATTTTGATAACTGGTACAGCGCCTTATACCTGATAAAATTACGGGTGCACATTGTTGGGTATGTCAGAGTCTCAACGGATCGCCAAGCCGATGAGGGTCTTGGCCTTTTTGTTCAGGAAAGTGCGATCCGTTCATGGTGCAAAGAGCGCCAGTTTCATTTGCTCACATCCGTTGACATCTACCGTGACGAAGGTTTTTCGGGTGCCCTCAATCACGATGCACGTCCTGGCCTCGCCGCCGCTCTTGCGACGATTGAAGCAGGCGACGCTGATGCGCTCATCGTCTACAAACTCGATCGATTGGCACGATCACTAACGGTGCAGGAAGCCGCCCTAGCGCACGTGTGGCGCAATGGTGGTGAGGTGTACACGGTCGACCAAGGCCTAGTCCCTCGTGACGACGTCACCGACCCGATGCGGACAGCGCTTCGACAAATGATCGGCGTGTTTAGCCAGCTCGAACGAGGAATGATCGCCGCGAGGATGCAGGCGGGTCGACGCCTCAAGCATGCACAAGGCGGTTACGCCTATGGGGCACCTCCCTACGGATGGCGTGCACGAAATCGTGAACTGATCCCGATTGCATCGGAGCAGGAAGCGATACGACTTGCACGAAAGCTTCGCAACCAGGGTGTGTCGCTGAGAACGATCGCTCAGACTCTTGAGAACCTCGGACATAAGCGACGCAACGGATCGACTCGCTGGCATCCCAGTCAAGTTGCACGTGCGATCAACTCCCCTTCCTCTTCCGGCCCCGTAGGAGATGCAGAGATCACACCAATCGCAAGTGAATAAACATCACACGTAAGTGATGCACCTGTGTACACGCCGTCATGACACGACACAAAACTTCTAACACTCGTGGCACTTTGCTTTTGGCCCCGACAATTTTTTTCACTTTGATTTCCAAAAATTCACCTCACTAAACCGCTTACCGGCTTCCCACTCCGAAAACCTTCCGCCACAAAATTTTCGATGCCCAAAATGCGAAAAACCGGGCACTGTGTGTGCGGACAAAGCCTCGGTAGACTTGGGAATATGCGCATTTCACTCGGAAAGGGCAGCGCCGTAGTGTCCGTTGCCTTCACAGCGCTTTTCGCGGCGGCGAATGCTCTTGGTCTTTCTCGTTGGGTCTGGGGGTCGTTGGGCGTCGTCGCCATTGTGGCGCTACTTGTAGCGATCGCGAGTCTTCCAAGGCTGACAACTCATGTTCCGTTGCTTGGCAAATTGCCTCTTTATGCTGAGTGGGATGAGCGAAAGCGGATCGTTGAAAGGCTCACGAGAGAGCGGTACGACGGTGATCGACTCAGTCGCAGAGAGATTGTGCACCCTGATGGAAAGGAGGAGACCGAGATCTTCTTAACGGCAGCGATTGAGGCCGCCCTTACGGCACATGCGACGGCAACGGTCGAACCGCCGACTGCGTAACCCGAAGTGAGAAACGCTTACTTGTCTTCCACTGACCGCGAACGATGACACAATGACCACCACCGCTGAGTCGTATCCAGCGAACCTTCAACCCGACCATGAGCAATCTCTCGAGCTCGACGGAATCACCTACCCCGTGCCAGGGACGACGCTCACTCTGCATAAATGGACCGGGCTACGCATCAAGGACGACTTCAACCGGAAAGGGCTCATTGACTTCAAGGGTGTACCCCTCTTCGCTGAACTCGTAGTTCAGCGAATGGCAGAAGCGGCTGGCTGGTCAGCCCGTTGGGTCGAGCCTTACGCTGCCGCACCGATGAATCCCTACATCATGATTGATTGGAACGGTGATGCGTCGATCGGCGGACAAGTACGGGTGGCAATCGACGATGCTGATGCAGAGAAGACGCTCGCGAGGATCGCTGAACGGAATGGAAATAGCTACGCCGGCTGCTGGGACGTTGTGGCCTGGCGTCGGACTCGCATCATCTTCGTCGAACTGAAATGGACCAAGCACGACTTCATCAAACCGACGCAGCGCACGTGGCTGAAGCACGGCTTGGAAACCGGCCTGTCTCTCGACAACTTCCTCATTGCGCAGTGGGACTACAGCTGATCGTGCGAACGGGTTTGTCATCGCACATGCCCCCAAAACTTTCGATGCCCAACATGCGAAAAACTGTGTCCTCACTAAACTCCCGCTCCTCCCCTTACTCGTCAAGAGGGTGGGGCGGATAGGGACGCAGATCGCCAAATCCGGCGCAGACGTCCCTGTCGTCCGGGGCGCACGTACAGAATTCCCGGTCACGTTCGCCCCGGCCCCGGCGGTCTGGGGCACTCGCTTGCTCGTTCGTCGGAAGTAAGGAAAATATTCAGACGTAGGCTTTGCGCTGCCTTACTGACAGCAATTATGACTCAAAGGCGTTCGTTCCTCGGTTTAGCCGCCACAACTGTGTGGCTCCGCTTCGGAGGGAACCCATGTCGACAACGTATGAGCGGATTCGCCAAGTGCTCCGGCATTTGGAGTCGCATTCAACCGACCGACAGCTATCCACAGTCGCCAAGAACCTTCGGCGACGTCGGCTGGCAGATTTTCGCCTCCGAGGTGACGGTTCAACAATCGACGAGTTCATGTCAGAAGCCTCGATCTCTCGACTGATGATGCTGATGGCTGACCTCGGTTTAGTCCGGTTAGCGGAAGGGACGTTGGGATTCAGTCCTAGCGATTTCACCTACGTGCACAGCGACAACGCTTATGCGATGAAGATTGACCAAGCTGCAAAGAACCTTTTGAGCCGCAAAGGTGTCCCGTTGACGGAAGTTCATGAGGCAATCAAGAACATCCAACCACCCAGAGTCCCTGACGCCCCGACTGTCTATGAAGAACTTGGACCCCGTGCCGATGGTCTGACGGAAGAGATGTTTGCCAAGGTGCTCTTCCTCTTGGCGTGCGCGGGAACGAGTATCAGCCGAACCATCCACGTTCACTACCACGTCGACTAGTCATGTCAGAACCATCTGATTACCGCAATGCATTTGGATTTGCGGATGCAGCCCTGGCTACACAGGGAGACATCATCGAAGATCATTTGATACGAGACGTTGAGTCGATGTTGAAGTGGAACGCTCGAAGTCAAGGAAGATGCATCGTCGTCGGAATCAAAGGAAGTGGCAAAACCGATCTTCGACGCTTTATCGAAGAGACGGATCGCTCCAAGTCGTTGGTCTTAAACCTCAACTGCGATACTGGCTACTTCAACTTGCAAGCTGATCAGGTCAAGATGAGGTCTGGCCGAATCAAGAACGCTCTGGCACTTCAGCTGCTAGGGGTTTTCGCCGAGGTGATTCCGAACTCCGGATCAAAGGCACAAAAGGCTGTGGGCGCCCTTAGGGAAGCAGCGAGCACCGTAGTGGAGGTCGGGAAGAAACTTGGTCTCGCAACGACAGTTGACCTGAGGTTCGCCGAAATCGACCTGAGCCAGTTGGCCGCCACAGTCCACTCTGGTCTTGTAAAAGATGCTTGGGAGACAATGGTCCGCGATATCGGCTCAGCTCTCTCAGGCAAGCGCGGTTACATACTGATTGATGACGTTGAAGACGTCTTTCCAGGGATCGAACAAAACGCCAATTTCATGGAGGGTCTGTCCCGAGCAGTGGTCGAAATCAATCAAGCCCTCGGCTCGAAACTGCACGTCCTTCTGTTCGTCAAGTATGGCATCTGGCGCTACTGGTTCGACAATCAGCGTGAGTATGACAAGGTTCAGAGTGCCATTGAGATGGTCTCATGGACCAGCGCGGCGCTAGTAGATCTCATCGCTAGGCGCATCGCGTTGCGCAAAGGTTTGGATGAATCGGATAGCGACCAGCAGCTTTGGTCTGCTGCATTCGAGTTCAACGACTTCGACGCCTTTACTGCGCAATTCACGAGCATCTGCGTTAACGGACCACGGGACATCATTGAGCTGTGCAACCGGTGCGCCGAAATCGCACGAGATGACCGAATCACAGTGGATCATCTGGAGACAATCGTGCCGGGCTACTCAGAAGCGAAACTGAACGAGGTTGGTGCGGATTTTGGAGACGTCTATCCCGACGTGGAGAAGCTTGCGCGAAAGGTCCTTCGACGAGCTAGCGCAACCATGACGGCTCAGGCCCTTGCCAAGCGCTTTGAAGAGAAGGTTGTCGACGATGAAAAGCTCTGGGAAGAGTTTCGCAAGCGGACCTGGTTCCGTATGCGAGGACCCGATGACTTTGCTGCGCTGATGTACGAAGTCGGTATCGTGGGAGTGCAGGATGGCGACAATGCCACCTATGCCATCGAAGTTCCGCAGCGTACGATGATGCCCAACGATCTCCTTGTTATCCATCCGGCGTTTCGTCCGTTCTTAGCCATCTCCTAATCCAGGGCGGGACCGATGTTGCTCGTGTATTCCAGGCAGTTCGGCGATATTTCGGTATCGATTCCCTCATCGTGGAAGGCTTGCCGTATCGTCGTCCGTTCAGCACCGGGAAATGAAGCTGAGGACGTCAGCTCCGCTTTCATTCTGGAACTCGTCTAGTTCGCATCGCCCCTCTGTTCTGCGTCCATCTGAGCAATGGTCACAAGGAGACCGTCCGCATCGTGCCCGGATGCTTCGGCGAGATTCGTTAGCAATTGATTGGCGACGGCTACGAGGCCAAGAACCACATCCCATGGGTCAGCTCCCGTGCCAATAAGATTGAAGAGCTGTCGTATTCCCTCGGCGCTGAAGGTCTCCGGGTGTTCGAGATCGGGTGCTTCACTGCGCCATGCAGTCAATAGGGCGAGTGCTGTTTCCTTATCGGGCCTATGAGGTCGCTCGACCGCTGTGATTGATCCTCCTCCTTACACGGTTCGTACTGGCAGTGTTTCACGGAGTCGCACGGCGTCAAGGCGGTGCACGCTGTTCCGATTCTCCCGACGTACGAGTCCGTTCCCCTTGACTCCGTCGCTTGCTCCGTGATGTTCAGCCCCATGAACCGTGAAGGGTGTGGACTGGCAGTCGTGGACTACCTGGCTAGATTCTGTGCTTCCGACCGACCCGAGGTAAGGCGCTCGACGCCGAGTTGAGCAAGCGAGTCAGCAGTCCGGAGCAACGTCTCCGTATCGCCATCGGTGGTTCCGGTCGTTATGAGGGACAGCACGCTTCCCCTCACCACGGATCGCACATCCGCGGCGCCAACGTCCACGCCACCGGACTGAAGGGATCCCAGCAGGGTAAGTGCCTTCTCTGATGCTTCAGTAGGAGAACCGGCGAAGCTCCACGGCCACGGTGCTTTCCGTGCGACCACTACGGAATCGAGATTGCTTGGTTCAGCAGCTCCCGACTTTGGCGCACTCGTGCTCATCTCTCCCTTGACCGGCTGAATGGCAGTCACTATGAGGCATGCAGCACGCAGCCCTCGCATCAGAGCAATCCAGCCCGACGAGCGGGACTGGTGGAAAGTGAAGGCAAGTAAGCCATCGGGCCGGAGAACTCGCGCGCACTCTTTCAACACTGCCGTGATTCCCGCCTCGAATCCATCAGCAGTTGTGCTCTGAACCTCTTCGCTGTCTCGTGTGCTTGGAGATTGTGATGGATACCCAGTGAAGGGCCTAACCTGTCGGAGCCACGCATGGAAGAAGTCGGCAAGTTCCGAGTAGTGCACGTTGTCCATGTAGGGAGGGTCGCTCACGACCAACGAGACGCTCTCGTCTGGCAACGTCGAACGAGCCGAATTTCCTGTCGTGACGAACGCCTGCCCTTTTGTGAGTCCACGTTCTGGCCAGCTCTCTTTCAGGTTCACTTCGAGAGGGATTGACAGCCTGTGGACTCGCTCCACCTTCTTAGGCATCCGCACAAGATCGAACGGTGCTCGCTTGTACGTCTCGGCTCTCAGGAGCCGACTCCGAAAGAGCGTCGAGAACGATCCCGACGAGGCAGGTGTTCCCCAGGGGTGTGCCTCCAGTGGCGTTCGTTCGGGCTTCAGGAAGTGGTTGCTGAACATGTGACGGACAGCGCCAGTTCCCTCGCCCTTGAAGGAACAGAAGAGATTGTTGAACTCCAACGTGCCGGAGAAGAGCGCTGCAAGCGCCTCTCTCTCGTTGTCGTCTGCGGAAAGGTCACGAACCGCTGCGCCGAGACGACCTAAACAGTAGAGCTGGCGGTCGTTGAAAAAGTCCGACCAGGTGCGATAGCCCCAGTTGATCGCTTGCTTGGTGTTGTACCCGTCCTCAAGCGCTCCCTCGGGAAGCACGAGCGAGTCACGCTCGTGTGCGAGCCGCTCGGAAGCCTCTTCATACAGACGATCATCGAATGGCGTTGTTGCCTCGTACCGTTTGTTGCCATCGCCAGCGAGCACCATCTTGGCGTACAGCTCATGCTTTGGAGCGATGCCGCCCAATGCCTGTATCACCTTCGAGCGATGGCCCAAGGAGCAGGTCATCCACGCTCCGGAGACTGCGCCGTCATTGCCGAACGTATGGCCGTTGGTGCACGTCGCTTGCGTGAAGTCGTAGCGGCCTTCCTGAATGGTCAAGCACGTCGGGCATACGAGCTGTGCACGGGGAACACGCCTTGGATATGCATTCTGTGCAAATACATGGCGTGAAAAAAGACGCACCTTCTCTTTGCATTCGGGACAGTCTGCAGTTGCGACCCAGAAGTAATACAGCACTGTCTCGCCGGACTCCGTCTGATGGAGCTGGTCGATAACCTCACGGCACTGTTCCTCGACGAGTTTGTACGCACGATGGAGCGCAGTTACATCCCATGCCTGCAGCGCCTGTCGCTGTACGAGAGTGGCAACCGGGTTGATGTCGATACCGACCACGACAGCTCCCGCCTTCGCTGCCTCCACAAGCGTTGTTCCCGACCCGGCGAAGGGATCGAAGACAGTCAGACCGTCAAGCCTCATCTGGCCTTCGAGCGCATCGATGGCCGATGCCTCGTCCTCAGATACTGCGCTCGCCAGAATGCCCCGGAAGACAGTGCCGAGCCTTTGTGCCCACCACTTGTGGGTGTGCGTCGCTGGTCGGTGAATCTCCTTCCGCCAGGACTCTGCCTCGGCAATCTCACTGAGACGCACGGCGGGAAAGGCTGCTTCGAGAGCGCTTCGAGCTGGGACGCTGCTCCTGACCTGTGGGACATCGTCCGTTAAGAGCTGAATCTGCGTCTGGAATACGTTGGAGGATCGAGTCATGGCTCGAACTCCCCATTGTCATCGTCCGGAATCTCGACGACGGGTTGTGCCCGCAGAGCGACTGTTGCATGCCCCACTCCATGACGCCGGTGCGCCGTGAAGAAGTGCTCCTTACCAGCGTTCGGGTTCGGGATGAGGCGAGGTTCCAGAACGTTGCTCCCAAGGTCGAAGGAGTACCCGACGACGAGGTCATCCGCTTCGACTCGCACCAACTCCCCGACAACGTCAACTCTTGCATCGTCGATGTCATAGCCAGCCGGAACGATCAAGGTGTGCTGGCCTGTCGTCCCCTCCGTGAGAGCAAACGGAGTCGGGGCGACGTACATCTTCCGATCCCGAACCAGGAGGTCGCCGTACGATCCGAAGCCACGAAAGCTCTTGTTCTTGTGGACGTAGTCATGGTCAGCATTCAGGAAATCGCCGTGACAGACAACGAGATCGACGACTGGATACGTCTCCTCGTCGATCTTGGCCGGATACCGACCGAAGACGTAGAAGACCGTCCTTCCATTGTGGTACCCGCTCGGAACCCGGCTGTTGCTGTCGTAACTTGCCTCACGTCCGGGCCACGCCAGACCCTTGACCTCGTACCCCTCGGGGTAGTGGACAAGCGTGAAGTCGGGATAGCTGTTCCTGCCACTCTGGTCGTGGTGGAGTCCTGCATCGTCCAGGCGACTCCCGACCCAGTTCTGGAAGTGGAACTCCTTGTCCTGACGACTGACTCGGTCGATGAGCACACCATCCGCTATGGACTGTGAGCAACTCACAAACGCATCGACGCAGCTCGTCGGACGCCCATCCTCTCCCTCAGGCGTCAGCGGTGTCCTCCTGGGCGCTCTCCCGGACCTGCACAGGCCAGATATTCCCTGGTCAAGGGTGGTGAAGGTCGGTGGACGGACGGACGCTGCATGACTTGATCGTACGACAGCGACCTTCCAATCAGGTGGTTCACTCCCGGTCCTGCGAACTTGATCTTCGGGCGACGCTGCGGATTGCGAGCACAAACGGTGAATCCTCCGCTTGCGTTGCAGCAGGCAACTCTGCGAACGGGACCATGGATTCGTGTTGTTCACCCTTGGCGATCATCCAGGCAACCCAGGCATTGTGTACGTCCTCACGGCTGGTGTCCTCGCCACGGGCCAGGAGAACGACGGCGTACATGAGGAACAGGCCCGACGTGTCGTCGTCGGGGAGCGCATCACCAGCGACGGCACGCTGGATTTCTTTTGCTAGCGATTCGAGGTAGTTCACTGCACGAGCACCCTGAGGCCGAGCGCAAGGTAGATGAACATAAACACGAACGGGATCACCTGTTCGACAAGGCTTGCCTCACGGTGTTTGACCTTGCGGTGCAATTTCATCCAACGTGACGGGTTGCCAAGATTCTCGTCGTGCATCGATTCATCAGGATGCAGGATGGCCCACTCTTCCGTGTATGGATGGACCGGTAGCCGTAGTTCCAACCTGTTGATCACATCGAACTTGGCTGCATTGAGTCGTCGGTAGTACCGAAGAAGCAGCCACCACACGAGGGCGAGGACGATGCCAGAGATCGCCGTCACGACAAGACCGAACGCATCGAAGGTTGGGAGGTTCCCATGGGGCGGAGGCTTGCGAGCCGAACTGACAATACCTACGACAGCAGCCAGGGCCGTGTTCAGCGTGAGGAAAAATGTGTTTGCGCCAGCTCGTCTTGCTGATACTCGATCCGCCATCTCGACGACTGTTTGATACAGCGCCAGGATCGTCGTGGTGTCGTCGTTTGATGGATCAGCGGAAGTCACCATATTTTCTTCCACCACGGCCGAGGGTTGAGATCAGTCAAGTCCCGTAGTTTGTCCCACGTCCACGGGTGGATCGTGTCCCAGTACATGGACGTGCCACTAGGCCGACGGACCGTCCCATTTTTGCGACCCCGCAGTAAGTAGTACGGCACGTTCTCTTCACGAGCGATTGCTATTTCTGCTGCCACTCCCACGGCTCTGTGCGTCTGATGACCGCAGATGGCGATGACAACATCAGATCGCTGGATGCGCTTGCGTGCGTCGGCTTTCCAGCCCGTCGTTTCCTGCTTGATCGACCAGTCTTCGATGAAGAACGGTGAGTCTTCATACCTCGATTGACCGACGAGAAGGTTCTTGAGATCGAGGTCGTGGTCGTAGTCGTAACTAATGAAGACCCGTGTTTTCGTGTGCGTTGACAGCGTGCGGACCTTCCACTACATCCAAATCGCTACCGACCACCGGCGATAAGCGTTTTGAGGTTGTCCCAGGTCCACTTGTACAACTTGTCCGTCTGGAGCGCTGCGGTTGGCTTTTTGTTGCCGCCATCGCTGTAGCCAGCAAGGAGGAAGTACGGCTTCTTCTCGTCTCTGGCAATCCCTATCTCGACGTTGACCCCCGTGGCCGTGTCGGTGTGCTTACCGCAAATGACGATGACTTGATTCGCCCGTTTGATCCGGGTCCTTGCTTTCGCCTTCCAGTCGGCTGACTCTTCCCTGATCGAGTGGTCGGTGATCTCGAACGGGGAATCTTCGAGCTTGGCTTGTCCCACGACGAACTCTTTGAGTGTCGCATCGTGGTCGTAGTCGAAACTGATGAACACCGGAACCTTCGCCATCTGCGTTCCTCTCCTGGTCTCGGCGGTAGCGAAACCCGTCGAGGATCCGCCGAGAATGATACGAGGGGGTTGTGTCATCAAACGGCATCCGGGCAGCTCAGAGCCACAATGAAGGAGACTCTGCTTGCCCGTCCACGGTGCTCGCCAAACGCATCAACGGGTTGTGCCCCGCCACCCACCACGTCATACTTGAGCCGAAGCCGATCGCAGGGTTGACACGGTCAGAGGGGCGACAGCACCGGGCCTGCGACGTAAGAACGCCCTACTCCATCTACGTGGAGTGGGCGATGCACGTCTGCTCCACCTTTCACCGAAGGAGCAGATGCATGACTTCCCCCTCTTCCCGTTCAGATGCAGTGACCCGTTTACGTTTCCTTTCCGACGACGAAGCCTGTCTCTTCATCCGTATCTCTAGCCGTGAGGACTGGCCAGGACACGAAAGGTTCTCGTTCATTATCTGCACTCAGGCCGGTCCCGGTGAAATGGAAGTCACCGCAAGAGGTGACGACTTCAGTTCAAAGAAGTTGCCCACTGCCCTTGCCGACATGGTGAAGAAGCTGCTTCATGAAAGACATTGAAGAAGCAAAAGAAGTGCTTGTCCTGCTTGATGAGTTACCCCCGGTTCGCAATGGCATAAGTATTGACCTCGTTCCAGATGAAGACATTGAAGAAGCACGCCGGCACCCGGGTGAGTGGGTTGAACTCCCCTTGCGATGGCTGACAAAAGAACCCTCGTCATGGTGCTCTGAGGTTCGAGCGGGGAAGAAGAGGTACCTGGGACGCACGACTGAACGTTGGGATGCTCAATATAAGCCAACGGGTAGAAGGAATCAGGGCAAATCCGAGTACGCCATAGCGATTTTATACCTTGGTCCTTCCTTCGATAACGGTGCTTCCGTACCGAGCTTTCCACTTAATGAACCGGTGGTCCTACTTAGTGAAGAGGAAGAAGAGGAAGAAGAGGAAGAAGAGGACTACTACTGATACCACTTGAGAGGAAGTAGCAGCCTCCCTACTACCAATTAAGGGTCAAAACGTATAATTGATATTTGCTTACAACTAAGGAGGTCAACATGAAGATCGCAAACGAAATCCTCGCGGCTGCATTGCTGCGGGTGGCAACGACTACACCACAGGCATCCCAACCCGAACCCGAGGTTGCATATCCCCCCAGTTGGCGTCGGACCGTGAAGTCGGCCTCACGTGCCAGCGGCGTTTCACACGCCCGGGCAACCGCTGTCGCAACCCGTGTGCAACTCAGCCGGCCATCAAGTCCAAGTTCGACGTTTGCTGCGGCACAACGCAAGCGTCAGCTTGACGAGGTGTCAGCGATGCGTGACATCCAACAGCGCAACACCGTGTCGATCGGGACGCACCGCTGATGCCACGCACTCCTACCGGGATCAAGGTCACGAAGCCCAGCAACACCACGGGATCCGGCGTAAAGGTCACTCGTTCTGATAGCGACATTGCGTCACGCAACACGGGATCCATCAAGCCCAAACCTGCGCCGAGTGCTGACAAGACAAGGACCGGTTCGGTCGCAACCGGTGTGATTGTCCCAGCAGCCAATCGCAAGGATTGGGACACCGTCACAGGCGGCGACAGCCGAAAGGCCGATCATCAAAGCGTCACGCCGACGACGAAGACGACGCCATCTTCTCGTGAAGCGGAATCTTGGGAAGCGGCGAAGGGCTATGGGCAAGACGGACACGCATAAGCCATGACTCAGGCCTTCGAAGCGATACCAATCACAAGTGCACGCCGCAAGAACCAGTTTGTGATGGCTGCACGACCTACGGCAGTAAGGAAAACTCAAGAGCCCGGGTCCGAGTCCGACCAATTATCGAAACTGTTGGACGAGATCGGTGTTGTGCGATCAGGCAGCACGTTTGCCGATTCGTTCGAGGCCGTTCATCACACCGGCAAAATGCTGGCGTGTTGGTACGAGCGTTTCCTGCGTGCTTGCCAACTGGCATACAACGTCCAAGCTGATACGCAAGTGATCACGCCAAAGGCGATGCTCTGCTCTTACGACATGGCGATGTCAGCGATGCCGTTGACCGATTCGCAACGACACAACCTCGGAATGATGCTGTGGGAAGAGCTTTCCGCTATAGAGCAAAGGCGTGCTCGGGCATCACAGCAACCGATCCCGGCGCCACCTCCATTGCCGCCTACGTGAAAGGCCGGTCTGCCCCCCGGGTGGTCAAGACCTCCTTCTCCTACGGGGGGCTTCCGGGATATCGCCAAAAGGGAACTGGCGGTGAGACAACAAAGCGCACGTGAGTTGGCTCCCTCACCTCGGTGAAGGTGTCGTTGCTACCTACACCGAGGTGAGGTATCCCGGCTTCTCTTGGACGTGGTTTTCGTCGTTCCGGGTAAATCTGACCTGATCTAGGGCTAGAACACACCAGAAGGATGATCTAACAGCGCAAATGACGATTTAGACCCAGCGTCGACGCCAGCGACGAAAGTTGCGTGGGTGTTCCTTCAAGATAAGGCAGCGGCGATGACGAATAAGTTCGTGAATTGATATAATCCAACTCGTTGGTCCTGGGCTCTCGAAGCGATTGGTCACGCAAGGCAACTTGAGAGCTCCGACGTAAAGCAGCGACGACAAGTCGGGGTGGTGTGGACCAACCACATAACGGGTGGAGTACCGCCGCTCTCTTTAGAAGAAAACGGATCCCTCTGAGGATTCTCTAAGGAGACGCATATGGACACCACTACCAAACTCGGACGCCATCTCGGTACCCAACCATTCCTAGAGCTGCTTGGTGCTGAAGGCCGTTCGATGAAATGGCTTAGCAAACGGCTTGGCGTCAAGTACAGCCATCTCATCAACGTGAGCAAGGGTAGGGTTCCGCCACCACCCGAGTTGCGTAAGCGCCTCGTGGACTATTTCCAGTTGCCCGAGGAAAAGCTCTTCACGAAAAAAGCGCTCGCGGCGAAATATTTCCCTCGCACCTCTCCATACGGTGATGTCAAGTGAGGAGCGCCCCACCCCGATAGCTCAAAGAACTACCGGAGCGGGGCGCCAATACGGTTGGTCACGCAGCGATCAATTTACCAGGACCCTTGGCGGCGCCGCGATGACGACGACGCCTTCGCCAACTGACTTAAGCATTAATGCGCAATGGGCGATTTACTATGCACAGCGTTATGGGTGGTACGTCTTTCCGTGTCACTACATCAAAGATCGTCACTGTTCATGTCGTGAGCTCAACTGCAAGAACGCTGGAAAGCATCCACTTGCGCGACTTGCACCAAACGGTGAGAAGAGCGCATCGAACGATCCGCTTGTCATCGCAGCGTGGTGGACACAGGAACCCGAGGCGAACATCGCCGTAGCAACCGGCCCCAGTGGACTTTGCGTTATCGACTGCGAAGCCGACGATGGCGAAATGAACTTCCTCAATTGGTATGCCAGTAGAAGTAATGACGATCTTCCGCTGACCCTCAAGTCTCGTACCGGTGGTGGCGGCTCGCACATTTTCTTCCTCGCGAATGGGCACGATATCCAGAGCAAGAACCGCTTCACAGAACTTGTGGATATCAAGTGCAGGACTGGATATTGCGTCCTTCCTCCCAGCATTCATCGCAGTGCAAATCGTTATCGATGGATCAATGAAGGAGTCTCACCGGTTCCAATACCAGATCTGCTGGCAGAAATGCTCATACAGGCAAAAGGCGGCGCCTTATCGACCGTCACTGGTCACCCGTCCTATGACTACAACCTTGCTCGTGTCACCGGGCCAAGAAGCGGTTACCGTGACCAGTTCTTCAACGATTACGCGTATGCGATGAAGAAGAACGGTTGGGGCGTGCAATACGCCATCAAAGAGATTCACCGTACTTGGGAGAAATGCGAACAGCCTCTAGATGACTTCTATACGTGGGAGACGGCACTTGAGAAAGTTCAACGTGTCTATGAGGACGACAACGTAGAGCCGGATCCAGTACCGGATTGGCCTTCAGGATTAGCGAGGCCCACCGATGCCTGAGCCCCCGTGGATCAACGTTGGAGATAAGAACATTCCTTTTGTAACTGATCAGCTGTGGGCGGCTTTTGCATTGAAAAGCCCGCGTGAGGCTATCTACCGACACGGTGGAGACGTGATCCGCTTAATACGGACCATCAGTGGAGATCTCGTTGCACAACCGTTAACTGTCGATCTGATGCGCTTCGAGGTTGCACGTGCCGCGCATTGCTACAGGATCACGCAAAAGGACGAGGAAAAGAAACTCGGGTATCCCCCAGTAGATGTCGCAAAGGACATGCTGGCTAACTCGGAGCCACCCGTGCCGATACTGGACCGGATTGTCGAAGTACCTATCTTCGGGCCGGATGGGAGTCTGCAGACTGAGCCTGGTTACCACAAAGGAAGTCGTACCTTCTATGTGCCAGCAGATGGTCTTGAGATTCCACCAGTTCCTGACAAACCCAGTGATACCGATGTCTGGCACGCATGGTCATTCATCAGCGACGAACTGCTCGTCGACTTCCCGTTTGTCAAACCTGTAGATCGGGCGCATGCTCTAGCTCTATTCCTACTTCCTTTCGTCCGGGACATGATCAAGGGCATTACTCCACTGCACCTCATAGAAAAGCCGGTTCCCGGAACTGGTGCATCCTTGCTGGCGAAAGTCATGGCATCAGTCGTGGAGCAAGTGGACACAACGCCTGCCGCCACCGATGATGAAATACGGAAGCGAATCGTTGCACAATTTACTGGTGCTCGTACTTTCATCTTCATCGACAATGTCACGTCCTTGGAAGGATCGGCACTTGCCGCTGTTCTTACCGCTCCCTACTGGGCAGACCGGATATTGGGCGCATCGAAAATGGGCCGTTTTGAGGTGCGAAATATCTGGATGGCAACGGGCAACAACCCAAAGACTAAACCGGAGATTGCCCGTCGTCTGGTACGCATACATCTCGTCACAGATGAACCTGACCCGACGAAGCGAACAGGCTTCAAGCATCCGGACCTTGAATCATGGGCGAAAGAGCATCGCGGTGAACTTGTCTGGGCTGCATTGACACTTGTTCGCAATTGGCAAGCGAAAGGCCGACCGCAAGGTGAGCGTGTCTTGGCCTCTTATGAATCTTGGTCAGCGGTGATGGGAGGGATTCTTTCTGCTGCTGGAGGCACAGCCTTCCTCGCGAATATGGACGAGACCAAGAATGTTGCAGTAGACGAGGAAGAAGAGAATGATGCCGAATTCATCGAGGCGTGGTGGCGAAGCCATGGTGAAGCGTGGGTGCTGGCACGTGATCTTGCCGGCCTGGTTGTGGAGACGGGAAGTCTTCCATGGATGACCAGTTCGATAAGCGTAGGAATGAAAGTCAGCAGACTACGCGATCGTGTCTTTGCAATATCAATCGGCAAGGTGCGTGTTGCGCTGAGTCCGACAAGAACTGGTGGCAAGCAAAGTTGGCGTCTTGTTCCGGTCGAAGACCGACATTGATGCCAACGCTCTCGTAGTAGCCCCTGGATCATCCTCTGCGCCATCGCGAGGTGGTAACTAGGTTTTCTACCTCGGGCGGGAAATCTGAATCAGCTCTAGGGATTCGTCGTTGAGTCGCTGGTAGGTCTCTTCGGCAGCATTTCCTCGGGTGTTGCATTGGCTTCGAATTCCTCGGCGGCACGCATGTAGAGGGTGAAGTTGAAGCGCAACTCAACTCGGGAGAAGTCGATTCGGTTGAAGCCACGTCGTTTCCCTACAGCACTCTTGGGTGCAGGGTTGATTCGTATCTCGTTGAACGTCTGTCCAATGAATGCTCGACGCTCTAGCAAGGTTGCGGAGTCCCACCACAATTCGAGCGCACGACGATTACCAGGGGTCAGTGCGGATATTCGCAATTCTTGTTCTCGCTCCATCGCGGACAACGACCCCTTGTTCTTTTCGAGGCGAGTTCGCAATTCCTCATGAATCGGCTCGTACTCGTCATCGGTCATGGTTCGCAGCAAGAATCGTTTGCGGTTCAGTTGAAGCAGCGCTGCATCGTCCTTGTCGATCAGGCGTCGCAGTTCTACCAAGTCAGCACTGCCCTCAAACGGGCGCAGCTTCGCTGTCGAGAGAAACGAAAGTGCTTGGTCGACGACATAGCGTTCGAGCGAAATTCTCCCTATAGCCACACGTCCACAATTCTGGCGGCCAGGTTGTGGTTGGCACTTGTAGAGATGGTATTTCGTGCCATCCGATTTCTGCGTACCTCCAACTGACATGCGCTCATGACACAGACCGCATCGGAGAACGCCCGTAAGGAGATGCTTCTGAGCTCGTGCTGATGGATTAGGACGGCTGCGTGCACGCAAACACTCAGTGATTTCGTTGTGCTGCTGCAGTGTGAAGATTGGTTCCCAGTTCCCCTGTTTGACTTCTCGCTCTTCACCTTCGGGTGAGATGCGATGAGTGCGGAGGCCAGCAAGGCCGGGCGACATGATCCATTTGCGGAGTGAGGAATTTGCCCAATGCTTACCGGCAGAGGTCCAAATCTCACGCCTATTGAGGTCTTGAGCAACTGAATACAGAGTTTCGCCGCTCAGTAAGCGGATCCTGACCTCGTGTGCGATTGCCGCCTCTTCGGGAATGATGATCCACGTTCCTTCTCCTGCTGGTCGTGCATAACCGAAGTGGCGGCGACCCCCAGGGTGAGGCCGACCCTCTTCGACGATCTCCTTCATCGCTCGGGTCACACGAAGGGACGTGTTTTGAGCCTCTGTCTCGGCGGCGCCGATTAGGACGCCGACAATGGATTGACCCATAGGGGTCGAAGTGTCTACAGAGTCATTACAAGACAAGAGGGTGGCTTTGCGGTCCCGAAACAGGGTCAGGATCGGTCCGTAGTCCGTGTAGCGACGAATGAGGCGATCCAGCTTCCACACACACAGTCCGTCGTATAGGCCAGCGCGGATGCCATCGAGGATGGTTCGTAGCTGTGGTCGTTCGAGGGGCGGCAACTTGTAGGCGGAAAGGTTCCTATCGACGAAGACACCCGCGACTGCGTCGCCCCTTCCCTCGACCAGACGGGTGCAATCCTCGACTTGCCGGTCCGGTGAAGGCGCCTTTTCATCCAGGTCAACTGAGACTCTGGCGTAGACAGCGATTCTGCGCACCGACGATTATATATCATTTTGAATCTTCGCTGCGGCGAAGACACAGTCGATGGCGGAGACAGACACCCGTCCGTGGCGCGCATCGAGCGGTTGTCGGCGCGTCGGGTCGAGTCCTCGCAACGCGGCGGCGAGACTCGGCCGATCGACGATGGCGTGACCGATCGCAAGGCCTTCGGCGAGCGATCCTTTCCAGCGCCCGTCGGCTTCGACGAGACCGTGCGGGTCCGCTCCGCCGGCCAGCGTTGTCATCAGGTAGTACGCGCCGTTCGAACGATGGAGGCTTCGCAGCCGCAGCACGCTGTGACGGTACGAATCGGCCTCGCCTTCTCACCTACCGCCACCGCGACCGGGCGGCGAAGGCCGTTCTCTGATCGCGACGGCGCTCGCTCGGCGAGCGTCAGGCGGTCACGCCGTAGCGTGCCAGCGCGCGCCGGGCAACCTCGCGGCCGGCATCGGCGAACTCTGGGGGATCGAGCACCTGGGCTCGCTCACCGAGGCCGAGGAGCAGGCGCCCGAGGAAGTACCGGTCAGCGACGTCGATCGGCACGACGACCCGTCCGTCGTCTCGATGTTCGATCGGTCCTGAGGCGAAGCGGTCGAGGACGACCGAACTCGACTGGTCGATCGCGACGCGCACCCTCGTCGCCGAGCGCCCGACGAACGCCCGGGCGCTCGAGAACTCGGCGGGCAGGCTGCGTGGCGCGACCGGTTCGCCGAGCCGTCGGACGCGGCGGATGCGGGCCACCTGGAACCGCCGCCAGTCGCCGACCTCGCTCGAGTAGGCGTCAAGGTAGAAGCGGCCCTCACGCGCCACGACCGCGTACGGCTCGACACGGCGGACCGACTCGTCGCCGCGCTTCGCGCCGAGATATTCGATCTCGATCGCCTCGCCCGCCACCGCCGCGGCCCGCACCTCGGCGAGGCGCTCGGGAGCGTCGATTTCGACGGCAACGGTCTCTGACCCGAGGACGGCTTCGAGCTTCCCGAGCGCACTGGCGAGCGGTCCCTGCGCGTCGACGCCGGGCATCGACAACATTGCCCGCACGGCTGCGGCGAGGGCGAAACCCTCTTCGGCGGTGAGGCGCGGGGGACGCCCGAGTGCTTCGAGACCATGGACACGGACGCGCTCTCCGTCGACGATCAGCTCCAACAACGCGTCCGGCGTGTAGGGCGGCAACCCGCAGCACGCGGCGAGCTCCAGTTCGGCGATCAGCACGCGCTCGTCGACAGAGAATCGCTTGGCGAGCTCGCCGAGATCGGCTTCGCCGACCTCGGCGAGGTAGGCGAGGACGCCGAGGAGGCGTCGCAGTCGGGTCCCGGCGTCGAGCACGTCTATCGTCTCCGCGCTCATCTCCGCGAGAACTCGCCGACGAGTTCGCGCAGCCGGTCGATCACCCGTGAACGCACGTCCGACGGCTCGAGGATCTCGACGCCGTCGCCGAGGCCGATCACCCAGCGATCAAATGTCTCCTCATCGTCGATCGGTACCTCGACGGTGGCCGAGCCGTCGTCGAAACGCGAGCGGATCGCCGCCTCACCGAGAGTTCCGACGACGGCTGGCACCTCACGGGCGTCGACCAAGACGAGCGCTCGCAGAACGGCATCGTGCGCCCCCTCGCCGCGAAACGGCGAAAAGTCGGTCTCGTCGGCAAGGTCGATGTCGCCCGGCACCTCGTACTCGCCTGACGGCCCGAGGTTCGGCAGGCTCTCGATCCGATCGACGCGGAAACTCCGTCGGCCGGCGGGTCCTTCGATCTCGAGGTCCCGTCCGACGAAATACCACCGCCCGTTGCGGAAGACGAGCCCGTAACCCTCGACGCGCCGCTTGCGTCCCCGGAACGAAAAGGTGACGACGGCGCGGTCACGGACCGCCTGTTGCAACGGTGCCAGCGCCGGGGAAGCCGGCAGTACGGCGAGCGGCGCAACCGCGTCCGATCCTGGCGCGCCGAGTTTCTGCACGACGTCAGCACCCATCCCCCCGTCGACGCGGACCGCGACCAACGCGAGAACGAGCGTCGAGCGCTCGTCCTCGGTCAAGTCGAGTTCGGGCAGGTAGTAGTCCTCGGGACGGATCCGATAGCCGAACTGCTCGTCGCCGCCGACCCGTTCGACGGTGATCGGGATGCCGCTGTCCCGCAGCGTGCGCTTATCGCGCTCGAAGGCCTGGCGGATCGCACTCGCCTGGGCGGGGTAGCCCGCCACCTGCCCACCGATCTCGCGCAGCGACAGCGGCCGACTCGTCTGCAGCAGCGCGAGCACGAGGTTCGTCAACCGCTCGAGCCGGTCGGTTCCCGTGGCCACGCTCGCAATCTAGGAGCAGCCGGGCGGCGCGCCGCGAAGCCGCGATCCGGCCCCGAGCTCAGATGAGCGGCGGGAATTCCTTCGCGAGCCGCAGCGGCGACCGGCGCAGGATGACGGTCGCCACGACGTCCGGTTTTTGCAGCCGCACGACGACGATCGCGAGCGTCCCGCTCTTTCCCGTCGGCGACCAGCCGTGCGCGACACGGTTCGGGTCATAAGTACCCCGGTACGCGACGGCGCAGATCGGCCCCTTCACCTCGACAAGCGCGACGGGAAGATTGACCCTCCCGTGCGCGGCCACCTTCGCTTGTCTGATTGCCGCGTTGAAGTCGCGCGCGGTCACGTAGCGCACGCCGGAGAACTTGCCTTTGTCGTTCACTGCGGCGCGCGCGAGCGGAATCGCCCGGAAACAGGGGCTCTCGCTCGGGCCGAGGGCGTTGCGAGCCGAGGTGCACCCCGCCGCGCCCACCGCGACGAGCAGCACTGCACCGACGAGCACGCGGCGCATCCCGCCCTTTGAAAGCGCGTGTCGTCGCCTCATGAGGTCATCTTCCTCTCTCCTCCGGCAACTTCGCGAAACGACTCTCCGATTGGTGGCGCGCCGTGATGTTCGACTGCGACCGCAGCTGCGCGTGCCCGACGCCGACGGTCCAAGGCGAGGCCGGCCCACGACAGCCAGCCCACCGGCAAGAACCCCCAGAAACTGACGATCCGGTAGACGAGCACCGCAGCGACCGTTGACAATTCCGCTCCGCCGAACGCGACGAGGGCGACGGTGAGGCTGCCCTCGACCACGCCCAGTCCGCCCGGGGTGATCGGCAGGTTCGCCGCCAGCTGTCCGGCCCCGTAGGCGAGGAGCAGCCCGCGCCAGGGCACCGAGCCGCCCGTCGCCACGAACCCGCACGCCAGGCAGCCGCAGTCGAATGCCCAATTCCCGAACGCCGCAGCGAGCGCCACGAAGAGATCGCGCCGCGTGAGATGCACGTCTTCGAGCCGTCGCAACCACCCCTGGACAACCGCCGCCGATGTCCGGCGCGGCCGGCCGATGACGCGGCGGAGCACGTCCAACATCCAGATGGCGACGTTTTCGAGCCAGCGCCGCTGAAAGACGATCGCGTCGACCGCGATCGAGAGCGCGAACACACCGAGGATCACGCCGATCAGGTCGTACGACGCGCTCTCCTGGGTCGCGAGGATTACCCCCGCGGTCGCGATCAGACCGAGTCCCGCGCCCGCGCAGGCAAACGTCGCGAGCAGCGTCCACGCGGCGAGGGTGTCGTTCGCGCCGCGCCGGCGATAGACGCCGAAGGCGTACACGCTGGCGAACGCCGGGCCCGCCGGCAGCGAGTTCGCGATCGCGCCGGCGGCGAGGCTGACGAAGGTCATGAACGGCAACGGCGTGCGCACCCCGCCGGCGTTGAGCAGGCGGCGTTGCAGCTCAGCAAAGCAGACAAACGATGCGATCTCGGACGCGATCGCGAGCAGGAGCCACGGGACGACGAGTCGGGCGAGTTCTCCTGACGCATCGACGAGCTCGCTTCGCCGGCCGTTCAGCGCCCACAGCGCGAGCGCGCCGAGCGCCAGACCGACGACGAGTCGCAGTGGGTGCCACCAGCGAGTTTGCGTGATGCGTCGCCGAGGATTGGCCGTCGACACGCCGAAGCGTACCGAGCGCCAGACGTGAAGCGAGTTAGCTGGCTGGCACCGCCCTGTGGTCGCTCGCGGCTTTCAGTGCTGACTCGATCAACTCGCGAAAAGCGCGTTCGGCGCGTTCGGGCCCATACCGCTTCGCCCGCTCTCGCCCACGGGCGAGGAACGTCGCGCGCGTCTTTTCGTCGTTCAGCAGGCGGTGGACGACCGACGCGACGAGTGCCGGCGACTTCTCTGTGAGCAGGACGCCGGCGTCACCGAGGGTTTCCGGAACGGCCGCCGCCGCGTAGGCGACGACGGATGTCCCCCTCGCCATCGCCTCGACGATCGGTGCACAGAAACCTTCATGGTTCGACAGGCACACGAAGGCGTCGGCCGTCTCGTAGTACGCGGCGAGCATGCCGACAGGAACCGAGCCGGGAAAATCGACGACGTCGGTAAGCCCGATTGATGCAACGAAGCGGCGCAGTGCGTCGACGTAGATGGTGCCCATCTCGCGTCCGACGATGTGCAAGCGGGCTTTCGCGTCGTACACGCGCCGATAGATGGCGAACGCTTTGATCACGTCGTGCTGGGCCTTGTGCGGCCCGATCTGGCCGACGAACAGCCAATCCGTGCCGCCGTCGTGCTTTTGGGCCCGGAACCGCTCAAGGGCGCGCTCATCAGGCGGCGCGAGAAGGTTGCCCGACTCGACGAGGACCGGCACGACCTTTGGGCTCGGATAACCGAACGCGTCGAGCTCGGCGGCGTTGAACGCCGAATCCGCAAACGCCACCGAGACCATCGGCGCGAGCGTCGCCAGTTGCCGCCGTCCCAGTCGGGACTCTTCGGCGAGCGGGGGCAGCCACTTCTCGACGAGGTCCTCGGGCACGATGTTGTGGTAGTCGAGGAGCTTGCGCCCCGGGTGGTTGGCGACCGCGTCAGCCGCGGGACTGCCGATCGAGCACTGGTACAGGATCCACTGCGACCCGTCCCGGTGCTTCGCGATCTCACGCAGTGGACGGACGCGTCCTTCGCAACCCGGCCCGATGATCAGCGCGTAGATCTCCGACTCGAAGCCCAGTTCCCGCAACAACCGCTGCGCGGCGAAGGTGTGATTGCTCACCGCGTCGTGCTCGACGATCGCCGGGATGATCTGATCGATGCGCGCTGGACGCTGAACCTGGGGTACCACGACCTTCACTTCTGTTCCCGACGATCGCGAATGGCTTCATAGACCCGCTCAATCCGTGCGAGCGCTCTGCGCAGCTTCGGCCGCAGCGGACGCGGGATTGTGCGCCGTGCAATTTTGCGGAGCCGGACCGAGCGTTCAGCGATCCGTGGTGCCCGCAGCGCGTCGTACGTCGCGCGCGCGAACCGTTTTTCGAGAACGTTGTCGTCCTCCGCGCTCCAGCGACCCTCAGCGTCGAGTGAGTCGACGTCGCGGCGGGACTCGGCGACGATCTGCTCGCTCAACGCGTCGGTGTCGTACAAAGCTCAGATCGCGGGACGGCTGCGCATCTCCCCGGGCGCCGTGAGCTCGACTCGCATCGGCAGGTCGACGACACCGAGCGACCGACCCGGGTTCATCACTTCGAAGGCACACGCCGGTTCGGCGATGGCAAGGACGACGCCGCCGGCGTTGCGCAGCGAGAAATTGACGGTGTACCGCCCATCCAAAAGCGGCATCGCGTCGAAGCGGAACGACACCGAGCCCGCGCCCGGCGCGAGCGTCATGGAATCCTCGGCTCCGGTCCGGTTGAGGTAGATCCGTCCGCTCGCGTCCGAGAAGATTTCGATCTCGAACTGCGCGGCATCGACGGCCGAACGTACGAGGTAGTCGACGTGCACGGTGAGGGGTTCGCCCGTGATCGCGTAGGGTCGCTCCCCGGCACCTTGGTAGTCGACCGACGCCCCGGTGATCTCGACCTGGCGGAGATTGGCCGCCGCGCCGGCCTCTGCTCCGGCGAGACCGGGAGTTTCGAGCAACCCTTCCCTGAAAGCGCGGATCGCCTCACCCGGCTTGCCGAACGCAACGACGTTGCCGTGGTCGAGGACCAAGATCACGTCGCACAGCTCGCGCATCATGTCGGGAGCGTGTGACACGACGACGATCGTGCGCCCCTCTTGTTGCAGCTGCCCGACACGTTCCAAACACTTCTGCTGGAAGCGTTCGTCACCGACCGCCAGGACTTCGTCGACGAGGAGCACGTCGGGCTCCATGCTGATCGCGACGGCGAACCCGAGCCGCACGATCATGCCCGACGAGTAGTACTTCACCTGATTATCGATGAACTGCTCTAGCTCCGCGAACGCGACGATTTCGTCGAAGCGCCGACGAATCTCCTTTCGGGACATTCCGAGCAACGTCCCGTTCAAATAGACATTGTCTCGACCAGACAAATCGTGGGAGAAGCCTGCTCCGAGCTCGAGCATCGCGGCGACCTTGCCGCGCACGACGACCTGGCCCGATGACGGTTGCAAGATACCGGCGATGCATTTGAGCAGCGTCGACTTTCCGGAACCGTTGCGCCCCAGCATCCCGACCGTCTGCCCCGCCTCGAACGAAGCCTCGACATCTTTCAGTGCCCAGAAATCATCGTAGGGGATGTGGCCCGCGTGGACCACGCGCTCTTTCAGCGACGAATACTTCTCCTGATACAAGCGGAATCTCTTCGAGAGGTTTTGGATCTCGACGGCGTAGCTCATCTCTGGGTCACAGTTCCTGGGCGAAGTTGCCCTCGATACGGGCGAAAACGAGCATCGCGCCGAAGAACGCGACGATGCCGACGACGAGCATGACGGCGAGGATCTCGACGAAGAAGTGCTCCGGGTAGTTCGCGAGCTCGGTGGTGAGCACGTAGTGATTGCCCGTCCCGATCGGAACCGTCACCCTGCCGTAAAGCGCACGTTGGAAGGCCAAGATGATCGGGACGACCGGGTCGATGAGGTACAAGTCCGTAAACACCTGCAGGTGATGATCCCGGAACAGGTCGTAGACGAGGTTGTAGCTGTAGATGATCGGTATCACCCAGAACCAGGCCTGCAAGATGACGCCGATCAGGTGCTCGATATCCCGGAAGTACACGTTCACCGCCGACAGGAAAACCGCCAGCGCAGAGGCGATGACGATCAGATCGACGAGCGCCCACAGCAATATCGGCAAGAACGACCAGGACGGCGCGTACTGGAATCCGAGCAGGAAGGCGATCAAGACGATCGCCTGGAAGAAGAAGAAAACCGTCGCGGTGCCGACCTGTGCGAGCGGAAGGATCTCTCGTGGGAACGCGACTTTCTTCACGATCCCGGCGTTAGCGACGATCACCCCGGTCGCGCCCATCAGCGCCGTCTGGAACAGGTTCCAGACGATCAATCCTGAGAACAGATAGAGGGCGAAGTCGGGGATACCCGATTTCAAGACGTAGCGGAAGACGACGTAGTAGACGCCGAGAACGACGGCCGGGTTCACCATCGACCACAAGAACCCGAGGAAGCTGTTCTTGTACTTCACCTTCAGGTCTTTGCGGACGAGGAAGACAAACAGCTCGCGCGCGCCCCAGAGATCCTGGAGCCGAGTCCGCAGGTTGATCCTGGAGGAGACGACGCGCGCCGGCAGGTCGACCGAGCTCGCGGTCTGAAGGCCGCGTTTCGCGCGGCGTTCGGCGACCGTCGCCCCGGTACCGCTCGCTATCCCCATGATGATCTGCACCTCAGTCGGATTTCGCCACGCGTCTTTTCTGCGCCAACTCGCCGCGCGACGCTCGCCGCGGGCGGCATGGGCGCATCGAGGCTCCAACTCTTTCCGAATCGGATCAGTTCGGGGACGCGGGTCGAAATCCTAGTTGGCCTTTCTCCGAGCGCCCCCTTCGACGATGTCGTCCGAACCCTCGTCTGTCCAGCTCACGAGCCCGATGCGAGCAGACGCCGACCGACGACGCGCGCCGCCGACGCGAGCTCATGAAACAGCGCCGCCACCGTCCAGGACGGAACGTCACCCGCCAGCGGCGAACGCGACACGGCCTCGGGGCCGGCGACGAAACCGCTGAGCGCCCGGTCGGCGGCGCGGGTCTGCTCTGCGCGCTCACGGACCAACGCCGATACCCCCGCCCGCAGCTCGTCACCCTCGGCGAGTGCCCAACCTTGCTTGGCTAGGCGTCGCGGCAGGGGCCGCACCTTGGACACCGTGACGGCGTCAGCATCGAGGCCCGAGGCTGCGATGAGCTCGGTGCGTTTGTCCTCCGAGGCGACGACGATCCGCGTCGTCGCTTGCCAGACCTTGCCCATCGCGCGACCGCCGAGCCCGCGCGGGATCGACGGTCCGCCATCGAAGCGGATCGTGACGTCGTTGTAACGCTGCAACGCCTCTCCAAGCGAGAACAGCGTCGCAGCGCGCATCGCGCGGCTCGCGTGGGGACGGAGGGGGAATCCCGGCTCGAATCGCAGCAGTACGGCGTCAAAGCGCGGCGCGAGGTAGCCCAGCCACGCGGCGAGCAACGGACCGTCGAGTCGTGCATGACGGTGCGCGGCGCTGCGGAAGTCCGGCGAAAACAGTTCGACGTCGTTTCCCTCGTCGCGCAACAGGTTCGCGGCGTCCGCCAGCGCTCGGGCCGCGTCGCCACCCGGCGGCGGCAGCGTCCCGACGACGAGGACTCTCATCGCTTGAGGGACCGATCGAGCTCGACGAGCGACCGCTCCATCTCATCGAGCACCTTGTCCCAGGTGTAGTTCTCGAGGACGTAGTCGCGGCCTTTTATCGCTAGCTCGGCGGCCGCTTTTGGCGCTTCGGTCACAAAGCGCAGACACTCCGCGAACTCAAAGTCATCCGCGTACGTGATGCCGCCACCAGAGCGCTCGCAGTGCCAGGTGACGACCTCGCCCGCCGCCGTCGCGATCACCGGAGTTCCTGCGAGCCAGGCCTCCATCAACGTGCGCGAGAAGCTCTCGTTCGGGCTCGGCTGGACGAGCGCCTCGGCGGCTGCGAACGCGCTCGCCAGTTCGACAGGCTCCAAGTAGCCGAGGTCGTGCACGCGATCGGCGAGGCCCTCTGGGATCTCGGGTTCCCCGACTCCCGTCGTCACAAGGTCAAGTGGGCTGTCCCCCATCGCGACGATGCGCGCGAAGGCGCGCAGCATCGAGTCCCAACCCTTGCCGGGTTCTCTCCTGCCGGCGAACAAGATGAACGGCGAGCCCACCCCGTACCGTTCTCGGAAGCCAGCGGGGTCGTAGTGATCGGGGATCTCGACGGCCGCGCCGACAACCGCGTGGCGAGCTGATAATCCGGGAGCGAGTCGGTGCGCGAGCAGATGCTCGGGTTCGGAGAGGAACCACAAGCCGGCCGCCGACGCGAGCGTCGCGCTGACGATGCCGAGGCGGGCGTACGGCTCGTCGTGCAGACACGGCATGATCACCGACCGCTCGGGCGCGACCTCCGCGCCGTAGATGGTCGACCAGAACAGATATGGCGAGAGCACGATCGCGTCGTAGCCGCGCGCGTGCTCGAAGAGGTGCAGGTAGAGCTCCGGCACGCGAAAGCGGTCATTCGCCCACGCGACTTCCTCGCCGGAATCGAGTCGCTCGCCGCGCTGGACCCGCTGATCGAGGCCGAAGCGCGAGCGGAATCCCGCCCCGGTGACGGTCTTGAACCTCCGGACCGTTACGCCGCGGTCGACGAAGGTGCCGGGCTCGAACTCGTTCGCCCAGCTGAAGTGGGACCGCGCACAGGTCGTCAACACCTCGACGTCGTAGCCGCGGGCCGCGAACCCTCGCGCCGCCTCTGCGATGACAGACTCCGAGCCGCCGACGACACCCGGGCCATAGCGCGGGCTAACAAAGGCGATCCTTGCGAGCGAACGGTTCTTCCGAGCCATGTTCCGGTGGGTCCTGTCCTCGCAAGGCGGCGATCGAGTGCCACAAGCGTAGGGGAAGAGCACGAAGCCGTACCTCCACTTCAGGCGACGCCGTGCCGTAGGGAGCCGTATGGCTCACGCCTCTGACGACCACTCAGAGTGATGGTTACACTACGTAGCGTGACCAGACACCGTCGGTCGGCGGGCGGCGCAGCTGCCGCCCTCCTTTTGGCGAGCGTGGCGCTCGTCGCGCCGGTCACGGCCTCCGCGACGCCGCAGCCGCGCGGCAGGTCCTGCGAGGTTCCTGTCGCTCCCGGCGTCACGTTCCCCTCGGCCTCCTGGTCGACGTGCATCCCTGGGTCGATCGCACAGAGTTCGCCTTCGGTCGCCACCTACGACGGTACGACGATCCTCGCCGTCGGCGACGAACAGGGTTATGTCCACGTGATCAACGCCGCCACCGGAGCTGAACTGCCCGGTTGGCCGAAGCGAATGAAGGATCCCGGCGGGGGCCTCGTCGCCATCGAGGGCAGCCCGGCAATCGGATTCCTCAACGGGCCGAAGGCGCCGCCGTCGATCATCGTCGGTACGGGTTCGCGCTTTGTGGCGAACACCCAACGTGAGGTCGAAGCGTTCACGCTGCGCGGACGCGTCCGCTGGCTTTTCCACGTCGGTCAGGCGCCGGGGACCGCACCCGGCGTGATCTCCTCGCCTGCGATCGGCAGCCTCACCGGTGGCGCGCAACAAGACGTCGTCTTCGGAGCGTGGGACCACAGGATCTACGCGCTCACTCCCAAGGGAAAGTTGGTGCCCGGTTTCCCGGTCAATACCGCCGACACGATCTGGTCTTCGCCGGCGCTCTACCACCTCCCTGGCACGAACGGCGACGCGATCTTCATCGGCGGTGACGCCTCGGGGCTCGACGGGTGCTACGGCGGATGGATCAGCGCCTACCACGACGTGGGTGGCAGGGTGGCGCTGTTGTGGCGCCACTGCGAGGACCAATCGGTCTGGTCGAGTCCGGCGGTCGGCGTCATCAACAGCACGGGGCGCGCGGCAGTCGTCGTCGGGACGGGCTACTACGAGCAGCCGTTCACGTCGGCCACGAACAAGGTCTTCGCCTTCTACGCAAGCAACGGGCAGCCGGTCCCCGGTTGGCCAGTCACCGCGCCAGGTCCGGCGATCAACGCGCCGGCGATCGGCCAGATCGACGCGACCGGCGGGCCGGACGTCGTCGAGAGCACTTGGACGTGCGCCGGGCGGACGATTCCGTCTTGCCTCGCGACGAACGCGTCCAGCGTGAGCGCCTGGAGCGGCAAGGGACAGATGCTATGGGCGACGCCGCTTCGCGGCTCAACGGTCTTTTCGTCGCCGGTCCTCGCCCCGCTCTCCTCAGTGGATGCCTGGAACGATGTGCTCGTCGGCTCCCCCTACGGCCTCTACGCGATCAACGGATCGAGTGGTCACTACATGTTCGGCACAACGAACTCCGTCCAGCATTCCGCGATCAATTTCACATGCCGTGTCGACAACTCGGCGGCGTTCTCGCAAGTCGAGAATGACGGCACGAACGAAGGGTGGTATGTCTTCGAGGCGTGCGGCGGCCCAGAGGAGTTCCATCACGTTGGCGAGATCGTCGGCTACCGCGTCGGCTTCACCCCGGCACTCGCGACGGCAGCGTGGCCGATGTTCCATCAGGACGCCGATCACCTCGGCGTCGCGTTCCAGACTCATCTCGGTCTGATCCACTCGGGCCGCAGCTGAACGCCGCGGCGACGCGCGTGCGCGGTCGGCGCGCGTCGCTGGGGGTGCTCGTCGTGGCGACGAGCATCGCCTGCTCGTCGACTGTGCTCGGCGCGCCCAACGTCGCCGCCTCGACGCGCGCCCGTCCCCGCGCGTCGTCGCCCGTGTCGTTCCCGACGCCGACGTGGACCGACACCGTCGGACCGATCGCGCTGAGCTCTCCGACGATTGCGACGATCGACGGAGTCAGCGCCGTCATCTTTGGAAGCGAGAGCGGCTACCTCTATGTTGTGAACGCGCTGACCGGCAAGAACCTCCCCGGCTGGCCCGAGCCCGTCGACGTCGCGCCCGGTGTCCCGACCGCCGTCGAATCGTCGCCGACCGTTGCGTACCTCGACGGGCCGAAGCAATCTCCGTCGATCATCGTCGGAGCCGGTTCGACCTACATCGCTGACCAGGAGGGCGGCGTCATCGCGTTCAACGCGAACGGGACCGTTCGGTTCAAGTTCCTTTCGCGCGCGGTGTTCGAGGAGTGGCCGGGCACGTCGGGGGGCAACTACCGCAATTCGGTGTTCTCCACTCCGGCAGTCGGTGATCTCACCGGCGATGGCCAGCTCGACATCGTCTTCGGCTCGTACGACCACCGGCTGTACGCCCTCGACTCCGAAGGGAACCTGTTACCTGGATTCCCGATCGACACCCAGGACACAATCTGGTCGTCGCCCGCGCTGTTCCACGTGCGCGGCAAGCCGCTCGCCGACGACATCTTTATCGGAGGCGACGCGTCCGGCGACCACGGCTGTTATGGCGGCTTCGTCTACGACTTCACCATCACCAAGCGCGGGCCGAAGACGGAATGGAGACACTGCGAACAGCAGACGATCTGGTCGTCGCCAGCCGTCGGGGTGATCAACTCCTCGGGCCAGCCGGCCGTCGTCGTCGGAACGGGCTTTGGTTGGAAGCCCCCGTACAAGCCGGGCACCGACCGCGTCTACGCGTACTACGCCGCGACCGGCCGGCGCGTTCCGGGCTGGCCGGTGAAGACCGCCGGACCGACCTTCGGCTCGCCCGCGATCGGCGTCCTCGCCGGACAGACGACGCCGTCGGTCGTCGATACATCGTGGTGCCTCAGCTGTACCCCGAGCGGCAGCGAGTCGATGGTCTACGCGTGGAACGGATCCGGACAGCAGATCTGGTCACAGACACTTGGCGGTCCGAACGACTTCTCCTCCCCGGTCCTCGTCGACCTCACCGGGTCGGGGGGGAACGACGTCCTCGTCGGCTCGTCGGACGGGCTGTACCCGCTCGACGGTTCGACCGGCGCGTTCTTGTTCGGTACGAGCGAGGTCGACGCGATCAACACGGCGTCGATGCTGAACTCGGTTGCCGTCGCCTTCGTGCCGGGGAGTGGACCAGGATCGGGATGGCGCGTCTTCGAAGCGGCCGGCGGACCACAACAGGTGACCGCGACCGGTCGCCTCTTCGACTACCCGCTCCCCGCGGTCCCGGGCATCCGCCCGCCATGGCCGATGTGGCGGCAGGACCCAGCGCACTTGGGCGTCGCGACCTCGACCATCCCGCGCGCAAAGCGCTAGGCGCGCAGACTCAGCGGATCCGGGTGATGCTTGCTGCCGAGCGGTCGATCACTTTGTCGATGAATCCGTAGTCGAGCGCCTCCTCGGCAGTGAACCAGCGGTCGCGATCGGAGTCCGCCTCGATGCGCTCGATCGTCTGGCCGGTGTGGAACGCGATCCGTTCGGCCATCATCCGCTTCAAGTAGACGATCTGCTCCGCTTGGATGGCGATGTCGGCCGCCTGCCCCTGCATCTGACCGCTCGGTTGGTGCATCAGGATCCGTGCGTGCGGCAGGGCGAACCGCTTCCCGGGAGCGCCCGCGCAGAGGAGGAACTGCCCCATCGAGGCGGCGAGGCCGAGGCAGATCGTCGCGACGTCGCACTCGACGTACTGCATCGTGTCGTAGATCGCGAGACCGTCGGTGACTGAGCCGCCCGGCGTGTTGATGTAGAGCGAGATGTCCTTGCCCGGGTCCTCGGCTTCGAGGAGGAGCAACTGCGCGCAGATCTGATTCGCCGAGTTCTGATCGACCTGGGTGCCGAGGAAGACGATCCGCTCACGCAATAGCCGCTGGTAGACGTCGGCGGCGGGGTCGGGCGACAGGGCGAGAGTGCCGACTGCGGGGAAAACGGGAAGAAGACGAGATCCGGTCATGGCCCGAGGCTACCGGTCACAACCCGAAGGCCGGATGGCGAAGGGCCGGTCTCGGCGACCTGGGCAACGCACCTAGGAGTCGTTCGAGCGCACGATCTGGGTGCAGCGGGCGCTGGCGACGAGGTTGCCGTCGGCGTCCACGACGTCGGCGGCGCAGAACGCGACCCCGCGGGTGCGCCGGATGACCCGTCCCTCGGCGCGCAGGGTGCCGGGTCGAGCCGGACGGTAGAACTCGGCGCGCAGGTCGGCTGTCAAAAAGCGCGCCTCGTCACCGAGCATGATGAAACAAGCGCCACCCATCGCCGTGTCGAGCAGCGTCGTGACCATCCCGCCGTGGATGATCGCGCTCTCGTTGGTGTCCGGGAACGAGTACTCCTCGCTGGCGTCCCATTCGACCACCATCCGTTCGTCATCAACTTCGACGCGCCGATATCCGAGGGTGCGCCAGACGTGCGAGGAACCGGGACGCCGCCGATTCCAACTCGGTGGCTCCCCGCTCATGGCGGTCGATCCTACGGCCCGTTCGGCGACTCGATCGGTTGGTGTCAAACGCGTGACGCGGACCGCGTTTTGTGTGTGAACTACGCGCCGTCGAGAAAATCGGCGATCGCGTCGGCCGTTTGCGCGAACGCGTCCCAGAGCACGACGTGTCCCCCCGGTACGTCGACGACCTGCAAGCGTTCGGAGAGCACGTGGCGGAGATGTTCGACTTGTCGCGGCCCGACAACGCTCTCTTGAGAGGGGCGGACAAGAAGCACCTCCTGGCGGATCTCCTCAGGAGGCGGTCCCCACGCAGCGAGCTCGCCGAGGATCGACACCACCGCGCTCGGCGAGTAGCGCCAGCGAAACGCGTCGCCGAACGGTTCGAGGTGCTGAAGTCGCTCCTCTTCGAGCACCTCCGCCGGCGTCGAGAAGAGCCGCCCGAGAAACGGCGGCGGCACCGCCTCGGCCGGGCTGCGAAAGACCCGCTCGACTCGCGCCGCGTCGGCGAGAGCGAGCGCAACATCAGGACGAATGCGGATTGCAGGATCGAGCAGCACGATGCGTTCGACAAGTTCCGGTTCGCGCGCCGCGATCTCGAGCACCAGGCGACCTCCGAAGCTGTGGCCGACCCACACTGCGCTTTCGATGCCAATCGAGTCCATCGTCACGAGGACGTCGTCGAGATGGGTCCGGATTCCCCAGGGCGGGTCCGAGCTCGAACGGCCGTGACCACGCAGATCGGGAGCGAGAACCCGAAAGTGCGGGAGACGCGTCGCCAGCCGAGCGAAATGTCCGCCGTGGGCGGTCACACCATGGAGGCAGATGACCGGCGGCGATTCGACGTCGCCCCACTCTTCGACGTGGAGTATCACGGACGAAACAGCGCGCGTTCGTAGATGCGGTCGCGCAGACGGTCCGGTAAGCGTTCGACGATCGCGCGCCTCCTGGCGTCGCGGCCAACGAGATACCGCGTTCTCGGGTGTTGCGCCGTCAGCGCCCGCTCGACGGCCTTCGCCACCTCATCAGCCGGCTCGCCGCGCCGACCCGCCGCCGCCGCCTGCTTGCGAAAGGCAGTCATCCGCTCGCGGTAGAGGGCGGTCACCTCTGGGGAGAGTCCGGGCAGGATGCGCTCGAACGCCTCGGCGCCTTTACGCCAGATCGGCGTCGCGATCGTGCCCGGCTCGACGATCACCACCTCGATCCCGAACGGGTGCAACTCGATACGCAGCGCGTCCGTCACCGCCTCGAGCGCGTGCTTCGATGCCGCGTAGGCGCCGAGAAACGGCAGCGCGCTGCGCCCGGCGATCGAACCGACGTTCACGATCCGGCCGTGCACACGACGGAGATTGCGGAGCACCGCCTGCATGACCGCGACGTGGCCGACCAGGTTGACCTCGAGCTGTCGGCGCAACTCGTCGAGGGGCAGGAGCTCGACGGGCAGGGACACCGCGGTCCCGGCGTTGTTGATCAGACCGGCGAGCGCACCCTCGCCGAGCCGTTCGGTGAGCCTGGCGATCGACGCGGGTTCGGTGACGTCGAGCTCGACCGGTTCGATCCGCCCGGCACCCTCGTCCGACAAGCGCGCACCGTCCGCCGACGTGCGCACGCCAGCGAGCACCTGCCATCCGGACCTGGAGAGCCGCACGGCGCACGCCTCGCCGATTCCCGAAGACGCACCAGTGACGAGGACCAAGCGACCGGCGCTCACTGGTACCCCCCGCTCGATCAGGCGAGGAACGACGGGTCGAGCTCGCGTGCGGCGCGGCCGCCGATCAGCGCGAGCGTGATGTCGGTCTCGGCGAGCAATTGGCGGATCACCGCTTCGACGCCCCGTCGACCACCGACCGCGAGAGCAAAGGCGTAGGGGCGGCCGACGAGGACCGCGTCGGCGCCGAGCGCCATCGCCTTCAAGACGTCCGCGCCGGTGCGGACGCCACCGTCGACGAGCACGGTCGCCTCCGGGCCGAGCGCCGCGCGCACCTCGACGAAAGCGTCGAGCGCGGCGATCGAGCCGTCGACCTGGCGACCGCCGTGGTTCGAGACGATGACTCCGTCGACACCGCAGTCCCTGGCGCGCTGGGCGTCCTCGGCTGTCAGCACGCCCTTGACGAGCAGCGGCAACGCGACCCGTTCTCGCAGCCAGATGAGCTCGTCCCAGGAGAGGCCGAGATTCGGGAACGTCGCGAGCATCTTCAGGGCAGCGCTTTGCGGGTCCTCCTCGGGTGGTCGCTGCAGCCGCTCGCGAAAGACGGGGTCGGTGAAGAACTGGGCACAGCCTTCGCCGCTCACGAACGGCAAATAGGCATTCTTCAAGTCGCGCGGTCGCCACCCGAGGATCGGCAGATCGAGCGTGACCACGACGGCGCTGTAACCGACCGCGGCCGCACGATGGACGAAGCTCAAGGCGACCTCTCGGTCGTTAATCCAATAGAGCTGGAACCAGCGCGGCGCGTTTCCCATCGCGTCGGCGATCTCTTCGATCGAATGCGAGGCAGCGCTCGAAAGGATGAACGGGACGCCGGTCGCTGCCGCCGCGCGCGCCACCGCCAGCTCGCCCTCTGGATGCGCAATGCTCAACACGCCCATCGGCGCCAGCAAAAACGGTGCGGACGAGTGGGTGCCGACGACCTCGGTCGACAGATCGCGTTCGAGGATTCCAGCGAGCATGCGCGGCCGGAGCCGCCGACGCTCGAAGGCTTCTCGGTTCGCGCGGATCGTCAGTTCGGCGCCTGCTCCTCCCGCGATGTAACCGAACGCGGGCGGCTCGATCGCACTCTCTGCTCGAGCCTCCCAGTCCGCGAACGAAATCGGCCATTCGCTCGTCCCCGTCATGTAGACGGCGTTCTGGAACTGCGTCCCGTCGAAGGTCACGGCTCCGCGACTTTGACGAGGAGCTTGCCGCGGTTCTCGCCGCGAAGCAGGCCGATGAACGCGCGAGGCGCTTTTTCCAGGCCTTCGACAACGTCTTCGCGATAGCGGAGGTGGCCATCGTTCAACCAGCGCGCAAGGCGCGCCAATGCCGGCTCGTACAGGTGCGCGTAGTCGGTGACGAGAAATCCTTCAACCCTCGCTCGACTGACGATCGTAAAGCGGAGACTCCCGGGTCCGCCGTGCGGGGGTGACTGATTGTACTCCGCGATCTGGCCGCAGATGACGACCCGCCCGTGCATCGCGAGCCGCGGATGCACGGCGGCAGAGATGTCGCCGCCGACGTTGTCGAAGTAGACGTCGACCCCTTGCCGGCATTCGCGATCGAGCACGCCCGCCACCTCTTCGTCCTTGTAGTTGATCGCGAGGTCGTAGTTGTACAGCGTGAGCAAGTCATCGACTTTCTCGGGCGAGCCCGCGATCCCGACGGTTCGACATCCGGCCAAGAGCGCGAGCTGGCCGACGATCTGGCCGACGGCGCCCGCGGCCGCCGAGACGACGACCGTGTCCCCGGCGACGGGGCGGCCGACATCGAAGAGCCCGAAGTACGCCGTCAGTCCCGTCATCCCGAGCACGTGCAACGCGGTGGAGATCGGCGCGACGCTCGGGTCCACGCGGCGCAGCGAATCGGCTGGCGCGACGCCGAACTCCTGCCAACCGGATGCGGCAAGGACGACGTCACCCGGGCGAAGTCGCGGAGAGCGACTCTCGACGACTTCGCCAACCGTCTGTCCCGTCATCACCTCGCCGAGTTCGACAGGACGCGCGTACGAACGCGCCTCGCTCATGCGACCGCGCTGATAGGGATCGAGAGAGAGCCACAGCGTCCGGACGAGCACCTCGCCCTCGGCCGGCTCCGCGATCGCCGTCTCGATCAATGCGAAGTCGGACTCCTTCGGCTCGCCGGCTGGGCGCGCGATCAACGTCACTTGCCTGTTCGGCGGCACCGGCGTGATCCTACGACGAGAGGCTGTGAACTTCGCCTCCTTGAGCCCTCGGCGTCGCCGCTCGGCAGTTCCGCGCCGCGCACCGTACGATCGTGCAGAGAAGGAGCACCCGCCTCGATTGCCGTCGTCGGGATCGGGCGACAGGCGCAAAAGGAACGACCGTGGAAACGACAGCTGTGGTCCAACCGTTCAGCGACGAAGAGCTCGCCGAGCTCGCGCTTGCCGCCGATCCCGATCAGCCACTCGACGCCGACGCGGTCCCGCTTGCCTTCTCAGACGCTGGGAACTTCGACCTTCTGCCGCACTGGTACATGCCGCCGGTGATGTCGAGCGGTGGAAGCCGCTGGAAGAAGACCGTCATCCTCGTCATCGTTGCGACGCTGATCACGATCGAAGCGCTCGGCCTTTGCAGCGTGTTCGGTCAGGTGGTCATCGGCTGAGACGCAGCCGCGAACGAGGAAGGTAGGTTCCGCGTTCTGAAGACGCACGAGGAGACGCCGTGAGGAATCCCGTACCGACGAACGTGCTCGAGGAGCTTGCGGCGGTGCCGTTGTTCTCCGCGTGCAACAAAACGGAGCTGCGACGGGTCGCTCGCCTCGGTACTGAAATCTCGGTTTCCGACGGCACGGTGCTCGCGGAGCAGGGCAAAGCCGGGTTCGAGTTCTGCCTCATCGAAGATGGCAAGGTCCGCTGCCTCGTCGACGGGAAACAGGTTGCCACGCTCGGAGCCGGCGACTTCTTCGGCGAGATGGCGCTCATCGATCGGGGGCCGAGGGTTGCCACCGTCGTCGCAGAGGGTCCTGTCCAGCTTCTCGTGTTCGACGCTCGGGAGTTCGGGACGCTTCTCGACGCCGCGCCGGCGATCGCGAACAAGGTTCTCCAGTCGTTCGCGGCGCGAGTGCGGGCCAACGCCTCCGTCCGCCACTGAGCGGCTCATCGCCCGGGCGATCCGATCAGAACTGCAGCGACTTCACCTGCAGGTAATCGCTTATCGCGAGGTGTCCATTTTCGCGGCCGTGCCCGGACTGCTTGTATCCGCCGAACGGCGCGGCAAGGTTGAACTCGCCGCCGTTGATCTCGACCTGTCCGGTGCGGAGCCGCAGTGCGACGCGCTTCGCGCGGTCTTCGTCCGCTGACCAGACTCCGCCCGCAAGTCCGTAGGCGCTGTCGTTCGCGATCCGTATCGCATCCTCCTCATTGTCGCAGGGGATAATCACGAGCACCGGGCCGAAGATCTCCTGCTGCGCGATCGTCATCTCCGGGCGCACCTTTGAGAAGACCGTCGGCCGCACGAAATAGCCGCGCTCGAGACCCTCTGGGGGGCGCGATCCACCGGTCAGGAGACTCGCCCCTTCGGCAATCCCGGTCTCGATGTACCCGCGCACGATCTCGCGCTGTTCTTTCGAGACGACCGGCCCGAGTCGTGTCGCCGGGTCGAAGGGGTCGCCCGGCGTGAAGCTTTCGGCAGCTCGCTTCGCAAGCTCCTCAACCTCTGAGATCTGTGATCGCGGCACAAGCATCCGCGTCAGCGCGCTGCACGTCTGTCCGGAATTGAGGAAGCATTTGGCGACCCCGTCGGGTATCGCCTTTTCGAGGTTCGCATCGTCGAGGATCACGTTCGGTGACTTACCGCCGAGTTCGAGGGCGCACTGCTTCACGGTCTGGGACGCAAGCTCGCTGACGCGTCGCCCAACGGCGGTCGAACCGGTGAGCGAGATCATGTCGATGTCGGGATGGGCGGCAAGTCCTTCGCCGACCACGCCGCCCGATCCGGTGACGAGGTTGAAGACCCCAGGCGGCACGCCGGCGGCGTCGATGACGTCCGCAAGCACGAACGCGTTCAGCGGTGCGACTCCGCTTGGCTTCAAAACGAGGGTACAACCGGCCGCGAGCGCCGGCGCAACCTTGCCCGCAATCTGATGGAGGGGGTAGTTCCACGGCGTGATCGCGCCGACGACGCCGGCCGCCTCTCGCACGACGATCGAGTTGCCGATCCTTTCCTCCCAGAGGATCTGCTCCATCCACTCGCCGACGGACGCGAACTGATTCACCGGAAGGCGAACCTGGATGCGCCGCGAGAGCTCGAGGGGCATCCCGACTTCCTGCGAGATCAGAGCCGCCAGTTCCTCGCGCCGTTCTTTCAGGCCCTCGGCGATCGCTGAGAGGTATCCGGCGCGCTCTTCGCGCGGTCTCCCGGACCAGTCGTCGAACGCGCCGCGGGCGGCTGAGACGGCGCGATCGACGTCTTCGATCGTCGCGGCCGGAACCGTCGCGATCACCTGCTCGGTTGTCGGGTTGGTGACTCCGATCGTCGCGTCGCCGGAGGGCTCGACCCATTCGCCCGCGATGAACAGAGCCCCGCGGCTGGGAACACTCAGTGATATCGCCATCTACGGAGTGACATCTCGTTCGAACACGTTCGGGTCGGCAAAGATCCTCTCGCCGGCAAAGCGGCGCTGCACCCGATCCCAAGGAAAGAAGATAACCACGCGCCAGCTGATCGGCATGCCGGAAGGTGGATAGCCGATCCATTCCGATTCATGCGTGCCGGTGACCCGGGCGGCCTCGCAGACCCCCTGTGGACCGATGACGATGTCGGTCAGATCAAAGTGGATATCGGGGAAAGCCCGCAACAGTTCCCCGTAGAAACGAGCAGCGCCGTCGTGGCCCTCCCAGCGGTGTTTTCCGGGAACGATCTCGTAGACGCAGTCTTCGCTCAATGTCGAGATCAGCCCCGGCAGGTCGCGCTTGTCCTCGGCGATGGAGTGGCGCTTCCACAGCTCCCGGATCTCCTCGTACTCGCCAGGGATCACTTCGCGCCGCATCAACTCGACGACCGCGTCGTGTTCGACGTGTTCAGGAGTAGTCGGCATCGTGCTCCACTCGCTCACAGGACCAGTTCTGCCATCGTCCGAAGCGCCACGAGATCGTCCGTCTGAACAATCAGGCTGTTCGTTCCGGACTCCCGCCAAGCCGCGAGCCGGTCGCTGATGCGATCGCGCGAGCCGACGAGGGCAACCTCGTCGACGAGCCGATCAGGCACCGCGGCGATCGCGTCGCGCGGTTTGCCGTCGAGGTACAGCTGCTGGATCCGCTCGGCGTCAGCCTCGTAGCCATAACGGCGCGCGAGTTCGTTGTAGAAGTTCTTGTTACGCGCGCCCATACCGCCGACATAGAGGGCGAGGATCGGCCGAACGGCGTCTCGCCCAGCGGCGAGATCGTCCGTCAGGACCACGATCGCCGACGGCGCGATGTCAAAGCCGTCGCGCGCCTGAAAACCGAAGATCGCGCGCGCACGTTCTGGCGAAAAAAAGATCGGCAACCAGCCGTCAGCGATCTCGAAGGCGAGCTCCACGTTCTTCGGTCCCAACGCGGCCAAGTAGATCGGGATCTCTGAACGCAGCGGTCGCATCATCAGCTTGAGCGGCTTGCCGAGCCCGGTGGCGCCCGGTCCGCGGTACGGGACGGCCAGCTCCGACCCATCGAGCTCGACCATCTCGCGGCGCAGCGCCCGGCGGACGAGTTCGACGTACTCGCGCGTTCTCGTCAGTGGTTTCCCCCATGGCTGACCGTGCCAGCCTTCGACGACCTGTGGCCCCGACGTGCCGAGTCCGAGCAAAAAGCGGCCTCCCGACATCAGATCGAGCGTGGCGGCGGTCATCGCCGTGTTCGCCGCCGTCCGGCCGGGGATCTGCAGGACCGCCGCACCGACCTTGATCCGCGACGTCGTCGCCGCGAGCCACGAGAGCACCGTGACCGCGTCGGTCCCCCACGCCTCGGACGCCCACGCCGAGTCGTAGCCGAGGTCTTCGGCTTGACGGGCCATCTCGATGAGCACGAGCGGGTTCGTCCCCGGGGACGCGTACCCCATGGAGAAGCCGAGACGCACGACCGGCGACACTAATTGCTCGCTCGCGCCGCGGACGGGGCTGCGCCGCCCTGACGACGGGGAGTTACACCCCGCCATCAGGGCTGTGACGCAGCTCCGCTACGCCGTGGAAACGAGCGACTTCGGAGGAGTCGACGTCGGTCCGGTGTGCTTGGTCACCGGCGCCGACCCGATGTTCGTCACGTAAACGGGAGAGAGCACCTTGGTTCCGATCCAGCTGCCCGTCGGGGTCACCGCTTTCGGAGCACTCGCGTTCAACTGGACAACCTCGGCGCCTTGGAAGCCGTAGTGGACGTTCGTCGAGTACGAGGGCGGCACGAACCCGGGCGTGACGAACATGTCACCGTCCTTCTCGATCGCCGAGATCAAGCTCTGCCGCGTCAGGTTCTTGCCGGCCGCCTTCAGCGCCTCGACGAACGTGTAAGCGAGCGCGATGCCGTATGAGGTGTTCCCGTCGAGACCCGCCTTGGCCCACAGTGCCGGCGCGTAGTCCTTGAGCAGCTTCTTTTCGACCTGCACCCAGGCATTTGAGCTGTCGGACTCCGGTGGGAAGTACGAATCGGTGATGACCCCGCTCAACAGCCCAGAGGCGGCCGCCGCTTCTGCCGCCGTCCCTCCGCCCGCCTTGGTGAACGCCTCCAGCAGCGGTCCGACGGTCGGAGCGTCGGCGCCGACGTTGGAGATGACGTACTGGGGAAAGAAGCCGATCTCCGCGGCGGGGAGCATTGCGAGCGCCGTCGCGGCAGGGATCGTCGCCATCGCGACGACCTGTGCACCGGCCGCCTTCAATGCCGCCATCTGATTGGCGAGGGGACCCGACAACGTCGCGGCGTCATAGGTCTGTTGCGACACGACCGACGACGACGGGATTTCCTTGTTCAGACCTTTGACGAAGTCCATGCCGAACTCGTCGTCCTGATACAGGTAGCCAATCTTCTTCCCGGCGAAGTGCGTCTTGATGTACGCGCCCAGGATCTTGCCCTCGACGGTGTACGGCGGTTGCCACCCGAAGCTCTCCGGATATTTCGGCGAGCTCCAGCAGTTGCACCCCGACTCGACGAACAACTGCGGCACCTTTTGCGAGTTCAGATAGCCCTGCACCGCAAGTTGCGTCGGCGTCCCGAGCGAACCGACGTCGGCGAAGATGTTGTCTTGGAGGACCAACTTGCGCGTGAGCGTCGCCGTATTGGCGGGGTTGTACGCGTCGTCGAGGAACGTGTAGTCGATCTTGCGCCCATAAACCCCGCCGTGGGTGTTCACCCATTTGAAGACGGCATCCATCGCCGGTGCGATCTCGTCGTATCCAGGAGCCGCCGGCCCAGTCAGGGGAACCGTCGCGCCGATGCGGATTGACGTCGACGTGACCCCAGGCGTTGACGACGCGGTAGCCGTGCTCGTCAGAACCGTCGCTGAAAGCGCGGCCACCATTGCACCGACCACGAAAACTCGGGCCGATTGGCCGATCCATCTGTCTTTTCTCAATCGCATCACCGCTCCTTTGTTAGTTATCTGCATCTGGAAACACTCGTTGTATTCGTCACGTTTGCATTCTCTGTCAATGACGATCTGGGCGCGTCGCACCGAGGAGGTGTGCCGCCGGTCTTGCCCTTCGGGTACGCAACCAAAGCATCGAGGTTTGACTCCACAAATTGCGGAGACCTCCTTGGATGCCGGAAGGAATGGCAATCATGACCACGATCAAGACTGCGCCGAAGAAGATAGTTGCGAGATACGCGCTTGCCCCGCTGCCGAGATTGAAGTGCCCCGAGAGCGATGTCGACCATTGCGGTACGTACACCAATAACACCGCCCCCCACACCATCCCGATGAGGCTTCCGCTGCCGGCGATGACCATCGCCGCGAGCAACTGGATGGAAAGCGTAAGCGGGAATTCCCCCGTGTTCACGACACCAGTCGATAGCGCGAGGAACGCGCCGGCGAGACCTGCACATGCCGCGCTGACGACGAACGCAGTGACCTTGGTGCGCGCGACGTGCACACCAGCGAGTGCAGCGGCCACTTCGTCATCGCGCACGGCGCGAAACGCACGGCCAAAACGGCTGCGAAGCAGGTTGGCCAACAAGACAGCCGTCAGCAACGCTCCCGCCATTTCGATCCAAGCCAACCACTGATACGAATTGATCGACCCGGGCGCGGTCGGCACCGTCGTTGTCAGACCTTGATCACCGCCGAAGACGCTGTTCCATTTGTCGGCGATCGGAGGAAGCGCCAACGCGAGGAGCAAGGTCATGCCGGCGAGATACGGACCTTTTAGTCGGGTCGCCGAGATTCCGACCGCGAGGCCCAAAACAGCGGCTGTTCCGATCGAGATCAACAGTTCGAGAATGAAGTTGATCTGTGTGTGGGTCATGAGAAGCGCCACGGTGTAGGCACCGACGGCCATGAAGGCGCCGTGGCCAAGCGAGATCTGGCCGCTGATTCCAGTGAGCACACTCAGCCCGGCCAGCGCGATCGCGTACAAGGCGATCTCCCCCGCCAAGTAGTCGTTGTATTGGCTCAACGCGTTGGTAACGAAATACAAGATTGCCGCGCCGCACAGCGCGAGCGTCAGGTGTCGAATAAGCGGCTGCTGGGCGAGAAGCGTCCAACGCCGCCGCCGGCGAGTGCGACCACCGCTCGAGGGTGCAAGAGCGACGTCGGTCACTTCAGACCTGCCTCGCGGCGGGCCGGGCGAAGATCCCCTCCGGCCGCGCCATGAGCGTGACCATCAACAACACCAACGCGCCGAGCGGCTCGAGGCCGGATCCGAGATAGCCACCGACGTAGGAGATGCACAGCCCCGTGACCAGTCCGCCGATCAGGGCGCCGACCGGGCTCTCGAGCCCCCCGATCACCGAAGCCGTGAACGCGTAGATGAGAACGAGGTCCATGTAATACGGCCCGAAGGAGCTCGTCGGTGCCGTCAAAAGACCGGCCAACGCGCCCGCCACCCCGGCGAGCGCCCAGCCGAGCGTGAGAAGGATGCCGACGCGCACCCCGAGCAACCGGGAGATCTCTCGGGCGAAGGCCGACGCCCGCATCCGAAGACCGAGCGTCGTCGCCCGGAACAGCACGAGCATCACGCCCATCAACAGCAGGACTGCGACCAAGATGAAAAGGTCGAAGTGTGAAAAGGCAATCCGCGTGTGACCGACGACGAGGCCGCTCTGCGAGTACGCGGCGGGAAAGCCGCGGCTCGAGTTGCCGTAGACGGCGCCAGCAATTCCCTCGAGCACGACCAACAACCCGATCGTCACGATCACCGGATTGAGCTCGGACTTGCCTGCGAGGGGGCGGATGAGGACGCGCTCGACGATCGCCCCCATGACGAAGCCGATCGCCAGCACCGCGACGAACGCCCACCAGTACGACAGGCCCTGATCGAGAAGGCTCAAGGCGATGAACGTCGTCATCATCCCCATCGCCCCTTGCGCGAAGTTGATGATCCTCGTCGCGCGGTAGATCAGCACGAGCGCCAGCGCGAGCGCAGCGAAGATCATTCCTTCGGTGAGACCGTTCAGCGTGTAGTTGATGAACAGGCTCACGGGGACTCCTCAGAAACCCAGGTAGTGGTGACGCATCTTGGCGTCGCTCGCGAGAACGTCGGCGGAATCGGATGCCACGACCCCGCCCAGGTTGAGCACCACGGCGTGACGAGAGACCGAGAGCGCGCTGCGCGCGTTCTGTTCAACGAGTACGACCGTCATGTCGGAACCTGCCGTCTGCTCCACCAACAAAGCCATCAGTTGCTCGGCGATCAATGGAGCGAGCCCTAACGACGGTTCGTCGAGGAGCAGCAGGCGCGGGCGCGTGATCAACGCTCTTCCGACGACCAGCATCTGGCGCTCTCCACCCGAGAGCAACGACGCATGGTGGTGGCGGAACTCGCCCAACCGCGGGAACAGCCCGAATGTCTTTTCAATCGCAGCGTGACGTTCGCGCCGCCCCATACTCCAGAGGGTGGCGACGAGCAGGTTCTCCTCGACGGTGAGTTCTTCGATGATCCCTCGCCCTTCCGGGACGTGGGCAACGCCCCGGCGCGCGATGTTCTCCACCGACTTTCCCAACAGCTCTTCTCCGTCGAATCGAACCGAGCCTTCGCGCGGCTTCGTCAAGCCGCTGATCGTGCGGAGCAATGTCGTCTTGCCCGCCCCGTTCGCGCCGAGGACAGCGGTGATCGCTCCCTCGTCAGCGGTGAATGACACCGATCGGAGAGCGTTCACGGCGCCGTAGGAGACGCTGAGGTCCTTTATCTCAAGCATCGCCTGGCTCGCGCGAACCGACGGCAGGTGAGGAAAGCTCGGTTCCGAGATACGCGGTTGCCACCTCGGGGTCCGTTTGAATCTCCGCCGGCGTGCCGTCTGCGATCACCCTGCCGAAGTTCAGAACGACGACGCGATCGCAAACGGAAGTGACGAGATCCATGTGATGCTCAACAAGGAGTATTCCCATTCGTGGAATCAGGTTCTTGATCTCTGTGACCAGCTCATCCATCTCACGATTCGAAAGCCCACTTGCTGGCTCGTCGAGCAGCAAGATCTTCGGCACGGCGATGAGCGCGCGAGCAAGCGCGGCGCGCTTTTGGATGGCATATGGCAGCGTGATCGGGAGCTGCTGCGCGTAGGCCCCGATGTTGAGAGCGTCGAGCAGCTCACGAGCCTCTGTGGCGAGGCGGCGCTCTTCCCGGCTCGAGCGCCATATGCCGAGCATCGCCGAGCCGATGTCGGACCGAAGACGAGCCTGCGCGCCGAGCATCACGTTGTCGAGAACGGTCATCCCACGACAGAGCCCAATGCCTTGGAGCGTTCGGGCGATGCCGATCTCGTTCAAGTCGTGCGGATGATGGTGATGAAGAGCTGACCCGTTGAAGGTGATGTCGCCCGAAACCGGACGGATGAAACCGCAAATCGCGTTGAACAATGTTGTCTTGCCGGCACCGTTGGGCCCGATGAGCCCGACGATCTCGCCTTGGTCCGTTGACATCGAAACATGGTCCAGCGCGAGAAGGCCGCCGAACTCGACGCTGAGTTCGTCGACAACGAGCATCGCCTCATCGGTTCTCGCGCGAGCTTCGGATTGCAACGAGAGCGAGATCATCGATGTCTCGAGCTCAACGACCGCTCTCGTTCACGAGACCGAACCGCGGACCCGAGGTCCGCGAGTGGCGCTCGACACGCTCCCCTCCTGAGCAGCACCAGTCACCGTCCAGCTATGAAATCGGTGACCGAGCGACGACGAACTGTTCGCGCAGCGCGGTCTTGCGGTATTTGCCCACTGCGGTCTTCGGAATCTCGGCCACGAACTCGAAGCGATCTGGCAGCTGCCACTTTGCGAAGCGCGGAGCGAGGAACTCGCGCAGTTCGTCAGCGGTCGCCGAGGCTTCTGGCTTGAGCACGACCGCTGCGAGCGGGCGCTCCTGCCAAGTCTCGTCCGGGATCGCGATCACTGCCGCTTCGGCGACTGCCGGGTGAGCGATCAGTGCGTTCTCGAGGTCGACCGATGAGATCCATTCACCGCCTGATTTGATGATGTCCTTCGAGCGGTCTTTGATCTGGACGAAGCCGCGCGGGTGCATCACGACGATGTCACCAGTTCTGAACCAACCGTCGTCGGTCCAGCGGTCGGCCTGTTCGGGGTCTTCGTAGTAGGACGCGGCGATCCATGGACCGCGTACTTCGAGCTCGCCCATCGATTCCCCGTCCCACGGAACGTCTTCGCTTCCGTTACGAGCGCGGACTTCCACAAAGGGAAGCGGCAGACCGGCCATCGCCGCGAAGTCGTACTGGGTCTCTTGATCTGCGTTGCGGATGTCGCCGATGAAATCCGTGGTCGAAGCGACGGGCGACGTCTCCGTCATCCCCCAACCCTGCACGACGGTTAGACCATGACGCTCTTTGTAGGCGGTGATCATCGCCCGCGGTACCGCGGCGCCGCCGACGAGCATGCCGCGCAGGCGCGAGAGATCCCATCGATCGGGTTCCGCATCGAGCAGGCGCAGCATCCCGAGCCAGATCGTCGGCACTCCCGCCGTCCACGTGACACCTTCGGTGGCAAGGTCGTCGAGGAGGCTCTCGGGATCGAGGTGCGGCCCGGGCAGAACGAGCTTTGATCCGAGCATCGTCGCGATGTACGGGTAGCCCCAGGCGTTCACGTGGAACATCGGAACGACCGGCAGAATCGTGTCCGCCTCTTGGAGACCGAGGCCGAGCGGCGCGAGCGAGGCGACACCGAGTGCGTGCAAGATCGTCGAGCGGTGCGAGTAGACGACTCCCTTAGGCCGGCCGGTCGTGCCGCTCGTGAAACACATCGCCGCGGCTTCACGCTCGTCGAGGTCGGGGTCTCGCCATTCGTCGGGGTCGGCCGTAGCGAGCAACTCTTCGTACGAGTCCTCGACGATGAAGACGTGCTCGAACGACGTCTGGTCGCGGATCTGTTCGTACAGCGGCAAAGCCGACATGTCGACGATGAGGACGCGGTCGCCGGCGTGTTCGGCGATGTAAGCGACGTCGTTCGGGTGCAAGCGCAGATTGATCGTGTGCAGGACGAAGCCTCCGCACGGCACGCCGAAGTACGCCTCGAGATGTTGGTGGTGGTTGAAGCAGAGCGTCGCGACTCGGTCGCCACGTTCGAGTCCGAGCGCCCCGAGGGCGACCGCAAGCTGCTTTGAGCGTCGCACCATGTCTTTGTAGGTGTAGCGATGGAAGCCCTTGTCGGGCAGGCGGCTGACGATCTGTTTGTCCCCGAAGAACGTTTCGGCACGCCGGAGCACCGGCGGCAACGTCAACTGGAAGTCCATCATCTGGCCGTTCACGTCATGAACCTCCGTCCGAGTTCAAAGCTCGGTGCGCCGCGCCCGGTTCGGCGGGTGATCGAAGGCACGCAACGCCGTCCTGACGACCCCCGTCCCTCCGATGAACGGATCGAGCCGTCGGTTTCCTCGACGATCGAGCGGTGGCGGCGTCCCGTCGGTCTCCTCCGTGCGTCGCTTAATCGAGGAGCGCGCTTGCGATCTGCGCTCGGTGGTGCTGGGCGTAGCCACCGAACGCCTGGATCCACAGCGCCCGCTTGTAGTAACGGTGCAGCGGGTGCTCCCAGGTGAAGCCCATCCCGCCATGGACTTGGATCGAGCGTTCACACGCCGCGACCGCAGCGTCGGCCGCGTAGCTCTTCGCCGCAGCGGAGGCGACTGCGGCTTCCTCGTCCCGTTCGGCGACGCACCACGCCGCCCAGTACGCGAGCGAGCGGGCGAGCTCGGTCTCGCGGAACGTGTCGGCAAGCTTGTGGGAAACCGCCTGATACGTGCCGATCGGTTTTCCGAATTGCTCCCGTGACTTGGCGTGTTCGACCCCGAGTTCGAGCGCCCGCTGCGCGATGCCGACCGCCTCGAGCGCGAGCGCGGCGAGCGCGCGATCTGCGATGCTCGCCGCGAGGTCGGCGTCGTTCACGATGACCACTTCGTCGACAAGGTCGCGGTCGGGAGTCGGAAGGTCGGGGAGCTCCGCTGTGAAGGTCCTTTCGCCGGCGGCGACTTCGCCTTGGCGCTCCGCGCTGAGTGCTGGGAGTGCGAGTCCGATCGTCGCGAAGTACGGGCCCGGATAAAGCGCCCGGCCGATCTCCTCGAACAGCACCGCCTCCTCGAGGAAGGTCAGCCCTGCTCCCCCCTGTGCTTCCGGCACCGAGATACCGGTCCAGCCGAGCTTGGCGATCTCCTGCCACGAGTTTTTGTCCCACTCACCGTCGCTCGGAAAATGGTCCTCGAGGTAGCGGCGCGCCTCTTTGCGCAAGTGCTCTTGTTCGTCGGTGAAGGCGAAATCCATCAGCGCGACCTCGGCAAGCCGAGCACGCGCTCGGCAACGATGCTGCGCAGGATCTCGCTCGTCCCTGCTTCGATGGTGTTCCCGCGGCTGCGGAGTTGTTGGTAGCGCCAGTAACCGTCGTCTTCGCCGCCGAGAATCTCCATCGCCAGCTTCGTCAGACGCTGGTTCTGCTCCGACCAGTGCAGCTTCGCGATCGAGCCCTCGGGCCCGGGCATTCCCTTCCCGATCAGCGCCGTCAGTGCGCGGTAGTTCGTGAACTTGAGAGCCTGCAGCTCGATCCATTCCTGAGCCACCCGGTCGCGGATGAACGGATCGTCCTTCGCGCGTGCCTTCGCCAGGATGACCAGCCGGCGCACCTGCGCGTCGAGCACGCCAGTGAGGACGATGCCGAAGGTTCCCCGCTCGTGCAGCAGGGTCGTCATCGCGACCTGCCAGCCGCCGCCGACCTCTCCGAGGAGGTTCTCACGCGGCACTTCGACGTCGGTGAAGAAGATCTCGTTGAACTCCGATTCGCCGGTGATCTGGCGCAGCGGCCTCACCTCGACGCCCGGCGCGTGCATGTCGGCGATCACATAGGTGAGACCCGCTTGGCGGTGCGACTCGGGGTCGCTGCGACCGAGGAGAATGCAGAAATCGGCGAGGTGCGCGTACGACGACCACACCTTCTGACCGTTGACGAGGAAGTGGTCGTCCTTCGGCTCGATGCGCGTGCGGACCGAGGCGAGGTCGGAGCCGGCGCCCGGCTCGGAAAAGCCCTGGCACCAGATTTCCTCCGCAGAAAGGATCGTCGGCAGGTAGCGCTTCTTCTGCGCCTCGCTGCCGTGGAACATGACCGTCGGGCCGGCCATGCCGACGCCGATCGGGTTGGCGTGATTCGGCGCCTCGGCGCGCGCGAACTCCTCGAGGACGATCGCCTGGTGCCCGTACGGCTTGCCGCCGCCGCCGTACTCGATCGGCCACGTGACGCCGGCGTAGCCGGCTTCGTGCATCTTGCGGCTCCACTCGCGGTCGGACCCGGCCGGCAGGTTCGCCGCCAGCCACCGACGCACCTCGCCGCGAAACGCCGCCTCATCAGGGGTGTCCCGGAGATCCACGGCGAAACAGTACGCGATCGCCTCAGAATTGGTTCACCACGGTGCGAATACCTCGCCCGGCGCGCATCTCGGCGAAGGCCCCGGCGACCTCGTCGAGCGCGATCCTCTTTGTCACCAGCCCGCCAAGGTCGATCTCGCCCTGGATCGCGAGCGCCGCGTAGCGGGGAAAGTCCTCCGCCGGGAGGTGGTCACCGCCGTGGGAGACGACGATGCGCAGGCGTTTGTCGAAGAACTTTGGGAGGTCGATCGACGCCGTCTTGCCCGGGGTCGGCAGACCGATCGACACGAGGGTGCCTCCCTGTCCGAGCAGCTCGAGGGCCAATTCGAACGTCTCGGGCGTGCCGACGACGTCGAAAACCGCGTCGAGCTCGTCGCCGGGACCGGTGTACGTCGCCCCGAAGCGCCGCGCCCTTTCAGCTCTGTGTTCGTCGCGGTCGACCGCGTAGATCTCCGTCGCGCCGGCGAGGCGCGCGCCCTGCACGACGGAGAGCCCGACCGCCCCGCAGCCGATCACCGCGACCCGCGCCCCGGCCGGGAGCCGCGCCGTCTCGAGAACCGATCCGATCCCGGTCGCGATACAACAGCCGATCAAACAGGCCTGCTCTGGCGGCAATTCGTCGGGATAAGGGATCGCCGCCGAGGCATGGACGACGGTGCGCGTCGCGAACGTCCCGAGCTGGAGCATCTGGGAAAGTTCGTGTCCGTCGAAGAGGTGCAGGCGGTGCTTCGCCGACGGTGGCCGGCGGCAGCGCCGCGGATCGCCGGAGACACAGGGCGGGCAGCGTCCACACGGCGAGCGCCAACCGAGGATGACCCGCTCGCCGACGGCGAGTTGCTCGACACCCTCGCCGAGCTCTTCGACGACGCCGGCGGCCTCGTGGCCGAGCAACACCGGAAGTCGGTGTGACCAGCCCGTTTCGAGCACGTGCAGGTCGCTTCGACAGACCCCGCTCGCCGCCATCCGCACGAGCACCTCGCCCGGCCCGGGCGGCTCGAGCGCGATCTCCTCGATGGCGATACGGCCAGGCGCGAGGGCGACGACGCCACGGTCCATCTCAGGCGAAGGCGCTCTCGCCCGAGAGCGCGCGACCGATGATCAGACGTTGTATCTGGCTCGTCCCTTCATACAGCGTCGACACCCGAGCGTCGCGGAGGAACTTGCCGACCGGGTATTCGTCGATGAAGCCGTAGCCGCCGAAGACCTGCACGGCGTCGTTCGCCGAGCGCACGGCGACTTCGCTCGCGTACAGCTTGGCGATCGACGACTCGAGGGTGTGCATTTCTCCCGCATCTGCTCGGGCCGCAGCTTTCCAGGTGAGGAGTCTCGCCGACTCCGCCCCGACCGCCATCTCGGCGATCAGCTCCTGCACGAGCTGGAAGCCGGCGATCGGCCGACCGAAGGCCTGCCGCTCCTTCGCGTAGCGGACGCTTTCGTCGAGGCAACCCTGGGCGATTCCGACACAGCCCGCCGCCAGCGAGATGCGGCCGTTGTCGAGCGCCGACATCGCCACCGAAAAGCCACGATCGAGCTCACCGAGTCGGTTCTCGTCGGGAACGCGCACGGCATCGAGCGAAAGCTCGGCGGTGTCCTGCGCCCGAAGGCCCAACTTGCCCTTGATCGGTCGCGCCGCGAAGCCATCGCTGTCTGTCGGAACGAGGAAGCACGTGATGCCGCGTGCGCCCGACCCCCCGGTACGCGCGAAGACGAGCGCCACCGACGCCCACGAACCGAGCGTGATGAATGTCTTCGAACCGTTGAGCACCCAGTCCGAGCCGTCCCGCTCGGCGCGCGTGACAAGCGCTGCGGCGTCCGAACCGCATCCCGGCTCTGTGAGGGCGAAGCAACCGAGCGCGTCTCCGGTCGCGAGCCGCGGCAGCCATTCCCGGCGCTGCTCTTCGGATCCGAAGCGCGCGATCGTCTTGCCGACGAGTCCGACGTTCACCGAGACGATGCCGCGCACCGAGGAGTCGACCCTGCCCAACTCCTCGACGACGAGCGCGTAGGACAACATGTCGAGGCCGCTGCCGCCGTACTCCTCTGACCAGGCTGCTCCGAGGAAGCCGGCTTCCCCGAGTCGAGCAACAAGCGACCGGTCGATCGCTTCAGCTCGATCCCAGTCGCGCACGTTCGGAGCGATCTCGCGTTCGGCGAACGTCCGCGCCGACGTGCGAATCAGCTCTTGTTCCGCTGTCAGGTCGAACATCTTTCTGACGGTAATCTGCGCCAAAACCGTCCGACGGGGAGGGACGCATGCCATCGCTCGAGGGCAAGGTCGCGATTGTCACCGGCGCGGGGCGCGGTATCGGTCGAGAGCACGCGCTCGCCCTCTCGCACGCTGGGGCGATCGTCGTCGTCAACGACCTCGGCACCAGCCTCGCCGGCGAGGGTGCCGATCTGTCGCCCGCTCAGCACGTCGTCGAGGAGATCGAGGCGGCCGGGGGCCGTGCGATTGCAAATGGCGAGAACGTCGCCGACTTCAAAGGCGCCAAACGACTCGTCGACGAAGCCGTCGAGACGTTCGGTCAGCTCGACATCCTCGTCAACAACGCCGGGATTCTGCGCGACCGGATGCTCGTCACGATGGAAGAAGGTGAGTGGGACGCGGTGATCGAGGTGCATCTGAAGGGGCACTTCGCGCCGACGCATCACGCCGCGGACCATTGGCGGGCGCGGTCGAAGGCAGGAGAGGAAGTCCGCGGCCGCGTGATCAACACCTCGAGCCCGTCAGGTGTGTTCGGCAACATCGGTCAGGCGAACTACGGCGCGGCGAAGGCAGGGATCGCCGGATTCACCCTGATCGCTGCTCAAGAGCTCGGTCGCTACGGGGTCACCGTCAACTGCCTGGCGCCGAACGCGCGCACGCGCATGACCGAGTCCGCGTACGGCGAACTCGCGGCGCCCGAAGGATTCGATCTCCTCGATCCGGCGCACAATTCGCCGATCGTCGTCGCGCTCTGCGCGGACGAGGCCCAGCACATCACGGGTCAGGTCTTCCTCGTTCAAGGAAAGGCGGTCAACGCGTTGCGCGGTTGGGAGGGTGGCGAGCTCTTCTACTCCGAGACGGGATGGGAACCGAACGCGCTGCTCGACGAGCTCTTGAAGCGCTATCCCGACGGAGTGGCGCCGGTGGGAATGATCCAATCGATGCTGCGCGCCGGTGGGCAGTCGATGCGGACGCTGTGAGCAAGGTCGGTCCCCGCAACCTCGCTCGGCTCGCCGACGAAGCGTACGAACGGCGCGGCGACTATCCATCCCTTTATTTCGAAGGCGCCTGGCACGGCTCCCGTGAGATCTGGGAGCGGGGCGCGTGCCTAGCTGCCGGACTTGTCGCGCGGGGCATCGAGCCCGGCGACCGCGTCCTCGTCATGATGGAGAACTCGCCCGACGTGAGCGTGATCTACAACGCGATCGCGCGTGCCGGGGCCGTGATCGTGCCGGCGATCTTCCTCCTCACGCCTTCCGAGCTGCGGCGCATCGTCGTCGACTCGGGAGCCTCCGCTGCAATCACCTCACCACCGTTCCGCGACGTCGTCGACGCGGCCGTCGCGAACGTGCCAACCGTGCGTTTCGTCGCCTCGACCGGGGACGAACTCGAAGCGCTCGCCGCGAACGAACCGGGACAGATCGTGCCGCGCGCCGACGACGATCTCGCCGCCCTCGTGTACACGGGGGGCACGACCGGCCGTTCGAAGGGCGTCATGCTCACCCACGCCAACTGGTGGGAAGCGGGTCTGCTCGGCTACTCGGGGAGCTACGTCCCGGGACTCAACCGTTCACTCACCTCGCTGCCGCTCTCCCACTCGTACGGGCTACTCGTCTTCGTTTCATCGCTGCAGGCGATCGAGCCGCCGGAGACGGTGCTGATGCGGTGGTTCGATCCCGAACAATGGCTCTCGCTCGCACAGGAATACCGCACGCACTACGCAGCGGTCGTCCCGTCGATGCTCTACCGATTGCTCGCGCAGCCCCTCGAGGACTACGACCTCTCCGCGCTTCGACAGGTCGTCTCGGGCGCAGCGCCCTTGAGCGTCAAGGCGATCGAGGAGTTCACGCGGCGCCTGCCCGGTGTCGAGGTCCGCGAGGGCTACGGCCTCACCGAGACCTCCGCGCTCTGCTCTTCGAACCCGCTCGGCGCGGCGAGACGCGGCACCGTCGGACCTCCAGTCGCCGGCACCGAGGTGCGGCTGCTTGACGAAGCCGGCGTCGAGGTGCCGCCTGGTGAGGCCGGCGAGATCTGGATCCGCTCAAAGCTCGTGATGACCGGCTATTGGAACGCGCCAGAACTCACCGCAGAGACGATCCGCGACGGTTGGGTTCGCACGGGCGACATCGGGCGGCTCGACGAGGCGGGCTACCTCTCGATCGTCGACCGTAAAAAGGACCTGATCCTGCGCGGTGGCTTCAACGTCTTTCCGCGCGACGTCGAAGACGTGCTCCTCGACCATCCTTCTGTCACCGCGGCGTCGGTCGTCGGGCGCCCCGACGCGCTGCACGGCGAGGAGGTCGTTGCATTCGTCACGCTGGCGGACGGGAGCGAGGCGAGCACCGACGAGTTGCTCGCCTTCTCGAAGAGCCGGCTCGCGGCGTACAAGTACCCGCGCGAGGTCCGCGTGCTGGCCTCGATGCCGATGACGCTCGTCGGCAAGACCGATCGCAAAGCGCTGCGCGAGATGTTGGCCAAAAAAGGAGCTACGACATGACGACGACGACAATGACGCTCGCCGAACTCGAACACTCCCAGGATCGCGATCTCGGCACTAGCTCTTGGTACACGATCGAACAGGAACGGATCAACCTCTTCGCCGACGCGACCGACGATCACCAGTGGATCCACGTCGACCCGCAAGCCGCGGCCAAGGGACCGTTCGGCGCAACCGTTGCGCACGGCTACCTGACACTGTCGCTGTTACCGTTGATGCTCCACGAGATCATCTCGCTCAGCGATGCACAGATGGGGGTGAACTACGGCACCGAAAAACTCCGCTTCACCTCCCCCGTGATGGTGAACTCGCGCATCCGCCTCCACGCAAAGTTGCTGCGGGCGGAGAGACGCGGACCAAGCGTGATTTACCACGTCAGTGTCGAAGTCGAGATCGAGGGGAAGGAAAAGCCTGCGCTCGTCGGCGAGGTCGTTTTCCTGGCCGCGGGAGGAGCAAATGTCTGAAGCGGTGATCGTCGCCGGCGCGCGCACGCCGATCGGGCGGGCGGCGAAGGGTTCGCTCGTCGACGCGAGGCCCGACGACCTCGTCGCGTTTGCGATCGGTGCCGCATTGGCCCGTGTTCCAGAGCTCGATCCAAAAGAGATCGTCGACGTGATGGTGGGCTGCGGCTTTCCTGAGCAGAGACAAGGGATGAACATCGCCCGGAGGGCTGCGCTGCTCGCCGGGCTCCCTCACAGCGTGCCGGGCACGACGGTCAACCGATTCTGCGCTTCGAGCCTGCAGACGATCCGCATGGCCTTCCACGCCGTGCGCGCCGGAGAGGGCGACGCCTTCGTCGCGGCTGGTGTCGAATCGGTTTCGCAGGTGAACATGATGCCGCGCGACCTTTCCGACCTCCATCCGAAACTCCTCGGCGACAACGCGCCGATCGCCAACGTCTACATCCCGATGGGCCTCACAGCGGAGAACGTCGCCGAACAGTGGAACGTTGCTCGCGAGGAAATGGACCAGTTCGCGCAGCGTTCACAAGAACGCGCCGTCGCCGCGCAGGACTCGGGATTCTTCGCTCGCGAGATCGCCGCATGGGACGGCATGGCAAACGATGACGGCCCGCGTCGCGACTCGACGCTCGAGCGCCTCGCCTCGCTCGAGCCGGCATTCAAGCCCGGCGGCAAGGTGACGGCCGGGAACGCCTGCCCGCTCAACGACGGCGCCGCCGCCGTCGTCGTCCTCAGTGAAGCCCGCGCCCGCGAGCTCGGCGTTCGGCCGCGCGCCCGCATCGTCGCCTCAGCGGTGTCCGGAGTGACGCCGGAGATCATGGGCGTCGGCCCGATCGAGGCGGTGCGAAGGGTCTTGGACCGGGCGAAGATGACGATCGACGACATCGACGTGATCGAGCTGAACGAAGCGTTCGCCGCCCAAGTCCTCCCTGTCTGCCGTGAGATCGGCGTCGATCCTTTCGGCGAGAAGCTCAACCCGCACGGCGGCGCGATCGCGCTCGGTCACCCGTTCGGTATGACCGGGGCGAGGATCATGAACACGCTCCTCAACGACTTGGAGACGCTCGACAAGACCGTCGGCCTCGAGACGATGTGCGTCGGAGGCGGTCAGGGAATGGCGATGATCATCGAGCGCGAAGGCTGATACCAGATCGCACGCCGGTTCTAGGCCGACTGACCCCCATCGACGACGAGCGTGTGACCGGTGACGTAAGCGCCGGCCTGAGACGCGAGGAGCGCGACCGCTCCTTTCAAGTCATCCTGTCCGCCAAACCGGCTGAGCGGAATGCCGGACAGCAACGCCTCGCCGAAGCGGTCGAGGAGCACCTTTGACATGTCGGACGGGAACCACCCGGGAGCGATCGCGTTCACGCGGATGCCGTAGTGCGCCCACTTCCATGCAAGGTCGCGGGTCAGCGCGATGACTCCGCCCTTGCTGGCGGAGTAGGCGACCGCGTCCATCATCCCAGGTGGCGACCCGTGCAGACCGGCGACCGACGCGATATTGATGATGGCGCCTCCGCCCTGCGCGATCATTCGCCGGGCAACGGCCTGCGAAACGAGGAAGAGACCCGTGAGGTTGACGTCGAGCACCTTCTGCCATCCTTCGATCGGTGTCTCCTCAGCCGGCGCGCCCCAGCTCGTACCGGCGTCGTTGACGAGCACATCGACGCGGTCGAACTCTTCAACCGTCCGTTCGACGAGCGCTTCGATGTCGTCTTTCCGCCGGACGTCGCAACGGAGCGCAAGCGCCCGTACGCCGAGCTCTGCAAGCTCGGCCGCCGTTTTCTCGCACCGTTCGAGCTTGCGTGCGCAGATGACGACGTTCGAACCGAGCTCGGCGAGAGCGATCGCCATCTGCCGGCCGATGCCACTTCCGCCGCCGGTGACGATCGTCGCTTTGCCGGACAGATCGAACAGCTCTTGTGTCCGCATTCGTGTGCGATGGTAACGGAATGACCGCCAACTCCCTCGGTGTGCCCGTTGAGCACGAGAAGCTGCGCGAGCGATACCGCGCCTTCATGGAGTCCGACGTCTACCCGAACGAAATGGCGCTGTCGCGTGAGGACGACGCGGCGGAGTTGCTGCTCACCGAATTGCGCGCCAAGGCGAAGTCCGAAGGGCTCTGGGCACCGCACCTGCCGCACGAGGCGGGTGGCACCGGACTCGGCTTCCTCGCGTACGCGAACCTCAACGAGGAGATCGGTCGCGTCACCTGGGCTCAACTGATTTTCAACTGCCAAGCTCCGGACGCCGGCAACGGGGAGATCCTGCACCTGTATGGAACCGACGCGCAGAAACAGCGCTTCTTGAAGCCGCTCGTTGAAGGCGAAGCCCGATCCTTCTTCTCGATGACCGAGCCCGACGTCTCCGGCGCGGACCCGACCGGTCTCCAGACGACAGCAGTTTTGAACGGGGACGAGTGGGTGATCGACGGTACAAAGTGGTTCTCCTCCGGAGCCGAAGGCGCCGCCTTCGGCATCGTGATGGCCGTCACCGATCCCGACGCGGAGCCGCATCGGCGGATGAGCCAGATCGTCGTCCCAGCCGACGCGCCGGGCGTCGAGATCGAGGCGGTGCCGGTGTTCGGTCACCGCGGCCGCGGTTGGTCGACGCACTGCGAGGTGCGTTACTCGGGCGTCCGCGTCCCGGCCGAAAACATCCTCGGCGAGCGCGGTGACGGCTTCCTCATCGCGCAGAAGCGACTCGGACCGGGCCGCATCCATCACGTCATGCGCTGGCTCGGCCAGATGCAGCGCGCGTTCGAGCTGATGTGCACACGAGCGCTCGAGCGCGACGCCTTCGGCGGTCCGCTCGCGGAGAAACAAACGGTGCAGAATTGGATCGCCGATTCGGCCGCCGAGATCCACGCCTGCCGGCTGATGACCTATGACGCCGCAGGCAAGATCGACGAAGGCGCCGACGCGCGCGTCGAGATCTCGCTGATCAAGTTCTACGCGGCGACAGCCCTCTCGAATGTGATCGACCGCTCCGTCCAGGTCCACGGCGGTCTTGGTCTCACCGACCGCTCGCCGCTCTCGCAGATGTACGTGATGGCCCGCGGGGGGCACATCTACGACGGCCCCGACGAAGTGCACCGCATGGTCGTGAGCCGGCGCATCCTGAGGTCGTTCGCCAAAGGAGAACCCTTCACCTTTCGCTAGGCAAGGTCCTTGCGCACACGATCGGGCGGAGGGCCGACGGGTGACCCGGTCGCGTCGCGCGGCCCGGGGACGTTCGGGAAGCGAAACGGCTCCGGCTCCCGTCCAGGCTGCACAACCCAGACCTTTCCCGTCCCCGAGTCGCGTGCCGCACGGAGGACCGTCCGGGCGACCTCCTCGGGCCGAAGCAGCGGAAAGCCCGACCGTTCCAGTATCTCCTTCGTCGCTGCGATGAGCGGCGTGTCGGCGATCCCCGGAGCGACGGCGCAGATGCGAATACCGCGTCGTTCGAGCTGTGGCGCGACGCTGCGTACGAATCCGACGACAGCGTGCTTCGTCAGCGAATAGAGCGGGTCACTCGGAAGCGGCACGAGGCCGGCGAGCGAGGCCGTGGCGACGATCGCACTGCCCGGTTCCATCACCGCGGCGAGTCGTCGCGTTCCGAAGACGACGCCGTCCACGTTCGCCGCCAAGATGCGCCGGTACGCGTCGTCCGAGATCGCCGAGAGCTCGGATTCGCCCGTCGCGACGCCGGCGTTCAAGCAGGCGAGATCGACAGGCCCGATCTCGTCCCAGCTGCGCGGGTTCGCGACATCGAAACCGTCGCGCAGGTCGAGGACGCGCACGTCGACGCCCTCTTCCTCGAGCAGCGCGACGAGCGCCGCGCCGATCCCGGATGCCCCGCCGGTGACAAGGGCCGTACGCGGAAACACGGCGCCTACAGTAAGCGTCTGTGCGCGTCGGGCTGACTATCCCTTTTCAAGGAATCTCGTTAACCGAGCTACCCGATCTCGTACGGCGAGTCGAGGCGGCAGGCTACGACAGCGTGTGGACCGAGGAGTCGGTCAACTTCGACGGCATCACACCTCTCGTGATCGCCGCTCAGCACAGCGAGCGTCTCCGGCTGGCGAGCGGCATCGTCAACGTTTTCACGCGCGGTCCAGCGCTTCTTGCGCAAACTGCCGCAGCACTCGCGGAGCTGAGCGGCGGCCGATTCGTATTCGGGCTCGGGACCTCCTCGAACGTAATCGTCGAACAATGGAACGGCATCCCCTTCACGCGACCCCTCGAGAAGATGCGCGACACCGTGGAATACCTGCGCGGTGTGCTCTCGGGTGAGCGCGGGGCAGGCGGTTTCCGGTTGCCACGACCGCCTGCGCGACCCGTCCCGATCATCGTCGCCGCGTTGCGCAGGTCGATGCTTCGACTTGCGGCCGAAATCGGCGACGGCGCCTTCACGAACTTCCTCCCACTCGCCAGCGCGCCGACAGTGGTCGACGCGTTCGGGTCCCCCGAAAAAGAGCTCGTCTGTCGCTTCTTCGTCGTGCCTGGGCCGGAAGACGAGGCGCTCGCAATCGCCAGACGCGTCTTCGTCGCGTACGCGACCGTGCCGGTCTATTCGGAGTTCTTCCGTTGGCTCGGATGGTCGGAGGCGATCGACCCGGTCGTCGAAGCCTGGAACGCTGGTGACCGGGCACGAGCTCTGGAGGTTGTCAGAGATGATCTCGTGCGCGAGACGTTCTTGATCGGCCCGTTGGCAGGACAACGCGAACGATTGGACGCCTTCGCCGAGGCGGGCGTCGACACCGCCGTGCTCGCCGTGCTCGGGCCCCCGTCCGAGCTCGACTCCGTGATCGACGCCTTCGCGCCCGGCTAAAGGTGGCTGGGGTCGAGCCCGACATCGTCAAATCCGACGCCGAGGCGGCGACACTGACGCGGCCGCCGCTGCTCGTTCTCGATCGGGTACGCGGATTTCTCGACGAACACGAACTCGGATCGGGAGCCGTCAAGGCGTCCCGAATCGGCTCCGGTGGCGGCTCGAACTTCTCGTTTTTGGTTGAGCGCGGCAGGGATCGCTACGTGCTGCGGCGTCCGCCCCGACCGCCGCTTCCGCCTTCCGCGCATGACGTCGTGCGCGAGGCAAACCTGCAGCTCGCGCTCGCTCCATTCGGTATCCGAGTACCGCGGATTCGAGCCGTCTGCGACGACGCGTCGTTGCTCGGTGTGCCCTTCTACATTGCGGATTACATCGACGGTGTCGTCGTCGCTGACGAACTCCCGACCGAACTACAGCGCGATGAGCAAGCGCGGCGACTGCTCGGATACGACCTCGTTGACACGCTCGTCGAAATCCACGCGGTGGACGTATCGACGCCCACGCTCGCCCATTTCGCGCGTCCCGGCAGCTACCTCGAGCGACAGGTGCGCCGTTTCGCTCAGTTATGGGAGGTGAACGCGACGCGAGAACTTCCGTTCGTCGCCGAGGTCGGCGCCAGACTTGGGATTTTGATGCCCGAGCCGCTTCCGTCCACAGTCGTCCACGGGGACTATCGGCTCGGGAACATGATCGTCGCGCAAGACCGTCCCGACCGGATCATCGCTGTCCTCGACTGGGAGATGGGAGCCATCGGCGACCCGCGCGCAGATCTCGGGTACCTCCTCGCCACCTACTCCGAGCCGGGGGGTGCGGCGAGCCCGCTCGGCACTTCACCGGTCACGTCCGCTCCGGGCTTCCCTTCACGCGACGAGCTCGCCGACCGATACGTGCAGCGCACCGGCCGCAAGGTGGATCTGCTCGCCTGGTTTGAGGCGCTCGCCCTTTGGAAGGCGGCTGTCTTCTGCGAAGCGATCTATGGGCGTTTCATCCGAGGAGAACTCACCGCCGACGACGCGCGGGCAGCGCGATTTGAAGAGATCGTGCCTGCATTGGCGGTGACCGCATCGGCACGTCTCGATGCGATGCACGCCTGACCGAGCGATCGCATCGAGGCGAGCGCGCGATCACGAACGGAGGATCGATAAAGCGGTCTCATCCGGACAGACGAGTTGGGCTTCAGCCGGGCGAAGTTGGCGCAGCGCGCAGTGTCGGGTAGCGGTCCGCGAGGCGATCAAGCAACGGCGTGACCCCGAGCGATTCAATCCCTTCACGCGCCGCCGCTGCTGCCTCCGCCGCCTCGGGACGCGAGTCGAGCAGGAGCGCCATGTCGAGTTGGCAAAGGGCGAGATCGAATGGCGCGTCGAGCTCTCGCCATGCCCGACTGGCACCCCTGTACGTCGCCACAGATTGCTCGAGCTCACCACTCAACGCCGCGACGCCCGCGTCGACGGTTTGACGCAGTGCGTCCATCCGGCGACCGTGGAAGTTGTCGATCGCAGCACGCGCTGTGGCTGCTCGTTCCCTGTCACGCAGCCATAGCGCCGCTCGCGCCTGAATCTGGAGGGCGGACGGGCCGTTGATGCCGGCGGGGTCGACGGCGACCGCCGCCTCGGCACCGGCGTACGCGGATTCGAGTTCGCCGGAGATGAGACGGACGAGCGCGAGGTACCAGAGGTTGGTAGCGCGCATGTGGATGTACGCCGCAGCTTCCGTTTCCTTTGCGAGCCGCTCGAGCTCGCGAACTGCTTGTCCAATGTCGCCGGTTAGCCCTTCGAGCAACGCTCTCGCGCAGTGTCGATAATGGATCTGGCTGCTGTGGTCTCCGAGGTGGATCGCGTCGACATCGGCAATCGCGCTGCGCGCCGTATCCCACTCGCCGAGTAAGAGCGAGAACTCGACCACGTTGAGGAGGTTGATCGTTTCGAGCGGGCGGTTTCCGGCTCGCCGCGCCACAGGCACCGCTCTCAGCGCCGCGTTTAAGGACTCACGCGGCTCGTCGTCCGTCGCCGTAACGCCGAGAGAAGTGAGGTAGTCGGCCAGTTGGCCGAGCAGCCCGCTCGTCTCGGCCATCGCGACGCCCCCTCTGTACAAGATGAGCGCCTCTTTGTGACGCCCCATCGAAAAGAGCGAGTGAGCCTTCGATTGGAGGGCTTCGAGAAAGGTCTCCGGGGCGTCGAGATGCTCGACGATTTCGAGGGCCCGTTCCGCCCAGTCGTGCGCGCGCTGTTGTTCGCCGACCATTGTCGCCAGCGCCGACATCGTCTGGGCGAGCTCGGCGCGTACGTGTCGGTCACCATCGGCATCAAGGGACTCAAAGGCCGCCTCGGCACGTTGCGACGCTTCGTCGAATCTCCCAAGAAAGCCGAGCGGAATCGCCGCGCGTGCGACGGCGCGCCCCGCGGCGTCGCGGTCTCCGACAGCGTCGAAGTCACGATGCGCCCGCTCGTAGAGCTCGAGGGCGCGCTCGTTCGAGCCCGAAAGTTGGGCCGCCCGGCCCGCGAGCAGCGAAAGCGAGGCGCGCTCTCCGGTTGCCGACGGGATCTCGAGCGCCTGGTCGAGGTAGGAGAGCGCCTGTTCCGGTGCCCCCAAGGAGAGCGCGCGCTGTCCGGCGCCGACGAGCGACTCGCGAGCCCGCGCCCCGAGCTCGTCACGCTCGGGTCCCTCAGGAGACGTCCGGTGCGCCTCGAGATAGTGGGCGGCGACTACCCCGGCGAGCTCGTTGTCAGAAAGAGATTCGTAATACTTCGCCGCCGCGAGGTGCTTGCCGCGGCGGTCCTTGCGCGAGAGCGTCGAGTAGGCAACCTCGCGGATGACGCTCTGTAGAAAGCCGTACTGGCCGCGCTCAGGAGAGCGTGGATCGATGTCAACGGAGAGGAACTCCTTCCGCGCGAGGTCGCGGAGTTGGCGTTCGAGGTCTTCTTTCTGCCTTGACGTCAGCGCCGAAAGTGCGCTCGTGCTGAAGCTCTTTCCGAGTACGGCCGCGTCTTGAATGAGGGTGCGTTCGCCGTCGGGCAGGGAGTCGAGGCGCGAGGCGATCAAGGCGTGCAGGCTGTCGGGGATCTCGAAGTCGGTGAGCTCGCCCGTCACCTCGTAGGTTCCGGCGTGTTCCCTGAGCAGTCCGTTGCCCGAGAGCATGCGGACGATTTCCACTGCGTACAGCGGCACGCCCTCGGCGCGGTTGAGAATCGCCGCTGCCAAGGAACTCGGGATGTCTTGAATCATCCCCTTGAGCAGCTCACCCATCGCCTCGCCGTCGAGCGGCTCGAGATGGAGCGATGTGAAGCTGCGCTGCCCCGCTCCCCAGCTCGGACGCCGCTCGAACAGTTCGGGACGGGCAAGAACGACCACGAGGATGGGATGGCTCTTTGACCATTCGAGAACAAACTCGATGAAGTCGATGAGCCCGGAGTCGGCCCACTGGAGGTCTTCGAAGACCATGACGACCGGTGCGCGTTCTGCGATGCGCTCGAAGTACGTCCGCCACGCGGAGAACATCTCCTCACGCGCGCCCTGCGGTGACGCGGACAGACCGAGCAAATGAGAAAGACGTGCCTCGATCCAGGAACGCTCCGATTCGTCGCTGACGAATTCAGATAAGGAGTCAGCAAGCTTTCTTCGCGCCGAGGAATGCTCCTCATCCTCGGTGATCCCAGCACGCATACGGATCATCTCGGCGAGGGCCCAGAAGCTGATCCCTTCCCCGTAGGCGGGACTTCGACCGTGATGCCAGTAGATCGTCTCGACGAGTCCGTCGACGTATTTCTGGAATTCCCACGCCAGCCGGCTCTTTCCGATGCCGGGAATCCCCGTCACCGAAACGAGCCGCGCGCGTCGTTCCCGACCGACGCCATCGAGCGCGTCCTTCAGCGACCGCAGCTCCTCGACACGGCCGACGAACGGTGCTTCGATCCCCCTCGGCCGTCCGACCCCCTGACGTTGCGCCACCACCCGCAGCGCACGCCAGGCGTGAACGATCTCTTCCTTCCCTTTCAGGACGAGTTCACCGGCATCGATGTAGGCGATGGCGTGGTTCGATGACATGTACGTCGCCTCGCCGACGAGCACGGAGCGCGGCTCGGCCACGTTTTGTAATCGGGAGGCGGTGTTTACGAGGTCGCCTGCGACCATCCTTTCGCCGATGCCACCACGGTTGATCGCGGCCTCGCCCGTCATGACACCGGCACGTGCCGCGAGTCCAGGGGCATTGACTTCAGCGCCGAGGGCGGTGATCGCGTCGATCAGTTCCAGACCACAACGCACCGCTCGCTCGGCGTCGTCTTCGTGCGCAACCGTTGCTCCCCAAACAGCGAAAACCGCGTCTCCGATGAAGTTGTCGACGAAGCCTCCGTACCGTTCGATGACTGCCCGACATACCTCCGCGAAGCGCATCAGGAGGTCGCGAACCTCTTCGGCGTCTCGGCTCTCCGAGAGACTCGTAAACCCCACGAGGTCGGCGAACAGAACCGAGACCAGTCTCCGCTCGGCGAGAGAAGGGCTCGGGGGTGTCGATTCGGAGTCTCGGACTTTCGGTTGCGCGTTGGTGACTGCCGACGAGACGGGCGCACCGCACTGCTCACAGAACCGTTGTCCCGTTTCCACCAACGCCCCGCAGGCGTTGCAGGAAAGCAGCATTGCCGAGCCACAATTACCGCAAAAGCGAGCTGACGAGCTAGTTTCAACGCCACAGTTCGAACAGCGCACGGACCTACCCCCCTATCTCCAAGCGAGCGTAGTGAGGTGGCCGCATCTCGAGGAAGCGACTCCGCGCGAATCGGTCCCGCTCCGTGAGAGTCTTTTAGCGCGCGGGTGTGGCGGAATTGGCAGACGCGCCGGGTTTAGGTCCCGGTCCCTTCGGGGGTGGAGGTTCGACTCCTCTCGCCCGCACGTACCTCGAAGCGGAGCAGGCACGAAAAGCCCTCTGCGACTGCCCTACTCAGTGTCCACCGGTGCGAACGTGCTGTGCTGCAGCAACCACCGGCGTTCACTCGTTCCGCGCCACCTCGGGTCCTGTGATCCGGTTGAGGAGCGGGAACGTCGAGGCGATGATCGCGAGTGACGCAGCGAGTCCGCCGAGGACGGTCGCCCAGTACGCGATCCCCGGGATGCTGAACGCAATGCCGACTTGGGAGTGGAGGTAGAGGGCGGCCGACACGAGACCGACCACGATCGACACCGCGGCGACGAGAAGGAGCGGCAGCGCGCTCTCCAACGCGACGACGCGGTGCAACAGGGCCGTCGAGACACCGGTGAGCCGAAGCAAGCTGAACGGACGCCTGCGCTCGCCCAACCCAGCGGCGATGTTCACGGCGAGGCTGCAGGCGGCGATGATCAGGCTCGCCACGATGATCACGTCGGTCATGTCCTGGATCATCGTGAGGAGGCGCGCGGTCGACGGGTCGAGCGCCTCGACCGTCCTCGGTGTCCCCTGGAAGGGGAAGGCCCGTTCGAGCACAGTCCGTGCTCGTTCAAGCGAGCCGGAGGACCCGTCCGTGGCGACGACCACTGCGTCGACAGGAAGACGCGCGGCGTTCGCCACTGACAGGTGCGCCGACGGCCAGATCGTCGAGGAGGCATGCGAGTTGTGCCCAAGGAGGTTCGAAAAGAAGTAGCCGATACTCGCGACCGTCGTTCCTGGCGCGCACCTGCCGATCGCGGGCGTCCTCGCGAGCTGGTCGCACGCGACGACCCCGAACGACTTCATCTGCTGAGCTTGGGACGGGGTCGTGTGGACCACCGTTACGGCGCGCACCCCCGGCGTTGCGCGGAGCTCGGTGAGCACTTGGCCTGGAACCGAAGGAACTTCGGCGGAAGTGGGACAGTTCGTCGTGCTGAAGCTGCAGAAGGCGACAGCGAGGGTTTCCTTCCCGGCGCTTCCTCCCGCGGAGCTCCTGGTGGCGGCGATCGAGCTGAGCGCCCCAATCACTGCGCTCGTGACGAAGAGCGCAATCACGAGCCCACTTATGAACCGGAAGGCCGCCTTGGGGTTGTCGAGCAGCCGGCGGCCGGCGATGAGGACAGAAGGACGGCTTGCCCGCTTGGCCATGAGTCGAGCGCCCGCCGTGGTGAACCACGGTCCGGCGAGCACGAGTCCGACCAAGAGGAGCACGAAGCCCACCAGCAGCTCGAGCAGCTGGCCGCCGATCGCGCCGGGCTTGCCGGCGGCATCGAAGTACGCGAGCAGGGCGATGCCGGCGAGCAGCGGGATGATCCGTACGATCCGCGGTGGGCGGGACAAGGCACGCCGCTGCACGCCGAGCGGCGATATCTGCACCCTGCGCAGCGCCAGCCGCGCGGACACGACAGCGGCGACCGGGACGCCGACCACGACGAGCACAACGTCGATCCAGTGCAGCGAGAGGTCGCCTTGCGCGAGGGGCGCCCCGGTGAACGGCACGTGGTAGAGGAGCGGCCGGAACACGAAGAACAGGGCGAAGCCGACCGCGACACCGGCTATCGCAGCAACCACTGCCTCCACCGCCGAGACGACAGAAATCTGACGCGGCGTGGCGCCGGCGAGCCGCATCGCGGCGAAGCGCTCCTCGCGCCTCGCGGCCGACAGCCGGCTCGCGGTCGCGATCAAGATGAGCACCGGCAGCAGGAGCGCGACGGCTCCGCCAGCAAGAATGAACTGCAGAACGGGTCCGCTCCCGACGCTGCTCTGGCAGGCGTAGCAGCTGGCCGACGTGCGCTGGATGGCTCCGACCTCGAACGCACCAGGGGTCTGCGAGAGCTGGCGCGCGGTGTGGCCGATGACGATGATCAGCGAGTTCGGGGACGGAAGCGCCGCTCCGCCGATGGTCCCGATCTGGCGGCCCGGATACCGGTCGCGCAATTCGTTCGCCGGTTCGGACCGAAGCAGCGTCGTGAGGGCCGGCGAGGCGTAGTACTCACCCGGGCCTGGCACGTGCGGAATCCCCGGCGGGACCGGAGCGTTCGGTCCGGTAGCGGCGATGTCGATCCGGTCGATCGCCTGGCTGCCGAACTCGTCGGTGCCGGGCAGCCACCACAGCCGGCCCGATGGCGAGGAGCTCGCGTTCGAGGGAGACGCCTGCGCCGAGGTGTCGAGCCACGCGCCTCGGTCCGTTTGGGCGTTGAGCCCGTTGACACCGGCCAAGGCGGACAGCAGCAGACCGACGCCAAGGGCGACGGCAGCCGCGGTGACGAGCACGCGTAGCGCCGCTTCACGTCCGCTTCCCAACGTCAAGCGCAGGCCGAGTCGGATCATCCCGGCACGGCCTCGGCCGCGGTCACCCGGCCATCGCGAACGATCACTTCTCGGTCCGAGTAGGCGGCGACGCGGGGTTCGTGGGTGACGAGGATCACCGTCGATCCCTGCTCCCGCGCGGCGCGCGTCAACAATCCCATGACGAGCTCCCCGTTCAACGAGTCGAGCGACCCGGTTGGTTCGTCAGCGAAGAGCACGTCGGGATGGGCGACGAAGCCGCGCGCCAGCGCGACGCGCTGCGACTGGCCGCCGGACATCTCGCCGGTGCGGTGGTGCTCCAGGCCCTCGAGGTCGAGGCGCTCGAACCAGCTCCGCGCGGTACGGAGGGCCTTGTCACGGTGCGTGCCGCCGAGCAACAGCGGCAGCGCGACGTTCTCTTCGGCGGAGAGCTCCGGCACGAGCTGGCCGAACTGGAAGACGAAGCCGAAGCGATCACGCCGCAGCCTGGAACGCGCCCCCTCCCGCATCGTGTCGAGGCGCTGTCCGTCGAAGTAGACCTCGCCTGACTGCGGGACGAGGATGCCCGCCAGGCAGTGGAGCAGGGTCGACTTGCCCGAGCCACTCGGACCCATCACGGCGACGATCTCGCCACGCTTCACAGAAAGGCGCGCGCCGCGAAGCGCCGGGGTCTCCCCGAAGGAGAGCACGAGGTCTCGTGCCTCGATGATCACTCCTCCGACCGTGACCGCTGAGGAACCGTTGGCGATCGTCACGACGCCACTTCCTCGGCGAGCGGCGCGAGTCGCGCCGCGGTGAGGTCGATCCAGCGCAGGTCGGCTTCCAGGTGGAAGAGGCCGTGGTCGGCGAGGAGCGCGTCGATGAGGTTGCCCTGGTGTTTGAGCTCGGTGAGCTCCCGCATACGATGGAGGTGCGCGGCCCGCTGCGCGTCGAGGTACTCCTCCGCCGGCCGGCCGAGCATGAGCGAGAGCACGACCTTCACGAAGAGGTCGGTCTGGAGCTGGGGCTCGGCCGGGATGGGCTCAGCGAGCCATCCCCAAAGCTCGCTCTTCCCGGTCTCAGTGATCGTGTAGCGCTTGCGATCCGGACCGGCTCCGTGCTCGGCGACCCCGGCAACGGCCTTTCCGTCCCTCGCCAGACGCGCCAGGGTCGCATACACCTGGCCGAAGGGAAGCGGCCGGCCGCGGCCGAAGTAGGAGTCGTATTCGCGCTTCAGGTCGTAGCCGTGACTCGGTTCACGGTCGAGGAGCCCGAGGAGGGCCATGGGAACACTCATACCTGGCAGCATACACTGCATGTATACATGCAGTGTATGGAGTTTCACGTCGAGGCGCTCGCCCCAAAAAGCCGCTAAATCCCGTGCAGAGCCCGTGAGGGGTTATGACCGCCAAGACCCACGTGAGCCGCCTACTCACCGAGCTCGGGGGCGCGCGATCGCGCCCCGCTCGTCGTCTTCGCTTACGAGTCGGGGATGATGTCCGAGGCCTGAGTTGCCCGCACTATCCGCGCCGTCTTTAGAGCTCAATCTCGATCGTCTGACCTTGCCATTCCACCGTCAACGCGCGAGCAACTGACGCGGCATCATCGTTCGCCTTCTCGGGGACAAAGTACGAACGCCCGGCCCACTCGCCGTTCGCTTGCGGTTCGGAATCGCCCAATGCCAAGAGATACCGCATGTTTGCGTCGACCGAGACCTTGAGAAACTGCTGCCCTTCTGGCGTTCCACCACGTTGCGGCACGCGGGGATCTCTGGTCACCATCGCCCGCCGTCCACCGGGCCCAATGATCAGGCGCTGAATGGGCTCGCGAAGGCGGCGCATCCCCTCGAAGCGCGCGTTCGGATCGCGGTGCAGCAAATCGAGGAGTGGCTTGGGTACTCCGGAGAGCTTCCAGTGCACTTCGATGTCGTTCTCGTAGAACAAAATCCCGACGACCCGGAAGTCGATGCCCTCTTGAGAGAGAGAACGTTCCGGTCCAGGCATCACCCGCGTTGGGTACCGCGGCCAATCGAACTCTTGCACGAGACGCGTGATCCGAGCCCTGTTGGAAAACACGGACTCCTCTTTGCCGGTCGCAGCGTCATAACCCTCTAAAAGCGAGATGACGACACCGCGAACCTTGGGCAAGTCAGCGCCGAGGCTCTGAAGGACCTGAGCCGCGACACCTTCACCTTCCCGAACAAGTCCGAGAAGTATGTGTTCGGTGCCGATGTAGTTGTGCCCGAGCTGGAGTGCCTCGCGCAGGGAGAGCTCGAGCACCTTCTTTGCGCGGGGGGTGAACGGCGTCTCCCCGGTAATCGCTGTTCCGCCGGCCGGTCCGATCGTCTCTTCGACTCTCTCTCGCACCTCCTCAAGCGAGATATCGAAGGAGCCAAGCGCCCTTGCCGCCAGCCCCTCGCCTTCGTCGATCAAACCGAGCAGGAGGTGCTCGGTGCCGACGAAACCGTGATTCATCAGGCGTGCTTCTTTTTGGGCGAGGACAAGCACCCGGCGAGCCCGATCCGTGAACCGCTCGAACACAGGCTCAGGCTACGCAGCTGGCAAGGCAGCCGGTGACGTCTTCCACACCGAAGCGCGGCGAAGCAAATACCTTCGATGCGACATCGAGAGAAGTCGTTGTGCGAACCGAATTGCTCACGAACATTCCCGACACGTCGCTTAGTGGCGGTGCTCCGAAGTCAGCCTCTCGTGGCGCGCCACCCGATCAAGCAGCTATTTTGCGCCTGGATGCCCGACACGCCACCCAAATCTTTGGTGGCGCTTTAGGTCCGATCCATTCGGGGGTGGAGGTTCGACTCCGCTCACCGACACGACTTCTGAACAGGCATCGGATGCAAGGAGGAGTTTCGGTGACCGTGGTCGCGATCCACCTGGGAGAGATCGAAGGTGGCCCGCTGCAATCGGTCGCGTCTGCCCAGGCGCTCGCAGGGAAAGGTCTCATCGGCGACCGTCACTTCGACGCAAACGGGGCTGACTCGGGGCGCGCACTCACACTCGTCGAGGAGGAGGTCGTCAGCGATGCGCGACTTCCCGAGGGTGCGACCCGCAGACAGCTAACGGTTCGAGGAGTGCCCCTGAACGACCTCGTCGGAAAACACTTTCGAGTCGGCGACGTCGAGTGCTACGGCGTCAAACTCTGCGAGCCGTGCGGCCACCTGCAGAGCATGACGAGACCTGGCATCGTCGAAGAGCTCGCGCACCGAGCGGGCATCAATGCCGACATCCTTTCGGACGGCACGATCGCGGTTGGAGATCCGGTCTCAGCGATCGATCTCTAGAACCCCACCGACGACGGGGCGCCCACTGGGGCGTACGAGCGACAGGCGTGCCGCGGGTCATTCATCCGACGATGGCGACTGGCGCGCCCGCTTCATGTCGCTCCGCTTGCGCTTTTCCTGGAGTCGCCGCTCCTTGGACGCCTTGGTTGGCGACGTCGGCCTTCGGGGTCGTTCAACTTTCAGTGCATCGATGAGGCGGGCCTGGAGGCGCTCAAGCGCGAGCTCGCGGTTGCGCGCCTGGGAGCGCGTGTCCGACGCCACGACCCGCACCAGCGGGCCGAGTCGTTCAAGGATGCGGGCACGTTGTCGGGGCCCGAGCGCTGTCGACGCCGATACGTCGAAGACGACTTCCACCCGGGTGTTCGCGGTATTCGCGTGTTGACCACCAGGTCCACCGCTGCCACTGAATCGCCATTCGAGTTCTTCTGGTCGAATCCGTGTCGTACGGCCGACGCGCAGCACGCGATGGTCGCCGCTCATGACATCACCGGAATCGGCGCGCGCAACCCCTCGCTCGATAGGGGCTCGTCCGACTACTCGTCCTCGTCGAGCTTCTCGGGGTCGTCCAGCATCGCGTCGACTTCGAGCGCTTCAACGACGTCAATCGTCCCGACCTCGTCGTCGACCTCGTCGTCGAAATCGATCTCGCTGTCTCTCGACGCGACGTCTGCCGCGTCTTCCGGTATCAAAGGATCGGAGTGCTCGATGACCGGGATTGCGTCCTCGGCTTCATCATCGAACTCTTCGCTCGTCATCGCCCTCCGTCCAATCGGGTCGCGGCGCCGGCGCTTGAAGATGCGGCGCTCTCCTCAGTCTCGCGGATCGTAGGCATCCTTGGTGGTGACAACCCCTAGACCTCGGCGACGGCGGTCGTGACAGCCGCCGCGAACTCGTCGATGTCCTCTTCGGTCGTGTCAAAGGCCGCCATCCAGCGCACCTCCCCGGTTTCGTCGTCCCACACGTAGAAGTGGAACTTGGACTGGAGGGTCGACGTCACCGACGGATCCAAGACGGCGAAAACGGCGTTCGCCTCGACCGGTCGCGTGATCGACACCCCATTGACACCCTTGAGCTTCGCGGCGAGGCGACGGGCCATTGCATTCGCATGCTTCGCGCTTTCGAGCCAGAGGTCCCCCTCCAAGAGCGCGACCAGCTGCGCGGAAATGAAGCGCATCTTCGAAGAGAGCTGCATCGACGACTTTCGCAGGTGATCGAGCCCTCGCACCGCGGTGGGGTCCAGCACGACGACGACCTCCCCGAGCACGAGTCCGTTCTTTGTTCCTCCGAACGACACGACATCGATGCCGACGTCGGTCGTGAACGCCTTGAAGCCGAGACCGAGGGTCGCCGCGGCGTTCGCCAGACGGGCGCCGTCGACATGAACCCTCATACCGACGCCGTGGGCGCGCCCGCAGATCCGGGCGAGTTCGTCAGGCGTGTAGCACGTGCCGAGCTCGGTGGTCTGGGTAACCGATACGACACGCGGAGCGGCGCGATGCGGGTTGTCCCACCCGAAGGCCTCCTCCATGATCGCTTCGTCCGTCATCTTCCCGTTCGGCGCTGCGACCGGGATGAGTTTGATCCCCGCCAATCGCTCGGCAGCGGCACACTCGTCGGTGTTGAGGTGTGATGAAACCGCGCAGACCACCGACTCCCACCGATCGGTCATCGCCTGGAGGCTGACGACGTTCGCCCCGGTCCCGTTGAACACCGGGTACGCCTGCGCGTTCTCACCGAAGTGGTAGCGGATCAGATCCCGCAGGCGGTCGGTGTAGGCGTCCTCGCCGTAGGAAGGCTGGTGCCCGCCGTTCGCGGCGACGAGCGCCTCGAGGACCCGCGGGTGCGCGCCAGCGCAGTTGTCGCTCGCGAACGAGCGCTGTCCGGGGTCGTGCAGAGACGGAAAGGCGGTCACAGACTGAGGTTAACCAGACGGTTCGGTGGCGGAATTTCGTCCGGTCCTCAAGGAGTGACGAAGCCTTCGAGATCTTTGATCACGGTCGGGGCGTCTTCAAAGAGCGTTGCGTACCCGCTGTGGGGAAACACGACGAGGCGTGAATGTGGAAGGAGCGCTTTGAGCGCGTACGCATTCGCCGGCGGCACGACGACGTCTTGTCCGCCTTGGAGGATGAGCGTCGGGGTCCCGACCGCCTGGAGGTTCTCCTCGATGAGGTTGGAGCTGTAGCCATTCGCCGCCACTTCCGCCTCGTGGACGACTGCGGCCGCGGTCATCACATCGGCGATCACCTTCGCGGTGTCAGAAAGCCATGTCGCCCGCGCGCTCTGCTCATCGATCGGGTACTCGAGGTACGAGAGCTCGGTCGGCGTCTCGATCGGCGACGCCATCGCGTCGGAGACGGCGGGGCTCGGCAGGGTCGCCGCGTCACCGCCCGGGGTTGCGTCGGCGAGCACGAGCCGCCAAATGAGTCCCGGATGACGCTCGACGAGGGAGAGCGCGACTTCGCCGCCGAGGCCCCATCCGAGCACGGTCGGCCGTCCCAGGCCGAGCGCCCAGATCAGCCCGGCCGCGTCGTCGGCGAGCGCCGCGACGCTCGTATAGCGGCGGTCCGGTGCCGAGTAGCCGACGTCGGGAAAATCGAACTCGGTCACGGTGAAGTGTGCGGCGAGATCCAGGAGGAACTTCGGATCCCAGGAGGTCATCGTCGAGTGCTCGCCGGAGATGAGGAGCAGGTCCGGACCCGATCCGAACTGGCGATAGGCGACGAGCACGGTGTCGGTGGCGAACATCCCCTTCGAAAGGCGGGGTGCGATGCGGTTCCTTCCGAGGCGGGCGACGGCGACGCGGTACACCGGTCCGACGGCGTTGAACGGACCGCCGACTCCGGAGTTCGCGACCGCCAGCGGCTCTGGCAGTGTCGTTGTCGTCGTCGTCGGCGACCCAGCTCCCCGGGGCGTGCCGGTCGCCCCGCATGCGCCGGCGCCGAGCGCGACCGCGATGACAAAGACAACAAGCAGTGTGCGCATGCTCCGCGTAATCCTCACCGACCGATTGATTAGCGAAGTGTCAGCTCGCGCGACGACGCGCCCCTTTGACGAGTGAGCGTCCGAAATCAACGATCAGCGAGGAACCCTTCTCGGCGTCGGTGAGCACGTCATCCAACGCTTCGACGAAATAGCTGACTTCTTCTTGGCCGATCGTGAGCGGTGGAAGCAGCTTGACGACGTTCATCGAGTCCGCGGCGACCTGCGTGAGGATGCGGTGACGCGTGAACAACGGCCCGACGATGATCTGGGAGTAAAGACCGGTGTGCGCCGCCTCCAAGAGGCGAAAGCGCGTGCGCGGGCCGAACGACTTCGGCTCTCCGAAAACGAGACCGATCATCAGCCCTTTGCCGCGCACCGAGTGGAAGCTTTCGTGGCGTTCGACAAGCGGCGCGAGTGCCTTTTCGAGTTCGACCCCGGTGACGCGCGCCCGATCGACGAGGTGTTCGTCGTCGATCGTCGCCAGCGTCGCGAGTCCGGCGACCATCGCCAGTTGATTGTTCTTGAACGTCGACGAGTGGACGAGCGCCCGCTGCATCGTCGAATAGACCTTGTCCGAGACCTCCGTCGAACACGCCATCGCGCCGACCGGGACGAAACCCCCAGAAAGCGCCTTCGACAGCGTCACGATGTCCGGTGCCAGTCCATAGTGCTCATAGGCCCACAAGTTCCCGGTCCGGCCGAGACCGGTCTGCACCTCATCGACGACGAGAAGGGTGCCGTACCTTTCGCACAGCGCTCCGACGGCGTCCCAGTACTCCTGGGACGCGACGTTGACGCCCTTTCCCTGGATGACTTCGATCACGAACGCCGCGACGTCGCGGCGACGCAGCGCCTGCTCAAGCGAATCGGCATCGCCGAAGTGCACCTCCCCATTACCGGGAAGCAGGGAGCCGAAGCCCTCGCGGAATTCGCGGCCACCGTTCAACGACAGCGCACCGTAGGTGAGGCCGTGAAAGGAATGGTCAGCGTGGAGCACCCGGTCACGCCCTGTCGCGCAGCGCGCGAACTTCAGCGCGGCTTCAACCGCCTCCGCGCCGGAGTTCGTGAAGAAGACCCTGCCCAACTTCCTCGGCAACCGATTGAGCAGTTCTTCGGCGAGGACGCCGGCGAGCAGGGGCGCGTCCATCTGGACGAGATTCGGCAGGTCGGCGTCGATCGCGTCGTGGAGTGCCTTTTTGATGATCGGGTGGCCGCGGCCGAGGCCGAATACCCCGAAGCCGGCGAGGAAGTCGAGATAGCGGTTCCCGTCCGCATCAAAGAGGTACGCCCCCTCGGCTTTCGTGTAGTAGCGGTCGAACCCGATCGAAGAAAGCACCCGGACGAGCTGGGGGTTGATGAACCGCCGGTAGCGATCGAAGTTCTCGCCCTTGTGGGCATCGAGCACGGTTTGCAGGTCGAATCCCATCTCAGCTCCTGTAAATGACCTGCTCGCAGCCTACAGAAGGCCGCCCGGGAGGTATGTCTGTCCGAACAAACGATCGCCTCCGATCGGTCCGAGGTCGGCGGACTCCGTGACCAGATACGTTTTGGCGATGTCGGGCACCCTCGAGGACTCGCGGCGCGCGTCCTCGAGGGTGCCGGCGGCCTGTGCAACCGACCTCGGCGAGCCCGGGAACGACCGATCGAGACGACGTGGATTGCTCGTCGCGTTCTGCGCGCTCGGCGCCTTCTTCGCACTGAGCGCTTTTCTCTACGTCGTCTCGATCCACGCATTCCTACCCGATTCCGATGGCGCGACCGTCGTTCTCGAGGGGAACTCGATCATCCATGGGGACCTCGGCCTGCACGGCTGGTCGCTCTCGTATGACTCGTTCTGGCTGCTCGACGCCCTCTACTACGCGGTTGCCGTCGGCATCGTCGGGATCAAGGGCTACCTCCTGCACCTCGTTCCAGCGATCATCGCCGCCCTCGTTGTTGTCGTCGGCGCCCTCATCGCTCGGGACGAAGAACGCGGGCTTGTCGGGCTTGTCGGAGCGGCCGTCGTCGTCGCCGTCCTCGCCTTGCCGACGCACTTGCTCGCCTATTTCTTCTTGCGCGGACCCCTCCACATCGACACCGTTCTGTGCGCCCTGATCGCCTTCGCCGCGATGCGCGACCACCGTTTCGGCTGGCGCTGGGTCGTCGCGGTCGTCTTCCTGGCAGCGGCAGCGCTCGGTGACCTGCAGGTGATCGCGCTCGGAACGGTGCCGGTCTTGCTGGGAGGTTTCGCCGCGGCGCTGCGGACGAGGAAGGTGTCACTTGCTAATGCGTCGACCACGGCGGCGGTGGCGAGCTTGGCGCTGGCGCTCGTCGTCAGGGAGATCGCGAAAGCACTTGGTGCTTTCAAACTGATCAAGGCAAATCCACGCGCGACGTACTCGATGATGTTCGGAGCGAACGTCAAGCTGGCGGGGCATTACTTCGCCAATCTCGTCGGTGTCGGTTCGCCCCAGTACGGCAACGGCGGCGCGCCGGCGTCGTTCGCGTACGGACACGCCGTCGTCCTCGTCGCGATCTTGGCGAGCGTCGTGATCGGGGTCGTCGCGGTCATCAAGGGTGCGGCGATCGGCGACAAGAGGAACTCTAAGGGACTCGGCCGCTCGACGATGGACGACTTTCTCGTCTTCGGAACGATCGGCGGCCTGGTCGTCTTTCTGGCGCTGACGACCGAGCCAAATTTCGCGTACGGCCGCTACCTCGTGCCGTCGTTGATCTTCGGCGTCATTCTCACGGCGCGTTATGCCACCCGGCTGGCCGCCCATTTCGCGAGATCCCGCGGCGTCACGCCCCGTCTGATCCCGATCGGCGCGGCCGCTGTCGCGCTCGCGATCGTCGGGGTGCTCGCATCGGGTACTGGATACCAACTCGCCCAACCGAAGCCCGGCGACGCCTATGCGCTGGTCGCAAACTTCCTCGAGCGTCACCACCTGCACGATGGTCTCGGAGACTATTGGACGTCATCGATCGTCACCGTCGAATCGAACGACGCGGTCGTCGTCCGCGCCGTCACGGCGACGCCGAAGGGAACACTCGTCCGCTACGACCGCGAGTCCGATGCCTCTTGGTACTCAGGGCATCACTTCCAGTTCCTCGTGTTGAACCCCAGCCTCAACTTCGGAAACGTGAACCCACTGACCGCGGTCGCGACCTTCGGCAAGCCGATCCACGACTGGACCGAATTCGGACTCGAGATCCTCGTCTGGCGCCATCCGATCACGGTGTCGAGTCACGGACTTACCTGAATTCGTCCAGGTCCGCGGTCCTGAGACAGCTGATCAGTAACCTGCCCCAGCAATGACCGGACCGAGTGCGGGCGAGTTCGTCCATGCCGCCGACCTCCAGTTCGCGCCCGACGACCTGGGCCATCGCTGCGCAACCTTCGCAGCCTCGTGCCGGACGTCGTTCCCCGGCGTGAGCCACGGCGTGCGCCGATGACCAACGCCGAAGCCCTCACCGTCGGGCTCGTCATCGGTGTCGTTGTTGGCGGAATCATCGCAGCACTGTGGTGGCGAGCGCGATTCACGCAGCTTCGTGGCACAGCGATGAACGAGGTTTCACAAGCCTCGGCGAAGTCCGCCGCTGAACAGGCGGCATTGTTTTTCCGCCAGATCGAGGAGAACAACAAGCGGCTGGCAACCGAGGAGCTCGAAAGGCGGCAGTCGGAACTGAATGATGTCGTGTCGGAACTCGTTCGCCCCGTAACCGAGCAGCTCAAAGAGTACAAAGAGCGAGTCGAGAGTCTCCAGACGACAAGCACCCGCCTGCAAGGTGAGCTCAAGAATCAACTTGAGCAACTTGCATCCGCAAATGCCTCTCTTCAACGAGAGACCGGCAATCTGATCAGTGCACTTCGTCGTCCCGAAGTTCGGGGCGGCTGGGGCGAGCATCAACTCCGCCGCATTGTCGAGCTCGCAGGAATGGTCGAGCATTGCGACTTTGACGAGCAAGTCACGATCACGGACGGCGCGGGAGATCGGCAGCGCCCTGATGTCGTCGTACACCTGCCAAACCACAGGGAACTCATCGTCGATTCGAAGGTTCCACTCGATGCGTATCTTGACGGGCTCGCAGCGAGCGACCAGCGAACACGCGACGAATGCATGCGAAGACACTCGGCGCAGCTGCGATCCCACGTCGATTCGCTCGCCAAGAAGTCCTATCAGAGCGGCTACGAAGGATCAGTTGACTTCGTCGTCGCCTTCGTGCCGGGCGATCCGTTGCTCGCCGCCGCTTTTGAGCATGACCCGAGCATCTTTGAGCGGGCGATTGCCGAGAACGTCATCATCGCCACCCCCACCACGCTCATTGCCTTGTTGAAGGCAGTCGCGTTTGGATGGCAACAAGAAGCTGTCACGCGCAACACGCAGGAGATCGCCGCCACGGCGAAAGAGCTCTATTCGCGCCTGCGTACAGTGGCAACGCACCTTTCTGAACTTGGAAATCGACTGCGGTCGGGTGTCGACGCCTACAACAAGCTCGTCGGCTCGTTCGAACGCCGCTTGATCCCCCAAGCGCGTCGGTTTGAAGACCTGCAGACGATCGGCGCCGCGGACTCCAAGGTGGTGGAACCCCAAGAGATCTCGGAGGTACCGCTCACGCCCCGTCTGGCCGAGAATCCTCCCCTTCCCAATGGGCATGCCGCCAGGGTGTGAACGGCGGTTCGGTCAACGTGCATCGACCCGGTGCCCAAGGGCAACTTGATTCGAACGGGCGACTACCGGTACTGCGCTAACGGCGAAACGGCTCGGTCGCGTACGTCGACATCTGCCGCCAACCCGTCGTAATCGTTGCGAAGATGATCAGCGTCAGCACGTGCACGCCGGTGCAGTAAAGACAGATCTTGTCGATCTCGAACAGCTCTGCGTAGACGAGGTAGCAGACAAAGCCGATGCCGGCGACGGCCATCGCCAGGCGAGCTTGCGCAACGACACGCAATTTCGAGCGCCACACCATCGGGAGTGCCATACCGGTCATCACGACGAAGTAGATCAGTCCGAGCAGCGAAACAGGAATCCCAAAGACGTACGACTCCGGACTTCGGGTCACCGCCTCGCAGTTGATCGCACCCGTATCTGGGCACGTGAGCTGAATGCCGGCCGTGAAGTGCGCGAGTGTCAGGTACATCGCGACGCCAATGCCGGCGACCGATGCCACCAAGACGACGATGTTGCGAACGCCGAAGTTCGCGAGCACTGACGACGACGTCTCGTCGTAATCGACGGCGGGCACCCGGCGGCGCGGCTCGCGCGGACCGAAGGTGAAGCGCCGACGGACTTCGAGTGGCGGCGGTGCCACCGCGACGCGACGGCCCCGCGCGGCCGTCGGTGGCTTCGGCATCGTTTAGGAGACCTTCTTCTGGGCCGCCATCACCTTCTCGGCGGCCTTGACACCGGACATCTGGCAGATGCTTCCCGGCTTGCCGCCGTCGACCGTGCAGATCGCCGCCGTGTCGAAGTTCGCCGCGGCGATGAATCCGGCTGCGTTGATCGCCTTTCCGGTCGCTGACGTCGGATGCGCGATCGCGTTGGCGATCCCGGTGAACCCGCCGGGACCACCGCCCGCGACGGCACCGATCGAATCGTTGAGAACCAGCGGTGCACCGGAGGAAACGTGCTGGTTCGCGACGTCGAAGAACGGGAAGCCGACTCCGGACGAAAAGTTGAACTTCGCCTTCGTCGAGCCCACCCCGTCGTACTTGCCGTAGAGCGACTGGATGTATTTCGGCGGCGTCTGGAGCGTGTTGCCCTCGCGGTCCGCGACCTCATACGGCGTGAAGCTGATGTACTTGCTCGTGTACTTCGAGCCCACGTAGCTGAATGTCGGGATGGGCGCGACGTCGGCATTCGACGTCGTCTGGTGCAGGTTGGTGAAGGTGCCGAATCGGCTGAGCGCGGCGACGATCGCCCAGCGGTAGACCGCACAGTACGGGCAGTACTCCGCACCGACGAACACGACCTGCGGCTTGCCGTCGAGTCTGAGGAACGGCTGCTTCGCTGTCTCGGTGAAAGGGTCGGACGTCTTGTCCGTGCCGATCGCGTTGAACGTCGAAGAGGGAATCGACTTCAGCTCCGAGACGACCGACGCCGGGGCGAGGACGAGGTTTTTGCCGCCCTTTGCGCTCGGCGAGTGCGAGGCGAAGTGGACGATGACGAAGACGAGGACCACCGCGACGACGACCAAGACCCCTAACCACGCCGACAGTCCCGAGCTGCGTCGCCCCCGGCGCGAGCGCTCGTAGCGGCGCTGCGCACTCGCCGAGCGCTGCGGAGGTGGCTGTCCGCCGAGACGGCGCGGTCCGTTCTGAGAGCGCTGGGCGGGCTGATTGCGCTGGGCGGGACGGTTCGGGCGCTTCGTGGAGCGCCTATTCGAGGCCATTAGTGATCAATCTCCCCTGAATCTGGGCGGGCATAGTAGACGCCGTCTCTGGGTGCGAGCTGGGAGTACGCGGGCGTTCGTCATGGTGTCCGCCTAGTTCGGCAAGGACTCCTCACCCTGGGACTCTGCGAGGCGCTTTCGGATCTTCACGACGACGTCTTCGGAGTGGTTCGCGTCGGCGCCCTTTTCGGCGACGAGTACGCGACGGTCTTCTTCGGCCTCTTTCTCCGCGCCTTCATCGGCGGCGGCGAGGCGGGCGTCAATCCCCTCGGAGACGATTTTTTCCGCCTCTCTGACGAGCGCGTCGACCATTTCGTTCTCGGGGACGACGCGGATGATCTTGCCCCGGATGAAAAGGTGGCCCTTGTGCTTGCCGGCCGCGATTCCGAGGTCAGCGCCGCGCGCCTCACCCGGTCCGTTGACGACGCAGCCCATGACGGCGACTTGGAGCGGGATCTTCCGCTCCTCGAGCGCCCGCTCCGCCTCCTTGGCGACCGAGATCACGTCGATCTCGGCTCGCCCGCAGGAAGGACAGGCGATGAGGTCGAGCCCCTTGCGCTCACGCAGTCCTAGCGACTCGAGCAACTTGCGTCCGGCGATCGCCTCTTCGACGGGGTCGGCGGTGAGCGAGTAGCGGATCGTGTCGCCGATGCCCTCCGAGAGCAGCGTCGCGATGCCCGCCGTTCCCTTGATCAGGCCGGCTGGCGGCGGTCCCGCCTCGGTGACGCCGAGGTGCAAGGGGTAATCGAACGTCTCGGAGGCAAGGCGATAGGCGGCGATCATCAGCGGAACGTTCGACGCCTTCACCGAAATCTTCACGTCTTCGAAGTCAACCTCGGCGAAGTAGGCGAGCTCGATGCGCGCCGATTCGACGAGGGCTTCTGGGGTGGCGCCGCCGTATTTCTTATAGAGGTCCGGGTGGAGCGACCCTGCGTTGACGCCGACGCGAATCGGCACGCCGCGGTCTTTCGCCTCCTTCGCGACGAGCTTGATCTCCTCCGGCTTGCGCAGGTTGCCCGGATTGAGGCGGAGACCCTGCACGCCGGCCTCCAGCGCGGCGAGCGCCATCTCGACGTGGAAGTGGATGTCGGCGACGATCGGCACGGGCGAGCGCGGGATGATGCGGGCGAGTCCCTCGGCGGCTTCAACCTCATTGCACGTGCAGCGCACGATGTCGGCGCCGGCGCCGGCGAGCGCGTAGATCTGCTGGAGCGTCCCCTCGACGTCGGCCGTCTTCGTCGTCGTCATCGACTGCACCGAGACCGGCGCGCCGCCGCCAACCGGAACCGACCCGATACGAATCTGACGCGTCGGCCGACGTTTCGGCAGGATGACCTCTGAAATTTCCACGAAGGCGTCTCCTACAAGATGCCCGGCCAGCGCACCACGCTGCACCAATGGCTCAAGCCTAGGGCCGGAGGGGGCAGCGGCCTCGCAAGGGCGGCGTCGAGTCCCTTCTCAGTGCGGCAACGACGGTGGTTGGACGATGTTCACGTACAGCGCGGACAGCCCGAGCAGGATCAGCGCGGCGAGGAAGGCATAGGCGACGGGCATCAGCTTCCTGACGTCGGCGTGATACGGGCGGTTGCGCCGGGAGCGGATGCGCTCGTAGATGGCGATCGCGACGTGGCCGCCGTCGAGCGGCAGCATCGGAAACAGGTTCGCCATTCCGACGAACAGGTTGATCGCGACGAGGATGTAGAGCAGCTCCGAGACGTTGTTGCGCAGCGCCTGCGCGGCGATGTCGACGGCTCCCGGCAGCGACAGCAACTCGCCCGAGCGCGACGAGGACGTCGATTGCGTCGACGATGCCCCGCCCGTCGAAGAAGAAGACGAGGGCGCGTTGCGTGCCGTGGCGACCTCGTGGACGAACGTGCTCAGCCCGTGGAACGAGAAGACCTGCGCGAAGCCGTCACCGGTTGCCTGGATGACGCGGCCGAGCATCACACCCGATCGCGGAATGGCATCGAGCACCGACGTCGTCACGAGCTGATCTGCTCCCAAGTCAACACCGATGACGCCGACTGGCCGGTTGCCCTGCTTCTCCGGTTGGTCGTGGTCGCTCGCGAGATCGGCGGTGCGCCCGTCGATGACGTGCACCGGAAGCGTCATCAGCCGTCCGGCGCGGCGCACCGTCAGCGAGACGGTGTCGCCCGGGTGGTCTTCGATGAACGAGATGAAACGCGTGACGCTTGCGTAGTGGTGACCGTCGACCGCGACAAGCGTGTCGCCGGGTCGCACGCCCGCGGCTTGTGCGGGGTTCGAGCGGTTCGAATACGCGGTCAGCCCGCTGATTTCAAGGGGGGCCGACCTCGGCAGGCCGGTGAAGGCGATCATCACGAACAACAGCACGAAGGCGATGATGAATTGCATCGCCGAGCCCGACACCGCGACCAATAGCCGGCGGGGGAACGTCGCCTCCCGGTAGCTGCGCGGCTCGTCTTGCGGCGCGACCTCCTCGAGCGAGGTCATGCCGACGATCCGGACATAGCCCCCCATCGGAATCGCCTTCACGCCGTACTCGGTCTCGCCGCGGCGAATCGACCACAGCCGCGGTCCGAAGCCGAAGAAGAACTCCGTCACCTTCATCCCGGAGGCCTTCGCGGTGATGAAGTGTCCGAACTCGTGCAGCATCACCATGAGGACAAGCGCGGCAACGACGATCAGCACGTCGAGACCGTGAAAGAAAGCGGCGATGGCAATGATCGCCGCGCCCGCGACGAGAAGGCGAACCACCGCCGCCGCGTTGGACGGCGCCTTTTCGGCCCCGCTCGCGATCGTCGCTGGCTCGCTCACGCGACGCGGCTCTTGCTGCTGATCACCGCCGACGCAGCGGCGCGCGCGTCGGCGTCCGCGGCGATCACGTCGTCGACCTCGACGAGTTTTGATTCCTCGTGACGCTCCAGGGTCTCTTCGACGACCGAGGCGATGTCGAGCCAGCCGATCCGACCTGAGAGGAACGCCGCCACCGCGACCTCGTTCGCCGCGTTCAGCCACGCCGGTGCCGAACCCCCGGCGCGGCCCGCCGCGAACGCCAGACCGAGGCAGGCAAACGTCTCGTAATCCGGCTCCGCGAAGTTGAGCTGCGAAAGGCGCGACCAGTCGATCGCCCCGAATGGTTCGCGAAAGCGGTCGGGGTACGACAGCGCGTAGCCGATCGGAAGGCGCATGTCGGGATGCGACAGCTGGGCGATCGTCGCCCCGTCACAGAACTCGACCATCGAATGGACGACCGACTGCGGATGGATGACGACCTCGATCCGGTCGTAGTCGACGCCGAACAGCGCGTGTGCCTCGATGACTTCGAGGCCCTTGTTCATCAGGGTTGAGGAGTCGATCGTGATCTTCGGACCCATCTTCCACGTCGGATGGGCGAGTGCATCGTCGACGCTAACGGAGCGGAGCTCGTCGCGGTGCCGTCCCCGGAATGGACCGCCGGACGCCGTGATGACGAGCCGCGCGACGTCGGCGGGAGGCTCGGGTCCGTCAAACGAGTTGACGTGCAGGTTGCGCTGATCGCCAAGGCACTGGTGGATCGCGCAGTGCTCGGAGTCGACCGGCACGATTTCTGCGCCCTCGGTCGCCCGAGCAGCTTGGACCACCGGCGCCCCGGCGATCAGCGACTCTTTGTTCGCTAGCGCAAGCCGCCTTCGCGATCTCGAGCGCGGTGACGGTGACCCCGAGGCCGGCGAAGCCGACGACCGCGTTAAGCACGACGTCGGCGGACTCGCACAGCGACGCCAGACCCTCCGCACCGCCGCGCAGCTCGATCCCTCCTGGAAGCCGCTGAGCGAGTTCCGAGACGAGCGACGCGTCGCCGATCGCGACGACCTCGGGTCGGAACGCCTCAGCCTGAAGGACGAGCTCGTCGACCGATCGGTTCGCGCCGATCGAGACGACGCGCAACGCCTCGGGGTCGCGTCCGATGACGTCGAGCGCCTGGCGTCCGATCGAGCCAGTCGAACCGATCACCGAGACCGTGCGTGGCGTCGTCATCCGAGGTGTACGAGACGGAAAAAGACGAACGCGGCGGGAAGGACGAAGAGCATCGCATCAATCCTGTCCGAGATACCCCCGTGCGCTGGGAGCAAACGTCCCATGTCTTTCAGTCCGAGATCCCGCTTCACGACCGACTCCACGAGGTCGCCGAGCGGCGCCAGGACGACAACGATCGCACCGAGTCCGAGTGCCGCGGCAACGGTGAACGGATGGACGCGGGTGACAACCAATCCCGCCACCAAAAGGGCGAGAACGGTGCCACCGATCAACCCTTCGACCGATTTACCCGGACTAACGCGCGGGATGAAGCGGCGCCGTCCGAACCGCGAACCGACGACGTAGGAGCCGACATCGTGCGCGACCGTGATGGCGACCACTGCACCCAAGTAGGCGACGCCATGACGGTGCGGAAAGGTCGTCGGGTTCACGAGCATCGCGGCAAAAGAGCCCAACACGCCGACCCACGTCACAACGAAGATCGTCGCCCCGAAGTCCTCGACCGCCGAGCGCTCCGCTGATGAGATGACGAGCGCCAACCCGGCGAGGACGACGAGTCCCGCCAAGACGACGGGATCGGCGATCGGTCCTTTTAGATAGGAGAAGACGACGAGTGCCGCCGTCGCCACGAGACCGAGAAACGACAGCGGAAGGTAGCCAGAGCGACGGAGCGCCCCGAACGTCTCGCCCGCCGCGAGGGTGATCGCAACGGTCGCGAGCACGAGCACACCGACCGGACCGCTCTCGAAGCAACCGACCGCGATCCCGGCGAGGATGACCCCGGTCGCGATCGCGACACTTCCCTTGCGCTTCGGCGAGCCAACGGCTCTCGGGTGAGGCCGGTGCGCGGCCGACCGGGAATGGCGGCGGCGAGTCGCCGGCACAGCGACCAAGTCGCTCCACGCCGTGTCGTCGGGTGTTGCGCCGACCGCTGCGTCTTCGGACGCCGCCGGAAGGCTCGCTGCGTTCGTCGGCGCCGATTCGGCGCGCGGGCGATGAGTCGGTGGCTCGAAGTCGAACTCGAACGGATCGGTATCGCCGGCGCTCGACGATTCGCGTCCCGCAATCACCGACGATTCATCGACCTCGTCGTCGCCTTCTTCGACGAGGTACTCGAGTGCATCGGCGTCCTGATCCCAGTCCTGCGCGCGCTGCCGCCAGCTCGGACCCTTGAGACGCGGCGCGTCAGGGTCGTCGCCTTCGTCGAGCAGCACACGGGGCACTTGTCCCGTCGGCGGATCCGTCCAATCCGGCAGCGGAACCGCGCCAGTGTCCTCAGGGGGCGATTCCACTCCCGCAGGCTCGGGTGTCGCCTCGACGAGCCCCGCCGCGACCGCAGCCTCCACCGCGACGACGCGAACCTCGCCGGTAGTACGGCGCGGCGCCTCCTCCTCGGTGGCGTCGTCGGAGCCAGGGTGCTCCCCGTTCATTCCGAGCGGACGTTCCGCGCGATCTTCCATGGCGTTTTTCGGCACATCTCCTCCGGCAGGCGTGCCCATTGGCCCCACCGAGCGCTCGGGGTCTCAGACCTCGAGCAGTTCCTGCTCCTTGTGGGTAAGCAACCGGTCTATTTCCGTGACGAAATCGTGGGTGAGCCGGTCTAGCTCTTTGCCCGCCCATTCGACGTCGTCAGATGAGACGGCACCGTCGTGTTCGTGCGCCTCGAGTTCGTGGCGGGCATGCCGGCGCACGTTGCGCACCGCCACGCGACCTTCCTCGGCGCGCTGGCGGACGACCTTCACGAGTTCGCGCCGGCGCTCCTCGTTCAGTTGTGGAAAGTTCACCCGAATGACCTCACCGTCATCGGTGGGGTTCACCCCGAGGTCCGATGCTTGGATCGCCTTTTCGATCGCCTTCATCGCGTTCTTGTCGTAGGGGTGGATCACAAGCGTGCGTGCTTCGGGAACTGTGATGCCGGCGAGACTCTGCAGCGCGACTTCGCTGCCGTAGTAGTCGACCTTCAACTTCTCCACCAGCACCGGCGCGGCACGACCGGTTCGTACGGCACCGAACTCTCCCTTTGTGTGCTCGACAGCGCGCTGCATCTTTTCGCGCGCGTCATTGAGCGCCGCATCGATGATGGCGTCGGCGGTCATCGAATCAGCGTACCGATCGGGTCACCGGCGAGCGCCCCACGGATGTTGCCGGGTGTCATCAGGTCGAACACGAGGATAGGAATACCGTTGTCCTTGCAGAACGTGATCGCGGTGAGATCCATCACGCGCAGATCGCGCGAGATGACGTCCATGAAGCTGATCTCGTCGTACTTCGTCGCCTTCGGATCGAGACGTGGATCCGCGCTATAGACGCCATCGACGCCAGAGTGCGTGCCCTTCATGATCACGTCTGCTTCGATCTCCGCCGCACGGAGCGCGGCCGGAGTGTCGGTCGTGAAGTAAGGATTCCCCATTCCGGCGGCAAATATGACGACTCGTCCTTTTTCCAGGTGCCGGATCGCGCGTCGTCGGATGTATGGCTCGCAGACCTCCGCCATCGATATCGCCGAGAGCACCCGAGTCGGCCGTCCCTCGCGCTCGATCGCGTCCTGCAGTGCGAGCGAATTGATCACCGTGCCAAGCATTCCCATCGTGTCGGACGTCGCCCGGTCGATTCCTTCACCCGCACCTGTCTGGCCACGCCAGATGTTGCCTCCGCCCATCATGACGGCGAGCTCGACCCCGAGCTCGTCCACCGACTCGGCGATCTCCTTCGCGATGCGAGCCACCGTCGCCGCGTCGATCGTCTCGTCCAAAGACGCGGAAGCGAAGGCTTCACCGGAGATCTTCAGCACGGCGCGCGACCACTTGCGTGGAAACGCGCCTTCGGTAAGCGTGCTCGACGCGACCGCCATCGGCGCTCGGCGCGGGGTCACGAACCGACGACGACCTGCGCGTATCGGCGAACCTTCGCGCCGCCGAGCAGCTGGGCGATCGTCTGCTTCTCGTCCTTCGCGAACGGCTGGTCGAGCAGCACGTGGTCCTTGAACCAGCCGTTCAGCCGACCTTCGACGATCTTTCCGAGCTGGGCCTCAGGTTTTCCTTCGTTCTTCGCGATCGCGAGCATCGTCTCGCGCTCGATCGCGGCGACCGATTCGGGAACATCGGCGCGCGACAAGTACTCGGGGCGCCAGAACGCGATGTGGACGGCGATGTCATGGGCGAGCGCGGCAGAGCCGTCTTCGAGTTCGACGAGCACGCCATTCACCCCACGCCCGTTCTGCACATGCAGATAGCTCTCCAAAATTGTCGTTCCATCGGACTCAAAACGCGCATGCTGACCGATGGCGATGTTCTCTTTCATCGTCACCTTCAGCTCGTCGATCTCATCCGCGTGGCGCGCGAGCGCCTCTTCACCATCGGTCGCGAGGGTCTCAGCGAGCGTGTCGACGAGGCGCACGAAGTCGGCCGACTTCGCGACGAAGTCGGTCTCGCATTCGAGTGCGACGACGGCACCGACGCCGTGCTCGCCACTGACGACGACCGAGACCGCGCCTTCGGCGCGTTCGCGGCCCGATCGCTTCGACGCCCCCGCGAGCCCTTGTTCCCGCAGCCAGCGCCGCGCCTTTTCGAAGTCGCCGTCGGTCTCTTGCAGCGCCCGCCGCGCGTCGAGAATGCCGGCTCCGGTCGCTTGACGAAGCGCCTGAATGTCTTTTGCCGTGATGTTCGCCATCTCAGGCTTCCTCAGCCGCGCCGACCGTCGCTGGCGCACTCTCCGCCACTGGAGGTGGCAACGGATCTTGCGTCGAACGCAGATTGTCTGCCGCCCGACGCGAGTAGATGAACCGTCCTTCGATCACGGCATCGGAAATCACCCTGCACATCAGTCGCCCCGAGCGGATCGCGTCGTCGTTGCCTGGAATCGGGTAGTCGATCTCGTCCGGGTCGCAGTTCGAGTCGACGACGGCGACGACAGGGATCCCGAGCTTGCGCGCCTCGGTGACGGCGATGTGCTCTTTTTTCGTGTCGATGACGAAGAGAGCATCCGGCCGCTTCGAAAGACGACGGATGCCGCCGAGGTTGCGGGCGAGCTTGTCGAGCTCACGCTGCAACATGAGGGCCTCTTTCTTCGGCATCTGTTCGAGCTCACCGGAGTCGCGCTGCGCCTCGAGCTCGGCGAGCTTTCGCACCCGACTCGAGATCGTCTCAAAGTTGGTCAGCATTCCGCCGAGCCAGCGTTCGTTGACGTACGGCATGCCGCAGGCCGTCGCGTACTCGGCAACGGGACCCTGGGTCTGCTTTTTCGTGCCGACGAACAGCACCGTGCCGCCTTCCGCGACAAGGTCGCGCACGAACGCGTACGCCTTTTCGATCCCGGCCAGGGTTTGGTGCAGATCGATGATGTAGATGCCGTTGCGCTCGCCGTAAAGGAAGCGCTTCATCTTCGGGTTCCAACGTCTCGTCTGGTGCCCGAAGTGAACCCCGGCTTCGAGCAGCTGCTTCATTGTGACGACGGCCACGCGTCGCTCCTCCCAACGGTTACTCGCGCCGGACACCGCGCCGTGAGGCGACCGTGGGTGTGTCCGGTCAAGGTTTGTTGGACCCGGTCGGGTCCGCACAGATGGTAGCCGGTGAGTTTCCGCCTCTGATCAGGGAGCGGAGTCCGATTCGCGCGTGAAATGGCGGCTCGCCGTCGTCAGGAGCGGGGGTGGGCCTTTTCGTAGACGGCAACGAGCCGCTCTTTGGAGACGTGGGTGTAGCGCTGGGTGGTGCGCAGGCTGGCGTGACCGAGCAGCTCCTGCACGATCCTCAGGTCCGCCCCCCCGTCGAGAAGGTGCGTGGCGTAGGTATGGCGGAGCGCGTGCGGGTGGGTCGGCGAAGCGGCTCGTGCATCGATCGACCGCCGCACGTCCCTCGGCGACATCCGGCGCCCCCTGCGGTTGAAGAACACCGCTTCTCTTGGCGAGTCCTTCTTCTTCAGCAAAGCCCGCGGGCCGTCGAGGTACCTCCGCAGGGCGTCGACGCTCGGCTCGCTCATCGGCACCCGCCGCGACTTGTTTCCTTTCCCGAGAACCGTCACCGCGCCGCGACCGAGCTCGAGGTCCCGCAGGTCGAGGTCGCAGCACTCGGCGACGCGCAGCCCGGATCCGTAGAGAAGCTCGACGATGGCGTCGTCGCGAGCGGAGACGGCGAACGTCACCGCGTCGACACCCTCGGGTTCTTGTCGTTGTCCCAAGAGCGCGGCGAGCTCTCCCGGTCCGAGCACCTTCGGCAGGCGACCCTCCCCCGACGGCGCGCTCAAACGACGGCCCGGGTCGTCGCCGACCAGATGCCGGCGCTGCGCGTAGGCGAAGTACCGCCGGAGCGACGCCGCCTTGCGGGCGATCGACCGGCGGGCAAAACCGCGCGTCGACAGATAGGCGAGATAGCGACGGAGCATGATCCGGTCGACCTCGCCCGGCCCGTCGACCCCGGCGCGCCCCGCCCACTCGGCGAAGGCGTCAAGATCACCGCGGTACGCCCTCTGCGTCGCCGGTGACGCCGAGCTAAGTGAACGGGAGAACCCGTCGAAATCCCAGCTCACCAGCCGAGTTTACGGTCGCGACCAGGCCGTTTCGCGTGATGGCTGCCCTTCTCGCCGCCGGAATTGTCCGAACGCGCTCGCCGTCGTGCCAAAAAGGAAACAATGGTGGCGTGGCGAGCCATCTTTTACTGGTCGAAGACGATGAGCGAATCCGGACCTCGATGCGCCTCGCCCTCGAGGACGAGGGCTACGGCGTCGTCGAAGCGGGGAGCGGTGAGGTCGCGCTCGACCGATTCGCCAAAGCGCTGCCATCGGAACCGATCGACCTCGTGATCATCGATCTCATGCTGCCCGGCATCGACGGCTTCGAGTGCTGCCGGGAGATCCGACGCGAGTCCGCGGTCCCGATCATCATGGTCACGGCACGCACGGACACACACGACATCGTTGCCGGCCTCGAGGCGGGCGCCGACGACTACGTGACGAAGCCGTTCGAGCCAAAGGAGCTCGCGGCGCGGATCCGAGCGCTGATGCGACGTGCGCGCTCGACCGAAGGCGGTCCTCCGACGCTCACTTTCGGCGAACTCGAGGTGATGCCCGACGCCGGCGTCGTCCGCCTGGCAGGCGAGGAAGTTCATCTCACGCGCACGGAGTTCCTGCTCCTGTGCGAGCTCGCGGCGAACTCAGGAAAGGTGTTGAGCAGAGAACAGCTGCTCGAACGCGTCTGGAGCTACGACTATTTCGGCGACGGACGCCTCGTCGACGTCCACATCCGCCGGCTCCGCACCAAGGTCGAGCCCGACCCGGCAAACCCCCGCTACGTGCTCACGGTTCGCGGCCTCGGCTACAAGCTCGCTAGTTAAATGTCGTTCGGGGAGCGGCTCCGCCGCGTCGTTTCCCCCGAGGGTGGAGCGCACCGATCGGGACGACTGTCACGTCTCGGCCTTCGCGCCCGCATCACAGCGAGCTTCGCGCTGGGTGCGCTCGTGCTTGCGATCCTCATCTCGACGATCACCTACGTCAAGACAAGTTCGTCGATCGTCGGCGGCGACGAACGCTCCTATAACGCGCAGGCAATAGCCAATGCGACAGCAGCTCGAAGCGTCGTGTACGCACGCAATCCCAACGGAGAGGAGCTGAACGCGCTCTCCCTCGTGAACAACCTGAAGACAACCACAACGTTCACACTTGTCTATCTCGCCGACCTCCAGCAGTGGTTCTCGTCGTCTCCTGTGTCGTTCACATCGAAGCAGCTGCCAATTTCACTTCGCGACGAAACGATCGCCGGACTCTCGTCCGAACAGACCTTTTCGTTCCACAGCGCTCCGATGTACGGAGTTGGCATCGCGCTCCCGGGGCACGCGCGTTTCTTCGCGATCTACAACTTGTCCAGTGCCGCCGACACGCTGCACGCGCTGCTTGCCACGCTCATCGCGGCGGGCATCGTGACGACCGCGCTCGGCGCGGTGCTTGGACGCTGGGCAGCAGGACGCGCACTGCGACCCTTGCGAGATGTCTCTCAGGCAGCGCTCGCCATCGCTGGCGGGATGCTTGACACCAGGCTCGAAACTGCCGACGCCCGCGACCTCGCAGTTTTGACGTCTTCGTTCAATCGCATGGCCGATCGCCTCCAGCAGCGCATCGAACGTGACGCCCGCTTCACTTCCGATGTCAGCCACGAGCTGCGCTCTCCGTTGACGACGCTCGCGGCGGCGCTTTCGGTGATCGAAGCCCGTAAAGACGAGATGCCCGAGCGCTCGCGCCATGCGCTCGAGCTGCTCGCGGCAGAAGTGCGCCGGTTTCAGCGCATGGTCGCTGATCTTCTCGAAATTTCGCGCTACGACTCGCGCTCTACCGATTTTGAACCGATGTCGGTCGAAATCGGAGAACTCATCCGACACGCTTCTACGCCGCTGGGCCACAGCGCGATCCCGATCTCGATCGAACCTGAGAGTGATCACCAGCTCGTGTTCGTCGACAAACGACGGATCGAACGAGTGCTCTCGAATCTCATCGAGAATGCCGACCGCTACGCCGGCGGCGTCACGGGAGTGTCTGTGGAAAGTGAAGACGGTTTCGTGCGCGTCCTCGTCGATGACGCGGGTCCGGGCGTTCCCGAAGCAGACCGCTCACGGATCTTCGAACGCTTCGCGCGCGGCTCGTCGGTCTCGGGCAGTCGAGGCGCCGGAGTCGGAACGGGTCTCGGACTCGCTCTCGTACGCGAGCACGTGCGTTTGCACGGCGGACGCGTCTTCGTCACCGACGCGCCGGCGGGCGGCGCGCGATTTGTCGTCGAGATCCCCTTGGCACCGTGGTCGGCCGTGGAGCAAGACGGCGTGTCGGCAAGCGGCAAAGAGCAATGACGACAAGACGACGACCCCGATCGATGGCGGTGCTGTTCGTCCTGGCGATCGGCGTTGCAACGGCCGGATGCGGGGTTGCGATCCAGCCGAGCGCGCAGCCGATTGCGGTACCGAACCTCTTCCACGTTCCGACGGTTCCCGATCTTCTGCGCCACGGACGCCCCGTCGACGTCTATTTCTTGACCCGAGGACATCTCGTCGCGTCGACGCGGTACGTACCTGCCGGCAAGCTCACGCTCGACCGACTCTTGCAGGACACGTTGAACGCCCTCACGTTCGGTCCGACGACCTCTGAGCTCCACTCGGGCATATTCACCGCGATGAGCGAGTTCCCGCGCGCGCAACTGACGCTCACCGGCAATGTGAAGGAGGGCGTCGCTTCCGTCGCCCTGGACTCGTCGTTCGGTTCGCTCGACGCGACAGAACTGTTCCAAGCCGACGGCCAGATCGTCTACACGCTCACCCAGTTCACCCAGGTCAGATCCGTCAACTTCCTCTTCGCAGGCGTACGGGAGGCGTTCCTCGCCCGGGGTGAGGTTCGTTACACGTCGGTGGATCGCCCCGATTATCTATCGATACGGCCGCTCGCGACCTGAGCCGCCAAAGGGACTTGGTCAGCTCCGCGCGAACTCGCTCGGAGCGGATTCGTCGAGGTCGACGCGCGGTGCATCGGCCCACAGCCGCTCGAGCGCGTACAACGCCCGCGACTCGAGGTCGAAGACGTGGACAACGAAGTCGCCGTAGTCGAGCAGCACCCAGCTCATCGATTCGAGCCCCTCGGACTGGCGGACGGTTGCGCCGGTCTGTTCGCGGACCTTGCGGGAGACCTCGTCGACGATGGCGCGGACTTGCCGGTCATTGCGGCCTGCCGTGATCACGAAATAATCGGTAATCCCGATCAGATCGCCAACGTCGAGAATCACCGTTTCTTCGAGCGTCTTTGCCGACGCCGCCCGCGCGGCGATCAGCGTGGCGTCGATGTTCAACGAGAAGTTCCGTCCCCGTGGACGGGAAGGTGCGGCAAAGGGATCGCGACCAGAACGGAACGGGCGATCGCTCGGGACTTCATCTGCCGACAGCGTACAGGCGACGGGAGCGGATCACGCGGACTGCGGCCTCCGGAACCAGATAGTCGAGCGGTCGGCCGTCGGCGGCGCGCTCGCGAAGGTCCGTGCTCGACAGCTCGATCCCAGGGATCTCGATCGAGACTGCCTCCCACCCTTTGAGTGGCGGCTCGCGTCCTGGATCGATGGTCGTTGAGCCGGGACGGTTGACGATCACAATTGTCGTCAGTTTGCGGATGTCCTCCAGCCGTTCCCAGGTATCGAGTCCGGCGACAACGTCCGCGCCGACGATCAAGAACAGTTGCGCGGACGGATTCATCGCGTGGAACTCCGTGACCGTGTCCGCGGTGTACGACGGACCTCCGCGATCAATTTCGATGCGCGACGCTTCGAGCCCTTCGACATCACCGAGCGCCGCTTCGACGACGTCAAGACGGTCCTGTGCAGGTGTCACGGATCGATCGCCGATCTTCTGCCACGGCTCGTTGGCGACGACAAAAAACACGCGATCGAGATTCAGCTCGTCACGCGCGTTCACCGCGGCGACGAGGTGACCGATGTGAATCGGATCGAACGTGCCACCAAAGATCCCGAAGCGCGGTGACGCCACCAATAAAGCGTACGCGTCCCTGCACGGAGGCCCGCCAGATTGACCTTCCGTACGGGTGCCACCCCGGTAGGGTTGGACCGTGGTCCCGCCCGGTGTCCAGCCTGACGCGGCGCGTGCCCGGATTCCGTGGTCGCCCGATTCCTGGCACCGATTTCCCGTCGAACAGTCGCCAGATTGGCCCGATGAGATCGCGCTGAAAGGCGCGTTCTCGGAACTCGAACGCCTCCCACCGCTCGTCGATCCCGCCGAGGCACGGCGGTTACTGGCCGCGCTCGGCATCGTCAGCGAGCGACGCGCGATCGTGCTGCAGGCAGGAGATTGCGCGGAGTCCTTCGCCGAAGTGACGTTCGAGTCGATCCGCGACCGGCTGTCGGTGATCTTGCAGATGGCCGCGGTCCTCGCCTACGGATCAGGGTTGCCCGTCGTACGCGTCGGGAGGATCGCCGGTCAGTTCGCAAAGCCGCGTTCTTCACCAACTGAGCACGTCGGCGGATTCGAATTGCCGAGCTTTCGCGGTCACATGGTTAACGACGACACGCCAGATCTCGTTGCGCGGACACCGGACCCGACGCGGATGGTGACTGCGTACCACCACGCTGCGGCGACGCTGAACCTTATTCGCACTTTGACAGCGCAAGGGTTCGCTTCCTTGCCGCACGTGCACACCTGGAACCAAAACTTCGTGGCCACCACCGACGAAGGGCGTCGCTATACCGAGACCGCTGGAGAGGTCGAGCGCGCCGTCGCCGCATTGGGCACGTTCGGGATGCGTCTCGACGCCGACACCGAATCGACGCGGGCGAACCTGTACACGAGTCACGAGGCATTGCTCCTCGACTACGAGCAGGCGCTCACTCGCAAGGACACGACCGACGGCGGTTACTACGACTGCTCGGCGCACATGGTCTGGGTCGGCGACCGGACGCGCAGGCTCGACGGGGCGCACGTCGAATTCGCGCGAGGAATCCGCAACCCGATCGGCGTGAAAGTCGGCCCGACGATGACCCCCGGCGACATCGTCGCGTTGTGCGACGTGCTGAACCCCGACCGGGTGCCGGGGCGACTCTCGCTCATCTGCCGGCTCGGCGTCGGCCGGGTCGAAGACCTGCTTGCGGGATTCGTCGGAGCCATTGAAAGGGCGGAGCACCCGGTCGTATGGCAGTGCGATCCGATGCACGGCAACACGTTCATCTCCGAGGGCCGAAAGACCCGCCACTTCGAGGACATCTTGGGCGAGATTCGCGGATTCTTCGCCGTCCATCGCGACCTCGGCACGTGGCCCGGGGGACTCCACGTCGAGCTCACCGGTGACGACGTCACCGAGTGCCTCGGGGGGACCGAGGACATCTTGGAAGAGCACCTCGCACTGCGATACACGACCGCGTGCGATCCTCGATTGAACGCCCGCCAAGTGCTCGATCTCGCCTATCGAGTCGCGGAGCTGTTGCGGGACTGATGGCAAAGAAGCGGTACCCGCTGCCGGGCGCGCGCGTCGCCGGGGCGGTGGCGGTGGTCGTCGCGGCGTCGTTGCACTTTGCCGGTGCGGCGGGAGCGGCAGCCAACGGGAACCCGACGGCTGGCTTGGCGAACGTCCGCGCCCACTCGCTCACGGTGAAGATCACCCCGACATGTTCGTATCCGGTCGATCCCACCACCACCACCACGACGACGACGACGACCACGACGACGACGACCACGACGACGACCACCTCGTCGACCACGTCAACGACGACGACGACCGCACCGAGTACGACGAGTTCGACGACAACAACCACGCCGACAACGACGACGACAACACGCCCACCGGCACCGGCCACGATCGAGAAACCCACCTATTACCTCGTCGAGTCGAACGGCGGCATCCACCCGTTTGGTGGTGCGGCATTCCGCGGCTCGAAGGCGAAGCCCCGTCAGTCGGGCTTCGTCGGCGCGGCGGCGACTTCGGACGGCGCGGGGTATTGGCTAACGGACGCGAAGGGAAGCGTCTATGGCTTCGGTGACGCGAGGTTCTTCGGTTCGCCCGTGCACATCCGCCACCACGCGCCGATCGTCGCCATCGCCGCTGCGCCGGCCGGCATCGGCTACTGGGTCATTGCGTCGAACGGCGCGGTCTACAACTACGGCACGGCGCCGTTCTGCGGATCGCTGGTGCACGAAAAGCTCCCTTCGCCAATCGTGTCGATCGCGCCAGCACCCGATGACGGCGGCTACCGCCTCGTCGCGGCAAACGGTCAGGTCTTCGGCTTTGGCGACGAGAGTTCGCTCGGCACAATCGCGTCGAGCAAGGTAAAAACCGGCGTTGTCGCGATCGTGAACACCCCGGACGGAAATGGGTATTGGATCGCGACATCAAGTGGAAGCGTTTTCCGCTTCGGCGACGCCCCGTACTTCGGCGCCCCGGCACGCAAGCACATCAAGGACGTGTTCACATCCTTCGTGGTCACCGCCGACGGCAGCGGGTACTGGTTTACGTCTTCTACAGGGCGCGTCTTCAACTATGGAGACGCGCGTTTCGCCGGATCCCTCGCGCATACTCCGCCTCAACACGGCATCGAAGTCGTTGAGCTGATCCGCTCGTTCACTGTCGAACAGGGTCTCCTCGCGCTTCCTTCAGGGGTGTTCGGCTACGACATCTCGAACTTCCAGTGCGCCTCGCCGAGTTCGAATCAGGTCATGTCGAAGATGCCGACCGTCTCTGCGATCTCGATCATCGAGGTCGCGGGTTGGCTCGACGGCGCGAACAATCGATGCCTCGCATCCGAAATCGCGTGGGCGGAGAAGGTCGATCCGGCGAGCGGCACGCCGTACAACCTCTATCTATTCATGAATTCCCCCGATACGAATGCGCAGGGACAGGCGTTCTCCGCCAGCGGTCCGCGCGGGACGTGCTCGCAGATGTCCGGGTCGACCCAGGCAAACTGCATCGCCTACAACTACGGCTACAACGGTGCTGAGTCGGCGCTCACGTACGCCTCGAACGTGGGTGGCGATGCTTCGATCTGGTGGCTTGACATCGAGAACTCAACACTGTCGCCGACCAACTATTCGAGCTTCTCCCAGGTCAAGTACTGGTCACACAACACCGAATTGAACGACCAGACGATCCAGGGCGCGATCGACGCGTTGCACGCGGCGGGAGTGGAGGTCGGCATCTACTCGACGAGCGTCCAGTTCCCGACGATCGCCGGCAATTACGTGCCGTCTGGAGGGCAGATCCCGATCTGGATCGCCGGGGTCCCCTGGACGAATCCGCCGTATTCCGAAACCGATTATCCGAGCCCCTCGACGCTCGGCGCCTGGTGCGCAGGCACGGCGAGTTATCCGCACGCCTCGGTTTCGGGCGACGTCTTCGCGGGGGGAATCCCGACGATCTTGCAGGAGACTCCGGGCACACTCGCCTCGCCTTATGGACTCGACCCCGACTACACCTGCTGATCGATCGGGGCGCGCGTCACTTCGTCGTCGAGCCAGGTGGGAACCTCCGAGCGCACCGCTTCTCGTCTCGGTCCGCTCAGATGCGCGACGTCATTGAATCGGACAAGGCGCCAGCGGTGCGCGGTCCGAACCCACTCGGTGATCGAGGTGTTCTCGGCGTGCACCTGCACACCCGAACCATGCTCTGGAATACCGAGGAAGCGGATCATCGACGCTGCCACGACGCCTCCGTGTGCCACGGTGACCAGGAGTTCTCCCGGATAGCGCGACGCGACGTCGAGGAGACCCGTGCTCGCGCGGTCCAAGAAAGCGATCCAGCTCTCGCCTCCAGGCGACAAGGGCAGTTCCGGATCGGATCCGGGAAGCGACACCCGCTCGTAGCGCCGTTCGAACTCCGTCCAGGAGATGCCGTCTGCCTCACCTGGGTGCTGCTCACAGAGCGAGCAGCTCTGCTCGACGACGCCGAAACCGAGCGCCGGGGCGAGGATCTCTGCCGATTCGATCGCTCGCGGCAGGACGCTCGTCCAGACCGCCGCCGCCCCGTCGAGCTCGCCGGTCGTGCGTAGGCGGTCGGCGAGAACCTCGCACTGTGCGAGGCCGCGGTCGGTGAGCCCCCGGCAGCCGTCATGGCCGCCGATCAGGTCCTCGACGTTCGACACCGCCTCGCCGTGGCGGATGATGACCAATCGCGTCCCCGGTGCAACCTCGCGCGCACGGTCGCGCACCGCGTCGTCGTCCATCACTTTGGCCACGCTACCGAGCCGAAGACGCGGCCCAAGGTGTCGGGACGGATCAAGCCCTGACCTGTCCGTCGCCTTCGATCACGTACTTCACGGTCGTGAGCTCGCGCAGTCCCATCGGACCGCGGGCGTGGAGCTTCTGGGTCGAGATGCCGATCTCGGCACCGAGGCCGAGCTCACCCCCGTCGACAAATCTCGTCGAGGCGTTCACGAGGACGGCTGCCGCATCGACTTCCTCGACGAAGCGGCGCGCGTGCTCCCGATCGTTCGTCACGATCGCCTCGGAATGTCCGCTCGAAAAACGGGTGATGTGCGTGATCGCCGATTCGAGATCTGTTACGACACCGACGGCAAGTTTCAGGGCGAGGAACTCGGTCGCGTAATCCTCCTCGCTCGCCTTCGCGACGCCGGGCAGGATCGCCATCGTCTCCTCGTCGCCGACGAGCTCGACGCCGCTCAAGGCGGCCGCAAAGCGCGGCAACGCAGCCGGGGCGATCGCCTCGTGGACAAGGAGGGTCTCCATCGCGTTGCAGACGCTCGGGCGTTGCATCTTCGCGTTGACGACGATGCGCTCGGCCATGTCCAAATCCGCCGTCTCGTCGACAAAGACGTGGCAGTTCCCGTCCCCATCGATCACGTAGGGAACGGTCGCCTCGTTGATGATCAACTGCACGAGCGAGCGGCCGCCGCGCGGGATGAGACAGTCAATGACGCCGCGCAGTTTTACGAACTCGGCGACCGTCTCGTGACGGGTGTCCTCGACGAGCTGGACCGCATCGGCAGGTAGCCCGACCGATGCGATCGCCGCGCGGATCGCGCCTGCGATCGAGCGGTTCGACTCGATCGCACCCGCGGAGCCGCGCAGCATGACCGCGTTCCCCGACCTCACACAGAGCGCACTGGCGTCCGCCGTCACGTTGGGGCGGTTCTCGTAGACGATGCCGATCACGCCGAGCGGAACGCGCACGCGCCGGACTTGTAGGCCGTTTTCGAGCACGCGGCCCTCGACGATCTCGCCGACAGGGTCTGACAGCTCGGCCACGGTGCGCACCGACGCCGCCATGTTGGCGATCCGGTCGTCGTTGAGACGCAACCGGTCGATGACCGTCGCCGTGACCCCTGCGGCCTGCGCGGCGGCGACGTCCACGGCGTTCGCTTCGAGGATCCGCTCGGCCGACGTCTCCAGGCTCGCGGCGGCGGCGAGCAGCGCTTCGCGCTTTCTGCCGCTCGACTCGACTTGCATCGCGCGCGCCGCGACCTGCGCGCGGGCTCCTATTTCCTCGAGCGGCGCCTCAGCCATGTCACAGGTTATCTGGGGTCACGCGACACGTTCTTACTGCCGCTGTCGCTCGTGCCCGCCTCGCGCGACCAAGACCCCCCGAGGACTACGCGACGATTCTGATCCGCGTCTTCACGAAACTCGCCGACGAGGCGAAGCTCGTCGGGGGGACGAGTTGACCGATGGACAGGAAGTAGCCACCGGTCGTGAAGGCGACGGAGCCAAAGCTCGGTTGGCGCCCGAGGTAACACAGAAGTCGCCTCGGCAGCGTCCCAGACAACTTGAGCGTGCCGTGTGTCGCATCGCCAGCCGCGATCAAAGCGAGGCACTGCGTCGGTCCCGCGACTCGCGAAATGACGAGCGTGTAGTGCCCGGGCTTCAAACCGGTTACCGTCACCGAGATACGAGATCCGAGCACCGCCGTCCCAGGAGCGTGCACGGAAACGGACGCGAACGCTGCAGGCGACATCCAGAAAACGATCGCCATCGCGCCCGAAACGACGAAGGGAGCGAAAAGCGATCGACGATGCCGCGCGCGCATCAGATGAACTTCCCGAATCGCGATGGTCGAATCGCACCTGTCCAGAGACAGCTCATCGCAGTTCCCCCGTCGGTGCGACGTGCGCGAGCGACGCTTCCAATACCACGAGGTCGTCCTTGTGCACGACCTCGACGGAAAGGCCCTCGTCGAGATCACGAGAGCGCTTGCCGATCCACGCCGCCTGGTTGACAGATCCGACGCGCGCCAGACCCTTCGCGAAGACCGCTCCCGACAAGTCGCTGATCTCGACGGCGTCACCTTCCTCGAAGCGGCCCTCGACGCGACGCACCCCAGCAGGAAGCAACGACGCGTCGCGCTCGACGATCGCGCGGCGGGCACCGTCGTCGACGACAACCCTCCCCCGAGCCGGCAAGGCGAAGGCAATCCAGGCTTTGCGTGCCGGAAGACGCTCGGACCTGGCAAGGATGGTCGTGCCGATTCCCGCTTTACCGTCGACCGCGTCGGCGATCACGTCTATGCGGGCAGCTTGGGCGATGACGGCGCGCACACCCGACCACGCGGCAAGGCGCGCCGCGGCGAGTTTCGTTCCCATTCCGCCCGTGCCGCGGGGGGATCCGGGACCGCCCGCCACCTCGTCGAAGGCAGCGTCGGATGCGGCAACCTCCTCGACGAGGGTTGCGCCACGGGCTCGGCGCGGATCGGCGTCGTACAAGCCCGGCGTGTCGGTGAGGATCACGAGCACCTCGGCGCCGACCAGGTTCGCGACGAGCGCCGCGAGTCGGTCGTTGTCGCCGAATCGGACCTCGCGGTCCAAGAGCGCGTCGTTCTCGTTCACGATCGGCACCGCAGCGGCCGACCAGAGCACCTCGATCGTCTCTCGTGCCCGCAGGTACTGGCGTCGCACGCCGAAGTCCCGCAACGAGATCAGCACCTGCGCACTCAACAGTCCCTCGGCTTTGAACGCGTCTTCGTAGGCGCGCATCAGCCGAGGCTGGCCGATCGCCGACATCGCTCGCGTCTCGGTCGGGTCGGAGGACGGCGACACCGACGACGCCGCGCGACCAACCGCGACCGCGCCCGACGAGACGACGACAACACGACGACCTCCGCGCATTTGCGCGGCGACTTCACCCGCGAGCTTTGCGATCACAGAGGTGTCGAGGGCGCCTTGGTCGTGGACGAGTGACGACGTGCCCACCTTCACGACGACTGGCCGCGAGGTCGAAGCCGACGGCGCGCTCATCCCTCGTCCTCGCGGTAGGTAAACGTGAGCCCGCCAATCCGCACGTCGTCTCCGGCCTTCGCACCGGCGCGGGCGAGCGCCCGATCGACTCCGAGGCGTCGCAGACGGCGCTGGACGATCGTGAGAGCCTCGGGGTCGGTGAGATCCGAGAGCGCGACGGCGCGTTCGGCGGCCCGTCCCCCGACGACGAATCCGGACCCTTCGCGTTCGACGGTGACACCCTCTGTGCGCGGACGGTGGACGACGTGTTCCCGTTGCGGGACGAACTCCTCTTTCCGCGCCCTTTCGACGAGGCGCCGGAGCCGCCCGACGAGTTCGTCGATGCCCTCGCCGGTCACCGCGGAACATTCGAACTCGGCGCCGTAGGACCAAGGCGGCGGGCGCTCGTCTTTCGAAACGAGGTCCGCCCGCGAGCCGACGACGAGACGCGGTCTGTGGATGAGCTCAGCATCGAATCGGGAGAGCTCGGTAAGCAGCGTCTCGATCTGCTCTTTCGGGGTGCGTCCCTCATCGGGGCCGAGGTCGACGAGCACGACGAGGACGCGCGCCCGCTCGACGTGGCGGAGGAACTTGTGCCCGAGCCCTCGTCCTTCGCTCGCCCCTTCGATCAGCCCGGGAATGTCGGCGACGACGAACTCGGCAAGCTCGTCGGGACCGACGTCGGAGACACGGACGACGCCGAGATGCGGCACGAGCGTCGTGAATGGGTAGTCGGCGATCTTGGGTCGCGCGGCGGAAACACGCGAGATGAGCGTCGACTTGCCCGAATTCGGGAATCCGACGAGGGCGACGTCGGCGAGCAGCTTCAGTTCCAGGTCGAGCCACCGCTCTTCACCGACCTCTCCTTGTTCGGCGAACGCCGGGGCGCGGCGGCGATTCGACAAGAAGCGCGCGTTGCCGTGTCCGCCACGGCCGCCGCGCGCGACCAGAACGCGGTCTTTATCGCACGCCAAATCGGCGATCACCGTTCGATCGGGTGTGCGTACGACCGTTCCGACCGGCACCGCGACGACGAGGTCGTCGCCCGCCCGGCCGTTGCGCTTTTGTCCTTGACCGTGCGTACCCCGCCCGGCACGCCGGTGCGGGTGGTCTTTGAACGACAGCAACGACGCGATCGCGGAGGAGGCTTCCAAGTAGACGTCGCCGCCCTTGCCGCCGTCCCCCCCGTCGGGACCGCCTCGGCTCACGTGCGCCTCCCTCCGGAAGGACACCGCGCCCGCGCCACCGTCACCCGCCTTGGCGTGGACCTGGGCTTCGTCGACGAAGCCGCTCATCTCTCGCCTCTCATCGCGCGGTCGTGACCGCGCAACATGACCGCCCAGCGCTTCGCTGAGCCGGTTCGATCAGGCCTTTTCGGAAACGATGTCGACGAGGCGTCGACCACGCCGCTCGACGAAGCGGACCGTGCCGTCGGCGAGCGCGAACAGCGTGTCGTCCTTGCCACGTTGCACGTTCGAACCGGCGTGGAAGTGCGTGCCGCGCTGGCGAACGATGATCGCCCCGGAGGTGACGACGCTGCCGTCGGATGCCTTCACGCCGAGTCGTTGGCTGCGCGAGTCACGGCCGTTGCGGGTCGAACCGCCGCCTTTGGTCTTCGACACTGTTCCTCCTAGGCGCTCTCGGCGCGGCGTTTTCTCGGCGCTGGGGCCGCCTTTGCGCTGATCGCCGTGATCTCGACCGTTGTGTAGTGCTGGCGGTGGCCGAAGCGCCGGCGCGCCCTCCCCTTCGCCTTGTAAGTGAAGCCGCGAATCTTCGGACCCGTCGCTGACCCGACGACCCGAGCTTCGACGTTCGTCCCGGCGAGATCGGCGGGCTCGGCGAGGATCGTGCCACCGTCGACGATGAGGACCGGCGACAACGAAACCGTCTCGCCCTCGGACGCGCCGAGCCGCTCGACGTCGATGCGCGTGCCGACCTCGACGCGTTCTTGCTTGCCACCGGTCGCGATTACGGCGTACATAGGGGAGTCATCGTACAGCGGGATTCCGGGCCTCCGACCAGGACCAACGACGGAGGTCACAACCCGCCATCTCGTCGGTGGGGGGTTACTCCTCGTCTTCGGGGAAGATGATCCCGCGGCCCTTGCACATCGGGCAGGTCTCCGAAAGCGCCTCCACCAGACCCTCGCCGACGCGCTTTCTCGTCATCTCGATCAAGCCCAATTCGGAGATCTCGAAGACCTGCGTCGGGGTCTTGTCCCTCGCCAGCGCGTCGCGCAACGTCGCCGCAACCTCCTGGCGGTTGACCTTCAGCTCCATGTCGATGAAGTCGATGACGATGATCCCGCCGATGTCACGCAGGCGTAGCTGGCGGGCGATCTCCTCGGCGGCTTCGACGTTGTTACGGAACACCGTCTCTTCGAGACTCGAAGAGCCGACGTTCTTGCCGGTGTTCACGTCGATCACGGTCATCGCTTCGGTGCGGTCGATGATGATCGAGCCACCAGACGGCAGCCAGACCTTGCGGTCGAGCGCCTTGTGCAGCTGCTCGTGAACGTGGTGTCGTTCGAACAGCGGCAGGTTCTCTTCCTCGGGGTCGTAGAACTCGACGCGGTCTGCAAGGGCGGGGTCGATGTCGGTGACGTAGTCACCGACGAGCGCGTAGAGCTCGCGATCGTCGATGACCACGCCGCGGTACTCCTCGGTGAACTCCTCACGGATCGCTCGCAGCGCGAGGTGGGGTTCCGCGTACAAAAGCGCCGGCGCCGAGACGTGCTTCGCCTTGTCGGCGAGCTCGTCCCATTTCTTCACGAGCTGGGCGACGTCGCGGCGCAACTCGTCGGCGGTAGCGCCCTCGGCCGCCGTGCGCAGGATGATCCCGTGGCCTTCGGGACGGACCTCCTCGAGGATCTTGCGCAGGCGCCGGCGCTCTTTGTCGTCGAGGCGCTTCGAGATGCCCGAGGCGGGCGAGTCCGGGACCAGGACGACGAAGCGTCCAGGGAGCGAGACCTCCTGGGTGAGTCGGGCGCCTTTCAGGCCGATCGGGTTCTTCGTGACCTGGCAGATGATCGTCTGGCCGGGTCGCAATAGGTGCTCGATCCGGTTCGTGCCCGGTTCGCGCTCGATGTCGTCACCGCGATCGGTCTGGACATCGCCCCAGTACAAGACGGCGTTCTTCGGTGTCCCGATGTCGACGAAGGCCGCTTCCATGCCCGGCAGGACGTTCTTCACCCGCCCGCGGTAGATGTTGCCGTCGATTTGGTTGGCGTCGTTCGACGAGCGCGCAACGTGCAGCTCTATCAGTGAGCGCCCTTCCAAGACGGCGATCTGCGTCGCGTCCTGGCCGACGTGCACGCACATCAGGTAGCGGCCGACGGGGCGGCCCTTGCGCTCCCGTCCCCGGCGTCGCGCGGAGACGGGCGCCGAATCGGCTGCCTCGCCGTCCGCGGTGCTCGCTCGGGGGGCACGGGGACGACGCGTCGGTACCAGGGCGACGGAATCGGTGGCGGCTGCCTGCTGGCTCTGTCGGCTGCGGCCCCCCCGGCCCCTCCCGCCACGCCGGCGACGGCGGGGCTTCACCGGCGACGCGGCACCGGCGCCGTTCTCGATCGGTGCGGCCGTACGAGCGATCACCGGAGCCGGGCGGGTGTCGCCGATCTTCGGCTTCCGACGAACGACCGCCTCAGCCGCCGGGGCGGCTCCCGAACGCTCGGCAGTCGCGCCAGCCGGTGACCCGGCGGCAGCGAACGGCTCTCCGACCCCCTTGGGGTCGGTCTGGGTGTCTGACATGGAGAAATTCCCTTCGTGGGCGCGCGATGGCACGGCGCGCGAGCGGCACCGCTCGGGCGCAGCCGCGCAGATGGGCGCACGCCGAATCGGTGGTTTGGTCAGGAAGCTGCGAAGCGAGACGAGGGAGCGGCGTTAACACGCGCGGAAAGCCAACAGCCGTCGGTCGGACTCCGAGACGCTGTCCGGAGGGCGACTCCTCCTCACCGGCAGCGTCTGCGGCCACGGCCGGGGACGCGCCGATCCGGCGCGATGTCCCAGGCAGTAGCGCAAACATCCTGGTCGAGTGTATCCCGACAAGTTGAAGACTCCGGGCGACCGCCGTTGCGATTCAGTGACGATCAGCTGCGGACGGGGCGGTTCAGGAGTGGAGATCGAGTTTTCCGACTCCGTGGGAGTACAAGTAATTGAAGATCTGGCGCACGACCGGCGCCGCGCCGGCCGCGCCGTATCCCGCCTGGTTGATCTCGACGCAAACGACGTACTTCGCTGGCTGGCCCTTCGGGCCCCCGAAACCGACGAACCACGCCGTCGGCTGCTTCGTACTGTTCGGGGCAACGTCGGCTGTGCCGGTCTTTCCGGCGACGTTCCACTTCGAGAAGTTGAACCCGACCCAGTCGGCGTAGGCCGTGCCGTTCGGATCCTGGGTGGCGCCGTCAAAGCCGGTCATCAGCGCCTGATAAGTACCGGGGGTGTAGGTGACGTGATCCATCACCTTCGATTTGATCCGCTTCACCACTTTCCCCGAAGATGAGACGATCGCCGCCGCAAAACGCGGCGCGAAGCGAGTGCCGCCGTTGGCGAACGTCGCGTACGCAGTCGCAAGCGAAAGCGGCGTGACGACCGTCTCGCCCTGGCCGAAGGCCATCTCGACATTGTCGCCCAGGTACCACGAGTTCGCGTACACGTTCGGCGCCTGACGATGCAGCGCCACGCGCACTTGCGGCGAGTCGACCCAGCCGTTCTGCACCTCGCTCTGGGGGAGGTCGATCCCGTCGTTCACCCCGAGGCCGTACAGGTGCGCCATGTCCTGGATCGGGGTTTCGCCATAGCGTGCCCGCGCATCCCAGAAATCCGCGCCCATCGTGTAGAAGAAGAAGTCGTCTGAGGCGGTGATCGCGGTCGAGACATTCACCAACCCGAGCGGGACGTTGTCCGCGTCGTGCAGCATCGTGCCGCCGGGCAACACGAAGTCGCCGGTGTCGTCGATCTCGGTGTACGGCGTGATCAAGCCGTCGTCCAACGCTGCGGTGGCGGTGGCGAGCTTGAAGGTCGACCCGGGTGGCTGGAAGCCCTGCACCGCCCAGTTGTTCAGCGGGTACCCGTCGTTGTTCGTGAGCTCCGCATAACGCTGGTTCGTCATCCCCGTCACCCACCAGTTGTCGTTGTAGGAGGGGTCCGAGGCCATCGCCAGCACCGCGCCGTTTTGCGGGTCCATCACGACCGCCGCGCCGAGCGGCGCCGCGACACCGTGGGCTTGCAACGACGCCATCTCGTTCGCCAAGTCGTTCGAGACGACCTGTTCGAGCGGCAGGCTCATATTCAGCACGACCGAGTCACCGGTGTGGCCCTGGGACTGTGAGACGGTGCGCACAACAGTCCCCGAGGGGTCGACCTCCTCGGTGATCACGCCGGATGTGCCTTGGAGGTACCGCTCGTACTCTGCCTCGAGCCCGCTCTGGCCGACGATCGAAGACGACGTGTAGCCAAAGCGCGCGTCCGCCCTGAGCTCGGCTGCCGTGATCGGGCGGACGTAACCGATCGACTGGGTCGCCAGGTCGTCGTACGGGTAGCTGCGCACCGGCTCTTCGACCGCGCTCACGCCGGGGAACAACTGCCGATTCCCATCGATGTAGAGAACGATCGACGGCGCGACGTTGAACGCGACCGGGATCGGCTGGTACGGGCTGTACTGATTACTGGCGAGATCAGCGCGGATGTCGGCCATCGTCAGCCCCGGTACCAACCCCACCAGGCGGCGCTCGACGGTCGGATCCGCGATCCTCCCCGTCGGGCCCGGGGTCGCCTGCAAGGTGACGACCCATTCGAAGTCGTCCTTCGCGAGCGACTGTCCGCCGCGGGCAAAGATCGCCCCGCGCGCCGCCGGGAGGATGACCGAGCGCGTCGTGATCTCCTGCGCGGCCGACGAGTTCTTCTTCGCGTTGAGCACCTGGAGCGAGTACAGCCGAACGACCAACGCGGCGAACATCGCGACGACGACGACGGCGGCGATCGTGATCCGCAGATACGGGCGCGGGCCGCGCTTGGTGCGCGCCGCGCCGGTCTCTGACGGCGGAAGCGCTGGCGGCGCGTAGGTCGGCGGCGTCGGCAGAGGGCGGTGGCCGATCAAGTCGATGCGCGCTGCACCGCCATTGCCGCGAGTACCCCGGCGGCGGCGCTCGAAGCGGCGGTTCGGCCGGTAGCTCACGTCACCGCGCTCCCACCGGTTGGCATCGACACCCCGAGTTCGGCACGGGACCCGGCAAAGACCCAGCGCATCACGCGCAATGTCGGATAGGCGAGGACCACGGCCCCGAGTGTGACGGCCAAGAATGCCTCAGCGGTCGCGACCCCGATCAGGCCGTGGGTGCCGGAGATCCCTCCGATGATCGCGTACAGGATCGTTCCGGCGGCCGCGCCGCCGATGACCGCCGCGACCTGAGGCCCGTCGACGTCGCGCGCGACGAGGGTCGGCCGGATGAGGCCGGTTCCGAAACCGACCAACGTGAAGCTCAAGGCGGACAGCCCGAAGTGCAGGTTGACGACGAGGTCTGCGGCGACCCCGGCGACGAAGCCGGCGATCGCGCCACGCCCCGATCCCTGGGCCATGCCCGCGGCCGCCGCGATGAGCACCATCACGTCGGGGTGCGCACCGAGAAGCGTGATGTTGTCCAAAACGCCGACCTGCACGATGACCCCGACGGCGACGACGACAATGAGGCGCGCCCAGTTCGCCGTTGTCATGCCGCGCCTCTCACGGTTCTGGGTTCGTCGTTCACGCCGGCTCGAGCCACTCGAGGACGTCGACGTACTGCAAGTTGGCGAAGTCGACGATCGGAGTGACCGAGATCGACGCCGCCGCCTGCGTCGCCGAGGTCCGCACCGATGAGACTACGCCGACGGGAATCCCGGCCGGGATCGCGCCGCCACCGAGGCCGCTCGTGTAGACGAGTTGGCCGTCCTTCGCAGTGGTCGCCCCACCGACGTAGGACAGGTTGAGCGCGCGACCACGCCCGGCGCCTTGCGCCCGGTACAGCCCACCGCCCGTGCCGATCCGGACGGCGATCGTCGATGACGCGTCGGTGGCAAGGACGACCGTCGCCGACTGCGAGGATGCGGCCGAGATCACGCCGACGAGACCCGACTCGCCGACGACTGGCATCGCCGGGCCCGCGCCTTGCGACGTCCCTTTGTCGATCTCGATCGTCTCTTGGAAGTTCGAGGTCGCTTCGCCGATCACGATCGCGGGAATCCACGGGATCCCGTTGACGTACGGCAGTTTGGCGAGTGCGAGAACGCTCTCGGTCTGGGATTGTGCGTACTTGTCGGCGCTGAGCTCACGGCGCACGTTGCCGAGTTCGGTGCGCAGCTGCTCGTTCTGGGTTTCGAGCGACCCGTAGTGCAACGCGCCGGCAAAAACGTCGCCGACGGGGTTCAACACGAACGAGATCCCACGCTGGATCGGGCTCAACGCGTCGTGGATCCCGTTGCGCACGTGCGTGATGCCGTGCGAGACCGTGCCGCGGTAATCGAGCGTCAAAGCTGTCACCGACGCGAGCACGAGCATCAACAGCGTGAGGCGCTGATTCGTTCGCCGGCTGGCGGCCACGGCGAGGGCCCCTGGCTAGCGGTTCGAGGCGGTCGCGAGAACCGTGCGCAGCGCGTCGAACTCTTCGAGGCACATCCCGCCACCCACCGCGACGCAGTTCAGCGGGTCCTGCGCGACAACGATCGGTAGGTGTGTTTCATCTTGCAATCGCACGTCGAGACCGTTCAACAGCGCGCCGCCACCGGTGAGCACGAGACCCTGGGTCGCGATGTCACCGACGAGCTCGGGCGGAGTCTTGTCGAGCGTCTCTTTGATCGCGTCGACGATCGCCGCCACCGGCTCTTCAATCGCGGTGCGCACGTCTTGAGTCGAGGTGATCACGGTCTTCGGCAGACCCGTGACGAGGTCTCGGCCGCGGATCTCTGCGTGCAACTCCTCTTCGAGTGGATACGCCGAGCCGATCGTGATCTTGATCTCCTCGGCGGTGCGCTCGCCGAGCGCCAGGCTGTACTGCTTTTTTACGAAGTTGATGATGGCCTGGTCGAGTTCGTCTCCTGCGATGCGGATCGACTGGCTCGTCACGATTCCCCCGAGCGAGATGACGGCGACTTCGGTTGTTCCTCCCCCGATGTCGACGACCATGTTCCCGGTCGGTTCGTGCACGGGAAGTCCCGCGCCGATCGCCGCGGCCATCGGCTCTTCCAAGATGTACGCCTTGCGCGCGCCCGCGTACTCCGCGGCCTCTTGCACAGCGCGCTTTTCGACTCCGGTGATGCCAGACGGCACGCAGATGACGATGCGCGGCTTCGAAAAGCGCGACGGGTGAACCTTGCGGATGAAGTAGCGCAGCATCATTTCGCAGACCTCGAAGTCCGCGATGACCCCGTCTTTCAGGGGACGGATCGCCTGGATGCTCGATGGCGTGCGCCCGATCATCCGTTTCGCGTCGGCGCCGACCGCGAGGGGCTGTCCGTCCATGACGTTGATCGCGACGACCGAGGGCTCGTTCAAGACGATTCCGCGGCCACGCACGTAGACGAGGGTGTTCGCCGTCCCGAGGTCGACCGCGATGTCACGACCCCCGAAGCCCATGAAGCTGTGTGCCACGGCTTTCCTCTTGCTCTCTCCGCTCGCCTTTAGCGTCGCCCGAGGTTAGGGGCCCAATCGTAGGCCCTCAACGCGGCGGAGGATTCAGGCGAGGTCCGGGAAGAACAGGGCGATCTCTCGTTCTGCGGACTCTGGGGAGTCCGAGCCGTGGATGAGGTTGGCGGGCATCGACCCCGCCAAGTCCCCCCGGATCGTGCCGGGATCCGCAGCTGCCGGATCGGTCGCGCCCATCAGCGTGCGCACGACGCGCCACGTCTCGGCCGGACCCTCGACGATCATCGCCACGATCGGCGCGCTCGTGAGGAACTTCACGACATCGCCGAAGAAGGGCCGCTCGCGGTGTTCAGCGTAATGCGCCTCGGCGAGGTCGACATCGGCATCGAGCATCCGCATCGCGACGATCTCGAGCCCCTTCTGCTCGATGCGCGAGACGATCTCGCCGACGAGGTGCCGTTCGACGGCATCAGGTTTCAACAGCACGAACGTACGGCCCATAGCGGCGGGTGACCTTAGTAGGTCAAGTGCTCGCGCGCCGCGCCGACCAGATAGAGCGAGCCGCAGACGAGCACCATTCCGTCACGTCCGGCGCGTTCTTTTGCGTCGGCGATCGCCGATGCGACACCGTCGGAAACAGACACGGAGACCGGCAACCGCTCGATCTCTTTCGCCGCGAGATCGGCGGGGACCGCCCGAATGGACGGCGGTGCGCACGAAATCACGTGGGCGAGCCGCTCGACCCCGAGCGCCTCGATGAGGGCCACGGGGTCGCGACCCGTCAGGCAACCGAATACGGCGACGATGCGCGTAATCGCTTCGAAGTCCTCCACCAACGCCGCACCGAGCGCCGTGGCCCCGGCCACGTTGTGCGCGCCGTCGAGTAACACGAGCGGCTGGCGGGACATGATCTCGAGACGTCCGGGCACCTCGACACGTTCGAGCGCCTGCGAGACGACGTCGTGGTCGAGCGGACCCCCGAAGAACGCCTCGGTCGCCGCCACCGCCACCGACGCGTTCTCTCCCTGGTGCGCTCCGTACAAGGGCAAGAACAGGTCCTCGTACTCGGTCGACGGTGTACGCACCGAAATCACCCGTCCGCCGAGCGCGACGACGTTCTGCGTGCATTCGAAGTCGATCCCTCGTCGCCAGATCCCTTCCGCGCCGACGTCGAGGGCCTGGCGACGGAAGATCTCGACGATCTGCGGGTTTTCGTCGCCGATCACCGCGAGGCTGTCGCGTTTGATGATCCCGGCCTTTTCGGTCGCGATCGCCTCGCGCGTGTTGCCCAGGATGTTCATGTGGTCGTATTCGACGTTCGTCACGACCGCGACCTTCGCGTCAGCGACGTTGGTGGCGTCGAATGTGCCACCGATGCCCACTTCGATCGCTCCGACATCGACCGCGACGTCCGCGAAATAACGGTACGCGGCCGCCGTGACGAGTTCGAACCATGTCGGCGGCAGCATCTCCGGGTGACTGTCGAGAACGAACCCCTCGAGCTGTTCGATCGCCAAAAGCACGTCCCGAAGATCGTCGTCGGAGATCGGCTCGCCGTTGTAGGAGATGCGTTCGTTCAGCCGCTCTAGGTGCGGGCTCGTATACGCGCCAACCGAGAGTCCGTTCGCCTTGAGCAGAGCCGAGGCGATGCGCGTCGTCGAGCCCTTGCCGTTCGTCCCGGTTATGTGGACGATCGGGAACGCCTTTTCAGGCTCGCCCATCGCCGCGGCGAGGTTGGCGATGCGCTCGAGCGTCGGAAGCGCCGCGGCGCCGGCGCGCCCGCGCTCGATCGCCTCGAGGTTGATGTGCCGATCGAGCCAGGCAAGGACGTCACCCAGCGAATCGTCGTGGTGACCGGCCGGACGTCCCTGCGGCTCGCGGAAGCGACGATCAGGAGGCCGCACGACGCGGCCGGTCGGACTTTTCGCCGGCGGTGCGGGGCACGAGCGTCGGGGCGACGCGCTCCAACACCGTCTCCTTGTCGACGACGCACCGGCCGACGTCGCTTCTCGAAGGGAGGTCGTACATCACTTCCAAGAGCACCTCTTCGAGGATCGCCCGCAGGCCCCGGGCGCCGGTGCCGCGCAACAGCGCCTGATCGGAGATGGCCTCGAGCGCCTCTTCGGTGATTTCCAAGTCGACGCCGTCAAGCTCGAAGACCCGTTGGTACTGCTTCACGAGCGCGTTCTTCGGCTCGACGAGGATCTGCACGAGCGCATCGCGATCGAGGCTCGACACGGTGCCGAGAACTGGCAGACGACCGACGAATTCGGGGATGAGGCCGAACTTCAGCAGGTCCTGCGGCACCACTTCTTGGAGCAGTCGCGATTCATCTTCTCGCCGCGGCCGGCGGATCTCAGAGCGAAAGCCGATACCCGACTTGCCGATGCGCGACTCGATGATTTTGTCGAGCCCGGCGAACGCTCCGCCGCAGATGAACAAGACGTTCGTCGTGTCGATCTGAATGAACTCTTGATGCGGGTGCTTGCGCCCACCTTGCGGTGGCACCGACGCCGTCGTGCCCTCGAGGATCTTCAACAGCGCCTGCTGGACGCCTTCGCCGGAGACGTCGCGGGTGATCGAGGGGTTCTCGCTTTTCCTCGCGATCTTGTCGATCTCGTCGATGTAGATGATCCCCGTCTCTGCCTTCTTCACGTCGTAATCGGCCGCCTGGATCAACTTCAGCAAAATGTTCTCGACGTCTTCGCCGACGTAACCCGCTTCGGTGAGCGCGGTCGCGTCGGCGATCGCGAACGGAACATTCAACATGCGGGCGAGAGTCTGCGCGAGGAAGGTCTTGCCGCACCCGGTCGGGCCCAACAACAAGATGTTTGATTTGGCGAGCTCGATGTCTTGGTCCGTCGGTTGTCCCGCCTGGACGCGCTTGTAGTGGTTGTAGACGGCGACCGAAAGGATCTTTTTCGCTTGGTCCTGCCCGATCACGTAGTCGTTCAGGAAATCGAAGATCTCGCGGGGTTTTGGAAGATCGTCGAAGCGGACTTCGGAGGAATCAGCGAGCTCCTCTTCCAAGATGTCGTTGCATAACTCGATGCATTCGTCGCAGATGTAGACGCCGGGCCCGGCGATGAGCTTCTTCACCTGCTTCTGGGACTTGCCACAGAAGGAGCACTTCACGAGCTCCCCGCCGTCGCCGAACTTGGCCACGATCCCTCCAGCTCAGGCTGCCCCGGCCGCCGACAACGTGCCGACGGTTTCCCGGGTCGTGATCACCTCATCGATAAGACCGTACTCGCGGGCGTCATCCGCGCTCATGACAAAGTCCCGGTCCGTGTCGTGCTGGATCCTCTCGATCGGCTGGCCGGTATCGGTCGCGAGCATCTCGTTCAGCATGTCTCGCATGCGGAGGATCTCTCTCGCCTGCAGCTCAATGTCCGACGCCTGACCGGCAGCGCCTCCGTAGGGCTGGTGCAACAAGATGCGAGCGTGCGGCAGTGCGAAACGCTTGCCCTTCGTTCCCGAGGCCAAGAGAACCGCCGCTGCCGATGCCGCCTGGCCGAAACAGAATGTCGACTTGTCGGGCCGGACGTATTTCATCGTGTCGTAGATCGCGAACAATGCCGTGATCTCGCCGCCGGGCGAATTGATGTAGATGTTGATGTCCTTGTCCTGGTCCTCGGACTCCAAGAACAACATCTGCGCCGACACCAAGTTCGCGATGGTGTCGTCGATCGGTGTTCCGATGAAGATGATCCGATCGCGGAGCAGCCGCGAATACAGGTCGTAGGACCGCTCACCTTTGCTCGACGATTCGACGACCATCGGGACGAGATAGTCGTAGGCGTTCACTTCGCAACCTCCTCGGTGATCGCGGCAGTTTCTTCGGGCTCATCGATCGCGTGATCGTGTTCTGTTTCATCGATGATGAGCAGTGATCGGTCCACTGGGTTTCCTTCCTCGTCGACGACGCTCACGTGATCGACGAGCCAACGCAGCGCTTTCGCGCTCTTCAATTGGGAGCGTAGTCCGGTCAGTCCCCCGCCCCGCTCCAACGTCGTACGCATCTGCGCGGGCGTCGTTTGCGCGTGACCGGCAAGATGCACGATCTCTTCGTCAACGTCCGACTCGTCGACCTCGATGTCTTCCGCGACGGCGAGTGCACGAAGCGCGAGATCTGCCCGGACGATTTTCTCCGCCTCGCGCTGGAAGTCCGCAAATATCGTCTGCTCGTCGAGCCCGGTCACTTCCAGGTACTTCGCAAATGTGACCTGTTGCTGCGCGAGCCGCCTGATGAAGTCGTCGAGGAGCCGCTGCGCGTCACCGGCGACGAGCGTCGGCGGGATCTCCTCGGTGACGAGCTCGCCGAGAGCGTCGAGAGCCCGATTGCGCAACACAGCGACGGCCTGCCTGCGCTTCAGCTCGGATAGGCGGCGCTCGAGATCCGACCGCAGCTCGGCGATCGTTTCGAATTCCGAGGCATCCGACGCAAAGACGTCATCGGCGTCGGGGAGGACCTTCTCGCGGATTTGCTTCACGAGGATACGAAGATGCGCAGGCGCTCCGGGCGCATCTTCGGCGTCCAACTCGAAGATGTCGCCAACCTTCGCGCGATCGAGCTTGGCGTCAACGCCTTCGACAATCCCACCCGTGCCGAGTTCGTAGACGAGGTCGTCGGCGACAAGTCCTTCGGCGGGCGCACCGTTGCGCGACCCGTGGACGTCAAGCGTCAAAACGTCGCCGGTATGTGCCGGGCGCCCGACCTCGGTGAGTGTGGCGAACTGTTCTCGCAGCCGGCCGATCTGCGCGTCAGTCTCTTCGACGGTGACCGTCGGATTCGGCACGGTCACGACGAGGCCCGCGTATCCGGGGATGGTCACCTCCGGGCGGACCTCGACGATCGCGTCGAAGCTCACCGAGCCCTCCTCGGCGCCCGTCGTGATGTCGATCTTCGGGTTTGCGATGACGTCGAGTTCCGACTCGGAGACGGCCTCGCCGTACAGATCGGGCAGCACGTCGCGCAGCGCCTGTTCGCGGATCGCCTTCGCACCGAGGCGCGCTTCGATTACACGGCGGGGCGCCTTTCCCGGACGGAAGCCTGGGATGCGGGCTTCCCGGGTCAGTCGGTTGAGGGTGCGGGTCTCGGCTTCGGCGACCTCGTCATCGTCCACTTCGACGCGCAGCTTGACGAGGTTGCCCTCCAACGGCTCGACCGAGGTGCGCATGAGGAGGCGAGTGTACCGGTGGACCCTCCCGCCGAATCCCGACGATTCCTCCCTCTTCGAGGGAGAATGCGAACGACCGGACAGGAGCGCTCCGTTCTTCGGGCGGGGCTTTTCCCGCACCATACGATCGAGAACGACGGGGAGTGGCGCAGCTTGGTTAGCGCGCCTGGTTTGGGACCAGGAGGTCGCGGGTTCGAATCCCGCCTCCCCGACCAGCGGCGCTGCGTCGTCGAAGAGTCAGTCGATCATTCCGAGCGCCATCGCAGCCGCCCCCACCGCGCCTGCCCGCGGACCAAGCTCGGCAAGGCGTATGTCGGCCGCCCGATCGCCTTCTCCCCTGCGTGTCTGCGCGAAATACTCCCGAGTCGCCGGGAGAAAAAGGTCGGCGTCGTTCGCCGCACCACCGCCGATGATCACCGCGACCGGGTCGAGGACTTCGACGAGGTTCGCGATCCCGATCGCGAGGTACTTCGCGATTGTGTCGACGATCCCCCAAGCCTCAAGGTCGCCCGCGCGTGCCGCGGTGAAGACGTGCTCACTTTCGATCCGGTCGATCGATCCCCCGGCGAGCGCGAGCGCCGCACTCGCTCGCCCCGCGGTGGCTGCCTCACGAGCGAGTCGGCGGTGGCCGGTCCCCGAGACGAACTGTTCCCAGCAGCCGAATCGGCCGCAGACGCAGAGCGGACCATTCACCTCGACGACCATGTGACCGATCTCTCCGGCGAAACCGTGCGCGCCACGGACGACCCGGCCCGAAGAGACGATTCCGCCGCCGATTCCCGTCCCGAGCGCGACGACGATCGCGTCACTCAATCCGCGGCCCGCCCCGAAGACGACCTCGCCGGCGACGGCGCACGTCCCGTCGTTGTCGACGACGATCGGCGGCGCGGGCCACGACGGGATGCGATGTCCGAGCCGTTTCGCAAGCTCGACGCCGACCGGAAGCTCTTCGGCTGCGGGCAGGTTCGGCGCTTCGTGCATCACGCCGTCGCGATCGACAAGACCGGGAACCCCGACGCCGACACCGACAAGTTCGCTGATGTTTTCGCCGACCGAACCGAAGAGCTCGAGTACGACCTCTTCGAGACCTTCGAGGATCGCCTCGCGCGAGTTGAACGCCGGGCGTCTAGTTTCCGCCACAAGTGCGCCGGAGCCGTCGACGGCGACCCCGAGGATCTTCGTCCCGCCGACGTCGAGCCCGAACGCGAGCGTCATGAGGATGCCAAGGTAGTTGCACGACTCCGCAGCTCGCGCGTTCCACCAGGGCCACCGCGGTCGCCGGGTAGCCTGACTCACACTCGCGGGCGTAGCTCAATGGCTAGAGTTCCAGCCTTCCAAGCTGGCTATGCGGGTTCGATTCCCGTCGCCCGCTCCCAAATTTCTCTCCTGCTGCGCCGAAGGTTGGAATCGGACTCGGCCAGCGCCATGCATTCGGATCCGAAGGTCTCGTCACACTTTCGCAACCAAATTTTCCTAATAGCTCCTCACAAACCTCCTTACGCGCCTTCATCGCCGGACGCGTTCGTGTCGCTTTGCAGACGACGGTTGCTGGTGCGCGGTTGATCACCGAGCCAAGGTCGTGGCGCGCACTTCACTCTTTTGATCTACTACTCGCCCATGATCCGCAGGCACACCGACAAAGAACGCCGGCTGATCTGGCGCCTCGGCGCGGTGGCGCTCGGCGTCCTACCGATCGCCGCGATCCATTGGCAGCCCCCCGACGCGCCCTTCCATGCTGCTCGTGAGGCGCAATCGACCGCACCATGCACGAACGCGACGGCGATCGGTCAATGGAGTCTCTCCCGGCGCGCGGCACAGTTGCTCGCCGTGCCGGTCGACGCCGCACAAGTGGCCAACCTCGCGCCCTCTGTCGCCGCGGGTGCCGGCGGGATCCTCCTTTCCGGATCGGACGCGCCGACGAACCTCGGCACGTTGCTGGCCTCGATCGAATCGCACGCCGAAGGCGGTATCGCGCCGCTCGTCATGACCGACGAAGAAGGCGGCGAGGTCCAGCGACTGGCGAACCTCGTCGGGTCGATCCCTTGGCCACGAACGATGGCCGCCGAGCTCAGCCCGAGCGCGGTCGAAGCGCTCGCCGAGTCCGTCGGCAAGCGCATGCGCGCCGACGGCGTGACGATGGACCTCGCCCCGGTCCTCGATATAGCGAGCGGACCTGGACCTGACGCGACCCACACCGACGGGCCTCGCTCGTTCAGCCTGAATCCACAAGTCGCTGCGCGCTACGGCCTCGCCTTCGCCCGCGGCCTCCTCGCCGCGGGCGTGATCCCAGTCGTCAAGCATTTCCCCGGCGAAGGGAGGGCAACCGCCGACACCGACTACGCGAAGGCGTCGACACCCCCGCTTTCGACCCTCCAACGTGCCGATCTCATCCCCTTTGAGGACGCGATCAAGGCAAACCTGCCGGCTGTGATGGTCGGCGACGCAACGATCCCCGGTCTCACGTCTCTGCCTGCGAGTCTGTCCCCCGCCGCGATTCGCGGCCTGCTCCGCCGTCAGCTCGGCTTCCACGGTCTCGTGCTCACCGACTCACTCACCGCGGACGGGATCTCGGACTCCGGATTCAGCCTGCCGCGCGCGACGGTGCTCGCGATCCACGCCGGCGCGGACATGGTGCTGTTCAACGCGACAAACCCGAACCTCGTTTTTGCTCAGCTGCAGACTGCGATCGTGCAGGCGGTCACCGCAGGACGGTTGCCCGCCAGCGTCCTCGACACCGCGGTCTCGACGGTGCTCACGGCGAAGAAAGTCAACCTCTGTTCCTGATCCGCCCCGCGCCACTCAGTGATGGTGGTGGACGGTCTGCGACGCGTCGTTCGCATCGAGGGCAGGGGGCGCCCCACCCATCTGACGGAGCATCGGCCCCGCCCCCGACCGCACGAAGATCACGACGAGACCGAGCGCGATGACCGCTGCCGCGAGGTCGAGCGCCGACGTGTAGTTCCAGTTGACGGCGACGTTGACGACGTGCGCGGAACTCCTCGGAGGTACGAGGCCCACGGCGGCGAAGATCAGCTCAACGAAGTAGCCGGCCACAACCATCGCAAGGTAAAAGACGCCGACGATTTTCATCGCGACGCGCGTCCCGTAGTACTTGCGGTAGATGAGCACGATCGGGACGATGATGAGGTCGGCGAAGATGAACGACACGACGCCGCCGAAGCTGATTCCGTCCCGCCACAACACCGCCGCCAACGGCACGTTGCCGACCGAGCAGACGAAACTCAACGACGCGGCGATCGGCCCGAGCAGCGGTCCGACGATCTTCGAGAGGGCCGGGTTATTCGTGATGAAGAGGTCCGTCCAAAACCCGTTTGGGACCCACGCGCCGATCGCGCCCGCGCCGAGGAGTCCAAGCACGATGTCGCGGAGAACCGCCGCCCACTCCATCACGAAGTTGTGCGAGACCGAGGTGATGGCTCCCGCTGAGCGAAGGCGCTTCCACACACTTCCGTCTGCGTCGATGCTCATCTCCATCGCCGCGTGACCTTCCATCGAACCCGCGATCGCCATGGCTGCCTGACGGCGCGCCGCAGCGAGATCGCCTTGTCGCAACACCGAGCGCATCGCAATCGCCATCACGGTGATCATGACCGGTCCCGCGATGAACTCCGCAAGAGTGAACTGCCAACCGATCAGCACCGCTAGCACGACGCCGAGTTCGACGACGAGGTTGGTCGACGCAATCTCGAAGGCCATCGACGAGATGAAATCGGCGCCCCGCCGATACAGCGACCGCGAGATCGCGACGGCAGCGTAAGAGCACGACGACGAGGCGATACCGAGCAACGATGCAACGGCGACAGTGCGCGGACGCGAATTGCCGAGCACGCGTGCCACGTCTTTCCGGCTGACGAGCGACTGAATCACGGCGGCGAGGACGAAGCCGAAGATGAGCGCCCAGAAGATCTGCCACGTCATCGTCCCCGCCACATGCAAGGCGTGGACAATCGCGTCGAGGAGGCGCATCGGCGCCGATTATGACGTCCGTGTCGAGCGCGACCGCAAATGGACCGGCACGAGGCATTTGGCGTCTCGCCAACGCCCACGACCCGACACCGCCCAACGTGAGCGGGAAACGCAAAGGCCCGGGATCCGGCTCGGGGGGAAGCCGAATCTCCGGGCTCGCGCCGCCAAATCTGGCGAGAGGGGCACTACGTCGAGAGCTTCAGCCGCTCTCAGAGGACATGTTGATGGCTGAAGCTGTGAGGCTCCTGAACGGCGCGGCGGAGTTCCCTGAGTTCCTGCGCGGGCTCTGGCACGCCCTCGCCGTCACGTTTCGGCGTGTGAGCGGACCTTGTCGAACAAGATCGAGCGCAGCGTGCCGACCGAGCCGCGCGAAATGCCGAGCGAGCTCGCGATCGCATCGTCAGATTGGCCCTCCACCGTCGCGACCGCAAGCGACCGCTCGGACTCATCGAACCCGAAATGCCCCTCGTTGATCGCGCCGAGCGCACGTTCGCGTACCGCCAGGTCGCTGCACTTGCCGCCGGTCGCCGCGTAACGAACGCACGACACGAGGTCGCCGCCACGGATCTGTTTCAACACGAATCCGGAGGCGCCCGCGAGCAACGCGGCAAGCGTTGCGTCGGCGTCCATGAACGCCGTGAGGATGACGCAAGCGATATCGGGGTGGCTCGTGCGAATCGACCGACACAGCTCAACGCCGTTGCCGTCGGGGAGGCGCACGTCCAGCACGACGACGTTCGGCTGACACTGCTCCACCATCCGCGGCACTTCCCGGGCGTAGGTCGCCTCACCGACGACTTCGAGATCGGACTCGCGCTCGAGCAACGAGCGCAGACCGAAGCGCACCGAGGGGTGATCATCGACAAGCGCGATCCGGATCCCCACCGATCCCATCGTGGCCAGCCCTGCCCGAACGAGGAAGTGCCAGAAGTCCCTCGGGTGTCGGCCGTGAACCGCCAAACCTGCGCCTCGCCGACTCGTCGTGGCACGATTCGGTCGTGCCCTACCGCCGGGTCACCGACCCGGTCCGCCTCCAGCAACTCCTCGAGGCCGTCCTCGTCATCGAGCGCGACCTCGATCTCGACGTCGCGCTCCGCCACATCGTCGAGCAGGCGTGCTGGGTGACGGGGGCGCGCTACGGGGCGCTCGGGGTGATCGAACCCGGAACGAAGCGGCTCTCCCAGTTCATCACCGTCGGGATCGACCCCGAGATCCGCTCAAAGATCGGCCATCTCCCTACCGGCGAAGGCGTCCTCGGCGTGCTGATCGACGATCCCCAACCGATCCGGCTGAGAAACATCGCCGACCACCCCAAGTCGGTCGGCTTCCCGGCCAATCATCCCGCGATGGGAACGTTCCTCGGCGTCCCGATCCAAATCCGCGACGAGGTGTTCGGAAACCTCTACCTCGCCAACAAGACCGATGCCGACGAATTCACCAGAGAAGACAGCGACATTTTGCAGGCGCTCGCGGTGGCAGCGGCGATCGTCATCGAAAATGCACGCCTGCATGCCCGCGTCGGAGAGCTCGATGTCGCGGCGGATCGCGTTCGCATCGCGCACGATCTGCATGACAACGTCATCCAGCGGCTCTTCGCGACGGGGCTCTCACTGCAGAGCGCCGCACAGATGGCGTCCGTCCCGGAGATTCAGCAGGCGATCCAGGACGCCGTCGAAAACCTCGACGACACGATTCGCCAGGTGCGCACCGCGATCTTCGCTCTCGAACCGATCCCGGCACGTCGCCGCAGCGTGCGGGCCAGAATACTCGAGCTCGCCGCCGAGTCAGTGCGCAGCCTCGGTTTTGAGCCCACCGTCACCGTCGCCGGCCCGATCGACAGCGAGGTCCCCGAGTACGTCGCGACGAACGTGTTGGCGGTGATGCGCGAAGGGCTCACGAATATCGCCCGCCACGCACACGCCTCCCACGTCGAGATAAACGTCACGGTCGAGGATCACACCTTGAGGCTCGTGATCAAAGACGACGGCATCGGCATCCGCGCGAGCGCCGGACCGGCGAGATTGGGGCTCGCGAACATGCGCGAGCGAGCGGAGGCCCTGGGCGGGACGCTCTCCGTCTCCGACGCGAAACCTTCCGGCACCGAGGTGCGTTTCGAGGTCCCGCTCATCGCCGGGTAGATCGTTCGACGATGACGACCGGCGCCGTGGTACCCGCGCTCAGGTTCGTGTCGCCCGCACGAACAGGGACGACTGGAATCGGAACGTTGTTGTCGTCATGGCGCACCGATGTCGGTGGTCTCGTACTCACCGCGATCGGCGCCGCGGCGATCGCCGCCTACGCACTCGTGCTCGCCAGGAATCGCCGAAGCAAGCATCTCGGGTTCGTACCGGCGAGCGCAGCGTTCGTCGTCGGCGTCCTCGTCTGTCTTTGGGCGTTCTGTTCCGGTCTCGGCTCACTCGACGACAGAGCGCCGGGAGTCGTCGTGGCCGATCACCTCGCCCTCATCACGGTCGCGCCCGTCCTGCTCGCGTATGGCGAGCCCGCGCGGCGCGCTCGGTCCGCGTTTCACGGTCATCGCCAAAACACGAATCAGCGCGCGTCGCGGGGACGGCTTTCCTTCGTCTTCCATCCCGCCGTCGCCTTCGCCGTCCTTTTCGCGCTCGAGTACGTCTTTCTGCTTTCGCCGCTGTACGGTTGGTCGCTCGCCGACCAGTACGGCGGTGACCTCCTGCGCGGCGCGTTCTTGATCGCCGGGTGCTTTTACTGGTGGCCGATCGTCGGAACGGACTCCTGGCCGCGAACGATGAGCGGCGGCGTGCGCATGCTCGACCTCGCCGCGACGTTGCCGTTCACCGCATTTCTCGGGATCGACTTCACGCTCACCGATCGTCGCTTGCCCCGCTCGGGATCGCTCGAGGCGACGCACGTAGCGGGGGCGGAGCTGTGGGGTTATCCGACACTGTTCACTCTTGCCGCGCTCGGAGCGACCTTTTGGTGGTGGATGAGGCAGGAAGACGAGCGGACCGCGGCACTCGATCGGGGACTCGACACGATCGACGCTGCAGAGGCGATCGTCCAAGAGGCGGAGTTCCGTCTCCAAGACGGCGAGAGCGATTAACCGCCTGTGCGGTCAGGGGCACCGCGTCGGACCGGACTCGGGTCTGGTTCGGCGTTCTCCTGGACCTCGTAACTTGTTCGCGATCGTGGCCGAGCCAGTAGTGCGCCGCATCGACTTCGGCTACTTCGTCCAGCCTGCCGAAAAGACCCGGAAAGGGCGGTCGCGAATCCGGCCCTGCTTCGGTTACCTCATCTGCCACCCGGACGGTGTTGTTGTCTTCGACACCGGCATCGGTTCGCACCCAGACGTCGACGCTTACTACCAACCGCGCCGCAGGTCGCTCGCCGACGCGCTGGCGAGTGGCGGCATTTCCGTCGCCGACGTCAGCCACGTCGTGAACTGCCACCTCCATTTCGACCACTGCGGCGGGAACCCCGAACTCGCTGGACGGCCAATCTTCACCCAGCGGGTCGAGCTCGAAGCAGCGAGATCGCCCGACTACACCCTTTTCGAACTCGTCGACGCGCCCGGGCTCTCCTACGAGCTCTTGGAGGGCGAGTTTGAGATCCTGAAGAACGTTTTCGTCGTGCCGACACCGGGACACACGGAGGGCCATCAGTCGGTCGTCGTTCGCCGCGGCGACGGGACGGTGAGCGTCGCCGGGCAAAGCCATAAATCTGCGACCGCCTTCGGCCGCGACATCCTCGCGGCGCGCGCCGTCCTGGATCGTCGCGTTGTTGATCTCGCGGACGTGCCGGCCTGGATCGAGCGTCTCCTCGCGTTCGACCCTCGAAAAGTCGTCTTCGCGCACGACGGAGCCGTCTGGGAGCCCTAGAGCGGCGCGGATCAGTCGATGTCCGCGTCGTCGTCAGCTTGTAAACATGGCATCGCCCGGCGCAGCGCGACGGTCAGAGCGTCACGTGTCCGCGCACCGTCTGCAGCTCGAGACCAGGTTCTGAACTCAAAGCGACGTCGTGTCGGACTTCGCGGCGAGCAGCGAGCGCTCGTGGCGGAGTTGCCGCAGCCGGTGAACGATGAGCCCGGCCACCGTCAGCACGACGAGCGCCACCAAGACATAGCCGGCGATCGAGAATCCGTGCGCCACCTTGTGCCAGGTGCCCGAGACCGCGTAGCCGATCGAGGCAAGCGCCGACGACCACACCAACGTGCCGGCGAGACTGAAGACCGCGAATTTGAGCCACGGCATCTCAGCGACGCCGGCGGCGAGTGAAATGAAGGTGCGCACGATCGGCAACGCCCGCCCGATTGCGATGGAGTACTCCCCGCGACCAGAAAGCCACCGCTCTGCGTGATCCAAATCGGCATTCGTGAGCAGCACGTAACGCCCGAATTTCTTGACGAGCGGACGACCGCCGACGCGGCCGATCGTGTAGCCGGCGATTGACCCCGCGAACTCGGCGAGCGCGCCGAGGAAGATCACGGCCGCCAAGTTGAGCCTCCCCGAAGCGGCGAGAAAACCGGCGAAGCCGAACGTGATCTCGGACGGGAACGGCACGCAGCACCCTTCGGCGAACGCCAGCACGACGAGCGCGGCGTATCCCGAGTCCGAAAGGAAATGCTGCATGGCCGGTAGGTTTAGCCGATCATCCGCGCCGATCACGACGAACCCGCCCCGCCGGTGAAGCATTCTCAGCACGCGCCCAGCACCGCTCACGGTCCGCAAAGGTCGTTCATCGAACGACAAGCCGGGGGGCGCATCGCGACGATCGATTTCGGCGGCTCGGGACCTCTCTGTCTTCTCGTACACGGCGCCGGGTTGAACGGGCTCTGCTTTTCGCCGCTCGCCGCCGCGCTCGTTAACGAGTTCCACTGCGTGGGTGTCGACCTATCGGGCCACGGGCGATCCGACACCCCGTTGCAGACTGAATGGTCGGTCTTCGCCGACGACGTCACTGCGGCCTCGGATGCGCTCGGCACCGGCGGGATCGGCGTTGGCCACTCCCTCGGCGCAAGCGCTCTTTTGGGCGCCGAGGCGTCTCGGCCGGGAAGCTTCGCGGCGCTGTTTTGTTACGAGCCGATCGTCATCGACGAGGCGATGCCCGACCGGCCGCCTTCGGGAGCAAATGCACAGGCGGCACGACGCAGAAAGCAGGGATTTTCGTCACGTGGGGAGGCGCTCGAGCGCTTCTCGGTGAGGCCGCCCTTTTCCTCCTTCGACCAAGCGGCGCTTTCCGGTTACCTCGACGAAGGGCTGGTCAACAACGTCGACGGAACCGTGCTCCTTGCTTGCAGTCCGGACACCGAAGCCGCGATCTATGAGAGCGCCGCCGATTTCGACCTGCTCGGGCTGCTCGATCGCGTCGCTTGCCCGGTGACCGTCGCCTTCGGCGGATCGAGCAGCGTGATGAGCCGCGCCGGTGCCGAGGTCGTCGTGAGCCGACTCGCGCACAGTCAAGTCGCGGAGATTCCCGGTCTGGACCACTTCGGACCCTTCACCTCGCCCGACATCGTCGCCGACGCGGTGTTCCGCGCCCTCCGAACAGCCACGGCGTAGCGTCACCTCGGCATGTCAGCGTCCGTCCCGGCGACCCTTTCGCCGTCGAAGATCTCGCGGTTCACCCAGTGCCCGCTCGCCTTCAGGTACTCCTATGTCGACCACCTCCCCGAGCCGCCGACGATCCACCAGGTCCGCGGCACGCTCGCGCACGCCGCGCTCGAACGTTTCTTCGCCGACAACGAACAGGACGAACGGACCCGGGCGCGTGCCGAGGCTGCGTTGATGGACGCCTGGGCGGCTCGAGACACTCATCCCGAATACGCCGAGCTCGGACTCGACGAGGCTTCGGAAGCACAGCTGCTCGAGGAACTCCGCGTGCTGATCGCGCGCTACTTCGAGCTCGAAGACCCGACGTCGGTCCGTCCGCGCGGTCTCGAATTGAACCTGCGCGCGCACGTCAACGGAGTGGAGCTGAACGGGATCATCGACCGACTCGATGACGTCGGCAACGGTGATTTTTGCGTCGTCGACTACAAGACCGGAACCGCACCTCGCGAGGCGCGCACAAAGGGAAGTTTCAACGGCGTCAACTTCTACGCCGTGCTGTGCGAAGAGAACTTCGGACGGGCCCCAGTCGAAGTTCGTCTCATGTACCTGCGCGACCGGGTGGTGCTCGTGCAGTCGGTGACCGAACAACTCGTGCGCGGATCGCGTCAGCGCGCGCTTGCCGTGTGGTCGGCGATCGACCGCGCATGCAAAACCGGGGTCTTCCGACCGAGCCCGTCTCCGTTATGTCGATTCTGCGCATTCCAGTCGATCTGCCCGGTCTTTCAGACCGCTTCGAGCCCCGAGATTGCCCGCACTGCCCAGTAACCTCTCTCAGGTGGACCACGAGCTCATCGCTGCCTTCGACGATCAAGTCGACGCGTGGTTCGACAGGATCCGCGGGCACCCGTTCTGGGACCGCCTCTTCTACGCCGCTTCAGCACTGGGCGAATTCGGGCTGATCTGGGTGATGTTCGCTTTGCTGCGCGCGCTGCGAGGTGGCGAACGCAACGAACGGGCCGCGATCCGTGCGATCGTCGCGACCGGAATCGAGTCCGTGTTTGTCAATCTCATCATGAAGTCGCTTTTCGGACGGGGCCGTCCGCAGCGACATCGCGATCATCCGCTCCCGTTTCGCGAACCGCTCTCGTCGAGCTTTCCCTCGGGGCACGCGACGGCGGCGTTCTGCGGCGCGACGTTGCTCTCCGACGGCGATCCGCTTTGGCCGCTGTACTACGCCGTCGCGGTCGTCGTCGCTGCGAGTCGAGTGCACGTGAAGATCCACCACGCCTCCGATGTCGTCGGCGGCGCCATCGTCGGTCGGATGCTCGGACTGATCGGCAAGCGCATCGCCCCACTCGACAAGAACTCCTGAATCTTGGACACGTCTTTGAGCAAGAGCCGATGAGCGTCGCGATCGTGATGGGGAGCGACTCCGACGAAGAGGTCATGCGCGACGCCGCCGCGGCACTCGATGAGTTCAACATCGCTTGGGAGATGCGGGTGATCTCGGCGCATCGCACCCCAGACGACGCGATCGCGTACGCACGAGACGCAAAGTCCCGGGGTGTCGAGGTCGTGATTGCGGGTGCGGGCGGCGCCGCACACCTCGCGGGGGTGCTCGCCGCGGCGACGCCGCTTCCGGTCATCGGGGTGCCGATCGCGCTCGAGAACCTCGGTGGCATCGACTCGTTGCTGGCGATGGCGCAAATGCCCCGAGGTGTCCCGGTCGCCACGGTTGCGATCAACGGCGCCCGGAACGCCGGCCTGCTCGCGGCGCGCATCATCGGCGTCAGGAACGAAGACGTCGGAAGGGCAGTCGTCGCGTTCCAGGATCGCCTCGCGGACGAGGTCCGAAAAAAAGACGCCGCCATGCAACAGCGGCTGCAGACGTAGTACGCCGATCTGATGTCGGGGCTCGTCGAGCGCCTCGGCTTTGAGCCGACCGAGCGCCTTCTCATCATCTCCTGCGACGACCTCGGGTTCTCGTACTCGGCGAACGTCGCGGTGTACGAAGCGCTGCGCGAAGGCATCGCGACGTCCGCGTCGTTGATGGTGCCAGCCCCGTGGGCGCGCGGTGCCGCGGCGGCATACCGCGGCGAAGACGTCGGGGTGCACCTCACCTTGAACGCGGAGCACGAGCTCTACCGGTGGGGGCCGATCACACGGTCGCCGTCACTTTTCGACGGTGAGGGCGGATTTCCGCGCACGATCGAGGACGCCTGGGAGCACGCCGATCTCGACGAAGTGCGTCGGGAGTGGCGCGCCCAGATCGAGCGAGCGATCCTTTGGGGCTTCGACGTGACGCACCTCGACGCCCACCTCGGTGGCGTCGAGCTCCGACCGGAATTCTTTGACTGCTACCTCGATCTGGCGACCGAGTTTTCCTTGCCGATCCGGCTCCCGAACAAAGAGGACGAGGGGCGCGTCGGCTTTCCGTGTCGATCGCTCGCCAAAGAGCGCGGTTTGCTGTCGCCGGACTTCGTCGTGACGATCGCAGCGCTCTGCGAGCGGCTTCTTGACGGCTGCAGTGTGGAAGACGCGCTGCCGCCCGGAGTTACCGAGGTGAGAGTCGTCCCGTCACACGACAGCCCAGAGCTTCGTGCTTCGGCGATCGACTGGGAACTTCGGGTGCGAGATGGAGAGCTCGTTTCGTCGCCGGGTCCGCTCGCCGAAGTGGTCAAGCGCGACAGCGTTCGCACGATCGGGTTTCGGGCTCTGCGTCAGCTGATGCGTCGACCTCTGCGCCAGCGCGTCGATGCGAAGGTGGATCCGAGTTGACTAGGCGCGCGGGATGTACGCGCCGCGCCCCATTGCGAAGCTCGTCTCGAAGTCGAGCGACTCGTCGACGCCTCCCCGCACTTCGGTCACCCACGGCAGGCGCTCTTTCAGCATTCGCTCGACACCGCCCTGAAGCGTGATGCCGGAGATCGCGCACGATCCGCACGCGCCTTGCAGCTCGACCTCGACGACGCCGGTTTCGTAGTCGGCGCCAACGAGGACGAGTTCCCCACCGTCTTCGCGCACCGCCTCGCTCATCACCTCGACGAGCTCGGAGAGCGCCCCGCGACGCTCCGTGCGCTCGTCCTCGGTGATCCCCTGACCAGGGCGCGCGTCGCCGGGCGAAGCTTCCGGGGGCTGCTGGCGGATCTCGAGACCGCCTTCTTTGTCGCTCATCGAATTCCTCATAAATTCCTCAGCTCCCCCATTTAGGATTCCCACCCGTGCAGCTCGTTGTCCTCGCGGCCGGTCACGGGCGTCGATTCGGGGGACTCAAGCAACTCGCCCCCGTCGGCCCGAATGGCGAAGCTCTCATGGACTATACGGCGCTCAGCGCGTTGTCCTGCGGGTTCGACGAAGCGGTCCTTGTCGTGCGCGAGGAGATCCGCGATGAGATCGAAGCCCACGTGCACCGACGTTGGCCATCCGCGCTGAAGACGTTTTTCGTCTGTCAGCCGCCGACGCCCGGAACCGCGCAGGCGGTCGCGGCTGCTTCGATGAATTTGGATGGTCCGTTCGGCGTCGCAAACGCCGACGACCTCTACGGTGACGCGGCGCTGCGCGTCATCCACGATCATCTCGAACGCGAAGACCTGGACGGACCGGAGCTCAATGCCCACGTGCTCGTCGGCTACCGCCTGATGCGCACGATCATCACCTCGGCGCCCGTCAAACGCGGACTGTGCGAAGAGGATGACGATGGCAATTTGAAGCGCGTCGTCGAACACGCTGTGTCCCTTCGGGCCGATGGCCGATTTGATGCGACGCCGATCGATCTTTCCGGCCCCGGGGTACACCCTGCCAGGGTGCTCACCGGCGCGCAGCGCGTCTCGATGAACCTCTGGGGGTTCCACCACCGGATGCTCGATGCACTCGAAGACGCGCTGACAACGTTCAAGCCGACCAACGAGCACCACGAGCTCTTACTCGTCGACGTTGTCGGAAAACTCGTCGCGTCGCACGCCGATAGAGTGCGCGTAATCCCGACAGAGGCGCGTTGTCTCGGGATCACCCATCAAGAAGACGTGCCCCTCGTCCGCCGTCTGGTCACGGAGGACTCCGCCGTAGCGGGAAACGCCGACGTCGAAACGATCGCATAACCGGCGACCTCGCGCGCGACACGCGACGTAGCCTGGCTCCGTGACGCAGGTCTACGTGAACGGCGCGTTGGTCGCGCCTGAGGACGCAACGATCTCGGTCTTCGATCACGGCATCGTTGCCGGCGACGGCGTGTTCGAGACGATCCTCTTGCATCGTCGCCGCCCCTTCGCACTCCGCCGGCACCTCGAGCGGCTGAAGCGGTCCGCCGACGGCCTCGGGATCGAAGCGCCGAAATCGTCTGAGGTCGAGTCAGCAATCGATCGAGTCGTCGATTCCTGTGACTTCGACACCGGCAGGATCCGCGTCATCGTCACATCGGGCAGGGGCCCGCTGGGCTCGGCGCGCGGCGACGGCCCCGCCAGCCTCATCGTCGGCGCGGAGTCGATCGAACTCCCTCTCGCGCCGGCTCGAGTTGCCGTCGTCCCGTGGTCCCGCAACGAGTTCGGGGCTCTTGCCGGGCTGAAGACGACCTCATACGCGGAGAACGCCCGGGCACTCCAGTTCGCACACGACCGGGGTGCCGACGAGGCGATCTTTGAGAATTCGCGCGGAATGCTCTGCGAGGGAACGGGCTCGAACGTGTTCGTCGTGATCGAAGGTGAGCTCCTCACACCGCCACTGCTCGCGGGTTGCCTCGACGGCGTGACGAGACAGCTCATCCTCGAGCATCACGGCGGCACAGAACGCGACATCCCGATGTCACGGTTCATCTCCGGGGAAGTGGGTGAGGCCTTCCTGACGTCCACGCTGCGCGGCGCGCAGGCGATCGCTTCGATCGACGGTGTCGCGCCGCGTGAAATCCACGGCCCCGAGACCGAAAAAGCCATCGCGGCGTACGTCGCGCTGCTCGCGAGCGACAACGAGGTCTAGCCGCTCTCCGCGGCGACAGTCCGGCTCGCGTGCTCGGCAAAGGCGAGCGCCCGGGAGAGTTCACCCGACTCGGGGAGGGAGCGGAAATCGAGTACGACGCCGGCAATTCCCGCACGAAACACAGACGTTGCCGCCTCCTTGACGTTCGCCGTCGACGCGTCGACGAGCGCCAGCTGGGGGATCCCCGCCGCCGCGCGGTCTACTCCGGCTGGATTCCAATCCGCAACGACGAAGTCGACGTGCTCGATCAGCGCCACCGCGAGCTGCGCCGCTTGAAGGGCGCCGGCGCGAACGCCCGAAGGGGCCCCTTTGAGCTGGACACCGATCGGCATCGGGCGATCCCTCGGCACGCGGGGCTCGTTCCACGCCCGCGTCACCGAGAAATGCTCGCCCTGAACGGTCGGAGCAGGGACCTCGAGCATCGCCCGAAGAACGACGATCGCTTCGACGAGCACACCGGGCGCATCGGCTTCTTTCACGAAATCAGATGAGACGCACGCCACCGCCCGTCCGTTCGAACACAGATCCAACGAGGCGAGCGACTTCGCCAACATCGACGGTGGGCGTTCTTCGACGGAAGAAGAAAGACAACCAAGCCCGATTCGTGAGGTCGAAACCGCGGCCGCGCCCAACAGCACGAACGGGTCGTTCGCCTCGGCGGCGGATCGTTCACCGCTCACAAAGAGCGCTTCCGCGCCGGCGCCCTCCGCGGCTGACACGAACTCGCCAAGCGCCCCGGCCGGAACCCCGAGCACGTCGATTCCGACGCGAACCGCGAGCCGAGGCAGATCCACCACGCTCCCGTTGTATCGAACGGCACCGGTTCCGGCGAACCCGGACGGGCCGCAGAACAAAGGCGGTGATAATGGCCCGTGGTCCCACGCCCGTCAGCGCGCCCGTCCCGGGCACGCTTCGCCCACGACCCGCTCACGGACTCGATGGCGGAGGTGCGGACGATCCAGCCGTTTGCTGCGACGAAGTCCTATCGGTGTCCTGGTTGCAACCAGGAGATCGCGCCCGGCGTCGCACACCTCGTCGTCGTGCCGCTCGCCGCGGCGGACGAACGCCGACACTGGCACGCGGCGTGCTTCGAACGCCGCTCGACGCGGCGTCCCGGGGCCTGAAAACGCGGATCGGAATCCCCTCTCGGCCCAGGTAACATCGGGGGTCCCCGATTGCAGGTAGATGGAGTACGCAGGTGGTTTCGACAGTCGGCTTCGATTCGCTCTGGTACGGCACGAGCGTGAATGACCTCTTGATCTCGGCCGCCTTCGCTGTCGTCTTCGCCTTCTTGGGGTACCGGATCTCGCAGCGCTACCGGATGATCCGCGGCGTCACCCCGTGGAAGATCCCCTCTGCGGTCTGGGCGATCATTTGCGGCCTCTTCCAGGCATTCGGGATCATCCTCGAATTGGTCGCCGAAATCACGACCCGCCCGCAGCCGCGGCCCCAGCCGACACCGAACGCGACGACACCGAACGCGACGGCCCCGACGCGTCCGCCCTTCACCTACTCGCGCGCCGCGCCAGGGTCGGCGGACACGATCCCGCCGATCACGATCGCACCGGCACCCGAAAAGCCGCTCGGCTTCGCTCCGCCCCTCGGGGGCGACGGACGGCCGGCGCTGTTCGGCTGGTACCCAGACCCCACCAGGCGCCACGCGCTGCGCTACTGGGACGGTCGGGTTTGGGGCGACCACGTCGCCGACAACGGCAGCCTGGCCGTCGACCCGGTCTGATCCTCGGATGTTCTAAGGCGCCTCGGCGCTGATCAGATCTCTTTCTCGGGCAGCGCCTCGACGTTCACGTCCTTGAAGGTCACCACGTTCACCGACGTCACAAAGCGCGTCGGGCGGTACATGTCCCAGACCCAGGCGTCGCCGAGCTCCACCGTGAAGTGGGTGGCGCCGGCGTTCTCGTGCGGGGTCACCTTGACCTCGTTCGCGAGATAAAAGCGCCGCTCGGTCTCGACGACGTAGTGGAACATCGGCAATACCGCGCGGTACTCCTGGTACAGCGCGAGCTCAATCTCCGCTTCGAATTGATCGAGATCTTCTTCAGCGCTCATCGTCCGCACCTCGCTTCGCCACGGCGAATCGATCGCTCAGTGGGTGGATCGGCGCTCCTTGATCTTCGCCGCCTTGCCCACGCGCTCCCGCAGGTAGTACAGCTTCGCACGCCGGACGTCGCCCTCTGTGACGACTTCGATCCTCGCGATGATCGGCGAGTGGACCGGGAAGGTGCGCTCGACCCCGACGCCGAAGCTGACCTTCCGCACGCTGAAGGTTTCGCGCGCGCCAGAACCCTGACGGCGGATCACCGCTCCTTGGAAGACCTGGACCCGCTCGCGGTTTCCCTCGACCACGCGGACGTGGACTTTCACCGTGTCTCCGGGTCGGAACGCGGGGATGTCGTCGCGCAGCGTCTGGCTATCGACGAGATCGGTCGGGTTCATCGCTCCTCGCGTTCTTCCTGGTCAGCAGCGGCGCGCTCGCGCGCCAAGGAGGCGGGAGGCGCCTCGGTTGCAACAGGATAACCGTGCGCCGACAACAGCTGCTCTTCTTCGGCGCTAAGCCCCCCGCGCTTCGCGATGAGGTCGGGCCGGTGGGCGATGGTGCGGGCGAGCGCAGCGGCGCGTCGCCAGCGGGCGATCGCCTCGTGGTTCCCACCGCGCAACACCTCAGGCACCGAGAACCCGTCGTACTCCGCAGGGCGCGTGTACTGCGGGTACTCGAGCAGGTCCGACGCAAAGCTCTCGTCGTCGGGCGAAGACGGGTTACCGATGACGCCGGGCGCGAGCCGCGCCGTCGCCTCGATCACGCACAGTGCGACGAGCTCGCCGCCGGCGAGGACGAAATCGCCAAGCGAAATCTCGCCGTCGACGAGATGGTCGGAGATGCGCTGGTCGGCACCCTCGTAGCGCGCGCAGAGCAGGGAGAAGCCGCCGCTTTCGGAGAGCTCTTTCGCAAATTCCTGGTCGAAGGTCCTCCCGGCTGGGCTGAGCAAATACAACGGCCGAATCGGATTCGTCGCCTCGACGGCGCGACTCGCGACGTCGTAGGCAAGCACCATTCCGGCGCCACCGCCAAACGGCGCGTCGTCGACGCTGCGGTGGGCGTCCGTCGCGCCGATGCGAAGGTCGAGCGCGCGCACAGCGACGACTCCCGCGGAGATCGCCCTTCCGATCAGGCTCGCATCGAGATAGCCCTCGATCACCTCGGGGAAGATCGTAAGGACATCGACGGACAGACGCGGCGCCTCCTCGCCGGTCATTCGAAGACTCCCTCGGGCACGTCGACGACAACGCGGCCGCGTGCGGTCTGGACGACGAAACGCATCGGCACATAGGTTCGCTCGTCGATGACGAGCAGATCGCTCGCCGGGTTCGCCTCGACGCCGGTCACGGTCCCCTTTTTGTCCCCGACGGGTCGAACACCTCGGCTCCGATGAGATCGTGAACAAAGAGCGCCTCGGGGTCTTCGAGCGCTTCGGCCATGAGCACCGCTCCCCGCAGCGCTTGTGCATCCTCGAACCCTTCGATGCCAGCAAAGCGAACAAGATGCACGCGGTTGAACTCGCGAACCGAGGTGATCTCGAGCGAGTCGAGCAGGGTCTCCCGACGGTCGGCGAACACGACAGAGAAGGTCGCCCCGATTGACGCGCGTTCGGGCCGATTCGACGTGAACTTAACGACGACCTCGCCGGAGAGCCCGTGAGGTTTGACGACGTGTCCAACCTCGAGGCGTTCCACGACCGCCCCTTTCGCCCTAATCGACGATGTCGACCGAAGCGTCCGTTCCGTCTTTTGCCGCAGCCGCGCGCACGAGCGCCCGCAGCGCCTGGGCAACCCGTCCGCGCTTGCCAATAATCCGCCCCATGTCCCCCGGGGCGACGTGCAACTCGAAACGCAGCCCGTTTCGAGCAGCAACCGAATCGATGAAGACCGCTTCGGGATCCTCGACGATCGACCGCGCGACGTGCTCGAGAACGGCACGCGCCGTCCCGCCTGAGACGCGGTTCCCCGCGTCGTCTTCAGATTCCTCTTCGAGCTCGGGTTCGAGCTCGTCTTCCTCGTCGATCTCGACTTCTTCGGACCCGAAGTCCGGCCCTTCGAACAACGGAACGTCACCCGTCATCGCGATCAGCCCTCTTCGACCGCGGTGGCTGAGGAATCCCCTGCTGCAACGTCCTCGGTCGCTTCGGTGGCACCTTCCGCGGGCGCCTCAGGCGCCTCTGCCTGAGCGACCTCAGGCGCCTCTGCCTGAGCGACCTCGGGCGCCTCTTCCGGAGCGACCTCGGGCGCCTCTGGCGCGGCTTCAGCCTCGGCCGGCTTGGCGGCCACCTTCTTCGCGGTCTTCTTCGCCGCCTTTGCGGGCGCCTTCTGTGCCTTCTTCGCGGCCTTCTTCGCGGCCTTCTTCGCCGGCCGCTCCTTGCGCTTGCGACCCGCCTTCTTCGGCTTTTCGGGACGTTGGCGTTTGAACTCTTCCCATGCGCCGGAGTGCTCGAGCAGCTTGCGCACCGTGTCGCTCGCTTTGGCGCCCTTCATCAGCCACTCGACGGCCTTTTCCTGGTCGACCTCGATCCGCGATGGATCCTTGCGGGGTTCGTAGGTTCCGATGATCTCGATGAACCGACCATCGCGCGGCGAACGGGAGTCTGACGCCACAACGCGGTACGTCGGTTGCTTCTTTTTGCCCATCCGCATCAAGCGGAGCTTCACAGCCACGGGTTTCGTCTCTCTTTCTTCTGTGTCAGTCGATTGTGTCGCGCGTCAGCGGGTGCCGGCGGGGGTGAAACGTCCGCCCTTGCGCTTATCGCGCCGGCCGGGGCGCGTCATCGCGCCCATGACGCCGGATCGCATCAGCTTCTGCATTTCCTTGAAGCGACGCAAAAGATCATTCACTTCCTGGGTGGTGGTCCCGCTCCCCTTCGCGATGCGCGTTCTTCGCGATCCGTTGATGACCGACGGGTCGTCGCGCTCTTTCGGTGTCATCGACCGGATGATCGCCTCGATGCGAGTGATATCGCCGTCGTCGATCTCGGCGTTTTTGATCTCCTTCGGCATCCCGGGCATCATCCCGACGATGCTCGAAAGCGGACCGAGTCGCTTCATCTGCTGCAGCTGATCGTGGAAGTCCTCGAGCGAGAACCGGCCCGAGCGCATTTTCTCGACAGCGCGGCCCGCTGCGTCTTCGTCGTAGGAGCGTTCGGCACGCTCGATGAGCGAGAGCACATCGCCCATGCCGAGAATCCGGCTCGCCATGCGATCTGGGTGAAACGTTTCGAAGTCGGCGGGCCGCTCGCCGGTCGACACGAACGCGATCGGCGTGCCGACGACCTCGCGCACAGACAGGGCCGCGCCTCCACGCGCGTCGCCGTCAAGCTTTGTGAGGATGACGCCGTCGAGCGTCAGTGACTCGTGGAACGCGACCGCGGTCTGAACGGCGTCCTGGCCCGTCATCGCGTCGACAACCAAGAAGGTGTACGTCGGCGAGGTCGCCTGCGAGATCCCTCGCACCTCGGCCATCAGTGCCTCGTCGATCGTGATCCGCCCGGCGGTGTCGACGATCACCACGTCGCGACCGACACGATTGGCCTCGGCGACGCCGCGACGAGAGATTTCCACGGGATCGGTGGTGTCGCTGAAGACCGACGCGCCGATCTGGCGCCCGAGGACGCGCAGCTGCTCGACGGCTGCGGGCCGTTGCAGGTCGGCCGCGACGAGGAGCGGGTGGCGTCCTTGTTCGATGAACCAACGGGCGAGCTTGGCGGCGGCGGTCGTCTTGCCGGAGCCCTGCAGTCCGGCGAGCAAAACGACGGTCGGCGGCTTCGAGGCGTAGGTGATCTTTAGGGCGTCTCCACCCAATGTCGCGGCCAGCTCTTCGTTGACGATCTTGATGACCTGCTGGGCCGGAGTGAGGCTTTTCGCGAGCTCAGCGCCCGTAGCCCGGGCGCGGATGCGCTCGATCAGCGTGCGGGCGACGTCGACGTTGACGTCGGCGTCGAGGAGCGTCGCCCGAATCTCCGAAAGAACCGCCGCGACGTCCTCGTCGGAGAGCCGCCCGCGGCCGCGCAGACGGGTGAAGATCTCTTCAAAACGCGATGAAATGGCCTCAAACACGACCTGGTCACCCTAGTCGTCCGAGGCCAGAGCCCATTTCTTCGGCCGACCAGCGAGCGGGACGCGAAGCGCTCGCCTGAGCGTCCTGCGGATTCGCTCAGCCGACGGCGCTGCTACCCGTTGCCGTTGCCCGGACCACCCGTCCCTTGGGGGTAGGTCGTGACAGGCGCGGTGAAGCCGAGCGCCGTCGCAAGTTTGCTCAGCGCAGCGTCGATTTCCTGGACGGTCGCCGCGTCGTTCACCTGCCCGGTCGCCACCGATTGGTCGAACTGCCCCGCCAGCTGGTCGAACAGCTGCAAGATCTGCTGCCGGTTGCCGTTCTGCCCGGGCGCGATGAGCGGCTGGATGTCGGTGGTGAGCTGCTGCGCGACAGGCGACGGGATCGTCGCGTTCGCGACGCCCCGCTCGATCGCCGAATCGAGCCGGCTCGCCGCGCGCTCGACGGTGAGGGCGGGTGGCGTCGTGGTCGTCGTCGTCGTCGTCGAGGTCGTGGTCGTTGTCGAGGTCGGGGTGGTCGTCGACGACGCAGCAGGCTTGGACGCCGGCGGATTCCTCGAGTCGTGGTGAACTGTTCCGCCCGCTGACGCGAAGGTCGTGCCGAGTCCGACGCCCGAGCCGAAGGCGGTGACGACTAGCGCGGCAAGGGCAATCGGCACCTTGTGATTTTGTGCGAAACGCCAAGGGTCCCGTTTTGACGCGGCAAGCGAGACCGGGGCGATTGGCCGCTTCGCCGTATCGGCCACCGTGAGGAACCTCTTCGTGTCACTCACTGTCTCCGCCGCCGCATCTACAGACGCCGCGACAGCGGGCTGTTTCGAGAGGGTCGACACGACCTCTTCCGCGCTCGGTCTCTTGTTCGGATCGAGGTCGGTCATCTTCGCGATGACGTCGCGCAGGGGTTGCACGACCTGAGGAGGGATCTCGGGCGATGCGTGCAGCCTCGCCGCTGCGACCTCCGTCACCGTGCCCCTGTAGGCGCGATGTCCGGTGAGGCACTCGAGCAGAACTAGGCCGAGCGCGAACACGTCGGCCTCCGCACCAACGCCCGACGCCCGCAACTGCTCGGGCGCGAGATACGCCGGGGTGCCGATCGACGTACCGGTCGCCGTGATGCCGGCCGAATCGACGAGGCGCGCGATTCCGAAATCCGCGAGCCGAACCGTGCCGTCGTGGTCGATCAATATGTTCGCCGGCTTCACATCGCGATGCACAACGCCGCGACGGTGCACGTACGCCAACGCGGCGGCGACGCCGCCGCCGATTCGCGCCGTCTCCTCGGGCGCGAGCGCGCCGTTCTGTGTGCGCGCGGCGAGTGTCGAGCCCTCGATGAGTTCCATGACGATGAAGACGTCTTCGCCCGCCTCCCCGGCGTCGTAGATGCGCACGAGGTTCGGATGCGCAAGGCGCGCGAGCGCCTGCACCTCTGAATGCAATCGCCGTTCGTCAGACGACGCATCCGCGAGCACCTTCACCGCGACCGACCGATCCAGCTTGAGGTCGGTGGCGCGGAAGACGACGCCCATCGCGCCGCGTCCGATCTGTTCTTCGAGGCGGTAACGGGCGTCAAAGACCGCGCCGGGCTCGATCCGCAGCCGCTCGGTTCTCGTGCCGTCTCCGAACGCCCCGGCGCTCGTACCGGTGCCCTGCGACGAGCCGGCGCGCCGTTGGCTCATCTCGCCGTCACCCGTAGCGGATCGGCAGCGAGTTCGAACTGCCCGCCTCGGTGACAATCTGGATCGACGTTTCGGTGGCCCCCTTTGACGCGGCCGGCAGGACGACTAAGCAGCTCTGTCTCGTCGGGCATCGTGTCGGAGCGGGTGTGCCCGCGACGCGGGCGGTGATCTCGTTGTTGGCGCTGAAGAAACCGGTGCCGCTGAGCTCGATCGTCGAACCCGGCGTCGCGCTCTCAGGCGACAGCCCGGTCAGCACCGGTGCGTGCGCCGAAGGTTTCGGCGCGTGAGTCTTCGGCGCGTGCTGCGCGCTCGGCGCAGGCGCGAAGTGATGGGTTTGCTTCGAGTTCGGGGTCGCGACGACGTTGCGCAAGCTGTCGAAGATAGACGGCGCGGTCAGGTCGGTGATCAGCAGCGCGGTGAGCATCAACAACGAACCGACGAGCGCGAAGACGAGCGCCCGCGGAATGCCGATTCGTCTCGAAGAATGCCCGCGTTGCGTCGAATCGATTCGTCGGACACCCGGCCGTTGACCGCGCGCTGTGGGGAGGCGATGCGTGCTCCACGTCCGGACAGCGCGAGTCCCGGTGACCGGCGTCGCGTCGGGGTCGAACGTTCCGCTGTCCATCACGATCTCGATCGTGCGCTGGGCTGAGAACCAGCTTGTGATCGATTCGTTAAGAACTGTGAGGGAATCATGATGCGTTCCACGTATTTCCTGCCCGACTTTCAATGCACATCTGTGCGGATCTTGAGGATTCCTAGCCAATCACCTTTATGAGCGGCAGGGACGCGCGCGCGCGCAGCACGATCTTGCCAACACCGTGTCAATTCTCATAGTTGCATCATGACGCGCCGTTCGTGTCGCCGGACGTTCGTACACTCGCTTTCAGCGCCCCTCATTAGCGCGTGTTGTGCGCGTTTGATCGGAAAGGAGACGACATGAGCATCGCGAGCGTTCAGCAAGAGAGCGGATCGCCGACGATCGTCATGCCTCGGTTGAGCGTCGAGATGGCGGGCGTACTTGCGTGCGCGTTCGGCGCTTGGGGCGGAATCGTCCCCTTCGTCGGTCCGATCTTCGGATTCAGCGCAGACGGAACGCCGTCATGGACGTGGAACCTTGCGCACACGATTCTGTGGTTGATTCCCGGCGCCGTGGCGTTCGTCGGCGGACTGGCGATCATCGCCCGGGGCCGCTCGGTTTTGGGGCGGCACGTCGGTCTGGCGGTCGCCGGCGCGCTCGTCGCGATTGCCGGCGCGTGGTTCGTCGTCGGGCCGTTGGCGTGGCCGGTACTGAAGAGCGCCAGCGTCTTCAGCCCGACTTCGGCGCTGCGTGCTTTCGAATACTGGATCGGCTACTCGCTCGGTCCTGGCGGGATCCTGATCGCGCTCGGCTCGTTCTCGTTCGCGCGTCCGACGCCGCTCGTCGGAAAGACTCCGCTCCACTCAGCATCCTGAACCCGGTCCTGGCCGATTACCGGGACCACTCTCAGGAGCGCGACTAGACGCCCACAGTTATGAGCCAGCTTCGCTCTGTCGAATAACTATCGCGGCAGGTGGCCGCGAGGTGCCCCCCGCGGGCCGATAGGAGAAGTTGGAAGATGCGAATGAAGAAACCGCTCATCGCGGCGGCCGTCGTCTCGGGTGCATTCGGGCTCGGGTTCGGCGGCGCCGCGATGGCGAGCGCCGCGAGCACTCCGGCGCACACGAACACGACGAGCGTGCAGACGACGCAGGCGGAGACAAAGGCGCTCAAGGCTTCGGGAACGACGGGTTCGACCGGGACGACCGGCGCTACGGGGAATTCCTCGTCGTCTTCGTCGTCAACTTCGACCCACAAGTGTCCGAACATGAGCTCTTCGTCGGGTCCCACGGCAAGCTAACGCCACGATCGACGGCGCCGTCGTTGCGGATAACTGGTCACTTACGTGGTTGGCTTCCCTGCGACGGCGTCAGCGCGTTCTTCTGGCCTGGTCGACGGAGAAGGTCTCAGGTGGCGACCAGCGCCGCGGCGAAGTCGACGGGATCGAAGTCGATGAGATCGTCGTCGCCCTCGCCGACGCCGACGAGCTTGATCGGCAATTTCAACTCGTCATGGATGGCGAGCGCGACGCCGCCCTTGGCGGTTCCGTCGAGTTTCGTCAGGACAATGCCGGTCACATCGACCGCGTTCGTGAACTCGCGAGCCTGAACAACCCCGTTCTGTCCGGTCGTCGCGTCGAGGACGAGCAGCACCTCGGCGACGCGACCTGGCGTGCGATCCGCCACGCGTCGAATCTTTCGCAGCTCCTCCATCAGGTTCACCTTCGTGTGCAGCCGTCCGGCGCTGTCGGCAAGGACGACGTCGGCATCGCGAGCTGTCGCGTGCTCGATCGCGTCAAACACGACCGAGGATGGATCCGCACCTTCGGCCCCACGGATGAACGCCGCGCCCGTACGTTCCGCCCAGGTTTCGAGCTGTTCGTTGGCGGCGGCGCGGAACGTGTCGCCGGCGGCAATCACGACATCGAGATGCTGTTCGCGAAGTCGCCGTGCGACCTTCCCGATCGTCGTCGTCTTTCCGACACCGTTCACCCCGACGAACAGCCAGACCGACGGTCGGACTTCGCCCATAATGAGCGAGCGATCTTCGGAGCCGAAACGCTCAACGATCGCTTCGCGCAGCGCCGCCTCGAGTTCGGCGGCCCCACCACGGATGCGGCCCTCTTTCATCTCGCCGCGCAGCGCGGCGAGTATCGCGTTCGTCGAGGTGCGCCCGACGTCGGCAAGCAGCAGTGCCTCTTCGAGGTCTTCGAACGCCGACTCGTCGATGCGCGATCTGCCGCGCAAGCGTGCGAACGGCGCGGAGATCGCGCCGCGCGTTCGGCCGAAGCGCTGAACGATGTGAGGGCGGTCCTTCGGAGGCTCGAGCGGCGCTTCCTCGGTCGGAGCATCGGAAGCCTCGTTTTTCTCGCGCTCAACCGACGGAGTCTCGCGTCGTCGGCGGAAACTCACCGTCTCTTCAAAGAGGTCACGATGCGTCGACCGTCACGGCATGCAGTGAACGTTCGGAAGGCGACAGCGCCCTTGCGCGCGAAACCTTCTCACTCACGACCTTCGACGCTCCGCCAGGCTGCATCGAGATGCCGTAGAGGGCATCGGCGATCTCCATCGTCTTTTTCTGATGGCTGACGACGAGAAGCTGCGCCTCGTCGCGGAATTCGTCAACGAGCGCGAGAAACCGCCCGATATTCACGTCGTCGAGCGCCGCCTCGACCTCGTCGAGGACGTAGAAGGGCGAGGGTCGACTCCGGAACACCGCGAACAGAAACGCCAGCGCGACGAGCGACCGCTCGCCTCCAGAGAGCAGCGTGAGACGGCGAACCCTCCTGCCCGCGGGGCTCGCTTCCAACTCGACTCCGGTCGACAGCAGGTCCTCGGGTTCGGAGAGCTGGAGCCTTCCCGATCCGCCGGGAAACAGCGTCGCGATGAGATCAGCGAAATTCCGCTCGACGTCGGCGAACGCGGCCGCGAACACAGAAACGATCTCTCGGTCGATGGCCGCGATGACGCGATTGAGCTCGCGGCGAGCGGAACGCACGTCTTCTAGCTGTCCGTCGAGGAACAACTTGCGGTCCTCCAACGCGGCGAGTTCTTCCGCCGCGAGCGGGTTCACCGGCCCGAGTGACTCGAGTTCCTCCTCGAGCGCGCGACCACGCGACGCGGCGTCGATCCCCTCCGGCAGTTCGGGCGGCGGCGCCGCGAGCGCTTCGTGGACGGTCACCCCGAAGTCACGACGCAATTGGTCGATCGCCGATTCGTGACGAATGCGCGCCTCGGCCCGCTCGATCTCGACGCGTTGGTGGCGCTCGCGATCCGCGCCGAGGCCGCGCTCGAGCTCCTCACGCTTGCGGCGAGCCAGCGCGAGACGCTCGAGGCGTTCACGGCTCGCCTCGGATCTCCGGTCGCGCTCGACGGCGGCGGCGGCGATTCCCCGATCGAGGCCGTACTCGAGCTTGGCGAGCCGCTCCGACAAGCGTTCGAGCGCCGCTTCGTCTTCTTCGCGCAACGGCTCGGCGTCGGCGAACTCCCGCCGCCCCGAGCGACGACCCTCGAGAGATGCTTTCCTTTCGCCGAGCAGCGCCACCCGCTCTGACAACGCCGCCACCCGCACCTCGAGGTTCCGGCGTCGATCGCCGAGTGTGCCGGCCAGCTGATCGGTGTCATCGATCCCGTCGTGAGCGGCGGCGGCCTCGGACGGCGAGGCGGTGATCAAGGAGAGCTCGGACTCCACCTCCTCGATCGCCCGCGTCGTCCCGGCGCGTTCGCCCGACAGACGGTCGCTCGCACGTCGAGCCGCGCTCGCTGCCACCCGCGCTACGCCGAGCGCGTGGCGGAACTCGGCGGTCGCCGACGTGGCCTCGATCGACTCGCTCTCGGAACGCCGGGCTGACTCTTTCGCCGCCTCGAGCGCGGCACGCGTCGCGCCGGCGCGCCCGGTTCCGACCCGCCACCCGAACGGCGAGAACCGGTCCCCATCCAAGGTGACAAAGGTCCGATTTGGCTCGGCGAGCGCGCGCTCGATGGCCGCGGTGACGGATCCACGCACGACCTCTACGTCGCCGATCAGCCGATCGAGGAGCGCCGCGACCCCTGGGTCTGACGCGTGCACCGCGGCGCGAAGCGAGGAAGCTTTCGCTCCGGATCGCCCGGATGAAGCTCCGGCTCCGGGCCGCGTGAGCGGGAGCAACTTCCCACCCGTCTTCTGCTCTCGAAGCCGCGAGATCGCCGATCGCGCCGAGTCGGCGTCTCGGACAAGGACTGCGTCGAGAACCGGCTCGAGAGCAGCCTCGAACGCCGCCACGAGCACATCATCGATCTCGACGACGTCGAAAAGCGTGCCGACAATCCCATCCACCTGCGCGAGCCGTTCGACGCCCGTTCGCGCTCGGGCTTCGTCGAGCGCCAGTTCCAAGGCTTCGACCCGCGCCCGATCGCGGATGCGACATTCCCCCACCTCGCGCGAGCGGCCTTCCGCGACTCCGAGCGAACGTTCCGCGTCGGCCTCGTCTTGCTCGCGCGCTTCGCGTTCAATCTCCGCGGCAGCGATCGCGTCGTCGAGGTGCGTCGAGACCTCGCGGAGCGACGCGAGACGCACCTCCAAGTCATCGGCTCTGCGCTTCAACGTCGCGGCACGTTCGGCTGCCCGGACATCGAGTTCGCGACGGCGCGCGACCTCCTGCGCGGTCGCCAGCACGGCCTCGTGTTGGGAGACGACACGCCCGAGCTCTCCTTGCAAGCCGGAAAGCTCGTTCGTGACCACCCCGAGCTCTTCGTCGACCCGGTCGACCTCAGCGTCGACGTCCTCTGCGCCTTCGAGCGCAGCGGCGATCGCCGCCGCGGAGCGACGCCGTTCGCGGACGAGCGCGAGGTAGCCCCGTGAGCGCTCGCGCAGTTGCTCCAAGCGGGCGACGACCGGAGCGAGTTCGTCGGCGCGCTCAACCCCGAGCTCGTCTTCGATCTCCGACAGTGCGTGATCCGCGTCCTCGAGCGAAGCGGTGCGCTGTGTGACGCGCGCATCGATCTCTTGCAGTTGCGCGTCGAGCGCGCCGAGTCGGCCAGCGAGCTCGCCGATCTCCTTGCCGCGCAGGTGCAGTCCGAGCGCGTCGAGCTCTTTGCGGATCTCGTTGTGGCGCACCGCGGCGCGAGCCTGGCGCTCGAGCGGCCGGATCTGCCGGTTCACCTCCCGAAGGAGGTCCTGCACCCTGGCGAGTCCGCTTTCACTCGCTTCGAGGCGCCGATCGGCGCGCTCTCGGCGGCGGCGGTACTTCAAGATGCCGGCGGCCTCTTCGATCACCGCCCGACGGTCCTCCGGTCGCGACTGCAGGACCGCGTCGAGCTGACCCTGACCGACGACGACGTGCTGCTGGCGGCCGACGCCTGAGTCCGACAACAGCTCCTGGATGTCGAGCAGGCGACACTCGGCTCCATTAATCGCATACTCGCTCTCCCCGGTGCGGAACAGCGTCCTTGTGATCGCGACCTCGTTGAGATCGACCGGCAGCCGGCGGGCACTGTTGTCGATCGTGAGCGTGACCTCGGCGCGGCCGAGCGCGGCCCGCTTGTCGGTGCCGACGAAGATGACGTCGTCCATCTTCGAGGAACGCACGGTGCTCGGTCCTTGGGCGCCGAGCACCCAAGCGATCGCGTCGACGATGTTCGACTTGCCCGACCCGTTCGGTCCGACGACGACAGTGACGCCCAGCTCGAACTCGAGCAGCGTCGGATCGGCGAAGGACTTGAAACCCTTGAGGGAGAGTGACTTCAAAAACACGTCGCGGCCACGTTATCGAAGCGATGCGCGAATCCTGGGGCAATCAGGGACCGGGAAATCGGCCCATGAGCAGGCTCAGGACTGACAGTTCGGACAAAAGTGGGCCGAGCGCCCGGCGACCCGGACCCGCTCGATCGTCCCCCGACAGCGTCGGCACTCCTCGCCTTCGCGCCCATAGGCACAGAGCCGGTGTTGGAAGTGGCCGAGGTCGCCGAAGACGTCGCGGTAGCGCTCGTCTTTCAGCGAAGACCCGCCGTCTTCGACGGCTTGGCTGATGACGTCCCCGATCGCCTCGACAAGCGCTTCGAGATCGGGGGGCTCCAATGACCCAGCGACGCGATCGGGACGCAGGCAGGCCGCGAAGCAGATCTCGTCGGCGTAGATATTGCCGATCCCGCAGATCCGACGCTGATCGAGGAGGAACGCTTTCAAGGAAAGGCGCCGCCCGGCCAGCTGTGCTCCGAGCCAGTTCACGTCGACCCCCTCGACGAGCGGATCGCGACCAAGGCTCGAGAGCGCATCGTCGAGGCGGATCTCGCCGGCGTCGGCGACGAACAGCTCGCCGAAGGTCCGCTGGTCGACGAAGCGCAGCTCCCGTCCGTCATCGAGGCTGAACCGGGCGTGGGTGTGCGGCGCGAGTGCGGCGGCGGCGCTTTCGTGCAGGACGAGCTGGCCGCTCATCCGCAGGTGGACGACGAGGGTGCCGACGTCGAGCGGCAGGAGGAGATACTTGCCGCGGCGACTCGCCTCGAGGACGCGGCGGCCCGTGACGAGACGTTTGAATTCGGCGACCGATTGACGACGGATGCTCCGTCGACCAGTCACCTTTGCTTCAAGGATCGTGGAGGAGACGACGGCCTTTTCGATGCCTCGACGAACCGTCTCGACTTCGGGGAGCTCAGGCACTTCCCGCGCCGGCTGCCCCGACCTGCGCGAGCGCGGCTGTTGCCGCCGCCTGCTCCGCGCGGCGCTTCGAATCGCCCTCCCCAGAGACGACGTAGTCACCGACGCGGACGACGGCGAAGAACCGTCGCGCGTGCTCCGGCCCTTCCTCGCGCACCTCATAACGCGGCACCCCGAAACCGAGCCGCGTCGCGAGCTCCTGCAGCCGATTCTTCGAATCGCCGAGCTCGTCGCGCTCGGCGACCTGTCTGATCACGTCTTCGAGGAGCGACACGACGAAATTCGACGTCGACTCGACCCCGCTCGACAGATACGCCGCGGCGATCAGCGCCTCCATCGCGTCGGAAAGGATCGAGGTCTTCGCCCTGCCTCCCGAAAGCTCCTCGCCGCGACCGAGCAAGAGCGCTTCACCGATTCCGAGCTCAGCCGCCACAGGCGCGAGCGCATTCGCACTGACGACATCGGCGCGAATGCGCGACAGGTCACCTTCTGGGAGGTCCGGGTACCGGCGCACGAGGTAGTCGGTGACGATGAGGCCCAGCACCGCGTCACCGAGGAACTCGAGGCGCTCGTTCGACAACTCGCCTGGGTGCTCGGCGCACCACGAGCGATGAACGAGGGCCGCTCTTAAAAGACCGCTGGTGACGAGGGAACGACCGATTCGGTCTGCGAGACTCTTGCGCGCCGAATCCGCGTCGGGAACGCCCTCTGACGACACGTCTGCGCTGATCAGTCCTGCTCGAGTTTTGCCGTCACGTAGTCGACGGCGTCGCGCACGGTGCGCAGATCCTCGAGATCCTCGTCGTCGATCCGGAAGTTCGCCACCTGGCGTCGCAGCTCTTCTTCCAGGGACTCGACGAGTTCGATCAACGCGAGCGAGTCCGCGTCCAAGTCGTCGGTAAACGACGAGGACTCGGTGATCTTGTCCGGCGAGATCTCCAAGATGTCTGCAAGTTGCGTGCGGACAAGCTCGACAACTTCTGGACGGCTCATCTTCGGCTTCTGGCCGTCTTCGGTCACCGATTCCTCCGTTCGAATCTTTCGCGTCAGCTGCGAGATGTTAGGGCCTACCGCAAGCTAGATCACGCTAGGGACGATCAAAGGAGCTTGCTTTGGAGCTTCGTCCGGCGTCCATGATCTGTGATACGCCAGGTACGTATCTTTCGAATCGTGATCGCGTCAGATCGCAGCGCACGCACGTTGGGCATGGCCTTGCTCGTCGTCGACGGATCGGACGGGACACTCACGCGCAAGGCGGAGTTCCCTGGATCGCGCGACCTACCTTGCGGCTGACCCTTAACGAGCGACGGCTGCAGAGACCTTTCCGACGAGGTCCGCTTGGACGAGGTCGGCCGCCACTCTGATCGCGTTGTAGATCGCTCGTGCTGACGAGCTGCCGTGACTGATGACACAGACGCCCTTCACGCCCAACAAAAGGGCACCGCCGGTCTCTTCCGGATCGACGTAGCGCGCGTACTTCAAAAGGGCCGGCATCAGCACATCGCTCGCCGCCTTGTTCTCCGCGGACTCGGCGAACACCTGACCCAAGATGCCGACGAACGCGGTGAGCGCACCCTCCATCGACTTCAACGCGACGTTGCCGGTGAAGCCGTCGGTGACGACGACGTCGACACCGCCTTTGAGAAGGTCGCGACCTTCGACGTTGCCGACGAAGTACACCGTCTCCGCCGCCTCGAGCAGCGGCCGCGTCGCTTTGATGAGTTCGCTGCCTTTTGACGCCTCTTCGCCGTTCGAGAGCAGCGCCACCGTCGGTTTTTCGGTGCGATAGCGGCTCTGCGCGTAGGCGGAACCCATCTGCGCGAACTGCAGCAACCACTCGGGCCGGCACTCCGGGTTGGCGCCGGAGTCGATCAGCACGGTCGGGTTGCCGCCGGACGCGATCGGAAGCGGCGTCGCGATCGCCGGCCGGGCGACGCCCTTCAGCCGGCCGATGCGCAAAAGCGCGCTCGCCATCGCCGCGCCGGTATTGCCGGCGCTCACCATCGCCGAGGCTTGCCCGTTCGCGACGGCATCGGCACAGCGCACGATTGTCGAGTCGCGCTTTGCCCGTACGGCGCGTGCCGCGTCCTCGTCCATGCCCACCGTCTCGTGCGCGGGGAGGAGTTCGATGTCGCCAAGGTCTCCGAGGCTGCCGTCGTCCGGCCCGACGAGCAGGATCGGGATGCCGAGTTCGTCGTGCGCGCGTTTCGCCCCGGCGACGATTTCGCCGGGCGCCTTATCGCCGCCCAGCGCGTCGAGCGCGATCGGAAGGATCAGTCCACCTCGATCGCCTGGCGGCCCTTGTACCACCCGCAGTTCGGGCACACGACGTGCGGCAGCTTCGCGTTGTGGCAGTTCGGGCAGCGGCTCTGCGCGGGGGCGTCGAGACGCCAGTTCGAGGCGCGCCGGCTACGGCTCTTCGACTTCGAGGTCTTCTTCTTCGGGACAGCCATCTCTTCCTACCTTCGAGTCTCCGTCAAGCCTCCTACGTGCCGCCTTCGATCAGGCCGAATCGACGGCGCCCTCCTGTGTGCGGGCACGCCTCGATGTTCAAGTTGGCGCCGCACTCGGGGCAAAGCCCCTGGCAGCCGTCCCGGCACAGGGGCGCAAGTGGCAGGTCGAGGATACACGCGTCGTGGACGATCTCCCCGAGGTCGATTTCGTCGTGGCGGATCGGATACGTCGTCTCATCGTCCGCCCCTTCGACGCAGAGCTCACGGATCTCGAGGTCCAAGTCGCCTTCGGCGACGTCGAGGCAGCGGCGGCATTCCCCCGTCCAGTGCGCCCGCACCTTGCCTTGCACGACGATTCCCTCGTGGGCCGATTCCAGGACGAGATCGACGTGGATCGGCGAGCCGTCTTCGATGCGCGAGCCGCTCACGAAGTAGCCGTCGGCCGGCAGCGTCGCCTCAACGGGGAGGCGCGAGCCGGGAACCCTGCGCAGCGCGGCGACCGGAGCGACGAGTCCTCGCGAAAGGCGCGCCGGGTTCATCGGCGCCGCCTGCTCACGACCGGTCCTGGTCGAAAAAGCCCTCCCCCTCCTGGAGCTCTCCCTCCTCGTGCTCCTCTTCTTCGACCACCGTCAGTCGGTCCCTGCCGGCACGCACGGTGCGGATTGTGCGGTCGAGGACGATCTCGAACGCCGCCAGCTTGCGGTCGACGTAGTCGTCGGCCTCGTGACGGATCCTTCTTCCTTCGGACTCCGCATCGGCGACGATCCGTTCGGCGTGGTTGCGCGCCTGGCGGACGATCTCGGTCCGCTGGACGATGTGGGCCGCCTGCGATCGGGCATCGTCGAGGATCTCGTCGGCTTCGCGCTCCGCTCTTTGCAAGAGGTCCTCTTGATCGAGAAGCACGCGTCGCGACCTCGCGAGCTCCGACGGCAGCAGCTCACGGGCTTCGTTGACCAGATCGAGGAGCTCTTCGCGGCTGACGATCGCCGACGAGGAAAGCGGCATCGACTTCGCCCCTTCGATCTCGGACGCCAGTTCGTCGAGGATCTCCGCCGTGCTCGCCACGCGTTCGGGCGCGCTCTGTTCGACCTGTTCGGTCGCCTCGTCGAGTCCGGACTCAGCCACCGAGCGCTTCTTTCATCCGGCGCAGCACCGGGTCGGGGACGAACGCCGAGACGTCGCCGCCGTAACGGGCGATCTCGCGCACGAGGCGGGAGGCGATGAACGAGTACGTCGACCCGGTCGGCAGCATCACCGTTTCGATCCCGGAGATCTGCTGGTTCATCTGGGCCATCTGCAGCTCGTTCTCGAAGTCCGTCACCGCCCGCAGCCCCTTCACGATCACGGTCGCGCCGACATTTCGTGCCACGTCGACGGCGAGGGTCTGCATCGTGATGACACGGACGTTTTCAAAACCCTCGACGCACTCGGCGACGCTTTCCACCCGGGCGTCGACGGACAACAGCGGCTCGGGCTTGCCCGAATTGCGCAGCACGGCCACGACGACCTCGTCGAACAGCCGGTGGGCGCGTTCGACGACTTCCAGGTGCCCGTTGTGGAACGGATCGAAGGACCCCGGGAACAACGCTGTCGTCACCGGCCCTCCTCAGGTTCCGCGAGCGGCACGGGAGGAGACTTCACGGCCACGGTGACGAGCGTACCGCCGTGACGGTAGCGACGGTGGAGTGACCAGGGAGAACGGATCTCCACCTCCGCCTTCGACTCCAAAACCGCTAGATCGGCGGATAGCGCCGCCAACAGCATCTCCCAGTCGGCGAAGTCGTATGGCGGGTCGGCAAAGGCCAGGTCGACGTGGCCCGCGCGTCGGCACCAGGAGATGGCGTCGGCGCGCGCGAGCTTGGCGTCATTAGAAAATCCGGTGCGTGCGAGGTTCTCTTCGATCACCTGAAGCGCCGCCCGGTCGTTGTCGACGAACGTCGCCGACTTCGCCCCTCGGCTGAGCGCTTCGATCCCGAGTGCGCCGGTACCGGCGTAGAGATCGACGACCGTCGCGTCCTCGATCACGCCGAGGTGCGAGAGGACGTCGAAGATCGCCTCCCGCACCCGGTCCGATGTCGGCCGCACGACACGCGACCTCGGCGAGACGAGCTTGCGACCTTTCGCATCGCCGGCGATCACGCGCACGGGTCCGACCTTAAAGACCGGACTTGTCGAGGAGTCGAGACGTCCGGGCGTCTACCTCTGCACGCCGAAACGGGACGACGCCAGCTTCCAAAAGCGTCCCAGCCCCCACCAGCTGACCAAGGTCAGCGCCTCGACGACCGTGAACGTCGACATCTTCGAGGTCCCCTTTTCACGGTCGATGAAGTGGATCGGCACCTCGACGATGCGCGCGCCGGCGTTCTGGGCGAGATAGGTCATCTCGACCTGGAAGCCGTAGCTGTCTGCGCGAACACGATCGAGATCGATCGCGCTGAGCACCGAGGCCGCGTAAGCGCGGTAGCCGGCGGTCGAATCCTCGACCGTCAGGCCGAGCAGCACCTTCGAGTAGATATTCCCCGCTCGCGAGAGCATCCGTCGCCCGAGGCTCCAGTTCGGGATCGATCCCCCCGGCACGTAGCGCGAGCCGATCGCGACATCGGCTTCGCCCCGCTCGATCGGCGCGAGGAGCTCTGGGAGCGATCCGGGGTCATGGGAGAAATCGGAGTCCATCTCGACGCAGATCTCATAGCCCTGCGCGATCCCCCAGCGGAAGCCCTCACGGTAGGCGGTGCCGAGACCGCTCTTCCCCGGCCGGACGAGTACCTCGATCGAGGAGAGATCGGAGGCGACCTGCTTCGCGATCTCCGCGGTCCCGTCCGGGCTCAAGTCGTCGACGACGAGGATCCCGGCGTCCGGTCGGACGCGCCGGACGGCGCGCAGCACCGACTCGATGTTCTCGCGCTCGTTGTAGGTCGGCAGAACCACGAGGACGCGCATCGTGGCACGTTAATCGGCCCTGGTCACGTGTTTTGCGCGCCTCAGGAGCGCAGCAGGTATTCCGCTTCTTCGTCGCCGACGAAGATGCGCAGCTCGTCGGCGAGCAGCGGGTCCTTCGAGAGCGTCGGATCGTGCTCGATGAGGCGAGTCGCGGCCCCTCGCGCCGGATCGATGAGGTCGCGGTGCTCGTGCAACGACGCCAGACGGAGGTCACTCCGACCCTTCTGGCGGGCACCGAGCAGGGTCCCCTCGCCCCTCAGGCGCAGGTCGACGTCGGCGAGTTCGAAGCCGTCGGTCGACCGGACGAGTGCCTCGAGGCGCGCTGTGGCCTCCTCGTTGGCGTCACCCGTGACGAGGAAACAGACGGCGGGATCGCTTCCGCGCCCGACCCGGCCCCGCAGCTGGTGGAGCTGCGCGATTCCGAAGCGGTCAGCGTCCTCGATGACGATCACCGTCGCGTCGGGTACGTCGACACCGACTTCGATGACCGTCGTCGCGACGAGGACGTCGATCTCGTGGCGGCGGAAGGCGGCCATCACCTCTTCTTTGCGCCTCGCCGGCAACTGACCGTGGAGAACCTCGACGCGCAAGCCTCGCAACTCGTCCGAGGCGAGCCGGGCCGCTTCGGCGGTCGCCGAGCGTGGTGGACGGCGCGGCGAGACATCGCCTTCTCGCTCGATGAACAGCTTCCCTTCTCCGAAGGCCGCTTCGATCTCCTCGTCGGTGAGCTCCCACCAGCCGTCGTCGTCGATCTCGTCGGAACCGGGTGCGACGAGCGGACATACCACGTACGCCTGACGTCCGGCCGTGACGTCTCTTCGGACGCGCTCCCACGCCAGGTGCTCTTGTTCGTCGCGGATCCATCTCGTCTCGATCGGCGACCGTCCTGGTGGCATCTCGTCGAGCACGCTCGCGTCGAGATCCCCGTAGACGGTCATCGCCGCGGTTCGCGGGATCGGCGTCGCCGTCATCACCAAGAGATCGGGGTCGTGGCTCGAGTCCGGCTGCAAGGAACCTTTCTCGCGCAGAGCGGCGCGTTGATCGACACCGAAGCGATGCTGCTCGTCGATGACGACGACGCCGAGCGAGTCGAACTTGACGTCCTCGGTGATCAGCGCGTGCGTTCCGACAACGATGTCGACAAGTCCTGCCTCGAGGCCGCGCACGATCTCGGATCGCGCTCGACTTGACGTCTTGGACGTGAGCAGCGATACAGAAAGTGGGCGCTCGCCGCCTACCACACCCGGGTCCCCGACTTTCAGATCGCCGAGCAAGCTGCGCGCCGCGATGAAATGCTGCTCCGCGAGCACCTCGGTCGGCACCATGAACGCACCCTGATATCCGCCCTGCACGCCGAACAACAACGCCGCCAGCGCGACGACGGTCTTGCCTGAACCGACGTCTCCTTGCAGCAGTCGGTGCATCGGTTCTGTTCGCGCGAGGTCGTCTCGGACCTCGCCGATCACGCGGCGTTGTGCGGAGGTGAGCGCGAACGGCAAGGCGTCGACGAAGCGCTCCACGAGGACCGATTCGCTCTCGACGTCGTGTGCGATCCCCCGCGCCGTTGCCGCCGCGGCACGCCGACGCATCACGAGCGCTAGCTGGATCCGCAACAGCTCATCGAAGGCCAGACGGCGCCGGGCGCGCTGCCAGTCGTCATTGGTGCCCGGTTGGTGCACGTTGCGGAACGCTTGCGTGCGGGTCATCAACTGCATTGACTCGCGCAGGCGGTCATCGAGCGGATCTGCGAATTCCCCGGCGCGTTCGAGGGCCTCTTCGACGAAGGTCGAAAGCTCGATCGAAGAGATCCCCGCCCGCTCGGACTGCGGGTAGATCGGGACGAGTCGCCCCGTCTGACGTGAACCGCTCGCCCCGACGACCTCGACGACCGGGTTGGCCATCTGCAGCGTCTTACGAAAGGCGCCGACACGCCCGAAGAGCGCCACCTCGCGACCCTCGACGAGTTGCTTGGTGCGCCACGGCTGGTTGAAGAACGTGACGTCGAGCACACCGGATCCGTCGTCGACGACGACTTCGACGATCGTTCGTCGGCTCCTCAGCCGCTTCAGCGAGGCACGCTTCACCACGGCGGAGACGACGCCTTCGTCGCCTGCGACAAGGTCGCTGATTGCAACGGCGCGCGTACGGTCCGCGTACCTGCGCGGATAGTGGGTCAAAAGGTCGAGGATCGTTTCGATCCCCATCAGCTTGAGCGCCGACCGCTTTCGCGATCCGACGCCCTTCAGCACGTCGACCGGGAGTCGATCGAGCTGGCCGAGCTTGCGACCGGTCGGCGCCTCGGTCACTCGATAGAAACCAAGTAGGGATAGAGCGGCTGTCCGCCGTGGTGCAGTTCGACCGAGACGTCAGGACGCTCCTCGGCAAGCCACTCGGTGACGCGTCGGGTGTCCGCCTCGGTCGCGCCGTCGCCTTGCAACAGCGTCACGATCTCGTGTTCCGGCCGGAGCAACGCGCGTAAAAGACCGATCGCGGCATCGGCGAGCATCCCGGCCACTGCCTCGATTCCTGCTCGCGACAAGCCAATGTAATCCCCGACATGTACTTCACCAGCCGACGAAGTCGCTGATCGAACCGCCCGCGTCACCTCGCCTGCGACGACCCGGCTCGAAGCGCGTGTCATCGCGTCGGCGTTCTCGTCACCAGACGCGCCCGGGTCGTATTCGAGGAGCGCGGCAAAGCCCTCCTGGATTCCGTTCGTCGGAACGACGTAGACCTTCTTTGCGGCGAAGTTCGCCGCCTGGCGCGCGACGGCGACGATGTTCGCGTTGTTCGGCAGTATGACGATTTCGTCTGTCGGCGACAACTCGATCGCGTCGAGGACCTCCCTCGTAGACGGATTCATCGACTGACCCCCCTCGACGAACTGCCGGACACCGAGCGAGTGGAAGATCCGCTCGATGCCCTCTCCGTTCGCGACGACGATCACCGAGGTCCTCGCGCCCGCGTCGCTCTTTGCGGGCACCGCCGTCGCGAGCGCGGCTTCTCGGACCCACCGTTCTTCTTCCACCTGTCCCGCGAGGTCGGTCACGCGGATCTCGCGGGGGCGACCCGCGTCGATCCCCGCTTCGATCGCCGCGCCGATCTCGTCGGTGTGGATATGGCAGTTCCACAATCCGTCGCCGCCGACGACGACGATCGAGTCGCCGATTCCCGCCCAGACATCCTTGAAGGCCGGGATCATCGCGTTGTCGGCAGCAAGGAAGTACATCACCTCGTACCGAGGAGAGATCGTGTCGCCATTTGAGGCCGCGTCGCCCGGTATCGGTCTCACCGACAAGGGCGCGCCGCCGGCGACCACGCTTGCGACCGACTCCGGAAGCTCGAGCGCCGCCGGCATCGCCCGATTGTCGGCGGCGAACAACAACGCGTCGTACATGAGGACGAGTCCCGCTCCGCCCGCGTCGACGACGCCGGACTCGGCGAGGATCTCGAGCTGGGTCGGGGTCTTCCAAAGCGCTTCTAGGGCCGCCGTCCGCGTCCTCTCGAGCGTCTCGACGAGATCGCGTCGCTCCGTCGCCGCTTCCCGCGCCGCCTCGGCGGCGCGGGAAGCCACGGTGAGGATCGTGCCTTCGCATGGCCGCAACACCGCCTCCCTCGCTGCCACACTTCCGCTCTCGAGGGCGGTCGCGACCTCGTCCGGGCCGGCGGCGTCCAGCCGCGCGAACGTCGTCGCCAACCCGCGCAGTATTTGACAGAGGATCACCCCGGAATTGCCCCGGGCGCCCATCAACGATCCGTGTGCGATCGCTTCGCAGACCTGCGCCATCGGCAGCGCGCCCGCTGCGGATTGTCCGTCGAGGTGCGATTCGATCTCTCCGACGACGGCGTCGACCGTCAGCGACATGTTCGTGCCGGTGTCGCCGTCGGGGACCGGAAAGACGTTGAGCCGATTGATCGTCGCCTGGTGGGTCGCGAGGGCGTCGCGATAGGCCCTCATCGCGACCAGCACCTGCTCGGCACGAAGAGCATTCATATTCGGGTCGAAAGATAGGCGGTCGGTCTGATGCCGTCGTCACGCAGGGGTTTTCCGGACCGCCCGTCGGCGGGGTGATGGTAACCTTGGGCACTCACCGCGCGGTCGAACCCGCTTTCGCGGGCACGTCGCGGGGTCCGTCGCGAAGATTCGGAGTGAACGTCGTGGCAGCGGTTTGCGAGATTTGTGGGAAGTCGCCGGGGTTCGGGATGCGGGTGTCGCACTCGCACCGCCGGACGAAGCGGCGCTGGAACCCGAACATCCAGCGGGTCCGCGCGCTCGTGAACGGCACTCCGAAGCGGATCTCGGTCTGCACGTCGTGCATTCGCGCCGGCAAGGTGACGAAGCCGCCTCGGCGCGTCCGCGAGGTTGCCCAAGCTTCGTAGGTCTCTCCGGCCGGCGTCAGAGTCGGTGCGTGAATCCGGACGGAAGAAGCGGCGTCCCGCCGAGCGTCCTCGTCTTCGGATCCCCCACGATCGACCCGACGCGAATCGGCACCCGTAGACCGGCGCCTGTGAACTCGGCTTCCACTTTTTGGGCGTCGGGAGCCGTGAAGGCGAGTTCATAGTCCTCTCCGCCGCCGAGCGCGTCCTCGAGCGCCGCACCGTCGGCAATGGGAACCTTGTCGAGATCGAGCCCGACCGACGACGCGTCGGCGAGCCGGTAGAGGTCGATGCCGAGCCCGTCCGAGATGTCGATCATCGCGGTCGCTCCGGCGCGTGTCGCGGCGGTGCCTTCTGCGATGCGTGCCTGAGGCCGCAAGAAGGCGGAGACAAGTTCGCCCGCGGAGTCCGGATCGCGTTGCAGGAGCTTGAGGCCCGCCGATGCCGCGCCGAGCGTGCCGGTCACGAACACCGCGTCACCGGCACGAGCCCCGGATCGAAGAACGGGTCCGCCGGCTGCAGCCGTGCCCAAGATCGCGATCGCGATGATCAGCGCTGGTCCGTCGGAAAGATCGCCGCCGACGACGCGACATCGATAGGTGCGTCCGGCGTCCAATAGCCCGTCGTAGATCGCGGAAAGCTCCGTCTCTCGTGCACCGACGACCGAGACAACGGCGGCGCTTGGCGTCCCTCCCATCGCCGCGATGTCACTGAGGTTCTGGACGAGGCTCCGCCAGCCGACGTCGGCAAGCGAGCCGAAGCGCCGATCGAAGTGCACCCCCTCGACGCTTGCGTCCGAAGCGAACAGCCACGAGGAGCCCGCTTCGCGGAGCACGGCGGCGTCGTCTCCGACCCAAATCTCGCCGCTGGGAGGATCACCGATCATGTCTCGCAGCAACTCGACGGCGTCGAGTTCGCGGCGCTCGTCGGTCACGTCGTCGAATGCCGCGCCGCGAGCGCTTCTGTCGCCCGCCGACGCGCCGCACCGCCATAGGTGCCGTACGAGATGCAAGCGAAGCCGCTTGCCGCCGCGATGATGACGTCGCCCAGCTTGAAGGGGAACGGAATCAGCACCCCGAGGATCGCCGCGACGACCCAGAAGAGCTGGAGGCGCGTTTCGAGACGCCCGAACGCTCGGCCCAACAGAGACGCAGGCACGCTCTTTTGCACGATGGAGTCGAGCGCCGGCTTGGCGCTCATCGGCCCGATGCCGACGACGAACGTCAGCATCGCCTGCGCCCAGAGTCCCCCGACGATCGCAGTCAGGACCGCGCCGATGACGATCGCGGCGAGCGCGCCAATGATGATCCAGCGCGCGGTGAAGTAGCGACGCAGCCTCGGCACGATCATCGAACCGATCAACGATCCGGCTGCGCTCGCCACGATCAACATTCCGTACCACCACGTCGCTGCGTGGGCGCGGCGCAACGCGAACGCCAGGAAGAACTCCGTGAAACCCACCGTCCCACGCGCGATCGAGACCGCGGCGATCGCCGAAAGCACCGCGCCCGGGTAGAGCGGCAACCCGAGCAGGCGACGCTGATCGCGAATCTCCTTGTATGCCGCCTGGCTGACCGGTTGCCCGGTGGTGGTCTGGTCTTCGCGTGAGGATTCGATCGGGGGTGCGAGCGTCACGCGGGTGGGCTTCGGCAGGCGCACGGCCGCGACGGCTCCGGCGGCGAAGATCACGGCACCAAAAGCAAGGGTCCAAGCCGCTCCGATTTGCAGAAATCCGATAGCGAGCGGTGTTGCGGCGAAGCCCCCCAGTGAAGCGAGCACGGCGAGCTTCGCGTTCGCGCTCGCAAGGTCGTCGCCGCTCGCCGCCATCTCGGGAACGAGCGCCGCTCGCCCGACGAGATACAGCTTCGCGAGGACGAGGATGCCGAACGCCTCGGGAAAGAGAAGCAACCCGTGCAGGTCCCTCGCCATCAAGAGGCTGAGCGCTACGGACCCGAGGTTCGAGATCGCGACGCTCGTTCGTCGCGCGTCCCTGCCTCGGTCGAGCAACGGACTGAGCGCCGGGCCGACGAGCGCGAAAGGAGCGATCGTGAGCACCAGATAGAGGAGGACCTTGCCCTTCGCCTCGTGCAAGGAGACGGAAAAGAACAGTGAGCCGGCGAGCGAGACCGTGACGCAGGCCGTTCCAGCGGCCTGGAGCGTATGGACGAGGGCGAGCCGCCCGAAGGGCTGTGACTGGTCGAGCAGGCCGTGGATCGATGAGCGGACGATCCTCGTCACACGCACGATCCGTCGATTCTCAGCCATCCGTGTCTCCCGGCTGTGCCGCTCGAATCGATGCTACGAGTCGCTTCGACGAGCGCGATGGAGCAGATAGAAAACCGAAAGGGATCCTCTCGGCGGGCCGGGGAACGATCAGATCTTGAGCAGGTCGTGGACCAGCAAGAACACCACGAGGACGATGACAGCGAGATAGACCCACGTCATCGCCCAGCGGCGGCTGCTGTTAGCGAGCCAATACCTGCGGATGCCGCGGACGTCGAAGACGAGCGCGAGGAGGGCCACGGGCACGCCGATGTATGGGGCGGCGCCAACTGCCAGCCCGAGAAGCGGCAGGACGACCGGGACGATGACGTAACTCACCAGGCAGCGGAGGCCCGAGAGCACCATCGCCACGCTGAAGCTGCGCTGGGCCTGGGCGACCGAGATCACCGGGCATCCGTCGGGTATCGCGAGCAGGCGCCGGGCGATCTCGTCGCCCCGGCTGCGGACACGTTGCGGTGAGCCGCTATTCGCCTCGATGAGCGCCATGTCGATCTTTTCTCTGGTCCGGCGGTCCCCTGCAGTTCGAAGCAAGGAATCCGCCCTTTATTGTCCCTCGGATCGGGGTATCGGTTCCAAGCGGCTATCTTTCGCTGACCGCGCGGTCGACCTTGTATCGGTTGCAACCTTCAGCGTGGCTCAGATGTCACGGACCGAGAGTTCCGAATCAACTTCCGCCGAGTTCTCATCAGCTTCGATGTAGCTCTCGTATCCGGTCCGCTCGAGTTTCTCCGCGAGCTCCGGACCACCCGATTCAACGATCCGTCCCCTAACGAGAACGTGCACGAAGTCTGGTCGCAACTCCGTCAGTAGCCGGTTGTAGTGGGTGATCGCCAGCACGCTGAGTGGCTCTTCGCTGCCCGCGGCGGCGCGGACCATCCGCACAACTCGGCGCGCGACGTCACGCATCGCGTCGATATCCAAGCCCGAGTCGAGTTCGTCTAACAGCGCAATCTTCGGTTCGAGCATCGCGAGCTGCAAGGTCTCCAGGCGCTTGCGCTCACCGCCGGAGGCGCCGACGTTGACGGGACGATCGGCGACATCGATGCTCAGTCCGATTGACGCGGCCTCTTCGACGATCGAGCGACGGAGGGATTCGTGCGCCATTCGTGGTCGGTTCCTGCTCAGGGATCCCTCAGCGATGAGATCCTCCAGGCGGACTCCAGGCAGATCGATCGGATGCTGGAACGCGAGGAAAAGTCCGAGCTCTGAACGCTGCCAGGGCGGAAGGCCGACGATGTCGGAGCCGTCGAGCTCGATCGCACCCCGGACCACTTCGAAATCGGGATGCCCCATGAGGGCGTATCCGAGGGTGCTCTTACCGGCTCCGTTCGGACCCATCACCGCATGCACCTCTCCCGAGCAAACCTCGAGGTCGACCCCGTGAAGGATCTCGACGCCGGAAACCGCCACGGCAAGGTCGCGCACGACGAGAGATGTCATCTCAACGTCCTCGAATCGGCGTCTCGAATGTCGCTCATGACAGGACGACAAAGACGTCGTTCCCTTCCACCTCGACGGGATAAACGGCGATCGGCAATGTCGCTGGAAGTGTGAGCGGATCTCCCGTCGCCAGCGAGAAGAGGCTGCCGTGCTTCCAGCACTCGATCTCGCACTGATCGGCATCGACGTCGCCTTCTGAGAGCGAGTAGTCCTCGTGGCTGCAACGATCCGCGACTGCATGAAACCCGTCGGCGCAGTGGACGACGCAAATCGCCCCGACTTCAGCGTCGTATTTCAACGCTTTGCCAACTTCGACGTCCCCAACTGAGCACACGCGGATTCGTCTCGGTGCTGATTCGGTACTCACGACGCCTGGCTTTCAAGCGAGGGATCCACCGCATTCAACCGTGCAGCGACCGCCGAGCGAAGGTAACGCGCGAGGCCGGCGTCGGGCGTTTGCGCGAAGAGATCCGCGAAGAAACCGAGCAGGATGAGCCGCTCCGCGATCTCGGGCCTCACGCCTCGCGATTCGACATAGAAGCGTTGCTCGCGGTCGATCGGGCCGACCGCCGAGGCGTGGCTGCAGCGGACGTCGTTCTCTTCGATGTCGAGGTTCGGAACCGAGTCCGCGTGCGCTCGTTCGGAGAGCACGAGATTGCGGTTCGTCTGTGCCGCGTCGGACTTTCGAGCGCCCTTGTGGATCCGAATGAGGCCGCTGTACACCGAGCGAGCCGCGTCGTCGACAGCGCCCTTGAAGATCAGGTTGCTCCGCGTGTGCGGTGCAGCGTGATCTTGGAACGTCCGCATGTCCTGAACCTGCTCACCGTCGGCAAAGTAAGCGGCGAGCAGCACGCCTTCGGAATGCTCCCCCGCGAGCGTCGACCGCGTGCACAGCCGCGCGTAATCGCCACCGAGTCCGGCGGTAAACGACCGAAGCGTGGAATCGCGCTCCACCGAGCTGTACAGGTAACCGATCTGCCACGCGGTTCGGTCCAGCTCCTGGACGGCCTCGTAGACGAGGTGCGCGTTCGGGCCGACCCGGAGCTCGCTCACCGGGCAGACGAGCGGCGCTCCGCCGTCGGAGCGGAAGTGCTCGACGATGGTCACTTCTGACCCTTCACGGATATCCACGTACAAGCGAGGGAAGGTGGCAGTCCGACGATCTCGTGTCGTTACGTCGTGGACGATCGCGATCGGCCGTTCGATTCGCACGCCTCGAGGGACGACAACGATCACGGCATCCGTGCCGAACGCGTCGGCGAGCGTCGTGAAGTAGTCCGGCGCGGATGCGATCAGCTCGCCGAATCCCTCCGGCTGCTCCGCGAAGTTCGCTGACGGTCCGCATCGGACGCCGAACGTCCCGAGTTGCGAATCGGTGTCGAACGCGACGACTCGACCGTCGAGGGTCCGGATCAGCGCGGAGACGTCGCCGATCTCGTCGATGAGCGCGGCGTCGCGAAGGACGGGGGCAACAGGTTCGTGCTGCACCTCGGCCGCAACGAGGTCGACCTGATCAAGGTCGAGCGCGTCGATCCGTGCGTACCGCCAATCCTCGTCGGCCTCCGTTGGAACGACGAATTCGTTGAGGCGTTGCGCCGCGACGAGTTGGCGCTTGCTCCACCAATCGGGGCCGCCGCTAGCGGCCTTGCTGCTTGCGATCAGTTCGCTCGAGCTCAGCGGGGATCGCCTTATTCCGGATCCTGGCGCCGACCGCGGCGTGTGCGTCGGAACATCCGCCCAAGCGGCGACGCCGCCGACTTCTGCTCGCGCTCCTGTTCTTTTTCCACATCCTCGAGCTCTTCGGAGGCGACGGCACTCACGACGCTCTCGGCCTCCTCGAGCAGCTCGCTCACTTGCTCTGGGGGTTCGTCGGGCTCGTCTTCTGGGGGCGGGGCGACGAGCGAACCCTTCGTCCAAGTCACGTCCGCAAGACGACGCTCGTACGACGCGCAATTCTCGGGGCAACGCCACGGGGCTTCCGGCGCGAGGTCAAGGACGCAAAAGCGAGCGACCTCGCCAGACGGGTACGTCCGCGACTGGAAGTGCTTGCAATCCTCACGCATCGGCATGCGCGTCAAACCTCCCGGTCACCAGAGATGTAGTTCGATGGAAATCAACAGCAAACCGGCTGATCAGCCGACGGCGCCTTCCATCTGCAATTCGATCAATCGGCTCCACTCGACCGCATATTCCATCGGCAGCGTGCGGGTGATCGGTTCGATGAATCCATTGACGATCATGCCTGTCGCCTGGCTCTCGGTCAGGCCCCGACTCATCAGGTAGAACAGCTGATCGTCGCCGACCTTTGAGACTGTCGCTTCGTGTCCGATCTCGGCGTCTCGCTCTCCGACCTCCATGTACGGCTTTGTCTCAGATCCCGAGATCTCATCGAGGATCAGGGCATCGCATCGTACGAACGACTTCGCACGTGTCGCACCGGGGTCGACATGCACCTTGCCGCGATACGTGGTCGAGCCTCCGTCCTTTGAGATCGATTTCGACACAATCGTCGACGTTGTGTCCGGCGCGCAGTGGAACATCTTCGCGCCTGTGTCCTGGATTTGACCCGCTCCCGCGTAGGCGACAGAGAGCACTTCACCCGACGCCTTCGGGCCCATGAGATACACGGACGGGTACTTCATAGTGAGCCGACTGCCTATGTTGCCGTCGATCCATTCAACGTGAGCTTCCGCCTCCGCACGTGCTCTTTTTGTGACCAGGTTGTAGACGTTATTTGACCAATTCTGGATAGTCGTATACGTGATTCGACTCCCCGGAAGTGCAACGAGTTCGACGACCGCCGAGTGGAGGGAGTCGCTCGTGTAGACCGGCGCGGAGCAACCTTCCACGTAATGGACCTGCGCCCCTTCGTCGGCGATGATCAGAGTCCGCTCGAACTGACCCATGTTCTCCGCGTTGATGCGGAAGTATGCCTGCAGTGGCATTTCCACCTTGACGCCCGGTGGAACATAGATAAATGATCCCCCCGACCAAACCGCAGAATTAAGCGCGGCGAACTTGTTGTCATTTGGGGGAATGATCCGTCCAAAATACCGCCGCACAATGTCTGGGTATTCACGAACGGCCGAATCCATGTCGCTGAAGAGCACGCCTTGCTTCGCGAGTTCTTCACGATTGCGGTGGTAGACGACTTCAGATTCGTACTGTGCAGTCACGCCCGCGAGATACTTCCGCTCGGCTTCCGGAATGCCGAGTTTCTCGTACGTCTGCTTCACCGAGTCCGGGAGCTGTTCCCAGGCGTCGACCTGGGTGTCGGTTGGACGGATGTAGTAGTAGATGTCGTCAAAATCGAGGTCGGGCATCTTCTCCGCGAACCACGGCATCATCGGCTTGGCAAGAAAGTGCCGGTACGCCTTGAAGCGGAACGCGAGCATCCACTCGGGCTCCTTCTTGAGGGCCGACATCTCCCGGATGACCTCTTCGTTCAGCCCCTTTCGAGGCTTGAAGACGTAATCCTCCGGGTCGCTCCAGCCGAGCTTGTATTTGCCGAGATCGAGGTCAATCGTTGCCACAGGCCAGCCAACTCCCTTCCTTCCCGAGCGATCGCGGCCAGGGAAGCGGAATTTCTCCTATCGCCATAGTAACAACCCGCCAGCCAGCGAAAACACTCCAGAGCCTGGGGATTGCGCCCAATCCGAAACAGGCGAGGTGTCGGCACGGGTTTCGGCGAGCTGCGGCCGAAACCTGACGGTTTTGGCTACGCCGAGACCGACGAGCCGATCGTGAACGTGACGTCGTACGGCTGGATCATCTTCGGCGGGAGCGCGAGACGGACACCGTCGACTTTCAGGATCACATATTGGGGCGCTCCGATCCGGACGTAGACCGGCGCGCTCGCGTGATACGTGGTGGTGGTCCCCGCTCCAAGCGTCGTCATCCATAGGTATCCCCCGTGCTGACTGGGAAGGATCCCGATCCAGCAGGGTTCGGACGCGGTGAACGTGATCGTGAAGGTCGACTCGCTCAGGGGATAGGTCACGATGGTCGGCGAGGTCGACGTCGGCACGATCTCGTCGTGGACAAGGCTCGGCGAGGACCCGGAGCTGGATTTCGAGTTCGAGCCCACTTTCGTCGCGTGATGCGACCGGTGGGACTGCGGGGGTGGCTGCGCTGCTGCGCGCGGCGGTCCGGATTTACTCGACGCGAGTTGCCAGCTGCCGACGCCCACGGCGGCAAGGACAATCACGATCGCCGCGACCGAGGCAACCCTTCTCAAGATGAAGGGGTTACGACCAGTGGCAGAGCGCGGAAGTCTTGGACGGGCAGCAAGGCGTGGCCGGTGCGAACCGAGGGTCTCCTGGGGTTCGTCGCCGAACTCGAGTTCCTCGAGCGGCCCGTTGAAGGCGGGAGGCGCCCCGTCGTGGGACGAGCCAGGAACGGTCGGCGCCGCGAGCCTCTTCCACGCTATCGACGGCTTCAAATCGGACCACGTGGTCGAGCTCGGCGGTCTGGTTCCCCGGGTTCGCAGGAGGCAGATTCGTGTCGACGTGAACTTCGTCACCCGGCGAGTTCTCGGCCCGAGCCCGTTTCGTAGCGTCTTCAAAGATCGGCAGCTTGAGAGGCGTCGGTCCCGAACGAAGGACGAGCCGGGCGGGGGGTTGGTGTCCGCCGACGCCCGGGTCGACCCCGCGGAATCGAGGAATCGCGTTCTCCGTCGGATGAACGTGCGCCCGACCGATCTCCTGGGCACTCGGAGCGTGGACCGGGGCGATGCCGTCCCGGCGTTTCGCCACTTCTCCCAGCACATCGAGCGCCCGCTGGTGTTCTTGCACCGAGCGGCGTTGGGACCGTCCGGAGCCGAAGCGCGACCAGCTGGCAACCACGACCACGAAGCCGAGGGCGCCGAAAGCGATCGCCGCGATCACGGGAGTCTGGCCCGGACAAAGCGGAGCACGAAGCCAATCTAGGCACGCGAGGTGGAGTTTTGACCGCGGGAAGACCCCCAGGTTCAGGTGCGGAGCCCTCCCCGCGGGATCAGGTGGTCAGGGATCGCGTCCCGCCGGGGATTGGCGAGGTCCCGGTCGGAAACGATCGGATCCGCGACTCCCCAGTCGACGGCGATCGTCTGGTCGTCCCACGCCAATCCGAGTTCGTCATCGGGGTTGTAATAGTTGTCCACGAGATAGATCAGGGTGAGATCCGTCACGGCCGCGAACCCATGCGCGACGCCGGGTGGGATGAATACTCCGTGCTCCTCGTCGCCGAGCTCGCAGATCTCGGTTACCCCCTCGGTCGACGACCCGAGACGCAGATCATGAAGAACGACCCTCGCCGTGCCCCGCGTGACGTACCAGTAGTCCGCCTGGTGCAGGTGATAGTGGAGACCGACGAGCGAGTTCGCACTCTTTTCGGAGCGATTTGCTTGCACCATCTCCCGGCCAAAGGGGAACCAAGATCGACGGTACGTCTCG
>CAWKGD010000002.1:0-221802 GCA_963849105.1 uncultured Acidimicrobiaceae bacterium | reverse complement strand
CTTAACACCGAAATCCGCAATCCGCGGACTACTTCGATCACCGATAGCGCACGCGCCACCCCCGGCTTGGGGGTGGCGCGCACAAAGAGTCCCCCGCTCTTGCTTCAACGCTGCCGACTCGCAGATTCGATGTGAAAAAGGTGACCACCTGCGCGAACGGGTGTCGTCGCCTTTGTCCCATGCGCCACAACCGGGACCAGCGGAGTCAGCGTCTTCTCGCGCCACGCTCCCTTCCATAGACCCCATCCATACGCCAGATCATCTAAACGACGTATGAGGAGGAATCGGAAGAAATCCATTTCGGGACGGTCCTGAGTCCAGGCAATCAGTCCATCTGAAATTGCACACAAAAAGAGCATGCGTCTCATGCGCCGAGAAATGGTCGCTACCAACAAAGACATTGGCCACCAATGCCGAACCATCGCCGATGCTATTTGTCTACCCGACGAATGCGAGCCTCGCACGATGAGTTCGCATGCGATTTGCCATCGCTTGTCAATTCCTCGGAGTCGCTTCGCGAGCACGATTGGTGCACTTCCAGCCACCAAGAGTGCAGCACACTTGGCGGTTTTCCGCTTTATAGCGATGAGACCCCAGAACGCGGCGGCCCACGGAGGCAGGACAATGGGCGCAATTCGATGGCCATGGCACGTTAACCGTCCTGCACTCGACCCGTAAACGACCTTCCGCGAAGTCCATGAACGGAGAGTTCTGCGGTGCTCATGGGCAACCTCGGATCGAGGCTCGTAGCGAACGCGCCAACCTTCGTCCATCATGCGCCAAACCAAGTCAACGTCTTCGCCACTAAGCAGAACTTCGTCGAAACCTCCGCCAAGCTCGTCTGTTCGCGCCACCAATGCTGAGCCGGATACCCAAGACACCTTTCCACCATCGGTCACCAAGGCTTCCGATGGTCCTCGATCGTGTGATGCGCTTGCCCAGTCGTAGGCAGCGAGCCAGTCAGATTGTCTCTGCGGTCTGTGCAGACTGACGATCCGAGGTGCGACAAGGCCTACCGCCGGGTCGTCGAAATGCCTCAGCAGAGGGACGAGCCAATTGGGCGTTACAACGCAGTCCGAATCGACGAAGGCGATCAACCGAGTTCGCACTGCACACAACCCAGTATTGCGTGCAGCAGCTGGCCCACGTGATATCTCGTGGCGAAACAGTCTCGCTCCGGCTGCTTCCGCAATGGACTCGATCGCTCGTCCGTCGGCCGAACCATCGTCGACAACGATGACCTCAGAATCGCTACCTAATGAACTCAGGAGACGACCGAGTGGTCCTGGGCAATCGCGAACCGGAATTACGACCGTGACATCGCTCATCCCGTAGGCAACTCCCAGCGGACGGGGATGGGCCATTCCTGCATCGAGAAGGCGTCGCGCAAGGAGTGCAGAGTGGCGATCGCCAACCACCAACCGATCGCCCTGAAGTAGCGCTCCTCCGCGCTCCGTCAGGCGCAAGAGTCGTAACGGCGTTCCGCCGATCAGAACCTCCGTGGATGGCCGGCCGATGTCAGGGTCAAGCTCTATTTCGAATCCCAATGGAAGAGTCGATAGCGAGGCGCGTGGAATAGCCGCTGTCAACCGATGAAACCACCGTCGACTCGGATCTCCGCGCCGTTAACTGCGGAAGAATGCTCGCTAACGAGCCACGCGATGGATTCAGCGATCTCTTCGGGTTCGATAATGCGACCCACCGACTGATGTTCGGAGAATGTTTCGAGATCAGCTAATTCATAAAGCCGCGCTGATTCCTCGAGCATTGCCGTGCGAGTGGAGCCGGGCGATACGACGTTGGACGTAATGCCCGTGGTTGCTAAGTCCCGTGACAAGCCTCGAACCAGACCGAGCACCGCGTGCTTCGACGCGCAATACGCGGCGAGACGGGGCAAGCCAGTGTGGGCCGCGCCCGACGCAATGACAATGAATCTCCCGCTACGTGGCGAGGGTCGCTCGAGTAGAGCGGGAATCGCGGTGCGGGCGAGATTCGCAACGCCACGAACATTCACGTCAAACAGGATGTCTAACTCGCGGGGCTCACCAGTCCAAAATGAGTCGCCACCGAGAATGATTCCAGCCGCGCCAATAGCAGCGTCGAGTCCACCGAATCGCTCTTTGGCACATGACACTGCTTCTACCAAGGTTTCAAGATCCCGAACGTCGCCGATTATTGGAACGACGTTCTCGCCGCATTCCTCGACAAGTTGATCCATATCTTGGCGAGATGCGAGGGGGTAACGGATCCCAGGGTCATCCTTGCAGACGTCAACCGCCACAACGGCCCACTTCGCCCGGGCAAGACGCCGAACCGAAGCGGCGCCGATGCCTCGGGCAGCACCTGTCACGACGGCGACGCGGGTCAAGGTCTGTGAACAGGACGGTTCTCGAGCGAAGAACGCCGCAGGCCCGCCTTATTGGCATGCTTCTCGGCATGGTGGGAGCGCAAAAGACACCCGCGCTTGTCAACAAGCCATTCAGTCGCGGCCATGCGGAGCTGTCGTCGGTGCCACGCGATTAGTTCCGAGCCAGTCGTTGCTGTTGCGCCTCTTGGATCTCCGAGAACGCCATTCGAAGACACCGGCGCCAAGCCGTGGGTACGCAAGGCAGGCATCAATTCATCGATGGGATCCGTGTTTCCCTGCTGAAACCGGGACGCATCAACAAGTGAGGGACAGATTGCGAGCATCATCGATGTCTCGGCATGGCCAGCGTGTGCATCAGCTCCAGATGTGATGCAAAGCCACCACGCGGCGTCAATGTCCTCTCGGCGAAGTCGAATAGTTGCACGCATCAGCCCGTCGACATTGCCACCATGCCCGCACACGAAAAGAACCTTTTTGCAAAATCTCGCCGCCGAGCGACCAATCGCGACAAGCACCCCGGCAAGCGCATCCTGGCCAATCGACACCGTTCCCGGAAAGTCCCTATGTTCGTCACTTGCCCCATACGGAAGCGCAGGTCCGATCATGGTGCGACTGAGTTGAGACAACTCACAAACGACTTGGTCGGCAACAACGGTGTCGACGTTAAACGGAAGGTGCGGTCCATGTTGCTCCCAGCTCCCAAGGGCCACCGCGAACAATTCGAGAGGGCGCCCTCCCATCAACTGTGCGATGTCGACCCAGCTCGCATGGGATCCGATCGATCTTGAATCTCGCAGCTCGCTGCGATCATGGTTACTCATGTTGTCTTGTGTGGGTTTCGCGATCGAACGAAACAAGGCGACAGCAGCACATCGTCTTGCGAAATTTCGTGAATCGAAGTCCGGCCAAGAGCGCGGAGCGTACTTTCAATCCCATCTCGAAGGATTTCAAGCACATTTTCAACCCCAGCTTGACCGTTAGCTGCAAGCCCCCACAATGAGGCACGACCAATCATGACGCTGCGAGCACCGAGCGCTATCGCCTTCACGACATCACTTCCTCGCCGGATCCCTCCGTCTAGAACGATCTCGACTTCCTTTCCCACCGCCTCCTGAATGGCAGGTAAGAGGCGCGCCGGCGCCGGCGTGCCGTCAATGTTGTTTCCTCCGTGGTTGGAAACCGAAATCGCCGTCGCACCGCAATCCACGGCTCGGCGCGCATCTTCAGGACTGCCGATGCCCTTAAGCATCAGCGGGCCGATCCATTGCTCCCGCAACCACGTAATGTCCGTCCACCGAGCCGGAGGGGTTTGCATCCACTCCCCGTAAGCACTGAAGAACGTCGGTGGCGGTGAACCGGCCAGCGCGAGGTTCGGCGTGATCAATCTAGGAGGCCGCCCGGTCTTCACGTACTCAAAAAGCCAAGAGGGTCTGCGTAACGCTTCGGGCGCGAGTCGGATCATCGATCTCAAGTCGAGCCGCACAGGAATAAACGGACTCCCCCAGTCCCGGTGATGGGAGAATGACCAATCGAGCGTAAGAATCAAGCCGACAGCACCGGCGGCCTTCGCACGCTCGATCAGGCCCAACATGAAGCCCTTGTCGCCGAGCCAATACATCTGGAACACCGTTCTTGGGTTCGCCTTGATCACATCCTCAATGGGTTTGCTGGCGAACGAGCTCAGAGCCATCACGGTGCCACGAGACGCCGCTGCCCGAGCGACCGCGACTTCCCCCAGAGGATGCACAGCCTGCACGCCAGTGGGAGAGATCACGACTGGCATGGCGATCTCTTGACCCATAAAGGTCGTCTGGAGATCTCTCACTACGCCGAGATCAGCGACATGAGGAATCATCTGAATCTCATCGAATGCCTCTACGTTGTCTTTGTAGGAGAGGCCCTTCTCAGTTCCGGCGAGTATTGCCCGGTAAACTGACGGAGGAAGACGCGATTGCGCGCGACGTTGCGCGGCGGCGACCGTCTCAAACCATCGAGTTCGCATTTCAGCGCTTCCGTGTCCTTCGGATCGCGCTAGGGATTCGATTGTCCATAGTCACATCACGCCGTGCGAAACCGCCGGTAGGTCGGAGGTGGCACATCGACGGCGACAGCCTTCTCCTGAGCGTGGCGCGAATGATCCGAACTCGGACGTGGTAGTTCCCGACTGTTTATCGATGCCAGCGCCTTTTCGCCGTGACCCATGACGCATTCAGGGTCGGGGCCTTCGACAGGCAGCCCGGTAAAAAACTTGGCTGCCATACAACCACCGCCGCACGAATTCAGCGCCCCGCAGGATGTGCACGCTCCGCCAACGCGAGGTCTGCGCAGTTGCGCGAAGAGCTCCGACTCCCCCCAGATTCGACCGAAGCCTCCCGCGTCCCTGATGTTGCCCGCTCGAAGGGACTCATGAATTGCAAACGGACACGCGAAGACGTCTCCAATCGGATCGATTAGACAGACGATGCGCCCAGCGCCACACATGTTCATACCCGGCAGCGGTGCTCCAAAGCCCGCAAGATGGAAGAACGAATCGCCAGTCAAAACTTCCTCGCCCTGCGCGAGGAGCCATTCATACAGTTGTCGCTGTTGGTCCGCGCTGAGCCGAAGCGATTCCCAACTATCGACGGCTCTACCCGATGGACGCATCCTCGTCACTCGAAGTTGGGCGCCATGTTGTTTGGCAAGCGCCTTCAATGCGTCGAGCTGTCTGACATTGTGTCGGTTAACGACGACAGACAGCTTCAAATTGCGCGCACCGGCAGCTTCGAGCAATCGCAGGGCTCGCACAGCGCAGTCGAACGATCCGATGCCTCGCACTGCGTCGTTCTCGCGTGCAGAGCTACCATCTATCGATACCTGCACATCCACATAGTCGTTGCCAGCTACGACCTCTGCGTTCTTCGGAGTAATCCGCGAGCCGTTAGTCGAGAATTTGACTCCTACTCGCCGCGACGTCGCATATTCAACGAGATCCCAAAAGTCGCGACGAATTGTCGGTTCTCCTCCACCGATATTGACATAGAAGACCTTCATCTCAGCGAGGTCGTCGATAAGTGACATCGCTTCAGGCGTCGTTAGTTCACTAGGGTCACGTCGTCCAGAACTCGAAAGGCAGTGGACGCAAGCAAGGTTGCAACCGTAGGTCAGCTCCCAAGTCAAACAGATCGGTGATCCGAGGCCGCGAGCGAGACGAGCATTACGAGAGCTGGAAAGACCGATCATGGAACCTCGCGCAGGAGCAACTCGCGCTTGAGCATTCGACGATGACAAGCGCTTTTCTGCGCCGGCTTTCTGACCAACAACAAGCATCCCTCGAGCGACGAGAGATTCCAAAGCACTCGTGTATGCACCGAGTTCGCTGTCCGAGATTCCAACAGCGGCAACAGCAGAGGCAAGATCAGAGCTCACTCGCAGCGACGTTACGAGTTCCCCCAGCTTTCGGCCGTGGGCGAACGCCAGACGCCTGGTTCCGTAGTGATAAAGCAGCACACCAAACGGCTCCACTCGGACCGCGACTTCGGGATGTAAGTGCAGTTCTCCTAAGTCTCTCGAAAAGCCATCCCGGCTTTGCCTTCGACTACCCGCGTCAGTAAACGCCGCACATCCCATCGATGCTTACATCCTCAACGATTATATCTTCCTCAATCAACGATTCCTCAGCTTCAGGATTATCTTGCGCCTCTGAACTTTCGAATTCTTGAAGTTTCTCATTTCTATCTCTCACGCTGCTTCCTCACTGGCTCCGTTCGGGGCTCTATTCGCTAATAGGTTAACACCAACATACAGGCTCAAGTCTGGGAAGACTTTAGCTCGTTTCGAGCCTTTGAGTCAGTTACGTTTTGATGCCTCGGATACGTTTTGATGCCCCGGACCCCGAAATGTGGATAGAGAAACGTCGGCAAAACAGTTGCTCACTGGACGCCAGATACATTCGCTGCTGCATTGGGGTGTTAAAAGATCTAGACTACGTATGTTCACGCATAGAGCTCAAATCAACTTCGGTGATCGGCAGGTCGTCGGTAATTTGCCAAGCGGGAGGAGTCAATCTCGCAGTGAAACGGCGCGAAGTTCTTGTAACTACATGGGACAGCATCCCTCAAGAACTAGTTCGGAGAGGTGTCCGTCGACGCGCGTTCGGAACCGAATACGTCACGCTCGTTTTGAACGAAGTCGAACCGTCAATGGATGTCGCCCCTCACGTACATGAAACATTCGACCAAATTGCACTAATTTTGGAAGGTCACGCGATCTATCACGTTGGAAACGCCAGTTATGAGGTGGGACCCGGATCGGTAATGCTTATTCCTGCCGGCGAGCAACATTGGATAGAGCCAAGAGGTGACGACACCATCCAGAACCTCGACATCTTCGCACCCGCGCGCTCAGATTACTCCCATCTCCTCGAGTGGATGGCGACTAAGCCAGATTCCTTGGCGTCGCGCAAAGCGAGTACCTCGCCACCGAAAGGGACGTGACACGCGTCCACATTCGTGGCGGATTAACGAGCGGATTCCTTGTTCTCCGTACCAATCCCGATTCGAAGCCACGGTGCCGGACAAGCTGATGGAATTTTCGACTATCCCATGATCGATTCCTAGCGCGCTATCCAAATGCGTAATCCGCTCCTATCGGAATCCGAGTCAACCTTTACTCGACAGGTTCGAGCCGGCTCGCAGCAACTCGGCACGTTCATCAAACTTGCTGGAGTCGAGTCCATCGACCTGATCTCGCAAAGTGGCTTCGATTTTGCGGTCATCGACTTCGAACACAGCCAACTCAGTTTCACAGACGTCTCAAGGACGATCCGGCATGGTGTCGCCATATCGCTTCCGACACTCGTCCGAGTACCAACAGTTGATTCTGGTCTCATCAATCGCCTTCTCGAGGCCGGAGCTTCTGGAATCCAACTCTCAACTGTGCGCACCGTACGAGAAGCGGAACAGCTGCGTCTCGCGATGCGATATCCGCCAGACGGAGCTAGGAGCGTTAGTCCGATGCAGGCTGGAGCTCGCTATGGTGAAACTTCCTTAATCGATTATCTGAAGTCAGTCAAGGCGAACCCTTCTCTTGTCATCGGACAAATCGAAACAGCAAGCACGGACGATCCACTAAACGATATTGCGCGTTATCTAGACGTCATCTTCATAGGGACCAGCGATCTTTCAGTGGATCTCGGAGCGCCAGGTCAGCTTAACGATGCAATCGTGCTTAAACGTATCAAGGAGATCGCGAGCGTGGCGAAAACCGCTTCAGTCATGCTCGGTGCTTACGCGTCCGCAACATCGGATGCAGAGATGTTGCGGACTGCAGGCGCTACGTACTTAGTTCTCGGCTCAGATCTCCACACGCTTCGCGAGGGCCTATCAGGCGCGGCGCTACTTCTCGACAACGCTGACGAGTGATTCTTTTGCCTGAGCCTTATCCGCCGCTGTTCGAGCGCCCGACTACACGGCAGGCATATTGAGCACGTCAGCTAGCGATAGACCACCAAAGTCCGTCGCGGTTAACTCAGCGCGGTAGCGAATTGCGATGCGCAAGTAGGCGATTCGCCAACGATCTGCTTCACGCTTCATGCGGTGCTGATAGGTACCTGCAAGCAATTGTGTGTTCCCCAATATCTCAATGAAGTATGCCGAAGTGGTGGCCATATCCCCGGCCAGCTCAATTCTCATGTTTGTCCCATGGTGACCCGTGTAAAAAAGTCCGTTTTGAGGTGCCGCGGTCGAAGTCATGACAGGTGCGTAAAAGTCCTCGATTACTGTCTTGCGGCCTCGGTAAGTTCGATCTTGGCCTGGCTGATAACTATCTAAGCCAACCATTTCGACTGCGCCATCCTCTGTGAACACTTCCGAAAGCGCGTCCCAATTCAAGGAATCAAGTGCGTAGAGATAATCGTGCCAGGTGCGCCTGATCGCTTCGTAATCTTCGAGGCGTCTCACCCGCTCCTCAATCGTCTCCTTCATTTCTGACAACCCCCTTCTTCTTTGCAGGACTCCATTGCGGCGTCACTCGTGTTGATGTTCGCGATCGAGAGCACCGGATGTGCCGGATAGTCGAAACGCCAGCTCGGCTGAACTTTGGGCGAGTTGGTCAAAGAGTGCCCCCATCGCCAGCGGGGACACGACGTCTCACGTCCCCTCGCCAAGCGGAAGGACAGGATCAACACCTGGCCGTATAAATACGGAGCTGAGGGTTCGCGAATGCAACAGCACCTCTCCATCGACAATTTCGTAGCGATCGTTGACGTCAGCTACCAAAAGAGGAACGGCTGGGAGTGGCGGAACTCCATTCTCAGCGAATAACAGCATCAGCGAGGTTCCAGAGTATTGGCCGTCTTCACTTCTTGAAACCCGGATATTCGTAAATATGTGACGGGACGTTCGTGGTCCAAGAGCTGCGCGCTTTGTGTACGCGGCTCTTATGGCGTCCCGACCAGTGGCTCGACGACCGTCCGATTCGTAGTAGCCGTCCGGACAAAAGAGCTCGGGCACGCTCAAACCGTCCTGGTAATCGATTCGGAACGCGAATTCAGCGATGAATTCATAGAGAGCCTGCACGACGTCACGTTCGATCGATTCTCGCTGTAACACCTAGCTCTACCTTTTGACTAGAAGTGAATTGACGCGGTTACTTGAATCCCTTGCGTAGAAACGCGATCGCTTCTCACGGCACATACACTTTTTCGATCGAACCTTCGGAGCAGGACCATTCCTTGATCGCTTTCTCCGCGAATGTGAATCCCAACCCAGGCCGACTCGAAAGCTTTATGGCGCCGTTCTCTATGGGGGGAGCATCTTGAAACAGTTCATCCCACCATCGTGGAATATATTCCACGGGACCACCAACGCGACAGGCTGCCGTCAGATGAGCGCTGACTTCCGTATAGAGGTGCGGAGAGACACGCAATCCATTGGTTTCAGCGAGCGAAGCTATTTTCACGAACTCGGACGGCCCGCCTACGCGCACGACGTTCGGCATGAGGATGTCTGCACCACGTCGCTCGATTACATCCCTGAAGCCCTCGTCAGAGAAGATGGACTCCCCGACGGCGATCTGAAGATCGGACGCTGACGACACGCGTGCGGTACCACTAACGTCTTCCGCTGGAACTGGCTCCTCAAGCCAATTAACTCCGTCAGGTACCAGAGCCTTTGCCGCCTGTATCGCACTCTTGACAGACCACGACTGGTTGGCGTCGACCATGATCGCGATGCGATCCCCGACGGCATCGAGGACATGCTCGACTCGCACGACGTCTTCGCGCCAATTAGAGTGCCCGACCTTCAATTTGTATCCGACGAAGCCGAGGTCCGCGAATTCGATTGCCTCATCTCGCAGCTGATCTTTGCTATACGTGAACCATCCGCCGCTCGCGTATACTGGCAGAACTGCAGTCGTCGATCCGAGCATCTGATGCAGCGGGAGTTCCGCTCGCTGCGCGAGTAGATCCCATAACGCAGTATCGATTACACCTTGCGCCATAACGGCCGGCCCTAGCCCGACGAAGTTGCGTTGCCGCGCGAGTGTGGACCATACGGCCCGCACGTTGCTCACATCGTGACCAAGAAGTGATTCGGCCATTCCAACGAGAAGGCAGTGGATTGCGTCGGCCTGTGCAGCCACGAAGGTGAAAACCCTTCCATGGCCAATTAGGCCCCCACTGACGAGCTCGAGGAGTACGTTTTCTGTCGCGTCGCATTTATCGTGCATGCCGCTCACATACGGCATTGGCATGGGAGCTGAGATTCGATGAACCCGAAAGCTCTCCAAGATTGGTCCGCTACCCGATGCCATCTTTGAATCCTCCGGGGCGTGCTGCGGTTAGGTCGCGGCTCGCTGCGCTAGAATTGTTCACCTCTTCGAGCGTTCGACTAAACGACATTTCGAGGACTTGTGCGTCGACCTCGCGCCCTTTCAATTCGCCAGTCGTGTAGCCGCTGCGCATTACATAGACGCGATCACAAAGTTTTAATTCGTTGAGTTCAGACGAATACCAGAGCACGCCTACTCCGAGACTCTTTAGCTGCTGAAACAAGCGATAGATCTCTTCCTTGGTTGCGACATCGATACCTCTCGTAGGGTCGTCCAGAATCAGAATGTTTGGGCGCTTTAAAAGAGCGCGCGCGAGTACAACCTTCTGCTGTGTACCTCCGCTCAGCTCCATGATGTTCTGATTTGAACGTCCACGTACGGTAAGTCCGGAAAGTAATGACTCAACTACCGATCTTTCAGCTCTTCCGCGAACGAAACCGAATTTGCTCAGCGATCTACGAGCAGCAATCGAAGTATTCCAACACACGGTCCAATACGGAAAGACGCCTTCGCGCCGCGTATCACCGGTCACGATTCCCATAGTCGGGGCCCGCGATCCCGGCACCTGACCGGGTTGAAGGGAGCGCAAGAATTTCAACGGCCTCCACACCGCGTTCCGCTCAAAAATCCAACGCAACAGCTCTGTCTGCCCTTGACCCTCCAGGCCGCCGACGCCCACGATTTCGCCAGCATTCACCGTCAAGCGCGCACTCTTCACCCTCGGTGGCACGGAGACGTTCGCCACCTCGATAAGAGTCGTTCCCGCCGTTATCGCGTCCGAATGTGGTTCTTCCGGAGGAGGAACCCAGCTCGTGGCGACCTTGCTCTCGTTCTCGGCTTCGATCGATCGGAGTTCAGAACTCCGAGCCATAATCGCTGCCCTCATTAGGGCCACGAGGTTGTCCTCGGTAACTTCGGTTTCAGCTGCTGAGCCGACGACTTGACCGTCAGCCATAACGATAGCTCGGTCCACAATTCCAACCAATTCATGTAAGCGATGGGATGAAATCAACACGGTTACTCCGTGTGACTTTGCAGCCTCCCGCACCCATCGAAGCAGTATCGCCGCGACTTCCGCGTCAAGTGCCGATGTCGCCTCGTCCAGAATTACGATGCGCCCAACCTTCTTGTGATCCAAGAAAGCGAGACATACTTCGAGCATTTGTCGTTGCGCGAATTCCAACTTGCCGATGAGCTCGCGCGGATTCGGCAACTCTCGTTCGAACATCTCGAGAAAGAGCTCCTTGAGCGTGCGCTCAATTCGCCGAGCATCGCGTAGATGCGTTCCCCACTTTCCCTCCAGCAGCAACGCGCATTCCACCGTGCTCAAACTCGTCGGAAGGGATAACTCCTGTCTCACGCTCCGCACGCCAAGGGCACGCGCTTGTCGAACTGTCAGAGCCGAGAACTGCTCGTCTCCTACATTGATCGAGCCGTGTGTAGGTGGTACGAAGCCGCCGATACAGCGCAGCAACGTGCTCTTCCCAGCGCCATTGTGTCCAACAATCGCGACAACTTCTCCTCGACCAGCGCTAAGACTGACATCGTTGACTGCCATCGTCGCGCCGAAATGCTTTACTAGACGCTCGATCTTCAGCGAGTGGTCGAAAGCCAAGTCTTCTCGTGTCCCGGTGACCGGTGGATTCAGATCACGTAACACGTACTCGTTCCCTTCCTGCTGTGGCAAGGAGACCGACGATGACGGCGCCTTCGATGATCTCCTGAACGCCGGCACTGACATGGATCAAGTTAGTGAACGTGACTAGTAGCGAAATAAATAAACTCGCGGCGAGCACGCCGGGCGTGTTCGCTACGCCACCTGCGATCAGGCAGCCTCCCAATACCACTACTGCGATCGAACCCAATTGGTAGCTCGTTCCGATGTCTAGAGACGCTCCCCCGATGTATCCAGCCAAAAGGACTCCAACGAGCGAAGCGGTCACAGCGCAAATCACGTAGACGGCTATCGTAAGTAGCGACGTCCGGATATGAGCCAGTCTCGCTGCAGGCGCACTCTGACCGATTGCCAGAACTTGTCTTCCAAACCATGTACTCGCCAGTGTCCATTCAACGATTACTGCCCAAATGACCGTGACAATGACGATGTAAGGAACTCCCGCCACGATACCAGTTGACACTGTTCCTACGAAGGAACCGACGCCGCTTTCAATATGTGCGGATATTTCTAGGTAGATGGTCTCAACTACGAAACCCACGGCGAGCGTTCCAACGATCGGCGGGACTCGCAATACGATGATCACGAGCGCATTCACGATTCCGATGGTCGCACCGATCGCGATCACAGTGATGACCGCCGGAATCACACCTATATTCCTGCCATCAGCTATTCCACTCGCGACGTACGCAGACAGCGTCAAAACGTAGGGCACGGACAGGTCGATGTTGCCGTTACCGGTTGCGATTACGAAAAGTTGGCCTAATCCTGTCAGTGCGACGAAGGCGCCTACGGCCGCGCCCGCTCTCAAAGACCCGATGAAACTGCCATTCCCGACTATGCCGACGGCGATCCAGATGCCTAGCGCCCCGAGAATCGCTGGCGTCGCTCGATAACTCGCGACGCTGCGTTCGGCGACCTTCAACCTTCCCGATACCCGTGGTGGTAACGCGCTCATTTACCCGGCACCGCAGTCGAACGAAGGATTTCCGGCTCTTCTCGAACTCGGGTCCCCCCGGTGCGACCCCCCGACGCGGCAGCGTTGCCTTGTGCACCCCGCGATCGCAGGAGCGCGATTCGGCGCACACTCAGCGCCCCGATTAGAAGCGCCCCCTGAATCGCAAACACGAGGTCCTCGGAAAGATTGAAGAACGAGTCAAGGCTCGATACAAAGCCGAGAGCGAGCGCGCCTAATACGGCTCCAACGGGCCAAGAAGCGCCTCCAGTGAAGGTGCCTCCGCCTATGACGACCGCAGCGATGCTCATTAGCAGGTAGCTCTGCCCGGAGTTCGGGTCTCCAGCACCACTGACTGCGGTGAGTGCGAATCCCGCAATGATCACGGCGACGCCCGCGCTGAAATACATGGTCAGGCGAACCATGAAAGGTCGCGGCGCGAACTGTTCGACCGATAATCGGCGGCTCCCTAGTGTCCGAATCAGCTTTCCAGTCCGCGTTGCGAACATGAATCCCCAGCTCGCAAATCCCAGCGCTACCAAAATCAATATCGGCTCCGGAACCCCTGGAACCGTGTACGTAAATATCTGCGACATCCAGTTCGGAGACGTCCCTCCTGGGGTCGGAAGCACCACGAGCGCGAATCCGCCCCAGATAAACGCAAAAGCAAACGTAACGATGAGAGACGGAAGAGCTCGAAATTCAACCACCGCCCCCATGACGACATAGCCAACTAGAAAGGCGACGAGCTCGGCGACTCCGACCCACACATGCTGCGACAACTGAGTGGCTGCGATTGCGTTGACCAACCCCAGCGCGGACCCAAGCGACAAATCTATGTCGCCTCCGACCATGATGATCATCTGCGCGACCGATGCAAGCGCCAATGGCACGATTCCCAGCAGCGTGAGATCCAGGCCGGTTTGAGTGAGAATTGACGGCTGCACGCTTGCCATCGCGCAGAACAGCGCGATGGCAAGCGCCGCCGCAGGCGCGTCGCCGCGTCTAGCTACCCGTGCTACTCGACTTGCGACGCGCGACATTCAAATAATCAGAGTCCCGTGATGGGACCTGTCGGTCCAGCGGTCGTTACTGTCGGAATATTTGGTTCCTTCTTCAGAACTGCCACCGTCGATGTGTAGGTGAAGCTGCGAGTGGCGACCCCCGACGCAGGAGTCGCCTTGATCCACTCGTTGAGCGTTTTCTGAGTGATCTCAGAAAGCGGAAAGTAGATGTAGGTACTGGGCTTGAGGTGCACAACCTTTTGGAGCAGCGCGATCGTCGTCCATATTCCGAATGACGAGATGCCTCCTGGCCAGTCGGAGACAGAGAACGATCCGTAGCCCGGATCCTTCTTCAGGATGCTCCTCCACAGTCTCAGTTCATCCCCGCGGTTCCCGAAGACAACCTGAGGAATCGGGCGATGGGCGGCTTCGAACGCGTCCACGACTCCGACTCCGTCACCGCCTTGGGTCACCACCGCGTTCACCGTGGGGAGACTCGGCAGAATCGCCGATGTCACCTGCTGTGCAATCGTCTGAGTCCACTGGCCGTAAACGGTGCCAACAAGCTTCATTCCAGGATTTTTATTCAGAACCTCGTTCACTCCCGTAACGCCCATTTCTGTGTCGGGCAATGTCCCGGAAATGCCTCGCACGTTCAGTATGTTCGCCTTACCATGAAAGCGTTGTGCGAAGTACTCCATCTGCACGTAGGTGTCGTCAGGCCAGTGCGGTGAGATGTTATATGCACACGGAGCGGTCACGTTCTCATTGACGGCTACCACGATGATTCCATGGGAGCAAGCGGTCTGAATCGCGCCATTCAGCGCGGTGGCTGATGACGCGTCAACGATGATCGCGTTATACCCTGCCACAACGTCATCACGTATCTGTGATGCCTGAGTCGCGGTCGAGCCGTTTGCATTTGTCAACGTGAACTTGCTGACGAAACCCATTTTTTTCGCCTGCGTTGCCGTCACACCAATCGCCTTTACTAGCGCCTGGTGATAGGTGTTACCCAATTCCGAATTGGAGTAAGCAATCTTGAACTCTTTCGTAGTCGCCCGGGTGGAGGCGGCTCCACTTGCAACGCTGGAGAGCGCAGCAAGTCCGTAGATAAGCAACGCCGAAGCCGCCGCGATGCCAATCAACCTTCTGAGCAGATGTTCATCTCTCTTTAACACAGCTCTCGTTACCCTCCCTTTACTTATGTGTCTAACAATGACTTCCGCCGTCTTTCGCTCGATCACGACACCATGCGACTTTCGAGTGCTTGACGAATAGTGCGCCGCCCGCGCCCGCGATCGTCGTCAACGACTTCTTTCAAGCGAGTGCCCCCCTTTCGTTCACTACGCAAGATTTCTGCGCCAAGAAGTTGCTGAGATGCGACCCCTTTCCTCGCGAGTCCGGCTGGTTGTAGATGCCAACGTTGTGTCGTTTCCTTTCCCGAGTGCGACACTTCTGACCGATATCGATCCACTTGAGGTGACATGACCGCGAGAAGCCTTATCACCAGGCAGAGAGCACGTCAGGCGAATCTGCGACAGATGAATGCCAATCACCATGCTCGTTGCTGACGTCGCGTGCCGCCTGAACGACCGCGGCGGCGAGCGAACTGACGTCGTGTTTGGGCAATCGAGACTCCGGCAATGCGAGAACGACAACTCCAACGACGCGACTTCGCCTGTCAAAAACAGGTGCCGCGATTCCTACGGCGCCCACAATTCTGCGTCCGATGCTCAGCACGTATCCCTGTTCGCGGATTCGGCTTAACTCGGCACGCAGCTCCCGAACGTTCGTAATCGTGCGTGACGTTCCCTCTGGTGGCATTGCCTGACTTAATATCGATTCGATCTCGGGCTCTGGCAGGAAGGCGAGGACACCCATTCCTCCCGCACCGACTCGAAGGTCGAGCCACTCGTAGAGCCTCATTTCGTAGCGCAATGGGTGGGCGGACTCGAGGTGCTCGACGTAGGTGAACGCTTGCCTCCTGCGGTCATAACGTCCTAGATAAACAGCCTCGCCCGTCGACTCCGCAAGAGCTCGCAAGTGGTGCCCGGCTAGATCACGCACAGGCATTTTCGAAGCAATGTGATATGCCAACCGGTGGAAGTCCAATGTGAAGCTGTAGCGAGCCTTGCCATCCTCGCTTTCGACAATTGATGCCTCTTCGAGCATGGAGAGCAGCCGGAAGACAGTGCTCGGAGACATTTCGAGCGCTCGTGCGAGTTCTCGAACTCCCCAGTCTGGTTGCTTCGATGTTGCGAGACACTCGATAACCTGAATTGCTTTCAGAAGCGGAACTCGGCGCTCTTGACCGCGCTTATCCGATCGCCCTCGGTTCGATATCTGCGGACGCGTTTGGTTATCGTTCATACGCGTCGCGATAGGTTGCTTAGGTCTAGACATGGGCGGCGCTCGGACGACCGTCCGATTCAGTCCTCGGTTTCGTGGACGATGATGCCGCGTATGTTGTCGCCGCGGAGCAGGTCCTCATAACCCTGATTGACTTCGTCGAGTCGATACTGCTTCGTAATTAGCTCCGCGAGCTTCAAATCGCCTTTCCGGTACAGGTCCAAGAGCATCGGAATGTCATAGGTGGGGTTGCTCGAACCAAAGAGCGTGCCCTGAATGCGCTTCTCAAAGAGGGTTAGCAATCCGCTCGGCAGTTCGATCGTTGTGTCGTTTACTCCCGCTAACCCTGTGATCGTCAGACAGCCTCCCTTACGGATAACGTCGAATCCAGCTCGAACAGTTGCCTTGTCGACAACGCCGGCGGTAATGATCGCTTTGTCGGCGCCGACGCCCTTTGTCAAGGCCATCACCGTTTCATGCGCTTCGCTTGCTGTGGCCGCCGAATGCGTAGCGCCGAATTCCTCCGCCGCCGCTCGCTTGTTCGACAATGGATCTACTACGACGACGTACTTGGCGCCGGAATAGACAGCGCCTTGAACCGCATTGATGCCGACGCCGCCGATCCCATATATGACGACGGTCTCTCCGCCGCGGACAGCGGCGCTGTAGACGGCGCTTCCCCAGCCAGTCGGTACTCCGCATCCGACTAGGACGGCCTGCGTCAACGGCAAGTCCTTATCCACCCGTACGACGGAATATTCCGATACGACGCCGAACTGAGAGAACGTACCGAGCATGCAGAGTCCTCCGTAATCCTCACCGGACACGTCGTGAAATCGGAACGTGCCATCAGGAAGACATCCCTCCATGACCGAAGCGCCGAGGTCGCACAGGTTCTGATGTCCCGTGGCGCAGAATCGACACCGACCGCACACCGCAATGAACGAACACACGACGTGATCGCCCAACTGAACGTTGGACACACCCGGACCTACCGCCTCGATGATTCCTGCACCCTCGTGTCCGCCAACCATGGGGTACCGGGCCATATCCCCCCAGAACCCGTTTGTTCTAAGATGTTCGTCGGAGTGGCAGAGACCGGACGCGACGTATCTGATCAGCACCTCGTGATCTCGAGGCGGGTCAAGTTCCAACTCAACTAAATCCCACGGCTGCTCGACGCCGCGCATAACTGCGGCCATCGTCTTGATTCGAGCGTTCTGCGCGAAGCGTGAAGGCTGTTGTGTCGCCTTCATCTCTGTGGCCATTTTATCGTCCTCCGTTGACTCGACTCGGTGTCAGCTCCCTCAACTCCGCGGATTCAAGTCGCGCGTGAATGCGAACCCACCGTCCTGAACTTGCCTTGTTCGCGTTCGGTTAACCCCGGATATAAATTTGTTTGCGTTCTAGATACTCTTCGATCCCCCATCTCCCGAGTTCACGGCCCACGCCTGAACTCTTGAAGCCACCCCACATCGCCTCCGACGGCGCCTGAAGAGCGTCGTTCACCCATACAGTTCCAGTCCGCAATTTTCTTGCGACATGGAGAGCCTTCCCAAGGTCACGCGTCCATATCGACCCAGCGAGGCCGTATTCGGTGTCGTTCGCCCGGCGGATCACATCTTCAACGTCGGAGAATCGCATAACTGACATAACAGGACCGAATATCTCTTCTTGTGCAATCCGCATTCGGTTGTCAACCTCAACGAACACAGTCGGACGAACGAAGTAGCCGCTTGAGAGGTTCGGCTCATTGGGCAACGAACCCTCATACGCAACGGACGCACCGTCCTCCCGCCCGATCTCGATGTACTTCGACACTCGATCGAGTTGCTCCGCACTAATGAGCGGTCCCAGCGTCGTGTTCGGATCCATTCCGTAGCCAGGTATCAACGAACCGACGCGAGCTGCGATCGCCTCGACCGCGGCCTCGTAGATCCCGTCTTCGAGAAACACTCGGCTGCACGCGCCACACACCTGACCCTGGTTCATAAATACGGCTTTACAGATGCCGTCAATGGTCGGCTCAAAATCTGCGTCGGCAAACACGATGCTCGCGGACTTGCCGCCGAGCTCGAGGGTCAATCGCTTCATGGATTCCGCCGTATCGCGGCGAATGATCCGTCCGACCTCAAGAGAGCCTGTAAAGCTGATTTTGTCGACACCTCGAGCAGCGACTAGCGCGGCACCCGCAACTGGTCCGAGGCCGGTTACGACGTTGAGTGCTCCCTTTGGCAGCCCGACCTCGGTCGCGATCCGCCCTAGTTCCAACGCAGAAAGCGATGTCTGCTCAGCCGGCTTCAGTATGCAGGTGCAACCCGCAGCGAGTGCCGGTGCGACCTTTTGCGCAGCCATGAGAATTGGAAAATTCCAAGGAACTATCAGAGCCGCGACGCCAACCGGTTCGCCCTGAATCAGGCTAAGAGCCCCTCCTCCAACAGGTGGGATTTCGCCAGATAACTTCGTCGCCCAGCCGGCGTAGTACTCGAACAAGAAAGCGGTCTCGTCGACGTCCCAGAGCGCCGCATTGAGCGGCTTTCCGTTGTCGCGCACTTCAATTTCGGCTAGCAGTTGTCGATCACGGCGTAACGCATCTGACATTCGGAGCAGCAGCCGACTTCGATCGCGCGCTTCGATGCGACTCCAACGACCATCGTCAAATGCTTCTCGGGCGCTTCGCACAGCGCGCTCGACATCCATCTCGTTCGCTGCTGGAAGGGTCGCGATCACTTCCGCGGTACCGGGATCGAGCGCGTCGAATCTGTCTCCGCTGCTGCTTTCGATCCAATCGTCGTCGACAAACATGTTCAGGGTTGCCGGCACCGATTGGCTGCTCCTCGGATCGACGATGCCCGTTATCATGCTCATCCGCCCTGTTCCGCACAACGCATCAGTTGTTCCAACATGGCGGGAGGTGTATCACTGTCAGATGGGCGAGTCAAGGCGTCCCGATAAACGGTGGGCCGGTGATTTAAGACTCGTAGGAAACGTTGCATCAGGATCGATGCGACCGGCTTACGAATCTGGCCAGCAAGGCTCCTCCCTGAAGACTTATCCCGATTCCTTATCTCTGCCGAGCGCCTCTCGCTGGCAAGGAGTTGTCTCGTTCGCCCATTGTTGGGGATTGTTTGTTCGCGTCGACCGAAGCGAGACGCCCAGAGCGGGAGTGGATAACTACCTGCCTCGCTCGCGTTTGACTTCTCGCGTTCAGTTGTCTCGGTAGAGCTCTTGGTACGTCAACTCCGCGTTGCTCCAACAAGAGCGATCGCCATGATGCAGCGTTCAGATGGGTTCACTCGCCAACTGTGCCGAACTCCGGCGAGCACCGCTGTATCTCCGGCTCGGAGGGGTACCTCTTTCGCACCCTCGAGACAGAGGGTTATCTCTCCGGAGAGTAAGGCGACGAAGTCGACCGTATCGGTGCCATGAAATCCTGACGCATCCCCAAGGATCTCCCGCGTTCCGGGTAGTTTGCGATCTAATTCGTGGAGTGCGCTTGAAGGGTCGCTCCCTGGAGCCGCGACATCGGCGTCGACACCAAGAGTGACGACGACAAAGCGAAAGCCGCCTGGCGGTGGAAACCAGTTCTCTACTTGATCTGCATGGCAGCTATGAGGCAACGCAGAAATCGAGTCGCCTGCCCATATCGAAAAAAACTCCGCTCCTGGAAGCATACCGACCGTAATTGGGTCGATCATTTCGTCGCTGACCACGACTGCAGAACTACTCGCTTCGGTGCCCGCAACGACCCGGCGAATTCTCATAGCCCCTCCATATATTCCTGTTGCTGTTGCCGCGCGTCCGCATTGAAGAGACAGAGCTCATCCCGCTTTGACCCGCGGTCAGCGCGCCGAGTTCCAAACGCACTTCGCGCGACAGTCGACGTTGACATGCATCCTTGAGGAGCAGCAACTAACACGATGTCACCCAACCTGACCGGCTTGCAGAGCGGAACTCATAAACGATATCCCCCGGCCGTTTGCGTACCGAAGCAAAACGTCTGAACGCTCCGAATCGCCCAACTCACCAGAAGTGTGGAATCGGAGCCCCAGCGATCGTCGTTCGAGCGAGTGGCGACACTTGAGAAGTTCGACGATCCATGGCCTTTCGCTGCTCGCCACCGGTTGCGTTGCGACGTACGCTGTGCCGTCAGTTTGAGGACACCTTGCCGAGATGCGATCCGCGGAGGCAGCGTATGGAACACGATTTTGCGGGCAAAGTCGCAATCGTCACGGGGGCGAGCTCCGGGCTCGGAGCCGCGACAGCCCGACTGCTTGCTGAATCAGGAGCAAACGTCGTCCTAACAGGGCGCGACAAGGAGCGGCTTGCGGCAAATCAAGGGTCGGTTGTTGCTGCCGGTGGGCACGCGGTGGCCATCGCCTGCGATCTTGAGGAGGATCGCTCATTCGACCAGATTGCTCAGACGGCGTTAGACGCGTATGGCGTGATCGACATACTCGTGCACGCTGGAGCGCACTTTGCAATCGGAGACGTCGCGACGATCCGACCAGAGATCATCGATCGGCTCCTTCGCGTCAACGTGCGTGCTCCCATAATGCTCACGAGGGCAATCGTTCCTCATCTGACCGCTCAGTCTTCGATCGTGTTCGTCTCGTCGACCGGCGCCCATCTCGGCTTTGCGGGTCGTACGGTCTATACAGCGACAAAGGGGGCGGTTGAGGTCTTCAGTCGTTCGCTTGCGATAGAGCTCGCGCCACGCACCCGGGTCAACGTCATTGCGCCAGGCTTCATCAACACTCCGATGTTTGAAGCGCAGTGCAAGGACAACCCTGATTTGGAGAGTTGGGTCGTAGAAAGCACACCGACGCGGTTCGTCGCGACAGCCGAGGACGTCGCCGCCAGCATCTTGATGCTGACTGACAACGAGGCCAGCCGCTACATCACCGGGACAACTCTGATTTGCGACGGAGGCTGGGTAGCAAAAGGATAGCAGGTCAATCGACATCTACGTAGACCGACAGCTCAATTGTTTCGTTTCCAACGTACCTCGGCGCATCATGGTCTGATTGCCCGTAGATTTGACTCTCGCGATGTTGATTCGAATTAGCGACCGACCATTCCGGCAGACAGGTCGATATCCGCGGCAGTAAGTCCTGGCATGCTCAGCATCGCGATCACAGCCTGAGCGACCTCGCTCTCTTCGAGCATCCTGCCGAGGGCAGTCCGTGCGAGGTACTCTCGCTCCACTTCCGCGAAGCTTTTGCCGCTCTGATTGGCTGCAAGTTGAATGACCCGTTCCATGCGCGCTCCCCGGACGTATCCGGGAGAAAGACAGTTCACGTTCACTCCTCTCGATCCGACCTCTGCGGCGAGCGTCAGCGTCAGGCCGATTACTGCCATCTTTGACGCGCAGTAGGGCGTGCGCATCGGCAACGGCCGTTTACCACTCACCGAAGCAATATTGATGACGTCGCCGTGGCCCCGTTGAAGCATCTCCGGTAGAAAGGCGCGACACATCAGGTAGACACCTCGAACATTTGTGGCGAACACGTCATCCCACTCGGTTGATTCAATGTCGACTAACGCCTTTACCGGTCCAGCGATGCCTGCATTGTTAATCAAAATTGAAATGAACTCGCCATGTAATGCCGAAGAGAGAGCGCTGACCGCGTTGGGATCGCTGACATCACAAAGTTCGATGCGTGTGACCGACCCACTTTCCCCCACTCGCTTCGCGGCCGACTCCAACGCATGAGTGTTCCTGCCGACTAGTACCAGATCGGCACCGTGGTCAGCGAGCGCACGGGCGATCTCCGTTCCGAGTCCGTGCCCAGCGCCTGTGACAAGAGCAGTACGGCCAGTGAACCTCACGTCGGGCGAGTTTCCATACTCCGACGAACACGCCTGTCACACCAGGTGAGCTCTAATTCCCCGAACTTTGCAGCTCTCACGTCACCCGATCTCGCGTGCCCTTCGAACTGCTCCACTCGCGAGACGCGTCCGCACACCGCTCCAAGCATCGCGCTTGCGCTTGAACTCACTACCTCCTGATAGGTAACCGTCTTTAGGAACTTGCCAACCCAAAGGCCCCCTGTGTATCGGGCCGCTCGGCGAGTTGGGAGTACATGGTTTGTCCCAATTACTTTGTCCCCGTAGGAAACGCATGTGCGCTCGCCGAGGAAAATTGACCCGTAATTCCTTAGCACGGCCAACGCTTCGCGCGGATTCGCCGTCAAAACTTCCACGTGCTCAAATGCAAGTTGATCAGCTAGCTCATATCCTTCTGCCAGCTCGTCGACGATGAAAACCTCGCCGAAGTCTCGCCAAGCTGGCTGAGCCATGTCCCTCGTCGGCATCCCCACAAGCAGCTGATCGATCTGACTCACGACTTCCTGCGCTATCGACTCCGACGTAGTGATAAGGACCGCCGGTGACTCGGGACCATGCTCTGCTTGGCTCAACAAATCGACAGCCACAACGAACGGATCGGCAAATTCGTCAGCAATGATCAGGATCTCCGTCGGTCCGGCGATTAAGTCGATGCCGACTTCTCCGAAGAGCTGGCGCTTCGCTTCCGCGACGTAAGCATTTCCTGGGCCAGCCAACAGGTCGACACTTTCGATGGTCTCGGTACCGAGGGCCATTGCCGCGATGGCTTGTACACCGCCGAGCAAGTAGATCTCGTCCGCGCCCGCGAGCGACATAGCCGCGATCGTCGCAGCAGGTGCTTGTCCGCGACGAGGTGGCGTTGCTGCGACAACTCGAGGTACTCCGGCGACCTTCGCCGTAACGATCGTCATGTGTGCTGAGGCCGTTAGCGAATAGCGTCCTCCGGGCACATAGGCCGCGCTTGATGCAACCGGGATGTGCCGCTGACCGAGGTAGACACCCGGCAGCGTCTCAGCCTCGAAATCTACGAGCGTGTCTCGCTGGCGCTTCGCGAATTCACGCACCTGGCGCTGTGCAAATTTGAGATCTTCGAGTACGCCATCTCGTACCTGGCCTATGGCCTGAGCAATTTCGTCCTGGGTCATGCGGAACGATTTGGGATTCCAGTCATCGAATCTGGCCGAATACTCACGCACGGCTTCATCACCGTGACTGCGGACGTCCTCGATGACTGTGGCTACGGTCTCGCGAATTCGAGCACCGTGTTCTTGGTCAAGCTCCGGCGCAATCGACGACTTCAGCTTTTTGATCATTGTTCGCTCCTGTTGGAACGGTCGGTTGCCACTTGCCGTTCGCCCCGACCAGCTATCCACCGAGTCCCATCGTCATTCCTCGACGCGCTAGATATCCAGTTCAGTCGATCGAAGCCGAATGCCGCAAAGCTATCTGACGATGTGAAAACTCGTTGAGGTGAGTCCAGCTGGCGCAACACGAGACAGTGATCTACTTCCATCGGGGTAGCACGAAACGGTCAGGCACCAAAAGCGATCGAGAACGATAGCTTCTCTGCTTGTCGGGGTTTGGGGACCACTCACAACGGGAGGGAAGCACCGGCACGACTTTTCCTTCAAGTTCGCCGCCAGTGAGTTTTCGGCTCCCCGCAGTGGAACAGCAAGGTTCCGTACTTGGTTGTCTCGGTGAAGCATCACTAGACGACTTGGTGGCTGTTTGCGCCACCCTCCTTCGTAGCACCTTCATGCGCGCCCGGTGTAAACGCATCCTGTCGCTCTCATCTTCGATCTTGAAGACGACGCTTTGGTGAAGCAAGCGCCGCTAAACGCGCGGGTACCATCGGATTATCGAAGGTTTTAGCTTGCGCGCTGGCTGCGGTCGGCGAGCTCGATCGACGAGATTGCCCGCGACCACTCGAGCAACGCCAAATAGCGCTGAGTGCGCACTGCACTGACTCGCTATTTCCTCGATCCACGCAACGATCCTGCATCGAGTGGGCGCTTGATTGCCCAGGTGGGATGTGGTAAGCAAGCGAATTCCAATGAAACAAGTGATCCGTACTACGGCACAATCTCGCGGGTTGCGCAGCGCGCCACCCACGGACCTAATGGGTGGCGTCGTCGTACGGACGATCTTTGTTGACAACCCGGCACCGGAGATGTGCCGACTTAGGAGAACTACAAGACACAGAACCGTAACAAATTGAGGGGAAATGGTGACGGTAAGAGTATGGGGGTCAACATGATGAAGAAACAGCATTTCGGACGAAAACTTCTGATGGGATTGGCAGCGGCAACACTCTTCGGGGTACCTGTTGCGTTATCAGGTGGCATTAGCAGCGGGAGTGTCGTGCCCCACAGCAGTGGTACCGGCTTCAAAATTGGGTATTCAAACTCAATGTTGGGAAATACCTTTCACGAGGTTCTAATCTCGAATGCAGAGACCACGCTGAAGGATGCCAAGCGAGAGGGGTACATCAGTCAGTACACCATCACTGACGCGAACAACTCAGCCGCTACGCAGGCGCAGCAGATTCGAAGCTTCATTGTGGAGCACTACAACGCCATAATTGTGGATGCAAGCTCCGCGACCGCGCTGAATTTGGCAATTCAACAGGCGTGTAATGCGGGAATCATCGTGGTGGCAGTGAATGAGATCGCGACTGCCCCTTGCGCGTACAAGATCACGAACCACTACCCCATCGAGACCGAATTGCAGATGCTCGCTATGGGGAAGGCGCTCCACGGTAAGGGGAATATCCTCGATGATGCGGGAATCGCTGGCACAGCACCGGAGGCACCCTTCCATCAGGGCGTCGAACTCGGGCTGAAGCAATACCCTGGTCTGAAGCTTGTCGGCACTGTCTACGGACAATGGACGACGACGATTACGGATCAAGTGATTTCCACTGCACTCCCCAGCTTGCCCGCGATTCAAGGGGTCGTAAGCGAGGGCGCGGGGGAAGTCGGTGTTGTCGACGCGTTCAAGGCGGCACACCGCCCGCTTCCGTACGTTTACTTCGGCAACGCGGGTCAGGATCTCCGAGTTTGGAAAAGTATGCTCTCCTCGGATCCGGCGAAGTTTAACAACAACCTCTTTTCGATCTCCTCTTTCCCAAGCATTTCGGGAGCCGGAATTTGGACGGCAATCGCCCTCCTGCAACACAAAGTAGCTTCCTCGGACTTCGAGACAGGTAGGACTTTCTACTTCCCGTTGCTTGCGATAAAGCAGAATTATCTGAACGGTTGGATCAAGGACACGCCGTTCAACAGTCAGGCGACTTACATCTTCTCGTACCCGCAAACGCTTGCGATTCTCGCTCTCCGGAATAAGGCACCACAGGTCGTCTACCCAGTTCCGGGTGGCGGGATCCCTGGCATTTCGTAGCCGCCATTTGGGATAGCGGAATAGATACAACTGAACGAACCGAAATAGGTGCTCCAGCATCGAGAGACGGCCCGTGTTAGCTGCCAAGAGCGGTACGTCTGCTACGGCAGAGATCGTGGGGAGTCGCACATACTCACGATCCCTGCCCGGCCCGCCTTCTCGCATGCTCCTAATGAGAACGAATGGATCGAGCAGACTCACGTGATCGGTTGGTGCCTGCACTTGCCGGCGAAACGGTGGCGCAGAGTGGGAAAAATGTGAGATCTATCGACGCAGCGCTTCGTGGGTTTTCGCTTCTTGCGTCGACACCTTGGGGAGATCATTGACATAGCGCCGTTTCGATTCGACATCGCAGGTCGTCGATATTGCACTCTTCAAGATGCGCGGCTAGGTGCTCGAACTCCGAGGAGTTGACGAATATTGACTAACGGAATAGCCGGCCACGTAGGCATCGTCACTGGAGGTTCGCTGGGACTGGGTTACGCGATCGCGCGGGGTCTATCCCAGAACGGCGCATCAGTCATCCTCGCCAGCCGGCGTATGCAAGTGTGCCGCGATGCTGCGACTGCGCTCAGTTGCGAGACCGGCCACGCGGTCGAGGCGCGCTCGTGTGACGTTACTGACGAGACCTCGGTAGACGATCTGGTGGAATTCGTCGTCGAACGGTTCGGCAGGCTGGACATTCTCATCAACAGCGCGGGGCTGTTTGTAAAGGGTCCTGCTGAAGACGTGAGCCGAACTGAGTTTCAGAGTTGCATCGACGTAAATCTCATCGGAACATGGCTGATGTGTCGAGCAGCCATTAGGCCCATGCGCGAGGCAGGTTACGGGCGAATCGTGAATATTGCGTCGGCTGCTGGCCTGATCGGCGTGGCCGAACAGTCGAGTTACGCCGCGACAAAGGGCGCAGTCATCCAACTCACACGATCGCTCGCCGTCGAATGGGCTCCACTAGGAGTCACCGTTAATGCCTTAGCTCCGGGACCTTTCGCCACGGAGATGATGGTTCCATTCATGAATCAGCGTGCTTCCAAGGACATGATCGAGTATCAGGTGCCCCTTCGACGGTGGGGTACTCCAGACGAGATTGTGCCGGCGGCACTCTTCTTGGCGTCCCCGGGATCGTCTTACACAACCGGCTCGGTTCTCAGTGTGGATGGCGGCCGAGTAGCAAAATGACCTCTGGAATCCAGCAGTTCTCTTGAAGTGATAAGGCAGTCTTCTCGTGGAGAAGTCCAAGTGAGACGGAGAAAAAGAATGACGATCGATCACAATCGCGATGATTTCCTTCGAATGTGCGCGGCGCGTATCCAGCGCCTGGAGGACTACGAGGAAGTTCGACAGCTCATGTTTCGCTATGCAGAGGCGATGGATAACGGATTTGATGCTGACGCAATCGTAGCGTTGTTTCTGGAGGACGCAACATGGAGCATTACGCCAGCATCAGCAATTAGCGGAACGTATCGAGGCCGAAAGGAGATCCGAGATTTCTTTGCAGGGCTTACGCGTGAATATAAATGGACGATGCACAATGTTGGCAACGAATTGATTCGGATCGCTGACGACGGGTTAACAGCTGTGGGCACCTGGTACCTGGTCGATCCGTGCACGATGCTGGCTCCGGAGAGTCCAGAGGAAGGCCAGGCGGTATTTATCGCTGGTCGCTATGACAACACATTCGCGAAGATCGAAGGCAAATGGTTTTTTCAGTCGCTTACAGCGAAACTCCACCACGTGTCGAGCTGGCAAAAGGGATGGGTCATCGAGCCGTGGCGATCGAGTGAGTGAAATGACAGTGCGCGTCTTGAGCGTCCCTAGCCTGCCAACTGAATACGAGATGCTATTTCAAGGTCCTCCCGAAGTTTTAGTCCGATTCCGATGGAGTGGGAGATGTCAAGTACTCCATTCGAGCGATTAGAAGTCGAGTCGAAGCAACTTTCCGCCCAGCCACCGACAATGTCTTCAAGCATCACCTCGCCGACGAAGGCCGACGCGACGTGCGCGCTTACTTCGGGAAACAGATGTGGAGAAACCTGGACATGTTCGTGGCGCGCGATGGACATCACGTCGCTCATACCGGTCGGACCGCCACATCGCATTAGGTCGGGCATCACGACGTCGACTGAGTGCGGGAGAATCAACCTTTCGATGCAGCCAGCCAGTGTGAGGGTTTCTCCCGCTGCAAGCCTCGCGACCGAGTGGGTTCGGATCCACGATATGCCTCGTAGGTCGTTCGCATCCACTGGTTCTTCGATCCATCGAACGCCGAGATCGAGCAAGGTCGTAATGCGAGGAACAGCATCACCTGAAAACCAGGATTGATTGACGTCGACCATGATCTCGATGCGATCTCCAACGGCGTCGATAACTTTGCTTACGCGCTCGAGATCCTCTCGCCAAACTGTGTTGCCGACCTTCATTTTGTAAGCGCAATATCCGGCAGCTGCGAAAAATTGCGCTTCCTCTAAGAGCTCGTCAAGGGAGTAACTGAGCCATCCTCCGCTTCCATATAGAGGAAATCTCGTCGTCTTCCCGCCGAGTAACTGATGCAGGGGTAATCCAGCCGATCTTGCTCCAAGATCCCAAAGTGCCGTGTCAATCACGCTCAGAGCCATGAGCGGCGGACCGGCTTGCCCCACATGATTGATTTCGGTCCACATTTGTCTCCACGCACTCCGAATTCCGACCTCCGCGTCCCATACGAAGGGGAACAAACTTTCCACCTGAGCAGAAATTGAACGAGCCTCTTGTTCCCGAAGCGCGAACGCGTAGCCCACCCCCGAATAATCGCCTGCTTGTACCTCCAGCACGATTACCCAGATCGCGTCTATTTGGTGCAGGCCGGACTTCAATTGCTTGGGGAGACGTACCGGAATAATGGTCAGCTCTCCGCCATGAACCTGGGGACAGAGCAGAGATGTGGACATACCTGCGAAGCTCAACGCGCCGCGTGGGTAACTTGCAGCAACTGGAGAACGCGACGAAAGAGCGAACCACACACGAGCACGCGAATGCAGCTAGTTGCCAAGCGAGCGTTGCCGACCGCGATCAGCTCATAGTGCGATGGCTCCAGATTTGCACGTGATCCAATCACGCGGACACTCAATATCTCAACAGGAGCTGGCATCGAAGTGTGCGCCCGATATGCGACTCGTGATCCAAATCGCACATGCCCGGTGTGTTCTCCTGAAGCGAACACCCGCCTGCACATCGGAAGAAGAAAATAATTCCTCGCGCACGATGACTGTCAAGAACGACGAAATACATGAGGGCAGCCTCCAAGCCACTCCATAGCATAGATTCGGGTGGTGAACGCGAGCACATTGGCAATATCGCCACGGCCGTTATTCGAGTCGCTCGGCGTTAGCAAGAAATCTGTCTACGTTGCTGGGAAGTGGATGGAGGGTGCGGGCGCACCGCTGCGAAGCGATAATTCAGCTACCGGCGAGGAGCTGCTCACGGTCTCGAGCGCCGATGGCGCGCAGATCGACAGGGCCCTCGAAGCGGCTATTGCACGGGGATTGCACGGCGTTCCTGAAGATCGGTCCCTGAGTAGTGCACATAGGCGTTTTCGCTGCTCAGATCCGGTGTCGGAGGGCCGACGTCCACGATCTACGACTGGCGGATTGAGCCCTGGCTTTAGCGTTGACCGGGTTTCACGGCCAAGACAGCGCAGTCGGCCTGCAACAGGATGTCCTGGGCGTTCGAGCCCAGGATGAGCTTGCCAACCGGCGAACGTCGCCGCAGCCCAATAACGATCAGATTCGCGCCCGTCTCGTTCGCTACGCCGACAACGTCCTCGGCCGGCTTATGACCCAGCACGCGCTCCTGGATGTCGTGCTCGATGCCTGCAGCAGCCAGCTTCTCGGTGATCTGATCGAGTTCCTCGCGGTCGGCGATCGCTTCCTCAACGCTCTCGTCGCTGCTTCCCGTGATCGGTTGGACTCCCTTCCTTGAGTGGACGATGATGAGGCGCGCACCGCGCAGCCGCGCTTCCTCCATCCCGCGGTCGAGTGCTGCCCGACCCTCGGCGCTGCGGATGAAACCAACGACGATGTCCAAGAACTGACCTCCAGTCGCCACGCTAACGCGGGGGCCGGGTCTGGCCGGGGACTGGCGCCTGCAGGGCAAGCCGCGCCCGGGCCGGTGCCGGGCGAGCCGCGTGCTCGATCAGAGTTCAAACTACGCGGTCACCAACCAGTCGTTCGATTTCCCTTAAGCACTTTTGAAAATGATCTCGAGTTGTCTGCATAATGCATTAGTCGCTAGGACCCACATATATAACGTGTGAGAATCCAACCCAGTGTTCGGTAACGACGAGCACCTCAGCTGAGGGGGCACGAATGGGCGCAGAAGTTGGCGTCATATCGGCGAACGTCACCTGCTTCGATCGAGGCGGAGAGGTCGATTACAAGCGAACGCAAGAGCACTTGGAGTGGATCATCGACGCCGGCGTGCACGCGGTCATCGTTTCGGGAACCTGCGGCGAATTCCCCACTCTGGAGATCGAAGAGCGGCGCAAGCTCTTCGACCATTTCACGGATTGGGTGGCTGGACGGATTCCGGTATTCGCGGGGGTTATGCACACCTCGACTCGGACCGCCGTTTCTCTGGCCAAGTACGCCGAGTCCGTCGGGGCGACTGCGATCATGAGCGTCGCCCCGTATTACTCGGGTCCCCCGGAGCGCGAACTACTCAGTTATTTTCGCGAGCTATCCACCGCAGTGAGCATTCCGCTAATCGTTTACAACAACCCAGGGGCGTCGGGAGTAGGAATGAGTGTCTCGGCGCTCGCCACGCTCGCCAACGAGGGAACCGCCAGGATGATTAAGGATTCCCACGGCGATCCGTCGCGCCTCCATGATCTGCGCGCCCTCGTGCCAGAGTCGACGTCCCTCATCTACGGTGAGGACTTCGGAAGCTTCGAAGCGATGCTCGCCGGTGCCGACGGCTGGGTGGCCGGTGTCGCCAACTTCATGCCGCGCCATGCGGTAGCGCTCTGGAACCTCATCCGCGACCGAGCTTGGGATGATGCTCGCGGCCTTTGGTACCGAATGCTGCCGTTGGTGAACATCACGTCGCACAACGACTTCTTTGGCTGGCCGGAAGAGCGTCCTGACTTCATCCAGGTCTACAAGGCGGCACTCGAACAGATGGGCTTCCCGGCTGGGGAGTCCCGCCGTCCGCTCCTCCCTCTCGACGAGGAACGGCTCACGGTGCTGCACAAACTGATACAGGAAGCTGAGCTCACCCGCGAATCCGCTTGAGATGTCCGGCCAGGCGGGAGCTCGCTTCCCGGTCGTCGACACGCTCTCGCTGACACCGCCAGATCGGCGCGCTCCGGTACGCGCGGGCATCTTCGGCACGGGCAAGATCGGACGCTGCATCGTCTCAGCCTGCAGAGACTCTGCGGACGTTGTCGTCGTCGGCGCGGCGACGACAACGTCCGACAAGATTGGCAAGGACCTCGGTGAAATCGCCGGCACCGGATCGCTTGGCGTGACGATCGATTCCAGTCTCGATTCGCTGCTCGAACGCACCGACATCGACCTTGTCTTCTACTGCGGACTCGGCGAACCCACCCACGTTGCCGACTACCTCGTCCGAATCATGGATGCCGGCAAGGACGCCATCACGCTCACCGGACTCATCCACCCAAAGATGGCGCTCGGAGAGGCGGCGGCTGAGAAACTCGAACAGCGAGCGATCGACGGCGGCGGCCGGATCGTGGGCGCTGGTTGGAACCCCGGCTTTATCCTCGACGTCCTGCCCGTTGCTGTCGCCGATAGCTGCGTGCGGATCGACCTTGTCTCCGCTCAGCGCATCGCCGAGATGCGCGACTGGGGACGCGGCGTCCACGAGGAATGCGGCCTCGGTCGTCCGGCGCACGCGGCAAAAGACAGTCCCAACAACCCGCTTCATGAGTCCGTCGCCCTGATCGGTGACGCCCTATCGCTCGGGCTCGACCGCATCGAGAACAGCTACGAACCGTACCTGTCGAAAAGAGAACGCCACCACGGCGGAATGGACGTTGCAGCCGGGACGATCGCCGGGTTCCACAAACGCTCCCTTGGCCTCGCCGGGGGGCAGGTGCGCGTCGAGATCGAGATGTTCGGCGTTTTCTGCATCGACCCGGACAAGGACGGCCTGACCGAGGGCTCGACGGTGCGCGTCCAAGGCGACGCCACGGTCGCCGCCTTGGTGAGCGGGGACTGGTTCGGCGACTCGTACCCCGTCACCGCGTTCCGGGCTGTGCGGTCCGTGCGGCCACTGCGAACGCTTCCGCCGGGTCTTTATCGTCCCGATCAATTGCCGCTCAGCGGTTGAGCCAAGCTAACCGTCCGGTCTTTCAGTTCGATCGAACAAAGGGGGAGACGCGTGTTCAAGATAAGGATCAGGCCGTCCGCCATTGGCGCCGGCGCGCTCGCTTTGGCGCTTGTGCTCAGTGTCGTTCCTGGCGCCGGGGCGGCGTCGAGCCACAAGCCGAAGGGCAGCTCGCTCGTCTTTGCCGAGTTCAACCCGTTCTCGGGGCCCGACGCAGCATTCGGCCCGGAAATGGTCGTCGCCTGCGACGCGGCCGTCTTGCTCATAAACCAAGACGGCGGGATCCTCGGCCATCCGGGGACCTGCAAGGGCTTCGACACCCACGGCGACCCGGCCGACGCGGTGCCCGCCGCCGAGCAGATGATCGCCACGACGAGCGGGCTCGCGGGGGTCATCGGCCCGAGCTCGGACGAAGCACTCGCCACGGTTCCGATCCTCAACAGAGCCGACGTGCCGATGTTCGCTGACACGGGCCAGGCGGCCTTCGACAAAACAACCGACACGTATTTCTGGCGGGTATCCCCGGCCGACGACGTCAAGGGCTACGCCATGGCGATCTGGGCGCACAAGAAGGGCTACACGCGCGCCGCCGTCGTATTCGGCAACGACGTCGGTTCGCAGTCAAACGTCCCGACGCTCGTCCACGCCTTCGAGCTACTCGGTGGAAAGGTCGTCTCCAACCTGCGCGTGGCGCTCGACGCAACGTCCTATCGGACTGAGATCGAGTCAATGCTCGCAACGCATCCGCAGGTGATCTTCACCGAAGAGGATCCAGCGACCGCCGCCACGTTCTTGAGTGAGCTCGCCTCACTCGATCACAGCAAGCTCCTGCCGGTGGTCGGGAGCGAGGTCACCCTCGAGGCGCCCTGGATCCAGGCCGTCTCTCGCGCCGTCGGCTCGAAGCTCCTCAAGCAGTACCTCGTCGGGGTGCAGCCCTACGCACCACCAAGCGGCCCGGCCTACAAGATCTTCGACACGGCGCTGTTTGCCACCAAGGCGGCGTCGAAGCCCAACCTGCAGACGTACGACACCGATCCGTACGCGATGGGCTACTACGACTCGGTGAACATCATGGCGCTCGCCATGATCAAGGCTCACTCGACGTCGCGGGCCACGTACAACAAGTTCATCACCACGGTGACTAACCCCGGTCCGCACAAGACAATCGTCGACTCGTTCGCCGCCGGCGCCAAGGCGCTCGCTGAAGGCAAGGCGATCCAGTACGTAGGTGCGAGCGGCGAGATCGATTTCAACAAGTACCACAACTCGACTGGCGCGTTTGAGATTGCCGCCTATGTCAATCCGGGAGCGATCAACATTGCCGGAGTGGTGACTGCGGCCGATATCGCCAAACTGAGCGGAAGCTGATCGATCGATAGCTGGGACCGAAGCCCACCGTGAATATCGCCATCTCGGCATTTGGCTTTGGCCTTGTCACCGCGTCGGTACTGGCGATCTCCTCGGTGGGGTTCACCCTGCAATTCGGGGCAACAAACGTTTTCAATCTCGCCTTCGGCGACACGATGACGGCTTCGGCTTTCATCGCCTACATCGTCACGCAGGACGGCCTCGGATTATGGGGGGCGGTCTTGTTCGGCGCCCTGTTCGGGGCGATCTTCTCGGTGCTCCTCAATCGTTTCGTCTACGCCCCGTTCATCCGGCGAGGCACGCGCCTTTTCGGAATGATCATCGTCTCGATCGCCATCAGCCTGGTGATGTCGAACACGATCCAGGCGATCTGGGGCGCCAACTACTTCAGTTTGAACATCCCGCCCTCCCCCACGGTGCAGTGGGGATCACTGATTTTCACCCGCCTCGAGCTCGGAATGATGGCTGTCGCTGCTGTCTCGATGGCCATCATCCACGTGCTCTTGCGGCACACTCGCCTCGGGCGCGCCATGCGGGCGACGGCAACGAACCCGGCACTCGCCCGCAACTGCGGCATCGCCACCGACCGCGTCATCGACGCGGTCTGGGCGCTTTCTGGCCTGCTTTGCGGAATCGGGGGAGTTGCGCTCGTCATCGAGGTGGCGACGTTCAATGCCAACACCGGCGACGAATTCATCATCCCGATCCTCGCCGCAGCCGTACTCGGGGGGATCGGCGAGCCGTATGGCGCGATGCTCGGGGCACTCGTCATCGGCCTCGCGACGGAACTTTCGGCGGTCGTCATCAACCCCGAGTACAAGGAGCTGGTCGCTTTCGTGATCCTCATCGTGGTGCTGTTGCTGCGACCGCAAGGGATCCTCTCTGAGATCGCTGTGCAGAAGGAAGTCGTGACATGAGTCAGGCGACGCAGTACTACCTCTCGACGATCCTGACCTACGCCGGCATCGATGTCATTGCCTGTTGGGGACTCAACTTGCAGTTCGGCGTGGCCGGAATCCTCAACTTCTGCTTCATCATCTTCCAAGCGGCCGGTGCCTACACGGCCGCGGTGCTCACGCTCGGCCCAGCTCAGCGCAACGGCTTCCAGCAGTACGTCGGGGGGGCACACCTTCCGTTCCCGCTGCCGATCCTCGTCGCTGCGGCGGTAGGCGCGGTGCTCGCATTGTTGATCGGGCTCGTCACGCTGCGACGATTGCGCCGGGACTACCAGGCGATCGTGATGCTCGTCGTCTCTTTGATCGCGACCCTCATCGCCACGAACGCCATCGGTCTCGTCAATGGGCCGAACGGACTCGCCCTCGTCCCGAAGCCCCTTGCCTCGGTGATGCACCTCTCTCCGTATGGCGTCGACTACGAGTGGGCGTTCGCTGGCATCGCGCTCGGGATCGCGGCGATCGCGTACATCTTCGTCCACCGCGTCACGAATTCACCGTTCGGCCGGCTCCTACGAGCGTCGCGCGACAACGAACAAGCTGCGGCCGCGCTCGGAAAGAACGTCTTCGCGCTGCGTCTTTCCGCGTACGCAGTCGGGGGTGCGCTCGCCGCTGTGAGCGGGGCAATCCTCGTCGAGACGATCTCGGCGTGGTCGCCGGCGAGCTGGCTGTACCCAGAAACGTTCTCGTTCTTCGCGGCGATCGTCATCGGTGGGGCGGGCAACAATTTCGGCGCGCTCGTCGGCGCGCTGTTGGTGCCCGTGGGGTTTATCGAAGCGGTTCGTTTCCTTCCACAGTTCGGTGGCCCCGAGCTGATCGGCTCACTCCAGTGGATCGTGATCGGTCTGTTGCTGCTCATCTTCCTCTGGTTCTGGCCGCGTGGCGTCGTTCCGGAACGCCGTCGCCGGTTCCCGCCTCCATGACCCTTGGCACCGGCAACGAGCCACGCACCGAGACCCGGGTCGCTGTCGGCGATAACGCCCTTCTCGCCGTGCAGGCGCTCCGTCGCAACTTCGGGACCGTGCGAGCCGTCGAGGACGCCACTTTCGAGGTGGATGAGGGGAGCATCTGCGGTCTGATCGGACCGAACGGGGCAGGAAAGTCGACCGCGTTGGCGATGATCGCCGGCGCCCTGCGCCCGAGCGGCGGATCGATCACGTTGGACCGAAACGAGATCGGCGGACTGCCGATGTATCGGGTCGCGCGTCGTGGAGTGGTCCGCACGTTCCAGATCTCGGGAGTGTTCGACCAGCTGACGGTGCTCGAGAACTTGCTCGTCGGGGTGCAGGGAATGTGCGGCGAGCGTCTGCGCGAGGCCATGCTTGGCAAGCGTTACTGGCGCGCCGATGAACGCTCGGCGGTGGCGCGGGCTCGGGAGTTGCTCGATCGTTTCGAGCTCGGCGCGAAGGAGGACGACCGGGCGGGAACCCTGAGCGGTGGTCAGAAGCGGCTCACCGAGATTATGCGTGCGCTGATGGCACACCCTCGCCTTCTCCTCCTCGACGAGCCGACTGCCGGCGTCGCCCCGGCGATGGTGCAACGAATGCAGTCGGCACTCGAGGATCTGCGCCGAGAGGGGCTCACCATGTTGTTGGTCGAGCACTCGCTCGGCGTCGTCGAGCGCCTGTGCGACCATGTCGTCGTGATGGCGCAGGGCAGGACGATCGCCCGCGGCACTATGGCAGAACTGCGCCATCGCCAGGACGTGCGAGATGCCTATCTCCTCGGTTGACGGGACGCGGCCAACGCCGCGCCTAGTCGTCGAGGGCCTTTCCGCCGGGTACGTCGGCTCTCCGGTCGTCCGCGAGATCAGCCTTTCCGTAGGAGAAGGAGAAAAGGTGGCGATCGTCGGGCCAAACGGCGCCGGCAAGAGCACCATTTTGAAGGCTGTGATCGGCGAGATCACGGTGAGCGCGGGGAGGGTGGCCTTCGAAGCGCAAGACGTCACCCGGATGCGCTCCGAGCGTCTCGCTCAGCTCGGTGTCGGCTACGTCCCCCAGGTGCGCGACATTTTTGACACGCTCACGGTCGAGGAGAACCTCGACATGGGCGGCTACCGACTCTCTCGAGACTTGCTCGCATCCCGGATCGAAGAGGTGCTCGAGCTGTTCCCGCGCCTAAAGGAGATGCGCAATCGAATCTCTAGCCGCCTGAGTGGTGGCGAGCGAAAGATGCTGGCGATCGCAAGGACGCTGATGATGCGCCCCCGCCTGTTGATCCTTGACGAACCGAGCGCCAATCTCGCCCCAGAACTCGCTCGCCGAGTGCTTCAGGACTACGTCGGGCGGCTCGCTGAGGCGGGCGTCTCCGTTCTCCTCGTGGAACAGCGCGTGCGCGAGGCGCTCGAAGTCTGCGACTGGGGCTATGTGCTCGTCGGTGGGTCGAACCGGATCGAAGGACCTGCGAGAGAGCTGCTCGATCGCCCCGATCTGAGCGACATCTTCCTCGGCGCCGAGCCGGGTCAAGTCGGCGGGTCGTTGCGCACCGCCGGTGCTCGGTGAGCGAGGGAGCCCAGCGGACCGCCCGGCCCGAGTTCCCCCTCCCTCTCCCCTGAAAGCATCCGAGACGCGCGATCGGGCTCACGGCTGACCAGCGGCCGGCGGATCGAGTGCGATCGCGCTGAGCGCCCGCTCGAGGAGCGCGAGTCCTTCTTCACTCGGCACCGTCACCCGCATCGTGCCCTCAACGCCGAGGTGACTGCCGGGGCGGACGCTGATGCCGGATTCGAAGAGTCGAGCAATGAAGCGCTCTTCGTCTGGGGCCTTCATAAGGACGAAATTCGCCTGTGAGGGGATGGACTCGTAGCCGAAGGACGTGAGGAGCTCGACGAGCTTTACGCGCATCGCTTGTACATGGGCCCTGACGAAACTGCGGTACTCCCGGTCGCGGAGCGCCGCTAACGCCGCCACCTGAGCGAGTGAGTTGACCGAGAACGGCGGGCGGATCTTCCGCAGCAGTGCAACGAGGTCGGTGGACCCGACGAGGTACCCGACACGCAGCCCGGCGATGGCAAGAGACTTCGAAAGCGAACGCATCACCAACACCCGACCATCTCGGGTCAGCGGGATACAGCTCAGCGATTCGGGGTTGTCGGCGAACTCGATATACGCCTCGTCAACGACGAAAGGCGTCGTCGGAATCGCGGCAGCGCATGCGGCGATCTGCTTCCTCGAGACGCAGGTCCCCGTCGGATTGTGCGGATTGCAGATGATCGCGGCGTCGGCGTCGGCCTTGGTGAACCGCACAAGGTCGTGCGTCCAGTCGACCAAGGGAACAGGGGCGGTCTCGATCCCGAAGATGCGCGGCACGAGTCTGTGCAGCTGGTACGGGGGATCAGCAATGGCGATCCTCGTCGTCGCCGGGTCGAGTGACAACATGAGGAGGTAAAGGAGCTCGTCCGATCCGTTGCCGACAAGGATCTGATCGCGCTCGACTTCGAGTTCGCCCGCGAGAACCTCGCGAAGCTCGTCGGCCAAAGGATCCGGGTAGCGATGCGCAGTTGGGGATGCCGACCTGATGGCTGCGAGGACGGCCGGAGAGGGACCGAGCGGGAATTCGTTGGCGGCGAGGTTACCGGGTTCGGTCTGTGCCTTCCTTCCCGGTACGTACTCGAGGATGGCGGACAGCCCGCCGCGCGGCTCCCATTTGCCCGTCATCGGGCGGTGGTGGAGGAGACCGTGGCTGGAGATTGGTTGTGCTTCACGGGCACTCGAACGCCTCCGGCGCGTTAGCTCAATGCGGTCATTGATTGAATCTTGAATCAAACGTGTTGGCTGCAGGTTAATCAGCCCGAATTACAAAAGAGGCTCGCTCTGGGCGAAGCGTACGAGAATCAGGACCTCGTATTCGCTCGTGCGGATGGCGCTTCGTCCTGAATGGGTGCGTCGTCGCTTCCAAGAGCTGTCGAAGGCTGCGGGTCTCCCGACACTCCACCTCCACGACCTGAGACACTCAGCCGCAACGCTCGCGCTCAGCTCCAACGTGCCGATGAAGGTTGTATCCGATCGGTTGGGTCACTCAACGATGCGCGTGACCGCGGACGTTTACTCACACGTCACAACCGAGCTTGATCGCGACGCCGCGGAGCGTGTCGCGGCCCGTATCGACGCAAGCAGCCCGTGACCATCTCGTGACCGTGAGACTCTCGGTGTCGATCCTGTCGGTCAAGAGGTGGCCCTGAACTTGCATTTTTGGGTGGAGGCGAGGGGACTCGAACCCCCGAACCTCTTGACTGCCAGGTACACGGGCTTCAGCGGTGTGCACATGCGCATCTGACCAGGTCAGATGCGAGCACGGATGCGAAAGTTATCTGCTCCCGACAGTCGTTGTTGACCGATCACCTCAATCCGTTTGGATCAAAGTGCGATGTCTGAAACAAGGTTTGCATCGTTGCCATGAGCGTCGCTTGCGACGCAGATCACGTGCTCACGCGAGCGAGCGCGGCAATGAGGCGCGGCAGGATCTCGTTGACGTCTCCGACGACACCGAGATCGGCGGCCGTGAGTATGGGTGCTGCCGCGTCGCGATTAATTGCGATGATGTGCTTGGCGTCCTTCATGCCTACAAAGTTATGGACCGTCAACCTCTTCCGATCGTCGCATGGCTCAATGGAGCAGCAGTAGGTGCCGGGGCCATACTCGCGCTGTTGAGCGATCTACGACTTGTCCACGACGGTGCGAGGCTTTCAATCCCGGCAGCGGTGTACGGGTATCCGCTTTCGGATGGCCTGGTGCGCCGCCTTTCATACGAGTTAGGCCAACCAATGGCACGCTATGTTCTGTTTGGCGGGGGAGAACTTCTCGCTAACCAGCTGCTCGCACTCGGGATCGCCCAGTTCTCAGCCCAAACCCTCGACGAGGCCCTTGAGCACGCGTTGGCCATGGCTCAATACGCTCCGGGTTCCATTCGAGAACTGCGTCGATCTCTGCAAAACTCGCGCGCGGCAGACTGCAGCCCCGGCAAGCGGGTGTCCGAGAGAACCACTTCACCCTCATGATCCGCGCTGTTCTTGTTTCGGTGCCAGAGATAGCGACCTTCCGTTCGACCAAAGGTGGATGAATTTCGGTGGCCGGTGATTCCTACCAGTCGGAGCCAACCAGCGGACTGCTCAGCGGTGTGACGGTAATTGATTTTTCCCATGTGCTATCTGGACCATATTGCACGATGCTTCTCGCGGATTTAGGCGCCAAAGTGATTAAGATCGAGCGGCCGGGGTCGGGTGACGGAACAAGGAATACTGGCCGAATTCGTAATGGCGAGTCCTATGCTTTCGCTGCCGTTAACCGAAACAAATACAGCGTAGCCATTGACCTTGGCGAAGAAGCGGGCAGGAATCTGGCACGTGAATTGTGTCGAAATGCCGATGTTCTCGTGGAGAACTTTCGATCCGGTGTGATGCAAAGACTCGGACTGAACTACGAGTCGCTATCCCAAATAAACCCAAAGTTGATTTATTGCAGCATCTCTGGGTTCGGAGCGTCTGGTCCATACAAAGACCGGGGTGGATTTGACTTAATCGCTCAAGGCATGAGCGGCCTCGTCAGTGTGACCGGGTACCCAGGAGGACCGATCACAAAGATTGGAGTTCCTATTGCCGACCTTGTAGCGGGATTATACGGTGCTCTCGGAGTTGTGGCTGCCTTGCATGGTGCGAATGGGAAACGCAAAGGTCAGTTTCTCGACATCTCTCTTCTTGACGCGGCGATCTCTCTCATGGTTTGGGAATCCGTTGAGCTTTGGAGTGAAGGGGTGATTCCTGAAGGCAAGGGCTCTGCGCACAGAAACCGCGCGCCCTACCAAGCTGTTCGAGCGAAGGATGGATACTTCATGCTTGGGGCAGGCAACGAGGAGTCCTGGAAGGCATTATGCGCCGCGCTGGAAAGGCCAGATCTGAGCGAGAATCCTCTCTTCTTGACGAATGCTCAGCGAATGAGCAACCTTGACACTCTTATTGCTGCACTCGAGCAGGAATTCTCACGGGAATCCAGTGAACACTGGATCACCGTACTGAATGATAAGGGTTGTCCCGCTGGCCCTATATACAGTCTAAAGGAGGCCTACGAGGACCCGCAGGTCCAGTCGAGATATATGGTGAACGAATACGAGCATCCAGCGCTTGGCAGGACGAATTTTATTGGGTTTCCTCTGAAATTCTCACGGCATCCCGCGCGCCTGTGGAAGTCTTCACCCGCGCTCGGCGAGGATACGGAGATGGTTCTGCGGGCGGAAATCGGGCTTTCAGAGGAAGAGGTCAGGACTCTTGAAGCTGACGGCATCATCGGGTGCTCGTAAGTAACCTCCTTTGCCTCCGAACGAACTCGCTGTGTTCTGGCGGCCGTACTTCGCCAGCGCGTTAAAGACAATGACCGTTATTTGCCGGTGGTCGTCCGGGGCATCCGACTGACCGGCTGAACCCCATACTGGATGCCCTAAGCGAGCGCCCAGTCACTTGCTGTCTCGAGTTTTCTCCGTTCGTATGTTCGGATCAATGCCGCGCTCGACGAACAGAGGCACTATTCGAGTAAGGGCGACTCATCTCCTTCATGCGAGCATGAGCGTCGGTCATTGTCGGCTTGTTGGGTAGCAAATCCTTTCGGATCTTGGCAACGCATGTGTAGTTCGGGTCCACTACATTTGCAAGAGGCGTCTCAACGCATTGCGATACGAGTTGATATGCATCAAGTGGGTGATTGCGCGCACGTCTAAGAGAACTTGACTTACTTCGTCGAACAGAGGAACGCGACCCGATGCAGCGCGTCGTGCCAAAGGACTCACCGGCTTCGACTCGATCCCAAATCTCCTTGAAACAATTCTCGCCTGAGTATTGCGACTGACTGACCGGTCACTGACGCCCCAGCGTTCCCGTAGACCGTCAACCTCAAAAGAGGGGACCTCCTAAGCAAATCGGTCCCTTCCTAAAGGGTTGCCAGACGAGCTCGAATTGTCCGAGGCTCCTCAGAGGGAATGGGGGTGGTCGGCGGTGATGTCAGCTGGCCTGATATACACCCTCCACAATCTGCTGCAAGGCTTAATCGGTGCGACACCGCCCAGCGATGAACCGTCAGTTCTCGTCCTTGTCGCTTTCGTTGACGGCGGACGCGTCCGGTTGCTCCGACACAGCGAGTTCTTGTTGCGCCGTTGCAGCGACCTACAACTCCCACTCGCGCTGGCGGTCTTCAGCCCAATCCCAATATCCGAGCGGGATGGAAATGTGAACTCGCCTTCCTGTTGCGGTGCTCGCCACCTATCTTTCCTCGCTCATTCTCATCACGGTCGGGTCGCTAACTCGGCGAGTGAGCTTCCTAGCCGTTCGTGGTCGGCCTCGCATATCACGGCTCAGGCCGCGTCAATGTCACTGTCTGTCAAATCGACGCACTCGGTGGATTGCCTCCGAGAGGGCACGTTAACCGTTCGGGGCAAGTATCAATCCAAAGCACGTAACATGAGTTGACGCGACCCCTCTGACCTGCTAAAATGCCGTGTTGGATGGAAGGTTGCGGATGGCGGGGGGCACAATCCCCAACCGCTAAGCGGTCCCAGCGGGTCTAATTCGCGGACTGCGTCTTGCAGCTTCACCATCCAGATGCGGGCCCGGGGGCTGATCAAACCCCCGGGCCTGTCTGCTAGGGCGCTTGATTCTCAGTTTGGACCCGAGGCACGTCCTAGTCCTGCTGCGCCGGTCCAGGAAGAAGTTCCCCTTGGCGGCGCCGATCTTTCTCTGAAACAACAGGGTAGTAGATCTCCACTGTCGCGCGGAAGCCCGCAAGAAATGTAGCGCGTTCTGCCTCGGTCCACGCTTGCGCACGCGTGGGCAGGTCGTTGATGAGTGCGACTATGGCCGGTGGTAACCCCGTTGACAGGCCAGTTATCCCCGACATTCGTCGAGGGTTGCGGACCGACCGCTGGGGTGGCGTAACACGCCTAAACACAGGGGAGGGTGATCCAGGGGCACGATGCGTTCGGCTAGTCGAGCGTCTCGGTGGACCCTCCACGATCCCGGCAGCCTGACACAGACCCATAAAGAGGGACACCATGCGGGCCCGTTGGCCGAGTGGCCTGTATCCCCGGAAGGCATCCTCAACGAGCTCCAACGAATCGGTCGCGGGGTTGGTGAAGGCCAGGACATCCCTGTACGCAGTACGCACGACCTGAGCCAGAGTTTCTTGGTACTCAGTCGAGGGAGCCTCCTGAAGGCCAATGAAGTTGGGGGTGGGCTGGCCGGATTCGTCAACGAGGTCAAGTAACTTGAGTGCCTGAAGCACTCGGGGTGCGAGGCTCTCGGTCACCCCGGCCTTTTGCATCACTTCTAGATCGAAGGGCACTGTCAGGCCGTGATTGCGAAACCTCTCGATCAGTTCGAGAACGGTCGCAGCGGGAGCATAAGGAGCGTTTCCGTTGCGTTGGATCATGACTGTCCTTCCTGTACCACGACTTGGGTTGACATAAGTATAGAGGATCGCTGGCTATTGTGGTACACCTAAGATACGGTTCACAAAAGTTGCTTGTGACGAGGACATATAATGCGTACCCTGGAACCATGACTACAACAGCCGAACCGTCAGTTGCCGAGGGTGCCCATCCTGGGGCCGCTGATCTCCAAGTGGAGCCTGAAGTGATCGAGATACGGGATGCCTTCCTGGCCGTGACCCCAGGCCGACGCTGGCCACGCATAGGAATAACGGGTGCCACAAGGGCCGAGGCCCGAGAGCGGTTCCAGGAGGCATGGACCCGGTGGCAGTATCTGCTCGCCGTCGCTAGGCGGCACCAAGAGGGGCCATGAGCGAAAAGCGACCGCACCCGCCATCTCCAGAGGTCCAGAAGAAGCAGGACTCCGAACACACGGAGGACGAGTTCTTGGCCGACCTTGACAAGGCTACGGAACGGCTAGATCGCCCTTCTCAACCCGATCAAGGATCGCCCAAAAAATAGGCTCACTTCCGTCCCGGCGGTTGTATCGAAAACTGTATTCGTCCAGGTACGACTGCAAATATTTCTCGCTCACCGAGTGATAGACGCCGCGGATGCCTGACTTGAGCAAGCCGAAGAATCCCTCGATGGTGTTCGTCGTCGCGTCCCCATCGACGTAGACGTGGGCAGAGTGATTGACCCGCTTATGTCCCGCGAACCTGCAGCCGATATTGGAGTACATCGGAAACTCATCCGTGTAGACCATCGCTGCCGGTAGGACGTGCTTCGCGGCGTGGGGGCCGATGGTCGCTTCGCTCCGGTCAGGCACAACGCGGCCGCGAACGCGACCACCGCGCTCAACCATCGCAAACACGGTGGTCTTGTTTTCCTCAACCCAGAGTTGCGATGCCCGACGCCGCTCAGTCGAGGTGGGCAGACTGCTCCAAGCGGCTTTCTCCCAATTGTGTGCGTCGCCGCCGACGAGCGTCTCGTCCATCTCGACTTCGCCAGTGAGCTGCTCATCGCTGTCCGACAAGAGCGAGCGAATCTGCTTGAACATGCGGTGAGCGGTTGGATAGCTCACTCCGATCTCGCGCTCAAGCTGCTTCGCGGAAATGCCGCATCGAGTCGAGGACATTAGGAAAATCGCCCAAAACCAGAGCTGGAGGCTCGTCGTGCTCTTTTGGAAGATCGTCCCAGAGGTCGGGTAGACCTGGTGTCGGCAGTATTGGCACGAGTACGCCGCGCGGCCCTTGAGCCGGTGGAATTTCGTGACCTTGCCGCACTCGGGACAGGCCGAGCCGTCTGGGTAGAACTTCGCCTTGAGGTAATCGAGGCAAACGTCGTCGTCTGGAAACCTCTCCATGAATTTGGAGAAGGTCATTTGGCTGTCCGAACAGGGAGTCTTCTCGACTGAGCTGCGCCTCCGTGCTGCCATATCGATAGCATATCACTGCACGTACTCATGTCAACCCGGCTTGACCTGCCCATTTTCAGTCTGACATGGGAATTTCGCTAAAACATGAAAGTGCCTGTTCAAGCCGCTTTATGAACGATCTAGCTTGACATTTCGCTAAAAGGTGAAATATGCTGTTCACATGCTTTCGAGGACTGAAATTGTCTGGCGTCACCTACTCGTGGAGGCCATTGAAAACGAGAACCGCCGTAGTTCGGTAACCGAACTTTCTGAGCGGTTCGGGTTCGCTCTTTCGACCGTTCACCGTGCTCTCATCGTCCCCCGCGAGATAGGGGCCGTTGACACCGTTCGTAGCGGCCTGGTGACTCGCGACCCCATGCGACTACTGCTCCACTGGGCGGGTACCCGCCGACTCGCACATGACAACCCGTGGAAAATTCATACCGGGCTCTCGGTGCGAGAGATCCAAGATTGTCTTCCCGACAATGCCGTAGTGACCGGTGCCGCGGCCTACGCACGGCGATACCGCAACGACGTGGCCGACTACTCAACCGTGTACTGCTATCACGGCGCCCCAAAGGCGATCCTTGCTCGCGTCCCGGACAAGCTGGGGGAACCTGACCTTGTGGTCCTTGAGCCTGATCCATTCCTAGCCGACTACGGAACGATCGCCAGCTTGCCGCAGTTGTATGTCGATTTGTTTGTGACCGCGGGCTGGCAATCTCAGCGATTCCTACATCGCATGAATGAACGCCTTGAGGTGGCGAGTGCCGCATGAGGAGTACTACCCCCTCGCGGACACCGAGCGTTCGTGGGCGATCTATCTAGACGTTCATGCCTCGTATCCCAATGCGATTCTCATAGGGGGATGGGCGTCGTGGCTGCACACGAAGGCAGCTCGTAGCCACGACATCGACCTCATCGTGGACGCCGCATGTCTTAACGACATGAAGGTCGCCCTGAATCTCACCGATAACTACAACTTTGGTACCGAGAAGTGGCGGGGGGAATATGACGGGATCCATCTCGATGTGTACGTCACATATCGCTCGCGACTCGGCACGCGACTGCAACTACCGGTCGAACATCTCGTAGCGCATCGTTTGGACATCGAGGGCTATCCCACCCTCACCAAGGAAGCCCTTCTCGTAGCTAAAGCGGCCGCCCGCCTTGACAGACCGGACACCCTGCCGGGCAGGAAAGATGCTGACGACATGACGCGGATGCTCCTCGACGGCAGTGAATCGTGGGATTTCAGCCTCGTTAGTCGAATAGCCAACTGCGCTTTACCCAAAGAGGGAACTGGTAGCGCGCTGGTACTGGAGGCCATCAACGGCTTAGCGGACGAGGAGTCCGTCCGTCGGCGCGCTCGTCAGCTCAGGGAACTCGCCAAGTTGGTCGAAGAGGTCTTCTTGGGGTTACGGCCCTACGTGCCCTGATTTGATACTTGCCCCGTTCGGCCATTAACTGCACCATCGCATTGGTAGACGCGCCAGATCAGATCTTTGTCTTCATCCGTCCACTCTTCATCGGCACGTCGCCACGTCTCGAACGAGGTAGCCATCGCACTCACTCCGCCCTAGAGAGATGCGCCTGCACAGTCGAGGCTCCCACTCCGAGCGCCTCGCCGATCTTCCGATTCTTCGGCGGATTTGATCGGGTCATCGACAACGATGAGATGACCGCCCCGGCCTATCGGTGGGTTGCCGACACCGACGGCAACGAGACCCCCACGGTGACCGTCCAGGTCCCAACGGTCTGCTGCCGACGAATACGCCGAGACCGTCACCCCGAAGAGCATTCGTCCCCAGTCGCGCGTCGCGCGTCCAAAGCTCGCCGCGAGGTCAGCATTATGACCGGACAAGATCACACGTTCGTCCGGGAAGGTGCCTAACCACCACGCGCAACCATGGGATTCTCCTGAACTTTCAAATCATTCGAGACGCCGCCACTCAAGTGGTGACAGTACAGGAGCGAGATATCAGGCGATCTATGCATCCCATTCTCCGCCACCTGAGGCTGGTCATAGAACCTTCTGCGGCGTGGCGCTTGCCTGCCTCCTCAGCAAGGATTCACAATTGTTGCCTCAGCTATGAAGCTGAGTATGAATTCGACGCCCAAACGCGATTGAAAGCAAGAACCAGTAATGACTCACCGTTCTCTACTTGACGGCGTATGACAGCGATCGCGGTGATACCCGGCGACGGCGTCGGACCCGAGGTCGTGGAGCAAGCACAGAGGGTCCTGCGCGCCATCGCAGACCTCGATCCGAACCTTCAGTTCGAGTTCGATTCATTTCCTTGGGGTACCAACTTCTACGTAGAGCACGGCAAGATGATGCCGGAGGACGGTCTCGAGGCGCTGTCTCGGTTTGATGCAATTCTCTTCGGTGCTGTCGGTTCACCTCTCGTCAAGGACTACATCACATTGAGGCAACTGCTCTTTCGGATTCGCTCCAACTTTGATCAATTCGTAAACCTACGTCCAATTCGTCTTCTCCCAGGGATCGAGTCGCCTCTTCGCAACACTTCGCCGGCCGACGTCGACATGATCTTCGTGCGGGAGAACACCGAGGGAGAGTACATAGGGATGGGCGACCGCCTCTATGCCGGTTCAGAACGTGAGGTCGCACTTCAAACTGCGGCCTTTTCGCGGCACGGAACTGAGCGTGTGATTCGGTGGACTTTTGACCTCGCGCGCAGAACTCAGCGAAGTGTCACGAGCGTAAGTAAGGGCAATGCGCTTCAGTATTCTGGGGCAATGTGGGATGAGACATTTCAGCGCGTCGCTTGCGAGTATCCCGATATTGAATCACATGAACTTCTCGTCGACGCCGCTGCGATGTTCATGGTCAGTTCGCCACGACGGTTCGAGGTTGTAGTCGCTTCGAACCTGTACGCCGATATTCTGACGGACCTCGGCGCAGCGCTCATGGGTGGCATGGGACTTGCGCCGAGCGCGAATTTGAATCCCGAGCGGAGATTTCCCTCGATGTTTGAGCCCATACACGGATCCGCGCCTGACATCGCAGGCAAGGGAATTGCCAATCCGGTGGGCTCTATCTGGAGCGCTGCGATGATGCTCGACCATCTCGGCCACAGCGACTGGGGGGATCAGGTGAGGCGTGCGATCGCATATTCGGTGCGCGATCCAGCCACGCGCACGCGTGATCTGGGGGGAATGGCCTCGACTAGTAAAGCAGGCGATGCAATCGTTCGGGTGTTAGTCGAGGGGCACATCGAGATGACAGGAGAGTACATATGAGCGCCCGATCGCTTGCGCCGCATCTCATGCTGTTAGATCCAAGCCGGGAGTACCCGGTACTTGATCGCGGCGAAGGCGTGTACGTGTAGGACACCTCTGGTCATCAACACCTTGACGCGATACCGAAAATAGCAGTTGTGAACCTTGGCTACGGTCGTAATGAGATCGTAGAAGCCCTCGAGCGTCAGGCGCGGCGCGTTCCCTTCTCAGTCGCGAACACCTTTTTGAATTGACCAGCTATCGAACTCGCGGACCGACTGGCTGAAGTGTTGCCAGGGGATCTGAACTACATTCACTTCGCTTCGGGTGGATCGGAACCGTCGACTTCAGTCCGTTGCATCCTTTTTCACCGAGAACGTTGCGGCGAGTTTCGCGGTCTTGCCGCTGATTTGCAGATGAGCGCCGGCGCCCGCGAGGACGCGCACGCTCATGGCTACCAAACCCGTTCGATGTGGTGGCGGCGACGATGCCTTGGGCATCGAACGTTCCTTTCAGATAATCCCGCCGTTCACTCGGATGGTCTGACCGTTGATCCAATGTCCAGACGGGCTGGTAAGAAAGGTGACAACGGCTGCGATGTCAACTGGGGTGCCCAGGCGTTCGAGGGGGACGGCGTTGGCGAACCGGTAGCGGGTTTCCTCGTCTTTTCCCTCCATAAACATGTCCGTGTCGGTCGGGCCGGGTGCTACAGCGTTTACTGTGACGTCCCTACCGCGCAGCTCATGGGCGAGGATGAACGTCATCGCCTCGACGGCCGCCTTGCTAGCGGCGTAGCCGCTGTAGCTCGGCAGGACTCGCCCGATCACCGACGAAGAGAAGTTGACTATGGCACCGCGCGGACGGATCCGCCGCGCCGCTTGCTGGTTCATCACGAACGTGCCCCGGATGTTAGTGCGCAACATCCGATCGAGTACGGAAAGGTCGAAGTCGACCAGGGACGAGAGCGACATGACGCCGGCGGCGTTCACCACGACGTCCACGCCTCCGAAGGTGCGTTGTGTCGCCTCGAAGATGCTGGCGACGGCCTCCTCGTCGGCCACGTCGGCCTGACTGGCCATCGCCCGGACGCCCTTTGCCTCGGCCGCTACGACGACGCTTCGGGCCCCGGCCTCGTTGGAGGCGTAGAGGATCACCACGTCGAGTCCCTCGCCGGCCAGCTCCTCCACCACCCGGCGACCGATGCCGCGAGAGCCACCTGAGACGATGGCGATCCGGGAGCCGTGTTGTTCGGCCTCTCTCATCACTGCCTCCTCCCCACGCGCTGAAGGCGCCGTTCACTCGACCTCGGTGAGCACCGTCAAGCGACGATTTGCTTTCAGCTTCTCCTTGTCGAGTCCAATTGTCACGAGGTGATTGGCGATTGGGAACCGTCCGCGGAGACGTTTCCCAAGAGTCGAGATATGGTGCGGGCAGCGTCAAGAACATGAGGCACAAGCGTCGCGATGAGTTCGGCTCGCTTGTCGAAGGGTGCGTTGACGTTGATGGCCGCGACGGTGTCATTGCTCGCATTCAAAAGAGGAGCTGCAACAGATCGCAATCCCGGAGCTAACTCCTCGTCGTTAATCGCGTAACCGAGTCGGCGCACAGTTGCTAGTGCTTTTCGAAGACGCTCTGGGCTTGTGATTGTGTTGGGACCTCGCTTCACGAAGTCAGTGCGTTGAAGGACGTCGTCGAGATCCTGCGAATCGAGGGCCGCGATAAGCACCTTTCCCATCGACGTGCAATATGCAGGCTGTCTTGATCCGATGTGAAGATTGAGATCGAGGCTCTTCTGCCCAAGGATGCGTTCGACGTAGACGATCTCAGGGCCGTCCAACACCGTCATGTTCGTCGTGAGTCCGAGAGAGCGGCACAGCTCTTGCAAATGAGGACGAGCAACTTCTCGGAAATCGAGCGAAGTGATTGCCGCTAGCCCTAGATCGATCGCTCTGAAGTGCAGGTGGTACTTCTTCGTCGTGAGATTCTGTTCCAGATAGCCGAGCTCCTTGAGGGTGCTCACGTACCGATGAACCGTGCTCGCTTTCATCTGGAGCAAGTCAGCCAGCTCCGCGATGCCGAGGGGTTGCCTCGTTTGGCCGAACGCGTTCAGGATGACGAGTCCTTTCACAAGTGACGCGGAGAAGGTCCGCTTATCCACGTTCATAGCAGTGATGCTAGCGGACGCCTTATAGTCATTCCAATATTCGGAATGACATTCGAATATCTTGACGAACCGCGCTCGCAGGAGTAGCCTCGTGGAACTCGTGCAGCGGGAAGCGGGGGACGCGTGACCACCGTCGGATTGGGACAGTTCACGGCGAAATTTGATCGCTCGCACAATCTGCACACGATTGAAGAATTGATGCATCAGGCGAGTGGAGAGGGCATTGAAATCTTGTGCCTCCACGAACTGTCGACGACCGTCTACTTCTGTTTCGAGAACTCGCCGAAATTTCGCGATCTCGCGGAGCCAGAAGATGGTGAATCCGTTACCCGCGTTCGCGACGCGGCACAACGGGAGAAAGTTGCGGTGATCTTCCCCTTCTACGAGCGCACTCCGGAAGGGAAGCTCTTCAACTCTGCACTAGTGATCGACGAGTCGGGAGCGATAGTCGGCAAGTATCGAAAAATGAGCATTCCGGCGATTCGACGTGTCGTCGACTCGAGTGAAACTCCAGCCGATGAGCAGTACTACTTCACTCCGGGTGACCTTGGCTTTCCAGTGTTCGAAGTCGCCGGGCTTCGTGTTGGCGTTCTTATTTGCTACGACCGGCATTTTCCCGAAGCAGCGAGGGCTCTAGGTCTTCAAGGCGCCGACATTGTGTTTGTGCCAACTGCGACCTATCGAAAGTGGATCAGAAAGGTGTGGGAAGCTGAACTGACAGGTCACGCGATCGCGAATTGCTACTACGTCGCGGGAGTTAATCGGGTCGGGGTTGAAGAAGGTGGCGCTCCCAATCGGACTTATTTCGGATCCTCCGTGGTGATCGATCCCACTGGTGAACTTATTGCTCGCGCTTCGGATTCGAAGCCTGAGCTCCTAAAAGCACAAATCTCGCAGGACCGTGTCAGGGATTTGCGTGATCTCTGGGGCTTCTTCGAAAACCGACGGCCCGACGCCTACGACGCTTTAGTTGAGCCGACGGGGCTCGCTGTCGTCGGAAACGCGCAACGGCATGGACAGGCGCGTTGACTAGGAGTAGTCAGCTCGACGCATCGGTGCGCGCGTGGGAGGTTGCACGTCGAGTTATTCCGGGAGGAGTGTCTCGGGATCAGCTTTATCAAGATCCGCCGTTATTCGCCAGCCGCGGCGAGGGGCCGTACCTCTTCGATCCTTCAGGTGTCCGATTCGTTGACTTCGTAAACAACTACACGTCCCTCATCCATGGACACGCACACCCTGACACGACTGTCGCGATCCGAGACCAAGCCCTGTCGGGCAGTGCATTTGGCGCTCCGACGGCACTGGAGGCTGAACTCGCACTTGAGCTAGTGAGTCGTTTGGACAGCGTCGAGATGGTGCGCTTCACCAATTCGGGCACCGAGGCAATCATGATCGCGCTACAACTGGCGCGCTTCGCCACTGGCAGGCTTCGAATTGCGAAATTCGAGGGCGGATATCACGGCTCACATGATCTTGTGAAAGTGTCGGTGAAGCCGGAGGATGGTGGCCGACGCGAAGCACCGGATCCTGTGGCAGAGCCAGGTAGCGAGGGATTCAATCTGACAGATGTTCTTCCGTATGACGATGTATCTGCCCTCGAAAGAATTGCAGCTGTTGAAGGAGACCACTGGGCAGCGCTGATCGTTGAACCGATGCAAGGTTCTGCTGGGATGTTGCTACCAGCGCCAGATTTGCTCAAACGATGTCGCGAACTGGCCAAACATCACGGATTTTTGCTTATTTTCGATGAGGTGATGACATTCCGTCACGGCGCCCATGGGCTCCAGTCGGAGTGGGGACTGACACCCGATCTAACAACTCTCGGCAAGATTATTGGTGGCGGTTTGCCCGTCGGCGCAGTGGTAGGTCCTGAGCGGATCATGAGTGGTTTGGCTCCACCATCTCCGAATCGCGTTCATCACGCCGGAACATTCAACGGCAATCCGATGACGATGGCTGCTGGTCTCGCCACGCTTCATCACTATGACGAGAAGGTCGGAGCTGCCTTGGATGAGCGCGGAGATTCGTTGAGGAGTCGCTTGCAGCGCGTCGTCAGTCCGTTCGGACTCTCAGTGACGGGCTATGGCTCGATGATGAACATCCACGGTACATCGACTGCACCGAAGTGCTGGCGCGATGTGCGATCGAGCGATCGAGGCCGCGTCGCTGCGATACAACGCAGACTACTCAAGCAAGGGATTTTCATCGCTCCTCGCGGCATGATCGTTTTGAGCACAGCTCATAAGGAAGAGCACTTCGATCAGCTCGAGCAGGCTCTCTCCGCGGCGGGAGAGGACACGGCAGCTTGAGCGCTGACCTCATTATTCGTGACGTGAGAGCTGTCCTGCCCTCGGGCGAGAAGTGGGCAGATATTGAAGTGAACGACGGTCAGATTACGAGCATTAGCCCCGCGGGTCAGGGTGGTTCTGCGCATCGGACAATCGCTGGTGAAGGCAGAGAGGCGTACCCCGGCCTCGTTGACCCGCACGTGCACTTTCGCAATGACGAGTCCGCGGTTCCAGGCGACAACTTCGTTGATATGGCGGAGGCAGCAGCGCGCGGCGGTGCGACCTCAGTAATTGCGTTCGTCCTCGCTCCCCCTCAGGTGACAGGTCGCAAGGCTGTGCTTCCGATAATCGAAAGCGCACAGCCGGTTCCGGTTGACTTTGGACTTCATTACATCCTCTGGCCCCACGCTTCGAGCTTGGACTCAATTCCAGAACTGGTGGAAGTTGGGGTGGGATCGTTCAAGATGTTTCTTGCGTATCCCGAGCGAGGATTTATGTTCGAAGGACAACTTGCCATCGATGCCGTCGAACGCGTCGCGCAGACGAACAGTCTGATGTTAGTTCACTGTGAGGATGGAACGACTGCGGGATGGCTTGACAAGCTAGGTCGTCGTTCGCTCGGAGACAGGGCCGCGATCCAAGACTACCTGGCAGCGCGACCCGAGAATCTGGAGTCGGTGTCTGTTGCTCAAGTGGGACTCTGGGCGGCGGCAACGCGATGCTCGTTGCACCTTGTACATCTTTCCACCGCGCAAGGAGTAGCTGCGGCAACGAGTCTTCGGGATCGAGGACAAGACGTGTCCCTTGAAACCTGCCCACAGTATCTCGAGCTCGGCACTGAAGACCTAATGCGATTAGGACCGCTGGCGAAGTTTGCTCCGGTGCTTCGACCGCCAGAACACCAGGCCGCGCTCTGGGAAGCAGTGAGCGCCGGCCAAGTGACGATTATCGGAAGTGATCACTCCGGTCACTCGGCTGAGGCCAAGCGTGAGATCCTCGAGCGAGAGGGCATTTTCGGCGTGCCGTTCGGCATGCCTGGGCTCGAGACCCTGTTTCCTGTGCTCTATACAGCCGGTGTGCTCACGGGGCGCTTGAGTCGAGGGCAACTCGCCGCGTTGGTGTCCACGAACGCGGCTAAACGCTTCGGCTTGTTCCCTCGAAAAGGCGTGATAGCGGTCGGTTCACAAGCTGATCTCCTCCTTGTCGATCCAGACGTGATCAAGAAGGTGGACGGTCGCACCATGCGCAGTAATGCTGGCTATAGCCCATTTGATGGACGCGAGCTTCGTGGGTGGCCCGCGTACACGATTCTGCGAGGCCAAGTGGTCTGCGAGGAAGGAAACGTCATCGCCGCTCCTGGCCAATTTTTGCGCACCACAAAACACGCGGCGGCGGTTCAGTTTGAAAGCAGTGCTGTATGAGACACGCGGTGTGAAAGCAGAGAGACATGTCCATCGATTTTGCAAGTGAAGCACAAGCTACCGCAACGAGCGCAATTCAGACTCAGACGGCCGCGGAGCTTGGTCCGGAATTGACTGTCGTACGCCAGAGGATGATTGGGCGACTTGTAAGAAGCTCGCGCCTTCGCGGACTCGTACTGCCGGTTGCGATACTGCTTACATGGTGGTTAGTAACAAACTACCACCTTGTTGTATCCGCATTTTTGCCTTCACCCGCGGCGGTGCTACATGGATGGAGGATCTGGGCATTTGGACGCCAAAATTCCATTAGCTGGGTGTCGGGGACCTACTTCGAGTTCTGTGGTCTGAGTCTCGCTCGCGTTTACGCCGGCTTCGCTATTGGTGGTGTCGCTGGCGTTCTTCTAGGGATCTTGATCGGCTGGCACAAGGTCGCTTCTGACTTCTTCGATCCCATCATTCAAGCCCTCCGGCCAATCCCAATGACGGCGTGGCTTCCTTTCGCGGCGATCATCTTTGGCATCCAAGAAACGGCAGCAGTGTTCCTGATCGCCATGGGCTGCTTTTTTCCTGCAGTCGTCAACACGACGGCTGGGGCCCGCCAGACAGGAAAGGTGCTCGAACGTGCGGCATTGATGCTTGGCACCAAGCGCCACCGTTTGCTATGGCGTGTTGTTATTCCGTCGGCTCTGCCTTCCATCGTTACCGGGTTGCGACTCTCTCTCGGTATCGCATGGGTGATGGTCATCGTTGCGGAGATTTTGGCAGTTCGAGGCGGCCTTGGCTTCGCGATCTGGGGGGCATATGAGTTCCTGCGCATGGACTTGATCGTTGCGGCGATTATCAGCCTCGGTGTCCTGGGCTGGCTGTCAGACCAATTGCTGCTGCTCGCGGCGCGTCCGCTATTGCGTTGGCAGAAAGGATTGGTGCGAGAGTGACCGACGCGATCGTCGGAGCCAATGGGGCACAGGGCCGAATCGTCTGCGATCGCCTACGGAAGGTCTACTACGACCGTTCGTCCAAGTCGGAGATTGTCGCGCTTGGACGCTTTGACCTCGACATCCGGGCGGGTGAATTCACGACAATTGTCGGTCCGAGCGGGTGCGGCAAGACGACATTTCTCAACATTGTGGCTGGGTTCGAGAAACAGAGCGCGGGGCAGATTCTTGTCGATGATCGACCAATAACTGGACCTGGTCCCGATCGCGGCGTCGTCTTCCAAGACTACGCACTATTTCCGTGGCTCCGTGTCGTGCAGAACGTCGCCTTTGGCCTCATCGAATGCGGAGCATCGCGATCTGAGGGCAAGCATCGCGCGATCGAGTGGTTGGAACGAGTTGGGCTCGAGGACTTCGGCAAGCGATATCCGCATGAACTGTCAGGAGGGATGCGACAACGGGTAGCTCTCATTCGGGTATTGGCCAACAATCCCCGCATACTGTTGATGGACGAGCCATTCGCGGCGCTCGATGCATTGACTCGAAGCGTGTTGCAAACAGAGGTCGAGCGCATCTGGCAAGTGCACCAGAAGACCGTTGTTTTCGTCACGCACAATGTCGAAGAAGCGCTCTTCTTGGGCGATCGCGTGGTGATCATGTCGGGGCGTCCGAGTTCGATTAAACGCATCCTGGAAGTCGACCTTCCACGCCCGCGAGACGTCACGTCAGACACATTCAACGAATATCGCCGCGTCGTCATGAAAGAGCTGGAAGGAGAGCAAAACGTAGTTATGACCGAAAAGGGGGAAGAGCAATGAGGAATCAACCAAGCTTTGCTTACCGGGCGCGTTTGTACCGAGCAGGCGCCGTGGCATTGGTGCTCGCGACGACTTCAGTCTTCGCGATCGGTGAGGCTAACGGTGCAACAGTGCGACGCTTCGCGACTCACCGAGCTGATCCCACCGTCGTCAAGATGGCTTGTGACCGCGAGTTGTCAGAGCCGGCTCTGTGGGATCTGGCACCGTTTGCAAAGAAGTACGGCATCGACCCGCAATGCGTTGAGATTTCGTCGTACGACGAATCGTTGACAGCTGTCGAAAATGGCAGTGTCGACTTGGGAGTTCTTGGGATTCCTGAGATGGCGACCGTTGCCGCTGACCATCTGCCGCTAAAGATCGTGGCCGGCTATTCGAACGGCGCACAGAACATCGTCATCAGGAATGGTCTAAACGTCACCAGCTGGACGGGCCTCTCGGGCAAGACCGTTTGTCTCCCTGAAGGTACGGGGGTCGCCGTCATGGTGGAAATAGCCCTCGAGCAACATCATGTTTCTCACCCAGTCATTTCCTCGATTGGATTTGTGACGACCACAGCACTCGAGGCTTTGAAAGATGGAACGTGCCAAGTCCTCGGTTATTGGTCACCCGTCACCGATGATGCGGTTGCTGACGGATCTGCACACTATTCGTCCTCATTGAATCTGAATACTGCAACTTCAGTTGGTGCAGCAAACGGAGTGTTGCTTGCGAATTCGCACATTTATAAGCAGAAGACGCTAATGGTGAACTTCTTGAAGGCGTACGCGGCGGCAGTGAATTACTTCAACGCGAATCCGGCGAAGTGGGCGTCAATTGCGGCCACAGTCACTGGTACAAGCAAAGCATTGATCGCCAAGGCGATATCCCGCACGGCACTGACATACAACGTTTATGTCAAAGGAGCGGAGATCGTTGCAAGATACGGTCCTGCGTTGGGGTTCACGACGACTGATGCGAGCGCGAGCATTCCGGGTATCGTCGACCTTTCGTTCCTTTCCAAGGCCACGGGAAAGAGCGTCTCACAGCTGTCGAAGGCGGGACCCGCACCCACCGGGTAAGTCACGAGAGGCTGAGCTACTCCCGGATGGCTGCTTTTGGCGCTATCCGGGAGTAGTGAAGTCGACATGCAGTGATCGAAGGGAAAGGTAAGTGAAGGCACGACTCTCTGATTCGCTCATCCCGTGGATCTTGTTCATTGAGAGACGGCGGGGATTGGATGGCCACGTGAAGCGGTTCGTCGACGACGATGTTTGACAAGATCAGTAAATCGGCACAGGAAGCAGTTGCGGACATCGCTGATGGAAGTGTCGTGCTGGTTGGCGGATTCGGTGACGTTGGTGTGCCCTTCGCGGCACTCGAGGCACTAGCAGCTCGAGGCACAAACAAGTTGACCATCGTGTCGAACAATTGCGGGACTGGAGACCGGGGCTTGGCTCTTCTGTTTAAGTCCCATCTGGTGCGTCGTGTGTATGCGTCCTTTCCAGCCCAATCCGGTAATGATCACTTTCAGCGTGCTTATGAGGCGGGTGAAGTAGATCTCGAGTTAGTTCCGCAAGGAACGCTTGCCGAGCGGATTCGTGCTGCTGCTTCGGGACTTGGAGCCTTTTACGTACAGACTGGCGTGGGGACGATAATCGCAAGAGGGAAGGAATTGCGGAAGTTTGGCGATGTGGAGTATCTCCTGGAGAAGCCGCTGCGGGGTGATGTCGCACTGGTCAAGGCGGCCGTTGCGGACCGTGTGGGCAACCTCCGCTACTACCGGACTGCTCGAAACTTCAATCCTCTCATGGCGATGGCCGCGTCAATGACGATCGTTGAAGCAGAGCAAATCGTCGAGACGGGAGAACTCGATCCGGACGACATTCACACTCCAGGAGTGTTCGTGGACAGAGTATTTCAGGCGGCACAGTGAGCTCGACACGGGGTTGGTCTGCGGAAGAAATGGCGCGCCTAGTGGCCCACGATCTTCCTGTTAACTCGGTTGTGAATCTCGGCATCGGTTTGCCGACGAGAGTAGCGAGGTACGTCGCTGACCGTCCGGATGTCGTTCTGCATAGCGAGAACGGGATCCTCGGAATGGGACCGCCTCCGTTACCCGGTGCAGAGGATCCCAACGTGATTGATGCAGGTAAATCGTTGGTCACCCTTCGTTTAGGCGCCGCGATCGTTAACCAAGCGGATTCGTTCGCGGTCGTCAGAGGCGGACGTCTCGATGTCGCCGTGCTAGGGGCATATCAGGTATCAGAACATGGCGATTTGGCAAGTTGGATGGTAGCCAACGAAAGACTTGGGAGCGTCGGCGGAGCCATGGATCTTGTCGTTGGTTCGAGGCACGTGTGGGTGATGATGCATCACCAGGACAAATTGGGTCGGCCGAAGATTGTCGAGAAATGCAGTTATCCACTAACGGGCAAGGGATGCGTCCGACGTGTCTATTCGGATCTTGCGGTCATGGACATCACGCAGGAAGGAGTACTGATCCGAGAACATCATCCTCGTCTCACGCTAGCTGAGGTCCAAGCTGCCACAGATACGGTCGTCCGCTTAAGCAACCGCTTCACTTTGAGCGAAAATTCCTCCGACAAAGCGCCAATAAGTTACTGACCTGGGTTCGTGTCCAGGGAGGAGGAGGGCACTCTGCACTGGGAAGGTATGGAAGTCTCTTCCATCAGAAACGCGCTGATCGCAGAACTGTAGAGGAGGAAGATGCGTCACAGATGGGGGCACGGACGAGGTGTGGTCGTCAACTCAGATGGCATCAGTTACGCCGAACCGATGTTGTGGAGGTCATGACGTGAAGATCGCCTTTGGTTTGCTGAACAACCTACCTGTGAAGGAGTCATTGGATATTGCTCGGCGCGCCGAGGATCTTGGGTACGACTCGATTTGGTTCGCCGAGCATAATTTCTCACGCGATGGCGTGAGCGTATGCGCTGCGGCGGGTGCTGTGACTGAACGCATTCGCATAGGGCCTTGTGTCGTACCGATTTTCACGCGCAGTCCGCTGCTCCTGGCGACAACTTTTGCGACGCTGGATGAATTAACTGGCGGTCGAGTCGTTCTAGGTCTCGGTGCGGGTTCACGTCTCCTGATCAAGGCACAAGGAATCGATTACGAAAGGCCGCTCTCCGTTCTTCGCGAGTACGTAGAAGGTTGCAGAGCTGTTTGGAAGGGATTTGGGCGACATGTCTCCTACGAGGGGAGCCATGTAATTCTCGAAGACGCGGAATTGGACTTCCAACCGATACGTGAAGAGATCCCGATATACATCGGTGCAACCGGTCCAAAATCGTGCGAACTCAGTGGAGAGATCGCAGATGGCGTGCTGCTGAATGCCTTTCTTGGCGAAGATTATGTGAAGCGGACGATGAAGCTGTTGCAAACTGGCGCAGCCAAGGCTGGCCGACATCTCGATCATTGGGATGTCGGAATGATGCTGGTCACATGCATAGGCGAATCAAAGCAAGAAACTCGGAACCGTCTTCGTCCTCTGATCGCCCTTTATCTTTCCCGTCTGCCTGATATCGCGAAGCAGACGTCCATCTGGGGCAGTGGCTGGGAAGAGATGTCGAATGCTGTTGCACATGGCGGTGGAGATGCGGGAGCAAAGTTTGTTTCGGACGAGTTGGTGGACGAGGTGAGTATCAACGGGACAGAGAGCGACTTACATGAGGGGCTAGAACACTACTTGTCTGCGGGTATCACTATGCCGATCATTACGCCTTTCGCCGAAGAACGACGCGTGTTGGAAGCACTCGCTCCAAGAGCTGACCGTGACTGACGCGAGTTGGACAGTTTGAAGAAGGGATCCCATGAAGGCCGAGCTGACGATCAACAACGGAATTGTCTACACGCCGTATGGATGGATGCGCGGCGGCATCGCGGCGAGTTCAGGCAAGATCATCGATGTTGGTAGCGACGAGTCGCTGCCGGAGGCAGATCAGAGAGTCGATGCCGAGGGTTTCTACGTATTACCTGGGCTCATCGACGCCCATGGAATCTTTGGGCGTGTGAATTGGGACGATACCGCCCGCCAAGAATCCATACACGCAGCCGTGAATGGGGTTACGACAATCATTACATACGTGCAAATGGGCGACCTTACTCTTCCAGTCCGATTGCCGGTGCATTCGGCGGCTCGATCACTCTGCGAGAAGGAATCGTTCGTCGATTTCAAGTTCAACGCTGCGATCGGAACGCTCGAACAGATCGAGGAGATTCCAGCGCTTGTCGCCGATGGTGTGAACTCGTTCAATTTCTGGATCAACCTGTCCATGCTGGAAAGAGAACAGTATGGCTTTCCTCATCTGGATTGGGCCTTTCTCTACAAAGCTTTTGAGAAAATTAGGGATGTCGGCCCTCCCGCGTTCGCGTCTGTGCACTGTGAGGAGCCAGAGATAATTCACATGTTGTTTGAACGAGTGGCAGCGTCCGGCAAGCAGGATCTGCGAACGTGGGCTTCGACGAGACCCGCCTTCACCGAAGAGGCACAAGCGTTCGTAGCCGGATTGATCAGTCTCGAACTCGGAGTTCCAATCAGTCTCGTCCATGTAGCTGCAGCTGAAACATTGCTAACGATCGATCATTTGAGGAAGCGTGGCGCGCGCGTATATGCCGAAACCTGTCCCCAATATCTCTCGCTGCCACCGACGGACGAACTTGGACTGTTGGGCAAGCAGATGCCGCCTCTGCGAGATGAGGCAAATCAGCTGGCGTTGTGGAGAGCATGCGATAACGGAACGATCACATTCATTGGCTCAGATCATCAGATCGCGCGAAGAGAAGACAAGGAGATCCCTGGAGGACTGTGGGGTGAACCGACCGAGAGAGCCGGTAGCGGCGGGGGGCTCACTGGATCCATTGCACCAGTGATGCTTTCCGACGGCGTGCATAGGAATCGCATCACTCTTGAAAAGTTTGTTCAGCTGTGCTCCGAGAATCCGGCTCGTGTGTACGGCATATACCCGACGAAAGGAGCGCTTGCATCTGGATCGGATGCCGACATCATCGTGGTTGATCTTGAGCGCGAATGGGTCATGTCGGTCGATTCTTTGAAGAGCTCGAGCGACTACTGCCTCTGGGACGGTCGGCGCGTAAAGGGGAAAGTGATCAAGACATTTGTTCGGGGACAGCAAATCGCCGAGGACGGTGAGCTCATCGCGGAGCACCCAGCTGGCAAATACGTGGCGTGAGGCCGATGCGTTTGGAGGCGAATAACACAGTTATAAGTCAACGGATGGCGGACCACGTCGTTGAGCAGATCGATTGAAGTCACCGAAAAGAGATTGGAAATCTGAGCAAGATGAGAGTGCGTGCGGGCAATGGATTTTCGTGAGGCAGTCATCTGTGAGCCGCTGCGGACACCAGTAGGACGCATCGGGGGATCGTTACGCCAGATGTCGGCAGCTCAGTTAGGAGCGTCAGTCATCGGTGCTGTGTTGGGGCGAACAGGGCTAGATCCGATGGTCGTCGATGACGTAATTCTTGGACAGTCGTACCCGGATGGAGAGGCGCCTGCGATCGGCCGAGTGGCAGCACTCGACGCGGGCATGCCGGTTGAGGTGCCGGGCGTGCAGATCGATCGTCGGTGCGGTTCGGGACTTCAGGCAGTGCTCTACGCCGCAATGCAGATCCAAGTCGGCGCAGCCGATCTGGTCCTTGCAGGCGGGGCCGAAAGCATGAGCCAGGTTGAGTTCTATAGCACCGAATTGCGAGGCACGATCCAAGGGAACCGAGTCGTCTTCCACGACAGACTTGCGCGAGCCCGCGTCACCGCTGGGGGGATCCACTTCCCTGTGCCGGGCGGGATGGTTGAGACTGCGGAGAACCTACGTCGCGAATTCCGAATCTCAAGACTTGAACAGGATGAACTTGCCTTGGAATCTCATCGGCGTGCGGTCCATGCACAGCAAGCTGGTTATTTCAGCGACGAGCTGGTGAGGATTGACTCTGGTCCCGACCATTCGGTCATTGACAGGGACGAGCATCCTCGCTCGGATACAACTATCGAAAAGCTTGCGAAGCTCCGTCCTGTCATGGGAGACATCGACCCTGAGGCAACAGTTACTGCGGGGAACGCGAGCGGACAGAACGATGCAGCATCGGTCTGTATCGTGACTCACCGCGACCGAGCAGAAGAGCTTGGTTTGCGGCCGCTAGCCAAACTGGTGACATGGGCCGTCGCGGGGGTTCCTCCGCCGACAATGGGCCTCGGACCCGTGCCTGCGACTCAGCGTGTGCTCGAGCGGGCGGAGCTGTCGCTATCCGATATCGACCTTATCGAGCTCAACGAAGCCTTCGCCGCCCAAGTTCTTGCAGTCACGAAAGTGTGGAAGTTCGGCCGAAGGGATTTTGAGCGCCTGAATGTGAATGGCTCTGGAATATCACTGGGGCATCCTGTGGGCGCGACTGGTGCGCGCATCTTGACGACGCTGTTGCACGAGATGGCAAGGAGACAGGTACGTTTCGGACTGGAAACAATGTGTATTGGCGGTGGACAGGGGCTCGCGGCACTATTCGAACGTGTGTGACGATCCGTTTCACGTAATGCTCGAACACCGAGATCACAGAGCCAGCTCAGCCACACGGCGGACCTGATCGTGGTCGGCGGGAGCCCTGATCTCGACGTCAAGCTTCTGACGGATCCCCGGCGTGTGCGCGCAGTAATGGTGTCGGGGCAGTGGATGAAACCGCCGACGGACTATTTGGGTGCAAGGACTCGGAGAGGAGATTCAGTGATCGACGAGCCCAGGGAAGAGGTCCACTGATGGCGATCGGCTTCGGCCTGCTGGGCAATCTGGATGTCCAGGAGTCGGCGGACATCGGGCGACGAACCGAGGAACTGGGTTACGACTCTCTCTGGTTTGCCGAGCACAACTTCTCGCGGGACGGCATCTCGGCTTGTCCCAAGTCCGGCGCGATCGCGAACGGCGCGAAGCAAGCGAATCGGAATCTGGCGGCGTTCGACACGGCGATGCTTTGTGTGACGCTTGTTGCCGAGTCGAAGCGGGAAGCCTTCGAAAAGCTGCGCCCAGTCGTGGCCACTTACCTTGCGCGACTCCCTGACGTCACACGCCATACTCCTCTCGGCGAAGAGGGCTGGCAAATGCTGGCGGACGATGTCTCGCAAGGTGGCGCCAAGCGCGGAGCGAAGTGGATCACCGACGAATTGATCGCTGACAATCTGCGGAGGTGCCTCCGACTGCAGGCAGGCGCGGCAGCGCTACCAGGATGCCGACCTGAACCGCGTAATCCACCTCACCCTGGGCGACGACGTCCAGCTCCGATGAGCTCCACCCCTGACAGAGCATCAAAGCCGGAAGGCGGCGCAGGATGAGCTACATAAGGACAGACGACGGCGTTCGCCTTTACATCGAGGAAGTCGGCGACGGGGACGCCCTTCTCTTCCTGCACGAGTTTGCCGCCGACCATTCGAGCTGGAAACCCCAGGTCGGTTACTTTAGCCGGAAGTTCCGATGCATCACCTACTCCGCGCGAGGCTACTCCCCATCAGACGTACCGCCTGACCCCAATTCCTACTCCCAGGACCGCGCGGTGGACGACGCCGTGACGGTCGTCCGGAAGCTCGGATTGAGCCGCGTTAGCCTGATCGGGCTCTCGATGGGGGCGGCAACTGCACTTTGGCTCTCGCTGCGAGAGGGAGACCTCGTCGCCTGCCAGGTGCTCGCCAGCATCGGCTATGGCAGTTCACCCGGGACCCGCGACCAATTCCGAAAGGAGTGCACCGAACTCGCGCACTGCTTCGAAAGCCTTCCGATGGCCGAGGTTGCGGACAGGTTTGCCCACGGACCGGCGCGACTGCCCCTGCTCCGGAAGGACCCAAAGAGTTGGCAGGCGTTTCGCGACATGATGGCAAGACGCTCCCCTGTTGGCGCGGCCTTCACCATCAGGAGGATACAGATGGAGCGCCCATCCTTTTACGACTCCGTCGACCTCCTCGAACGGAGCCCGGTGCCCACCCTAGTCCTAGCTGGAGACGACGACTGGGGATCCCTCGAGCCGGCCCTGTTCCTGAAGTCCCACATCCCGAGAAGCGGGCTCGCTGTCTGCCCGCAGGCGGGGCACACCCTCAATCTGGAGGAGCCGGACTGGTTCAATCACACCGTGGCCGCGTTCTTGACGGCTGCAGACCACGGCGAGTGGGAGGCAACCAGGCAAGGACCCAACCTCATGTGGCCATGAGAGGCGTTGCAGCAGCGAGGTGGGTGCGATGCCATCGCTGAGTATCGCCAACGCCAACGTGGTAAAGGCGACGGGATGCCATCCTGCGACCGTGTTGGTCGACGAGGGGCTCATCAGGGCCATCGTCGACTCCGCCGATCGCCCCGAAGCGGACGAGGAGATCGACGCGCGAGGACGCTACTTGCTGCCCGGCGTCATCGACCCGCACGTCCACTTCGGCCTGAGCCAGAGCTTCGGTGCTGCCTGCAGAACTGAGTCTGAGGCTGCTGTCGCAGCAGGCGTGACGGCCGTCATGCACTACCTGACGGCCGAGAACAGCCACCTTGCCACGTACGAAGAGCACGCGTCCGCGGTGGAGAAGAACAGCCTGATTGACGTCGGATTTCACTGCATGATCAAGAACGAATTGCAGGTCGCGGAAATCCCGCGGGCCTTCGCCGAGCTGGGGATCGGCTCTTTCAAATTCCATATGGCCATGAAAGGACCGGAGTCGGCATACGGCATCGCGGGCGTGGACGACGGCTTAATGTTCGAGGGCTTCCAAAGTGTGGCCCAGTGTCCTGGTGCCCTGGCTATCGTCCACGCCGAGAACATAGACGTCATCCTTAGGCAGCGGGAGGCAATGCGCCTCGCCCACCCGGAGGCAACGGACATCGCGACCTGGGAACGCTACCGCCCCGCGTTCACCGAAGAGGAGGCGATCTCCCGGTCGATCCACCTTGCCAGGGCAGCTGGTGTCCCACTGGCCATCGCTCACACCAGCGTCGGTACAGGCCCGGCGATCGCCGTCGACGCTCAACGAAACGGGACTGCCGTCTATGTCGAAACGTGTCCTCAGTTCCTAATGCTGCACACGGGCATGAACCTGGGGGTCGAGGCGAAGATGAATCCGCCCATTCGCTCCGCCGCTAACTCGACCTTACTGTGGCAGGAGCTGATCGCCGGACGTGTGGACTGGATGGGCTCCGACCATTGCGACTATCTCAGCTCGGACAAGGCCGGCAGCATCTGGGACGCCGGCCCCGGCTTGCCCTCAGGCATGCAGATGATCCTGCCCAGCCTGCTCGATCGGGGGGTGCGAACTGGGCAGCTGTCAATCGAGGAGGTAGTGCGCTTGACGTCCACTAACCCGGCCCGGGCCTTCGGCCTGAGCGGGAAGGGGGCGATCGAGGTGGGCAACGACGCCGATCTGATTGTGGTGGACACCGACCTCCGACGAAATATCACCGCGCAATCCCTACGCGGATACTCGGACTTCTCCCCGTACGAGGGCCTGGAAGTAACTGGGTGGCCGATCATCACAATCGTTGGGGGAGTCGTCCTCTACGACCACGGTGAGCTCGACTCGACCACAACTCGCCGGGGGCGCGTGCTGTTATCGAGCGGCTCCCGCGCGCTCATGCAGGCGGCGAGATGAGCTATTTCCATCACTGGACGGACCTGGCTGCCACAGAGGTCTTTCCCGGGGACTCCGTTCGGGCGGTCAGTGGCACAAGACTGCAGCTGATTCGCGCGGAGATCGCTCCACGCACGCACTTCGGTCTGCACGAGCACCCGGCGGAGCAGTTCATCATCGTGATCGAAGGCCGGCTTCACTTTCAGGTAGGCGAAGAGACGTCCGTGGTTACACCGGGGAGCTTCATCCACGTCCCCCCCGGGGTAAAACACGGTGGGTACACCGAGGCAGAGGGGGCGACGACCCTAGAGGCCTTCGCCCCACCCCGATTGGACTTCGTGCATCCGGAGGCCGGCGGTCTCGTCTTCGACGGCCCGCGATGAACCTCGAGCTGATCGGTCGTCGGGCTGTCGTTACCGGAGCCAGCAGGGGCATTGGTGCGGCAATCAGCTTGGCTTTGGCAAACGAGGGGGCGGATCTCGCTCTGATCGGCCGGGACCACGGGGCCCTCAACAAGGTGGCGGGCACCGCACGAGAACGGGGAAGCGCGCACGCGTTAGCTGTCCCATGCGACATGGCGGATCGCGCTTCGGCACTGGCGGGTGTCGGTACCGCCGCCCAAAGCCTGGGCGGAGTGGACATTCTCGTTAACTGTGCGGGAACCTCTCGCTTCGGGGCCTGGGATGAGCTCAGCGAGCAGGACTGGGTCGACGCCTTCCAATTGAAGGTCCTCGGCTATGTGCGCGCAATCGAAGCCGTCATTCCTTCGATGCGCGCCCAGCACAGCGGGCGAATAGTCAACGTGGTGGGGATGGCAAGCAAGTTGCCTACGCCCGGCTACGTGCTCGGCTGCCTGAATGCCGCCTTGCTCCATATCACGAAAACCTTCGCCGACGCCCTCGCGTCGGACGGCATTTCGGTCGTGGCGGTCAATCCAGGCGCGACCGCCACGAGCCGGATCCGGACCGCGCTGGAGACCTGGGCGAAGGCGGCTGGCCAGCGTGTCGATGAGTATACGGTGGAATATGAAAGATCCATACCGCTCGGGCGATTGGGCACACCAGCCGAGGTCGCGTCCGTTGTCGCGTTCATCTGTTCCGACCGGGCGAGCTACGTCACTGGTTCTTGCGTGAACGTGGATGGCGGGGCCATCCGAGGAGCCATCTAGCGTGGCCGAGGCACTGACCTGCTCGGTCACGGATCACGTCGCGCGGATCCACGTCGAGCGGCCGTCCCAGGCCAACTCCTGGACCATGTCCATGTTGGTGGGCGCTGCGAAGTTTGTTGATGCGGCCTGCCAAACCCAGGAGCTAGCCGGGGTCGTCGTCGAGGCAGCTGGCTCCAGCGTCTTCAGCGGAGGCGCCGACCTGAAGGAGCTCGCCTCCATTGCCAACGATCAAGCGAAGGTGAAGGCGTTCCTCGACGCGGTCGAGACCTTCCTGCGGACCCTCGAGGAAGCCCCGTGCCCCGTGATCGTGGCGGTCAACGGGGCAGCGGTGGGGCTGGGCACGGAAATCGCCGCCGCGGCCGACGTCCGCCTGGCGGCGGCGGGCGCAAAGTTCAGCATCCCGGCGGCTACCTTGGGAATTGTCATCACCCGAACCGACGTGGCCAGGCTCGCACGAGCGCTGGGTTATTCAACGGCCACCGACATGCTGCTGACCGGCCGTGAGGTATCGGCGCCGAATGCCCTCAGCATCGGCTTCGTGAGCCTCGTTTTGGAGCCTCCAGCGCTTTCTGCTGCGGTCAGGGAGCTCTGCTTCCGGCTTGCCGCGATGCCGCGAGCGTCGATAAGAGACATGAAGGGACACCTCCGCGCGGTTGCCGCCACCCCGCACTGGGACGAGGCGGCCTACGGTCCCTCGCTTTCGTCATGGCACCGGATACACGCCGAACCGCATGCCGGGACCTAAGATGTGGAGCTATCCCGATCGGCCAGGGCTAAAGACCGAACGGTCACATTCGCGCAACTCAACGATGAGGTGCTAAGTGTGGCCGGCGCAACCAACCGTCTGGGACTGCGGGCTGGCGCGCGGGCGCTGATCCTGGGCACTTCATCCGTGGACCTGGTCGTCGGCTACTTGGCTACTTTGGCCGCCGGCGGGACACCCGGGCGCCTTGCGACCGGCGTCGCCTGGGGCCGGATGACCCGGCCTGGCGAGGTTGCGATGGCCTGGTCCGGACCGTTCGTAACCCACCCTTCGATTCGTGGTCCCATGGGTCGCCGTTCAATCGAGGCGCTGCCTGTGATCGTCACGTCACTTTTCGACGATTCCTGACTCTTTTGTTTGGTCGTTTGGCCGCGTCGAGTGCGGACGACCGCAAGGTCGCTCGCAGGCGACTCCGGTGCGCTCTCTCGGAGTCGACGGTCCGTTGCGAGAAGCGCGCTCGTCTCGAGCCGACAACGGTCATATTGGACAACGGAGTGATCGGCATGACCCGACCAATTACTCCGCTCGCGCCTTCCTCAGGGTGTCGATCGACAGAAGATTCGAATGGGCAGGTGAATTGGAATTCAGACGGTGAAACTCGCCGCCGGAGGTGGGCGTCGAAACGTCCTGGGCAGCAAGGACGGAGGTCTAGGTGATCTCTTTCTGCCGGGCCCTGAAGGATTAATGCCGTAGCCGGGTTTCCGCGCCGCCGGCTTTCCTTATTGGAGGAGCATCGAAAGAAAGGTCGGATCGGTGACAGCGACGAGTGAGATGGCGGAGCTTCGCCAAGACCTCCAAAGGGCCGTCCGACGCATCTGCGCGGACTTCCCCGATACTTACTGGCGGGAACTCGACCACTCGCGCTCGTATCCGGAAGCGTTCGTGAGGGAGATGACCGCCAACGGCATGCTCGGGGCGCTCGTGCCCGGCGAGTACGGCGGTCTTGGGCTGGGGATCGGAGACGCCTCGGTTGTCCTCGAGGAGATACACAGATGCGGAGGCAACGCTGCCGCAGTGCACGCGCAGATGTACACGATGGGTACCCTGCTTCGACACGGGACAGAGGAGCAGAAGCGCGCTTACCTCCCGGAAATCGCAAGCGGCGAACTGCGCCTTCAGGCCTTCGCCGTTACTGAGCCCACTGCCGGCACTGACACGACGGCGATCTCAACGACCGCTGTCCGGACCGGCGATCACTACGTGGTGAATGGCCAGAAGGTCTTTACGTCGCGCGTCCAGCATTCGGACTTAATGATCCTGCTGGCTCGCACGACACCGCGCGAGCGAGTAGAGCGGAGGTCGGACGGTTTGTCAGTCTTCGTGGTGGACTTGCGCGAGATCTCCGATGGACTCGCGGTCCATCCACTTCGCACGATGATCAACCACGAGACCAACGAGGTGTTCTTCGACGAAGTGGTCATCCCAGCCTCGAGTCTGATCGGCGAAGAAGGCTGCGGCTTCCGGTACATCCTGGACGGCATGAACGCAGAGCGGATCCTGATAGCGGCAGAGTGCATCGGCGACGGCAAGTGGTTCGTGGAGCGGGCGGCTCGATACGCGCGAGAGCGGGAGGTTTTTGGCAGGCCCATCGGCCAGAATCAGGGCATCCAGTTTCCGATCGCCCGCGCGCACGTTCACGTCGAGGCAGCTGACTTGATGCGGTGGCGTGCCGCCGACTTGTTCGACGCAGGTGAACAATGTGGATCAGAAGCGAATATGGCCAAGCTGCTTGCAGCTGATGCTTCGTGGGAGGCGGCCAATGTCGCCCTGCAGACCCACGGCGGTTACGGATTCGTGGACGAATACGACGTCGAGCGGAAATTCCGGGAAACGCGCCTTTACCAGGTAGCCCCCATCTCCACCAATCTAATCCTCTCCTACATCGGCGAGCACGTCCTGGGCTTGCCGCGGTCGTTCTGACTCCATGGATTCGCTCGAGGGCGTCTCCCTCGAGGAATCTCGTCACCGCTGCACGGTCGCCCTTGGGGACCGCGAGGCCGATCCCCTTCATTGAGCTCCGTGACGGGCGTTGACGTAGAGCTCGACCTCGGGCACGAGGAGGCTGGGACATGCGGCTTTCAGTCCGCAGATCCCGTAGAGCGTGACCGCGCCGTCCTTCCGGACCTGTGCGTTGGTCTTCGCGCTCCGGGCCGACATTTCTGCCTCGCCGCGTCGACGGTAGGCCTTTGCTTCCTTTGGTCAAGGAGGAAGGCGTGCTGCTTTCTTCGGCAGGCGAGCGACCCGTGGGTTCAGCAGTTGGCTGAATGAGAGAAGCTCGTCGGGACTTTTTGGGTAGCGTCAGCCCATGACTAGCCCTGGGAGAGGCTGTGACGTGGAAGCTCGGAGTTTCGTAGTCTCCACGATAAGGCGGCGCGCGGCAGAGAGTCCAGCGTCGCCGGGACCCTGCTCGTCGGAACACGCTGCCGCGGATGTCGACGGTTCGAGATGAGGCCGGTCGCGCTGGAGCTAGCGTCCTGGGCGACCGAGTTTCGGACAACTGAGCAAGACGGCGCGCTCGCCACGCGCTCCCTCATTGACACGCTCGCAACGACGTTTGCTGCGCGCGATCAACCGTTGCGGTCGGTGGTTGGCGGCCTTCCCGATGCTCTGAGATGGGCGGCCCTCGGACACGTCCTCGACTTCGACGATCTCCACCTGCAGTCGACCACTCACGTAAGTGTCATCTGTGTGCCGGCGGTTCTCGCCAGCGGAGGTGGCCAACGCGCTTACTTAGCAGGGGCCGGAGTAATGGCTCGACTCGGCAGTGCTCTCGGTTGGTCGCACTACTCCCACGGCTGGCATGCGACCTGCACGGCCGGCGCTCCTGCAGCAGCGGCGGCGGCTGCAGTTTCCTTCGGTATGGGCCGCGACGAAATCGCGAGCGCGATAGCTCTCGCGGTGCCGGCCGCGGGCGGAGTTCAGCGAGCCTTCGGGTCGGACGCGAAGGCGTTGCAGGTCGGCTTCGCCGCCGAAGCGGGCGTACGTGCGGCGCGACTCGTGAAGAGGGGTGCATCGGTCGATTTCGGGGCATTCGATCAATGGTTTGAGCTAGTCGGGGGCGACCGCGAACGTCTCGACCTTGGCGGCCCGGCGGTACCTGGAGGTCTAGCCGTGAAGATTTTCCCCTGTTGCTACGCTCTTCAGCGTCCCATCGCCGCTACACGGAACTTGAGATGCGAAGGCATCGATCCTGGTCAGGTCGAACGTATTTCCGTACGAACGCCCGAAGCGACGATTCGGCCACTGATCCACCGCAAGCCCAGAACTGCCCTCGAAGGGAAATTCAGTCTGGAATATGCGATTGGAGCTGTCATCCTTGACGGCTATCCGGGGCTCTCGAGTTTCACCGACGATGCAGTTTTGCGGCCCGAAGCTCAGGAACTTATCGGTCGGGTCGAGGTCCACACCTCACCCGGCGGAGACTCGCTCCTAGCGGGCTACGTGGATGTTGAAATCGTTCTCGCCAACGGCGAGGTGCGATCGAGTCAGCTAACGCTGCCGCCAGGCGCTCCTGGTCGACCGGCGGAGTCAGGCGAACTGGCAGCAAAGCTTTCCAACTGTGGTGAGGACGTACCTCGTCTACTCGAGGACGTGAACTGGAAGTCGGCGCGTCGATTGCTAAGCACAGAACTCTCAGATCGCACTCGCAGCATCGACTTGAGTAGAAGGATGAGTGGCACTGCCTCTTGACGGCATCACCGTCGTCAGTCTTGAACAAGCGGTTGCGGCGCATGGCGGACCTCGGCGACCGGGTTATCGAGGTTGAGCGGCCTGATACGGGCGATTTCGCGCGCAATTATGACGAGACAGTACGCGGCCAGTCGAGCTACTTCATCTGGCTAAACCGCTCAAAAGAATCAATCGCTCTCGCAGGCTCCTCGCTAACGCGGACATCTTTGTCCAAAATCTTGCACCTGGTGCCTGCGAACGGCTCGGACTAGGAACCAATCGTCTGGTCCACTCAATGGGACATAGGGCATTTAGTGGAGGCGAGGGGACTCGAACCCCCGAACCTCTTGACTGCCAGTCAAGCGCTCTACCAACTGAGCTACGCCCCCGCTACGCGAGGCAATCTACCAGCGGCAACCTGATCTCCAGGATTGATCTGCACCCGAGAAGGATCGGCGATTAGGTCGGTCTCTCCTGGTAGGTACCCTTTTTCGATGGTCGAGCCATACGACTTCAAGTCAGTCGAAGAGCGCTGGCAGCGGCGCTGGGCCGAAGAGGGCACCTACGAGATCGACGGAGACGATCCGCGCACTGCTTATTACGTGCTCTGCATGTACCCGTACCCAAGTGGGCCCGCCCACCAGGGCCACATCCGCAATTACACCTTCGGCGACACGCTCGTCCGCTTCCGGACGATGCAGGGCTACGGGGTCCTCTCTCCGTTCGGATTCGACTCGTTCGGCCTCCCGGCCGAGAACGCGGCGATCAAGGGTGGGGGGCGCCATCCGCGCGAATGGAGCGAAGCGCGGATCGAGGAGTTGCGCTCGAGCGTGATCCGCCTCGGCGCCGTCTACGACTGGCGCCGCGAGGTGCGCAGTCACGATCCGGAGTACATGCGATTCAACCAGCTGATTTTTTTGCGCTTTTTGGAAGCCGGCCTCGCCTACCGCGCGAAGGCGATGGTGAACTGGTGCCCGGGGTGCCACACGGTCCTCGCCAACGAACAGGTTCTTTCCGACGGCACCTGCGAGCGCTCGGGCGACCTCGTCGAGCGGCGGCTCTTGGAGCAGTGGTTCTTGCGCATCACGAACTACGCCGACGATCTACTCACTTCGCTCGATTGGCTCGACTGGCCCGAGAAGGTGAAGACGATGCAGCGCAACTGGATCGGCCGCTCCGTTGGCGCCCGCCTGCGCTTCCCGATCGAGGGTCATGTCGAGCTTGCAATCGAGGTCTTCACGACGCGCCCCGACACCGGGTTCGGGGCGACCTTCCTCGCTCTCGCGCCGGAACACCCGCTCGTCGACGAGCTCACGACGGGCGACAACGCCGAACAGGTCGCCGAACTGCGGCGCGCCGCCTCGACCGAGACCGACGTAAAGCGCATGGCCGACGACGCGGCGCAAAAGCGCGGCGCGCCGACGGGGAGCTTTGCGATCAACCCCTTCAACGGCGAGCGCATCCCGATCTACGTCGCCGAGTACGTCATCTCGACCTACGGCACCGGCGCGATCATGGCCGTACCCGGGGAGGACGAGCGCGACTTTGAGTTCGCGACGATCCACGGCCTTCCCGTCATTCACACCGTCGAGCCGCCGAGCGATTTCGAAGGCGGCGCGTGGACCGGACCCGGGGAAAAGATCAACAGCGGCTTCATGGACGGACTCGACGTCGAACGCGCGAAACAGGCCGCCGTCGAGTGGCTCGTCGGCCGGGACGCCGGTAAGCCCCACGTCCAGTACCGCCTGCGCGACTGGCTGATCAGCCGGCAGCGCTACTGGGGTTGTCCGATCCCCGTCGTCTACTGCGACGCCGACGGCGTCGTCCCCTTGCCGGAGTCGGCGCTCCCGGTCCTTTTGCCCGACGACGTCGAGTTCACGCCGACCGGCGAGTCGCCGCTCAACCACCACGAGGGATTCCTGCACGTCGACTGTCCGCGCTGCGGTGGACCGGCGCGGCGCGAGACCGACACGATGGACACCTTCGTCGACTCGTCCTGGTACTTCCTGCGGATGTGCTCACCGAAGGACCATGTAGAGCCGGTCGACTTGGAGGCGGCGCGTCATTTCATGCCCGTCGATCAGTACATCGGCGGCATCACCCACGCCATCCTGCACCTGCTCTACGCGCGCTTTTACACAAGGGCACTCGGCGACCTTGGGCTCGCGCCGCCGGAGATCCGCGAGCCGTTCACGCAGCTGTTCTGCCAGGGGATGATCCGCCTCGGCGGGCGGGCGATGTCGAAGTCGAAGGGAAACGTCATAGCCCCGAACGAGTACTTCGAGACCGTCGGAGCCGACGCGCTGCGGCTGTTCCACCTCTCGGTCGCGCCGGCGGTCGACGACTTCGACTGGAGCGATCAGTCCAACGAGATGATCGACGGCGGGTCGCGTTTTTTGCGCCAGGTCTGGCAGCTCGCAACGGACACCGGCTCGGTCGCGCAGGAGACCGAAGGCGACGGGCGCTCCGCGGGCGCGATCGACGTGACGACGCTGCGGCGCGAGACGCACAGGGTGATCGACGCGGTTACCCAGGACTTCGGTCGCTACGAGTTCAACACCGCCGTCGCCCGGGTCCGCGAACTTCGCCGCGCGATCGTGCAGGCTTTGCGCTCAGATGTCGACCGATCCGTCGTCGACGAGTCGATCGACGTGCTGTTGAAGCTCCTCGCGCCGATGGCACCGCACCTCGCGGCCGAAGCGTGGGAGAAGCGCAACGGCGGACACGTCCATCAGCAAGCCTGGCCCCTCGCTGATCCCGAGCTTCTGACCGAGGAGTCGGTGACGCTCGTCATCCAGGTGAACGGCAAGGTCCGCGACCGAATCCGTGTCGAGGCATCGATCTCCGAAGCAGAGCTCATCGACTTGGCGCTCGCCTCTTCGGCGGTCGTCCACCACCTGGGCGGCAACGAGCCCCGCCGCATCGTCACTAAACCGCCGCGGCTCGTCAACATCGTCGTCTGATCCAACCGACCGGCGAGCGAAGCAACCTCAGCGAATCGCTGCTCGAGACACTGCGGCGCGCGTCACGTCGTCGAGCAATGCGGCGGTCGGTGCAGAGGGGAATTCGACGAGCGTGTCCAGGACCAGATCGGCGATCGCCCAGCGTGGATCGTCTTCGGTACCAGGCTCGGGGATGCCGATGACCGTCATGCGCGCCGCCTTCGCCGCGATGCAGCCGTTCACCGCGTCCTCGACGACCACACATCGACGCGCGTCGACGCCGAGCTCCTCGGCGGTTGCCAGCAGCACTCCCGGATGAGGCTTGCCGAGCGGCACGCGCTCTGCAGAGACGACGACATCGAAGTGCTCGCGGAGATCGAAGCGATCCAGCACGGCGTCGATCACCGGCGTCACCGACCCCGAGGCGAGGGCGAGCTTCAGGCCGCGTGCCTCGCAGAACTCGAGCGCGCCGACCGCGCCCGGGAACAGCCGCGCCTCGCTCGGGATCCGGGCGATCACGCCGCGCACGATCGCTTCGGCCAGCTCGGAGTCGGTCGCCCCGTCGAAGCCGAGCCTCTGGCGGAACAACGCCACGGCCTCATCGGCGCGCATGCCGGTGATGAGTCCCGCACCAAGGAGTGGCCGGATGTCGGCACCGACGCGATCAAGGGTCTCGGCCTGGACGCGATTCCAGATCGGCTCGGTGTCCACCAAGAGCCCGTCCATGTCGAAGATGACCGCCGTCGCACTATTCGCGCTCTCGGCGGGACCAGCGGTCATCCGTTCTCGCCGCGCAGGTAGCGCTCGAGCTCAGCGGCGATCTCGTCCCCCGTCGGCAGTGACTCGCCTTCGAAGCCGATCACCGGTTCCGCGCCGGCGTCGAACTGCTCCTCGAGCTGTTTGACCATCGTCTTGTGCTCGTCGGACTGTGAGATGAGCTCGTCGACTTGGCGGCGCGCCTCGTCGGCACTCTCGCGCAATGCGTCGGTGCCCAAGACGAGTCCGCCGACCTCACAGAGTCCTTCGACGAGCGCGAGCGCGGCGGGCGCGAAGGGCATCGCCGCGACGTAGTGCGGTACGCGCGCCCACAGCCCGACGGCCGGGATCCCCGCCTCGTCACAGGCGTGGCTGATGACCTCCCCGATCCCCGCCGGCACGTCGACCGAGCCGTGCATGAAGCCGACCTTCTTTGTGAGCTCGGGTTTCGACGCCGTCGAGGTGAGCTTGATCGGCCGGGTGTGCGGCGCGGCGATCGGGAAGGCGCCGAGGCCGACCGCGATGCGCGCGCCCATCTCCTTCGCGATGTTGACGACCTCTTCGGTGAACGGCTTCCAGCGGTAGTCCGGCTCGGGACCGATGAGCAACGCCACGCCGGTCCCCATCCGGTCGCGTCCGACGATGATCGCCGGCTCGGGCCAGGAGATCGAGGTCCGCACCCCGTCGTCGATGCGCAGCCGCGGTCGGCGCGCCCGCTGGTCGATGAGTTCGTCTGGGTCGAACGTGACGTAGGTCTCCGATTCGATGTCCGAGACGATGGCGGCGAGCGCCGTCGCGGCGGCGAAGCCGGCGTCGATCCAGCCGTCGAGCGCGACGACGAGGAGGGGACGTTCGGGCAGCTCGACAGGGAGCTTCCTCCTGGCAAACGTCACGTTCCGACGCTATCGGCGCAATGCCGCCAACAGATGGGCCCTCTGACCTTCATTTGTCCAGCACGACCAGTCGGTGTTCCGTCATGTTGCAGGGGCGCGAGCCGTCCTCGGTGACGAGGACGATGTCTTCGATCCGCGCCCCGAAGCGCCCGTCGAGGTAGATCCCCGGCTCGATCGAAAAGGCGTTTCCTTTGACGACGACATCTTCGTTGCCCTGGACGATGTAGGGCTCCTCGTGCTCGTCGATGCCGATCCCGTGCCCAGTGCGGTGGATGAACGCCGCGCCGAGACCGGCGTCGTCGATGAGCGCCCGGGGGACCCGGTCGAGCTCCGCGCAGGTGACGCCGGGCTCGACCGCGGCGAGCGCGGCACTCTGCGCGATCTCGAGCGCCTCGTAGAGCGCGCGGAACTCCGTTCCCGGCTCGCCGACGGCGACGGTGCGCGTCGTGTCCGAGCAATAGCCGACGTCTCCGTTCAGCGAATAGCTGCCACCGAAGTCACAGACGACGACATCGCCCTCGCGAATCATTCGCTCCCCCGCCTCGTGGTGCGGGCTCGCCGAATTCGGACCCGACCCCACGATCGCGAAGTTCACCCTGCGATGACCCTCGGCCAACAGCCGCGCGCCAATCTCCTTCGATACGTCGGCTTCGCTGCGGCCCAGGAGCGCGATCTCGCCACCGAGCAGCGCCTCGGCGACGCGATCTGCTGCTGCGCCCGCCTGCGCGATCGCCTCCTGTTCGTGGGCATCCTTCACCGCCCGCAACGGGCCGGTCACCCGCGACGCCAAGCCGAACGTTGCGTCGGGGATCGCCGCCTGCAACTCCAGAAGCAGCCCCGCCCAGGCGCGATCCGAGAAAGCCACGCGATCGGCTTTGCCGACGAGGTCGGCGACGATCCCGACGGCGTCGTCGGTCTCTTCGTATGGGCGAAGTGCGAAGAGCTTGTCGTCGTGATCGACACGCGGCGCCTCGAGCCTCGGGACAACCAAGGTCGCGTCGGCATCGGCGAGGAACACCAACACCGTCGGCCGTTCGAGCGGCATCGCCTCGTAGCCGGTGAGCCACGGCAGATCGGCGCCGATCGAGAGCAGCAGCGCGTCGATCTCAAGCTCGGTGATCCGACCGCGCACCCTGTCCGCGCGTTGGCGGCGCGCCGTGCGGAGATCGATCGAACTCACGCCGAGATCGTCAGCGCCGCCGCCGCCTCGACTGACTGACGGGCGTGGTAGCTCGAGCGAGTGAGCGGTGACGCCTCGACGTGCGCGAACCCGAACCGGGCCGCGCGTGTTCGCAGCTGTTCGAACTCCTCGGGCGTCCACCACCGCACAACGGGAAGGTGCGCCGCTGAAGGTCGCAAGTATTGGCCGACCGTGACGATCGACACACCGACCGCGGCGAGGTCTGCGAGCGCCCCGTCGAGCTCGGCGGCGGTCTCGCCCATGCCGACGATCAGTCCGGACTTTGTCACGAGTCCCGCAGCCCGCGCCGCTCCGAGCACCGCGAGACTGCGCGCGTACGAAGCGGAGGGGCGCACGGCGCGTTGCAGTCGGAGAACCGTCTCCAGGTTGTGGTTGAAGACGTCCGGCTTCGCGTCGAACAGCGTCCTCAACGCGGAAGGGTCGCCCTTGCAGTCCGGAACGAGGACCTCGACGCTGGTGTTCGGCGTGCGTCTTCTAATCGCGGCGATCGTCTCCGCGAAGGCGGCTGCGCCGCCGTCCGCGAGGTCGTCGCGGGCGACGGCGGTGACGACCGCGTGCGCAAGGTGCATCCGCGCGACGGCCTCCGCCACGTGTTCGGGTTCGTGGGCGTCGAGCGGCAGCGGGTGGCTGGTGTCGATGAGGCAGAACCCGCATGCCCTCGTGCAGCGCGACCCGTTGATCATGAAGGTGGCCGTCCCGTCCGTCCAGCACTCGTAGATGTTCGGGCAGCCCGCTTCCTCACAGACCGTGACGAGGTCCAAAGAGCGCATCGTCCTTCTCAGCGCGAGGTAGGGAGAGCCCATCTGCGCTTCGACCCTCATCCACTTCGGCTTGCGTGCTCCGATCTCGACCGCGACCGACCGGTCGATCCCGGCGGCTTCGAGTCGCCGGAAGAGCGGCCGATCAGCCGAGGGTGCTTCAACGGACCGCGCCGCGATGGCGCGGTCCGTCGCGCCCTGGCGCTCGATTGACCGTTCCCGCTCTGCACTCGCAAAGATCGCCGCACGCCGCGACCGTTCGACGAGCGCGTCGATGACGTCGTGCATCGACACCTCGATCCCCTCGGCGGCGAGGGAGGTCACCGGCTTGTCGGGGATCCCGCACGGGACGATGTGGTCGAACATCGCAAGCTCCGGCGCGACGTTCAGCGCGAAGCCGTGCATCGTCCTGCCGCGGCTGACGCGCACACCGATCGCGCAAATCTTGCGCGGATTGCCGCTGTCGGGCTCGACCCACACCCCCGGCAGGTTGTCGACGCGGCCGACGTCTTTCAGCCCGAGGTCGCGGAGCGTGTCGATGATCAGTTGTTCGACACCGTGCACATAGGAGGGAATCGCGCCCGGGCCAAGTTCAACGGAAACGATCGGATAACCCACGAGCTGGCCGGGACCGTGGTAGGTGACGTCGCCACCGCGATCGACGCGAAACACCTGCGCACCGACCGCGTCGGGATCGTCGATTACGTGCTCGGGCTTCGCCCGCACCCCCAAGGTGTAAACGTGCGGGTGCTCGAGCAGCAGCAGGTAGTCCTCGTCGCTGCGACGGAAAAGCGCGTGCTGCAGCGCGAGCGCGTCTCGGTAGGCGACGCGTCCGAGTTGGCGTACCCGTAGCGGCCCGCGTACGCGCAACTCGCGCATCTCGGTTACAGCTCGGCGTGCCAGTCGCGCGTCTCGATGACCGAGGCGACGTCGCGCACGAACGCCGACGCGTAGGCGCCGTCGACGGCCCGATGGTCGAACACCAATGCAAGCACGCCGACCGAGTGGATGCCGATCGACTCGGTGCCGTCCGGTGCGGTCATTACGACCGGCTTCCGCTTCACACCGTCGGTGGAGAGGATCGCTACCTGCGGCTGGGCGATGATCGGCGAGGTGATGAACGTCCCGAACGGACCGGGGTTCGTGATCGTGAACGTCCCGCCGGTGATGTCATCTGCCGACAGGTGCTTTTCGCGGGCGCGCCGCGCCATATCGGAGATCGATCGCGCGATGCCGCGCAGCGATTGGCCGTCTGCGTTGTGGATCACCGGAACGATCAGTCCTTCGCGCTGCAGGTCGACGGCGATGCCGAGGTGGATGTCGTGGTGGACGATGAGCGCGTCGTCACCGACCGAGGCGTTCAGGTTCGGGTAATCGCGGAGAACATCGATCACCGCACGCGCCACGAACGGCAAATACGTGAGGCCGATCCCCTCTTCGACTCGGAACTGATCCTTCAGTTCGTTGCGAACGCGCTCGACGTTCTCGAAGTCTGCTTCGATCGCGACGAGCGTGTGCACCGAGGTCTGGACCGAGCGCACCATGTGCTCGGCGGTGACCCGTCGAACTGCGGAGAACGGGACGATCTCATCGCGCACGCCGACCGGCGGAGGCGGCGACGCGACTGCGGGACGCGCCGGTGCCGCTTGTGGGGGCGTCGGGGCATACAAGGGACGCGACGGGACCGCTTGTGGAGGCGAAGGTACGTATGCGGGCGGGGATGCGGCGGTGGCCGCTTGGGCCGCAACTGCTGTGGTCGTCGCAGCGGATGCGAGGTAGCCGAGCACGTCGTCCCGCGTAATCCGACCGCCGGCGCCGGTGCCCGGGATCGCGTCCGGATCGAGGTCGTTTTCGCGAATCAGCTTGCGGACGACCGGAGAGAGCACACTCGTGCGCCACGAGTGTCCGCGTTCCAAGACTTCCGCGGTGGCAACCGCGCCCGCCGGAACGCGCTCTTCTTCTTCCTCCTCCTCTAACACTTCAGGTTCCTCTAACAAATCGGGCTCCACCATCGGAGGCACGGGTGCAATTGGTGGCGCCGATGCCGCGGTCGAGATGACCGGTTCCGGCTCGGGAGCTGCGGGTGGAGATGGCGCCGGTGGCGGAGGCGCGGATTCGGACACCGGCTCGGACACCTGCGGCGAAGCGATGTACTCGGGTGGTGGTGGCGGCGGAGGAGGTGGCGGTGGCGGTGGCGGCGGCGGCGGAGCAGCCCACTCGGACGCCGCTTCGGGCGTCGAAGGCGGTGGCGGCGGAGGCGGTGGCGGAGCCCACTCGGACGCCGCTTCGGGCGCCAAAGGCGGTGGCGGCGGCGGCGGAGCCCACTCGGACGCCGCTTCGGGCGCCGAAGGCGGTGGCGATGGCGACGGCGGGACCTCGGCTGGCGGAGCGGACGCCGATGGTGCGACAGCCGACGCCTCCGCAGTCGACGAAGCAAGCGACACAACCTCGGCGAGCCGCGTGCCGACGTCGACAGTCTCCCCCTCTTGGACGAAGATCTTCGAAACGATGCCGGCAAACGGCGACGGAACCTCGGAGTCGACCTTGTCGGTCGAGACCTCGAAGAGCGGCTCGTCGAGCGCGACGAGGTCGCCGATCTGCTTCAGCCAGCGGATGATCGTCCCTTCTGTGACGGTCTCGCCGAGTTGCGGCATCGTGATGTCAGCCAACGTGAAGTCCCCTTCCGGTCAGCGCGAGCACCGTCTCGCCGAAGGTCTCCGACAGCGACGGGTGCGGCTGGATGAATTGACCGATTTCGTCGGGAGTCGCCTCCCAGTTCACCGCAAGGTACGCCTGACCGAGCTGCTCGGTCACCCACGGTCCGACCATGTGCACGCCGAGCAATCTGCCGGCGCGACCGTCGTCGCCGCGTTCCGCGATCACCTTCACGAGGCCGTCGGTCTCGCCCAGGATGCGCGCGCGCCCGTTGCCGCCGAAGGGATCGCGCTGCACGACGACGTCGAGTCCGCGGCCACGCGCCTCGTCCTCGGTCAGGCCGGCGAAGGCGACCTCCGGGTGGCAGTAGATGCACCACGGCACCTTCCCGTAGTCGACTGGGATCGCGGTTTCGTCGAGGATCTCTTTGATCACGAGGATCCCTTCCGCGAAGCCGACGTGCGCAAGCTGCGGCGTCTCGACGAGGTCACCGACGGCGAAGACATCCGGCGCGCTCGTCCGCATGAACGGATCGACGCGCACGAAACCGCGTTCGTCGACATCGACGCCGGTCCCCTCTGCGAGCAAACCGTCGGAGAGCGGACGACGCCCGACCGAGATGATCACCGCGTCGACTTCGACGCGCTCGTTCTCGCCGAAGATCACCGTGGTGCCGCGCTTTTTCGGATCGTGGCCCCGAACCGCGACGCCGACGTGGATGTCGATACCGCGCTTTTTGAACGAACGCACGACAACGTCGGAGACCTCTTTGTCGCACCCGGGGAGGATCGTCGGCAGCGCCTCGAGCAACGTCACCTGCGAGCCGAGGTCCGACATCATCGAAGCGAACTCGCACCCGATCGCCCCCGCACCGATCACCGCGACGGATTTCGGCAGGCTCGACAACTCGAGCACCTCATCAGAAGTGAGGATTCTCTGGCCGTCGATATCGAATCCGGGAATAGAGCGCGGCACGGATCCTGACGCCAAAACGATGTGCTTTCCGCGCAGCACCGTCGTTTCGCCTTCAGGCGTCGTCACACGCACGGAGTGATCGGCCTGCAGCTGGCCGACGCCTGGGACGGTCGTCACCGAGCGGTGCTTGAGCAATCCGCTCAATCCCTTGAACAGCTGGTCGACGACCTTCTGCTTGCGGTCGAGGCTCACCGAGAAGTCGATCGACGGCTGGCGGGCGTCGATGCCGAACTCCTTCGCCGTCACGACCGTTCGGAAGACCGATGCCGTCTCCAAGAACTCCTTGGCGGGAATGCAGCCGCGGTGCAGGCACGTGCCCCCGACCTTGTCTTTTTCGACCATCGCGATCGAGAGCCCGGCCGCTGCGCCGTAGAGCGCGGTGGCATAGCCTCCGGGACCGCCACCGACGATGACGACATCGAATTCCTGATCGCGCTGTTCTGAATCCGTAGTCGTACCCACCTCCGGGCGATCTGGTTGCGACGGAAAGACTAATGGCGCAGGCCTTTTGCTGGGCTTTTGCGCGTTCTCGTCTCGTTCCTTACGACCTGATCCTCGCCTAAACAAATGCGAACATCCCGTGGGTAGACCCCAGATCGAGGCATCGAGCGCGATCTCCGAGGGCGATCGATGCAAAATAGCTCGGACCGATTGACGTGGTGACGCCCAGCGGTTCAGTCTCGCCCCAGAGGCCTGGCACGTCAACGAAGCAAGAAGGATCTGCCCCCCGTACACGCGGCCGTGCCCCCCGAAGCCCGCGAAACACGATTCGCGAACTTCGGACGGGCCGACTATGCGATCGGGCTAGTGAGCATCCCTGCGGCCACGGTTGCCGCCGAGGCGGTGTCGACCAGGATGAAGCTCCCGGTCGCGCGGTTGCGCCGGTAGTCGTCGAAGAACAGCGGCGCCGAGAGACGGAGTTCGATGCGACCAAGATCGTTGAGGGCGAGGTCGTTCGCGTTGCGGTCCCGCTCGAGGGTACGAACGTCGACTCGGTCCGTCACGTCCACGACCCGGGCGGTCACCCAACGCGTGGTGTGCTTGAGCTGGAGGAGGGCTCCCGGGATGAGCGGCTCTTCGGCCATCCAGCAGATCGTCGCCGACACTTCGCTGGCCACATGAGGCTCGCTCCCTGGCGCGCAAAGCAAGTCGCCGCGGGCGATATCGAGCTGGTCGGCAAGGCGCACGACGACGGACATCGTCGGGAACGCCACCTCGACGGGCCCATCGGCGGTCTCGATCGCAGCGATGCGGGAACGCTGCCGACTCGGCAGCGCGATCAGCACGTCACCTGCGCGAAGCACCCCTCCCGCGACCGTTCCCGCGTAGCCCCGCAGTCCGTTCGAATCCCCCGCGAGCGGTCGCATTACCAACTGCACTGGGAACCGGGCGTTCACAAGATCGCGAGAAGAGCCCACCTGGACCTGTTCGAGATGATGCAAGAGCGCGGTTCCCTCATACCACGGCATCTCGACCGAGCGCTCGACAACGTTGTCACCGCGCAGCGCCGAGAGCGGGATGTAGGTCACATCGGCGACGTCGAGCCCCGAGGCGAACGCGGCGAACTCGTCGGCGATCTCCTCGAAGCGACGCTGGTCGTAGCCGACGAGATCCATCTTGTTCACGCAGATCACGAGGTGCTTTATGCCGAGCAGCGACGCGATCGATGCGTGCCGACAGGTCTGTTCGGTGATGCCGTTGCGGGCGTCGACGAGGATCACGACGAGGTCAGCCGTCGAGCACCCCGTCATCATGTTGCGGGTGTGCTGGAAATGCCCAGGCGTGTCGGCGATGACGAACTTCCGCTTCGGCGTCGCGAAGTACCGGTAGGCGACGTCGATCGTGATGCCTTGCTCACGCTCGGCACGCAGACCGTCGGTGAGCAGCGACAGGTCAACCTCGTTGTCTCCTCGTTGCAGACTCGCCCGCTCGATCGCCTCGTAGTGGTCTTCGAAGACCTGCTTCGAGTCGTACAGCAGGCGACCGATCAGCGTCGACTTCCCGTCGTCGACCGACCCCGCCGTCGCAACGCGCAAGAGCTCCATCAGAAATAGCCCTCCCGCTTGCGATCTTCCATCGCGGCGAACGAGAAACGGTCGTCAGCTCGCGTCGCGCCCCGCTCCGAGACCCGCGAGACGGCCGTCTCCTCGACGACCTCATCGACGGTCGCGGCCGTCGACTCGACGGCCGCGGTGCAGGTCATGTCGCCGACCGTTCGGTAGCGCACCGTCGCGTAGAACGGCTCCTCTTCGGTGACACCGTCTCGCGGCGCGGCGTACGGTCCGACGGCGAGCAGCATCCCGTCGCGGCGGAACACCTCGCGCTTGTGCGCAAAGTAGATCGACGGGAGCGAGAGCCCCTCGTGGCCGATGTACTGCCAGACGTCGAGCTCGGTCCAGTTCGAGAGCGGAAAGACCCGGAAGTGCTCGGCAGGACGGCGGCGGGTGTTGTAGAGATCCCACAGCTCGGGACGCTGAGCGCGGGGGTCCCACTGGCCGAACTCGTTGCGGATCGAAAAGACGCGCTCTTTCGCCCGCGCCTTTTCCTCGTCGCGGCGCCCTCCGCCGAAGATGGCGTCGAAGTGGTGCCGCGCGATGGTCTTCAAAAGGGCGAAGGTCTGCAGGCGGTTGCGCGACGCACCGGGTGCCGGATTCTCGACAACTTCGCCGAGATCGATCGCCTCTTGGACCGACGAGACGACGAGCTCGACGCCGAGCTCTCGGACCCGCGCGTCTCGAAAGGCGAGCACCTCGGAGAAGTTGTGGCCGGTGTCGACGTGCACGACCGGGAAGGGAATCCGCTGCGGCCAGCACGCCTTCATCGCGAGGTGCAAAAGGACCGCTGAGTCCTTGCCGCCCGAGAACAGCAGCGCCGGACGCTCGCACTCCGCGACGACCTCGCGGATGACGTGGATCGCCTCCGACTCGAGAGTGTCGAGGTGCGTCAGCTGATAGTTCATAGCGTCTTGATCAAATTAGTCGAGTTAGTGGAGGTTAAGGCGCCTCACGATTTTTATATCTCGCCCACCTTTACGGCGGTCAGGTGCTGTGGTGGGAGGCGCCGGCCGATCCGGTGCGGGCGGCGTCGTTCGCCAGCTGGTCGACGAGCTCGTTCAGCGGCTCCCCGGAATGGCCCTTCACCCAGCGGAACTCGATCTCACCCCCACGGAGGTCGATCACTTCAGCGACCAAGGCTTTCCACAGGTCCTGGTTCGCGACCGGCTGGCCCTTCGAGTTCTTCCAGCCGTTCTGGCGCCAGCGGGCCCACCATTTCTCTGTGAAGCAGCGGACGACGTACTCGGAGTCGCTCGCCACCTCGAGCTGGCCGGGGTGGGCGGCGACCGCCTCGATGACGGCCGTCAGCTCCATGCGCTGGTTCGTCGTCTCCGGGTCGGCCCCGAACGCGAAACGCTCCTCGCTCGTCGCCCACGCCCACCCGCCGGGGCCGGGATTGCCGATGCATGCCCCGTCGGTGAAGACAACTCTCTTGTCCGCGATCGCCACAGCGGCAGTATTGCTTGGCCGTATAGAAGATTGGATGACCGATAACCTCGCGACGGCGCTCCGCGTCGTGGGGTTGGTTCGCGCCGTGATAGGAGACGAGTCCGGTGGTTCACGAGGGCTTCACGCATCAGGTTCCTGACTCCGATCCCTCCGAAACGCGCGAGTGGACCGAGGCGTTCGAGGAGGTCGTTGCCCAAGAAGGAAAATCGCGCGCCCGCTACCTGCTGACGGCGATCCTCGAGCGCGCCCGCGCCCTGCAGGTCAACTTCCCTACGACGGTATCGACGCCGTACGTCAACACGATCCCGGCCGACGAGGAACCCGATTTCCCCGGCGACGAGTTCATCGAGCGACGCATCCGCGCTTTCATCCGCTGGAACGCCGCCGTCATGGTCACCCGCGCGAACGAGCGCTATTCGGGGATCGGCGGCCATCTCTCCACCTACGCCGGCTCGGCCGCGCTGTACGAGGTCGGCTACAACCACTTCTTCCACGGCAAGGACAACGGACCGGGAGATCAGGTCTTCTTCCAGGGTCACGCCTCGCCGGGCATCTACGCCCGCGCATTCTTGGAGGGACGGCTCAGCGAGGAACAGCTCGACAACTTCCGTTTCGAAACCGGCGGCAACGGGCTCTCGAGCTATCCGCATCCCCGCCTCATGCCGGGATTCTGGGAGTTCCCGACCGTCTCCATGGGGCTCGGTCCCCTCACCGCCGTGTACCAGGCGCGTTTCAACCGCTACCTGCAAAACCGCGGCCTGCTCGACACGAGCGGCTCCAAGGTCTGGTGCTTCGTTGGCGACGGCGAATTCGACGAGCCCGAGACGCGCGCCGGGCTCTCGATCGCCCGCCGCGAACTCCTCGACAATTTGATCTTCGTCGTCAATTGCAACCTGCAGCGGCTCGACGGACCGGTGCGCGGCAACGGCAAGATCATCCAAGAGCTCGAAGAGGAGCTGCGCGGCAACGGCTGGAACGTCATCAAGGTGATCTGGGGCTCGCGCTGGGACGAGCTCTTGGCAAAAGACACCGAGGGCGTCCTCGTCGACAAGATGAACTCGACGCTCGACGGCGACTTCCAGAAGTACGCGACCGAGTCCGGCGCGTACATCCGTGAGCACTTCTTCGGACCGGACCCGCGCCTGCAGGCGCTCGTCGCGCATCTCTCTGACGAAGAGCTGCAGGCCCTTCCCCGCGGTGGACACGACTACCGCAAGCTCTACGCGGCGTACAAGGCGGCGGTCGAGAACGTGGGTTCTCCAACGGCGATCTTGGCGAAGACCATCAAGGGCTGGACGCTCGGGCCGGAGATCGAAGCGCGCAACGCGACGCACCAGATCAAGAAGATGACGAAGGCGCAGCTGCTCACGCTTCGCGACCGTCTGTATCTGCACGAGGAGATCCCCGAAGAGTCACTCGACGAGGAGCGCCCGCCGTACTTCCGGCCCAAGGAAGACTCCGCCGAGTACGAGTACCTGATGAGCCGCATCCGCGCCCAAGGGGGATCGCTGCCGAATCGCGTCGTGCGCGATGCCGGCGCGACCGGGCTTCCGACGCCGTCCGACGAGGCCTTCGCCGAGTTCCGCGACGGATCGCGCGGCCAGCTGGTCTCGACGACGATGGGCTTCGCGCGCCTTTTGCGCAATCTGTTGCGCGATCCGAGCATCGGCAGTCACATCGTGCCGATCATCCCGGATGAAGGCCGCACCTTCGGCCTGGACGCGCTCTTCTCCGAAGTGCAGATCTACTCACCAGAGGGCCAGCGCTATACGCCGGTCGACGCCGGATTGTTGATGCGCTACAGCGAGGCGACGAACGGCCAGATCCTCGAAGAGGGCATCACCGAGGCCGGCGCGATGGCAAGTTTTCAAGCCGCGTCGACGTCGTACGCGACATGGTCGCAGCCGATGCTGCCCTTCTTCATGTTCTATTCGATGTTCGGCTTCCAACGCGTCGGCGACCTGATCTGGCAGCTTGCCGATACGCGTGGCCGTGGCTTCCTCATCGGATGCACCGCCGGCCGCACGACGATGTCGGGCGAGGGCCTCCAGCACGAAGACGGCCACTCGCAACTGCTCGCGTCGGTGGTGCCGAACGTGCGCGCCTATGACCCGGCATTCGCCTACGAGGTGGCGGCGATCGTCGAACACGGCATCAGAAAGATGTACTGGCCCGACGGACAGGACATCTTCTATTACCTGACGCTCTACAACGAGAACTACCTGATGCCAGCGCTCCCCGGAGGCGACGAGGGAATCCGGATCACCGAAGGCACGGTCCGCGGCCTGTACCGCTACACGCCTCCCGCCCAAGTTGAGGACAATGCGGCGACGCGCAAAGCGACGATCCTGTTTTCCGGAACGGCGTGGCATGCCGCGAAAACAGCGCGTGAGTACCTCGCCGAACGCTGGAATGTCTCTGCGGAGACCTGGTCGGTGACGAGCTACAAGGCGCTGCGCGAAGAGGCGCTCGAGGTCGAGCGATGGAACCGGCTCCACCCCGACGCGGAACAGCGGGTGCCGTACGTCACGCAAGCACTCGCGAAGGCGTCCGGACCGATCATCGCGGTGACGGACTTCTTGAAGGCCGTTCCGGACCAGATTGCCCGGTTCGTTGAGGCGCCGTTCACACCGCTCGGCACCGATGGCTTCGGGCGCTCCGACACCCGCGAAGCACTCCGTCGCCACTTCGAGACCGACGCCGAGCACGTTGTCGTGGCGGTGCTCGCCGCCCTCGCCCGACAGGGTGACGCGAAGGCTGAGGAAGTGACGCGCGCGATCGAGGAGTACGGCATCGACCCGGATCGGCCCGACCCACGAGTCGCGTAGGGCGCCTTCGGAGCGGCCCCGAGTGGGCAGCGACCGCCGCCTTGGATAATTTCGTGACGTGACCCTGGCGATCACAGGAGACGAAAAAGCCGACGCCTTGTTGTCGAAGAATCCCTTCGCCCTGATCGTCGGGATGCTCCTCGACCAGCAGGTCCGCATCGAATTCGCCTTCGCCGCACCGAAAGTCCTCGAGGCCCGGCTCGGCGGTCGACTCGACCCGGAAGCCGTCGCCGGGACCGAACCAGAGCGGCTGGCGGCGCTTTTTTCGGAAAAGCCCGCCCTGCATCGATTCCCGTCGTCGATGGCGACGCGGGTGCAGGCTCTTGCGCACGTCATCGTTGATCAATACGGCGGCGACACCGAGGCGATTTGGAAGTCGGCTTCGACGGGCGACGATCTCGTGAAGACCCTCGCCGCGCTCCCGGGCTTCGGGAGGCAGAAGGCGAAAATTTTCGCCGCGTTGTTGGCGAAACAATTCGGAGTCCGTCCAGTCGGATGGAGAGAAGCCACCGCGCCGTACGGGGCAGATGGCGCGTTGATGTCGGTCGCGGACATCGATAGCCCCGAATCGCTTCTTGCGGTGCGTGATCACAAACGCCAGATGAAGGCAGCAGCGAAATCGGTGGTGCGGGCGAACGGAGGCAGGTCGACTAAAGCAACGAAGAGGTGAGTGTCCGCCAGCTCGGCGACGGATCGCTCTACCTGTGCACGCCGGATCGACCCGACCTCGCCCGCTTCATCGAGTGTTGTGTTCGAGGTGGCGTCGAGGTCGTGCAACTGCGCGAGAAGACTCTTGAGGCTCGCCCGCTTCTCGAACGGGCACGGATCGCGCGTCGCGTCTGTCGAGATCTTGGTGTTCCCTTCATCTTGAACGACCGTCCCGATCTCGCCCTCGAGTGCGATGCCGACGGGGTCCACATCGGACAAGACGACGCTCCGGCCGAGCTCGCACGCCGCATCCTCGGACCCGATCGCATCGTTGGCCTGTCCACGCACGCGCTGCCCGAACTCGAGGCGGCGCTCAAACAGGACGTCGAGTACATCTCCGCTGGACCGGTGACCCCGACCCCGACGAAACCCGGACGACCGGGCACTGGATCCGGCTACATCGTCACCGCGACGAAAGCCGTCGACGGCTCTGATCGACCTTGGCTACCGGTCTTCGTTACGGGCGGGGTGAGCCCCGAGTCGATCCCCGAGCTGCGACGCGCCGGCGCCCGTCGTTTCGTCGTCGTTCGCTATCTGACCGAATCCGACGACCCGGAGTCAGCGGCGCGGCGGCTGCGCGAAGCGATCGAGAACGACGAGGTCCCGTGACGAGTGCACCCAGAACGCGGTCGAGGGGCGCGAAGCGCCCCTCGACCTGTCCCTCTCGGGACAACACAATTCTGGAAAGACTCGAAGTCCGGACTGCTTCAGGGGGGACCGGCTCCTGACCGAAGCTTCGAGGGCTTGTGGTTGGAATTCACCAGGTGGTCCAGAGGCCGCCTAGCGGACCGCCACCTCCAGGGTCCCAACGCGTTGATCATGCATCGATTGGACCACCTCCTTTCTCTGGTGGCCTCAGATTATCGAGTGCCTCCGACGAGCGGATGGATAGCTTGAGCTGCCCTTCTTTGGACGTCGGCGGCGCCGGAGGTCGTCCTGCTCTTCGCGACGAGCACGGAAAAGAAACTCTTGCGGCCGGTGTCGAGCGAAACAACACCGCGAATGTCGAGCGCCCTGCCCGATTCGACGACGCGTCGAGCGTATTGAGTGAGCGGAATGAGAACCCTTGCGAATCGCTTCCCGCGAATCGCAAAGTGACTCGATCCGGCGACGAAAGTTTGCTCGATCGCGTGGGTCGTTCCGTCCGCCACGTCCTCGATGCGGACGATCCCCCTGAGGATCACTGTGCCGGCACAGCTCTGATCACTACAGCGAGCGAGGAAGCTGACAAAACCAGCTGACGAAAGAGCCTGTGCCTTGGTCACCTTCACAACGACGTGTGGCCGCGCATTCCCCTTCGTTGGAGAGAGATTGGAATTCGGTGCAGGTGACGGTTGCGGCGGTGGATTCGTTCCCGGCGGCGCGGGAATGCTCTCAGTTGTGAACGTGATCGGGTCCGACGGAGAGCTGATGCCAATGGCATTCGAAGCCTCCACCTCGATCGAGTAGGTGGTGCCACTTGCAAGATCGGAGATGGTCGTGGCATTCATGTCAGGAGACACGTCCACCGTCGCTAGCCGGGTTGATGATTCGGAAACGACAACTTGGTATCCAGAAAGGGAAAGGCCGCCGTCTTGACTTGATGACGACCACTCGACCGAAACTGAATTCGTCGTGGCGCTCGCGGATGTCAATGCAGGAGGGGACGGAGCAATCTTGAGTTGCTCGATCTGGCCATGACTCGTGTCGGCAATAAACACCGATCCGTTCCCGCCAACTGATACTCCCTCAGGATCGTCAAGCGTGACAGCGGTCGCATCACTCCCCGATGAACTCGGCGCGTATGCACCTCCCCCGATCAGTAAGTAAACCGAATTCTCTTGCCATTCAGAGGATGACCCAATTGAGTAACCCGGGTTCCTTGAACTCTCGGCCAACAGGTCAATTTCATTTACGTGCGAATTGGTAATCAGAACGTTGCCAGCTGAATCAAGTGAGACACCGATAGGCGCATCGAGACTCGACAAGCTGGGAGACACACCATTCACTGTTGGAGTGTTCGTTCCTCCCCCGGCGATGACGTAGACGTTGCCTGGCGTCCAAGAATCAATGGACGAAACGCTCGAGTTCTGTGCAGACACCGAAAGCAGGTCGACCTCGTTCTCGTGTTCGTCGGCGAAGACAACATCGCCGTTTGAGGTGACCGCGACTCCCTCGGGAGACTCCAAGGCGACGCTTTGCGCCGATACACCCGAGTACGTCGGACTCGTAGAACCACCCCCCGCGACCTCGTATAGGTCCCCTTGAGTCCACGTTGAGGTGAACGCGATCGGGTAACCAGGGTTGGCTGCAGAGACCGCAAGCACGGTGATGGCGGACTCGAAGCTGTCCGAGATCACAACATTGCCGTCTGGGTCGACTGCTACCGCGCCCGGAGTATCAATTCCAACGGTGGTGGCAGAGGAACCCGCGTATGAAGGGGCGGGGTCGGTCAGTGCGTTGCCGGCGATCGCGTAGATATTTCCTCGCGTCCAGGATGAAATGTCGTAGCCGGGATTCGTGGGACTCACTGCGATGATCGCTATCAAGTTGCTGCCCGAATCCGCGACTATGACGTTGCCTTCCCGATCAATTGCGATTCCTTCTGGCAAATTCAATTCCGTAGAGAGTGCCGATGACCCCGAAATTGAGGGCGCTGTTGGGCTCGTTCCAGCTCCGGCGATGACGTATAGGTTTCCCGGTTGCCAAATCGTGCCTCCGACAAGCGTGTAGCCGGGATTCGTGCTGCTAGTCGCCAGCACTTCAATTTCATTGTCCTGAGTGTCACTAATCACGGGATTGCCTGACCCATCGACAGCGACGTCGTTCGGGCCATACAAGTAAGTCGATAGCGCGGAGCTGCCAGATGCCGAAGGCCTCGTCGAACTTGTCCGATTGCCCGCCACCGTTGCGTAATCGGTCGAGTTTGAGGCGAGCGCAGATGGAATGCAAAGTACGGCTATGCCAGCGAACATCCCAATGGCGACAACAACGCTGAGCGCGACACGGCGCCGGTCGACCCATTTGTTCGTCCTCGCTCCGCCCACCGGTGCGCTCCTCTCCGGCCAAGTCCGCGGGATCGCGAGCTTGATCTCGAGCAGGGTCGGTTTCGAGATAACGCTTCGTTGGGAAAATACCGGGCATATCGGTGAACGATGTAAGTCAATTTTCTACCGCATGGATTTGTTACTTCGCGCAGTACGAAACGCTTGCGACACCAGCAGAGGGAGTGACGCATTACCGCTCGACCTCGTCGTCGGAACCGGCCGCCTCATATTCGGTACATTGAGTCGTGACCCTCCACTACGAAGACGAGCAGACGGCGGTCCACAGACTCGTTGTCGGTCCAATCGAGAACAACGTTTTCGTCGTGCGCTCCAAACAGACCGGCGACGCGCTGCTGATTGACGCGGCCAACGAGCCGGAGCTGCTGCTGAACGCCGCAAAAGAACTCGGCGTCCGCCGGATCGTCGAAACCCACGGCCACTGGGACCACATCCAGGCCGTCACCGAGATGCGCGATGCCGGTTACGAAGTTTCGGTCGGCGCGGCCGACGCCGAGATGCTCCCCTCCTACGACCTCGTCCTCGAAGACGACGAGGTGCTCCCGATCGGCGACCTGCGGATCCGCACGATCCACACGCCGGGGCACACGCCGGGATCGATGTGCTTCGTCGTCGAGGGATCGCCGCTTCTTTTCTCCGGCGACACCCTGTTCCCGGGAGGACCGGGCAACACGGCCACCCCGGAGGGCAACTTCGAACAGATCATCAGCTCGATCAAAGGGCGCCTCTTTGCAACGCTGCCCGACGAGACGCTCGTCCTTCCCGGCCACGGCGAGGACACGGCGATCGGCAACGAGCGCCCCCACCTCGACGAATGGATCGAAAGAGGCTGGTGAGGAATTTCTCCTACCGTGGTAGTGGAAATCTGAGGGCTCGAATATCATCGAGGTGATGGCAACCGAACTCGAGGTCGCGCCCGCGCCTGAGAGCACCACTGCACCGGCTCCCCTCCTCGTCGTCGAGGACCTCCACGCCGCGATCGAAGGACACGAGATCCTGCGCGGGGTCGACCTCGTCGTCGGGACCGGCGAGCTGCACGCCGTGATGGGCCCGAACGGCTCGGGGAAGTCGACGCTCGCCAACGTGCTGCTCGGAAAGCCCGGCCACGCCGTCACGAGTGGTCGAGTCCTCTACAAAGGCGAGGACGTCACGGCGGTGAAGCCCGACGAAAGGGCCAAGGCCGGGATGTTCCTCGCTTTCCAGTACCCCGAGGAGATCCCCGGCGTCCCCATCGCTCAGTTCCTTCGCCAGGCGATCGGCGCCCGCCGCGGCTCGGAGATCTCGGTCATGGAGGTACGTGTCCAGCTACGCGAGTGGCTCGACCGCCTCGGTATGGACCGCTCGTTCTCCTCGCGGCACCTGAACGAGGGCTTTTCCGGGGGCGAGAAGAAGCGCGTCGAGATCCTGCAGATGGCGATGCTCGACCCCGAGCTCGCCATCTTGGACGAGACCGACTCCGGCCTCGACATCGACGGCGTGCGCGTCGTCGCCCGCGGTGTCGATGAGGTGCGGTCGCGGCGACCCGACCTCGGCGTCGTGATCGTTACCCACTACCGTCGGATCCTCGACGAGCTGAAGCCGGACATCATCCACGTCTTGATCGACGGACGTATCGTCGCCACCGGTGGCCCCGAGCTCGCCGCCCGGCTCGACCGAGAAGGGTACGAATCGTGGAGAAGCTGACCGACCCGATCGACGTCGAGACGATCAAGAAGGACTTCCCGCTGCTTGCGCACGACGGCGACAAGCGCATCGTCTTCCTCGACTCCGCCGCGTCATCTCAACATCCCCAGTCCGTTCTCGATGCGATGGACACCTATTACGAGACGACGCACGCCAACGTGCACCGCGGCATCTACCGGATCGCCGAAGAGGCGACGCGCGAGTACGAGGCCGCCCGCGCCGCGCTCGGCCAGTTCATCGGCGCCCCCGATCCGCAACGCGAGATCGTCTTCACGAAGAACGCCACCGAGGCGATCAACCTCGTCGCCAACTCCTGGGGCCGGACGAACCTTGGCGCAGGCGACGTGGTCGTGTTGTCCGAGATCGAGCACCACGCCAACGTCGTCCCGTGGCTGATGCTGAAGGAGTCACTCGGCATCGAGCTCCGATACCTGCCGATGCGCGAGGACTTCTATCTCGACTTGGACCGCCTCGACGAGTTCGTCACCGGCGCCAAGCTGGTCGCGATCACCGGCACCTCGAACGTGCTCGGCACGGTCGTCGACCTGCAGCGGGTGGCCGCGGCCGCGCACGCCGCCGGCGCGCTCGTCCTTGTCGATGCGGCGCAGTGGGTTCCTCATCGCAGCCTCGACGTTGTCCGCAAGGGCATCGACTTCGCCGCGCTCACCGGCCACAAGATGGTCGGCCCGACAGGAATCGGGGCACTATGGGGACGCGCCGAACTGCTCGACGCCATGCCGCCGTTCTTGGGCGGCGGAGACATGATCAGCGAGGTCCGCTTCGATGGCTTCACGCCGAACGAGCTCCCCTGGAAGTTCGAAGCCGGCACGCCGCCGATCGCCGAGGCGATCGGACTCTCCGCCGCGATCGACTACCTCTCGTTGATCGGACTCGACCGGATCCACGCCCACGAGAACGTGCTCACCTCTTACGCGATCGAGCGCCTCACTGAGAGCGGCGACGACATCCGGATCTTCGGACCCGCACCCGACCCGCAATGGCGTGCCGGGGTGATCTCGTTCCAGCTCGAAGGCGTCCACCCACACGACGTCGCGCAGGTCCTCGCCGAAAAGAACGTCGCCGTGCGCGCCGGTCATCACTGCGCGCAGCCGCTAATGAGCGTGCTCGGCGTCCCCGCCGTCACGCGGGCCTCGCTCTATGTGTACAACGACGAATCCGACGTCGACGCGCTCGTCTCCGGACTCGACGACGTCCGGGCGATGTTCAAGTAAGGAAACTGCACCGGTGAACGAACTCGAAGACCTCTACCGCGAAGTGATCCTCGACCACTACCGGGCGCCGCGCAATCGCGGCGACCTGCCGGTCCCACCCGCACACCGCGTCGAGGCGTTCAACCCGCTCTGCGGCGACGAGATCATCTTGTACCTCGACGTCGAAGACGGCAGGCTCACCGACATCCGCGTCGGTGGGCAAGGCTGTTCGATCAGCCAGTCCTCCGCGTCGATGATGTCCGAGGCGGTGAAGGGAAAGAGCGCCGACGACATCCGTGCGCTCGAGTACTCCTTCAAATCGATGATGTCGATCCACGAAGCGGGGCTCGACGGCGCCGATGGCATGGAAACCGAGCCCGTCGACCCCGAATCCCTCGGAGAGCTCGCCGCGCTGCAGGGCGTCGTGAAGTTCCCCGTCCGGATCAAGTGCGCGACGCTTGCCTGGAACGCCCTCGAGCAGGGGCTGTCAGAGATCGCCGCCGGCGTCTCGAACGAGGATTGAGCGTCAGAGCGTACGACTGAAACCGCCGAAGCGAGGAGGGCGATAGGCCCGAGTGAGTGTCGCTCCGACACCTGACCGAACGATGCGTCCGGCGCTGTTCGTCCTTTGCGCAATGCTGGGGATTGCGGCAATGAGCGCGTTCTTGCTCGAGGCGTCGTTGCACACCGTGCCCGGCAACTCCGACAGCGCGACGGTCGTCTTGGAAGGCTCCGCGATCTCCCACGGCCACGTCGGACTGCATGGTTGGTCGATGACCGCCGATTCGTTCTGGAGCGTCGACGCCCTCTTCTATGCGATCGCAACGCTGGTGGTCGGGGTGCGCGCCGTCTTGATGAACGCCGTGCCGTCCGTCATCGCGGCCTTGATCATCGCCACCGCCGCGGCGTTCGCCGCATGCGGGCTGCGGAGGCGTGCGGGATTCCCCGCAGCAGCCTTCGTTCTCGCCCTTTTGTGTCTGCCGGGGCCGGTGCTCGCCTACTTCCTCCTCCAGGGCCCCTGGCACGTCGGCACGACGTTGTGGTGCCTCCTCGCTTTCGTCGCGCTCAGTCGTCCGCCGACGCGGCTGAACTTCGCCGCGGCGGTGGTGCTGCTCGCGGCGGGACTCCTCGGCGATCCGATGACGCTCGTCATCGGCTGCATCCCGATCCTTTTCTGGGGTCTTCTCGGCGCCCGAGGCAAGGCCGAAGCGCCGGCGACGTGGCGGCCGGTCTACGCGGTCGGCGCCGGAGTCGCAGTCGCGCTCGCCGCGCGCGCCATCGCGTACGCGTCCGGCGGTTTCGCAGTGGTCTCGCGCCACGATCCGATTCGCCCCTTACAGATGGTCTGGAACCTTGTCCACCTGGTGCCGATCCTCTCGGCGCTTTTCGGCGTGGGCACCCTGGAGGTCGGGACACCCGGGGTCTCGGTGCTCTTCCAAGCGGCCCGACTCGTCGCCGCGCTCTTGGTGGCGCTCGGCGTGGTGACCGCACTTGTGCAGCTGATACGGAGAGTCGTCCGCCCGCGGGCAAACTCAGACACCTCCTTCCGAGTCGACGCGCTGCTCGTCGTGGCGTTCTTCGCGGATCTCGCGACGTTCGTTGTCGTTTCGCCGGCCCCGAATCCGGACAACGCCCGCTATCTCATCCCAGCTGTGATCTTCGGCTCGATCCTCGGTGGGCGATTCGTCGGTCGCCTCGTCGCTTCGATCCGGGAGCGGCGCGCGTTGGCCGCCATGGGCGGCTTGGTTCTCGCTCTCCTTTCACTCTTTGCCCTCGGCCCGTTCGAACTCTTGAAGTCGTCTCGCCCTTCGCAGCCGGCCGTCGCGCTGACGGCTTTCCTCGAGCAAAAGGGGCTCACCGAGGGGATCGGCGACTACTGGAGCTCGTCGATCGTCACCGTCGAAAGTCGCGAGGACGTCCTCGTCCGGCCCGTCGTCGCGGACAACCTCGGGCGGATCGTCCGCTACGACCGCCAGTCGGATGCGTCGTGGTACGCGAACCAGAGCTTCCAATTCCTCGTCTACAACCGGACCGGCCCCGAACTCGGAGTCGACCTCGCGTCCGCGAACACGACCTTCGGCAAACCGGCACACGTCTATGACGTCGGGACGTACCGTTTGCTCGTCTGGGACCACGCGCTGCACGTCGCGGCCGCACGGCGGTTGCCCGCGAGCCCGCTTCGAGGGTTCTGGGAGCCCTAAGAGCCACACCACCTGACGCTCGACAGAGCCGGCGCCCTGGCGGGACGGTCCGTGTAACACCGCCTGTGTACCGTCACAACCTCAAGCGACAAAGGAGGTCCCCGTGACGACCGATTCCCGCGACGACGCGCTCGAGCGCGCCGATCTCATCGAGACACTCGATGCGCACCGCGGCTTCCTCCGCTACACGGTGCGCGAACTCCAAGACGAACAGGCACTGCGGCGCACGACCACAAGCGCGCTCTCGCTTTCCGGGATCCTCAAACACGCCGCCGCGCAGGAACGCCAGTGGACCGATTTCATCGTTCGCGGTCCGGACGCGATGGGCGGATCGAGCGACGACGCAATCGCCGCGCACGAGAAGAGCTTCTGGCCCTCCGAGGACGAGACGCTCGAGGTGCTTCTCCGTCGCTACGACGACGTTGCGAACGAGACGGACAACCTCGTGCGCTCGTTGGGCTCTCTCGACGGGTCACAGCCGCTCCCGCTCGCGCCATGGTTCGAGGCGGGCGCACGCTGGACGGCGCGTCGTACCCTGTTGCACATCATCGCCGAGACTGCGCAGCACGCCGGGCACGCGGACATCATCCGCGAGTCGCTCGACGGCGCAAAGACGATGGGTTGACGAGGAAAAGCCTCTGATCGTTAACGACTGACGCGCCGCGGGTTGCGGGCGCTGGCTCGAACTCAGCGCGCGAGCGCGTCGAGCTCGTCCGGCGTCATCAGCACGGCGCGGGCCTTCGAGCCCTCCGACGGCCCGACGATGCCACGCTGTTCGAGAAGGTCCATCAACCTGCCGGCGCGGGCGAACCCAACCCGCAGTTTGCGCTGCAGCATCGAAGTCGAGCCGAGTTGGGAACGCACGACGAGTTCCATCGCCTTTTTCAACAGCTCGTCGTCATCGTCGTCGCCGGTGAACATTCCCCCGCCCTCTGCACCGTCTTCTCCGACGATGCCGGCGACGTACAGCGGATCGCTCTGTCTCCGCCAGTAACCGACGACCGCCCGTACCTCGTCTTCTGAGACCCATGGGGCCTGCACGCGCCGCGCGACATTCGAGGATGCGCTGAGCAGCAGCAGGTCGCCGCGCCCGACGAGGCGCTCCGCGCCCGCCTGGTCGAGGATCACCCGCGAGTCGGCGAGCGACGACACCGAGAACGCCAGCCGCGAGGGGATGTTCGCCTTGATCACACCGGTGATGACGTCGACCGACGGCCGCTGGGTGGCGATGACGAGGTGGATGCCGACAGCGCGCGCCATCTGCGCGATCCGACAGATCGACTCTTCGACGTCGCGTGCCGCCACCATCATCAAGTCGTTCAACTCGTCGACGATGACGAGGATGTAGGGAAGGCGCGCATGCCGGCGCGAACGCGCGTTGTCGACGATTTCGAGGTCGTCCATGTCGTCGGATTGCTCTTGCATCGGCTCATCGAACGGGCCGTCGGAGAGGTCGCCGCGCTCGACCGCCGTGTTGTAACCGGTGATGTCGCGCATCCCGACTTCGGCTAACAGGTCGTAGCGGCGCTCCATCTCGTCGACCGCCCACCTGAGCGTGTTCGCGGCCCGCTTCGGGTTGACGACGACCTGGGTGAGCAGGTGGGGAAGGCCGTTGTAATGGCCGAGCTCGACGCGCTTTGGGTCGACGAGGATCAGGCGAACGTGCTCGGGCGTCGAGCGCATGATCACCGACGTCACGACGGAGTTGATGCACGACGACTTGCCCGAACCGGTCGCCCCCGCGATGAGCAGGTGCGGCATCTCGGCGAGGTTGATCATCACGGGACGGCCAGCGATGTCCCGTCCGAGGGCGACTTCGAGCGGATGCACCGCGCGCCGCGCGTCGTTCGAGGCGAGGACGTCGCCCAGGGTGACGAGGCGCCGGTCGTGATTCGGGACCTCGACGCCGATCGCCGAGCGCCCCGGGATCGGGGCGAGGATGCGCACGTCCGGCGACGCCATCGCGTAGGCGATGTCCTTCGAAAGGCTCGTCACCCGCGCCACTTTCACTCCGGCCGCCAGCTCGAGCTCGAATCGGGTCACCGTCGGACCGACGGTGAAGCCGGTCACCCGCGTGTCGACGCCGTGCGCGGCAAGCGCGCGCTCAAGGACGCGGCCGCGCTCTTCGATCCCGCTGCGATCGGTCGTTAGCTCTTTGGAGCGCTTCAACAGCCGCGCCGGCGGGAGCGTCCAGTTGCTCGGCGCGGGCACGACGCCGAGACCCAGCTGTTCGACCGACGATCCGGCATCGACGTATTCGTGCACCGCAGGCGCAGCCGGCGCCGCGTGCGCCGCCACGGGTTCGGACGGCTCGTCGAGTGCCTCACTGAGGAAGCGGCCGGTGCGGGTCTCGGCGACGAGTGAGGCGAGGGAGCGCGCCGAGTCATCACCGATCGCGTCCTCTCCGTCCAAGGTCCAGTCGACGACTTGGGTGTCCGCGACAGATGGCGCCGCTTCGGTCGCCTCGTCATCGGTTTCGGGAATCGTGAAAAAGGCAAGGATGCCGCTCCACAACAGGGCGCCGGCACGCCCGAGGAAGACGAAGGTCTCGCGGATCGTGCGCGCCAGACAGGCGGAGAAGGCGAACACGGCGATCGCCACCAACACGACGCCGGCACCCGCGGCGCCGAGGAAGTCTCGCAGTCCGCCGCCGATCTCCGCACCGGCGTAGCCGCCGGCACCGCCGACGACCCTCGCCGTCGCCGAAACCGACGGGTGGCCGCCCGCCAGGTCGGCAAGTCCCGCCGCCGACAGGACGAGGACCAGCAGTGCGGCCAGGCTGAAACCTGCTCCTCGTCGCGCCCGTGCCGCGATGAGGGTCCAGCCGATACCGATCAGCCCGACCGGAACGACATCAAGGCCCCAGCCGAAGGCCGCGGCACCGTAGCGGTGGATCTCGCCACCCGCCGGTCCGAGCAGGTCGAGATAGACGCCGAGCAGGCCGAGGGCACCGAGGACGAGGAGCAGCCAGCCGTAGACGTCGTCGGCGTGGCGCTTCGCCTCAGCGGCGCGGATCTTGCGGTGCGACGGTGCGCGATACGAGGAGGCGTGCGCGGCTGACCGCTTCGCCGCCGTCCGGGGCCGCGACCCCGACGAGGTCGACCGCGAAGCGCGGCTCCGCGGCGGTGCCGCACGTTTCGCAACAGCCACAGTGGGCACAAAACTAACACCAACCACGATGGCCATAGGGCCTGCTCAAGCGGCTGTGTGGGGCAGGGAGATCGAGCGACGGCCCGCGACCAAGCTCGAAATTAGCGATACGCCGCTTCGGGATAGTCGAGGCCGATTTGGGCACGGCATTCGTCGAGGATCCGCATGATCGCCAGCGAATCGGCCCACGGCACGAGCGGGCTCTCGATGCGACCCTCGCGAAGGCACCGGACGACCTCTTCGGCTTCGTGGACGTAGCCCCTTCCGGTCGACTCGGGGACGAGCTCGCGCCCGGTTCCGTCGAGCAGATCGAGGTGGAGGGCGGGGATCTCGTGGAACGCCGCGGGGATCGTCAGTGTGCCGAGGGTGCCGGCGAACACCGCCGTGCGCTCGAGCGCGGCGCCGATCGAGGCGCCGAGCCGGCCCACCACTCCGTTCGGCCACGACATTGCGATCGCGACGCTGCGGTCGTAGCCGTCACGAAGATCTGCGACGGCGTGGAACTCCTTCGGCGGTCCGAGCGTCGCGTACGCCAACGTGATCGGGTAGACCCCGACGTCCAACAGCGCGCCACCCGCCTGGTTCGGATCCTCGAGGCGGACCGCCTGCTCGGGGGTGTCGACGAAGCCGAGATCGGCACGCAGTTCGCGGATCTCGCCGATTTCGCCGCGGGAAAGCATCGTCTGCAAGGCGGCGAAGCCCGGGCGGCACCGCATCCACATCGCCTCCATGAAAAAGACTTGGCGTTCGGCGGCCAGGCGGATGAGTTCTTCGGTCTCTCTTGCCCGGACGGTGAGCGGCTTTTCGCACAGCACCGCCTTGCCGGCTTCGATGCCCGCTCTTGCGGCGCGGAAGTGCGCGTTGTGACTGGCGCCGACATAGACGACGTCGACGTCTTCGTCCTCGGCGAGCGCCTCGTAAGACGGATGCGCGGCGGCGATGCCGTTCCGGTCTGCGAAGGCGCGTGCGGAGGTGGCGTTGCGGGAGCCCACCGCCACGACCTCGCAGTCGGGATTCAGCCGCAGATCCTCGACGAAGGTCGCCGAGATCTTGCCGGTGGCGACGATCCCCCAGCGGACGGGCCGACCGGCCTCGATCGTCTCAGCCATTTCTCAGCGGCGGTACCGGCGAAATCTGCATTTCGAGAACCGTAGGCGATCGCGCCGAGAATTCACCGCGTCGTACACAAGTGGCATCGAGTCGCACGTCAGCGGCTACACGGCCTGTGGATATGGTCGAAACGTGTCAGGGCACCTGCCCATTTGTCCTACTACAACGTCCCTCATTAACCTCACGAGTATGCACTCGTCTCGCGTGCAACTTGTGGACGCACCGACGCAAAACCTCACGCCGTCGATCGACCGCCAGCGCCTCGTCGTCGAGGGCTGCCACGACGCGCCCGAGTGCCTGTCGACGCGCTCGCGCGCCGCGTAGCGAGGTTGCGATGGAACTCGTCGATCTCACCTCCGAGCGGCTGCGGGGTCTCGCCCGTTCGGTGATTCCGCGAGGGATCAACCAGCCTTTCGGCGCCTACTGTTTCGGTCCGTTCGACCCCGCCGCCGAACTCGCTCGCGCCGTCGAATCGGCGGTCCTGCTGCAGAGCTTCGGGATGACCCCCGAGACGATCCGCGCCGAATACGGCGAGTACGAGTCGTCGAGCCTCTTCTTCTGCATCCTCGACCACCGTCGCGAGGTGCCGGCCGGTGCGGTGCGTATCATCCTGCCGACCGAAGGTGGGCCGGGCATGAAGACGGTCAACGACCTGCCGAGGGACTGGCACGAGACCGCCGACGACTACGTGAAGCGCTACGCGCTGCCGTGCGACCTGGAGTGCACCTGGGACATCGCCACCCTCGCGGTCGCACCCGAGTACCGCAGTCCGTTTGCAACCGGACTCGTCTCGATGGGTCTTTACCAGTCGGGATTGCGCACCGCGGCGGAGCTCGGCTTCGAGTGGATGATCGCGATCATCGACTTGGCCGTCTTGCGCATGTCGCGGGCCCGGTTCCACCAGCCCTTCATGGCCTTCGCCGAGGGCCGGCCCTACCTCGGCTCAGAGTGCCTGCCCGTCTACCTCTCGATTTCGGGCTACCGACGCGAGCTCGCGCTCGTCGACCCGCCGATGCACGGGATCATGTTCGAAGGCGTTGGACTCGAACCGGCGCTCGCACCACTCTCACCGCTCGCCGCGGCGGCGACGGCGCGGCGCATCGCCGGCTACGTCGAGCTGCGGCCGACCGAGGACCTCACTTCACTTGACCTTGAACAACTTCGAGTGTCGGCGGAACAAGTTCCTCACCCGCCTTCTCAGGCGCGAGCGCCGAGGGCAACCAGCGCTTGAGCAGACCGATGATGTCGATCACCTGATCGGCTCTCGCTGGGCGCGCGTACAAGAACCCCTGGGCGCCGTGGCATCCGAGCTCGGCGACTTTGATCGCTTGATCGGAAGTCTCCACGCCTTCGACGACGGTGCGGATCGAAAGCGCGTTCGCCATCGCGACGATCGCCGCGATGAGCGTCTGTGAAGCCGGGTCGCCGGTGCCGATGCCAACCACGAAGCTGCGGTCGATCTTCAGCTCGTCGATCGGCAGGCGTTGCAGGTACGCAAGCGAGGAGTACTCGGTGCCGAAGTCGTCGACCGAGATCCGCACGCCGAGGCGGCGCAGCTCGTTCAGCACCGCGATCGACAACTCGGGATCACGCATCATCTCGGACTCGGTGATCTCGAGCGTCAAGGCTGATCCGGGCACCTCGTGCTGGTGCAACGCGCGCGCCACGCGCTGAACGAGGAGGTCGTCTTTCAGCTGCACGACCGAAAGGTTTACCGAGACGTTGAGGTTTTCGTAACCGGGGAGCGCCCGCCAGAGCGCGAGCGTGCGCAACGCCTCCTCCAAGACGAACAGGCCGATCTCGCCGATCAGGTCGGTCTCCTCGGCGATCGAGATGAACCGCAACGGCGGAATGACCCCGAGCGTCGGATGCGCCCAACGCACGAGCGCCTCGACCCCGACGACATCGGCCGACTCGTAGCTGATGATCGGCTGGAAGACCAGATGGAGCTGGTGACGTTCGACGGCGTGGTGCAGCTCGCGTTCGATCGCGACGCGCTCGCTGAGCTGGGCGCGCATCGAGTCCTCGAAGAGCGCGACCGCGTCGCGGCCCGCCTCCTTCGCCTGGTACATCGCGGTGTCGGCGTTGCGGATTAGCTGCTCCGCACCGGCGCGCCCGCCGTCTGGACCTGAGCAGGCGACGCCGGCGCTCGCGGTGACGTGCAGCTCGGTTCCGGCGATCACGAAGGGCTCGTTCAGCTGGGCGCGCAGCTCGTTCGCAATGCTGCGCGCCTCGCCATCGTCGACGACTTTCGCCGGAGTGACGACGAACTCGTCTCCGCCGACGCGGGCGACGAAATCGACGTCGTCGCAGAAGTGGCGTAGGCGGCGGGCGATCTGCACGAGCAGCTCGTCGCCGTGGCCGTGGCCGAGCGTGTCGTTGATCAGCTTGAAGCGGTCGATGTCGAAAAGGATCACCGCGATCTGGGAGTCCGGGTCTTCGAGTTTGGCGAGCGCGCGGGTGAGGTGACTGGTGAGGTTGCGACGGTTCGGGAGCGTGGTCAGATCGTCGTGCAGCGCTTGGTGCGTGAGGCGGGACTCCGACTGCTCCATCGCCCGCAGCGCCTGGACGATTTCGAGGATCGCCGTCGACGCCAGCAGAAGCACGATGCCGAACAGCACCGCCCGCTCACTGAGCGGATCGTTGTGGGTGGCGAGCACCAAGAACGGCGGGATCAGCAGCGCCACCACGACGAGCGCGAAGCGCGCCTTCGTCCAGCGTGTGCCGGGGAGGCTGCCGCGTTCGGTGAGCAACCGCATCGACGGATCGAGCGCGCCTGCCGCCGCGGCACCGAAGGCGATCAGATAGGGAAGCTCGATCAGTCTCGAGTCCGGTACGACGTGGATCTCGGCGAGCATGTAGATCGCGTCGCCGACGAACATCGCCAACACCGCGCCGATCAAATAGCGGTCCGCCGCGCCGCGCACCCGACCGGCTCCGTAGGCGATCTGGACGATCAGCACGAACAGGAACAGCGAAACGGCGGGGTAACAGACGAGGCTGATCCGCACCAGAAGCGGCGTGTGGTGCAGCGAGACGATCGGCTCGATCAAATACACCCACGACAGTGCGAGGAGGGCGAGCGCGGCGAGAACGCCGTCGTAGATGATCACGCGTCGCCTCGTTCGAGAGTCGTGACGCGCACGATCGAAGCCGACGAGCGCACTCCCCAAGAAGACGGACCCCGCCAGGGCGAGGAGGTCGGGGATCAAGGTCCGGTGCCACGTCAGGTCGCCGAGCGACGAGTACAGGTCGCGCGTGACGCCATCGGCGAGGAACAGAACGAGCGCGCCGATGACCAACAGCCACGGTCCGAGGCGCGCCGGGCGATAGATCCAAACCCCGACGCACACCGCGATCAGTGAGCCGATTGAGCCAGCCGCGATGACGATGAAGCCCGTCGGGTCGAGCACGACAGCCGCCGCGAGCAGAACGAAGATCGATCCGACGACGACATGGCGGCGCGCAACGAGTCGTCGACGCAAACGGCGTGCCCAATTTTCGGCACGAAGTTTTGGCAACGCGACTGTCGGTCCGGACACCGCTCCGCTCCCTCCTCGGTGTTCGCGCCTCCTAACGACGAGAAGTCCGGGTCCATTTAGTGGCACAACAGGCGAAAACCGGTCCAAATGACGATTACCACTTTCTGTGGTGAATTGATCACTCATAGTGATAACGAGGATCTTGCCTTTCTCGCGCTCAATCCCTCGTTCGCCGCGCAGCGCGCGATCGTCGGCCGTTTTGATCAGCGGGAACGCGACGCACGCTCGGCGGCGAGGGATCACAAGCCACCGCCGATCCGCGAGGCGGAAGCGCGCGCCATCGCCGTCCTTTGGTGAAATGCCCGCGCTCCTAGGCAGCGATAATTCCCTCTATCGGAATGTGGCGAATGGTGCCTATGATGCGCCTGTGCTGTGTTCGAGCGACTACGGAGCGCGCGCGGGGATGAGCCGATGACGATGACGTCACGGGCCTCTGAACAGGACGTTCCCGCGGATCGCGCCGCGAGCCCTCAGGGGAAGTCGTCGCGCAAGAACACGCCGGCGAGCACACCGCGCCGGTACAGCTTCACCGATGCCACGTATGCGCGGATGTGGGAGCAGTACCGGGCGCAACCGGACCTGGTGCACCGCAACGACCTCTTGCTCGCCTACGAACCGCTCGTCTTGATGGTCGTCTCCCAGCTCTCTGACGCCGTGCGCGCGTACTGGGAGCGCGAGGACCTGGCGAGCTTCGGACTGATCGGGCTGATCTCGGCGATCGACCGTTTCGAAGCTTCCTCCCCGATCGAGCGTTTCCCCGCCTACGCCTCGATGTGCATCAAGGGCGCGATCTTCGACGAACTCCGCCGGCTCGACTGGCTGCCCCGCGGGGTGCGGCGCCACGTCACCGAGTACCAGGCTGCCGCGGACCACCTCGGCCACCAGCTCGGACGGACCCCCGGTTCAGCAGAGGTGCTCGACGCGATGGGTGTCACCGGCACCCAGCGGACCGCCGTGATGTCCGGGATCCGCTCCTCGCAGCTGTTGCACCTCGACCACATCGTCGAAGTCGAAGAGGCGGACGGGTCGGTCCGTCTCGTCGAGACGCTTTCCGACGAGAAGTCGACGAGCCCCGAGGATGCCGTCGTCGGTTCGAGCGAGATCGACGAGCTGCGCAAGGCGGTCGACGTCCTTCCCGAGCGTCAACGGATCGTCGTTCAGTTGCACCTTTTCCACGGCTTCACCTTCGAGCAGGTTGGAAAACAACTCGGGGTCACCGCGTCACGAGCGTGCCAGATCGAATCCGAAGCGCTGAAGTCACTGCGGCTGACGCTCACCGCGGTGAGCGAAAAACTCATCTCGACGCCGGTTCTCTAGCCGAGCACCTCCGGCGCTTCGACCCGCCCGCCCTCGGGTAGACCCCGGCTGGCGTCGAAGATGACGGCGTTCCCTGAGACCGACCTCGCCAATTGGCGGCGTCAGGTTGCCTCGCTCTATCACCAGGTCCGCGCAGAAGCCGATCCACAAGCCGCGCACGAGGTGTGGCGGGAAGGACGCTGCGTGCTGTTGCGGGACCATCCACAAAGCCCGCTCGCGCCCGACGATCCGATGCGCGGGACCGGACCCCCGTACTGGCCGTACGACCGATCTCTGCGCTTCGCGCTCGCCGTTGCACCGACGCCCAAGGTGCGTCGCCGTTCGGTCGACACCGGGATCGATGGAGTCGTCGCGATGCGCGCCATCGGCGAGCTGGAGCTCCCGCCGCCGTTCAGCGGCTCGACCTTGACGCTGTGGTGGATCGAGGACTACGCCGGTGGCCTTTTCCTGCCGATACGAGACGGAACCGCCGGGGACACGAGCTACGGCGGCGGCCGCTATCTGCTCGACACGGCGAAGGGCGCCGACCTCGGATCAGACGGGCGGCGGCTCGTGGTGGATTTCAACTTCTTGTACCACCCGTCCTGTCGCTACAACGCGGCGTGGACGTGTCCCCTTGCCGACGAGGGAAACCGAATCACCGATCAAGTGTTCGCGGGCGAACGGCTTTAAGGCCCGAAAACCAAAAGACGCGCCCGTTTGCAGACGGTCGCCGGCAATCAAGCGCCGATCGGTGCTTATGCCTCCATCACGACGGGGACGATCATCGGGCGGCGCCGCGTCCTTTCGTTGACGAGTCGACCAGTCGCGCGGCGGACGACGCGGCGCAAGGTCTCGACGTCGTGCGCGCCGGCACCGGTCGCCTCGGCGATCGCCTTCGTCACCTCGGTGCGCGCGTCCTCGATCAGCGCTTCCGCCTCGTTCGCGTAGACCCAGCCGCGCGTGATGATCTCGGGACCGGTGACGATGTCGCCGGAGCGTCCGTCGACGGTGACGACGACGACGACCACGCCCTCTTCGGCGAGGACACGCCGGTCGCGCAGCACGGCTTCTCCGACGTCGCCGACGACGCCGTCGACAAATTGGTATCCGGCGGGGACTTCCCCGTTGAAGTCGATCCCGGCGTCGGTGAGCTCAACCGCGTCACCGTCCTCGCACAAAAGGACTGCGCTTTGGGGCACGCCCATCTCGATCGCCAGTCGGGCGTGGCGCAAAAGGTGACGGTATTCGCCGTGGACCGGGATGAAGCTTTTCGGGCGGGCGACGCTCAACAGCGTCTGCAGCTCCCCCTGCTTCGCGTGCCCGGTCTCGTGGACGTGCGCGACACCCGAGTGGATCACCCACGCGCCCCGTCGCGACAGCCCGTCGATCACCCGCGCGACGGCCCACTCGTTGCCCGGGATGGCATGGCTGGACAGCACGACGACGTCGTTCTCCTCGATCGACAGCCTCCGATTCTCGCCCGCCGCCAACAGCGAAAGCGCCGACATCGGCTCACCCTGCGAGCCCGTCGAGATCACACAGACCGATCCCGGTTGGCGTCCTTCGACGGACTCCACTTCGATCAGCGCGTCTTCGGGGATCGACAGCAGACCGAGCTCGCGTCCGAGCGCAACGTTGCGCAGCATTGACCGGCCCAACAACGCGACGTGCCGGCCGTTGGCGACCGCGGCATCGGCAATCTGCTGGATGCGGTGGATGTGGCTTGCGAAGCAGGCGACGACGACGCGTCGTTGTTGGTGCTCGACGAAGATCTGGCGGAAGGTCTCTCCGACCGATCGCTCGCTGCGGGTGAACCCGGGCTCCTCGGCATTCGTCGAATCCGCCAGTACGAGGCGGATGCCGTCCGAATCGGCGAGCGCGCCGATGCGCGCGAGATCGGTCCGACGCCCGTCGACCGGCGTGAGGTCGAGTTTGAAATCCCCGGTGTGGAGGATCACTCCCTGGTCGCTGTGGATCGCGATCGCGAATCCCTGCGGAACCGAGTGGGTGACGGGGAGGAACTCGACATCGAAGGCGCCGATCGTCCGACGCTCGCCGTCGTGGACCTCGACGAGCTCGGATCCTGCAGCGGCGTGCGACTCCTCGAGACGGCTTCGTGCCAGCCCGAGGCTGAGCGCCGACCCGTAGACGGTCGTCGTGATGTCGCGCAGCAGGAAACCGAGCCCGCCGACGTGGTCTTCGTGACCGTGGGTGAGCACGATGCCGTCGACGCGCTGCGCGTTCTCTTTCAGATAGGTGAAGTCAGGGAGGACGAGGTCGACTCCGGGCATGTCCGGGTCGGGGAACATCACCCCGCAGTCGATGACGAGCAGACGCTTCCGCTGTTCGACGACCGCGCAGTTGCGGCCGATCTCACCGAGTCCGCCGAGAAAGGCGATCCGGACGGGTTCAGCCACGAAGTGCGCGCGCCTGGCGCCACGCGTCGAGATCGGCGAGGACGGACTTCGCCTGCTCCTCGACGAACGACGGAGCCCTGCCCATCGGCAGACGGCACTCACCGGCCGGCAGACCGAGGACCCGCAGCATCGCCTTCAGCGGGATTGGGTTCGGCGCCTCGTCGCCCGTCTCGTAGGAAAAGCTCGGCGCGAGTGCGAGGCCGATCTCGAGCGCGCCGTCGACGTCGCCCGAGCGAAAGCGCGTGATCATCTCCTTGCACTCAGAGCCGCACCAGTGTGTCGCGACACCGATCAGCCCGACTGCGCCGGCGGCAAGCAGCGGCAGCGTCAGCGCGTCGTCGCCCGAGTAGCACTCGAATCCGGCGGGTGCGCGCCCGAGCATCCTCAGCGTCGCGGCGGGATCGCCCGCCGCATCCTTCACCGCGACGATGTTCTCCACTTCGTGCGCGAGGGTGAGGATCGTCTCCGAAGCGAGCTTCCGTCCGGTGCGGATCGGGATGTCGTAGAGCAGCACGGGGAGCGGCGTCGCCGCCGCGACGGCGCGGAAGTGCTGTTCGAGACCGGACTGCGAGGGCCGGTTGTAGTAGGGGACGACCGCCAGGATCCCGTCGACGCCGCATTCGGTCGCGGTAGCTGTGAGCTCGATCGAATGGCGCGTGTCGGCGGTGGTGGCGCCGGCGATGACGGGGACGTCAACGGCTTCGACGACGGCGCGCCAAAGTGCCGTTCGTTCGTGATCGGTGAGCGTCGGGGCCTCCCCGGTCGTCCCGGACAAGACGAGACCGTCGGAGCCGTGATCGACAAGGTAACGAGCGAGCGTCACCGCCCCGTCGACGTCGAGTTCGCCACGCTCGTCGAACGGCGTCGCCATCGCGGTGAGGACCGAGCCAAAGCGCGATCTTGCGGGTTCAACCATCTGGTCTCGACGTTAGTGCAGGCCTCCCGAGGCGCACCTCGGAAAACCGGGTCAGAACGTGCCACTGCGCCGGCCCGAGCGTGGTGCTCGGAACCGGCGCAGCAGATCCGGGGAGAAGAGGGGGGCCACGTCTCCCCGGGTTTCGGGTCCGGGAGTCCTTCGACCCCCGGAGACCTGGTCCCTAGGCGGCGCGGCTTTCAGCCTTGAGCAGCTTCGGGAACTCTTCGGCGGGCGACACCCTGCGCGTGTGCCAGACGCCGAGTCCGGTCAGCACGGCCATGATGCCCGCCAGGATGAAAGCGATGATGCCGGACCACAGAGCGATCTGACCGAAGGTCCAAAAGCCGTTCGCTTCAAGCAACAGACCACGAAGCGTCGTGCCTTGGAACACCGTCGTCTCGAGGGCCGACAGCGACTTCGCCTGGGCGGAACCCGGCTTCGCGGTCATTGCCGCCGCGCTCACCAACGAGTAGACGCCGTGGTACGGCATCTCCGAGAGGTGAACGTTGATGAAGTCGTTCGCGTACACCGCTGCCTGCTGGCCGTTCAATACCTCTTGGCCCGCGTACGGCTCGACCGTCTTCGCCATCGCCGGGGTGATCTCCGCGAACCCCTTCGGGTGGCAGATGGCGGGCGTGTCGGACACCTTGGCGGTCAGGCACACGTTGAACGGCGCGAATGCCGCCTTCGGCGGGAAGTAGATCTTCTGGGAGGCGAGCTGGGTCCTCACCGACGAGTTCGAATACGAGTAGCCCCACAGCGCCAGTGCACCTGCAGCGAGGAGGACGACGACCACTAGCGCCCCCCCACCCGTCACGATCAGGTCGAACGTCTTCCTTCGCATGTTCGATGCTCCTTTCTCAACGCTCCGGCCGGTCCGCCGATGCGTACGTTGTCGCCAGAATGCCGTGAGCGGTCACTTGAGAGAAGGGGCGAATGTCCTGGTCAAGGGGGCCGTAGGTCCCGGGACCCTCGGCTCGGAAGAACGCTCCCCTCCCCGACCTGGTCGCCATCAGGGCTTTGCGCGCGATGCAGCCCGCGTAGCGTGGTGCCACGGGCCTCACGAATTCACAGGTCCTACGCGCGCGCCGACGGCGCGAGAACCCCAGGCCGATCGACGAACCCGAGCAATGGCCAACGACGACCGACACGAACCAGAGCGCCTGACGCCCGCGCCGCCGATCGCTGAGGCGTCGACTGCAACGCGCCTCAAGGGCGCGCTCGTCGGCATCGGACCACTCAGGCGTCACCGTGAGTATCGGTTGTTGTACGCGGCGCAGACGATCACCGGTTTCGGGTCGATGGTGACCTTCGTCGCCATCCCTTACCAGGCCTACGCGATCAGCCATTCGTCGTTCGTCGTCGGCGCGGTGAGCGCGGTGCAGCTCGTACCGCTCGTCGCGATGGCGCTATTCGGTGGTGCGCTCGCCGACGCGGTCGACCGACGCCTGCTCGTTCGCGTGACCGAGGCCGCCTTCGCGATCTGCTCAACCTTGCTTCTTTTGAACGCGACGTTTCCGCGGCCGATGCTGTGGCTGCTCTTCGTGATCGGCGCGCTGATGGCCGGGCTGGAGGGCCTGCAGCGCCCGCCGCTCGACGCATTGACACCACGACTCGTCGATCGCGACGAGATCGCGCAGGCTTCGGTGCTGAACTCGATCCGCTCCAACGCGGCCGCGATCGCCGGGCCGGCGATCGGGGGTGTTCTGATCGCCGGCGCAGGACTTCCCGCCGCGTACGGGTTCGATCTCGGCACGTTCGTCTTCTCGCTCGCGCTGTTGTCCGCGATGCGCGCCGCCCCGCCCCCGTCCGACGCAGAGCCGCCGAGCGTGCGTCGTGTCCTCGAGGGCCTGCGCTATGCGCGCAGTCGCCCTGAACTTCTCGGCACCTACGGCGTCGACTTCGTCGCGATGTTCTTCGGGATGCCGCTCGCGCTGATGCCGGCGCTTGCCACCCACCTCGGCGGTGCGCGCGCACTCGGCTTCCTCTACGCCGCACCGTCGCTCGGCGCGTTCGTCTCGTCGCTGTTCGGCGGCTGGACGATCCGCGTCTACCGCCACGGGGCTACGGTCTGCCTCGCCGCCATCGGCTGGGGCCTCGGCATCGTCGTGCTCGCGTTCGCGCCGGATCTCGCCGCCGCTCTTGTGGCGCTCGGGGTCGCCGGGCTGTTCGACGAGCTGAGCGCGATCTTCCGCGGCCGGGTCTGGTACGAGACGATCCCCGACGGGCTGCGCGGACGGCTGGGCGGAATCGAGCAGATCTCGTACTCGACGGGACCGTTGCTCGGCGACCTCGAGTCGGGCATCGTCGCCTCGTTGGCGAGTGTGCGTGCCTCGATCGCCTCGGGAGGGATCTTGTGCGTCCTCGGTGTCGGCGTGGCGGCGGTGACGCTGCCGGCGTTCTGGCGCTACGACGCGAAGCGCTTCGTCCGCCCGGCCGACGCCGGGTCGTGAAGGCCGTCCTCGCTGGGCTGACGGCTCACCCTGCGCGAGCCCGCTCGCGTCCCCGTACCCGCCCGCGCTGCTGTGCGGCGAGCTCGACCTTGCGGAGCCGCACCGAGCGGGGGGTCACCTCCACGCACTCGCTCTCGTCCGCCTGCTCGAGGGCCTGTTCGAGCGTGAGGGCGCGATGGGGGGTCAATCGAACGAGTTCGTCGGCCGTCGACGAGCGCATGTTGGTGAGCTTCTTCTCGCGCGTCGGGTTGACGTCCATGTCGACGGGACGAGAGCTCTCGCCGACGATCATCCCCTCGTAGACGTCCTCGCCGGGTCCGACGAACATCGTCCCCCGCTCGGACAGCGCCGCGAGGGCGTAAGCGGTCGTCTTTCCGGGTCGGTCGGCGACCATGCTCCCCGAAGAGCGCGTCCGGATCTCTCCCTTCCACGGCGCGTAGCCGTCGAAGGAGTGGTGGAACTGCGCCGTTCCCCGTGTCGCCGTCATCACGTCGCCGCGGATGCCGATCAACCCACGCGCCGGGATGAGGTACTCCATCAAGACCCAGCCGTTGTCCCCGTGGACCGTCCGCTCGACCCGGGCCTTCCTCGGCGCGACGAGCTGGGTGACGGTACCGAGGTGCTCTTCGGGCACCTCGACGAGCAGACGCTCGATCGGCTCGGAGACGACGCCGTCGATCGTCCGCAGGAGCACCTCCGGCTTGCCGATGGTCAGCTCGAAACCTTCCCGCCGCATCAGCTCGACGAGCACGGCGAGGGCGAGTTCGCCCCGCCCCTGCACCTCGAAGGTGTCGGCGCGCCCTGTCGGCAGGACGCGGATCGCGACGTTGCCGAGCGCCTCGGCCTCGAGACGCGCCTTGAGGAGGCGGGCGGTCATTTTCGTTCCCTCGCGACCCGACAACGGCGACGAGTTGACACCGAAGGTCATCGAGAGGCTCGGTTCATCGACGGTGAGCACCTCGAGCGGTCGCGGATCGTCGAGCGCGGCGAGCGTTTCGCCGACCATGACTTCAGGAATCCCCGAGACGGCGACGAGGTCGCCGGCCGTGACCTCGTCGATGCCGACACGTTCGAGTCCGGACGCGACGAGGAGTTCGACGCATCGAGCCCGCTCGATGGTGCCGTCGCGGCGGCACCAGGCAACGGCCTCGCCCCTTCGCAAGCTTCCTTCGACGATCCTGCAGATCCCGAGGCGCCCGAGGTACGGCGACCCGTCGAGGTTCGTGACGCGAGCCTGCAGCGGCGCGCCTTCGGTGAATGACGGCGGCGGCAAGTGGTCGAAGATGGCCTCGATGAGCGGATCGAGGCTCGCTCCGCGCGGTTCAGGTGCACCCGGACCGGTCGGCTCGGTTTGGGCGACCCAACCGTCCCGAGCGCTACCGAAAAGGAACGGCACGTCGAACTGCTCGTCGGGCGCGCCGAGCTCCAAAAAGAGCTCGAGCGTCTCTTCGACGACCTCCGCGATTCGAGCGTCGGGCCGGTCGACCTTGTTCACGATCACGATGACCGGCAGTCGCGCCGCGAAAGCCTTGCGGAGCACGAACCGCGTCTGGGGTCGCGGGCCTTCCGCCGCATCGACGAGCAGCATCGCCCCGTCGACCATCGCGAGCGCTCGTTCCACCTCACCGCCGAAGTCGGCATGACCGGGTGTGTCGACGATGTTCAAGCGGCGCTCGCCGAATTCGAACGCCGCCTGCTTGGCGAGAATCGTGATGCCCTTTTCTCGCTCGAGGTCCATCGAGTCGAGGATCCGGTCGATCGGCTCCTTGCGATCCGACAACGTCCCGGATCGGCGTAAAAGCGCGTCGACGAGCGTGGTCTTGCCGTGATCGACATGGGCGATGATCGCCACGTTCCTCAGCTCATCTCGTGTCGCCACCGGCGCTCCATCATCATTCGGTTCTGTTCGCGCGTTCTCCGGCTCACGCAATCGTGCACCACGTCCGAACGCCGCGCGCAGATGCTCGGACTGGGATCGCCCTCGTACTCGCGGCGCGCGAGCGAACGCAGCAGACAGCCTGATTCGAGCCGACGATCGGACTCGGGCGGGATCGAGCGGACCGAGTTCAGCATACGGAGTGAGGGTGTCCGCCGTGACCCCACCATCGACAGAAAGTCGTATTCGGCGATCTTCTAAATGGGGCTCACCGCGCCCCTGGCCGAATCGAGCTCACTGGATCACGCGCAGGCTCTGTCGGTTGAACTCGGATCGCTTACAGGTCGAGCAGCTCGTCAAGTCCGACAGTGAAACCCGGCGTCGTGGCGATCATTCGGATCGCGAGCAGCACCCCCGGCATGAACGAGGAGCGGTCGTAGGTGTCCTGGCGGATAATCAGCGTCTGGCCTTCACCGCCGAAGATCACTTCCTGGTGTGCGACGAGCCCGGGTAGCCGGACGGCGTGGATCGGGATCGCCGCTTCGCCGGTCCCGCCCCGGGCGCCCTCAAGCGAGAGGGTCGTCGTCGGGTCGGGCGCGAACGGACCGACGAGGGAACTGTCGCGGGCGCGGGCGATGCGCCGCGCGGTCTCGATCGAGGTCCCAGAGGGAGCGTCGAGCTTGCGGTTGTGGTGCAGCTCGATGATCTCGACGGCGTCGAACAACGGCGCCGCGATCTCGGCGAGACGCATCATCGCGACGGCCGAGACCGAGAAGTTCGGCGCGACGATCGCGTTCGGCCGCTCCGCGGGCGCGAAAGCATCGGAAAGCCTCGTCATCCCCGCCGCATCGATCCCCGTTGTCCCGCAGACAGCGTGGACCCCGTGTTCCGCACACCACAGCAAGTTCTCGACCGCGGCGTGGGCAGCCGTGAAATCAACCGCCACGTCGGTCTCCGACTCGGAAAGGGCAGCGATTTCGCCCGACACCGTCAAGCCCGCTCGGCCACGACGATCGACGCCCTCGGCCTTGCTGTCGACGGCGCAGACGAGCTCCAGGTCCTCGGCCGCGTCGACGGCGTTGCACACCGTCGCGCCCATGTTGCCGAGTGCACCGAGGACGCCGACGCGGATCATCGACGGGTCACGCTACCTGGTCTTTTCGCGGGGAGGCGGCGGCCATCCGCTTGGGCGGATAGGGCCTGACCAGGTACGATAGCCCGGCGCTGCCGCAAGCGGAGTCGGTCGCGCGGCGGCAGACCCGGGCCGTGTTCCCGGTCCGCGCCGCGACCGCGCGCAACCCGAGGCGCGGCCGTGAAAAGGAGTGGGTTGATGACATCGCCGGCGACCGAGACCGCAGTGGGGGCGGCCGTCCTCAAAGTTGAGGACCTCCACACCGAATTCCACCTGCGCACGTCGAACGTGAGGGCGGTCGACGGCATCTCGTTCCACGTCAACCAGGGCGAGTGCGTCGGCCTCGTCGGCGAGTCGGGTTGCGGCAAGACGACGGCGGGGCTGTCGGTGATGAAGCTGCTGCCCGCCGTCGGGCACGTGACGAAGGGAACGATCGTTCTCGACGGTCGCGACATCGCTGGCTTCAGCGAGAAGCAGATGACGAAGATCCGCGGCAACGAGGTCGCGATGATCTTCCAGGACCCGATGACGTCGCTCAATCCGACGTGGAAGATCGGCCGCCAGATCGCCGAAGTCGTGCTGTTGCACCGCGACGTCTCGAAGAAAGAGGCGTACGAGCGCGCCCTCGAAGTGCTCCGCCTCGTCGGCATGCCACGGCCTGAGGAGCGCCTCAACTCCTACGCGCACCAGCTCTCCGGGGGCCTCCGACAGCGGGTGATGATCGCGATGGCGCTCGCCTGCGACCCGAAGCTTCTGATCGCCGACGAACCGACGACGGCGCTCGATGTCACGATCCAGGCCCAGATCCTCGACTTGATCGACGATCTGCGCGAGCGCTTGGGCATGGGGGTGATCCTCATCACCCACGACCTCGGTGTGATCGCTTCGCGCAGCGACCGGACGATGGTGATGTACGCGGGCAAGATCGTCGAGTCCGCCTCGACGGAGAACCTCTTCGGCTCGATGCGTCACCCGTACGCGGAAGCGCTCTTCGAGTCGATCCCGCACGTCGAACAGGACCGCGCCGCGAAGCTCTACTCGATCGCCGGATTGCCGCCCGACCTCTCCCACGAGATCACGAACTGCCGCTTCGCTCCGCGCTGTCGTTACGCGACGGACATCTGCCGCAATGAGGAGCCACCCCTCGCGCCGGTGAACGGCGAGGAGGCGCTCGCAAACAACGTCACCGTCCCGAGCGGCGAGAACGCGCCGCCCGACACGACGGGCTTGGCCGACCACCTCTACTCCTGCTTCCACCCCGTGACAGCGACGCGTGAAGAGCGACTGACGGCCCGCGGCATCAAGGTCTCCGAGGAAGGAACGACCATCGAGGCGGGCGCGGTGAAAAAAGAGGCCGAGCACGTCGCGATCCTCCAGCGCGAGCGCGACGTCGCGCTCGACGTTCAAGAGCTCGTGAAGAACTACGCGGTGACCTCCGGAGCCGTAATCCAGCGCAAGGTCGGAACGATCCAAGCCGTGTCGGACGTCTCGTTTCAAGTGCGTCGCGGCGAGACCTTCGGACTTGTCGGCGAATCGGGTTGCGGCAAGACGACCATCGGCAGACTCGTCGTCGCGCTGGAAAAGCCGACGTCCGGATCGGTGATCTACGAGAAGACGAACGTGACGAAACTGCGCGGACGTGCGCTGCGTTCACAGCGGAAGAACCTGCAGATGATGTTCCAGGACCCGTACGCATCCCTCGACCCCCGCATGCGGGTGAAGACGATCATCCGCGAGCCGCTCGTCGTCCAGGGGATAGGCACCCGCGAGGAGCAGGACCGACGGGTCGCGGAGCTGCTCACCGAAGTCGGCCTCTCGCCGCGCTCGGCGGATCTCTACCCGCACGAATTCTCCGGTGGTCAGCGCCAGCGCATCGGGCTCGCCCGCGCGCTCGCGCTCAACCCGCAGATGATCGTCGCCGACGAGCCGGTCTCTGCACTCGACGTCTCGATCCAGTCCCAGATCCTGAACCTGATGCGCGACCTGCAGACGCGCCACGACCTCACCTACATCGTCATCAGCCACGACCTCGCGGTGGTGAAGTACCTCTCCGACACGATCGGAGTCATGTACTTGGGAAAGTTGGTCGAGATCGGTCCGGCGAACGACGTCTATCTGAACACCGCCCACCCCTACACCCAGGCTCTGATCGACGCGATCCCGATCCCCGACCCAATCGTCGCGAAACAGATGCGCCACAAGGTCGTGCGCGGCGAGCTGCCCTCGGCGCTCAATCCGCCGAGCGCCTGCCGATTCCGCACACGCTGCCCGTTCGCCCAGGACATCTGCGCCGAGGTGGAGCCTCCGCTCCGCCCCTTCAGCGAGACCCACCTCGCGGCGTGCCACTTCCCGTTGCAGACACCACTCGCGGGAGACTTCGCCCCGGCGTCGAGCACATCGGCATCGAATTAGGCCCCGCGGAAGGCGGCTGGGTCAGTCGGGCGCATCTGAGTTCGGCGATGACGAGCGGCCGATGTCGACGCCGTTGATCGTCAGGTTCTCGATCTGGCCGTGGATGTTGGCCAGCTCGCGTCGATAAGGTCAGCCATTGAACGCAACGCCGCCCGTGTCCGGCCACGCCGCGATCATCGACGCTGCAGCCGCACCTCGAAGGCGTCGCGCATCGCGTCGCCGATAAAGTTGAACGCCACGACCACCGCGACGATCGCGATGCCCGTCGGGTAGATCTGCCACCAGTAGCCGTTGAGGGCGTAGTTCACGCCCTGCGCGAGCATCGATCCCCAGTCGGTCCCGGGGAGCGGGACGCCGAGGCCGATGAATCCGAGCGCCGCGAGGTACAAGATCGCGTCGGCGACCTGGAACGTCGCGTTGACGGCGATCGTGCCGACAGTGTTCGGGATGATGTGCCGGAAGACGATGCGTTTTCCGCTGCCACCCATGACGCGAACCGCCTGGACGTACTCGCGCACGCGCAAAGAGAGCGTTTCTCCACGGACTAATCGGGCGGGCACGAGCCATGCCACAAAGCCGATCACCAAGATCAGCAACGGCAGCGACGGGTGGAAGATCACGGCGAGCACGATGAGAAGGAAAAGGAGCGGCACCGACAACAAGACGTCAACGATGCGCATCATCAAGGCGTCGAGCCAGCCGCCGAAGAAACCCGAGACCGCACCCCAGACGACGCCGAGGCATGTCGCGATGCCCGCCGCGGCGAAGCCGACCTCGAGCGACGTCTGTCCGCCGTACATCACACGACCCAACATGTCGAACCCGGACGGGTCGGTGCCCAACAGGTGCGCCGCAGAAGGCGTCGAGTTCTGAGTCGAATAGAGCAGCGCGTTCTGCGCGTTCGTCTGGTTCGTCGAGTAGAAGACGGGCCCCAAGAAACAGAAGAGGACGAAAAAGACGATAACCACGACTCCGATGAGCGCGAGCTTGTTCTCGGAAAAGACGAGCCAGAACTGGCGGGCGATCCCGCCGGAAGAGAGCGCCTCGCCGCCGGATACCGGGCCGCCGGTCGTCGGCGCCAGGGCGAGCTCTGGCTCCTCAATCGCTTCAACTTCTCCGAGCGGAAGTCCGACGGTCATCTGGACTCGCCTCCTTTCCTCATCGCGCTCCTATGCGTAACGGACACGGGGGTCGACCACCGCGTACAGGATGTCGGCGATCAGCGAACCGACGACGGTCGCGAGCGTCGCCACGAGCGTCGTGCCGAGCAGGACCGGCACGTCGGTCTGCAGCGCCGCCTGCGTCGTGAGCAACCCCATCCCGGGGAAGTTGAACACCGTCTCTGTGATGAGCGCACCGCCGACGATGCCCGGAAGCGACAGGCCGAGCAGGGTGACGATCGGTATCAACGCGTTGCGCAGAGCGTGGCGAAAAAGGATCCGTGGTGCGCTGGCGCCCTTTGCCCGCGCCGTTCTGATGTAGTCCTGGGTCATCGCCTCCATCATCGAAGAGCGCATATATCGACTGAACGCGGCGATCGTCAGCGCGGACAGCGTGAGGATCGGCAGCACGAGCCCGCGGGGATCACCGAGGATCGCGCCGACCGTCGCGCCCTGGGGGGCTTCGACCGAGAACCAGTGGAGGTTGATCGCGAAGTAGAGGATCAACAGCTGGCCGAGGAGGAATGCCGGCATCGAATAGCCGATGAACGTGGCGCCGGTGAGGGCGTAGTCGACGGGCCGGTTGCGGCGGACGACCTGGAGGACTCCGAGCGGAATGGCGACGATCAGCGCGAACACCGTCGAGATGCCGACAAGGACGAGCGTCTTTGGCAGCCGTTCCGAGATGAGTGCGTTCACCGACTGGTTGTACCTGTACGAATAGCCGAGGTTGAACGTGGTGACGAGGCCGCGCAGGTAGTGCCAGTACTGGTCGTAGAACGGCAGGGTGAAGCCGTTCTCCACGTTGAACTGACGGATCGCCTGCGGGGTCGCGCGGGCGCCCAGCGCGGCGCGGGCCTCACCGCCCGGGATGACGTGGGAGAGGAGGAAGACGAGCAGCGTCACGCCCAAGATGACGATCAGCGCCTGACCGATGCGCCGGATGATGTAGCCGATCACCGCTCGCCAACCTCAACCATCTGCAGCTCCTGCGTCCCCAACTTCGATCCTCGTCCATTTTCGCGCTCGCCGGGCAGGTCGGCGTTGCGGTCGTGTGCCTCCGGCCGGCTAGCACCTCCAACCAGGGCGTCCAGAACTTGTGAACGACTTGACGATCAGCTCGATTGCGGATCGGCCGGCCCGAAAGGCCGGCCGATCCTTGTCACATGTTCCTTGCCTCTACTTGGACGTGTAGTAGAGGTACTCCGGGTTGTACAAGCCGAAGGCGTTCTGGAACGTGGCGACGCCTTGCAGGTTCTTCGCCGATTCGGTGAGCGCGTAATCCGCGTTCGGCTGGTAGACGACAGGAAGGATCTTCGCCACGTAGTTCTCGTAGCTCTGGATCGTGGTGTTCCCGTAGTCGGTGCCGTTGATCAGCTGGTTCATCTTCGTGATGTTCACCGAGCCTGCGTTCGAGCCCGCGGTGGGCAGGAAGAGTTCCTCACCCGTCGGGATGTAGTCCGGGTAGTACACCCAGCCACCGCCCCAGTCGGCCAACTCCCAGGTGCAGGATGCGCCCGAGCACGGCGGGAACGCCGTGCCGAGGACGGTGTCGAAGGTCTCACCGGTCGCCGTGATGTTGATCCCGATGCTCTTCAGTGCCTCAGTGAACGCCGCGATCTGCTCTTCGAAGGACGTCACGCCGGTCGCGTAGATCATCGAGAAGCTGAGCGGGGTGCCCGCCGGAACGCCGCACTTCGATGCGTCCACACAGGTGTCGGTCCCGTTCGGGACGACCTTCCAGCCGTTCGCCGTCAACAGCGCCGTCGCCTTCGTCGGGTTGTACGAGTACGGGTTCGACAGCTCGGTGGCGTCGGAGTACGGATTCTTCGGCAAAAGCGGCACCGGGCCGTAGGTCGGCACGCCGTAGCCCTTGAAGAGCTTCTTCAGATAGAGCGGCTGGTCCATCATGTACTGCACGGCCTGACGGAAGTACAGCTGCTTGAAGATCGTCCCGGCCTCGCCGCCGTCACCGACGGAGTTCCAGTTCAACGGGAAATAGTTGAAGCCGAAGAGGACCCACGGGGTGAGGTTGAACTTGGACGCGACGCGTGCCGCGTTGGCACCAGCAACCGTGGCGCTCTTCGCGTTCGCGGTCAGGTCCTGGGCGGGGATGTAGCCAATCGTCAGCTTGCCGCCGACAAGGGCATTGTACTCAGCGGTGTCCGAGGTGAAAGGCAGCTCTTCGAACGAGGCGATCTTCGCCTTCACCGGCCCTGAGTACTTCGGGTTCGGCGCCATCGCGACATAACCGGTCGAGTTGAACGCCGTCAGGTGGAACGGACCGTCGACGACCTGGAAGAGCGGGTTCGTCGCGTAGGTCGCGTAGGAGTTGTTCGCCTTCTTTGGGTTGAGCGGGTCGTAGCCGGACTGCTGCTCCAAGAAGTCGAAGACCGCGACGCAGTTCTTCGCGATCGCGTTCTCCGGCGTCGGGACACCCTTCACCATCTTCACGTCGACCGAGTTGAACGACGCCGTCCCACAGGACTGGGAGCCGGCCTTTTGACCGTGTGCCGTCACGTCCCAGGCCATCGGCAAGGGCGTGATGATCGTCAGGTTGTTGTACGTGAACCACTGTGGATTCACATGCTTGTTGAGCGTCATCACGACGGTGTTGGCGTTCGGCGTCGAGATCGAACTGATCGTCGCGGGAATGGCGCCCGGGAACCAGCCGCCGTAGCTCTGGTACTCGAGCTTCATCATGTTCAGCCAGAACACGACGTCCTGCGCCGTGACCGTCTCACCGTCGGACCACTTGTAGCCCGTCATGTGGAAGGTCACTGTCTTGCCGCTGTACACCGGAATCGTGGCGAGCGAAAGCGACGGAACGATGTTCACGTCGGTATTGGAACCCGGCCAGTACAGCGGGCGCCACATCGTGTCGATCAGCGCGCCGTTCGTCGCCGAGAAGTACGCCGGTGGCGTAAACGGGAAGATGAAGTTCGGGACGGCGCTTGCGCCCTCCGCCCACTTCACGACCCCACCGACGATCGCGTGCGGCTTCGTGGCGTGGCTCTTCGACGCGGAGGCGACGTTCGCGAGTCCCAGCGTGGCCACCATCGCCACCGAGATCGCGCCCGCTCCTGCGCGCCAGAGCCACCGTTTCCGGCCCTGGAAAGCGTTCATTGCCAAAGCCCCCTCCCGCGCCGGCCCGGAAAGACCCCGGGTTCATCCCCACGACCTGTGGGGACCGGCGAATACGCCAAAAGTAGCGCGTTTGTAATGTCGAATGCACGCCGCCGAACGGACGAAAGACGCCGTTCACCGTTGCGTCACCCAGAGTGACGAGGGATTTCGTGTGCCCGGCTTGACCGAGCGCCGGCTGGTCCGCCCACCTGGCGTCCGACTTTCGGACGACCAAGGTCCCGCGCGGGCGCGGTCCGGCCTCCCGAGTGCCGCGACGCCGTGCCAGGCGACCTCGCACGGTGCCATCGGCTTGAGCAGACGAGGACGGTCAGGCTACTTCGTGAAGTAGAGGTACTCCGGAGCCGTCAAACCGAATGGGTTTTGGAAGTCGTTCACTCCTTGGAGGTTCTTCTGAACCTCGGTCAGCTGGTACGTCGCGTTCGGCTGGTAGACGACGGGGAGGATCTTCGCCGCGTAGTTCTCGTAGTTGTAGATCGACGCGTTCCCGAAGTCGGTGCCGTGCATCAACTGGTTCAGCTTGGCGTTGTTGAACGACCCGGCGTTCGAACCGGCGGTCGGCAGGAAGATCTCCTCACCGGTCGGCTCGAAATCCGGGAAGTACGTCCAACCACCGCCCCAGTTCGCCATCTCCCAGGTGCAGGCCGAACCCGAGCACGGCGGGAAGGCCGTGCCGAGGACGGTGTTGAAGGTCTCGCCCGTCGCGCTCACCTCGATGCCGACGGTCTTCAGCGCGGCGACGTAGGCGGCGACGTACTCATCGAACGCCGTGTTCCCCGTCGCGTAGACCATCGAGAAGCTGAGCGGGGTTCCCGCCGGCACGCCGCACTTCGAGGCGTCGGTGCACGTGTCTGTCCCGTTCGGGACGACCTTCCAGCCGTTCGCCGCGAGAAGGGCTGACGCCTTCGACGGGTTGTACGAGTACGGGTTGGAAAGCTCCGTCGCGTCCGAATACGAGTTCTTCGGGAGCAGCGGAACCGGACCGTAGCTCGGAACGCCGTAGTTCTTGTACAGCTTCTTCAAATAGAGCGGCTGGTCCATCATGTATTGGACGGCCTGGCGGAAGTACAGCTGCTGGAAGATCTTCCCGGCCTCGCCACCGTCACCGACCGAGTTCTGATTCAGCGGGAAGTAGTTGAAGGCGAACAGGTTCCACGGCGCCAGATAGAAGTTGCTGGCAACGCGCGCGTTGTTCGCTCCTGGCTGGGTGGCGCTCTTCGCGTTCGAGGTGATGTCCTGGGTCGGGATGTAGCCGATCGTCAGCTTGCCGCCGACGAGCGCGTTGAACTCGGAGGTGTCCGAGGTGAAGGGCAGGCCCTCGAACTCCGCGATCTTCGCCTTCACCGGGCCCAAGTACTTCGAGTTCGGCTTCATCGCGAAGTATCCGGTCGAGTTGAACGAGACCAGGTGGAACGGACCGTCGACGACCTGCCAGAGCGGGTTCGTCGCGTACGTCGAGAACGAGTTGTTCGCCTTCTTCGGGTTCAGCGGGTCGTATCCGGATTGCTGCTCGAGGTAGTCGAAGACCGCGACGCAGTTCCTCGCGAGCGCGTTCGCCGGCGTTGCGGCACCCTTTACCATCTTCACCGCGACGCTGTCGTACTGGCCCGTGCCACAGGCCTGCGCACCGACCTTCTGGCCCCTCGCGGTGACGTCCCACGCCATCGGCAGCGGCGTGATGTCAGGCAGGTTGTTGTACGTGTACCAGTGCGGGTTCACCGGCGCGTCGAGCGTCATCTGAATCGTGTTCGCATTCGGCTCGGTGACCGACTTCACGTTGTTCGGGATGCCGCCGGGGAACCAACCCCCGTAGTTCGTGTACTCGAGCTTCATCATGTTCATCCAGAACATGACGTCCTGCGCGTCCACGGTCTCACCGTCGGACCACTTGTAGCCCGTCATGTGGAAGGTGAGCACCTTGTTGCCGTCTGAATAGACCGGAATTGTCGCGAGCGACAGCGACGGCACGATGTTCACGCTCGAACCTTGGCCCGGCCAGTACAGCGGTCGGAACATCAAGTCGATGAAGTTGCCGATCGAGATGACCGAGAAATATGCCGGCGGGGTGTACGGAAAGATGAAGTTCGGGCTTGTGCTCGGCGGCTCGGCCCACTTCACGACACCCCCGCTGACCGCATGCGGTTTCGTGGTCGCGTGGCTTTTCGACGCGGAGGCAACGTTCGCGAGTCCCAGCGTGGCGACCATCGCCACCGAGACCGCTCCTGCCCCTGCGCGCCAGAGCCATCGCTTCCGGCCCTGGAAGACGTTCATGCCGAGCCCCTCCTGCGCCAGCCCGAAAGGCCCCTTCGGGCAACGATCCCCACGAACCGTGGGATTTAGCGAGTGCGCCAAAAGTAGCGTGTTCGTAATGTGTGGTGCCGTCCACCGAGCCAGCGGCACCGGTTCTCGCAGGTCTCTCCCGGCAAAGACGGACCGGCCCGAGGGCCGGCCGAGCGCTAGAAGTGCTCGTTGATCCCCCTGGCGCGCTTTTATTCGAAGGCGCTCGATCTCGCCAGCGTCCGTTGGCCGCCCGGCCGGGAAAGGGAGAACACCGCCGCCATGAGCGAAGCTGCGGTCAGGAACAAAAGCGCGTCGTGGTAGCCGGCGGTGACGTCGACGACGCGCGCCCGGTCGCCGCTGCCGATGACGTAGACGAGGCCGACAAGGGCGAGCCCGAGCGAGGTCCCCGTCGCCCGCGTGACGTTCATCACCCCCGACGCCTCTCCGGACTGGTCGCGGGGGACGGTGGCGAGCACCGAAGCATTGTTCGCCGGGGTGAAACAGCCGAGGCCGACCCCGACGAAGGCGAGGCCGATCCCGACCGCAGCGATCGACGGCCCGGTCAAGCCCAGCGTGACCAGCGCCGCGGCGACGATCACCATGCCGCCCGAGGTGAGCACCCGGACGCCGACCGTCTCGCCGATCCGCCCGGCGATCGGAGCGGTGACGCCGAGGAGAAGCGGCATGACCATCAACTCGAGACCGGCGGTTCCTGTCGAAAGCCCGAGCCCGCGCTCCAATAAATACGGCATCACGAGCAGGGTTCCGAAGGTGACGAGGTAGCCGAGCAGGCCACTCGAGATTCCGGCCGAAAAGGCGCGTTTTTTGAACAGCGTCAGATCGACCATCGGAGAGCGCGCCGCGCGCTCACGGGCGAAGAATGCGACGCCGAACGCGACACCGAGAGCGAACAGCGTGATGACGACCGCCGAGCCCCAGCCCCAGGTGTCGCCGAAGGAGATCGCGATCAGCAGGGCGCAGATCCCCGGCACGAACAATCCGAGGCCCGACCAGTCGAGGGGCGCCCGTTCGCGCAAGTGCCGGCTGCGGGGGATGAAGGCGAGTCCGGCCGCGATCCCGAGAATGCCGACGGGGACGTTCACGTAGAAGATCAGCCGCCAGCCCCCGGCGGCGATCAGCGCGCCGCCGACGGAAGGTCCGAACGCGAGTCCGAGCGCCTGCGCGGCGCCCTGGACTCCGATCGCGCGGCCGAGTTTCCCCTCCGGGGTGGCGATGTTGATGATGGCGAGGCTGTTCGCCTGCAACATTGCGGCGCCGACGCCTTGGACGATCCGCAGGACGACGAGCACCCGCAGGTCGGGGGCCAACCCGCAACCGGCCGACGCTGCGGCGAAGAGCGCGAAGCCGTAGACGTAGAGGAGCTTGCGCCCGGCCATGTCGGCGAAACGGCCGACGATCGTCACGAAGGCAACGAGCGAGATCAGGTAAGAGAGCCCGACCCAGGTGACGGCGCCCACGTCGACGCGGAAGGCGCGCTGCAAGGTCGGGAAGGCGATCGTGACGATGCTCGCGTCGAGCTGGCCCATGAACGCCCCGATGCAGACCGCGCCGACGGCGTACCAGTAGGCGTTCGGGCGCTCGCGCACCGCTTCGATCCGGCGGGGCTCGACGAAAAGGAACCGCCGCCAGCTCTCGGGACGTTTCGGCTCTGCTTCGTCGATCAGCGCGTCGGGTGGCACCTGTTGAGCATCTTCGCTACAGGACTCGCCGCGCCACTAATTGCTTGTTGCGTGTCAGCGCTCCTCCACCGACTCGCCGACGAACGCCTGTCGGACGATAAGGCGCGACGCGGTGGCAGCAGAAATCACGAGCACCGCGGCCACGACGGCGAACGCGATGAGCAGCGCGACGTACGGCAGCCCGGTATCGAGCGGCAGCCCATTCGTCCCGCCAGAGAATTCCGGAAGCGACGACAACGCGAGCGCGTCGGCCGCGAATCCGATCGCGCCACCGACGACCAACGCGGCGATGAGGAGCGTCGTGTTCTCGAGCATCAGCGAACGTCGGATGACGCTGCGGGGAAGGCCGACGGCACCGAGCGAGGCGATGTGATGCCGACGGCGGCGGCCCTCGGCGGCGATCGCGAAGACGACGGCGCCGACCGCGAGCACGACGGCGATCGGCGTTGCGATCAGCGACAGGTCGTAGGCGAGCGCGAGACCGGTGTGGTCGAGCGCCGCCAGTCGCTGCGACGCGTAGCTCGACGCGCCGATCTCGAAGCCCTCGTGACGCAGGTGATCGAGAATCGCCGGCTTCGCCGAGCGTGACAACCAGACTTGGTAGAAGGTGAAAATCGCCTCCTGCGTCTCCGCCTGCTGGGCGACGTTCAGATCGACGAGCGCCCCATCGCGGCCGATCTCGGGAAGTGCGGGCACGTTGGCCACGTCTCTCAGCGTGATCGATCCTCCGTCGAGACCCTCGTAGGGGAAATCTCCAGAGAGCGAAGGCGGATTGACGCTTCCCAACTGCATGGTCTCGAAGGCAGGGAGCGCGGCGGGCAGGTACGCCGGCGCGGCGGCGACACCCGAGATCAGGTATTCGGACGGGATCTCGAACAGCACGCCGGGCACGCCGTGCACGAAGGAAGTGACGCTTACTCCCGCGGACGCCGGCGTCCACGAATCACGCGAGCGCGCACCGAAGGCGATCGGCTTCCACACCGACCCTGCGGCGTCGATCGAGAGCGACTCCAGTCGGATCGTCACGCGCTTTCCGCCGAAGTTGTTCGAGTTCAAGAACGCGAAGTCGAGGCCGGCGAGACGACACGTCTCGACGCAGTCGCCTTGGAGCGGCACGACATAGGAGTGGGTGCCTTGTCGAAGCGGGCCGAAGTACTGGTAGTACTGCCCGACGTACGCCTCGTTCAGCACATCGACCGCGGCGAGAATCGCCGGTGTCCTGCTCGGCATGTCGAGCGTCATCTTCAAAGTCGAGCCGACGAACGTCACCGCGTGAGGCAACTTCACCTCGACGCGACGGATGATCGACGCGGCGGATTGACGGGTCAGACCCGACGGCCACGACGCGATGCTCGCGAATCGCGTCGAGTCGACCGCCAGAAGCTCGCCGTTCTGCGCGTAGTCGTACGCGACGGCCATCGCCTGCTTGCCGCTCGGGTCGGCGGCGCGCACCGCGGCAAGGAAGTTCGCTCCGAGCGGAGGGGTGACGTCGACGACGCGATAGGCGCCGGTCTCGAAGTCCGCGACCCGGGTGCGGTTCACCGAGGCGAGCGCGTAGCTGCCGACGGCGAACATCACGACCGACGTCGCCGCGGCGAGCGGGAAGAGCCGACGCAACACGTCCGGCCGACGTCCGATCTGCCGGATGGCGAGGAACCACGCCACATGGCGCGAGGCGCGCGTGGAGCGCACGAGCCCGCCAGCCAACACCGCCGTCAGGCGCAGCCCGATAACGGCGCCGCCGACGGCGAGCAGACCAGGGGCGATGGCAGCGAGCGGGTTGGCGTGCGTGCCGTTCAACGCGCCTTTCGTCGCCAACGCGAGCAGGCCGGCGACCCCGAGCGCCACCCCGAACGCGTCGACCATCACCGCGGTCGTCCCCGCCCGGCGGTTCTCGCGCGACGCGTGGCGCCACAGCCCGTACGAGGCGAGCGCCGTGGCGACGATCGCGGCGACGAACGCGGCGAGTCCGGCGACGACCGAGAGCCAGGTGATGCCGACCGATACGCCGCGGTAGAGATACGCGTCGCCGAAGATGCGCATCGCTCCCCAGGCGACGAGGATGCCGACGGGGAGCGCCGCACCGATCAATGCCGCGGGTTCGGAGACGGCGAGGAACAGCAACCCGGCTCGCGTGAATCCGCGCCGACGCGCGAAGTCCGCTTCGACGCGCCGTCCGGCAGCAGTCGATCGCCCCAGCCCGTACAGCACGACGAGCGCGAGCAGCACGAGTTGCAAGACGATCGCGAGCACGATTGCGCTCATCAGGTTCACGTTGTGTTGGGCGGAGGCGATGATCGAAGGCAAGCCAGACTCCACCTGTATCTGGTACGTCTTCGCGAGCGAGGATTCGATCCTTGCGAGCGCGCCTCGCAGCGCACCCTTGCCGATGACCCATGCCTTCGGGCGCCAGGGGGCGTCTGCGGAATACTGAACCTGTTCGTTCGCGGCGCTGGCGGCAAAGACCGTCGCGCGCGATGTGACCAACGGGTCGAGCACGATCGACGCGATTGCACCAGCCTTCGCACCGGCGTTCGTTCCGACCGTGCTGCCTGAGCCGTATTGGAAGTAATTGATCCCCCGCCAGTACGACGTGTTCGCCGTCGGCGGCTGCAGGTAGATCCCGACGACGGTCACCCAGGTGTGCTTCGGGTTGTTGGCGAGGCTCAGGTGGATCCGGCTACCGACGTGATCGCCGAGCGCCTTTGCGCTCCTCGCGGAGAGCGACACGGTGCCGTTCTTTGTCGCGCAGACCCCTTGGATCATGCGGAGGTGCTGACAGATATCCGTCCGCCACAACAAATCCTCGACGAACAGGACGCGCGATTTCAGGTAGCCAGTGCCGAGGTCGGCGACGAAGATCGGTTTTGCAAGCAGGTCGTGACTGGCTGTGTTCGCGGTCTTCGCGGCGTCGTCGACTTGGTGGACGATCGATTCCGAACCGCTTTCCAAGAACAAAACGTCCGCGAGCCCCGGCGGCGACGACGACAACGTCGTCGCGAGGACCGAGGTCGCCGAAGAGGAGAGGAAGATCGGCCCGACCGCGGCGCCCGCGATGGCGAGCGTCGCGATGACGAACAGCATCAGCGACGAGCCGAACCGCCACCTGAGCGTGTGCGCGATCAGTCCGAGGCGAGGTCGGACCGCACCTTCGCGCGCACCCACGGTCTCTGACCGTACATCGCCCCGCGAAGCGGCACTTCGCGAGGATCGCGGCCGGATTTAACATCCGAGCGAGCGTCCAAAGTTGCGTACGAGCGCCGCCTTTCGCGATGCGAAGCTGCGCAGCGGTCGCTAGGTACCCGAAGCCGCCGTCACCGTTTCGATCGGTGCCGTCGTCTCGTCACGGCTCGCACCTAGACGTCGGGCGGCACCGATCGCGACTGCGGTGGTTAGCGCAGCGATCGCTCCGACGATCGCGCCGGGCAGCCATCCGATCAGCGCGCAACCGGAAGCGAAGATCACCGTGGCGACGATTGCGCCGAGCTTTCGCGCAGAGAAGAACTTCGACACCCACGCGCCGAAGAGCGCACCCGGGATGCCACCGAGCGCGACCGCGGCGGTGAGGGGAATATGCACGCCTCCTGCTACGAGGTGACCGGTTGCTGCGGCGAGTACGAGGGGCACGGCCTGGACGAGGTCGGTGCCGACGAGCTCGTGCGCGCTGAGCCCCGGGTAGATGAAGGCCAACGCGACGAGCATCAGGGTGCCCGAACCCACCGAAGTCACTCCGACCGCGACGCCGCCGGCGACTCCGACCGCCACGGTGAGAAGCGGTCGCGCGACGATGGCGCCTCCGCTGACACGCGTTGCGGTCCCATTGCGCGTGCGAACGAATCGGCGGGCGATCGCGCCTGCTCCCGAGACGATGAGCAACGCGCCGATCACCGGCTCGAGAAGCGCGTCGGCCGACTTCGTCGGGATGAACGCGCCGGAGAGAGCGCCCGAGGTGAACGCGGCCGGCACCGACCCGACGACCATCCATTTCGCGATCGACCAGTTGACAAGCGATCGCCTGAGGTGGACAGCCGCCGCGACGGGGCGCATCACCAACGACGCGACGAGGTCGGTCGCTACCGCCGATTTGGCGTTCGCCCCGACGGCGAGGATGAGGATCGGCGTCAACAGCGCGCCGCCTCCCGAGCCGGTCAGCCCAACAACGAGGCCGACGCCGAGACCGGCGACAAAGGCTGAGGGCGAGAAGTCCACTGAATCGGTGACTTTACTGGAGTAACCAAGTCGGCGGCAATCCGACGCTGGGCTCCGAACGCCATCAACCGAGGAGACCCGACACCAATTCGCACGAGGCGACGTCGCGCCCGCCAGAAGAGACAGCCGGCTTCGAGATACAAGGCGACGAATCGAAGTGGTGAAGACAACCGACTCAGTGCCTTCGCCAGTCCCTGCTGCGCGACCCGTCCTCCGCTCCCGCACCGACTGGGTACGATGCTCGCGCTCGATAATTCGGGGTTCAGCTGAATGGGGGGTCGACGGTTCGCAATCCAGCGTTGGCAATTTCAGTCGCGACAATGCAGTCTGTGGCGACGAAGCGGGCCGAACAGCGGTGCATCGGACCAGCGCCAAGAAAACTTTCACCCTTTGCTCGCGTCGTCGCTCTCGGTGCGCCGGCGTGGCCTGCGAAGGGGGGAGCGCGGGTCGAGATCGGCCCGAAACAACACGAGGGAGGCATGGAGTGATCAGCAACCTTCATTCGAGGTGGCGCCGAACGACGCTGACCTTCTCGATACTGGCGGCGGCTTCGCTCGGCGCGCTGAGCGTTTCCCCGGCAACCAGCTCGGCGGCGGTACGTCGAGACGCGTCCAGAGCGGCAGTGTCACAGCACGCTTCATCGAAGGCGTCGAGCTCGAAATACGGCGGCGTGCTCTACATGCTGGGCAGCGGCGACGTTGACTACATGGACCCGAACGTCTCGTACTACACGGTCGGCTACGAGGCGATCCGCATGTATTCGAGGAGCATCCTCAATTACCCCGCCGTACCCGGAAAGACGACCACCGTGGTGCCGGACCTCGCGACGGCGATGCCGACGGTGAGTGACAACGGGCTCGTCTACACGATCACGATCCGCAAGGGTGCAATGTGGAATACCTCGCCGCCCCGGCAGGTGACCGGTGCGGACGCGAAGCTCGGGATCGAGCGGACCTGCAACCCGCAGGAGCCCTTCGGTGGCGTGACCGACTTCGAGTTCCTGATTTCGGGGATGGAGAGCTTCTGCACCGCCTTTTTGAAGGTGAAGCCGAGCGTGGCGAACATCAAGTCGTTTCTCGCCACGCACTCGATCTCCGGGATAACCGCCAGCGGTCTTACGGTGAGCTACAAGCTCGTCCATCCGACCTCGTACTTCGACGACTTGCTGGCGATGGAAGCCTTCAACCCGGCGCCGGCCGAGGATCTGAACTACCTGCCGGCGAGCGCCGCCTTCGCCCAGCACACGATTTCGGACGGGCCCTACGAGATCCAGTCGTACAACCCGACGCGCAGCATCGTCTTCGTCCGCAACCCGGCTTGGAAAGCGTCGAGCGACCCGATTAGTAAGGCGTACGTCGACGAGATCAAGGTGAACGAGACCGTTAGCGCCACCTCGGTCCAACAACAACTCGAGACGAACTCGTCGAGCGCGGATCTCGCCTGGGGTGACACGCCGATCCCGCCGGCGCAGCTTCCGGCGCTGCTCAACAGCCACAACAAACAGGTCGTGCTGGGCTCGACGTACGGCCTCGACCCGTATGTGTTGTTCAACGAGGTGTCGCCTAACGAGAACAAGGCGATGGCGAGCCTCAAAGTCCGCCAAGCGATCTCGGACGCGATCGACCGGTCGGCGCTGATCAAAGACGCCGGCGGCCCGCAGGCGTCCCCGGCGCTGACCCAGCTATTGGCGCCGTCGGCGATCGGGTACTCGAACTTCAACGACTACCCCTACAACCCGACGAAGGCGAAGGCGGTCCTTGAGCCTCTCCACCTGAAGCTGAAGTTCCTCTATCAGACGGACAACCCGACCCAGGTGAAGATGTTCCAGACAATCCAGTTCGAACTCTCACAGGTCGGGGTGAGCGTCTCGGGCGTCGGCGTTCCGTCGGCGGACATCTACGCCAAGTACTACGAGGTGCCGACTGTCGCGAAGGCCGGAACGTGGGATCTCGGCTTCGGGCAGTGGTTCCCCGACTGGTACGGCGCGAACGACTCGGACAGCTTCCTGCAACCGACCTACGACGCGGACGCTTTCCCGCCCGCCGGCTCTGACTTCGGCTGGGTGAACGATGCGAAGGCGAACACCTTGATCAGCGAGGCGATCGTCGCGCCGACGACGGCGCAGGCGGCGACGCTTTGGGGCGAGGCCGACCATTCGCTGATGGCCGACGCCGCCGCCTATCCGATCAACGACCCGACCTTTGCCACCTACTACGCGAGCCAGGTGAACAACGCTGTCTTCGTGCCGCAGATCCAGGCAATCGACCCGACGAACGTCTGGCTGTCGCCGAATAACCGGCAGAACACCTGAGCAGGTTCGAAAAGAAACCCGAACGGCGACAAACGCCACCGGTAAGCCTGCGCCCGTAAGGGGGCGCAGGCTTACCGAACGGCGACGACAACTAGCGTGAACGCACTTTCTGACTCGCCACACCGTCGAAAGCAGCGGTGCGGTGGGAGATGGTCGGGTCGTAATGGGGGCAGATGTCGCTGCTCGAGGTGAACGCGCTGAACGTGGCGTTCGACACGCCCGATGGTTCGGTGCGGGCGGTGCGGGACCTCTCGTTTTCCCTTGAGCGCGGTCAGACGCTCGGCATCGTCGGCGAGTCCGGATCGGGCAAGAGCGTCTCGGTGCAGACGATCCTCGGATTGACGCGCGGTGCTTCTGTGCGGATCCGCGGCGAAGCGCTCTTCGAGGGTGAGGACCTCCTCAAAATGCCGCCCGCGAAGTTCCGCGCGCTGCGCGGCGCGCGCATCGGGATGATCTTCCAAGACCCGCTTTCGAGCCTGCACCCGTACTACAAGGTCGGCTGGCAGATCGTCGAGCTGTTGCGTGCCCACGATCGCTCGGTGAACCGTCACGCGGCGCGGCGTCGCGCGATCGAGTTGTTGGACCTCGTCGGGATCCCCGAGCCTTCCCGGCGCGTCGATGACTACCCGCACCAGTTCTCGGGCGGGATGCGCCAACGAGTGATGATCGCCATGTCGATGGCGCTCAACCCGTCACTCCTCATCGCCGACGAGCCGACAACCGCTCTCGACGTCACCGTTCAAGCGCAGATCCTCGCCGTCCTCGCGGATCTGCAGCGGTCCTTCGCGATGGCGATCATCCTCATCACCCACGACCTCGGCGTGATCGCCGAGGTCGCCGACGAGGTAGTCGTGATGTACGCCGGCTCGGTGATGGAGCGCGCACCGCGCCGTGAGCTGTTCTACGACGGCCGCCATCCCTACACGATCGGATTGCTGCAATCGCTCCCGAGCTACGACGAGCTTTCGGCCTCTGGCGAACTCGTGGAAGACCTCCCCGCCTCTTCAACGGCGGCGCCCGACGCGGCACCTTCGGCGGAAACCCCGGCGAGCAGCGCCGGGACGACGGCGGGTGGCGACGAGGTCGTCGACCCGTTCGCGCGCCGCCACCTCCACTCGATCCCGGGCCAACCACCGAGCCTGCTCGGGCTGGCACCGGGGTGCCCCTTCACGCCGCGCTGCGCCTACCGCATGGAACGGTGTGCGCGCGAGCGCCCACCACTGTTCACCGTTGCCGCGACACCAGCGGTCGCGATCGCCAGCCGTTCGACCCGCTTCAAATTGGACCGTCGGCCGGACACTGACGCGACCGGCACGGACGGCGCGAGCAAATCAGGCAGCGGCGCCGCCGCCGCCAGCGCGCACGTCTCGTCCTGTTGGCTCGAAGCGGATGACGCGACCATCTCGCCCGCGAGCAAAAACGCTGCGGTATCGCCAATGGATTCGATCGAGCCAAACGCGGGGTCGCGGTGAGCGAACTCGCGGTCTCGCCGGAACCGCGGCGAAAAGTCGGCGCCGCCGCTAGGCCCGACGCGAGTATTTCGGGCGAGGAGCTCGTCCGCGTCGAACACGTCGTGAAGCACTTCCCTGTTCAGGGCGCCCGCCGGATCGGCACCGAGCGCGAGGTCGTCCACGCTGTCGACGATGTGAGCTTCGATGTCCGCCGCGGCGAGACCCTCGGCATCGTCGGCGAATCCGGGTCGGGCAAGTCGACGCTCGCGCGATGCCTACTCGGCCTGTACCCGGTGACCGCTGGCAAGGTCTTTTTCGACGATCGGGAGATCAGCTCGCTTTCGACGCGACGGCTACGGCCGTTGCGTCGCGAGATGCAGATGGTCTTTCAGGATCCCTATGGCGCGCTGAACCCGCGACGGCGGGTCGGCTCGATCATCGCCGACCCGCTCGCGATCCACACGAAGGAGTCGCGCGCCGAACGCCGGCGGCACGTGCAAGAGCTGATGGCGCGCGTCGGGCTCAACCCGGAGCACTACAACCGTTTCCCGAACGAGTTCTCCGGCGGTCAACGACAGCGAATCGGCGTCGCGAGAGCCCTCGCGCTCCGACCCAAGCTCGTCGTCTGCGACGAGCCGGTGTCGGCCCTCGACGTCAGCATTCAGGCCCAGATCCTCAACCTCCTCACCGACCTGCAGGCCGAGTTCGGCCTCACCTATGTCTTCATCGCGCACGACCTCTCCGTCGTCCGTCACGTCAGTGACCGGGTCGAGGTGATGTATCTCGGCAAGGTCGTCGAGCGCGGACCGGTCGGTGACATCTACCGCTCGCCTCGTCATCCCTACAGCGCCGCGCTGCTGGCGGCGGTTCCGGTCCCTGACCCCGACTACGTCGACCACAAGCCCCGGATCGTGCTGACCGGAGACCTGCCGTCTCCGATCCACCCGCCGCTTGGATGCCGCTTCAACTCCCGCTGCCCGCGGGCCACCGATCTCTGTCGGAGCGAGGAGCCGATGCTGCAACCCCAGCTCGGCGACCCGTCCGGGCACGTCGCCGCCTGCCACTACCCGCTCGCGGACGGTGAGACCCTCGTGGCGACGAGCACCGGCACCGGCTCACAGACGATGTCGTTCGGTGGCGCCGCGCCAAGCGAGGAAGGCCGAAAGTGATCCCGGGCGGGCTGAACGTACCCGTGACGATCGAGTATCAGGACGGCGTCGTCGCCACGGCGCTCGACGATGAAGAGCGCCGAGAGCTCGACGGGCTCGGGATCGAAGCGCCCATCGTCGAACGCCGAGTCGAAGCGCGCAGCCCGACACGGCTCGCGCTCGAGCGCCTCGTTCACGACCGAGCGGCGATGATCGCTCTCGGCGTGGTCATCCTGATCGCGCTGCTAGCGATTTTCGCGCCCGTCGTCGCGATCCTGACCGGACACCCGCCGAACACCCAGTACGCGAACGGAACGACGGTCGACGGCTTGCCGGTACCCCCCTCGGCGCATTTCCTCCTCGGCACCGATGATTTGGGCCGAGATCTCCTCGTGCGCATCGCCTACGGCGCACAGGTGTCCCTCCTTGTCGGCGTCGTCGCCACGCTGCTCACCGTCGTGATCGGGGCAATCATCGGACTGCTCGCCGGCTACTTCGGCGGCATCGTCGACACACTCCTCTCCCGCCTCGTCGACATCATGCTCGCGATCCCGTTCCTGTTGTTCGCGATCTCGCTCGCCTCGGTCGTCTCGATCACGCCGTTGCACTTCGGGCCGATCTCGCTCCACCAGGGGATCGCGATCGTGATCCTCGTGATCGGAATCTTCTCTTGGTCGACGGTGGCGCGCATCGTGCGCGGCCAGGTGTTGGCGATTCGGGAAAAGGAGTACATCGAAGCGGCGCGCTCGCTCGGGGCGTCTGCGTGGCGGGTGCTGCTCGTCGACGTCGTGCCGAACGTCGTCGCGACGATCATCGTCTACGCGTCGCTGTTGATCCCCTTGAGCATCGTCGCCGAGGCGACGCTTTCGTTTCTCGGGGTCGGCATTCCGGCGCCGACCGCCGACTGGGGATCGATGATCTCCGACTCACAGCCCTACCTCCAGGAAGCCTGGTGGTACGTGCTGTTCCCGAGCCTGGCGCTATTGATTACGACAGTCGCGTTCAACGTCTTGGGGGACGGAATCCGCGACGCCTTCGATCCTCGCGCCAGCCGACTGATCGCAGAGAAGCAATGATCCGCTTTCTCGCCCGCCGGATCGCGCTCGGTGTGCTCGTGATGTTCTTCGTCACGGTGATCGTCTTCCTGATCTTTTACGTCGGACCCGGCCCGGCGTTCGTCGCCCGGGCGCTCGCTGGGCGCGAAGCGCTGCCATCGACGGTGAAGCTGATCGCGCAGCGGCTTTTGCTCGATCGCCCGTGGTACGTGCAGTACGGGCACTTTGTGTCACAACTCGCGCACGGCAACCTCGGCTACGACTACTACCACGGGGAATCGGTGAACTCGATCATCGCCCAGGCCTTCCCGATCACGCTCTCGCTCGTGATCGGTGCAGCCGTGATCTGGTTCACGATCGGAGTGCTCTCCGGTGTCGCTTCGGCAGTCCGACCGCGCTCGCTGCTCGACCGCGTCTTCACGGTGCTCGCGCTTTTCTTCTATTCGATGCCCTCGTTCGTCCTCGGCCTGCTGTTGCTCGAGCTGCTCTACTTCGAGTTGAGCGTGCACGGGTTGCACTGGTTCCCGGCATCGGGATACGTCTCGCCGGGTCAGAGCGTCTTCGGCTGGTTCCAGCACCTGATCCTCCCCTGGGTCACGCTCGCCCTCGTCTCGGCGGCCGCCTACACGCGCCTCACGCGCACATCGATGCTCGACGTGCTCGGCGAGGACTACATCCGCACGGCGCGCGCCAAGGGGCTGCGTGAATCGCGGATCACCTTCCGCCATGGGCTGCGCGCCGCGCTCGCGCCGGTGATCACCCAGCTCGGGATCGACACCGGCACGCTGTTCGGCGGGGCGGTGATCACCGAGGTCGTCTTCGGTCTCCCTGGGCTCGGCTACACCGCCGTCCAGGCGATCACCAACCAGGACCTGCCGGTCATCATCGGCGTTGTGATCGTCACGGCCGCCGCGGTCGTCGTCGCCAACCTGCTCGTCGACATCGGCTACGCGATGCTCGACCCCCGAGTTCGGCTGCACTGAGAACGCTCGTTCTGAGCTTTCGTTGGCAGGGATCGCCTTTGCGCGCTGCCCCCGGATCCCTCGAAACCCTCGAATACAGCCCGCCGCTCAGGCGGTGAAGTCCGACTCCTCGAAGGGACCGACGACCGCGCAGACGCGTTCAGCTTCGAGCACCTCGCGGGCGAGTTGCGCGACCTCGTCCAGGCGGACGGCATCGACTTTTCCGAGCTGCTCGTCGACACTCGGCACTTCGTCCATCAACAACAGACCCGACGCGATGCGCGACATGCGCGTGCCGGTGTCCTCGAGGCCGAGCCAGGTGTCGGCGTGGACGTGACCCTTCGCCCGGTCGAGCTCGTCTTGGGTGACCCCCTTCGCCGCCAGCAGATCGAGCTCTTCTGAGATGAGGTCGAGGACCTCGTGGACCCGTTCCGGCCCGGTTCCGACCGAAATCGCAAGCGCCCCGGAGTCCTCGAAGGCGAGCCGCTCGGAGACAACCGAGTAGGCGAGTCCGCGCTCTTCGCGGATCGTTTGGAAAAGCCGCGAGGAGATGCCGCCGCCCAAAATGTGGTTGAGCAGCGAGAGGGCGAACCGCCTCGGCGAGCGGCGATCGAGCGCCCGCATGCCGAGGACGATCTGTGCTTGCTCGGTGTCGCGTGTCGTCACGTCGAGACGGCGCACATCGCCCGAAGGCGCGGAGCGCGCGGGCGACGTGCCGCCCACCACACCCGCGAAGCGGCGCTCGATGCCGTCGGCGATCCGATCGTGATCGATGTCGCCCGCGACGGCGACGACGACGTTCGCCGGCCGATAGTGCTCGGCAAGAAATGCCCGGATCGCGTCGACGGTGACGTTCGTGATCACCTCCAGTTCACCGAGGACCTCGCGCCCGAGCGGGTGTCCCGGGAAGCACGCGTCGGCGAAGCGTTCCTGGACGACGTCGGCGGGTTCGTCGCGATGCATCAGCACCTCCTCCAGGATCACCTGGCGTTCGGAGTCGACTTCGTCGACGCGCAACGCCGGCTCCCAGAAGATGTCCGACAAGATGTCGAGGCCGAGTTCGACGTCGCTCGCGAGCGTGCGGACGTAAAAGGCGGTGAACTCCTTTGTCGTGAAGGCGTTCATGTCGCCGCCGACCGCGTCGATCTGTTCTGCGATCGAGCGCGCCGAGCGCGTCGGAGAGCCTTTGAACAACAGGTGCTCCAAGAAGTGCGAAATCCCAGCCTGTTCAGGGGACTCGTCGCGCGAGCCCGTGCCGACCCAGAACCCGGCGCAGGCCGAGTGGACGTCCGGCATCGACTCGGTGACGAGTCGGATGCCGCTCTCGAGCGACGAGATCGTGACGACTTGGCGCCCCGCCGACGCGGGGCGCCTGGCGTCGGCGCTCAGTGTCGCGGACGGCCGCGCCGGCGCGGCCCCGAAGAGCGCGACTCACCGCCGCCCGACACCCCACCCGGTCCGAGGTCGCCGAAAGCGCCCTCGATCTCGCGGGCGAACTCGTCCTCGAACGAGACACGGCGCACACCGTCGGTTGGCTCTTCCACCTCGGCGCGCGGCGCGCGCTCGCGCGACGGTGCACGACGCGACTCGCGTTCGCCTTCCGCCTCGGTTGATCGGGGCTCGCGTGACGCACCGACGGGTGCCCCGTCCTCGCCGACGAGCGAGAGCGAGACCTTGCCCTGCGGGTCGATGTCCTCGACGATCACCTTGACAGGGTCACCGAGCGACAGCACATCCTCGACGCGGTCGATCCGCTTGCCGCCGCCGATGCGCGAGATGTGGAGCAGACCATCGCGCCCGGGGAGGATGTTCACGAACGCCCCGAACTTCGTGATGTTCACGACCTTGCCGTCGTAGGTCTTGCCGATCTCGGCCGCCGGCGGATTCAGGATCAGCTCGATCCGCTGGCGCGCATCCTCGACCGCCGACGACTCCTTCGCGCCGATCGTCACGCGTCCGATGGTGCCGTCATCGTCGACGGCGATGTCGGCGCCGGTCTCCTGCTGCATTGCGTTGATGATCTTGCCCTTCGGACCGATGATCTCGCCGATCCGATCGAGCGGGATCTCGAAGGTGACGATCTTCGGAGCGTTCGTGTTCACGGTCGCCCGCGGTGCCTCGATCGCCTTGTTCATCACGTCGAGCACGAGGAGGCGCGCGTCGCGCGCCTGACGGAGCGCCTGCGCGAGCACGTCGGCGGGAATGCCGTCGATCTTCGTGTCGAGCTGCAGCGCGGTGACGACGTCTCGGGTGCCTGCGACTTTGAAATCCATGTCACCGAATGCGTCCTCGGCGCCCAGGATGTCGGTGAGCGTCGTGTAGCGACCCTCCGCGTAGACGAGACCCATCGCGATCCCACCGACGGGTTCGCGAACCGGTACGCCGGCGTCCATCAACGAGAGCGTCGAGCCACACACCGACGCCATCGAAGTCGAACCGTTCGACGACAACACATCGGAGACGACCCGCAGCGTGTAGGGGAACTCCTCTTCGGAGGGGATCACCGGCAAAAGCGCGCGCTCGGCGAGCAGGCCGTGGCCGATCTCGCGGCGCTTCGGCCCGCGCATAAAGCCCGGCTCACCCGTCGAAAAGGGCGGGAAGTTGTAGTGGTGCATGTAGCGCTTCGTCTCGTCGACGCCGATCGTGTCGAGCATCTGGTTCATGCGCGGCATGCCGAGCGTCGCGACGCTGAGCACCTGGGTGTCACCGCGCTGGAACAACCCCGAGCCGTGTGCCGTGGGGAGGATGCCAACCTCGGCAGAGAGGGGACGGATGTCTGTTGGACCGCGGCCGTCGATGCGCACGCCCTCTTCGACGATGCGTCGGCGAACGACGGACTTCGTGTGCGAACGGATCGCGGCGCGCAGCTCGCGCTCGCGGCCTTCGAACTCGTCTGACAACTCGGCGAGGATCGCGTCGGTCACCTCGTCGAGGGCGGCGGAACGTTCTGCTTTGGCGGTCGTCGCGTTCGCCTTTTCGATCCGCTCGCCGCCGACTTCGACGACGCGGGAGAGCACCTCGTCCGCGTAGTCAACGAACACCTCGTAAGAAATGGTCGGCTTCCCGCCGACCTTCGTGACGAGCTGGCGCTGCAACTCGATCGACTCGCGGATCCAGCGCTTCGAGGTTTCGAGTCCCTCGGCGATGACGTCCTCGGTGACCTTCGGCGCACCGGCGTCGAAGAACTCAAACGCCTTCTCCGTGCCGCCGGCCTCGACCATCATGATCGCCACCTCGGCGTCGGGCGCGTCCGAAAGGGCGCGGCCGGCGACGACGAGCTCGAAGGTCGCCGCGTCGCCCTCTTGGTACGAGGGGTGCGGAAGCCACTTCCCCTCAGACGTGTAGGCGATGCGCACGGCGCCGATCGGTCCTTCAAAGGGGATCCCCGAGAGCATGAGCGCCGCCGAGGCGCCGTTGATCGACACGACGTCGTGCGGGTTCTCCTGGTCGGCGCCGAGGATCGTCGCGACGACGTGGACCTCGTTGCGGAAGCCCTCAGGGAAGCTCGGACGCAGCGGGCGGTCGATGAGCCTGGCGGTCAGGATCGCCTGGTCGGTCGCGCGACCCTCGCGGCGGAAGAACGAACCGGGGATCTTGCCCGCGGCGTACATCCGCTCTTCGACGTCGACGGTGAGCGGGAAGAAATCCTGTCCCTCCCGGACCTTTCGCGCCGCAACCGCGGTGACGAGGACGAGCGTGTCGCCGATGCGGACGACGACGGCGCCGTCCGCTTGGGGCGCGAGCTTGCCCGTCTCGAAGGAAAGCTGGCGTTCGGTGTCCGAGATCGGACCCGAAACTGAGATGGCCTCGGCCATGTCACTCCTAGGTGCCTGGGGCACCAACCCGGCCAGTTCCCAGTCGTCGAGCACCCGGATCACCGAGGACCCGACGACTGGCAGCTGGCGCGCAGGGCGCCCGTGGTTATGTCAACGCACCCGTGGGATCACGGGAGCGGCCGTTTGTTCGGGGATTCGGCCCCGATCGCCGCGCAGGCCTCCGCCCGGCGGCGCGTGCTGCTAGCGGCGGATGCCGAGGCGCGCGATCAGCGACCGGTAACGCTCGACGTCGTTTCCCCGCACGTAGTCGAGGAGGCGACGGCGCCGCCCGATGAGCTTCATCAGCCCGCGGCGGGTGTGGTGGTCCCCACGGTGCACTTTCAGGTGCTCGGTCAGGGCGTTGATGCGCTCGGAGAGTATGGCGACCTGGACCTCGGGTGAACCCGTATCGGTCTCGTGCTGCCGGTACTCGGCGATCGTCGCCTGGTGATCGGGCATGGGTGTGCGAATCCTCGAAAGCTCTCGTCCTCGGCGCCTGCGGCTTTGGGATCCAACCGAATCACGGCCGCGCGCCGCTGCCGGCGAATTCCGACAAATGCAGGCTATCAGGCGAAATCTCACTCTCCATCGGCCCGGGGCCCAATTCGACGAACCACCTATCGTTGCGGCGTGGTGGCAGCCAGCGCCCGGGTCGTCGAAGCTGCAGGTCGCGCCGTCGAGATCTCGAGCCCGGACAAGGTCTACTTCCCCGCACTCGGCGCCACGAAACTCGAGCTCGTCTCGTACTACCTCGAGGTCGCGACGGCGTTGTTGAACACCGCTCGAGGTCGCCCGGCCCTGCTCGAGCGCTTTCCCGATGGCGCCGGCGGGAAGTCCTTTTTCCAAAAGCGGGTCCCCTCTCACGCTCCGGACTGGCTCGAAACCACCGTCGTGAACACCCCGAACGGCACGATGTCGAACGCGCTCGTCGTCGCGGACATCGCGCATGTCGTTTGGGCCGTGAACCTCGGCTGCCTCGGCCTGCACCTCTGGCCCTATCGAGCCGACGACCCGGCACACTGCGACGAGCTCCGCATCGATCTCGACCCGCAGCCCGGCATCTCGTTCGACGACGTCCGCGTCGCCGCCCGTCACGTGCATGAGCTGCTCGACGAGCTCGGCGTCGCCGGACATCCGAAGACGACGGGAAACCGCGGGCTGCACGTCTATGTCCGCCTCGAACCGCGCTGGGACAGCTACGAGGTTCGGGCCGCTGCGTTGGCGCTCGCCCGCGAGCTCGAGCGTCGCTATCCGGACGAGATCACCGCCAACTGGTGGAAAGAAGAGCGCGGACAACGGGTCTTCGTCGATTTCAACCAGAACGCGCCCCACAAGACGGTCTTTGGCGCGTGGTTCGCGCGCCCGCGCGTCGGCGGTCAGGTCTCGACGCCACTTGCCTGGGACGAGGTCGACGACGTCGAGCCGGAGAAGTTGACGATCCGGACGGTGCCGGAACTCCTCGCCCGGCGGGGAGATCCTTGGTCCCAGATCGCTGATCAGCAGCAGTCGCTGCAACCGCTGTTGGACCTCGCGGCGCGGGACAAGGCGAACGGGTTGCACGACGCGCCCTGGCCGCCGCAGTATCCGAAGCAACCCGACGAGCCAGCGCGGGTCGCGCCGAGCAGGGCGCGGCGCGCCTGACCCGTGGAGCCGCGAACTGCGCTGCGCCGCATCGCGTACCTGCTGGAGCGCGACGGCGCCGAGACCTACAAAGTGCGCGCCTTCCGCAACGCCGCGGCCGCCATCGAAGCGATCCCTCCCACCGAGCTCGAGAAGCTTTCCCCTCGACAGCTGACAGAGATCCCCCGTGTCGGCGCGACGAGCGCCAAGGTCATCGCCACGGCGCTCGGCGGCGGTACGCCGGAGTACCTCGCCCAGCTCGAGGCGCGCCCGCCGCCCGCCATCAGCGACGCTGCCGCGAGATTGCGCGATCGCCTACAAGGTGACTGTCACAGCCACTCGGACTGGTCCGACGGGGGAAGCCCGATCCGCGAGATGGCCGAGACGGCCAGGGACCTCGGGCACCGCTACTGGGCGCTCACCGACCACAGCCCGCGCCTGACCATCGCCCACGGTCTGAGCGCCGAGCGGCTCCGCGAACAGCTCGATGTCATCTCCGCGCTGAACGACGAGCTCTCGCCGTTCCGCATTCTCACCGGCATCGAAGTCGACATCTTGGACGACGGGTCGCTCGATCAGGATGAGGGGCTCCTCGCCGAACTCGACGTCGTCGTGGCGAGCGTCCACTCGAAACTGCGCATGGAGCGGGCGCCGATGACCAGGCGCATGCTGGCGGCGGTCGCGAACCCGCACACCGACGTTCTTGGGCACTGCACCGGTCGGCTCCTCACCGAACGCGGCCGGCCGCCGTCGCTCTTTGACGCCGGGGCGGTCTTCGCGATGTGCGCCGCGACCGGCACCGCCGTCGAGATCAACTCGCGGCCCGAACGCCTCGACCCTCCCGAGGAGTTGCTCGGAATGGCGCTCTCTCTCGGCTGTGACTTCGTCATTGATACAGACGGCCACGCTCCGGGACAGCTCGAATGGCAGTGGCACGGCTGCGAGAAGGCGGTCGAAGCGCGCGTCCCACCGAACCGGATCGTGAACACCCGGCCGATGGACGAGTTCCTCGACTGGACGGCGAGCCACGCCTCCTGACCAGCCAGTTGTCATCCGCCGCCGGCCTACGATGAGCCGGTGGCGCTCCCGGTGGTTCCGCCCGTTGCGCCGATGCTGGCCAAGCTCTCCCGTGACCTCCCCGAAGGAGAGGGCCTCTTTTACGAACCGAAGTGGGACGGTTTCCGGTGCATCGTCTTTCGCGACAGCGAGGACATCGTCCTCGGTAGCCGCAACGAGAAGCCCCTGACGAGATACTTCCCCGAACTCGTCGAAGCGCTGCGGGCGAACGTTCCCGACAGCTGCGTTCTCGACGGCGAGGTCGTGGTCGCCGGACCGACCGGCCTCGATTTCGACGCGCTGTCGCAACGGATCCATCCCGCGGCGTCGCGGATCAAGCTGCTTTCGGAGACGACCCCCGCCTCGTTCGTCGCTTTCGACGTGCTCGCTCTCGGGGACGCGGATCTTCGCGGCGAGCCGTACGCCTCGCGGCGGGTCACCCTTGAAAAGGTGCTCGCCCGCGCGGAACCTCCGATCCACCTCACACCGGTGACGACGAGCCCCGAGATCGCCCGCGACTGGTTCACGCGCTTCGAAGGAGCGGGTCTCGACGGGGTGGTCGTGAAGTCCGCCACGTTGCACTACGAGGCCGACAAACGCGTGATGCTGAAGGTGAAGCACGAGCGAACGGCGGACTGCGTCGTCGGCGGGTTCCGATTCCACAAGGACGGCGGCGGAGTCGGCTCGCTTTTGCTCGGCCTATTCGACGCCGGCGGTTTTCTGCACCACGTCGGCGTCGCCTCGGGGTTCAGCACCGCCCGGAGAAGGGAATTCGTCGAACTGCTCGAGCCCTATCGCAAACGGGCCACCGTGCATCACGTCTGGCTCGCCGAGGGGACACCGGAGGGGCGCGTGCCAGGGGGCCAGAGCCGTTGGAGCGCCGGCAAGGACCTGAGCTGGGAACCCCTTCGACCCGAGCTCGTCGCCGAGGTCGCCTACGACCACCTGCAGGGCGACCGGTTCCGCCACGCGACGACCTTTTCTCGCTGGCGCCCGGACCGCGCGGCCTCCTCCTGCACTTACGAGCAGCTCGACACCCCGGTCCCGAGCGAGCTGCGAGAGGTCTTCGGCACGTCGGGCTGAGCGCTTCCTCAGCCGGGAGCGAGCGCGCTGACGCGCGCCGCGAGCGAAGGATCGCGAAACTGCCGGCAGGTTTCGTCGAAGTCCTTCGTCGGGCCCCGCCAGCGCAGTGTCGCGACGTCGCGGAGCAGCGCGGAGTCGACGCGCAGCGTCGCGAGGTCACAGAACAGCTCGGCCAGCTCACGCTGGCGGGCGAGCGTGTCGGCGAGCCGCTGCGCGCCGCGCACCGCGCGTCGAACCGCCGGGTCCCAGTCAGCGATCTCGTCTGGCACATTGCCGAGCGCGCCGTAGTGCGAGAGCACGGCGGAGGCGGCACGCGGCCCCCACCCCTTGAGGCCGGGGAAACCGTCGGCGGAATCCCCGACGAGCGCGAGCCAATCGGGGATTGAGCGCGGCGCGACGCCGAACTTCGCCCAGACGCCCGCCTCGTCGCGCACCGTGTTCGTCCGCCGGTCGAGCTGCACGACGCGCTCACCCTCGACGCACTGCGCGAGGTCCTTGTCGGGCGTGTAGATCACGACCTTTTCGACCCTCGAGTCGCGCGCCGCGACTGAAGCCGCCGACGCCAAGGCGTCGTCGGCTTCGAGCTCGACCATCGGCCACACGGTGACGCCGAGGGCGGAGAGCGCCCCCTCGAGGATCTCGAACTGCGAGCGCAGTTCCGCGGCGATGCCCTCCCCGGTCTTGTACCCCGGCCACAGCTCGTTGCGGAACGACTCGATGACGTGGTCCGTGGCCACGCCGAGATAGGTGTCGCCCCTCTCCAGCATGACGAGGACCGAGAGGACGACGCCCCGCGCAGCGCCGATCTCGTGGCCGTCGAGCGCGGCCCTCGAGGGTTGCCCGAAGAACTGCCGGAAGAGCTCGTAGGTGCCGTCGAGCAAGTGAACGCGCATCTTGAAAGTGTCGCATCCGATCTCTCGGGCGGCGGAGCCGAGGCCGGAAAGACAGCCGACGCGTCAAGGTACAAACGACGAAGATGCGCCGATGCACATCGATGTCGGACTCGAAAGCACGTCGCCCGCCCGGCGACGCTCTGAGCGATTCTCGAACCGCCCTTTAAGCGCTGAGCGACAGCGCCGGACGACAATGGCCGCACGGTCGGTACCCCTCTTCGAGGGCGTCCCCGACTGACCGGAAGCCGACGCGGTTCTCGCGCTTTGAACGGCGGATGCCGAAGCACGAAGGAAAGCAGACGAACTTCGTCGAGGTGTTGCCGACGAAGTGGATGCCGTGGCTGGCGAGGTCGATCACCTCGTCGAGGTTCACCTTCTCCAATCGCAGGAGCTCCTCTTTCATGTCTGGCCCGCCGCCGTAGTTGCCGACCGCCCCGTCCGAGCGCGTGACGCGGTGGCAGGGGATGAGGATGGGCACCGGATTGCGACCGAGCGCCGACCCGACGGCGCGTACGGCCCTCGGCCGGCCGATCTCGGCCGCCACCCACGCGTACGGGCGGATCTCCCCGGGCGGGATGCGGCGCGTCGCCTGCAACACGTCGGCCTCGAACGGCGTCAGGCCGCGCAGATCGAAGCGGAGCTGGGTCGCCTTGCCACTCTTCGCCGCGGCGGCGACGCCCGGGGGCGCCTGTTCGGCTCGCAGCAACGGTTGATCGAGTCGCGCCCGCACCGACTCGACAAATCCTGCGGCGTCGGTCCCGGCGCGTGCGGAGTCGACGGCGCAGATCCCCTCTGTCGTCCAGGAGACGAAGACATCACCGATCGCCGACGGCACGATCGCCCAGTGCGCGACGACGCGCTCGATGAACCCGCTCGACGGCGCGAGCTTCAACGCGCCCAGACGATCCTCGAGCGCCTCTGGATGACGAGGACTCATCGTTCACCTCCTCTGCGCGCAAGAGCGCGGCGGGTTTCTTTCTCGACCGTCCGCTCGTTGTCGTACGAGGCTCGCAGATGGGCAAGGCCGCGCGCGATATGCGAGCGGGCGGTCACTTCCTTGCAGCCGAGCACTTCGGCGATCTCGGCGACCGGCATCTCGACGACATGTCGCAGAACGACCGCCGCCCGCTCGTTCGCCGACAAGGACGACAGCCGATGGGCGAGGTCGTCATGTTCGGAGGTGGCGAGTGCGAGCTCCGACGGCTCGCGCCAGGGCGATCGTGGCTCGCCAACCTCGGTGATGGCGCTCTCTTGTGGTCGTCTCGAACGGTCGCGCGCCGCGTTGCGAGCCAGGTTGAGCGTGATCGTGACGAGCCAGGGCCGCACCCGCAGTTCCGAGAGGCGTTTGTCGCTGTAGGAGCGCAGCGCGCGATAGGCACGGAAGAACGTCTCGGCGGCGAGGTCCTCCGCGTCATCGGCGCGACCCGAGACTCGGCCGGCGACCGAGATCACGACCGGCGCGTAGTGCTCGACGAGACGCGCGAAGCCGGCGTCGATGTCGGAGATCATCGACGCGACGAGCGCGTCGTCCAAAGCGGCGTCTGTCGGAGCTGTCGCCACAGGGAAAAGAACACCGCGCGACGACAGGCGTTGCGCTCCCGCTTGCCCGCCGCTCAAAGCCGCAGGGGATCGACGACGACGCGCACGCCTTCTTTTGGCAGTCCAGCCAGCGCCAGCGCCTCGGCGAGATCCGCCGAACTGCCGGCGCGGGCAAGCAAGCGGCCATCGGCCAGCTCGCCGACGTCGATCCCGCGTTCGACCAGGCCGGCGCGAACTGCACCCTCCTCGTCGCCCTCGATCGTCGCGAGGGCGCGGGCCGGAGGAAGGCCGAGAGCCTCGCGGCGCGCCATCTCACTTTTCGCAAGCGCCGCCGGGTCTCCGTTCACCGCCGCGACGAGCACCTCGTGTCCGGGAAGTCGCGTCTGCACGAACACCGAGCCGGTGTCGGTCGGATCTCCGCTGCGCCAGCCGACGAGCCGACTCGCCCGCGCCAACAGAGCGAACGCCTCCTCGTAGGCACGAAAGCGCGGCGCGACGATCTCCTGGTCGAAGTCCAAGAAGCAGACCGATGACGCCACCCGCACGCGGTGCAGCGCGGCTTCGGTGCCGACGATCACTCCGGCCCCGTCGAGGTCGAACTCGCTGCGATCCCCGGTGACCTCGGCCACCCGCTCGCCGATAAGGGCGGCCAGTTCCTCGGCGACCCGCTCGGTACCGAGACGGCGTCGAGCGAGCGCGGTCGACGAGCAGTTCGCGCAGATGACGGGACGCGTCAGTCGACACAATTCGCAGTGAAGCTCGCCAGTTTGCGTCGTCTCGTCGAGGCGCTCGTGGACCGCGGCACCGCAGCGTTCACAGCGCGCGATCTCCTCACAGCGCGTACACACCAAAAGGCGCGCCCGACCTTTGCGATTGAGGAGACAGACAAAGGGGCGACCAGGGGCGCGCAGGCGCTCGGAGCGGATCGTCTCGGCGAGCTTGGGCGAGAACAATCCCGATCGCGGGTCGTCCTCACGACGGTCGAAGACGACGACGCGCGCCCAGCCGGCGCGTTCTTCGCTTCTCGGGAAAGCGACGACGCGTGCCCCCTTGAGGTGTGTGACGGGCGGACACGGACTGACGAGCACGCACGGCACACCTGCCCGCTGTGCGCGCAGGCGCGCGATCGTTGTTGCGTCCCACGTCGGTGCGCGTTGTTCCGCGTACGACTCGGAATGCGCGTCGATGACGACGATGGCACCGAGATCCGGCATCGGCGCATACACCGCGCTGCGCGTCCCGACGACGACGCGGCCACCCGCCGCGGCGAGGGACCACGCATCGGGATAGCGGGCGACGTCGAGTCCCAGCCGCTTCAACCGACGCGCCAGCACGTCGGCGTCGTGGAGTTCGGGAACGAGCGCGAGCACGTCGCGTGGCGCGGCGAATTCGATCGCCGCAACGACGACGTCGAGTCGTGGGCCAGATGGCGGGATCCGCAGCACCGACGCCTTTTGCGAGAGCGCCTCTTTCGCCAGCGAGACGACATCGCCGTTCACCTCGTCGACGAGCGACGGGCGTTCGCCGCGCCTTTTCGGCGCCAGCCGGTTCACGAGCCTCGGGGGGGAGGCGGCGAGCAGGAAGGGCCGGAGTCGCCCCGCGTAGCGCCAGGCGCCGAGCTCGCAGAGCTCGACGACGTCTTTGCTCGGACCGAGCGAGACGACGGCATCGAGGTCGCGCACGGACTGCTCGTCCTCTCCGCCTTCGTGGACGACCCAGCCCCGCACCTTGCGGCCGTGCAGTGGCACCCAGACGATCGACCCGACGCTGATCGCCTCGGACAACGCGCCCGGCACCGCATACAAAAAGCTGCGATCGATCCCCGTCACATCGGGGACAACCGCCACGATCCGGCGGGGCGAGCGGTCCTCGCCCGTGCTCAAGGCCGGTTACAGCCCGAGCGCCGAGCGGAGCTCGTCGAGCTTCGGGGTCGCCTCCCAGGTGAAGTCCTTGTCGTTGCGCCCGAAGTGTCCGTAGGCGGCGGTGGGCCGGTAGATCGGTCGTCGCAGGTGCAGCTCGCTGATGATCGCCGCGGGGCGCAGGTCAAAGAGCTCCGCGGCCACCTTCTCGATGCGCTCGGGGTCGCAGGCCTCGGTCCCGAAGGTCTCGACCGAGATCGAGATCGGACGCGCCCTTCCGATCGCGTAGGCGACCTGAATCTCGCAGCGGCGCGCCGCGCCGGCGGCGACGATGTGCTTCGCGACCCAGCGCGCCGCGTAGGCGGCCGAACGGTCGACCTTCGAGGGGTCTTTGCCGGAGAAGGCGCCGCCGCCGTGGTGCGCCGAGCCGCCGTAGGTGTCGACGATGATCTTGCGGCCCGTCAACCCCGCATCGGCTCGCGGACCGCCGAGCTCGAAGACGCCGGTCGGGTTGACGAGCAGCTTCCAGTCGCTCGTGTCCAAGCTCGTCGGCAGCCGCGTGAGCAACGGCCGCAGAACGTGTTCTTCCAGATCCGGCTGCAGCAGTGATTCGGCGTCGATGCCGGGCTTGTGCTGGGTCGAAATGAGGATCGTCTTTAGTGCGACTGGGCGGCCGTCGTCGTAGACGATCGTCACCTGCGTCTTGCCGTCGGGACGGAGGTACGGGACGACGCCGCCCTTGCGCACCTCCGAGAGCCGCCTCGCGAGCAGGTGCGCGAACCAGATCGGCAGCGGCATCAAGTCCGGTGTCTCGTCGCAGGCGAAGCCGAACATCATCCCCTGGTCGCCCGCGCCCTGCGCCGAGAGTTTGTCGGTGTCGCCGGCGCGGGCTTCGATCGAGGTATCGACGCCAACGGCGATGTCCTCGGACTGGTCGCCGATCGCGACGATGACGCCGCACGTGTTGCCGTCGAAGCCGAATTCCTCGCGGTCGTAGCCGACGCTGCAGACCGTGTCGCGCACGATGCGCGGGATCTCGACGTAGCCGGTCGTCGAGATCTCTCCGGCAACGCAAACGAGCCCGGTCGTAAGCAAGGTCTCGCAGGCGACGCGCCCGTTCGGATCCTGTTCCAAGATCGCGTCCAACACCGCGTCGGAGATCTGGTCGGCCAGCTTGTCCGGATGGCCCTCGGTCACCGACTCCGATGTGAAGGTGTGCGTGCTCACTCGAACCCCTGACTCAACTCGTCGCCTCGTCCGCTCACTGCCCGCGCAAGGCGGCGACCGCATCGAGGATGGCGTCCGCGATCGTAGGCTTCGGCGCCGTTGCAACTTCTGTGACGGATCCGTCACGTCCAAGGATCGTCACCGCATTCGTCTCGTGGGAAAAACCCGCGCCGGGCCTGGTGACGTCGTTCACCACGAGGAGGTCGACGCCCTTTTCCGCGAGCTTTCGCTCGCCTTCTTTCTGCGCGTCGCCAGTCTCGGCTGCGAAGCCGACGAGGGTCTGGCCACCGCGACGCCGCCGTGCAAGCTCGCTGAGGACGTCCTCGGTCGGCTCGAGGACGATCTCGGGCGGGCCGTCGCGCTTTTTCAGCTTTTCGGTCGCGGCGACCTTCGGCCGGAAGTCGGCGACGGCGGCCGCCATGACGACGACGTCGGCGCCGTCTGACCGAGAAAACACGGCCCTCGCGAGCTCGGCGGCGGTCTCGACAGATACGACCTCGACACCTTCTGGCGCGGCAAGCTCAGCCGACGAGACGAGGGTCACTTTGGCGCCCCTGTTTCGTGCCGCCGTCGCGATCGCGTAGCCCTGCCGGCCGGACGAGCGGTTCGTGATCACCCGTACCGGGTCGATCGGTTCGCGGGTTCCCCCCGCCGTGACGAGCACCGAGACCCCGGCGAGGTCGCCATCGTGACCCAACATGCGCGCCGCCTCGGCGACGATCACTTCCGGTGCAGAGAGACGGCCCGGTCCCTCGTCGCCGCCGGCGAGTCGACCCTCATCCGGTCCAACGAACCTCACACCTTGAGCGACGAGCGTGGCGACGTTGCGCCGCACGGCGTCGTTCGTCCACATCTCCGCATGCATCGCCGGCGCGACGAGAAGCGGCGCCTTCGACGCGATCACCGTCGCGGACAGAAGATCGGGCGCGAGTCCGAGCGCGATTTGGGACAGGAACGTTGCGGTCGCCGGCGCGACGACGATGAGATCGGCGCGACGCGCGAGGCGCGTGTGTGCGAGCGGGTCGTGCGCGTCGAACAGGTCGGTGCGCGCCGGCTCGGACGCAAGCGCCGAAAAGGTCATCGGCCCGACGAAACTCGTCGCCGCCTCGGTCATCACCGGGACGACGGTCGCGCCGGCGTCGACGAGTTGGCGGCAGACCTCGACGACCTTGTAAGCGGCGATGCCGCCGGTGACGCCGAGGATGACGACGCGGCCCTGCAGGGCGGCGAGATCAGCTTGCTGCGCGCGGTCGTCGCTCATCGGCGGGCCGACCGGACGGCGGTCTAGGAGCTCTCGAGCCCGTCGTCGCCTTCGAGGACGTTCTCGGCCTCGACGAGTTCGGGCGTCTCCGGTTCGGGGACCGGCTCCCCGGCGCGCACCTTGTCAGCGGCGATCTCTTCGAGGGCGATCGAGAGCGGCTTACGGGCGACGGAGGTCACTTGCGGCGGCACGATCGCGCCGAGGCCCTCGCCGAGCTGGTTGAAGTACGAGTTGATCTGGCGGCCGCGCTTTGCCGACAGGGTCACCAGGGTGAACTTCGAATCGACCTTGTCGAGGAGGTCCTCGATCTCGGGGTCCATCATCGTGTTGCGGGGTTCGGCCATCGCTCCCTCAGTCCACTGTGTCAAGGACGCGCTCGACCGACGCCACAGAGCGAGCATCGCGTCCTCATGGTTCAGGCGGTCGGCGGCGCGCTTTCGCGGCGTCGCGCGATCGCCACTATACCGGCGATCTCCTCGACAGCCCGATTGACGTCGTCGTTTACGACCTCCACATCGCAGAATCGCCTGCCGACCTCGACCTCGTGACGGGAGAGCTCGAGCCGGGCGCGGATCGCCTCCTCCGAGTCGCCGCGGGCCCGCAGCCGAGCCACCTGCTCCTCGTCCGAGGGGGCGACCAGCAGGACACAGACGACGTTGTCGCGCGCCTTTTTCACCTGCTGGGCGCCCTGCACGTCGATCTCCAAGACGAGGTCGCGGGGGTCGTCGGGATCAGGCATCGGCGTGCCATAGCACTCGTCGAGGATCTGGGCGTACTCGAGGAATCCGGCTGCCGCGATGCGCCTTTCGAACGTCGGGCGGTCCACGAACACGTAGGCGTCGGCGACCTCCCCCGGACGGCGTGGCCGGGTCGTCCACGACCGCGACAAGACGAGGTTGGGGTCGCGAGCGACGAGCTCGCGGACGACTGTTCCCTTACCGACCCCTCCGGGGCCGGAAACCGTGAGAATCAGGGACGGCCGACAGCCTCCAGCAGCGCGTCACGCTGTTTCGCGCCGAGGCCCTGTAGACGTCGGGTTTCGCTGATGCCGACCTGTTCCATCAGCCGGCGGGCCTTCACCTTGCCGGTCCCTGGCAGGGCTTCCAAGACGGCGAGCACCTTCATCTTGCCGACGATGTCGTCCGTCTCTGCCCGGCCGAGAAGTCCCTTCAAGGTGACGTGGCCGTTCTTCAGCTGGTCCTTGATCTCCGCCCGGGCTTTGCGTGCTTGCGCCGCCTTGGCGAGGGCGTTCGCGCGCTGTTCCGGTGTCAGCATGGGAGGTTGGGGCATGTCGAGCACGCTAGCGCGGGGTGCCCCCGCTGACCAGCATTTCCATTCATCCCACCTGCTCGACGGCCTCTGCCACCTGCCGGGACGCGGCGACCGGATCGGGGGCTCCCGTCACGGGTCGGCCGACGACGAGCAGGTCAGCACCGGCCGCGACGGCCTCGTCCGGCGTACCCGTCCGACGCTGGTCTTCGCCGTCGACGGGCTCGAAGCGGATGCCGGGAACCACGGTGAGCAGCCCGGACGCGCTGGCGCGCACCGTGGCGAGGTCGCCGACCGCGCAGACGACGCCGACGAAGCCGGCCTTCTTCGCGTAACCGGTGCGTTCTTCGACGAGCGACGCCGCCGGGAACTCGCTCGTCAGCGCCGTGACGGCGAGACCGACCGTCGGTGCGCCCGACGACCGTTGCGCCGCCCCTTCGGCGAGGCCCGCTGCCGCCGCTTCGAGCATCGCGGGGCCACCCGTCGCGTGCACCGTCGTGTAGGCGGCGCCGAGAGCGGCGATCGCCGCCGCGGCGCGGCGCACGGTTTGGGGGATGTCGTAGAGCTTCAAATCGACGAAGACCTCGAAGCCGTCCTCACGAAGACCCCGCACCGCGTCGGGTCCGACTGCAGAAAAGAGCTGCAGTCCGACCTTCACCGTCTTGAACCACGGCTTCAGCAAATGCGCGAGCTGGCGCGCCTCTTCGAGCGAGTTGGTGTCGAGGGCGAGGACGAGGCGATCGCGTGCGGGCGACATTGCGGTGTCGTCAACCACTGGTCGTCCTCCTCAGATCGACGCGGTCGTACCCGGGGCGCGCAGCAGGGCGCCGAGCTCGTCGAGCACGCGCATCGGCGCGCGGGGCTCGACGAGTGTCGCGGTTCCCACTTCGATCGCCACCGCACCGGCGGCGAGGAACTCGAGCGCGTCGGCACCGGTCTGGATCCCGCCGACACCGATGATCGGAAAACCGGGGATGTTCTCGGCGATCGCCTGCACCGCCCGCAACGCGACCGGCCGCAGCAACGGACCGGACAGTCCGCCCGATCCCGAGCCGAGCGCCGCCTCGAAGTCGGGTTTCCAGATACGGGCGGGAAGGGTGTTGACCAACACGAGCGCTTCGGCGCCCGCTCCGACTGCCGCTTTGGCGACGAGAACGAGGTCGGTGGCGGCCGGCGACAGCTTCGCCCAGCACGGACGATCGGCAGCGCGCGCCGCTTCGACTGCCGCCGCGGTCGCCGACGCCGTTTCGGCGAACATCGCCTCGCCGTCGTCGAGGTTCGGACACGAGACGTTGACCTCGACCGCCACGACCTCCGCGGGCGCGTCGGCAAGTTGGCGCGCCGCTTCGGCGAACTCGCCCACCGTCCGGCCCCAGATGCTCGCGACGACGCGCGCCCGTGCGCGCAAGAGACCGGGGAGATCGCGGCGCAGCCAGCCCGCCACTCCCGGGCCCTGCAGACCGACGCTGTTCAGCATCCCGTCTTCGACCGGTCGCAGGCGCGGCGCCGGGTTACCGGGCCACGAGAACGCGGCGAGCGATTTCACGACGATCGCGCCGAGTCGCGACAGATCGAAGTACGCGCCGAGCTCGGCGCCGTGACCCGAGGTTCCGCTGGCGGTGAGCACGGGGTTCGGAAGGACGACGGAACCGATGCGCGTCTCGAGTTCGGATGCTCGTGTCGTGCTCATCGCGCGGTGGCGTGCAGCTCTTGCAGGCTCTCGACGCTCACCCCAGAATCCCGCGACTCAGCGATGCCGCGCGCTGCGGCGAGCGCAGCTCGCGTGGTCGTCACGATCGGAACGCCGTTCGCCGACGCGGCGCGTCGGATATAGGCGCCATCGGCACGAGCCCCGCGACCGCGCGGCGTGTTCACGACGAACGCGATCGCGCCCGAGGAGATGAGCTCGACCGCGTCGGCGAGTTCTCCCGCGCGCGCCGATTCGAATCCGACCTTTGCGACGAGACGGTGGATCGGGATCCCCGCCGATTGGAGGTGGGCGGCGGTCCCCTCGGTCGCCGCGATGAGGAAGCCGAGACGGGAGAACTCCCGCGCCACGTCGACGCCGGCGGGTTTGTCCCGATCGGCGAGCGAGAAGAAGAGCTCGCCGGAGTACGGCAGACGGTTTCCGGCCGCCGTCTGGGCCTTCGCAAACGCGAGACCGAAGGTCGTCGCGGTGCCCATCACCTCCCCTGTCGAGCGCATCTCCGGTCCCAAGAGCGCGTCGACCTCGGGGAAGCGGTCGAAGGGCAGCACGGCCTCTTTCACACAGACCCGCGCCATCTCCGTCGGGTCACCCCCGTTGAGAAGTCCTTCTCCGCGCAGCTCTTCGAGAGTCGCCCCGACGATCACCCGCGCGGCGATCTTCGCCACAGGCCGCCCTGTTGCCTTCGCGACGAACGGCACGGTGCGCGAAGCACGCGGGTTGGCCTCGATCACGTAGACGTCGTCCTGTTTCACCGCGAACTGGATGTTGATCGGGCCGACGACTTTCAGCGCGTCGGCGATCTTCGTCGTCTGTTCGACGAGCTGGTCGATGATCTCTCCGGCGAGCGACGGCGGTGGGATCGCGCACGCCGAGTCCCCCGAGTGCACCCCGGCCTCTTCGACGTGCTCCAGCACTCCGCAGATGAGCACCTCGCCCGAGCGGTCGCGCACCGCATCGACGTCGACCTCAGTCGCGTCCTCCAAAAAGCTGTCGATAAGCACCGGTCGGGTCGCGGAAAGCCCGCCCTCTTTCCCGAGCGATCCGGTCTGCATGAGCGCCGCCATCGCGTCCTTCAAACCCGCGTCGTCGTAAACGATCTCCATCGCCCGTCCGCCGAGCACGTAGCTCGGCCGGACGAGAACCGGGTAGCCGACGCGCCTTGCGATCTCGTATGCCTCATCGGTCGTGCGAGCCGTGCCGCCCTCGGGTTGCGCGATCTCGAGCGAACGCAACAACGCGCCAAAGCGCTCCCGGTCCTCGGCGAGATCGATCGACGGCGGCGGCGTCCCGAGAACGAGGTCCTCCGGCAACACGTCGGCGAGCTTCAAGGGCGTCTGGCCGCCGAGGCTCACGATCACGCCGACGACGCCACCCGCACCGGCGGCGTTCTCCGCCTCGATCACCGCGCACACGTCTTCTTCGGTGATCGGCTCGAAGTAGAGGCGATCGGACGTGTCGTGATCGGTCGAGACGGTCTCGGGATTGCAGTTCACCATCACCGTCTCGTACCCGGCATCGCGCAACGCAAGGCTGGCGTGCACGCAGCAGTAATCGAACTCGATTCCCTGGCCGATGCGATTCGGACCCGACCCGAGGATCACGACGCGGGGCTTTTCTGCCGGGCGAACCTCATCTTCGTCCTCGAAGGTCGAGTAGTAGTAGGGCGTCTCCGCCTCGAACTCGGCGCCGCAGGTGTCGACGGTCTTGAAGGTCGCTGGGACCCCGGCAGAAAGGCGCGCCGCGCGCGCCGCGTCCTCGGGTACGCCGAGGCGCCACGCGATCTGCGCGTCGGAGAACCCGAGACGCTTCAAGTAGCGCCAGTCGGCGCGATCGAGCGCGGCGAGCGGCTGTGAGGCGTCGGCTGCTTCGTCCAACACCGCCCGCGCATCGAAGATCGCGACGATCTGATCCAAGAACCATGGGTCGATCCCGGTCGCCCGCGCGACCTCGTCGATGCTCGCACCGCGGCGCAGCGCCGCTTCCACTTCGAAGGGGCGCAGCGGACTCGGCAGGGAGGCGCGCTCGAGCAGATCCTCGACCCGCAGCGCGTCGAGGGCCACCTCGCCCGGGTCGCAGTTCAGCCCGAAGCGACCCTGCTCGAGACCGCGCAGCGCTTTTTGGAACGACTCGGGAAAAGTCCTGCCGATCGCCATCACCTCGCCGACCGATTGCATGCGTGTGCCGAGACGGTCCGGGACGCCGGGCAGCTTCTCGAAGGCCCAACGCGGCACCTTCGTGACGACATAGTCGATCGTCGGCTCGAAGCTCGCCGGCGTGGCGCGGGTGATCTCGTTCTCGATCTCGTCGAGCGTGTAGCCGATCGCGAGCCGCGCCGCGATCTTCGCGATCGGAAAGCCGGTCGCCTTCGACGCCAGCGCGGAAGAGCGCGAGACGCGTGGGTTCATCTCGATGACGAGCTGGTGACCGGTTCGCGGATCGACGGCGAACTGAATGTTCGATCCACCCGTTTCGACACCGACGCGCCGGATGCAGGCGAACGCGTCGTCGCGCATGTTCTGGTACTCGACGTCGGAAAGCGTCTGCGCGGGGGCGACGGTGATCGAGTCACCGGTGTGCACCCCCATCGGGTCGACGTTCTCGATCGAGCAGATGACGACGCAGTTGTCGAGACGGTCGCGCATCACCTCTAGCTCGTACTCCTTCCAGCCGGCGATCGACCGCTCGACGAGGATCTCGCCGATCGGGCTCGCCCCGATGCCGAGCCGCGCGATCTCGGCGAGGTCGTCACGGGATCGCGCGATGCCGGTCCCTCCCCCGCCCAGGATGAACGACGGGCGCACCATCGCCGGGTAGCCGATCTCGTCGGCGACGGCGAGCGCCTCCTCGATGCTGTGCGCGAACCCCGATGCCGTCACCTCGAGCCCGATCTCGGTCATCGCCTCCTTGAACATCTCTCGGTCCTCGGCTGTCGCGATCGCCTCCGCGTTAGCGCCGATCAGCTCGACGCCGAGATCGGCGAGGACCCCAGAGCGCGAGAGCGCCATCGCCAGGTTGAGCGCCGTCTGGCCGCCCATCGTCGGCAAGAGCGCTTGAGGGCGTTCGCGCTCGAGGACCGCCGCGATCACCTCCGGCACCAACGGTTCGACGTAGGTGCGGTGGGCGACGTCGGGGTCGGTCATGATCGTCGCCGGGTTGGAGTTGACGAGGATGACTCTCAGTCCCTCGTCTCTCAGCGCGCGGCAGGCCTGGGTGCCCGAGTAGTCGAACTCGCACGCCTGCCCGATCACGATCGGCCCCGACCCGATGACGAGCACCGAGTCGAGATCGGTCCGTCTTCCCATCAGGCGGCGGATCCCTTCGCCGCATCCATCAGCCGGCGGAACTCGGTGAACAAATAGCGGCCGTCGTGCGGTCCGGGACCGGCTTCGGGGTGGTACTGAACGCTGAAAGCGCGCGCCGATGGTGTGGCGATCCCTTCGACCACGTCGTCGTTCAAGTTGACGTGCGTCACGGCGGCATCCTTGACGCTTCCTTGTTCGACGGCGTAGCCGTGGTTCTCGCAGGCGATCTCGACGGTCCCGGTCGCGACGCGCCGCACCGGGTGGTTCGCGCCGTGGTGACCGAAGGCGAGCTTGTAGGTCCGCCCACCGAGCGCGCTCGCATAGAGCTGGTGGCCGAGGCAGACACCGAACAGCGGCACCGCTCCGATCAGCGTGCGCACCTCGTTGGTGAGGTGGCTGAGCGCGGCGGGATCGCCCGGACCGTTCGACAAGAAAACCCCGTCCGGACGACGGGCGAGCACCTCTGTCGCCGGGGTCGTCGCCGGGACGACGTCGACGGCGGAGAACTGTTTCAGTTGGTCGAGGATCGAGCGCTTGATCCCGTAGTCGTAGGCGACGACGCGGTACGGCCCGCCGTCGATCCTGTACGCCTCGTCCGTCGTTACCTGCTTGACGAGGTCCTGGCCGAGTGTCCCGGGCTCCGATCGTGCCGCGGCGTGGAGATCCTCCAAGGAGGCGGTCCCGAACGCGCACGGCATCGCGCCCGCTTCACGGATGTGCCGGGTCAGACGGCGCGTGTCGACCCCGGAGATGCCGCCGATGCCGTGGGAGGAGAGGAAGTGGTCGAGGTCGCGCTCTGAACGCCAGTTCGACGGCCGCGGCGCGAGGTCGCGCACGACGACACCGCGACAGTACGGGCGCGCCGCCTCGTCGTCCCGCCCCGTCACCCCGTAGTTGCCGATGTGCGGGTAGGTGAACGCGATCACCTGTCCGGCGTAGGAAGGGTCGGTGAGGATCTCCTGGTAGCCGGTGAGCGCGGTGTTGAAGACAACCTCTCCGGAAAACACCGAGGCGCCGTCGGTCGCCCGAGCACCGATCGCCTCGCCTTCGAAGACCGCGGAGTCCGCCAGAACGAGGTGGGCGGGAGTGCGCTTGGTGCGTGGGCTCATCGGGTCGCCTGTCCGTCGACAACGACCGGTTCGCCGCGATAAATCGTGTGGCGGACGCGCCCGGTCAGCGTGTTGCCGGCGAATGGCGAATTGTGCGAGCGGCTCGCGAAGTTCTGCGGGTCGACGACCCAGTGCTCGGTCGGATCGAAGACGCACAGATGCGCAACAGCACCGTGCGCGATCGACCCGCCCTGTCCCGAGGAGGCGTGCAATCCGGCGATGCGCGCCGGGCGCGACGAGAGCAACCCGACCAAGCGCTCGATCGGCGTCGTGTCGTTGGCCCGATCCGCGACGAGCACCGAGTACGCAACGGCATACGCCGTTTCGAGTCCGATCATTCCAAACGGTGCCTCGTCGAAGGTCGCTTCCTTCGCCGCGTCGGAATGCGGCGCGTGGTCGGTCGCGATCGCGTCGACGCGCCCATCCGCGCACGCGGCTCGCAGTTCCTCCATGTCGTCGTCGGTGCGCAGCGGCGGATTGACCTTGAACCTCGGGTCGAACGACTCGACCGCGGCATGGGTGAGCGACAGGTGGTGCGGCGTCACCTCGCACGTCACTGCGGCCCGAACCTTTTTCGCCGCAGCGACGAGATCGACGGATCGCCGCGTCGAGAGGTGGCAGAAGTGGACCCTCGCGCCGGTCAGCTGCGCGAGTTCGATGTCGCGCAAAACCATCTGTTCTTCTGCGTACGCCGGCTGGGCGGGGATGCCGAGGCGCGAAGAAATCGCGCCCTCGTGCATGTGGCCACCCTTGGAGAGCGACTCGTCCTCACAGTGCTGCGCGACGACCACGCCGAGGTCGGAGGCGTACTCGAGGGCGCGCCGCATCACACCCGCGTCCTGCACTCCGCGCCCGTCGTCGGAGAACATCCGCACTCCGAGCGCGGCCATTTCGGCGAGCGGAGCAAGCCGCTCGCCGTTGCGTCCGACGGTGATCGCACCGGCGACGGCGACCTGGCAGCTCGCGTCCGCGGCGAGTGACAGGACATCGCGGGCGACGGCGGCGGAGTCGATCGGCGGATCGGTGTTGGCCATCGCGACGACCGCCGTGTATCCGCCGAACGCCGCTGCTCGCGTGCCGGACTCGATGGTCTCTGCGGTTTCGCCACCCGGCTCGCGAAGGTGCGTGTGCAGATCGACGAGGCCCGGCGAAACGAGGCAACCCTCGGCGTCGAGCACCATCGCGCCCTTCGGCGGCTCGATCGAGGTCGCGACCTCGACGATGCGACCGCCTTCGATAGCGACGTCGCCGCGGCGCTCGCCCGTCTCGTCGACGAGCGTCCCGCCCCGGATGACGACCCGGCGTCTCGAGCTCGCGGCCCGGGAGTCAGGCACTTCGCCGTCCGGAGCGCTCGATCTCCTCGATTTCGGCGCCCTGTTCACCAAAGTCCGGTGTCGCGGCGTCGATCGCGCCCGGCGATGCCAACAGTGCGAACAGCACCGCCATGCGGACTGCCACACCACTCGTCACCTGGCGCGTGACGAGCGCATTCTCGGCTGAAGCCACCTCGGCTTCGATCTCGACGCCGCGGTTCATCGGACCGGGGTGCATGATGAAGGACCCTTTGCGCATGCGACGTGCTCGATCGGCATTGAGCCCGTAGCGCGTCGCGTACTCACGCATCGAGGGGATGTACGACTCGGTCATCCGTTCGGTCTGCAGCCGCAGCGCGTAGACGACGTCCAGGTCACCGATGATCGGATCTAGCTCGTGCTCGATATCGACGTCGAAACCCTCGAGCGACGGCGGCAGCAGCGTCGTCGGCGCGACGAAGATGACGCGTGCGCCGAGGAGCCGAAACGCCATCGCATCCGATCGCGCGACTCGACTGTGGCGGATGTCACCGACGATCGCAATCGACAGATCGGCGAGATCTCCCCGCGCGAGACGGCCGTCGCCGAGCGCGTCGAGGAGCGTGTAGCAGTCGGCGAGCGCCTGAGTCGGATGCTCGTGCTGGCCGTCGCCCGCATTGATCACCGACGCGTCGACCCACGACGTGACGCGGTGCGGCGCGCCGGCGGAATGGTGACGCACCACCATCGCGTCGACGCCCATCGCGTCGATCGTCTCAACGGTGTCGCGCAGCGACTCCCCCTTTGCGACCGAGGACGTACCGACAGAAAACGACATCGTCTCCGCGGAGAGGCGCTTCGCGGCCGCTTCGAAGGAGAGCCGGGTGCGGGTCGAGTTCTCGAAGAACATCGTCGCCACCGTCTTTCCGCGAAGCGCCGGGACGCGGGGTATCGGGCGGGCGGCGACCTCGGCGAATCGGCTCGAAAGCTGCAAGAGCTCGACGAACTCTGCGCGATCGAGGTCCTCGATGCCGAGCAAATGGCGATGCTTCACGGCGATCACCCCTCGATCAAGTCGCCGAGCGCGACGCCCTCTTCGCTGACGTCGACCATCTCCTTGCGGCTCGTCGGCAGGTTCTTGCCGACGTAATCCGGTCGGATCGGCAGCTCACGGTGTCCGCGGTCGACCATCACCGCAAGTTGGATCGTCCGCGCACGGCCGTGGTCGGCGAGGGCGTCGAGCGCGGCCCTCACCGTGCGGCCGGTGAACAAGACGTCGTCGACCAAGACGACGACGCGCCCGGTGAGGTCGACCGGGATCTCCGTCGCCTCCTCCGGTAGCACGGGCCGGAGCCCGAAGTCGTCGCGGTAGAAGGCGACGTCGATCGTGCCAAAGGGGATTTTCGACCCGTCGATGCGGGCGATCTCGCCGACGATCCGCTTGGCGAGGGGGACACCGCCCGTCTGCAGGCCGATGACGACGAGGTCGTCGGTCCCGTGGTTGCGCTCGAGTATCTCGTGGGCGATGCGCGTCAGGGCACGGCGGACATCTTCGGGGTCCATCACGAAGGCACGGGGAACGAAGACGCGCCCCGTCGGGCGGGCCAGCCTCCGCTCACGCTCCGCCACCGTGCTCCCTCTCCGTCCGTGCGGGCCTCGCGGGACCCGCTTCACGTGCCTCCCACAATGCCACGTCGCCGAGCCCTCTGTGAACCAACCGACGCGGACCAAAAGGTCGCCAATATTCTCCCCATCGGAGCGTTCGGAAAGGACCGAGCGATGGCGATTCAGCAGTCCGGAGCCGCCACGGCGGCATTCGACCCGATCCGCTACGCGACGGCGAAGGGACGCTTCGTCCTCGCCGCGACCGTCCTCGGCTCCGGAATGGCCTTCATCGACAGCACCGTGGTGAGCATCGCACTGCCCGCGATCGGCAAGGACTTCCACGCCTCGGTCGCGGATCTCCAGTGGCTCGTCAACGCCTACATGCTCACCCTGTCCGGATTGATCCTCCTCGGGGGTGCTCTCGGTGACCGCTACGGACGCCGACGGATCTTCGTCATCGGCGTCATCGCGTTCGCCGTCGCCTCGATGGTCTGCGGCGTGGCTCCGGACACCGGCGTGCTGATCGGGGCGCGCGCCGCGCAGGGCGTCGGCGGTGCGCTGTTGACGCCGGGAAGTCTCGCGATCATCGAAGCCGTCTTCGTGAAAGAGGACCGCTCACGCGCCATCGGCGCCTGGTCCGGGCTCGGCGTCATCGCGGCGGCGATCGGGCCGTTCCTCGGCGGCTACTTGATCGACGCCGTTTCGTGGAGGCTGATCTTCTACATCAACGCCCCGATCGCCATCGCCGTCGTCGTGCTCGCGCAGCGTCACGTCCCCGAGACCCGCAACCCGCTCGAGACCGGGCGCGTCGACCTCACCGGAGCAGCGGCCGCGACCTTCGGGCTCGTCGGCCTCACCTATGGGTTGATCGAAGGACCTTCGGTCGGCTGGACGTCACCAAGCGACCTCGTCGCGATCATCGGCGGCGCTGCGGTCTTGGTGGCGTTCATCTTCATCGAGCGCCGCTCGGCGAATCCGCTCGTACCGCTCCGCATCTTCTCGTCGCGACAGTTCAGCGCCGCCAACCTTGCGACGTTTTTCATCTACGGCGCGTTCGGTGGGGCGTTTTTCCTCGCACCGGTCGAGCTCGAACAAGTGCTGCACTTCACGCCGCTCGAAGCGGGAGCGGGCCTGCTGCCGGCGTCGATGGTGCTCTTTTTCCTTTCAGCGCGATTTGGCGCGCTCTCCTCGCGCTACGGACCGCGCTTTTTCATGGGCCTCGGTCCGATCGTCGCCGGAGGCGGGCTCGCGCTCTTCGCGCGCATCGGCCCGAGCGCGACCTATCTGGGAGTCGTGCTGCCAGCGATCCTGGTCTTCGGTTTCGGTCTCAGCTTGACCGTCGCTCCGCTGACCGCGACCGTGCTCGGCTCGGCGCCGGACCAGAACACGGGTGTCGCGTCGGCCGTGAACAACGCCGTCGCGCGCGCCGCGAGCTTGATCGCCGTCGCCGTCCTTCCGGCGGCGGCAGGGATCGGCGGGCGGTCCTACTTGAAGCCGCTGCTGTTCAACTCGGGATTTCGCAACGCGGTGCTGATCGCCGCCGGCGCGTGCGCGGCGGGCGGACTGCTCGCGTTGGCGACGATCCGCAATCCGCGTCGGGCGGTTCCCGAGGTGGCACTCGGACCGGGCGCGGTGCCGAGCCCGGCGGGCGCGCAGTAACCAGCCGCGCTCAGAGAGGGCGCCCTAACGCCGCGGCTTTTTGAAACCGATCCCTGGGTTCTGCCGTCGCAACGCGACGATCCTGTCGACCTCTGGCGTCACCTCGTCGATCAGGCCGTAGGCGATCGCCTCCTCGGCAGTGAGGATGCGTCCTTTCTCAAAGTCGGCCACGAGGTCGCCGAGCGACCGCCGGCCGTTCGTCGAGGCGGCGAGCCGCTCGAGCAGCTGTCGCCGCTCCTCGAAGAGCACCTCGGCGGATTGCTGCAACGTCCGATACGACCCGTCGATCGATGCCGGCTCGTCCCGCAGGAACAGCCGCGTGTTCGGCGCGGCGCGCCGGCGCGAGCAGGCGGCGAGGATTCCGACCGGGGGACCCTCGAGTGCGCCGAGGCAGGTCGCGTGCACCTCGACATCGACGACGTCGAACGCGTCGACCAGGGCGAGCGTCGCGCGCACGGATCCCTGCCGGCACGACAGCATCAGCGTCACCGGATCGTCTCCCGTCGCGTCGAGCGTCCAGAGCTGTCCGGCGACCTCCGGCACCGCCTCGTCGGTGAGCGGGCCGAAGAGCGAGATGACGCGTTCTTCAAAGAGCCGCCCGCGGATCGCGTCGGAGAATTCCGGCGTGTTCATCGGCGCTTTGCGTCTCGCCCGAGAAGGCGCACGTCGACGTCGTCGCCGAGTGCCTGGGCATAGCGGGCGAGCGTCGAAAGCCGCACGTCGAGCGCGCCCGCCTCGAGACGCGCCACGGCCGACTGCGAGGTTCCCATCCGCGCTGCGACTTCGGTCTGGGAGAGCCCGAGCGCCTGGCGTCGCAGTGCGAACTCGGCGCCGAGCTCACGCTGGCGTTCGGCCATCTCCTTGAAGCCCGGCAGCCGGCGCTTGCGCGCTGCATCAGCCATCGAGCACGACCCGCGTCGCATATCTCATATCTGAGATATCATAACCGAGATGCCAACGACACGGGATTCCGCCGCCTGTTCCCAACTCCGCTCCATCATCCCGACGGTCATCGAGTCGTCGGGACGCGGTGAACGCGTCTTCGACATCTTCTCGTTGCTGTTGAAAGAACGCATCGTGTTTCTCGGAAGCGAGATCGACGATGACGTCGCCAACCTGATCATCGCCGAGATGCTCTACCTGGAAGCAGAAGATCCCGAAAAGGACATCACGCTCTACATCAATTCCCCGGGCGGAGCGGCGTACGCCGGTATGGCGATCTACGACGTGATGCAGCACGTCCGCTGCGACGTCTCGACGACCTCCGTCGGCATGGCGATGTCCGCTGCGGCGATGGTGTTGTGCGGTGGGGCGAGGGGGAAGCGCTTCGCGCTGCCCTCGTCGAAGGTGATGATCCACCAAGGACACGCCGGGACGCGGGGCGCGCCGACCGACATGGAGATCCAGCTGCGCGAAGTGCTCTCGCTCACCCAGCGGATGGCGGAGATCATCGCTTTCCACTCCGGAAAGCCCGTCGAAGAAGTGAAGCGCGACATCGAACGCGACTACTTCTTGACGCCCGAAGAAGCACGAAGTTATGGGCTGATCGACGAGATCATCGTGCCGCGCCACGGAATCGCCGCGCTGCGCGAGGACGAGTCCGCAGAGGTCCGCCGCGTGAGCTGATCAGTCTCCCGTCGGAACGATGCTCGCCTTCTCGATCATCAGAACGACCGACCGCGTCGGCACGACAGGTCGGTGCTTGAGGCCCTTCGGGACAGAAAAGCCCTGGTGCTTGCGGAGCTCGGCGGGGTCATGACCTTCGAGCTCGATGCGCATCGCGCCGTCGAGCACGAAGAAGAACTCGTCCTGGTCGTCGTGTTTGTGCCAGTGATACTGCCCTTCGAACACGCCGAGGCGGACGAGGTCGTCGCCGATGCCGATCAACGTCTGGTTCCACCAGGGCGCGTCGACGCCGGTGACGATCTGGTCGACGTCGAATCGCTCGAGCGCGGAATAAAGCGGCTCCATGTTGATGACGTAGTCCGTCTCTGACATTTGACTCTCCTCGCGGACCCGATTCGTTAGCGGATCTCGAGACTGTCTGATGCGTACTCGATGCCGAGCGGCGCGATGAGGACCCGGCGCGCACCCTCCTGCACCCGACCCGCCGCGTGCGCCGGAATCCCGACCGAGCGCGCGACGTCGACCACTTCTCCCGCCGCGCCCTCGGCGACAAAGAGTGCGAGGCCGGCGCCCATGTTGAACGTCGCGTACGCCTCAGACGGTTCGAGTCCCGCCCGCTCGACCAGGAACGCCAGGACATCGGGCACTTCGGGAAGCATGTCGATCCGGTAGGTGAGCTCGCGATCGGCACGCATCAGCTTTCGCCACCCGTGTCCGGTGATGTGGCTCGCGTAGTGCGGGACGACGCCGACCGCGTAAAGCGCCTCCATCAGTCCGACGTAGATGAGGCCACGGTCCAAAACCGCCTCGCCGAGCGCGCGCCCAGACCCCAGCTTCGTCGACCACGACGCCGGGTCCTGCTGCGCGACACGGCGGGCGAGCGAGGCGCCGTTTTGGTGGAGGCCGCTCGACGCGACGAGCACGATCACATCGCCCGCTTCGAGCGCTCCGCCGAGCAGCGGCGCCCGCCCCCTCGGCAGCTTTCCGAGAACAGCCGCGGCGAGGTCGACGGCGCCGTCGGCGACAAGTCCAGCGAGCGTCGGCGACTCACCTCCACCCCACGCCGCGCCCGCCTGGTCGCAGGCGAGACGGAATCCCTCGACGAGTGACACGTGGCGCCCGGTCTCGTAGAAGTCCGGCCCGGCCGCGAAGTAGGCGTTGACGACGAGGGGAAGGGCGCCGATGGACGCGCAGTCGTTCACCGCCGCCGCCACGGTGTCGTATCCGACGTCCGCGAAGCGGTCGATCCCGAGCTCGGCCTCGACCTCGCTCGCGACAAGCGACTTCGTGCCGAGGCATTCGAGCACGAAGGCGAAATCCTCGTCGCCGACGTGGACGATCGCCGCCGGTTCGCCGTAACTCGATGGGTCAACGACCGCTCCGCGCCCAACGGCATTTTGCGCAGTCGCCCGCGCCGCGGTCAGCGCGCGACGCTTTCCCTCGTCCAAGACCGTGTAGTCGACGCCCGAGTCGGCGTAGGCGTCGTTGCTAGTCATCGGCCGAGCTCGTCGGCGATCGCGGAGAGCACACCGTTCACGTAGGCACCGGACTCCGCCGTCGAGAAGTCCTTCGCCAAATCGACCGCTTCGTCGATGACAACGGCCCGACTCACGTCGAGCCGCGCGATCAACTCGTAGGTCGCGATCCGCATCAGCTGCCGGTCGACGGCCGGCATCCGATCGACCGCCCACCCTTCGGCGTGCTTGGCGATCAACGCGTCGATCGTCTCGAGATCACCTTCGACGCCCCGCACGAGCTCTTCGGCGAAAGGATCAGGTTCGACCGGCAAGGCAGCGAGCACTTCGCTCGGTGTCGTGTCCTTCGCTTCTGATTCGTATAAAAGGTCGAGCGCGCGCTCACGCGCGGCGCGCCGCTCGCTGGGGGTGGGTTCCTGTCCCCTACGCGCGCGTGAGGTACTCACCAGAGCGCGTGTCGACTTTGATGCGCTCCCCGATGCTGATGAAGAGCGGGACCTGGACGACGAGTCCGGTCTCGGTCGTTGCCGGTTTGCGGGCACCCGAGACGCGATCCCCCTGCATTCCCGGTTCGGTCTCGGTCACCTCCAGCTCGACCGCGGCGGGCAGCTCGATGTCGACGATCTCGGTCCCGTACAAGACGACGACCACCGAGTCACCGGCCTTCAAAAAGTTCGCCGCCTCGCCGACAGAGGACTCGGGGACCGTCATCTGGTCGAACGAGACGTTGTCCATGAGTACGAAGTCGGCGCCGTCGCGGTAGAGGTACTGCATCTCGCGCTTGTCGATGACCGCCTGCTCGACACGTTCGTCGGCGCGGAAGGTCCGCTCCAAGACCGCCTTCGTCCGCATGTTGCGCAGCTTCGTCCGCACGAACGCGCCACCCTTGCCGGGCTTCACATGCTGGAACTCGACGACCGCGTACAGACCGTCTGGGAGATCGAGCGCCATCCCGTTTTTCAAGTCGTTCGTCGAGATCGCCATCAGATCACCGCATCCTTCGTCGTCTTTGTCAGCGGGCGGCAACCTGATGTCGTCACGACGACGGTGTCCTCGATGCGCGCACCCGTTTCGCCGGGGAGATAGACACCGGGTTCGACGGTGATCACCGTTCCTGCTTCCAACACGTCCTCGCTGCCGTCGGCAACGGTCGGAGCCTCGTGGATGTCGAGGCCGACGCCGTGGCCGGTCGAATGGCTGAATGCTTCGGCATACCCGGCCTCGGCGAGCGACTCACGGCAGGCCCTGTCGACGTCGCCGGCGCGCACGCCCGCCTTCACGGCAAGCAGGCCTGCCCGTTGCGATGCGGCGACCGCGTCGAGGACCTCCGCCGCGACACCTTTCGGCTCCCCGATGCACACGGTGCGAGTCATGTCGGAGCGGTATCCGTCGAAACAGGCGCCGAAGTCGATGACGATGAGCTCCCCTTCGACGATCGCCCGATCGGTCGGTTGGTGGTGCGGCAGCGCGGCGTTCGGACCGCAGGCGACGATCGTGTCGAATCCCAGCGACGCGGCGCCGCGCTTGCGCATCTCATAGTCGAGCTCGGCTGCGAACTCCTCTTCGGTGACGCCGTGCTTCAGTCGCTCCTTCGTCTGCGCGAGGGCGACGTCGGCGATGTCACAGGCACGCTCGATGCGCGCCACCTCGCCGGCGTCCTTCACGGCCCGGAGCGCTTCGACGAGCCCAGACGTCGCCGATATCTCCGGTGCCAGCTGCTCGGAAAGGCGCGTTGCGAACTTCCAGGACGCTGCGTCGGCCTCCAAACCGACGCGCTTGAGCGCCTTAGTCGAGCGCTCGAGCGCTTTCAGCTGGTCGGCGTTCTTGCCGACGACGAGGTCCGCCTCGACGCCGGCCGCGGAAAGCTGCGCCGCCGACTGGTCCTTGTACCGGCCGTCGGTGAGGAACAGCACCCGCGACGGGGTGACGAGCAGCATCGCCGCCGACCCCGAGAACCCCGTCAGGTATCGGACATTCGCCAGCGCGGTGACGAGCAACCCACCCAAGTGCTCTTGTTCGAGACGGTGGCGCAACTTGCCGAGGCGCTTTGCTACCTCCATCGGCGGCAGCTCGCGCCCGGGTGCCTTCTTGCGCGCGCGCTTTGGATCAGCGATCACTTCGACGACCACTAGGAATCCTCTCCTGACAGATCGAGCATCCGAGCGGCAGCCATGACCGCCAGCTCGTAGCCGAACCCCCCCATACCCGCGACGTACCCGTCGGCGACCGGAGCAATCACCGATGCGTGTCTCCATCGCTCGCGCGCAAGCGGGTTCGACAGGTGTACCTCGATGATCGGACCAGAAAACGCGCCAAGCGCGTCGTGCAACGACCAACCGTAATGCGACAGCGCCCCGGCGTTGACAACGATCGCCGCGACGCGATCCCTCGCCCGGTGCACCGCTTCGACGAGGCCCGCTTCGCTGTCGGACTGGACGTGCTCGAGCGCCGCACCGAGGCGGGCGGCGACCTTCTCGGCCCGTTCGACGTGCTCGGCGAGGGTCTCTGTGCCATAGACGGCGGGTTCGCGTTCGCCGAGCAGCGCGAGGTTCGGCCCCGACAACAACAACACGACCGGGAGACTCATCGCGTCCCCCCGGCGGGCCGGCGACGGCTTCGGCCGCCCGGGACTCGGCGAGCGCCTCGCGGACGGCGTTTTCTTCGACCCCGCTCACAACGGCGAAGCCTTGCGGACCGTCGAGCACGAAGGTGAGGCCCTCGCCGCCCTTCTTGTCGCGCTCCATGAACTCGACGAGCCGGCTGAGGTCGACCCCGGTGGGAAGCGCGCTCGGCAGTCCGTAACCCTCGACGACGGCGACGTGGTGCGCGACGGCGTCGTCGTCGACCCGGCCCAAAACGCGGGCGAGCCGGGCGGCGAAGACGAGCCCGATGGCGACGGCCTCGCCGTGGCGGATGTGACCACCGTCGGCGCCGAAGTGCTCGGCCTCGAGGGCGTGGGCGAGCGTGTGACCGTAGTTCAGCAGCCGCCTCCTGTCGCCGTCGCGTTCGTCGGCCGAGACGTACTCCGCCTTCATCGCCACGCACGACGCGACCCGATCGGGGAGCGGCAAGTCGCCGAGATTGCCGAGCCCCAGCAGCTCGTACTTCGCCATCTCACCCAATCCCGAGACCCACTCGGCATCGGGAAGCGACGCCAGCAGATCGGTGTCACAGACGACCGCCAGGGGCTGCCAGTACGCACCGACGAGGTTCTTTCCCTCCGGCAGGTTGACGCCCGTCTTGCCACCGATCGCCGCGTCGATCTGCGCAAGGAGGGTCGTCGCGACGTGGATCACCGCCAGGCCGCGATGGAAACACGCCGCGGCGAACCCCGATACGTCGGTCACGACGCCGCCGCCGAGCGCGACGACGACGTCGTCACGGTGCATCCCCGCCCGGGCAAAGCCCCGACAGAGCTCTTCGATCGTCTCGAGCGACTTCGCCTGCTCGCCGAGGCCGATGACGAACTCGGCCTCTTCGATGCCGGGGACGACAGAGATGTTCAGTCCGGCTTGGGTGACGATCGCCGCCGTGCGCGCCCTTGGCGGGACGAACTCCCGGAGGAGGTGACGGGCACCCGGGCCGACGATGACCGGGTAGCTCCGCTGCGCCGTCAGGACGTCGACGCGCCGTTGGATGGCGCGGATGACCGCCGTCACCGTCGCTTCGGGATCGAGGTCGTCGACGTCGATGACCGAACTCGCCACCTGCTCGTAGAGCGGCCGTCGCTGCGGCTCCAAGTCGGCGAGGGTGGCGTGCGCGTCCTCGCCGAGCAGCGGTCGCTCCGGGATCCCTTCGACCCGCTCGGCAAGCGTCGCGGTCCGCGCACGCAGCCAGACGACTTCGCCCTCTTGCGCGACGCGCTTTCGGATCTCGTCGTCCAAGACCGCGCCGCCACCAGTGGCGATCACCGACGGCTCGGTTGACGAGAGCGCGTCGGCGAACACCCGGCGCTCGATCACCCGGAACGCCTGCTCGCCGTCACGTTGGAACAGCTCACCGATCGTCATCTGGGACTCGGTCTCGATCACCGCGTCGGTGTCGACGAACTTCCGCTGCAACAGCGCGGCAAGACGTCGACCAGTTGACGTCTTGCCGGCGCCCATCATCCCGACGAGCACGATGTGGCGGCGCCCGCGCGGATCGGGAAACCCCATCACGTCCCGACTTCGGGCACGACGGTGAGCTCGGGCGCCGCCGACGGCGTCTCGTGCGTCGCGGCTTCGAAGTTTGCATGGTTGCGGACGAATTCGGCGACCGAGTCGCCGCCGAACTTGCGGAGCGCCTCGGAGGCGAGCACGAGCGCGACCATCGTCTCGGCGACGACGCCCATCGCCGGCACCGACGTCACGTCGGTGCGCTCTTTGAAAGAGACCGTCGATTCCTTCGTCTTCGTGTCGACCGTCGGGATGACGGGCCGCGAGAGCGTCGAGAGCGGCTTCATGACCGCGCGCACGGCGATCAACGAGCCGTTCGAGATCCCGCCCTCGATCCCACCCGCCCGCGAGGTCGGTCGCGAGTAGCGCTTCGCCGAGCCGTCCCACTCGATCGCGTCGTGCGACTCCGAGCCGCGCCGTTCCGCGATCGCGAATGCCTCGCCGATCTCGACCGCTTTCACCGCCGGGATGCTCATCACCGCCTGCGCGAGCAATCCGTCGAGTTTGCGGTCCCACTGGACATGGCTTCCGAGGCCGACCGGCACCCCGTAGGCGAGCACCTCGGCGGCGCCGCCGAGCGAGTCGCCGTCCTTCGCCGCCTCTTTGATCTCGGCGATCATCTTCTGCTCGGCGTCGGCGTCGAAACAGCGCACCTCGGACGCGTCGACCCCCTCGAGATCTCCCGGTGCGGGCCGCAGCCCTGGTGCGGCCTTCACCGAGCCCATCGCGACGACGTGGCTCAAAACTGCGACGCCGATCTCTTGAAGGAGCGCCTTCGCGAGTCCCCCCGCCGCGACGCGCGCCGCCGTCTCGCGCGCCGAGGCGCGCTCGAGGACGTCGCGGGCGTCGGAAAAGCCGTACTTCAACATGCCGGCGAGGTCCGCGTGGCCGGGCCGCGGTGTGCTGAGCTCGCGCGCCGGCGCGCCCGGCTCCGGAGACATCTCTTGTTCCCACTTCGCCCACTCGGTGTTGGCGATCTCGATCGCGACCGGCGAGCCGAGGGTGCGCCCATGGCGCACGCCGCCCAGAAGCGTCAGTTCATCGCGCTCGAAGCGCATGCGCGGTCCGCGCCCGTAACCGAGGCGGCGCCTGGCGAGCTCGTCCGAGATCGCCTCCGCGGAGACGCGCAGGCCGGCAGGGAGCCCCTCGACGATGACGACGAGAGCCCTCCCGTGCGATTCCCCGGCGGTGAGGAAACGGAGCACGCCCGGCGAGTTACTTCTTTGCCGGTTCGTAGTAGGGGTTCGTCCCCTCGGCGTGCGCCGTCACGTCGACGACGTCGACGATCTCGGGGACCGCGTCTTTGATCGCGACCAGGATCCCCTGGGAAAGCGTCAGCGCGGCGAGGCCACATCCCTGGCATCCCCCTGACAGCCGCAGGTAGGCGATCCCGTTGTCGACGGCGACGAGGTCCGCCCGGCCGCCGTGCATCGCGATCTGGGGATTCACCTGCTCTTCGAGAATGGCGATCACCGAGCGAGCGACCGGGCTCGTCGTGTCGCCCTGGGGAGCCGGTGACGTCGGCGCGGGGGTGCGTGGCGTGTTCGGGTTCAACATCACGAGCCCGTGCTCGCCGGCGTCCAGCGTGGCGCCGGTGAGTTTGTCGACGCTGTCCCCACCGACCACCACGGCGAGGTCGTCGAAGTCGTTGACGACGTCGCGTGAGGTCGCGTCGGCGAGCGCCTCGAACCACATCTCGTAGGTGTACGCACCGTTCTGGGCGCCGGTCACCTCGACGAACAGCGCCAGGCTCTCGGCGTTCGCCTCGCCGGCTCGCGCCTCCAGGACCGCCTGGCGGGCGGCGTCGGTCAGCTTGAGGACGGGAGTCGCGCCAGAGCCGTCGTCCGAATCAGCCACGCGACCATCGTATGGCCAGCCGGCGCGCCGCCCGAAGCGACGGCGACCTGGCCATTTCCCGGCACAATGAGGTGTGCCCCGGGTGATGCTCGTCCTGCCGTCCCAGACGTACCGGGCAAAGGAGTTCCTCGACGCCGCGGCACGTCTCGGCGTCGACGTCGTTTCCGCCTCGGACGTCCCTCAGGCGATGGCGGCGTCCTCGCCCGAGCGCTTCGTCGCGCTTCCCCTGCGCGAACCAGCAACGGCGGCGCAGATCGTCGAACGCTTCGCGAAGAACACGCCGATCGACGCCGTCGTCGCCGTCGACGACGAGGGCGCGCTCGCGGCAGCGTACGCCGCCGAGCGACTCGGGATCGACAAGAACCCTCCTTCGGCGATCGAGGCGACGCGCGACAAGGTGACGATGCGCCGACTGTTCGCAAAGGCGGACGTGAGCCAGCCGCCGTTCGCGGTCATCGACGCGGGCGAGCGGGAACACGACGATGTCGCCGACGCGGCCGATCTTCTCGGCTATTCGGTTGTCATCAAGCCGGTGTCGCTCTCCGCGAGCCGCGGCGTCGAACGTGCTGACGACGCGGACGGCGCGCGCCGGGCAGCGGCGCGGACGCGCCGGGTCGCGCTCGCAGCCGGGTGTGCGCTGGGCGAGCCGCTTCTCGTCGAGCGCTACGTCGCAGGTGACGAGGTCGCGCTCGAGGGCATGCTCACCGATGGAGTGCTTTCGACGCTTGCGATCTTCGACAAGCCCGACCCGCTCACCGGCCCATATTTCGAGGAGACGATCTACGTCACCCCGTCGCGCCATCACCCGGACCTCTTAGTGCGCGTCAAAGACGAGATCGGGCGCGCCTGCGCGGCGATCGGCCTCGTCGACGGTCCCGTGCACGCCGAAGCGCGGCTCTCGCCGTCCGGTGCCGATCCAGACGCCGCGGTCATCGTCCTCGAGGCCGCGGCGCGCACGATCGGCGGCAAGTGCTCGAAGGCGCTCCGCTTCGTCTCGAACCGTTCGCTCGAAGAGCTCGTGCTCGCGCACGCGCTCGGCATCGACGATGTTCCACCTTCCCGCCAGCCCGGCGCGTCCGGCGTGATGATGATCCCGATCCCAAGAGCTGGTCGCTTCGAAGGCGTGGACGGACGAGACGAGGCGCTTGCCGTCGAGCACGTCACCGAGCTCGAGATCACCGTTCCCTCCGGCCGGACGATCGCGGCGTGGCCGGAAGGCGATCGTTATCTCGGCTTCCTCTTCGCGCGGGCGGACGACCCCGGCGACGTGGAAAAGGCGCTGCGCGTCGCCCACGCGCACCTGTCGATTGAAATCACGAAAGAGCCAGACTCGTGAGCCGCGTCCTTTTGATCTCGACCTATGAACTCGGCGCGCAGCCGCTCGGTCTGGCGTCGATCGCCGGGTCGTTGCGGTCTGCGGGTCACGAGGTGCGCGCCTCCGATCTCGCCATCGAGTCGTTCGACGGGGTCGATCTCGACTGGCCAGACGCCGTCGGTTTCTCGGTGCCGATGCACACGGCGCTGCGCCTCGCGCTGGCGGCACGCTCACGTCTCGGGCAACAACGAAAGGAAGTGCCGGCGTGTTTCTTCGGCCTCTACGCGGAGGCGGCGCGTATCTCGGGCGTTGCGATTGCTGGGGACCTCTTCGTCGCCGGTGAAGCGCTCGGAGCGATCACCGCCTGGCTCGACGGGGATGACGGCTCATTCGACGCGACCGTCGTCGAGCTCGGGACCGTGCGCCGGGGCGGCTCGGTCTCTGGACGAGATCTCCTTTCGCCGCTCGAGCGCTACGCGCGATTCGTCGCCGGCGATGCCGAGCACCTGGTCGGGACCGTCGAATCGACGCGAGGCTGCAACCACCGCTGCCGGCACTGCCCGGTGCCGGTCGTCTACCGCGGTCGTTCCCGCGTCGTCGGTCAGGACGCCGTGATCGCCGAAATCGACGAGCTCGTCGGACTCGGCGCGGGGCACATCCGCTTCGCCGACCCCGACTTCTTGAACCGCCCGACGCACGCGGTCCGAGTCACGCAGCGAATGCACGAGCGCCACCCGCAATTGAGCTTCGACGCGACGATCAAGGTCGAGCACCTGCTGCGTCACCGCGACGCGGTCGCCGAGCTCGCACAACACGGCCTGGCGTTCGTCGTCTCCGCGTTCGAATCGATGAGCGACACGATCCTTGAAAGACTCGACAAGGGACACAATGCGGACGACGCGGCGCTCGCTGTGCGTGAGCTGCGCACACTCGGTGTGGAGATCCGGCCCTCGTTCCTTCCCTTCACGCCGTGGACGACGCGCGATGACGTCGTCGAGATCTTGGACTTCGTCGCAGCCCACGATCTCATCGACAACGTCGACGCGGTGCAATACGCGATCCGCCTCCTCCTCCCGCCCGGGTCGCTGCTCCTCGATCTCGAGGATCCGACGTTCCGAGCCGCCCTTGATGCGTTCGACCCCGATGCGTTGAGCTACACCTGGAGATCGCCGGACCCGGCGCTCGACGAACTCCAAGACAAGCTCGCGACGCTCATCGAGGAGAAGGGCGCGCTCGGAACGAGTGCAACCGAGACGTACGACGCGGTGCGCGCGACGGTGTTCGCCGCGTTCGGCCGTCCCGATCCCGGTCGCCCCGCCGCTCGAGAACCACTCGGTCCGCCCGCACAAATGCGACCACACCTCACCGAGGCATGGTTCTGTTGCGCGGAACCGACCCGCGCGCAGATCGACGCGGTCATCCCGGTCGCGATGTCCGCCGCGCGGTCGGTCAGCCAGTAGGTTTCCGCACCGTGTCCGCAATCGACGACGCGCACGAGTGGGTGAGCTTCGAGGATCCTGACGAGGAGCGCACGTGGGTGCTCGACCTCACGTTCTTGACGAGCCCCTGGATGTGCATTTTCGGCGCCGGCTGCCAGGGAGTGCTCACCGGACCGGCGCCCGAACTTGTCCAGGGCTGCTGCAGCTACGGCGCGCACTTCGCGGACAAAAAGGATCTCCGACGCGTCGAAAAGGCTGCGGCGAAGCTGACGCCCGAACAGTTCCAGCACCACGACAGGGCGAAGAAGCTCGGCTTCTACCGCCTGCACCAAGGTGAATGGAAGACGCGCCTCGTCGACGGGGCGTGCATCTTCTTGAACCGGCCGGGCTTTCCCGGCGGACCGGGCTGTTCGCTGCACCGCGCGGCGCTCGAGGCCGGTGTGGCGCCGCTCACGACGAAGCCCGAGGTCTGTTGGCAGCTACCGCTACGACGGGAGGACTTCGAAGAAGACGACGGCCACGTCACCTCGACCGTCACCCAATGGGATCGGCGCCACTGGGGACCAGCGGGTGAGGAGTTCCACTGGTGGTGCACCGAGTCGCCCGAAGCGTTTGTCGGCAAGGAGCCCGTCTACGTCTCCAATGCGAACGAACTGAAAGAGATGATCGGGCCGACCGTCTATTCGATGCTCGTCGAATACTTAGAGACGCGCTCGGGGGCACGCGTTGTACTTCCCCACCCCGTCGTTCGGCGACGCGATCAGAGCCGCTCGGTGTTTTCGTCCTCGTCGAGCTCTTCGGCCTCATAGAGGCACCAGCTGGCGTGGTCCTCCTCGGGATCGGCCCCGCACTCTGGACAGGGCTCGACGACGACCTCGATCGAGCGTTTCAGACTGCGTGCTTCTTCGAAGCGGCGGTGACGTCCCTTTTTCACGGGTAACTCCTGAAGATCCAGCGAGAACGCGCCGTCCCCCTCCGCCGGGCGCACTGGCGCGTCCAGAACGTGGGCCTCGGCTCGTCAGCGTCCGCAGCGAGCATAACGCCGGCGACGTGGGCGAATCCCGCACCGCAAGCCCGAACAGGCCCCGGTACAGTCCGCTTTGTGCCAGAAGTCTTCGACCCAATGGCGATGGTGGCCCGCTTTCGCGAGCGCGCCGCGGCGGTCCGGAACCGGGGCATTCCCCCGATTGAGGGTCCCGAGCGCCGTCGGTTCGTCGAGCAGATGGAGTTCGACTACATGGATTTCGCGATGCTCGGCGATGCCGAGGCCAGCCTCGAGGACGGGATCCTCACCCTGACCGTCGATCTGCGCCCCGCACCGAACGGGAAGGACAGCGAAGGCCCCGAGTCGTAGGCGACGCGGTGCGTCCGCTCAGGTGCTCGCGATCGGTCGGTGCGAGCGCTCCTCGATGACGAGGCCGCCACCCTCAAGGGCGAGCGCCGCATTCCCCGCCGCGAGCCTGGCGAGGGGCTCGCCGACGAGTTGGTGGCGCCATGACCTTGTCAGCCGGCCGGTCGGCGGAACCTGTAGAAAGTCGACGATGTCGGCGCGCGTCGCGAGCAGCGACGCGTCGATCTCGAGTGCCTTTGCGAGCTCGCCGGCGTAGGCGAGCGCCAGCGCGACGGCGGGCTTCGCCACCACGACCCCGTCGGGCCCGGGAGGAAGCACGATCGCCGAGTGGCGCAGTGACTCTCCCTCTAAGACGGCGCCGAGCAGTTCGGTGACGAGACCCTGTGACAACGACCGCACATCGAGGTTGCGGACGTGCTCGAGGTCGGCGCGGCTGTGCGGCGGGCGATGCGCGATCGAGGCGAGCGCGAGGTCAGAGAGCACATAGCGAACCGGCCGGTCGATCGCCTGGGCGCGCCGCTCCCGCCAGGCCGCGACGCTCTGAGCTACGCCCCGCGCGGTGCCACGAAGCTGACGCGCCTGGCGAAGCCGCCACCACGCCTGTTCCGGCGGGGGAAGCGCGCGCGCCCGCTCGAGGTGCGCCGCGCACTCCTCCTCCGCCCACTCGAGCCGGCCGCGGCGCGCGAGCTCGGCACAGATCTCGCGCTTCAATTCGATCAGGTGGGCGACGTCGTGCGCGGCGTATTGAAGCTGCTCAGAACGGAGCGGCCGCCTCGTCCAATCAGCGAGCTGGTCGCCTTTTTCGAGCCGGAGACCGAGCATCTTCTCGGCGAGCGAGACGAGCGACGGTGATGACAATCCGAGAAAGCGCGCCGCGAGTTGGGTATCGAACATCTGCGTCGGTACCGCGCCCGTCGCCCGTTCGAGGACTTCGAGATCTTGATCGGCAGCATGGAGCACCGCGATCGCGTCTTTCCGGAACAGCTTCGCCAACGGCACAAGGTCGACTGACAGCGGGTCGATGACGGCAACACCCCCGTGCCACGCCAGCTGCACGAGCGCCAACTGCGCGAAATACGTCCGCTCGCGGTGGAACTCAGTGTCGATCGCGTAGTCCGAGACGACATCGAGTTCGGTGACGAGTATCTCGAAATCGGCGTCGGTGTCGATGAAGCGGACGGCGACCTCCTCGAGCCGCGAGGATCGACCACGACGTTCTGAGCGTGAACTCGATCCGGCCGGCGTCCTCATGCTGGCTCCCGGTCGCCCCGGGTCTGTTGCTGTGCGAGTGCTGATTCGGTTTGCCCCCCGATGGGAGCGATCATCCGCCGTAACTCATCCGAGTGTCCTCGACGCGCATCACCTTGCGATCGTCTTCGGTCGTCTTCGGCCCGAACGCGGCGTCGACAACTTCGCCGACGAAAAACGTGTGCGAACCGAGCGGCAACGCGTGTTCGAGCCGGCAATCAAGGTACGCGATCGCCGCCGTAAGGATCGGGGCGCCGGTGACCGGCGCGTCTATGTAGTCATATCCGTTCAACGTTCGAGCCTCACGGTCGTCCGCAGCGGGCTTCACAAACTTCCGGACGATCGCACGGTCGTCTCGTTCCAGCATCGTTAGGGCAAATACCTTTCCACGTTCGATGAGATCGTGGGTACGCGAGGCGCTCTCGATCGCCGCACCGACGAGCTTCGGGTCGACGCACACCTGGGTAACCAGGCTCGCCGTCATCATGTTGCGCTCCTGTTCGGCGATCGAGCCGATCAGATAGAGCCCCGTCGGCATCGACCACAGGACTCGCCGACGCAGCCGGTCATACGCCTCGTCGCCCACGTCGTCAGGCACGCTGCTCGCCGGCCGACTCCCTTTTGGCACGCGCCGACGATACCGGAGTGCCCAACGCGCGAATGCGCTAGTACGAGCCGGCGCGTAAGGTCACGCCATGAGCGATTACGCGTTCGACCGAGTCCTCGAGGACTGGCTGCAAGAACAACTCACCGAATCACCAATTCTGGCGACCGCGCTCGGCGCGGACGGCGCGCACGGCGAGATCGACGACCTGCGCGAAGAAGCGTTCGCCAGAAGACGCAGCGCAAATCACGAGTGGGTCGAACGCCTCGAGTCGGTCGGCGACGACGGACTGTCTGCCGCGCAACGCGTCGACCGCGATGCCGTGCTGTCGACGTTGCGGGGACGGGTCATCCTCGAGTCGTGGGAGGCGTGGCGACGCGACCCGATGACCTACGTCGATCCGTGCTTCGACGGCATCTTGATGCTCGTCGTCCACCGCAGCTTCCCCGAATCTGAGCTCGCAGGGTATGTCCAAAGTCGACTGCGGTCCGTACCGACCGCGCTCCAGTCGGGACGCGCCGCACTCGAAGCCGAACTCGCAAGTCCCCTCATCGTGGGTCGGGCCCGGCAGCAGTGCGAAGCCGCCGTCTCGTACTTCGAAGAGACGCTTCCCTTGGAATTCTCCGACGGAGAGCTGCGTGAATCAGTCGCGGAGGCGGGACGGATCGCTGCACAAGCGTGCGCGTCCTTCGGGGCACACCTCGGTGAACTCGCGCAGTCCGCGAGAGGTTCGTACGCGCTCGGCGAGGAGCGGTACTCGGATCTCTTGCAAAAACGCGAACTCTTCGACTTCTCGACAGCCGAGCTTCGCGAACGTGGACGGCGCGTGCTCGCCGAGCTCGAAGAAGAGGCGAACGAGATCGCGGCGCGCATCGACAGTTCGGCAACGTCGTGGATCGAAGTCTTCAACCGAGACCTCGCGCACCACGCCGCGGACTTCGAAGGGTTGCGCATCGCGTATCAGAACGAATCGGAAAAGGCGCGCGCGTATCTCGTCGAGCACGGCCTGGTCAGCTTCCCCGATGACGAGGAGTGTGTCGTCGAACCAACCCCAGAGGTGTTGCGACCAATCCTTGGCGTCGCGTCCTACTTCCCCCCGCCGGCATTCCGTCCCGGCCGACGCGGGCATTTCAATGTCCCGTGGCCACCGCAGGACTCAACGCCCGAGGAAAACGAGCGCCGGCTGGCGGCGAACAGTTTCCAATCGATCCCGACGGTCACGGTCCACGAGGCGTACCCCGGTCACCACTGGCACCTCACCTGGATGAAGGCGAACCCGCGCCGCGTTCGCCAGCTGATCCACTCCTCCTATTTCTCCGAGGGCTGGGCGCTGTACGCCGAGAAGATGATGCGCGAGCAGGGCTACTTCACCGATGACTCGAGCCTGCTCGGTCACGTCAACGCCCGCATCTGGCGCGCGGCGCGCATCATCGTCGACACCGGCCTGCACATCGGCGATCTCAGCTTCGACGACGCCGTCGCCTACATGCGGGAGCGCGTCGGACTCACCGAACCGGTCGCCCGGGCCGAAGTCGGGCGCTACTGCCAGTGGCCGACCCAGGCACCGTCGTACCTCACCGGATGCCTCGAGATCGAACGGATGCGCGAGCGGTTCCTGGCCGACGCCTCCTCGGACCTCCGCAAGTTCCACGACCTGATCGCCGGAACCGGCACCTTGCCGATCCCGCTCGCCGAAAGGGCGCTCGTCGAGGGCGGCTGATTACGTGGCGGTCAGGATCGCCTGCATCCGCGCCTGCGCGGCGTGGAGGTCGCGCTCGGCGCGGGCGATCAGCGTGAGGTAGCGCTCGACGCGGCCTCCGTGCAACTCCGCCGCCGTCGAGCACGACTCCGCGGCGTTCTCTGCCGTCAGGTACTCGTCGTTGAGGTCGTCGGTCAATTTCTCGTCCGGCGTCGGAAGCTCGCCGTAGGCGTCCGCCGCGTCGACCCCGAGACCGTCGCAGGCGGTTTGGAGCGCCTTGAGCGGACCGCTGCGAATCCCCGTCGCGATCTCACGGATGTCGGTCGAGATAAGGCCCTGATCCGAAGAGTACGACGAGCCCGACTTCCACGCCGTAAGGCGCGCGGCGAGCGTCGCATGCGATCCCCCGCACGCCGAGGCGATCAGCGCGAGACCGAGGGTGGCCGCCGCTGCGAGGAGACGCGACCTGCTCACTCGAAGCGAAGCAGGTGGAGCTCTCGACGCCCCCGGCGCAGGACGAGATACCGACCGCCGATCAGCCGATCGGGCGTGATCCGCTCGCCCGGCTCGAGTCGGCGGTTGTTCACGTAGGCGCCCCCCTGTTCGAGTGCGGAGCGCGCCCCCGATCTCGATGCCACGAGGCCCGACGCGGCGAAGGCTTCGACCGGGTCAAGCCCTGCCCCGTCGATCGCGCTCCGCGAGAGCGTCGAGGACGGCGCGTCGGCGAACACCTCGAGCAGCGTCTGTTCATCGAGGCCGGTGACGTCCTCGGTGTAGAGCGCCTCCGACGCCCGCTCGACGCGCGCGGTCTCCTGTTCTCCGTGGACGAGCGTCGTCACCTCGCGCGCGAGCACGCGCTGTGCCTCGCGTCGCTCGGGGTGCTTTTCGGTCGCCTCGTCGAGCGCCGAGATCGCGTCGTGGTCGAGGAAGCTGAAAAAGCGGAGGTACGTCGGCGCGACGGCGTCGTCGGTGCGAAAGAAGAACTGGTAGAGCGCGAACGGGCTCGTGCGTCGCTTGTCGAGGTAGAACGCGCCCGCTTCGGACTTGCCGAACTTCGTCCCGTCGGGCTTCGTGACAAGCGGCGTCGTCAGCGCGTACGCGGTCTCGCCGCGGACCTTGCGGATCAGCTCGACGCCGAGGGTGATGTTCCCCCACTGGTCGCTGCCGCCGATCTGGAGGCGGCAACCGTACTCGTCGAACAGGTGGAGGAAGTCATAAGCCTGCAAAAGCATGTAGGAGAACTCGGTGTAGGAGATCCCTTGGTCGGGTCGCTCGAAGCGGGTCCGCACCGCCTCCTTCGCGACGATCTGGTTCACGGTGAAGTGCTTGCCGACCTCGCGGAGAAAGTCGATCACGCCGAGCTCCTCGAGCCAGGCGCCGTTGTCGACGACGACCGCCCGCGACTCACCCGCCGACTTGGAAAAGTCCAAGAACCGCTCGAGTTGCGGCCGGATCCCTTCGATGTTCGCGGCGAGCTCGTCCTTGGAGATGAGGGGACGTTCGGCGTCTTTTCCTCCCGGGTCGCCGATCAGCCCCGTTCCGCTCCCCGCGACGGCGATCGGCCGGTGGCCGAAGCTCTGCAGACGCCGGAGTGTGCACAACAGGAGCAAGTTGCCGATGTGCAGGCTGTCGGTGGAGGGATCGAAGCCGGCGTAGACCGTCTCGTGCGCGCGGTCGAGTCGTCCGAGCAGCGCGGCGTCGCTCACCTGATGCACGAGACCGCGGAATGCGAGATCTTCAGAGGCGCTCCCCACAAAAATCAGCCTGCCACACGTCTCGCTCGGGGCCTCGATGCGATAAAACGATCACCATGGCGAATTCCCGCTCGTCCGAGACCGCGCGCCGTCTAGCCGCGGCGCTCCATCTGCAGTCGCCGCCGATCGCGATCGCGTTCTCTGCGGCGAAACCGGCCTCGGTGGCGCCGTTCAACGAACCGATGTCGGAACCGGCTGCGGACGGACGTCGCGGGCGGGTCCCCGCCGGCTGTGTCTTCTGGGTGAAGGCGGCCGAGCGCGTCTTCACGACGGTGCCCGAGGATCACGGCAACTGCTCGGTGGGCCGCGTGACCCACGGGCTCGCCAGTTTGGCGGACGTAGCGAAGAACGAGGACGTGAAGACTCTCCTCGACGCACACTGGGTCGGCGAGGACGACGTCGCAGCGCTGCCCGCCGTTTCGATGCGATCGGAAGCCATCACCTACGGACCGCTCAGCGACTTTCCCGAAGACGTCCAGCCCGACGTCGTGCTCATCCGGGTGAACGGTCGACAGTTGATGGTGATCTCCGATGCGATCCCGTCGATGTCGATCAGCGGCAAGCCCCAGTGCCACGTCGTCGCGATCGCGAAGGAACACCGCGTCCCGGCAGCGAGCGTCGGTTGCGCTTTGTCCCGGGCGCGCACCGGGATGTCCCCCGACGAGATGACATGCGCGTTCCCTGCGGACTCGCTGAGCGACATCGTGGGCGCGATCGAGCAAGCGTCCGAAACCGACAACGACGTCGCGCGCTACGCGGCGCGCGACGCGCGTCGCTTCGCGGATTAGCTCGTTTCGACCGCCCGGGTCGAGCGGTCAGCTTCCTGCGCTCCCTGCTGCATACCGGGGGCCTCAACGGCCTGCTGGCTGCTGCTGGGTAATGCAGTGAACGTCACCACCGCCGAGCAGGATCTCCCTGCCGGGCACCGTGACGATGACGCGCTCGGGAAACAGTCGCTTGTACGTCTCGACAGCGGCCAGATCGTGCGGGTCGTCGAAAACGGGCAGCACGATGATGCCGTGCGCGAAGTAGGAGTTCACGTAGGAGCCGGCGAGGCGCTCACCAGCGGTACGCGGCTGGCTGCCCGGAACAACGTCGACGCCGCGCGCCTCCTGTTCGGTGATGAGGATCGGATTCGGCTGGTGGACCTTCACCACCTCGAGGTGCCGCCCGCGGGCATCGGTCGTCTCCTCCAGGGCTTGGAGAGCGGCGAGCGACCGCTTGAACTGGGGGTCCGACTCGTCGTCGGTCCAGGCCAAGATCACCTTTCCCGGCGCCACGAAGCGGCAGATGTTGTCCACGTGCCCGTCGGTCTCGTCGAGGTAGATGCCTTCGGGTAGCCAGATCATCTTCGATGCGCCGAGGTAGTCGAGCACCGTTCGCTCGATTTCATCCTGGCTCATCGTCCGGTTGCGCCCGGCCGAAAGGAGGCACTCCTCGGTGGTCAGCACCGTCCCTTGCCCGTCGACATCGATCGACCCACCTTCGAGGACGAAGCCGTTCGTGCGGTAGTAGTCGAGACGTTCGATGTCGCACATCTTGCGGGCGACGAGGTCGTCGTCGTCCCAAGGGAAGTACAGGCCGTCGACCAAGCCGCCCCAGGCGTTGAACGTCCAATCGACGCCGCGGACCTCCCCATGCGGACCGACGACGAAACTCGCCCCGATGTCGCGCATCCAGGCGTCGTCGGTTGAGGTCTCGATCACGCGGACGTTGCCCGGTAGGCGGTTGCGGGCGTTGACGAATTGTCCGCGGGAAACGAGCACTGTCACCAGCTCGTGGTCGGCGATCGCATCGATGACTGTCGTGAAGGCGGCCTGCGCAGGCTTGCCGCCGAGTCGCCAGTTGTCGGGCCGTTCCGGCCACGCGACCCACGTGCCGGCGTGGGGCTCCCATTCGGCCGGCATCGAGAAGTGGTCCTGGATCGGGGTGCTTTCGAGTTGTCGCGTCATCGTTTGCTCCTAAAAGAAAGCTCCTGCTCCAACAGCTCGTGTCGGGTGCGAGACCTGACAGCTCGACCTCCGCGTCGGCCTCAGGATGAGGACCCCCAAGCCGATCGCCATCTGCTCGATGAACGACCAGTCGACCGACACCCTGGAGTAGATCCCACCGGCGTCCGGGTAGGTGGAATCGGACTCTGCCGTGATGAGGCCGTAGGGGACGAAGAACAAGAAGATGACGACGGCCGTCCAGACGATGACCGATTGCCCGAGGCCGGCGCTGATCGGCACCTGGGAGAGGCACAAGATCGCCGTCACGCTGAACAGGATGATGTCGAAGCGACAAAGGGTCCCCCGCGCCGCCGGCGTCGACGAAACTTGCGCGACCAGGGAACCGGCCATGTTCGCTGCTTCCTTTGGCTCAGCCGTCGTCAAGCGCGCGGCCGGCTAGGCCGTCCAAGAACGCCTGCACCCGCTCTTTGTGGAGCGCCTTGGTCGCGGCGGAAGGCCGATCGAGGCGCGGGTAGACGTACCAAGTGAGAAGTCCCTTTTCCGTGTGGAGACGGTTGGCGCTCTGCGGATAGACGATCGAGTGCGGTCCGTCGATGACGTCGTCAGTCACCTCAACGCCGCGCGAGGCGGGCAGACAATGCATGAAACGGACGTGTTCGGGTGCGCGCGAGAGCAGTTCGGTGGTCACCTGGTACCTGGGTTTGAATGCCTGCACGCGCTCGGGGATCTCGTCTTCTTGGCCGATCCACCACCAGGTGTCGGTGTAGATGAAGTCGGCGTCGCGTACGGCGTCTTCGACCTCTTCGGTCTCGACGAAGCGCCCGCCGTAACGCTCGGAATTCAGGGCGACTTCGTCTAGAACGACGGGCCACTGCGCTTTGATGCTGTAGCGCTCGGGACGCGCGTGGACGAAGGTGCCCCCGAGCATCGTCACGATGAGCGCTGTCGACGTACAGACATTGGTGGCGTCACCGACGAAGACGACGGTGAGATCCCGCCACGACTTCTCCGCGAGCTTGTGCTCGCTCATCGTGAAGGCGTCGCAGAGTGCCTGAGTCGGGTGGTTGTAATCGGTCAGTCCGTTGATCACCGGGACGGTGGCGTGCTCGGCGAAGGCGGTGACGGTTTCGTGCCTGAGGGCGCGGATCTCGATCACGTCGACCATCCGCGACAAGACCTCGGCGGTGTCTTTGATGTTCTCTTTCTGACCGAGGTGGATCTCGCCTGGCTTCAGGTAGAGGGCGTGTCCGCCGAGCCTCGTCATCGCGACCTCGAACGACACGCGTGTCCGCGTCGACGGCTCCTCGAAAATCATCCCCAAGGAGGCGCCGCTCAGAAGCGCCGGACACGCCCGGTGGGCGTCTGCCCGCTTCAGCAGTCGGATCAGCTCCATCTGCCTCACCAGCAGTTCGGGAGTCAGTTGTTGGGTGTCGATGAAGTGCTCGGCCGGCGGTATCTGAGCCACGTCGCCCAAGACCTCCTCGCGCTCTGCACGGTTCGTGGAGGCAGTGGCTCGCAACCGAAGGACCTCATCCGACGACGCAACCACGGATTTAGATTGCGACTCGCTCCTCGCGTAGTGCAGGGGCATTGGTCCTAGTCGGACGGCACAACGGTCGTAAGGGGCCGAAGCGAAGGGTTGACCGTCGTTCCGAGCCGGATCGGCCGGGGTGAGCCGCGATTCGGTCCTGTCCGTTGGGGGTGCAAGGGGTCGACGGCGCATCGTTCCGTGACGGATGAAGTGGCCTGTTGCGGCACAACAGGCGAACACTCCAAGCCTCCTTCTACGATCGGCCCGGTTCCGATCCAGGGAGGCGACGTGGCGCTGCATGAGGTGCCAACCGGTCCGTTCTTCGAGGACCTCGCGGTGGGTGACGTCTTCGAGCACGCCGCCGGGCGGACGGTCACAGAGACCGACAACGTGTGGTTCTCACTGCTCACGCAGAATCCGCAACCGATCCACATCGACAAGCACTACGCCGCGCAAACCGTGTTCGGCCGTCCCCTCGTGAACTCGTGTTTCACGCTCGCGCTTGTGACCGGCCAGAGCGTGCCGGACATCTCCCAGAACGTGGTGGCGAACCTCGGGTGGGACGAGGTGGAGCTCCCGCATCCGGTCTTCGAAGGCGACACGATCTACTCGCGTTCGGAGGTCTTGGAGGCACGAGTTTCGGCGTCGCACCCCGAAGCCGGCATCGTCACCGTTCGCACGACTGGCCACAACCAACGCGGCGAGGTCGTGATCAGCTTCAAGCGAACGGCGATGATCTACAAGCGCGGCCACGCACCGAGCCGCGGGCGGCGGGCACCAGCGACGTGATGATCAACGCGCGCACGGACGCACCGATTTGCCGGCGATGGCGCAGTGCGCTCTTCACGCCGGCGACGACGCCCGATCGGGCCGCCAAACTGCCCGAGCTCGGATGCGATCTCGGCATCATCGACTTGGAAGACGCCGTTCCCGAATCGGCCAAGGTCGAGGCTCGAGCACAGGCGCGCTCGGTGTCGGCGGAGGTTGCCGGCAAAGCGCCTTGGTTCGCGCTCTTCGTCCGTGTGAATCCGGTGACATCGGTGCACTTCAATGACGACCTCGCCGACGCCCTCGTTCCGGATCTCGCCGGGATCGTGCTCCCGAAGGTGGAGCAGACGTCGCAGCTCGACGAGGCAGATGACCGGCTCTCGACCCTCGGGTTCGGTCACCTGTTGGTCGTCGCCGGTATCGAGACGGGCCGCGGTGTGCTCGACGCCCGCGCCATCGCGTCGCACCCGCGGGTCGCCGCGCTCTACTTCGGCGCCGAAGACCTGGCCGCGGACATCGGTGGCGAGCGCAGCCGTGAGGGTCTCGAAGTCCTCTACGCGCGCTCGAAAGTCGCGCTTGCTGCTTCCGTCGCGGGTATCGAGTCCCTCGACGGCATCGTCGCCAACTACTCAGACGACGATCGCTTCCGGGAAGAAGCCGCGCTCGCCCGCGGGCTCTCGTACTCCGGAAAGATGTGCATCCACCCTCGCCAGGTTCCACTGGCGAACGAAGCATTCACGCCGAGCGCGGAACAGATCGCCTATCCGCGGCGCGTCGTCGACGCGTATCGCGCCGCCGAGGAGAAGGGTAAGGGTGCGGTCAGCATCGACGGTTCGATGATCGACGAGCCGATGGTGCGACGCGCGCACGCCGTTCTCAGCGCGGCTGGCGAGGAGGCGTAGTTCTCGGTTTTCCCCCGCGGCTGCCGAGCGGGCTCCCAAGAGAAGCCTCGACGGCGCGGTCGAGCTCTGCATGGATTTCGACGTTGCGAGCACGATCGGTATGGACAAGCACGAGCTGGTCGGATCCCGACGAGATCGCCGCCAGCACGGCGGGCGTGAACGCCGCGCGCTCGTCGAGGTCGAAGACGCCGAATCCGAACGCGCTAGCCACGGCGGCTATGTCGGTCGCCTGCGGCGTCGCGAAGGCGCGCTCGAAGACGTCACGACGAAGCTTGGGCGCGTACGGGAGGAACGAGAAGATGCCCCCGCCCCTGTTGTCGATCACAACGTAGGTGACCCCGACGCGCTCTTCATCCACGCCCCGCACGTGCGCAGAGAGGTCGTGCAGGAAGGCGAGATCTCCGAGCAGGCCGACGGTCGGCGGCACGTTCGGCACCATCGCGAAACGAGCGGTGGCGACACCGCGCACCGTCGACGCGACGCCGTCGATGCCGTTTGCCCCCCGGTTCGCGTAGACGATCGGTGCACCGGCGCGCGGCTGCGCAAAGCCGTCGACGTCGCGGATCGGCATCGACGACGAGACGACGATCGCCGAGCGGTGGGGCAGCAACGCGAAGAGATCGCGAGCGATGGCGGGCTCGCTCGCCTCGGGAATCTTGCCGAGAATCTCGTCGATCGCGAGCTGCGCGGATCGGTCGGCGGCCATCCACGCGTCGAACAGCGGCCTCGTCAAGGCCGCGCCACCGAGGCGGCGCTCCGCTTCCGACAACAGCTCGTCGGGTCGCGCCCGCAACACCGTGGCCGAGGTGCGCCCTGGATCGGCGAACTTGCCGTACGGGTCGACGAGCACGTGTTGCGTGCCGGCCGCCGCGCCCTTCGCGAGCCAGGTCGCGAGCGGCCGGGACGCCGGCGGCGCACCGACGCGCAGGACGACGTCAGGCCGCAGCGCGGTCGTCGCGAGCGGGGATTTCACGATCGTCTCCCAGGCGCCGACGAGCCCCTCGTTCGTCTCGCGGGGGAAGGAGAGCGAGTCGGCAAGGATCGGCCAGCCGCTCGCTCTCGAAAAGGCGAGTGTCGACTCGCAGCCCGCCCCGCAGCGACCGGCGACGATGACCCCCTGCTTCGTCGAATTGGCGAGTTCGACGAGGTGGCCGACGGCGCGCTCGGCGAGCGGCGACGCGCCGACGACCTCGTGGAAGGGGCGCCCGCCGGGACGCCCCGTCGGCAGCTCGTCCGGCTCGCCGCCGAGCGGCTCGCGGAATGGAAGGTTCGCGTGGACCGGACCCGGCCCGTTCACCGAGTGCTCTGCTTCGAGGACGAGCCGGACGGCGAGCGACCGCCAGCTCGGCTTTGCTTCCTCGCTCGGCACGTCGAAATCGGCGTAGAAGCGGACGGCTCTCCCGTAGAGGTGCCGTTGGTCGACGGTCTGGGGGGCGCCGACGTCCTGCAGCTCGAATGGGCGGTCGGCTGTACAGACGACAATGGGCACCCCGGCGAGATCGGCCTCGATCACCGCGGCATGCAACTCGGCCGCCGCCGTGCCACTCGTCGTCACGACGATGACTGGACGCGCCGAAACGAGCGCGATGCCGATCGCGAAGAACCCCGACGAGCGTTCGTCGACTCGGACGTGCGTCGCGATCCGCCCGTCGCCGACGAGTGCCGTCGCGAGCACGCTCGAACGCGACCCCGGCGACACGACCGCGTCGCGAACCCCGGCGCGCACCCACTCGTCGACAAGCGTCGCCGCGAACGTCGCTTGTAGGGTCACGAATCGTGTCCGATCAACGATTCGGCGATTCGTCCCGCCCGCTCGCTACGGAGCAGTTCGGATCGGGCACCCGCATCGCCCTCGTGCACGGTTTCACCCAAACCGGGAGGTCGTGGCGAACGATCGTCGACGACCTCAGTACGCGCTTCGAGGTGGTGACCGTCGACCTTCCCGGTCACGGCCGATCGACGGCGATCGACGCGGCAGACCTCGACGCAGCGGGGCGCATGCTCGTCGAAGCGGTCGGAGAGGCGACGTACGTCGGATATTCGATGGGCGGCCGGGTCCTCTTGCACGCGGCCTTCCAGGCCCCTTATTCGGTGCGATCGATGGTGCTCGTCGGTGTCTCGCCCGGCATCCCGGACGAACGCGAACGCGCCGATCGACAGCGCGCCGACGCGGCGCTCGCCGACCGATTGCAGGGCGTCGGGCCGACACCGCTTCCGATCAGCGAATTCCTGGACGAGTGGCTCTCGCAGCCGCTGTTCGCCGATCTGCCGAGTGCGGCGCAGAACCGAGAAGCGCGCGAGGAGAACTCCGCGGCCGGACTCGCCCACGCGCTGCGTCACCTCGGGACCGGAACCCAGCGCTACTCCGACGAGCAGCTGAGCCAAGTTTCGATGCCGGTCCTCCTCGTCGCTGGTGAGCGAGACGCGAAGTACCGCGCGCTCGGCGACCAGTTGGCGGCGGTCCTCGGCGAGAACGCGACAACGGCGGTCATCGAATCGTCGGGACACGCCGCCCCGTTCGAAAACCCGCGTGCCTTCGTTTCCTTGCTCGAGGACTGGATGCGTGAACACGGCGGCTGAATCTCGATCGCGCATCAAATCGCGATCCCGATCGCGAACGCGACTCCAAAAACCAGTTGCACGAGCCCGGTCTTCGCAAGCGCCGGAATCAGTTCTTTGCCCTCTCCTCCGTCGAGGACGATTGACGCCGGGCGGAGGGCGATCGGCAACCCAACGAGGGCGAGAGCGGCAAAGTTTCGATATCCCGTCGCAACGCCCGCGAGGCCGAACGCGCCGACAAGGAGAGCCACGTAGAGGAGTCGGGTCGCGCGATCGCCGATCTTGACCGCGAGGGTGCGCTTTCCCGCGGCCTCGTCAGTGATCCGATCCCGCAGGTTGTTCACCACCAAAAGCGCGACGGCGATGAACCCGACGGCCGAAGCGGCGATCCAGGCCAATCCGGGAATAGTCCCCGAAGAGACGTACGTGGTCCCGACGACCGCGAGCAGGCCGAAGAAACAGAAGACGAACAACTCCCCGAGCCCCAAGTAGCCGTAAGGGCGCGGGCCGCCTGTATACAGCCAGCCGGCGCCGATCGACGCCGCGCCGAGCGCGATGAGCCACGGCGAGGTGACGATCGCGAGGGCGAGGCCGCACAACGCGCCGACCGCGTAGGTGACGATTGCGGCGCGCTTCACCGCGTCGGGGCTCGCCCGGCCCGAGGCAACGAGACGCAATGGTCCGACACGTCGGGCGTCGGTGCCGCGCACGCCGTCGGAATAGTCGTTCGCGTAGTTCGTGCCGATCTGCATCGAGAGCGCGACTACGAGCGCCAAGAGCGCGTGCCACCAGTCGAGGTGCCCGGTCGCCCGGGCGACCCCGACGCCGACCGCGACCGCCGCCAACGACACCGAGAGAGTGCGCGGCCGAGCTGCGGAGATCCAGTCCGAGGTGCTCGCCACGTGGACGGAACGGTTCGGCGCGCGTTGCGCGCTCACGGACGCCGGGGAAACCGACTGAAGTCCGGGTCTCGTTTCTCGACAAACGCGTCGCGGCCCTCCTGGGCCTCTTCGGTCATGTAGAAGAGCATCGTCGCGTCACCGGCGAGTTGCTGGATGCCGGCGAGCCCATCGTCCGCCGCGTTGAACCCCGCCTTCAGCAATCTGAGCGCGGTCGGCGAGAGACGCAACATCTCGCGGCACCAGTTCACCGTCTCGATCTCGAGTCGATCGAGTGGTACGACGATGTTCACCAGTCCCATCTCGTACGCGCGCCGCGCGTCGTAGCGGCGGCAGAGGAACCAGATCTCCTTCGCTCGCTTCGTGCCGATCGTGCGCGCGAGCAGACCCGCTCCGAACCCGCCGTCGAAGCTGCCGACCCGCGGCCCGTTCTGGCCGAAGCGCGCGTTGTCAGCGGCGACCGTGAGGTCACAGACGAGATGCAGGACGTGGCCGCCGCCGATCGCGTATCCGGCGACCATCGCGACGACCGGCTTCGGCAGCCGCCGGATCTGGATCTGCAGATCGAGCACGTTCAGTCGCCCGATGCCTAGTCGCGCGATCTCGTCGTCGCCGAGATAGCCGTCGTCAGCGCGGATCCTCTGGTCGCCGCCGGAACAGAACGCCTCGCTGCCTTGACCCGTCAGCACGACGACGCCGATTTCGGGATCGTCCCTCGCGACGTCAAAGGCCTGGGAAAGCTCGAAGATCGTCTGCGGGCGGAAGGCGTTGCGCACTTCGGGCCGGTTGATCGTGACCTTCGCGATCCCCTCGGCGTGTTCGTAGATGATGTCGCGGTAGTCGCCTTCGCGTTTCCACACCGGAAGGTCCAGGTCAGAGGCACTCATCGCCCAGTTAGGCTATCGGCAGTGAACCGCCTGGTCGCGCTTGATCTCCCCGGCGGCGCGCCCTTCCTCGAGGCGATGACCCGGGTCCACAACGCCGGAGACGCGGTCTTTCCGATCGATCAACGCCTGCCCGAGAGCGCAAGGACCCGACTCGTCGAGACCCTGCGTCCCGCCGCGGTCGTGACCGATGCGGGAAACGAGACGCCGCTTGACGACGGGATTCCTGTCGAGGAAGACGATGCTTTCGTGATCGCGACCTCAGGGACATCCGGCGAGCCGCGGGGCGTCGTGCTCACCCACGACGCGGTCGCGGCGTCTTCGGAGGCGTCGAATGCACGCCTTGGGGTCGATCCAAATCTCGACCGCTGGCTGTGCTGCCTGCCAGTCGCGCACGTCGGTGGGCTCTCGGTGATCACTCGTGCGCTCGCGTCGAAGACGCCGCTCGAAATCCACGAATCCTTCGATGCCGACCGCGTCGCCGATGCCGCACGAGGCGGCGCGACCCTGGTCTCGCTCGTGCCGACGACGTGTCGTCGTCTCGAAGCGGACGCGGCGCGTTTTCGCACGATCCTTCTCGGCGGCGGAGCGATCCCGAAGGACAGGCCAGAAAACGCCGTCGCGACCTACGGCATGACCGAGACCGGAAGCGGTGTCGTCTACGACGGATGGCCTCTCGATCACGTCTCGCTCCGGCTCGAAGACGACGGTGAGATCGCGATCAGCGCCCCGATGCTCTTCCGTTGTTATCGCGACGGAACGGACCCAAAGCGCGCCGGATGGTTCAAGACCGGTGACGCGGGGCGACTGCGCGAGGACGGCAGCCTCGAGGTGTTCGGCCGGATCGCTGAGGTGATCCGAACCGGCGGCGAAATGGTCTGGCCGACGCCGGTCGAAGAAAGGCTGCGCGAGCACCAGAACGTACGCGACGCCGCGGTCGTGGGTGTCGCCGATCCGGAGTGGCAAGAGCGTGTCGTCGCGGTCATCGAGGCACACGGTGACCGCGCCCCTGTTCTCGACGAACTGCGCGCGCACGTCGCCGAAACGCTCGGCCCGATCTCGGCACCGCGCCAGGTCGTCGTCGTCGACACCCTGCCGCGCACCGCGATCGGAAAGGTCCGGCGGGACGCCGTGCGCGAACTCCTCGCCAAGCAACGCCGATGAACTCCCTCAAAGATGAGGCAAGCCCCTATCTGCGTCAGCACGCCGAGAACCCCGTCGACTGGCGACCGTTCGGCGACGAGGCCCTCGAACGCGCCCGCCAACTCGACCGGCCCCTTTTCATCTCGATCGGCTACGCGTCGTGCCACTGGTGCCATGTGATGGCGCACGAAAGCTTCGAGGACAACGAGGTCGCGAAGCGGCTGAACGAGGCCTTCGTCCCGATCAAGGTCGACCGCGAAGAAAGGCCCGATCTCGACGCGATCTACCTCGAGGCGGTGCAGGCGATCTCCGGACACGGCGGATGGCCGCTCTCGGTGTTCGCGACCCCAGAGGGCCGACCCTTTTACGGCGGCACGTACTTCCCGAAGACCGCCCGCCACGGCTCTCCCGGGTTTCTGGACGTGCTCGACACGATCGCCGGCGCCTGGGCGAACCGGCGCATCGAGATCGACGCCGACGCGCTGGCGCTCACGAGCGCGGTCGCCAGCCGGTTGCACGCGACCGAGCCGTCGGCATCACCGCCGCGCGCCCTCGGCCTAGCCGACATCGCCGTCGCACGCTTCGCCGAGCTCTTCGACGACGAGCACCCGGGCGTCGGACGCGCACCAAAGTTCCCGCAAGCACCGATCCTCGAACTCGCCCTCCACGCCGGCCGTCTCGGTCACCCCCGCGTGAGCGAGATGGCGCTCGCCGCGCTCGACGCGATGGCCTCGGGTGGCATCTACGACCATCTCGGCGGCGGCTTCTGCCGCTACTCGGTCGATCGCGCATGGCAGGTGCCGCATTTCGAAAAAATGCTCTATGACCAGGCCGCCCTCGCCCGCCTCTACCTCCACGCCTGGCAGATCACCGGGGAGGAGCGTTACCGCCAGATCGTCGACGAGACGCTGAGCTACGTGTTGAGAGACCTCGCGGCGCCGGGCGGCGGAATCTATGCCGCCGAAGACGCCGACTCGGAGGGAGGAGAGGGTCGCTTCTATGTCTGGAGCCGCGGCGAATTTGACGCGATCCTGGCGGACGCGGCGCCGCAAGCGGCCGCGTGGTACGGCGTCAGCGAAGCGGGGAACTTCGAGGGCCGCAACGTTCTGCACCGACCGGTGCGCGGCCAGTGGATCCGGCCAGAGTCGATCGACGACGCACGACAGAAGCTCTTTGCGACACGCGCAAAGCGGCCCCGCCCGTCAATCGACGACCAGGTGATCACGGAGTGGAACGCGATGGCAGTGTCCGTTCTCGCCGAAGCGTCCGGGGCGACGGGCGACGCACACCTTCTCGACGCTGCAAGGGCGATCGCGACGTTCCTGCGCGATCAACTCCGGCGCCCCGACGGGCGGTGGCTGCGCAGCTTCGCGCATGGGCGCGCCGAACAGCTCGCCGTCGCCAACGACTATGCGTGGCTCGTCGACGCCTACACCCGCCTCGGCGAGTTGAGCGGCGACGCAGGAGACTTCGCCGCGGCGATGGCGGTCGCGCGCGACCTCATCGCGCTCTTCTCCGCCGAGGACGGCGGCTGGTACCAGACGGGTTCGGACGCGACGCCGCTCGTGGTGCGGCCACGCGAGCTGCACGACGGCGTGACCCCCGCGGCTGGCTCGATCGCCGCCTCTGCGCTCGCCCGACTCGGCGCGATCACCGGGGACGAGACGTTCACCGAACGCGCCCGAACGACGATCGACGCGGCAGGGGTCGCGCTCAAGCAGTCACCGATCGCCTTTCCCCAGCTCGTCGAGGCGGCCTTGTTCGTCGAAATCGGCGCCGTCGAAGTCGTCGTCGTCGGCGACGACCGACAACTCGCCCGCGCCGCGGCGCAGCCGTACGCGCCAGAACGGGTCGTCATCCTCGGCTCCTCGGCGAAGAGCCCGTTGGCAAGCGACAAAGAAAAACAAGGCGTCTACGTCTGTCGGATGGGCGCTTGCCTCGCTCCGGTGGACGACGCTTCACTCGTCCCAGAGTCAATCGCCTCCGCGGCGCGCGACGCGATCGACAGCGCCAGATGAAAGAGCCGCGGGCGCACGTCCGCCTGCCGCGAAGGATCCACCCGGGCGTGAGGCCGCGCGCCGTCGCGGGTTCCGGGCTCACGTGCCTCGTTCTGTTCGCGGGATTGAGCGAATGGGTCGGCGTCGACTGCACGACCGGCGCGGTGCTTCGCTCCCGTCCTGGCGAGGCTTCGAGGTTCCTCCGCGTCCAGAGTGCCGACGGCGACCGGCACGTGACGCGCTTCGATGTCGTCACGGTCCCACTCGGTAGCGACGACGAGACGATCGACCCGGCGCGCCCCGAGGCGATCGGGATCGCCGAGATGCCGACCTACGTCGGACGCCCGCGCCTCCGCCCGGTGCGGAGGCTGCTTCGCGAACTCGCCGCGCCGCAGCGCCGAGGGGCGACGCTGCTCGTCAGCCGGGGACCGTCCATCGCCTACACCGACCTCGACGGGTCACAGCAGTCGGTCGCGATCGTGGAAACCTCGCCGCGCCAGCTCGCGCTGCGGGCCCGCCTCGACGGGACGGTCGTCGCGTCGGTCTCGTGGTCGGGGATCACCCAGGAGATCCCGATCATCGATCCCCTCGCGGCGCGCGCCCTCGACGGCTCCCCTGGGCCGCTCACGAAGGGCGCGCTCGTCGAGACACTGGGTTTCCGGCCGAGCTACCTCGTCTGCGTGCTGGGGCGCGTACGCGAGGGACACGCCCCGAAAGTCGTCGTTGCGATGCTGCCGCGCCGGATCCCCGGCCGCAGCCAGATGCAGGTTCGAGCGCTACTTGGGGAGGGAACCGGCGGCGAGGTCCTCGGCCATGGCCCAGCCGAACGCGACGAGAGTGTCGCGACGTGAGGCCGTCACCGGCTTGAACAGCTCGTCGAGCTTGTTGGCGATCGACGGCTTTTTGCGCGGCGAGTAGTCGAGCATCCCGGTCGCGTTGCCGTCACCCTTCACGACGAAGATCCGATCGTCCAAGCGCCCGTCGACGCCGAAGCGCTTGGCGAGACGGCGACCCCACGCCCGCTCCTCGCCGGAGGGCTTGTGTCCCGGGCGGGGCACGACGTCGGACAGCCCGCCGTAGCCACGGAAGCACGAAGGATCGATCATCCGCGTGCCGACGAGGACGTCCTCGTCGGGGAAGGCGAGGACCGCCCGGCGGAACAGGTCGCGCATCACGGCACGCAGCGCCTGGTCGGAGGCGTTCATCCGGGTGAACGCCCCGACACCGACGAGCAGGCTCGGCGTGCCGCCGATCCTCTCGAGGGTGGAGAAGGCGAAGCCACGCAGCTTGTTGTTCTCGCGGGCCTGGGAGACGAGCACCCACTCCTCACGGACCTTCGAGAGGAACCCGATCTCATATCCGTTGTCGTTCTCGGCGCACAGGTCTGCGAGCTCGGCGATTTCGGCATCGCTGAGCGCCGTGCAATCTTTCGTAACGACGTCGATCACTCTCGACAACCCCTCACAGCTCGAGTGCGGCGACCCACAATTTGGGCCACCGTCCTTGTACGGGCAGGCGGAACCGCCCGAACGGGCGGTGTGGACGATTGCCATTCTACGAGGCGCCAGCGCGCCCTCGCTCACGGGCAGGTCAAATGGACGCGACTACGCGCTGACCGCGTTCTGACCGAGGAGTTCCTTCAGGGCGCCGACGAGGCCGGCGCCGGGTTCGACGTTGAACTGTGCAGGAAGCCGGATCAGCTTCGGCCCCAGCCGGATGTGAACCGGCACCGAACCGGGGTGCTCGGTGACGAGCTCCTTCAGCTTCTGGACGATCGAGTCGGTGATCGAGGACACGGGGACGGCGACCTCGATGCGGCCCGGGCCGTCGGCCGGAGAGATCACCGGGCGGGTGACCTCCATCGCGACGAGCTTCGGCGTGTCCTCCCGAAGGTCGAGGCGGCCGCGGACGATGACGATCGCGTCGTCCTCGAGTCGCATGCCGTATTCGCGCATCGTCGAGGGGAAGACGAACACCTCGATCGCCGACTCCAAATCCTCGAGCACGAAGGTCGCCATCAACTCGCCGCGGCGCGTCCGTCGCCGGTTGAGCGCCGTCACGACGCCGCCAACGACACGCGGCGCGCCGAGGTCGGCGACCGCGTCGGGGGCCGACGCCTGATCCAACAGCTCGCGCAGCGAGATCTCGGTTTTCTGGCGGAGCGCACCCTCGAGTCCCATCAACGGGTGATCCGAGACGTAGAGACCGAGCATCTCCTTTTCGAAGGCCAGTCGATCCGTCTTGTCGAACTCGAGGTCCGGCACCTCCCGTCGCGCCTCATCGAGTGGAGAAGCCACGTCCGCGGCGGGCGCAGAAAGCACCGAGAAGAGCGTCGAAATGCCGAGCTCCTCTTCGCGGCGGCGCTCCAAGACGTGATCGATGACCTCTTCTGAGACGAGGCAGAGCCCTTTTCTCGGGTGGCCGACGCTGTCGAAGGCGCCCGCCTTGATGAGCGATTCGACCGAGCGCTTGTTCAACGCGAACGGATCGACCCGGCAGCAGAAGTCGTGGAAGTCAGCGAACGAACCGTTGCGCTCGCGCTCGGAGACGATCTGCGCGACAACTCCCTCGCCGACGTTTCGGACCGCGGAGAGTCCGAAGATGATCGTCCCGGGACCAGAGGACGGGTCTTCGGAACGCTTCGCCGTGAAGTTCGACAACGATTCGTTGATGTCGGGCACACGCACGTCGATGCCGAGATTGCGGCACTCGGCCAAGTAGACGGCCGTCTTGTCCTTGTCGTCTTTCACCGAGGACAACAAGGCGGCCAGGTACTCGACCGGATAGTTCGCCTTCAGCCAGGCGGTTTGGTAGGCGACGAGTCCGTAGCCGTAGGCGTGGGACTTGTTGAACGCGTAGTCGGCGAACGGCTTGATCTGCTCGAAAAGCGTGTTGCCGAGCTGCTCGCCATATCCATTCTGGACACAACCCTGGATGAACTTTTCGCGTTCGGCCTCGATCAGGTCGCGGTCTTTCTTTCCGACGGCCTTGCGCAGGTTGTCGGAGGCCTCGAGCGAGTAGCCGGCGAAGCGCTGCGCGACGCGCATCACCGACTCCTGGTAGAGCATCAGCCCGTAGGTGTCGCCGAGCACCTCTTCCATATCGGGGTGGAGATAGACGATCGGCATCCGGCCGTTCTTCAGTTCGGGGTAGTCCCGGTGCCATCCCTGTGCCATCGGACCGGGTCGATAGAGGGCGACAAGCGCCGCGACGTGGTCGAAGGTCGTCGGCGCGAGGGCGCGCACCGTCGTTCGCATCGCGCCGCCCTCGAGTTGGAAGACACCGATCGTGTCGCCGCGCCGCAGCATCTCGAAGGTCTTGTCGTCATCGAGCGGCACGTTGTCGATGTCAGGACGCTCACCTGTCGCCTGTTCGATGAGGTCGAGCGCCGTCTCGATCACCGACAGGTTGCGCAGTCCGAGAAAATCCATCTTCAACAGCCCGAGCGCCTCGACGCCGTGCATCTCGTACTGGGTGACGATCGGCGACTCGGAAGGATCCTGCCCGGGCTCCGGCTTGCGCTGGATCGGTAGGTACTCGGTGAGCGGCTCTTTGGTGATCACGACTGCGGCGGCGTGGATGCCGTCCTGGCGGCGCAATCCCTCGAGTCCGCGGGCGACGTCGATCACCGTTTTCGCGTCGGCGTCCGCTTCGTACATCTCCCGCAGCCCAGCCGCCGAGGCGTACGAACTCTCGAAGTCCTTCTGCTTTACGAAGCACGCGTCAAGCGGTGTATCCCGCCCCATCACGAGCGGCGGCATCGCCTTCGCGACGCGGTCGCCGACGATGTAGGGCAATCCGAGGACGCGCGCCGCGTCGCGCACCGCGGCCCGGGCCTTGATGCGCGAGAACGTGACAATCTGCGCGACGTGGTCGTAGCCGTATCGCTCGGCGGCGTACTTGATCATCTGGGAGCGGTAGCGCTCGTCGAAGTCCATGTCGATATCGGGCATCTGCTTGCGACCCGGGTTCAAGAAACGCTCGAAAACGAGTCCGTAACGGATCGGGTCGATGTCGACGATCCTCAGGCAGTAGGCGACAAGGCATCCGGCCGCAGACCCCCGACCGGGCCCGACGCGGATGCCCTGGGAGCGCGCGTAGGCGATCAGGTCCCAGACGACGAGGAAATAGGCGGCAAAACCCATGTTCTCGATGACACCGAGTTCGTAGTCGAGGCGCTCTTCGACCTCGCCCGGGAAGGGATCGCCGAAACGTTCCTTTGCGCCCTGGACGGCGAGGTGGCGGAGGTAGGCCATCGCCGAGTCCTCTGGCGAAGCCGCCTGGAACTCGGGGGGGATCGGGAACTCGGGCAGCACCGGCTTGCCGAGTTCGATCTCGACATTCGCCCGCTCGGCGATCCACAGCGTGTTGTCACATGCGTCGGGGTGGTCGCGGAACAGGTCGCGCATCTCCGCGGCCGACTTTAGGTAGTGCTCGGATCCCTCGAACTTGAATCTCTTCGGGTCGTCGATCGTCGTTCCGGTCTGCACGCACAACAGCGCGTCGTGCGCGACGGCGTCTTCTCTGCGGCAGTAGTGCGCGTCGTTCGTCGCGACCAACGGCGCCTCGAGGGCGCGCGCGATCTCGATCAGGTGCGGATTGATCTTGCGCTGATCGGGGATCCCATGATCCTGCAACTCGATGAAGAAGTTGTCGTGTCCGAAGATGTCCTGTAGCCGACCGGCGAGCGATTTCGCTTCGGCCTCGTCGCCGTTCAGCAACGCCTGCGCGACGACGCCGCCGAGGCAGCCGCTGGTCGCGATCAGGCCCTCGTGGTAGCGCTCGAACAGGTCCCAGTCCGCCCGCGCCTTATAGAAGTAGCCCTCCAAGTAGGCGTCGGAGGCGAGCTTCATCAAATTGCGGTAGCCGGTCGTCGTCTCGGCAAGGACGGTCAGGTGGTAGTAGAGCTTCTCGCCGCGTTCGCCCTCGCCACCCGTGTCATCGAGGCGACCGCGCCGTAGCGGGCGGTCGAAGCGCGAGTTCGCCGCCATGTACGCCTCGATGCCGATGATCGGCGTGATGCCCTTCGACTTGCACTCGGCGTAGAAGTCGAGGACCCCGTACATGTTCCCGTGGTCGGTGATCGCGAGCGCCGGTTGGTGATCAGCGACCGCCGCTTCGACGAGGTCTCCGACGCGCGCCGCGCCATCGAGCATCGAGAACTCGGTGTGCTGGTGGAGGTGGACGAATGAGGTCTCGGCGTCCGACCTCGTCATTCTGGGCCTCCACAGGACGTCCACACCCATGTGTGGATAACTACAGGGTTGTCATTCGACCACCGGCGACTCTACCGCGAGGCGCCGCGCGAGAAAGAGGTCGTTCAGAGGTACGGGCCCGGGCGCTCCTGTGGCGACGACTGGTCGCTCGTCGCCGCCGGCAGGCTCCGGCGACGCATCTCTTCGAGCTGGGACTGCGCGGCGATCTGCTGCGCGAAGAGCGCCGCCTGGATCCCGTGGAACAGCCCCTCCAGCCAGCCGACGAGTTGGGCCTGTGCGATCCGCAGCTCGGCGTCGGTCGGCTCGTCGGACTCGAACGGCAGCGCCAGCCGGTCGAGCTCTTCGGCGAGTTCGGGTGAGAGCCCGTCCGCGAGTTCGGCGACCGATCGCTCATAGATCTCCTTCAGCCGCGCGCGGCTCGCCGAGTCGAGCGGCGCCTTTTCGACTTCGTCGAGGAGCTGTTTGATCATCGAGCCGATCCGCATCACCTTCGCCGGACGCTCCACCGACTCGTTGTCGTTCGGCTTTCCGAGCGCGGGCGCGTCTTCGGGCGAGGTGACGATGATCAGCGGCTGAGGTTCATCGGGTTCGGTATCGGTCACGAAGCGATTCTCGCGGATGATCCCCAAGAGATGGTGCTCCCCCGGTGCCCTTACGGGCACCGGGGGAGGCGCGCGGCGGCGGGATTCTGGGGAGATGCGCCGCTCAGGCGCGCGCGACCCTGCGGAGATCCTCGATCGAAAGCTCGCCCGTGAAGTCACGCCCGCAGTGGCCGCAGTGTGGGCCGTGGCGCCACGAACGCAACAAACGCGATCCGGAGGGGTCCAAAAAGACGACGAACGCATCGGTGTCGTCTTCGACGACGAGTCGGTCGTAGCCGCGCCAATCCGTTGCGACGGTCGGCGGTTCGAGCGAAGTGCGCAGCACTCGGCAGAACCGGCGATCGACGGTGTCGAATAGCCAGGTCGAATGACACGACTCGATGACAATGAAGCGTTCAGGATGGCGCGTCACGAGGTCGAGCTCGACGACTGACCCCCCAACAGTCGATTCGCGCTCGCCACGTGCGCGCGCCTCCCTGATGGTGGTCATGAGGCCACGAGGGAATGACATAGGGTCATGATCTCTCGGCGAAGCGACAACCTGGGCGCGGCAGTGTTGCAGTTGCGTGAATATCTGAGCCGTTTACTCGGACTTTCGCGTTGTTTCGTCGTCCGGATCGAGGGCGAGGGCGCTCGAGTTGATGCAGTATCGCTCGCCCGTCGGGCCGGGACCGTCGGAAAAGACGTGTCCGAGATGTCCGCCACAGCGTGAGCAGGCGATTTCGGTGCGGACCATTCCGTAGCTGCGATCGGCGCATGTCTCGACGGCGTCGGATGAGACCGGTGCGGTGAAACTCGGCCACCCCGAGCCGGAGTCGAACTGCGTGTCGCTCAAGAAGAGCTCCGCGCCGCAGCCAGCGCAACGGAAGACGCCCCGATGGCTGGGATGGGTGTACTCGCCGGTGAAAGGGACGTCCGTCGCCTTCTTCCGCAACACCTTGTACTGGGCATCGGAAAGGCGCGCCCGCCATTCGGTGTCGGTGAGCTCGAAGCGCTCGGATTCGGTGCTCGCGTGTTCGTCGGCCATGAGTTTCAAGCTACCGACGTCCATGCTGCGAGCAATCGAGCGGCGCGGTGTCGATGTGCAATCAGCCTCAGACGAGTGGCCACGGAAGCCGTGCTTCGTCGTCAGGCTCGGGAAAGTACGGATCATCGACGACCGCTCGCGCTCGGGCGCGGAGAGCCCGTTGTTCGTCGGCCGTGAGCAGCGACGCCAGAGGTTTTGGGATCGCGTCGACGAGCTCAGCGGCGCCTTTGACGATCCGATCCGGAATCGCGTCACCGATGAAGTCCCACATCACTGTGCGGAGTTTCGGTTCGGCGTGAAAAGTCAACGCGTTGTCGATCGCCCAGAGTTTGTCGTGCGCGTCGACGAGGAGATGGCCGCCCTTGCGATCGGCGTTGTTGGCAAGCAGGTCGAACGCCGCGATCGCACGCAGGGCACCGTGATACGCGTCCGATTCGCGGAAAGAGAAGTAGTGCTCATCGAAACGAGCGTCGATGAAGCGCTGCAGGGATCCTTCACCGAGCGGCGCATCCTTGCGCACGACCGCGGCGGGCACCGCATGCAGGCCGATGGCGCGGTCGAGCTCGAAGGCCGCGACCTCCCGCTTGTAAAGCCCCCTCGGAAAGTCCCACAGCTCGCGTTCGCCCGCGCCCGGCTTGTAAACGGCCCCGCCCTCGTGGTCGCCGAGGCGCAGTCCCACGAGGAAGATCGCGTTCGAACTCCAGGCGATGCGCCCTTCGACCTCGATCGTCCCGGATCCGAGGAGCGCCAGCCACTGCTCGTCGCTCAGGTCAGCGGGGCGCGATTGCCGTTCGTGCGCGGGCACGTGTGGCCTCTCGGATCGAGCGGATAGCCGCAGAGCGGGCACGCCGGCCGCCCGGCCTCGACGAGGCGCACTCCCCGAATAGCGAGGGCGCCCGCCTGTTCGCGGGTACACGAGATGCGCGCCGTCTCACCGGAGACTTCGTCCTCGGCGGTCGCTTCCTCGGTGATGATCACGACGCGGTCGTCTTCAGCGTCGTACGCGAGCGCGAGCGTGCCGACGACGAAGTCGGGCTCGTCGAAGCTCTCGACTTCGAGTGCCGTCTCCTCGGGGAGGTGTCCCGGCCGCGGCAGGTCTTCGAGCATCTGACCGAGGCTCCGCGAAATCGCCGCTACCTGTTGTTTTTCGAGCTTCAAGGTGACGAGGTTCGCGCCCTGTCGCGCCTGTAGCACGAAGAGCCGTTGGCCGACCGGGCCGATCGCTCCAAAAGTGATCCGGGAGGGCGAATCGAGCTCGAACACCGCGCTCACCTCGTCTGCGGGCGTGCGCCTGCTGCTCGATGCGCATTTGCACGCGCCGAGCTGTCGAGGGAGGGCACGCCGATTCGGCCGAGGGGGCCGAAGGTGTTGATGGTGAGCACGCTCGGCGCGCCGGGGCCGTAGGCGATCACGGTCGTCGACGCCGGGCGGATCGCGGCGCGATCGAACAGGTCGAAGGGGCTGCCGAGCGCCCGCGCGACGGCGACCTTGATGGGATCGGCGTGAGTCACTGCGACGACGACCTCACCAGGGTGTTTTTCTGTCAGTCGTTCGATCACCTCGCCGACTCGGCTTTCGAGCTCACGAAAGGATTCGCCGTTCGGGAAACGGAACCCCGACGGATTCTGCGACACGGCGCGCCACTCGGGTTTTCTCCTCAGTGCTGCGAGCGACGCCCCGGTCCACTCGCCGCAGTCGCAGTCCAACAACGCCTCATCGAGCGTCGGCACGAGTCCGATGCGCGCCCCGATCGCTTCCGCGGTCTCAAGCGTGCGATCCATCGGCGAGCTGTACAGCGCTCGCACGGTCCCGACTTCAGCAAGGCGCTCGGCCGCGTCTTTCGCCTCTTCGCGACCGAGCTCCGAGAGATGCAGACCGGGCGCGCGCCCGGGCAGCACCTTGCCCGTCGTCGGGGTCGTTCCATGACGGACATAACAGATGTACGTGAACGGAGGTGGTTTGCGAACGCGTGACACTCGTTGCCAACCTAATGCCCTGTCCACCCGACGAATCCCGCGTCCGCGCCCCGACGAGAACCCGTTGTGGCTCCTCGAGCGCGAGATTTCGCGATGTCGACGCTGCCCGCGTCTCGTCGCTTGGCGCGAGGAGATCGCGACTTCTCCCCCGGCGTCGCATCGCGGAGAGACGTATTGGGCGCGACCGGTCCCCTCCTTCGGCGATCCCGGCGCGCGTCTCGTCGTCGTTGGCCTCGCGCCCGCGGCGAACGGCGAAAATAGGACCGGTCGAATGTTCACCGGTGATCGATCCGGCGACTTCCTCGTCGCCGCGCTCAATCGGGCGGGCTTTGCCAGTCAACCGACGAGCTCGGCGATCGACGACGGGCTCGTGCTCGGCGACTGTTTCGTCACCGCCGCGGTGCGGTGTTGCCCGCCCGACAACCGACCGAGCACCGAAGAGCGCGACAACTGCTTTCCGTACCTGAAGCGCGTCTTTTCGCTCCTGGGCGAAAAGCGCGTCGTGCTTTGCCTCGGGTCCTTCGCCTACGACGCGACCTGGCGCGTACTCGACGCCGGACGTCGCGTGCCGAGGCCGAAATTCGCCCACGGCATGGAGGTCTCGCCGGGGGAGTCGACCGGTGACGTCACGGTGATCTGCTCGTACCACCCGAGTCAGCGCAATGTCTTCACCGGCTTGCTCACGCCCGAGATGTTCGACGCGGTGCTCGCCCGCACGAAGGCGCTGCTGGCCCGGCGCCAGGAGAATCCGGTCAGCCGGCGGTGACGGGGATGCGACCAGGAGCGGGGTCGGCGGCCGCGGGCCAGTGTCGGCGGCTCACGCGCGAAAGCTTGGCGAGCAACGGCAGCACCGTCTCGTCGTCCGACGCCGGCCGCGCCTCGATTGCGCCGGCGTCGCGCATCCGGCCGAGGAGCTCGGCACCGCGCTCGGTGCGAACGATCGTGAGCGTCCAGTCGTTGTCGACACCGATTCCTCCCGCAGAGATGTCGGCGTGCTCGGCCGCGAAGTCGGGGCATTGCTTGCACCCTTCGCGGGTCCAGCCGTGCGCCTCTTTGAGCGGGATTCGGTGCTCGTTACCGTCGCGCGTCCAGATCAACAGCGCGCCCTTGATATTCATCTTCACGATCTCCTCGCGTTTTAATCCGTAGCTGGGCTCGAGGAACTCTTCGAAGATCGAGTCGTTGAACGTCTTCGAGCACAGGAGCCCGATCGTGAGCACGAACCGCCGCGCAACCTTGCCCGCTTTGCGCGCCGCCATGACCGCCGGCGCCGATGCCTGGCAGCTCATCCCGACGAGTGCGATCCGCTCGGCACCGACATCGGTCGCCTCCATGTACGCGAGCGGGTTCGCCGAATACGTGTAGCGCGAGCCGGCGGCGCGCAGCACGTCGGCGCGGGTGCGCGCGACTCCGGGGACGGCGCGCCACGCCGAACCGTCGCCCTCGAGGTACGAAACGAGTGCTGCGTCGGCGACGTCATGCTCGAGCGCCCAGATCAACATCGCCGAGACGAGACCGCCGTCTTGGCCGACGCCGGCGATCTCCGGGTCCGTCGTCCGCACGAGCAGGGTCTCTCTGGCGACGCCGGCGATCTCCTCGGTCTCCCGGGCGCGACCGAACAGGTACGTGTCGATCTCGCTCTCCCAGGAGCGAAAGCGCGGACAGGCGCGCGTGCACAGCGTGCAGCCGCGCTGGCCGTGGGTGCAGTCCTCTTGGCCGCCCTCCTCGTCGACGTGGAAGGGGCGGTAGCGACCGCCATCCGCGTCGTAGCCCAAGACGTCGTATGGGCAGGCGACGACGCACGACGCGCACCCGGTGCACAGTCCCGACGTCACGACTTCGGCGAAGAGTTCCTTCCACTGCGGCTTTTCAGGTGGCATGGTCCGTCCCCAACGCCTCGAGAACCTTTTGTGCATGGCCATCGGCGCGCACGTGGTGCCAGGCGCGTTCGATCCGGCCGTCCGGCCCGACAAGGAACGTCGAGCGGATCACGCCGACCGACTTCCTGCCGTACAGCGTCTTTTCGCCCCAGGCGCCATAGCGCTCCATCGTCGCGTGCGACGGATCAGAGGCGAGGTGGATCTTCAAGCCGTACTTCGCGCGAAATTCTTGGTGCGAGTCCGCCGGATCCGGCGAGATGCCGATGACGTCGACGCCCAACGCCGCGTAGTCGTCCAGGAGGTCACTGAACTGGCACGCCTCCTTCGTGCAACCCGGCGTGTCGTCGGCTGGATAGAAGTAGACGACCACACGCTTTCCGCGGTAGTCGCTCAGCGCGACCTTCGCGCCATCGTCCGTTGGCAAAGAGAAGACCGGCGCCTTGTCACCTGATTCGAGTTGTCCCACCCGCTCCCCAGTCGCCGCGACGCGCGCACCCTACTTGGCCTTTCCCGTTCTCGGGGCCGGGTCGAGAAGTCAACGGCGCGCCGACAAGAAGGTGCGGAGGCGTTCGACGCCGACCCCGAGCACCTCAGACGTCGTTGCGAAGTTCAGCCGGGCGTATCCCCTGCCGGCATCACCGAAGTCCGGGCCGGGCAGGAGCGTGACGCCGGCGTGTTCTGAAAAGGCGGCGGCCGGGTCGTCGCCGAGACCCGAGCTACGGAGATCGAGCCAGGCGAGGTACGTCGCCTGCGGTTTCGCCATCGAGACGCCCGGAACATCCGAAAACGCCTCGAAGAGCCAGTCGCGGTGGCGCTCCAGGTACGCGAGCACCGCATCGAGCCACGGACCGCCCTCTTCCCAGCCGGCGAGAGCGGCGAGCATGCCCAAGTTGTTGATGCTGCCCCGCTGGCGACGAGGGATCGAGGTGATCCGCTCGGCGAGCCGCGGCGAGCCGCACGCCGCGACCGCGCAGCGCAACCCGGCGAGGTTGAAGGTCTTGCTCGCCGAGTTGAGGGTGATCGTGCGCCGCGCGACGTCAGCGCCGAGCGTCGCGATCGGCACGTGGGTCGCCCCCGGGTAGACGAGGTCGCTATGGACCTCGTCGGAAACGATGACAAGGTCGAACTCTTCGGCGATCGTCGCGAGCTCGGTCAGTTCGACGCGGTCGAACACCCGGCCCGTCGGGTTGTGCGGGTTGCAGAGCAGCATCATCCGCGGTCGCTCTGTGCGCACGAGGGCGCGGACCGCCTCGACGTCGAAGCGGTAGACACCGTCGACGAGCGCCAGGTCGTGGGCGACCATCCGCCGTCCGGTCTGTTCGTGGGCGGCGAAGTACGGCGGGTAGGCCGGAGTGAGGTCGAGGATGCCGTCGCCGGGTTCGGTCAAGGTGACGATGGCGAAGAAGAGCGCTTGGATGACGTCGGTCGCAACGACGGTGAGCTCCGGATCGACCTCGAGGCCGTAACGGGTCTTCGACCACCTGGCGAAGGCGCTGATCAAGCGTTTTTCCAATGCTGGGCGCGGATAGCCGAGGTCGCTGTGCTCGATCACATCTTCGAGGGCGCGACGAATCGGCGCGGCGATCGGAAAGTCCATGTCGGCAACCCACAGTGGGATCTTCTCGGGCGCGTCGCGCGCCCACTTCTCGCATTGGCGTGACTGATAGTCGCTGAGGTGGAATTGCTCGAGATCGAGTTCGTCGCTCACGTCGACGCCGCGTCCTTTCTCACCGTCTTTCTTCCGCCACCAGGAGCCGTCTACCACGAAGTGGCGATGTACTTCGTCTCGAGATACTCGTTCATCCCCTCGTGGCCGCCCTCCCGACCGAGGCCGGACTGCTTGACGCCGCCGAAGGGCGCCGAGGGATCCGAGACGAGCCCGCGGTTCAGCCCGACCATCCCCGTGTCAAGCGCCTCGGAGACCCGCAGGCCCTTGGCGAGGTCGCTCGAGTAGACGTAGGAGACGAGCCCGAAGATCGTGTCGTTGGCGAGCTCGATCGCCTCTTTCTCGGAATGGAACGTGACGACCGGCGCGACGGGGCCGAAGATCTCGGTGCGCAGGATCGACGATCCCGGCGAAACGCGGTCGAGCACGGTCGCCGGATAGAAGTAGCCGCGACCGGGCGGAAGTGAACCGCCCGTCGTTGCCCGCGCGCCGGCAACGAGGGCGTCGTCGACGAGCGCGGCGACCTTGTCGCGGGTGTCGGCGTTGACGAGCGGACCGAGTTGGACGCCGTCCTCGAGCCCGTTCCCCATCCGCAGCGACGACATCTGCGCCGTCAGACGGCTGACGAACTCGTCGGCGATCGGCGCCTCGACATAGAAGCGATTGGCGGCCGTGCACGCCTCACCGCCGTTGCGCATCTTCGCGAGCATCGCGCCCGTAACGGCGTCGTCGAGGTTGGAGTCGGCGAAAATCACGAAGGGCGCGTTTCCGCCGAGCTCCATCGAGGACGAGACCACCCGCTGAGACGCCTTCTCGAGCAGCATCCGGCCGACCTCGGTCGATCCGGTGAACGACAACTTGCGGACTCGATTGTCGGCGAGCGCCGCGTCGGCGATCGCCCCGGCGTGAAAGGACGGCACGACGTTCACGACGCCCGGTGGCACGCCCGCCTCGTCGAGGATCGCGGCGATGGCGAGCGCCGAGAGCGGCGTCTCCTTGGCCGGTTTGCAGACGACGGTCGTCCCGGCGGCGAGCGCGGGACCGATCTTTCGCGTCAGCATCGCGGCGGGGAAATTCCACGGCGTGATGAGCAGCGCCACCCCGATCGGCTGGCGGAGAACGAGGATCCGATTCGTCCCTGAGGGCGCGGTGACGATCTCGCCGACGTTGCGCACCGCCTCTTCGGAGAACCATCTGAAGAATTCCGCCGCGTACGTGATCTCGGCGCGCGCATCGGGGAGCGCCTTGCCGTTCTCCCGCACCATCAGCCGAGCCAGATCGTCGGTGCGCTCGATCATCAGTTCGAAGGCCCGCCGCAGGATCTCGGCGCGGCGGCGCGGCGGCGTCGCCGCCCAGGCGCCGAGGGCGCCGTGCGCCGCGGCGACCGCCTCGAGCACGTCGGGCGCCGACCCGTCGGCGATCGTCTCGATGACCTCCTCGGTCGCCGGGTCGAGCACCTCGAACCGGTTCGATCCGCTCGCTTCGCGCCAGCCGCCGCCGATGTAGCAGTCGGTGTGGAGTGGAGTCGCGATCGTTGTCACGAGTTTCCAACATAGGGCGGGATCGCGGCGCGAGCCGGTTGGCTGATCGGCGTGCGCAGCTTCGTGGCGTTCGGCTACCTATGGTCGAAGGCCAGGCGCGACGAGCTCGCGCCTGAGACCGAAAGGAACCGTCGTGGTCCAAGAAAGCCGCGCCCACGAGAACCGCGTCCGGGCGGAGTCATTCGGTGCTCGAGCCGACGCGTACGACCGGTATCGACCGACGTATCCCGCGGAGATGGCCGACGACCTCTGCGCTGGTGGGAAGCCGAGGGTCCTCGACGTCGGCTGCGGGACCGGAAAGGCGGCGCGTCTGTTCGTGGCGCGCGGCTGTGAGGTGCTCGGCATCGAGATCGATGAGCGCATGGCGAATAAGGCGCGGAGACACGGGATCCGCGTCGAGGTCGCTCCGTTCGAGTCGTGGGAGTCCAACAGCCGGACCTTCGATCTTGTGACCGCTGGTCAGGCGTGGCACTGGGTCGACCCCGAGGTCGCGCCCCACAAAGCCGCCGACGTCCTCGAGGCAGACGGCCGCATCGCCGTCTTCTGGAACCACAGCCGTCCCCATGATCCCGATCTCGAAAAGGCGCTTCACGAGGCGTCCTCGCGGCACGGCGATGATCGCTTCGACGGTCCGAAGGACTGGCGCGCGCATCACGACGTCTCTTCCCATTCGGAGGCGATCGAGAAGTCGGGGCGATTCGCGCTGAGCGATTTGCACACCTATTCGTGGCAGTGGCTGATCACGAGCGAGCATTGGCTCGCGATGTGGCTCACGTGGAGCGAGATCGCCGTCATGTCCGAGGAACAACGCTCTGCGTTGGTCTCGGAGGTGTCGGCGGTGCTCGAGCGATTCGGCGACGAGATCCTTTTCGATTACGAGACGCAGTGCATCACGGCGCGAAAGATCCGATGAAAATCGACGCGCTCCCATCCGAACTTGGCACGATCGCTCGCCGCCTCGCCCAATCGATACAAGGCGGGGTCGGATGCTGACGGTCATCGCGCAGCACAGGACATTTGAGCGGTCGTGGCGACGAGGTCGCTGCGATCTATCGCGATCACGTGAAAATGTCGCGTGCCGAACCAGGATGCGCCACCTTCACCCTCTCGAGATCGATCGACGAACCTGAGAACTTCGACCTTTTCGAGCAATACACCGACGAAGCCGCCTTTGAATCCCACCGGAGCTCGCCGCATTTCGGGCGCCTCATGGAAAAGGGATTCCCGCTGCTCGAAAATCGCACCTTTGACCGCTACATCGAGATCGAGCCGACCACCGACTGAGCGACTTCGGAGATCTGCGCCGACCGTCGTGCAATTACGAGACTTACGACGCGGTGCGGAACGTCCGTCGGTAGGCGCTCGGTGCCGTCCCCGTCGCCCGTTGGAACTGCATTCTGAGGTTCGTCGCCGTTCCGAAGCCGCTCTTCCACGCGACAAGATCAATCGAGAGATCCGTCGCCTCCAATAGGCGCTGAGCGAAGAACATCCGCTGCGAGACGAGCCACTGGTGCGGTGTCGTCCCGGTCACTTCGCGGAACTTGCGCGCAAAGGTGCGCAGGCTCATCGCCGCTCGCTGCGCGAGCAACTCGACGGACAGATCCTCGTCGAGGTGCTCGACGGCCCAAGTGAGCACGTCGGAGAACGGATCGCCTCCGTAAGAAGTCGGGACCGGCTGGGAGATGAATTGGGCCTGCCCGCCGTCGCGGTGCGGCGGAACCACCATCGCGCGGGCAACGAAGTTTGCGATCTCGGCACCGAAGTCCCTCCGCACGATGTACAAGCACAAGTCGATGGACGCGGCGCTTCCCGCGGACGTCAGGATGTCGCCGTTGTCGATGTACAAAACTCCTGGATTCACCGACACCTCGGGGTACTGCTCACCGAGGCGCGTGGCGCTGTTCCAGTGGGTCGTCGCCTCACGTCCGTTGAGCAGGCCGGCGCGCGCAAGCGTGAACGCGCCGGTGCAGAGTGACGCGATGCGCGCCCCGCGGGCATGCGCGCGCCGCAGTTCCGTCGCGATCTCATCGGGGAGCTCGTATTGAAGAATCGAGGGTGGAACAACGATCGTGTGCGCTTCGCGCAACGCGGCGAGGTCGTGATCAGCGACGACGTCGACCCCGGTCACGTCGGTCGAAACTCTTGGCGGTCCCGACGAGACGATGGCGAACCGGTACCAATCGACGCCCAACACGGCTGGGTCGTCGCCAGCGAACACCTCACACGCCGCCGCGAACTCGAACAGGCTGAGCTGGTCTCCGACGAGGACGACGAGGAGCGGTCGATGCTTGGCAGGCATTTCGCTAAACGAAAGCATTCTGCCATCGCCAATCACCTCGTCGCAAGCCATCTCAGCCGGCCTGTCCGCCGAGACGGTCCATTGGAACGCTGGAGACCTCACACGTGAGGGACTCGCCCCAGGTGATCAGTCGGGTCCCGATGGCGATACGGAATCGTCTTCTCGACCGCCGCTGAAGAGGACTTCTCTCCAGAGCGTCCTGCTTTCTCTCGCCCAGAGCGCGCAGCTCCCGGGTATGCCGCTCGATATCGCGACCTAAGAGCGAGGGATTGATCATCACCTAGACCGCCTTTCCGAAGGAACCGACCTGTCTCTTATCGTCTCGCTGTTCGCCCGGCCCTACGAGTGGCAGAAATGCCATTTATCATAGGTTTTCTGTCAGCGGCCGAACTCTCGGCTTCGACTGCGGAGTTGTCGGAGCAACATCAAGAACCCGCCACAACAGAATTCGTGGCGTCGGGCACCGGGAGGTGCGGGCCTCAGCGCGGCGGAGCGCGCCTCGTACGATGAAGGAACGAGCCGTGCGAAGCAGCGCAGACAATCGCTCGACTGCCAGTTCCTCGCCCCCGTAGCTCAGAGGAAAGAGCAGCGGTTTCCTAAACCGCGTGTCGCAGGTTCGAGTCCTGCCGGGGGCGCAACAAACGCCCAGCTAGGCGATCACTTATTCGTGATGAGGAAGATTGATCACTTCAGCGTGACCCAGCTGTGACCCAAACTGTTCCGACGTTGTCGTGCGAACAGACCGACCCGTGCGGTCGAGCGCTTCATCGAGTTGAGATTCAAGAGCCGGAAGCAAATGGCTGTAACGATTCAAGGTCACAGTGATCGTGCTGTGTCCCATGCGCTCCATGATCGCCCGAGGATGAGCACCCTCGGCAATTAGAAAGCTGGCGTACGTGTGTCTGAGATCGTGAAACCTCAAGGTCTCGGGGAGTTCCGCTTGACCCGCCGCTCGTTTGAAATGACGCACGTAGAAATTGCTGTGCCGAATCGGTCCACCGTCGGGAGCACTGAAAACTAGATCCTCTGGTCCTTGCCTGCGATCAGTGTCATCAGTTCATCGCAGAGAAACCCAGGGGCTGGAACAGACCGAGTTTCGTACGTCTTTGTCGGTCCGAACACCAACCCATGACCGGAAACCTCACTGACTGACTCGGAGACCTCGACCCTACGGTGCAACAAATCAAGCCGTCGCACACGTAACGCTTCCAGCTCGCCTGATCGAAGCCCCGCATACGCAGCGAAACGAACGAACGTTCCGAATTCGGAGAAACCGGTTCTCCAATGAGGTCGTTACCTGCAGAACGGAGTGCAGGACTGGCGATGGCATGTGCCAGCTCTTCCACCTGCGGAGGCGTGAGGAAATGCATCTCTTGCCGATTCGACCTTGGAACCCTCGTGCCGTCGCACGGATTAGTCGCGATAGCCCGAGCACCGACCGCTGTTGCGAGAACTTGCCTGAGCACATTCCGTGCAGCACGGATCGTTCCGGGTGCACTACCAGAGTTCGCCATTTCCGATATGAAGCGCCGCACCAACGGTTGATCGATCGTCGCAACGTGCTTGCGGCCGAAGTACGGGTCCAAGTGATTCTTCAGGATCGACTCGTAGCGAACTCGGGTGTTCGGCCTCAAGTGGACTGTTGTCGCAAACCATTCCGCCGACCATTCACCGAATGGTCTCTTGGACTTGCGAGGGTCGATCCACATCCCTCGCCGCAGATCCGTCTCTTGGCTGGCCAACCATGCTGCAGCATGGCTTCGTTTGTCGAACGTTTTCGAAATCCGGTGGCCGTCTGGCCCTCGATATCGGGCGCGAACCAAGCCGGATGGAAGTCGGTCGATCCCGCCTTCCCCGCTACCCGCCGCTTCTTTGCCCTGCTCGAACTATCGGTCGCCATCGTTCCTTACCTCGTACCTGCGGAGACTACGTGCGAGATGTTGCGCAGCGAGCTTGTAATCGCAATACACCGTGTCGGAAACAAAAGGCTGAAATCGTCACACGAAAACCCACCTCACCTGGGCTTTGCTTGCAAATGTTTCCAAGAGGTTTGGGGCAAATCAAACCTTTCGAAAAGGACGCCACACGAAAACCCTCCTCCACCTGGGTCTTTGTTTGCCTCAATCAGATTTCACTTGTTTCACAAACCAAACCTTCGAAAGTTTTGGCAAACCAAACCTTTCGAATTTCGATTTAAATACTGACGACCTACGGCAATGTTTCCTGAGCAATCCAGACCGCCTCATGCCTCTTCGTCTCCTCTGCTCATCGCGCTATATCCGCAGCTCAACGCCCTTGACTTCCTCTGGAAGCCGTGCACTGCTATAGACCTACCGCATGAGGAGTTCACGGAGGCTATTAGGGGCATGAAACCGACGAGCAATAGGACCAAATACGGAGAGTCTGTAAGCGCAAAACGCCCCGAAACATTGGGTAAAGCGACAGCAACACCTCGCCGGAATGAGTCCACCTCTCGTACCCGCGTTCCCGAGCAGCCGAACGATTGGCTGACGAAGGACGAACTCGCCACGTACTGGAAGTGCCCCCCGCGATTCGTCGAGAGGGTCATCGCCGAGCGCAGGTTGAGGTTTTACAAACTTGGAAAGAAATACATCCGGGTGCGTAAGCGCGACGCCGACAGGTTCCTTTGGAGCGGAAAGGTGGAGGCACAACGATGAAACAGCCCCAAAACATCAGATACCTTGTCGGGGCTTTCGCTATTTCCTTAGTGCGGCTTGGCGCGCTTCTCTCCAACCAATCACGGGATCGATCCAGCCGGGCCAGGCTTCGCGGGTGACGGGAAGGCAGGCAAACATAAACCGAGTCCAAACGCTTAGCCGTCATCCGACAGTCGTCGCGCTTATCCCCGGACTGCTAGCCCTCGGTGTCGGAATTTGGCAATTGTCGATACGTGGCGTTTTCAACGGCGTCACAGAGTTTGACGACGGAGTCTACCTGGGGAGTGCTCTTCGACTCGTAAGTGGTGCATTGCCGTACCGAGACTTCGTCTTCGTCCAACCCCCCGGGATCACTTTGTTGATGGCCCCGATCGCGTTGATCGGTCGAGCCGTCGGAACTGAAGTCGCTCTCGAGCTCGCGCGCGTTGTAACTGCCCTTGTAACCGCCGTCAACGCCTTTCTCATAGCGTTGCTTGTCCGCCGACGGGGTCGTGTCGCAATGTTGGCGTCGGGAACCGCACTAGCGCTGTTCCCGGTGGCAGTTACTGCAGACCACACGTTGAAGCTCGAGCCATACCTCGTCTTGTTCGTGCTTCTTGGATCGTTGGTTGTCTTCAAGGTTCCGAAGCCATCGCTACCCAGATTGTTTTGGGCGGGGGTGCTATTCGGAATCGCCGGTTCGATCAAACTCTGGGCAGTATTCCCGCTCGTTGCGTTGCTGGCGAGCTTCGTTCCGAGATGGCGGCGCGTCGCGTCCTTGTGTGTGGGCGCTGCTGTGGGCTTCGCGGTACTTTGCGCGCCATTCGTGATCGGGGCCCCTCGATCGTTCGCGCACGAGGTCTTTGCTGATCAGCTTTTCCGATCCGCCTCTGTCCTCAATCATTTCTCCGCCGGGCAACGACTTGAGATGATCACAGGGCTCCTTGGACTGACGTCGCTGCCCTCGTCACCAGCACTTGCGATTGTGTTGATTGTCGCCCTTGTCCTCGCGCTCGCGGCCGTCTACGCAGTGGAGTATCGAACACTCTCGCGGCTTGACCTCTATCTTGTCCTTGCGGCGATCGCTTCCGTGCTTCCTCTTGTAGAGGCGTCGGGATTCTACGGGTACTACGCATATTTCTCAGCGCCGTTTCTGGCGGCGCTCTTCGGCGTAGCAATCGCTGGAATCACGCGCGCTGTGAATGGAGTAGTCGCGATCCGTGCGAGACACTTCTCGGAAGTCAAACTATTTCGGACGTTCACTTGGCTTTGCGCGGCAGCGTTGGCCGTCGCCCTGCTCGGCGAGGGAACAAGATTCGCGAACGCCTATCTCCCACACTCGGATCCGAGCGACCTGTATGGCATTGCAGAACCGGCACGACTCGTCGATTCCAACGTGCCTCTCGGTTCATGCGTCGTGTACGACTCTCCGGTCCTTGCTATCGATGCAGATCGGTTCTTCTCTACAGCGCCCGATTGTCCGGACATCGTCGATCCCGATGGCTTGTGGCTCGCCTATGACAAGGCCAGGACCCCACCGGACCCACCGCCGTATCCCGCGGTCCTCGTTGCGATGTGGCGATCGTATTTTGAACGAGCACAATTCGCATTGTTGTCGTTACCAGAACCAGAGCTGATCCCGTTCGACAAAAATCTCAGGCGATGGTTTCTCGAGCATTACAAACTCATCGCGTATCAGCCAGGAATATTCGTATATCGGCACATCGAAGGTACGAGTCGATAACACCAGATGTGTGGCCCAGTAACGACTCCTACTCGGACAATTCCTGGCCGCAAGGCACCTGATGCCCGAAGTTTTTCGCGATTACGTACCCTTTGGATCGAGCAGTGACCTCAAGAGATCTTCCACGTTGTCGAAGTTCGCTTCGAGGCCATCGGTCTTGGTCCAGTGGCCACGGCCAGCCTTGTCGCGGAACGCCAGCTTCCAGGTCAGCTTGGTCACTCCGTCAGTCTCGTGCAAATCCACCGACTCGACGGCCTCCACACCTTGCCACCCGTCGAACATCCACGTGTCGACGATCCGGGTCGGCGGCTCGACCTCCAAGAAGGTTCCACGAAACGAGCACTCCCTTTTGTCTTCGGTCACGAAGACGTAGTGGTAGTTCCCTCCCACGCGTAGGTCGATCGAGCACACCGTCACCTCCTCCCCAAATGGAGCGACGTGTTTGCGCATGTGCTCCGGCTTCGTCAGTACGTCGAAGACGAGTTCGATCGGAGCGTCGAAATCACGAGTGACGACAATCTCGAGATCGTTCGGGTATTCGACGACTGCCGAGCCATGCCGATTGGGTGTCACTGCCGCTCTCCTAGTTGTTGTAGCTCTTTGAGGTAGTCATCCAACGGGTGGCCGGACCCGGCGCTCCGCGCTCTCGGGTGCTGCTGGCGCGAGAGCCGACCGAGTCGTCAGAACGACCAGCAGGAGCCAGAGAGGAGCTGACACGGCGGCGCAGCGCTCGGCCAGCCCGAGTTCTCCACGGTGCTGCTCAAACACGAACCACATCGTCAGTGCCACCGTCACCGCGGTGGCCGTGATGCTCGCAGGAAACGCCAAAATGGTGCCCGACTTCCTCGACGTGCTCCGAGTACCGGCCACACACACAGGGTGCAGATCGCCACGACAACGGCGGCCTCGTGCGCAACTGAGTATCCGTGATGCGGCTGGCGAAACGCGGCGATCAGCAAGGTCGAGACCCCTCCGCTGGCGAGCGCGACGCGTCCGGCGTTTCGAGCGGGCCGAAGGCCGCACGCGACCAGCAGATAACAGATGCCCAGGGCGCCGAGGGACATAGTCATGACCCAGGGATCGGTTGCTCCCTGTGCCGCGAGCTCGCTTATCGTGTCGCGAACCGAGCTGTACGAAGCCGGTTGGAGGCTGGCTGCCACGAAGAACCCGCCGATCAGCAGCGCTGGGGCGGCCGCGGCCGTCACCACCGCCCACCACGGAACCCGCTCTGCTCCAGTGGCAGCACCAGCACGTATTTGTGCGGCAACACGTTCGCCCGGCGCGACGCTCCCGTGGAAAGCGTCGTCCCGTTGCTCGCGCGCGGTCAAAAGTTGCACGTCCATGCGCAGGACCTCAGTACGCCTTGTGGTCGCACGAGACTTGGTGCCCCTCACCAGCCCAGTAACCGATCCGATCGTCGCGCCCACCTGGATAGCGGTCAACGGCGACCGCACGTACTGATTGGCCGTGAGTTTTGATTGGCCGTGAGTTCCAGCGATTCGTGTGTAGCATCGCGCGCAGCATGGACTGAGAACCCACCCATGTTGGATCCTGCCGAACCGTTGGCACCCTCCGGGAGCGTTGTTGCACGTTCTGGTCGTGCATAGGCGCGCTGACCGACCAGAGTGATGCCCTGTGCCCCGTAGTCACCTCCACATATCTCATGACGTCAATTCGACGCGCTCCTCGCATCTGTGCACACCGCAACCAGGTCGTCGTTCCCAAAGGGAAGCTCGGTGACGGCGAACGCACAACTCCTCGACGAGGTGGAAGCCCTCGAGGACGGCGATGATGCCGCAACCTTCCTAGAGCGACCACCCTCACGCAGCCAGAGGCTCGTCACCGCCGCGATCTTGTTCGGGCCATTCGTTGGTGTGGCCGTGGCCATCGTCTGGCTGTTCGGCCACGGCGTGACGGTTCTCGATCTCGTGCTTGCCGTCGTGTCATACGCCGTAGTCGGCCACGGCGTGACCGCCGGCTACCACCGGATGCTCACCCATCGGAGCTTTGTTGCGACACGATGTACCAAGATCGCCCTAGTCCTGGCGGGCTCGTTCGCCTTCGAAGGAGGGCCGATCTGCTGGGTTGCCAACCACCGCTGCCACCACGCCTACACAGATGTCGAGGGTGACCCGCACTCGCCGTACCTCGTCGGACCCGGGGCCTGGGCGCGCGCCAAGGGTGTGTTCCACGCTCACATGGGCTGGTTTTTTACCAAGAAATCATGCGACGTCAATCGTTGGGCGCCCGACCTCGTCATCGATCGCGATCTCGTCATCATCGACCGACTCTTCCCCCTCATGTGCGTCCTCTCTCTCGGGGTGCCGACTCTCATCGGCTGGGCGATAACGGGGACCGCAGCGGGAGCGCTCGGGGGATTCATCTGGGGCGGACTCGTCAGGGTGTTCGTGCTTCAGCACGCGACGTTTGCTGTCAACTCTGCCTGTCACATATGGGGCACGCGCCCGTTCAAAACACGGCGCGCGGATCGCGCGTCGAACTTCGCTCCCTTGGCCGTTCTCTCGCTCGGCGAGAATTGGCACAACCTCCATCACTCGAACCCGACGTACGCTCGCCACGGTGTCGACCGAGGTCAGCTCGATTCGACCGCGCGTCTGATTCGAGTGCTGGAGCTCACCGGCAGGGTCTCTCAAGTGCGGTGGCCGACCCGTGAAGCGCTTGCCGCTCGCCGCGTCACCGCTAGCAACGGCGCAAACGGCGAACGGCTGCTCACGGAATGATGCAGTCGCTGTGAGTCAGATGATGATCATGACGGAGTATCTGACTCGATCCGGCAAACGCGATGAGCTCTTCCATCTGTTTGAGATGCTTCTCGACAACACAAGCGCAACCGGCAGAGACTTCGTCGCGTGGTCCACCTCAGCGACTGAGCGCGAAGCTTCGTACCTTTTCGAATACTGGAGCGACGCCGAGCAATTTGCTGACTTCGTAACGACGGCGTGGTACGCGAACTACGCGTCTGCGATCGATGAACTGGTCGAGTCACCGCCCTCCACAACGATCAGCGTGCCGCGACTCGTCGAAGGATCCTGAATCCACTGCCCGCGGACGAAGTCGCATCTTCATGTATCCCTTCGTTGAAGACAAGTCTCGATGGTCCCTCTCCCATCGGATTACGACACCGATCCGGAACGCTGGCAATCGTGGGTCCGCCGCAAGACGTCCACCAAATCGTGGCGGCGGAACTCAGAGGACCGGTCCTCGATGCCGCGCTCGTGACGCGCCTCGCCTTGACCTTCGTCGTCCCTTTTTCTGAGAGCGAACCGGTCCCGGGCCATCTGCAAAATTGCGGACATCTGACCCGATACAACCAAAAGCGCACTTCCGCACGGCGGCCGCGCCCCTCCTAACCGCCTGTGCTGCGATTCCTGCCGGCGGACTGCCGTCACCGGCAGGCGATCCAGGGGCGGTTACCGCCAGCGGCTTCGAGACCGTGCGCGCCGAGTGAAGAGCGGACGCCCGGCGTCCCGTCGGTGAGTCGCCGAGAGATCGGCAACGTTTGAAGGTCTTCGCTCGCCGACGATCCTTATCGTCGTGTCAGCGATTCGCCGGGTAGTTAGACCCCGGCGGAGGGACGCGCGAGATCGTCGCTCGCCGGCTTGGTCGAGAGCACGCTTTGGATCGCCCGGACGAGCCCGGCGGCCGAAGCCGCGCTCATCTCGATCACGACCCGAGACGACGGCGAACTTTCCTCGCCGCGCAGGTCGATCACCATCGCGTGCTCAGACGTCGCGTGGGCGGGGTGGTCGTAATAAACGACGGCAGACGAGAGCGGCGTCCATTCGCTCTGTCCTCGCCCGTGGGCGGTGACGTCGAACTGTTCGGTCACCGAAGTGCACATCGCAACATTCCTTTCGAGGTTTGCTCGCCGCTCAGGCTGCGGTCGCGTTCTGCAGGTGCTTTTCGAAGAACGCGAACACCTTCTGCCAGCCGTCAACGGCCTGAACCGGTCGGTACATTTCGCGATCGCTGGCGAAGAATCCGTGACCTGCGCCGTCGTAGCGATGGAACTCGTAGTCCTTGCCGAACTTCTTCAGTCCCGCTTCGATCTCGTCGACCTCGGCCGACGTCGGGTACTGGTCGTCGTTGCCAAAGATGCCGAGTAGCGGGCAGTGCATCTCGGCGGTGAGGTCGAACGGTGACACCGGCTGCTTCTCGGTGAGCTCCTCGGCGGGCATGATCACCCGTCCGCCCCAGCAGTCGACGGCCGCGTCGAGAGCTTCGGACGTGCAGGCCGCGTAGTAGACCTGGCGTCCCCCAGAGCAGAAGCCGATCATTCCGACCTTGCCGTTCGACTCGGGCTGATTGCGCAGGAACGCCGCCGACCCCTCGATGTCCCCGACGACCTGATCATCAGCGACGCCGCCCTCAGCGCGTGCGGCAGCGGCGAGGTCGTCCCAGCGCCCGGGACCGAGGCGCGAGTACAGGTGCGGCGCGATCGCTGCGTAGCCGTGGAAGGCGAGCTTGAACGTGACGGCGGCGGTCCACTCGTCCCAGCCGGGCATGTGATGGACGACGACGACCCCCGGCACCGAGCCCTCGCCGACGGGACGCGTGAAATACGCCTCGATCGCGTCTCCGTTGAAACCCTCGAGGCTGACGATCTCTGAACACAGCTCGCCTCTCATCGACGAATCGACCTCCCGATCTCCTCGGTACCAAGCGCGACTGGAATGGACTGCAACGGCGAGTGTACGCAGCGAATCGTTTCTCGAAAGGGTCGAGCGTCGACGTCGCCGAGAGCGAGTGCTACCCGGGAATCGCCACCGACGTGGTCGAAACCGGTCCGCGCCCGAACTCGGCATTCGTTGCCCGAACCGCCAGTTCGTACGTGTGCCCGGGGGAAAGCTTCACCAGCTCGAACGACCGAGCGCTCGGCGACAACCTGAAGGTCTCAGGCGACGAGCCTCGGGTCGTCGCGGTGAGGATGTATCCGGTCAAGGACGACCCCCCGTCGCTGAGCGGCGGCTGCCAACCGAGCGTCAGACCAGACGAAGGGTTCGAGACGGTGACATCTGTGGGCGCGCTCGGTGCACTCGGTTCGTACCGGAAACGCCTCGCTGCCACCATGCGGGCCGGCACACCGCGCACGGTGACCGAAACGGCCACCATCTCGCGAGCAGGCCCCGGTGGCGAGACGACCGCAATCACGTCGGGATCGTTCGTCGAGTACGTCGAACTCTGCACGAATTCGGACGACGGGTTTTTGCCGAACATGATGGCGCCTGCGGATGCGACGTTCTTTCCGAACACCGTCACCACGGTTCCGCCATCGGCGCCGCCGTGCGCCGGCGCGAAGCCCGACAGCGTGCGGCCCGACGGCGGATAGAAGACGAACGTGTCGACATTCCGCCGCGAATGCGCGCAGCCCGCCGCCGAGCAGGGAACGACGGCGACCGGACCCGACGCGTGCGGCGGTGTGACGACATCGAGCTTCGTCGCGCTCTCGCGCCGGATGTCAGACGTCGTCACCGTCACCGATGCTGCGTTCTGAAGCTCGCTGACGAAGGCGACCGACGTCACGTCACCCAGTCCCAGCCCGTCGAGCTGAACCCTCGTGCCACCGCGGGTCGAGCCTCCGGAAAGCGACAGGTTCTCGAGCTGCGGCGTGCCGGCGTACACCAACCGCGCCACGTTCGTCACTCCCGAGGCGGTTTGGATGCTCACCCCGCCGGGAAGAAGGCTCGGGTTCGCATCGCTCGTCGGCGCGCCCGGCGGGCGGATCGTGATCTCGGTCGGACTGATCGACAAGATACGGAGCGCTTGGCTCGCAACGTTTTTCGGCGGGCCGAAGTTCACCCAATCGAAGGTCACCAACGAGAATCCCGAGCCATTGATGACGACGGGGTTCTGTCCGGAAGGCGCCGTCGGATTCGGAGTGACCGAGGTGATCGTCGGCGTCGGCGCGTAGTCGTACTCGGTCGACGCCGGAGCGGATTCGAAGCCGCTCGTCGTCTCGTAGACGCCTTGCGGCCCAAAGACGACGGGGCCAACCTCGGACGGCAGGATCGGATCGGTCGCGCTCTGTCCAGCGGTCGTCGTCACGACGACCTCAACTTGGCAGACGGTCGCCTGTTGGAACCCGTTGCCGCTCGCGCACGCGGTCGCCGACGACAAGGGCGGCACGACAGCGCTCACGACGCCGGCTCGAACAACGGTGAAGCTCACCGCCGGGACACCTCCGAAGGTCACCCGTTCCACGCTTCCCGGAGCGAATCCGCTCCCGTAGATCTCGACGTGATTCCCACCCGAGACGTTGCCGCCCGAGGGTCCGATCCCCGAAACGCTCGGTGTGAGCGTGCCCAAGGGATGTTCGTCGACGTACTCGAACTGCGTCGCGAGCGAAGTGGCGCTCGACGTTGTCCCCGCGGCGTCGGTCACCGTCACGACGACGTCGACGGTGCCGGCAGCGGCGTTCGCAGCGCTCGATGGCGCAAGGGGCGACGCGGGCACCGTCACGGTCAGCGAGGTCGGGGAGACCGATTGGACGGTCGCAATCGCGGATCCGAAGCTGACGGCCACCTTCGCGTTCGATGTCGGCTCGAAGCCGCTTCCCGCGATCGTGACGGTGTTGCCTCCGGTCGTCGGTCCGACCGCGGACGGTGACAGCCCGGTTGCGACGGGGTCGGGTAGCCCGGCAATCCGGCTCGTCGCCACCTGGCAGAGCAGCTGCGCGAGTCCGGGTCCGGAAGGATTCGTCACGTTAGGGGATCCGAGACCCGCCGCGAGGTTGAAGCCGGGCGTCGCCGAGTAGCCAAGACCGAGGTTGTAGACGTCGTTGTTGCCGACGATGACATTGTCGAACGCGGCGGTGAAGTTCACCGATGCCACGGCGTAGAGCTCCGGCGCGACGAATCCGAGGTCGGTGCCTCCGGGTCGCGACGGCAATCCGGGACACATGGTGCGCGAGGACGCGATGTCGGCGACGATCGCCGCCCACATCGGAGCTGCCCCCGAGGTGCCGCCGATCGTCAGCCAGTCCTCGTCAGCGGATTGCCCCCCGGACCCTGATTGTGGGTTCGCCTGGTAGATGGTGATGCCGTGGTCTTCGTCGGCGTCGGCGCTCACGTCGGGCACGAGCCTGCCCGTCGGGTTCGCAATCCCGGGGACACCGGAGTCCGCCTGCCACGAGGGACTCGCCCAGCTTTCGGAAATCCCGCCGCCGCCGCCTCCTCCGTTCGCTCCGTCGTTCCAGGCGTGTTCCGCTTCGTTGGCGAGGGGTTGCACATCTGAGAGCAGCGAGGTGCCTCCCACCCCGACGACGTCGGGTTGTGAGGCAGGGTCGTCGACGGACAGGTACGGCGGTTCCGCCTTGTTGGAATGGAATTGCGTGCCCGCGCAATCGTCGGACCCGGTGTCACCAGAGGCCGCGAACACCGTCTGCCCCTGGGCGGCGGCCTCCTCGAAGAGATAGTTCTCGACCTGCTGGGTTCCGGGTGCGGCTAGCTGGATCGCCGTCTCGCACTCTCCCCAGCTCGAGGAGATCACGTTCGCCGAGTCCGAGCTCACCATCGCGTCGTACGCGTCGATCGCTCCGTACGACGTGTTCGGTGCCTCGTACACCTCGATCGTCGCCTTCGGCGCGAGAGCGCTCAGAACCTCGACGTCGAGCAGCGCCTCACCCGACCCCGAGCCGAGGGCGTTGAAGCCGTCGATGTGCAGGGCGTTCACCTGCGCCGTGTGCGACGCCCCGAAGAAACACTGGTCGAACGTCGCGAGGTCACTTCGCTGGTACGGCTCGAGCTCTAAAAGGTCGATCGTCTGTCCTTCGCCGAGCCCGCCCTTTGCGTACAAACGGTCCAACCCGTACGCCTGAGCGATCTGGTCCTCGGTCCATCCGTCCCCCGATTTCGCCGAGGCAATCGCCGCCGAGCACGCTGAGGGCGCGCCGGCGACCGGAGGCACAGATGTCGGACTTCCACTCGCGCCGTGTTGTGCCTTCTGAAGGGAAAATGAAAGTGCATGTGGCGACAGCACGTTGTCCAGACCGACGACCGCCGAGACCGACGATGCGACATCGCGGGCAAGTCGCGGCGCGCCGGCCGCCTCCCAGCCGAGTTCACCGTCACGTTCCCGAAACGCGAGGAGCCGTGTATGGAACGCGCGCTCGAGTTGGGAAGCACGGCCTCGAACCGGAATGACGAGATGGTTCTCGGCGACTTTGCCGACTTGAAGGTGCGCAGCGCGCAACAGACGTTCGACCGCGCTTACCACGTTCATTGAAGGTGCGAACTCTGATGCAAACTCACCCGGAGTGAGGTAGCGGTGGTAGGTGGGCGAACCATTCTGCGCGAGTTCGCTCACGTAGTTGTGCAGCGCGATCGGATTACGCGGCCGAAGAGCCACTGCGATCGAAAGCTCTCGTTGCGGGGACAATGCACCGAGCGGCGCGAGACCGATTGGAACGCGCGGAGCAACTCCGATCGGCGTCAGCGTTGCGGCGCGAATCGGCGCGGCGCCAACTCGCGACGATGAAGTGGACCCGATCCCAGCGACGACCGCGAGCAGCGAAGCCGCGGCAAATGCCAGCTCACGCCTAACACGTTGATGGCGGATTGTGGAATGAAGCACCAACGCGCCTCACCGATTATCGCCGCGTGCGGTGCGGCGTCGCGACGTCAACAACCGCAATCGAGCGATTCCGGTTCCGACCTGGGCGAAAAAACGATATCGCCTCGCAT
>CAWKGD010000001.1:0-263302 GCA_963849105.1 uncultured Acidimicrobiaceae bacterium | reverse complement strand
CACCGTCGATCAAGCCCCCGCCATCACGAGCACGGACAACGTCATCGTTCCGGCAGGGGACTCCTTCACCTTCGGTCCCCCAACGGCGGGGGTGACGACCTCGGGTTATCCGACCCCAACGTTGAACGACAACGGTTTCACTGGATGCACGACGGACTTGCCCACCGATCTCGCCACCCAGACCAGCCCGACCTTCTTCACGGACAACGGGGACGGCACCGCGACGATGGCCGGCATGCCGCGTCGACCGACGGCAGCACCACCCCCTATCCCGTGTGCATCAACGCCACCAACGCGGCAGGCACGGCCACCCAGGACTTCAGCCTGGATATCACGTCACAGAGCGCACAGCTGACGGCGACCCCGCAGGGCGTTTCCGAGGTCACGGCATCGCTGCAACTGGACTCGGGAGACAAGAGCTTCTTGGGCTTCACGACATCCACGACATCCAAAACAGGTAACGGTGGAACAGCAACGGTGACATTCACCACGCCCACGGACGAGACGTCGATGTACACGGCGACTCTCAACATCAATTGGGGGCAACCTCGCCTACTGCGTACCGTACGCGGTCCGACTCAGCGCACCCACGTGCCAACCCGCCTCGGTGACGATCGGTCCCCCCGGAAGCACCGCAGTACCGGTGCTCGCGGTGCCGGGCACGCCACCTGCCACACCGCCTCTCAATACCTGGTGCTCGGAGGGCGCTTCGTACTCCTATGTGACGAGCGGTGGAACGGAGCCCACCGACGTGCCAGCCCGCCTCGGTGACGATCGGTCCCCCCGGAAGCACCGCAGTACCGGTGCTCGCGTGCCCCTCGGGCACGCCACCTGCCACGCCGCCTCTCAATACCTGGTGCTCAGAGGGCGCTTCGTACTCCTATGTGACGATCGGTGAAACGGAGTACACGAACATCATGGAGACCATCTACGGCTCGGGCGACGTCACGTTCAACCACGGATGACGACCGCGCACGTGCGCGGTCGTCAGTGCACAGGAACCGTCTCTCGGGGGATCGCACGTAGGGCACGGAGCGCGACGACACCGAGCTGATCGAGGAGCTTGTTCCGCTCCTCGATCAGCTCGGGCGGCTCGGCTTCGCCCTCGAGCGAACCGCGAAGAACGAGGAGCATCACCAGCTCGAAATAGGATCCCGTCGCCCGCGCCACGGGAAGCGCTCGGTCGATCTGGTCGATCAGCCCGGCACGCTCTCCCGCCGCGGCGCGGACGCTCGCCTCGACACGGTCGAGCAACACCCCGGCGGGGGTGCCGTCGAGGGCCGATCCGGCTCGGGCGCGCGCCGCAGCGACGGCGTCGCGCGCTTCGGATAGGCGGCCGGCGAGCAGGTGCGCTTCTGCGAGGAAGCCCCGAGCCTCGATACCCGCCAACGGCCCCCCGGCCGGGTCCTCGAGGGCGATCGCCCCGCTCAAAAGGGCGAGGGCCTCGTCGTCAGCAGCCGACGCCGCGGCGACCCGGCCGAGCTGGGTGATGGCGGCGAGCTCCAAGGTCGAATAGCCGAGGCCCTGGAAGGTTCTCGTCGCGCGCCGAAGCGCGGCGTTCGCTTCGTCGAGGCGCCCCTGATTGCCGCGTATCTCGCCGATGTTCATCTCAGCCATCGCCGCGCTCGCGATGTCACCCGCACTCAGGCAGACATCGGCAGCACGGCGAAGGAGGCTCACGGCGTCGTCCCAGCGGCCCTCGAAGAATGCAAGAAGGCCGAGGTTGCTGAGCGCGACGCCGATCAATCGGCGGTCGCCGAGCCGTTCGTAGATCTCGAGAGCGAGCGGCAGGTGCGTCGCCTCGCTCGTCCGCCCGAGAAACAGCAGCGCTTCGTCCATGAGCGCGTAGGCGCGCGCCATGGCGCGCAGCTCGCCGATCGATTGCGCGCGCTCGACCACCTGGCGGCTGAGGTTCAGGCAATCGTGCAACCGGCCCTGGCGCGCACGAACTTCTGCCTCCCGCACAAGGAGCTGCACGGCGAGCGCGTCGGCGCCGTCTGGAGCTTCTGACTCGAGCCGCGCGAGGGCGCGGTGGAGGAGTCGGATCGACCACCGATACCGCCGCTGATACTCGCCGACGACGCGCGCCGATTTCTCCATGTTCGCGGCCCACGCCAGCGGGTCGGCGAAGACCATCGACGCGGCGCGTCGATAGGCGTCCTCCGCCTGGCGGTAGTAGCCGAGCCACAGACGCGCGTCTCCGAGCTCGGTCCATTCCGACGCGACCGCTTCAGCGGGGAGCCCGGGAAGGAATCGTGAGGCCTCGACGGCTCGTTCGAATTGGAGCGCCGCCTCGCCGGGGGCGAACATCTGTTGTGCCCGCCTGCCGGCAAGACGGGCGTATGACCAGGTTTTGTCCCACTCCTGTGCTCTGGAGAAGTGGAGCGAGAGGGCGTCGGCTCGGCTCTCGAGTTCGGACCCGGCACGCCGTTCGATGATCCGGCCCGCCGAGCTGTGCAGTTCCCGACGCCGCTTGTACGAAAGTCCCTCGTAAGCAGCCTCGCGCAATAGGGCGTGCCGGAAGTGCAGTCGCCCATCGCCCGAGCCGACGAGGTAGTCGCTCAACTCACGCCGGACGGCAGCGTCGAACTCGAGACCCTCGCTCTCGAGCACCTCTGACAACAGCTGCGCCTCGAAGCTGCGGCCGAGGACCGCCGCCTGGCGGAGCACCTGCCGGGCGCGCGGCGCCAGGGTGTCGATGTCGGTGTTGGCCACGGCATCGAGCGACTCGGGGAGCGAGTCGGTGCCGCTTACGCGCGCGAAGCGCACGAGCTCTTCCAGGAACAAAGGGCTGCCGCCCGATCGCGCAACGATGACGTCGTTCTCGTGGGGCCGGAGCGGGGCGGCAGCCGTCGCGACGGCGATCAGCTCGTGGGCCGCGCCCTCCTCGAGCGGCGACAGCTCGATCGTCTGATCCGCTGCCGGACGCAGACCTCCGGCAACCTTGCGCCGGTTGACGACGACGAGCCAACGGCGGCTCGATGCGGCAGCGGCGAGTCGCTCGGCGACGCCGGATGTTGCCTCGTCGAACCAGTGCGCATCCTCGGCGAGAACAAGGAACGTCGGGCGCACGAGGGCGTCGAAGAGCCGCACGAGCAGGTCGGCGGTCCGATCCCTGTGGAACTCGGGTGCGATGGCGGCGCTCTCGGGGGTCTCGGCCAGTTCGACGTCGGCGAGCGGTCCCAAAAGCGGCGCAAACGGCCTGATCTCTGGGCCAAGACCCCCGACAAGTTCGTCGAGCTGTTCGGCCGCGAGCTGCGCGTCGTCCGTCGAGACCCCGAGCAGCGCGCGCAGCGAACGTCGAAACGGGAGATAGGGGGTCCCGTCACCGTACGGTTCGCCTTGCAACAAGAGCGGCACGGCGTCGGGGTGACGGGCGCGGAGCTCCTCGATGAGGCGGCTCTTGCCGAGGCCCCGGTCGCCCTCGATGACAACGACGCGGCCCTCGGCGGATTCGGCAGATGCGAACGCCGCATCGAGTTCCTCCATCTCCGCTCGGCGGCCGACGAAGGGCAGGTTCGACCGCACCTCAGGGTTGACCCCCTGTGCGGTACCGACGGCGTAGGCGTGCACCGGCTCGGTTTTGCCCTTGACGTGGAACGGCGGCACAACCTCGGTGGCGAAGAGCGTGTGGGAACGGTCCAACACACCGGTAGTCGAGAAAACGGCGCCGGGGGGCGCTGCCGCCATCAACCTCGCGGCAAGGTTGACCGTGTCGCCCATCACGGTGTAGGTCCGCCGGAACTCGGCTCCGATCTCGCCCGCGAAGACGTGGCCACGATTGACGCCGATCTGCACGCCGAGGCGGAGCGGACTGTCAGCGATGCGACGCAGGGCGCGCAGCATGCGTCCTTCGTCGTCGTCGCCTGCGGTCGGCACCCCCGTGACAAGGATGATCTTGCCCCCGTTGTTGTCAAGGTCGCTGGCGAGGAACGTGACCCGTTCCGCGTCGACAGACGCCTGGACGGCGGAGACGGTTTCTTGGAGAACGGCGGCTGTCGCTTCCGGGCCGTCCTCGGCAAGCAGATCGTCGACGCCCTTGTATTTGACGAAGGCGACCGTCGCCAACCGGTGTTCGGATTCGATCGCCGCCGATCCGAGGTGGGTTCGCAGTCCGAGGGGCAGGCGCATCGCGACTGCTTCTCGGGCCACCGGTTGCATCGGCAACGGGCCCGGGCCTTCGCTGACGACGCGACGCGTGCGGATGAGGAAGCCCGCCTCCTTCGCTGCGCCGATGGTGCCCGGCGCGAGCGCGCTCGCCGTCGCCCCGCTCACGACGATCTCTCCCGCATCCGCGGTCTGTTCCATCTTCACGGTTGCCGAGGCAGCCGGGCCGGAGATGAGCAGTTCTCGGTGCGAGGACCCCACCATGAAGAGATGCACCGTCCCGCTGTGGATTCCGACGGACATCCGGAGGTTCAGACGGCCGGCGGCGAGTTGGGTCCGCTGTGCGTCACGCAGCGCGGCGCGCATCGCCAACGCGGCGTTCACCGCGCACACCTGGTGATCGGCTCCTGGGAAGAGCAAGAGGAGCGCGTCGCCACCGAACTTGAGCAGGCTGCCCCCCTGCTCTGCGGCAATGGCGAGCATGGCGGAAAAGACGTGATTCAGGACCTCGGTCAGCTGCTCGGTCCCCACGCGACCGCGTCGCGCGAGACGCTCCGACAAGGCCGTGAAGCCGGAGATGTCGACGAAACAGAGCGAGGCGTCAATCTCGCGCCACAGACTCCCGGCCGAGGTGAGATCCCATTCGACCGCCGGTCTGGGCAGGTAAGGGTCGAGATCGCTGACTCTCGGTAGGCCCACCCCCCGCTCCTCCCGGCAACGCCTGCTTCACTGAATCTGGGGATTCGCCTGGGAGAATAGACACCGCGGACACGCGGTGCGTCGTGCGGAATGAACGCAGTGGTTCGGACTGTCTCCCGCTAACGCGAGAGCACGCGCGAAGACACGTGAACCTCGCGCGAGCGCCCTCGCTCAGTGTTCTGGAAGGGGACCTCGGTCCAAGCCTCAAGCGTGGACCGAACCCGCGGAGCTCTGATCAGGCGGCTCCCGACGTCGTGTCGACGATGAGGACCGAGCATTCCGCGTGGTGCGCGACGGAGTTCGGCACGCTGCCGAGCACGCGCTTCGCTCCTCGCATGCCTTTGTTCCCGACGACGATCAGATCCGCACCGACCCGATTCGCGACTCGAACGATCGCTTCGGCGGGCTCGCCAGTGGCAGCGTGCACCTCCACCTGGACACCCGCTCGCTCTCCGATTCGCTCGAGCTCTGCCAACAGCAGGTCCGCCGGGTGGGTGGTCACCGAATATTTAAACTCCTCGGGGAGATCCGGCCCCCGGACGGACTCCGGCTTGTACGCCGTCGCGATGTGGAGCGTCGCCCCGAGCGATGCTGCCAGCTCCGCAGCTGCCCTCACGGCCTTGAGTGCGGTTTTCGAGCTATCCGCCCCGACGAGCACGTTCTTGAACACGTTGCCCCCTCACTCCCGAAAAGCGACTCACCGTTTTGATCGCGCGACGCGGCGCGCGACGGTGGTGATCGGCGGACTCGCTGGCGGAAAGAACGTATCAGAGCGGCGAGTTTTCACCGCCGGGCACTCGTCCTCGGTCCACGTCCCGCACGCGCGCCACCGCCGAGCGCACGAGAAAGCCAGGCGACAGGACGCGACCCCAGTCGCCGCAGTCCGGACAACCCCTCGCCGCCGAAAACGCCCTACCGTGAACTCCGTGCCTCGTGATCTGGAAGCCGAGATCGGCGCGCTCGCAGCAGACCTCGACAAGAAGGCGAAGCGACGCCTTCGCGACGTGATGACGGCGTCGTGGTGGAACGAGAAGCTGATGGGCGCCGCGATGGCGAACCCCGAGTTCAAGACGCAGCTCTTCCGGTTTGTCGACGTCTTCCCGGCGACGAGTGACGACGATGCGCTCCGCCACCTCGACGAGTACCTGCTCAGTGCGCACCCGCCGCGGTCGTTGAAGGCGGCGTTGTCGGCGGCCGGGTCGGTCCCCTTCGGCAAGAAGTTGGCGGCGGTTGCCGCCCGGCAGGGGATCATGCGGATGGCGCATCAGTTCATCGCCGGTGCCGATCCCGAGGACGCGGTGCAAAAGATCGAGGCGACCTGGTCGCGCGGCGTCGCGTTCACCGTCGACGTGCTCGGCGAAAAGACGGTGAACGACGACGACGCCGATCGCTACGCGGCGCGCGTCGACGAATTGCTCGACGCACTCCTTGTTCGGTCGTCCTTGTGGGTCGAAAACCCAAAGCTCGAACGCGATGACAAAGGCACGATCCCCCGCGTGAACATCAGCGTGAAGCCGACCGCGCTCTCCGCGCACTATTTAGCGCTCACCCGTGCGGCCGGAATCGACGAGGCGGCGGCGCGGCTCCGTCCGATCCTGCGGCGCGCCCGGGACAATGGCGCGCTCGTCAATTTCGACATGGAACACGCCGAGGTGAAAGACGTCACCTTGGAACTGTTCCGCGGACTGCTCGCCGAGGACGAGTTCTCGACGCTGAACGCCGGCATCGCGCTGCAGGCGTATCTGAAAGAAACGCGCCGCGATCTCGAGTCGATCATCGAACTCTCCGGCTCGCGCGCCGTGCCGCTCACGGTCCGACTCGTGAAGGGTGCCTACTGGGACACCGAGACTGTGCACGCGCAGGCGGAGCACTGGCCGATCCCGGTCTTCGAGCACAAGCCCGAATCCGACGCGAGCTTCGAGGAGTGCACGCGCCTGTTGCACGATCACCACGGCGAGATCCGCGCCGCGTTCGGCAGCCACAACCTGCGATCGATCGCGCACGCGATCGTCTCGGCGCGCGCCCGGGGCATCCCCGACGACGGCTACGAGTTCCAGATGCTCTACGGCATGGCGGAGCCGATCCACGAGGCGGTGCGTTCTTCGGGGTTCCGCCTCCGTGTCTACGCGCCCGTCGGCGAGCTCGTCCCGGGCATGGCGTACCTCGTGCGTCGGCTGCTCGAGAACACCGCCAACGAAAGCTTCGTGCGGGCGCGGCTGTCCAGCCGGACCCCCCTGAAGGCGCTCGTCGACGCCCCCCCGGACAAGCTGCCCGGTCCGCCTCCCCCCGCCTCGCGCCAACGGACCGACGCCGCCGCGCCGGCGCCCTACCTGCCCGAGCCCCCCGCCGAATGGCACCGACAGGCGGTGCGCGACGCGTTCGCCCAAGCGTTGGACGACCGACGCTCGCGCCTTGGGAGCGAGGTGCCGGCGGTGATCGGCGGCCGTGAACGCCCGACCGACGAGACGATCGTCTCGGTCGACCCGTCGCAGCCGACTCGGATCGTTGCGCGCGCGTCCTCAGCGTCGATCGCCGACGCGGAGGACGCGATCCGTGCCGCGCTGGCGGCGTGGCCACAGTGGCGCGACACGCCACCTGAACGTCGCGCGCAAGTCCTCTTCGATGCCGCCCGGTACATGCGCGAGCGCCGCTTCGACCTCGCCGCGCTCGAGGTGTTCGAGGCGGGCAAACCGTGGGCCGAAGCCGACGGCGACATCTGCGAGTCCATCGACTACTGCGAGTACTACGGCCGCCAGATGCTGCGGCTCGCGCACGGCGCCGAGGTCGAGTCACCGCCCGGCGAGGACAATTGCCTCGTGTACGCGCCGCGCGGGGTCGGCGTCGTCATCCCGCCGTGGAACTTCCCACTCGCCATTCCGACGGGCATGACCGTCGCCGCGCTCGTCTGCGGCAACGCCGTCGTGTTGAAGCCCGCCGAGCAGACCCCGGCCACCGCCGCGATCCTTGCCGCGGCATTGAAAGCAGGCGGCCTTGCCGACGGTGTGCTCAGTTTCCTTCCCGGGATCGGCGAGACGGTCGGCGCCCACCTCCTCGCACACCCGGACATCGCCTTCGTCGCCTTCACCGGTTCGAAGGCCGTCGGGCTGTCGATCATCGAGCAGGCGGCGATCCACCGACCGGGGCAGAGACTGGTGAAGCGCGTCATCGCCGAGATGGGCGGCAAGAACCCGCTGATCGTCGACACCGACGCCGACTTGGACCAGGCGGTGCCGATCACGATCCAGTCGGCGTTCTCCTACTCCGGCCAGAAGTGCTCGGCGTGCTCGCGGGTGATCGTCATCGGCGAGCGCGCCGACGAATTCGTCGCCCGACTTGCGGGCGCCGCGCGGCGCCTGCGCATCGGTTCGCCCGAGCAGATGGGCACCGAGCTCGGTCCGCTGATCGACGAAGACGCCTTCAAGCGCGTCGCGTCCTGGCAAGAACGCGCCGCGGATTTCGGCGAGGTCGTTTTGTCCCGTCACGACGTGCCGGAGGATGGCTACTTCGTCGGGCCGACGATCGTCGATCGCGTCGCCGTTGGATCGGCGCTGTGGACCGACGAGATCTTCGGTCCGGTGCTCGCGATCTGTCGGGCGAACAGCCTCGGCGAGGCGATCGAGCTGGCGAACGACAGCGAATACGCGCTCACCGCCGGGATCGTCTCGCGCTCGCCGTCGCACATCCGCGAAGCGGCGCAGCGGCTTCGCGCCGGCAACGTCTACATCAACCGCACGATCACCGGGGCGGTCGTCGGACGCCACCCCTTCGGCGGCCACGGCTTGTCCGGCGTCGGCTCGAAGGCGGGGAGCCCCGACTACCTCTTGGAGTTTTTGCTCCCGCGCACCGTCTCGGAGAACACGCTCCGCCAGGGCTTCGCGCCGGAAAGAGAAGAAGCCGGGCCCCGCTGACGCGGAACCCGGCGACAACTCTCGAACTACAGCGCGGCGCCCGCTTCGCCTGCGTCGTCCTCGGCGGCCGACTCGCCGTTCTCCGACGGCTCGGTCTCGGGGTAGTAGTCGACGTTCGGGTCGACGTCGTAGCCGCCGAAGGAGGCGCCTTCGATGTTGCGCAGCCATTCGGCGAGCTCGTCGGGTCCGGGCTCGGCAAGGTCGGACGACCAGAAGCTCATCCGCTGCGCGTCCGGGGTTTCGACGACGACGTCGCGGTAGCGCTCCATGCCCGAACCGGCCGGGATGAGCTTGCCGATGATGATGTTCTCCTTCAGGCCAACAAGGCGGTCCGAGCGCCCCTCGATCGCCGCCTCCGTGAGCACCCGCGTCGTCTCTTGGAACGACGCTGCCGAGAGCCACGAGTCCGTCGCGAGCGACGCCTTCGTGATCCCCATCAGCTCCGGGCGTCCTTCCGCCGGTCGCTTGCCCTCCGTCGCGAGCTCGCGGTTGACGAGCCCGTAGCGCTGCGAGTCGACACGCTCGCCGGGCAGGAACGGCGAGTCGCCGGACTCGGCGACGAGCACGCGGCGCAGCATCTGGCGAACGATCAGCTCGATGTGCTTGTCGTGGATCGACACCCCCTGGTCCCGGTAGACCTTCTGCACTTCCTCGACCAAGTACTGCTGGGTCTCGCGGATCCCCTTGATCTCCAGGAGCTCCTTCGGGTCCTTCGGGCCTTCGACGATCGCGTCGCCGGCTTGGATCTCCTCGCCCTCGGCAACCTCGAGGCGGGCGCGCGTCGAGATGTCGTGGGTTTCTTCCTCACCGCGATCCGAGACGATCGTCACGTGCCGACCCTGCTCGTCCTCTTCGATGCGGACGACGCCCGAGTTGCGGGCGAGGATCGCGGCACCCTTCGGGGTGCGCGCTTCGAAGAGCTCGACGACGCGGGGCAGACCGTGGGTGATGTCCTCACCGACGACGCCACCGGAGTGGAAGGTCCGCATCGTCAGCTGAGTCCCCGGCTCACCGATCGACTGTGCGGAGATGACGCCGACCGCCTCACCGAGCTCGATCATCCGTCCGGTCGCGAGCGACTGGCCGTAGCAGAGGGCGCAGACGCCCTGGGGCGACTCGCAGGTCAACACGGACCGCACCCGGATGCGGTTGATCAAGGGGTCCGCCTGCAGGCGCTCGACCTCCGCGTCGCCGAGCACCTCGGCGGCGCCGTAGGCCGTGCCGTCTTCCAGACTGACGGGCTCGGCGAGCACACGTCCGTAAAGGCGCGTCTCCAAGTAGCTGCGCTTTCCCACCGCGTCCGGTACAACGTCGTCGATCCAGATGCCGCGGTTCGTTTCGCAGTCCTCTGTGCGCACGATGAGCTCCTGCGCGACGTCGACGAGACGACGCGTGAGGTAGCCGGAGTCCGCGGTGCGCAGCGCCGTGTCGGCAAGACCCTTTCTCGCGCCGTGGGTCGAGATGAAGTACTCGAGCACCGAGAGCCCCTCACGGAACGAGGAGACGATCGGGCGCGGGATCATCTCACCGCGCGGGTTCGAGACGAGGCCCTTCATGCCGGCGATCTGGCGCACCTGCTGGGGGTTCCCACGGGCGCCGGAGTCGACCATCATGTCGAGCGGGTTGAACTTGATCGTGGCGAGCGTCTGCTCCATCGCCCGACCGACCTCGGAGTTCGCCGAGGTCCAGATCTCGATCTCCTTCTGGCGCCGCTCGTCGTCGGTGATGATGCCGCGCTTGAACTGCGCCTCGGCCTTTTCCGCTTCCTTTTCGTAGCGGTCCAAGATCGCGGCCTTCTCGGGCGGCGTCTTCACGTCGTCGATCGAGATCGTCAACCCGGACTTCGTCGCGTAGAGGAAGCCGAGCTCCTTGATCTTGTCCAAGCTCTCGGCGACGACGGCCTTGTGGTAGTTCGACGCGAGCTGCTCGACGATCGCACCGATCGAGGTCGCACGCTTGCCGACGACGTCATTCACGAAGCCGAAGTCAGCAGGCAACGCCGTGTTGAAGAACAGTCGTCCCGGCGTCGTCTCGATCTCGGTCGGCAGCTCCGGCTGATCGCCATTGTGTGCCGCGCCTTTCTCGACGACGAAGGGGAAACCGTCTGCCCCCGGGCGGAGGCGGATCTTCGCGTGCAGCGCGACGTCCCCGCGCTCGTAGGCGGCCTCGACCTCGTGCAGGCGGCGGAAGACGAGCCCCTCGCCCCGCACACCGTCGACCATCAAGGTGAGGTAGTAAGCGCCGAAGACCATGTCCTGGGTGGGCACAGTGATCGGCCGACCGGTCGCCGGCGACAAGATGTTGTTCGCCGACAGCATCAACACGCGCGCCTCGGCTTGCGCCTCAGCGGAAAGCGGCAGGTGCACCGCCATCTGGTCGCCGTCGAAGTCGGCATTGAATGCCGTGCAGACGAGCGGGTGGATCTGGATCGCCTTGCCCTCGATCAGCACCGGCTCGAAGGCCTGAATGCCGAGGCGGTGCAGCGTCGGGGCGCGATTCAACAGCACGGGGTGCTCTTTGATCACCTCGTCGAGCACGTCCCACACCTGGGCGCGGCGACGTTCGACCATCCGCTTCGCGGACTTGATGTTCGGAGCGATCTCCAAGTCGACGAGCCGCTTCATGACGAACGGCTTGAACAGCTCGAGCGCCATTTGCTTGGGAAGACCGCACTGGTGCAGCTTCAACGTCGGGCCGATGACGATCACCGAGCGTCCCGAGTAGTCGACGCGCTTTCCGAGCAGGTTCTGACGGAACCGTCCCTGCTTGCCCTTCAACATGTCGGAGAGGCTCTTTAGCGGCCGGTTGCCCGGTCCGGTGACGGGGCGTCCGCGTCGGCCGTTGTCGAACAGGGCGTCGACGGCCTCTTGGAGCATCCGCTTTTCGTTGTTGATGATGATCTCGGGCGCGCCCAAGTCCAACAGCCGCTTCAGGCGGTTGTTGCGGTTGATGACCCGGCGGTACAAGTCGTTGAGGTCCGAGGTGGCGAAGCGGCCACCGTCGAGCTGCACCATCGGGCGGAGGTCCGGCGGGATCACGGGGATCGCCTGCAGGATCATCGCTTTCGGGTCGTTCGCGCGCCGGCCGTCCTCGTCGCGGCGGTTGAACGCCGAGACGATCTTCAGGCGCTTGATCGCCTTCTGCTTGCGCTGCGCGGAGAGCGGGCGACGGCCGTCGGTCGGGTCGATCGCGTCGCGCAACTTCTGCTCTTCCTCGTCCAAATCGATGCGTGCGATGAGCTGCGCGATCGTCTCGGCGCCCATGCCGCCCTCGAAGTACTCGCCGTAGCGGTACTTGAGCTCACGCCAGACCATCTCGTCTTCGATGATCTTCCTCGCGTGCAGATCTCTCAGCTCGTCGAGGGCGCGACGCGCCATCACGACTTCCTGCGTCGCGCGCTCGCGTACCGCGGTGATCTCTTTTTCCGACGCGCGCTGGCGCGCGCGAATCTCTGAGTCGCGCGCTCCCGACTTCTCGAGCCCAGCGACTTCGGCTTCGAGCTCCTGGAGGCGCTTTTCGACCTCGAGGTCGCGGCCGCGCTCGATCTCGGAGACCTCAGAGTTCAGCTCTGACTCGAGGTTCGGCAGATCGGCGTGGCGCTTTTCCTCGTCGACGTAGGTGACGAGGTACGCCGCGAAGTAGATGACCTTCTCGAGTTGCTTCGCCTTCAGCTCCTCGCGCGCCTCGGTGCCCATCAGCAGGTAAGCGAGCCACGAACGCGTGCCACGCAGGTACCAGATGTGGACAACCGGAGCCGACAGCTCGATGTGACCCATGCGCTCGCGCCGTACCTTCGAGCGCGTCACTTCGACGCCGCAGCGCTCGCAGATGATCCCCTTGAACCGCACGCGCTTGTACTTGCCGCAGTAACACTCCCAGTCCTTGGTCGGACCGAAGATCTTTTCGCAGAAAAGACCGTCCTTCTCCGGTCGGAGCGTGCGGTAGTTGATCGTCTCGGGCTTCTTCACCTCGCCCCGCGACCAGGTGCGGATGTCGTCCGCGGTCGCGAGTCCGATGCGCAGCTGTTCGAAGTCGTTGACGTCGATCACAAAAAGCTCCTCTCCGCCGCGCGGCGGGCATCTTCCTCATCGGAGCCGCGTTCTGGCCGGCTGATGTCGATGCCGAGCTCCTCCGCGGTCCGGTAAACGTCCTCGTCGATCTCGCGCATCTCGATCTCTTCGCCCGACGCGCCGAGCACTTCCACGTCCAGACAGAGCGACTGCATCTCTTTGATGAGCACCTTGAAGCTCTCGGGGATGCCCGGTTCTGGGATGTTCTCGCCCTTCACGATCGCCTCGTAGACCTTCACGCGGCCCAACACGTCGTCGGACTTGATCGTGAGCAGTTCCTGCAGCGCGTACGCCGCGCCGTAGGCCTCGAGCGCCCACACCTCCATCTCGCCGAAGCGCTGCCCACCGAACTGGGCTTTGCCGCCGAGGGGCTGCTGGGTGATCATCGAGTACGGGCCTGTCGAGCGGGCGTGGATCTTGTCGTCGACCAGGTGGGCGAGCTTCAAGATGTACATGTAGCCGACGCTGATCGGGTTGTCGTAGGGCTCTCCCGTGCGGCCGTTGTAGAGCACCATCTTCCCGTCTGGCTGGATGAGCCGTTCCGAGCCGTCCGCCGCGTCGTTGTACAAGTGCTCGAAGATCGACTTCATCGTCGGGTGCTTGCCGGCCTCGGACTCCTCGTCCCAGTGCGCGCCGTCGAAGACCGGCGTCGAGATCCACACCGCCGGATCGGTCTTCGGGCGGGTCTTCTTCTCGTTGCCCCGCGCCGGCGACTCTCTCGTCGTCGACGTCTGGCGCGTGTCCCATCCCCACCGGGCGGCGTAGCCGAGGTGCGACTCGAGGACCTGGCCGACGTTCATCCGCGACGGCACACCGAGCGGGTTCAAGATGATGTCGACGGGCGTGCCGTCCGCCGCGTAGGGCATGTCCTCGATCGGCAGGATCTTCGAGACGACGCCCTTGTTGCCGTGGCGTCCGGCGAGCTTGTCGCCCTCGGAGATCTTGCGGCGCTGCGCGACGTAGACCCGCACGAGCTGGTTCACGCCGGGCGGCAGTTCGTGCGCGTCGTCGCGCGAGAAGACGCGCACCGCGATCACCTTGCCGGACTCCCCGTGGGGAACCTTTAGCGAGGTGTCGCGCACGTCACGCGCCTTTTCGCCGAAGATCGCGCGGAGGAGCCGCTCTTCGGGCGTGAGCTCGGTCTCGCCTTTCGGTGTGACCTTGCCGACCAACACGTCGCCCGGGCCGACCTCGGCGCCGATGCGGATGATGCCGCGCTCGTCCAAGTCGGCGAGGATCTCCTCGGACAGATTCGGGATGTCGCGGGTGATCTCTTCTGGACCGAGCTTGGTGTCGCGCGCGTCGATCTCGTGCTCTTCGATGTGGATCGACGTCAACACATCATCGCGCACCAGGCGCTCTGACAAGACGATTGCGTCCTCGTAGTTGTAGCCCTCCCACGGCATGAACGCGACGAGGAGGTTCTTTCCGAGCGCCAACTCGCCGTTGTGTGTGGACGGGCCATCGGCGAGCACGTCGCCTTGCTGCACTTCGTCGCCTTCGGAGACGAGGATCTTCTGGTTGATGCAGGTGTTCTGGTTCGAACGGAGGAACTTCGCGACGGCGTAGCGCTTCAGTCCGAGGGCGTTGCCGAAGCGGTCCTTCTGGCCCGCCCTGTACTCGACGGCGATGACTTCGCCGGAGACCTCGACCACGCGGCCCGAACCTTCGGACGTGATCACCTCGCCGGCATCTTTCGCGGCCCGCGCCTCGATGCCCGTGCCGATGAACGGCGACTCGGCGACGAGCAGCGGCACCGCCTGCTTCTGCATGTTGGCGCCCATCAGCGCCCGGTTGGCGTCGTCGTGTTCGACAAAGGGGATCAGCGCCGTTGAGACCGAAACGATCTGCTTCGGCGAGACGTCCATCAGGTCGACCTCGGCCGGCGGCACGAAATCGACTTCGCTCGTCGTGCCGTAGGAGGTCGCGGTGGCGCCGACACGCACGCCAGCGCCTTGCGGACCGCGACGCACGAGGACGCGCTCGCCCGCAAAGCGGCCCTGCTCGTCGAGGGTCGCGGACGCCTGCGCGATGACGTACTCCTCTTCTTCGTCAGCGGCCAAATAGACGATCTCGTCGGTGACGCGACCGTCTTGCACCTTGCGGTACGGGGTTTCGATGAAGCCGTACTCGTTCACCCGCGCGTACGTCGCGAGGTGGCCGATGAGGCCGATGTTCGGGCCTTCTGGGGTCTCGATCGGGCACATCCGGCCGTAGTGGCTGGTGTGCACGTCGCGCACCTCGAAGCCGGCGCGCTCGCGCGAGAGCCCGCCCGGCCCGAGCGCCGACAGGCGGCGCTTGTGGGCGAGCCCCGAGAGCGGGTTGTGCTGGTCCATGAACTGCGACAGCTGGCTCGTGCCGAAGAACTCTTTGATCGCCGCGACGACGGGGCGGATGTTGATCAGCGTCTGCGGCGTGATCGCCTCGACGTCCTGGGTCGTCATCCGCTCGCGCACGACGCGTTCCATGCGTGACAGGCCGATGCGGACCTGGTTCTGGATCAACTCGCCGACCGAGCGGATACGCCGGTTGGCGAAGTGGTCCTGGTCGTCGAGGCGGTATCCCGGCTCGCCGTTCGCCAAGTGGAGCATGTAGGTCGCGGCGGCAAGCACCTCGCTCGGCGACAGCACGCCCTGGTCGGGGGCGGGGCGCTCGAGATCGATGTCGAGGATCTCGGCGATCTTTTCGATTTCTGGGCCGAGCTTGCGGTTCAGCTTGTAGCGCCCGACACGGGTGAGGTCGTAGCGGCGGGAGCTGAAGAAGGCATTCTCGAAGTAGGCGCGCGCCGCTTCGAGCGAAAGCGGCTCGCCAGGACGGGCGCGCTTGTAGATCTCCAACAGCGCGTCGTCTCGCGTCGGGATGATCTCGCGCTCACGCTCCCACTGGCCGGCGAGGAAGTCGAAGTGTCGGACGAAGCGCTCCAAGAACGCCTCGTCCTCGTAACCGAGGGCACGCAAAAGCACAAAGAGCGAGAGGCGCCGCTTGCGGGCGACGCGGGTCCCAGCGTTGACGTCCTTGCCCGGCTTCGCCTCGACGTCGAACTCGATCCACTCGCCGCGGTAGGGATGGATCGTGCCGGTGACGACGGTCTTCGCGTCACGGCCAGGCTGGAAGATGACACCCGGCGAACGGACGAGCTGGCTGACGACGACACGCTCGGTGCCGTTGATGATGAAGGTCCCCTGCGGCGTCATCATCGGGAAGTCCCCCATGAAGACGGTCTGCTCTTTGATCTCGCCAGTGGACGCGTTCATGAACTGCGCGCGCACGAAGATCGGCGCGGCGTAGGTCATGTCCTTGGCCTTGCAATCCTCGATCGAGAACTTCGGCTCCGGACGCAGGTCAACGTCGGTCGGGTCGAACTCCAGCTTCAGTTGCAGCTGGCCGGTGAAGTCCTCGATCGGGCTGATGTCGTCGAAGGTCTCGGCGAGACCCCGATTCAAGAACCAATTGAACGAATCGCGTTGGACGGCGACGAGATCGGGAAGCTCCAAGACCTCGTCGAGGTTCGCGAAAGAAAAACGCTCCGGGGTGCGGAAACGTGAGGACAACGGATCACTCCTCGCGAAAAGCGGGTCGAACTCAGGGACGGCGGGCGACAGCGCCGGAGGCGCGCGTCAACGAGCAGCTGAGAAAGCGGCGCGACAGACGGGCACGGCAGAATTGAGCATAGCGGCGCGCCAACACAAGGGCAACGCACACACCGCCGCGCGCAGGGTAAAGGATCGGCCCCCTCCGGTCAAGAACGGCAGGGGGCGCGACCCCGCTGAGCAGGGCTGTTACTTGAGCTGGACGGTGGCGCCGGCCGCTTCCAGCTGAGCCTTCGCCTTCTCGGCGTCTTCCTTCGACACCTTTTCGAGCACCGTCTTTGGTGCCGCGTCGACGAGATCCTTCGCTTCTTTCAGTCCGAGGCTCGTGAGGGTCCGGACCTCCTTGATCACCTGGATCTTCTTGTCGCCCGCAGCCGCCAGAACGACGTCGAACTCCGCCTGCTCCTCCGCCTCCGCTTCGCCGCCTCCCGCCGCGCCAGCTGCAGGAGCCGCCGCGACGGCGACCGGCGCAGCCGCCGTGACGCCGAAGCGCTCCTCGAACTCCTTCAGGAGCTCAGAGAGCTCGAGCACGGTCATATTCGCAATCTCATCGAGGATGTTCTGCTTCGTTGCCATCTGATCCCTTTCCTTTTCGAAAACCCTGTCCGAACCGATCTCCGCGGCTACGCCGACGCGTCGCCGGTGTCAGACGCCGACTCTTCGGGCGCTTCGGCCTCAACAACCTCTTCTGCCGTCTCGACGCTCTCTCCGTCCGCGCTGGCGGAAGCCTCTCCGGCATCCACCGCTGACGCGTCGACAGCACCGTCTTCGGCGGGCGCGACCGACTCCCCGACCGCCGCCTCCGTCGACGGCGCTTCGTCGGCGTCGTGCGCCTTTGGCGCGTCGGCCGTCGGCTCTTCGGCCGCCGGCCCCGCGGTGGCTTCAGCGGCCGGGACGGGAACGCCGCCGCGCTCGTCGATCAGGGCCGACAACGCGTAGGCGAACCTCTGGGGCAGCGCGGCGAGCAATCCGGCAAAGCGTTGCATCGGTGCAGCGAGCGCGCCGGCGATCTGGGCGAGCAGGACGTCACGGCTCGGCAGGTCGGCGATCGCCGAGGTCTGCGCGGCGTCAAAGAGGCCACCCCCGACGACTGCACCTTTCACGACAAGGCTCGGGTGCTGGCGGGCGAACTCCTTCAGCGCCTTCGCGACCGCTGAGACATCGCCGGTGACGAATGCGAGTGCGGTCGGCCCGGTGAGCAGCGCTTCCAGTTCCTCAAGGCCGCTCTCTTTCGCCGCCCGGCGGACGAGGGTGTTCTTGTAGACCTTGTACTCGCCACCGGCCAGAGCGAGCGCACGCCGCAGCACCTGGAGCTGCGAAACCGACAAGCCGCGGTACTCGGTAAGGATCGTTGCGTCCGAGTTGCCGAGTCGCTCGCGTACCTCGTCGACGACCGCGACCTTTGCCGGGCGCGGGGTGCGTACCTCGGTCTCCACGATCGCTCCTCTCGTCGTCACTTCGCCGGTTCGCTCAAGCGCGGAGACGAGGAAGCGGAAGGTCCTCTTCGCCTCGTCAGGCTGGCTTGCGCCAATTACGCGCTATCTCGCGCACCGGATGTCTCAGGCTTGTGCGGAGTTTCCCCCGCTGTCGGACGAAGGTTACACGTGCCGCGCAACGGTCCGATCCGTCAGGCGCTCTGCGCGAGCTCTTCGTCGGTGATGCGGACCCGGCTCGGGTCGACCGGCACCCCGGGCCCCATCGTCGAAGAGAGCGTCACCGAGCGGATGTACTTCCCCTTGGCGGCGGCGGGTTTCACGCGCTGGAGCTCGTCGAGGACGGCGCGGAGGTTCTCCAAGAGGGCCGAGCGCTCGAACGACGCCTTACCGATCGGGACGTGGACGTTGCCGACGCGGTCGGTGCGGTATTCCACCCGCCCAGCGCGAAACTCTCCGACGGCCTTGGCGATGTCGTTCGTCACCGTGCCCGTTCTCGGGTTCGGCATGAGACCGCGCGGTCCGAGTATCCGGCCGAGCCGCCCGACCTGCGCCATCAGGTCCGGGGTCGCGAGCGCGACGTCGAAGTCGAGAAAGTTCTCCTTCTCGATCCGGGCGACGAGGTCGTCGGCTCCGACGACGTCGGCACCTGCGTCCCGTGCCTCCTGGGCGGCCTCGCCGGCGGCGAACACCGCGACCCGCAGACTTTTGCCGGTTCCCGCCGGCAGCGACAGCGAGCCGCGCACCATCTGCTCGGCCCGGCGCGGGTCGACGCCCAGCCGCACGGCGAGCTCGATCGTCTCATCGAATTTCGCCGTCGCGAGGCTCTTCACCAAGTCGATCGCCTCCACGGGCGAGTAGAGCCGATCGAGCTCGACCGTCTTTTTTGCGTCGACGAAACGCTTTCCCTTGGTCATCGGATCGATCCCGTCTCTCTGGTCAAGCTCAGTGCGCGACCGTGATGCCCATCGAGCGCGCGGTGCCCTCGATCTGTTTCTTCGCGGACTCGATGTCGTTGGCGTTCAAGTCCGGGAGCTTCGTCTTCGCGATCTCGGTCAGCTGTGCGTCGGTGATCGTGCCGACGCCCTCGCGTCCGGCGAGGCCGGTCCCCTTTTCGACCCCCGCCGCCTCGCGCAAGAGCACCGCCGTTGGCGGGGTCTTCAAGATGAAGGTGAACGACCGGTCTTCGTAGATCGTGATCTCGACCGGAATGATCGTGCCGCGCATGGCCTCGGTGGCGGCGTTGTATTGCTTGCAGAATTCCATCGTCTGCACACCGTGCGGACCGAGCGCCGTGCCGACCGGAGGCGCGGGCGTTGCCTGCCCGGCGGGCAGCTGGATCTTCACGATGGCGGCGACACGCCGGCGGGCCATTTTGCGGTTTGTCCTTTTCTTCTAGAGCTTCGCGACTTGGCTGAACTCGAGCTCGACGGGTGTCTCGCGTCCGAAGATGTTCACGAGCACCTTCAGCTTTAGCTGGTCCTCGTTGATCTCCGACACCGTCCCCGTGAAATCGGCGAATGGGCCTTCCTTCACGCGCACGGTCTCTCCGACTTCGTATTCGAGGCGCGGCCGGCGGGCGCGCGGCGCTTCGACGCCCTCCTCGCGCACTTGCAGGATCGATTCGACCTCGGCACGCGAAAGCGGCGTCGGCTTCGTGCCCGGGCCGACGAAGCTCGTCACCCCGGGTGTCTGGCGGATAACGGACCAGGAGTCGTCATCGAGCTCGGCCCTCGTGAGCAGGTAGCCGGGGAAGACCTTGCGCTGGACGGTGACCTTCTTTCCGCCCTTGAACTCGACGACCTCTTCCATCGGGATCACGACCTCGTAGATCCGGTCCTCCATGTTCATGGAGGCGATCCGGCTCTCGAGGTTCGACTTCACTTTGTTCTCGTACCCCGCGTAGGTGTGGACGACGTACCACTGCCCGGGGCGGTCGTACGGGCTCGGCGGGCGCGGCGGTACGAGCTCCTCGTCTTCCTCGTCGGGTTTCTCGTCCTCGTCGGTGCCGGAGCCGAGATCGAAATCCGACGGCGCGGGGGTGGTATCGCCGACCGGCGCCGTCTCTTCGACGATCACGACGGTCTCAACGACTCCTTCGTCGCCGAACTCGGGAAATCCGGGCGCGTCGGCGCCGTCGACGCTCTCGAGCGGAAGCTCGGACTTTTCGTCGGCTAGCTCGGCGTTCATCTCTTTGTCGTCGTCACCCAAAGCGGGAAAAAAATCCACGGTTTTCCAGTAGTAGCGGTCTTGGTCCTGTCCCCCCGCCTCAGTGCGGGAAGAGGAAGGTGACGCCTCTCGCGAAGGCATAGTTCAAGCCGAAGATCAACAGCGCGACGAGGATCAACGTCGTCAGCACGACCGTCGAATAGTTCACGACCTCTTGGCGCTTCGGCCACAGCACCTTCGAGATCTCGCTGCGCACCTCGCGCAGGTAGTTCGCGACGCGAACAGGAAAGCTCGGGCGCTGGCCTTCGGGCAGGCGCCGTGTCGGAGCCTGTGCGGGGGCGCGGCGCGTCGCCGGCGCACCGTCGGCGCCGAGCTGGCCCTGCCGCTGCAGCAGCCGCCTCGTCTCTCGGTTCACGTCACGTCCTTTGTTCGCGCGCCCAAGCAGGGCAGGAGGGACTCGAACCCCCAACCGCCGGTTTTGGAGACCGGAGCTCTGCCAATTGAGCTACTGCCCTAGGGGAGACGCGCTCATTCGGCGGGCGCGTCAAGTCCGCTCCGCCTCGGGCTCCCAACGCTAGCACCAGCGTCGACGCGATCCCCGGGCGGCACGCCGGCGGATTCAACCGCCGACGGCACTCGAGGATCGAAGCGGTGTCGTTCCTCCGCGCTTGAAAACTCAGCCGATCGCCACGTTGTCGAAGGAGTCGTTATGGCTCAGCACATCTATGCGTGGCGCTCGCGAACAAACCTTTTCCTGGACACCCCGACGATGACGACGAGAACGGCGAGCGCCGCGCCGACGCCGCCTGCGTACGCGACAGGGTGTCGACCGAGCGCGGCGCGAATCGCCTGTCGTTCCGCCGCTTCGCCGACCGCCGCCAGTACGCCGGCGAGCAGACCCTCGGGAAGCGGAACCATTTCGTCGCGCCATTGGGCGAGCAAGCGCAGCAATCTTCGGTGCCTTGCGAGCTCGGCTTGGCATCGCAGGCACCGCTCGATGTGCGCGACGAGTTCGGCGCGCGGCTCGCCGCCAGCGTCGAGTTGGCTCTCGATCTCGCGGGCGACCTGCGCGCAGTCGAGCAAGGAGGGTTCGACCTGCCGTCGGCGCAGTCGCTCAGCTGGCGATCGCATGTTCGTCTCCTCGCGATCGCCGCTTCTTACCGACGGTTTCGCGGGCGCGGTTTTTCGCGTCCGAGGCCTCGCAGAGTGCGTCTTTCAGTTGCCGGCGCGCGCGGTGGAGACGCACTTTCGCGGCCGATCTTGAGATTCCGAGACTCTTCCCGATATCTGCATGAGCAAATCCATACACGTCGTGCAGGACGACCGGCGCGCGCAACGCGGGTGACAGTTGGTCGAGTGCCTCCAACAATCGGGTGCGCTCGTCGACGCGCAGGATGAGGCCGTCGCTCCCCGCCTCCAGCTCGTCTGCCGACGCAAACGCCTCGGAGAGCGGGGTGCTCAGCGCGGTCTCCCGTCGGCGCTTCGACTTGCGATGGTGGCTCGCCGAGCAGTTGGCGACGATCCGGTACAGCCACGTCGTCACCGAGGCGTCGCCCCGAAAGCGCGCAATTGACCGAAAGGCTCGCAGGTAAGCCTCCTGGACGACGTCACACGCGTCGTCCTCATTTCCGGTCAGGCGGACGGCGAGCGCGTGCACCTCGACCGAGGTTCGCTCGACGATCGTGCTGAACGCGCCGACGTCGCCGAGACGCGCCCGCCCGACGAGATCTCGGAGGGGTTCCGGGGTAGCCGAATTCTGGCGCGGGCGCACCCGAACCGGTACCGGCTGGATTACCGGGTCTCCTTGTGGAGAGTGTGGCGACGATCGAAGCTGCAGTACTTGCGCATCTCGATGCGCTCGCGGTCGTTCTGCTTGTTCTTCGTCGTGATGTAGTTGCGGCGCTTGCACACCTCGCACTCGAGGGTGACCTTGACCCGCTTCTCGTTCTTTGCCATTTCGCTTCCTCGTCAAATCCTCATCACGGCCTTCGCCGCCGCTGCTGCCGGCGCGGCTGGTAGCGGCGGCCGGACTCGAACCGGCGACCCCACGATTATGAGCCGTGTGCTCTAACCAACTGAGCTACGCCGCCTTGTGCGTACGAGGTTACCCGACGACTCCGCGTCGGCGTTTGAAGCAGTCGGCTCGACGGGATCGTTCCGTGCCGACCGGTCATCGAGGTTCGGCGCGTCCCGTTTTCAAGTCGCGCAGCGTTCGATCTCGGCTAGACGACCCGCAGGGGCGAGGACTTCGCTCGCCCCTGCGTCCGCTGCTTCCGGGCGGCTCGAGCGCGACTCGGGCCTCTGTGTTCTCGGTTTCCGTTAACCGCCGGAACCTTGCCCGCTCCCACCGGCATCGCCACCCCCGGATTGCTGGCCGGACCAACCTGGACCTCCCGGGTCCCCGTGGAACTGCCCGTGGTGTCGGAAGAAGAAGATCGGTGTCACGTCGAGCTGATTGAACGCGAAAACTGCGGTCGCGGCGAGCGGGGTGCTCCCCGAAGGGCCCACAGCGACGATGGCATCACCGGGTGCGAGGTCCGAGACCGACGAGCCGGACACTCCGTTCAACACGATCGTCGCCGACGAAGCATCGACGAGTGACGGACCTGTCGACAATGAGTCGTTGTTGCTGCCGCTTGGCGACCACGGACCGAAGTGTCCTCCGAACTGCGCGATCGCGAGGGTGGTCCCCGAAACGGTTTGCAAGATTCCCGTCGCGATCGTGGGCGGCGTCGAGAACGCGTAGATCGACGCGGCGAGAATCGTTTCGTCCTCGTTCGTCCCGAGCACGATGACCGTCTGACCGGCCGCGATCTGTGTGGCGGTCGCTGCAGATCCGTCGAGGGTGACCGTCGCGTTGCTATCGTCGACGACGACCGGTTCGACGAAGGCGTTCACCTGGTCATAGCGGCCGAAGACGGAGCGGTCGACGATGACGAGCGAGCCACCGGTCTCGTACACGGTCCCGACGAGCGCGGTCACCGGTGTCGGCGTGACCGTTCCGGATTGGGCCAAGAGAGCGTTGGACGAACCCTCGGTCAAGACGGCGCCGGAAAAGTGCGCCACCTCTCCGACCGCAAAGGTCTGATCGCCGCGGCGGGACTGTCCGTTTCGTGCGGCGAGCTCGCGAATGTGAGCGTGGCCGAAGTGGACGGTCACTTGGTCATGGCTCGCCGAACGCCCTGCGACCATGCCGCGCTCGACGAACAGATTCACGCTGTCGGCGTTCACAGCCGAGACAATTCCGATCACGTGAAAACGCGCCGCCGACGCGATATGTGTGCGCGCACCGTGCTCCGCAGCTGACGCGCTCGGCGCCACGAGCACTGCGACCCCTGCAAGTGCAAGCGTCGCGCCGAGCACCGCACGCATGACGAGGCCCGGGCCGCGAGCACTGCGAAGGATTGCATTCAACGTCATTGATCGACCTCCTTCAACTCTTGTTCCATACGGCCGCACCGAATTGACCGGGAGATTGGGACTTGACGACTTTCGATCCGGCGTTCGGCTTGCCGGATCACATGTGCGAACAGCTTCACCACCACTAACACGTGGATGCGACGATGAGATGCGCGAACGATTAGAGCGGTGTGAGGAAATGTGATCAGCGTCGATGCGATGCCACGTTCGCATCGCGCGTGTGACGCAGCTATGCCAGCAGCGAAGAGCCCCCTGTCGGAATCGAACCGACGACACCAGCCTTACCATGGCTGTGCTCTGCCGACTGAGCTAAGGGGGCGGTGCGGCCGAGATCGCCTCTCGACGCGGCGATGATACCTGCCCGCGTTCGTTTGGCCGGGAGGAAGGAGAGGGCGAGTTGGAGATCCGCGTCGCGTGCCCCGAGGACGCCGAAGCGATCCGTTCCATCTACAACGCCGAGGTCACGGGCTCGATGGTCACCTTCGACCTCGTCGAGCGCAGCCCCGAAGAGCAACGCGCTTGGATGTCGGAGCACTCTGGCGTTTACGCGCTACTGGTCGCGGAGATCGAGGGCGATGTCGTCGGTTTCGCCTCCCTTTCCCCGTACCGCACCCGGCCCGGCTACTCGACGACGGCGGAGGACTCGATCTACGTCGCGCCGTCCCATCGCGGCGAAGGCGTCGGCAAGGAGCTGCTCTCGGCTCTCGTCGACCAGGCCCGGCTGCACGGATTTCATTCGCTGATCGCCCGCATCGTCGGCGATCATGCGGCGTCGATCGCGGTGCACCGCGCGTGCGGTTTCGAAGTGATCGGTATCGAGCGCGAGATCGGCAGGAAGTTCGGCCGCTGGCTCGACGTCTGCCTGATGCAAGTGCTGCTCTGACGACACGCCGCCGGTCACGGAAGACCCCGAGTCGCTCCGCTCCAACTCAACTGCCCGACCCCGTCGTCGCGCGACTCGGGGTCGTAGGCGTTCAGCCCGTATTGGCGAGCTCTTTGCGTGGGAACGCGTGGCGGAACTTCGGATACAGGTACGCGACCGCGATCAACGCCAGCACGAGCGCTGCACCGGCGATCAGGGCAGGGTTCGCGATCGATAGCTCGTGCAGCAGGACGCGTCCGCCCGGCAGTCCGAGGAAGCTGCCGACCGCCGAGAATCCGATCAGCAGGCGACGCGCTTGTCCTTCGACGACGAGCGCCAAGAAGACGAATCCCCACGAGGCGTACCACGGCTGTACCACCGGGCCGAGGACCACGAAGGCGATCAGGCTCCAGCCCATCGCGCGAAGCGGCCCGATCCTGTCTGAGCGCAAAAGAAGCCGCAGCGCCACGGCGAACGCCAACACCAAAGCGGTTCCCCGTGCCACCGTGAGCAACACGTGCGTGTGACCTCCGAGGCCGACGGCATGGACGATGCGGCCCAACGCCAAGCCGATCCCCGTCGCCGGGTCGAGCCACGAGCGCACGGCGTCGGGGTTCGAGAGCCCGGAGATCCAGCCCCAGCCGAGCCCGACCGCTTCGGAGAGCGCCGCCATCGTCGCGACCGCGAGGATCAGCGCGGTCACGGTTGGTCGGATCCGCTCGCGGACGCTGCGGCCCTGACCGAGCCAATCCCAGCCGATATACAGCGCGCCGATGATCGCCGGCACCTTCACGGACGAGGCGAAACCGCAGACAATGATCCCCCAGACCGGATGACCTCGGCGCGCGAGCGCGTAGCCGACAACGAGGAGTCCGATCATCAGCGCGTCGTTGTGCGCCCCGGCGATCAAGTTCAAGATGATCAGCGGGTTCAATACTGCGAGCGCGAAGGCGGTCGCCTCGTCGCGGCCGAAGGATCGCGCGATCGTCGGGATCGCTGCCGCGCCGATCACGACGCCGAACAGCTCGAGCAGCCGCAGACCGACGACCGAGACGAGGAGATCGTGGCTCGACAACGTCACGATCCAACCGTCGATCGCGAGGAACATCGGACCATAGGGCGAGGTCACGTAGCCCCACAACGGGTCGGCGAGACGCGAGAACGGCGTCGCGCCGAGGACGTTCGTCCCGTACAGGTAGGGGTTGATGCCGTGGCTCATCATTTCGCCCTGAGCGGCGTACGCGTAGACGTCCTTGCTGAAAAGTGGAGCCACAAAAAGCATCGGAAGTACCCAGGTGGCGAACACCGGAATGAGTCGCGCGACGGGGAAGCCGCGGTGCGACGAGACGAACTTCACGACGTCGTACCAGGCTCCGATCATCAAAAAGACGCCGCCGTAGACGGCGATGACTCCGAGGAAGAGCGTCTGACCAGGCGGCGCGTGGTACCCGGCGATCGCCGGCTGCGGCGGAATGCCGAAGAACCACGCGCCGGGGAGCTTCGACGTGAACGGAGAGTCGCGTTGGGTCGCTCCGAAGAAGATCGCGACCGAAGCAATGAAACCCATCGCCGCCGCGCGCCACAGCGCACCACCGACCTTCGTCACACCGCGCACGTACGGCTCGGTAACGCCTTCCGGTCGACGCCAGCGTGCGAACCACGCCCGCGCGTGCGCGCGAATCGCGTTCAGCCAACCCCAGTCATAGGAGTAGTCAAGAACGAAGATGCGCTCGGCGAGCGCGAGGAGAGGATTCGAGGGAAGTGGAGGTTCGACCCGGCCGTCTGTGTCGGGCCGAACCTCGGCCCCTAGGTCGAGACCTCCGGTCGACACGGGCGTGATCCTACCGAGCCCACCTGAGAATTGGCATTGGGAGTTTCGGGCATCACGACACGGTCCCGCTGTGGCGGCCGGACCTTCGGTACCGTCCCCGCCGTGGGAGCCCCTCGTCCCAACCGGCGCGTGCACGCACGATGGCGTCTCGCACACCGAGTCGGCGCCCCGGCCGACGTGACCTTCTGGAGTCGTCGGCGTAGCGATCTCGTCGCGCTCGGTTTGTTGATCGGGATCCCGCTCGTCGTCTTCGCGATCCCGGCGGCGGCCGGATACCCCCTGCTCACGGGCGACAACGTCATCCAGAACTACCCGCTGCGGGTGCTCGCCGGAGAGATCCTCGCCCACGGCCATTTGCCGATCTATAACCCCTTCGGCTGGAGCGGCACACCCCTGCTCGCTTCGGCGAACGCGACGGTCGCGTTCCCCGACATCGCTCTTTTCGCGATCTTGCCCGGCATCGTCGCCTGGGTCGGAGTCGAGGTGATCGCGTTCGGCGGCGCATCGGTCGGCCTGTACTGCTTTTTGCGCTGCGAGGGTCTCGAGCCGCTTCCGGCCGGGATCGGCGGCGCGCTCTACGGGCTCGGCGGGTACGTCTCGTCGCAGGCAATCCATCTCGACGTCGTGCAGACGGCGGCGAGCCTCGCCTGGGTTCTCGTCGCGTTGCAGCGCATCGGGCGCGGCCCAAGCCGACATCTTCTTGGCTGGACGGCGTTCCTCGGTCTCGCCGTCGCGGCAACCGGTCTTTCCGGCAATCCGGAGTCCGAGTTCTATGCCGCGCTCGGCGCGGGCGTCTTTGCGATCTCGGCCGTCGTCTCGAGCACCCGACGCCTGCGCGCGACGGCATTGATCGTGCTCGGCACGATCGTCGGAGGGCTCATCGCCTCGATCCAGGTGATCCCCTCCGATGGCTTCGTCGCCGTATCGCAACGCGCGTCGGTCCCGTTCGCGTATCTCATTCAGGGATCGGTGCGTCCAGCCGAGCTCTCCTTGGTTGCACTCCCCCATCTGTTAGGCGGCGGGCTCATCGGTCTTCGCCACTACGTCGGTGGTGCCAACCTCGCAGAGATCGACGTGTACCCGGGCTTGGTCGCGCTCGTCGGCGCCGTCGCGCTGCTGTTCCTTCTTCACTCGCCGAGCGCCTCTCGCATTCGCGTCTGGTACCTCATCGGCGCGATCGGCCTTTTCGTCGCGGTCGGTCCGGCGACGTTCCTCCCCCACCTGCTCCGCCACCTACCGGTCGTCGGAGAGAGCCGGCTGCCGAGCCGGGCGCTCGTCTTGCCGGCGGTGTCGTTCGCCGTGCTCGGCGGATTCTTCTCGGCCGAGTTCCTCGATCCCGGCTCGGCGCTGCCGAGGAAGCTGAATGCGGTCCGGTCGATGCTGCGGCGGACGCTCGAAAAATGGAGCGTCGTCGTGCCGTCGCTCGTCGTCTTCGCGCTGGCGATCGCGGCAACAGTCGGCGGCCCAGCGTTCGCGCGGTCGGTCGCCGGACGCGACGTCGGTCATTGGACGGTCTGGCGCGTCGCGCCGTACCTCGGCGTCTCGTGCGCCCTCGCGCTCTTCGTCGGCATCGTCTTCGTCGTCGGTCCGTGCCTTCCACGTCGGAGGCGGTCGGTGGTGCTCATCGTCACCGTCTCACTCGACCTCTTGTTCTTCAGCGTCAACCAGACCTCACTCGCGCCGATCCGCTCCAAGGATCTCGGTCGCCCGAACCGCTACGAAGTCGCGCTCGCCCGGCTCGTCGGCGCGAACGGCAGATTCGTCGTCGTCGATCACGGGCGCCGCGGAGGATTCGTCCTCGACGACCTCGGCGCGCCGAACCTCAACGTCGTTTACAAGATCCCGAGCGCGCAGGGTTACGGCTCGCTCACGTGGGGTCCGTACGCGGCGGCGACCGGAACGCACGACCAGGACACGGCGTTGCCGTCCGCCTTCGCGACGAGCGTCTTCGACAGCCTCGACGTCCGCGCGCTGCTCGTGCGGCCATCCTCTTTCGAAAGTGACCCGGACCGACCCGGAGGCGACCAGGTCCGTGTCCGATCGTCCGGCGAGACGACGCGCTACTTCGCCGAGTACGTCGACGTGCACTCGATCTGTGTCGGCTACGGCTACACGCCGTTGCGATCGATCGCGGCATTCGAGTCGCGCGTGCACCTCGTCGGCGCGACGACTGAAGGCGCGATGCGCTTCGCGCGCGCATCGTGTGGTGAGCAGGCGGTGTGGTCTCGCGAAGTGCGCGCGATCGGGATCGAATTCCCCGCCGCACCCCGAGGCGTGACCTCGATCGATGCAACGGTGACGACAGCAAAGGGGCGAACTTTCGGCCTCGACGGCCCGCTCTCGGCCTCAGTGGCGCCTCCGCACTGGGTGGTGGCCGGTCGAATCGGTCCGTACTTCGTCTTCCGCGATGCCGATGCAAAGGCACCATTCACCGCCGAATCGTCAGCCGACGGCCGACCCGTTCGTCTTGTCGCCCGCGTCCTTTCGTCGTCACCGTGGACACCGACCGAGTCCGTGTCGGTGACCTCGCCACAGAAAATGTTGCTGGTGCGCGACGTGGCGGCGCTGCCCGGTTGGACCGCGACGATCAACCACGACGGACGGCAAACGACTGTCGCGCCGATGCGCGACGGGATCGTTCAGGCGATCCATGTTCCAAAGGGCACGTCGGTCGTGACGTACCGCTACGACCCGCCGGGGCTCTCCATCGGCATCGCCCTCGCCGCCGCGGGCGTCGCGATGGTGCTCGCCCTCATCGCGCTCGACATCAATAGGCGAACAGGTGCCATCCAGCGAAGGTCCACGCCGCGATCAACACGACCCTTCCTGCCATGGAAGAAGTGACGAACCGCAGCAGTTCTCCAGCATTCGCGAGGTACCCCCCCGAATGCCTGGCGATGAAGTCGATCACCACTCCGATAGCCACGACGCCCAGCCAGAAGCCGACGCCGACGGCTCGGTTCGCCGGCAGGAGGAGCCCGAGCGTCACCGTCGGCAGGTGCGTGCCCGCCGGGTAGCCGCTCACCAAGGCCGCCCCTGCCGCGGCGCTCGGATCGCGCATGGCAGGTGGGGAGAGAACCGGAGCCCTCGCCCGAGCGACCCCGTAGCCGAATCCCGCCAGCATCCACACGAGGAGGAGTGCGGCGTTCAGGAGGCGGAACGCTTGGGCGAGGGCGCTGATCGTGAGGTGCGGCTCAGAACTGCCCGTATCGATTCCGAGGATCTCCCAGACAACGACGACCAGCGCGAGCCCAAGCCACGGGGAGATTCCCGCCAACACGTAGCGACGCCGAAGCCACTTGCGTCGTGGCCAGGGGTCATCTGCTGGGCGCAGGTGCCAACCAGGTTGGCGACCGCGCCTGCCCCGCCAAAGCATGACGTTGACGCTTGCGATGGCGAGAAGCGAGATCGCCCACGTCGCAACAGCAGGTGCCGTGGAGCGGTGGAATCCGCTCACCCAGCCGCACCAGGCGCAAAGCGCAAGCGCGCAAAACACAAAGCCCAGCAAGCGGCGGTCGCTCACAGCAGGGGGTATAGCCGAGCAGCGAAACTGCCGAGTCCGTAGTGCAGGCGCATCGGGATTTCCTCGCTGGGGCGCGTCGCGAGGTCGAGATGGCGTCTAAGCGTCGCGGCGTTTGAAGAGGAATCCCCCGAGCACCAACAAGAACCCCGTGTAGCCACAGATGATCGCAAACCCCGCCCACTGCGTGAACAGCGGAGCATTGCCGAAATCCTGATCCGTCGCGAGGGTCGATCCCATGTGCTCCCCGATCAAAAGGGGCATGAACTTCAACAGGTCGTGCTGCACGGAGACGGGGAACGCCTGCAGGATGAGCGGCAGGACGAGAAGGATCGCGACGTAGGCGAAGATAGCCCCCGCCGTGTGGCGGATGATCGCCCCCAGGCCGAGGGCGAACAGCCCCATCATCGTCAGGACAAGGCCAGAGCCTGCGACGGCGCGCAACACCCCCGGTTGACCGAGGGTGGCGTAGGGAGTCGTTCCCTTGAGAAGATCCTGGCCGACGAAGAACGCGACGAACGTGATGATCTCGCTCGTGACGAGCGTGACGAATCCGTACACCGCCGCTTTGCAGGCCAGCACGAGCGGCCGGTTCGGCGCTGCGGCGAGGGTCGCGCGGATCGTGCCAGAGGAGTACTCGCCAGTGATCACGAGCACGCCGAGAACCCCGATCGCGATCTGCCCGAAGAACAATCCCGCGAGGCTTCGCTGGGTGGGGTCGAAACCGATGCGGTTGATGCCGTTGTCCCAGTGCGCCGCGGTGACCGCGGTGGCGATGGCTCCGATTCCGATCACGACGACGATCGTGATTACCAGTGTGCGCGTGGTCGATCGGACGCTGCGCAACTTCGTCCACTCAGACTCGATGAGCTGGATCGGGCCGTAGTGCCCCGGATAGTCCTTCTGCGCGGGCGCGTCTTTCGGTGTCTCGGGCGCGACGCTGGCTTCGGCGACGCTCATCGCGCGGCCGCGCTTTCGCTCGAGGGGACGGGCACAGCCTCCGCAGCGCTCGGTGCCGTTGCGGTGTGGAACTCGGCCGAGTCTTCGGTGCTTTCCATGAACGCCTCTTCGAGCGAGACGGTCACGGGCGTGAGTTCATGGATCGCGATCCCGTGCGACGCGGCGAGATCGCCGATCTCGGATGCCTGCACCCCGGTGATCTCCGCCGTCCCGTCCTTCGTCTCGACGCCGACTCCGGGTCGGTCGCGCAACATTGTGACGAGTTCTTCGAGTCGCGGCGAGCGCACCCGCACGCGCACTTCGGAGCGTTGACTCACGAAGTCGCGCATCGGCGTGTCGGCGATCAGACGACCCTTTCCGATCACGATGACGTGATCGGCGGTGAGTGCCATCTCGCTCATCAGGTGGCTCGAGACGAAAACCGTCCGGCCCTCGGATGCGAGATGACGGAGCAACAGCCGCACCCAACGGATCCCTTCAGGGTCGAGTCCGTTCACCGGCTCGTCGAAAATAAGAATTCGCGGGTCACCGAGGAGAGCCGCGGCGATGCCGAGACGCTGGCTCATTCCCAATGAGAAGGTCCCGGCGCGCTTTTTGGCGACGCTCGAGAGGCCGACCAGCTCGAGGACTTCGTCGACGCGCCGCCTCTCGATGCTGTTGGTCTGGGCGAGCATCAGCAGGTGGTTGTAGGCGCTGCGTCCGGGGTGGACGGACTTCGCCTCGAGAAGACCAGAAATCTCGCGAAGCGGCCAGCGCAGCTTGCCGTAGGGCTTGCCGGCGATCCGCACCTGTCCACGATCGGGATGGTCGAGATCGAGGATCATCCGCATCGTCGTCGATTTGCCCGACCCGTTCGGACCGAGGAACCCCGTCACGATGCCGGGTTGCAGGGTGAAGCTCAGATCGTCAACGGCGAGTGTCGAGCCGTAGTGCTTGGTCAGTCGCTCGACGGAGATCACCGGGATCCCAGAGCCTCGTCGCAGGTTCGTTTCGTCACCGGAATCCCTTCGTTGATGCCTCGCGTAGCAGGACCATCGTCGCGCGAATCTGGGCACCCTTCGCGGAGACCGCGCCTCGCTCCAGATCGCAGTGCGATGCGATCAGGCAGACCGATCCATGTGGAACAGACCGGCGTGGCAGGGGTGCTGCGACCAGGACCGCAGGAACCCGCACGCCGATCTCCACGACCCAAGGACCGACTCCCCGCCATGGAGCTCCTGCTCGGCGACGCTGACCGCGCGGTCGATGGTCCGGGGTTCGCAGCCGAACTCGGCGGCTGCCCAATCCCTCACCATCTCTTCGAGAACCCGCTCGCGCTCTTTTACCGTCACCACGGCGTTCACGGTAGGAAGGTTCGTTACCGGCCGACAGGGCGCAACGTCCCAAACTAAGGACCTGTCGACCTGCCTACGGTCTCCCACCGGCCACACGGCCCGTGACGAGGGACGATCCGACTCGGCGGTGGTCGACGCCACGGGCGTCGGGTTGGTACTCAGCTTCGCTGACGACGCGCCGTCCCTTTACAGCGCGTACAGGCTCGTGGACGTCGATGGACGGCGGCGATGGAGCATTCCGCAGACAAGGCGACGCTCCCGGGTGCGAAGCAGATCTGGCGCGGCGCGTCGATCACGGATGATTTCCTCATCACGCGGAATGAACTGCGACTTGCGAGGCGCGCGGTCCACCCCAAGAGACAAAGGTCGCGATCGCTCGGGTACACCAGCCTCGGCATTCGTGCAGGTGGGCCGGGTAGGATTCGAACCTACGAAGGCTGAGCCGGCAGATTTACAGTCTGCTCCCGTTGTCCGCTTGGGTACCGACCCGCGAGGCGCCGACGATACCGGATCCCGAACGGATCGAGGAATTCGCTGCGGCGTGAGCAAGAGAGGAGCGCGTCGCGATGCCGACCTTTGACGTCACCTCAGAGATCGACATGCAAGAGGTGCGAAACGCCGTCGACCAAGCGTCCCGCGAGGTGGCCACCCGCTTCGACTTCAAGAACACCGGCTCCTCGGTGGAGCTGAACAAGGACGACATCGAGCTCGCCGCGCCCACGCAGGACCGGCTGCGCGCCCTCACCCAGGTCCTCGAAGAAAAGCTCGTCCGTCGCCAGGTGTCGCTGAAGGCCCTCGATTACGGAAAGGTCGAAGAGGCGGCGAAGGGGACGGTTCGCCAGCACGTCGCGCTGAAGGCCGGCATCGGCGCCGATCACGCGAAGAAGATCAACAAGATCGTGAAGGACATGAACTTAAAGGGCGTCTCGTCCCAGTCCCAGGGCGATCAGGTGCGCGTCTCTGGGAAAAAGCGCGACGACCTGCAGGCGGTGATCGCGAAGCTGAAGGGAGAGGACCTGGGCATCCCGCTCCAGTTCGGGAACTTCCGCGACTAGCGCTTCCTCAGTGGAAGATCAGCGTCGCCTGGCGCGCGAAGTCGACGAGCGGCGCCGGCCAGATCCCGAAGACGACCGTCACGCCAAGGGTGAGGAAGATCCCGACCGCAACCATCGCCGCAACACCGAGGATCGGCCGCGGGGGCTCCGACGCCAAAACGTGTGATTCCTCGCCATTGGACGCGTAGGCGACCTGCGGCTCGGCGAGGAACATGACGAGCACGACGCGCAGATAGAAGAACACCGCGATCGCCGCCGAGGCCATCGCGATCACGGCGAGCGCGTAAGAGTGCGCGCCGACGGCCGCCTCGACGACGTACACCTTGGCGAAGAACCCGGTCGTGAACGGCACGCCGGCCTGCGCGAGCAGCAACACCGCGAACGTCGTCGCGAGCACAGGGTTGTTGCGCGCGAGGCCCCGGTAGTCCTCGAGGTCGTGTTTGCGATCGCCCTTCCCGCCGACGAGTTCGACAACGGCGAATGCGCCGAGGGTCATGAAGGCGTACGTGAAGACGTAGTAAACGCTCGCCGCAACGCCTTTCGTCGTCGCCGCCTGCAGACCCAATAACACGAAGCCGGCGTGGTTGATCGACGAGTAGGCGAGCATCCGCTTCACGTCGCGCTGGACGAGCGCGGCCGCGGCACCGACGAGCAGGGTGAGCACGGCGAGCACCCAGACCACTGGTTGCCAGTCGCTGCGCAGCGTCGGGAACGTCGAGACGAAAACGCGCAGCAACGCCGCGAAACCACCGGCCTTCGCCATCGCCGCCATGAATCCGGTCGCCGGCGTCGGCGCCCCCTGATAGACGTCCGGCGTCCACATGTGAAACGGCACGGCGGCGATCTTGAAGCCGAAACCGACGAGCAACAGGCCCATGCCCGCCAGTAAGACGCCATTCGAAGTGATGACGTTGTGCGCCAGGAAGGCACCGATCTCGGGAAGATTCGTCGAGCCGGTCGCGCCGTAGACGAGGGCGACGCCGTAGACGAAGATCGCCGAGGAGAACGCCCCCAGCACGAAGTACTTGATCGCGGCTTCCTGTGAAGAAGCACGACGGCGGTCGAAGCCCGCCATGACATACAGCGGGATCGAGAGCACTTCGAGCGACAGGAAGATCAAGATGAGGTCGTTCGCTGTCGCCATCAGCATCGCCCCGGATGCCGAGATGAGTGCGAGCGCGTAGTACTCACAACCGACGATCCCCTCGCGGCTCAGATATCCCTGGCCGAGGATGGTCGCGACGATGAGCACCGATGAGACGAGCACGAGGAAGAAGACCGCGAACCCGTCGACGTTCACCGAATGGGCGATCGTCGTGAACGCTCCGTGCGAGTTCACGTCGTGCCATAGCAACAGCGAGGTGACGAGGGCCGCGATACCCGCACCGATCGTCACGGTCGCGTACGCCGACGTCGGCGGCTGACGCGTGAACAGCGCCGCCATCGTGATCAAAACGAGAGCCCCGCCGAGCAGGAAGAGCTCGGGAAGAATCGCCGTGTAGTCGATGCGCGGCAGCGGGATCTGGGTCGCGGCGAAAAGCGGCGACAGGGCGGCGATCACGACCGTGCCTTTGCGTGCGAAGTGAGCACGGGGCGCGCGTTGAGCGGGACGTGCTGGTGGCCGACGACCTCGACGCGGTTGACGAGTTGGTCGACCGACGGCGTGATCCGGTCGAGGACTGGCTTCGGCCAGACGCCCAAAAAGACGATCAGGCCGACCAACGGCGCGACGACCGCCGCCTCGCGCCAGCTGATCTCCGCAAACGGTCGCTTGGCGATCGTGCCCTCGGGACCGTGGAAGAGCTGCTGATAGGCCCAGAGGAAGTACACCGCAGCGAGGATGACGCCGACGACGGCGACGATCGCCCACCAGCGGTGAACAAGGAACGTCCCCGACAAGATGAGGAACTCGCCGATGAAGCCGTTCAGCCCCGGCACGCCGATCGAGGCCAGGACGACGACTATGAAGATCGCGGCGAGCTTCGGCGCCTTGCGTTGCAGTCCGCCGAGCCCTTCGACCGACAACGTGTTGCCGCGCCGCGAGATCATCGCCACGAGCAGGAACAGCGCGGCGATCAGGATGCCGTGGTTCACCATCTGCAACACGGCGCCTGACACCGACTCACCCGAGAGCGCGAAGGCGCCGACGACGATGAAGCCGATGTGCGAGAGCGAGCTGAAGGCGACGAGGCGTTTCAAGTCGCGCTGCACCGCGGCGACGATGGCGCCATAGAGGATGCCGGCGACGCCGAGCGACAAGAACACCGGCGCCAGCACGACCGTCGCGTGGGGAAACAAACCCAAATTGAAGCGGATGATCCCGTACGTACCGATCTTTGCCATGATCCCGGCGAGCAGCACCGATCCCGCCAGCGGCGCCTCGCGGTAGGCGGCGGGCGACCATGTGTGGAACGGGAAGATCGGTGCCTTCACCGCAAAAGCGGCGAGGAATGAGAGCGACAACAAGACACCAGCCGTGCCAGAAAGGTGCGTGTTCTGCAGCGCTCGCACGTCGAACGTCGTCACCCCGGTCTGGCCGGCGTGGATCGACACGAGCGACAAGATTCCGACGAGCATCACGGCGGATCCGGCGAAGGTGTAGATGAAGAACTTCAGCGCGGCGTGCGCGCGGTGCTCGAGTCCCCACCCGCCGATCAAGAAGTAGACGGGTACGAGCGTCGCCTCGAAGAACAAGAAGAACAACAACAGGTCGATCGACAAGAACGAACCCAGGCATCCCGCTTCGAGGATGAGGATCCAGGTGGTGAAGGCTTTCTGATCGCGGTCCTCGTTCGCGCCGACGAGCGCGACGACGAACAAGAATGCCGTCAGCAGCATGAGGAACAGCGAGATCCCATCGACACCCAGGTTCCACGAGATGCCGAGCGACGAGATCCACGGATGGGTGGAGACCATCTGGTAGCCGCCGTCGTGGGTCTTGAACAGATCAAGGACCGCCGCCGAGATCCCGAGCACGCCGAGCGACGCGGCGATGCCGACCATGCGGATCGCTCCACGGGCCCGGCGCGGGATGAGCAGCGTGACGAGCGCCGCGCCGGCCGGAAGCAGGATGAGCGTCGTCAGGAACGGGAAGGCGTGCTGTCCGGACATACTCAGCTCCCCGCCCGCGTCGCGAGGTACGCGACGAGCACAACGACGCCGACGGCGACCGCGAGCGCGTACGTACGCACATAGCCGGTCTGGACCCGTCGCACCTTGTCACCGGCGTTGCGCGTGAGGCGCCCGACCGCCTCGACGGCGCCGTCGATCACCCGGCGCTCGATCACCGATCCAGTGAACTCGGCGAACGCGCGCGAAGGTCGCGCGACGTACTGGTCATAGCTCCAGTCGACGAACCACGCCATCAACAAAAAGCGCGGCTCGAGGGCTGGGCGCGAGGACACGGCCCTCCACAACTGCCACGACAACCCGACGCCGGCGAGCGCGAACGCCGCGTCGGCGACGCTGAAGCCCCACAGCGCCGCCACCGAGTAGTGCGGTGCGGCGAGGCTCGCGCCGACGACCGGGTGGAGCCACCGCTCGAGGAACGGCCAGTTCGGGTGGAACGGCAGGTTGATGAAAAGCGCAAAGAACGAGAGGAACGCCAGCACGACGAGCGGGCCGAGCATCACCCAGCCGGGATCTTTCACCTCGTGCCCGCCGGGTCGCGCCTCTGTCCAGCGGCGCTCACCTTGGAAGACCAAGAAGTACTCGCGACCGATGTAGTAGGCGGTGAGCACCGCCGTCACGGCGCCGATCGCCCACAGCACCGGCGAGACCGCCCATGCGTTCTCGAGCACCTGGCTTTTTGACCAGAAGCCGCTGAATGGCGGAACGCCGGCGATGGCGAACCAGGCGACGAGGAAGGTCGCCGCGGTGAGCGGCATCACGACGCGCAGCGCGCCCATCTTTTTCAGATCCTGTTCGTCGTGCAGCGAGTGGATCACCGAGCCGGCGCCAAGGAACAGCAGCGCCTTGTAGAAAGCGTGCGTGAGCATGAGGAAAATCGCGGCGACGTAGGCACCTGAACCGGCGGCCAGGAACATGTACCCGAGCTGGGAGACCGTCGAGTAGGCGAGCACCTTTTTGATGTCTTGCTGCGCGCACGCTGCCATCGCGGCGACAAACGCCGTCGCGGCGCCCACCCACGCCACGACGTGCGCCGCGTCCGGCACCGCGTGGAGGATCGGATTGATCCGGCACATCAAATAGACGCCGGCCGTCACCATCGTCGCGGCGTGGATCAGGGCGGAGACCGGAGTCGGGCCTTCCATCGCGTCGGCGAGCCACGGGAAGAGCGGGATCTGGGCGGACTTGCCGACCGCGCCGAGGAACAGCAACAGCGCGATCGCGGTGAGATCTGCGTTCGAGATGGTGTGCAGCTTCGAGAATACGACGCCGTAGTCGAGGCTGCCGGTACGCTCGAAGATCAGAAAGATCGCGATCAGGAACCCGCCGTCGCCGATGCGGTTGTAGATCATCGCCTTCTTGCCGGCGCTCGCCGCGGTCGCTCGCTCGAACCAGAAGGCGATGAGGAAGTACGAGCAGACGCCGACCCCCTCCCAACCAAGGAACGTGAGGAGGAAGTTGTTCGAGATCACGAGCATCAGCATCGAAAAGACGAAGAGGTTGAAGTACGCGAAAAACTTCGGGAAGTCCTCGTCGTGATCCATGTAGCCGATCGCGTAGAGGTGGATGAGGGCGCTCACCCCGGTGACGAACAGGATCATCGCCACCGACAACGGGTCGAGAAGCACACCGACCGAGACGTGGAGGCGGTCGACGCTGAACCACGTGAACCAGTTCTCACTGAAGCGTCGCCGCGAAGGCGCCTTGCCGAACAGCTCGACGAGCACACCGACCGAGACGACGAACGACGCGGCGACCGCCGAAGTCGCGATCCATCCCGAGAGCGGCTTTCCGATCCGCCTTCCCGCGAAGGTCAACAGCGCGAACCCGGCCAGCGGAAAGAGCGGGATCAGGTACGACGCGTGAAGCACGAAATCAGCCCTTCAAGACGTGCGCGTCGTCGGCCGTCGCGTTCGAGCGACGGCGGAAGATCGCAACGATGATCCCGAGGCCGACGACGACCTCTGCGGCGGCGACGACGAGGACGAAGAAAACGGCGACCTGACCGCTGATGTCGTTCAGCGCGCGGGAGAACGTGATGAACGTCAGGTTCGCCGCGTTCAGCATCAACTCGACGCACATAAACATCACGAGCACGTTGCGCCGCACCAATAGCCCGACCGCGCCGATCGTGAAGAGCACCGCGGCGAGCGTCAAGTACCAGGAGGCGTCGATGCTCATCGCTGACCCACCGTCTCGTCCTCCTCGACATCGTCGATCTCGGTGCCTCCGACTCCCCCGTCGCTGCGACCGCGGGCGAGAACAACAGCGGCGATCACCGCCACAACCAGCAGCGCCGAGGTGATCTCGAAGGGCAACAAGTACGTCGTGAAGATCGCCCGCCCCAGCTCCGCGACGTTCGAGACCGGCCGGTTCAACTTGCCGGTCGTCGAGTGGGCGCCCGTCGTCCAGTGCCCGGTACCGAGCAAGAGCACCTCGGCGAGGACGAGCGCGCCGAGCCCGCCGGCGATCAGGTGCTGGCCGCGGAACTGGTCGGCGAGGACGTGCTCGCGGCGGTCGACACCGAGCAGCATGATGACGAAAAGGAACAGAACGACGATCGCGCCCGTGTAGACAATCACCTGCACCGCAGCGAGGAACTGCGCGTTCTCCTCCACAAAGAGCACCGCAACGCCGAACAGCGTCGCGACAAGGCTCAGCGCGGCGTGGATCGGGTTGCGGGAAAAGACGACTCCGAGCGCGCCGCCGATGACGATCACCGCCGCGACGACGAAGGTCACAAGGTCAGGCGTCGTCGCCGTCGCGAACACGGACGGCATCAGATGACCCTCCCGCCGAATCGACGCGGGATCTTGTTCGCCTGGGTCTTGCGTAGCTCGACGTTGCCCGTCGCTTCGTCGTCACGCACGCCGCGCTGTCCCCCTTCCGGCGCCCGCACGCCATAGCCGAGCTCAGCAGACCATTCGACGGTGCCTTCGTAGGCGGCCGAGCCCGATGGCGAAGTGGCCCGCATCCACGCCGAGGTGTGCTCGTCCTCGCCTTCGCGCCAGTCCTCCCACGGCAGGTGCTGCGGGCGGCCCTCGTCGTCAACCAACAGCTCGTCACGCGTGTAGATCGCGTCGGCGCGGTTCGTGAAAGAGAACTCGAAGAGCTTCGACTCGGTGATCGCCTCGGTCGGGCACGCCTCCACGCAGAGATCGCAATGGATGCAGCGCAGGTAGTTGATCTCGTAGACGTAGCCGTAGCGCTCGCCGGGCGACACCGGCGAGTCCAGAGGGTTGCCGGCGCCGCGCACGTAGATGCAGTCGGCCGGGCAGACCGCCGCGCACAGCTCGCAACCGATGCACTTTTCCATCCCGTCCTCGTAGCGGTTAAGGACGTGGCGGCCGTGCAGGCGCGGCGGCTTCGGCCGCTTCACCTTCGGGTACTCGACGGTGACCCGCGGCTCGAAGACCTGTTTCAGCGCGACCTTGAAGCCGCCCAGGAACGGAAAGGCGCGCGAGAGGCCCATCTCAGTCCTCCCCGGTGCCGTGCACGGTGAACGCAGAAAGCGGTGCGAGTGGCGGCGGACGCTCGTCGGCGAGGGCTTCTCGGCGTTGTCGGGCCACATAGCGCGCCCGGGTCAAGACCGCCGCGACGACGACGGCGGCGGCGGCGATCGAGAACGCCCACGCCGGCGACTCGATCGCTCCCGCCACGATCAACAGCCAGGCGAGCGAGATCGGGATCAGCCACTTCCAGCCGAGGTCCATCAGCTGGTCGTAGCGAAGACGCGGCAAGGCCGCCCGGATCCAGACCTGCACGTACAGAAAGACGACCGTCTTTCCCAAGAACCACAAGATCGGCCATAGCCAGCGCACGACGTGGAAGCCGGGACCGTCGGGACCGCCGAAGAACAGCGTCACCATGATCGCGGACCACGTGATCGTGTTCATGAACTCGGCAAGGAAGAACAGTGCAAAGCGCAGCGACGAATACTCAGTGTGGTACCCGCCGCCCAGTTCGGACTCGCCCTCGGCGAGGTCGAAGGGCGGACGGTTGAGCTCGGCAGTGCTGGCGATGAAAAAGACGAAGAACGGGACGAAGACGAGACGGATGACGTTCCAGTTCCAAAAGTGCGCCGCCTGGGACTGAACGATCGCCCGCGTCGACAGCCCGTGTGCCTCCAGCACGACCGTGACGACGGTGAGACCGAGCGCGGCTTCGTACGAGATCATCTGCGCGGAGGCGCGGATCGAACCGAGCAACGGATACTTCGAGCCCGACGACCATCCGGCGAGCATCACGCCGTAGACCGCCATCGACGACAGCGCGAGTAGGAACAAGATGCCGATCGGCGGGTCGGCGAGTTGCAGTTCGACGGTGTGGTGGGCGATCGTGACGATGCCACCGACGGGCACGATCGCGAAGATGAGGAACGCCGGGATCACCGACAGCAGCGGCGCGAGACGGAACACGATGCGGTCGGCGCGCTCTGGAAGCAGGTCCTCTTTGAAAAAGAGCTTCGTTCCGTCGGCGAGCGTCTGCAGGAGCCCGTACTTTCCGGCTCGGTTCGGCCCGATTCGGTTCTGCATGTCGGAGATGACCTTGCGTTCGAACCAGATCATCATCAGCACCGACACCAACAAGAACCCGAACGCGATGACCGCCTTTACGAGCACGATGAGGAAGACCGCCAGGCCGACGCCGTGGTTGAAAAGCGGGTCACCCATCAGATCGTCTCCACCGTCACGTCGGTCGCCTCGAGGTTCCCGTCGATGAGCGCCCGTTCGAACGGCTCGCCCGGCGCGGCGAGGTTGGCGGTGATGGCGCCGATGTGCTGCGAGAGCGAGGGGTCCGCAGCAATCGAGGCGGCGATCGGCCCCGCCTCGGACCGCACGAGGATCTCGGCGCCTTCATCGACACCGATCGCTTTGAGGATGTCGGGGTGGACCTGGAAGGCCGGCGCCGGGACGAGGCGCGTGAACGACGGGCTCGCTTCGGAGAGTGTGCCCCGGTCGAACAACGCCCGCTTGATCAACAGCCGCAGCGCATGGTTCGGCGGCGGCGTTGGGGGATTCGGCGCTGCGACGTCGCCCGAAGGGAACGCGACGAGCGGCGGCACATCGGTCCGGTGCGCGCCGTTGGAGGCGATCGGCCCCGTCCAGCCGAGCGGATAGCCGCGTCCTGTTGACAAGGGCGCCCCCTGGGACTCGGCCGACAAGATTCCCGGCGTCGCCATCGGGTCGATCGGGCGCGGACCGGTGGCGGCGATCGCGACGCTCGTCGCGTCGAGCGGCACGACGGCGCCGTCCCTGCGGCTCGCGGCGCCGAGCACCGCTGCGTCGATGCCTTTGTAGGCGGGTGCAAGCTTGGCGATCTCTTCTGAGATCGCGTCGACGCCCTCGTAGTCGAACGCTGCGTCGAGTCTCCGGGCGAGTTCGGCGGCGACCGACCATGCCGGCCACGCAACCCCGGGCGGAACGACTTTTGCCGCGAGGCGCGTCACCCGCCCTTCGAGGTTCGTCGTCGTCCCCCCCCGTTCTGCGTCGCCGGCAACCGGCAAGATGACGTGGGCGAGCTCGGCGGACGGGTTTTGGTGCGTGCCGACAAAGACGACATGACGGCATTGCTCGAGCGCGGCGCGGGCCAGTGATCGATCCGGGAAGTCCGACAGTGGGTCGGCTCCCAACAACACGAGCGTCGAGATCTCGCCGTCGACGGCAGCGCGCAAGATGCCGGCAGCGTCCCGCCCGCGACCCTCGGGCAGGGCGCCCCAGTTCTCGAGGTACCACTCACGCGCCTCTTCGAGGCCGACCCGCCCGGGCAATAACCCCGGCGCGAGCCCCATGTCGATCGCGCCGTGCGTGTTCGCACGCCGGAGCGCGACGAGAAAGCGCGCCTTTGGAAGCGCGCGGGCGAACAGCGCGGCGGCGTTCGCCCCGGTGGCGCCCGGCTCGGAGAGCGTCGGGCGCCCGACAACGACGACGACGCCTTCTCCGTCGCCGTCGATCAGTCCGCGCGCTCGTTTCAACGCGTCCTGGTCGACGCGTGCCGGCCCGAAGGCGGTCCCGTCCAAGAGCGCGGCGACGAGCGCTGCCGACTCGCCGGGCAAGTATCCGATCGTCTCTGTGGCGCGGGCGCTGAGCGGCGTCAGCGCCGGTGTGCACTCGATGATCTTCAGGCCCTGTTCAGAGGCGAGCTTCAGACGGAGGTAGAGGATCGGGAGCTCCTCGCGGAGGTCGCCCGTCAACGTGACAACCACGCGCGCCTTTGTCGCGTCGTCGATCGTGGCGTGCGGGAGCCCGGCCACGACCTCTGCGGGGAGGCCGTCGCCGACCTGCGCATCGACCGAGTCAGTGCGCACGACCGATTTCGCAAGCCGCGCCCACACGTACGCGTCCTCATTGGAAAGGCGCGCGCCCCCAATGACACCGACCGATTCCGGACCTGACCGCTCGATCGACTCGCGCACCGAAGAGGCGACCTCTTCCAAGGCCGCGTGCCAGGTCGTCGGCACGAAGGCGTCGTCGCGATGGACGAGCGGTTCGGAGAACCGTTTCGGTGAGTAGACGGCTTCGAAGCCGTATCGACCTTTGTCACACAGCCACGACTGGTTCACGGGGTCCGAGTCGATGCCGAGGTGTCGCACGATCTGTCCGGCAGACGACTGGGCGACGATGCGACACCCGACGGCGCAGCTCGTGCACGTCGTCTCGACCTGTTCCAAGTCCCACGGCCGCGACCGGAAGCGGTACGCCGGCGACGTCAGCGCGCCGACGGGACAGATCTGGATCGTGTTTCCGGCGAAGTATGACGTGAACGGTGAGTCGGGGAAGGTCGCGACCTCGACGCCGTCCGCCCTGAAGGCGAGGTTGATCATCGCGTCGCCTGCGATTTCTTCGGAAAAGCGCGTGCATCGCGCGCACTGGATGCAGCGCTCGCGATCCAACAGCACGAGCGGTCCGATCTCGATCGGCTTGGCGAAGTGGCGCTTCTCCTCGACAAAGCGACTCTCGCCTGGTCCGTGGGACAGCGCCTGGTCTTGCAAGGGGCACTCGCCACCCTTGTCGCAGACCGGGCAGTCGAGCGGGTGGTTGACGAGCAGGAACTCGAGCACGCCTTCTTGAGCCTTGCGCGCCTTTTCGGATTCGGTGAGGATCTCCTGGCCCTCCTGCACGGTGAAAAAGCACGCCGGCTGGAGCGAAAAGCCGCGCGGCCCCGACACCTCGACGAGGCACATCCGACACATTCCGACAGGAGACATGCGCGGGTGGTAGCAAAAGCGCGGGATGTAGACGCCGTGTCGCTCGGCCGCGTCGATGATCAGCTCGTCAGGTCGCGCCTCGATCTGACGCCCGTCGATCGTGAGGGTGACGGTCTCTTTCGTCTCCGTCGTCACAGCGCCCCCACGGTCGCGTCGGCACGGGCGAGGGGACAGCCGCCGTGGTCGATGTGGTCGGAGAACTCGTCGGGGAACATGCGGATCGCCGAAGCAATCGACGAAGGGATGGACGGTCCGAGGACGCAGATCGTCGTCTGCTGCGGCGGCCAGCTGACTCCCGGCGAGATGTTGTCGGAAATGTCCATCAACAGATCGACGTCTTCGTTGCGCCCATCGCCCGATTCGATGCGGCGCAGGATCTTTTCCAGCCACTGGCCACCTTCGCGACACGGCGTGCACTGACCGCAGGACTCCCGGTGGAAAAATCGCGTGATTCGCCAAGCGGCGCGCACCGCGCAGGTCGTGTCGTCCATCACGACGACCGATCCGGAGCCGAGCATCGACCCGGCCTTGCCGACCGCGTCCTGATCGAGACCGAGGTCGATGTGGTCGGGACCGAACCACGGCGCTGAGACGCCGCCCGGGATGAACGCTTTCAGCTCACGCCCATCCCGGATCCCGCCACCGAGGGACGGGTCGAAGATGAGATCGCGAAAGGTCGTCTTCGACATCTCGATCTCATACCAACCCGGACGCTCGACCCGGCCCGACAACGCGAAGACCCGCGTGCCCGCCGATGAGCCCTCGCCGAGCGCCGCGAACGCCGCACCGCCGTTCAGAACGATCCACGGCAACGCCGAGACGGTCTCGACGTTGTTCACGACCGTCGGCTCGCCGTACAGGCCGATCGCCGCCGGAAAGTAAGGCGGCTTGATGCGCGGAAAGCCGCGTTTTCCCTCGAGGCTCTCCAAAAGCGCGGTCTCCTCGCCGCAGATGTACGCGCCCGCCCCAGGGTGGATGACGACGTCGACCGAGAAATCCGAACCGAAGACGCCCTTTCCGAGAGCGCCGTATTCGTAGGCCTCGTTGCACGCTTGCTGGAGACGTTCAAGCCCGAGCGCGAATTCGCCGCGGCAGAAGATGAAGGCGCGCGTGACGCCGAGCGTGTACGCCGCGATCGCCGTGCCCTCGATGATCTGATGCGGATCGTGCTCGATGAGCAGGTGGTCCTTGAAGGTCGCCGGCTCGGATTCGTCCCCGTTCACGACGAGGTACGTCACGTCGGCGGGCCGCACCATCGACCACTTCCGTCCGGCAGGAAAGCCAGCGCCGCCGCGGCCGAGCAGGCTCGCCGTGTTCACCTCGTCGTGCACCTGCTCGCGCGTCATCCCGAGCGCGCGCTTCAGCCCGTCGTATCCACCGGTCTGCAGGTAGCCCTCGAGCGTGTAGGAGTCTTCATCGTCGATTCGCTTTGTCACGATGCGCGGTGCGGAGGTGATCATCGCTTCGCGCGCTTTTCGGGCGACTCGGCGTTCCCCGGCAGCCCGACCGTGCGCTCGACACGACAGAGCACGCCGTGGCGCGGAATTTCATTGTGGCGTCTGCTTTCGCGCAGATCGTCGACCAATGAGTCGAATCCGTCGGCGTCGAGCGGCCCGACGAAGCGGTGGTTCACCTGCACGCACGGCGCGAGGTCACACCCGGCCAGGCACTCGGCCTCTTCCAAGGTGAACTCACCATCGTCGGTCGTCTGTCCGACGTGGATGCCGAGCCTTTCTTCCGCGTGCTCCAACAGCTCGTACGCGCCGTCGAGCAGGCAAGCGATGTTCGTGCAGATTGCGATGACGTGGGTGCCGACCGGTTCGGTGAACAGCATGTCGTAGAAGGTCGCCGTTCCGTACACCTCGGCAGAGCTGACGCCGCAGAGTTCGCCGATCTCTTCCATCGCCTCCCGGGTCAGGTACCCGTCCTGGGCCTGCGCGAGGTGACAGAGCGGGATCAGCGCCGAACGCTTCTCGGGGTACAGCGCGACGGTCGCCTCGGCCCGTTCGCGGTTTCGCGCATCGAAGTGAAGCATCACCGATCGACCTCTCCAAGGACCGGATCGACCGACGACAAGATGGCGATCATGTCGGCGATCAACCCGCCGGCGAGCATCGGTGGAACCGACTGCAAGTTGACGAAGCTCGGCGCCCTGATGTGCATCCGCATCGGGTGGTTCGTTCCGTCCGAGACGAGGTAGCAGCCGAGCTCGCCGCGCGGCGACTCCACGGCGGCGTAGGTCTCCCCAGCCGGCGGCTCGATCCCCGAGGTGAACAGCTTGAAATGATGGATGAGCGCTTCCATCGACTCGTCGATGCGGGCGCGTGGCGGCGGGGTGATCTTCTTGTCCTGCACGCGGTAGTCGCCGGACGGCATCTTGTCGAGGATCTGGCGGACGATCTTGATCGATTCGCGCACTTCGTTGAGGCGCACGGCGTAGCGGTCGAAGGTGTCGCCGACGGTGCCGACCACGACGTCGAAGTCGACTTCGTCGTACGCGAGATACGGGTGCGCGCGCCGGACGTCGTAGTCAACGCCCGAGGCACGCAGCACGGGTCCGGTCGCCGAGAGCGCGATGAGCGCCTCGGCGCTGATGATGCCGACGCCCTCGGTGCGTTCGCGAAAGATCGGCTGCCCGGTGAGCAACTCGTCGTAGTCCGAAAGCCGCGCGCCGACGGTGTCGATGACGACTTCGACGTCGTCCTCCCAGCCATCGGGGAGGTCGGCCGCGACGCCACCCGGTCGGATGTAGTTGTGGTTCATCCGCAGACCCGTGACCTTCTCGAAGAACTGCAACACGAGGTCGCGCTCGCGAAAGCCGAAGATCATCATCGTCGTCGAGGCGAGGTCCATCCCGTTCGTCGCCGCCCACATGACGTGGCTCGAGATGCGGTTGAGCTCGGTCATCAGCATGCGGATCCACGTCGCGCGCGGCGGGATCTCGGCTTCCAAGAGCTTTTCCACCGCGAGCGAGTAGACGAGCTCATTGAAAAGCGGCGAGAGGTAGTCCATGCGCGTGACGTTCGTCGCGCCCTGAACGTAGGTGAGGCCTTCACCGGTCTTCTCCATGCCGGTGTGGAGGTAGCCGACCACCGGCTTCGAACGAAGCACGGTCTCGCCTTGCAGCTCGACCATCATCCGCAACACGCCGTGGGTCGAGGGGTGCTGCGGCCCCAGGTTGAGGATCATCGTCTCGTCGTCACCGAAGACGTCGTCTTTCGATCCCGGGTCGAGCGTTGCGGACTCGGGAAGGCGGAGCACGCCGCCGTGTTCGATGGCGCGCTCGACGACCGAGGTCGAAAGCTCGGGCTGGAGCTCCTGGCGCCCCTCGGAGGTCTCGGCAGACAAGCGCCCGGCGACCGCGGAATAGAGCGCGCCGGGCGCCGTGACGGGGGTCTTTTCGGGGTCCTTTGTCATCGCGGTCCCGGCGCCCCCTTGAACTGGACCGGCACCCGCCCGACGCCGTAGTCGCGGCGCAGGGGGTGGCCCTCCCAGTCCTCGGGCATCAAGATCCGCGTCGGATCGGGGTGACCCGAAAAGCGGATGCCGAACATGTCGTAGGCCTCGCGCTCCATGTTCTCGGTGCCCGGGTAGAGGCCGAAAAGCGTTGGACACGTCGGCTCGTCCCCGGGGAGGAGCACGCGCAGCCGAACGACGCGAGACGGGTCGAGCGAGCGCAGAACGACGGCGAGCTCAAAGCGCGTCGGTTCGACCGCTTCTGGAAGTTGGCGGCGCGGGAAGGTCAGGTAGTCGACGCCACACAGATCAGCGCACATGAGAAAGCCGGCGTCACGCAGCGCCGTCGCGACATCCACGTACTCGGCACGTGAGGGGAAGTAGACCTCGTCGCCGAGCGAGTCCAGAAAAGGGATGTTGCGCAGCGCGGCGACGTCGTCGGCGACGCGACGGCGCGGCGCGACCTCGGACGTCGGGGTCTCGCTCATCAGCGCGGCGTCCCGATACGAACAGGCTTCTGGAGCGGCTTGGTCCAACCGGGCACCGCGGCCGCCACATCGAGTGCTGCTCCCCCGCCGCGCTGTTGGCGGCGGCGGGTGATCTCACCCGTCCGCACCTTTTCGTGCAGGGTCAGGATCGCGTGGATGAGCGTCGACGGCGACGGCGGGCACCCCGGTGCGTAAACGTCGACCGGGACGATCTCGTCGACGCCCTGGACGATCGCGTAGTTGTTGAACATCCCGCCGGTCGACGCGCAGACGCCCATCGAGATGACCCACTTCGGCTCCACCATCTGGTCGTAGACCTGACGCAGCACGGGGGCCATCTTCTGGGAGACCCGCCCGGCGACGATCATCAGGTCCGCTTGGCGCGGCGAGGGTCGGAACACCTCCATGCCGAAGCGGGCGAGGTCGTACTCGGCGGCGCCAGCCGCCATCATCTCGATCGCGCAACAGGCGAGGCCGAAGGTCGCCGGCCACATCGAGTTCCGCCGCGCCCACTTCACGAACTCCTCGAGCGCTCCGGTGAGGACGTTGTGGCTCAGCGACTCGAGACCCTGCCAGGACTCGTACTCCATCGCTACGCCGCCTCGTCGCGCCGCGGCCCGATGCGCTCGACGGTGGAGGCCGTCGTCCGCTCGCCGAAGGGCTGCAGCGGACGCACCCGCTTCAACGGACCCCAGTCAAGCGCGCCGGCGGCGACGAGATAGATAAAGGAGAAGATCACCGCTCCGGCGAAGACGAGTACCTCGACGAGGCCGAACCGGCCGAGCTGGTTGTAGATGACTGCCCAGGGGAACAGGAAGATGATCTCGATGTCGAAGATGATGAAGACCATCGCCACCAGGTAGAAGCGGACCGGGAAGCGCTGCGGCGGCTCGTAGGTCGGCACGATCCCGCATTCGTACGGCGACTGCTTGGCGGCGTTCGGCCGGTAGGGCGAGAGGATCCTCGACGCGGCAAGTGAAAGCCCCGCAAAGAGCAGCGCGAGCACGAAGAGGACGAAGATCGGGAGGTAGCTGTCGAGACTTCCCATGGGCTCTCGCCGGTTCTACCACGGCGCCCGCGATTCATTCACATCGGTTGGGCGCGGTTCTCATGGCGCGAAACGAGGTCCCGCGACCTTTGGCAAGTAACCTTCGAAAATGGGTCCGGCTCCCAAAAAAGGCGTGCCGCGCCCTCCCGCGCGCTGTGATGTGCTCGTCATCGGAGCGGGGCCCTCGGGATCTGCGGCCGCCTACTGGCTCGCCGATGCCGGCTACGACGTCGTCGTCCTCGAAAAGAAGCACTTTCCACGCGAAAAGACCTGCGGTGACGGGCTGACACCACGCGCCGTCCGCCAGCTCGAGGACATGGGACTCGCCGACGTGCTCGCTGGCCACCACCGCTTCGACGGCTTGCGTGCGCTCGCCTATGGAAAGGAACTCAATCTCACCTGGCCCGAACACGCCGGATTCGGTTGCCACGGCTACGTCATCACACGCTTCGACCTCGACGCGCTCGTCGCGTCCCGCGCCGAGAAGGCGGGCGCACTCGTCATGCAGGGCTGCGAAGCGCTCGCGCCGCTCGGCCCGCAAGCCGAAGTCGGCGGGTCGGCCATCGGTGCGGTCGTGCAAGACAGCGCCACTGGCGAGCGGAGCGAGATCACGGCGCAGGTCCTCGTCGTCGCCGACGGGGCGAACTCGCGCTTTGGGCGCGCGCTCGGCGCGGTGCGCGACAAATCGGTGCCGCAGGGAATGGCGCTGCGCGGCTACTACGCATCGCCGCGACATGCTGAGCACTGGATCGAATCCCACCTTGACCTGCACGATCCCGACGGCGCGTCGATCCCCGGCTACGGCTGGATCTTCCCGCTCGGCGACGGCCGGGTGAACGTCGGGGTCGGCGTGCTCTCGACCGAGAAGCGCCTGAAGGGGTTGAACACGTCGCGACTGATGGATGCTTTCGTCGCGATGACGCCGGCGTCGTGGGGGCTCAACGCGACGACGGCCCTCTCGGAGCCGACGGGCGGGCGGCTGCCGATGGGGCTCTCCGTCGGCCCTCGTCACGGACCCGATTACCTGCTGTGCGGCGACGCATCGGGGTCGATCAACCCGTTCAACGGCGAGGGGATCTCCTACGGGTACGAAACGGGACGCATCGCCGCCGCCTTCGCCGGCGAAGCGATCGCAACGGGAGATTTGCGCGCACTCGGGGCATACGAGCACAAGCTGCAGGAGAACTACGGCTTGTACTACAAGACGGCGAGCGCTTCGATGCGCTTTCTCGGGCAGCCCGACGTAATGCGGATCCTCGTCGCGACCGGAATGCATTCACGCTCGTTGATGGAGTGGCTGCTGCGCATCATGTCGAACGCGCTGCGCGCCGATGAATTCGCGCCGGCTGAACTCGCCTACCGCGCGATCGAACAGATCGCGATCAAAGCGGCGTAGGAGCTACGACATACCCTTCGCGACGAGGGTCGCGGCCTGCTCGGCGGCGGCGATCGTCGCGTCGATGTCCTCGTCTCCGTGCGCCAGCGAGCAGAACGCCACCTCGTAGGGGCTCGGCGCGAGTGCGATCCCCGAGTCGAGCATGGCGTTGAAAAATGTCGTGTACCTGCCGTTCGCCGCGGCTTTCTGCGCGTCGTCGTAGTTACGCACCGCCGCGTCCGCAAAAAAGACAGAGAACAACGTCGATGCGATGGGGACTTCGACGGCGATGCCCGCGGAACGCAGCGCGTTCGCGATCCCGTCGGCGAGTCGGCCGACCTTGCGAGCGAGGTCCGCGTACACCGAGTCGGTGAGCAGCTCCAACACCGTTAGTCCGGCCGCCGTCGCGACCGGGTTCCCCGAGAGTGTCCCTGCTTGATAGACCGGGCCATCCGGGGCGAGTTGCTCCATCACGTCCCGCCCTCCCCCGAAGGCGGCGAGCGGCAACCCGCCGCCGATCACCTTGCCGAAACAGAACAGATCCGGGCGCACGCCGTAGAGGCCTGTCGCCCCTGAACGTCCGAGGCGGAACCCGGTGATCACCTCGTCGAAGATCAACAGCGCGCCGACTTCGTCACAGGCGCCGCGCAACGACGCCAAGAACCCCTCGTCGGGCAGGACGAGGCCCATGTTCGCAGCGACGGGCTCGACGATCACGCACGCCACTCGCTCGTCGAGATCGGGCACGACGTTGTAGGGCACGACGATCGTCTCGCGCACGGCCGACTCCGGTACGCCCGCCGACGCGGGTAGCCCGTACGTGGCGACGCCGCTTCCCGCGGCTGCCAGCAGCGCGTCGGAATGACCGTGGTAGCAACCGGCGAATTTCACGATCCGACTGCGCGCCGTTGCGGCCCGCGCGATGCGGATCGCCGACATCGCCGCCTCGGTTCCAGAAGAAACGAGGCGCACCATCTCGCATCCGGGCACCGACGCGATGACCTTCTCGGCGAGCAGAACCTCGGCCTCGGTCGGCGCCCCGTACGACGTCCCACGGCTGGCCGCGGTCGAGATGGCGTCGGTCACCGCCGGGTGCGCGTGACCGAGGATCGACGCACCCCAGGACTGCACGTAGTCGACGTAGCGGTTGCCGTCGACGTCGAACAGATAGGCGCCCTTGCCGTGCCCGACGAAGAACGGCTCGGCGTCGACGGACTTAAAGGCACGCACCGGCGAGTTCACTCCACCGGGAATCGCGCGGCGCGCGCGTTGGAACAGTTCGGAGCTTTTCGCGCGTTCCATCTGTTCAGCGGGCGCTGAACAGCTCAGCCGCTCTTTGCGCAAAGTACGTGAGGACGAAGTCAGCGCCTGCCCTTTTGACCGCGACGAGCGTCTCTTTGATCGCGGAGTCGAGATCGATCGCGCCGAGCTGTGCCGCCGATACGACCATCGTGTACTCCCCGCTCACGTGGTAGGCGGCGACAGGGACGTCGACGGTGTCCGCGACTCGGGAAAGAACGTCGAGGTAGTGGATTGCCGGCTTCACCATGACAATGTCCGCGCCTTCTGCGATATCGAGGAGCGCTTCTGTCACACCTTCGTCACGGCGTGCCGGATCCTCTTGGTAGCTGCGTCGATCCCCGCCACCAGCGATCGCGACGTTCACCGCGTCGCGAAACGGCCCGTACATCGATGAGGCGTACTTCGCGGCATACGCGAGCAGCGCGACGTCGGTGTATCCGGAACCGTCGAGCGCAGCGCGGATCGCCCGCACCTGCCCGTCCATCATCCCGCTCGGTGCGACCACGTCCACGCCCGCCTCGGCTTGGGTGAGGGCGACTTCAGCGTAGCGCTCGAGCGTCGCGTCATTGTCGACAGCACCGTGCGCGTCGAGGATCCCACAGTGGCCGTGATCGGTGTATTCGTCTAGGCAGAGGTCCGCCACAAGGACGAGCTCGTTGCCGACGGCGTCGCGCACGGCACGCAGCGCCCGTTGTGCGATGCCATCGGTATCCGACGCGCCGCTGCCCTGCGCGTCCTTCGCCTCTGGGACGCCGAACAGCACGAGACCCGGGATGCCGAGCTGAACGAGGTGCTTCGCCTCAACAACGAGCGAGTCCAGCGTGTGCTGGACGACGCCGGGCATCGTCGCGATCGGCGCGGGATCCCTGATGCCCTCGCGCACGAAAACGGGGGCGACGAGGTCATCGACGGTGACCGTCGTGTCCGCGACCAGTCGGCGCATCGCTTTCGTGCGGCGCAGTCGACGCATCCGACGCTCCGGGAAGGCGCTGACGGTGCTCGAAGTCACTCCAAAAGACTACGACGGCGGTTCGCCGACGTGGTCGGGGCGACCGTTGGCGCGCGCGAACTCGGCGAGCGCTTCGGCGAGGCCGGTAGAGGTGTGCTGCTCGGATTCAACCGACACGTCGATGCCGGCTCCCCTCGCCGTTGCGCTCGTGATCGGGCCGATCGAGGCGACGATCGGCGGAAGATCTGACACGGCTGCTTGTTCAAGAAAGCCACCAACAGTTGAGGACGAAGTGAAAGTGATCGCGTCCGCCAATCGCACGTGCCCGAGCGCCGCCGCGGCGATCTCTGCCGGAACCGTCTTATATGCCTGCACGACTTCGACCTCCCAGCCGAGGCGACGGATCCCGTCCGGCACGACGTCTCTCGCCACTGCGGCGCGCGGCAAGAGGACCCTTCCATGCCGCTTGGCGGGGGGAACGCGCCGACGAGTGCCTCCGCGACGTACCGCTGAGGAACGAGATCTGCGACGACTCCGTGCCGCAACAACGCGTCGGCGGTCCCTTCGCCGATCGCCGCGACGCGCGTCGCGCCCATGTGGCGAGCGTCACCGACCGCCTGCAGCAAGCGATCGACGGCATTTTCCGACGTGAAGACGATCCAGTCGAACTCGGAGACGTTTCTTGCCGCCTCGCGCAAGCGCGCCCCGCCATCGTCCGGCGGCTCGATCGCGATCGTCGGGACAGCGAGCACCCCCGCGCCGTGGTGTTCGAGAGCATCGATGAGCGTCCTCGCCTGCTCGAGGGGCCGGGTGACGACGACCGACCAACCGTCGAGCGGCGACGGCTCGGGGCTTCGCAGCCCTTCCAAGGGATCGGACGTGCTCATGACGCCCAAGGTTCGATGAGCGCACGCCCGCCGCAGTGGTCAAGGAGGTAGTCGGCGAGCGCCTGTCCGAGCAAAACGGGATCGTTTCCCTGGCGCGCTCCGCGCACGAGCGCGTGCCCGTCGTCGCGGGCGACGAACGCCTCGAGATGCACCGGCGCGTCGGAGTCTGGGCAGGTCGCGAACGCCCCGACCGGCGCGTCGCAGCCTCCGCCGAGCCGGGCAAGAAAGGCGCGTTCCGCGTCGACCGCACGGTGAACGGGCCCGTCGTCGATCGCTGCGCAGATCGCCAGGACAGCCGCGTCGTCCGTGCGACAACGCAACGCGAGCGCGCCCTGTCCGACTTGCGGCAAGACCACGTCGGTCGAAAGCACTTCGTCCGCTCTTGCGCCGAGACCAAGCCGTAGGAGAGCCGCGAACGCGACCACGGCCGCGCCGTTCTTCGGAACCTTCGAGAGCCGGCTCGCTATATTGCCGCGCAGCTCGATGAATCCGAGATCGGGCCGCGCCCAGGCGAGCTGGGCGCGTCGGCGCGTGGAGCCCGTCGCGACGAGCGCGCCGGGTGGCAGCTGCCCAAGTGCGCCGCCCACCAGCGCGTCGCGGACGTCGACGCGCTCGGGGGTCGCGGCAAGTACGAGGCCGGCGAGAGGAGCCGCGGACGGAACGTCTTTCGCCGAGTGGACGGCGATGTCGGCCCGTCCTTCGAGCACCGCGCGCTCGACTTCCGCAGCAAACACGCCGTCCCGTCCGAGTTCGCGAATCGGCCGATCAGCCTCACGATCTCCCCGCGTCTCGGTGATGACGAACTCAGCGCCGACGGGCGGATCAAGTCGTGCGAGCCGCTCCGCGACACGGCGCGCCTGTTCGAGCGCCAACGGGCTGCCGCGTGTCGCAAGCCGCAGCGTCGTCACCCAGCCAGCGTGCGACGAGGATGAGGTGGCCCGACTCAGAGGTCGAACAGCGCCCGCAACGCCTCGGCGAGCCGCTCCCCTTTCGGCGTGCCGGCTTGCTGTTTCAGCGTGACCGTCGGGTCGTGGACGAGCTTCGCGACGATCCGTTTCGTCATCTGCTCGATCGCTGCGCGCTGTGCGTCGGTCATCTCCGACATCGCGTCGGCGACGCGCGCGAGCTCAACGGCGCGAACGTCCTCGGCCCGCGACCTCAGCGCGGTGATAAGTGGCGCCGCATCGCGACTGCGGGCGCCGAGCGCGTAGCGGTCGAGTTCGTCGTCGATGATCTCCACTACATGATCGATCTCGGCGCGGCGCGACGCGATCCTCCGCTCGGCATAGGCGCGCAGGTCGTCGACGTCGAGGAGCGAAACGCCGGGGAGCTGCGCGACGCCGGGATCGAAATCTCGCGGAACGGCGGCATCGACGATCAGCAGGGGGCGGCGGTGTCCCCCCGTGCGCACGCGGCGCACATCATCTGCGCTCGCCAACACGTCCGTCGCGGCGGTCGCGCTGAAGACGACGTCAGCGTCTGCGAGCTCGGAGCTCAGCGTGTCGAGCGAGAGACCCCGGCCGTGAAGGCTCTTTCCGAGCTCGACCGCTTTGTCCACGCTGCGATTGGCCACGACGACGGTCGCACGCTGCACGAGCGGAGCGAGCGCGGAGACGAGCGACTCTCCCATCTCGCCGGCCCCGACGACGACGACGCGCTTGTCGTCGAAGCTGCCTCCAAGGTGCTCGGCCGCCAGCTCGACTGCGACGTGGGCAAGCGACGTCGTGCCGCGGGCGATCGACGTTTCGGTGCGGGCGCGCTTTCCGACTTCGACGGCATGGCGAAAGAGCCCGTCGAGAATCGGACCGGTGGCGCCCTCGCGCCGGGCAAGCTCGTGCGCGGCACGCACCTGGCGAAGCACTTCGCCCTCGCCGAGAACGGGCGAATCGATGCCCGAGGAAACTTCGAAAAGGTGGCGCTCGGCCGGCTCGTCGAACTCGACGAACAGCGCCTCACCGAGCGCCTGGAGATCCGACGGCGAGTCCGAGAGCCGCTCCTCGAAGAACTGGTGGATGTCGGCGAGCCCATCATGGAAGCGTTCGGCGACCGCGTAGACCTCGGTCCGCATGCACGTCGACAGCACGACGCGTTCGGAAAGGTGCGGGCTATCACCAAGGCGTGCCAGCGCCTTCGGCGCCTCGTCATCGGGGATCGCCAGCCGGTCGAGCAACTCGAGCGGAGCATCCCGCTCGTGCAAGCTGACGACGACGATCGGCACTCGGACCTCCTTGGGCGCCGAGCCGCCGCGCGGTGGCGGCCCGGCCTCGAATGCTACGGGCTCGGACGCGATGTACTCGTCAGACGCGCCCGCGACCTCCGAGAGCGGTAGAAGGCGAGGACCTGCAACTCGGCGGCGAGGTCGACCTGGCGGATGACGACCGACGCCGGCGCGGACAGCACCGCCGGTGCGAAGTTGAGGATCGAATGCACGCCCGAGTGGACGAGGCGGTCGCAGACCGACTGCGCCGCCGACGCGGGAGTCGTGATCACGCCGATCGCGACCCGCTGCCGCTCGCACGTCTCCTTTAGCGCCTCCAGGTGGTCGACCTTCACGCCGCTGATCGTCGTACCGACGACCTTCGCGTCGACATCGAAGAGCGCGGCGACCCGGAAGCCCCGCGACCCGAAGCCCTCGGAGCCCGAAAGCGCACGGCCAAGGTTGCCGACGCCGACGATCGCGACCGGCCAATCCCAGTCGATGGCGAGCGCCTTGTCGACCTCGCCGAGCAGCACCGCCACCTCGTAGCCAGCGCCGCGGGTGCCGTAGGTGCCGAGACGCGAGAGGTCGCGCCGCAGGGTGGCCGGGTTCACGCCGACGACGTCGGCGAGCTCGGAGGACGAGACGTGACCGACGCCGCGCTCGACCATCACTTCGAGCGCCAGGCGATAACGCGGCAGGCGATAGACGGTCGGGCGCGGAACGACGCGGTCTCCCCGCACGTTCGTCTCAGTCATCGGCCGCACGCTATGCGGCGGAAACCGCCCTTGACAAGGTCTTTTGGCGCGCGCAGTTGGCCGGGAGCCCAGCGGCATCCCGGCGGCGACGGGAACTCGGGAGTCGCTATCCGGCTTCGGTGAAACGGCCGGCGAGGTAGGAGTCGAGGTCCTCCTCGCGCACGCGGTAGGACTTGCCGACCCGCACGGCCGGCAGCTGACCCGCGTTGATCAGCCGGTACACAGTCATGTTGGAGACGCGCAGCATCTGCGCCACCTCACCGACCGTGAGGAAGTGCGATTTCGTGTATTGGACGGCCAAGCCTCACACCCCTCTCCGCTGGCACGACTGTAGGCCAGCGGGGTTCCTGTGAAAAGTGGGGATGCCGTGGTTGACGAGGAATTGGCTATTGCCGGTGACTCGCAAACCTTTGCTAGCGGCACTCGACGAGTGAACGAGCGGTGAGGTCCTGGTAGATGCGCCGAAGCCGTGCCGCGGCGATCGGCCAGGTGTAAGAGCGGGCGCGATTGGACGCCGCCTCCCCGAAGCATCGGCGCAGGTCGGCGTCGATGAGCAGGCGCTCGACGTAGCGGGCGAACCGCCCCGGGTCGCGACCCTCGACTAAGAATCCCGTCGATTGATGTTCGACGAGCGTCGTCAACCCACCAACAGCCGAGGCGACGACCGGGATCCCGCAGGCCGCGGCCTCCAATGCCACGAGGCCGAACGACTCCGACCGGCTCGGAACGACGCAGACGTCCGCCGCCCGGTAGAACGTCGAGAGCCGCTCGTGGAGCTGGGGCGGGACGAAGGCGACACGGTCCGCGATCCCGAGCTCTGCGACGTGTTTGTGAAGACCGGCGACCTCTTCTTCCCCGCGCGGACCGCTCGGTCCGCCGACGACCACCAGTCGCGCGTCGATTTCTCCGCGTCCGACGATCGCCGCGACGACGTCGAGCGCCACGTCGGCCGCCTTCAGCGGCTGCAGGCGTCCGACGAAGAGCACGAGCCGATCGTCGATCGGCAACGAGAGCGCGCGCCGCGCCTGGGTTTGGTCGCCGGGAGAGAAGAACGCGTGATCGACACCGGGTGCGACGATCTCGACACGAGCGGGATCGGCGCCATAGAGATCGACGAGCTGGTCGACCTCGACCGCGCACGAGGCGAGAACGGCATCGGAACAGCCAATGACCTGCGCCTCCGCACGAGAGCGGCGTTCCGGTTCGAACGAATCGAACTCTTCGGGACTCGCCTCTGCTTTCACGCGATCGAGAGTGTGGAACGTCGAGACGAGCGGGATGCCGAGCTCGTGCTTGAGCGTGTGACCGGCGATTCCGGAAAGCCAGTAGTTCGCGTGGATCGCGTCAGGTCGCGGAACTCCGATCGCGTCCATCGCGTCGATGCGCGCCGCGACGGCGTCGGCGAAGATCCCCGTGAACTCGAACAGGGCGCTCTTCTCGACCGGTTCGAGCGGTCCGGCTTCGACCCGGTGAACGGTCAGTCCAGGCTCGACCTCGACGATCGGCACGAACTCCTCCGAATCGGCGCGCGTGTAGACGTCACAGGCGAGGCCGGCACGAGCGAGCGACGAAGAGAGCTCGCGCACATAGACGTTCATTCCCCCGCCGTCGCCGGTTCCGGGCTGAGCGAGCGGTGAGGTGTGCATCGACAGCACCGCGAGCCGTGGCATGTCCGGCGAGGTTATCGGCACAACATCCTGGCCTCGGCTTCACACTCAGCGAATTCGACCAGCGCTCCTCGTCGGCGTATACCGATACCACGCCACGCCGAGCAGGAGCTCGAAAGGCACGAGACCGAAGTCCTTGCTGTCCCGGCTCGCGCCGGGATTGTCACCTGTCACCTCGAGACCCTCGGGGTGCGCCGCGACGACGCGTTTTACGACGAGGCGGTTCGGGGCCTCCGGATCGAAAAAGACAACGAGGTCGTCGGCTTGCGCACGTCGGGTCCGACGGACGAGTAGGTGGTCGCCCGGCGCGAGCGTCGGCAACATGCTCGGTCCCGAGATCGCGACGCGCGCCGGGACGCGGAGCCAGCGAGCGAGTTCTGCGATCGGTCGGCGTCGAATATGGCGTTCTCCAACCTGCTCGCTAAGGTGGAAACGGTCGCGCGCCAAGGCTGTTTCGGGCTGGAAATGCGCGCCGCGTACATCGAGCGATCCAAGGAGCCGTGCAATGACCCTCACGTCACGTCTGCTCGCCTTCGCCGACCGGGCTTCCTCGCCCCGTACGGCACACGCGCACTGCGACTTGCCCTGCGGCATCTACGACCCCGCCCAGGCGCGCATCGAAGCCGAGGCGGTGAAAGCCTGCATGGAGAAGCACAACGCGTCGGACGACCACGAATTCAAAGAGCGCGCGATCATGATCAAAGAGGAGCGTGCCGAGCTCGTCAAGCACCACCTGTGGGTTCTCTGGACCGACTACTTCAAGCCGGAGCACGCGGAGAAGTTCCCCGAGCTGCACGAGCTGTTCTGGACGACGACGAAGGCGGCCGGGGAGTCGAAAAAGACGACCGACACCGCCGTCGCCGATCGGCTGCTCAGCGGGATAGCTGAGATCGACCGGATTTTCAAGGAGACGAAGAAGGCCTGAGGACCGACCTCGCGCCTGGGGCCGCGGCTCTGCGCTCAGGTCGCCGACGCGTGCTCCGCGCAGCGCGGCGCTGGCGCGTCCCGATCCCCTTCGACGGGCACGCCGCACACCTCGCAGCGCGTTTCGTCCCCCAATCCGAAGCGGCTGATCGCGAGTTCGATCTCGCGCAGTTCGGCCTCGGCGCGCTCCAAGAGCGCATGTGCCTCGGTGAGTGCGTGGTCGGTGTCGGCGATCGCCTGGGATCGGATCTGGCTCCCGTCAAAATTCCCGTCCATCGCGACCTCCCAGTCTCATTGGCGTCGCGAGTGACGCCGAATCAAAGCTGTGCACGGCGCGCAGCGTACCGACGACATCGCACGAATCCGCGGATCCCCGCGAGCGGTATCGGATCCGTTGTGCCGGCATGAGAAGGGGCTCGAGTACGTGTCGAACGATTGGATAAGACCGATGAGCACGCCGGAGGGAGCGATCGCGCTCGACGAGCACACTCGCGGAATCGAGCGGGTGCTCCTCGTCGCAGCGCACCCCGACGACGCCGAGTTCGGTGCGGGCGCGACGGTGTCTCTGTGGGCCGACGCCGGCCTTGAAGTCACCTACCTTGTCGTCACCGACGGGGACGCCGGCTCGCAAGATCCGAATATCGACCGCCGGGAGCTAGCCGCGACACGCCGCGAGGAGCAGACGGCGGCCGCGAAATCCCTCGGCGTCGATCGCGTCGAATTCCTCGGCTACCCAGACGGCCAGGTCGAAACGACGCGAGAACTCCGGCGGGACATCAGCCGAGCGATCCGGCGATTCCGGCCAGACCGGGTCGTCTGCCAGTCCCCCGAACGCCGATGGGACTTTCTCGCAGCCAGCCATCCCGACCACCTCGCGACCGGAGAAGCGGCGGTCCGAGCCGTCTATCCCGACGCCCGCAACGCCTTCGCCCACCCCGAACTGCTCGACGAAGGACTTGAGCCGTTCACCGTGAGCGAACTGTGGGTCGTCGGCCATCGGGACCCGAACGTCGCGGTCGACGTCACCCACGCTTTCGATCGCAAGATCGCCGCGTTGAAGTGCCACGCGAGCCAAGTTGGCAATACTGAGGACCTCGCGGGCATGGTGCGCTCTCGGCTGGAGCGCAACGCGCAGCAGATGGGGCTCGATAATGGACGACTTGCCGAGACCTTCCGCGTCGTCATCTCCCGCTGAAGCCTCGCTCGAACGCGCTCGGCCCGCGAGGACGATGTGGTGGACGAAGCGGGCGATTGGTCTCCATTTCACCCTTGCCTTCGCGTTCCCCGGCTTCCTCGAGCTCGGCTGGTGGCAGCTGCACCGCGCTCTCGGGGGCAACGACTTGAGCTGGGCCTACACGTTCGAATGGCCGTTCTTCGCGGGATATGCCGTTTTCGTGTGGTGGCGGCTCATCCACGACGAAGACTCGGCCGCGCTCGGGGTCGTTCGGCGCGCTCCTTCAAGGATCGCGCGACACCGCCACCACGAAGAGGACGAAGAATCAGACGACGCCGCGCTTGCGCAGTACAACGCCTACCTCGCCTCGTTGCGTGACGACCACCGGGAGAAAGAGGAACATCGCGGGACGGATCGATGACGAGAAGCCGACTCCTTCTCAGAACACGCCGAATCGGATCACCGACGCGAAGCCGAAGAGCAGCGAGTACACGGCGAACGGCACGAGTGTGCGGGTCTTGAAGTAACGCGACAGGAAAATGACGGCGAAGAGCGACGTCGCTGCGGCAGCGGCCGAACCCGCGAGCACCTGGTAGCGGATGCCGTCGCCGAGCGACCCCATCAGGTCCGGGACTTTCAATAACCCTGCGGAGAAGATCACCGGCGTCGACAAGAGGAACGCGAAACGCATCGCGTTCTCGTTGTTGAGACCACGGAACAGCCCGCCCACCATCGCGACTCCCTCTCGGCTGATTCCGGCGAGCAATGCAAGCGCCTGAGACGCACCGATCACGGCGGCCGAGGTAAATCCGATGCGCGAGAGTTCGCTTTCGGCAGCGGCATCCATCGGCACGATCGGCCGGTTCCGGAACGGCCCCCCGCTCGTTGGCGTCGTCGGGTCCGCTTCCGCACCACGGCTTCGCCTGTTCCATTCGCCCGCAAAAAGGATGACGCCGTTCACCATCAAGAACGCAGCCGCGGCTACGGGCTTCGCGAAGAGAACTCGAAACTGGTGCTCGAAGGCGACGCCGATCGCCCCGACCGGAACGGTTGCGATCACGATTAGCCAGGCGAGGCGCTCCTCGTCCGAGACGACGCGACGCCGGCCGAGCGAACGGAACCAGCCGACGATCAAACGAACCCACTCGCGGGCGTAGAAGCCGAGCAGGACGATCGCCGTCGCGAGATGAAGGCCGACGACGAAGGCGAGATACGGGCTCTCGGCCTCGGATTCCTGCCGGACAAGCGTCGCCCAGGTTCCACCGATCCACGACGGGATCAAGACGGTGTGGCCGAGGCTCGAAATCGGGAACAGTTCGGTGAGACCCTGGACCAGCCCGATGACGACGGCTTGGAAGAAATTCATGTGGTAGATCGCGTGGTGCACGGGGGGTCCCTTCGCTCGGTCGGATTCAGCAGGATCGAGCCGCCATCGGCCGGGGGGATCGTAGGCGGAGCTGCGTCATCGTCGAGGTAAAGACCTTCCGTTACGCCCGATCGTCTCACGGACCTCGACCGCATCCGATGCACTCAGATCGCGGCCGCGCCGACTCGCTACTGTCGTGCCGCCGCTCCGATGACAGGGAGGACTCATGTTCGAACCCCGATCGCTCGCCGTGGTGCTGGCGCACATCGATAAGCACCATGTGGCGGGGATCGTCGCCATCGTCATCGGCGCGCTGCTTGCGATCGTCGGCGGGATCCGGCTTGCCACCCGCGCCACGCGGGCGGCGCTTGTCCCGGTCGCGGGAACTGTCATCCTGCTGCTCGGCATCCTGGTCTACATACGAGCGATCTGATCGGGATTCGCGAGCGAACGCGCAGCGCGGTGCGGCGTACGCGAGAATCGCGGGGTCGCGATTGACCACGAGGGGGATCCATGGGGGACAAGTCGCCGAAACAGACAAACACCAAGAAACCGGGGCGCTCGCTCAAGGAAAAGCGCGCCGCAAAGAAATCGAAGCAGGCCACGAAGTCGTCCTGAGACTCACCGGCGCGATGCTGGTCATCGCGTCAACTGGCTCGCTGCGGCGTTAGGAGGCCGCGCGTCGCGCGGTATATGTGCTCACGCTTGAACGACGCGGCAGCGGTGGCCGCCGAGGCCCTCCGCCTCGAGCTCGACGATGTCACCCGCCTTCAGGTAGGGCTCCTCGGGGTTGCCGAGCGCGACACCTGCCGGAGTTCCGGTGTTGACGATGTCGCCCGGCTCAAGCACCATGAACTGGCTGATGTACCAGATGAGGTGATCGACCGGGAAGATCATGTCCGCGGTCGACGCGTTCTGACGCTCGATGCCGTTCACCGCGAGCCGAAGTCGGATCAACTGGGGGTCAGGCACCTCGTCCTTGGTGACGAGGAAGGGCCCGAAGGGGTTGAACGTCTCACAGCTCTTCCCTTTCGTCCACTGTCCGCCGCGCTCGATCTGGAACTCGCGTTCGGACACGTCGTTGGAGATCGAATAGCCGGCGATCACCGATGCCGACTCCGCCGGCGACTCAAGATAGCGCGCCTGAGCGCCGATCACGACCGCAAGTTCGACCTCCCAGTCGGTTTTTGTCGAGTGCCGAGGGATCATGATGTCGTCGTTCGGACCGATGATCGCGTTCGACGCCTTCAAAAAAAGGATCGGTTCCTTCGGTTCGCGCGCCCGGGTCTCCTCGGCGTGCGCGCGGTAGTTCACTCCGACACAGACGATCTTGCCCGGACGATCGATCGGCGGGCCGATCCGCTCCCCTTCGATTGCAACCTTCGGCAACGTCGTCTCAGCGAGGAGGTTGCGCGCGTCTTCGAGCCCGCCAGTTGTCAAGAATGCTGCGTCGATGTAGCCGCCGAGCGACGAAAGGTCGCGGACTTCACCGAGCTCGTCGAACCCACAGAGCCGCTCGTGCCCAAGGGGCCCAACCCGCAGTAGTCGCATCGCGTCCTTTTGTCGTCAGCTGTCGCGGTCGCAGTCAGGTGCGAGGTTCCCACGTGAAGCGGCGAATCGCGAAGACAAGCCCGGCTAAGCCCCAAGCGGCGACGATCAGCACGTCCGTCCAGTCAAATGACGTCCCCAAGAATCCGGCCTGCATTGCGCCGGCGAAGTGCCATACGGGGAAGATCTTCGCCACCCAGTGAATCCATGAGGGCGCGTTGCTGCCGAGCGGGACGAAGATCCCTGACAAAAAGAGCAGCGGGAGGATCGACGCGTTGATCACCGCCGGCGCGGCGTCCGCGTTCGGGACGACGCTCGTGATGGCGAGAGCGAGCGCCGAGAAGGCCGCCGCTCCGACAACGAGCATGACGAGGAATCGCAACAGCGTCATACCGGTCGGGATGTCGGCTTGGTAGAAGACGCGACCGAATGCAGCCGTGATGACGACGAGCAAGATGGCGATCAACAACGCGTGCACAACCTTCGCGCCGAGGTAGTAGCCGCTCGGCAACGGCGTGCCCCTCGTCCGTTTCAAGACGCCGAGATCGCGCTGGAAGGTCATGTATGTCGCAATATTCGTGTAGCAAGCAGTGATCACGGCAAACGCTGCCATCGCCGCGACGTAGTACGTCCCGGCGCTCACCGTTCTGTTGGCGAGGTGCACCTTGAAGTGCAACAACGCCGTGAAGATGACGAGGAACATCAACGGGAATGCGAAAGTGAAAAAGGCAGCTGCGGGGTTTCGCCAGAACGACTTGTTCATGTAGCCGACCTGCGAGGCAAAAAGGCGTACTCCTTTCATCGCCGCCTCCTTTCACGCCTCGAAGTGCGCGCAATCGGCGGTGTCTCTGTCGCCGCCACCGCGCCGGTGAGCTCGAGGTAGATGTCTTCGAGGCTCGGGCGCACGATGTCCAGCGTCTCGAGCGCGACGCCGTTATCGATAGCCCAGCCGGTCAATTCGTGGATCGTTTTCGTGAAATCGACGGGTTCGATCTCGAGCACGCCGTCGCCGAGGGATCGTGCTCCAAACGAAGCGGGAAGCCCGGCGCTGTCGCCAAATCGGAAGCGCAGTGTTTGGCGGCTCGAGTCACGACCGCCGATCGTCTGCGGCGTCCCCGTCGCGACAATCCTCCCCGACGCGATCACCGCAACCCGATCAGCGAGGTACTGCGCCTCATCCATGTAGTGAGTCGTGAGGAGGACGGTCTTTCCGAGCTGCGAAAGGTGCTTCACGATCTCCCACGCTTCGCGGCGCGCTGAGGGATCAAATCCCGTCGTCGGCTCGTCGAGGAACAAAAGGTCCGGATCCCCGGCGAGCGCGATGGCGACGTCGAGACGGCGCTGCTGTCCCCCTGAGAGCTTGAGCACACGGGCGTCTCGTTTTTCGTCCAGTCCGACGAGGGAGATCACCTCGTCGACCGGTCGAGGATGGGGATAAAAACTCGCATACATCGCGACCGTTTCTTTGACGGTCAGGTAGCGGTCGACCCCCGTCGACTGCAGGACAATCCCGATGAGCGGGCGGATCCGGTCTGCATGCTTTCCGGGGTCGAAACCCAAAACGGAGACCTCGCCCTGGTCGCGACTGCGATAACCCTCGAGGATCTCGACCGTCGTCGTCTTTCCGGCGCCGTTCGGACCGAGAAGGGCGAAGATCTCACCCCTATATATGTCGAAATCGACGCCCCGCACCGCCGGTATGCCTTCGTAAGCCTTCATGAGATCGCGAACCGAGACCGCGATATCGATCGATCCGTCCCGTCTATCGACGATGCTCACAGGAACCCTCCGCGAACCTCACGACGTGCCACGGCCGTGCTTCCCAAACATATTGGAGCGACACTGGATGGCGGGACGCCAATCGTCCTAAGAAGGGCTTTCTCAATTCGCCGTCATGCGACCATGTGCCCGACTTCAGACAGCCGGGTTCGCAACCAACCTTCGAGGCGAGATCAACGTTGGCGGCGTAGATGCGGTCCGGACTCTTACACCTCAAAGCTGGCGGGGGAGGGCTCGAACCTCCAACCTCCTGATCCAAAGTCAGGCGTTCTGCCGATTGAACTACCCGCCAAGGGGTTCGGGGGACCCGTTCGCACGTCCGGCGACCACGGACACATTCCGTCCACAAGATGGTCGCGCACCAAGCACCACGTCGTCTCGAAGAAGCGCACCGGACCGCATCCCGCCCCTATCTGACCGACCAGGCCCCCGTCATCGGTTTCCGGACTTAGTTCGGTCCATCTGGGTGCGATCCTCATCTTCTATTCGTCGATCCCGTCCGGACATTTGCACACGAGTTCATCCGTCACACCGCCGCGCGAACACGATGCGACGCGATTCATCGTTGATCATTGCCCACTACTCGCCGTGTTCGACGCACCACAAACACTACTCATCGTGTTTAGTGCATCACTAACAGTCCACGAGACTTGCAAAATCTGATTCGTTCACGCCATCGAAGCTCGACGGTCGCGTCATTACTGTTTGTCTTGTAGCAAGTGATCAAGCAACAGTTCGACGACGTGCCGGGAGGCGCCTCCAATTAAAGCAAGAGAAACAGGGCGCTTTGAACGTGTCGACAATTCGTCGGCGTGTGCTGAGCAAGTGTGGTGCGTCCCGTTGAAACCGCTTGACCATCTGGTCGCCTCGTTGAGCGGTGGAGGGAGTGGCGAAACCGACGCTTCTCGTATCCAGCAAGTGTGCGAAAGGGTCGTGTTAAGCCATGAAGGATCTCGTTCGTAGGTTCCGGAGAACGATCGTCACGTTTTCGACAGCGAGCGTGCTCGCTGTGATCGTGGTTCTCGCCGTGAACGCGGCGACATCTGGCGCTTGCTGTTCCCCTTCGATCGCGACCGCGCTATCGCCAAGTTCTCCCATCACGGTCGGAACGTCCGTCCACGACACGGCGACGCTTAGTGGGGCGAGCTCGAACGTGGGCGGGACGGTGACCTACACCGTCTACACGAACAGCAACTGCTCGACGAAGGCGACGTCCCAGATCAGCGGACAGCCGGCTGCGGTCACGGTGACCAAAGGCGTCGTGCCGAACTCGGCGTCGGTGACCTTCAACCAAGCAGGCACTTACTACTGGCAGGCGTCCTACTCCGGCGACAGCGACGACTACGCGACGGTCAGCACGTGTTCCACCGAAACGCTCGTCGTGAACAAGGCAGGGCCTTCGATCACGACTGCGCTCTCGTCAGGCTCGATCAACATCGGCCAATCGGTCAACGACACGGCGACGCTTTCCGGCGCGACCGCCAACGCCGGCGGGACGGTGACCTACACCGTCTACACGAACAGCAACTGCTCGACCGCGGCGACGACCCAGATCAGCGGACAGCCGCCTGTCGTCACGGTGACCGGAGGCGTCGTGCCGAACTCGGCGTCGGTCACCTTCAACCAGGCAGGCACTTACTACTGGCAGGCGTTCTACTCCGGTGACAGCAACAACGCCGGGGCGATCTCGGGCTGTTCCACCGAAACGCTCGTCGTGAACAAGGCAGGGCCTTCGATCACGACTGCGCTCTCGCCCGGTTCATCCATCGCCATAGGTGGCTCCGTCCACGACACGGCGACACTTAGTGGGGCGAGCTCGAACGCGGGCGGGACGGTGACCTACACCGTCTACACGAACAGCAACTGCTCGACCGCGGCGACGACCCAGATCAGCGGACAGCCGCCTGTCGTCACGGTGACCGGAGGCGTCGTGCCGAACTCGGCGTCGGTCACCTTCAACCAGGCAGGCACTTACTACTGGCAGGCGTTCTACTCCGGTGACAGCAACAACGCCGGGGCGATCTCGGGCTGTTCCACCGAAACGCTCGTCGTGAACAAGGCAGGGCCTTCGATCACGACTGCGCTCTCGTCAGGCTCGATCAACATCGGCCAATCGGTCAACGACACGGCGACGCTTTCCGGCGCGACCGCCAACGCCGGCGGGACCGTGACCTACACCGTCTACACGAACAGCAACTGCTCGACCGCGGCGACGACCCAGATCAGCGGACAGCCGGCTGTCGTCACGGTGACCAAAGGCGTCGTGCCGAACTCGGCGTCGGTCACCTTCAACCAGGCAGGCACTTACTACTGGCAGGCGTTCTACTCCGGTGACTCGAGCAACATGTCGGCGCTCAGCACGTGTGGCGACGAAACGCTCGTCGTGAGTCCCGCCAGCACGACCACGGAGACGACCGCTTCGACGAGCAGCGTCACGCTCGGCTCGGGGGCCACCGTAACCGACACAGCGACGGTCAGCGGTCCGACCCCGGGTACCGGGCTGCCGACACCGACGGGGACCGTCTCGTTCTACCTCTGTCTGGTCTCGTCGGCGACGGCTCAGACCGGCACGTGCGCGGCGGACTCCGCCAACTTGGTTGCGGGCACAAACCCGGTAACGCTCGGTGCGGGCTCTGGAGATACGAACACCGCGACGTCTCCCGCATACACGCCGACCGCTGCCGGAAGCTACTGCTTCTCGGCGGTCTACAGCGGCGACACGAACTACAACGGTTCGTCGGACAACTTGTCGGGCACGCCGGACTCGACCGAATGCTTCAGCGTGACCCTGCCACCGGCACCACCGAAGGGCAGCCCGAAGTTGACGGCGACGAAGGACTCCATTCCGAAGCCCGGTTCGATTGTCAAGCTGGGCTCTGTCGTCGAGTACCTCGTGAAGCTGACGAACTCCGGCACCGCAGCGGCGACCGGAGTAAACGTGACCGACCGCGTTCCGACAGACACCACCTACGTGGCGGGATCGGCTAGCTGCCACGGCGACACTGGTTGCACGGCGACGGAGAGCGGGAACGTCGTCTCATGGACAGGGCTGACCATCAATGCTGGTACGTCCGCGACGGTGTCCTTCAAGGTCACCGTGAACAAGAACGACACCAATGGTCAGGTGATCCCGAACGTCGCCCTGTTCTCGAACAAGGGCACGCCAAGCTGCTCGGCGACGACGTGCAACACGAACACGGTGAAGGTGAACGTGAAGCTGAAGGTGATGGTCGCGCTGCCGAAGGCGGTCCCCGAGGCGACGAAGCCGCACACCGGTGAGCCGTTTGCGGGCTCTCGGCCCTACGAGATCGCCGTCCTCGTCCTCGGTGCGGGTCTGCTCGGCTTCGGAGAGCGCTCCCGGCGCCGGTTGCGTCGGGCAACTCGCCGTGCATAATCAAGGCGGCATGTTGATAGAAGCGGTTCGGAAGTGAAGAAGGGTGGTGGGATCCCCGGTCCGATCGGACCGGGGATCCCACGCTCCGCGGCGCTCGCGCTCTCTGGCACCGGTGCGCAAGATTCGTTCGAGATGACACTCCTTTATGCGCGTCGCGGCGCTCTCTCTAGTCGTTTGCCAAAGCGGTGGCGCTATCGGGTGATCATCGCCGCCGGCCTTTTGCTCGTCTTGGGCGTCGGCGCCTGGCAGGCCTACGCCTGGGCTTGGACGGCGCGATCTAACCGCGTCGGTCACGCGCTCGTGCGCGAGTTCTTGAAGGAGAACAACCTCGCTGCGCCGTTATCACGCTCGGTGAAACCCTCGAGCGGCGTCCTCGTCTCGTGCAAGTCGTCTTCCTCGAAACAACACCTCGTCCAAGGGCTCCTGGAGATCCCGAAGCTCGGTGTCGTCGCCCCGGTCGAACAGAACGAGAACGACGCCCAGCTGAACGTCGCCGTAGGCCACAACCCCTATTCGGTATGGCCAGGATCGGTCGGAACTTCGGTGCTCGTCGCGCACGATGTCAGCTACTTTGAGAACCTCCAGCTCTTGAAGGTCGGCGACGAGGTGCTCTACGTCACGCCGTGCAAGACCTATTACTTCCGCGTCGAGAGCCACTCGGTCGTCGCTGCCGGCGCACCCGTCTACAACACGCCGAATCCCTCGCTGACACTCGTCACCTGCTGGCCGACGAACGCGCTGTGGTACACACCGGATCGCTACGTGCTGTCGGCGGTCATCGTCGGCACACGTTCGACGAATTCGGCGCTCACTACCTACCCCGGGGTGACCCCACCACCGGCGGTCCCCGCCCCCCCGGCGCTTTCCGCCCAGGGGATCACGCTTTCCACCTACTCGGTGCCAATGGGGAGCTTCGCGCTGAACGGCAAGCCCAACGCGGCGTGGGGGCAAACGACGAGCCCGTTGCTCGTCCAGGACTCAGCGGTTGATTCGTTCATCGCCGCCGTCCGCGCGCTGAACGAGAATCGCCTCGACTGGTGGCGGGATCTCGCACCGGGCGTTTCTGCCCCTTCCCCGCTCGTCGGCTCGGGCAACCCCGGATACAACGGCGGGCTGAACGTGACGGTGACCGCCTACGGGACGACGTCGACCAAGGTCCTCCTCACCGACACCCTCAGTGTCGGAGGAGGCGAGTACTCGGTCACGGTGCTCCAGACGATCCGCCACCACACGCTCTACATCTCGTCGTGGGCGATGAACCGCGTCTAACTCGAACGCCCGACCGAAACGTGCTCAAGTTGGCGATCTAACGAGCTGACGCGGTCACCACGGTGACCGCTGCCGGTGTGGAAGTCGACGACTCTCGGACTCGAATACCCCACGTTCGGTCAGACGTGCCGCTGCTCGAACGACCCGCGATCGGTGCGGGTACCGATCGCCCACCGATCCCTGTAAGTAAAGGATCCGCTACTGATCGTGTTCAACGGCACTAATCGTGTTCAACGGCTCACGATCAGTCCTTGGAAACACCCAAATCAGACTAGTCCGCTTGGCTCAACTGCACCGAGCCAAGATTATGATTTGGCCGTAGTAGGCGTTTAATTAGAACTCGCCGGTGCGCTCGGAGGGCGCATCCAGTCGAGCAAGGAGAAAGAGGTTTTCGTCACACGTCGATGGGGCTGGCGTGTGGTTCCATGCAGTGCCATGCGACCCGTTGAAACCGCCCGACCATGTGGTCGCCACGTTGGGCGGTGGAGGGAATGGCGAAACCGATGCTTTTCATTGTCGCCGAGTGTGCGAAGGGGTCGTGTTAAGCCATGAAGGATCTCGCTCGAAGGTTGTGGAGACCCGCGGCAATCGTCGCGTTGCTGGCGGCGACCATCGTCACGCCGATCGCGCTCTTCGCGGCACCCTCTGGAGCGGTCACGTCAACCTCGACCGTCGTTGACGACGCCTCGACGAACGCGGCCTGGACCAACACCGAGGTCGTCGGCGCGTCTGCCTACGACACCTCGAAGGTGTCGACTGCCGCCACTCCGAACGCCCCGACGACGGTGAGCTACGCCCTGTTCGCAAACGGCACCTGCTCAAGCGGTGGCGCCGTCACGAGCCTGAACGGCAACACCTGGCCGCAAACGGTGACGCTCAACGCGAACGGCTCAGTCCCGAACTCGCAGGCGACCGGCCCGCTCACCGCCGGCAGCTACAGCTTCCAAGCCACGTACTCCGGCGAGCCAAGCGACTACATATACGGGGGGCCGAGCCCTTGCGAGCCGTTCACCGTCAACTTGCCGGCGGCGCCACCTGCCACCTCGCCGCCACCGGGCACCTCGCCGCCACCGGGCACGTCGCCTCCATCGGGCACCCCGTCGACCAGCCCGCCCAGCACTCCGTCGGGCACGCCGAAGTTGAAGGCAACAAAGTCCTCGGTGCCGGCGCCGGGTTCGACAGTCACACAGGGTTCGACGGTCGAATACCTCATCAAGTTGACGAACTCCGGCACCGCGGCGGCGACCGGAGTGCGCGTCACGGATCACGTTCCGACGGGGACGACCTACGTGGCTGGATCGGCGGATTGCCACGGCGCCCATGGCTGTACAGCGTCGGAAGCCAGTGGCGTCGTCTCCTTTACGGGGCTGACGATCGATGCCGGAGGGGCGGCGACGGTGACCTTCTCGGTCACGCTCAACAAGAGCGACTCGAACAATGAGGTGATCCCAAACTCCGCTCTGTACTCGAGCACAGGTGCCTCGACTTGCGGGACTTCGGCGCCGTGCCGCACGAACACGGTCACAGTGAAGGTGGTTGGGCTGCCAAAGGCGGTCCCGATGGCAACGGCACCACACACCGGCGAACCGTGGGCGGGTTCGCGTCCCTACGAGATCGCCATCCTCGCAGTCGGAGCGGGACTCATCGCGATCGGCGAGCGCGCCAGGCACCGAATGCGTAAGAGGACGCGCCGCGCCTAACTGTCTGGCGCGAATCAGCAAAACGCCGAACGGGGCCGACGGCCCAGCTGATGTTTAGGCGGAAACCGCGTCACGATCTCTCGCGCGCGCCTGTCTTTGCGCACCGCGGCGCCTGCCTCCCTTCGCAACCATCCGCTAAGACACAGCCGGTCGGTCGGCAGAGACACCGGCCCGTACGAGCGGCGCTGACTCAACCGCATCAGCGTTGATCCAACCGCACTATGTAGCGATTTGAGCACTTTTGGCGTTGAAGTAACCACTCTCAGTGGCAAGGCTACCACTGACAATGAGTGCTCGAATAGGACGAACGGGGCGGTGCGAGTCGGCGAGTACCGACGAGGACGAATCAGGGCGCACCCGCGCAACCGCGATCGCGCCGACTCGTTCACGGCGGCGTCACCTGATCACCTTCAGCGCCGGAATCGCGCTCGCGATGGCACTCGGGGCCGCGTTCGTCCTTCCCGCTGGCGCCATCGGTCGGGAGAACATCCCGCCGGCGTTCATCTCAGTCCACACACGCGCCATCGATCTTTCGTGGCGCGGTGAGAGCGTCTTGGTGAGAGCGCAGGTCGAAAACTCGACGAGTTGCCGTCTCGTCCTCGCCCATCGCAGCGAGGTGCGGGCGCACTTCTCGAGGCGTTGGCGCTCCTGCGCGAACGGGCGGTTCACGGAGCGAATTCGCTTCGGTCCGAACCTCGCTACGTCTGCGCACCTGGCGCGGCTTCGGCTAATCGCCAAGAATCGCTTCGGAGGCATCGTCGCCCGCAACCTCACGATCCACCTGCACGTTCACCACTCGACCGAGAAGCCTTCGTCACGAGCCTCGCAGTCATCGACCGGCCCTTTGACGAGCGACACCTCCACGAATTCCATCACCCCGACGGCGAATGCTCAGCAATCATCGAGCTGGGCGGGATATGTCTCGACGATCGACTCCCCTGCCACGGCGGTATCCGCGACCTGGACAGTGCCGTCGGTCACCTGCGGATCTGGCATTTCTTGGCTCGGCACTTGGGTCGGAGTCGACGGTGCCGAGTCGTCCGGGCCAGGCACGAAGCTGCTCTTCCAGGACGGCATCTACTCGTACTGCCTCAGCGGCCAGCAGCAAAACGAGGCTTGGTGGGAGTCGTACCCGGGAGCTGCGAACGCCCTCGGAACCGTGGACACCGGAGACACGATCTCGGCGTCGGTCTGGCAGACGAGCGGCGGCTGGATGTGGTCGGTGACGGATGAGACGACTGGCGCCTCCTACCAGTCGTCGCAGCCGGTCAGCTACTCCGGGCCTGCCGGGACGGCCGAGTGGATAGTCGAAGACCCCGGCGCACCGACGGAGCCCTTCGTCGACGCCTTCTCCCCGATCACCTTCACGAACATGACGATGGCGACGGCCGACGGATCGTCGTTCACCGCCGGCAGCACGTGGCAGATGGTCCAGAACGGTCACGCCGTCGCGACACCAGCCGAATCGGCTGCCGTGATCGCTTCCAACCACACGTTGACGGTCCGCTCCGGCAACTGACCCTTTGGATCCGATCGAGTCGAACGGATCCCGCCTTCCTCACAGCGCTCGGCGGGACGCCGCGTCGCGACTGCTCCGCGACGAATCGCCCGAAAAATCAGGCTGTTCGACGATCCGCTAACGTCTCCGGCGCCATGGGATCGCTGATCAAAAAACGCCGTAAGCGCATGCGCAAAAAAAAGCACAAGAAGATGCTGAAGCGCACGCGCTGGCAGAGGCGCACGAAGTAGTTCCGCCTAGGAGCAGTACCTTCGGTCCGCTCGCGATCCTGATCGAGTTCGATCGGCGCTATCCCGCTGTTCGCGTCGTGAGAACCGCGGCCGCAGCGCCGGATTCCACAACCGCCGAACGGACCTCCATCCCCATCCGCATCGCGTCCGACGGCGCCGTCTCCACGAACCACGTCGCGCCGCTCCCCGCGAGCTGCGGCTCACGGACGGTCACGTCGCGCAACAGGTCTCGATAGCGGGCGAGTCGCGGTTGCACGGCGAGCGCTGCTTCCTCGAGGTCGTTTGCAGCTCCTCGGCCGTGAGTCCCGCCGAGTTCGTCGAACGCCGCATAGACCGAGGCCGTCGACACAGCGATCGCGGGAATGAGAAGGACGTACGAGGCGTCAACCATCGGCAACGGGTCGAGGATCTCGCCGACACCGCCGACGAGAGCATGTCCACCGCGCAGGCAGAATGGCACGTCCGCGCCGAGGCGCGCCGCCTTGGCCATGTCATGTTCGCCTGCCCAGCGCAGCACCGCCGCGGCATCCGCCGAACCGCCGCCGAGACCGGCTCCGGGCGGAATCCGCTTCGTGAGTCGGATGTGCGATTCCCGGCCGACGAGCGCGAGGGCGGCCTCGACAAGGTTGCGGCCAGGTCCGATCGCTGCACCCAGATCTGCGCGGTTTCCACCACTCCAATCGATCTCATCGACGAGTTCGAGTCCGTTGCCCGGCTTGAACTCGAGTTCGTCGGCGATTTCGAGGGTGACCATCTCCGACGAGATCGTGTGGTAGCCGTCGGATCGACGGCCAAGAATCCGAAGAGATCGGGTCAGCTTGGCGCGCGCGAGCTCGCGGTGGACTTCCGGCACCCTGCAAGCTTGCCCCACGCGACGACATCGAGTTGCTCTGCACGACTCTGTGGGTCGATGCCGGCACAGTCGAACACGTCGGCCGCCACCATCGAACCGAGAGCTCGACGCAGCATCTTGCGTCTCGAACCGAATCCGGCGCGGACGAGCGCGTCGATCTCTTCGTACGTCGCAACGTCTTCGCTGACCGCGACCTCGTCCCGTCGCTCGATGCGAAGCAACGCGGACTCGACCTTCGGACGTGGATAGAAGACCTCGGGAGGGACCCGACCGACGATGCGCGCCCTCGCGAAGTATTCGAGTCTCACGGTCGCCGGGCCGTAGACGCGACTTCCCGGCGCGCTCGCGAGCCGATCGGCGACTTCGGACTGGACCATCACGAGCATCCGCTCGATGCGCGGGACATCGCGCAACAAGTCGATGATCAGCGGCGTCGCGACGTTGTACGGCAGATTCGCAACGAGCGTCCAGGCGTCGTGGGATTCACCGCGCGTACGTAGTAGCCCATTCCAGTCGCTCGTCATCGCGTCGGCCCGAACGACGCTGACGTTCACGGGCATGTGCTCCGAAAGGTACGACGCGAGGCGATGATCGACCTCGACCGCGACGATGTCGGCACCCGTCGATGCGAGCGCCACCGTCAGGGATCCGAGCCCGGCTCCGATCTCGACGACGTGATCACCTCGAGCGACTCCGGCAAGACGCACGATGCGTTCAGCGGTGTTCGGATCCGCGAGGAAGTTCTGCCCTCGCAGCCGACTCGGGGTGACCCCGGTTTCGTCGAGCAGACGGCGGATCGCGTTCCGACCGATCGGCGGCGAGCCGAGGGAATTCGTCACGGCTCGAGCTTGAAGACCCTCGCCGCGTTCGCACTCGACGATGCGGCCAACTCGCGACCGTCGATACCGCGCAGATGCGCGACAGCTGCGCCGACGATGGCGACGTAGGCCGGTTCATTCGGACGGCCGCGATGAGGAACCGGGGTTAGGAACGGCGCGTCCGTCTCGACGAGCAGACGCTCAGCCGGACAGAGCCTCGCGGCCTCGCGGACCTCATCGGCGTTCTTGAAGGTGACGATCCCACTGAACGAGAGGTACGCGCCGAGGTCAAGCATGCGCTGCGCCTCGGGCATGCCTCCGGTGAAGCAGTGGATGATCGTGCGTTCCGGCACGCCTTCGGCCGTCAAGATGTCGACCGTGTCGTCCCAGGCGTCGCGGGTATGGACGACAAGCGCGAGGTCAAACCGCTTAGCGAGCGCGATCTGCTCTGCGAACACGGCGCGCTGGGCGTCGCGCGGAGAGTGTTCGTAGAAATAGTCGAGCCCGCACTCGCCGACCGCGACGACCGATCCGGGTCGGCGATCCACCGAGGCTTGGTTCTCGAGCAGCTGCCGCACCGGGCCGAGGCCACGCGACGCTTCGTGGGGATGAAGCCCGACGGTCGCCCAGGTCGACGGCGTCGCGCCGGCTTTGCTCCTCGATCGGGCGAGGTCGATCGCCTCGAGCGACGCGACAACGTCGGTGCCGACGCAGACAATGCGACCGACCGATGCCACGCTCGCCCGCAAGAAGACCTGATCTTCGCCCAACGGCCCCTTCAGATACGACGCCTGGACATGGCAGTGCGTATCGGTCCAGCAGTCATCGGCGACGGCGTCGCTCACGGCGCGGCCGTCTGGCGGCGCGGGAAGAGCGGCGCTCCCTTTTCGACGGCGATCCCGCCCGGATAGCCGCCCCAGCACAGCGCGCCGCGTTCGACGATGCCGGGTTCGTCGGCCTCGCCGGGCATCCCCAGCCGACGCCAGATCTCCTTCGCCGCTCTCGGCATCGCCGGCGCGACGAGGACGGCAACGATCCGCAGCACTTCGAGGGCGTTGCCCAAGATCGCGTCGACGGCTTCGCCTGGCGGCAGCTTCCACGGTTCGCTCGACTCGAGCTCGGCGTTCGCGTCGCGGATCAACCGCCACGTCTCTTCCAGCGCTTCTTTCGGGTCCGAACGCTCCCAGGCTTCGACCGCCAGCCGCGTTGCGTCGGTGACGAGCGCCGAAAGGTGTGAACCTGCCGGCGTCGGCCGCGGCCCGACACCTGATGATTTTTGCTGGACGACCGTCGAGACGCGTTGCAGCAGATTGCCGAGGTTGTTCGCGAGGTCGGCGTTGTACCGCTCGATCAATCCCTCGTAGCTGAACTCGCCGTCGCTGCCGAAGGTGACGTCGCGCAGCAGGTGGTAGCGGAGCGGATCGAGCCCGACGTCACCGGCGAGCTCCACGGGGTCGACCTGGTTCGCCTTCGACTTCGACATCTTCTCCCCCGCGACGAGCAGCCATCCGTGCGCGAGTACCTGGCGCGGCGGTGCGATGCCGGCCGCGATGCACATCGCCGGCCACCACACACAGTGAAACCGAACGATGTCTTTGCCGATGACGTGATGGACGTGCGGCCACCACTTCGCGAAGACGGAGTCGTCGGTACCGTACCCGGCCGCGGTGACGTAGTTGATCAGCGCGTCGAACCAGACGTAGACGACGTGTTCTTCGTCCCACGGGACGCGCACGCCCCAGTCGAACGCGGTGCGCGAGATCGAAACGTCGTCGAGTCCCATGCGGATCAGTCCGAGCGCCTCGTTCTTGCGGATCTCGGGCACGACCGCGTCGGGTACCGAGGAGTACCACTCGGTTAGCTGCTCGGACAGGCGCGAGAGCGCGAAGAAGTAGTTCTCCTCGGTGAGCCACTCAGCCGGGGTGCCGTGGATCGGGCAACGGTGGCCCTCTTCGAGCTCGTTCTCGTGGTAGTACGCCTCGCACGAGACGCAATACCATCCGGCGTAGATCCCCTTGTAGATGTAGCCGTTGTCGTAGATCGCCTGCAGGAACGTCGCGACCGCGTCTTCGTGACGCTTCTCGGTCGTGCGGATGAAGTCGTCGTTCGAGATTCCGAGCGCACTCCAGGCGTCAGAGAAGAACGCGCTCGTCTCGTCCACCCACGACTGCGGGGTCTTCCCCGCCGCCTCGGCCGCACGGACGACTTTCAACCCGTGTTCGTCGGTCCCTGTGAGGAAGCGAACGTCATCGCCGACGAGGCGATGCCAGCGCGCCAGCGAATCGGCGAGGACCATCGTGTACGCCGTGCCGAGGTGGGGCCGATCCGTGACGTAGTAGATCGGCGTCGTGATGTAGAACGTGCCGCGCACCAGGTCAGCGTAGTGTTCAGCCCTTAATCGCCTTCCCTGCCCGACGCGGTGCTTTCCCTGGGACTCGGGGCGCACGCTCGAGCGCGAGTCGCTGCTCATACGCGACCCGGTGCGGCACGCCGAGAAGGACTTCGACCGCGCGAACGGCATCGGTTGGCGAAAGTCCGGCGTCGACGAGCGCCGCAAGCGACGCACGGATCGACCCTCCGTCGACTACCCCAGCGTCGTCCTGTCCTTCTATGACCAAGACGTGCTCCCCGATCGGCTCGACCGACCGCGCCCGGTCGACGGCTTCTCTGAGCGAGCCGCGCCACACCTCTTCGAAGAGCTTTGTCAGTTCCCGTGCGACGACGACGCGCCGGCCCGCTCCGGCCACGGCCGCGAGGCCCTCGAGGGTCACCGCGACGCGCCTTGGTGACTCAAAAATGATCGACGGGATCGTCGACCCGGCGATCGCCCGGAGGCGATCTGTGCGAACACGTCCAGATTTCGGAAGGAATCCGAAGAACTCGAAGCGGCTCGTGTCAAAACCACTGACGACGAGCGCGGCGAGTGCCGCCGACGGTCCGGGTACCGGGACGACTGGATATCCGGCATCGATCACGGCCGCGGAAAGTCGGGCGCCGGGATCAGAAACGAGCGGCGTGCCGGCGTCGGACACGAGCGCGAGGTCTTCACCTCGGCTCAACGCGTCGATCGCCATCGCGATTCGTGCCGCTTCGTTGTGGGCGTTGAGCGAAATGAGGCGTCGTTTCTCGATTCCTACCCGCGTCAGCAGCAGACCGGTGTGCCGGGTGTCCTCGCAAAAAATGGCATCCGCCGAGGACAGAACGTCGACGGCGCGTCGCGACAGGTCGTCGACGTTGCCGATCGGAGTGGAGACGATTGCCAGTCGAGCAGAATTCCGCTCCGTCACCCGAACGCGATCGGCGGCGGTCACTCCTTCACTTCGAGAGTGTCTCCGAGCGCAAGGTTCCACCGCTCGAACGCACCGCCTTGCGCTTCGAGGACTGAACGAGCGGCGAATCGCGGCAGTCCGATCCTCATCGGAGCCATCCGCGTCATCGCGATGACGGCGCGGCGCTCATCCAAGAACGCGACGTCGAGAGGGAAGCGCATCCCGATCGTGTGCACCGATCGGCAGGGTTCGATCAACATTGCGCCTTCGAAGGATCGCCGACCGACGAGACCGATTCCCCGGTCTTTCCAAGAGCGCGCCAGGTCGAGGCTCGCGAGCACTTCACCGCCGCGCAGGAGCCAGGCCACTCAGATCTCCTCGTCGTCGTGGACGCCCGATCGCTCGGCGACCACTCCCTTTTCAAACGTTGAACCGAATCTCGAGGGTATCGCCGTCTTTCACCTCGTAGTCCTTGCCCTCCAGACGGATCTTTCCCGCCGCCTTCGCCGACTGCCAGGATCCGAGCGCCAGCAGCTCGTCCCAGGCGATCACTTCGGCGCGGATGAAGCCACGTTGCAGATCGGAGTGGATCACCCCGGCGCATTCCGGAGCCTTCGCGCCGCGCCGGAACGTCCAGGCGCGCGATTCCTTTTCGCCGGTTGTGAGGAACGTCCACCGCCCGACCGTCTCGTAGAGCGCGCGGGCGACTCGCGGAAGCGCGCCCTCGCCGAGACCGAGCCCCTCGAGCATCTCTGAACGGTCTGATTCGTGCAAAAGGCGCGCCTCTGCTTCGAGCGCGACACTCACGGCGAGCACCTCGGCGTGCTCGCCGAGCTCGTGCGCGACAGGTTTCACGACAGCTTCGGTATCCGCGATCTCGTCCTCGCCGATGTTCACGACGCAGAACACCGGCTTGTTCGTCAACAGAAAGAGCGGCGCGAGCGCGTCGCGCGTCTCCTTCGAAAGCTCCGAACGGTAGAGCGGAGTCCCCGATTGCAGAACCGAGTGGGCGGCCTTCATCGCGTCGGCAGCGCCGGCGAGCGACGCGTTCACGCGTGCAGCTTTCTGCTGCTTTGTGATCTGCACTTCGATCGATGCCGAGTCGGCGAGAACCAGCTCGAGCTCGAGTACCGACAGCGCTGACACGGGGTCGCGCTCGCCGCTCACCTCGTCATCGGCGAAACTGCGCAACACGAGGCACAGTGCGTCGACTTCACGGATCCCGGCAAGAAAGCGGTTGCCGAGTCCCTCGCCGTGTTCCGCACCGGCGACGAGACCCTCGATGTCGACGACTTCGACCGCGGCCTCGACGACCTTGCGGCTCGCACTCATCTTCGCCAGCGCGTACAGCCGGTGATCGGGAACGTGCGCGACGCCGACCGCGGTCTCGGTCGTTGTGAACGGATGGGTCGCCACCGGGACGTTCCCGCCGGTCAGCGCGTTGAACAACAGCGACTTGCCGGCGTTCGGCAGACCGACAAGACCGACGCGCTCCATCTCGGTTCGAGGCTACCTGGCTCGCAGGTACACTTCGCCGCCGTGTCGAAGCGAACCGTCAAACGCAAGCTGCGCAAGAAGAAGAACGCCAATCACGGCAAGAAGCCGAACTGCGGTCGCGGCTGAACGTTCGCTCATCGCCTCCACGCACAATCGAGCTCGGCGAGCGTCTGCACGAGCACAGACGGGCGATCCGACATCACGGCGTCGACGCCGAGTCGACAAAGCTCCCTGATCTCTTCTGGATCGTCGATCGTCCAGACATGGACCGCAAGGCCGTGCTCGTGGGCGATCGCGACGAAGGATTCGGTGACGAGCTCGATGCCGAAGGCTCGCGGCGGAACCTGGATCGCCACGTGCCTGGCGATCGCCGCATCCGGATCCTCTCCTCTGACGACCGATTGGATGAAGGACGTCACCTCGTTCTGTCCCGGTGACGTCCCGATCCCGGGGGCGAGCGCTTTGAATCGCGCCGTCGCCGCATCGTGGAACGAGGCGACGATGACGAGATCGGGCCGGGCGTAGTCCTTCAGCACCGCGGCCAGCGCCTCTTCGTACGGCACGATCGCCGGCGCCGTCTGTTTGATGTCGAGGTTGAGCGCGCAGTCCGCCATGAGCGCGAGCACCTCAGAAAGCGTCGCCACTCCGAATCGCCGGTCAGCCGGGGCGCGGCCGCGCAAGGGGTAGTCAGCCGCCGCACGGTCGTGGACGGCTTTTTCGCCGGGAACGAACCAGTACGCGTTGTCGAGTTGGCGGAGCTCGGCGAGCGTCAACTCTGCGATCGTGCCGATCCCGTCCGTCGTCCGGTCGACCGTCGGATCGTGGCAGACGACGAGCTCACCGTCTTTCGTCGCGTGGACGTCGAGCTCGATGCCGGTCGCGCCGAAGCCGAGGGCGCGGTCGATCGCGTAGAGCGTCGACGACGGTGCCTCGGACTCCCCGCCCTGGTGGGCATAGGCGATCACCCGGCGCTCGAGCCACGGATTCCTCACCCCCGCTTTTTACCGGCTGCCGTGACGCCCGGAGCCAATTTTGGCCCTGTCAGTAGGATGAACGCGGCCGCACGCCCGGTGCGGTGATGCGGAGAGGAACCGGCCACGCCGTGACGAGCACCTTCCCCGCCGCCGAACGCACAGGTGAGCGGGAGTCCGAGATGAACCGCTCCATGACGACGCGCCCGTCGCGAACGCTCATCGACAGCCGCCTCGCCGACGTCGTCCGCTCGGAGGCGGCCCTCCGCCGCTACCTGCAGGGGCTGCCCGGCGTGGACCAGGTCGGTGCGGAAGCCCGCGTCGACTCGTTGTCGACCCGCTCGATCAAGGCGGGCTCGAAGATTTGGGCGCTCGAACGGGCGATCTCGATGGTCGACCTGACGACCCTCGAGGGCGCCGACACTCCGGGCAAGGTGCTCTCGCTGTGCGACAAGGCCCGCCAGCCCGACCCCTCGGACCCGTCTGTCCCACCGGTCGCCGCGATCTGCGTCTATTCCGACCTCGTCGCAGGGGCGAAACACTCGCTCGTCGGCTCGCAGGTCAAAGTCGCCGCGGTCGCGACGGCCTTTCCCTCGGGGCGCGCGTCGCTCGCCGTGAAGCTTGCCGACGTGAAGGACGCGATCGAAGCCGGAGCCGACGAGGTCGACATGGTCATCGATCGCGGCGCCTTTCTGACCGGTCGCTACGCGCAGGTGCTCGAGGAGGTGCGCGCGGTGAAGGAGACCTGCGGACCGATTCATCTGAAGGTGATCCTCGAGACCGGCGAGCTCGCCACTTACGACAACGTGCGCCGGGCCTCGTGGATCGCGATGTTGGGGGGTGCGGACTTCATCAAGACCTCGACGGGCAAGGTGGTGCCGGCCGCGACGTTGCCGGTCGCGCTCGTCATGCTGGAGGCCGTGCGCGACTTCGCGCAGATGACCGGCATCCAAATCGGCGTGAAGGTCGCCGGTGGGATTCGCAGTGCGAAGGACGCGATCCGATACCTCGTCGTCGTCAACGAGACGGCGGGCTCAGACTGGCTCGACGCCGCGCATTTCCGTATCGGCGCGTCGAGCCTGTTGAACGATCTGTTGATGCAGCGGCGCAAGCAGCTCACCGGCGCCTACGCGGGGACCGATGACTTCAGCATCGAGTGACCACCCCGTGCCCACCTCGGCCGAGGTCGTCGACCGCCCCCAGTTCGAGTACGCACCCGCCCCCGAGTCGCGGGCCATCGTCAACATCCAGAACTCCTACGGGCTTTTCATCAACGGCGAGTTCGTCGAGCCGATCGACGGCGGCGCCTTCAAAACGGTCAATCCGGCTTCTGAAGAAGTTCTCGCCGAGGTCTCCGCCGCCGGACCGCAGGACATCGACCGCGCGGTTGCCGCCGCACGCCGCGCCTACGAGGAGGTATGGGGCCCGATGCGCCCCGCCGACCGGGCGAAGTACCTCTACCGCATCGCCCGCATCATCCAGGAGCGCTCACGCGAGCTCGCCGTCCTGGAGAGCCTCGACAACGGCAAGCCGATCCGTGAATCCCGCGACGTCGACGTGCCGCTCGCCGCGGCCCACTTCTTTTACTACGCGGGCTGGGCCGACAAGCTCGAGTACGCCGGGTTCGGACCCAACCCGAAGCCGATCGGGGTTGCGGGCCAGGTCATCCCCTGGAACTTCCCATTGTTGATGGCGGCCTGGAAGCTCGCGCCGGCGCTTGCGGCGGGCAACACCTGCGTGCTGAAGCCGGCCGAGACGACGCCGCTCAGCGCTCTTTTACTCGCCGAGATCTGCAACCAGGCCGATCTCCCCCCGGGTGTCCTCAACATCGTCACGGGGGCGGGCGACACCGGTGCCGGCGTCGTCGCGCACCGCGGTGTCGACAAGGTCGCCTTCACCGGTTCGACCGAAGTCGGAAAGGCGATCCAGCGAGCCGTTGCCGGGACGCACAAGCGCCTCACGTTGGAACTCGGCGGCAAGGCGGCGAACGTCGTCTTTGAGGACGCGCCGATCACCCAGGCGATCGAAGGCATCGTCAACGGCATCTTCTTCAACCAGGGACACGTCTGCTGCGCCGGGTCGCGCCTTTTGGTCCAAGAGTCGGTCGCCGACGCGGTTGTCGAGCTGTTGAAGACGCGCCTCGGCACGCTGCGCCTCGGCGACCCGCTCGACAAGAACACCGACATCGGGGCGATCAACTCAGCCGAGCAGTTGCAAAAAATTCGCGAGCTCTCGGCGATCGGCGAGTCCGAGGGCGCCGAGCGCTGGTCGCCGCCGTGCACGCTGCCCCAGCGGGGCTATTGGTTCCCACCGACCGTCTTCACCGGGGTCTCCCAGGCGCACCGCATCGCCCGAGACGAGATCTTCGGACCGGTGCTCTCCGTGCTCACGTTCCGCACCCCCGAAGAAGCGGTGAAGAAGGCGAACAACACGACCTACGGGCTCTCGGCCGGGGTGTGGACCGAAAAGGGCAGCCGGATTCTCTGGATGGCGAGCCAGCTGCGCGCCGGGGTCGTCTGGGCGAACACCTACAACCGCTTCGATCCGACGAGCCCCTTCGGCGGCTACCGCGAGTCGGGCTTCGGCCGCGAGGGTGGCCGCCACGGCCTCGGGGCGTACCTCGATGTCTGAAGCTCGCGTCGCGGTCAACAAGACGTACAAGCTCTACATCGGCGGCGCGTTCCCGCGTTCTGAGTCGGGGCGCTCCTACATCGTCCACGCCGCCGACGGCGGCTTCCTCGCCAATGTCGCCTGGGGGTCGCGAAAAGACATTCGCGACGCGGTCGTCGCGGCGCGCGGCGCGCTCGGCGGCTGGTCGGCGGCGACGGCGTATTTGCGCGGCCAGATCCTCTACCGCGTCGGCGAAATGCTCGAGGACCGGCGCGCCCAGTTCGTCTCGGCGGTGCGCGAGGGCGAAGGTCTCGACAAGGGGGACGCACGGTCGATCGTCGACGAGGCGATCGACCGCATCATCTGGTACGCCGGCTGGTCGGACAAGGTCGCCCAGATCGCCGGTTCGTCGAATCCCGTCGCCGGCCCGTACTTCGACTTCTCGGTCCCCGAACCGACCGGGGTCGTCGGCGTCTTGGCCCCGCAGGACTCGTCGTTCCTCGGTCTCGTCGCCACCCTTGCCCCGGTGATCACGACCGGCAACACGTCGGTCGTCGTCGCGAGTGACGCTCGTCCATTGCCTGCGGTGACGCTCGCCGAGGTGCTCGCGACGTCGGACCTGCCGGGCGGCGTTGTCAACATCGTCACCGGTCACGTCGCCGAGCTCGCGCCGGTGATCGCCCAACACCGCGACGTCGACGCGCTCGACCTCGCCGGCGCGCCGCCCGAGCTCGCCGCGGAACTCGAACGACAGGCGGCGACGAACGTGAAGCGCGTGCTTCGGCCGCCGGATGGCGAGGTCGACTGGACGGCGCCGCCGAATCCGCGGCGCATGCTCTCTTTCATCGAGACGAAGACCGTCTGGCACCCGATCGGCGTCTGACAGCACCGACTGAGGAAAAGGGGGACTGGTGGCGCTCACCGTCGTCGACCACCCGCTCGCGAAGACGCTGCTCGCCGCGTTGCGCGACAAGCGAACACCCCCACCACTCTTCCGGATCCTCGCGAAGCGTCTCGCGCTCGTGCTGTGCCTCGAGGCGACGCGGTCGGTGCCGACGGAGTCGATCGAGGTCGAGACGCCGATCGCCAAAGCGACCGGCGAGCACATCGCGCAGGGCCTCGTCGCCGTGCCGATCCTGCGCGCCGGCCTCGGCATGCTCGAAGCGGTGACCGAGCTGTTCCCCGAGATTCCCGTCGGCTACATCGGACTCGAGCGCGATCACGCGACTTTTGAGCCGTCGCTCTACTACTCGAAGCTTCCGCCGATCGAAGCACGCGCCGTCCTGCTCCTCGACCCGATGCTCGCGACCGGAGGATCCGCCGCCGCGGCGGCAGGTGCGCTCTTCGACGCCGGGGCGGGACAGGTCTCGCTGTTATCGGTTGTCGCGGCGCCGGAGGGAGTCGATCACCTCGCGAAAGCGCACCCGACACTCAACGTTTTCACCGTGGCGCTCGACGACGGTCTCAACGATCACGCCTACATCGTCCCTGGACTCGGCGACTTCGGTGACCGCCTCTTCGGCACGTAGTGACTCCCGCCGCTCGCCGAGCGCCAAGGACGCGGGTCCTCAGGAGCTGCTGGCAGCCGTGGCGGGAAGGTAGTTGCTCCATTCCTCGACCGTTTCGAAGCCGAGGCGGCGGTAGACGGAAAAGCCCGCCGAGCTCGCTTGCAGGTGCGACCACTTCGCCCCGTTCGCGACGCCATCCCTGATCGCACGGACCGTCAGCGCGCGACCGAACCCGCGGCCGCGTGCCGCCTCGATGGTTCCGACGTTGAGAATCCCGACGGCATCTCCGAACGTCATCCCGAGCGCGGTCGCGACCGGACGGCCACCGAATTCACCGACGTAGCTGCGCACGCCTTCGATCCGGAACGTCTCCTCGACCATCATCTGTCTCGCGAGCTCGATCGGCATTTCGAATGTCGATGCCAGGAGCTGGGCGTGCTCGTCGGCCTCTTCTGGCGCCAGCTCGCGGACCGACAGTCCGTCGGGCAGCGATTCCTCGATGATGCGTGCTGGTGACTCGAGCACCATGAGGGGAATCGTCATCTTCGCGGTCAGGCCGTGCGACCTCGCGAGCTCGACAAAGGCGACGTGATCATGGGAGCGTACGGCGACGCTGTAGGGAAGACCAGTCGCAGCAATCTCGTCGAGCATCTGCGACGCGACATCGAGGTCTGCATCGGCGCGCTCCACGATGATGCCGTTGAACATCGCGACGGGAATGCCCGTGTAACCGACCGCGATGCCCTTTTCTCGCCGCATCCACGCTTCGGGATGCGCGGCGGCGAAACGGGAGCTATCCGTAAGGGTTGCTTCGACGGCGTCATCGGCGGTGACGGGCATCAAGCTCAGACTACGCACTGCGCGCGTGCATAGGCGCAACGCACGGAGGTATTAGGCCCTACCGCTGAGCTCGCTATCGATGCTCGGAAAGATCACGCGGAAGATCGCCCCTCCACCGGGTCGCGGAGCGGCTTCCGTTCGACCACCGTGCGCGCGAGCCACCGAGGAGACGATCGCGAGACCAAGCCCGGCACCACCGGTTGTGCGGGTCCGCGACGGATCGACGCGCACGAAGCGTTCGAAGATCGTGCGCGCGTCGGCTTCGCTGATCCCCGGGCCTTCGTCCGCGAGCTCGACGATCGCTTCACCTTCCTGGTGGCACACCGTGAGCGTGGCGTGGGTTTGTGGCGGGGTGTGAGAACGGAGGTTCGAGAGCAAGTTATCGATAACCCTGCGCAGCGCGTCGCGATCACCCGAGATCTCGACTGGGCCACTGGCTTCGAGATCGACGGGCCACTCGGGCCCGACGGTGCGGGCGGTCTCGATCGCCTCGTGGGCGAGACCGACAAGCTCGACCGGTTCGTGCGCGAGCGACGCATGCTCGTCGAGCCGCGCCAAGGTGAGGAGGTCCTCGACGAGTCGCGCCATACGCTCGGACTCCCGCTCGATGCCAGACAGCACGCGCGCGAGATCCTCGCTTTCGGCGGAAGCGCCACGCCGATACAACTCGGCGTAGGCGGAGACCGCGGCGATTGGCGTGCGCAGTTCGTGCGAAGCGTCCGAGACGAAGCGGCGAAGGCGCGCTTCTGAGGACTTCAAATCCTCGAAGGCGACCTCGATCCGATCGAGCATGACGTTGAGCGCCGCCGCGACGTGTCCGACCTCGGTGTTCGGGTTCGGGTTCGGCACCCGGTGAACGAGATCACCACCGGTGATCGCATCCGCGGTCCGCTCGACGTCGCGCAGCGGGCGCAGCCCGAGACGGATCAGCACCAGGCTGATGACGAGGGCCGACAAGAACGCGACCGCGGTGACGAGGATCTCCAAGCGGACGAGACGGCCAATCGAGTTCGCGACGTCACCGACGGGATCGGCGATCACGAGGTAGTCGCCGTTGTCGAGGGTTGAGTCCCGGACGCGGTACGACGGGCCGTTGCCCGACTGCGCCGGTACCGAGAAGTAACTGACGAGCTCGGCGCGGTTTTCCGAGCTCGGGTGCAAGCCCGTGATCTTCGTCGGGATCTCTGGCTGCGAGAGCTCCTGCTCGCCGATCTCGAACGCCTTGCAGTATTCGCGGCCGTCATCTCCGGTGACGACCCGTCCTTTGGGCGTTCGAACTTCGACGAACATCCCCGGCGCGACCGAGGAGCCGAGCTGGCAGAAGCCCGAGTCAAAGCCCGGCCCGCCTCCGGGATCTCCGTAGGAATCGTCCTTTGGAGCGGACGGGCCGTGGCCCGGCATCGATCCGTTCGCCTCGTCGGCGACGTCTTCGAGCGCGGGGTGCGCGTTCTCGAGCGTCGTGTCGACGCGCCCGAACAGATACGACCGGAATTCGGTGTAGACGACGAAGTCCGCGGCGACGAGTGCGACGAGTGTGATCGCCACGGCCACAAAGGTGAGTCGGGCGCGCAGCGAAAAGTGCGAAATCACTCCTGCTCGCGCATCACGTATCCGACGAGGCGGATCGTGTGGATGAGCGGCGGGCCCAGCGCGTCGAGCTTCTTGCGCAGGTACCGCACGTAGGTTTCGACAATGTTCTGATTCCCACCGAAGTCGTAGTGCCAGACATGGTCGATGATCTGATCCTTCGAGAGCACGCGACGCGGATTCAACAGGAAGAGTCGCAAAAGGTTGAACTCGGTCGCCGTGAGGTGCACCGACTTGCCGCCCCGCCAGACCTCATGGCTCTCTTCGTCCATCTCGAGATCGGAAAAACGCAGCGTCCGATCGTCGTCGTCCGACTTGCGACGACGGAGGATCGCCTTCGCGCGGGCGACGATCTCGATCAGGGAGAACGGTTTCGTGACGTAGTCGTCGCCACCGATCGACAACCCGGCGACGCGGTCTTCGACGTCGGCCTTCGCCGTCAGGAACAACACCGGGATGTCGACGCCGTCCTGACGGAGGCGCCGCGTGACTTCGAGTCCGTCGAGATCGGGCAGCATCACGTCGAGCACGACAAGGTCGTAACGGTCCTCCTGGGACTTCGAGAGCGCGGAGCGTCCCGTGTGGGCGACATCGACGTCGAAACCTTCGTAGCGCAGCACCGTCGCCACGGAGTCGACAATCGATGGTTCGTCGTCGACGACGAGCACCCGGCCGAGACGTTCGCCTTTTGCCATGAGACCTCCCGTGCGGCGACCATGATCCCGTGGCGATGGCCACGTCCGCTGATCGGCCGCTGGGAACCCGCTGAGAAACCTGGCCGCGACGGGGGCGCTACTTCAGGGTGCCGACGGCGGATTGCGCGGCGTCAAGGAGCACCCCGTCCTTCACGAGCACCTCGACGGCCGCAAGCTCGGGGGCGACGAAGCGGTCGGGCTGCCCGGCGGGCCCGACCGCCTGGCGCACGAGCTCAACCACCGCCCCCGTCGCCGGCGCCGGCGCCAACGGCACCCGCAACTCGAGGGCCCGGGCAGCGGCGGTGATCTCGATCGCCAGCACCCGTCGCAGGTTGACGATGACGCGGGCGAGCTTGCGCGTCGCGGCCCACCCCATCGAGACGTGGTCCTCTTGCATCGCCGAGGTCGGGATCGAGTCGACGCTCGCGGGTACGGCGAGACGCTTCAGCTCGGCCACGATCGATGCCTGCGTGTAATGGGCGATCATCAGACCCGAGTCGACGCCGGGCTCACCGGCGAGGAACGGCGGCAGGCCCATCGAGCGCGAATGGTCCATCATCCGGTCCGTCCGACGCTCGGCAATCGAGGCGAGATCCGCGGCGGCGATGGCGAGGAAGTCCGCTGCATACCCGAGCGGCGCGCCGTGGAAGTTGCCGTTCGAGACGACCTCCCCGTCCTCCAATACGACCGGATTGTCGATCCTCGACTGCAGCTCCACCTCGATAACAGCGTCGGCGTGCGCGAGGGTCTCGCGTGCCGCCCCAGCGACTTGGGGCGCGCAGCGGATCGAGTACGCATCCTGGACGCGTGGATCGCCCGTGCGATGCGAAGCGACGATCTCAGAGCCGGTCAACAGCCGCGTGAGATTGTGCGCGCTCGCGATTTGGCCGGCTTGGGGGCGCAGCCCCACCAAATCCGCTCGGAACGCGACATCGGTCGCCAAGAGCGCCTCGGTGCTCATCGCGGCGGAGATGTCGGCGATCTTGCACAGGTAGCGGAAGTCGTAGGCGCAGAGAAGTAGACCGGCGAGCATGCCGTCGGTTCCGTTGATCAGCCCGAGCCCTTCCTTCTCCACCAGCACCACCGGCGCGATCCCGTTCGCGTCGAGCGCTTCTCGGGCAGCGACCGTTCGGCCGTCCTTCGTCTCGACATCACCCTCGCCCATCAGCGCGAGCGCAATATGCGCGAGTGGCGCCAGGTCGCCACTGCAACCAAGCGACCCGTATTCGAAGACCACCGGCGTGACGTGCGCGTTCAACAACCCGCAGAGCGCATTCGCGACCTCGGGACGCACGCCTGTGATCCCGGTGCACAGCGTCCGTAGCCGGAGGAACATCGTCGCCCGGACGACCTCGGTCTCGACGCGGGGACCGATCCCGGCGGCGTGCGACCGGACCAGCGACGCCTGCATCTCGCCTCGCCGCTCCGGGGGGATGTGCAGGGTCGCCAGCGCGCCGAAGCCGGTGGAGACGCCGTAGACGGGATTCGGCCGCGCGGCGATCTCCTCGATATGCGCCCGGGACGCCGCCATCGCACGGTGCGCCGCCGGGGTGATCTCGACGCCGCATTCCCCGCGCACGACCTCGATCACCTCCTCCGGCTCGACGCCGTGCGGGCCGATGCTGACGATCCGGTCAGCCATCACTGCCAGCCTCCTCTCGGCGATCCACTGGGAAGACGACCGAACCGTTGCGGACAACGACATCGACGAGGCGTACACCCGGGCGGTAGGCGAGGTGGACGTGGTTCGGCGCGTCGAGGACGACGACGTCGCCGCGGCATCCCGGCGCGAGCCGTCCGACGTCGTCCCTGCGCAGAGCCCGAGCCCCACCGACCGTCGCGGCCGCGACGGCCTCGTCGGGACTGAGCCCGCACTCGCGCACGGCGAGCGCGATGACGAACGGCATTGAGGTCGTGAAGCTCGTCCCCGGGTTGCAATCGGTCGCGAGGGCGACGGTCACGCCGGCGTCGAACAGTGCCCGCCCGTCCGCGTAGCGGGACCTCGTCGAGAAGTCGGCTCCCGGACAGAGCGTCGCCACGACGTTGCCGTCTCTCAGCGCGGCGATGTCGTCTGGCAGGAGGTGGTTCAGGTGGTCGGCGGATGCCGCGCCGAAGCGCGCCGCGAGCGTCGCACCGGGTCCGGGGGCGAGCTGATTGGCGTGGATGCGCAATCCGAGACCTTTGTCCCGGGCGGCCCCCAGGATGCGTGCCGACTCGTCCTCGTCGAATGCGCCGTCATCGCAGAACACGTCGCACCACTTCGCGAGCGGTGCGCACGCGTCGAGCATTTCACCGGCGACGAGCGCGACGTAACGACCGCGGTCGTGTGCGTATTCATCGGGTACGACGTGCGCTCCGAGGAACGTCACCTCCTCTACAGATTGTCCCGCGATCCGCAGCGAGCGGGCTTCGTCTTTTGTCGTGAGTCCGTATCCCGATTTCGTCTCCATCGTCGTCGTCCCTTGCGCGACCGCTTCGTCGACCAAGCGACGGGCATTCGCGAGCAGGACCGAGTCACTCGCGGCACGCGTCGTTTCGACCGTCTCGGAGATCCCTCCCGTCGCGTACGGCCGTCCGGACATGCGCGCCGCGAATTCATCGGACCGGTCCCCCGCGAAGACGAGATGGGTGTGGGAATCGACGAATCCGGGAAGGACACAACGCCCGCCCGCGTGGATCTCGACGTCTGCAGCGGGCGCGGTCCGCGACGCGCCGACGTACGCGATCACGCCGTTTTCGACGACGACCGCCGCGTCGGAGATCACCCCGAGGGGTCCTTGACCGAGCTCGGGGTCGTTCGTCACGAGTTGGCCGATGCGCGAGATTGCGATGGAGCCGCTCACGCCCGGCGCCTCAACGCATCGATCGCCCTCGACAACGCGGCCCCGGGTTCCTCGCACGCGACGTGATGCCGCTGCTCGACGACCGTGCGACCGTCGACGACGACGTCGGTCACATCGGCGGCGCTCGCGGCGAAGACGACTGCGGTCACCGGATCCGCCTCCATCGCGCCGGCGAGACGGACCGAGCGCGCGTCGAGTGCGACGAGGTCGCAGCGAGCGCCAACAGCGATCTCGCCAACTTCGGGCCAGCCGAGGGCCCGTGCGCCGTGCGAGGTCGCCGCCGCGAGCAGCAACTCCGGAGCGGTGATGGCGCGTCGGCCGCTAACAAGGCGCTCACCGAGTTCGATCGCCCGCGCCTCGAAGAACGGATCGATCTGCGCGTTGGAGTCCGAGCCGACACAGAGCGGACTTCCCGCCCGGCGCAGCGCGTCCGCGGGAGCGACCCCGTCACCGAGCTCCTGCTCGGTCGAAGGGCACAGGCAGACTGAGGTGCCAGCCGACCCGAGACGCTCGATGTCGGACTCCGAGACGAAGGTCGCGTGTACCGCGACCGACGCGGCGTCCAGCGCGCCGCAATCCTCGAGGAGCTCGGTCGGTGTGCGTCCATACGCGGCGAGGCACTGCTCGTTCTCCTGTTGCTGCTCAGAAAGGTGGAAGTGCAACGGGATCGAGTGCTTCCGCGCGAAGTTGGCGACGCCTTCGATGTCCTCGGGAAGAAGGGCGCGGACGCTGTGCACGCCCGCGCAGAGCCGTACCTGTTCGCTCGGCGCGAGTCGCTCGACTCGTTGGATCCAGCGCTCAACGCTGCCGTCCCCAAAGCGTGCCTGCGTGCCGGCGAGCGGTTGGCCGATCCCGCCCGTCAGATAGCACGTGTCGATGACGCTCATGCGGATCCCCGCTGTTCGCGCCGCGGCGACGAGCGCTTCGGTCATCGCGTCTGGATCGGCGTACGGCGCGCCCCCGGGCCGGTGGTGCAGGTAGTGGAACTCGCCGACCGTCGTTATGCCCGAGAGCACCATCTCTGAGAAGGTGGCCGCACAGAGATCCCGGAAAGAATCCGGCTCGAGAGCGCCGGCGAGCGCGTACATCGCGTCGCGCCACGCCCAGAAGTCGCCGCCGTCCCGTTCGACGGCGCCGCGCAGTGCGCGTTGAAAGCTGTGCGAGTGGCTGTTCGAAAGCCCCGGGACGACGATGCCAAAAAGCCGTCGTGACCCCGATGGCGCCGAGGTCGCAACCTCGATCTTCGTGATCGTCTGGTCGGTCTCCTCGACGAGAACGCCCGGCTCGACGCGACCGGCGGACGGCTCGCCGAGCAGCGCTCGCTCGCACCAAAAGACCGTCACCTGCCGCGACTCACTCGGCGCGGTCCATCGGGATGCGGATTCCCCGGGCCGATGCGACTTCGCGGGCGAGTGCATAGCCGGCGTCGGCGTGGCGCAACACGCCCAACAACGGGTCGTTCGACAGCACGCGCTCGAGTTTCTCCGCGGCGAACTCGGTGCCGTCAGCGACGGTGACCTGCCCGGCGTGGATCGACCGCCCGACACCGACGCCGCCGCCGGAATGGATGGAAACCCACGCCGCCCCCGAAGACGTCGACGCGAGCGCGTTCAAAAGCGGCCAGTCGGCGATCGCGTCCGAACCGTCCGTCATCGCTTCGGTTTCGCGATAGGGCGAGGCGACCGAGCCGGCATCGAGATGGTCGCGTCCGATCACGATCGGCGCCTTGATCGCGCCGTTGCGCACGAGGGCGTTGAACTCGAGCCCGGCGCGATCACGCTCGCCGTAGCCGAGCCAGCAGATGCGCGCCGGCAGCCCCTGAAATGCGACGCGCTCGCGCGCCATGCGGATCCATCGTGCGAGTGCCTCATTCTCGGGGAACAGTTCGACGATCGCGTCGTCGGTCGTCGCGATGTCCTTCGGATCCCCCGACAGCGCCGCCCAGCGGAAGGGGCCCTTGCCCTCGCAGAACAGCGGCCGGATGTACTTCGGCACGAATCCCTCGAAGGCGAAGGCGCGCCCGTAACCGCCGAGCTCGGCTTCGGCGCGGATCGAGTTCCCGTAGTCGAAGACTTCGGCGCCGCGGTCTAGGTAGCCGACCATCGCCTCGACGTGCGCCGCGATCGACTCGCGCGCCCGGGCAATGAAACCGTCGGGATCCTTCCCGCGTACTTCGGCCATCTCAGCGAACTCGACCCCGACCGGCAGGTACTGCAACGGGTCGTGCGCCGACGTCTGGTCGGTGACGAGATCCGCCTCGACGCCCATCGATAACAGCGCCGGCAACGCTTCGGCGGCGTTCGCGACGACGCCGACCGAGAGCGGGCGGCCCTCGCCCTTCGCGGCGACCACCCGTCCCACCGCGTCCTCCAGATCGTCCGCCGCCTCGTCCAAATAGCGCGTCTCGAGCCGCCTGGCGACGCGACTCGGGTCGCACTCGATGCAGAGCACGACGCCCTCGTTCATCGTCACGGCGAGGGGCTGCGCGCCCCCCATGCCGCCGAGACCGGCGGTGAGCGTCAGCGTCCCGCGCAGGCTCCCATCAAAGTGCTGGGCCGCGGCGGCGAAGGTCTCGTAGGTTCCCTGCAGGATCCCCTGGGTGCCGATGTAGATCCACGATCCCGCCGTCATCTGGCCGAACATCGTGAGACCGTCCGCTTCCAGTCGGTGGAACTCCTCAGGCGTCGCCCACTTCGGCACGAGGTTGGCGTTCGCGATCAACACGCGCGGCGCCCACTCGTGGGTACGCAGGACGCCGACGGGCTTTCCGGACTGGACGAGCAACGTCTCGTCGTTCTCGAGACGCCGGAGTTCGGCAACGATCGCATCGAAGGCGTCCCACGAACGCGCCGCACGTCCCGAGCCCCCGTAGACGACGAGTGCGTCGGGGTGCTCAGCGACCTCGGGGTCGAGGTTGTTCATCAACATCCGCAACGCGGCCTCTTGCGGCCAGCCCCGACAGCTGCGTTTTGTCCCCCGCGGAGCCCGCACCGGCCGGGGGCCGGCGTGGACGGGCGCCTTTGCCACGTGCGTCGACCTCAGCTGAGTCGTCGCTCGGGCGGACCGACGTACGCCGACAAGGGCCGGATGAGCGCGTTCTTCTGAAGCTGCTCCATCACGTGGGCGGTCCAGCCGGTGATGCGGCTCATCACGAAGATCGGCGTGAACATCTGGGTGTCGAAACCCATCAGGTGGTAGGCAGGACCGGAGGGGAAGTCGAGGTTCGGGTGGATCGCCTTCTCCTCGATCATCGCCCGCTCGAGGTTCACATAGAGCGCCATCAGGTCGTCGGCGCCCTTCAGCTTCGCGAGCCGCTCGAGCGATGCGCGCATCGTCGGGACACGCGAGTCGCCGTGCTTGTAGACACGGTGGCCGAATCCCATGATCTTGCGCTTGTTCGCGAGGGCACCTTGGAGCCAAGCCTGGGCGTTTTCGGGGTCGCCGATCTCTTCGAGCATCACCATCACCGCTTCGTTCGCGCCGCCGTGCAGGGGTCCCTTCAGTGCGCCGATCGCGCCGGTGACCGCCGAGTAGATGTCGGACAGCGTCGAGGTGATGACGCGGGCGGTGAACGTCGAGGCGTTGAAGGAATGCTCCGCGTAGAGGATCATCGACACCTCGAACGCCGAAATGACCTCCTTGTCCGGCACCTCCCCGAAGCACATATGGAAGAAGTTCTCCGCGTACGACAGACCTTCGTCGGGCGGGATCGCCTTTTCGCCGCGCCGGCGGCGCTGCTCGAAGGCGACGATCGTCGGCAGCTTCGCCGCCATCGCGAGCGACTTACCCAAATTTGCCTCGAACGAGGAGTTGTCCTCCTCGGGGTCGAACGCGCCGAAAAGGCTCACCGCCGAGCGCATCACGTCCATCGGGTGGCAATCCGTCGGCAGCGTTGAAAGCGTCTCCAAGATCCGCTGGGGGACCTCGCGCCGGGCGCGCTCGTCGTGGGTGAATCGCTCGAGTTCCTCGGGCTTCGGTAACTCCCCGTGCCAGATCAAATACGCGACCTGCTCGAAGCTGCACGACGCGGCGAGGTCTTGCACCGGGTAACCGCGATAAAGAAGCGAGTTCGTCTCCTCGTTCACCATCGATATCGCCGTCTCGTCGGCGACGACCCCGACGAGACCCCTCCTGATGTCGCTTGTTTGCTCCGTCACATCAGTTCCCTTTCGTCTCGACGGTGAAATTGAAGACCGATTCATCGAAGGCCGCGTAGCCGGCGTAGTCGATGATCTCGTACAGGCGCGCCCGCGTTTGCATCTCGTCCACGATCCCCGCTTGGGTGCCGTCTTTTTGGATCACAGACAACGCCCGTTCGACGGCCCCCATCGCGATCCTGAGCAGCGTGACGGGATAGATGACGAGGTTCATCCCGAGTTCTTCGAGAGTATTTCTCGACAGCAGCTCCGACTTTCCGAACTCCGTCATATTCGCGAGCAGCGGCACGTCGATCGCCTTGCGGAAGCGCTCGAACTCTGATTTATCGGCGAGCGCCTCGGGAAAGATCATGTCCGCGCCCGCATCGACGTAGGCGCGCGCCCTGTCGATGGCGCCGTCGACGCCTTCCGCGGCCACAGCGTCGGTGCGCGCACAGATGACGAAGGACTCGTCGCGGCGAGCCCGTACGGCGGCAGCGAGCTTCCGCGCCATTTCTTCTCGGCCGACGAGCACCTTGTGGTCGAGGTGGCCGCACCGCTTCGGGTTCACTTGGTCCTCGAGATGGCAGCCGGCGGCCTCGGCGTCTTCGAGCAGCTGGATCGTCCGGGCGACATTCGCCGGCTCGCCGAAGCCGGTGTCGGCGTCGACGAGGACGGGGAGTTCGACGGAACGGGCGATCGATCGGCAGGCGTCTACGACTTCGGACTGATTCGTGAGTCCGATGTCCGGCAGCGCATACGCCGCCGAAACGACGGCGCCGGAAACGTAGACGCCGTCAAATTCGTGCGCTTCGATCGTGCGTGCGACGAGCGCGTTGAACGCGCCAGGAAAACCGAGCAACCGACCCGACGAGAGCGCGGCGCGAAACGCCCGGCGGCGGTCCGTCGCGGAAAGGGAATGCTCGAGCATCAGAAGATGCCGCTCCTGCGCCCTTCGTCACACCCGGGGGCGACGAAGGAGAGTTCGGCGACGGACTCCGGCGATGCCGTCGGGAGCGCAGCGGCGAGGGAAAGGAAGCGGTCCTGTTCGGCGTCGGCGACGACCCCTTCTGCGAGCGTGCGGAACTTCTCTACATAGTCGGGGCGACGGAACGGATGGGCGCCCAGCGGGTGCGCGTCGGCGACGGCGATTTCGTCGCTGAGCTCTGAGCCGTCGAGCAGGCGGACGACGACGCGTCCGCCGAAGGCCTTTTGTGCCGGATCGGCGGTGTGGTAGCGCTCCGTCCAACGCGGGTCTTCGACCGTCGAGACCTTCCGCCAAAGCTCGACTGTCGACGCACGCCTGGCGCGCGCCGGAGTGTACGACGACTCGTAGTGAAAGGTCCCGTCCTCGAGCGCAACGGCGAAGATGTACATGATCGAGTGGTCGAGGGTTTCACGCGACGCCGAGGGGTCGTACTTCTGCGGGTCGTTCGCGCCCGAACCGATCACCTTGTCGGTGTGGTGACTCGTCTCGATGAGGATGCTTTCGACCTTGGAAATGTCCGGGATGCGCTCGCGGATTCTGAATGCAAGATCGATGAGCGCCTGGGCCTGGTACTCCGCCGAATGTGCCTTCGTGTACGTCTCGAGGATCGCCCGCTTCGGCTCGCCAGGACCAGGCAGCGGCACACGATAACGAGCCTCCGGGCCGTCGAGCAGCACCGCGATCACGGCGTCCTCACCTTCATATATAGGCGCCGGAGAGGTCTCGCCGCGCATCGCCCGGTCGACCGCCTCGATCGCCACCTTCGCCGCAAACGCCGGCGCGTACGCCTTCCAGCTCGAGATCTGGCCCTTCCTCGATTGGCGGGTGGCGGTCGTCACGTGCAAGGACTGGTTGATCGCCTGGTAGACGACCTCGGTCGGCAGGCGGAGCAACGTGCCGAGACCAGCCGCGACCGAGGGTCCCAGGTGCGCGACATGATCGATCGAGTGCTCATGCAAAGAGATCGCCTTCGACAAGTCGACCTGCACCTCGTAGGCGGTGGTGATCGCTGCGACGAGCTCTGCACCAGCGATCCCCTTTTGCTGCGCGACGGCGATTAGCGGCGAAATGTTGTCCGCCGGGTGCGAGTACTCCTTTGCGAGGAAGGTGTCGTGAAAGTCGAGCTCTCGCACCGCGACGCCGTTCGCCCATGCCGCCCACTCCGGCGAGACGCGCCGAGAGAGCGCGAGACCAAAGATCGTCGATCCGGGCGCGTAGGGATGCGCGAGCGCTTGCGAGCGCGCGCTCGCGACGGGGAGCCGGTCCAACGCCGCAGCTGCGACGCCGGCGTTGTCGATGACCCGGTTGATGATCATCTCCGAAACGTCGGCGTCGATCGGGACGGGATCGGTCGCGACCTCTGCGAGCTGCCAGGCGAGCTCCTCCTCGCGCGGGAACGCGTCGGCGCTCCGGTGGACGCGTACTTCGTGCTCGATCATCGACGCCTTCCGAGGATCACGTTCACGCGAAATGGGGGATCACGTCGTTCGCATACGCCTCCAACGTGGCGTCCTCCGCATCGTGCATCAGGTACATCGCAAAATGATCGACGCCGAGCGAGGCGAGCTCCTCGAGCTTCGCGATGTGCGCCGCCGAATCGCCGAGGAGACAGAAGCGGTCGACGATGCTGTCGGGCACGAAATCTGTCGAGGGATTCCCCGCCCTGCCGTGGTGGGCGTAGTCATAGTCGGGCCGCGCTTTGACGTACGCGGTGAGCGCTTCGGGGACTGCGTCCGAGCGCTCCCCGTAGCGGCGGACGAGATCGGCGACGTGGTTGCCGACCATCCCACCGAACCAGCGCACCTGGTCGCGCTGGTGGGCGACGTCGTCCCCGACGTAGGCGGGCGCGGCGGCACAGACCGTGAACGGCAGATCAGCGCGCGCCGACGTGTCGTGTGCCTCGCGGGCGTGGCGGACCGACCATTCGACGAGATAGGGGTCGGCGAGCTGCAGGATGAGGCCGTCTGCGACCCGTCCAGCGAGGTCGAGGGCCTTCGGGCCGTAGGCGGCCATCCAAACCTCGAGGAAGCCGCCCTTCACCCAAGGGATCCGGACGGACGTGCCACGAAGTTCGATCTCCGCGCCGTTCGCGAGCGCCCGGATCGTCTCGATGGCGCCCTCGAGCGTGCCGAGGGTCGCCGGCGTGCCGCCGCGAACACGCACCGCCGAGTCGCCGCGGCCGATCCCGCACACCGTCCGGTTGCCGTACATGTCGTTCAGCGTCGCGAACAACGACGCAGTCACCGTCGGGTCCCGCGTCAACGGGTTCGTCACCATCGGACCGACGATGATCGACTCGGTCGCCCCCAGAATGCGCGAATAGATGACAAACGGCTCCTGCCACAAAATGTGCGAGTCGAATGTCCAAAGGTGGGTGAACCCTGCCTCCTCGGCGCGGCGAGCGAGTTCGACGAGACGACTCGCCGGTGGGTCGGTTTGCAAGACAAGACCGAGTTCCATCTCGACCTCCTCAGCCCGCCACTGAACGCGCGCGCCGGACGCGTGAGCTCCTCATAGCAGGTACTGGTTCGTTCCCCGCTCGAGGTACTGTCCTCGGCCCTTGTGCCCGGTGAAAGTGCCGTTGTCGATCACGATCTCGCCCCGTGAGAGCACCGTCTCGACTTGGCCCGTCACCTGGAGTCCTTCGAACAACGAGTAGTCGACGCGCATATGGTGGGTCGACGCCGAGATGACGTGGGTCGCGTCCGGGTCGTAGACGACGATGTCGGCGTCCGACCCGGCTTGGATCACACCTTTTTTCGGATAGAGGCCGAACATGCGCGCCGGCGTCGTCGCACAGATTTCCACCCAGCGCGGCGTCGTGATCTCACCGCGAACGACCCCTTGGTAGATGAGCTCCATCCGGTTCTCGACGACAGGAAGGCCGTTCGGGATCTTCGTGAAGTCGCCACGTCCGAGATCTTTCTGCCCCTTGAAGCAGAACGGGCAATGGTCGGTCGAGACGACCGACAGGTCGTTTGTCCGCAGGCCCCGCCACAACGCTGCGTGATGCTCTTTCGGACGGAGCGGCGGTGAGCAGACGTACTTCGCGCCCTCGAAGTCCGGCCTTGCGAGTTCTTCGTCGGAGAGGAACAGGTACTGCGGACAGGTCTCCGCAAAAACGTTCAAGCCTTCGTCGCGGGCCTGGGTGACCGCGGCGAGCGCCTGCATCGCCGTGAGGTGGACGATGTAAAGCGGCGATCCGGCGACGCGCGCGAGCTGGATCGCACGAAACGCGGCCTCACCCTCGAGTTCAGCAGGACGTGTTATCGCGTGGTACTTCGGATCGGTCTCGCCGCGCGACAGCGCCTGCGCAACAAGCACGTCGATCGCGATGCCGTTCTCGGCATGCATCATGATCGTCGCGCCATTCGACGCGGCTTTCTGCATCGCTTGGAAGATCTCGCCGTCGGTCGAGTACAGGACGCCGGGATAGGCCATGAAGAGCTTGAAGCTTGTGATGCCCTCGTCGACGAGCAGGTCCATCTCCTTCAACGACCGCTCGTCGACCTGGCTGACGATCATGTGGAAGCCGTAGTCGATCGCGCAGCTTCCCGACGCCTTCTCGAACCAGACGTCCAACCCTTCGCGCAGGCTGTGCCCTTTGCTTTGGATGGCGAAGTCGATGATCGTGGTCGTCCCGCCGAACGCCGCGGCGGTCGTCCCCGACTCGAAGGTGTCATTCGACATCGTGCCCCCAAAGGGCATGTCGAAGTGGGTGTGCACGTCGATCCCGCCCGGAATGACGAGCTTCCCGGTGGCGTCGATGCGCCGATCGGCGCCGTTCGCAAAGGCCACGGAGATCTCCGATCCCGGAGATGCGACGGCGGCGATGCGCTCGTCCTCGATGAGCACGTCCATGCTCGTCGTCCCGGTCGCGCTGACGACCGCCCCGTTCGCGATGTGTGTGCGCACGTTCGCTCCTCAGTCCTGACAGAGCGACTCGTAGGAGTCGGGCCGGCGATCGCGGTAAAAGGCCCACAATCTGCGGACCTCCTCGAGCATCGACATGTCGCAGGCACGCACGATGACTTCGTCTTTCACGTCGGACGCCGCGTCGCCGACGAGCTGGCCGCGCGGGTTGACGATATACGAGGTGCCGTAGAAGTCGTCGTCGCCGAGCGGCTCTTGGCCGACACGGTTGATCGCCGCGACGAAGTACTGGTTCGCGACGGCGGCGGCTGGCTGTTCGAGTTGCCAGAGGTATTGCGACAGGCTGCGGCTCGTCGCCGAGGGGTTGAAGACGATGCGGGCGCCGCCGAGGCCGAGGGCGCGCCAGCCTTCGGGGAAATGACGGTCGTAGCAGATATAGACGCCGACCGGCCCGACGGACGTGTTGAAGACCGGGTACCCGAGGTTGCCCGGGCGAAAATAGAACTTCTCCCAGAAGCCCTGCACCTGTGGAATGTGGTGCTTGCGATACTTGCCGAGGTAGCTGCCGTCGGCGTCGATCACAAAGGCCGTGTTGTAAAGCTCGCCCGGCATCTCTTCTTCGTAGACCGGGACGACGAGGACCATCTTCAGCTCGCGGGCGAGATCGGTCATCAGCTTCGTCGTCGGTCCGTCGGGGACGCGCTCCGCGAACGAGTAGTACTCGGTCTCTTGTACCTGGCAGAAGTACGGCCCGTAGAAGAGCTCCTGGAAGCACACGACCTGCGCCCCCTGCGCGGCCGCATCGCGAGCCATCGCGACATTCGCCTCGATCATCGAGGCCTTGTCTCCCGTCCAGTGGTGTTGGACGAGGCCGACGTTCACGATCTCTGGCATCGCTCCCCAGCTCCCGTCGTCCAACCGGTGCGGTCGCGCCGGGTGAACCCCAAGGTCAGCTTCCCTCGACAGCAGACGACGAGCAAGACGGAGGGCACGAACGTTCCTGTTAGCGGGAACCGCGGCGCGCCGAAAAGCTAGCTTCGGCGACGATGTCCGACGATCCGTACGCGCTCGCCGCGGAGGCGGCGGCAACACTTTCCAAGCGAACCGGCGGCGCCGAACACGTCGCCGCTGTTGTCCTCGGTTCCGGCTGGCTGCCGGCTGCCGACGCCCTCGGCAAGACGCTCGTTTCGGTTTCGACGTCCGAATTGCCCGGGTTCGCCACCCCGACCGTCGCCGGCCACCACGGCGAGCTCCGCTCCCTCGAGGTCGGCGACCGCCGTATCCTCGTGCTGCTCGGCCGCAATCACCTCTATGAAGGGCGCACGGAAGCCGAGGTCGTCCACCCTGTTCGCGTCGCCGTGCTGGCGGGCGCCCCCGTGGTGATCCTCACGAACGCGGCGGGCGGCCTCGACCCGCAGATGCACCCCGGCCAGCGGGTGCTGATCCGCGACCAGCTGAACCTCACCGGACGGAACCCGCTCACCGGCCCGCCGCCGCCTGAAAAGCTCGGTCCGCGCTTTGTCGACCTGACCACGCTATACCCGGAGCGTCTGCGCCGCCTCGCCCGCGAAGTTGACCCGTCACTCGCCGAGGGCGTCTACGCCGGGCTGCTCGGCCCGAGCTACGAAACGCCGGCCGAGATCACGATGCTGCGCGCGCTCGGTGCCGATCTCGTCGGCATGTCGACGACGCTCGAAGCGATCGCGGCCCGGCACTTGGGGGCCGAAGTCCTGGGCATCTCGCTCGTCTCGAATCTGGCGGCGGGGGTGTCCCACACCCCGCTCGACCACGCCGAGGTGCTCGCCGCGGGAGCCGCCGCCGCCCCGGCACTGGCCCGCATCGTGGCTGGGGTTGCCGAGAGGCTTTGACCGCGATGCGACCCGACGGCGACCTCGTGTCTCGCGCCCGTGCCTGGGCAGACGCGGATCCCGATCCCGGGACCCGCGTCGAACTCGAGCGGCTCCTCGCGGCGGGAGATCTCGCGGCGATCGAGGAGCGCTTCAGCGAGCCACTCGAATTCGGTACCGCGGGCTTACGCGGCGCGCTCGGCGCCGGACCGGCCCGTATGAATCGCGTCGTCGTGCGCCAGACGACGGCCGGCGTCGCCGCATGGATCCGCGAGCGCGGGGCCGACGCGTTGCGTGCCGGGATCGTCGTCGGCCGCGACGCGAGGCACGGCTCTGAGTCATTCGCCAACGACACCGTGGAGGTCGCGGCGTCGGCGGGCGTGCGCGTGCGCCGCTTTGTCCATCATTTGCCGACGCCGATCACCGCATTCGCGGTTCGCCATCTCCGGGCGGCGGCCGGCGTGATGGTCACGGCGAGCCACAACCCCCCGCAGGACAACGGCTACAAGGTCTACGCGCCCGATGGCGCGCAGATCATCCCGCCCGATGACGAGCGCATCGCCGAGTTGAGCGCACATCTGGGCGCGCCGCCGGTCGAACCCCTTTCGGCGGACGCGTCGGCGCGCATCGAGGCTGTTGACGAGCACGCGCTATTCGACGCGTACGCGAAGCTCGCGCTCGCGCTGCTCGCGCCGACCCCAGAGCGCGGGCTCTCGTGTGTATACACGCCGATGCACGGTGTCGGCGGCGCGGTCGTCCCAGATCTCTTCGCTCGGGCGGGCTTCGCGCCGCTAATTCCGGTGCCCGCGCAGATCGAGCCCGATCCTGAATTCTCGACCGTCAAGTTCCCGAACCCCGAAGAACCCGGCGCGCTCGACCTCGCCCTCGCGGAGGCGATCAAGTATGACGTTGACCTCGTCGTCGCGAACGACCCCGATGCGGACCGCCTCGCGATCGCCGTGCGCGACGCACCCGGTCGTTATCGCGTCCTTTCGGGAAACGAGCTCGGCTCGATCCTTGGCCGCCACCTCATTGCGACGAGCGCTGGTTCGGACCGGCTCGTCGCGACGACGATTGTTTCGTCGCGGATGCTCAGTGCCATCGCCGAAGATGCCGGCGTGGCCTTCGAGGAAACGCTGACGGGATTCAAATGGATTGCCCGCGCGCACCGAAGGCGTCCCGGCCATCGGCTGCTGTTCGGATATGAAGAGGCGCTGGGCTTCGCGGTGTCGGACGCGGTCGCCGACAAGGACGGCATCACCGCCGCGCTTGTTGTAGCAGGGCTCGCGGCGCACGAGAAGGCGCGCGGCCGCACACTCCTCGACTCGCTCAACGATCTCGAGCGACGCTTCGGTGTCCACGCGACCGTCCAGCTTGCGCTGCGGCGCGAAGGACCCGAGGGCATTGCCGAGATCGAAGAGATGATGGCGAACCTACGGAAAACTCCTCCGACGGTGATCGCTGGCCGCAAGGTCGCGGACGTCGTCGACTATCTGCCGGGCACGCGTGGCCTGCCCCCCTCGGACGTGCTCGCGTTCTTCACCGACGACGATGCACGTGTCGTAGTCCGCCCGAGCGGGACGGAGCCCAAGCTGAAGGCCTACATCGAGGTGAAGTCGGCACCGGTTGAAGCAGGCGACCTCGATTTCCCGCATCGTCGCGCCAACGAGGAACTCGAATCACTGCGAATCGCAGTCGAAGCACTCCTGTCCAGCTGAGGCGTCGGAGTCAGTTATCGCGACGCGGCTCGGCTGCTAGACGGCCGCCGAGTGCTCCTCGCCCCAGTCAATCGTCGCCGGGAGGCCACCCCGACTGATAGGCAAGAACGACAGCGGCAAGCTGCGTGCTGACTCCAAGCTTCGAAATGATCGCGTGGATTTGACTTCTCACCGTGGGAAGAGAAACGCAGTCCTCATCGCAGATCTGCCGGGCGGTTGTGCCGCGCATCAGTTTCATCAGCACACGCTGCTCGCGCGGACTCAGTTTCTCAAAGGTCTCCAAGCTCATCGCGGTCATGCCCTTCACATTCCCGTTCCGGGTCCGGTCGGAGCGGCGTCTGCCGATCCCTGCAAGCGATCGGGGCGCGCGGGTTCAAACATCATCACGACGTGTGAACAGCGCACTGCCGACCCCCAAGATCCCCAGAGCCCAAGTCCCCACCACGACGTGGCAGCCACCGGTTTTCACCCACTCGTCCTTAACGTGTTTGTATCACAATTCAGACCGCATTTGGGCTAGAAAATGTGGCAAAATCCCACGTCAATAGTGCAAACAGTCCTGTAACTAACCGTTCACGCGTTAGTCGGTTCGAATGAGTCATCTGTAAATCGCGTACGCGCGAACCACGTGGGCACGCGCGCTCGTCGAACGACGTCCGCTTCAGCGACTAAGGCTGCGCGCCACGCGGGAAAACGCTCGTTCACGCCCGTCGTGTTGCTGGTCACGAGCACCCGTCGGTGCTTGCCAAATCGGGCTGCGGGCGCCGCTCTTCGCCGACGCCGCCGGGGCGGACCGTCGGTACATCGCTTGTTCGGAGTACGCGACCGAGGCTCACCCTCGCCGCCTGGCTCTGGAACGACTACTCGATTCCCTTGGTGCGTTCGGTCGGCCGATCGAACCAATGGCGGAGGCGGACGGTCTTCGGGAAGACCGCCGCGACGGCGTCAATCGTTCCGACGGCCCCGTTCGTCGTCACGGTTTTCGGCATTCGAGAGTTTCGGTCGATCACGTCGAGGAGCAGCGCCTTCCACGCGACCTCGGACGTCTTGTCGCCAACGGTCAGGTGCAACAGGTGCTTCTTCCCGATACCGTCGATCGCCCACACGACGAGTAGAGCGCGATTGTCCCGTTGTCGTTTTGAGGACTCGAGCACGACGTCGCAGAAGACGTACTCGATCGCTAGCTCTGAGAGATCGCGATCGAAGAAGGATCGCAGGTCAGAGGAAATTTGCCCCAGGACTTCGGAAGCAGCAGAAGCTGAGATGAGGGCGACGCCCTTCGCGTCCTTGAAGGCGCGCCCTCCACGTTCCGACGACAGCGACCACCCATACGCATCCAAGACGGTTTGTTCGAGCGCGTCAGAGTCATCAGCGACGTGTCGCACAAATCGGGAGCGATAAGGCTTGGCAAGGTTGCGTACCTGGGGCACCGAGATCTCTATCTCGCCCTCTTCGGTGCGAAGACGGAATGGCTCGTAGCCGTTTCGCGATCCTCGCGTGTCGGCGCGCCGCGCATATCGGCCGCGATCGCCCAGGAATTCAGCTTGCTCAGCTTCCAAGAGCTGTTGAACGACGGCGCGGATCGCGACCCTGACGAACTGCGAGACGAGATTCTCGTTTCTTCCGGCACCAGCCCACAGCAGTTGAACCAGCTCGCCCCTGGCGCGCTCCGAAGGCGGAGCTCTCCGCACTCGCCTGGGTTTCGTGTTCATCGGTATCCGCTGTTCACTCGGAGCCGGGGACTCGATCACGACGGAACCGAGAAGTCGCCTGCTGTGTCGCCGGCTCAGTGGCGGCTTCACTCCGAGCGATCTCAGATCCAATTCAACGTCCGTGTGCGTTACCGGCTCGTGGTTGTCTTCCTGCCTGTAATTACGGCGTTTTGCCCCTGTAAATTCAGCGCCTCACGCTGGTGATTTCGGCATCGACGCCGAATCACTGCCTCGAATCGCGCGATCATCTCGAAGTGACGCTTCGAATCGGACACTTGGCCCTCGTGGCTACGACGCTCGCCGCGGTCGGATTGATCGCGCCGATATCGCGATCCCCTGAATCGGGTGGCATCCGTTCGTCCCGGCCCACCGCGCGAGTCGCGCAGATACAGATTCCTCTGCTTCGGTCGGTCCTCTATACAGGGAGCCTCGGCGTTTCTGGCGGCCACATCGTCGCCGGGGACGAGACGTCGAGCACTGTGTGCCGACTCGCCATCGTCGATCCGGCTTCTCTCCGAGTCATCTCGAATCGAAACACTCCCTGCACGAATCCGCTGGTGTACGGAGCAAGCGCCGCCCCCGCCGAATCGCCAGTCGCGCCGCGATCGCCGTTCGGGTTCGTACGGATCGCGACGACGAGCGGCTTTTCGGCGCCAATCCACGTCGGTCCGGTCGTGATGCGCTATGACACCGTTTCGCCGCCCGAATGGACCTACGGAGGCGGGTACCTCTGGCTGTACGACACGGCTCTTTCGAACGGACCGCTCTCGACCCGGCGAACCGCCGAGGTGCTGCGGATCTCCCCCGCGACCGGCCGGGTGTTGGCAACGGTCGCTGTTCCGTCACTTCCCCGTGTCGAACTCGCCGCCGACGAGGACGGGCTCTGGATCGCACGCAGTCAAGACACAACATGGTCGGGAACGAAGCCCCCGCCGCTCCTCTCTTTTGTTGGAGCCCGGTCGACGGCCCCGAAAGTTGTGATCCGAAGCGGCGACTTCGTGACCTGGCTGGTGGCCACAGGGCACACCGCCTGGGCGGCTCCCGTCGGTGCAGGCACTCTTGGCACCCCGGTCGCCGAGACCTTCAAGACGCCATCGTCGAAGCCGCACGTCGTCGTCCTCTCTTCGAAGACGGTCGAGCCGGTCGAGTCCGGACAGCAGCTGTTCGATGCGAATCCCGTCATCGCGGATGCGAACGTCGCTCTCTTCTTCGCGACGACGAGCTACACGGGGTCGGGGAACTCGAGCGTCGCCTACCAGCGGATATCCAGATTCGATCCGACGAACGGACAAGAGTCGAAGATCGCGTCCGTGCGGACGCCGAAGGGACGGCTGCAAGCCTTCGTCTTCTACCAGGGCTCGCTGTACCTCCTCATCGGAGGAAGCGCCGTCGACGCGACCCTGTTCCGGGTGCCTTCCTAATTACTCGATCGCTAGGTGGCTCGGTCGACGCGCACCGCGAGGCAATCCGCCCGACCGTTCACGCTCACGGCTCTTCGCAGACGATGTCCTGAGCGCCGCTCGTGGACCCCGAGAAGCCCGCCGAGGTCGACGTGAAGACCGTCGTGACGAACCACCCAGGCACGTTGTTTCCGGGCGCGACGCCGGCATCGCCGGTGTTGAGACCACCTGAACAGTCCGATGAAGACACGCTTGATGACTGTGAGGTGTAGTCCAGCATTGCTTGGATGGTGATCTCGCAGCTGGTCTGGCCCGGCGGAGCGGTAATCGTCGTCTCGAACGTGTTGCCGTCGTCGGCGGGGCCCGAAAGTTGGAATTCCCAGGAACCATCAGACGCCGCCACCCCGTAGCCGTACTGATCGACCGTGTCCGCCGTCACGGTGTACGTGGCGGAGTAGAGGTAGTAGGGGTTCTCGTACAACTGGTAGATCGAACCCACCTTCTCGATGCTCTCCGAGGTCGACGTTGAATACGGAGAGATCGTCGCCGCCGATGTCTCGAAGGGAGCCTTGATGTCCGAGTCGTCCGGCTCGTATCGGGCGGTCACCGAATGTTTGCCGAGGGTCATGTAGTTGATCGTGCAGGTGCCATCGGTGGCGACTCCGCCGACTTTTGTCGAACACGCCGGCGACCCGCCGCTGAGGAGTTGCAGCACACCGTCTGGGAGCTTGCCGAGCGCGCCGAGGTCGACGGACTTCTGTCCGGCAGTCGCTGTCGCGCCGGCGGAATAGGTGAAGGTCGCCTCGAACGGGTCCGCCGGGCTCTGGGTGACCTGGGGGCCGACGCTCGCCGAGTAGGCGATGTCCGGAGCCGCCTCGTCGACCCTCCAGCGGATCACGCGCTTTCTCGCACCGACGACCGTCAGCGTGACGAGCCATGACGCCTTCGCCGGAGAATCGTTCATCGGAAAGCTGACCGATTGCGAGACGACCCCTGGCTCGCATCGCCCCGCCCTCGCGAAGCCACTGATCGCGGGTGCCGAATCCCAAGAGCACCTTCCCGGGCTCGTCACCGCGGCCGAAAACTTCTCTATCCCACCGCCAGCCGCCAATTGGCGAACGGTGACATGCCCTGCAGGGCCGCCGACAGCTGAAGCGGACGTCGCGCTGACGAGCAGCGAGAGGCTCAGAACGATCACCACAGGCACGGTCAGCACCGAGGCCCGGGCGTCTCGGCGTCGGATCAACTGATCGAGACGGTCTTCGTGATGCTGAGGCCGCCGTTCACGGTGACCTTCAATATTGCCGGGATGGGATGGATCGCCGCTTGCGCAACAAGACTCCTGTCAAGTGCGGCGAGCGAGAGACGAAGTGTCAGCTTCTTCGATTTGCCAAACTTGAACGACGCGTGGGTGAGCTGGACTTCTTCTTTGGTCGTCTTCGTTCGCGATCCACTCTTGGCGGGGACGACGACCTGCTCCTCGACGGTCGCCGTTCCTCTGCATCCCACGGCCGAGCAGTCGAGAGTGAGCGGCAGAGTCCCCTTGTTCAGGACGAACTGTGAGTTCGCAACTCTGATCTTCGGGTTCGAAGAGATGAGCAACGCGGGGTCGTCCTCGAACTCCACGGTCAATTGGCCATTTTCATTCGCCTTGACGACCGGCTTGATTCCGGTCGAGGTCACCTCGTAGATGACGTCACCGACGGCGATGCCCGGATCGACGATCGTGACTGACACCGGCTGGGACGCGACCGGCACCGACCCGTCCCCTTCCTCCCAGGAAAGCGCGAAGGACAGGAGATAGGCCTTTCCGGCGGGCAATGACTTTGCGATCGGGCTGGTGTCCGCGACGGGGTAGAGGCTTACCGTCGTCCCGTCGGGTAGCGCCCCGGTCGGTATCGTCACCGAGATCTTTGCTCCGTCAATTGAATGGACGACGGTCGGAGCCACGCCACTTTCGATCGTCCAAGAGATCGGGGTGACGAAATCGCCAGCTGGTAACCCCGCGGGCGGAGCTGCGTTCGGAAGCACCGGATTTTCGGGAAGCGAGCCGCCGCCTGGGCCACCGTCGCCGCTCGACAGCGATACGGAGATGTATTGGGAAACCTGCGGAGCAGCGAAATAATTCGCATCCCCGGGTTGATTGGCATCGATGACACACGTGCCCTCGGAAGAGAAGTGCACCATCGAACCGTCACTGCCGAAGACGCTGCAAACCTCTGCTCCGCTCGAGGGGTCGACGGAGAAGGCGACCGGATCCCCTGATGTCGCGGTCGCCGACAAGGCGACCGTGTCGCCGACGGTGCCCGACGAAGGTGGAGAGAAGCTGATCGTCTGGGAGCCCTTGTTAACCGTCAGCTTCGTTGCAGCGGTGAAGGGCGCCGAGCCATCGAAGTTCGGATCGCCGTCGTAGGTTGCGGTCACCGTGTCGGATCCGACGGGCGCCGTTGTTCCGACGCACGTGCCTTGGAAGAGTCCCGGGTCGAGAGGCGCCTGACAGACCTCGACGTCGCCAACCCCATTCGCTGGACCCACGAAAATGTCGACGTCGCCCGTCGGATAATTCTCCGAGTTGGCGAGGTTGACCGAGGACCCCGGCTGCACGGTGACGCTGTACGTCACGCCAGTGCCGTAGCCGATGGTCGACGGCCCAAACGTCACCGACATCGACGTCGATGCCTTAGCGACCGTGGCGGTTTCCGAGTGTGAAGACGGCTGGAAGTTCGAATCACCCGGATAGGACACGCTGAGCGTGTCCGTTCCGGCGGGCGTATCCGTGGTGGCTTCGCAGCTTGTCGTCCATGTGTATGGGTTACTCGTCGCCGGTGTCAACGACGAGGTGCAGAACCCGACTCCGTTGATAGTGAGCGTGGCGTCCCCGCTCGGCAAGGACTGGTATGTGCCGTCCGAGGGCGCGGTGACCGTCACGGTGTAGGTGAGCGACTCACCGTAGGTGTACGAGCCCGACGGGCTAACCGTCACCGAAGTCGTCGTCGGGGCCTCCGCGACGGTCAAGGTCGAAGAGATAGACGATCCCGAGGACGAGAAGTTCGTGTCGCCCGAATAGCTCGCGGTGACCGAGTCGGCACCGACAGCAGCGTTGGGAGATGTGCAACTCCCTGTCGTCGTGTTCGTGTTCGGGGCCGAGGTCAACGTCGCGGTGCAAACCGTGGCCCCGCTGACGACCACCGAGACGGTCCCGCCCGGCGACGCAGCGGCGGTGCCCGTTGCAGAGGCGGTGACGCTCACCTGATAGCTGACGGACTGGCCGTAGGTGGAGGAGCCGGACGACGGCGACACCGTCACCGTCGTCGCCGCAAGACCGGTAGTGACCGGCGACGTGCCCATCGAGGACGCGTAGTTCGAATCACCCGGATAGGAGGCGCTCAACGTGTCGGATCCGGAGGGGAGGTCGCTCGACGAACAGCTTCCCGTCGAGGTGTCCGAGGTCCCGACGGGTGTCAACGACGGCACGGTGCAGACCAATGTTGTTCCGTTGACATCGACATTGATGGAGCCGCCCGTCGGAGGCGCCACGTAGTTCCCTGCAGAACCGGGGGCGACCGTTACTTGGTAGGTGAGCGTCTCGCCGTAGGTGTACGAGCCGGAAGTCGTCACCGACACCGTCGTCGTCGTCGGCTCCTTGCCGACGGTGATCGTCGACGAGCCCTGCGGCGAGGACGCGTAGTTCGAGTCCCCCGAGTAGCTGGCGGTGACCGTGTCGTTCCCGGCCGGCGCGCCGGTCGACGAACAGCTCCCTGACGAGGTGTCCGAGGTCCCAATGGGTGCCAACGACGGCACCGTGCAGACCAAGGTGCCGTTGACGTCGACATTGATGGAGCCGCCACTCGGAGAGGCCGCGTAGTTCCCTGCTGAAACGGGAGCGACCGTCACTTGGTAAGTGAGCGACGCGCCGTAGGTGCGGGACCCTGTCACCGACACCGTCGTCGTCGTCGGCTCCCTGCCGACGGTGATCATCGCCGAGCCCGGCGACGAGGACGAGTAGTTCGTGTCGCCGTTGTACGCCGCGGTGACCGTTTCGTTCCCGACGGGGAGTTCGCTCGTCGTGCAGCTCGCCGCTCCAGAGACGAGCGCGACAGCGCCGCACGAGCTACCGCCGACAGAAAAGGCCACCGTGCCGTCGGGCGGGGTGCTGCCGTCAGTCCCCTTGACGGTGGCCGTGAAGGTGACCGACCCGCCATAGGTGTACGGGCCTGGCGATGGCGTCACCGTCGTCGTTGTCGGGACCTGGCCGATGGTGATCATCGCTGAGCCCTCCGGCGACGGCGCGTAGCCCGTGTCGCCGCCGTACGCCGCGTCGACCGTCTCGGAGCCGACCGCGGTGCTGGGAACAATGCAGTGGGCCTGGCCTGAACCATCGATCGCTACGGACCCGCACGCCGCGCCGTCTCCAGAAAACGTCACGCTGCCGTCGGGCGGGGTGCTGCCGTCAGTCCCCTTGACGGTGGCCGTGAAGGTGACCGACCCGCCATAGGTGTACGGGCCTGGCGATGGCGTCACCGTCGTCGTTGTCGGGACCTGGCCGATGGTGATCATCGCTGAGCCCTCCGGCGACGGCGCGTAGCCCGTGTCGCCGCCGTACGCCGCGTCGACCGTCTCGGAGCCGACCGCGGTGCTGGGAACAATGCACTGGGCCTGGCCTGAACCATCGATCGCTACGGACCCGCACGCCGCGCCGTCTCCAGAAAACGTCACGCTGCCTTCGGGTGGGATCGTCGAGTCATCTCCTGCAACGGTGGCCGTGAAGGTGACCGACCCGCCATAGGTGTACGGGCCTGGCGATGGCGTCACCGTCGTCGTTGTCGGGACCTGGCCGATGGTGATCATCGCTGAGCCCTCCGGCGACGGCGCGTAGCCCGTGTCGCCGCCGTACGCCGCGTCGACCGTCTCGGAGCCGACCGCGGTGCTGGGAACAATGCACTGGGCCTGGCCTGAACCATCGATCGCTACGGACCCGCACGCCGCGCCGTCTCCAGAAAACGTCACGCTGCCGTCGGGTGGGATCGTCGAGTCCTCTCCTGCAACGGTGGCCGTGAAGGTGACCGACCCGCCATAGGTGTACGGACCTGGCGATGGCGTCACCGTCGTCGTTGTCGGGACCTGGGGATCTGCGCCGGCAGGAGTGGCCGCAACGATCCCGATCGTGGCGGCGACGAGAGCGGCCATCAGAAGCGCACGGACGGACGGGCGTCGCAGTGTTGTTCGAATCAGAGTCTTACGCACAGCCCGCATCGTCCGCCTTGGCTCTCACCGCACAAAGAGACCCAGGACAAGCTAAAGCGAGACCGAGGCGCGGACATCATCCATATTGACGAACGTTGCGAAATGAATCGCGCTCGCGACGCGCCGAGAAGACTGAACGTTGACGCAGAAATCAATTAAAACGCATCACGCGTTGACGGAACCGCCGCCCGTGGTTAATTCGTCATCCGTCCATACGCGGCAAGTCCCAAACCCACTTATCGGAATTTGTCTCATCTCGACGAATCGCCGCCTTCGCAAGGAAACTTGAAGCCCGAGAGCCAGCCGATCTCGACGACATTGGAAGGTTGTCTCTGTCGATCCGGCGGCACCCCCGCAACACCGACACCCAGCTGGGCTTTCGATCTCTCTCGGATCGACGAGGCGATCGGCAATCGTACGCATCCGACCTCCGACGAGAACGAAGGCGCAGAACGTCAGATCGAGCGGAGCCTTCCTGCACCGCCCGCGACGACAGCCAGCACCAAAGAGGAAATTTTTGCGGGTTCTCGAGAACAACTGGATCGCATCGGCTGAGATCGCTCCGCTGTCGCTCGCTTCGCGGACCGGGCTTCGCGTCACAGATGTTCGATTGCAGTCTCCAAGACGCGCAACCGATTCGAAAAGGGCCAATGTGTCGCACGCAAAAGCGATCCGCTGACGAGCACGCTTCGTGACTCGTCGACTACATGCAGCCCATTCTTCGCTAGACACTCCGGATGAATCGCAGACTCACTGCAAGTCAATCCGCGCTCTGACCATTGTCGAACAGTCGCTCTATCCCTACGGTTCGCACGTAGTGGGCTGAGTCCGCGCCCTGGCGAGCGGGCTTCCAGCCATCGAAAGGGGGTGGCGTATTGGACGGATGGCCTGCCGATCCGGACTTGTTTCACTCGGAACAAGCGTCGGGGCGGCTCGCAAACGTAACCGCTCCCGCCGACTTCCTGAATTGCATGCAACAGAGTCTGGTTTCGCCGGGAAGTCGAAGGCAGTACCGAATCTCCCAATTTCAGATAGGACCAAAGGAGAATGCATGGGTAAACCACTAACGAGAATGAGGAAGCTCGGAGCGATCCTCGCGATGCTTGTGGGATCGTCCGTCCTCGTCGGGATCCTGGCGGCGGCGACGCCGGCCGGGGCGGTACCCGACGGCAACAGCTACCTCAAGATCTGCAAGTCATTCACGCCGGACCCGGCGACGCCGAACGTGACGGTCGACAACAACGGCGCACCGTTTGTGTTCTACGTCCAAAGAGACGGCGACGACGCATACGAAGTCGATGTTCAGGCCGGATCGTGCGCCGACCCGATCAGTATTGAGTCGGGGTACACGTACAAGATTTGGGAAGCACCAGCATCTTGGTACCAGATCTCCTCGATCACTGAGGAGGACAGCCTGAACCTCATCGGTCAGGGCGACCTGACGTGGAACTCGTCGGACATACCGGGCTTCACGCCCGTCTACCTCAAGATCCCGGATGCGCAGGCCGGCTCGACCGCGGTGGTTGGGTTCACCAACGACCTCGTCACCGGAACTGCCGAGATCTGCAAGGCGGACGCGGCGAATGACCCCGGAGCGCTGTCTGGAACCTTCGCGTTCGACATCACGAACACGAACGACGAGGAAAGCGGCTCGGGCGGACTCACCTACGACGATCCTGTCTCGGTGTACATCCCGCCGGGCGGCAACCAGTGCAGCAACCCGATCACCGTTCCGGCTGGCTTGATGGAAGTCACCGAAGACGGGACGAACCTGTACGTGACGAGCATCTCTGCCAACTTGGACTCCGAAGACGGGCCAACCGTCGACCTGCAAGGTGCTCCCTTGCTCGGCTACGCGAACCTCGTTGACGGTGCGTCCATCTCAGAGGTGCTTCCGAGCACGTTGGGCCCCGGCCTCGTGACGGTCGTGTCATACACGGACGCCACGGTCGGAGTTGAGGTCTGCAAGGACTGGGCGGGCGACCCGAACGACCAGCCTTACGGCACCTCGACGGAGTACTCGTTCACCGAGACGGCGAGCGGCGTGGCCGGACCGACCACGGCACCAGCCGGCTTCTCGCTGACGAACGGCGAGTGCTCGAACCCGACGCAGTACCGCGCGGGCACGACGGTGACGGTCACCGAAGGCATCACACCGGGGACGGAGGTCTACGCGATCAAAGATTCCGGGGCTGAGTCCGACGTGACTGGCTACCCCGACATCACCAACCGGACGACAGAGTTCATCGTCGGCGCACCGGTGACAGGGACGACGAATGGCGACGAAGCCGAAATCGACTTCGTCAACGGACTCGCCACCCCGTCTTCGCTGAAGATCTGCAAGGACGCGCCGGACAGCACGGGGCCGTACACCTTCACGGTGACCGGTCCGCAGTACGTGCAGGAATTCCTGTCGACGGGCAAGGTCAACCCGGCTTGGTCCCCGTGGGCCATCGCGACCGGGACGATCACGGTGCAGGTTTACGCCGGAGATTGTGTGTTCGCGACTCCGACGCTGAACTTGGGATTGAACGGCAACGGTAAGCAGAACGTTCCGGAACCGTCCTACGTTTCCTACCTGCCGTACAACAGCACTCAGCTCGTCACTGAGGCCGGAACGACCGGGTACTCGGCGACCGCAGTGTCGTCGAACCTGACCAACGTCGGTCTGTACGACGGCCCGGGCGGTACGTGGGCATTGACCACCGAGCCCGTGCTCTCGAACATGAGCGGCTTCAATGTGTCGGGCGGAAGCTCCTCGGTCGACGTGACGATGAGTCAAGGCCCGTCCGAGACGGACATCACCTGGACGAACGTCGATCCACCGGCGTCCGGCTCGACGACAACAGTGGCTCCGGTGACTGTGGCCAACCCCGGCGGCTCGAACGCCGGTACAACCACGGCCCCGACGCTTCCTGAGGCCATCTCGGTCGCCAAGGTCGTCAGCGTCCTGAACACGACCCCGAAAGTTCGCTCCCAGGTGGAGAAGCTTGCGCGGCAGTTCAGGGTGCTCGGCAAGGAGATCAAGGCGGCAGAGAAGGCGTTGCGCAGCCACACGCTGACGAAGGCACAGCGCCTCCTGCTGGAGCGTCATCTGGCGCACCTGCGTGCCCAGCAGCGGCGCCTCGCGTTCAGAATCGCGGGGTTGACGCTGTAAGGCTCGCCCGAGTTGTGCCGCTGGAGACGGAGCGACCCCGGTCGCCCCGTCTCCACGGCGCAGGGAAGTAGCCGAAAGCAGAGAGGAGGGGCCAGCCAAGATTGGCCCCTCCTTTTTGGTTTCTTGACCATTCGGTAGATGAATTCATCAACGTTGATGGTGCAAACAACACGCGCGACGAGCATGCTGAATCGAAAGACGCATAGCCCAGAGTGGACCGACAAGACGTAACGAAGAGGGGCTTCGCAAACGGCACGGGGGTGCCTCACTCGTCACGAAGGAGTGAGAGGTCAGCGTTGCAGCGAACAGCAGAGAGTTCGGCGGACCGAACAGACGAAACCTCGGCGCGGGCGGTTGCGGATTTGGGCCTGCGCCAGCGCAGAACCCAGGCATGGTTCGACCAGTCACTAAAGACGATCATCGACGACCTCAGCGACGGCGTCCTCGTCGTCAATGGCGCCGGGCACCGCGTCTATTCGAACCCAGCCCTCGACGATCTCGTCGGTGCGGATGCCTGCCAGCCGGCCGACACCTCGGACCCGCCTCCTTATGTCCCACGCGACCAACGACTGAAGTACTTGCGCATGCTGGAAGCGATGGCGTCGTTGCTGTCGGTCGAGGGGTCCGGCGCAGCCTCGACGCGCTTCGAGCTCCTCACCCAGGACCGCGGTCGCGTGCGGGTTCGCATGACAATCAGCGCCTTTCCGAGTGCCGGCCGGGGACGCTTCGCGGTCTGCCTGTTGACCCCGGAACCAGACCGCTCCAATGACGAGGCATCGATGCAACGCACGGCACCAAACGGCGAGCAGTTGGCTCGGCGCGAGCGGTTCTCAGATTCGTCGGTGGACATCGAACCGTTCGTTTGGCCAGATTCGCTCACTCGACGTGAGCGCGACGTGCTTGCGCTGCTTCTCGACGGCCGACGCGTCGCGTCGATCGCGCGCACGCTCTATTTGAGCGAGCACACCGTCCGCAATCACCTAAAGGCGATCTTCCGCAAAATCGGCGCCCACTCTCAAACCGAGCTGCTCGACAGGCTGCGCCCGATCGCCTGAACCGGCGGCCACCAGCGTAGTCCTCGATCCACCCACAGCGTCACCCGCGAGCTGTTGGCATGGCGACGGGGTCGGTGACACCGAGAGCGCGAAGCGGAGCAACACACCACACGGCCAGTGGGGCGGACCGCTTGTTCGCTTCGGGTCAGGGTCGAGGGCTGCGGGTGGTCCGGAAGAATTCCGCCGGCCCCTCTCGCCACAAATCGGTGCGCTGCTTCCGGGCCGACTTTGGAGCGGATCTGCGCACAGAACGAATCCTCTTTGTGTCAAGAGCTCGTTATGACTCGGTTCCGGACGCGCGACTCCGAGCCGCCACCGAGTGGTGCGGCTGCGTAGGCTTCCATTGGGTTCGGGAGTGACTTCGCCAAAGAGCCGGTGTTCAGGGATGTAAAGCCGACCGCGCTGGCTATGAGTCGCTCCCTATTGTCCTCCCGGACCCACTATTTCTTCGAGCGCTTCGCGTCGGTGACGAGCTTTCGATAGGCGGCGTTGCTCACGTGGCGCTTCAACGCCCGGAGCGCTTCCCTCCCCGTCTTTCCTTCTGCGACGCGCCGGTCGAAATAAGCGCGGCCTTCGGAGTGGACTTGGCGGAGCTGACAGACCGCCGCCATATGGAGCGCATGATTCAAGTTGCGGTTGCCGCGTTGTGAGACGCGGTGGACGACCCGACCCCCAGAGGAGAACTCGACCGGGGAGGTTCCGTTGTAAGAGGCGTAGTGGTCGCGGTTGGCAAAGCGCGTGATGTCGCCCGAGTAGCCGATCAGCATCGCGGCGATGATCGGTCCGATCCCATAGATCTCCGTCACCGAGGTTCCAGACGCTCTAACGGCGTCTCGGATCCTTTTGTGCGAGACCTTTAACTGCTGATCGAGGCGACGGATGTCGTCTAAGAGCTCTGCGACGAGATCGAAGCGGACCTGTTCGACCGGGGTCTCGGCCTTGTGTTCCAAAAGGAAGCGGTCGACGTCGGAGGCATAGATCTCCTTGTCAATGCCACCACCGGAGAGCTCGGCGAGCATCGCGTGAAGCCGGCAGACGACTCGGGTCCTTTGATCTCCGATGTCGTTGTTGCGCTTGGCGAGGAGGCGCAGCACCTCAGCGTGACCGACCGGTTCGACCCGGCGCAGATCTTTCGAGCGCAGCGCGGCGACGGCGATCGAGAGCGCGTCGTTCGGGTCGTTCTTGTTCGACCGACCGGTGGCGAGGACGCGCACCCTGGAGGCGAGCGTCGCCGGCACGTCGAACACTTCCTCGCCGGCGGCGACGAGCTGCTGGGACAAGAGGTAGCCGAGACCTCCTGCCGACTCGATCGCCCACGTGCGCTCTCGGAATGGTTCGGCCCAAGTGACGAGATGCTCGAGCTGGCTGCCGCCGGCGCGGACCTGTGTGCGGGCAGCTCTTCTTCCCTGCTGCTCACGGCAACGGCCGTGTGGCTTGCCTTGTGCGGATCTACTCCGATGATCACCGTCATCGACACTTCCTCCGTGGTCTCAGCTGATGGGAAACCGCGGAGGGCACTCCTGCTTGAGATTGTTCGTGCGTGTTCCTCTTTCGAGCCACGCCGCGGCAAGATCCGAACGGGACGCTCTTCGTTCAAAAGCCAACCGGACGAATCCGGGGCAGGCACTTCGTGAGCAAACCCCGTTCGGACCTCTAAACGCTACGAATCAACCGTCGCATCTGTCAGAAGTCTCAAGCAGGCACCACGGCGCGCCGCCCGTCGGCGAGCTCGAACGTAGATAGCGCCGTCATCAGTTGCGACGCTTTGGGGCCGGGCGGTGGACACTCATCGATGCGGCGAGCCGGGACGCTGACGGATCGGTTCCTAGATCTCGACGCTTCTCGGCGGCGCGTCGGCGAGGGCGGCGAATCCGGGCTTGATCTTCTGGTCGATCAATCTCAGTCGCTCGTCGAAAGGGTAAAAGGCGCTCTTGATGGCGTTGATCGTCAGCCACGACAAATCCGACCAGCCCCACTCGAAGGTCTCGGCGACCTTTGCTAGTTCTGAGGAGAGCGTCACCCCGCTCATCAGCCGGTTGTCGGTGTTCACCGTGACGCGGAAGCGCAGCTTGAAGAGCAGGCCGATCGGGTGCTCGGCGATCGAGGCGACGACCCCGGTGTGGACGTTCGACGTCGGGCAGAGCTCGAGTGGGACGCGACGGTCCCGCACGTAGCTCGCCAGTCGCCCGAGCCGGGTCACACCATCGGCTTCCACCGTGATGTCGTCGACGATGCGGACCCCGTGGCCGAGGCGCTCGGCGTTGCAGTACTGCAGCGCCTCCCAGATCGACGGCAGCCCGAACGCCTCGCCGGCGTGCAGGGTGGCGTGGAAGTTCTCGCGCTGGACGAACTGGAACGCGTCGAGGTGCCGAGTCGGCGGGTAGCCGGCCTCCGCGCCGGCGACGTCGAACCCGCACACCCCGACGTCGCGGTAGTGCACGGCGAGCTCGGCGATCTCGAGCGAGCGGGCCGCGGTGCGCATCGCCGAGAGCAGCGCCCTGACGACGATCGGCCTCCCGGCGGCGGCGGCCGCGGCCATTCCGACGTTGAAACCGGAGAGCACCGCCTCCACCACCTCGTCGAGCTCGAGCCCCGCCTCGGTGTGGAGTTCGGGGGCGAAACGCACCTCGGCGTAGACGACGCCGTCGAGGGAGAGGTCTTCAACGCACTCGAAGGCGACGCGCTCGAGTGCCTCTTTGTGCTGCATCACGCCGACGGTGTGGGTGAAGCTCTCGAGGTATCTGACGAGATCCCGGCGAGGGGTCTCGGAAACGAAGTACCGACCGAGCTCGGCGGGGTCGGTCGTTGGCAGGCCGCGGTAGCCGAATTCCGACGCGAGCTCGACGATCGTCTCCGGGCGCAGGCCGCCGTCGAGATGGTCGTGCAGCAGCACTTTCGGCGCCGCGACGATTTCGGGGAACGAAGGGCTCCTCGAGGGCACGACCCAACGGTATCGGCACGGTGCCGAGTCGTCGAAGCCGTGTCAGCCGATCCGCCCGAGCACAATCGGCGACGGATCGGGTGGCTCGTCGGTTATTTCGATCGCGCCGTCGAGCGCCGCGAGCGCCCGGCCAAAGCGGTCCTCGCTGTCGGCGTGCAGCTCGAGGAGCGACTCGCCGGCTTCGACGGCAGCTCCGGGCTTCGCCAGACAGATCACGCCCGCCGTCTGAGAGACGGGGTCTTCTTTGCGCTGCCGACCGGCGCCGAGCCGCCACGACGCGACGCCGACACCGCGTGCGTCGAGCCGCGCGAGGTAGCCGGAACGGTCTGCGGTGACGTCTTTCTTGTGCTTCGCGACGGGAAGCGGCGCCTCGGGGTCGCCGCCCTGTGCGGCGATCATCGCCCGATACCGGTCGAGCGCGAAGCCGTCGCGCAGGACCTGCGCCGGTTCGGTGCCCTCGATGCCGGCGAGCGCCAACATCTCCTTTGCGAGCGCCAAGGTCACCTCGACGAGGTCGTTCGGCCCGCCGCCCGAGAGCACCGCGACCGACTCTTCGACCTCGAGCGCGTTGCCGACGGCGTTGCCGAGCGGCGTGTCCATCGCCGTGAGCAGTGCGGTGACATTGAGGCCGTGGGCTTCACCGAGCCCGACCATCGCCTGGGCAAGCGCGGTCGCCTGCTCGGTGTCGGCCATGAACGCGCCGGTGCCGACCTTCACGTCGAGGACGAGGGAATGCGTACCCTCGGCGATCTTTTTCGACATGATCGACGCCGAGATCAGCGGGATCGACTCGACGGTGCCTGTCACGTCTCTCAGCGCATACATCTTGCGGTCGGCAGGTACGAGACCCGTGCCCGCGGCACAGATCGCGCAACCGACCGTCTCGAGCTGCGCCACGAGCTCGGCGGTCGTGAGGTCCGAACGGAACCCGGGAATCGCCTCGAGCTTGTCGAGCGTCCCGCCGGTGTGGCCGAGCCCGCGACCCGACAGCTGGGGCACCGCGGCGCCGCACGCCGCGACGAGCGGGACGAGGATCAGCGAGACCTTGTCGCCGACACCGCCCGTCGAATGCTTGTCGACGGTCGGTCGAGAGACCGAGGAGAGATCGATCCGCTCACCCGAGGCGATCATCGCCGAGGTCCACTGCGCGAGCTCTTCTTTTGTCATTCCTTGGAAGAAGACCGCCATCAGCAGCGCCGACATCTGCTCGTCGGCGATCGAGCCTTTGCCGTAGGCGTCGATCAGCCAGTCGATCGCGTCGTCAGAAAGCGTCGAGCCGTCCCGCTTCTGTCGGATGAGATCGACGACGTCGAAGCTGAACTCGCCCGGGCTAGGTCGGTCCATTCCCCGGGTTCGGGATATCGGAACTCGTGAACGGGTCGGGAAGCAGTTCACTCAAGAGTCTCGGCGGACGCGCCGGCCCTTGGTCGATGACGAGTCCGACCGTGCCATGTTCGACGAGGAGCTGGCGACATCTCCCGCACGGCGTGAGGAAGTCGCCGTAGCTGCTCTTGACGCTGAGAGCGACGAGGGCGCTGCCCGAGTTCGCGACGAACTCGGAGACGAGCCCGCACTCGGCACACAGCGTCAACCCGTACGACGCATTTTCGACGTTGCAGCCGCTGAAGATGCGTCCGTCCGACACCTGCCCCGCGGCACCGACGCGAAAGCGCGAGTACGGCGCGTACGCACGTTCGACCATCCGGTCGGCTTCGGCGCGCAGACGGCCCCAGTCGATCTCGATGACGACCTCCAAAGCTCCCCGGAACGTGCGAACAGTACACTTCGACGCCCATGTCAGAGCGGGGCAGAAGCTCGATCCGCGTCGGGGATGCCGTGCAGGCGGCGCTCGCCGAAGGCCGCGGAATCGTTGCGCTGGAAACGACACTGATCGTGCATGGTCTTCCGCGCCCGGAGAACCTCGAGGTCGCCCAGGAACTCGAAGAGATCGTCGCATCGACCGGGGCTGTGCCGGCGACGATCGGCGTCCTGGGCGGTGTCCCTGTCGTCGGACTCTCCCGCGACGAGGTCGCGCAATTGGCGGCCGCACCATCAAAGGTCGCGAAGCTGAGCTCGCGCGATCTCGGGTTGGCGATCGCCCAGGGCATCAACGGCGCAACGACGGTCGCCTCGACGATCTCGCTCGCCGCGCGAGCGGGCGTCGTCGTGATGGCGACCGGAGGACTCGGCGGCGTCCACCGGGGCGCGAGCGCCACCTACGACGAATCCGCCGATCTCTACGCGCTACACGACACGTCGGTGCTCGTCGTCTGCTCCGGCGTGAAATCGATCCTCGACGTCTCGGCGACCCTCGAACGCCTCGAGACGCTCTCGGTTCCCGTCGCTGGATATCGCACCGACGCCTTCCCGGGCTTCTACGTCCGGGCGACGCCGCACCGCCTCAGCTGGCGCCTCGACTCCCCCGGAGATGTGGCCACGGCGTTCCGCGCCCACCGGACGCTCTCCCCGGCGGCGATGGTCCTCGCCAATCCCGTTGCCGAGGCGGACGCGCTCTCCGCCGAAGTTCACTCCGCGGCGCTCGCCGACGCGGAAGCCCGCGCGGCGGCCGCAGGCGTGCAGGGCAAGGACGTCACGCCCTTCCTGCTCGCGTGCTTCGCCGAGTACACAAAGGGCGAGAGCGTGCGGACGAATCGCGCCCTCGTGCGGGCGAACGCTCGTCTCGCCGGCGAGGTGGCAATCGAGGTCGCGAAGAGGTGACGACGACTCGATGCTTACGGGAAGACAGCCAAGAGCAGCCCTTCGCCGTCGTCGTCGGCGACCTGATGACGGACCTCGTCGTGCGTTTGCAGGAGGACTTCGCCGAAGAAAGCGACACCGCCGCGCAGATCACGACCGGGCCCGGAGGATCCGCGTCGAATGTTGCGGTATTCCTTGCTCGAGGCGGCATCGCTGCAGCGCTCGTCGGCGCGGTCGGCGACGATGAGCGCGGACGTTCGCTCGTCGCGGCGCTCGTGCGCGCCGGAGTCTCACCCCAGGTGCGCGTCGCCCACGGAGCTCACACCGGGGCCGTCGTCTCCATCGTCTGTTCCGGAGGTCGACGCTCGATGCTCACCGACCGTGGCGCGAACCTGTCACTCGACGCGGAGGCGCTCCCCGAGCAGCTCTTCGGCGCCCGTGGTCACCTCCATGTCTCTGGCTACGAAGTGATCGATAAAGCCACCCGTCCGGTGGCAAAGGCGATCTTTGACCGGGCCGGTGAGGCGGGGATGTCCCGGTCGGTCGACTGCTCGTCGGCGGCGCCGCTCCGGCGGATGGGCGCCGAGGCGTTCTTCGACACGACGAAGGGAGCGGACGTGTTGTTCGCGAACGGCGACGAGGCGCACGCGCTGACCGGGTCGTCCGATCCGGAGGCGATCGGCGAGGCGCTGGCGCCGCGCTACCCGACGTCGATCGTCACCCTCGGTTCGGCCGGCGTCTGCCTCGTCGAACGCGGCGCTCTTCCCGTGCTCGTCCCGCCGCACGCCGCCGCCGTCGTCGACACCACCGGGGCCGGGGACGCGTTCACCGGCGCCTTCCTCGCTGCGTGGCTGCACGGCGCGGAGCCGAGATCGGCGATCGATTCCGGTCTTGTCGCCGCGGCGACGATCGTTGAGATCCCGGGCGCCCGCCCCCGGTAATCCGAATCCGCGCCACCGCGGACGGTAGGGCTCGCCGTCGTAGGCGGGGGGACGCACCCGCCCGATCAACCCCGAGACGAAGGCGATCGCGGTGGCCTACGGCGCCATCGCCAAGAGGTTGGAGTTGATCAGCACGTTCAACATGGTGAGGTCGCTGTGGCGGGCTCGCGAACCGGAACGACGACGCGGAGAGCAGTCCGCCGTGCGGTCGCCAACGCTCGAAGATCATCGCGGCGAGAACGATGTAGCCGAGACCGGCCGTCATCTCGGCCGAGAACTCGCCGATCGAGCCGATCGCGAAGGCCGCCCCGCCGATCCCCGCGACCGCGCCGCCGAGGATCACGTTCGATAACGCGTGCGATGCGGCGCTCGCGCCCCGAGCCCGGCGCAAGCCGGACCCGGGGCGCGCCCCCCAGAATCGCTAGCTGACCGCCGGGTACGAGTTCGGATCGACCGAAATCTTCCCCGCGATGATTCCTTGTTTAAGGGTCTGGAGTTCCTTCCGCACCGACGCCGGGATCACCTGCGCATAGTCGTGGTACGGAGAAAGTGAAACGCCGTGGTTCGCGAGCGTGCCGATGTAGGTGCCGCCCTTGAAGTTGCCCGAAGCGGCGAGCAGCACTGCCTGCGACACCGAGGCAACGATGCCCTGCGTGACGCTCGTCAGGAAGAGCGGGCAGAAGGACGGGTGAGAGACGCATCCGTCGGTGTCGACCCACTCCATCGTCACTCCCTTGTTCTGCTCCACCGATTCGGCGGCCCCGACACCGCCGACTGAACCGGCGACCGGAAAGATGACGCCCGCGCCCTGCTGGATCAGTGACAGCGCGTCGGTGCGCCCGTCCGCCTGGTTCGTGTACGACCCGGTGAAGAGGCCCGAGCCGGCGAGGCTGCTCTTCGCGCGTCTCGGGTCGGGAGTCCAGCCCAAAGCGACGACTCGTTTGTGGTGGATCTTGTCGAAGTAGCGGACACCGGCGACCCAGCCATCCATGTAGATGGTGACAGACGGGGTGTTCTCACCTCCGAAGGTGCCAACAGCGGCGGTCTTGCTCATCGCCGCGGCCAGGAAACCGGCCAAGAACGCGTCCTGGTTCGTCTCGTACGAGAGCGCAAAAACGTTCGACAGGGTCGGCCTGTATGCATAGTCCACGATCGCGAAATCTTGCATCGGATATTTCTTCGCGGCTTGCTGGGTCGCCTTTTCCATCAGGGAACCGACGGTGACGATGATGCCGCAGTGGCGCCCGATGAAGGTCTGAATATTTGGCGCGTAGTCGCGATCCGAGGCCGACTGCAGATTTTCGATCTTCATCGACGGGTCGACTGACTGCGCGCTCTGCAGTCCGGCCCACGCCGACGCGTTGAACGAACGGTCGTTGATGCCGGCGGTGTCGGTGACCTCACAGGCGAAGAAGCCGCTCTTGTAGTGAGTTCGCGTCGTATCGGTCGTCCGATTCGCACGACGAGAGCCCGAAGCGCTGCCGACCGAGACGGTGCTCACGGTGAGTGCCAGCGCCGAGAAGGCGAGGATCGTCCGCACCGAGGACCACCGCCGGGTTCGTCTCGCAACCCACGGAGCCCGCCGGTTCATTGAATCCATTGCCCTCCTTGAAATGGATCAACGTCACGCGCACCGGCCGCGATCCGCTGGCCCGGGGCTGAAGGTCCAACTCGACGCCCGACGCGCCACGCCGCTGATTCCGAGCCGCACTCAGAATTGCTACGAGCACGTTACTACCGTCGTCCGAAATGTCACCAGGCACCTCGGCCCTTGGCCGTGACAAACGCCGGCCGCGCGGGTCATTCAAGGGCCGCCGCGCGGTACCACAGATAGCCTCTGACCTCGTGGTCGATCACATCCTCTTAGACGTGATCGCGGCAATGCGGGACGCGCTCGAAGGCGCCCTCCTCGAACAGCAGGCCGTCGAGGAGAGATTTCAGGTCGATGTCTTTCTGGGCGACGTGAGCTTCGAGACGTCATACTCGCTGCCCGGCGAAGGGCGTCCCCCTCGGGTGCGCGCCGACCTCGCTCTCGAGTGGCCGACCTGGAGCCAGAGCGCCTACCGGTCCTGGTCGATCGGCGAGCCGCTGCCGCTCCCGCCCGAGGTCTCGATCGAGGTGACGCTGCGCCTGCAGCGCCTCGCCGCCACGCCGGACAAAGCCCTCGTCCTTTCGGCTGTCGGCGACGACGCGCCGATCGTCGGCACGGCCCCGCTCGCCCGCGACGCGCTGAGCGTGGAAGAGCGCACCGAAGACAGCGACGCGCCACCGTCGTACGCGCTCGAGCTTCCCTACCACGGCAACTTCAAACTCAACGAGGCGTACCTCGAAGAGCCCGACCGCCTCGACGCGGCGATCGCCCCGCTCGGGCGTTGGGTCGCCTCAGCGCTCGTGCGCCTCGCCGACGTCGACCTGCCGTTCCTGCCCGCCGGAGAGGGCGGGTCCAGCGGTTGAGAGAAACGCCCGCGAGTTCGCTGAGCGCCAACTTGAAGAGGTGCTGATCCAGAAGACTGGCCATCGGATTCGCGACATGAAGGCGCTCGGAAATCAAGACCGTGTTGCACCCGATCGGTGCATCGGTTCGACCGGCCCAAAAGGGCCTGAAAGAAATTTTTCTCCAGCCACCGGACCCGGGTTGGCACTACGTTACGAACAGGCAACGCCGTTTCTTGCCAACGACGTTCCATCAAATTCCTCAATGTCCATCGGAAGGGAGCCGCTGAGACATGAAAGCCACCAGAATCAAGTGGAGGGCAGCAAGCAGCATCGGGATAGCGATGATGGCCGGGTTGGCGCTCGTCGCTTACGGTTCGAATGTTGCCTCCGCCACGCCCACCAGGGCCGCGCTGACAGCTCGAACGGCCAAGAGCGGGAAGCAGTTCCTCGCCTGTGAAGTGACCGACACGGGCGGCATCAATGACCGGTCGTTCAACGCCTCCGCCTACCAAGGGTTGAAGGCCGCAGAGGCCGTCGACCACAACATCGTGCCCAAGTTCCTCTCGTCGACCTCGACGAGCGACTACACGCCGAACATCGACTCCTTCCTGAGCGAGCGTTGCGGCATCATCATCACCGTCGGTTACGACATGGCCGCCGCCACCCAGACCGCCGCCAAGGCGCACCCGACGGTCGACTTCGCGATCGTCGACTGCCCGGGCGGAACTGGGAAGGGTTGCCCCGGATTCAGCTCCTCTGAAACGGCCCTGAAGAACATCGACAACCTCGCCTACGAGACGAACCAGGACGCCTTCCTCGGCGGCTACATCGCCGCCGCGTTGGCCAAGTCGAACTCGATCGCAGCTAACGGCGCCGTCGGCGAGTTCGGCGGCCAGAACATCCCGACCGTCACCATCTACATGGACGGCTGGGTGGCGGGTGTGCGCTACTACGACGAGCTGAATCACAAGTCGGTGAAGGTGTACGGCTGGTACCCGACCTCCAAGGGCCGGACCTCCGTCAGCTACACCGGCACCGGGCTGTTTACCGACAACTTCACCGACACCGGCCTCGGCAAGACCGACACCCAGACCCTGATCGGCGAAGGCGCGAGCGTGATCTTCTCGGTGGCCGGCGGCGTCGGCCTCGGCGCCGTGGCGGCGATCCAGTCAGCTGACACAACCAGCCCGGGCTCGGTCGCGATGGAGTGGGTGGACACCGACGGCTGCGTCTCGGACCCGAGCGGCTGCAAGTACTTCATCACGAGCGTCACGAAGGGCATCGTGCCCTCGGTCGAGACCGCCGTGCTGGCGGCGGTCCACGGCACCTTCAAGGGCGGTTTCTACACCGGCAACCTCAAGAACGGCGGCGCCGTCCTTTCCCCGTACCACCAGTTCGCCAGCAAGATCACAGCGAGTTTGAAGTCGCAGCTGAGCACCATCACGTCAGGCATCGAGAGCGGCAAGATCTCGGTGAATCCGTGCAGCTACCCGGCCAAGGCGGCAACGCCCGCCTCGTCTCTTTCCTCCGTCTGCTCGGGGTGACCAACCACTGAGCTGACACAGAACCGCTAGCGGACCACTCTGCCGCCAATGGCCCAGCGGGTCCGGTACGGCTGCAGTGAGGCGACGGAACCGGGCTGGTCGGCGACCGGCCCGGTTCCTCGCGTGGAGCCAGCAGGCAGCCGATGAAGCTCGAACTCGTCGACATCACCAAGCGCTTCGGCCAGCTCGTCGCGAATGACGAGGTGAACTTGACCGTCGAACAAGGCGAGATCCACGGCCTCCTCGGCGAGAACGGCGCCGGCAAGACGACGCTGATGAACGTTCTCTTTGGCCTGCTGCGGCCGGACTCCGGGGAGATCCGCATCGGCGGCGAACCGGTCAGGATCTCCGACCCGGGCGACGCCGTGCGCGCCGGGATCGGCATGGTCCACCAGCATTTCATGTTGGTGAATGTGTTCACCGCGGCCGAGAACGTCGCGCTCGGGTTCGAGCCGACGAAGGCCAGGGTCTTCTACGACCGCCGCAAAGCCGACGCGAAAATCCGCCGCCTGTCCGAGGAGTACGGCCTCGAGGTGGACCCGGAGGCGGTCGTCGAGGAACTTCCGGTTGGTGTGCAGCAACGAGTCGAGATCCTGAAGGCCCTCGATCGCGACGCCCAGATGCTGATCCTCGACGAGCCGACGTCGGTGCTGACGCCGCAGGAGACTGAGGCTCTCTTCCGCATCATGCGCTCGCTCGCAGCCTCGGGACGCTCGATCCTGTTCATCAGCCACAAGCTCAAAGAGGTGCTGGAGGTCTCCGACAAAGTGACGGTGATGCGGCTCGGCAAGGTCGTCGGCACCACCACTCCCGCCGAGTCGAGCGAGGAGGAGCTCGCCTCGATGATGGTCGGTCGCTCCGTCGAGCTCACGGTGACGAAGGGCCCGGCCGTTCCGGGCGAGGTCGAGTTGCAGCTGAAGGATCTCACCGTCGCCGATGACCGCGATCTGATCGCCGTCAACGGCGTCGACCTCGAGGTGCGCGCCGGCGAGATCGTGGCGCTGGCTGGCGTGCAGGGGAACGGCCAGACAGAGCTGGTGGAGGCGGTAATGGGCCTGCGCCGCACGCTGCGCGGCAGCATCGTCGTCGCCGGGCAGGATCTGACGCACGCCACGCCACGCCAGCGCCTCCACGCAGGCCTGGCCTACGTGCCCGAGGACCGGCAGAAGGACGCCCTCGTGCTCCCGATGCGGCTGGCGGACAACCTCGTGCTCGACGTCTACGGAGATCCCCCCTACGCCGGTCGGGCATCGCGGCATCTCGGCGTTGTCAAGGAGAACGCGGAACGGCGCGTGCGGGAGTTCGACATCCGCGCCGGCTCGGTCGACGAACCCGTCTCGTCGCTCTCGGGCGGCAACCAGCAAAAGGTCGTGGTCGCGCGGGAGCTCGGCAAGCCGGTCAAGTTGGTCGTGGCGTCGCAACCGACGCGTGGCCTCGACGTCGGCTCGATCGAGTACGTCCACAAGCGGATCGTCTCCGAGCGCGACCAGGGCACGGCGGTGCTCATCATCTCGTCCGAGCTCGACGAGGTGCTCGCCCTCGGCGACCGCATCGCCGTCATGTACAGGGGTCAGATCATGGGCGTCGTCGATCCGAGCGCCAGTCGGGAGCGGATCGGCCTGATGATGGCCGGCATCGCTGAGGCGCCGGCTGACGACTCCGGCGCAGCGTCTGCCGCCACCGCCGGAGCGGAAGGCGAGGGCTCATGAGCAGCGACACGGGGACCGTCGACCTCGATCAGTCGGTCGCGTCTTCCGAGCCGGAGCCGTCGGGCGGGGCGAAGCGGCGCTCGCGGGCCGTTGACCTTTTGCGCCGGCTCAGCGAGGCCAACGTGCTCGTGGTCACCGTCTGCGCGATCTTTGCCGGCCTCGTCGTCGGGGCGCTATTGATCATCTGCACCACCCCGGTCGTGCTTCACGCGTGGGGGCACATCGGGAGCAATCCCGGTCACGCGTTCGGGCAGAGCTGGTCGACGATCGCCGGGGCCTACTCGGCGCTGCTCGAGGGCTCGATCTTCAATCCCCACGCACAGAGTCTCACGCAAGCCTTCAATCCCATCTCGGAGACGCTCGTCGCCGCCACCCCGCTCATGCTCGGCGGGCTCGGCGTCGGGCTCGGGTTCTCCACCGGAGTGTTCAACATCGGCGGTCAGGGGCAGCTGATCGCGGGTGCAGTCGCCGCCCTCTGGGTCGGCACGGAGATCAAGGCGCCGATCGGAATCCACATCCCGCTCGTGATCGTCGCCGGCGCAGCCGGCGGAGCCGTAGCAGGCTTCATCCCCGGCATCCTCAAAGCCACGACCGGCGCCCATGAGGTCATCACGACCATCATGCTCAACTACATCTTCCTCGACCTGCTCGATTGGCTGCTCGTCATCTCCCCTTTCCAACAGCCGGGGCAGTCGAACGCGATCTCGAAGACCATGCCCGCCACGGCTCAGATGCCCCATCTCTTCGGTAGCACGCTGCGGGTGAACCTTGCGTTGATCGTCGCTCTCGCGATGGCACTCGTCATCTGGTGGCTGATGCGAAGGAGCCGGCTCGGCTTCTCGTTCAGGGTGATCGGCCTCAACCCGGACGCGGGCAAGACAGCGGGCATGGATGCGCGGCTCATCACCGTCCTCGTCCTCACGATCTCGGGAGCGCTCGTCGGGATGGCCGGCATGGCGACGCTCTCGGGAACCGACTTCTTCCTCTCGACCGGCTACGGCGGCAACACCGGCTTCAACGCGATCACGGTGGCGCTTTTGGGTCGAAACAGCCCCGGCGGCATCGTCCTCGGCTCGTTGCTGTTCGCCGCGCTCATCTCCGGAGGGCGCAACATGCAGGCGGTGACCGGCATCCCGATCGACCTCACGACGGTGATCCAGGCGGTGATCGTCTTCATGGTGGCGACGCCGGCTCTTGTGCGCGAAGTGTTCCGGCTGCGTGCGGCGCGGGCAGGTCAAATCCGCATCGCCACCAAGGGGTGGGCAGCGTGAGCGCGGTCGCCGTCACCGCCGCCGAGTTGGCCCCTGTCAGGGCCCGATTTGTCCCGTCCCGCCGCCGGCACGGCATGGGGGTCTTCCTCATGCTGCTGGCAGTCACCATGTTCTGGCCGATGGGAGCCGGCATCGGCGGCAACCTGCACACCACCTTCATCCTCACGGAGGCGCCGGCCGTCAACGTCGCGCCGATCACGATGGACGTGCGGTGGATCTCGATCATTCTCGCAATCGTCTGCGCCGGCCTCGGGGCACTGGTCTTCACGTGGCGCCGCAGCCGCGGCATGTACGCCATCTTCACGCTCGGCGCGATCGTCTTTCTCTGGGCGTTCCTCGTCTGGGCGGCGCGGGGAGCCACGCTCAACTTCGTCAGCGTGCTGGCCGGGACCCTCATCGGCGCAACGCCGCTCATCTACGGCTCGCTGTCGGGAATGATCTGCGAGCGGTCCGGCGTCATCAACGTCGCCATCGAGGGTCAGTTCCTCGTTGGCGCCTTCCTGGGGGCGATGATCGGGTCCTGGACCGGCGACCTGTGGCTCGCTGCGCTGTGCGGCGCCGGCGCCGGTGCCGCCCTCGGCTGGCTGCTCGGCTTCCTCGCACTGCGCTACGGCGCCGACCAGATCATCATTGGCATCGTGATCGACGCCTTTGCGCTCGGTCTCACCAACTACCTCCTGTACGAAGTGCTGACGCCCTACCAGAGCTCCCTCAACACCGGCATCACCTTCTCGGCCTGGAAGATCCCGCTGTTATCGAAGATCCCGATCGTCGGTCCGGTTCTTTTCGACCAGAACTTCTTCGTCTACCTGGCTGCGATCCTCCTCGTCACCATCAACGTCGGCCTGTTCAGGACACGCTGGGGCTTGCGGGTACGTGCTGTCGGCGAGCACCCGCAGGCGGCGGAGACGGTCGGACTGGACGTGATCCGGAGGCGGTATTCCAACGTGATCATCGGCGGCATGCTCGGTGGCCTCGGCGGCGCCTACTTCACGATCGGCTCGATCGGCGAGTTCACCACCGACATCAGCTCAGGGCTCGGCTTCGTCGCGCTGGCGGCGATGATCTTCGGGCGCTGGCGCCCCTACGGCGCGCTCGGAGCGGCGCTCCTGTTCGGCTTCGCAGAGTCCTTGCAGAGCGCGCTGGCCGTGCTCAACGTCGGGATACCGGCACCCTTCTTGTCGATGGCGCCGTACGTGATCACGATCGCCGTGGTCTCGGGCCTCGTCGGCCGCGTGCGGCCCCCCGCCGCCGACGGCAAGCCGTATGCGCGGGAATAGCCGTGTGGCCGATCCCTACGAAAAGGCCGCCCCGGCCGCCCAGGTCCTGGCCGACCGCACCAGGCAGGCGTCGCACCAGGTATCGCTCTCGCCTTTGACCGTTGCAGCGCGACGACGGCGCGCTCAGATCAGCGCGCGGGCGCGCGCCAGGTCGGCAAGCGAGGTCTCTGGGCGCGCGCCGAGGTGGCTGATCACCTCCGCCGCGGCGAGGCTGCCAAGTCTTGCGGCACCGACGGGGTCGATCGCGTGGGTGACGCCGTAGCAGAACCCGGCGGCGAACAGGTCTCCGGCGCCGGTGACATCGACGACGTCGTCCACGCGATGCGCCGGCACGTCGACGACCTCGCCCGCGAAGCCGACGATGGCGCCGAGAGCCCCGCGGGTGACCACGACGACGAGGTCGTCGCGGGCGATCGCGCGCATCGCGCGTTCGACGCCTGAGGTCTTCGTGAATTCGAGAATCTCCGATTCGTTCGCGAACACGTAGTCGACCGACCCCGAACAGAGATCTTCGAGAACCCGACGATGGCGTTCGACGAGCCGCGCGTCTGCGAGTCCGATCGCAACCTTGGTTCGAGCGGGGCGCGCGACGCCGAGCAGCCGCGCGACGAGCGCCTCGGCGTCGGGGAGATCGAGGACGTAGCCGTCGAAGTAGACGAGCGATGAATCGGCGATGACGCTCGCGTCGATGCCCTGTGCGTTGAGCTGTCCGCCGACGCCGAGTGCCGTCGCCATCGTCCGCTCGGCGTCGGGGGTGACGAGCACGTAGCAGCGCCCGGTCGCCATCTCGTCGCCGACGGGGTCGAAGGGGAATCGCTGCAGCGCGGCGTGAACACCGGCCGCTTCGAGATCGGCTTCGTAGCGTGCGCCGGCCTCGTCGGTCGCGACGGCGCCGACGAAGGCGGGTCTGCCGCCGAACGAAGCGATTCCGACGGCGGTGTTCGTGACGGTGCCGCCGGGCACCTGGCGACCGTTTCCGACGGCGCTGCGCAGCCGGTCGGTCGTCGCGATGTCGACGAGCGTCATCCCGCCGTGGGGCAGCCCGAGAGCGGCAACCGTCGCCAGGTCGGCGTGGGCGAGGTGATCCATCAGGGCGTTGCCGACACAACAGACGTCGAAGCGGCGCTCACCCTTCCTTGCGCGCGCCGCCGCGGCACGCGCCAAGGTCGTCACGATGGCACGTTACTGGCAGTGCCGACCATCACAGCGGGCTTGGAACTTCCTTCGACGCTGGGTCCAGTAGCCTGCTCCGACCGTGGAGACGGGAGCACTCGCGCCGTACCGCCTGCCGAGAACGGCGACACCTGTCCGCTACGACCTCGAACTCGCCCCCAACCTCGAGGCAGCCACGTTCACCGGGTCCGAGCGCGTCGAGATCATGCTCACCGAGGCCGCCACCGAAGTCGTGATGAACACGGCGGATATCGAGATCGCCGAGGCGTCGATCGCGCCCGGCTGGCAGTCGGCGGGCGAGGCCGGTCAGGCGGTGGCGGCGAGCATCGAGATGGAGCCTGAGGAAAGGCGCGTCCACTTCGCCTCCCCGGTCTTGTTGGAGCCCGGCCCGTACACCGTTTCGACGCGCTTTTCCGGCGTGCTGAACGACCTCCTGCTCGGTTTCTATCGCAGCCGCTACGTCGACGACGATGGCAACGCGCACACGATCGCGACGACCCACTTCGAAGAGACCGACGCCCGACGGGCCTTTCCGTGCTTCGACGAGCCCGACATGAAGGCCGTCTTCGGCATCACCCTCGTCGTGCCGAAGGAGATGTTCGCCGTTTCGAACGCCCGCCAGATCTCCTCAGAGGACCTCCCCGACGGCACGCGCAGGGTGCGCTTTGCCGACACCATGAAGATGTCGACCTACCTCGTCGCGTTCGTCGTCGGTCCGTTCATCGCGACGGACCCGATCGACGTGCTCGGTACGCCGGTGCGCGTCGTGCACCTGCCGGGCAAGGAACAGCTGACGCAAATGTCGCTCGAGTTCGCCGACCACACGCTGAGGTTCTACACGGATTATTTCGACATCCCCTACCCGGGCGACAAGCTCGACTTGGTCGGCATCCCCGACTTCGCGCAAGGTGCGATGGAGAACGTCGGCTGCGTGACCTTCCGGGAGGCGGACCTGCTCGCCGATCCCGAGCGCTCCTCGCTCTCAGAGATCGCCCGCATAGCGGAGGTCGTCGAACACGAGATCGCCCACATGTGGTTCGGGGACCTCGTCACGATGAAGTGGTGGAACGGCGTCTGGCTGAACGAGGCGTTCGCGACGTTCATGGCGTTCCTCTGTCACGACGACAAATACCCCGCGCAGGAACCGTTCCTCTTCGCTGTGGCGCGTTATTGGCCGGTCGCGTTGGCGAACGACGGCATGAGCTCGACTCGCTCGATCGAATTCCCCGTCGGCCGACCCGAAGAGGCGACCTCGATGTTCGACTCGCTCACCTACTACAAAGGTGGCGGCGTCTTATGGATGATCGAGCGCTACCTGGGCGGCGATCGCTTCCGTAACGGCATCCGGCGCTACCTGAAAACCCACGCCTACTCCAACGCCGAGACGACAGACCTGTGGGACGCGCTCGAGGAGACCAATCCCGACGTGCCCGTGCGCGCGTTGATGGACTCGTGGATCTTCCAAGGCGGGTACCCGCTCGTCAACGCCTCGTGGCACGACGGCAGGGTCGAGATCACCCAGCGGGCCTTCTCGTACCTTCCGGCGGAAGTCCTCGCCACGCGGCCGTCGGCGATCGGATCGGACTGGCTCATCCCGGTGCTGGCGTACGCTCCCTCGCGCCCCGACGCGACGACCCGCGTCATCCTCGAAAAGGCACCCGAGACCTTCGCCGCCCCGGAGCTGCCGGTGGTGGTGAACCGCGGCGGCTCGGGCTTTTACCGCGTGCGATACGACGAGACGCTGCGTCTGGCGCTGCTGGCGAATCTCGAGCTGCTGCAGCCGATCGAGCGCTACTACCTCGTCTCGGATATCTGGGCGACGACGCGCGCCGGCCTGACGAGCGTCGCCGAGTTCTTCCGCACGATCGACGCGCTCGAACACGAGGACAACCCGTTCGTCTGGTCGATCGCGATCTCTGCGCTGCGAACGATCGATCTCGTCGTGCCGAGTGAGCTGCGAGATGCGTACGCCGAGTACCTCCGTCGGACGCTGCGACCGAAACTCGACAGCATCGCGTGGCGAATTCAGCCCGGTGAGAGCGAGCAGACGTCCTACCTGCGCGGGCTGCTCATCGGCACGCTCGGCACGATCGGCCGGGACGAAGAGGTGATCTCGGACGCCTACGCCCGCTTCCAGGCTGACCGCACCCCCGGTCACGAGATCGACGCCGACAGCGCCTACGGGGTGCTCTCGGTTGTCGCGGCGCACGCAAGCCGAGGGATCTACGAGACGTTCCTCGATCGCCACGCTCATCCCACTTCGCCGCTTGACGAGCACCGCTACGAGTTCGCGCTCACCTCGGTCACCGACCTCACACTCGCCCACGAGATCTTCGAGCTCGCCCGCAATGAGCTGCGCAATCAGAACGCGCCGTTCATCTACGCCCTCATGATGCACAAACGCGAGACCGCCGTCCCGACCTGGAGATTCGTCGCCGAGCACTTCGACGAACTCGAATCGAAGTTCCCGCCGAGCCTGGTCGTGCGCATGTTCGAGGGGGTGCCAAGCCTGGTCGAGGTCGACGCCGAGGGTCACTCCCTCTACTTCGACGAGATCCGCGCCTTCGTCGACGCAAAAATCGGCGGCTCGCGGCGGCGATTCCTCGATCAGCAGATCGAAGAGCTCGAGGTGAATCTCCGGCTGGCGAACGCGATCCGATCCGAGCTCGGGGGCCTCCTCGCCGATCGGTAGTCGAGCGGCGTGAACGTCGGCGTCATCGCCGCGTCCTTCGCGGTGGTCGCCCCAGCCGAGTTACCGGACAAGACGTTCCTCGCTGCGATCACGATCTCTTCGCGTCACCGACCGCTGCCGGTGTTCTGGGGGGTCTTTCTCGGACTCGTCGTCGAGGCCGCCGTCGCGGTCGTCGCCGGAGGGCTCATCGCGCTCGCTCCGCACCGCGTCGTCGCCGGGATCACGGCGTCCGGCTTCCTCGCCGGCGGCGCGTACCTCGCGCTGACAAAGGAGGCATCGGCGCAAAGGGCCGGCGAGTCGCTTTCCTCCGAGGAGGAGGCGCTCGTTTCCCGGGTCGGCGCACGTGCCCGGCGCGTGTCGTCGACGTGGCGCCTCGTCGCAACGACCTTCCTCGTCGTGTTCCTCGCCGAGATGGGCGATCTCACCCAGATCGTGATCGTCAACCTGTCGGCGCGCACGCGCGACCCGCTCGGCGTGTTCATCGGCGCGGTCGTCGCGTTCGCGCTGACGAGCGCGCTCGGCGTGGTCATCGGCCGGACGGTCACCCGGGTCGTGCCGCTCGGCGTGGTACGGAAGGTCTCGGCCGGGATCCTCATCGGCCTCGGTGTCTGGTCAGCCCTCTCAGCGGCCGGAGTCTGATCGCGACGAGGCGCTGTCACCGCGTTCCTGCACTTCGCCCCGGAATCTCACCGCGTGCCGAGGTTTGCGCGCCCGCACCGCTCGCAGGCGTGACGTTCTGCCCTGATCGGCGGCATCGCGGGCTCTTAGGATGCGGCTATGCCCCCGCGGCGTGGATCCGCTCGCTTGCTCGCCGTCGCCCGTGGAGATGAGCCGGCCGACCTTTTGATCTCGGGAGGTCGGGTCTTTGTGCCGGGTACGCGCGAGTGGATCGAGACCGACCTCGCGATCTCAGACGGGGTCATCGCGGGGTGGGGAAGACGCGAAGCAACCGACGTCGTCGAGGTTGCGGGCGCGTCGTTGACTCCGGGATTCATCGACCCGCACATGCACCTCGAGTCGACAAAACTGTGGATCGACGAGTTCGTGCGCGCCGTCCTCCCCCATGGGACGACCGCGGTCGCGGCGGACCCTCACGAGATCGCGAACGTCTTCGGTGTGCCGGGAGTGCTCGCGCTGGCGCGGGACGCTGAACGCCTGCCGTTCACCTTCGGCATCTGTGCCTCGAGTTGTGTTCCCGCCTCGCCGTTCGAGAGTCCCGGCGCAGAGCTCGATCACACCGACCTCGCAGAGCTCCTCGAAGACCGCGCAGTGATCGGAATCGCCGAGGTCATGAACTTCCCCGGCGTGATCGCGGGCGACCCCGAGATGCTCGCGAAGATCGCCACGGCCGGCACCCGACGGGTGGACGGCCACGCCCCGGGCGTCTCAGGGCGCGAGCTCGACGCGTACCTCGCCGCCGGGATCGAGTCGGATCACGAGTGCACCGAGCTCGAAGAAGCCGAGGAGAAGCGGAGGAAGGGCATGTGGATCTTCGTTCGCGAAGGATCCGCCTCGCGCGATCTGGATGCGCTCATCCCGACCGTCCTCCGCCACGGCACGGCGCGCGTCGCCCTCTGCACGGACGACCGCGAGCCCGACACCCTCCTCAACGAGGGGCATATCAACGACTGCGTCCGCCTGGCGGTGAAAGCCGGGGTCAGCGTCGAGGACGCGCTCGTTCTCGCGACGGCGAATCCGGCCGAGTACCACCGCTTCGACCACCTCGGATGGCTCGCACCCGGTTACCAGGCCGACGTGCTGTGCTTCGAGGACTTCTCGACTTTCGAGCCGGTCCGGGTCTGGCAGGCCGGACGTCTCGTCGCAGAGAATGGCGAGGTCATCCCCGGCGTCGTGCCGGCGACCGCGGCACCCGGGTGGATGCTCCACTCGGTCCACCTCGAGGATCCGCCCGCCCCGAGCGCCTACGCCCTCACACCGCCGGCGAACGGACGGGCCCACGTCATCGGTGTGCGCTCGCGTTCGTTGTCGACGGACGACCTCGTTTTCGACGTCAATGACCCCGCGCAGGACGTCGCGCGGATCGCCGTCGTCGAGCGACACCGCCGAACCGGCCGCATCGGCCTCGGCTACGTCTCCGGATTCGGAATCCACCGCGGGGCGATGGCCTCGACGGTCGCCCACGACGCGCACAACTGCATGGCCGTCGGCGCCCGCGACGACTCCGGCCCGTCGGACATGGCCGTCGGCGTCGCGCGCCTTGCGGAGATCGGCGGCGGGCAGGTGGCCGTCTTGGGGGGCCGGGTGATCGCCGAGGTGCCGCTTCCGATCGGGGGGCTCATGAGCACGAACCCGGCAGGAGAGGTCGCGCGACAGGTCAGCGCCCTCACCGACGCGGTGGCGAACCGCCTCGGCGTCACGATCGAGGCGCCTTTTATGCAGCTGAGCTTTCTCGGGCTTTCGGTGATCCCCGAACTGCGGATCACCGACCGCGGACTCCTCGACGTGACGCGGTTCGCCCTCACCGACGTGACGGCCGTCTGAGCCTCCGCGCTGCGCGGCGATTTCGCCGACGTACCAGGGCTTTACCTCGCGCGCCTTGACGAACGTTCTTCGGACCTGCACCTAGGACGCGAGCAGCCCGGCTTTCGACTGCAAGGCCCGCCAGACACGCTCGGGAGTGAAGGGGATCTCGTTGATCGCGACGCCGGTCGCGTCGAGGATCGCGTTGCGCACCGCGGGCGCCACACCGTCCATCGGGATCTCGGCGACCGCCTTCGCGCCGAACGGTCCGGACGGCTCCATCGTCTGGACTAGGAAGACCTCGGTCGGTGGCATGTCATCTGCTCGGAAGATCCAGTACGGGCCGAGCCGGCCGTTGAGGGGCCGGCCGTCCTCGTCGAGGACGAGCTCCTCGGTCAGCGCGTAGCCGAGCGCCTGGGCCATCGCCCCATCGACCTGGCCGCTCGCCGTCACCGGGTTGATCGCCACCCCGCAGTCGACCGCGGTGACGAGCTTCGTCACCGTCACCTGGCCGGTCTCGACGTCGACCTCGACGGCGGCGAGCTGGACGGCGAACGGCGGAGGCGACTCCGGCGAGACGTGTGACGCGACGGCCATGATCTGTTCTTGATCCTCGACGTGGAACGCGTTCAGCGCGACGTCCGCGATCGAGATCGACCGTCCGTCCGGCGCCCACGCTCTCCGGTCGTGGAGCTCGATTCCTTCGGCGTCTTCGACGCCGATGAGGCGCGCGGCGCGTGCACAGATCCGTGCGCGCACGGCCTCGGCGGCCTTTTTCACCGCCATGCCCGAGACGTACGTCGTGCTCGAGGCGTACGCGCCGACGTCGAATGGCGTGAGATCGGTGTCCGAGGAGTACACGACGATGTCGTCGACGGACACGCCGAGAACCTCGGCGGCGATCTGCGCGAGCACCGTGTCGGAACCGGTGCCGATGTCGGTCGCCCCGACGAGCAGATTGAACGAGCCGTCGTCGTTGATCTTGATCGAGGACGCACCCATGTCGATGAGGGGGATCCCCGAGCCTTGGATCGCCGCGGCAAGGCCGATGCCGCGTCGGATGTTCGGCTTGTCGGGCGGGCGTTTCCACAAGGGATCGGCGCGCCGCTCCCAATCGATCGCGCGCAGGCCTTGAGCGGCGCACTCCTCGAGTCCGCACGACGTCACTCGCGGCATGTCCTCGGGCGCGATCTCCTCGACACCACCGCGCTCTCCGAGACGGAGGACGATGTCGAGTGCATCGCCCTCGCCGACCCAGTTCCTGCGTCGCAGTTCGATCGGGTCCATGCCGAGCGCAAGGGCGATCTCGTCCATCTGCGACTCGATGGCGAAAAACGCCTGCGGCGCCCCGTACCCGCGGAACGCGCCTGCGACCGGTCGGTTCGTGTACGCGACGTCACAGAGAAAGCGCTTCGCCGGGCAGTTGTACAGGGAGAGCCCGTGCTGTCCGGACACCGAGTTCACGGTGAAGCCGTGCGTGCCGTACGCGCCGGTATTCGAGACGACCCGCATGTCCTGGGCGACGAGTCGCCCGTCGTCGTTCACGCCGGTACGCAGAGTGATCGTTTGGGCGTGGCGCACCCGCGTCGCGATGAACTCCTCTTCGCGGGTGAGCTCCAGGCGCACCGGTCTCCGAGTCGCGAGCACAAGGTGGCCGACGATGTCCTCGATCAGCATCTCCTGCTTCGCGCCGAAGCCTCCACCGAGGCGGGGCTTCACGACGCGGATCCGCTTCACCGGCAGCCCGAGCAAGGGCGCGATCATCCGTCGCACGTGGAAAGGCACCTGCGTCGATGAGCGCAGGACGAGCCGGTCATCCTCGTCGAGCCAGCCGACCGTGATGTGGGGCTCGATGGGAACGTGCTGGACCTGTCCGACGCGGTAGGTCGCCTCGAAGACGTGGTCGGCGCCGGAAAGGGTCGACTCGAGCGCCGCGTCGTCCACCGTGCGGCCCTCGATGTGGTGGCTGAGGTTGTGCTTCGCGTCGTAGATGCCGACGGTGTCGTCCTCGTCGTGGATGACGGGCGCGCCCTCAGCGCGCGCCGCGATTTCATCGAAGACCGCGGGCAATGCGCCGTAGGTGACGTCGATGAGCCGGCATGCCTCCTCGGCGATCTCCGCGGTGTCGGCCGCGACTGCGGCGACGCGGTCGCCGACGTACCGGACCTTGTCATCGAAGCTGACCTGGTCCCACGGGTGGGGGTTCGGCCAGCTCTGACCGCCGGACGCGTACTTCACGCGCGGCGTGTTCTGGTAGTGCAGCACCGCGCGCACGCCGGGGAGCGCGCGCGCCGCCGAGTCGTCGATCGCGACGATCCGCGCGTGCGCGAGCCGGCTCCGCAGCACCTTCGCGTGGAGCAAGCCGCGCGGCTCGATGTCGTCGGTGAAGCACGGGTTCCCCTTCGCGAGCCGTAGCGCGTCGACTTTCACGACGGGCCTTCCGACGACCGTGCCCTCCGGCACGGCGTCCGAACCGACGAGCCGGGGAAGCGCGCCGCTCGCCTGGGAGAGTTCGGTCACGTCCGGTTGCACCGTGTCGCCAGTGCGGCCAGTAAGTCGCTCGACGGGGACCGCCTCGATCGGCTCGAGCTTTTCTCCGCGCAGGCTCGTCGCAGCTCTCTTCACCGCCTCGACGACCTTCACGTATCCCGTCTCTCGGTCGAGGATGCCGCTCAACGCGTCGCGAATCTCGTCCTCTTTAGGGTTCGGCACGGTCTCGAGCAAGCGTTTGGTGGCAAGGATCATCGCCCCGGCCGAGTACCCCGACTGGAGCGCGCCGGACTCCGCGAACGCCTGCTGGATCGGGTCGAGCTCGCCGGTCGCCCGGCTCAGCGACTCGAGAGTCGTCACCTCGTGACCCTCGGCCTGCGCCGCCAAGAGGACATCGGCAGCAAGGAGCCGTCCGTCGACGAGCACGGCCGCGGCGCCCGTCTCCCCGCTCGAGGAACCGAAGCGCACGCTGAAGCACCCGAGACCCCGCAGCGCCCGCAGCAACGTGGTGCCGGGCTCGCACTCGACTTCGCGCACTTCACCGTTCACCTGCAGAGTGATCTTCATCGTGAGAGCTCCTCAAGGACTCGCCCCGTGAGAACCTCGACAAGCGCGCGCCGATACTCGGCTGAGCCGCGAAAGTCTCCGAAACCCTCGGTGCGTTCGAGCGCGGCCCGCAGCGCGGATCGTCCACCTTGGACCACGAGCGGGTCCTCGGCGACGCCGGTGATCGCAAACAGACGCGCGCCGTCCGGGCGGCGTCGCCCGAAGACCGCGACGATCGGCCGATCCGCTGACGTTCGCCCCGTCCTCGCGAATGCTGTTACGCCCCGCGGGTCGACCGTCACCGCGGTGAGGATCTGGTGCTCGAGACGGATGCGGTCGTTGATCAGATCAGCGAGAGGGAGCTTCACGCTCCCGTCGGGCCCGAGCACCACGGCGACCGCCTCGTGCAGGAGGAGAACGGCGACCACTTCGCTGTCACGCCGTCTGCCGCAGACGGTTCCACCAACGGTGGCCTGTGACCGGAGCGTGCTCGGGAGTTCTCGACGGGCTGCGTCGCGCAGCGCGACGGGCACGTGCGGGTGTTCCACGAGCGATTGCAGCGTCACGGTCGATCCGATGTGCAACGCGCTCGGCCCGCGCAGCTCAATGCCGTCGAGACCGAGCGCCTGTAGATCCACGACCGCGATCGCTTCGCCGTGGTCGCGACTGTTGACTTCGGTGCCCCCGCCGACCGCGACGGCACCCTCCTGTCCGAGGAGGCGGAGCGCCTCCCCGAGCTCGCGTGGACGCGAGTACTGCGTCAGATTCGTCATCGAGCCCAGCCTGAGCCGGCGGGCTCGGTGCTTAAAGGGCCAAAGGCCCCTCCCTCCGCCTCATCCCCAGAGGTGTCGGGCGCGCCGTGCGAGTTCGCGATCCGCGACCTCGAGGTCGACGCCGACGAGGCGGCCATCTTCGACGACCGGCGCTCCGGCGACAAAAAGGTGCCGGACCCTCCGGTCCGGGCCGAGCACGAGCGCATCGACCGGGTCGGGGATGTCCGCGACGTCTTCCATCGGCCATACCGCGAGGTCCGCCGGCGCGCCCAGCTCCAGACGTCCGAGATGACCTCTGCCGAGGCACGCCGCCCCGCCGGAGGTGGCGAGCTCGAGCGCCTCCGCCGGGGAGAGCGCATCGGGGCGTCCCGACCGCTGCCGCGCGAAGTACACGGCCTGTCGCAGCTCTGGCAACAGCACCCCCATCTCGTTCGACGCCGGTCCGTCGACACCAAGGCCGATCCGGGCGCCGGCGTCGATCAGCTCGCGCACCGGGCAGATTCCCGCGGCGAGGCGCGCGTTCGAGCTCGGGCAGTGCGCGACGCCCGTCGACGCGGAGCCGAGACGGGTGATCTCCTCGGCACTGAGGTGGATGCCGTGCGCGAACCAGACGTCGTCGCCGACCCAGCCGAACTCCTCCATGAGCTCGACCGGCCGGCGGCCGAACCGGGCGCGACAGTCGCGCTCCTCCTCCAGGGTTTCGGCCAGGTGCGTGTGCAGGCGAAGACCTAGCGAGCGGGCGAGCTCCGCCGAGGCACGCATCAGCTCGACCGACACCGAGAACGGGCTGCACGGCGCGACGGCGACCCGCACCCGGTCACCGTCGTTCAATCTTCGGGCGACCGCCTCGGTCGAGGCGAGGATGGCGTCGATCTCCTCGACGATCGCGTCCGGTGGCAATCCGCCCCGGCTCTCACCAAGGTCCATCGAGCCGCGGCAGAGCTCGAGACGGACCCCGACCGCCTTGGCGGCGCCCGCGATCGCGTCGAAGACCGAGTCGTCGCCGCGCGGAACGACGTAGTGATGGTCCGAGACGAGGGTCGCGCCGCTCAGCGCGAGCTCGCCGAGGCCGACCAGCGCGGCGGCGGCGACGTCGTCGACGGTGAGCTCGCCCCAGATCGGATAGAGCGTTCGCAGCCACGTGAACAGGTCGCACGCCGTCGCCCGACCGCGCGTCATCCACTGGTAGAGGTGGTGGTGGCAGTTCACGAAACCGGCGGTGACGAGATCGCCCGAACACTCGACCACTTCGTCGCCGCGGCGCGCTTCCACCGCACCGATCGCCGCGATCTTGCCGTCCTCGATCGCGATGTCACCCGGGGCGCGCGCCCCGCGCAGAACCGTCCTCGTCGCCATCTCCTGAGTATCATGCGCCGCGACTGCTCCGCCTCGACGAATCGATCCGGCAGCGTCGTGCTCGGCACTTCCGGCGAGGCTAGGGGGACCGTCGATGCGAGACCGTGCTCGTTGCGGGCCCGTCCAGGGTCCAATGCCCCTTGAAGTGCCCCGGTGAGGCGCGTAAGCGTCTCCTTAACGTGTGACGCACGGGGGGCGCGGTGGGCGTGTCGTCGCTCGGCGCGAAGGGGGTCTTGGATGACGGAGGTCCTGAATCCAGAAACGGGCGAACAGCCGCTCATGTCGTCGGCGGGCGGCCCGGCCACTTTCTCGTCTCGACCGACGTCACCGGCGAGGCGACGTGTGGCTGAGCTGCAACGTTCGCCGTCTATCCGAAGGGAGCGGTGATGGCTGACACGACAAATGAGGCGGTGGGCTCCTCCGAGCCGTCGAGATTCGGTGCCGGCGCTGGACCAGGCGTCGTGACGCTCGAGGCACCCGAGTCCTCCGAAGGCTACGCCCTCGGCCAGCTCGAGCAGCGTGGCATCGAGCTGATCCCGGAGTCCGATCGGCCCATGAAGCCTGCGGGACTGTTCTTTCTCTGGGCGGGCGCCATCTGGAACGTCGAATTCGTCGTCTACGGCGCACTGATGCTGTACATCGGGCTCTCGTTCTGGCAGGCGGTGGCGGCGATCCTCATCGGCAACCTGATGTATGCCCTGCTGGGCTTCGCCAGCCTTTGTGGCCCCGAGACCGGTACGACAGCTTTCATGGTCAGCCGGGCGCCCTTCGGGAGGAACGGCAACCGTGCGCCCTCGCTTTTCAACTGGATCACCCAGGTCGGTTTCGAGGTGGAGGGCATCGCGCTCGTCGTGCTGTTCGTGATCGCCATGTTCGAGCACCAACACGGCACGGTGGACGCGGCCGGCAAGGCCCTCATCATCATCCTCGCCGTGGCGGTGCAGTTCGTCATGCCGTTCCTCGGGCACGCGACCATCCAAAAGATCCTGCGGTACCTCGCCTTCGTTTTCGTCGTGGTGTTCATCATCATGGCGATCCTTGTCATCCCGCACGCCCACTTGAGCTCGATCAAGCCGATCAAGGACTCGTGGTGGATCTGGACGACCGGTCTCGTGATCATCGTCTCGACGGGTGGCCTCGGCTGGACTGAGAACGCCGCCGACTACTCGCGCTACCTCCCGAAGGACACTCCCAAGATGAAGACGTTCTTGGCGGCGGGATTCGGTGGCGCCATCCCCTCGATCCTCCTCGAGCTACTCGGCGTCGCCGCATTCATGGTGAGCTCGTCGGTGGCCGTGAGCGCGACGGACCTGCCGGCGTCGTTCACCGCCCACGCCAGCTGGTTCTTCTGGCCCTTCGTCATCCTCGCCCTCCCGCAGCTTTTCTCGATCAACACGATCGACATGTACTCCTCGGGCGTCACGCTGCAGGCGATCGGCATCCCGATAAAGCGGTGGGGCTGCATCGTCATCGACACGATCGTGAGCGGTGGCATCACCGCCCTCGTGATCTACAAGGGGAACTTCCTCACCGACCTGTCGAGCTTCCTCGACTACATCGTGGTCTGGCTCGGCCCGTGGTTCGGCATCCTCGCTGTCGACTACCTATTGCGTCGCGGCCAGTACAGCCGCCAGTCGCTCGCCGCCAAGTCGGGAGGGATCTACTGGCGCAACGGCGGGTTCAACTGGAAGGCGCTCTTCTCATTGGGGGCCGGCATGTTCGCCGCCATGATGTGGATCGACGCCCTTTACTACAAGCCCTCCTACACCGGGCCGCTGTCGAACGGAACAAACGGCATGGACCTGAGCTGGATCTTCGGGCTCCTTGTTGCGGCGATCGTCTACTACGCACTGTCCTTCCGCTCGGTGCAGCGCGAGACGGCGGAAGCTCGCCGTGAGCTGAGCTCTGCCCACGTGCAGCGATCTCCGGTTCAATCCCCAATGTCCCCTGGCGGGGACGTCGCGAGGACGTGAAAAGCCGCTCTTCGGAGCGGTAACGCTCCTATTTTCGGGTCAGGACTTCGCTGAACGCGGCAGGCTTCCGGCCTGTCAGATCACCGAGGCGCCCGCCCCGCCGACGCCGGTTTCATGGCCGCGACGCCACTCAAGAAAAAGGGCGCGGGTCGGACCCCGCGCCCTTTTTCTTGAGTGGCGTTGGGTGGGAGCGTCCGCTCCGGTTTCAGGAGTCCTCGGCGTCCGCCGCTCCTTTTGCGGTACGCATCGGCAGCGTCGTGCGCCACTGCCCGTCATAGTCGTGGAGCGCCGCGGCCACCGCCCCGGCCGTCGGGACGAGACCGATCTCACCCATCCCCTTGATGCCGTAGGGGGCGCGCGGCTGGGGTTCCTCGACGAGGATCGGCTCGATCGGCGGCACGTCCTTCGGGCGCAGGATCCCGAGGCTGCGCAGCGTGAGGTGCGTGGGCCGGCCGTCCGCGTCGGCGGGGAAGTCCTCAGAGAGCGCGTAGCCGAGCCCCATGTGCACCGAACCCTGGATCTGGCCCTCGCAGAGCATCGGGTTGACCGCCTTGCCGACGTCGTGGACGGCGATCACCTTTTCGATCCGTCCCGACTCCCGGTCGACGACAACGAGCTGCGCGGCGTAGGAGAAGGCGGAGTGGATGATCGGGTGCTCGACACCTTCCTCGAGCGAGTTCGTCCAGTCGACCTGGTACTCACCGAGGTAGTCGACGCCCGGTCGGCGCCCGTCCTCGTTCGCCCGGCGGCAGGCGTCGGCGATCGCTCCGGCGCCCATCAACGTGCCACGCGAACCGGTGGTCTGTCCGGCGTCGAGCTCGCGCGAGGTGTCGACGACCACGGTCACCTGCGCCGGGTCGACACCGAGCTCTTCCACGGCCACCTGGCGGGCGACGGTGTGGACACCCTGACCCATCTCGGTCCAGCAGTGCCGGACCTCGACCGCGCCGTCGTCTTCGAAACGCACGACGGCGCGCACGATCTCTTTGAAGCCGTTGCCGAGCCCGGCGTTTTTCAGTCCAAGGCCGAGTCCGACCGCCTTGCCGGCGGCGGCCGCCTCGTCGTAGGCGGATCGGATCGTGTCGAGGCAGCTACGGGCCCCGCGCGCCCCTCGTCCATCACCTGGCCGGGGCCCCAGACGTCGCCGGGCGCGATCACGTTGCGGGCGCGCATCTCCCAGCCGCTGATCCCGACCTTTTCGGCGAGGCGATCCATCACGCCCTCCATGGCGAACTGGGCCTGGTTCGAGCCGAAGCCGCGGAACGCCCCGCAGACCGGGTTGTTGGTCCGCACGGCGAGCGCCTCGACGTCGATCGCCCCGACCACGTACGGCCCGGAGGCGTGCCCCGCGGCGCGTTCGAGCACCTTCATCCCGACCGATGCGTACGGCCCGGAGTCCCCGACGAGGCGCGCCCTGAGCCCGGTGAGCTTGCCGTTCTCGTCGCAGCCCGCCCAGTACTCGAGGCGGATCGGGTGACGCTTCGGGTGCAGGTACAACGACTCCTCACGTGACAGCGTGCACTTCACCGGCCGGCTGAGCAGGAACGCCGCAAGGGCCGTCTGCGCCTGGTTCGCCATGTCCTCCTTGCCACCGAAGGCGCCGCCGTTCGAGACCTGCTCGACGAGGACCCGCTCCTTTGCCACGCCGAGGACCGAGGCGATCTGGCTGCGGTCGTCCCAGACGCCCTGGCCACCGGAGAAGACCTTCAGGGTGCCGTCCTCTTGCGGGACAGCGAGCGTCGACTCCGGCTCCAAGAAGGCGTGCTCGACGCGCTGGGTCTGGAAGACCTCGTGGATGGCGTGTGTCGACGTCGCGAGCGCCGCGTCGACGTCGCCGCGGCAATAGGCGCTGCGCGACAAGAGATTGCCCTCGAGGGTCCACACGGCGTCCTCGTCGTCTTCGAGCGCCGCAATCGGATCGGTGAGCGGACGCAACGGGCGGTACTCAACCTCGACCAATAAGGCGGCGTGGCGCGCGATCTCGCGGGTGTCCGCGACGACGATCGCCAACACGTCGCCGAGGTATGACGTGCGCCCGCCTTCGGGGATGAAGACCGGCCAGTCGCGGTTGATGATCCCGACCCGCGGATCACCCGGGACATCGGCGGCGGTGAACACGGCGCGCACCCCAGCCACCAATCGGGCGGCGGCGGTGTCGATGCGCACAACCTCCGCACGGGCGTGATCGGCGAGTCGCAACGCGCCGTGCAGCATTCCTGGTACGCGGAGGTCGTCCACGTAATCTCGTCCACCGAGTGCGTGATCCAAGCTGTCGTACTTGATGCCGCGCGCACCGACGCCGCCAGCGATCTCCGCTACCGGCGTCGCCCCGCTCGCGAGGATCTCGACCGCGTCGAGGATCTTCGAGTAGCCGGTGCACCGACAAAGGTGCGCGCCCAAATGACGACTCGCCTCTTCGCGTGTCAAGTCGGCGCCCTTTTTGTCGAGGAGCGATTTCACGCGCACGACGATGCCCGGCGTGCAGAAACCGCACTGCAGTGCGCCGGTCGCGGCGAAGGCCGCCGCGTAGCGCGCCCGCTCCGCGGAGTCCAATCCCTCGAGCGTGACGATCGACTTGCCGGCGGCCTTGTCAAGGGAGACCAGACAGCTCACCGACGCCTTGCCATCTATGAGCACCGTGCAACACCCGCACTGCCCCATCGGCGAGCAACCGTCTTTCGGCGACGTGACGTCGAGTTCTTCGCGCAGCGCCGCGAGGAGGTGCGGATGATCGCGACGGACCTCGACTTCTCCGCCATTCAGTAGGAAACGAACGACGCGCGTCTCCTCGGAGTCGCTCGTTGCAACGGTCTGCGACATGGCGTCTCCTTGGGAAGAAAAGAGTTTACCGAGGGCGCTCGGCAAAGGTCGTCCGCTTTGTCGCGGTCGCCCTCGCTTCGTCGTTGAAGGACTTTCCCATCCTCAGGACATGGCGAACTTCACGAACTCGCCGATGTCGCCGTTGCGACGGTTCCAGGGGCTGGCGCGTCGGACGCGATGCCGGCCATCAAGAGCCCGATCGCCTCGCGCGTACTCGTGTGAGGGTCGACGGATCCGATGATCCGTCCCTCGTACATCACGACGATGCGGTCCGAGATCGTCATCACTTCGTCGAGGTCCTCGGAGATGACGAGTACCGCCGTGCCGGAATTTCGCTGCTCGACGAGACGCTCATGGATGTACTGCGCCGAGCCGACATCGATGCCGCGCGTCGGTTGCGCGACGAGAAGGACGTTCGGATGCCCGGAGAGTTCCCGAGCGAGGATCAATTTCTGGATGTTTCCGCCTGAGAGGTTTCGTGCCGGAGTGTCGACGTCAGGCGTCTTCACCGCGAAGTCGTCGGTGAGCTGCTCGCAGTGGCGCCGGATCGCCTTCCGGCGAAGGAAACCGAAACGCGAGTACGCGCGGCTTCGGTTTTCGACGAGGATCAGATTGTCCGCGACCGAGAAGTCCGAGATCACGCCGTCGCGCATCCGCTCCTCCGGGACGTACGCAAGCCCGGCGGCGCGCACGCGTCCAGGACGCGCGCCGGCGACTTCTCGATCGTCGAGCAGGATCGACCCCGCAATCGGTGCACGGATCCCGGCGACCGCCTCGGCGAGATCCCGCTGGCCATTACCCGAGACACCGGCGATCCCGACGATCTCGCCCTCGCACACCTCGAGATCCACGCCGCGCACCGACTCGTCGCCCCGATCGCCCCGCACGCGCAGACCCTTCAACACAAGGCGCGGCCTGCCGCTTGCGCGCGATGGGATCGCGAGCTCCTCCGACAAGCGGTGACCGACCATCATCTCGATGAGCTCGTCGCGCGACGCCTCGTGCCCCGGGAGCGAGCCGACCCTTTGGCCCGCCCTCAGCACGGTGATGCGGTCCGAAAGCTCAAGGACCTCGGCGACCTTGTGCGAAATGAAGACGAGGCCGCGCCCGCCCTCGGCGAGCTGGCGGAGGACCCGGAACAGATCCTCGACCTCGTTCGGAGTGAGCACGGCGGTCGGCTCGTCGAGGATTAACAACGCGACGTCGTGATAAAGGGCCTTCAGAATCTCGACTCGCTGACGCTCGCCTACCGAGAGCTGCCAGACGAACGCACGTGGCGCCACCTTCAGTCCGTAGGTTTCGCCGAGTTCTTCAAGACGCGCCGAAACGACGTTGAGGTCGGTCAGCGGGCCGCGGGAGGACTTCAAGCCGAGCGCGACGTTCTCGGCGACGGTGAGAGTGTTCACGAGCGTGAAGTGCTGGTGGATCATGCCGATGCCGAGGTGGATCGCTTGGGCGGGCGACGTGATGGCGACCGGTTCGCCCTTGAAGCGGATCTCGCCCCCGTCGGGGCGGTAGAGGCCGTAGAGGACCCGCATCAACGTGGTCTTGCCGGCGCCGTTCTCGCCGAAGAGGGTGTGCACCTCTCCGGCGAGAACGTCGAAGTCGACACGGTCGTTGGCGACCACACCGGGGAAGAACTTCGTGATGCCGCGCATCTCGAGCAGAGGCGCCGCGTGCTCCTCCCGTGTTGTCGTCGTCAAGATTTCGTCCGCTATCACCGGTCCTCCGTTACTGAGGGACGACGAGCGTCCCGTTGGTGATCTCCTTGATCAACTTCATCGCCTTGGCCTTTATCGAAGGCGCAAGCTTGTAGCCGGAGTTGAACTGAATCGACTCGCCCTTGTTGCCGAGACCGATCACGTAGGTTGCATCGCCGAGCACGCCCGCACGGATCTCGGTGAACATCTGGGTGAGGATCGGCTTCCAGTTGTAGACCTGCGACGCGACGACGTTGTGCGGCGCCAGTGAGGTCTGGGACCACTGGGTGCCGAACCACGGAAGGTTGTCCGCCACCGCAACACCGATTGCACCGACGACCGACTGTGAGCTGCCCGTCAGGACATCCGCGCCGCCGGACACGAATGTCTTCGCGGCCGTCGCCATCAGGCTGTCGTCACTGAACGATCCCGTGTAGACCGGGTGGACGTGGATCGACTTGTCGGCCGCCTTGGCACCAGCGACGAAGCCGTCCACATACAGCTTCGCGTCGCCGGTCGCGATCGGTCCGATCACGCCGAGCTTGTGCGACTTGCTGATCAGTGCCGCGATGTAACCCTGGACGTATCCGCCTTCGTTCGAGCTCGCTTCATAGGCGAAGATGTTCTTCCGCCCGAAGGTTGACCCTGCCGTTCCCCAGGCAAAAGAAACCTTTGGGAACTGCGCGGCCAATTGCTCGACCGTTGAGCCGTACTGCGATCCGTGCGCGATGATGAGGTTGTACCCCTCGGACGCGTACTCACGGATGATGTTCGCGGCGTCCGAGACGACGAACTCGTTCGCCGACACGGAGATCTGCAAGTGCTCCGGGCCCTTGAGCGCCTCGAGCGCGTTGTACATCGACTCGGTGAAGGCGAGATCGTTCGTCGCGCTCGGCGCGACGAGCGCCACTTTCAACACCTTCACCGTCTTCGCTTTTTGGCTCATCGCACCGGCTAGTGACCCGGTGCCGACGGCCGCAGTCGCGAGCGCCATCGAGAGCACGGCGAGAAGGAGAACCCCCCGACGCGCAAAGTGTCGTTGCATATTTGTCACCTCTCTTTGGTTTTGCACCTTGACGACCGGATTCGCAATGCGCCACACGAAGACGTCGCGCGGTCCGAGCCGGGAGCGTCGTTCAATCTCGGGTTCAACCTCCTCTCTCGTAGGGCTTACCGAGAACCGCGGGCTGTCGGAATCGGCGCGCGACGAGCAGCAACACGAGAATCGTGATCACCGCTGGCACGGTCGCCGCGAGGTCGGACGCGCTGAGCGGGATGATCCCGAGCGACTTCCACTCGAGAACGACCGCGATTGCGAGTCCGTACAGCACGGACCCACCCATCACCCCGACCGGACTCCAAGCCCCGAAATAAACGAGGGCGACGGCGATGAAGCCCTCGGACTGCGTCAGGTTTTCCATGAAGATGCCGTCGTACAAAAGCAACGTCGCACCCGCGACGCCGGCGAGGGTGCAACCGATGAGGACCGTCGACCACCGGATCTTCGCCACGCTGACCCCGACGGCATCAAGTGCCGTCGGGTTTTCGCCGGCGGCTCGCACCTTCATTCCGTACGTCGTGTGCTTCAAGACGAACCAGAGCACGGGAACGAGCAAGAACGCGAGGTAGGTAAGCAGCGATTGCTTGAAGAACATCGGCCCAAGGGCGGGGATCTTGTCGAGAAGCGGGATGTCGATCGCGCGAGGCTCGGCGATCGGAAGCGGTGTGCCGACCAACTTCAAGAAGAGGAGGTCACTGAAGCCGAGTCCGAAGAGGTAGATGCCGATGCCGCTGATGCCTTGCTCGGCTTTGAGCGTGACGCTGATGAAGGCGGTCACCACCCCCATCACCAGTCCGACCCCGGCTCCGACGAGGACCGCGTAGAAGAGGCTGCCGGTTTTGATCGCGGCGTAATACGTTCCGAAGGCGGAGAGCAGCATGATCCCGTCGACCCCGAGGTTGATCACGCCGCTGCGCTGTCCCATCGTCTCGCCAAGGGCAGCAAACAGGAACGAAGCAGCGAGCGCGATCGCGGCGGCGACGGTCGAAGTCAAGGCGGCGTAGGTGAGGAATTGACTCATCGCCCGCCGCCCGCCCCGATGGGCTGCCCACGTTGAGGCGCGCCCCCACTTAACCCGGCCTCGAACGGTCCGGCGGAGACGACGGGCGCCCCGGTCGGTTCGATTGGTGACAACCGAGTCGCGACCGGAGGAGCGGAGCCGCTCGCGCGGGCGCGCCGGCGCATGTATTCGAGCGACACGACAAAGACGACAACGAGCCCTTCGAGTGCCGTGACCATATCGGCTGGGACGCCTGTCGCGACTTGGAGCGCATCGCCGCCAACGAGCAGGCCGCCGAACAAGAATGCAGAGACGATCGTCCACAGCGGGCTCAGCGCGCCGAAGAGCGCTACGACGATCCCGTTGAAGCCATCGGATCCCGTGAATCCAGTGAGACTTCCGTCGGTCACCATTCGGTGCGCGATGCTCCCGAAGACGAGCATCGACCCTCCGAGCCCGCACATCGCACCGCTGAGCGCCATGGCGACCGTCATCGTCCGCTTCACGTGGATGCCCGCATAGTTCGCCGCTTCGCGCGAGATCCCGACCGCGCGTAACCGGAATCCAAAACTCGTCCGCCACAAAAGGACGTACGCCGCCACCGCGACGACGACGGCGATGAGGACGCCGAGATGCAGTTGGGTCCCATGGATGAGGATCGGCAACCACGAGTTGTGCGGAAGAAGCCGCGTCTCTGGGATAAGGCCGTAGGTCGAGTTCTGCGTCTTGTCGACCATCGGTCCGGCGAGGAGGTAGTTCATGACCTGGACGGCGACGAGATTGAGCATGATCGTGCTGAGGATCTCGTTGACGTTGAAGTACGCCTTGAGGAATCCAGCGATAGCGCCCCAAGCGGCTCCTCCAGCCGCGCCGGCGAGGAGGACGAGCGGGATCAGCACGATGCTCGGCAGATTCGGAAGGGCAAGGGCGGTCGCCGAGCCCGCCAGTCCGCCCGCAGCGAGCTGACCCTCGCCGCCGATGTTGAGCATGTTGGCGCGGAAGGCGATGCAGATCCCGACCCCGACGAGGAGGAGCGGAGCCGCCTTGACGGCCGTCGCGCTGAGCGCGTAGTTGCCGACGAAGGCCCCGTCGAACAGGGCGTGGTAGCCGGTCAGGGGGTTCGCGCCGAGGGCGACCATCATGACGACACCGAGCAGCAGCGCGACGATCAACGAGGCAGGAAGCGCGAACCAACTGAGCAGAAACTGCTGCCAGTTCAGCCCCGACCTCGTCGGGGAGGCCCGCGAGACCGCCTTAGGCATGTCCGCCTCCCCCGCCGTCCGGCGGTCCACACCGCCTCAGGCCGCTCTCGTCGTTACCTGTTCGTAAGAAAGCAAAGCGGACAGCCCCTGCAAGGCGCAGGGCCAAAAGGCCCTCGCAACTGCCCATAAGGTCCCGAACGCACCCCCAAGGGCGGCCGCTCAGGGATCTCCCATCGGGTAGCGCCGAGAAGCGCGCGGGTGTTGTTCGACATGTGCGGCGTCGCCTGCCGGCCAGGGCCCGAGCGCCGTTGGTCAATCCGTCGATTCGACGATCAGCGCACGCGCTGGTTGCGCTCGGCCCGGTGTCGAACGACACTTCTCCTCGCGCCTCGTTTGCGCGCGCGGCTGAGCCACAAAGGGGGGCTATGGCAGAGTTCGTTCGGGTTGCACTCGTTCAGCATCACTGGACCGGGGATAAGCAGTCGATGATCGAGGCGAACATCGAACTCGCGCGCGAGGCGTCGGCCCAGGGCGCTCAGATTCTGTGCTTTCAGGAGTTGTTCTACGGACCCTATTTCTGCCAAGTCCAGGATCCGCAGTACTTCACGTACGCGGAGGCGGTTCCTAACGGTCCGACGACGCAGTTAATGCGCGCCCTCGCGCGTGAACTCAACATGGTGCTCGTCGTGCCCGTCTACGAAGAGGAGATGCCGGGGGTCCTCTACAACACCGCGTTCGTCGTCGACGCCGACGGCGAGTACCTCGGCAAGTACCGAAAGAGCCATATCCCGCAGGTCTACGGATTCTGGGAGAAGTTCTACTTCCGTCCCGGGAATCTCGGGTATCCGGTGTTCGACACCGCCGCCGGCCGCATCGGCGTCTACATCTGCTACGACCGCCACTTCCCCGAGGGATGGCGGGCGCTCGGGCTGAAAGGGGCGCGGATCGTCTTCAATCCTTCTGCGACGAGTCGGAGCCACTCTCAGTACCTCTGGCTGCTCGAACAACCCGCCGCCGCGGTGGCGAACGAGTACTTCGTCGCCGCGATCAACCGAGTCGGAACCGAGCCGCTCGGCGACAACGACTTCTACGGAAACTCTTACGTCGCGAGCCCCCGAGGACTACTCGTCGGTGAAGCAGCTTCAGACTCAAAGGACGAACTGATCGTGCGCGACTGCGACGTGGCGCTCATCGACGAGGTGCGCGCCCAGTGGGCCTTTTATCGCGACCGCCGTCCGGAGATCTACGGGGAGCTCGTCGCTCCCTAAAACCTTGAGCCGGAACGCCAAGCAAGCGCCGACGTCTCCTGCACCTCCACACGCGCCGCTATGTGAGGACGTACGCAGTCTGCTCTTCGAGTTCGGTGTCCAATCCGGCGGCCTCCATCGTGTCCGGCACACGGATCGCCTCGAAGCGGTTCAGGACCTTCAAGATGATCCAGGTCATCACGAACGCGTAGGCCGCGACGAGGACGGCCGCGGCAACCTGCTTTCCAAAGAAGGACGCGTTGCCGGCGACAAGACCGTTGCTTCCTGACGCGTTGATCGACAGGTACCCGAACACGCCGAGAAGGATGGTGCCCAACACTCCGCCGACGCCGTGCGCGGCCCAGACGTCCAGCGCGTCATCCCACTTCATACGGTTCCGCAAGGCGACCGCCGCGTAACACAGACAGCCGGCCGCGAAGCCGATCAGAAACGACGCCCACGTCGGGACGTAGCCAGCACACGGGGTGATGCACGCCAGTCCGGCGACGGCGCCCGTGAAGGCGCCGATCACGCTCGGCTTGTGCGCTCGCCACCAGCTGATCGCGAGCCAGGTGCACATCGCGACCGACGCCGCGATGTCGGTGTTCACAAAGGCCTGCGCGGCGATGCCGTTCGCCGCGAGCGCGGAACCACCGTTGAAGCCGAACCAGCCGAACCAGAGCAATCCCGTGCCGAGACCAACGAAGGCGACGTTGTGGGGAACCGTCCTTTCGCCAGGAGCGAACTTCCTCGCTCCGACGACCCATACCGACGCGAGCGCGGCGAAGCCGGCGCTTGCGTGGACGACCATCCCGCCCGCGAAATCGTGCACCCCCCACTTCGCAAGGAACCCACCACCCCAGATCCAGTGCACCAACGGCACGTAGACAAGGAGGCTCCAGGCGACCAAGAACTTCAGGTAGCTCTTGAAGTGCACTCGGTCGGCAAAGGCCCCTGTGATCAGAGCCGGCGTGATGATGGCGAACATCTCTTGGAAGACGAAATGGGCGAGGGCGGGGATGTGCGGTGCCCAGGGACCGGGTTTGGCTCCCACCCCCCGGAGCAGGACCCATGAGAAGTTGCCGATCACACCGCCGACGTTTCCCGAGAAGGCGAGCGAATAGCCGACGGTCACCCAGATCACGGTGACCACCCCCATCGAGATGAAGCTCTGCATCACGATGGCGAGGAAGTTCTTCCTTCGGACCAACCCGCCGTAGAAAAAGGCGAGTCCGGGTGTCATCACCATGACGAGCGCCGCGCTGATGAGCACGAATGCGGTATCGCCGGTGTTGATCACCCTGTCCTCCTTCGGGACCTATCCGCTCGAAATCGTCGAGACGGCGGTTCGTTCGCAGCGCGCGGGTTGGTCGCAATGCGGAAGTTGCATTTCAGCACAAATCCCCGAGGACATTACGTCTTGATTCCGCCAAGACAAAGGATTAGCGACCAGTGCGGGCGGATCGAGATCCCCTCGATCCTCGCGACCTGCAGCGATCCTTTAATTCAATGCTCAAATGCGTTCGACGCGGTGGTGCGGTGGCGAGGCCTCTGTTGCGAGTTCAACGACGAGTCGGCCGGCGCGTTCTTTGACGTCGGTGCCGAACGCCGCGCACGCGCGCGCGAAACGCTTGGCGATCCAGGCCGTCTCGTTCGCCACCGCAAGGCGAGTGTGGCAGAACTCAAGCGCAAGCGGAATTGCTTCGAGTCGCGTCGGGATCCCGCCCTCGAAGGTGACGACGAACAGCAGGCCGAGGTCGTTTCGGAGGTCGGGGTCGGTCGCGTAATCGTCGATAAAGTCGCCGAGGTCGTAAAAGATCCGGTCGGCGACGCCGTGGAACACGTGGGCAGAGTGGCCAGCGACAAGAGTCGCTCCAGCGGCGCGGAATGCGGCAGCCGCCTTTTTCACGTGCGCGACGGGCTCGTTCGTCATGTTCGGCCCCCAGTGCGGCGAGACGACCACGATGTCTGCGTCGATGCCGCTGATCGTGTCGAGTAACCAGGGAGGCGACCCGTGCCGGAGGTCGGCGTAGGCGACCCCAGGCAGTTCCGGCGTCGCCGCGTAGCCGGGAGGGTGGTCGGTGACTCCGACGAACCCGGCGCGGATGCCGCCGCGTTCAAGTACGACAGGAGCCCGCGCCGATCGCTCGTCATCTCCCGCACCGACCCAAGCGATCCCGGCTTCCGAGAGGTAGCGGAACGTGTCTCGCAATGCGTCCCTGCCAAAGTCGAGGGCGTGGTTGTTCGCGAGCGTGACGCAGTCGACGCCGAGGAGCTGCAACGCCTTCGTGGCGCGCGGTGGCGCCCGGAAAAAGAACGGCTTTCCCGGTTCAGGCCAGGGCTGCCCGCGCTCAGAGATGACGCATTCGAGGTTGAGGACGAACACGTCGGCCTCGCGGGCAGTCGCGATGACCTCCGCGGAAAACAGCGCCTCCGGCCCGGCGACAGCGAGTCGCTCCGCAACCAACCGGCCGAGCATCGTGTCACCGGCGAGCGCGAGCTTCACCGTTCAGCCCACGAGCCGCGTACGACCCCCGAGGTGGGTGGTGAACCAGTCCCGAGCGGCTTCGGCAGCGAGCTCGAGGGTGCCGGGCTCCTCGAACAGATGGGTTGCTCCCGGCACGACGACGAGGCGGTTCTCGCAGTGCATTCGCGCCTGGGCTTCGCGGTTCAGCCCGAGCACAACGTCGTCGTCACCGCCGACGATGAGCAACGTGGGCGCCTCGACGTGGGCGAGGCGCGGACCGGCGAGATCGGGACGGCCGCCGCGAGAGACGACCGCCGCGACGTGGGCGCCCGGTTCGGCCGCCGCCCACAAGGCAGCGCCGGCACCGGTGCTGGCGCCGAAATACCCGATCGACACCTGGGCTCCAACGGTCTCAGTACGCACCCATCGGGATACGTCGGTGAGCCGCCGGGAAAGGAGTGGGATGTCAAAGACGTTCGATCGCTCGAGCTCTTCTTCCGGAGTCAGCAGATCGAACAGCACGGTGGCGAGCCCCGCCTCGTTCAGGATCGTCGCGACGAAGCGATTGCGGGGGCTGTGACGGCCGCTGCCGCTGCCGTGCACGAAGATCACCACCGCCTGAGCGCCTTCGGGCACCGTGAGGTGCCCGAGGAGCTGGACCGGACCGGACCGGACCTCGACGTCTTCATCGCGCGCTTTCGGGTCGTCTGGGTTCCGACATCCTGCGCCGGACACCACCATCTGTTGCCTCGCCTGCTCGAGCAAGGCAACGACCTCGTCGTCCGATGTCTGGGCAAAGTCGTCATAAAACTGGCCGATCGCGAAGAACGACTCCGACGCCTCGAGACAAACGAACTCGTCGGCGTCTTCGTCGATCCGTACCTTCCAGTCTGAAGGCGCCACCGGCACGGCAAGCACCACCCGGGTCGCGCCCGAAGCGCGGGCGGCCTGGCAGGCGGCTCGCGCGGTCGAACCGGTCGCGATGCCGTCGTCGACAATGATCACGGTCCGGCCGTCCAGGGCGACTCGCGGTCGCTCTCCTCTGTAGCGGAGTGTCCGGCGTTCCAGCTCCGTCCGCTCGCGCGACTCGACCTCGGCGAGCTCGCGCTCGGACACGCCAGCGAGCCGGACGACTTCGTCGTCGACGACGCGCGTGCCACCCTCGCCGATCGCGCCCATGCCGAGCTCTCGCTGGAAGGGTACGCCGAGCTTGCGGACCACGAGCACGTCGAGGGGGGCGCCGAGCGACCTTGCGACCTCGTAGGCGACTACAACACCGCCGCGCGGCAGGCCAAGCACAATGACGCCCCCGGCGCGCCAGTGTTCCAAGCGGGCGGCGAGCTGCCGCCCCGCGTCGGCCCGGTCAGCAAAGTCCATTTGGACTCCACAACCCCACCGTCCACCTGCCACAGCGCTCAGGCGGAGCGGGATTGCGCTTCGGCTTTCTCCGCTTTGGCACGGGCCGCAGCGAGGTCTGAAACTGGTGCTGAGGGCAACATCATCTCGTCATACTGGGCGGCGCGGCCAAGGGCGATGTCGGCGACGTCTCGCTCGAGTTGTGCCGCGCGGCTCAGCGCCTCGTGCAATTCGTCCTCGCTCTCGATGACGTGCATCATCGACCGCGGCTCGGTGAGGTGCGCGGGTTCGGCCCCAGCTGCTCGATGACGCGAGATCACAACAGCCACGGCGAGGAAGCCAGCTACACCAATCAATACGTAGAACAGGGTTACCATTTCGGACCCCCCCCTTTTTTTGCTGATTCGATGGTCTTCGAGAACTGGGTCGCCTACCAGAGTCGGAGGGCCGAAATTTCGGATCGCCTCCTCGGATCCTGAATCGGGTTGCGCCGCGACAGGCGTCCTTGGCTCACTTCTCACGCGCAAGCACGGAGACGGACGAATCGGTCAGAAAATCCAGACCGCGGTCCCCACCGGCGCGAGGTTCTCAGCCCAGATCCAATCGATCGCCTCGTCACTGACCCGCACGCACCCGTGGGATACGGGGACCGCCGGCACATACGAATCCCCGTGGAGGGCGAAGCCTGCGTCGAAGTACTTCGGTCGCCAAAGCTCACCCAAGGGGTCGATCACCAACCCGTCCACCTCGGTGTAGATGCGGAAGTGTCCGGTCGGGGTGTTCGCGACGGCACAGACTCCTTCACTGCAGTACGTGTAGCCGCCGCCCGTCGAGGTGTTCAGCGTCCACTCGAGCTCGCCGTTCTTGACGAACATCAGCAGATCGTCTTGGAGGTCGATCTCGATCACGTTGCCGGAAGCGGGCCGCGGAGTGGCGACGACGCCCATCGCGAGAGCGGCCTCCGTCTTCGGTCCGACGATCCCGTCCCGGGAGAGACCGGCGGCCTTCTGCAGCGCGTACACCGCCTGCTCGGTGCTGTCACCGAAGACTCCGTCGGGAACGCCCAACCAATAGTGGAGGGCGATCAGGCGCTTTTGGAGCACGAGCACCTGCGGGCCAGTCGATCCCGGACCGAGGAGCAGGGCGCGTGGAGGCGAACTGCCTGTTGTCTTCGCGTTGGCCGCGATCGGGGCGGGATTCGCCGCGGTGGTGGCGGCAGTGAGTGTCGACGTCGCCGCCGCTGGCGATAAGGGTGGGGTCGTGTTCAACCCCGGCCCGGCGTGGACCCCAAGACCAATAAGAACGAGGCTGAAGAGGAGTGCGCCGGGAGCCGCTCGGTGGCCGGACCCCAGACCACAGCGCGCAACCCTTCCCACGATTTGACGATGCGCGCACCGCAAGCCAGCTGCCAGGGTCGGACGTCATCACGCCCGACACGGACGCTTCGCGCCGATCAGACCTCGAAGTACCCCTGCGGCATGCGCAATCGAGCGCGCGCGAGCGCGTCAGTCAAAGGCACGCTTAGCGATCACGGATCGCACCGCGTCCCGCAGGCACTCCGAAGTCTCGTGAAACGCCCTTCGCGCGCCGTACCGCTCGACGAGCGAAACCACCTCGAATCCGACGGGAGTTCCAGCCGCGATCTGCCCCGCGACGATGACAACCGGTGCACGAGCCCGCTCCGCGTGACGTCGCACCCCGCCGACGACCTTGCCGGCGAACGAGGTCACGTCGAGCTTGCCCTCCCCGGTGACGACAAGATCGGCCGGCGCGAGCAGGGCGTCGAGGCCCACCTCGTGGCCGATGAGCTCGAAGCCGCCGCGCAACGACGCCCCGAGAGCGAAGAGGCCGCCGGCGAGGCCGCCGGCGGCGCCGCCGCCGTCGACCTCTGTGACGTCGACGCCAAACTCCTCCCGATACCGCTCGGCGATCGCCTCGAGACGCCTGGTCAGCGCTTCGACGATCCGAGCGTCGGCACCCTTCTGCGGTGCGAACACCGTCGCCGCGTCGACAAAGCGCGTTTCGACGTCGCAGGCGACCTCGACGGCGATCCCAACCTCCGCGAAACGGCGGTGCGCGAGCGCGTCGATCGCGCCGAGCCCACCGTCGGTCGTCGCCGAACCGCCGACAGCAACGATGATCCGGCGCGCGCCCGCCCGGATCGCCTCCGCGATGAGCTCGCCGGTGCCGTACGTCGTCGCGTGGACTGGGTCGTTCCCCTCGGGGCCACCGACCAGGCCGAGGCCCGACGCTGCGGCCATCTCGATCACCGCAACCTCGCCATCGAGTCGCCATGCCGCGACGACCATCGAGCCGAGCGGACCGGTCACCGAGCTCGTGCAGTTCGCCCCGCCAAGCACGTCAAGACTGCCTTCGCCGCCGTCGGCGAGAGGACGTTCACGTGCCGTCCATCCGAGGTCCCGGGCGCCGTCCGCCATTGCCCGTGCGGCGCCAGAAGCGGAGAGCGTGCCGCGAAACTTGTCGGGGGCCGCAACGAGCTTCATCGGCCCCCCTTGGACGCCACTTCGTTGTTCGTGAAGTCTCTATTTATTATTCGTTTTATTATTCGTTGCGCCGAAGTCTTACCGACGTCTCGTTCGAAACCTTGCACCGGAGCATCGAGTAACCGACGCCCCTCTACGCGGCGCCGTAGACCTCTGGGTTCACGCAGTTCGGCAGTCGTGCTCCTTGCAGTCCTGCGATCGCGTTCATCACGGCGATGTCTGCCATCTTCGAACGTGTGACGAGGGTCGCTGATCCAATGTGCGGGACGACGAGACAGTTGTCGAAGGTGAGGAGCTCGTCATCGAGGGCGATCGGCTCGGTTTCGGTGACGTCAAGTCCGGCAGCCGCGACGGTCCCGTCCCGCAACGCCTCCGTCAGCGCACGCTGATCGACCACCGGGCCGCGTGATGCATTGATCAGCACCGCGCTCGGCTTCATCTGTGCGAGCTCCTTTCCGCCAATCAAATGGCGCGTCTCCGCCGAGAGTTCGGTGTGAAGGGTCACGACATCGGATTCGGCAAGCAGCCGAGCCAGTTCGACCTGCTCCACCCCGGCGACCTCGAACGGTCGCACATCAGTGCCAAGGATCCGCATCGAGAACGCCGCTGCGCGCCGGGCGACCGCACGTCCGATCTGACCAAGCCCGATGATGCCGAGCGTCGCCCCTCCAAGCTCGAGTCCGAGCCATCCGCTCGGCTCCCAGGTCTTCCACTTCCCCGCCCGTACCGCGTCGCGACCTTCGACGATGTGCCGCGTCGTCGCGAGCAAGAGCGCAAAGGTGAGGTCGGCCGTCGCCTCTGTCAGGACCCCGGGCGTGTTCGACGCCGGAATTCCGCGCCTCGTGAGCTCGGCGAGGTCGAAATTGTCGTATCCAACGGCGTAGTTCGCGACGACGCGCACCTTTTCGCAGCGGTCGAGCAGAGCGGCGTCGACGCGATCGGTGAGCAGGGTGATGAGCGCGTCCGCCGACGCGGCGCGTTGCACGAGCACGTCCGCTGGAGGAGGGAGGCTCCCCTCCCACACATCGACGTCAGCAACAGCACGCAGGCGATCGAGGGCCGGACCGGGCAGCTCACGGCCAACGAACACGCGGGGCGACATGAACTCAGCGCGCCACGAAGTGAAATCGGCCGGTCGCAGGCCTGATCATGCCCACGAAGGGCAAGCTACTCACGTCGGCGGGACGACAACCCAGAGGCTTCCGGTGGCGGCTCCGCGGTGGTGGCGCTGCCGGGCGTCCGCCGCCAATCTCCGCCTTGGCCGATGCGTCGAGCAACCCATAAGGTCCGCGCCATGAGGCTTGCAGCACGCATGGAGCAACTCGACACGGAGTCGGCCTTCGCGGTCCTCGCGCATGCCCAGGCCATGGAGGCGGAGGGGCGGCAGGTCATCCATCTCGAGATCGGAGAACCGGACTTCCCGACGCCTCCGCACATCGTCGAAGCCGCGGCGCAGGCGTTGGCCGCCGGTCACACGCACTACGTCGCGTCGCCCGGCATACCGCCGCTGCGTGAGTCGGTGAGCGCCTTTTTGGAGAAGAAGGGAAGGCTGAAGGCGCCGGCCGACCGCGTGATCATCACCCCTGGCGCGAAACCGATCATGTTCTTCACGATCCTCGCCCTGTGCGAAGCGGGAGACGAGGTGCTCTTCCCCGACCCCGGCTTCCCGATGTACGAGTCGATCAGCGCCTTTTCCGGAGCGGTTCCCGTCCCTGTGCGTCTCCGCGAAAAGAACGAGTTCCGGATCGACCCCGAGGAGCTCGAGCGATCGGTGACGCCGCGTACCAAGCTCCTTGTTCTCAACTCTCCACACAACCCGTGCGGCAGCGCCCTCACGCCTGCTGAGTGCGAGGCGATCGCCGAGATCGCGATCCGCCACGACCTCACCGTCTTGAGTGACGAGGTCTACTGGGCAATCCGGTACGAGGGCCAGCACGCGAGCGTGCTCGATGTCGACGGGATGGCCGATCGCACGGTGCTCCTCGACGGCTGGTCGAAGTCCTTCGCGATGACCGGTTGGCGCCTCGGATTCGGCGTCTTCCCACGAGAGCTCGTCGAGCCGGTGACACGACTCATCATCAACTCGGTCTCGTGCACCTCCGCATTCAGCCAGTTCGCCGCGAAGGCGGCGCTCGAAGGTCCCTGGGAGCCAATCGAGGAGATGGTGAGCGAGTTCCGCAACCGCCGAGAAGTGATCGTCGCCGGCCTGAACAAGATCCCAGGCATCACCTGCACGATGCCTTCTGGCGCGTTCTACGTCTTCCCGAACGTGAAGAGTTTCGAGATCCCGGCTTCGGAGCTGCAGCGCCGTCTCCTCGACGAGGCCGGCGTCGCGTGCCTCGCCGGCACGGCGTTCGGTTCGTGGGGCGAGGGGTACCTCCGCCTCTCCTACGCGAACTCCGTCGACAACATCCGGCGGGCGCTCGATTCAATCGAGGACCTCACGGCGCGACTTTGAATCGCCCTTCTCAGGGCGAACCCTGGCCACCTTTACGGGTGATCGGTTCGTAGTGTTCGACCACTCGATATCGATCGAAGTCGAACAACGTCTTTTTGTAACGATCGCACCAATCGAGATCGCACGCCACCGTGACGAGCTCGTCTCCGGTCGTGTACGCGCAGGCGATGATCTGACCTGAAGGCGCGACGACGCAGCTCTGCGCGAGCGACTCCACGCCCTCTTCGAGACCGCCCTTCGCGGCGGCGACGACGAAGGTGCCGTTCTGGTACGCGCCGGCCTGCATGACGAGTGCGTTGTGGAATCCCTGCAGCACGTCTTGGCTGGGATCGGGGGCGTAGTGGATCGGGGTGTTGTAGCCACAGAGGATCATCTCGACGCCGTGGAGGCCCATCACCCGGTACGTCTCCGGCCAGCGGCGATCGTTGCAGATCATCATCCCGATGACGCCGCCAAAGGCGGACCAGACCCCGAATCCGTCGGGTCCGGGCTCGAAGTAGTACCGCTCGAGGTGCTGGAACGGTCGCCATGGCTCGGGCTCTTCATGTCCTGGGATGTGGACCTTGCGGTACTTCGCGACGACGTCACCTTCGCCGTCGATGAGGATCTGGGTGTTGTAGTGGTGCCCGTCCGGTGTCAGCTCGGCGTATCCGAGCGAGAACCCGACGCCGAGGGAGCGGGCGCGCTCGAACAGTGGTTTCGTCGCCGGGCTCGGCATCTCGGTCTCGAAGAAGGCGTCGATCTCCTCCTGGTCGTCGATGTGCCAGCGGGGGAAGAACGTCGTGAGCGCGAGCTCTGGGAAGGCGACGAGCTGGCAGCCGCGAGTGGCGGCCTCCTCGACCAGACCGATGAGCCGTTCGACGACGGACTCCCGGGTCTCGCCGCGCGACACCGGACCGAGCTGTCCGGCCCCGACCGTGATCACGCGGTTCATCGTTCTCCTTTGTAAGACCACAACGGCAGCGGCAACCGCTGCGAGAAGGCCGGTTGCTCACGGCGCGCACCCGGGCGGAGGCAATGGTAGGTCTGCCCCGAACGTCCTCTCGGCAGGAAGACCGGCGGCGCGGGACTTCCGGCCCAGGTCAGCCGGCAGCCTCGCGAGTACCGTCGGCACGAAGCGACCCGCGCTCGCCGATTCGCGTCGGCGCGCGCGATCGCTGGGTGAACCGGGACACCCGAGCGCGTTGGCCTCGGGTCGACCCGGCGGTCTCAATACCGAAGGACGGGAGGGACATGCCGACACTCGGCCTCGAAGACCACATCGTCGACGACGGCGTCTACGCGCGGACCGTGCAACGCTTCCGCGAGGCGCAGATCCGTCTTCCAACTTTCGCGGAGCTCGCCGAGCCGACGCGCATCCCCGCCCCGATCGCGGCAGCCGTCTCGGGAGTCGATCCGGACCTCGCGAACCCGCTCAACCTGTTTCGGGTCCACTGGTACAACGACGCCGACAGGACGGGCACCGACGCGCTCCCCGGTCACGTCGTCCTCCCGAGCTCGCTCACCGGGGTCGAGGCGCGCATCGTCGTCGCGTTCGGTGACCGGTTCCCCCTCATCCGCGCGCACAAGGTCCTCGCGGCGTACGCGTGCCTCGCGCCGCGGGTGATCACCGGGCAGTTCGACCCGACCGTGCACCGAGCCGTCTGGCCATCGACGGGAAACTACTGCCGCGGCGGCGTCGCGATCTCGAGGCTCATGGGATGCCGCGGCGTCGCGGTCCTGCCCGAAGGCATGAGCAAAGAGCGGTTCTCCTGGCTCTACGACTGGGTCGTCGACCCCGACGACGTGATCGCGACGCCGGGTACCGAGAGCAACGTGAAAGAGATCTACGACAAGTGCGCGGAGCTCTCCACAGATCCGCAGAACGTGATCTTCAACCAGTTCTCCGAATTCGGAAATCACCTCGGGCACTACCTCTGCACGGGGAAGGCACTCGCGAGCGTCTTCGAGTCGCTGCGGACGAGGGAGCCGTCACTTTCGCTCGCCGCGTTCGTCTCGGCGACCGGCTCTGCGGGCACCATCGGAGCCGGCGACTACCTGAAGGACGCGTACTCGGCGAAGATCTGCGCGGTCGAAGCGCTCGAGTGCCCGACGATGCTCACGAACGGCTTCGGCGAGCACAACATCCAGGGCATCGGCGACAAGCACATTCCGCTCATCCACAACGTCTACAACAGCGATCTCGTCACCGCCGTCTCTGATCGCGCGACCGATCAGCTCTCACTGCTCTTTGCCGAACCTGTGGGACGCGCATACCTCGCGCGCCGGCGCGGCGTGCCGGATGCCGTTCTCGGGGTCCTCGACTCGTTCGGACTTTCGAGCATCTGCAACGTCGTCGCAGCCGTGAAGGTCGCGAAGCACCTCGGGCTCGGACCGGACGACGTCGTGATGACTGTCGCGACCGACGGCGCGCAGATGTATGAGAGCGAGCGCGAACGCATCGGCGGCCGCGATTTCGCCGACGGTTTCGACGAAGTCTCCGCGGGCGAGGTGTTCGGTCGCTTCCTACTCGCCGCGGAGAATGACCACCTCATCGAGACGACGCTCGAGGACCGCGAGAGGATCTTCAACCTCGGCTACTTCACCTGGGTCGAGCAGCAAGGAGTATCGATCGACGACTTCGTCGCACGGCGCGATCAGCGTTTCTGGGTCGCACTCAGAAAAAAACTCGAGACCTGGGACGAGATGATCGCCTCGTTCAACGATGCCGCTGGTGTCGAGATCGCATGACGACCAGCGAGACGACGTCGAGTCCCACCGCCCTCGTGTGCGGCGGCTGCGGCGCCTCGCCGGATACCCTCGAGCCCTTCCCGTTCACGTGTCCGAACGCCGGCCAAGGCGACGTCGACCACGTCTTGCGACGCGTCCTCGACACCACCAGCCTCGCCTTCCCGGACCCGTGCTCGGCGTCAGCTGAGAGCGAGCCGTTCGTCGCCTACCGAACGCTCCTCCACAGCTATCACCGGGCACGGCAAGGGGGAATCTCCGACGAGGCCTTCGTCGCTCTCGTCCGCCGACTCGACGACGCGGTGGCCCGGGTCGACGGCCGCGGCTTCACAAAGACGCCGTTTCGGCGCAGCCAACAGCTGTCGGATGCGCTCGGTTTCGCAACCGACGGCGGGGTGTGGGTGAAGGACGAGACGGGCAACGTTTCCGGCTCCCACAAAGGGCGACACCTGTTCGGCGTGCTGCTCCATCTCGAGGTCTCCGAACTCCTCGGCCGCTCCGAGCGCGGGGATCGCCCCCCACTCGCCATCGCGAGCTGCGGAAACGCGGCGCTCGCCGCCGCGGTGGTCGCCGCCGCCGGCGAATGGCGGCTGCGGGTGTTCGTGCCGACCGATGCCGATCCCAACGTCCTCGGGCGGCTGCGCGATCTCGGCGCCGAGATAGAGATCTGTCCGCGCGGGCCCGAGGGTGCCGGAGACCCGACCTACCTCCGACTGCTCGAGGACCTCGCCACGGGCGCGGTGCCGTTCACGTGTCAGGGGAACTTGAACGGCCTCGCGATCGAGGGCGGCGAAACCCTCGGCTACGAGATCGCCGCCGACGTGGTGGCCAAAGATGCGAGTCCGCCCGACCACGTCGTCGTCCAGGTGGGCGGCGGCGCACTCGCCAGCAGCTGCGGCCAGGCGCTCGGCGAGGCGTTCGAGCTCGGGGCGCTGCCGCGCCGCCCGCGTCTGCACACGGTGCAGACCTCGGGTGGACACCCGCTCGAGCGCGCCTACCGCCTCGTGCACCAGCACCTCGACGGCGCATCTTCGCCGGCCGACGTCCGGTCGGCGATCGCGGACGCCGCGCGGCACCGTTCGCGGTACATGTGGCCCTGGGAGAGCACGCCGAAGAGCATCGCGACCGGGATCCTCGACGACGAGACCTACGACTGGCTCGCCGTCGTCGAGGAGATGTTGTCGACCGGCGGTCTCCCGCTCGTCGTCAGCGAGGAGCGTCTTTCCGAGGCGCACGAGCTCGGCAGAGCGGCGGGCTTCCGCGCCGACCCGACCGGCACCGCTTCCCTCGCCGGCCTGCTCGATCTGTTGTCGCAGGGCGCCGTCGCCCCCACCGAGCGCGTCGCCGTGCTCTTCACCGGCGTGGAGCGCTGAGGAAGCCGTGCCGGGGCGGACGAATGCACACGAATCGGTGGCGCTTTGCGGCGCCTCGGTCGTCGTGTCGTACGACCCGCCGGAGGTCGCGGTCGGTGATCTCGTCCTCGAGGGCGGGCGGGTGCGTGGCTTCGGCTCCCTCCCCGAAGGCATCGCCAGGCGGGACTGTCGCGGCACCGTCATCGTCCCGGGCAACGCCTGCGCCCATCACCACCTCTATTCGGCGCTCGCCCGCGGCATGCCGTACAGCCTCGAAGCACCATCGGACTTCCTTCAAATCCTCCAGCGCATCTGGTGGCGACTCGACCGCGCGCTCGACGAGGAGTCCGTCCGCGCCTCGGCGATGCTCGGAGCGCTCGAGGCGCTCCGCTGCGGGACGACGTCGATCGTCGACCACCACGCCTCGCCGAACTTCATCGACGGCTCGCTCGACGTGATCGCCGACGCCCTCGGCGAGTTCGGTGCGCGCGCCGTGTTGTGCTACGAGGTCACCGACCGCGACGGTCCGGCCCGCGCCAAGGCGGGGATCGAGGAGAACCGGCGCTTCCTTTCCGCGTCCCGGCCGCTTGCGCGCGGCATGGTCGGCGCGCACGCCTCGTTCACGTTGTCGGACGACACGCTCGCCGCGTGCACCGATGCCGCCCGTGACCTCGGAGCCGGACTCCACATCCATGTCGCCGAGGACGCGGTCGACGAGGAAGATGCCGTCGCACGTTTCGGAAAGCGCGTCATCGAGCGCTTGGTCGAGCACGGCGCGCTCGATGACCGCGCGCTGTTGGCCCACTGCGTCCACGTCAACGAGCGCGAGATGAAGCTCGTCGAGTCGGCCGGGGCGACCGTCGTGTGCAACCCCCGCAGCAACATGAACAACGGCGTCGGTCACTCGCCCTTCACAAACCGCAAGGGACGAGTCGCGCTCGGGACCGACGGAATCGGTGCTGATCTCGTCGCAGAAGCACAGGCGGGCTTCTTCCGCGGGCGGGAGGCCGAGCTGGACGTCGCTCCCTCCTGGCCGCTCGCGCGACTCGCCGAGTCCCAGCGACTCGTCGGTCGCGTCTACGACGAGCCGCTCCTCGGCGCGCTCCGCCCGGGCGCGCCCGCTGATCTCGCCGTCCTCGCCTACGACCCACCGACGCCTTTCGACGCCGAGACCCTCGCCGGGCATTTCGTCTTCGGATGGTCCTCGGGACGCGTGCGCGACGTCTACGTCGCCGGCGACCTGGTCATCGACGACGGTCGTTCGACCCTGGTCGACGAGATCGGGCTCGCCCAGGCTTGTGACGAGGCCGCCTCGCGCCTGTGGCAGCGACTCGAGACGATCCCCGCCCACGACTACACGCCGGAGGGAAGGAGAACGGGATGAGGACGGCGCTGTATCTCCAGGACCTGCACCCGATCCGCGACGGCATGGCCTACTCCCAGTACGCCGAGGAACGCGGCTTCGAAGCGGTGTGGCAGGCAGAAAGCCGCCTCGTGCGGGAGGCGACGGTGCCGATGGCCGCGTACGCCGCGGTGACGGAGCGGATCAAAGTGGCCTCGGGGGTCATCCCGATCTGGACCCGCAACGTCGGTCTGCTCGCCGCGACCTTCGCCACCCTGGACGAGCTCGCGCCGGGCCGCGTCATCTGCGGTCTCGGCGCCTGGTGGGAGCCGCTCGCCACAAAAGTCGGTGTCGACCGCCGGCGCCCGTTGCGCGCGATGCGCGAGGTCGTCGAAGCGACACGCCGCCTCTTGCAGATGGAGCGCGTCACCTACCACGGTGAGTTCGTCCACCTCGACGATGTCGAGATCGACATCGTCCACGGCGACCGTTCCCCGAAGCACGTGCCGATCTACGTCGGGGCGACGGGCATGCAGATGATGGAGCTCGCCGCCGAGGTCGGCGACGGCGTCGTCCTCAACTACATGGTGAGCCCGGACTACACAACGCGCGCGATGGAGCACCTCGCCGTCGGTGCCCAGCGCGCCGGCCGCTCGGTCGAAGAGATCGACCGCCCCCAGCTCGTCGTCTGCTCGCTCGACGAGGACCGCGACCTGGCGCTCGACCGGGCGCGTGAACTCCTCACCCAGTACCTCGGCCAGCAGCCACACATCATGAAAGCGAGCGGTGTCGACCCCGCTCTCATCGCAGCGATCGGCAACGAGCTGACCTGGCCGGCGGGTCCCGAGGAGATCCACAAAGCGATGCGTCTCGTCCCCGACGATGCGGTGCAGATGATCTGCGCGGCCGGGACGGCCGAGGAGTGCCGGAAAAAGGTTGAAGAGTACGTCGAAGCCGGGGCGACCTGTCCGATCTTGTACCCGCTCGGCGACGACGTCCGCTTGATGATCGACACATTTGGCCAAAGCGCAGCGACGCCCGCAGCATCTACACACAAGGAGATTTCACGATGAGAAGCTTCAAGGGACGCGACATTCTTTCGCTCAAGGACTTCGAACGCGACGAGTACTTCGAGATCTTCCGCGTCGCAGACGAGCTCGCACCGTACGCAGAGAAGCGTGAGAACGGCGAGCTGCTCAAATCGAAAACGTTGCTCACCGCCTTCTACCAGCCGAGCACGCGCACGCGTCTCGCGACCGAAGCGGCGATGCACCGCCTCGGCGGGCACGTGCTCGGCTTCGCCGACGCGAAGATGACGCGCGCCGGTGACTTCTACCAGGAGAGCCTGAAGGACACCGTCCACATGCTCGAGTACTACGGCGACGTCATCGCGATGCGCCACTTCGAGCAGGGGGCGCCGGCGGAAGCCGCGAAGTGGGCGTCGATACCGGTCATCAACTGCGGCGACGGCTGGGGAGAGCACCCCACCCAGGTGCTCACCGACCTGTACACGATCTGGAAGGACAAAGGCCGGCTCGACGGGCTGCACGTGCTGTGCGTCGGCGACATGCGGATGCGCACGATGCACTCAATTCTCTATGCGATGTCCCGCTTCGACATGGAGGCGTCGCTCGTCCACCCAGAAGATATGTCATTGCTGCCGGATTTCCGTGCCGAGCTCGACGCGCGCAACGTCCACTACCGCGAGGTCGAAAGCGTCGAGAAGGCGATCGCAGATGCGGACGTGATCTACATGGAGCCGGTCGTCCAACCCGACTACACGAAGTCAGTCGACGCGCCGCGCGAGCACGGTCTCACGCCGCCCGAATACCGGGTGACACGCGAACTGCTCGGATCGAAGGGCAAGTCAAGCGCGATCGTGCTGCACTCGCTGCCGCGGATGGATGAGCTGTCCCCCGACGTCGACGACACCCGTCATGCCCGCTACTGGTTCGAGGCGTACAACGGCGTCGTGATGCGCATGGCCCTGCTCGCGCTCGTTCTCGGCGCAGCGGAATAGGAGGTCAGATGCAGACCGACCTCCGCGGCCGCGACGCGATCGACTTCAGCGAATGGACGAAGGACGAGATCGACACGCTCCTCGATGTCGCGTTCGAACTGAAACGTGATCGCGCGCTGAACAAACCGCATCCGTACTTGAGGGACAAGGTGCTCGCGATGCTCTTTTTCTTCCCGAGCACGCGGACGCGGACCTCCTTCGAGGCCGGCATGGCCCAGCTCGGTGGGCACGCCCAGTTCATCGAAAGCCGCACAACCCAGATCGCCCATGGCGACACCTCTAAGGAGATCGGGGAGATCCTCGGCCGCTACAACGACGGCATCGCGATCCGCTACATCGATTGGCAGAAGGGCAACGCCTACATCCGGGAGGTCGCCGAAGCGAGCAGGGTTCCGGTGCTGAACATGCAGTGCGACGTCTTCCACCCCCACCAGGCGCTCGCCGACCTGATGACGATCATCGAGCGATTCGGGGACCCCCGGGGCAGAACGGCGACGATCAGCTGGGCGTGCGCGTCGAGCTACCAGAAGCCGATCAGCGTGCCGCAAAGCCTGATGCTCTTGCTGCCGCGCTTCGGCATGAATGTGCGCCTCGTGCATCCCCCCGAGTTCGCGTTGATGGGCGACCTCGTCGGCCGCGCCAAGGAAGAGGCCCGCCGATCGCACTGCAGCTTCGAAGAGCTCGACGATTTCGACACCGGCATCGCGGGAACCGACGTCGTCTACGCGAAGAGCTGGGGAGCGCTTTTGACGACCACCGACGAGGACGAGGGCACGCGCCTCACCGAGAAGTACGCGTCGTGGATCACCGATGAGAAAAGGATCGGGACCGCGTCCGACGACGCGATCTTCATGCACCCGTTGCCGGCCGACCGCAACGTCGAGGTGACCGACGCGGTGATCGACGGGCCGCGTTCCGCCGTCTACGACCAAGCAGAGAACCGCCTCCACGGCCAGAAGGCCGTGATGGCACTGACGATGAGCTAGGGGTCGATCGCAATGGCGAAGGGGCTCGCGGTCATCGCGATCGGCGGCAACTCCCTCATCAAGGACCGCATGCACCAGGCGGTCCGCGACCAGTACATCGCCGCGCACGAGACGACCGAGCACGTCGCCTCGATGATCGCCGACGGCTGGAACGTCATCATCGGCCACGGCAACGGGCCGCAGGTGGGCTTCATCCTCCGCCGCTCCGAGCTCGCCGCACACGAGCTCCACGAGGTGCCCCTCGACGCGTGCGGCGCCGACACGCAGGGCGCGATCGGCTACGCGCTCGCTCAGAACCTCGACAACGTGCTGCGCCGGCGCGGCCTCGAGCGGCCCGTCGCGGCGGTCGTCACCCAGACCGAGGTCGGCCGCGATGACCCGGCCTTCACGCACCCGTCCAAACCGATCGGCTCGTTCATGGACGCGGATGAGGCCCGTCGCCGGCACGACGAAAACGGCTGGGATGTTGTCGAGGACGCGAACCGTGGCTGGCGCCGCGTCGTCGCCTCGCCGCGGCCCGTGCGGATCGTCGAGATCGATGCGATTCGTTCACTCGTCGAGGCCGGGGCGATCGTCGTCGCGGTCGGCGGAGGTGGGATCCCCGTCGTCACCGACGAATCGGGCGACCTGCACGGTGTCGAAGCCGTCATCGACAAGGATCTCGGCTGCTCTTTGCTCGCGCAGATCCTGCGCGCCGATCTTTTCCTGATCACAACGGCCGTCGAGAAGGTGGCGCTGAACTTCGGCACACCTGAGGAGTCCTTCGTCGACCACCTGAGTCTCGCCGAGGCGAAGCGGTACCTTGCGCAAGGGACCCACTTCGCGAAGGGGAGCATGCAGCCGAAGGTGGAGGCGATCGTCGAGTACCTCGAAAACACCGGCGGACGGGCGATCGTCACCGACCCGCCGAACGTCGAGGCGGCACTCGCCGGAAGGACCGGGACGCACTTCAGCCTGGAGTGAGGAGGCGGGCCGCCCGTCCGGCGCGCCGTCTTTCTAGGGGACGGTCGTGGCGCGAGCCGCCTCGTGCACCGCGTCGATGATCTTTTGATAGCCCGTGCAGCGACAGAGATTGCCGGCGAGCGCCTCGCGGATCTCATCGTCGTCAGGGTCGGGGATGCGCTGCAAGAGGTCCTGGGCGCTCATCACGAGCCCGGGGGTACAAAAGCCGCACTGGACCGCGCCGGCCTGAACGAACGCGGACTGGACCGCGTTGAGGACCGCGCCGTCGGAGATCCCCTCGATCGTCGTCACCGCCCGCCCTTCGGCCTGACCGGCGCCGACGAGGCAGGAACAGACGAGCACCCCGTCCAGAAAGACCGAGCACGAGCCGCACTCCCCCTGCTCGCAGGCGTTCTTCGTCCCGGTGAGCCCGAGGTGGTCCCGTAGCAGCTGGAGGAGGCTCTCGAACTCGGCGAGCTCGACGCTCTCCAGCCGGCCGTTCACCGTGCACCTCACCCTCATCGCGACACCCCGCGGAACTCGTCCCAGCACCAGGTGAGCGACCGTCCGGCGAGCACCCCGAGCGCGTGCCGGCGATATGCCGCGGTGCCCCGCACGTCGTCGATCGGTCGCGCGCCGGCGGCGACGAGCTCGCCGAAGTGCCGGACGGCGCTCTCTTCGAGCGGAGCCCGGGACTGCCACCGTCCGCTCTCGTCGAGGTGACCCTCCAAGAACTGCTCCGCGTCGCGGGCGCGAAGCGGGACCGGCCCGGCGGAGCCGATCCCCGTCCCGACACGCCCGGACTCAGCGTGGAGGGCGATCGCAAACGAGCAGACCGCGATGACCATCGCGTTCCGCACGCCGACCTTCGAGAAGCTCTGCGGGCCGGTCGCGCGCGCCAGGTGCACCGCGACGATCACCTCGTCCGCGGCGAGCACACTGCGCTTCGGACCGACGAAGAACTCCTCGGCCGGCACAAAGCGGGTCGCATTAGAGGAGGCGAGCTCGACGGTCGCGCCGGCGGCGAGCAGCGGCGGGTGGCAGTCGCCAGCCGGCGAAGCAGAGCCCAGGTTGCCGCCGATCGTCCCCCGGTTGCGGATCGGCGGGGATCCGACCGTGCGCGAGGCGATGACGAGTGCCGGCGCGTCGTCGCCGAGCGCGCCGATCATCTCGTGGTACGTCGCCCCGGCGCCGATCCGCACCATGCCGTTGTCGCGGGCGATCCCCCGCAGCTCGTCGACCCGTCCGAGATCGAGGATCGAGACGGGGCGGAGCCGGCCGAAGTTCACCTCGACGTAGACGTCGGTGCCGCCCTGCAGCGCGACCGCGTCGCCGTACTCGGCGCGCGCCGCGAGCGCATCGGCAAGGCCGTGCGGCTGGAGGAACATCAGAACTCGGTCCCGCTCGTCGCCGGTGTCACATCAGCTCTTGTTGCCCGGAGCGGATGCCGTGATACCAAGGAACCGGTTCCTGACCCGGCACGGCGGGGACGGGCGGCGGGCCGTCGGTCACGGCGGGGCCGCGCAGCCCGACGAGTTCGTCGGGGCTCACCGGTGCCCGGTTGAGCTCGCGACCCGTCGCGTCGCGCAGCGCGGCGACCACCGCGGCGGTGGACACGACCGTCGGTGCCTCGCCGATCCCCTTCAGCCCGTAGGGCGCGCCCTCATCCGGTTCTTCGATCGCGACGGTGACGACTTGCGGCGCGTCGAGGATCGTCGGGATCAGGTAGTCGGTGAACGAGGGATTGCGGATCGCGCCGTCTTGGAGGACGAGCTCCTCGGTCAGCGCGAAGCCGATTCCCTGGGCGGTACCGCCTTCGATCTGACCCGTGAAGCCGAGCGGATTCATCACCTTTCCGGCGTCGATCGCCGCCGCGATCTGGAGCACCCGGACGAGGCCGGTCTCTTCGTCGACCTCGACGACCGCGCGCTCGGCCCCGAAACAGAAGTGCGCGTGCACCGCTCCCTGACCGTTCTCGTCGAAGTGCTCAGTCGCGCGGTGGTGGTACTCGACCTCCGCCTCGACCGGCTCGTCGACGAGCTCCTCGAGCGGCAGCAGCGGCACTCCCCCCGAGCAGACCGCGCCGTCGGCGATCTCGAACGCCGCCGCGGGGGTCCCGAGTCGCTCCCGGGCGCGCTCGACGAGCGCGTCGCGGACTTGCGCGCAGGCCATCCTCACCGCACCGCCCGCCATCATCGACTGGCGCGACGCCGAAGTCGATCCCGCGCTGCCGATGAGCGTGTCCGCCGCGTGCATGACGACCTCTTCGACACCGAGCTCGCTGCGCGCGATCTGGGTCAAGAGCGTGTAGAGGCCCTGACCCATCTCGACCGCCGCCGTGTAGACCTCGGCGACGACTCGATGATCGTTCGTGCTGAGCGTCACGCGCGCCGCCGCGGCATCGTCGAATCCCTCGCTGAAACCGACGTTCTTGTAGCCGACCGCGTATCCGATTCCCCGCCGGACGCCCTCGCCCCGCGTGACGTTGCCCGTCCCGCCGGGATAGCCGATCACGTCCCGGCCGAAGACCGGATCCTCGTCGGGAAGCGGGATCGCGACGCACTGTTCGATCACCTCGCGCACGGGCGCCGCGCCGACAAGGACCTGACCGGTCGGCAGCACCGATCCCGCCGACAACGCGTTCAGGAGCCGGATCCCGACCGGATCCATGCCGAGCTCGGCCGCGAGCTTGTCCATCTGGGCCTCGTGGGCAAAGCACACCTGCGGCGCGCCGAATCCCCGCATCGCGCCGCACGGCGGGTTGTTCGTGAAGACGACCGTCCCCTCCACACGTACGTGCGGCACCTCGTACGGTCCGGCGACGAACGTCGCCGCGTTGCCGAGCACGGCGGGCGACGACGACGCGTACGCGCCGCCATCGAACATCAGACGCGCGGTGACGGCGACGAGCCGGCCGTCCCGGTTCGCGCCGTGGCGGATCCAGATGCGCGACGGGTGTCGGTGCACGTGCCCGTGGAAGGACTCCTCCCGTCCATAGGAGAACTTCACCGGCCGTCCGGTCCGCAGCGCCAGGAGGCAGGCGTGGATCTGCATGTGAATGTCCTCGCGCGATCCGAACGCGCCGCCGAGGCCGGCGAGGTGGATCCGGACCTTCTCGTCGGGCAGCCCGAGGCATGGAGCGATCTGTTCCCGGTCGACGTGCAGCCACTGGGTCGCGGCGTACAGGTCGACCCCCCCGTCCTCGGCCGGCACCGCGAGGCCTGCTTCGGGTCCGAGTGCCGCCTGGTCCTGCATCCCCGTCTCGTAGTACCCCTCGACCCAGACGTCGGCCGTCGCCGAGTCCGGTTCGCCGTGGACGATGCGCACGTGCCGCAGCACGTTGCCGAACTCGTGGAGCTTCGGCGCTTCCTCGTCGAGGGCACGCTCCATGTCGAAGACGCCCTCGGTGGGCTCGAGGTCGAACTCGATCCGGTGCACCGCCTCGCGGGCGCGCTCAGGCGTCGAGGCGGCGACGACGGCGATCGGCTCTCCGACGTAGCGCACGACGTCTTCGGCCAGCACGGGCTGGTCGTCGAAGTTCAGACCGAACCGGTTCTTTCCCGGGATGTCGGTCCACACCATGACGGCCGCGACGCCATCGAGCGCCGCAGCAGCCGCCACGTCGACCCCACGGATACACGCCGACGCAACCGGAGAACGCAGAGTCGCACCGAACAGCATCCCGTCCCGGTGGAGATCGCTCGCGTACATGAACTCGCCCGCGACCTTCGGCGCCCCGTCGATACGCGGCGTCGCCTCACCGATCCGGCCCTTTTGTTCGATCGTCGTGAGCGTGCTCACCGGCGACACGATACGACCAGGTTGGAGAACGGTCAGCGACGAAGGTCACCAAGAAGCTCTCGCCACCCGGCGTCGGCGGCGATCACCTCCAAGTCCTGTGGAGAATCGATATCTCGGGGATCGCCGACGTCGTCGCAGTCGACGAGCGCCAAAAGCGCTGGATCCCGCCGGAGCACGAACTTCGCGCCCCGATCCCCGACCATCGAAGAGCGGACCTCGTCCCAACGTGCTCGGTCGATGAGCGCCGGACTCACGGCCTCGCCGCCAAAGCGTGCGACCGCCGACTTCTTCTCGGCCCGCCACGCCGTCACCAGGCGAGCAACCAGTACCGGGGTGACAAGCGGCTGATCGACTTGCAGCACGAGCGCCCCACCCGCGTCGGCACGTTCCGCCGCGTCGAGCCCAATCAAGACAGAGCCCGCGATCCCAGTCGACCACCCGGTGTTCACAACGACCTCCGCGCCGGAAAGGTCGCATTCCCGCACCACGTCGTCGGCGCCCGCCCCCAGCACCACGACGACCGGCCGGCAACCGCCCACCCCCAGCACCGAGACCGCGCGCTCGACGAGCGGAACGCCCCACAGGCGCGCGAGCGCCTTCGGCCCGCCGAAGCGCTGACCCTCCCCGGCGGCGAGCACGATCCCGGCCGCGTGGGCGTTCACCCAAACGGCCGACGGTGGATCGGACCGTCGAGACGTGACAGAGGCGACACGCTCTCCACGCCGCCGCGCGCCGCGATGATCTCCGCGCAGATTGAAATCGCCGTCTCCTCAGTCGTGTGCGCGTCGATGTCGAGCCCCATCGGAGCCCGGATCCGCGCGATCTGCGCCTCGTCGAGGCCCGCTTCGCGCAGGCGCTCGACACGATCGTTCGTCGTGCGACGCGAACCCATCGCGCCGACATACCCCGACTGCGTGCGCACCGCCGCAGCGAGCGCGGGGACGTCGAACTTCGGATCGTGCGTCAACACACAGATTGCGTCGCGTGCGCCGAGCGAATCTCCGATCGAGGCGAGATACCGATCCGGCCAATCGACCACGATCTCGTCGGCCATCGGAAAGCGCGTGGACGTCGCGAAGACCGGCCGCGGGTCGCAGACGATGGCGCGATAGCCGAGGATCTTCGCGACCCGGGCGAGCGATCTCGAGAAGTCGACCGCTCCGCAGATCACCATTCGCGCAGGGGCGATGTACGACTCGATGAAGACAGCGATCTCTTCTCTTCTCGCCTCGCCGTGCGCGCCGTAGCGACGAAGAGCACTCACCCCAGAGGCGAGATAGCCGATCGCGTCCCTCGCGACAGATCGGTCGAGCTCGGCGTTGCCGAGCGACCCGATCGAGCTGCCGTCCTCGAGGATCAGCATCGCAGAACCCGGTGCCGCTTCATCTGCGGTCGGAAGGCCGTCTTCTGTGCCGATCGCATCCCCGGCTAGCCCGGTCTCGACGACGCTCGCGAGAGCGACAGGCTCGTCGTTTCGCAGCTTGGCGCGCAGCGCGTCGAAGACCGCCCCTACCATTCGAGCGGCTCGACGAAGACGCGCACCGTGCCGCCGCAGGTGAGGCCGACAGCGAACGCCTCTTCGTCGGAGTATCCGAACGTGCACAGACGTGCCCTTCCGGACTCGAGCACCTCCAGCGCTGCGGTGACGACCGCCCCCTCGACGCACCCGCCGGAGATCGACCCCGCGACCTCCCCATCTGCGGCGACCGCCATCGCCGCGCCCGGACCACGCGGCGCCGAGCCCTCCACCCCGACGACGCGGGCGAGCGCGACCGTCTTCCCCGACTCCCGCCAGCGCTCGATGTCCTCGAGAACCTCGTCCATCGACCTCACCGTAACTACATCCGCCGCGCAATCACGTCGATCCGACATTCGAGCTCGAATCGCCGTCAGCCGGGTGGTCACCAGTCACGCCGCTCGTCCTCGCACGGAGGATTTCGGCAGGGATCCTCGTCGGCCTCGGCGTGTGGTCCGCGCTTTCCGCGGCCGAGATTCGACCCGACTATGCGGCGCGACCCGCCAGTTCGGTGACGGCGGATCGCGCGGACTCAGACGCCTCTTCGAAGCGAAGCTTTTCCTCGGGTTCGCGCCCGCTCATATCGCATCTTCGATGGCTCTTGTGACGAGCGTCAACATCGGTGTCGCGCCGACGCGATTGAGAAGATCGCGTGCGAGGTTCGCCGCGTCGTTCGCTTCAGTTTGTGGATCGAGCAGCTTCGACATGTCAATCCAACAAAACGCGAGTTGGAGGGGTGAATCCAACTCTTTCCAGCCGCGAACCGCGGCTTGGTAATGGGTGAGCGACTCCGGGATTCGGTGCTCGAGTGCGGCGACGCCAGCAGCAACCGTCTCGCGCGCTGCCGCCATCACGCGTCCCCGCATCGCCTCCATCGCAGCCAGGGCAGATCGTGCGCCTTCGGTGTCGTGAAGCCACGATGCCGCCCGCGCCTTTATCCGCAAGGCCTCAGCGGCATTGATCCCCGTCGGGTCGGTTTGGAACGAGGCGACCGCCTCGGCGAGAGCCGTCGCCGTCTCCCCGGACAGGAGGTGCATGAGCGCCCGCTCCCAGAGATGGGTCGCGCGCAGCGGAAGGTTTTCGGAGGCCGCGACCGCGTCGGCGACGAGATCAGAGAGCCTGAGACCCTCGGTCAGGTCCTCGGTGAGTGCGATAAGTAATGAACGCGTCAACTCTCGGTAGAGAAAATGCCAGCTTGACTCGGGGATCTCGATCGCGTCGAGACCGGCGAGACCAGACCGGGCAACCTCCCAGTCGCCGAGCAACACCGCGCCTTCGGTGAGATTCGCGAGGTTCCCCATCTCGTGCGGGCGCAGTCCCGACCTTCGCGCGATCTCGACCGCCCTCAGCTGCGCGCCAAGCGCGTCGCGCGGATCGTCCTCGAGCGAGAAGACCGAAATCATCGAAAGGGCCTCCACGACCTTCTCATTCATCGCCGACGCCTCAGCGACATCAATCGCCCCGCGCATCAAGATCACGCTCTCTCGACGCCGACCCTTTCGAAAAAGCGCAAATGATCGGGATTCGAGGGCGCTGATGAGCCCCTCGTCGTCGTCGGTCTGTTGGATGAGCGAGAGCGCGCGGTCGGACCATTCGAGCGGCTGGTCCATCTCCCCGATGTTCGACCGAAGACCAGCGATCATGGCGGCGAGCCGCCCCCGCATCACCACCGAGCCGTCTTCGCCGAGGGCCGCGTACGCTTTCTCTGCCCGCGCGATCGATTCGGCAAATGAGCCAAGAACTTCGGCGAATTCGAATCCGAAACGCGAGACAACTTCGGCGACGGACTCGCGATCGCCGAGGGCTTCAAACTCAGCGATCGCGTGATCGGCGAGTTCGACCGAACGGGAGGTCTGGAAGGCGCTCTGCGCCGCTCGCGCTGCGAGCACGGTGAGTTCTGCGTGCGCGCGACCCATCGGCGTGATCTCGAGCGACTGCTCGAAGTATGAGCGAGCGAGCTCGGGCGCCCCGAGGGAAAGGGCGCGCCGTCCGGCGTCGGCGAGAAATCCGCTCGCCTCGCTCGCGAGGTCGTCACGCTCCGGCCCATCGGGTGATGCTCGATAGGCCTCCAGGTAGTGCGAAGCGACGACGCCTGCCAGCTCATCGTCGCCGAACGAACCAAAGTGCGTCGCCGCGGCGAGGTGCTTCTCGCGCCGATCCCTGCGCGACAGCGTCGAGTACGCAACTTCGCGGATCACGCTCTGCAAGAAGCCGTACTCGCCCCGCTCGGGAGAACGCGGGTCCAAGTCGACGGTGAGGAATTCGCGTCGGACGAGATCACGCATCGTGCTCTCGAGTTCGGCGGCGTCGCGACCCGTGACCGCCGCGAGCGCCGCGATCAAGAAGCTCTTGCCGAGCACCGACGCGTCCTGGAGCAAGCCGCGCCCATCGGGCGGAAGGACATCCAGCCGAGAGGCCACCAGCGCGTGCAAGCTGTCGGGAAGCTCGATGTCGCCGAGGTCGCCGGACGCCCGATACGCGCCGCCGTCTTCGACGAGGAGTCCCTTCGCGGAGAGCATTCGGACGATCTCGACCGCGTAGAGCGGCACCCCTTCGCTGCGTTCGAGGATCCGGTCCGCGACCGTTTCGGGGAGGTCGACGACGAGTCCGAAAAGCAGCTCACGCATCGCCTCATCTCCGAGCGGCTCCAGGTGGATCGACGTGAAGTTTCGCTGCCCGGCTCCCCAGTTCGGCCGCCGCTCGAACAGTTCTGGCCGCGCCAGCGTGACGATGAGGATCGGATGATTGCGTGACCACTCGAGCAGGGACTCGATGAAGTCGACGAGGCCGGAGTCGGCCCACTGAAGATCTTCGAAGACCATGACGACCGGGTCGCGCCGAGCGATGAGCTCGAAGAACCTCCGCCACGCCGAGAACGTCTCTTCGCGCGAACCGCCGGGCGCTTCAGTCAGACCGAGCAGATGCGAAAGGCGCTCGCCGATCCACTCGCGTTCGGATTCATCGTCGACGAACTCGGAGAGGACCGAACCCAGCTTCGCACGAGACGAGGACGCGTCCTCTTCGTCGCTGATCCGGGCGCGCATGCGCACCATCTCCGCGAGCGCCCAGAAGCTGATCCCCTCGCCGTAGGCGGGGCTGCGACCCTCGTGCCAGTAGTGGTTCCGGGCGATGCCTTCGACGTACTTGAAAAACTCGGTCGAAAGGCGGCTCTTTCCGATGCCGGGAATTCCGGTCACTGAGACCAAGCGGATGCGGTGCTCTTCCCGCACCGACTCGAGCGCGTCCTTCAGCGTTCGAAACTCAACCGCACGGCCCACAAAGGGCGCTTCGACACCTCGATCGACAGATTGGCGGTCGCCGATGACGCGAGTCGCCTGCCACGCGCGAACCGGCTCTTCCTTCCCCTTCAAGGTGAGTTCCCCGACCGGCCGGTACGCGATGACCTGGTTCGTCGCGAGGTAGGTCGATTCGCCGACATACACCGTGCGCGGTTCGGCCGCCGTCTGAAAACGCGACGCCGTATTCACGAGATCGCCGGCGACGAGTCGGGGCGTCGGTCCTCCTTCGTTCACCGCGACCTCTCCGGTGAGCACACCGGCGCGCGCCGCCAGGCCCGGCAGTCCGACGTCGCCGCCCATCAGCTCGATCGCCTCGATGAGCTCGAGTGCGCAACGCACGGCGCGCTCGGCGTCGTCCTCGTGGGCGACGGGCGTTCCCCAAACCGCGAAGACCGCGTCCCCGATGAAATTGTCGACAATGCCGCCATAGCGTTCGACGACCGTACGCGCGACTTCGGAGAAGCGGACGAGAAGATCACGAACGTCTTCCGCGTCGCGGGTCTCAGACAGGCTCGTGAACCCGACGAGGTCGGCGAACAACGCGGAAACGAACCGACGCTCCTCGCTGGCTGGCCCTTCGACGGCCGGCTTCTGCCTGAGCGGTGAAACTTCGCCGCTTTCCGGCGCGTCGGTCAGCGGCTCGCCGCACTGGTCGCAGAATCGGCGCCCGGAACTCGGCGCACCGCACTGCGGGCAGGTCGCGGCGAGTGGCGTCCCGCAGTCGCCGCAAAATCGAGCGTTCTCTGCGTTGTTCGAGCCGCATGAAGGACAGCGCAAGCCGTTTCTCCCGGGTCAGCTCACGTCGAGAGTACCGAACGGAGCGCCTCTGGCGAGGAAGAACGCCCGCGGTGGACGCCAACGCGGCTTGAACGCTCAGATATGGATCGATGGCCGCGCAAACGCCCCGGGTCGCGGCGCTCCTTCATCGCGCCGAGGCGACACCGGGATTCTTCCCCCTGGGCGAGGCGATGGCGCTCTTCGTGCTGGCGCGGCGGGCGGCACGGATCGGACCGATCGTCGAGATCGGCTCCTACCTCGGGCGTTCGACGCTGTTTCTCGCCGCGGCGGTCGCTGAACAGCCGTCCGGTGTCGTCTTCAGCGTCGACCACCACCGGGGCTCCGAGGAGATGCAAAAAGGCTGGCCCGACCACGACCCGTCGCTCGTTGATCGGGGAACCGGAATGATGGACTCCCTGCCGCACTTTCGGACCGGACTGAAGGTCGCCGCGACCGACGACATCGTCACCTGTGTCGTCGGCGATTCGGCCGCCGTTGCCAGACGGTGGCACGCGAAAGCTGGCCTCGTCTTCATCGACGGCGGCCACGGTCGGGCCGCCTGCTGGAGCGACTACCGGAGCTGGGCGCCACACGTCTCGCCGGGAGGATTCCTCGCCTTCCACGATGTCTTCCCGGACCCGAACGACGGCGGGCGACCGCCATTCGAGTGCTTCTGCGACGCCGTCGCGAGCGGACGCTTCACCGAGGTTCCGGGCGCCGGAGAAGGAAGTCTGCGTGTCCTTGTTGCGAATCCGGTCAGCTGAGCGCCGAGAAGATCCGCGCGCTCGCGCCGCCCGCCAGAACATCGGCGGCGAGGACGATCGCCGCCGCCGAGTACGACGTGCGCTCGCCCTTCGGGTATTCCGAGCGGTCGGGATGAACAACTCCGGTGCGCACGGCTCCGTCGGGATCGCTGAGTGCTTGCGCGGCGTCAAAGAGGCGGCGGGCGAGGCGGTCGAATCCCGCGCGTGCGCACGCGATCGCGCACTCTGCCGACTCGGCGGCGGTCACCCACTCCCCATCCGCGCGGCAACGCACTCCATGGTCCGCGATGACGAAACGCGACAGACCCTCCGCGATCCGTGTCCGGGCCCTGTCTCGATCGAGCACCCCAGAAAGGACCGGGTAGTACCAGTCCATCGCGAAGTCGGATTTGTCCAAGAAGGCGGATTCGTCTGTGCCGATCGCGCTCGCCATCCGATCCGCGGCCTCGAGCCATGCTGGGCGCGGCTTGCCCACCTCAGTTGAAAGCTCCGCACCCGATCGAAGGCTGCTCACGACTGAAGCGCTGGCCGCGAGCAGGCTGTTTGGTGAGATGGCCTCTCCTGGTCCGATTGACCACGGCAACATCCCGCATTCATTGACGTTGCTCGCGACGAAATCGAGCGCGCGCTCGACGGTGCCGAAGCACTCTCGAACGAATTCCCGGTCCCCCGTCGCAGCGAGATAAAGGTGAAGACCAGTCGCGACGTAGGCCGTGGCGTTCGTATCGCAGTGGTCTTCGAGCACCGACGCGTCTTCGGAGTACGCAGCGAACCACGACCCGTCCACTCGTTGGTGACCGGCCAACCACCGGAAGGCGAGCCTCGCCCCTTCGACCTCCCCGGCCGCGGCGAGCGCCATCGCCGCCTCGACGTGATTCCATGGGTCGAGTCGACCACCGACAAACCACGGGATCGCGCCGTCGTCGCGTTGGGTCGCGAGGATCGTCGACGCCGTCCGCTCGAGTCCTTCGTCATCGAACCGATCGAGCGCAGCTTCGCTCATCGCGGCCGCTCCGCGTAGACGACGAGGCTCTTTCCGATCAGCGGGTTGAGCAGGCGCTCGAGGAGGCGGGTGACGACTGGCCGACGGGTGATGTCCCAGACCAACAGCCGATGGTAGGAACGGACGAGCAGATGATCGTCCCGCCCGACGCCGACGAGACACCGCAAGAACCAGTACGGCGAATGCAGAGCGTGCGCGTGGTGACTCCCGACCACGCGGAGACCGGCTGCGCGCAAAAGCGCCACGAGGTCGCGGCGGCGGTAGATGCGGACGTGTCCGCCTTCGACCTCGTGGTAGGCGTCGGAAACCGCCCAATTCGCCCGTTCGGGCCCGGCGCGGGGAACCGTGACTGCGACGAGTCCGCCGGGTCGGACGATCCGCGCGACCTCCCGCATCGCTCGCACGTCCTCCGCTAGATGCTCGAAGACCTCGGACGCGAAGACCCGATCGAACGAAGATGCAGCGAAGGGCAGGTTCCCCATGTCTGCAACCACGGCGCCCCGCTGCGCCGCGTCATCGATCTCGCCCGATTGCGCCATCGCGCGCGTCATTTCGACCACGGCCGCGACCTCGGAGCGGCTCTTGTCGAGCGCGACGACGTCCGCGCCGCGAACAAGGGCGGCGAAGCTGTGGCGGCCCGACCCGCAACCGAGGTCGAGGACGCGCAAGCCGCTCGCCACCTCGGCCCGATCGAGATCGATCGTCAGCACGGGCGTCGATCGATCACGAGGCGGTATTGCGCAACGGTCGCCGCTGCGACGCGGTCCCAGGAAAAACGCTCGAGTACGCGGGAGCGACCTGCCTCCCCGAGTCGCTCCGCAAGGTCCCCGTCGCCGAGAACCTTGGCGATCGCACCCGCGAGAGCGCTCGCGTCCGCCGGGTCGACGACGAGTGACGCCTCACCCGCCACCTCGGGCAGTGCGCCCGCGGAGGTGACGACGAGCGGAACCCCGCACGCCATCGCCTCGATCGCCGGCAACGAGAAGCCCTCGTAGAGCGAAGGCACGACCGCGACAGAAGCGTGCGCATACCGCTCGACGATCTCCTCGTCGGACTCGCCGCCGACGAAAGCCACGTGCTGCCGGACCCCGAACCGAGCGATCGCCCGATCGACGGCGCTTCCCTCGCGCAGCGTCCCGATGACAACGAGATGCGCGTCCTCGCGCTCCGTGCGGATCTTCGCCAGCGCCTCGATGAGGTGGGCGAGCCCCTTCAACGGGACATCGGCGCTCGTCGTCGTCATGATCCGCCCCGGCACGCGGGTGGTCTTCTCGATCGGCCGCCATGTCGCAGGGTCGACGCCGAGCGGAACGACCGTGACACGCCCGGGTTCGACGCCCATCTCGGAGATGACGTCGGCGCGCGCCGATTCGGAAACTGTCACGAGGCGATCGAGCCGACGCGCGACGCGAGACTGCATCCTCGCGAACCCGTACCAGCGCCGGAGCACGACACGCCGTCTGAAGCTTGGCGCGTGACGGAGATCGAGCGCCTTATCGATCGTCACCGGGTGATGCACCGACGCGACCACCGGCCAGCCCTCTTCGATCATCCGGATCAAGCCCGTCCCAAGCCCGTGATTGTCGTGGATGACGTCGAAGTCGGAGCGGCGGCCCGAAAGCGCCGCTGCGACTCGCCACGAAAACGGGCGCGGCTCGCCGAACCCCCCGCTCCACATGGTGAGGAGCTCCGCGACGTCGGCGAACGACTCGATCTCCCGCAGTCGCGGTGAGCGGAAGGGGTCGAGATCGCGGTACAGATCGAGACTCGGGACCGGCTCGAATTCGACCCCTGCGCCGAGTTCCGGGTACGGCTGGCCGGAGAACACGGTGACGTCGTGTCCGGCGTTGACGAGTGCACGCGAGAGGTGGCGGGCATACACGCCTTGTCCGCCGCATCTCGGGTTACCCCGATAGCAGAGCAACGCGACCCGCAGCCGACGTTGCTCCGACGCCGTCACCCGCCGGTCCGGCACCTTGGAGTGCATCGCAAGATCCTCACCGCGAAATCACCAGGCGGCAAGAGATCGAATCAGTGGCCGATCCCGATCTGCACCGCGCGCACGGCAAGCAATACCACCGCGACAACGAGATAGACGCGCAGCGCGAGCATCGACCACTTCCGGCCCCGCGACCACACCGGCCGCTCGAGAAGTGTCAGTGGCGGCATCCGCCATCCTTCGCGGTGTTGGCGCGCGAGGCGGTCCTCCTCGGTGACCTCGCGCTGGCGGTGCAGTCGCCAGCCGATCACCGCCGCCAAGACGCCACCACCGGCGAGCACAACGCCCAAGAGGCTCATGACGAGGTTGATGTTGATGTTCGGGAACAGCGTCGTCGCCATCAGGATCAACGACAGCGCGATCAGCACCGAGACGATCAAGCCGGCGACGATGTTGAGCCACAGCCTGTTCACCCAGGGTCCGAGTACCGCTTTGTCGTTGCAGAGCAGGAGGAGGAACACCGTGGCACTCGGCAGCAACACGCCGGCCAGGGCCTGGACCGACGTCGTGATGAGGCCCAACGGCGCGTGCGGGATGAGGACGAAACCCGCGGCGAGTGCGACGAGGCCGAAGAAGGTGGCGTAGAAGGTTTTCGCGTCCGTCACGCGCCGGTGCAAAGAGTGCTTCAACGAGAACACGTCGCCGAAGGCGTACGAGGTCGAGAGGGTGACCGCTGCCGCGCCGATGATCGAGGCGTTCAGGAGCACGATCGCGAAGAGCGTCCCGGCGCTGTTCCCGAGCAGGTGTTCGAGACCTCGTGCAACGCCCTCGGCGTTCGTGAAGTGTCCGGCGTAGCGGGTGTCTACGAAGGCGAAGCCCGCTGTCGCGGCGATGAGCACCGCCCCGATGACAGTGATCACCGAGCCGATCGCCGTGTCAGCGCGCTCGTAGTTGATCCAGCGCGGCGTAATCCGCTTGTCGACGATGTTCGACTGCTGGAAGAACAGCTGCCACGGTGCGACCGTCGTGCCAATGATCGCGATGATCAGCAACACCGCGGTTGACGTCACCCCTCCTTGGATCCCCGGGATGAAGATCCCGTGCACGATCGGCCCGGGGTGGGGGTGGGAGAAGATCACGAGCGGGATCACCAAGAAGTTCGCCACGACGAAGATCAGCATGAACCGCTCCCAGCGCCGGAAGCTCCCCGTCGCCGTCATCGCCATCAACGCAAGCGCCGCGATCGGAACCGATATGTACATCGAGATCCCGAAGTAGCCGAGTGCCAAGCTGACCCCGATGAACTCGGTCATGATCGTCAAGAAGTTCAAGATGAACAGGTCGCCGACGCTGAAGGTGCCCCAGAACTTCCCGAAACGCTCGTTGATCAAGCGCGCGTGGCCGACGCCGGTGACCGCGCCAAGGCGCACGACCATCTCTTGGTTGACGATGAGGACGGGGACCAGTAAGGGCAGCACCCACAAAAGCGAGAGCCCGTAGTTCTGCCCCGCCTGCGCATACGTCGCGACGCCTCCGGCGTCGTTGTCGCCGACCATGACGATGAGACCGGGTCCGACGATGGCGGCCAGCGTGAGCAGGCGCGCGAACCACGTCCGGCGCGCGCCGGTGTCTTCGACCCTGATTGTGCCGAGGGCACCCTGGATATCGCCGAGGTGCGCCTCGTCCAGGACCGCGCTCGTTTCCGCCGCGGTCGCATGGTCCCGTACGGCCATGCCCGGTCGACCTCCCGTCTATTCGGACGTCACGGACGCTTGCAGTGGTACGCGCACGCCCGGGTGAGGCCGACCCGGGGATCCGGGCCGCTAGTTCTTCCGAGGCGTGCGCCGTCGTCGTTCAGACGAACTTGAACCGGCGCTCAGCGGTGCTCCTTCATCAAGCCCAAACGGGGCCGCCCGCGGGGTGGCGTCCGTTGGGCACGGACCGCCGTGGCTTGCGCCTCGGCGCACCCCTCTCGTCAGAGCTTTGGCGCCCACCGCCGTAGGCCAAGCCAGCCACTTCGGGCCATCCCTTGTGCCGGGAAGGCCTGTCCTGGTCCGGAGTGTCTTTCGACAGGTGGGATCAGTGGCTTATGTGCGGTGAGCCGCCTCACCGAACGAGGTGCGGCTTATTGCACGACGAGTTTAACGGCGGTACCTGCGCCGACTCAAAGAACGATCAGTTGCTCGGACAGACCGTCTTCGGCGGCGGCAGCTTGGTCGTTGCGAAGTAGTTGTCGACGTCGGTGCGGATGCACGAACTGAAGAAGTACGCCGTGTGGCCGCTGCCGTCCCGCGTGAGCAACTCGGCGTTGTCGAGCTGGTGCGAGACGGCCACCGCCCACTCGTAGGGGGTGGCGGGGTCGTCGGTCGAACCGATGACGAGGATCTTCGGGGTACCGGGAGCGTGGATCGCCTGCGGCGCGCCTTCAGCGGAGATCGGCCAGTACGCGCAGGCGAGGCTCCCCCACGCTTCGGCGACGCCGAAGTCCGGGGCGGCCTTACCGAGCTGGACCGCCAGGCCCTTGTAGAAGGACAGACTGCGCGGCGAGGGCGAGTCGACGCAGTTGATGGCGATGTTCGCCGCCTCCTCGTTCGACCACGTTCCGTTCGGGTTCAATCCGAGATACGAGAACGCCAGGGCGAGCAACAGCGAGCCGTCGCCGTGCAAAGCCTCGGAGATCGCCTGGCCGAGGTACGGCCAGTAGCTCTCCGCGTACAGCGTGTCGATCGCGCCGATGTAGGCGTCGCCCAAGGTGACCTTCTGGGTGCCGCCGAACTGCTTCTTCAAGTACGCCGGCACGGTCCCGCCCGACGAAAATCGGGCCATCAAGGTGTCGTAGGCCTGCTTTGCGCCTTGGGGCAGCAGTTTGTGGCATGAGGAGTTCGCGTCGCACCACGTGAAGAAGGCGTGCAGGTCACCCTCGAACCCGAGAGCCTGTTCGCGGTCCGAGCCGACGAGGCCGAGGGCGGGATTGATGACGCCGTCGAGCACCATCGTGCGGATGTGCGTCGGGTAGCGCTGCGCGTACAGCTCGCCGAGGAACGTGCCGTACGAAAAGCCGATGTAGTTGAGCTTTTGCTGACCGAGATCGGCGCGTAGCGTGTCGAGGTCCTCGATCGTGACGCGCGTGCCGACGTTTTCCAGCAACAGCTTCGGGGTGTTGCGCACGCACTCGTTCACGTAGGCCTTCGTCGTACGGACGACTTGATTGAGCTGCGCCGCGTCGTCAGGCGTCGGCGTCACCTGCGCGAAGGTGCGCAGCTGTGCCGGGGTGTCACAGGTGACCGGCGGCGTGCTCTGACCGATGCCGCGGGGGTCCCAGCTGACGAGGTTGAACTCTGCACGTAGCGCGGTCGGGAACGAGGTGTAGCTCTGCTCGAGGAATTGCACCCCCGAGCCACCTGGTCCGCCCGGGTTCATGAAGATGTCGCCCTTCGGGTGCGCGCTCGTCGACGGAACCATCGCCACCGCGAGGTCGACGGTCCCTTCGCTCGGATGCCCGTACACCGTCGGGACGGGAACCTTCGCGCAGCGAAGGCTCTTGTATCCGGAGCACGGCGTCCAGTCGATGGTGACGTGCGCGCTCGCGCGCCGCGGGCGCGCCGCGCCTTGCGCGCTTCCGGCAAGCACGACCGCCGTCGCCGCGCCGAACAGTAAAAGGATCGGAGCAACGATTCGAAACGCGCGCATGTCCAACTTTCGGGTGAGGTTTTGCGGGGTCATGACCCGGTCAATTCATCGTAGGTGGCGGAAAAGAACGATTCTCGTCAGTTCTACTCCTCGGCGGCCGTCATGCCGAAGTCTCGCCGCCAGCCCGTCGGCAACAACAGCTCCAAGACATCGTCCACGGTGATCACGCCGAGCATCGTGTGGTTGTCGTCGACGACCGGAGCCGCCGACAAGTTGAAGTCCGACATTTTCCGGACGATCGCGTGGATGTCGGCGTCGGCGCGCACCGTGACCGGATCCTTCTCCGAGATCGAAGAGAGTCGCTGGTCCGGCGACGCCTTCAACAGCTTCACGACCGACACCGTGCCCGACAGATGGCCCTCTTGGTCCGATACGTACACCGTCGCGAGCGCTTCGGGAGCGAACTCGGATTTGCGTACCGCCTCGAGCGCGTCGGCGACCGTCGTCGTCTCGACGAGCGACAAGAAGTCGGGGTTCATGAGCCCGCCGCCGGTCTCGGGGTTATAGCTCAACAGCCTGCGAACCTTCGCTTGCTGGCGCGCGGGCAGCGTCTCCAAGACGGCGAGGCGGCGGTCCTGATCGAGGTCAGCGATCAGGTCGGCGGCGTCGTCCGGCGCCATCGTCGCCAGCAGCCGGGCGGCCTCGGCGTTCGAGCGCGAGGCGAGGAACTCGCGTTGGTGGTCCGTGTCGAGCTCTTCGAAGACGTCGGCCTCGAGCTCGCGGTCAAGGCTCACCGCTTCGATGATCTCTTCGCCCTCTTCGTGCGAAGCGGCCTCGACGAGGTCGGCGATCTGCGCGGGGCGGAGCTTGGAAAGCTTGCGATACGGGATGCGCATGCGCGCCGTCGGAACGTGGGCGACGAAGGGTTCGATCTGGCCCCAGTCGACGATCTTTCCGGTGGAGATGTGCTTGGCGAACGGGCGCGGCAGCGCCCGGCGCAGCGCGGCGCGAGTCGAAGGGTCGACGCCGACGACCTGCCAAACACCGTCGACCTGCGCGAGCTCGATGTCGTTCGCTCGTATCAGGTGGGCGCGAATGACGTGGATCAGGTGGCGGGAGGCCAGGTCGCGCGTCAGCAGCAGCTCGCCGGGATGGCGCTCGAAGCGTCCGAGGTCATCCGCCTCCCCGGTCAGCGCGACGTGGTCGGGCTGCAGCTCGGCGACGCGCGCGATCGGGACGAACAGGTCGCGGTGAGCGATGTGCGCGACGAGCCCGGTGATCGGTGGGTGCGGCTTGCCGTCGAGGCGGACGATCAGGTCGCCGACGCGTCCGACCCGCTCGCCGCGCCCGTCGAGCAGCGGCGCCCGGACGATCGAAGAGAGGTGGATGAACTCAGCCAACGTTCCACGCGGTCGCGGCACATCGCGGCCTCGTCACCCCGTTCAGTGTAGTGACGACCTCCACGGCAGACCTGGGGCGTGCCTCAGCAAAGGGTGGGAAGCGCGGCGCGCTCAGAACTCCGTCATCGCCAGCACCGCCTTGTTGAACTCGGCGAACTCGGGGGACATCGTGATCGGCAAGAGCGCCATCAGCTTCGCCACGTCGCCGCCGACTCTGATCTTGCCCTGCATGAACGCCGCGTTCGCATCGAGCTCGCCTTTTTGGATCCGCATCGCGTCTTCGTAGGTCTCGGTGAGCGTGACCTCGGCGTCCGGCAGTTCTCCGAGGCGGTTGTCGAGGAGCTTGCCGTCTTCGACGATCCAGAAGTACTTCACCTCGCCATCGGGGCCGTCGGTGATGACGTACTGCAGCCGCGCCGACGAGCCAGGGCGCTCCGGCTGGGACTGCGCAAGCTCCGTGCTCTCGTCGAGCCACTCCTGGGTCAGCCACTTCGGCACGATCGCCTCCTTCGCGTCGCGCCGTTTCTACTTCGCCGCAGCACCCACCCGCTCACGAACGCCGGCGAACAGGTCGTCTTCCGGCTCGATCGGCCCGACGAGATTGCGGGCGAGCACGTAGGCGTCGGTCGTGAAGATCTCGCGGTCGACCCACTCCGGCAGCCCGAACCAGAACGGCGAATCGGGGTCGATCTGCGTGGCGTGCGCCATCAGGCCCGCCCGCCGCGCGTCGTAGAAAGCCGTGACGTCGATGATCGCGGTCGGCGGGCGATCGGAAAAGTTCCTCGGCAGGCCTTCCTTGAACCACTCGGCGTAGGGGGACTCCATCCCGAACTCCAGGAACTTCTGGTGGCGGAGCACGATCAGCTCGAGCTGCCAAACCGTGTAGTAGAGCTTCAGCGGTCGGTACGGCTCGCCCGCCTCCGAGTAGAACTCGGCGTCGCCGGCCCGGTCGAAGGCGAGCAGCGAGATGTCGTGGACACGGACGTGGTCCGGGTGCGGGTAGAAGCTCTGCTCGTCGGGGTAGGTCACCACCACCTGGGGCCGGTACTTGCGGATCGCGGCGACGAGCCGCTCGGTCGACTCCTCGATCGGCGCCCGCCAGAACGACCGCGGGTCCGAGTTGGCGGGCGTATCGGGCATCCCCGAGTCCCGGTAGCCGAGCAGGACGACCTCGTCGTAGCCGATCGCCTTAGCGGCCTCGTCGAGCTCGCGCCGACGGATCTCGGCGATGTTCTTCTTCACCGCCTCGGTGTCGAGGGCGGGGTTCAGGATCTCGCCCTCCTCGCCACCGGTCGCGGTGACGAGCACGGTGCGCACCCCCTCGGCGTGGTAGCGCGCGATCGTGCCAGCGCCCTTTGACGCCTCGTCGTCGGGGTGGGCGTGGACCGCCAACAGACGGAGGGACTCGGCCATCGAAGCCGCGACCTTAACGGCACGAATGCGCGCACTGGTTTCTCAGCAATTTGCCAGTCGGCCCGAGAACTTGTGGACGTATGCTCGATATCGGTCCTAGTCAGCGCAAAGGTCCAGGCTCGGCCACAAGGAGCGATCCATGAGCGTGATGAAGCGCCTGAGCGGTGTCGTCCAGGCGAAGGCGAACAAGATGCTCGATCGCGTCGAGGACCCCCGCGACACCCTCGACCTCTCCTACGAGAAACAGCTCGAGCAGCTCCAGCAGGTCCGCAAGGGCCTCGCCGACATCGCGACGGCCCGCAAGCGCATCGAGCTGCAGGCGACCCAGTTGAAGGCGAACGCCGACAAGCTGCAGGAGCAGGCGAAGACCGCCCTCGCCCAGAACAACGAGGACCTCGCTAGAGAGGCGCTGTCGCGGCGTGCCTCGATCGCCACGCAGCTCGAGACGATGAAGACCCAGCACGACCAGCTCGTCACGCAGCAGGACCGACTCGTCACGACGAGCCAGCAGCTCGAAGCGCGCGTCGCCGCCTTCCGGACACAGAAAGAGACGCTGAAGGCGAGCTACACGGCTGCCGAGGCGCAGACGAAGATCGGCGAGGCCGTCGCAGGCATCTCCGAGTCGATGGGCGACACGGGTCTCGCCATGCAGCGCGCCCAGGACAAGATCGAGCAGATGCAGGCCCGCGGTCAGGCGATGGACGAGCTTTTGTCCTCCGGCGACCTCACCGACATCACGAACACGAGTGATCCGATCCAGTCCCAGCTCGACAAGTCGATGCAGGCGAGCCAGGTCGACGCCGAGCTTGCGAAATTGAAGGCGTCCTCACAGCCTGCTGGCGCGATCGCCGCCGGCGAGTCTGAGGACGCGGCCAGCGAACCCCAGGACGCGGAGGTCGTCGAGGACGATGCAGCGGCGCCTGCGGCTGCCAGCACCTCGGACAAGGACCCGTTCAGCTTGGACGACAGCTCCGGCTCATGATCGTGCGCATCTTGGAAGACGGCCAATACGAGGTCGCCGATCAGGCGACGGCTGGTCTGAGCGCGATCGACGCGCGCCTGGCAAAGGCGCTCGACGCGGACGACGCCGCCGCCTTCACTTCCGAGCTCGCAGAGCTGATCGACGCCGTACACCGCTCGGGCACGCGTCTTGACCCGACCGAACTGCGCCCCTCTGACCTCGCGGTTCCCGCCTCCGGTTCGACGCTGGCCGAGGTGAAGGCGCTCCTCTCCGAAGACGGTATGAATAAGGACTGAGCAATGGCAACCCGCACGAAGTATCCCCAAGATCGCGGCCTCACCGCGCGCATGTTGACGACAGTGTTCCTGCTCGGGCTGCTCTATGCGATCTTCATCACCGCGCTCGTCCTCGCGCACGTCGCGCTCGCCTTCATCCTTGTCATCGCGTTCATCATCTTGTTCGTCCAGTACTTCTATTCGGACAAGATCGCCCTGTATTCGATGGGCGGCAAGATCGTGACCGCCCAGCAGCAACCCCAGCTGCACGCGATCGTCGACCGGCTCTGCGCGATGGCGAATATGCCCAAGCCGCTCGTTGCGATCGCACAGAGCGACATCCCGAATGCCTTCGCGACGGGGCGCGACCAAAAGCACGCCGTCGTCTGCGTGACGACCGGTCTCCTCCGTCGACTGAACGAGCCCGAGGTCGAGGCTGTGCTGTCGCACGAGCTCAGTCACGTCGCGCACCGCGACGTCGCCGTGATGACGATCGCGAGCTTCCTCGGCATCTTGGCCGGCCTCTTGACGCGGATGTTCCTGTTCATGGGTCTGTTCGGTGGCTACGGGCGCGGCGGCGGCCGCCGCGGCGGTATCGGCGGACAGGGCGGTGGTCAGGTCGCGCTCATAGAACTCGGCGTCATCATGTTCTCGGCGATCATCTACGCGATCAGCTTCATCTTGATCCGCACGCTGTCCCGCTATCGCGAGCTCGCGGCGGACCGCTCCGGCGCCATCCTCATCGGTCAGCCGGCGCTGTTGGCGCAAGCGCTCGTCAAGGTGAGCGGCGAAATGTCCCGCATCCCGACACAAGATCTGCGCGCCGCCGAACATTTCAACGCCTTCTTCTTCGCTCCCGCGCTCGCCCCCGGTGCGAGCCTCTCGTCGCTGTTCGCGACGCACCCGTCGCTGCAAAAGCGACTCGACCAGCTGGCGAAGCTCGACGCCGAAATGCACCGCGGCATCGCCGCCAACTGATCGCGAACACCAGCAGCCGATGGGGTTCTTGGACGCGCTCTTAGGGCGTTCGAAACCGGCACAGGCCAACTTGGACAAGCTCTTCGGTCTTCCCGGCGCGAAGATCACCCTCGAAGCGTCCGAAGGGCTCGAACCGACGGGCCAAGCCGGGGTGTGCTTCAAGCCCGCCACCGGACAGGCGTTCGCCGCCACCGAGCAGGAGTTCACCCAGCTCCTGAACCTCGGCGACGAGACCGGCGCTCACATGGACGAGCGTTCCGACCAGTACGGCTATCGCTGGGTCGTCATCACCGCCGACGATTTCGACTCGCTCGTCACCCGCGTCCACATGACGAACTCCACCCTGCAGGACAACGGCTACGGCCCGCAGCTGCTCTGTTCGGTGTTCGGCTTCCGGCCCCAGCAGCCGACCCCGAACGGCCCCGCCTCGACGTTCCTCGTCTACCTGTACAAGCGCGGCACCTTCTACCCCTTTGTCCCCTCGGGCAAGGAGCGGCGCGACAACGAAGCCGAGCTGCGCTTGAAGAACGAACTGAGTGAGGACCTGGCGATCGAACCCGACCTCAACCGCTGGTTCCCGATCTGGAGCCTCCCCGTCGGCTGATCCGTCGACCGGGCCGGATCACTCGATCGGCGTGAACGGGTCCCACGCGACAGGAGCCGTCGCCAGGTACTCAAGGATCGTTTCGACGGCGCCCTCTTCCGACGCGACGGTCTCCGGCCCCTCCGGACAGAGCGTCGCGATGATCGCACCCGGCCCGTCCGCTTCCCAGACGACGTCGCCCGTCGACCTCTCGCTGAGGATCGCGGCAAGCGGCGCGAGGTCGCGCCGCTTCGGCAACTCGCGCGAGATGTAGCGGACCCAGGTCTCGTAGCGGTCGTAGTAGACGAGCCGATCACCGTCGAGAACGATCATCCGCACCATCGGTGTCGCCGAGTGCAGCGCGAACGGATGCACCCGGACGGCCCGCCGGTTGGCGATCTCAAAGCGCCTCTGACCCTCGACGCGAAGGACGCGCACGACCGCGACGTCAAGGTCACGATGTTCCTCGATCGTCACATCGCCCCGCTCGATCGCGGCGATGTCTTCTTGAAAAGAGCGATCCTCGTCCGACCACAAAGCCTCGAACTCTCCGGGTCGTTCGACGATCTCGCCGAGGTGCGGAACGAGATCGGCGAACCAACCATCAGGAGCCGACCAGTCTCTCGACGCGGCCTCTTGCCGCCACGGCGGCGATGCGCCCGCGTCGATCGCCCAGAACGTAAAGACGGCGCGCGCCGCGTCACGCGTCGCGACACCGAAGTCACCGGCTCGCGCGAACTCGATGAGTTGGGGCTTCAGGCGCAGCGCTTCGTCGGGATGCGCAATCGCGTATACCGAGGCCATCCCGTCTTCGTCGGGGTGGTCGATGGTGACGCACTCGGCGCCACCGGTTGTGCCTCCCGATTCGAGATAGCGGAAGGCGATCTCGGTCGAGAGATCGGCCCACAGCTCGTGGGGAGTCGGCGAATGCGGCCAGTGCGACAAGACGAGCACCGATCCCGGGCGGGCAGCGCCGTCGACCATCACATGCGGGCGTCCATTGAGGAACCCGAGTGGAACGAAAGGCAGCGCCACGAGGGCGCGTGTCGCGGTCGTCGTCAGGCGAACTCGTCGATCGACTGGGCAAGGGCGAGGTCGGCTTCGGTGATCCCCCCGGCGGAGTGCGTCGAGAGCCGCAGCGTGACGGTGTTCCAGCGGATGTCGATGTCGGGGTGGTGGTCGGCCTCTTCGGCGAGGCGGCCGACCTCGTTCACGAACGCGAGCGCTTCTGCGAAATCGGCGCGCTCGATGACCCGGACGATCTCTTTTCCTTCACGCTCCCACGGTGTCGGAGCGAGGGCCTCGTCAACTTCGGCGTCATCAATGATCGCCACTTGGACGACCCTACTTGCCACCGGCGATGTCGACGACAACGGGCGCGTGGTCCGACGGCGGGTCGGCGAAGGGGCCCTTTTTACGCGCGTCGCGGTCGACGAATGCCGATCCGACGTGGCTTGCGATCGGGGCCGAGGCGAGCACGAGGTCGATGCGCATCCCCTCGCCCTTGTGGAACGCACCGGCGCGATAGTCCCACCACGAAAAAGGTCCCGTCTCGTCGGGGTGAACTTGTCGGACGACATCTTGCAAACCGAACGCCATGATGTCGCGCAGCGCCTCGCGCTCCGCCGGCGTGACATGGGTCGCACCGGCGAACTTCGTGATGTCGTAGACGTCGCGGTCATCGGGCGCGACGTTGAAGTCGCCGCCAACGATGATCGATTCGTCGGGCGTGCACGTCACGTCGAGCTCTCGGCGGAGATCCTTGAGCCACCCGAGCTTCGCTTCGAAAACCGACGAACCGACCTCGCGACCGTTCGGTACGTACACCGAAAAGGCGCGAATCCCGCCACAGGAGGCTGAGATCACCCGTGACTCGCTCGCCATCTCGGAGGTGGCGCTGGTGAACCCCGCCTGCACGTCGTCGAGTCCGATGCGCGAGACGATCGCCACACCGTTCCAGCGGCCGTCGCCATGATGCGCCGACGCATAGCCGACGTCTGCGAATTCGCTGGTCGGAAACGCGGCGTCGGCGATTTTCGTCTCTTGCAAAAACACGATGTCGGGTTCGTTCTTCGCGATCCAAGCAACGACGCGCTCGAGGCGGATCTTCAGCGAGTTGACGTTCCAAGTGACGATGCGCACGTCTCAGCCCTCCGTGAAGACGAAGAACAGTCCGGTCTCACAGGCGATCTCGCCTGAGACGGTCGCGACGCCGTGTCCAGTGCCGGCGCGCGACGACAGGCGGCCGAGGGTGACCTCCAAGTCGAGCCGGTCACCGGGAACGACCTGGCGGCGAAAGCGCGCCTTGTCGATACCTCCGAAAAGCGGCAGCTTGCCGGCGAAACGCTGATCGGCGAGCACCGCAGCGGCACCGAGCTGTGCGAGTGACTCGACCATCAGCACGCCGGGAACCGTCGGACGCCCCGGGAAATGGCCGACGAAGAACGCCTCATCGCCGGTCAGCGTCCAATGGCCCTTCGCCCGCTCGCCCGGATCGAGCTCTTCGATCCCCGACACGAGCAGGAACGGTGGCCGGTGCGGGATGAGCCTTTCGATCTCGAACGAAATCGCGCCTACTCCTTTGTCCGCCGTGACCGCTTCTTGGCGGCACTTGCCGCCTGGTGCTTCTTGCCGGCGCGGCGCGGCGCCGACGCCGACCTCGCGCCGAGTTTCTTCGGCGCGGCCCCCAACTCCCGAACGGCGCGCGGAGACCGGCGCGGACCCCCAGACGGGGCGTGCGCCACCGTCTCGACGAGCACGGGCGCCGCTTTCCTTCGCGGAGTGGCCGTCGGCGCCTTCGCGGCGCCTGCGCGCCTTGACGGTTGCTTCGCCGCGGTCTTCGTCTGCTTCGTGTGCGCGAGCTTCACGACTGCGGCGACGGTCTCTGCGCTCGGCCGTCCAGAGACCGTCGCGGCCCCCGGAAGCGCGACCTCGACGCCGCGGCGGTACGGGTCGAGCGCGGTAACGACGAATGGTCGTGACTCGCCTTTCTTCAGTACCGCGCGTGCGCTGCGCGGCGCGGGGTCCCCGAGACCGGAGAGCGGCACGTAGGCGAGCACGTCTCCGGAGCGCACGACCGCGCCGTGGGAAGCGAAGCTCTCGACGACCGCATCGACTTCGTCCCCAGGGCGGTGCTCCGCAACGAACTCGATGAACGTCGCAGGGTCGTTCACCGCCTGCGGCGACGCCGCGGCCACAACCTTTTTGTCCGGCGCCTTCGCCTTGGGCTTCGCCTTCTGGGCGCCATCAGGCGAGACGGCCTCTTTCGTCGCCGAGGCGATCGCCCGCTCGACCTCTTTCTTCGCGCGCTTGTCCGCTGCCTTATGACTCCTCGGGCCCCGCACGGGGTTCCTGTAGACGAAGATCCAGCCGATCCCCGGCACACGCGAGGCACCGATCAGCCGTCCGCGTTCGAACAGCCACGGGTGCTCGTCGTGGAACTCCTGGAACGAGTCATTCGACAAAACGATGCCGTCGACTTTCTCCGCGATCCGCAACAAGAAGGCGTCGCCGCGTCCCACCGCGCCCGCGGGAGGAGACACGAGGTCTCCTGACAAGACGAGCTGGTCGTAGCGATCGCGCTCGGAAGCATCGATGCGGTGACGGAAGGTCGCGTCGACGACGACTGTCACCTGCGCGCCCTCCATCTCGCGACGAAGGTCCGCGACCACTTCTTCCAGCTGGGCGAGGCTCGGCGTCGTCCTTCCCTCGGTCGCGAGATTCGAACCGTCGACGACGATGTGACGCGTTGGCATTCGTTCAGTCAATCACAGCCACGGTCGCATAAAACCGTAGGAAGCACATATCGGCGAGGTCAGAAATCTCTTTCGTGCCCGCCAACAAGCTGCGCGCGCTGTCTCGAGATGGACCCGGCGCGCGGACACGAGCAGCGGTCAGGCGCTGTGCGGAACGGGTCCGATGGCTTCGTCGAGGAGCTTTTGCAGTTCGAGCTCGTGGATCATGTGCGATCCTGTCGCTGGGCTCCCCGACGCGATTCGCGAGACGTGGCGGAGCTCGTAACTGTGCCGCAACGCCTTGTGGAGTCGCTCGTGGACGAAGGACCACGCGCCCATGTTCTCCGGCTCGTCCTGCAACCAAACCACTTCACGCGCGGACGGGTAGCCGGAAAGAACCCCGCCCAGCTGCGAGTCCGGCCATGGGTAGAGCTGTTCGACACGAACGATCGCAACCGAATCACGACCACCTTGTGACCCAAGTGCATCGCGGCGCGCATAGGCGTCTTGAGCGACGCGTCCGGAGCACAGAACGACGCGTGAGACCGTTTCAGATTCGATCCGTTTGCCGCGTCCGGTGTCGTCGAGCACCTCAAAGAAATGCCCTGAAAAAAGTTCGTCGGCCGACGACCGCGCGAATCGCGAGCGCAGCAGCGACTTCGGCGTCATCACGATGAGCGGTTTACGTTCGTCGCGCCGCACCTGGGCGCGTAACAGATGGAAATACTGCGCGGCGGTCGTCGGCTGGGTGACGGTGATGTTGCCGTCGGCGGCGAGAGTCAGGAATCGTTCGAGACGCGCCGAGGAGTGCTCGGCGCCCTGTCCTTCGTAACCGTGCGGCAGCAGTAGCACGAGTCCGCTCTTTTGTCCCCATTTCTCTTCGGAGGCGACGAGGAAGTTGTCGATGATGATCTGCGCGCCGTTCGCGAAGTCACCGAACTGCGCCTCCCAGCTGACGAGCGCGTTCGGTGCCTCCACCGAGTAGCCGTACTCGAAGCCGAGCACCGCGTACTCCGACAAAAGCGAGTCACGGATGAAGAGCCGGCCGAGTCGCTCCGCGGGGGCGACCGGGGCGAGCCCGCCGACTTCTTCGCCGAGGTTCTCGAGCGGCACGAACTCCTCGCCGGTCTCATAGTCGACGAGCACCGAGTGCCGTTGGGAGAACGTGCCGCGTCGCGTGTCCTGGCCGGTGAGGCGGACGTCGGTCCCCTCGTCGAGCAGGCTGCCGAACGCGAGCGCTTCGGCGAGCGCCCAGTCGATCTCGCCGGACTCCCACATCGTCTTTCGCTGTTCGATCTGCTTCACCATCTTTGGGTGGACGGTGAATCCCTCCGGCGTCGTCCAAAGCCGCTTGGCGATCGAGCCGAGCACGGAGCGGTCGACCCCGGTCGGCAACGAAAGCGGCACGCGCGGTGACGCCACCCGTTCGGGCAGCGTCTCGAGCTTCGGCGGAGCAGACGACCGCGTCTCGTCGAGCGCAGCCTGCAAACGGGCGTTGAAGTCCGCCTCGACCTGCTCTGCGTCCTCTTCGGTGATGTCGCCGCGCTCGACAAGCGTCGCGGTGTACAGAGTGCGTACCGATGGGTGCTCGTCGATCTTCTTGTACATGAGCGGTTGGGTGTAGCTCGGGTCGTCACCTTCGTTGTGGCCGTGACGGCGGTAGCAGACAAGGTCAACGACGACGTCTTTGTGGAACGCCTGATGGAACGCGAACGCAAGCCCGGCGACGCGCACGCACGCCTCGGGATCGTCGCCGTTCACGTGGAAGATCGGCGCCTGCACCATCTTCGCCACGTCGGTCGGGTATTCCGACGAGCGCGCCGCGTGTGGCGGCGTCGTGAAACCGAGCTGGTTGTTGATGACGAGGTGCACCGTTCCGCCGGTGCGATAGCCCTTCAGCATCGACAGGTTCAAGGTCTCGGCGACGACGCCCTGCCCGGCGAAGGCCGCGTCGCCATGGATGATCAAGGGCAACACCGGGTAGCTCTCCGGTGCGGGGCCGCGGTCCTGCTTCGCGCGGGCGATGCCTTCGACAACAGGGTCGACGGCTTCGAGGTGCGACGGATTCGACGCCAACGTGACGGCGATCGACGCGCCGTTACGCCCACGCCAGGTGCCGTGCGCACCCTTGTGGTACTTCACGTCACCCGATCCCTGCACGGACTCGGGGTCGAGGTTCCCTTCGAACTCACTGAAGATCTCGCCGTAGGACTTGCCGACGATGTTCGCGAGCACGTTCAGTCGCCCGCGGTGTGCCATCCCGACGACGACCTCGGAGAGGCCCGCTCTCGCCGCGGCTTCGAGCGTCGCGTCCAAGAAGGGAATCGTCGACTCCGCCCCTTCGAGGCCGAAGCGCTTCTGGCCGATGTAACGGAGGTGCAGGAACGTTTCGAACGCTTCCGCCGCGTTCAGCCACTCCTGAACATGACGCTTCTCGTCGGTCGGGACATCGGTTGCGACCCCTTCGACGTGCCGTTGGATCCAGCGCTTCTGCTCGGGGTCCTGGATGTGCATGTATTCGATGCCGACGGTCCCGCAGTACGCATCGCGAAGGACCTCGAGAATCTCGGACAGTGGCAGCACGTCGGTCCCCGGCACGCCGCCGGTGTCGAAGGTGCGATCGAGGTCCCAGACTGAAAGCCCGTAGTGCGCGAGGTCGAGCTCGGGATGGAGCCGTGGCGGGTCGGTGCGCAAAGGGTCGAGCTGCGCGATGAGGTGCCCGCGCACGCGGTACATGTTGATCAGCTGGTGGACCTCGAGTTCCTTTTTGATGCGCGAGTCCTCGCCGGCCTGCAGCTGCTCGTCGCGTGTCCAGCGCGCCGGCGGCCGCACGATGCCGAGCGAGGAGAAGATCTCGTCATAGAAACCGTCCTCCCCCACCAAGAGCTCGTGGACCCGGCGGAGGAATAGCCCCGACTCCGCACCCTGGATGATCCGGTGGTCGTAGGTCGAAGTCAGCGTGACGACCTTGCCGACACCGAGCGCGGCGAGCGTCTCTTGGGCGGCCCCGAGGAACTCGACGGGATAGTCGAGCGCGCCGACGCCGATGATCGCCCCCTGGCCCTTCATGAGACGCGGGACGGACTGCGTCGTCCCGAGGGTGCCGGGATTCGTGATGCTCACCGTCGCGCCGGCGAAGTCCTCGACGGCGAGCTTGCTCGACCGCGCCTTTGACACGAGCTGTTCGTAGGCGGCGCGGAATTCGCGGAAGGAAAGCGTGTCGGCGTCTTTGATCACGGGGACGAGGAGCGCCCGCGAGCCATCGGACTTCTCGATATCGATCGCGATGCCGAGACCGACGCGGTGGTGACGGATCACCCCCGGCGTCCCCTCGCCGTCCGCGTCCTCGACGTAGCTCGAGTTGACCGCCGGCAGCTCCCGTAGCCCCTGCACGACGGCGAAGCCGATCAGGTGGGTGAAGCTCACCTTTTCCCGTCCGGTGCGCAATAGCTCGCCGTTCAGGATCGATCGGTTGACCTCGAGCAGCTTCGCCGGGACAGGGTGGACGCTCGTCGCCGTCGGCACGGAGAGGCTCGCCACCATGTTCTCGGCCAGCTTGGCCGGCACCCCGCGCAGCAATCGCAGCTCGCCGTCGACTCCTAGCGGTGCAAGCGCGGGCGCGAAAGGGGCGCTCGGCGGTGGCGGAGTTGGCGCCTCGGCCTCGGCCGCCGGCTGAAGATCGACTGCCCCGGGGGCAGCCTTCATGGCCGATCCCGACCCGTTGCGCTGGCGAGACTCGGGGATCACCGCCCGGGGACCCGAGAAGAAGTCGCGCCAGCTCTGGCTCACCGAGAGCGGGTTGGCGCGGAACTCCTGGTACATCTCCTCGACGAGCCACGAGTTGATGCCGAGCACGTAGGGACGGGGCAAAACCTCGGGCGCGTCGGTGTCCTTATCGGATCCGACGGTCACCCGCTCAGGATATCGGCGACCGTTCTAACTTCGTGGATGTCGAAAGGGGGATTTACGTGCCTGCTCAGCCGCGAAGCGCAGGCTCCTAGGCCGTGCACGTCCTCGTGAGCGGATCGCACGGGCTGATCGCCGGAGCACTCATCGCGCAACTCGAGTCCGACGGCCACACGGTCCATCGCGTCGTGCGGTCGAATCCGAAGGTGGGCGATGCCTACCTCGACCTCGCCGCGCGACGCCTCGACCTCTCGCTGCTCCCAGGTGGCTCGCTCGACCGGATCGACGTCGTCTTCAATCTGACGGGCGAACGGATCACCCCGATGCGCTGGAGCGCCGCCAAGCGCGAGCGGCTGCGACAGAGCCGCATTCTCGTCACCGACTTCATCGCCCGCGCGATCGCCGTCGCCGACATCCCACCGACCGTCTTCGTTTCGGCCTCCGCGATCGGCATCTACGGCGAGCGCGGCGACGAAGAACTCGACGAGCAGAGCGCGCTCGGGCACGGGTTCCTCGCCGAACTCTGTCGGGCCTGGGAAGACGCGACGGAGCCGGCACGACACGCCAACGTAAGAGTCGTTCACGTGCGCAGCGGAGTCGTGATCGCGAGTGAGAATCCCGTCGTCGCGTTGCAGCTGCCACTTTTCCGCCACGGACTCGGCGCATCGCTCGGTTCCGGTCGGCACTGGTTCAGCTGGATCGGACTCGACGACGAGGTCGGGGCGCTCATCCACACCGCGGTGAGCGCAGACGTCGAGGGCCCTTGCAACCTCACCGCACCGAACCCCGTGCGCTACACCGACTTCGCGGCCGCATTCGCGCGCATTGTCGGCTCGCAGGTGAGACTTTCTGTTCCGCGGATTGTGCTCGACGCGGTGATCGGCACCGAGGCGACACGCGAGGTCGCGCTGATCAGCGAGCGGGTCCTGCCCCGTCGACTCCTCGACACGGGCTACCAGTTCCAACTCCCCCGGATCGAGGACGCGTTGTCGGCCGCGCTCGAGACACGGACGACCGCGTGAGCCGGGACGACCACGAGACGTTCGACGCCGTTGTCGTCGGAGCGGGCCCGGCTGGTGCAGCAGCGGCGATCACTCTCGCCCGAGCGGGACGATCGGTCGCCCTCTGTGATCGTGCCCACTTTCCTCGCGACAAAACTTGCGGGGACGGCCTGACGACCGGCGCGCTCCGGCGACTCGACGAACTCGGTCTCGAGCCGAAGTCGGTGCCGTCGTTTCGAGCCGTCGACGAGCTCGCGGTGCGCTCACCGAGTGGCCGCCGGACTTCGCTCGAGTTTCGTCGTGGTCCGGGCATCTTCGCCGCGGTCGCAAGGCGTTTCGAACTCGACGCGGCGCTCGTCGGCTCTGCCCACGTGGCCGGTGCGAAGGTGATCTCGGGCGCACGCTTTCTTTCCCTCGAGCACGAACGCGACGGCGTCGAGCGCGTCCACTTCGCCGGCCACGGGGACCTGCGCGCCCGCTTCGTCATCGGTGCCGATGGCGCCTGGTCCGAGGTTCGTCGTGCGATCGGCGGACCGGACGTGACCGAGCGTCGTCCGAGATGGATGGCGTGGCGCGCGTACCTCGATGGAGCGGAAGCGGAACGGACCGCGCCGATGTGGGTCTGGTTCGACCGGTCGCTCCTCCCCGGCTACGGGTGGTCGTTCCCGCTCGCCGATGGCGTGATCAACCTCGGCGTCGTCACCTCCGGTTTGTATGGGAAACGTTTCGCTGACGCCTGGCGGCGGACGCTCGAAGGTGCCTTCGTCCGATCACTCACTGGACCGGGCGCGGCGCTCGAGTCGCCCGGGCGCGCCTGGCCGATCCCGGCACAACTCGATCTCGCCGCGCTCTCCGCCCGCGACGGCCGGGTGCTCCTCGTCGGTGATGCGGCGAGCACCGCGGACCCGTTCACTGGAGAGGGGATCGGCCAAGCGCTCGAGACCGGCATCGCCGCGGCGCGTTCCATCCTCTCCGACGCGACGCGCGGGTCGTCGCACGTCGCTGACTCCTACCGCCGGGCGGTGGCGGCATCCCTAACCAAGGATCACGCGATCGCCCGCGCCTGCCGGGGTCTGTTCAGCACGGCAGCCGGTGCCAACGCCGTCTTGCGCGTCGTCGATTCCTCGCCGTTCGTCCGCCGCAATGTCGCCCGCTGGTTGTTCGAGGACTACCCGAGGGCGATCGTCACCGCACCGTCAGCTTGGCCGGACGCGCTGCGTCCGCGTCCTGGCGCGTTCGCGAAGTGAAAGGTCGGATGAGGGTTCAGGCGAGGTTGGCGCCGTGTCGGCGCACCTGGTCGACGACGGCGTAGTACGCGTCGATCGACTCGCCGGCGTCACCCCAGAATCCTTCGCAGATGTCATACGACATCTGTCCCAACTCGACGTAGTGGTTGTTGACATCGGTGATCTCGAGCTCGCCGCGCGCCGATGGCTCGAGGTTGGCGACGACGCTGAACACCGTCGGCTCATAGCAGTAGACGCCGGTCACGCAGTAGGCGCTCGATGGGTTCTCGGGCTTTTCGACGATCCGCACAACCTTGCCGGACGCGTCGAGTTCGGGGACGCCGAGGTGGCGCAAGTGCTCGCGCTCTTCGACGCGCGCTAGCAGGATCCGTGCCCCTTTGTCCTGTTCCTCGAAACGCTCGACGATCGGCCGGATCGTGCGCCCGAAGATGTTGTCGGCGAGCATGACGAGCACGCGATCCTCGCCGACAAATCGTTCTGCGAGGCCGAGCGCTTGCGCAATCCCTCCCGGCTTGTCCTGATAGGCGTAGTTGAGTCGGCGCACCCCGAACTTCTCGCCGTTCGAGAGCAAGCGGAGGAACTCACCGGCGTGGGTGCCGCCCGTCACGACCATGATCTCGTCGATCCCGGCAGTGACCAACGCCTCGACGGCGTAGGAGATCATCGGTCGGTCATAGAGCGGCAACAGGTGCTTGTTCGTGATCTGGGTGAGCGGCGAGAGTCGACTGCCCGTCCCGCCCGCAAGAAGCACACCCTTCACGAAAACTCCTTTGCCCGCCGTTCGGCGCTCGAGCGTAATGGGGCGTCCGGCACGGATCCGAAGAGCCAATTGGCCTCACTTCATCGGCACCTGAGCCACCCGCCGAACCACAGACGCTCGCCAGATGCGCGACGTCACTCCCCCGTGAGCCCGTCGACCGATTCTCGGATGAGGTCGGCGTGGCCGTTGTGGCGCGCGTACTCCTCAATCATGTGACAGAGGATCCAGCGAAGGCTCGGCGAGCGACCGTCTGGCCAGACGAGCCGAGCGAGCCGGTCTAAGCCGCCGTCAGTGAGAGCTTCTGTGAACGCGGCGCGCGCTCGGTCCACCGCTCGGTGCCAGAGCGCAAACAACTCCGCGGGTGTGTCCTCGGCAGCCGTACGCCAATCCCACTCGGGGTCGGATTCGAAGTCGACTGCGTCCCACGGTGGCGACGGCGCCCGTCCGAGGAAGTCCTCGCAGAACCAGCCCTCTTCGACGTGCGCGAGGTGCTTCAGCATGCCGCCGAGCGTCATCGTCGAAACACCGACCGTCGCCGAGAGCCCAGCGGCGTCGAGTCCTCCACACTTCCAGGCGAACGTCGCGCGTTGGTAGTCGAGAAAGCCGAGCAATGTGTCGAGTTCACCGCCTGCGACCGGCGGTTCCGGTCGCCCATGGACATCGATGATCGTCATGGCCGGCGACTCTATCGACGGGTCGCGCGGCGTTCACGACGCCGGCGTCAGCTCAGCAAGGACATCGTCGGAAAGACGCGGCCAGGCGTCGATTGCCCAATCGCCGAAGTCTCGATCGGTGAGCAGAACGAGCGCGACGCGTGCGTGTGGATCCACCCAGAGAAATGTCCCTGACTGGCCGAAATGTCCGAAGGTCGCCGGTGAATTCGACGCGCCGGTCCAGTGCGGCGACTTCGCGTCGCGGAGCTCGAAGCCGAGACCCCAGTCGTTCGGATCCTGCCTCCCGTAACCCGGGAGCACGCCCGAAAGTCCGGAGAACGCCACCCTCGTCGCGAACGTGAGTGTCGATCTCGAGATGAGTGTCGGCGAGAGCAGCTCGCGACAGAACATGACGCAGTCCTCGATCGTGGCGAATGCTCCCGACGCCGCAGAACCCTCCAAGTCGGCGTCGAGCATGCCGAGCGGCTCGAACACCCCAGAGCTCAGGTACTCCTCGATCGAAAGGCCGGACGCCGTGGCGATGAGATCGGCGAGGACCTCGAAACCGGCGTTCGAGTAGATGCGCCGCTTCCCCGGCTCGGAAAGTGATCTCGGCGGCGGGTCGGGAGCGAGCCCGGACGCGTGGGCGAGCAGATGCGCGACGGTCGAGCCGACAGGACCGGCGGGGTCGTTCAGCGCCAGCGAGTGCTCCTCGTAGGCGATCAAAGCCGCGTAGGCGACGAGGATCTTTGTGACTGAGGCGAGAGCGAACCGGTGTGTGAGATCGCCGGCGAATTCGATCCTTCCAGATCCGGTGATGACGGCGGCCGCCGCGTGTTGTGCGCCCAATTCGGAGATCGCGCCCAGCGCCTTCATCGGCGCGCAGCCCGGATCAGACGTCGAGGAAGCGACGCACCGCGACGAATGAGCCGGCGACGCCGACGGCGATCCCGAGCAGCACGACGACGATCTCGGTGAGGAGAAGGTCCCGGGTCGAAAGCACCGTGGACGAAAGCACCGTCACCTTGTAGTGCGCGACCAGGTACCGCACGCCGACGTTCGCGAGGAGCACGACGAAAACGGCAACGACGGCTCCGAGGAACCCCTGGACGAAGCCCTCGAGCATGAACGGGATCCGGATGAACCAGTTCGTCGCGCCGACGAGCTTCATCACGCTCACCTCACGACGCCGGGCGAATATCGCCATTCGGATCGCGTTGAGAATCAGTACGAGCGAGGAGACCAAGAGCACAACCGCGATCGCGAGCAGGATGTCCTGCAAGACACTCACCACGCGCTGCATGACACGGATCGACTGGCCGGGGTACGTGGCCGAGTAGACGCCGGGCGCCGCCGGGGTGCCGCCTTTCGTACCGCCGCCGTTGAACACCCTCGCCACCGCCGAGGCCGCCGAAGGATCCTTCAGCCGGCAACGGAAGTCCGTCGGTGTCGTCGCCGGCGTCAGCGCCGCGAGCGCCGTGGGTGTCGAAGAGAGGATCTTCTTCGCCTGGTCGTAGGACTGCTGGTGGTTGAGATACGTGAAGCTCGTGATCTGCGGGGTCGACTGGATGAGCTGACGCACGCTCGCGATCTGCGCCTGCGTCGCTCCCGGGTCCATGAAGACCTGCAAACTGACGTTGTTCGACCACTCACCGATCTGGCGCGCGACGGCTTGGCGCAACAACAGCGCCGTCCCGACGAGGGAAAGCGACACCGCGACGGTGAGCACGGCGGCGAGGGCCATCACTCGATTTCGCCAGAGGTTCTGTGCAGTCTCTTTGGCGACGTAGTCGACGGAGATCGGCATGCCTATCTCCGTCGCGATCGGCCGGCGGCGCGTGCCGCAACGAAGGCTCCCTCATCGTCGCTGTCGAAGGTGTCGCCGAACACCGAGACCGCCGGAACGCGCTGGGTCGCGCCGGTCAACATCTCACCCACCGCGGAGTAGACGCCGCGGGACTGGTCGCGCACGATGCTGCCGTGTTCGAGCTCGACGACGCGTCGTCGCATCGAATTCACGATCGTCACGTCGTGCGTCGCCATGACGACGGTTGTACCGGTCTTGTTGATGCGATCGAGCAGCTTCATGATCCCCTGGCTCGTTGCCGGGTCCAAGTTGCCGGTCGGCTCATCGGCGAGCAACACGAGCGGACGGTTCACGAACGCTCGCGCGATCGCGACGCGCTGTTGCTCACCGCCGGAAAGCTCATCGGGCATCCGCTTTCCCTTTTCACCGAGGCCAACGAGCTCGAGCACCGTGCCGACCTGTGAGCGAATGACCGACTTGCTCCGTCCGATGACTTCGAGCGCGAAGGCGACGTTCTCGAAGACCGTCTTCGTCGGCAGCAACCGGAAGTCTTGGAAGACACAGCCCAAGTTGCGTCGAAGGTACGGAACGCGCCACTGCGAAAGGTCGCCAATCTCGCGACCGGCGACCCAGATCTTTCCTGAGTCCGGAACCTCTTCGCGCAACAACAAACGAAGGAACGTCGTCTTTCCAGACCCAGACGGACCGACGAGGAAGACGAACTCCCCCTTGTCGATGTCGAGCGAGATGTCGCGCAGCGCGACTGCGTCCGATTTGTAGGCCTTCGTGACGTTTTCGAAACGGATCATCGGCGACTTACCCTTGGTCGTAGCTCTTCGTCCGTTCGAACACCGAGGATTTCGTCATCCCTCGGCCCCGCCCGCCCGTCCTTCCCACCGTCACCAGAGAGCTTCATCGTTTCGGGCGCGTCAACGCCATATATCTTTTTCGCTTCCGGCTTGCAGCAGCGAGCAACAGGCTACCAGCACGCCCATTCCTGCTGGTTGCAATCGTGTAACGCCTAGGAAAGTCGCGAAAGGGCTTATGCACCTTCATTCGCGCGACGCCAGCGCAAATAGGCATACATGAATTCGTTGAGGTCTCCGTCGAGCACCGCCTCGACGTTCCCGGTCTCATAGTCCGTACGCAGGTCTTTTACGAGCTGGTACGGCGCAAGGACATAGGAACGGATCTGGTTCCCCCACTCGATGTTCGTCTGCGGGCCGGACAGTGCCAATAGTTCGGCGCGCCGTTCTTCGCGCTGGCGCTCAGCGAGCTTCGCGCCGAGGATCTGCATCGCTTTCGCGCGGTTCTGGTGCTGACTGCGCTCGTTCTGCACCGCCACGACGATGCCGGTCGGAAGGTGCGTGATGCGCACCGCACTGTCCGTGACATTGACGTGCTGACCGCCGGCACCCGACGAGCGGTACGTGTCGACGCGCAGATCCTTCTCGTCGATCTCCACTTCGTCGGAAACGTCGTCGAGGAACGGCGTTGCTTCCATCGACGCAAAGCTCGTCTGGCGGCGGTGCTGGGAGTCGAACGGTGACATCCGGACGAGCCGGTGCACACCGCGCTCCGCGGTGATCAGTCCGTACGCATGGCGGCCGCGCACAATGAACGTCGCCGACAAGATTCCCGCTTCTTGTCCTTCGGTGACCTCTTCGACTTCGGTCGCAAAGCCGTGGCGTTCTGCCCATCGCTGATACATCCGCAGCATCATCTCGGCCCAGTCCTGCGCGTCGGTGCCGCCCGCGCCGGCGTGGATCTCGCACACCGCGTCGCGCTCGTCGTGCTCACCTGTGAACAAGCTCTCTAGCTCGAGATCCTGGAGCGACCGTTCGATCTCACTGATGGCGGTCGTGAGATCGTTGGCGACCGAGGCGAGCGAGCTCTCCCCTTCTTGTTCGGCGATCTCGTAGAGTCCCGCTGCGTCGTCGAGACGGGTGGCGAGCTCGTCGAACGCGTCGACGTCGGCGCGCACGCGTCCGAACGCCGTCGTCACCTCGCGCGCGTGATCGGGATCGGACCACAGATCCGGAGACTCGACATTTTTCGAGAGCCGCTCTAGCTCGCGCCGGAGGTCATCATAGCGGAGGTACGCGCGCGCCGCTTCGAGTCGGACGCGCAGTTGGGCGAGTTCGTCTTCGAAACGCGGGCCTTCGGCGCTGGGCGCGCGGCGCGACGAACTGTCAGTCGGCTCGCTCATCGCGGTTCAGGCTTTGCCGTGGCACTGCTTGTACTTGCGCCCGCTCCCACACCAGCAGGGGTCGTTCCGCCCGAGCTTCGCCTTCTGACCTGCACCTGTCCCCGCGAGCGTCGCCGACTGCGGCGGAACGACCACCGTTCTCTGCACCGGCGGCGCCGGAGCAGGGGCTCCCTCGGCGATCTCCTCCATCGGCGCCACCGGGTCGGAAGCCGCCTCGTAGGTCGCCTGGGCGAGGTCCGGGGTGAGGTCCTCGGTCGTCAGCAGCTGGATGTGCATCACATAGCGGAGGTAGTCGTCGTCGATCGCCTGCATCAGCTGACCGAACATCTCAAAGCCATCGCGCTGCCACGCGACGAGCGGGTCGGTCTGGGCGAGGCTACGGAGGTGGATGCCTTCCCGGAGGTAGTCCATCTCTTGGAGGTGGAACCGCCAGCGTTGGTCGATGATCTGCAGCATCACTTGGCGTTCGAGATCGCGCGCCGCTTCCGTACCGCCCGGGAAAGCGGCTTCGCGCGCCTCGTAGTACTCGAGCGCCTCGCCATAGATGCTCTCGATGAGCTGATCGGTGTTCGTCGCGAGCGCGAGGTCCGCCGGCGCAAAGCGAGTCGGGAAGTACTGCGATGACTCGGCGACGAGTCTGTCGAGGTCCCACTCCTCGGCGAAATCCGTCGGGCAGCAGGCGTGTACGAGCTCGACGATCTTTTCTTCGAGCATTTCGAGGGTGCGCTCGCGCAGGTCGTCACCGTCGATCACTTGCATGCGGCGCTCGTAGACCACCTTGCGCTGCTCGTTCATCACCTCGTCGTACTTGAGGACGTCCTTGCGGATCTCGGCGTTGCGCTGTTCGACGGTCCCCTGAGCACGCTCGATCGCGCGGGAGACCATCCGCGCCTCGATAGGCACCTCCTCTGGGAGGGCCCGATCCATCACCCAGTTCATCGCGCCGGTCGCGAAGATCCGCATGAGTTCGTCTTCCAGCGACAGATAAAAGCGGCTCTCTCCGGGATCTCCCTGGCGGCCGGAACGCCCGCGCAGCTGGTTGTCGATGCGCCGCGACTCGTGGCGCTCGCTGCCGAGCACGTAGAGCCCTCCGAGCTCGCGCACGCGGTCGCCCTCGGCGGCGCACGAAGCCTGGAACTTCTCGAGCATCGCTTCGTAGCGGGCGTGTCCCTCCTCGGAGGTGGGATCGAGTCCCTCGGCGAGCGTCTCGTCGCGGGCGAGGCCCTCGGGATTGCCGCCGAGGATGATGTCGACGCCGCGACCCGCCATGTTCGTCGCGACGGTCACCGAATGCAGCCGGCCCGCCTGGGCGACGATGACCGCTTCTTTCGCGTGCTGCTTCGCGTTCAGCACCGAGTGCGGGATGCCTTGTTTTTCCAACAGCCGCGACAGGTGCTCGGAGCGCTCGACCGACGCCGTACCGACGAGGACGGGCTGTCCGGTCTCGTAGCGCTCGGCGAGGTCCTCGACCACCGCGCGGAACTTGGCGTCCTCGGTCTTGTAGATCAAGTCGGCGTGGTCCGCGCGAACCATCGGCAGGTTTGTCGGGATCGGTACGACCTCGAGGGCGTAGGTGGACGCGAACTCCGCCGCCTCTGTCTCAGCGGTGCCGGTCATTCCGGCGAGCTTTTCGTACATGCGGAAATAGTTCTGCAGCGTCACGGTCGCCCAGGTGTGGTTCTCCTCTTTGATCCGCACGCGCTCTTTCGCCTCGACGGCCTGGTGCAGTCCGTCGGACCACCGCCGACCTTCGAGAACGCGCCCGGTGAACTCGTCGACGATGCGCACCTCGCCGTCGGCGACGATGTAGTCGTCGTCGCGGTGGTAGAGCTCCTTCGCCTCGAGCGCCTTGCCCATCTGGTGGACGTAGTTCACTGCCACCGAGTCGTAGAGGTTCTCGACGGAAAGCTGCCGCTCGACCTTCGCGATGCCCTCCTCGGTCGGAACGACGATCCGCTTTTCCTCGTCAACCTCGTAGTCGACGTCGCGTTGCAATGTCCGCACGATGCTGGCGAACTGGTAGTAGAGCCGCGTCGAATCGTCGGAGGGGCCCGAGATGATGAGCGGGGTACGGGCCTCGTCGATGAGGATCGAGTCGACCTCGTCGACGATCGCGTAGGGGTGGCCGCGCTGGACCATCTCTGAACGGCTCGGGGCCATGTTGTCGCGCAAGTAATCGAAACCGAACTCGGTGTTCGTGCCGTACGTGATGTCGGCTTGGTAGGCGGCGCGCTTTTCTTCAAAGTCGGAGATATCCGGCACGACGAGTCCGACCGACAGGCCCAAGAATCGGTAGATCTGGCCCATCCATTCGGCGTCGCGGCGCGCGAGGTAGTCGTTCACGGTGACGATGTGGACGCCTTTTCCTTCGAGGGCGTTCAGGTAGACCGGCAGCGTCGAGACGAGGGTCTTTCCTTCACCGGTCTTCATCTCGGCGATCCAGCCGAAATGGAGCGCCATCCCGCCCATCAGCTGGACGTCGAAGTGGCGCTGGCCGATCGTGCGCTTCGCTGCCTCGCGCACCACCGCGAAAGCCTCGACGAGCAGTTCGTTGAGCTCCTCGCCGTCTTCGAGGCGCTGTTTGAACTCGCCCGTCATCGCGGCTAGTTCCTCGTCGGAAAGGACCTCGACCTCTGCTTCCAGGGAATTGATGAGCGGCACGACTTCCGCAAGGCTGCGGACCTTCTTGCCTTCTCCCGCGCGGAGAAGTTTTGCGAACACGCTCACGACGGGCCAGTCTAAGTGCCGACCTGGTGCCCTCCTGTTCTCTCACCAGGGCTCAGATGCAGGCCGCGGCCGATCACGATCCGATGGCTGCGCTGGGCTTGACCAGCGAGACTCGGCAAAACGAATTGAACCGAGGAGCGATGCACGGAAGGGGCGACTGGGACGACCGCTACCGGAGCGCCGACCACCTTTTCTCTGCCGAGCCCGACTCCGAACTCGTCGCGCGAGCAAAAGGCCTTCCGGCTGGGCACGCCGTCGACCTCGGGGCGGGTGAAGGCCGTAACAGCTTTTGGCTCGCCCGTGCCGGCTGGGCGGTGACGGCGGTCGACTTCTCCGAAGTGGCGCTCGCCCGGCTCCGCGAGCACGCCGCGCATGAGGACCTTCCCATCGAAGTCGTCGACGCCGACGTCGGCGACTACCTGCGCAGGGGCCAGAGGTTCGACCTCGTCGTCCTCGCCAACCTCCACCCCGCGCCGGACGAGCGCCAGCAGATGCTCCAAGCCGCGGCTCACGCCGTCGCGAGCGGCGGGCACCTCTTTGTCGTCGGCCATCATCTCGATGCGCTCGGACACGCCGGCCCACCAGACGGAGACCGCCTCTACACCGAGGGCCGGCTCGAAGGAGCGTTCCCCGGACTCGAGGTGCTCGAGATGTACCGGTGCGAGCGCGCACACGGCGACGTCGACCACATTCCGGTCGTCGACCTCGTTATTTGGGCCACGCGAAGCCGAACAAAAACTGAGTGAAATCAACAATTTGAGTGGTGACGACGCGCAAGAGGCGTCGTATCCTCACCGGCACTCGTGACGTGACGTTCGAGGGGGGCAGATGCACAGTCGGAAGCGGCGGGCACACAGTCGGAGGCGGCCGGCGCGCAGGGGCGTCCTGTGGGGGGCCGGAATCTTCGCTCTCGGGAGCCTGGCGGGCCTGCTGGCGATATCGATCCCGAGTGGCGCGGGTGCGCTGTCCCTCGTCCTCCAACCGCGGCGCGTTGTTTCGAGCGCACCCCAGGGAGCGGTGGCGGCGGCGGCCGGGTGGGAGTCGTCCAACTGGTCCGGCTATGCCGAGACCTCGTCGAGCCCATATACAAGCGTGTCGGGTCAGTGGACCGTGCCGACGGTGACGGGGCCGAACGGCTCATACTCCGCGGCGTGGGTCGGCATCGACGGTTTCAACAACAGCTCACTCATCCAGACCGGAACTGAGCAGGACTACTCAAACGGATCCGGTCAATATTCGGCGTGGTGGACGACCTCCTCGCAGGACTTCGCTGAACAGACGATCTCGAGTGGGTGCTCGACCAGCGCGGGGTCGCAGTCCGGCACAGCAAACGTCGCGGTGGCGACGCAAAAAGTTGCCGCGGCCCCGGCCGTGCACGCCGCCCCGAGGGGGTTCGGATCCTCTCCGAGCGCGACGACGGGTTCGGCGAGCAACATCACGTCGTCGGCCGCCACGTTGAACGGCACCGTCAACCCGAACGGATCGGGAACGTATTACTACTTCGAGTACGGAACGACGAGGTCGTACGGCGCCGAGACCCCGACCGTGTACGCCGGCTCTGGCAGCACCGCGATCGCCGTGAGCGCGAACCTCACGGGTCTTTCCTCATCGACGACGTATCACTTCCAGCTCGTCGCTTACAGCCGGCGCACCGTCGACGGCGGCGACTCGTCGTTCACGACGGCGGCCGCCAGTGGATCGGGTGGCGGGGGATCGAGCTGCGGCGCGGTCGCGCCGGGCGACGTGATGTCGGCGACGATCTCGCAGACGAGCGCATCGACTTCGACGTGGACGATCACGATCACTGACACATCGAGCACGCACGGTTGGACGTTCACGAAATCCGTCGACTACACCGGACCCGGATCCTCCGCCGAGTGGATTCTCGAAGCGCCGTCGCTTTGCAGTGCCACCCGCTGCACGGTTGCGACGCTCGCCGACTACGCCTCGACCGTCTTCGATCAAGGCACCGCGAACGGCGGGAACCCGAAGCTCGTCGCGAGCGAGAGCGGCGAAATCGTCAACTCGCGCGGTCAGGTGATCTCGATTCCGTCGAACCCAGACAGCGACACCGACGGGTTCACCGTCGCGTACGGACCGACGGCGCCGAGTCCTCCGAACTCATAACCACCTGTTGCGAGTCGGCGCGCGCGCCGACTCGCATGAAAAATCGAAGGGCGCGGTGGGTCGGTAGGAAAAGCCCTCGTCAACCAGTGCTGACGGGGATCTTTCGTCGCGCCACCGGTGCCTCGGTGCCGACGAGCTCGCCGGAGAGGTGGTGACCACCGGCGTCGGTGATGCGGACGTGTGCGAACGCGCCCGGCGGGATTCCGGTCGCCCCTGGGCGGAAGTGGACGAGCTTTCCCTGACGCGTGCGCGCCGCGGCGATCGCGACATCCTTCCTCGACGCGCCCTCGACGACGACCTCCTCGATGCGACCGATGCGCGCCGCGTGGCGCAGACGCGCCGATCGGTCGACGACGTCCTTCAGTCGGGCGAAGCGTTCTGAGATGACTTCTGGTGGGACGAACTGGTCGGGCGTCTCGGCAGCACGGGTGCCAGGCCGCGGCGAGAAGATAAAGGTGAAGGCGCCGTCGTAACGGGCCTCGGCGACGAGCGCCAGCGTCTCTTCGAAGTCGGCGTTGGTTTCGCCGGGAAAACCGACGATCACGTCGGTCGTCACCGCCAGATCGTCGACCGCCGCCCTCGCCGCCGCGAGCCGCTCCAAGTAGCGCTCGGCGGTGTAACCGCGCCGCATCGCAGCGAGCACACGGTCGCTTCCGGACTGCAGCGGAAGGTGGAGCTGCTCGCAGACCGCGTCGGTCTCCGCCATCGCCGCGATCGTCTCGGGGCGGAGGTCCTTTGGGTGCGGGCTCGTGAAGCGGATCCGGCGGATGCCGTCGATGGCGCCGATCGCCCGCAGAAGATCGGAAAAGAGCGGCTCGGCGCGCCGGCTCGCGCGTCCCACCCAGCGCTCACCGACGAGTCGCGCCGTGCCTGCCGGGTCAAGTTCCGCCCTTCGTGCGACGAGCGTGAGGTCGCGGCCGTAGGAGTTGACGTTCTGTCCGAGCAGGGTGACTTCGGAGGTTCCTCGTTCGGCGAGGGCGCGCACCTCGCCGACGAGCTCCGCGAACGGCCGGCTCTGCTCTTTGCCACGCACCGTCGGCACGATGCAGAACGCGCACGAGTTGTCGCAGCCGATCTGGATCGTTACCCAGGCGGCATAGGGAAGTTCGGGGCGGATCGCTTGCGCGGAGGGAAACGCCTCGGCGTCGTCCGCGGGCGCGTCGAGGATCTCCACCGCCGGCGCGCCGGTCCGTCGAGCCTCGTTCAGCAGGTGGGAGAGGCGACCGACGTTGTGGGTCCCGAAGATCGCGTCGACGTGCGGCGCACGCTCGAGGATCTCCGCACCTGCTCGCTGAGCCATGCAGCCGGCGACCGCGATCTGCATCCCCGGTTTGCGGTCGGCGAGTGACTTCAGGTGACCGAGGTGGCCGTAGAGCTTTGTCTCCGCGGCCTCCCGGATGCAGCAGGTGTTCAACACGACGACGTCGGCGTCGGCGACGTCGTCGGTCCGATCGAGCCCCGCGGCGACGAGGTCGGACGCGATCCGCTCGGAGTCGTGCTCGTTCATCTGGCAGCCAAAGGTCTGAACGACGAACTTCCGTGCCATGGCCACCAAAGCTACGCGTCCTTCAGGTCAGTACTTTCTCGCGGGTGCTCATCGGCGTCCACGTCAGCCCGTCGGGGGGTCTGCTGAAAGCCCTCGAACGGGGCCACGAGCGCGAAGCCGACGCGATCCAGATCTTCACCCAGAGCCCGCGGATGTGGCGGAGCCACGCGCATTCCCCCGAGGCGCTCGCCGAGTACCGCGTCGCCCAGGCGAACGACCCGACGATCCGGGCGACGTTCTGTCACGCGAGCTACCTCATCAACCTCGCCGCGACCGATGCGGAGCTCCTCGAGCGCTCGCGGCGGGCGCTCTTTGAGAACCTCGTCGCCGCGTCCGAGATCGGCTCCGCCGGCCTCGTCCTCCACGTCGGAAGCCACCGCGGTGCCGGCATCGACGGCGCGATCGCCCCGGTCGCGACGTCCCTCGTCGAAGCGTGCGACGCCGCGTCGGCATCGAGTTCGCAGCCGCTCTGTCCGTTGTTGATCGAGAACGCCGCCGGCGCCGGGGGCACGATCGGTCGCAGCTTCGAGGAGCTCGCGCGGATCTTGGAATCCGCAAAGAGCGACGAGCGTCTCGGTTTCTGTCTTGACACCCAGCACCTGTTCGCGTCCGGCGTCTGCTACCAAGATCGTGAGCACGCGGATCAAACGGTGCGCCGATTCGACGAGGTCCTCGGCCTCGAACGATTGCTCTGCATTCATCTGAACGACTCGAAGGTTCCTTTTGGCGCGAATCGCGACCGCCACGAAAATCTCGGCGATGGCGAGATCGGAGCAGAGGCACTTGGTTGGCTGCTCAGCCATCCGCTCCTCGACGCGGTTCCGGCAATTCTCGAGGTCCCCGGAAACGGCCACGGACCGGGGCTCGGAGACGTCGAGACGGCGCGGGAGATCCTCAGGCGCGGCAAGGAGCGACGCGGCCGTCGTTCGTCAGCCTGAAACGCTGCGCAACGGCGAAGGGTGTTTCGGTTGGTACAGGCCGACGTCCCCGCCGCTCGGCAGTCGAACTCTGGTCGCGAGCCCCCACCGCTGTTCTTGGATTGGCGAGGGCTCGACGCCCTTCTGTTCGAGAACCGCCATTTCGGCGTCGAGGTCGTCACACATGAAATAGATATCGTGTCCGTCTTCCCCACCGCTCGGATGGACCGCGAGCTCGGCCGGGGGCAGCCCGAAGATCAGCCACCCGTCACCGGCATCAACGGGCGCGAATCCGAGGACGTCCTGAAAGAACCGCCGGTCTGCTTGCGCATCGCTGCTGTACACGATCACGTGGGCACCAAAAATCACGTTGTTCGCCTCCCCTCGTCCGATACGGACCCCCAAATCTGTCCGAAGGTGTGATCTCGCGCCACGACGACCGGCGACACTCGGCAAGGAGTTGCTTGATCGTCAGTTCCAATCGGCGGACGTGACGATGCCCGGAGTGACGTCGAGGTCCGGCGGGTTGTCACCGAGGGTCAGCCCGAGCGCCGGCGAACGCCGGGCGATGGCAAGAAATTCACCTGTCGCGATCATCGCCTTCGAGGGGATGCAATCCCAAAGGTTGGCGGCACCACCGAGCACGTCGCGCTCGACGAGTACCACCTCGGCTCCAAGGCGCGCCGGCGTCGAGGCGGCTTCGACCCCTGCCGGCCCGCCTCCGATGACGAAGAAGCGAATGGGCACGTCACGAGGGTGCCAATCGAGCTTTTGCCGAAAACAACGCCGGGCAATCTCTGCGAGCCGTCTATCGTCGCCGCGGCGATCGGGGGCTTCTTGGAGGAATTCGACTACGTCGTCGTCGGCGCGGGCTCGGCGGGTTGCGTCGTGGCAAGTCGTCTCAGCGAGGACCGGACGACGAGCGTCTTGTTGCTCGAGGCTGGTCCGCGTAGCCACAACCCGCTCGTCCGCATCCCGGCAGGATTCCCGCGTCTCTACGACTCGAGACTCGATTGGGCGTTTCGCACCGCGCCGCAACCGCAGCTGAACGGACGGACCGTCTTCTGGCCACGCGGACGCTTGCTCGGCGGTTCTTCGGCGATCAACGCGATGATCTGGGCCCGCGGTTTCGCCGCCGACTACGACACGTGGGCCGAACTCGCGGGGCCGACGTGGTCGTACGCATCGGTCCTCGAGACGTTCCGGCGCGTCGAGTGGCACGAGAGCAAGGGCGAACGCGGCCGCCACGACGGCCGCGTGCTCATCGCCCAGCCGAGGGATCCGAGAACACTGACGCGTTCTTGGCTCGAAGCGGCGCGAGGAGCGGGAATCGAATCGTTGATCGAACCGAACTCCGGACTCGACGAAGGAGTCGCGCTCACGCCGGTTACTCAGCTGCGCGGTGTGCGATGGGAGACGTTCGACGCGTACCTAAAACCTGCAATGCGCAGAAAGAACCTCGTCGTTCGCACCGGTGCACACGCCACGCGCATCATGTTCGACGGCCGCCGGGCCTCGGGCATCGAGTTCCAGAGCCGAACCGGGATACGCGTCGTGACGGCTCGGCGAGAAGTCATCGTCTGTGCCGGCGCGATCAAGAGTCCGCAACTGCTCATCTGCTCGGGTATCGGTCCGAGTCGGGAGCTGCAGAGTCTCGGCGTCACGCCGGTCGCAATCAGCGACGAGGTCGGCGAAAACCTCGTTGACCATCTCACCGCCGGCGTCGCCGCGCTGACGACGTCACGCGCGTCGCTCGCGCACGCTGACGCTCCCGGAGCCTTCCTGCGCTACCTCATCGTCCGAATGGGACCGCTCACTTCGAACATCGCCGAGGCGTACGGCTTTGTGAAAAGTGCGCCCGACCGCATCCTTCCGGACCTCGAACTTCTCTTCGTGCCGGCGCTCTTCGTCAACGAGGGACTTATCCAGGATCGGCGGCCGGGCGTCTCACTCGCCGCCGTCCTCCTGCAACCGCAAAGTCGCGGACGGGTGCGTGCCAACTCACCAAGCGTCTTGGATTCGCCGACGATCGACCCGGCGTACCTGTCCGATCCACACGGCGAGGACATCGCGACGTTGTCGGTCGGGGTGCGGCGTTGTCTCGAGATCCTCGCCCGCTGGCCGACTCCGAATGAGATCGGGCCGATCGTCGTGCCCGCCGCGACGAAAGAGTCCGACGAGGGCGCCCTCGTCGAGTCGTCGATCCGCGACTACTCCCAGACCCTCTATCACCCCGTCGGTACGTGCCGGATGGGCGACGACGAGGCGGCGGTCGTCGATCCGCAGCTCCGAGTGCGCGGCGTCGAGTCGTTGCGGATCGTCGACGCGTCGGTGATGCCACGGATCATCCGCGGTCACACCCACGCTCCGACCGTGATGATCGCCGAGAAGGCCGCGGAACTCATGAGAGGCACTCCGCGTTGAGACGCAACAGACACGCGATTTGGCGAGAACGGTGTCGACCAGCGAGGATCAGACGATGGTCGCCCCATTAGGCCGCTACGAAGCGAAGATCGGCTCGCAGCACCTGGACCTGCCGATCGTGCCGTTGTCCGAGACGATCGCCGTCGCGCTGATGATCACTGTCGACCTCGGCGTGGACTTCGCCGAGCACGCCGGGAAGGAGCTGGCCGAGCTTCTCCGCCCCTACGACGTCGAGATCGTTGCCTCGGTCGCGACGATGGGTATTCCGGTCGCCATCGAAGTGAGCCGCTCGCTCGGCCTCGACGACTACGTCATTTTTCAGAAGACGCCGAAGATCCATCTTGCCGACGCGCTCTCCGAACCGTTGCGCTCGATCACGACCGGGCAACAACAACGCCTGCTGTTCGATCGCGCCAGAGTCGACGTCGTCAAGGATCGCAACGTCGCGTTGATCGACGACGTGATCTCAACGGGTGGTTCGATGCGCGCCGCACTGGCGCTCTCGCGGAGTGCGGGGGCGAACCCGGTGGCGATCGGCGTGCTGGCGACTGAAGGCGATGAATGGCGGACGCTGATCGGCGAGGACGCCGACCTCATACATTCGCTCGGCGAGCTACCGCTGTTTGAGCGTCTCCCCGAAGGCGGCGTTCGCGCGCTCTCCTGACCGAGGTCTCGCGTTCAGCCCCAGGAGCTGACTCGTTTACGCCCTCCTGCCGACGTGTCGTCGACTCGCCGGCACGGAGGGCGTCACGAAAATTCGTCCTCGACGATCTGTCTTGGAAGCACGGATCTCAGGTGTTCGCTGTGGACGGGCTTCGCAACGGCGACTTCGCCGTCAACTTCTCCACCTGTCCCGCGAGGTGGCCCGCGGCGCTAAACGGACACGAGTGAGAAAGTTCCGCCCGAGACCTTGACCCCGTTGCCGTTTCCTTTGAAGGCGATTCCGGCTGCGGAGAGGCCGACCGCCTCGTCCGCGTACACGTAGAGCGCCTTGCCCGCCCAGCTTCGCTGTTTCGACCCGTCCGCTCTCGTCACGAGCCCCGCGTTGTTGGAAAGGCCGGCGGCGAGACCCGGAGTTCCCTGGGCGTAAAGAGGGGGGAACTCGGCAGCACACGCTCCTGTGCAATTTGTCCCGCCTGAGTACGCGTAGACGGGAACGACGACGACTCCACCTCCATCGATGAGCTCGGCGCCGAGGTCTTGATGTCCATTGATCGTCACCGTCGAAAACACGCCTTCGGAGCCGATCGGTACGCCGCTTGGTGACACGAGCCACCACGTGCCGTGATCGGCCGGAAGGGTCGGCTCGTCCCAGTTCTCACCGCTCGGCGCGCCGGGCACCATGTCGAAGAGGTACAGCGGATGTCCGTTGTAGGTGACCTGTTCGCCGATGCCTGGCCGCGCGACTTCGCTGAGCATCGACTTGTCAACGCCCTTCCCGGCAACTGGCGCGCCGGTCGTCGTGTAGGCGGGCCACTCGGCGGTCTTGGACGTCGACGGGCCGGTGCAGACGTAGGGGCTTCCGAGAATCGACTGCTTGGTGGTCGTGCAGCCAAATGTGGTGCCGTGATCGCTCGTGATCATGTAGAGCGCTGTTCCGGCTGAGGGACCAGACCCAGCGACGAGCATCGGACCGAACGGTCCGTTCAGCACAGTGACGATGCTTCCGCTGCTCGCACCGTTCGCAGCCGGAACGGCTGCGGTAAAAGCGATGCAAAGTGCAATGGCGGCGAGGCCGACTCCTGCCGAAAATGGCTTCGAAACCCGCCTGAATCCCCCCTTGGTCGTGGCGAACAACGGAACCCTCGGCATCTGCGCCCCCTTCACACGAGCGGCAACGTCGCCGCGCTGCGTCGAACTTGCTGTTCTTGACGACAATTACCTCTCGGCGCGCGCGACTACACCTGGGCAGCTGGTCTCGAAGGCACCTGGCAGCCGGTCTCGAAATTTGGTGTCAGCACCCAGCGGCACGCTGACGAGGACTTTCTCAGAGACAGCTCTGGGCGTTCTCACAGAAGCCCCACAGTTCGGGGACGTACCTTGCCGCTTGAAAACCCGGGGAACCAGGTCGCCGGGCACTTACGACGGAGGGGTCGTGTTCTCTCCCAGTTACGCGTGGCACGAGCTGCGCCGGCGCTTCGGCCGGACGCTCGTCACCGCCCTCGGACTCGCCGCCGGGGTCGGCCTCGTCATGAGCATCATCGGCGTGTCAGACGGTCTATCGGCCGCGCAGAATTCGGTTCTCTCTCCCCTCGGCTCGGTCGGGACGAACGTCATCGTCACCCGCACGGTGGCGGCGACGACAAACAAGAACGCCTCGTCATCGACGACGAACAGCTCGGTCCCCACCCGGCGTGGCGGCGGCGCCGGATTCTTCGGGCAAGGCTTCGCCGGGACAAGCGCCGCAACGTTGAACTCGGCGGCCAACGCCACCCTGCTCGAGAACAACTCGAGCGTCCTCACAGACCTGGCGAAACTCGGTCCCGCCGGGACGAAGTTCACCCACGACTTCTTCCTGCCCGGCACGTTGATCAACTTCCCCGATCAGGCTGCAGGAATCATCTCGAAGATCAAAGACGTGTCGACGGTGACCGGGGCGCTCTCGCTCGACGCGATCCATGAGACGGGCACCGTGCCGACGATCACCGCCACCTACAAGACCGGCGGACAGACCCTCAAGGTGACGTCGAAGCCGCCGACGCTGACCGCCGCCCAGCAGACCGCCGAGCGCGCGTGCATCCAGAAGCTCTTCGCCTCGAGCGCCGCCACGCGACCGTCCACTTTCTCGAGTAGGCCGGCCGGTTCGACCGGTCGTCCTGCCGGCGGCGGCGGGATCCGGTTCATCGGCACGAACTCCACGTTCTCGAAATGCCTCACGCCCTCCCAGAAGGCGTACGAACAGAACGTCGTCGTCCCAGAAGAGACGATCCGGCAGACGTTGAACCCGCCGACGACGAACACCCAGACCGCGAGCTACACGGTCGCTGGGGTCAGCCCCTCGGCGTCGACGGGCGGCCTGATCACGAAGGCACAGGTGACCAAGGGCACGTGGTTCACCGGAAACACGACCGACGAGGTGCTCGTCAACACGGCGTACGCGACGCAAAAGGGACTCCACGCCGGCGGGACGCTGACGATCAATAAGAAGGCGTACAAGATCGTCGGCCTTGTCAATCCGACGCTCACCGGTGACGTCGCGGACGTGTACTTCAATCTCTCGACCGCGCAGTCGCTCGCTTCGGCGCCGAAGGAGATCAACGAAGTCCTCGTCTCGGTGAAGAACGCGTCGGATGTCAACGCCGTGACCGCGGCGATCAAGAAGGCTCTTCCCGGCGCGACGGTGCTCACGTCGAAGTCGCTTGCCGACAGCGTCAGCGGGAGTCTTTCGAACGCGAAGAAGCTCGCCGACACGCTCGGCGGCGCGCTCGCCATCGTCGTGTTGCTGGCGGCGTTCCTCATCGCCGCGCTGCTCACGCTCTCGTCGGTTGCAAAGCGCGTGCGCGAGATCGGGACTCTTCGGGCGATCGGCTGGTCGCGCGGCGCCGTCGTACGCCAGATCGTCGCCGAGACGATCGGAATCGGTGTCGTCGGCGCGGTGATCGGAATCGTCCTTGGCGTCGTCATCGCGGCGGTGATCACAGCCGTCGGACCGGGGCTCTCCGTGACGACCTCGGGACTTGCGGTCGGCGCCTCGCAACTCTCTTCGGCGATCGGCCAGTCGACGAGCGCGTCGGTGCACAGCACCGTCCACCTCACCGCGCCGATCCACGCCACAACGGTGCTGCTCGGATTGGCGGGTGCAATCGTCGGCGGTGTGCTTGCCGGTATCGCCGGCGGATGGCGCGCCTCGCGGCTCGCACCAGCGGTGGCGCTCAGGGACCTCGGCTAGGAGAACGACGATGACGACAGAGGCATCAGCACAGGCCGTGCCGGCTGCGAGCGCCGGGCCCGCCTATGAACTGAAGGGCGTCGAGCGCACGTACGACCGAGGTGGCGCGATGGTTCGCGCGATACGCGGTGTCAGCCTTTCGATCGCGCCAGGCGAGATGATCGCCTTCGAAGGACCGTCGGGCTCGGGGAAGTCGACCCTGCTCCAGCTGCTCGGGTGTCTCGAGGTCCCGACCGCTGGTCAGCTCCACTTCTTCGGCCGCGAGGTCGCGAACCTTTCTGACTCTGATTTGACCGCAATTCGCGCCCACGAGATCGGATTCGTCTTCCAGCAGTTCAACTTGATCCCGACACTTTCGGCGACAGAGAACGTCTCGATCGCGATGGTGCCGAACAAGGTGCGCCGCGAAGAGCGCGCGGCGAGGGCGCGCGAACTCCTCGAGCGTGTCGGCCTCGGTCACCGTTTCGACCACCTGCCGTCGCGCATGTCCGGTGGGGAGCAACAGCGCGTCGCGATCGCCCGCGCGCTTGCCAACGCACCGAAGGTCGTCATCGCCGACGAGCCGACGGGCAATCTCGACTCGGAGACTGCGGCCGAAGTGATCGCGCTGATCGCAGAGCTGCACAGCGAGCAGAAAGTCACCGTCATCGTCGCGACCCACGACGAGGAAATCGCCGCGAGCGCCCAACGCCGAGTGCGGATCCGCGACGGTGCTGTCGTCGAGGATTCGACTTCGGCGCGTGTTTAGCGCAGCCGCCTGGCTGTTTCCCGTTCGCTCAGACGACCACCACTGTTGCGGTGAGGCTGACGCTCCGTCTCATCACGTAAAGACGATCTCCCCGCCGGCGGCCATCTCGTAGAACTCGCCGACGGTGATGATGTCTTTCACCTGGTCGATGAGGTCATCCTTCGTGAGGCCGAACAGGTCGCACGACGCCTTGCAGCCGTAGAGACCGGCGCCGGTGTCCGAGATCATTTCCAGGAACTCGGGGATCGGCGGGATGTCGAGCTTTTTCATCTTCGCGTCGAAGTACCTCGTCATCGCCCACGAGATCCCGGGGATCGCCCCGACGAACGTCGGCAGGTGCAAACCCGGGTTGCCGACCGACGCCACCTTCACCTTCGCGTAGCGCTTCTTGTTCACCGCGTCGAGACCGAAGAAGGTGAAGAACAGATTCGCCTCGATTCCCTCGGCGCGCGCGCCGTTCGCCATGATCAGCGCCGGGTAGACGCCCTCGAGGGACCCTTTCGAGACGATGATCGAGACCTTTTCCACACTGTCTGCCATCTCACGCCCTTTCTCGGGGGAACTTCACCGTTGACTAGATGCAACCGCGGGGCTTTGGGATGCCCGCGATCTTGGCGGCCGTCTTCGCCGGGCCCTTCGGGAAAAGCTCGTAGAGGCGTTTGATCGGCACTCCTGAGACCTTGCCGAGCGCCCGGACATTTGGGCCGTCTCCGTTCGACTCGTATTCCGAGCGCATCACCTTCACGACCTGCATCTGTTCGTCGTTCAGCTGTTCGAGTCCGACGGTTCTCGCGATCTCGGGTGCCATCTCCTCGGTCCACTCGGCGGGGTCGACGAGAAATCCCTCCTCGTTCACCTGCACCGGCTTTCCTGCGTAGGTCGCGGTCGGCATCGGCTACCTCCTACTCGCGGGCAACGACGTCATGGAGCGACCCCTGTCCTCACTGCCCGGCATCTTTTTTCCAGCGAATGGCATCAACGCACCGACTCCTGGGACGTCGCGACCTCGGAGCAGCCCGTGCCAGTAGAAAGCCTCGAATCCGAGCTTGCCGAGGTGGTTGAGCCGCGACTCACGCAGCAGCGGGAGGCCGATGCGTGATGGGAAGCGCCCAGGAAGCGGCTCGACCTCGTAGTTGAAGTCGATGAGCAGCGCCTTTTCGTCCCCACTCTCGATGAAACAGTTCGTGTGCCCGTCGAATTCCGAAGTCAGCGGCTCATTTGCGAGGAACCGCCGGATGTTCTCTGCAACGACGTGCCCGGCGAAGTGCGCAACCGACCCCGCCTTTGAGGTGGGAAGGTCTGCGGCGTCACCGATCGCGAAGACATTCGGCACGACCTTCGCTTGCAGGCTATGCGGATCGGTTCGCACGAAGTCGAGTGGGTCGCCCAGCTCAGGTGACCGACCGACGAACGCCGCGCCCTGGTGCAGTGGGATGACGACACCCAGGTCGAAGCGGACCTCTCGCCCGTCGTAACTGACGAGTTTGCCGGCCGCCCCGTCGACTTCTCCGGTGTTGAACTGCGTGACGAGCCCGATGCCGCGCGTATCGAGCATCCCCGACAGATACTTCGCGCAGGTCGCCTTCGTAAAGGCGCTGTCGAGCGGCGTGACGAAGGTGAGCGTGACTTTGTCGCGCAGCTTGCGCTTGCGGAAGTAGGCGTCGGCGAGGAACAGGAATTCGAGCGGCGCGACGGGGCACTTGATCGGCAGGTCGACGAAGTTCACGACGAGACGCCCGCCGCGGAATTGATCGAGGGCGGAACGAAGGGCGACCGCTGCGTCGTAGCTGTAGAAGTGAAAGACCTTCTCCATCCATCCCGGCCCGAGCAGACCTTCTGTCTCCTCTGGAACAAGGCGCGCTCCGCTCGCGACAACGAGCACGTCGTAGCCGAGCGTCGAACCCTCGGTGAGGGTGACCTTGGCGGCGTCGGTGTCGACGGAGGCCACTTCTTCCTGCACGAATCGGACGCCGTCGTGGAGGAGCTTTTTCCGCGACCTCGCCAGTCGCTCCGGATGGCGCGCACCGAAGGGCACAAACAGCAATCCCGGTTGGTACAGATGTCGGTCGTCGCCGTCGATGACGGTGATCTCGGCGCTTTCGGGCAACGCGCGACGCAGGCGGTTCGCGACGAGCGTCCCCCCGGTTCCGCCACCGAGGATGAGCACACGTTCGTCCACGCGACCAGTGAACGCCGTTGTGTCCACCGCCGGCAGGGTCAACCGTCCCATCAGACGTCCTGATCAGGGTCGCTTCGCCGGGCGACCTGCCTTATTGCGAGCGGTTCGCATCAGAGATAGGTTTCCAATAGTTGCGCCGAGGGGAGGCTCCGGGGTCCGTGGCGTCCGATCCTGCTGAACCGATTGCCGGGAGGCCGGGATTCGTCGCCTTCGTTCGCGTCTCGCTCTCCTCCCTCTCGCCGAGAGAGCGCTCACGGGTGCTCGGCATGTACGCCTCGATCCTCGCCCTGCACGCGATCGGATTCGTCGTCTTCGTCTTCTTCGTCGTCCCCCAGCACTACCGGGGGCTCGGAATCGGTGTCGCCGGGCTCGCCTACACCCTCGGACTCCGTCACGCCTTCGATGCCGACCACATCTCGGCGATCGACAACACGACGCGCAAGGTGATGCAGGAGCGGCGGGGCACGAACAAGTCGAGACCGCTCGGGTTCGGCTACTTCTTCTCGCTCGGCCATTCGACGATCGTCGTTTTGATCGGCGTCGGGATCATCCTCGCCGAAAAGACTGTGTTCTCGGCGGTGGCGAACCCCCATTCGGGACTCGAGACCTTCGGGGGCGTCTTCGGGACGGCGGTGTCGGCGGGATTCTTGTTCCTCATCGGCGCGCTGAACCTTGTGATCCTCGCGGGGATCGTGAAGATCTTCCGCACGATGCGCAGAGGCGAGTACGACGAAGAAACGCTCGAGCGCGAGCTCGACAACCGTGGGTTCTTCTACCGGTTCCTCGGCCGATTCGCCCGCGGCGTCGATCGTGAGTGGAAGATGTATCCGGTTGGCCTGTTATTCGGCATGGGATTTGACACCGCGACGGAAGTCGCGCTCCTGGCGACCGTTGCGCTCGAGGCGTCCCAGCACATCCCTTGGTATTCGATCCTCTGTCTCCCGATCCTTTTCACTGCGGGAATGACGCTGATGGACACGACCGACGGGATCTTCATGAACCTCGCGTACGGCTGGGCGTTTTTCAACCCGGTCCGCAAGGTCTATTACAACCTTTCGATCACCGGACTCTCCGTAGCGATCTGCTTTTTTGTCGGTGCAATCGAGGCGCTCGGAATCCTGCCGCAAGAGATCCACTCGCTCGCCTCGAGAGGCGGCTTCTGGCACTTCGTAGCGAACTTCAACATCAACACGGCGGGTTTCGTGATCGTCGGGATGATCGCCGCGACCTGGATCGGGTCGATGCTCATCTGGCGCTTCGGTCGTATCGAACAGAAGTGGTCCGCCAGCCTCGAAGAGGTCACGCCGCCGTAGCTCCACCCGCGTTTTTCTGCGAGGTCAAGGGGACGCGTCGTGCATCCCGGCGACGCGCCGAGGCAGAAATAACGCGTCGACGGCGATGGCTCCTCCCGGCCCGCAGATGAGCGGGTTGACGTCGGCGGCATCGAGCAGATCCCCGATCTCCATCGCAACACCCGAGAGCGCCGTGATCGCATCTTCGACCGAACCCACGTCGACCGCCCGAGCGCCGCGGACCCCCGCGAGCAGACCGGAAATGTCCAGGCCTAGGAGCATCCGACGGGCACCGGCGCGATCAACCGGCGGCAGGCCGACGCTGCGATCGGCGACGACCTCGACGAGCAGCCCGCCGGCGGCGACGACGATGAGCGGACCGAGATGCGGATCGCGCACGATTCCGAGCGCGAGCTCGACACCCGCTGGTGCGGTCGCGGAGACGAGGACCGCTGGGCCGAGGCGCTTTGCGAGGTCCCGGTACGTCGCGGCTACTTCGGCGGCGGACCGGACGTCGAGTACGACGCCACGGCGCTCGGACTTGTGCAGCACTCCCGGCTCGGCGGTCTTCAGGACGACGGGATACCCCAACTTTTCCGAGGCGGCAGTTGCCTCGTGCTCGCCGTGGACCACGCTCGACGCGACCGTTTCGACGCCGTAGTCAGAAAGGAGCGAGAGCGCCTCCGCCCCCGCGATCGCGACGTGCGGCTGCGTGGCGACTGCGGCGCCGGGCAGCTCGGCGAGCGTGTCGCGCCAGCGTTGTCGACGTGCCGGATCGGGTGGTGGCGGCTCGCCTCTGAGACGCCGTTGTTCGCGAGTCGGGTCGAGGAGATGCCCGAAAGCCGCGATCCCGCTCCTCGTCCCCTCCAGGACGGGGATCCCGTGCCGGCGGAGATCGTCGGCGGCGGCGGCGTCGATCGCGCTCGCCATGTTCGACAGGAGAGCAAAGGGTTTGTCGGTCGCGCGATGGATCGCCACCGCAGCGCGGGGGTAGGAGTCGTCGCCGTCGTGCTCGCGAACGAGATCGACGGCGAGCGCGACTGCGTCGACAGCGGGGTCGTCCGCCAGCGCGAGCGCGCACCCGGTGAAGAGCGACTCCGTGCTCGATCCCGTGCCCCATACGTCGAGCGGGTTCGTCGCTTCGAGACCCGGATCAAGGAGGCTCGAGAGTCGGGCGCGGGTCGCGTCCGAGATCGTCGCGAACGGCACGCCGAGGTGCTCGGCGACATCGGCGACGAGCACACGCTCCGCCCCGGAGTCATGGACCGTCGCCAGTCCGCCGGTCGAACCCTGGGGAGCTCTTCTCGGCGAGGAGAAGAGCTCGAGCGCGTCGGCGAGTTCTTCGAGGTCGCCGACGCGCCTCACGCCGTAGGCGTCGAAGAGCGCCTCCCATGCCGCATCGCCGCCGGCGATCGCGCCGGAGTGCGCCTCGACGAGACTGCGCCCGGCCGCCGATGCACCGACGGTGAGGGCGAAGACATCGACCCGCTGCTCGGCGGCGCGTCCGAGGGCGGCCCGGAGCGCCGGAGCATCGCGCATCGTCTCCAGGACGAGGGCGATGATCCGGGTTCGGTCGAGATCGAGCGCGTAGTCGATGTAGGACGCCGCCGACGTGACGAGCTCCTGGCCCGACGACACGAGGAGTGAGAAGCCGAGTCGCCGCCGCGTCCGCAACATCGCGGAGAACACCGAACCCGAGTGGGTCACGAGCGCGATCGGACCGACGGGGATCTCGGCGGGCTCGATGTAGCCCGTGGCGCGGATGCCGCGGGCGACGTTGACGAACCCCATGCACCCCGCGCCGCAAACCGCCATCCCCGCCGATCGGGCCGCGTCCGCGAGGCGCTCGCGCAGCGTCGGCGCGCCCGGCTGCGGGGTCTCGTACGCGGACCCGAAGATCACCGCTGAGCGATCGCCGCGTCGCGCCGCGCGTTGCAACTCGGGCTCGAGCGCGGAATCGGGAATGCCGAGCAACACGAGATCCACCGGCCGGTCGATCTCGTCGAGTGTCGGCACGCACGGACGACCGAGCACCTCGGCGTAGCTCGGGTTGACGAGATGCACCTCGAGTGGCGCGGTGCTGCGCGACGCCTCGATCACCATCCGCTCGCCGAAGCTCCCCGGCCGACCGCTTGCGCCGACGAGCGCGACGCGCATCGGTTCGAGCATCGAGCGGACCGGGCCGCCGACGTCTGCGCGAGGTGCGCCGCCGCTCACGGAGAAAGCGTCTCGGCGCGCCTCAGCGGGGCGGGGCGACAGCAGGCCGCCGTCCGCGGCGACGATCGGCGATCGCCGCCTTCGCCGCCTGCCACCCCGGGATGCCGCAGACGCCACCGCCGGCGTGGGTTGCCGAGCTCGCGTAGTACAGCCCGGAGATCGGCGTCCGGTAGTCGGCGTATCCGGGAGCCGGTCGCATGTGGAAGAGCTGTTCGAGCGAGAGCTCGCCGTGGAAGATGTTGCCGCCGATCAGTCCGTACTCGTGTTCCATCTCGTACGGGCCGACGACATCGCGGTGCAGGATCGCCGATTTGAAGTTCGGCGCGACCTCGTCGTAGCAGTCGATCATCCGGTCGGCGTACGCCTCGAGCTCTTGTTGGTGCGGCTCTGCGGACCAGTCGTCGGGCACCCACTGCGTGAACAACGACATGATGTGGAAGCCCTCGGGGCACAACGTCTTGTCGAACGCGGTCGGGATCACACTGTCACTGAAGGGGCGCTGCGCCGGTCGGCCCTCGCGGGCGTCGATGAAGGCCCGCTCCATGTAGTCGATGCTCGGCGCCATCTCGACCGAGCCCGTGTGGTGGTCTTGCAGGTTCGTTCCCGGATCGGCGAGGAAGTCGGGCAGCTCGGAAAGGGCGAGGTTGATCTTCACAACTCCGCTGCGCGAGCGCCAGTGCGCGATGTCGGCGACGAATTCCGAAGGAAGGGCGTTCGCGCCGACCTGATCGAGGAACGCCGTCTTTGGATGCAGTGTCGAAACAACGATCGGTGCCGCGATCTCCTCACCGTTTTTCAGCGCCACGCCGCGCACCCGGCCGTTGGCGAGGAGCGTGCGCTCGACCGGGGCGTCGAGGCGTACCTCGACGCCGAAGCTGCGCGCCGAGCGTTCGATCGCTTCGGCGACGCCGCCCATGCCGCCCTCTTGGAATCCCCAGTTGCCGAGGTGGCCGTCGCCGACGTCGCCGATCGAGTGATGCGCCATCACGTAGGCGGTGCCCGGCTCTTTCGGCCCGGCCCACGTGCCGATCACCCCGTTCACCGCCATCGCGCCCTTCACCTGCGGCGACTCGAACCAGTCGTCGAGCAGGTCGGCGATGCTCATCGTCATCAGCCGCGTGACGTCGGCGATCGTGCGGACGTCGAGGCCCCGGTTGCGCCACACGAGGCGCAGCGCGTCGCGCAGATCGGAAGGACGCCGCGAGCCGAAGCGTGGCGGCACGGTGAGGAGGAGCGGGCCGAGCACCGTCGCGAGACCGGAGAGCCAAGCGTCCCAGCGCGGCATCGCCTCGGCGTCATGAGGCGACCACTTCTTGATCTCCTCGTAGTTGCGCTTCGCGTCGTCGGCGTAGATCTTGATCGAGCCGCCTTCTGGGAAGGCCTGGTAGTACGGGCCCATCGGGAAGATCTTGTAACCGTGCCGCTCTAAGTTGAGCTCTTTGATGAGCGTCGGCGGCATCAGGCTCATCACGTAGGAAAGCCGCGTCACTTTGAACTCCGGCGCGTCGGGCCACGGCGATTCCGTCGTCGCCGCCCCACCGGTCTTGTGCCGCGATTCGAGGACGAGGGTCCGGGCACCGGATCGCGCCAGGTACGCCGCAGCGACGAGTCCGTTGTGTCCTCCCCCGACCACGACGGCGTCGTACTGCGAGGTCATCGTTTCCCCCTCTTTCCGGCGGTTTCCCGGGATTGACTGACTGTTCAGTCTAAGCAGGTATGATTCCCGGTACAAGGCTCGGACGCGTGCAACAACCGGGTCCTTTACGAATGCTGACGGATCGGAGTCGCGGATGAGCGCGGTCGAGTCGACGCTCGCCAAGGGCGCGGATGATTCGCGTGATCGCGTGCTGCGTGCCGCACTAGACGTCATCGCCGAACGGGGATTCGATTCGACGCGGCTCGCCGATGTCGCCGAGCGCGCCGGGGTCAGTCCGGCGCTCGTCGTCTACTACTTCAAGACGAAAGACACCGTCCTTACCGAAGCGATCCGGCTCGGGGAGCGGTCCTGGTACGAGGCGGTGGACCGCCGATTGCAAGATCGCGAACGTGCCGACGACCGGCTCGAGGACCTCGTCGCGATGACCTTCTTCTCGGACGATGTTTCGGGCGAGCCGTGGTCGCTCTGGCTCGATCTGTGGGCGCAATCCGTCCACCACCACGAGGTCGGCGAGGTTCGGCATGAATTCGACGCGCAGTGGCGAGCGAAGATTCGCGACCTCGTCGTCGACGGCCAGCGACGCGGAGAGTTCTGCAAAGCGGATCCGGACGACTTCGCGGTCGCGCTTTCAGCGCTCCTGGACGGTTTCGCTGTCCAGATCGCGCTCGAGGATTCTGAGGTCAGCGCGGACCGTGCGTTCTCGCTGACGATGGCGTTCGCCGCCGAGCACCTGGGGTTCAATTGGGATGATCGACGCAAGCGAGCGAGTGGGAAAAAGAAGAGAGGTCGCCGATAGTCGGGGGCCGGTCCCCGAGCCTGCGCGGCATCGCGCCGCCCGCGAGCGTCCCCCGCCCCGTTGGTGATACACCAACAGACGGTTTTTCGGGGACGAAGGGGGGCAGATGGCCGGAGGCGAGGTCGAGCTCGTCTCGCTGACCAAACGGTTCGGCGATGTCCGCGCCGTTGACGGCATCGATCTCCACATCGGCCGGGGCGAATTCTTCTCTCTGCTCGGCCCATCGGGGTGCGGCAAGACCACGACGCTGCGTCTTATCGCCGGATTCGAGAAACCGAGCTCCGGGCAGATCCTCATCGACGGCGTCGACGTCGCCCGGATGCCGGCGCACCTGCGCGACGTGAACACCGTCTTCCAGAGCTACGCCCTTTTCCCGTTCCTGTCGGTTTTCGACAATGTTGCCTTTGGCTTGCGCTACAAAAAGGTCGCGAAGTCCGAACGGACCCGTCTTGCGCGTGAGGCGCTCGAACTCGTTCAGTTGCCGAAATTCGAAAAACGCAGACCCGCTCAGCTTTCGGGCGGCCAACAACAACGCGTCGCGCTTGCCCGGGCGCTCATCTTGAACCCGGCGGTGCTCCTGCTCGACGAGCCGCTCGGTGCGCTCGACGCGAAGCTCCGTCGGGCATTGCAGGTCGAGTTGAAGGCGCTGCAAGAACGCGTCGGCATCACGTTCCTCTATGTCACACACGATCAGGAAGAAGCTCTGACGATGTCGGACCGGCTGGCGGTGATGGATGGTGGTCACGTCGTCCAAATCGGTACTCCGGTCGATGTCTACGAGGAGCCGGCGAACGCCTACGTCGCGGATTTCCTCGGTGTCTCGAATCTCATGTCGGCGACGGCCACCCGCGGCGCGCGGTCGAACGAATGCGCGATCCGACTCGGCGAGTTCGACCTTGAGGCGGGATGCGGCGCGACGAACGCCGTCGGCGCCGTGCGCTTGGCGATCCGACCCGAGCGCGTCCGGCTCGAGCCGTTCGAGTCCACCGGACCGAATCGCGTCCCGGCGATGGTCGAACGCCTCGTCTTCCTCGGATCGTCGACTCAGGTCATCGTTCGCATCGCCCCCGGGGCCGTCCTGCAGGCGCTCATCCAGAACGACGGCGGGGCCGTCCCGTACAGCCAGGGGACGCCGGTCAAGGTTCATCTGCCGGTCGACGCACTGCGTGTCCTCGTCGAATCGGAGCACCACACGGGCGCCGACGCGCCCTCCCCGAACGGATCGACCCCCAGCCGAACTGATCTCACGGGCTGAGCGGGGTCAGACCAGGTCTACATGCCAGCGAACGTCGCCATCGCTTCGGGGTTGCTCGCCCGTTCGCCCCGCGTCATGAATCGGTATCCGAAGTAGCCGATTGTCGCGACGACGCCCGACACGACCAACATCAGCGTCGCCAGCGCATTGAGCGCCGGACCGGCGTTCCCGCCGTGGGTGTTCGAGTAGATGATCACCGACATCGGCTGGGTGTTCCCCGTCGACGACAACAGATCAACGACGACGAAGTCGTCGACGACGCCCGCGAAGACGAGGACCGCGCTGGCGAAGATTGCTGGCATCAACAGCGGCACGAGGACTCGCCGAATCGATTCGAAGCGCGATGCTCCGAGGTCTGCCGCCGCCTCCTCGTACTGATGACCGATCGTGACAAGCCGAGCGCGAACGATGATCGCCGGCCACGATAGGTTCCACGTGACGAGGCCGAGGACCTCGGCGAGCGTGCCGAGACCGATCGTCTTGAACATCGTCGTGAAGATGAAGAACAGCGCCACGGCGAAGATCAGCTCTGGGACGACGAACGAGAAGATCATCGTGAAGTTGAACACAGACGACGTTCGCGACCGCCAACGGTCGATCCCGATTCCGAAGGCGACACCGATCGGAACGGTGATCAGCGTCGTGTAGAGCGAAAGCCAGATCGTCTGCAACACCGCCTGGTGAAGCTGCGGGTTGTGCAGCACTGACTGCGTCGGATTCGTGATGTACCAGCGCAGCGAGAACCCCTGCCAGGCGCTTTGGGACTTGCCGGCGTTGAACGAGAACAGCACGGCGAGAGCGATCGGAAGAAGCGACCACGCGAGATAGACCCACGTGGCGGTCTCGAGGAACCAGGGATGTCGCCATGGGTTGCGTCGCAGACGCCCTCGGAGGCTCGAACCCGATGCGCGTACTCGGGCGACGATCGTCTCGTCGACCAGCACGGCGGTCTCCGTGGTGGCCATTTAGACCAGCTCCTTCGAGGCGCGGTTGGTCGAAACGACGTAATAGATCATCGGGACGAGCAACACGACGAGGAGCAGAACAGAGAGTGCGGCACCTTCGCCCTCCAAACCCGTCGCGTACAGCTGACCGTCGATCACATTGCCGATCATCGAAGTGGACGACGCGCCAGACAGCATCTGATTTGTGAAGTAATCGCCGATCATCGGCAATGCGGTAATGAGCACTCCGGTCAACACCGACTGGCGGGCGAGCGGTAACACGACGCGCACGAAGGTCTGCGGGCCGTTCAGTCCGAGGTCTCGCCCCGCTTCGATCAGGTGTTGGTCGATCCGGTCGAGGCCGGCATACAGCACGAGAATCAGGTACGGGATGTAGCCATAAACGAGACCGAGAATGACGGTCACCGCCTGGCCACCCAGCCAGTCGACGGGGTGCGTCGCGAGATGGAGGAACGTGAGCGCCTTGTTCACGTAGCCGTTGTTCTGCAAAAGGTCGATCCAGGCGAGCATCCGCATCATGTAACTGATCCAGAACGGCGCAATGAGCAGCGCGAGGAAGACACCTTTTCTGCGGCCAGCGAACCGAGTGACGAAGTACGCGACCGGGAAAGCGATTACGAGTGAGATCACCGTCGCAACGGCGACGTAGACCAGAGTGCGAAGCAAGATCGGGCTGATGAACTCGCCGGCGCCGAAGATGTCGTGGAAGACGTGCGCGAAATTCGCGCCGCTCCAGTCCGCAGGATTCCACGTCGGCTCCGCCGAGAAGAAAACCGGATTGAGCCTTCCTGCGGCGATCGCGATGACGACGTAGAACGGAACGATGAAGAGCAGGATGAGCCAGACGATCCCGGGGGCGGCGAGCGCCGCCCAGAAATACCGGCCCGGCTCTTTCTGCGAACGATCCGCTCTCAACCGCTCCCCCCAGCGACGATCTCCGGTCAGATCCCCTTACTGAACTCGAGCCAAGCCTGTTCCCACATCAGATTCGCTGCTGAGGGGAGCTGGAACTCACCGACGCCCTTTCGGAAATACGACGGCAGGACGACGGTGGATGTCAGGCTCTTCGGAAGGATCTTCTCGTTGACGAGGACCTCGGGCGTCACGCCGGTCAGCGGCTGCATGTAGCCGTTGTAGCTGATGTTCTCGAGCGCGTTGTCCAAATCGAGCAGGTAGTTGAGGAACAAATGCGCGAGCACCGGGTTGCTTCCCGACCGCAGGACGGTCATCGTGTCGTTGCCGACAGGTCCTACCCCGCTCGTCGGGAACCAGTACCCGACGACGTCGACCGGCACGCCTTTCGGCATGTACGCCGCCGCCGCCGCCATGTCACCGGACCAGGCGTGGTGGATCCAGATCTGGCCGCTCGGGACGTTCGAGTAGTCGTTGTTGTCGATGTGGACGTTCGTCAGTTGCGCCAGGTTCTGTAGCGACGAAAGCGAGAGGTTGATCTGCTTGGATTCGGTCGTGTTGAGGTCGAAGATGCCGTTTTTCATCAATCCGAGGGCGATCGTCTCCCGGTAGTCGTCCAAGACCGCGACCTTTCCCCGGTATTTCGACTGCCACGGCATCGCCCACGCATTCTTCATCGTGTACGGATCTTCGGGAACGTGGTCCTTCCGCCAGGCGATACCGGTCGTGTAAATCGTGTACGGCACCGTGTACTGCCACTTCTCGTCGTACCAGGGATTGGTGAAGTCGGACCACGCTTGGGTGATATTCGGGATGTAGCTGTGATTGAGCGGCCGCAACAGCCCGGATTCGATCAGTGGCCCGAGTTCGTCGATCGTCGGGAAGAAGACATCGAAGGTTTCGCCGCTCTGCAACTTTGCGATCGCCTCTTCCATCGTGTTGAACGTCGTCAGTTCGACCTTGCAGTCGTACTTCTTCGCAAAGTTGTTCAAGACGGATTGGTTGATGTAGGCGACCCAGTTGTACAGCTTCAGCGTCGCGTTGCGTTCGGGTTTCAAATTGGACGCGATCGGCTTGTTGTCACGCGCGATCGGCCAAAGGACGGGGCTGTCCGGGCGGGGAAGCGGCGCCGAGCTCGCGGCACCGGCCGCTGAGGAAAAGCTCTCGAGCAGCAAAGGGAGGCCACCGAACGCGCCGATCGCCGCACCGGCGCCGGCGATTCCCGCCGCCCGGCGCAGGAACTCGCGCCTTGACAACTCCGCGGCGCGGCGTCCGTTCTCGCTCCATCCTTGTCCCGGGTACGAGGTCACGCCGTCACCTGCTCAGCGAAGGTGGCGAAGTTGTCGAGAAAACGCTCCACGTCATCCCCCCCGTGTTGCGCCGACAGCAACCACTGCTCAATCTTCCCCCAGGGCGGCAAGAACACGCCACCGTTGTGCTGCACCAACCAGTGTGCCTGGTTGTAGCGGTCGTCGATACCGAGAAAGCCGCGATAGTCGCGAACCGGCGCCGCCGAGAAAACGACGCATCCCTTCGCACCGACCGAGACCACGTGCGCGTCGAGTCCTGCCTTCGAGAGGATCTCCTCGATGCCGTTCGACATCTGGCGGGCGAGCTCGCCGACGCGGCCGTACATCGCGTCGGTCGCGACCTCGGTCAGCATCGCCCGAGTCGCCGCCATCGCGAGCGGGTTGCCGCTGAAGGTTCCGACCATTTCGTATTCACCCCGCACGACGTACCCCATGGCCTCTTCGGACCCTCCGACCGCCGCGGAGGCGATCCCCCCACCGATCGACTTCGCGAGGCAAAGGAGGTCCGGCGTGATACCGAGATATCCGGTCGCCCCCGATGGACCGACCGTGAGACCCGTCTTCACCTCATCGAAGGTGAGGAGCGACCCGTGCCGGCGGAGGAGGTCCTTCAAACTGGCGAGATAGCCGACGTCGGGCAGGATGATCCCGGCGTTCATCATGATCGGCTCGACGATCATCCCCGCGATCTGACCGGGGTGTTCCTCAAGAACACGCTCGACGGCGGCGAGGTCGTTGAATGAGACGACGACGACGAGATCGGTGATCGCCCGCGGTATCCCGCTGCCTTCTGGGACCGACGCCGGACGTTCCGCTGGCCCGGCGAGCGCCGGGTCCGGCATGACCGAAACCTGCACCGAGTCGTGGTGACCGTGGTAGCAGCCCTCGACCTTGATGATGAGGTCCCGTCCGGTGATCGCCCGCATCAGATGGACCGCTTCCATCGTCGCTTCGGTGCCCGAGTTCGCGTACCGCCAGAGCGGCAGCCCGAATCGGTTGGCGAGGTTCTCGGCAACGGCGATCGCGTCTTCGGTCGGCTGCGCGAAATGGGTGCCGCGTCGCACGCGATCGGACACCGCGGCGACGATCGCCGGATGGGCGTGCCCGGCGAGCGCGGCCCCGTAGCCACCGTGGAGGTCGACGTATTCGTTCCCGTCGACGTCGTAGAGCTTCGATCCGCGACCCTCGGCAATCCAAACCGGCTGCGGCTTGGTGATCTGCCAGCTCGACGTGACGCCTCCGGCCAGTGCGCGGCGGGCGCGCACCATATATTCCCCCGATCGCGGCTGGCGTTCGACGAAAATCCGCTCTTGCTCAGCGATCACGCGATCGAGGCGTAGCGACCTCGCATCGATCGCGGGCACGGTCGAAGTCACGTCAACTCCGTTCGTTTCGCCGCCGGCGCGTTTGTCGTCGCCGGACGGCTGTGTTTGACTGAACGTTCAGTTTAGAAGGGCTGCCTGGACCGGACAAGGGAGTGCGGGCTCTCGCAGCGATTTCGCGACAAAGATCCCTTCGTCGCTCGAGACAAACGGAGCCAAAAGATGCCCACCGAGGTCCGAGGAGTCGTCGCCGAAGAGAAGGGCGCGGCCGTCAAGGTCGAAACGATCGTGGTCCCCGATCCGGGACCGGGTGAAGCGCGGGTGAGGGTGCAGGCGTGCGGCGTCTGCCACACCGATCTCCACTACCGCGAGGGGGGGATCAACGACGACTTCCCGTTCCTTCTCGGTCACGAGGCAGCTGGCGTCGTCGAGTCGGTCGGAGACGGCGTCGCTTCCGTCGCGCCGGGAGACTTCGTCATCCTCAACTGGCGCGCCGTCTGCGGACGATGCCGGTCCTGCCGACGAGGTCGCCCGTGGTACTGCTTCGCGACGCAGAACGCGACGCAGAAGATGACGCGGAAGAACGGCAAGACGCTCTCGCCGGCGCTCGGCATCGGGGCGTTCGCCGAAATGACGCTCGTCGCGGCGGGCCAGTGCACAAAGGTCGACTCCCGGGCCCGCCCGGAGGCGGCAGGGCTCCTCGGTTGCGGAGTGATGGCTGGGCTCGGAGCGGCGATGAATACCGGTGAAGTCGGTCCAGGCGACTCAGTGGCGGTCTTCGGATGTGGCGGAGTTGGCTGTGCGGCGATCGTCGGCGCGCGGCTCGCCGGCGCGACCAAGGTGATCGCGGTCGATGTCGATGCGCGCAAGCTCGAAATCGCGCGTCAGTTCGGTGCGACCGACACGGTTCTCGCGAGCGAGAACGATCCCGTCAAGGCGATTCGGCAAAAAACAGGCGGATACGGCGCGGACGTCTGCATCGAGGCGGTCGGCAACCCGCAAGTGATGCAGCAGGCATTCTTCGCGAGAGACCTCGCCGGCACCCTTGTCCAGGTGGGGGTGCCGACGCCAGAGATGCGCATCGACCTGCCGATGATCGAGTTCTTCGGTCGAGGCGGCCGCCTCAGGCCGAGCTGGTACGGCGACTGCCTGCCAGAGCGTGACTTCCCAATGCTGATCGATCTCTACCTTGCCCGAAGGCTCAATCTCGACGGATTCGTCAGCGAGACGATCTCGCTCGACGACGTCGAGGAAGCGTTCGCGAAGATGCAGCGGGGAGAGGTGTTGCGCTCCGTCGTCGTCATCGGCCGATGACCGGCGGCGACCCGGCGCAGGCAGCGGTGGTCTCCTCGACGCCCCGAACGAGAGCCACGTAGGATTGATTGTATGTTCAGTCAAACTCACGAGGCAGCACCGATCGACCGCGCCGGTCTCGAAGCGACGCTGCGTCCGTTTGGCGAGAGCCGGATGCTCCCCCGCGCGGCGTACGTCGACGCGTCGGTGTTCGCGTGGGAACAAGAGCACTTCTTCGGCCGGGGTTGGGTGTGCGTCGGCCTCAGTGAGGACGTCGCCAATCCGGGTGATCAACGCGCCGAATCGATCGGATCGTCCGGCGTGCTCCTCACCCGAGACAACGACGGCCAGGTCCACGGCTTCGCGAACACGTGTCGGCACCGAGGACACGAACTCCTCACCTGTGGAGAGTCGGCGCACAGCGCGCGGATCACCTGTCCGTACCACTCTTGGAGCTACGACCTCTGCGGCAACCTGAAAGCCGCGCGCGGCTTTCAGGACGCCGATCGATTCGACCCCTCGGCGAACGGTCTCGTCGAACTTCCGGCTGGGGAGTGGGCCGGTCTCGTCTTCATCGACGCGTCGGTGTCCGGCGAGCCGCTGCACGATCGCCTGGCAACCTTGCAGGCGCTCGTCGCCCCGTACGAACCGGACCGACTGAAGGTCGGAGGACGTCACACCTACGACGCCAGAGCAAACTGGAAGATCCTCACCGAGAACTACCAGGAGTGTTACCACTGCTCGACGATCCACCCGCAGTTCTGCGAAATCAGCCCGCCGAAAAGCGGCGCGAACTACGTCCCCGACGGCGGAGCGTGGGTCGGCGGATGGATGGAGATTCGCGAGGGGATGTCGACGATGTCGCTCGACGGGACGACCGAGGCGGTTCCGCTGCGCGCATTGAGCGGCGAGTCGCTGCACCAGGTGATCTACGCCAGCATTTTCCCGAACGTGCTTTTGAGCCTGCACCCGGACTACGTCATGACCCATCGGCTCACACCACTTGCAGCCGATCGGACGCGGATCGACTGCACATGGTCGTTCGCTCCGGAGTCATTCGACCAATCCGAATTCGACCCAGCGTTCGCCATCGAGTTCTGGGACATCACGAACGAACAGGATTGGAAGGCGTGCGAGTCAGTCCAGCGCGGGCTTTCCTCGCCACACGCGATCCCGGGTCCACTCTCCCAGGAAGAGGACGCGGTCTACCAGCTCGTGACGATGATTGCCCGAGGGTACCTCGGCGCGCCGGTGCGGAACGTCAGCTCACCGGTGACGATCAGCTAAAGGCCGTTCACACCCTGAAGGGGTCCGTGCGGATAGTCCGTCACACGAGCGCGGAGAGGCCCCGTTTCACGAGTTGGTCGGCGATGATGCCGCGCTGCACTTCGCTCGTACCTTCCCAGATTCGCTCGACGCGCACCTCGCGGAAGAAGCGCTCGGCGACGTTCTCGCGCATGTAGCCGCGACCCCCGAAAATCGAGACCGCTCGGTCGGCGACCCGGCCCGCGAGCTCCGAGGCCGACAGCTTCGCCATCGACGACTGTGCGTGCTGGATCTTCACGTCTCTTTTCTCGTCGACTCCGCGGGCGCATTCGTAGACGAGGGCGCGCGTCGCGTACAGCTCGGTCAAGCTGTCGGCGAGGAGCGCCTGGACCGCGCCCAATGCGCTGATCGGTTGATCACGGACGATCCGCGTAGCCGCGAATCGGGCGCTTTCGTCGATCAGCCGCTCCGTCGCTCCAAGGCTTCGGGCGGCGACCATGATCCGTTCGTAACGGAACCACTCCTGCGCGTAATGCATCCCCTCGCCTTCTTGGCCGACGAGATTCGCGCCAGGCACCCGCACGTTCTCGAAGGCGACGATCGGGTGGCGGTGACTGATCGTGTGCATGTACTCCGGGTCTCGGACGACGCGCACCCCCTGCGATGGCAAATCGACGATCACCATCGCGTGTTCACCGGCATTGGAACCGGATACGAGCTTTCCTTGAAAGAACGCGTAAGACGCGGTGTTGTACGACGTCACATACCACTTGACGCCATCGATGACGTAGTCGTCCCCGTCGCGGCGAACCGTCGCCTCAAGCGAATCGGGATCTGAGCCCGGACCCTCCTCCGTGATCGCGTAACACTCCTCTTTCTCGCCCGAGACCGAGGGAGCGATATAACGCTCGATCTGATCTGGCGTCGCGACACGAGCGAACCACGACGGTGGGGTGGCGGCGATCCATCCGAGTGCGTTCGTCACCCGCCCCATCTGTTCTTGGACGAGCACCTGCTGGAGCATCGAAAGACCCTCGCCGCCGTATTCCTTCGGCATGTTCGTCGCGACGAGCCGGAGGTCGTGAGCGAGTCTTTTGTGGGAGGCGGCGACGTCATCTGGCAGTTCGCCTTTGTTTAGCTCGGCGTCGACCTCGCTTGGGATGATGGCGTCGGCGAGTTGACGTGCCCTCGATTGGACGTCGAGGTCCTCGATCGAAAGTCCGTACATCGACCCCCCAGACACACTCCCGCAAAGCACCGGAGTTTGATTGACTGTTCATTCAGTCTATGCGAACCTCATGACCGAGCCAGGGTGAGAAAGAAGGAAACAACCGATGACCGAGACAGCCACGCCGATGACAGCCGCGCTCACGGGCGCCGCGAATGTTGATCGCCTCGAAGACTGGGGACCACTCGCCGAGGCGACCGGGCCGGAAATGCGGACGGCGGGAATCACGATTTGGCAAGACGGTGATGACGAGGCCGGGATCTGGGAGTGCACGCCCGGATCGTCACGATGGCTGCTCGAGACGAACGAGTTCATCCATGTCCTGAAGGGATCGATGACCGTGACGATCGATGGCGGTCACCCGCTCGAGCTGAAGGCCGGGGATGTCGCGCTGTTCCCGAAAGGCTGGAGCGGCACGTGGGAGATCCACGACACGCTGCGAAAGGCCTACGTCATATTTTGATCTGAACGACACCCAGATCCGCACCCTTGGGCGGTGCCAACAACTCCTATCCGCAGTATTCGCCGCCGGTCACGTGCGCGCCCCGCACGGTCTCGGGTCTCTTCAAATCCAACGCCCTCGGTGATGGAGAGGCGCGTCATGGCTTTCGTCGTCGAGATCGGAGATTCCGGTTCTTAATTCGATTGCCGCAGACGGCCATGTCGCACCACGCTCCCCTTCCAGCGTGGGACCGGTCGTAGAAAGCCCAGCGGCAATCGGAGTTGTGGCAAGCCTTCAAACGCTTCCAACTGCCGTCGCACTGCGCGTCCCGAATGATCACTAGGAGTTTGCCGAGTGCGATCGGACGATGATCTCTTTCGGGTTGCAGCTCTATCAGACCCGACGTCGCGACCTGAGTCTGCAAGCGACTCGCGCGGGCGAGCTGGTTCAGCGCTCTGATGTCCCTCGACGCTGGGGCCGGCCCGCCGCCATTGTGAACGAGGAGCGCCCGAATGCTCTCGCGTACCTGCCGCGCGAGCGCCAAGTCGTCATCGCCCAGGTGGCCGTGTCCCGAAAGCAGCCCCGCGTCCGACAGCCATGCTCGGGCGGACGCGGGTTCGCCGAGCAGGTCCGTTTCTGCGTCGCCCTCCCAGGTATTCACGAATGACTGCACCAACAAAAGCGGCATCGGCGCCGGTTTCGTCTCCGCTGTCGGAACCCAAGGCGGCGCGGCCATGACCACAGCGTACCTGGCGTGACCGCCAAAGGTACTTGACTGGTCTCGACATGACTGGTTAGATGTGGTTACTGGTCACGGGACGTCGAAACGGGCTACCCAGGCCCGAGAAGGGAGACGCCATGATCGTGCTGCTAGACGACCGCGCCGGCATCACCACTCGGCGTGTGCATCTCGTCGACCGGCTCTGCGTCAGATTGCGGGCACGGCGACTCGACAACGAACTCGCTCACGGGTGCGTGCCGGACTCCAATTTCGCGCTCGCTCTCCACGCCGAGCGGCTGGCACGACCCTCGCACCGCCAGCTTCTGGCCGGATGTCTGGAACGAATCCTCGACGCCGCGGGTTCGCCGGCCAGGGTCCGCTTTCGGGTACCTCTCTCTCGCGGTCAGATCTTCGACAACCGCCGGGAGCTCAAAGCGCTGATCGACCGTCTCCTCGCAATGGGACCGATCGACGTGCGCGGGGTGGCGATGGTCCGGGCGCTCCTGGCCGATGGCACCGGGCCGCTCTACGAGACATCGACCGCACGGGACTTGAACACCGAACTTGGCGCCGCGATCGTGGCGATGGATCCTCTCGATCGAAACTGACGTCTGGAATCTTCGTCCGCGATCTTCGAGTGCGGTGACTCACCCGTAGGTCAAGCGATAGACACCTGCCCCAGGATCGCTCGGTGTGACATTTGCCATCTCCCAGACGTCTGACTCAGGGACGGATGCTGGCGCTCCGTTGACGGTGAAGGAGCTCAGTTGCTCGCTGCCGAAATTGGCCATCGGGACGCCAGCGCTCACTCCGGATGCCTCAGCCATCCACTCCGCTGAGCCTCCTCCCGAGTAACCGGGCGCGTCAACGGACTCGGCCTGCCCTGTCGTCGCGTCGGTCAGTTCCGCCGTCCACCCTCCCGAGCCATCGCTCACCGTCGCCGTGACGGTGTCACCCGGCTCGATAAGCAGACCGAAGCTGTCGGTTCCGCCCGGAAACTCCTCGGCAAAGGCTCCGTTTTCTGCCACGCCGCCGACGCACTTGTCGTACATGCCGGTCTGCAGAAGCACGCCACCGTCCAGCCCGCCGACACCGACCCACGTCGACGAAAACGTTTCTGTGCCCGAGCAAACGAGACTTGGAACCACCCAGGTCGCGCTGACCGAACTCACCGGACCGGGAAGTTCAAAGTAACCCGCCCACTGGCTCGTCATCGTCGGATCGAATCCATCGTCGCTGGGACTGATCGTCGTAGTCGTCGTAGTCGTCGTCGGCGCGCCAGGCGGTGCTGTCGTCGTGCTCGCCGCGTGCGTCGTGGACGGAGCGGACGAATTCTTGGGCTTCGGCGGTGAATTCAGGCACTCGCCGTATTGGACTCTCACATTCTCGGCCACCCATCGGCCGTCGATTTCGACGCGTTCTCGACGAACGATCGTGCGGAGTCTCTTGCGGAAGTGCGCACGGCAGTGATCACGGGGATTTGAAAGCACGTACTTTGCTGCCGAGACACCGATCGAACGTGGTGATCCGCTCAGTACGACGACGACCCCAACCGCGATGAGAAGAACACACGTAACTGCCAAGGTGACCGCGCCAGGACCCGGTCTCCGTCGCACGGGCGTCAGTCTCACCGACCTCGACGGTCAGAGCGAGAAAAATGACCAATGACCGATTTTCGGCCTGAAACGCACCACCGTTCGATGACACAAAATGATCTGTCCAGGGATCGGGTCCCGGACGCTCACGTACGCTCGCAGCGACGAAGAGGTGGCGCGCCTTCGAAGAGACGCCGTCGCTGCTGCCTGTCGTACCAAGGGCCTCCAATGACCACGCGTGCAAATCAAACGATCACCGCACAGCGGGAGCACTAGCCGTGGGCGACTTCGTCGGCGCGCTCGACCAGGGGACCACGAGCACGCGGTTCATGGTCTTCGACCACGACGGACGCGAAGTCGCGCGCAATCAGGTCCAGCACGCGCAGCTGTTCCCGAGGCCGGGCTGGGTCGAACACGACCCGGTTGAGATCATTGACCGCACAAAGACAGCGATGCACGGAGCGCTCGAGACGGCGCGACTGTCCATCGCGGATCTGGCGTGCATCGGCGTCGCGAACCAGCGCGAAACGACCGTCGTGTGGAACCCGAAAGACGGCGTGCCCTACGCGCCCGCCATCGTTTGGCAGGACACGAGAACGGACCAGATCATTCGCGCGATCGACGCGGCAGGTCACGGCGAGTACATCCGCGAGTGCAGCGGACTTCCCCCTTCGACGTACTTCGCCGGCGGCAAGATTTCCTGGCTGCTCGACCACGTCGACGGCCTGCGGCAGCACGCCGAGCGACACACCGCGCTCTTCGGGACGATCGACTCCTGGCTCGTGTGGAACCTCACCGGCGGCCCGAGCGGCGGGTACCACGTCACCGATGTGACGAACGCCAGCCGAACGATGCTCATGGATCTCGAGCGGTTGGACTGGGACGGCGAACTGCTCGAGCTGTTCAGTGTTCCGCGCGCGATGCTCCCGAAGATCAACCCGTCCGCATCGACGTCCGCTTTCGGCGCGCTGGAAGGTGCGGACGAAGATCAACGCGTCCCGATCACAGCAGTCCTCGGCGACCAGCAAGCCGCGATGGTCGGCCAACTGTGCTTCTCGCCCGGAGAGACGAAGAACACCTACGGCACGGGGAACTTTCTTCTCTCCAACACCGGTGAGTCGATCGTCCGATCGAAGAACGGACTCCTCACCACCGTTTGCTACCAGTTCGAGGGAGAAGCGCCGATCTACGCGCTCGAGGGCGCGGTCGCCTCTACGGGATCGGCGATCCAGTGGTTCCGGGATCAACTCGGCCTGATCCGAACCGCCGAAGAAACCGAGGCCCTCGCGAAGACCGTCGAGGACACTGCGGGCGTGTACTTCGTTCCCGCTTTCTCCGGCTTGTTCGCGCCGTACTGGCGCGCCGACGCGCGGGGGGTGATCGTCGGCTTGACCCGGTCCGCGACAAAGGCGCACCTCGCTCGGGCCGTGCTCGAGGCCATCTGTTACCAGTCCGCTGACGTCGTCGACGCGATGCAAAGGGACACCGGCATCCCGATTGAGGTTCTGAAGGTCGACGGTGGCGTCACCGCCAACGCGCTCTGCATGCAGCTCCAAGCCGACATCCTCGGCGTGCCCGTCTCCAAACCTGCGATCGCCGAAACGACGGCCCTTGGCGCGGCGTACGCGGCAGGCCTCGCCGTCGGCTTCTGGACAAGCGCTGACGACCTCCGCTCCCATTGGCGGGAAGCGACGCGCTTCGAATCGACGTGGACCGACGCCCGACGTCAACTGGGGCGAGGTCGTTGGACACGGGCCGTCGCGCACACCTTCGGTTGGGAACCGACATAAGTGGAATCCGCCGGCTGCGGCCCACCCCGGGCGCATCGCCAACCACAGCCGCGTGAGCGGCCGTGCAACTCGACGGTCACACGCCGATGTCGGTAGATGCCGTCAGCTCCCCAGTTTCCTTAGGCCTACGTCGCGTCACGGGATGCGGAGAGGCACTGGCCACAAGTCATGCGGTCCGGGCGACGGTTGGTTCCGCGGTGGGCGGCACCTTTCCTCTCGAGTCGAACCAGCTGCTCCCCGCATTTGCGGCGACGACAAGGACCAGGGCGACCACCTCCACCAACGAAAGATGCTGGCCGAGAACCGCCAACCCGGCGAGCGCCGCAATCGCTGGGTCCACGCTGAGCAGAATGCCGAACGCTCGCGCCGTCACCCGCCTGAGTGCGATGAGCTCAAACGAATAGGGGACAACCGAGGAAAGAATCGCGACCACGAGCCCTAGCCATAAGACCTCGGGCTCGAGCAAGTGGCTCCCGGCCGTAGCGATACCGATTGGTAACACGCCGAGTGCACCAACCGTCATCGCAATGGCGAGGCCGGTGGTGCCTTCAAACCGGCGACCCGTCTGGGCGTTGAGCATGATGTAACCGGCCCAGCACCCTCCCGCGACGACCGCCATAACGACTCCCACGGGGTTCAAATGGTGGACGCCACCGACGAGGTCGCCTCCCGCCAGAAGGAAAACTCCAGTTCCGGCGAGGACCGCCCATAGGAAGTCGGCTCGGCGACGCGACCCGCTAATCGTGACCGCCAGCGGCCCGATGAACTCGATCGTGACGGCGACACCCAGAGGCACTCGAGCGATGGCCTCGTAGAAGGCGAGGTTCATGCCAGCGAGGACAAGCCCGAAGCCGATCGCCACAGGCAAATCTCGGCGCCGAGCTCTTAGGGAACTCAGCTGCCCAGCGTGTGGCCGCGAAATGACCGCGAGAGCCAACGCGGCGAACAGGAGCCGCACGGTCACCGCCCCGGCTGGCCCGACGCGGTGGAACAAGTGGGTGGCGATGGCGGCGCCGAACTGTATGGACACCGCTCCCCCAGCCACCAAGGCCGCGGCAGGGGTGCGGCGCCTTATGCGCGTGACCGCGTGCCCGGACATCTCTTTGGTCGTTAGCACGCGCTGTCCGGCCCCGCTCACGGGACCAGACCCCTAAACACCAACTGGCTAACGACTCGAGCTGACAGTCTGCGAGGTGCAAGGACGAAGTCACCGCGCGGCGGGCATACGTCTGGAGAACAACAGCCAGACCTCCAGCACCGTCTCCCTGGAGCGAAGGTCACGTCAAAATCGCCGCGTGCCTGCATTTCCTGATCGAGTCGCCAGGTCGTACCGCGTCCAGCGAACTCTCGCCCTGTCATAGGAACGAGTCTCACGCCGGTTCTCACGGAAGGTTGCGAGCCTTCAAGCCGCGCGCCATTCGTCGCTCAGGACCTCGTAGATCTCGACCGCTTCCTCCACAGCATCGATACGGCAGCTCTCATCAACTGCGTGTGCCAGCTCCGGCTCTCCCGGTCCAAGCACGATCGTGGACTCGAAGAACGCATTCTCTACCAGTACCGACGCGTAGGTGAAGTAGCCCTGTGCTGACGCCAAGGTCGCCGCGCGAATTCCCGCTATGACCCGGGCGGGCGACGATATCGCGCACGCGTCGCAATTGACGAGGCGTCAGCGGAACTCTTTCGCTCCTTCGGACCACCTGCCCGCGCACTGGATATCAGCGTTGTGCGAGGGAGTGTCGAAACTGAGTATCGACCCGCGGTCGACCTCGCCGCCCCGGGCCTCGAGGCAATTAGCATCTTGAACATCTTCCAGGGTTCGAATTACTGGATCTTTGCCACGCAAGTCGGCGTGATTCTTGCAGAACACGTTCTGGTTCTCGTCATCGGCGGCCGAGCGCTCGCCGAACAAGCAGACGTCCCCGAGGTGCCCTGATGTCTCAGATCACCGGACTGGAAACACGCGACGTGCGCTTTCCGACATCTCGTCAGCTCGATGGCTCGGACGCGATGAACCCCAACCCGGACTACTCATCCGCCTACGTCGTCATCCACACGGACGCGACCGATGGGCACGAAGGTCACGGCTTCGTCTTCACGATCGGGCGAGGAAACAACGTCGAGCTCGCCGCGATCCGCAGTCTCGAACCTCTGGTTGCTGGTCTGGACGTAGAGACCGAGCTGTCGGACCTCGGAGGGTTTTCGCGCCGCCTCGTCGCCGACAGCCAGCTGCGCTGGCTCGGCCCCGAAACAGGGGTCGTTCACATGGCGATCGGCGCGGTCGTGAACGCGATGTGGGATCTGCGGGCGAAGCGGGTTCACAAGCCGCTCTGGCGTTTACTTTGCGACCTGAGCCCCGAAGAGCTCGTGTCGGTCGTCGACTTCCGCTACCTCACCGACGCGCTCGACAAGGATGAAGCGCTCGAGATCGTGACGGCTGGCGCCGAGGGCGCCGAGCCGCGAGCAGCACAGGTCGCTATAGAGGGTCACCCCGCCTACACCTCGTCTCCCGGCTGGCTCGGGTATTCCGACGAACGACTCTCCGAGCTGTGCGCTGAGGCCGTCAGAGCCGGCTTTCCACTCGTGAAATTGAAGGTCGGCGCAGACCCGGCACGAGACCGGGAACGTTGTCGAATCGCGCGTGATGTGGTGGGCGATCGAGTCCGTATCGCCGTCGACGCCAACCAGGTCTGGGGCGTAGGAGAGGCGATCGAGCGAATCAATGAGCTCGCCGACTTCGACATCACATGGGTCGAGGAACCGACAAGCCCACACGACGTTCGCGGCCTCGCGACAGTGAGAAAAAGTGTCGCGCCAATCGCTATCGCCGCCGGCGAACACGTGCCGAACCGCGTCGTGTTCAAACAGATGCTGCAGGAGCAGTCGATCGACGTCATGCAGATCGACGCCTGCCGAGTCGCCGGCGTGAACGAGAACATCGCCAACCTCTTGTTGGCTGCGAAATTCGGCGTGCCAGTCTGCCCGCACGCCGGGGGTGTCGGTCTGTGTGAACTCGTCCAACACCTGGCATTCTTCGGGTACGTCGCGTTCGGCGGTGTCTCAGGCCAGCGATCCGAGGACAATCGCTTCGTCGGCGGACCATTGATCGAATGGATCGATCACTTGCACGAGCACTTCGTCAACCCCGCGGTCGTCCGCGCCGGCCATTACATCGCGCCCACCACAGCCGGCGCTTCGACCGAGATGCTCGCCGATTCGATGGCCCAGTTCGCATATCCAGACGGATCGGTGTGGTCCACCGAGTTCGGATTAACCAACTCCGAGACAGGCCGGCCACGCGCGGCGATCGAATCGGAGGCTTGATGGCACGCTTTGACGGGCTGTGCGCGCTAGTCACCGGCGGGGCATCAGGGATCGGGCTTGCGGCGGCGCTCGCGCTACATGAGCAGGGCGCCAGCGTCGCGACGCTCGATCTCGTCGCTGCGACCGGGGACAAGCGACTCACGTCGGTCATCGCCGATGTCACCGATTCGGCGGCCGTGGACGCGGCGGTGAACCTCGCGGCGGAGACGATTGGCGGACTCGACATCCTCATCAACAACGCCGGCATCGGCGCGCAGGGCACGATCGAGCAGAACGCTGACGAGGAATGGCATCATGTGCTCGACGTCAACGTCGTCGGTATGGCGCGCGTCACCCGCGTGGCGCTCCGGTTCCTGCGGGAGTCCCGGCACGCGGCAATCGTGAATACCTGTTCGATCGCCGCGGTCATGGGCCTACCGAGCCGGGCGCTGTACAGCGCGAGCAAGGGTGCGGTGGCCGCGCTCACCCGCGCGATGGCCGCCGACCACCTCGGGGAGGGGATCCGCGTCAACTGCGTCGTTCCTGGGACTGCGGACACGCCTTGGGTTGGACGACTGCTCGCCACCGCCGACGATCCCGCACAAGAGCGCGCCTCACTCGCGCAGCGTCAGCCGCACGGCCGCCTCGTCACAGCGGCGGAGATTGCCGACGCAATCCTCTACCTCGCGAGCCCGCTCTCGGGCTCGACAACGGGAGTGGAGCTCGCGGTCGACGGCGGCTTCACCGGTCTCCGCGTCCCGCCTCTGACATCACTGCGGCTGTGACTTCACCGAAGCGACGCCTTCCGGACTGGCGCGAGGTCGTCCGCTTTGTGGGTCCGGCATTTCGGCCGGGCAAGAGTCGAATCGATCGCGCGGCGTCGATCGAGGACTTGCGCGCGCTCGCGATGAAGCGGACGCCGCGCGCGGTGTTCGACTACGTCGACGGCGCCGCCGAGCGGGAGATCAGCCTCGAACGCTCGACCGCTGCCTTTCACCGTGTGACGTTCCGTCCGCACGTGCTGCGCGATGTATCAAAGGTCGACACCTCGACAACAGTGCTCGGACAGAGGGTGAGCTTGCCGGTCGTCTTCGGCCCCACGGGGTTCACGCGCATGATGCACGTTGCGGGTGAAGGCGCGGTCGCGCGCCCGCGGGCAGGCGGGGGGTCCCCTACGTGCTCTCGACGCTCGGCACGACCTCGGCAAGAGGTCTCGCCGAGCAAGCTCCGCACACCGAACGCTGGTTCCAGCTCTACGTGTCCAAAGATCGTGCCCGCAGCCGTGAACTTCTCGCACAAGCCAAGGAGGCCGGATTCACGACGCTCGTGCTGACCGTCGACGTCCCCGTCTCAGGAAACCGGCTGCGCGACACGCGCAACGGGTTGACGCTTCCGCCGACGCTCACCTGGCGAACGCTTTTTGAGATGGTGCAGAAGCCTGCCTGGCTATTCGACGTTCTCACGACCGAGCCGCTGGCGTTCGAATCGCTCGGCGCCGGTAACAACTTGACGACGTTGTTCAAGGCGGCCTTCGACGCGGCGGTCACCATTCGCGACATCGAGTGGCTCCGCAACGAATGGCCGGGTCCGACCGTCGTCAAGGGCGTCCAGCGCCTCGACGATCTCTTGGAGGTCGTCGGCACCGGTGTTGACGCGGTCGCCCTGTCGAATCACGGTGGCCGCCAGCTCGACCGATCGGCGACACCGCTCGAGCTGCTACCGGCCGCCCTCGAGGCGGTCGACGGCCGAGTCGAGCTCTACCTCGACGGCGGCGTGCGCAGCGGATCGGACGTCGCCGCGGCCGTGGCGCTCGGTGCGCGGTGCGTATTCGTCGCCCGTCCGTACCTGTACGCGTTGATGGCGGGGGGCGAAGCGGGCGTCGAGCGGCTGCTCGAGATCCTCTCCGACGAGTTCGAGCGAACCTTGCAGCTTCTCGGCGCCGCGAACGTGAAGGAACTCACTCCCGACCTCGTCGATCTCTCGCGGCGCTAACCGTCCCCTTGTCGGCTCGCGGGCCGAGCGTCGGCCGGGTTCTGCAGAACACTGACGGTCGCTCGCTACCTCACCCGCACGATGACGGATTTGCTGCGAGCACGGTAGGACACGGAGCCCTCGTACTTCGCGAGGAGCCGATGCCCGCCATTCCCGAGCCGCGAGGAGTTCACCGAGCAGGTGGCGACGCCATCGACGAGTGCAACTGAGCAGATGGTCTCACCAGCAGAACTCACCTTGATTCTTCCCGAGACGATGCCCTTCTTGCCAAAGAGGTGGACGCGCAGGTGCACCTTCGCACCGACAAGCACCGTTGCCGGGTGAGCCGTCAGGATCTCTTGCGGCTCGGGCGCGACCTTCCACTGCGCGTAGACGGTCGTGGCGGCGTCGATCGTGACGCTCTGGCCGTTGGCGTAGGCGGTGCCCGAGCCGTTGGCGGCGGTATTCCAGCCGGCGAAAGTGTGGCCGGTGAAGGTGAACGCATTGGCCGTCAGCGCCTGTGCCATGCCGGTGGTGTAGGACTCGGCGTTCATCGTCCCGCGGCCACGATTGGCGTCAAAGCTCACGTCCTCGCTGTTCGCACTCCACTGGGCGTAGAGAGTGACGTTGGCGTCCAAGGGGTACGACGCGCCGTCGGTGTAGCCGGTGCCCGAGCCGTTCGCGGCCGTGTTCCAGCCTGTGAAAGTATCGCCCGTGAACGTGAAGGCGTTGGCCGTCAGGGCGTCCGTCGCGCCGGCGGCGTCGGACTCGGCGCTCATCGCCCCGCTGCCGCCGTTGGCTTCAAAGGTGACCGTATAGTCCTCGTCGACCACGAATGCCTGGATGTTCCCGGAGCCGTCTTTGTAGAACCCGCCGGTCGTACAGCTGCCGGCTGCGGTGCATGAGACCGAATTGATCTCCCCATCACCGCCGGCGTTGAGCGATCCGGCAACCTCGCTCGGCGTTTCCCAGACACCGGCGACCTCGTCGACGACAAAGGCCTGATAGTTCCCGGAGCCGTCTTTGTAGTACCCACCGGCGGTGCAGTTGCCGGCCGAGGTGCACGAGACCGAATTGATCCACGCGTCACCATCGGTATTGAGCGATCCTGCAACCTCGCTCGGCGTTCCCCAGACACCAGAGACCTCGTCGACAACAAAGGCCTGAGAGTTCCCGGAGCTTTCTTTGAATCGCCCGCCTGCAGTGCAGTTGCCGTCCGAGGAGCACGAGATCGAAAAGATCCTCGCCAAGCCGCCGGTGTTGAGCGATCCTGCAACCTCGCTCGACGTTCCCCAGGCACTCGAGACCTCGTCGGCGACGAAGGCCTGGTAGTTCCCGGCGCTGTCTTTGTATCGCCCGCCGGCGGCGCAGCTGCCATCCGAGGAGCACGAGACCGAAAAGACCTGCGCGCTACCGCCGGTGTTGAGTGAAGCGGCGACCTCGATCGCCATTCCCCAGGTGCCGGCGACCTCGTCGACGACGAATGCCTGATAGTTCCCGGCGCTGTCTTTGTATCGCCCGCCGGCTGCGCAGTTGCCGTCCGAGGTGCACGAGACCGAATTGAGATCCGCGTCACCGCCGGTATTGAGTGAAGCGGCGACCTCGATCGCCGTTCCCCAGAAACCGTCGACCTCGTTGACGACGAAGACCTGATAGTTCCCGGAGCTGTCTTCGTATCTCCCGCCGGCAGCGCAGTTGCCGTCCGAAGAACAGGAGACCGAATTGACCCACGCGTGACCGCCGGTGTTGAGCGAACCGGCGACCTCGATCGCCGTTCCCCAGACACCGGCGACTTCGCCGACGACGAAATTCTGATAGTTCCCGGAGCCGTCCTTGTATCGTCCGCCGGCGGCGCAGTTGCCGTCCGAAGAGCACGAAACCGAATTGACCCACGCGTTACCGCCGGTGTTGAGCGATCCGGCGACCTCGATCGGTGTCCCCCAGGTGCTGGCGACCTCTTCGACGACGAAGGCCTGGGTGTTCCCGGAGCCGTCTTTGTAGTACCCACCGGCGGCGCAATTGCCGTCCGAGGAGCACGAGACCGAATTGATCACCGCGTCACCGCCGGTGTTGAGCGAACCGGCGACTTCGCTCGGCGTTCCCCAGTCGACGTCGGCACCTGCTGGTCCCTCCGAGGAGACGACCGCCGCGACAGAACTACCGGCGGCCAGGAATGCGACCAGCAGCGAAGAGATGACCCGGCGCATAACCGCCCCCGACCAAAACGATGACAAGTCCATCGTCGGCCACCGAGATCGTGAATCAGATGTGCACTGGCGACCAGATGTGCCCGGCAACCGCGATCGCCTCGCCAGGCGATCGCTGAGCGGCATCCTAAACGGGGGAGTGTCGGTTCGACGGATCAGCCTCCTCCGTGCGTCTGTCGATGGCGCAATGGGGACCGCCACGTCGAGACGACAACCTCGGCTCCGCGTCATGGTCGACAAATGGACAGGTCGCTCAGGGCCGTCGGCCACGTGGCTTTCCACGCCTTCAGCGTGAAAAGCGAGCAGCTCGCGGTCGTTAGGTGAGGAGCGGAGCGGCCAATACGAGGGGCGAATCGTCGGGTGAAGGATCGGCAGGCTGGGGGACCTGTTCTTTCGGAGCCCCGGACCACGGTCGCGGCGCTGGGGGCTGTCTCGGTTCACGCGCCTTCGGCGGCCGCGAGCGAACAACTCGCCCCAGCGGAGAATTAGCTCGTGTCGAACAACCGGTGGCGTTCCCGACCGGTGCTCAGTGTCATTTTGACCGGCGCCACGATGATGGTTCCTCTCTTCGCCTCCGTCGCGATCGCGGTCGAGGTCGGGCGCGTTCTCCCTCGCGGCAGCACCCTCGCAGAGCACGTGGTGTGGTGGGTTGCGGTTCTCGGCTCATCCACCATTGTTTTCATCGGACTCGGGCGGCTCGGTCGGCGCTTCCTTCCGTTGGCCGCGCTCTTGAAGATGACGATGCTCTTCCCGGATCAGGCGCCGAAGCGACTGAAGGTCGCCTGGCGGGCTGGCTCGGTACGGAGCCTCGAACGAAACGCAAAGGGCGAACTCGGAAGCGTGCCGAGCGAGACGGCCGGCGAGATCCTCGCGCTCGCGGCATCGCTGAGCCGACACGACCGAGCGACGCGCGGCCACTCCGAGTGGGTCCGAGCGTTCACCGACATGATCGCCGACGAACTGCATCTTCCAACCGACGACAGAGACCGGCTCAGGTGGTCGGCGCTTCTCCACGACGTCGGGAAGCTCGGGGTGCACCCACACACCTTGAACAAACCGGGGAAATTGACCGACAAGGAATGGACTGAGGTCCGCAACCATCCCTTGGAGGGCCGCCGCCTCATCGCACCGCTCGCGCCATGGCTCGGAGAGTGGAGCCTTGTCATCGAGCAGCACCACGAGTGCTACGACGGCTCCGGCTATCCGTTCGGGTTGTCCGGAAGCGAGCTGTCCCTCGGTGGCCGCATCGTCTCGGTTGCGGACTCCTTCGAGGTCATGACCGCGGTCCGTTCCTACAAAAAGGCGATGGGGGTCGCCGCTGCGCGAAAGGAGCTGACGCGGTGTGCAGGAACCCAATTCGATCCGGTAATCGTTCGTGCGTTCCTGAATATCTCGCTCGGCCGGCTCCGCTGGGCCGCGAGCCCGCTTTCCTGGCTCACGGACATTCCGTTCGTCGCGAGATTGAGCACGGTCGAACGTGCCGCTGCGACTGCGGGACAGGCGGCACTCGGCGTCACCGCTGTCTCCGTCGGAGGTGCGTTGGCTTGGCACGCGGCCGCAAGCCAGAACCCCCCTTCAAGCAACCTTGCTCGTGCGAGCCACGCGGCGACGGCGCAGCACGGGGTCAATGCGCGCGTTCCGACCATCACCGCATCCAAGGCAGCCGACGGGGTGAGGCGTCCATCCGGTGACGGAGACCGGCGACATGTGGTGAAGCCGGCGAACTTGACCTCCAAGGGCACTGGCGGTTCGGGGATCACGGGGACAACCGACCCGACTCCCGCGGCACACAACTCGTCTGGCGGATCCACAACGACCGTACCCACGACGTCCCAAGGAGCCGGGCCATCGCCCGCAACAACAACGACCGTACCCTCAGTATCTACTACGACGACGCCCCAGTCGTCGGGTACAACCACGACGACGACTAAGCCACCGACGACAACAACAACCACGTCCACGACGACGACGACGCCACCGACGACGACAACCACGACAACCACGACAACCACGACAACGACGACTAAGCCACCAACGACAACGACAACGACAACGACGACTCCCTGCCTACTGCACCTCATCTGCCTTTAATTTCGAGAGCCGCGCAAGGGTGATCGACGAGATGCCGGGTCCCCACTGTTCAACGAGCGCGGCGAAACTCAGCAAAATTCCGTTGTTGTTGGTACAGGCTTCAACGCCAGTTTCTTCCCTCATGCTCAAGCGGCCAACCCGTGCAGATCCTCCTCCCACCTCGCGATGAGCAAGCCACTCGGCGTCTTACCGGCGGCGACCGCCTGCGGGAAGATCGCTGCGTGCGCTTCGTCAGCCGCATTACCGACGAAGTTCCACGTCGCTTTGATCAGAGCGCCCCACGTGACGAGGTACACGAAATCGGCGTCGTAGCCACACACCCAAATCGCGTGCCCGCCGATAATCGGACTGCCGGGTACCCATTCCCACGTTCCGGGGAACTGCTCGTCCTGCGCCTCTTGGATTTGGATTCCAAGTCCGATTCCGCCACCTAGATGGATGCCGTTCTCGAGATCAGGTTGCGATGAGTGCTTGATCGGTGCTTCGAGCGCGAGCTTCACCCCGTATTGCGTGTGCTTGCACCAACCGAGCAGCGAGTTCGTCATGTCCTCGCCGTTGTCACACTGACCTGGATCGGCAAACAACTCGGCTGGTGTGCAGTGCTGATAGGCCGCGTATTCTTCGACGACAGCATTTGCTGTAGGGACGGGATCTGTCTGTCCGCTCTCGTCGAAGTTCGCGTTCGTCAACCCGTGCGCTTTATAAGCCTCGACACAGTCGCCGTATCCCGGCCAACCCGGCGGTGCGATCGTGACTTCTGGATCCGGTCCGTTGCCGTCCATTTGCCACGGCGCCTTTACCAAGCCGCCCCAATGCGCCTGCGGCGGCGGCGTTCCAGGCGCCGATTCGAAATACGTTTTGAATTCAGGAAACGGTGACGGAACAGGATCGAGCTTGCCAAGATAGAAGCCGCGCGGAGTTCTGACGGTCGTCACGCGCTACACGAGGCGCCGTTCGGTCGCCCATCGCGTCAGCTGGTGGCGACTCGAGAGCTGCAGCTTGCGCAGCACGGCCGAGACGTGGCTCTCTACCGTCTTTGTCGAGATCGAGAGCTCGGCTCCGAGCTCCTTGTACGAGTAGCCGCGGGCGATGAGACGAAGCACCTCTCGCTCGCGCGGCGTCAACAGGTCGAGTTCGGGATCGAAGCTCGGGTTGACGTCCGCCGGAAGCGAGGAGAAGGCGTCGAGGACGAAACCTGCCAGACGAGGAGAGAAGACAGCGTCGCCTTCGGCGATCCGATGCACGGCTTCGACGAGCTCGGGCCCTGCGATCGTCTTGGTGACGTAACCGCGCGCGCCCGCGCGGATCACCGCGATGACGTCCTCGGGGGCGTCGGAAACGGAGAGCGCGAGGAAGCGCACCTCGGGGTGGTCACCATGCAAGGCAGCCACGACAGCTGCGCCACTCCCTCCCGGCAGATGGACGTCGATCAGAACGACGTCAGGCAGACGTTCGGTGATGAGCTCAATCGCCGGTTCGACATCGTCGGCTTCGCCGACGATGTCGACTGCTGTCCCGAGCTCGGCGCGCACGCCAGCAAGAAAGAGCGCGTGGTCGTCGACGAGGAAAATGCGCGGTCGACTCAATGGTGTTCCGTCATCGGCGCTTCATTTTCAGCGAGACCTCGGTCCCCTCACCCGGACTGCTGCGGATGAAGGCGCTCCCGCCGTGACGTGTCATCCGCCCACGAATCGACTCAGAAAGTCCCCGCCGGTCGCGGGCGACCACAGTCTCGTCGAATCCCTTGCCACGGTCGCGCACGTACATCGCAACAGTGTCCGGCTCAACCTCGACGAAGATGGAGACCTCGCTCGCCGACGACCACTTGGCGGCGTTCACCGTCGCCTCGCGGCCGGCCTCGACGAGGGAGCGGAGATCGTCGTTCAGGGCGCAGTCCCCAACGAGGACCGCCTCAACGGGGACCCCGTGCCGTTCCTCGACGTCACGCTGGATGCGATCGATGGCGCCGGACAACATCGTGTCCTCGGCGTCGACGGCACCGGGAACCCGCCCTTCGAAGAGCCAGTTGCGCAGGTCGCGCTCTTGAGAGCGCGCCAGCTTGACGACCTCTTGGGGGTCGCGGGCGTGGCGTTGGATGAGAGCGAGTGTCTGCAGGACGGAATCGTGTACGCGTGCCGCCATGTCGGCTCGCTCCTCTGCCCGCGCCCGCGCCTGACGCTCCTCCACGAGATCACGAGCGACGTTCAGCCACCACGGGCCGAAGACGACCACTGCGGCGACGACCAGCGTCAGCAGTCCGGCGATCAAATCGCCGAGACCTTGATGAGGATGGTGCCCGCGGGCGACAAGGACGACTCCCGCACCGGCTATCAGCAGGCCGAGCAGACCACGCGTGACGAGTTGTCGACGCGAGCGATGCTGGGCGAGGCCGAGCAGTGCGAGGGCCCGCCCAGGCTGTTCCATGGTTGCGCGTTCCTCGGCGCTCACATTGCGCCAGACGAGAACCAGGCCGCCGGCAGCGATACACAACGGCCAAGCGATCGCCGTGAGCCAGCTTGCGCCAAGCACCGAGGCGCTGATCAGCAGGAGGATGAGGACAGGGACAAGGGAGAGCGCGAGGGCGATGCCCCGGTGATCCTCAGCCGCCCGCGAGGCGACACTGTCCTCCTCGCCTTCCATCGGCAAGAAGAGCCAGGCGAGCACATACAAGGCGATGCCGACTCCGCCCATGAGCATCGACAGCACGAACAGGGCGCGGACGACCCTCTTGTCGACGCCGAGCCGCTTGGAAAGCCCCGCGGCGACCCCTCCCAAGACCCGCTCGTACAGCGACCGCCGCATCGGTCCGGGTTGGCGGGGAACACGCCACCGCGGCCGATCGCGCCAGTCGTGCGTCCGTCCGGAGAAACCCGGGTGCTGTCCACCGCAGCCTGGCCGTCGACTCGGGGCCGAGCGCTCGCTCGGTGGTGCGGTCTCCGCGTCGAACATCTCCGGTCGCTCCCGTTCAGCGGGGTTCGGCAAACCAGCGATCCATATATTCCATATATATGGCGCGATATATGGCGCGGCGCCGGCACGGTGGCCTGAGATCGGCGCGCCCAGCAGGTCGGGCAGGCTGACCGTCGCCGGGGCGTCGACCGAGATCGCTGGCCCAGTTGGCAGGGCGGAACGCACTTTCGATCCTCCGATGATCGCGCCGCGCGCCCACCGCGACCATCAGGAAGAACCCTGAGGCGAAGAACTCCAGCTCAGGGTTCAACCCGGGCAGCCCCCGATTCACGTGGACCGGAGGCACGTGGATGATGTCTCCATGACTAACGACTCCGTCACCAAGGGCGTAGACCGGCCGCTGCGCCGCGTCTGCGCCGGCCACATCATCGCCGGCGTCGCCTCCGGCATCGCCGAGTACCTCGACGTCGACGTCTCCATCGTGCGACTGGGCTTCATCGCCCTCACGCTCATCGGTGGATTCGGAATTCCCCTCTACGTCGCCGCGTGGCTATTCGTCCCCGAAGAGGGCGCTGACCAGTCGATGGTCGCGGAGCTCCTCCATCGCCACCAGGCCGCGTGAGTCGCCGAGCCCCTACGAAGAGAAATCTCAGAGAGGAGCAGCATCGTGATGAGCGGAGACAACGTCCCTCCTTGGTTTTCCGGATACACCCGGCGCAGGGACGTCGACGACATCCCGGCGTCACAAATTCGCTGCTCGGATGCTGAGCGTCACGAGATGGTCGACAAGCTGTCGAAGCACTTCGCCGACGGACGACTGGACCAGATCGAGTTCGACGACCGGATGGGCCGGGCGATGGCCGCCAAGTCCCGTGGCGACCTCGCCGGGTTATTGGACGACCTCCCACCGCTCGCCGGGGAGGAACGAGCGAAAGTGCCAACGGACCGACGCCGACGCCCGGGCGCCCTGCTCGTCCTCGGTGTGTTCTTCTTCCTCTTCGCCAGCTCATGGGCGTGGAACTGGTGGCGATGGCGCGGTTGGACGCTCGGGCCCCACCTTGGCTTCATCTTGATTGTGATCCTCGCTGTGCTGCTCTTCCGCCGCACTCACTGGCACCGGCGAGCCGCCCGCGGCTTTTCCGGCCAGCCGCGCTGAGGCGCACCCGATCGGCGAACATTCCACGTGGTCGGAACTTCGGCCCCCGACGGTCATCGTGCCCTGGGACCGTTAGTGGCCGCACGCTCCAAACGCTCACGCCAGCCTCCGCCTGCTCCCTGATCAGTAGACCCAGACCGTCAATCCGATGGGTGCGAGGTTTCCAGCCCAGATCCAGTCGATCGCCTCGTCGGAGACTCGTACGCACCCATGCGAGACGGGAAAGGGAGGGACGTAACTGTCACCGTGAATCGCGAAGCCTTCATAAAAGTATCGAGGGCGCCAGAGTGCGCCAAGTGTGTCAATGACCAATCCGTCGACGACATGGCCGATGCTGAAGACACCTCGAGGGGTGATCGCGACACTGGTCACACCGTCTTCGGTGTAGGTGTAACCGCCGCCCGTCGAGGTATTGAGCACGTACTGCAAAGCACCGTTCTTCACGATGAGGAGCAGGTCGTCTTCGAGGTCGACGTCGATGGCATCACCCGAGGTTGTGCGCGGGTCAGGGACAATCCCATCGTTCAACGCCACGACGAGCTGCGAGTTGACGATTCCGCTGCGATCGAGACCGGCCGCTTTCTCGAGCGCATAGACCGCTTGTTGAGTCGCGTCTCCGAAGTGCCCGTCGGGTATCCCTAGCCAGTAACCGAGAGCGCTCAATCGTTGTTGGAGGAGAAGCACCTCTGAACCGCTCGCTCCTTCCGCGAGCGTCATGTTCGGAGCCAAAACGAACGGCAACTCCGTGTCCACATTCTCGATGGCGGGAACGCTCGTGGCGGCTCGGACGCCGGCGGCCGCCCTCACCGAAGCTCGGAGAAACACCTTTCCTTTTGTTCGAAAGGAGCACCGAAAGACGGCAATTCCTTTTCGGTTCGTGAGCGCGTATTTCAGGTTGACAAATCGGCCATTCCGCTGACGACGAAGAAAGACGACCCTCCCGGCCACACGCGGTTTGACCAATGCGGTGATCGTCGTCACTTCTCCAGGCTTCACGGCAGGGACGGCCAGCGACAGCGAGACGTGCGTTGCAGCCACCCGTGCCGGATCATTCGGTTGTCCAGCGGCTTGTCTTGTCACGGCGGCACCGGCGCAGGGTGCGGCAACGACACAACCCACAACGAAGCTTGCCAACCACATGGGTGCATTTCTCGCCACTTGATTCCGGATCCGTTCCGCCCAAGACGCCTGTCGATTCATCGAACCGCGGAGGTCCACAGCTTGTACGAGTTACGGAGGTTATCTGAACGAATGATCACTGGTCCGTGCTCAGACTCGTCAACCGGATCTGATGCTTCGCACGCGAGCGTCGCTAAGAAGCCTTAATCGCACCTCAAACCCGCCCTCGCTCTCATTGCGGTCGTAGGCGGCGATGGCACCTCACCACGGTTCGAGCGAAGATCGGCTCCACGTGCAGACGTCCTCGCTGGACAAGGTCGCTGAGTATCTCGAGAGCTAGCGAGGCTGCCTATGGCCGAGCCCTAGGCCCAGCCACTGGTTGTCACTGCCCCGCGCCAGATTCCTCGACGCACTCAGACAACTTGGGCGACCTTGACCTCATTCGCTTCACTGTGGAGCGCGTGCTGAAGCCGTTGAGCTTCCCGGGAGTTCGCCGATGATCCACGAAGGGGCCGAAAGGTTCCTCATGCTGCGACCTTGGACCCTCGTTCGCACCCGGCACCAGGTGTTTCGCTAGTTGGTGTTTCGCTTCATCGCGAGGCAGTCAATGACGAGGATCGAACTCCTCACCTGGTCGTCCGCGAGGAGGTCACGGTGGCGGTGAGCGTGGGTCGGCAGCTCGAAAGGGACCGAGCCAGAGAGGAACTCCGCGGTGAGAGGGCCGTGTTCACGCCGGCGCGCTTGGGGATCGAGCGGTCGACGTCGAACCTCGCGACGTGGCTCTCGTTCGTAAAGCCCCACATCGACGTGACCTTCGTACTCGTCACCGTCACCGGAAGCGTCCTCGCTGGGGTGCGCACGGGCGCGCTGTCTGACGTGAGAGTGCTCGATTGCGCGGCATCGGTCGCGCTGCTGAGCGCCGGCGCGGAGTGCTGGACGAACCTGCTCGACCGGAAGATCGACTCGGCGATGGTGCGTACCGCGGGGCGTCCGCTGCCCACCGGCCGGATCACGGTGCCGGCGGCGGCGGCCGCCGGCGTCCTGCTCACCGCCGTGGGCCTCGCGCTCGCGGCACTGCTCGGCCTCTTCACCTTCGTGTTCCTCGCGCTCGCCCTCATCGACAATGTCATCGTCTACAGCGCCCTCACCAAGCGCGCGACACCCTGGAGCATCGTGCTCGGCGCGCCAGTCGGCTCGCTGGTGCTCTGGGCCGGGTACGCGGCGGTTGCCGAGCCCATCTCCAGAGCGGCTTGGCTCCTCGGCGGCATGGTGGCCCTTTGGGTCCCAGTTCACATCTGGGCGATCGCGATTCGTTACAGGGAGGACTACGCGCGCGCCGCGGTCCCGATGGCTCCGGTCGTGTGGAGCCAGCGTCGCGTGGCCATTGCCTCGCTCGTCTCGAGCCTCGCGATGGGGTCACTCGCGGTCGGCGGGCTCGTCGCGATCGGCGGGCCGGCGACGGCGTGGATTGCGGTGCCAGTCGGATTCGTGTCGATCCTCGTCGCGCTCGGCGCCGTCGTGCTGCCCTACAGAGACCGGTTCGCTCCCAACTTCATCCGGCTCGTGACCCTCTACCTCGTTTTCGTGCTGTTCGCAGCGATCGGGCGCTCGACGTGACGCGCGCGCGGCGGATCAGCAAACGTGATTGCCCACGACGAAGGAGCGCAAGATGACTGACACCGCATTGAGTCCGAACGTACAGGACGGGACGGCGCTTGGCGGATCCGTCGAGCGCTCGAGCTTTGATCGCTACTCGGCCACTATGGCTCGGCTGCTCGGCGCGTGGATCGTCGTCGTGGCGGTGTTGAGCTTTGCGACAGTGCCGTGGCTAAAAGCAGGAAACAACGGCGACCTGACGCAATCGATGGCCTGGTTCTACCACGCGCTCATGCTTCCTGCTGCCCTTTTGTTCTTGATCCTGTGCACGCGCGTCTTTGCGACGCACGGCTGGGTCCGTTTCATCGTGTCGCATAGTGCGCTCGTCGCGCTCTTCGAGGGAGCGGGCTTCCTCGTCCTCGGGTACGGAACACTCCACCACGTCTCCTCGCTCGTCGACTTCGGATTCTGGGTTGTGCTGCCGTGCACCGTCGAGTTGTTCTTGGTGACGCTGATCTTCGTCGTGGACCTCGCCGTCGTCGCGATCCGGCCGCCGCGGGGCGAACGAATGGTGCCACGCAAAGCCGAGATCCACTGGGCGCTGTTCTTCTCGGGTGTCTCGGTGCTCACCTGGGTCGTCCTCGGGCTCGCTGCGGCAGCCTCGGTCGTCGGCCTCAGCTGGTCGTTCTGGGCGGGATGGCAACACGAGACGACATCCACGTTGGTCGGCAACCTCATCACCTCGCACTCACACGGCATGCTGCCTTCGTTCATGGCGGCGATCGTGTTCCTCGCGGCGGAAGCGTTCGGCTACTCGCGGCTCGTCGGGGCGCGAAAGCAGATCGCGCGCGGTGCCGTCGGCATCATGCTCGGCGGCATCGCCCTGTACTCCGGCGTGTACGCCGTCTCCGCGCTCGGGACCTTTACGATCCCGGCCTGGTTCCCCTTCGGCAAGGGCGGTGCGAACGGCATCGCGATGGACGACACGATGACGGGGCTCGTCGGTCTCGGCGCGCTGATCCTCGCGGCGGTGATGTCGCAGGAGATCTGGGGAAGCTTCCGCAGCGCGGCCGGAGTTGTCCGGGAGCGGTTCAACCCAGTCCGCCTCGCGGTGTACATGAGCTACCTCATGGCCGCGGTCGTGATGTTCCTCTATGGCTACTACATCGAGATGAACGAGACGAAGTTCGGTTTCGCCGCGCTGCCCGCGCCGCGGGCCATCGACGATCAGATCTTCACGAGGGCACACCTCCTGCTCGTGTTCGGGTCTCTGCCGATAATCGCGGTCTTCCTCATCGCCGCCGAGCTGCTCGGCGACACCTCGGGTGTCGGCGCGACCTTGAAGAGGTGGATGGCCGGCACAGTGCTCACCGGGATGGTCGTGAGCACGGCCGGTATGGGCGTGTGGGTGTTCGCGACACCCGGCCACGCGACGAGGTGGGACTTGAGCAGCGCCGGCGCGATCTTGTACATCCTCGGCCAGGCGCTGATCCTGCTCGGCGCGATCTTCGAGCTGTTCACACCGGGCCGGCACGAGGAGGTCGCCGCAGCGGTCGAGCAACCTCCCGCCCACGCTGAGGAGCCGAGAGTCGAGATCTCACCGCGCGTCGCGACGCCGGTTGGCACCTGAGTGGTCCTTCCCATAGATGTGTGCGTGTAATTCGACCTTCGGTTGAGACGGCACCCTCGCCCTAGGATCAATCCCGCGACGTCCGGGCGCGATCACGCGTTCTCGGTGAGCAAGCGGCGTTGGAGGAGCGTGCCATGGACTTTGCCGGATCTCGAAAGCTCTCGGCCAGCGCCGAGGCCGTCTGGGCCGTGGTCGTCGACACCAGTCGGCTCGGCGAGTGGCTTCCGATGGTGTCCGTCGCCCGATCGATGGGCGGCGCCGGAGCAGGCGTCGAGCTCGAAGGCGAGTCGCATGGGCATCCGTACACGCTGACGAGCTCGTGGGACGCGGACGACGCGGCTCACCGGGTCGATTGGCGCGGCAACTCCGGCGACGGCTACGAAGGATCACTGGAGATCGTGAGCGCTGACGCAGGCACGTCAGAGGTCCGCGTCCATGTGAACGTGCCCGAGGCACGCATCGCCACCTACGACAACGGGGAGGCGGAGATCCGCCGCGGGATCGAGAATGCCTTCGACCGACTCAGCGCGCTCGTCGCGAACTGACCCAGGTCGTTCGTTAATCACTCTGAGTAGGTCGCGGAAACCCAGGCCGCCTCTGCCAAAAAGAGTGGTCCA